>JAQZBP010000009.1 GCA_029237815.1 Moraxellaceae bacterium
CAACTATTTCGCGCGCATCTGGGCCAGCAAGACCTATATCGCGCTGCGCGAGGGCGGCAAGCGCGTGCTCTCCGCCATGCCGGCCACGCTCAACTTCACACGCCGCGCCGAAGAGAGCATGAAGCACCTGGTGAACTCGCCGGGCGCGCTGTTCGAGAGCATCGGCTTCAACTATGTCGGCCCCATCGACGGCCATGACCTCGAAGCGCTGGTCGAGACCATCTCCAACCTGCGCGAGGCGCCGGGCCCGCAGCTGCTGCATGTCTACACCACCAAGGGCAAGGGCTTCGCGCCGGCGGAAGCCGATCCCATCGGCTACCACGCCATCACCAAGATCGCGCCGCTGGCCGAGCGCGAAAAGCCGTTGAGCCCGGTGCAGAAAAAGCCCAAGTATTCCGACGTGTTCGGCGACTGGCTGTGCGACATGGCCGCCGCCGACGCGCGCTGCGTCGGCATCACGCCGGCCATGTGCGAGGGGTCCGGCATGGTGCGTTTCGCGAAGGAATTCCCCGAGCGCTACCACGACGTCGCGATCGCCGAGCAGCATGCGCTGACGCTGGCCGCCGGCATGGCCTGCGAAGGCCTGAAGCCGGTGGTGGCGATCTACTCGACCTTCCTGCAGCGCGCCTACGACCAGCTCATCCACGACATCGCGCTGCAGAACCTCGACGTCACCTTCGGCATCGACCGCGCCGGCCTCGTCGGCGAGGACGGCCCGACGCATGCCGGCGCCTACGACTACGCCTACCTGCGCACCGTGCCCAACATGGTGATCATGGCGCCCTCGGACGAGAACGAATGCCGGCAGATGCTCTACACCGGCTTCGAGCACAAGGGTCCCGCCGCCGTGCGCTACCCGCGCGGTACCGGCCCCGGCATGCGGCTGGAAAAGCAGATGACGACGCTGCCGCTCGGCAAGGGCCTGCTCAGGCGTCGCGGTGAAAAGGTCGCCATCCTCGCCTTCGGCACCATGCTGACGCCGGCGCTCGCGGCCGCGGAAGCGCTCAACGCGACCGTGGTCGACATGCGCTTCGTGAAGCCGCTGGACGAGGCGCTGGTGCGCGAGATGGCGCAGTCGCACCGGCTGCTGGTGACGGTGGAGGAGCACGCCGTGATGGGCGGCGCCGGCTCCGCCGTGAACGAGTTCCTGGCGCGCGAGAAGCTGGTCGTGCCGGTGCAGAACCTCGGCATCCCCGATGCCTTCATCGAGCACGCCACGCCGGCGGAGATGCTGGCCGGTTGCGGCCTCGATGCAGCGGGTGTTGAAGCCGCCATCCGCCAGCGTCTCGACGCCGCACCGCAACTGCAGACAGTCGTGCTGCGCTAGAACAGGCCTGCGCGCGGCACAACGCCGGCGCAGGAACAGGTCGTCGATCTCCCGCCCCAGCGCGCGTTGGCGCGCTTTTAACTCCGCTGCCAGCAATCGTCGCGTCCTTCAACTCCCTCACCATAGAGCGCTGCCCGCATGCCGCTCCTTTGGTGACGTCGTGTCCGCTCGTCCCGGAGGATGTCGGGCAGCGGCAACGGCTAGCACTTAAGTATTACTTTTCGGTTCAACCACGCGCACGCGTCGCCGCAGGAGTCGTCGCCTCCTGCAATCCTTCCGGTCCTCTCCAGTTCTCTTCGGTTGCCGCTTTTGCCTACTACGCTCCGCTATCTCTACCACTTACGTATAGATACGATGCGCGCTGCTCCGGGTTGCTTTCGCGCCCGGCATTGGGCGTGGACCCGGGGATTCCACACATAATTGCACGGAGCAATCTGCATGGCCGACATCTACGGCGACAACAACGACAACACCCTTAACGGCGACAGCCTCCAGGTCGATAACAGCGGCGCAATTCCCGTCGTCATCCAGAGCGGCGATGACACCATCAACGCCGGCGACGGCAACGACACCGTTTATGGCAATGGCGGTACTGACATCATCAATGGCGAGGGTGGCGACGACACCCTCCTGGGCGGCGACGGCTACACTTACTGGGACGGCACTCAGACGCAGCTTGTCGGCGGTACCGACCATATCAGCGGCGGCGATGGCGACGACCTCATCATTGCCGGCAGCCAGAACGCGATCCTCAACGGCGATGCCGGCCATGACAACATCCAGGGCGGCTACGGCCACTCCGTCATCAACGGCGGTACCGGCAACGACGCGCTGAGCGCCCAAGGCAGCGCCGATTTCATCTTCGACACCAACTTCGGCCGTGACACCATCACCGCCCACTCGAATGCGGCCTGCACCATCCAGTTCAACTTCACGCTGGCCGAAGCCGACCCGAAGGTCTACCGCAACCATCTGGATCTTTATATCCAGACCACGCACGGCTGGCTGAAGGTCAACGACTACTTCGCCAACATGAATCCCGGCGATCCGCTCATGCAGTCGCAATTCACCATCACCTTCGACGGCGTGGAGGTGACTTCGTCGATGATCCAGCAGGCCATCATGAATGGCGACGACAACGACAACACCACGGGCACCCGCTTCGAGGAGTTCAGCACCGACCCCATCGTCCTGAACGGTGGCGGCGGCGATGACTTCCTCGAAACCAGCGGCCTCGACAACCTCGGTCGCACCACCATCGTCGATGGCGGCACCGGCAACGACATGTACAACATCCGGTCCGAGTTCGCGGTGCTGCAGCTGTCGCGCAACTCCGGTCGCGACCTGCTCTTCTATAGCGAGAACACGTCGGGCCAGCTCACCGGGCTGACCATCAACATGGACGAGAGCGCGGGCGCCATCTCGGCCTCCGACCTCACCTTCCGCTTCAACGAAGGACTGTTCGAGCTCGGCATCGCCGGCAGCGACGCGGTGCTGGTGATCCCCGCCACCGTCGCGCCGATGCTGCTCGGCGACACGATGAACTGGAAGGTTGCGGTCGGCGGCGGCGAGATCCTGGTCAAGGACCTGATCCAGCAGCTGCCCGAAGTGGTCGATGGCAGCCTCGTCTTCGTGGCGCAGGGCACGACCTATGACGGCGAAGCCAACACGGCCAGCGAGAACATCCTCGCGCTGAGCGGCGACGTGATCATGGGCAGCGACAACGAAACCCTGACCGGCGGCGCCCTCAGCATCACCTTCAACGCCGGTTTCGGCCAGGACGTGGTGACCGCGCCGTCCTCGTCGGTGATCTTTGCGCAGGACGCCAGCGAGTTCAGCTTCACGCGCGACGGCTACGACCTGCGCGTGGAGGACGGCAGCAACAGCGCCCTCCTGAAGGGCTTCTTCCAGCCTGGCCGCGCCAACACCGGCGATACGCGCCTGACCTTCAACGGCACGCTCATGACCTTCGCCGAGCTGGCGGATGCGCTCACCGCCAATGCGGGCAGCGATGTGATCATCGCCGCCACGGACACGCGCGATCCGATGGTCAGCATGAACGACACCAGTGACCAGGTCATCTATGCCGACTTCGACACCGGTGGGGACTTCGCGGTTTCCGGCGGTGGCACCAAGACCATCTACGTTTCCGACCAGAGCAAGATCGGCTTCAACAGCCTCAACGCCGGCACCACCACGCTGGTGGGCGAGATCGGCCAGCGCATCGCCGAACTCAACATCCTCGCGGACAGCCCCGACGACCTGCACTTCTCCTTCGATGGCGCCGACGGTCACCTGCGCATCGTCAACACCGTTACCGGCAGCACCCTGATCGTACCGCGGTATGCCGTCGAGACCGTCAATATCGTTGACCAGAGCTTTGTCAGCGCGGCGTACTCCGTCACCACATCCCTGCTGGACGACAACGGCGGCTACGTGATCTCGCCGGTGGCGGTCAACAACGAGTACCTGCTGGAAAGCGCCGCGACCGACACCAACAACACCATCGACGGCCGTCCCGGCCTGCCCGGCATCACCTTCGGGCGCTGGGTCACGCAGGATGGCAAGGGCGGCAGCGACACCTACATTGGCGGCGCCGGTTCGGAAATTTTCGTGTACAGCGGTGGCGGCATTGACGTTATCCAGGGCATGGACAACAACGCCTTTGCCGCCATCGGTTTCGACATTGTCGACTTTGCACAGGCCAACTTCACCACGGCCGACCTGATCGCCCGCCTCTCGCGGGACGGCGAGGACCTGGTCTTCCAGGACGGCACGGATTCGCTGCGCATCGAGGACTTCTTCGAGTCCTCGAGCCAGGCCGAAGTCACCGAGGAGTTGGTGAAACTGTCCTACCATGGCACCAGCCTCATGGGCGCTCCGTTGACCAGCACCACGATGCAGGCCGCGATGACCTTCCTGCGCGGACTGGCCTCGTCGGAGTCGCCTTTCAGCGCCACGCGCGTGGTGGAGAACCTCACCGCCACCGACGGCATCCTCACCTATGCCGACATCGCGGCGCTGTTCCCCACCGGCGGCGTTGTCTCCACCGAGCCCACCGAAGGCGATGACGTGCTCTACGGCACGCCCCTGGTGGACACACTCGACGCGCTGGGCGGCAACGACACCGTCTACGGCCTGGCCGACAACGACACGCTCATCGGCGGCAGCGGCAACGACTCGCTGCATGGCGACGACGGCAACGACACCCTGCAGGGCGATGCCGGCGACGACACGCTCGACGGCGGCACGGGCGATGACGCGATGGCCGGCGGCGCCGGTAACGACACCTATGTCGTCGATGCATGGGCCGACACGGTCACCGAGGCGGCGGGCGAGGGCTACGACACCGTGCAAGCGGCCATCGACTACACGCTCGGCGCCCATGTCGAGGAACTGCAGCTGACGGGCAGCGCCGCGAACGGCACCGGCAATGCGCAGGACAACGTGCTGCAGGGCAACGACGGCGCCAACCGCCTCGACGGCGGCGCCGGCGATGACCTGATGATCGGTGGTGCCGGCAATGACACCTATGTCGTCGACAGCGCCGACGACCTGATCCTCGAAGGCAGCGGCCAGGGCGTGGACACGGTCGAGTCCGCGCTCGACTGGACGCTGGGCAGCGACCTCGAGAACCTGCAGCTGACCGGCGCCGGCAACATCGACGGCACCGGCAACGAACTGGCCAACCAGCTCACCGGCAATGACGGCGCCAATGTCCTCGACGGCCTGGCCGGTAACGACACGCTGAGCGGCGGTGCCGGCATTGACACGCTGAAGGGCGGCACCGGCAACGACATTTACGTGCTCGACGCCGCCGACGGCGGCGACAGCATCGTCGAGCTCGCCGGCGAAGGCACGGACATGGTGCTGGCCGATCGCAACCACACGCTGGGCGCCAACCTCGAGAACCTGACCCTGACCGGCTACAGCGATCACAGCGGCACCGGCAACGGCGTGGGCAACCTGATCATCGGCAACGACGGCAACAACACCCTCACCGGTGGCGGCGGCAACGACACGCTGCGCGGCGGCAACGGCGACGACACCTATGTCATGGCCGCCGGCGACACGGTCGACATCGTCACCGAGCTGGCCGACGCCGGCACCGATACCGTGCGCAGCGCCATCACCTGGACCCTGGGCAGCAACCTCGAGAACCTGGTGTTGACCGGCACTGGCAACACCAGCGGCACCGGCAATGCGCAGGACAACACGATCACCGGCAACGGCGGCAACAACGTCCTGAACGGCGGCGATGGCAATGACACGCTGCTGGGCAACGGTGGCGCCGACACGCTGAACGGCGGCAACGGCAACGACGTGCTGAACGGTGGCGCCGGCAGTGACACGCTGCGTGGCGGCATGGGCGACGACCTCTACATCGCCGGCAGCGGCGACACCGTGATCGAGAGCGCCGGCCAGGGCATCGATACCGTGCAGAGCGCCAACTCCTTCACGCTCGGCGCCAACCTCGAGAACCTGACGCTCACCGGCGCCGCCGCTACCGGCACCGGCAATGCGCAGGACAACGTGATCACCGGCAACAACTCCGCCAACACGCTGAACGGCGGCGCCGGCAACGACACGCTGGCCGGGGGCAAGGGCAATGACAGCCTGGTGGGCGGCGTCGGCAACGACAGCTACGTGCTGAACCGCGGCGACGGCCGCGACAGCATCAGCGAAAACGACGCCACCGGGGGCAACCACGACACGGCCGTGTTCGGCTCCGACGGCAATGCCATCAACCACGACCAGCTCTGGTTCGAGCAGAACAACCAGAACCTGGTGGTGACCGTGATCGGTAGCAGCGACAAGTTCGTCGTCAACAACTGGTTCCGGGGAGATGCACGCCACGTGGAGGAGTTCGTCACCTCCGATGGCTACCACCTGACCGATACCCAGGTGCAGAACCTGGTGAACGCCATGGCGGCCTTCACGCCGCCGCCGGCGGGTACCAGCAATCTCGATGCCGGCGCCTACGGCACCGTGCTGGACCAGATTGCGGCGTCCTGGACGGCGTAAACGCAGCGCAACAAAAAGGCCGGCAATTGCCGGCCTTTTTCATGGGCGCCCGTTGGCGGGGACGTCACTCGCCCGGCTCGAACATATGCCCCATCTTGCCCTGCTTGGTGGCGAGGTACTGCTCGTTGTGCGGGTTGCGGCCCGTCATGAGTGGCACGCGCTCCACCACTTTCACGCCGTGCGCCTCCAGCGCCGCGACCTTGCGCGGATTGTTGGTCATGAGCCGCGCCGCGGTGACGCCGAGATGGCGCAGCATGTCCTCGCACATGGAGTACTCGCGCAGGTCGGGCGCAAAGCCGAGCTGCTCGTTGGCCTCCACGGTATCGGCGCCGGCGTCCTGAAGGTGGTAGGCGCGGATCTTGTTGAGCAGGCCGATGCCGCGGCCTTCCTGGCGCAGGTAGAGGATCACGCCGCGGCTTTCCGCCGCGACATTGGCCATGGCCGCGTCGAGCTGCGGGCCGCAATCGCAGCGCAGCGAACCGAAGCCGTCGCCGGTGAGGCACTCGGAGTGCACGCGCAGCAGCACCGGCTGGCCGTCGTCCACGTTGCCCATGACCAGCGCCACATGCTCCTTGCCGGTTTCCGGGTCCTGGAAGCCGTGGATCATGAAGGTGCCGTGCCGGGTGGGCAGGCGGGACGACGCTACGAAGACAACAGGCACGAGAATCTCCGATCAAGTGGGTCGGGCATTGTAGCAACCCGCCCGGGGGCGCCGCGATGGCACAAGCGCTGTACTCACCGTACCGACATCTTCAGCTTGTTGTTTTCCTGCTGCAGGGACACCCGGCTGAGGAAGGTCATGCCCAGCAGCACCGGGGCATGGTTGGGGGCGTCGCGCACCGAGGCCTGGACGTTTTTCACGACGATGGGGCCGACCTGCACGGAGCGCAGGGTCACCATCCATGACTTGACGATGCCGCCTGCCGTCGCCGTCTGCATGGGGGCGCCGTCGACCTTGTAGTCGATGCCGAGGCGGTCGGCGTCATAGGTGGTCATGGACACGCTGTTGGCGCCGGTGTCGACCAGGAACTCCACCACGCGGCCGTTGATCATGCCGCTGGTGATGAACTGGTCGTTGCCGTTCATCACGATCTCGATGCTGGCGCCGCTGCCACGCTCGGCGATGCCGCCGGTGTCCTTGCCCATGCCGAGTCGGATCTCGCGCTTGCCGATGCGCAGCAGCGCCTCGCCGGCCACCACGTCGACCAGGGTGACGCCGTTGCTGCTCTCGCCGCGGCGCAGGATGACCTGGTTGCCGTCGATGCGCAGGATGGCGCGATCGCCAATCAGCCCGATCACGTTCACATGCGGGTCCTGGTAGGCCGCCGCCGAAACACCGGGCAGCGCCAGCAGCAGGACTGCCGCCAGCATTACGCCCTGAAGCCGCGAGGTCATGTCCCTGTCCTCCCTTGTCGTTGTCAGATCGGCAGCCGCATCAGCAGCGCCAGTGCCATGCCCGCGAACACCCCGGCCAGCAGGTCGTCGATCATGATGCCGAGCCCGCCATGGACCCGTCTGTCCAGATAACCAATCGGCCAGGGCTTGGCAATGTCGAACAGGCGGAAGAGGCCGAAGCCGACGAGCAGCCACGCCGCCGTGCGCCACGACCAGTCCGTGACCGGCACCAAGGGCACCAGCGTCAGCCACAGCCCGGCAAACTCGTCCCACACGATGCGGCCGTCGTCGTGCACCTCGAGCGCCGCCGCGGCATGGCCGCAGATGGCGACGCCCGCCACGATCGCGACCGCCAGCACGCCGAGATAGGCAGGCAGCGTGAGCCAGGCCAGCGCGGGAAACAGCGCCAGCGCCGCCAGCGAGCCGAAGGTCCCCGGGGCTTTCGGCGCCAGGCCGCTGCCGAAGCCGAAGGCCAGCAGTTGCAGGGGATCGCGGAGGTCGGGCTTCTTGTCCATGGGCTGTCCGGAATGGGTGACTAGAAATGGGTGAAGCCGGCGACCGGCAGCTCCACCGGCGCGCCGCCGCGCAGCAGGCGCAGGCCGTGGCCTGCGGTGATGCTGCCGATAGGCGTGCAGCGCAGCGGCAGACCTGCAATTTTGTCACGAGCAGTCACCGGCGCCGTGAACAGCAGCTCGTAATCGTCACCACTGGTCAGCGCGAGGATGTCGGCGAAGGCGGGATCGATGGCGGCCAGCGCGAGGCTGCGCGGAAAGCTGCCGAGCTCAAGGTCGGCGCCGACGCCGGAGGCGCGCAGCAGATGGCCGAGGTCCTGGGCGAGGCCGTCGGAGACATCCAGGCAGGCACTCGCCACGCCGCGTAGCGCGCGGCCGAGTGCGAGACGCGGCTCCGGCCGGTGCAGGCGCTGCAGCGCGAGCTCGCGCGCCGCCGCCGGCAGCTCGTCGACCCACTGCTCCAGCTCGAGGCGCAGGCCGAGCCCGGCATCGCCCGGACAGCCCGACACGTAAATGTCGTCGCCAGCTGCGGCGCCGCGGCGCCGCAGCGCCGCGCCCTGCGGCACGATGCCAAGCGCGGTGACAGTGATCGTGAGCGGGCCGCGCGTTGTGTCGCCGCCGATGAGCGACACCTGTTCGCGCCCGGCCAGTGCAAAAAAGCCGCGCGCGAACTCACCGAGAAATTCCGCATCACTCTCCGGCAATGTCAGGGCGAGCGTGACCCAGCGCGCCTCGGCGCCCATCGCGGCGAGGTCGGACAGGTTCACCGCCAGCGCCTTCCAGCCGATGTCATAGGCCGCTGCCGCTTCCGGAAAATGGCGACCGGCCACCAGCGTGTCGGTGGTCACCACGAGCTCGTGCCCCGGCGGCACCGCGACGAGGGCGGCGTCGTCACCGATGCCGAGGCGAACAGAGGCGTCCGCGCCGGGGCGGCGGAAGAATTCGTCGATCAGTTCGAATTCGCCTTTCTGCGTCATGGTCCGGCCTCGTGGCGGCGTCCGTGCCCGGCGGCAATGCGCAGGCGGGCCGGACAGGTCAGGCGGAGCGCTCGACCTTGCGATGCTGCTTGGCAACCTCGTCGAGGACGCCGTTCACGTAACGGTGCGATTCGGTGGCACCGAAATCCTTGGCGAGCTCGATGCCCTCGTTGATCACGACCTTGTAGGGCACGTCGAGGCGGTGCAGCAGCTCGTAGGTGCCGATGCGCAGGATGGCGCGCTCGACATGGTCGAGCTCGTGGAACTTGCGGTCGAGGTGCGGCAGGAAAGCGTCGTCGATGGCCTCGACCTGCTTCACGATCTCGTGGATGAGCTCGTGGAAATATTCGAGGTCAACCTTGTGCATGTCGTTGTCAACGCGGTAGCGGGCCTCGATCTCGAACATCGGATTCTGCGCGATCGCCCACTCGTACAACGCCTGCATCGCGAAGCGGCGGGCCTTGCGGCGCGCGGAGGGGCGCCCGGCGTTACTGTTCTCTTTGCTCAACTTGCACCAACCCGGGACGAACCCGTATTCATTCCAGTTCCAGAAGGGCGCCGGTCACTGCGCTCCGCCCTGCGGTGGTGATCACACCACCCGGCGCGGCCGGCACCACGGCGCGCGCCATGAGGCTCACGCAGCGACCGAACGCGGCAGCGCCAACCTTCACGGTCGCGCTGCGCGGGCGCATCGGCGAAGGCCGCGGCGCACCGCGGCCTCGTGATCAGCCGAGGGCGCGCAGCACCGATACCATCTCGATGGCGCCGAGCGCGGCATCGCTGCCCTTGTTGCCGGCCTTGGTGCCGGAGCGCTCGATGGCCTGCTCGATGGAGTCGGTGGTGAGCACGCCGAAGATCACCGGCAGGCCATATTCCAGGCCGACCACGCCAAGGCCCTTGGCCGCTTCGTTGCAGACATAATCGAAGTGCGGCGTGCCGCCGCGGATCACGGCACCGAGCGCGATAATGGCGTCGAAGGCCTTCTTCTCGGCCAGCTTCTTCGCCACCAGCGGCAGCTCCCAGGCACCGGGCACGCGCACCACGGTGATGTTTTCTTCCGCCACGCCATGACGCTTCAGCGTGTCGATGGCACCGGCGAGCAGCGACTCCACCACGAAGCTGTTGAAGCGCGCCACGGCGATGGCGTAACGGCCGTTGGCCTGGTTGAAACCGCCTTCCACGATCTTGATATTGCTCATCTCAGTCTCCCCTTCGATCAATTGCCGCCCGGACAGGAAAAGCCGGGCGAAAAGTGCTGTTGAATGCCGCCGGCCGCCAACACGCCGACCCGCGTGACTGGACGCCGCTTATTCGGTCGTCACGTATTCCACGATCTCGAGGCCGAAGCCGGAGAGCGCGTTGAACTTCATCGGCGAGCTCAGCAGGCGCATCTTGGTCACGCCCAGATCACGCAGGATCTGCGAGCCGGTGCCGATGTTGCGGTACATGCCGGAGCCGGAGCCCTCGCTCGTGCGCGGACGCAGGCCGAAGAAATCCTCGATCTGGCCGACCATGTCGGCCGAGGCATAGTCCTGCCCGAGCAGCACGATCACGCCGGCTTCGGCCGCCGCGATTTCCTTCAGGCTCTTCTGCAGGTTCCAGCCGAGGCGGCCCTGGTACTTGGCGTGCAGCAGGTCGCGCAGCGGGTTGACCACGTGCACGCGCACCGTCGGTACCGTGCCGGGGGCGAGGTCGCCCCTCACCAGCGCCACGTGCACGTCGGTGCCGCCGGCATCGCGGTACACGTGCAGGCGGAAGTCGCCGTACTCGGTGGCCAGCGTCTGCACGTCGACGCGCTGCACCGTCTGCTCGTTGACCATGCGGTAGTGGATAAGGTCGGCGATGGTGCCGATCTTGAGGTTGTGCTCGATGGCGAACTTCTCGAGATCGGGGCGGCGCGACATGGTGCCGTCCTCGTTCATGATCTCGCAGATCACGCCGGCGGGCTCGAGGCCGGCCAAGCGCGCGAGGTCGCAGGCGGCCTCGGTATGGCCGGCGCGGCGCAGCACGCCGCCCGGCTCCGCCATCAGCGGGAAGATGTGGCCGGGCTGCACGATGTCGGCGGCTTTCGCATCGCGCGCCACGGCGGCCTGGATGGTGCGGGCACGGTCAGCGGCGGAAATGCCCGTGGACACGCCCGTCGCGGCCTCGATGGACACCGTGAACTTGGTGCCGTAGCCGGAGCCGTTGCGCTGCACCATGAGCGGCAGCTTGAGCGACTCGCAGCGCTCGCGCGTCATCGGCAGGCACACCAGCCCGCGCGCGTACTTGATCATGAAATTGATGTCTTCGGGGCGCACATGCGTGGCCGCCATGACGAGGTCGCCTTCGTTCTCGCGATCCTCGTCGTCCATCAGCACCACCATGCGCCCGAGGCGGATGTCGGCAATCAGCTCTTCAATCGTGTTCAGTGCCATCTGTCAGGCTCTCTCACTTCATAAAACCGTGTTCGGCCAGGAAGGCCATGCTGATGCCGCCACCGTGGCCGGCATCCGCCGCTTTCTCGCCCATCAGCAGGCGCTCGAGGTAGCGCGCGATCACGTCCACCTCGAGGTTCACTTTCGTGCCCGGGGCCCAGGAGCCGATGTTGGTCTCCTGCACCGTGTGCGGCACGATGGTCAGCACGAAGTCGGTGCCCGCCACGTCGTTCACCGTGAGGCTGATGCCGTCGACCGTGACGGAGCCTTTCATGGCGATGTACTTCGCCAGCTCGCGCGGTGCGCGCACCCGGAACAGGATGGCGCGGGCGGAAACCTCGCGGCTCACCACCTCCCCAATACCATCCACGTGGCCGCTGACGATATGGCCGCCGAGCCGCGACTGCGGCTGCAGCGCCTTCTCCAGGTTCACCACGGCGCCGACCTTCAGGTCCTTGAGCGTGGAGCAGGCCAGGGTCTCGGTGGAAACGTCGGCGACGTAGCCGTCGCCCGGCAGCTCGACCGCCGTCAGGCAGACGCCGTTGGTGGCGATGGAATCGCCGAGCTTCACATCGCCAAGGTCGAGCTTGCCGGTGGCGATGCGCAGGCGCACGTCGCCGCCGCGCGGCTCGATGGCGCGAATGGTGCCGATTGCTTCGATGATGCCGGTGAACATGACTACCCGCCTCGCTATCCGTTGGTCCCGCGCCCGGAAGGCCGCAGGGAAGCACCAAAACTGCGCTGCGATGCGGGACCGCCGTCACGCCGCATCACAGCAACTCATTCCGCGGCGACGGCCGCGCTACCCGCGCCGCCGCGTCACACCCTCATTTCGGGCGCAGCGTGAGGCGCAGGTCGCCCCCCACCATGCGCGTGTCGCGAATCACGAGCCGGCGCTGGTCGCGAATGCTGGCCAGCGGCCAGTCGAGCAGGGGACGCGCGCTGCTGCCGAGCAGCACCGGCGCCATGTACACGATGTACTCGTCCACCAGGCCCGCCTTCGCAAAGGAACCGGCCACCGTGGCACCGGCCTCCACCAGCACTTCGTTCGCGCCGTCGGCCGCCAGTTTTTTCAGCAGCGCCCCGATATCGACGCGGCCATCGCGCCCCGGCAGCACCCAGGTGTCCGCGCCAACGGCCGCGAGCTCTTGCTGCCGCGCCGGCTGTTCGCTGGCGCCGACGATGACGACGCGGCCGGGCGCGGTGAAGAGCGCCGCGTTCGCCGGCGTGCGGAACTGCGCATCCAGCACCACGCGCAGCGGCGGCACGACATCGCCGTAATACCACTCGCTCCATTCCTCCGGGCGCACGGTGAGCGCGGGATTGTCCGCGAGCACGGTACCGACGCCGGTGATGATCGCGGAACTCATGGCGCGCCACTTCTGCACGTCGCGGCGCGCGTCGGGCCCGGTGATCCATTTCGATTCGCCATTGGCCATGCCGGTGCGGCCGTCCAGGCTCATGGCGAGCTTCAGCCGCACCCAGGGCAGGCCGCCGTTGATGCGGCGCAGGAAGCCGGCGTTCAGCGCCCGCGCCTCGTCGCCCATCAGGCCGACGTCCACCACGATGCCGGCGTCGCGCAGGATCTGCGTGCCCTTGCCGGCCACGAGCGGATTCGCGTCTTCGGTGGCGGCGACGACACGCCTGAGGCCGGCGATCACGAGTTCATTGGCGCAGGGCGGCGTGCGGCCGTGGTGCGCGCAAGGCTCCAGCGTCACGTAGGCAGTGGCACCAAAGGCGCGATGCCCGGCCTGCTTCAGCGCGACGATCTCGGCATGCGGGCCGCCGGCGCGGGCGTGGTAGCCCTCGCCCACGATGATGCCGTCCTTCACGATCACGCAGCCCACGCGCGGATTCGGCTGCGTGGTGTAGCGGCCCTGGCGCGCCAGGCGCAGGGCTTCGCTCATGTAGCGGAGGTCGTCGGTCGGCGTGCTCACGTCGGGCTCTTGCTGTCGCTGTTGTCGCGCTCGAGCTTTTCGATCTCGGTGCGGAACTCGCTGATGTCCTGGAAGCTGCGGTACACGGAGGCGAAGCGCACATAGGCCACGGAATCGAGCAGCTTGAGTTCGTCCATGACCATCTCGCCGACCATGCGCGATTTCACTTCGCGTTCGCCGGTGGCGCGCAGGCGGTGCAGGATACGGTTGACGGCTTCGTCGATCTTCTCGATCGAGACGGGGCGCTTCTGCAGGGAATGCATCAGGCCGGCGCGGAGCTTTTCTTCATCGAAGGGCTGACGCACGCCATCGGACTTGATGATGCGCGGCAGCACGAGCTCGGCGGTTTCAAAGGTGGTGAAGCGCTCGCCGCAGGAGGTGCACTCGCGGCGACGGCGGACCTGGTCGCCGTCGGCGACGAGGCGGGAATCGATGACTTTGGTGTCGTCGGCGCTGCAGAACGGGCAGTGCATGAGTGAGAACCCCTAAAGAACCTTCCTGTGTTTCGGCAACAACAGTGCATCTTGTACTGCATCTCCCCGTCCCGGGGGAGCGTACGGGGCCGGTACAGCGAACCGCCCGGGCCCGCCGTCACGCCCCTCCGGTGCCCGCCAAGCGGAACCGGAAGCGCTGCCGTGGCGACGCGGGACAGGCTCGCGTGCACGGCGGCGGATCGGCAGGCGCGGCGCCGAAGGCCACCTCGTCTGCCCGGGCAGGAGCCGAAGCCCCTGCCCGTCACATCACTTCGGGTAGACCGGGAACTTCGCGCAGACCGCCTTGACCTTGGCCGCCGCCTTTTCGATCACCGCGGCATCGCCACGGCTGTCGATGATGTCGGCGATCCAGCCAGCGAGCTCCTTGCATTCGGCTTCGCCGAAACCGCGCGTGGTCACCGCCGGGGTGCCGATACGGATGCCGGAGGTCACGAAAGGCGAGCGCGGGTCGTTGGGCACCGCGTTTTTGTTCACGGTGATGCCGGCCGTGCCCAGCCAGGCGTCCGCATCCTTGCCGGTCACGTCCTGCTTGATCAGCGAGAGCAGAAAGAGGTGGTTGTCGGTGCCTCCGGAGACGATGTCGTAGCCGCGGCCGATGAGTACCTCGGCCATGGCCTGGGCGTTCTTCACCACCTGGGCCTGGTAGGTCTTGAACTCGGGCGCCATCGCTTCCTTGAAGGCCACGGCCTTGGCGGCGATGACGTGCTCGAGCGGGCCGCCCTGGATGCCGGGGAACACGGCGCTCTGCAGCTTCTTCTCGATCTCTTCGTTCTTCTTGGCCAGGATCAGGCCGGAACGCGGGCCGCGCAGGGTCTTGTGCGTGGTGGTGGTGGTGACGTCGGCGATCTGCACCGGATTGGGGTACACGCCGGCGGCCACGAGGCCGGCCACGTGGGCCATGTCCACCATCAGGTAGGCGCCGACCTTGTCGGCGATGTCGCGGAAGCGCTGCCAGTCCATCACGCGGGAATAAGCGGAGAAGCCGGCCACGATCATGCGCGGCTTGTGCTCCAGCGCCAGGCGCTCGACTTCGTCGTAGTCGACTTCCCCGGTCTCGGTGTTGAGGCCGTACTGAATCGCGTTATAGGTCTTGCCGGAAAAGTTCACCTTGGCGCCGTGGGTGAGGTGGCCGCCATGGGCCAGGCTCATGCCGAGCACGGTGTCACCGGCATTCAGCAGCGCGAGATACACGGCGCCGTTGGCCTGGGAGCCGGCATGCGGCTGCACATTGGCGTAGTCGGCGCCGAAGAGCTGCTTGGCGCGGTCGATGGCGAGCTGCTCGACGATGTCGACGTACTCGCAGCCGCCGTAGTAGCGCTTGCCGGGATAGCCTTCCGCGTACTTGTTGGTGAGCTTGCTGCCCTGGGCCTCCATGACGGCCGGGGAACAGTAGTTCTCGGAAGCGATGAGCTCGATATGGTCTTCCTGGCGGGCCTCTTCCTGGGCGATGGCCTGGGCCAGTTCCGGATCAAAGCTGGCAAGCGTCACGTTGCTGAACATCACTACCTCAACAAGATGGGGGAAGGCTGGGGGTGCGCATTCTAGCGGATTCGGCCCCAAAAGGCAGGCCGAAGCGGCGCCTTCCAGCCATGAAACCGCGTGATGCCGCGCAGGGGTCGACCTTGTAACCCGGCTGCCATCCCGCGCTCGCGAAGCGCCGGCGGTACAGCGCGGAATACCGTACCGCGCCGAGCGGCCAGCCGTCAGACCGCCCCGGCGCCGGTGGCCGGCTCAGGCGCCCGTGGCGCGGCGATACCAGGCGGCCAGGGCGTTGGTGATGGCGCCGTTATGCTCGGCGAACTCGTCGGCCAGCAGCGCCAGGCGCGCCTCCTGCTCGGGAATCCACTCGGTCAGCTCGTCCATCTCGGCCTCGGAGGCGGGCAGGCCGCTGGGAAAGCCCGTCTGGATGGCGGCCCGCGTGATGCGGGCGGGCGCCGGCAGTCCCAGCTCCTCGAGCCGGGCCGGGGCCTGGCGGATCTCGTCCAGGCTGGCCCAGCGGAAATACTGCTCGAAAGACGCGCCGCTGTTCACTTCCTGGCTGAGCATCTCCACCTCGTAGAGGAGCTGCTCGGGGGCCAGCAGGTCACGCCCCTCGGCCCGGTCCTGCAGGGCACGGGTATAGACCGCGCTGACCAGCGCCTCGTTCTCGGCTGTACTCATCTCCGCCATGGTGTGCTCCTGATTGCTGCAATGTGCCGGCCGGCGCCCGCAAGGAAAGCACAAGGGCGGCGGCAATGGCGGGAAGCCTATCGCGATTTCCGCATCGGGCAGCGCCCCCGTTCAGGGGACGCCGCGCCGGCGCCGACCCCGACAGGGAGCCGCACGGCGCATCCGTCTGGCGAAGAGGCTGCTCCATCGCCTCCCCTGAATACGGGGATGGCAGAGACCGGGGCCGCGCCGTAGCGTTCGGCATCTTTTCATTGCCTCCGGTTCCCGCATGCGCCGCCTCCTGCCCTTCCTGCTCCTCCTGCCGCTGGCCCCGGCCGCGCAGGCCGACACCGCCCTCCGCTTCCATGACGACTTCGACACGCCCGGCAGCTGGGCCGGCCAGACCACGCCCGCGGCCGCGGTACGCGTCGACTTCGGCGTGCTGCACATCGCGCGCAGCGGCGACGGCAACACCACCGAGCTCACCCGGCCGGTGCAGGTGACGCCCGCCACGCGCTGGCGCGCCAGCGTCGACCTCAACTACCGCGACCTCACCGAGGGCGACGAGCAGGTGCGCGGCGGCCTCGCCGTCAACGGCGCGCTCGGCGACGGGCTCTACGTGCAGCTCGACGCCGCAGGCAATGTGCGCATGACCTGGTACGACGGCGCCGACTGGGTGCCGGACGCGCCCTTGCCCTGGACCCGGGCCGCCGCGGCAAAGCCGGGGCGCGACGTGGTCAACCGCATCAGCCTCGCACGCGAAGCGAATGGCACCTTCAGCGTCGCGGTGAACGGTGAGAAAGCCGGCGAGAGCCGCGTCATCGACTTCACGCCGCGCGCCGTCGGCATCGCGCTGAAATCCACTTTCCAGCTCGGTGCCGACTTCGACAACCTGACGCTGGAGGAAACGGGCAGCGACGCCCATGTCGCGCGCCTGCTCGGCAGCGGCGGCCGCACGCTGTTCGCGGACGACTTTACGCGGCGCTGGCTGCAGCGCGACGGCTGGTGGACCGGCGAGGACGCGGAAAAGAAAGTGGAAGTGAAGGACGGCCGCCTGCTCGTCACCGGCAAAGGCGCCACGGGCGACACCTGGCGCCGCGGCAAGCACCGGCTGCTGCAGCGCATCGACGCGCCGGCGACACCGCGCGGCCTGGCCAGCGGCTACCACGTCGGCGCGCGCCTGACCGCACTCGAAGGCGACAGCAGCGCGCCCATCGGCCTCGTGCTGGCCGGCGACCGCGGCGCCCAGGACCCGCAGGCGCCCGGCATCGCCGTGCAGATCGACCAGCAGGCTTTTCGCCTGCTGCGCTTCTACGCCGACGGCCGCGAGGACCTGCTGCTGCCATGGACGCGCTCGCCCTCGATCGCCGCCGGCGACAACCGCCTCGACCTCGTGGTGCCGGAGGACGGCCGCCTGCGCGTCTTCATCAATGGCGACTACCAGCTCACGCGGCCCCTGCCGGCCGGCTTCGCGCTGACCACGCTCGGCATCGAAGTCACCGGTGCGCGCAGCGTGGCCATCGATGATGTGGTGGTGCGCATTCCCTGAGGCGGATCGGCAACAAAAAATCTGCCACAACCCCCGCTTTTTCTGCGCGAGGCAATTCCCGCACACCATCGGTTGATGCGGCTCCCCGGCGCATTCAGCATTTCCGTCATCTCGGTGCCAGCCACCTCTCAGTCAGCAGGCGCCTGCGTCCATCACCGACAAGGCAGCGCTCGCCCGGAAATTCTATTGCAGAGCTTTCCTATGCTTTCAGTTTCAGTAAACTTGCCCCGCCTTAGTATCAGGCCTCCAGAGAGAGGCACTTACAGGGCGCATGACTATTGCATCCATTTACATTGAAGTAATCTAGCTGAACAGCCTCCATGAGGCCGCGCGCACCGACAGGTGCCAGCACACTATGCAACGTAACTGAACCTAGCAACGACCTCCGCAAGCACTATGGCTTGCAGGGCCATAAAACGAGAAAAAATAGAAGAACGCCATGTCCCTAGACTCCTATGCCCCCCGTCTTTCACAGCACCGCCTCCTCATACTTGACGATGAACCCCTGACCGGCTGCACGCTGCAGCAAATGGCCATGCGCCTGGGAACCGAAGCACGCAGTGTCACCGCCATAGATGAATTTCTGCTCCAGATCGAGACATGGCAGCCCGACATTATCTGCCTCGACCTCGTAATGCCGGGCATGGACGGGATAGAAGTACTGCGCCTACTCGGCGAGCGGCACTTCCGTCCCCAGGTCATCATCACGAGCGGCGTCGAGAGCCGCATCCTCCAGGCGGCCGAGCGGTCGGCGCAGGCTCATGGCGTCAAACTGGTCGGCACCCTACCCAAGCCGTATACCACGAGGGAGCTGCGGCAGGTGCTCGCGCGGGCGACAGGGCAGACGGCACCGGATACCGAGCAGGCTCCGCGCTTGATGGCGGCGGTGCGCGAGGTTTCGGTAGACGATCTCCAGCAGGCCCTTGCACAGTGCGAGCTCAAGCTGGCCTATCAGCCCAAGGTGTCCTGCCGGAACGGTGAAGTGGTTGGATTCGAGGCGCTGGCACGCTGGCACCACCCCGTGCTCGGGCATATCAGTCCGGACGTCTTCATCGCGCTGGCCGAGCGCAACGGGCTCATCGATGCCCTTACCCTTCAGGTGACGGACCAGGCCCTGACGTGGCTGGCCGGATTCACGCAGTATTGGACCGGCCACGAGACGGCGCAGGAGTACCTTGCCAACGCCCAGATTTCCCTCAACGTCTCGGCATTGTCGCTCGGCAACGAAATGCTTTTCGCGCGGATCGTCGAACGCTGCCATGAACTCGGCGTGGCGCCGCAGCGCGTCATCCTGGAAGTAACCGAAACCAGCGCCATGCAGGACGGCACCACTGCGCTCGACAATCTTACCCGCCTGCGCCTGCAGGGCTTTCATTTGTCCATCGACGACTTCGGAACGGGCTATTCTTCCATGGTGCAGCTCGTCAGGTTGCCGTTCTCCGAACTCAAGATCGACAAGAACTTCGTGATGACGGCAGCGACATCGGAGGAGTCACAGGCTGTCATCCGCTTCATGGTCAACCTCGGCCGCAGCCTCGGGCTTACAACCACAGCTGAAGGCGTGGAAGACGAGAGTGCGTTCAGCTTCCTGAAGCGCGTGGGGTGCGACCGCGTGCAGGGCTACTGGATATCCCGACCACTGGCGCCCGATGCAGTCATTCCATGGTGCCTCGCCCAAGGGAGGCTGGACTAACCACGCCCGGCCGCCGCAAAAAATCAGACGCGGCGGCCTCCGCCTTGGCTGCCCCCTTCTTAGCAGCCCCGTTACTCAGGGTCTGGAGGGAACGGTATGGCACGTGCAACGGAGAGCCGGAGTCGCACGGAGGCGCGGCTTCGGGTAGCGGTCGTCGTGCTGCTTGGCGTCGTGCTGCTCTGGGACATGCGGACGAGCGCCCTTCCTACGCTGGGCATCTGGTATGCGCCGATCATGATCCTCGCTCACCTTCAGGGTAGCCGGACCTTCGTCAGCAGCATCACCCTACTGGCCATATGCGCGCCCTGGCTCGGCTGCTTCCTGGGGCAAGCCCCGACGCCGCCCTACAACCCGCTGTCACACTGCATCAGCGGTTCGCTGGCACTTCTGGCCGTACACGCGGGCCTCTACCATCACTTCCTGCGGTGCGAGAAGGAACGTATGGAGCGTGAGCGCCTGTTCCGGCGCCAGCATGGCTTCGAGACCCTGGCAGAAAGCCTGCCGCTTCACATCTGGACCGCGACGCCGGATGGCAAGGTCGACATCTTCGGCCAGCGCTTCATCGAGGAGACAGGCCGCTCCCGCGGGGAAATCCGCAGCGACTGGAGCATCCTCTTGCACCCGGATGACCGTGAGCGGGCCATCGCGCGGTGGTCCCGCTCCCTGACTACCGGACACAACTACGAGAACGAAGTCCGGTTCCGTGATGCCCAAGGCCGGTATGCCTGGTACCTCGTCCGGGCCGTTCCCGAACGCGACGCGCAGGGTGGCGTCATGCGCTGGCTGGGATCCGCCCAGAACATCAATCACATCCATGTCCTGCGCGCGCAGGCGCAGGCGCTGGCCGAGCGACTGCACAACGCTCTGGAAGGCATCACCGACGCACTATTTGCCGTGGACGACCAGTACCGCCTGACCTACATCAATGCCAAGGCGGCGGCCGTGCTCGGCCTTGAAAGAAATCAGCTGCTGGGCCGCTCCATAAGCGATCACCTGAAAGGAGACGGCAACAATCTCTTCATGAAGCTCAGTCGCATGGCCTTGCGGGAGCAGCGTTTCGTCCACGTGCAGGAGTGGTACGCGCCGAAAAAAATGTGGCTGGACATCCGCCTTTACCCCTTCAAGGACGGGCTGACCGTCTACTTCCTCGACATCACCCGCCAGCGCGAGGAGGAAATGGAGCTGCGCCTGCTGCGCACGGGCGTGTCCCGACTCAACGACATCATCATGATCACCGAGGCCGAGCCAATCGACGAGCCCGGCCCGCGCATCATCTTCATCAATGAAGCGTTCGAACGCATCACCGGCTACCGGCCTTCCGATATGATCGGCCAGAGCCCACGCTTCCTGCAGGGGCCGGAGACGCAGCGAGACGAGCTCGACCGTATCCGCCAGGCAATGGTGCGCCGCGAGCCGGTACGGGCCCAGGTCATCAACTACAAGAAATCCGGACAGCCGGTCTGGCTGGAAATCGACATTGCCCCCATTGCAGACGCCGATGGTCGCTACACACACTTCGTGTCGGTAGAGCGTGACATTACCGAAAGCAAGGCAATGGCCCATCAGCTACAGCATGCGCAACGCATGGAGACGGTAGGCCTCCTTACCGGCGGGATGGCGCACGACTTCAACAACCTGCTGACCGTAGTGCTCGGCAATGCCGACATGCTCGCCGAGTCGCTCGCCGACGACGCCGATCTGGCACCGCTGGCACGAATGATCGTCCAGGCCGCCGATCACGGTGCCAGCCTGGTCCGCAGCCTTCTGGCGTTTGCACGGCGGCAGTCGCTCATTCCCGGCCCCGTGGCCATCGATACGATGGTGCAGGAGCTCCGTCCCATCCTGGAGGCCTCACTGACGCACAAGCACCAGCTGGTCCTGCAGGTCGAAGAGCCCCTGTGGGTCGCCTACGTCGACCGCGGCCAACTGGAGAGCGCGCTGCTCAACCTGGTCATCAACGCCCGCGATGCCATGCCCGACAGCGGCCGACTGACCATCGCTCTTGCCAACGTCACGCTGGATGAGGCCCAGGCGCCACTGCCCAGCGACGTCTCGCCCGGCGACTACATTCAGATGGCAGTGACCGACACCGGCACCGGCATTGCGCCGCACGACATGGACCGGATATTCGAACCCTTCTTCTCGACCAAGGCGACAGGGCGCGGCAGCGGACTTGGCCTGAGCAGCGTCTTCGGCTTCATCAAGCAGTCCGGCGGACACATTGCCGTCCATTCAGAGCTCGGCGTGGGCTCGACCTTCCGGCTCTACCTGCCGCGCAGCCTTGAAAAGCGCAGCAGCGAGACAATAGCCACCGCCCCGGTTGTCACGGAGTATGGCACCGACCACTGCATCCTCGTCGTGGAGGATGATGACGGCATTCGCCGCCTGGCCATTCGCTATCTTGAACAGGCCGGCTACCGCACACAGCAAGCCGCCAATGGCGACGCGGCGCTCGCCCTGTTACAGCAGGGGGTGGCGCTGGACCTGCTGTTTACGGATGTGATCATGCCCGGCGCACTGTCCGGGCCCGCGCTCGCCCGGGCCGCACACCGGCTCCTCCCGACGCTTCCGGTACTGTACGCCTCCGGATTTGCCGAAAAATCCCAGTTGCTGCCCGAAGAACTCGGCGAAAACGAACACTTCCTGGCCAAACCGTATCGACGTGAGCAGCTGCTCTCCAAAGTCGCGCACCTGATCGGGCATGCGCATACCCCGAGCCGGACGCAGTGAGCGCTCGGCTTGATTACCATCGACTCGACACGAGAGGCGCTCGCCACTGCCGCGCCCGTCTCGCTGCATGTCCGGCGCCACACTCCGGATTCGGCGGGTCGACATGCCTCGTGGACTTCTGCCCGGGGCAAGTCGGGCGGCTCTCCGCGGCAAATGCGCTCACCGCCGTTCGGCACGGCACGGCACGGCACGGCACGGCACGGCACGGCACGGCACGGCACGGCACGGCACGGCATCGCAATCACGACACTGAACTCAACGATCTTGCGCCGCACCGACGACTGGTCAATAAATGCAACTGAACAGTCGTAGATCATGAGACCTTTTTATGCGCCTATTGCTGTTTCGTAATAGAATTCGAAGAGATCGGGAACGCGCTGCATCACCTATACATCCCCAATTGATTGATCCGATCCAGGCTCCGCTTCGCGGCGCCCTAGCTAACGCTACAACTAGTGGAGAATTATCTATGAACTCCCGAATTTATATTGCGTCGACTCGCTCCGATGCTGCATTTTTCGGCGTGACGGCTACAGCCGTCCTCACATCCAACGCTCACAGTCCTTGCCGACGGCCGCCACATCGTCGCGCCTTCCAGCGCGACGCATCACAATGGCATCGTCGATCCCGCCAAACGCTCGCTCCCTGACCTCTCCAGCCTGGCCCGCCGCATGACCCACTCGCAACGGCGTGCGCTCCCGGCTGCGCGCGAGCAGCTAGCAGCACGATGGAAAGGAGAGGTTTGAACATGACTCTGACAACAATCGCAAGACCAGCCACAACCCTGCCAACCGGGACTGCAGGGGCACCTCACGGCGGGTTCCGCAGAAAGCACGGCGCGAGCTGACATCGCCACGTGACTCGCTGCAACCACTACTTGGCGCTTACCTGATCAGCGTGTTCATTCAGGCTGGTCTATCGGGAGAATGAAAATGAAAACGTTTACTTCAGCTCATGTGATCAAGGGCCTGTACATCGCGCTTGCACTGATGCCCTTCTCGTCACTGCCTGCCCACGCCAATAACGATGATCCGGCGACTGCCTGCGAGCACCCTGTCACCCGTCAATACAGCCAGGTTTCAGGAACGGTCCATGTCAGTTATGAGATCACCACCTGCGAGAAAACGGCTGCGGAGGCCGCACGCAAAAGGAGTCGCTTCGTGACTTCCGGACATTCGGCGTCGGCCACGCCCGTGAGCAGCATGCAGGCCTACGCCGGAGACTGATGCCCCGCGCCTTCCTGCAGAGGGACGCCCGCGGTGGCGGGCGCCCCTGGCTTCGCGCTGACGACTGAGGCCAACGTTCTCGCTGCACTCGTTCAGGCGCAACCGAGCCGCTCAGAAATTGACAGTGATGATCAGGCTATCGCTGTATGCCCCGGCGCTGACATTCTGCCGGGCCGGAATTCGCCCGTATATGACGTGGGTCCGGGTGCCGGCAGCGGCGCTGACCGTGCTCGTACCCCCACTGCCATCTCCCCATATCACGCTGCGCCCGGCATCGACGAACAGATTGTAGAGCAGCTGATGTGTCGCGCCCTGCAGATGACGCTGTCCGACCTGGCCACCGCCGCCACTCACCAGAACCGAGTAGGGCGCCTCGCACTCGACCGCAATACTGCCGACGCCGTCGTGCGGCACCACAGCGAAGGGGTCATAGGCGCCGAAGGCCACACCTGCAGTGCCAACACTGCAGGCCTCGCCATCCAGTGGAGCCGACAGGGCAAGCGCCAAGGCCAGCGCGCGTAGCGCTGCAGGGCAAAACGGGTATCCGGAGGTCATGGCACCAAGTCCTCGCACAGGTGGGCCCCGAGATCGGGCAAAGGGTCAGTTCCGTTGCGCGGC
Organism: Moraxellaceae bacterium; assembly: GCA_029237815.1. Lineage (GTDB taxonomy): Bacteria > Pseudomonadota > Gammaproteobacteria > Pseudomonadales > Moraxellaceae > UBA2031. The sequence goes on from JAQZBP010000009.1 coordinate 24,049, forward strand.
AGCGTGATGCCCAGCCAGCACTCGCGATCCTTCCAGGCCACGATCAACCGGTTGTTCGGCTGCAATCCCGTGAGGTACAGCGCCCCGCCTTCGGCGACCGGAAAGCGGTCGTCACTGCCCTCAAGCCGGGCGACAGCGCCCGCCGGCATCGGCCCGCCGCCGGGGCGCAGCACCGTGAGCGTCGCACCGACCGTCAGCCGCACCGGGAACTCGAGCGTGAGCCCACTGCGAAACGCCGGCACGGCATCGAACTCGATGCGACCAATCTCCGCATCCAGGGGCAGGTCCGCCACCTCCAGTCGCAGGCGGTTGGCCTGGTAGGAACGCAAATACGGCACGAAGGCCATGCCCCTGCTGTCGGTGCGCGCCACCGGCTGGTTGTCCGCGTACACACGAACGCCGGCCTGACCCGGCACATGCACGACGGCAAAGCCGTCATCGACGCGACGTGTTGCGAACAGTCCATCGCGCACGGCAACCACGGCTCCGCTAACCCGTGCCCGTGTCGCTTCACGATCGTCCCGACGCGCCATTTCCAGTGCATAACGGCCCACCGCATTCTGTGCAGTGATTTCTGCACTGTCTTGTTCGGTGCTGCCGACGCTCGTCCGCAAACGGTAGCCAACGCCCGTGCCGGCCGGAAGGCTGCGCTGCAGCTGCAGGTGGCTGTCTTGCCGGTCACTGTCCGCCGTCGTGGCGATGCTGTAGCTCGTGCGGGGACCCAGGGCATGGGTGAACGTCAGGCCGAACTGTGTGTGCGGCGCCGGCGCCATGGCATGAATGGCAGACACGCTGAGGAACCCCTGGCGGCCGAGGCTCAATCCGTAGCTGGCACTTAACAACGCAACCTCGCGCGCTGCCGAATATTCCTGCCCGGTGTAGGCCATGCCGAACGAACCAAAGCGCCCTGCCGACACGCTGGCATAGGCACGAGTCCTGGCGCGCAGCGGGTCGGCGTCGCTGCCCCAGCCAAGATGCGTGTAGAACGGGGTGGCGCGCTGGGTTTCCACACCCAGGCCCACGTAGCGGCCCTGGCGCTCAAATCCAAGCGTCAACAGTCCACCCTCGCCGACATCTCCGTGACTCGCCGAAACGGCGCCTGAAACCACGCCGAATGGCAAGCCCCGTACCAACCCGACGCCCAGCGTCTGCTGGCGCGCGAGGAGTTCGGCATGCACTTCGCCCGTGAGGCGGTCGCTCAGGCCAAGACGATGGGTGGCGATGCCCAGCAGGCGACCATAGTCATTACTGGCAAGGCCGTAATTCTCGCGAATGGCGCCGAGCTCATAGGAAAAATCCTGCAGCCCGGCGCGCAGCAGTCTCGGACTGGTATAGAAGGACTGCGTCGTGACCGTCTCCCGCCCCAGCACATCGCGCACGACCATGCGGACTTCGCCACGACCGGAGACCGTGGGCAGGGCCGGAATCGAAAACGGCCCCGGCGTCACCCGCTCGCGCAGACGCAGTGCATCATTGATGAATAATTCGACGGTCGACGGCAGCACCGCCTCACCCGCCAGACCCGGTTCAGGCAACGTGCTGAAGCCCGGCTGTGTGGCGAAGTTGCGGGCGAACTGCACACCACCGAAGCGTACGGCACCGCTCCAACTGCCCGCGCGGCTGATGGCATCGCCAACCCGCCAGCTCGTGAGTCGTTCTGGCACATCATGGGTCCAGAGGCTGTCCAGCCGTATCGTGGACCTTTCACTCCCATCATCCCTGTGCAGGCCCTGCGTGGTCACGACGCCCCAGGGGCCATAGCTGCCCAGCTCGAGATTTGCGCCGAGGCGCTCGATGCGATCTTCACTCACGACTTCGACATCGTAATTGGCGAATGCCCCGGGCGCCGCGGGCATGGGCCGCGTGACAACGGGCGCCACCGCCAGCGTCGTGGGTGCGAACTGCGCTGCCGGCGCGATCAACTCCAGTGACTGCGCCGCGGTGTCGATCTGTGCCGTCAGGCCCGGCAGGGTCGCCAGCGGCACGACCTTCTCGCCGCGATGCACAAGGACGGCGTCAGCCGGAACGTCAAGACGCCAGCCGGCCAAGTCGTCGGCGCGCATGAAGAGCTGGCCTTGGAGATCCCGCCACACGATGGCCGGGCGATCGATGGCCTGGGAATTGAGGCGTATCGAGAGCAGCAATTCATCTGCCTCCGGGAATGCCGGCGCCGCCTCGGCCTCTCGCGGCAGTTCGGCCGGTGCCGGCCAGATGTCCAGCACCAGTCGGTGCGGCTGGCTGCTGCCGCCGGGAACCGCCACGGCACGCGCCTGTGCCGGCACACGAAAGGTCAGTTCGAGGATGGCGGCATGCTCGCCGGTCCGCCGCACCTCGGCAGTGGCGATATACGGATCGTCTTGCCCGATCTCCGCCGGTAGCGCCTGCAGCACTCCACCGTCGGCCATGTCCGCGAGCTCGATCAGGACACGCGTGCGGCCACGCGGCGCCAGCGTGTAACGGAAGGGCGAGTCGGACTCGAACGTGACCCGCGTGTACCCCGTTGCACGCGCCACCATCACGGCACGTATCTGCTGAAATGCCTGCACCTCCCGTGCGCTGGCGGCCAGCAGCAGGCACGCCAGCATAGCGGTGGCAAGCCGGAACACGCGCCCCCGGGAGCGATCGCGTCGACTCATGCTTACCTCGGCGTCAGTGGCGCCCAGTCAGTCGACAATCAGATCCATGCGCTGAGCGCCCACGTCTGTCAGCGCCAGCAGCCGCAACTTCGCGCCTGCCGACACTGCCAACGGCAGCGTCCATTCGCAGTCCTGTCCAATCAGGAGATACTGGTTGAAGTCCATGCGGTCGAGAGGTTCGCCATCTGCCGACGTCAGCTCCAGACGGCTGATCTGCATATGCGCCCGCCCGCGGTTGAGCGCGCGCACGACGAGTCGCCCCTCAGGATCCCGCCGCAGCTGCCAGTCGACTGCCGGTACGGCATGCGCACCCGGGCTGACGAAAACCGGCAGGCTCATGTGGACCGCCATCTGCAGACCTTGCTGTCCAGGCTTCGGCGGTGGCGGCACTTCACGCACAAAGAGGCGATAGCTGGCCTCATTGTCACCGGAGATCGCGCCGCGCAGGCCAACACGGATGATCTGACGCCCTTTTGGCGGCACGGTAAAAATCGGTGGCGACGCCAACAGGTCGCGCGTGGCCTCGAATTCGTCCTGGCCGAAGCGATTCGACCACTTCTTGATCTCAAGCTGTACGACGACAGGCTCATCGCCGGTATTGCTCAGCGTGAGCATGCTGACAGGGCGGTGCGCATCGAGCGAGACGCGCACCGGGGAAATAGAAAAGGTGCCGGCGCTCGTCGCGCCGGCACTCAGGGCAATTGCGAAGCCACAGAGGACTCGCATCAATCGCTTCATTAACATTTCTTTCTTGACCGATACGTAATTAACGCCTGCCGCCAGTGATAGGGGTAATGATGGCGACAGGCACACTGCCAGCCCGCAAGGGCCGGATCTTCCAGATGCAGTTAGGGACGCGATCAGGCGCCGACAGAGGAGCACACCGCTGGGGGGCGGTGCGCCCTAGCCAACTCAGAAGTTGACCGTGGCAACCACCGTGTCGGTATAGGAACCCGTGGTGACACTGTTCTGGCCGGCCGGAATCAGGCCGTACACGTCGAGCGTCGACACGGAACCGGTGCCGGTGTAGTCGCTGCCAGTCGCGATGGACTCCCCCCACACCAGCGTGCGCCCGGAGTCGTGATAGAGCTCGTAGCTGAGCATGCTGCCGCCATTGCTCATACGACGCAGTGGCAGGTCGGAGGTCGAGCCCCCCGCCGCATTGAGGCCCTGGCTCAGGGTGATGGTGGCAGCCGCGCCGCTGGTGCAGGTCACCCCGATCGTGGTGGCGCCCGCGAGGGCACTGCTGGCGTGCGTAACCACCGGATCGTAGTTGCCGAAAGCGAGCGGATCGGCATCGATGGCGCAGCTGGCGGCCACTTCGGCCGATACCGTCATGTTGGAGGAAGCGGTGGCGGCGTGAGCGGCACCGGACAGGCCGAGGCCCAACACGGCGAAGAGGGAAGAATGGAAGGCTGTACGTTTCATAATGCTAATGGTCTTCATGTTTTTTTCTCGCATAGGGTCTAGTTCGGCGTCCTGACGACGGCCTACCTGACACCGGGCATGCACGATCAACGACACCGTGCCGCCCCGCCTGATCCGCGAGAGCTCCCAAAGCCCACCACAAGAGCGAAGACGACCATCAGTTGCGCACACTAGATGTGCAACTTTCCTGGCGGTCCCGCTGCCATGGGAAAAATATTGTCTGAATATTTTCCGTTAGGCCGGTGACTTTGTGCCCCCGCTTTTCAGTCGGGTTTACCGTTTTCAGGTGTGAAAATCATAACAATATTTTTTTGTACAGTGAACAGATTAATGTTGTGACCAACATATCTAATCGAAATTTATTTTTTGTGGAACGATCATCCACTCTGTTGGCTTTTTGCATCTTGCGGCGTCTTCCCCGCTGACTTCCGCCAACACTTTCGTGTCTCGCCTCGCGCCAGCAGTGAGTACCAGACGCCTTTGCCGACGCATGACCCGCACGCGACCGCGCATCGTCAGTGGGTCACATAGAAAGAGGATTAGCTACACGCCTATGCCTCGGGCCCGAGGCTGCGTCCGAACCGTATCGCTACATTGCGATCTTAAATACCCAGCGGCGACATGCATGCCCTGAGGCTATGGCGTTGAAAGAGCTTCACTGTACTGGACCGTCGCTGCGCCAGGCGGCGCAATCCCATGACTGCCTTTCTTTTATAGAGGCCGGGGTTCAGACGGAGGAACACCCGGCCCTATCTCTGCCTCCACTCAACGGTAGGACACACGCATCTGCACGTTGCCCACGCCATTGAGGCCCAACAGGCTTGCGAGGGGAATGCCTCCGAGATCAAGGCGATCCATACTCGCCAAGGCGTGCGCCAGGCTCAGGCCAGGAGTGCGTGCGTCTTCATCTTCATCAGTTCGGCTTGAATGATCAGGAGCGGGGATTTCCCGGAGATCAACTCGACCGGCACCTGCCAAGTCATGCATCAACTTCCAGCTCTGCCTGGACACGTCAGCCCCCAGGACCCCGGAGCCAGCCACGTCCACACGCAACCCCGGCGCGCCGGACTCCGGTGCAAAGACACCGGGATTGCCGGCGCTGACATTGCCCAGTTCCGCTTCATCCAGCGCCAGCAGAGTGCTTGCTGACGCTCTCGTCGTGATCGGTTCGGCACGCGCCTGCAACGCGTCATCCGCGATTGCCACGATCGGCACGCCGGCCAGTGCCGCAACCCCAAGCGCCGCCCGCAGGCGACGCTGCAGGCGCAGGATGCGGCCCAGGCAACGCTCGCTCAGCCAGCCCTGCTCGACGAGGATTTCGCCAAGTAGCCGCCTGGTTGCGCCTTGAAGGGAAAGCGCCCTGGCGATCTGCCCGGGCTGGACCAGCCCGCGCCCCAGCAACAACTGCCCCAGACGGGTCTGCTCATAGACCATTAGTGTTTGCTTATTCATGACGACCTCTAATAGTTTTAAATAGTTTTTTCAGTCCAGACGGGCACGACACCTTTCGACGACACCAGCAAAGGTGGCCCGCTGCAGTTTCACCGACGCACAGCGTCATCCTGATTTGAAATTCATTGGCGAACCGCGTTCAGCAACATGGCTTCGCCGCAAATTTCACCGCATTGCGCGGAAAAGACGGGCCATCAAAACCTCTGATTCCGCCCGGGATAATTAATAGTTTTAATTAATGTATTGATATTGTTCTAACACAGTAGCCAACGGCCCTTCGTTGCGCAACCGTCAGATGCTTGCGCCCCATGTCTTCCAGCTACCTCGTGCAGCATGGCGACCGACTCCGCTGTTGGCTGTTGGCTGTTGGCTGTTGGCGCAAGCTCGCGTCCGGGTGCGGTTCTTCTTCGTCCGGCAAAACACCTACTGAACAGGCGCCTGCAGTCCCGCGCAGGGACTGCACTCAGCTCCGATCGAAGCCGATGCCGTGGAGAAACCGCGCCATCTCCTTCAGGTAACGCCCCTGGTCGAGATGGATCAGGTGGTTGCCCGGGAACCAGTGCAGGCGCGGATGGTCCCAGTGATCCCAGATCAGGCGCGTGTGCTTGGGCGGCGCGAAGCGGTCGCCGGCGCCGCCGACGATCATCAGCCGGTTCTTCGGCAGCACTGGCTTGTAGGTGAGCGGGCTGCACACCGCGGTCGCATGCCGCGCCTCCTGGATGCTGATGTCGGTCGCACGCAGCGCCGCCTTCACCGCCGGGCCGATGGGAAACCACTGCAGCACGAGATCGATGATGCTGGCGAGCGGCACGTTCGGCACCGCAAACGCGAGGCGGTCCTCGACCGCGGCCAGCAGCGCCGAGGTGTAGCCGCCCAGCGAGATGCCGGTGACGCCGAACTGCGGCACGCCGCTCTCTTCCAGGTAATCGAGGAAGAGACGGAAATCGTGCACGGCGTGCGCAAAAGTTTCGTTGAGATGCGAGAGCCCGTAGGAAAACACGCCGTGCCCGCTCACCGGCGCGTACCACTCCTTGCGGCGGCCGTGGAAGGGCAGCGTATAGAGCAGCACGTTGTAGCCCATCTTGTAGAACCACGGCAGCGCGAGGAAGCGGCTGTTCACCCAGTAGGGATCGGCGATATAGCCGTGGATCAGGCAGATGGTCGGGCGCGGCGCCCCGTCGTGGCGCCAGTGCTCGGCGCAGGCGACGCCGTTGCGGCGAAAGCCCGCCCAGTGCTCGCGCATCTGCGGATTCTGCGGCACGAAGGGGCTCTCGAAAGACAGCACCTCCACCGTGCCTTCCGGCGGCCGGTATTCGAGCAGCGGCGGCTTGTGGTGACGCATCTCGACGCGATGCCGCGGACGCGGGAAGAACTGCTTCGCGTCGTGCGTGTCGGCGAGGCCGCGGTAGAAATCCCATTGCGCGTGGTCGTGCAGCAGACGGCTCGGGCGCAGCAGCGTAGGCAATGCCATGGACATCGCGAGCGTCGCCGCGGCAGTGCGGATGCCGACATCGACGGCGGCGGTGACATCGACCATCGCCTGCGTCTTCAGGTCGAGATAGAAGTCGTCGGGGAATTTGTGGAAGGCCGGATCGAGGTTGTTCCACCAGGGCTGGTCGGGCAGCAGGCGACGCGAGTGGCCATAGGTTTCATTGGCGACGCGGGAAACGTGGCGGGCCTGGGCTGAGGTCATCGGCGCTCTCGGTGGGACTCCCGGCAAGCGGAGCTGGGACGAAAGTCCCGACTCTCCCAAACCGGGCGCGACGCGAGAAGTCTTGACGCGCCCTGCTGCCGGATTTCTCCGACAGGACTCCCGCGTCGGGGATGGACGGCGGCGGCCGTGATGTCAGTGTCCGACTGCCGGCGCACGCGGCCGCATTACGTCGATGCGGTACGGCGCTGCAAATCCCTGCAGAAATCGCCGCGCGCTCAGCGCGGATGCGCCACCGTCGCGATCAGGCGCGCATCGTCGAGCGCCGCGGTGCGGTGTTTGGTGCTGGCGCGGTAGTCGGCATCGGCGAGCATGCCCATGAAGGCCTGGATCGAGGGATAGCGCACCAGCAGCACCTCGTCCCAGGCCTCGTCGGGCGGCGCGATCAGCGCGCCCTTCACGTCGCCGAGGTAGAGCACGGCGGCGCCGATCTTCGCGAGCTGCTGCAGCGCCACCTCCGAATAACGGCGATAGGCCTCGCGCCCGGAGTAATCGGCCGGCACGCCCTTGTAGAGCGCCGTGTCGCGAAAGCGCAGCAGGTTGAGCATGACGATGGGCGTGTCCTGCGGCAGGCCGGCGAGGATGGCGGGCAGGGCCTGCAGGTCGGGATCGATGGTCTTCATGAAGCACTCCAGGCCGAGAACAATCAGCGCCCTACCCTGTCACGCCGCTGCCGCGTAGGCATAGCGCACGCCGACAAACGCCAGCGTAAAGAAGAAGGAATACCAGAGGTGGTCGAAGGGCCGGATGTTCAGGTTGCGGCGCCAGCGCCAGTGCGCCAGGGCATAGCCGAGCGCGGCCGAGACCAGTGGCGCGATCACGAGGTTGGCCAGGCGCAGCGACGGGTCGTGCAGGAAAAAGGCCGGCAGCGCCAGCGCCGAGAGCCAGCCGATGCAGCCGCCCACCACGCACCACAGGATGGAGAACAGGATGATGCGCTCGCTCTCCGGCCGCTGGCGGCGGCTCGAGGGCCAGGACGGCAGGCTGGCCAGCACATCGATGAAAATCTCGGCGATGAACTGCAGCGCGATGCCGAGGATCTCTTCCACGCCGCCGCCTCAGCTCACGAGGCCGAAGTAGGCGAGCACGCCGATCGGCACCAGCACCGCCACGCCCGTGCCGACCATGGTGAGCAGGCCCAGGCCGAACACGCGCCAGTTGGAATGAAAGTCATGCTGCGGCGAGGCGATGATCGCCGCCTTCGTCATCTGGTGTTTCACGGCCACCTGCTGCGCCGCGAGCATGTAGGCCACGGTCAACGGCGTGCTCGGCATCCGGTCGGGCAGCAGCGGCAGGAGGATGACCAGCGCCACGATCAGCGCCACGCCCCAGGCCACCGTCTTGCGCTGCGCTTCGGCGTTGCCGAGCACGCCGAAGTTGGCGTACAGGAAGTAGATCAGGCCGACGGGGCCGCCGACCAGGGCGCCGCAGGCCGCCTGCGTCGGGGAATAGATGCGCACGGGTTCGCCGCCGGCGAAGGCGGGCGTGGCGAGGTCGGCGGCGGGGGTGGAATAGGGGTTGTGGACCATGGCGGTTCCTTGTTGCCGGGTTAAGAAGATTTCGTGCGGGCATTGCCGCGCGCGCATTGCGGGTCGCGTCGGAACAGCAGCGCCGCGGTGAGACGGAGCGACGTCATGGCTGTTCTTCCTGCGGCGGGCCTTTCCTGTTTTCGTCGTGCGCCTCCAGCGCCAGCAGCAGGCTCGTGCGGTGGCGGCGCGCCACCTCCTGCCACGGCAGCCCGGTCAGCGCCGACTCCAGCGCCCACAGCAGGTTCAGGCTGACGCCGGGGCTGGCAGCGCGCGTGCGGGCATAGGCGGCGACGGTGCCGAGCTGCTGCAACTGCGCCACGGTGGTGATGCCGGCGCGCGCGAGCATATCCGCCGATTTGGGGCCCAGGCTTTTCAGGTCGGCGATGGCGGGGGATGCGCTCATTCCAGGATGGCCGTGAGAAATTATTGTCGGTGTTGCCGGCGGCAGGCACTGCCCGTTCCGGCCTGCGGCCTACGTTGCCAAGAGATGACGGAATTGTCGACCGTGCCAGCCATCCCGTTGGAGCCGGCGCGCGACATGGGCCTTGTAGCGTTCGGGGTTCAGAGGCCGGGCCCTGGCGTGACGCATACGGTTGCAGAACAGGCAGGCGGCCACGATGTTCGGCGCGGCGTCCTTGCCGCCCTCGCAGCGGGCCTGCAAATGCTCGGCCGTGCACATGAACCGCATGGCTTCGCGACGGGTGAGGCCATGGCGACGGACGAAGTGATCCGGATCGCCCTGCCACATCTCGGCACGGCAGTAATGGCAACGCCCCGCCTGGCGGGCAAACGCTGAGGAACGTATTTTCTGAATTTTAGTAGGCATGCGCCGGCTCCTTATCGTGAGAAAGAAGCCCGCACACCCTGCAGCGGATTACGCGGGAACCAGCCGGGGCACCCGTGCTGGTCAGAACAGACCCGCCCATCCGCAGTGGGACTGGACGGGGCCGACCGAGGGCGCCTCATGCCGGCAGTAGCGCCGCCTTTCCTACAGCAGCGCCGAAGTTTTTATACATCCGCCTCGCCCGTGTGGGGAAGGGGGCTACGACCAGAAGTCACCACCGCACAGGGAATTCGCCGATGAAATTCAGGTGGCCTTTGCCCTGAACAACTTCGCCAGCACGGGATGCATGATGCCCAGCCAGTTATGGATGCCGCAGCAGACTAGGCATGACGACGGCCCCGAGCTGCAGCAGGTCCGGCCTCACCAGTCCTTGTTGTCATCGAGCTGCACGTTGCTGACGGCGGTGGCGCGCGTCAGCTCGACGCCGTCCACGACCATCTTCCACTGGCCGTTGTCCTGGTAGGGCGGCTTCGAGACCACGAAGGTGGTGGTCATCGAGCCCACGCCCACCAGGAAGTTATCGCCTTCGAAGCCCTGCAGCGGCGCCTCGATGGTCTTGGTCACGCCACCGTCGACGCGCTTGTACTTGAAGCTGCCGTCCTGCATCAGGCGCATCGACATGACCGGCGAGCGCCACTCGCCGACATAGGCGGCTTTCTCCGCCGGCACGGGTTTGCCGCAGGCGGTGAGCAGCAGCGCGAGAAACAGGGAAGTGAAAAGGCGGAAGGGAGTCATGGTCACGCGTCCTGGTTGCGATAAGGGAAAGGGGGCTAATCGCTTTATTTCTTGCGGTTGCACACGGTGGAGAAGCGCTTGCCCTTGGCGAGGGCCAGGCCGAACTTGGTCGGGCCGAGCTGCTCCGAGTAATAGCCGGCGAGCGAGCCCGAGGCGAAGGCGATCTCCTTGCCCGCGCCCATGCGGAACTGCCCGGATTTGCCGGCGCGGTCGGCGTAGCGGCCACCGGCGCTGATCGTGATGGGGAAGGTGCCGGCGCCGTAGGCCGAGCAGGTGTAGGCGCCGGGCGGGAGCCCGCCTTCAGGCTCGGCGTGGGCGGCGAGGGAGAACAGGCTGGCGAGCAGCGCGGCGGGAAGGATTTTCACGAGTACCCCGGGGATGGGTGGGCCCATCCTGTTTATTGGAATCGGTGGTGCGGCAACGGTGCGGCCTGCAAGTTGTGCGACAGGCAATGCATGCGCAGCAGGGCGATGATAGCGAGGAGAGCGGCGGCGCCACCAGCGCCGTCCGCCTGCGACGGCCGGCGCCCCGATCCGGACAAGGGACTAGGGTGTGTTGGGCAGTGAATACGACACCTTGGTCTGGTTCACGGTGACGACGCCTTTGCGGGTGAGTTCCGCAATGATGCCGTCGACCTCCTGCTGCGAGAGCGCTTTCTGAAACAGCGCATTGATCGTGCTCGACAGGGTCTTGATCGTTCTCGGGTTGGCTGCCTTGCGCTGGGCCAGGTTGGCAATAACCGCCGAGACCCGGTCCGGCAGGGACTTGGACGCCGCCACTTTGACAATGGGCAGGTCCGCGATGCTCTTCACCCGGCCAGAGAAGATCTTCTTGCTCTTCAGGTGCTGAATCAGGGGATCGAAGCCGGTGTCCTTCGAGACGATATGGAAGTAGGCATCCGGTTCCGCCTCTGCCAGCCTGCCAATGTAATAGGCGATATGGAAATCCAGCGCATTGTTGCCGTTGCCCGATATCTTGATGTACTGGGCACGCTCACCCAGTTTCTGCAACGATGAAGCCACCTCGTAAGTCACCTTCGTCTGGTTGGCCCCGACAAAGACGAGCACATGAAAGTGATCCGCCACCAGCGCGTCAACCGCATCCGGCTGGACATTCTCATAATCGATGAGCACGTAATTCTTCTTCATTCTGCTCCCTCCCCTTAAACGCCAGCACCTGGCGTAACGCCGGCCCTGCGGCAACTGCCTGGGCGCCGCTGCCCTACAGCCACTTCTGTTTTCTGCCCGACACCGTTTCGGCCATCTGCTGGCGCAGCCAGGGCACCAGATGCGAAATGGGCAGGGCCAGGTCGCGGACAAAGCCCGCGCCGGTGATTCGCGATTGAAACAGCGGCGTCAGCAGGCGGCTCATGCCCTGATAGAAGCGGATGGAACCGCTGCGTTCGGACGCGAACCGCGCCCAGGCGCCCTCCCAGTCATCGCTCGCCGCGACGGCCCGGGCGATGGCGGAGGCGTCCAGGAGCGCCATGTTGGCGCCCTGCCCCAGTTGCGGGCTCATGGCATGGGCGGCGTCGCCGATCACGCCGATGCGCCCCGCGCCCCAGCGCGACAGGATGACGTCCCGGTAGGTCGCCGGCAGCAGCTCGGTGGCACTTTGAATGCTGCCCATCAGCGGCGACAGCTCCGGCCATAGCGCTGCGACCTGATTCTTCCACGTCGCCAGATCGAAATGCCCGGACTGCCACGGCGGCATGTCCGCCACCGGCAGACTCCAGAACAAACTCAGCAGTTGCGTGCCGGCATCGCCGGGCACACGGCCGGTGGGCAGCGCGCCCAGCATTACCGCGGAGCCATCGTAGCGCTGCTGCAGGTGCGGCCGATCCAGGGAAGCGAGCGACGCCGTCAGCGGGCGCACCAGCCACATGGCACCCCAGGGGTACTGACGGTCGTAACGCACCAGCGCCTGCGGGCGCAGCTTGCTGGCGCTGCCGTTGGCCACCAGCACGGCATCGAAGGCTTCGCGATGCGCCTGCCCCTCGCGCTGGAAGCTGACCACAGCCTCGCTGGCAGTCTGCTCGATGGCATTCACCTCGCAGGCGAACCAGCGCCGGTGCGACACGCCCGCCAGCGCCGTATCAAGCACGTGGCACAGCGCCGCCCGATGCACGCCGAGCCCGAAGATGTCGCGCCCGTCTTTCAGGTGCGCGTATTCCACCTGCATGATGACGCGGCCGGATCGGGTCTGGCCGTGCAGCGCATCAACGCGATGACCGTATTGCAGCATGTGATCCAGGCAGCCGAACTCCGCCAGCGCGCCGATGCCGGAGGGCTGCAGCAGGATGCCGGCGCCCACGGCCGTCAGCGCTTCGGCACGCTCGATGACGGTGACGTCGTGGCCTTGCCGGCCCAGCAACATCGCGGCCGCCAGTCCTGCCGTGCCGGCGCCGATGACGGCGATGCGTTGCTTCTTCATTCGGCGCTCATCCGGATTCAGGCGTCCAAAATCGCACGCCGTTTGCGGTAAGCAGCGCGCCCCGCAAACAGGGCCACTGCCGCGAGGAATAACGCCACCGCCGTCCACATCCAACCGGCCATGGGGTGAGATGGCCCCTGCTGGTCGCTCTCGTACTGGTCGGCGCGCAACTTGATTAGCGGCGCATGCTCGGCGCCAAAGTACAGGGCGGCCCGGTAGTAGTCGGGCGGCAGCTCCTCACCCAGTACATAGGCAATATTGCCCCAGGCGAAATAGAGGTCGCCGACCACTGCATTGGGGGCCTCTACGAATTTGAGTCGCTCATGTAATTGGTAGGAGATCGCCTTGCGCGCCTCCACCAGTGAGCGGGCCTGCCCGAGATGATCCTGGAGAAGCACGGCCGGTATTTGCGGGCGTGGGCCGGTGCCGAAATCCATGCCGAGCACGGTATGGCGTTTCAGCCAGGCGGGGTCGCTCTCCAGGGCCAGCCTGGCTTCGAGAATTTTGACGTGCAGCCACTCGGTGCCCTGGTGATCGGCGGGGTCGCGCCGGATGCCCTCCTTGATCCACTGCAACGCCTCCTTGTTGCGGCCTGCCAGTTCGAGCGCAGTACCCAGATTGGAGGCCGTTCTGGACAGGCCGGGATGCTGCTTCTCCAGCGTGCTCAGGACGTCAACGGCCCGGGTGTAATTTCCGGCCAGCACCTGCGCAACACCCAGGTCATTGGCGCCCTCAGGCGTCGGCGCGGCCTTGTACTCGGCCTCCAGACGCACGACCGATTGGGCGATCTCGTCCGAACTTCCCCTGGACATGAGACCGGCGATCTCTTCCTCATAGCCATTAAGACAAGCCATCGCGCCAGAGGCGACAAGAGGCAGAGCAGCCAAGAGGAGGCGGACTTTCTTCACGGTAAAACCCCTAATGTGGAATCCGGGCAGCATTAGTTTTTGCCTCGAAAACAAAATGGTGACTCTCGAAAAACCGGAACTGACTGTCGTCCACTTCCGAAAGCAGCACGTGGACCGTGTCTTCCAGTTCCACATTCGCGCCGCCGTGGGCCCACGCATCAATACAATCAACCGAGGCGCCGCTGCCCACCAACCTTCGCACGACAGAGCAGAATTTCACCGTGGCCTCGATATCTTCCGGCTCTTCCTCGTACCACTCCACGGGCTCGCCAAAGCCAAGATCAATGGCGCTGGTATGAAGATGGCGAAAGCCGCAGCTGCAGCCATGGGCGGAACCGACAAACCACCGGTGTTGATGCAGAAGAAGGGACTCTTCGGGAAGACCCGGCATTTCACGGGTGAACGAGACCAGACTGTCGTTATTGAGGGACAGATCTTCTGGGGAATCCGTGCTGAGTAGAACCATGTAGCACATAGGAACCTGACGCTGGAATTAAGGGGCGCCGTTTACGGCATCCATTTGGACAAATAGTTAGCACGTGCCCGCAATTACTCCGTACTCCCTGACTCGCTTTCTTCTTCACTGCCTTCACTTGCACACAGCTCTTGATCTTGGGCGAGACTAAGGCCGAGTGCATACGATAACCCCCATGAACTCGCCCCAACGAACAAGCAAATGGCCGGGGCACCCAACGATAGAGACCCGGTATCAAGCAGCTGTCTCAGCATGCCGTAGAGCCCGACGCCAACAAGGACAATGCCGAGGAGCTGACCCATAACCTGGACTGACTTATTCATGTATCAGCTCTACCGCTTGAGTTAAGGCCGTGAACTTGCACCACTTTCGTGGATGCTATTTCAGGCCCTGAGGTGCCAGACAAAGAGATCTTCCGGGCTGCCCGCCCAGCCAACTATTGCATGACCGAGTTCGTTGATTCCAGCAGGCTCCGAGGGGATTGAAAACTCAGCCAGACTGCCACACGCTGGGCCGCCAAATGACTGCATTCGCACACGAATTGCTGAATGCCCAACGCCATCAATTACAGCGGCCTCTAGTAAAAGATGGGCCGCCCACTCCCCAGAACTGCTGCCGTACTCAAAGGAGACTTTGTCACTAGTGCTGGCAGGGAAAGAAGTAAGCCGCTCTCCAAACGCAATGAGCGCCTGCGGCGTGGTGAAAACCTCAATCTGGCCGGAGAAGGAAAAGCTTGAGGCGGAGACCATGAGGTTAAGAGTGCCCACTTCATAATATGGGAGCGCCTCAATTTGAATCCCGTTCATCATTGCCACTTCCAAAAGAGCCTAACGAGGAGTTCAGGGGCGCGTCACCCGGCGATGGCTACCGCAGCCCGCATTTAACGCCCCTTCTGGAACAAAGGGCCGGGGCTGTCTCGCTATGGCCGCGCGTTGATCCGCAAAACCCGGCCAGCGTACCGCCGAATGTATTCCTTCTCAGCCCCCAGCAGTTCAGTTGCCACCGCCCGGGTTCTTTCCGGGGACAGGTGGTGGCAGAGCCTTAGCTGATCCATGAACTGCTCATCTATGTCGCCCTCCCGGAGCTTCTTGAGGATGCCCTCAACCACAACATCGGCCTGTTCCGGGGAAAGGGGGACGTGCTTCAGGCGGCGTGCGATAAGCGCCCTGTGTCGATTGTGTCCAAAAGCCCGGGAGCTATCGACCAGGAACCGGATTGCCGTATCGATGCCGCTCGGAAGCTTTAGCTGGTAA
The DNA here is from genome assembly GCA_029237815.1 of Moraxellaceae bacterium. Lineage (GTDB taxonomy): Bacteria > Pseudomonadota > Gammaproteobacteria > Pseudomonadales > Moraxellaceae > UBA2031. Next base: position 39,453 of record JAQZBP010000009.1, read on the forward strand.
TCGAGATCATCCATGAGGCTTCGCACCCAACATTTGAGCCAAGCTCGCCGCGGGCCGTCAGGGCCGTCGCGTCTGCGGCGAATCGTTCTGCTGACCTGCGCTATCTTCACGATCCGGTTTTACCTGGCCTCGATAGCGAACAATAAGGCCGCCTCCAAGCGGAGCAATGAGAGACACATCGAAATGAAACACACCGTCCTCAGAGTACCCTCGGCTATCGCTTACGGGCAGCAAGAAGCGCGGCAGAGGAATTCCCAAAAACCACCCTCTACACACCGGCAGACGCATACAGCCATCTTGAACGGGCAATTCCTGCTCAAAGCTGAATAGCCAGAAGCGCTCACGGAAGCGGTATGGGACTGCGGTTGGCGTCAAATTGGGCGCCGAATCAGGACTCGTTTGATTCCGGCTGGGTTCCCAGCACCTTTTCCGAGATCGAGTTCAGCCTAGCGATGTTCTTGTACTGCTTGACGATGCGCAGCACGCCATACGCCACCATGGCGGTGATACTGGCGAGCAGATACAGAACCTCGCCGCTGTCGTACCACATGCCGATAAAGACCAGCGGCGGAATGACCTCGGCCGCCAGGCGAACGCCCAGGCTCGGCACAGACGCCGACAGGACCTGATACTGCGCCAGTAGCTGCTTTTCATCTTCCGTGAAGCCAGAGTTGCTCATCTTGAGAGTCCTATCGTGAAGCTTATGGCGCGCGATGCAGAAGCCAACTTTGGAAGCCGCCATGAAGCACTTCGCTGAGAACAACGGCCTAGACAACGCCCCAGTCATGGCGACGGCCTTTGAATGGAGCGCTGAGAGTGCTACAGCCGCTTCTCCCTTTATGTATCGGAAAGCATTACCCCGTAGCCTAAGCAGCTAGCCCAGGTGCGGCAGCGCTGCTGCCAAGCAATACTCGATCAGTCTTTGAAAGCGGGCGCCTTCTTCACTTTGAAGAAGAATGCGTTGCGCGGCACACCAGTGACGGTTGTATAAGGGCCTATGCGAACCAGCTGCAGATAAAGGTCCTCCAGACTGGCTCCTTCGCTCAGCGGCGCTTCCGCACCAAAGTCGATCACGACGGGGGTCTCGTCGTCGGACGAGCTGGCCAAGACCTTGTTGCCAAAGCTCTGCGTCACCACATAGTCGTCCTGGCCATTCGCATGCACCAAGTAGCCAACATAGTGCAGCGGCAGGCGGGCCTCAGCCGTCAGTGTACGCAGACCCTCCAGGTAGCCCTTAAGCCCCTGCCGTCTGGCAAAGTCATCCAGCCGCATTTGCTCAATCTGGGCTTCTGAGAACTTGCAGTAGGGGAGGTCAGCGTCGACCGCATATCTAGGCGTCCAGTTGGCCGGTGCGTCATTGGCATGAGCTTTAATGGCCGCGGCAGCTTTCTCGAATACGGCATCTCCCTGTTCAGCAATCAGCATCTGACCAACCACAACTGCCCCGGTCATAAACTTTTCAGGGTGCAGGCAATGGGTATGGCTTTGCGCCCCTCGGGCCTGCAGGTGCTTCACCGTTTGGTAATGGAGATTCTTCCAAAGCTTCTTGAGCGTCGTGGGACCCAAGCGTTTGACTTGGTCTACGACATGGGGCGGACTGATCGACTCCTTTCCTTCCAATGCGCTCTCGACTAGGTCTATCTGCATGGTCAACTGGGCCTCTTCCTCGAGCTCCCTATTACGGGTGAGATGGGCAGCCTGAAGCCGCGCGTCACAGCTTTTCCCCTTGATGAGGCATGGCTTTCCCGGGCCATTATCGAGACCCTCCAGTGCCAAAGTTGAGGCCGGAAGCGCCGCAATTACAAGAGCAATAAGAAGGCCAGGTGTCCGCATGATGGGGGTCCAAAGTTAGAGAGTCCTGCTGTCAATCGATAGCTATTAGCCTAACGCAGAGTTCTCCGCGTGATCTTGCACTGAACGGCTGGTTAGCGGCACTCCTCGATGGACCTGCCGCCGTAAATACTTGCCCACTCAGGGGCGGTTAAGAGCTCGGCCTTCTTGAGGGCACAGAGATAAAGCCCTTTGCCCGGCTTTGCAGCGACCCGAACATTAACTTTGAAAACCGTCCCCATAGGACTGCTCTCCCTAACAGGCTTTGAGCACTCAACATATAGACCGGCGGGAACGACCTGACCTGGAAGAGACATAACTCTTCTTCTGTTCCCGTCATGGTCTCTGACCAACTTTGCCAAGACTCCATAAAAGACCTGGCCAACTTCTACTAGTGGTTGGCTCATCTCAGACTCCTTGCCAGAACGCCACTAACCTTGGAGTTGAGTGGCGCCCGCCGTGGTGAGTGCCCAGTCGAACAAGTGTTCAGCCCTAGATATTGAGAAGCGGCACTGCCTTCTTGCAGTCGCCACGAAAGGCTTGCTTAAAGTTCTTGTTATCATCGAAGTAGACAACGGAAAGCGCTCCAGAGTAGATATCAAGCGATATCTGGGCCTTCAACTCAGGACCACCCTCGACTGCTGATTTCAGTGTGATAGGCATGTGAGCTTGTGTAGCAGAAAGCATTTTTGGCTTCCCCGGGCCTGAGCCAAACCCGACCCCGTTGATTTCTAGATGCGTGCTGGTTTGGCCCAATTCCAAATAGGCACTTGTTTGGTTTAGTGCATTCTGGCCGAACAATATCCTTGTTTCCCCGGTGCAGTAGAGCGACTGAGGGGTCTTGCTCTCCGCGTCGGCCAACGAAGAAGCAAGCGCCGTCACTACAGATAATGCTGTAATTGATGCTCCATTTTTCATGGCCGTTCTCCTTTTTTCATACGCTGGAGTTAATCGGCGCCGGTAGGCACCCGCTTGAACGAGCTGTCAGTGATCGGAAGCAATTGGAGGCTGCCAGCAAGAGTTCCTGATTTCATACGTGAGGGACACTTGGTTATTGGCGGGAAACTCGATGTATTCGGTGACTAGATACTCTCGGTTCTCCTTCCAGACGAACACCACCGAGTTTGCCTCTACCCTTGAGGTTGCTGGTGATGGCCTTGCCCACGCTGTAGTTGGTGGCCCGCGACGTTGGGTTTCTTCGCTAACCAGTCTGACGAATGTGGAGAAGGTTGGGTTTATGTGCTTTTGAAGCCGACTCAGCCTGCCCGAACAGAACGATAACGAGTAGGTTCTTGGGTTCAGCCGCGAGGGGTGATCGGACAACATTATCGAGTTGCCCTCCCTTACTGTTGAGTCGAAGCTAAGACGTGCAGCGACTGCCTCAGCATCAGACACGGACATGCCGCTCCTAAATCCATCTATTTCAAACCCGAAACAGGCTCCCACTAGAGTGAGAGATAGTAGTGCCGCGGCAATTTTTCTTCTTAAGCTCATGATCTTCTCACTAACTTTTTAGCTCAGGCCGTGGCCTGTAAGGGCCGGCGCGCCTACATAGATTTTTTAGATTTCACCGAACGTTTGATGCTGACTCTTTGTTTTCTCTACTAGCATCGATAACAACAACATCATCCCTACCAGCAAGACCAAGTTCATTTAGCACTGAAATGACGCGCCGCATTTCCGAAAGAGAGAAGCACATAATGACCTTGATTGAGTTCGGAGTCTGATTGGCTGCCTTGTAGACCTCAACCTGGTTCTCTAGGTTCTGCCTTAGCTTTGAATTGCTCGCGAGCTTGAATTCCACAAGCGTGCTGTCTCTTGATCCCCTAGATATCTTGTAATCAACCGGACCCCGGCCATTGTTTACTTCGCTATTGACGTCCTCACTTGCTGCGTACCATGTAAGCCTGAACATTAGCTGAAGATCCGACTCACGCTTTACGGGCTGCCCCTTGACGTAGAAGAACCTATAGCCATCGTTATTCTCAATTACTTGCTTGAGAAAATTTACGCGCTTCAAGGAGGAGGCGTAGGTATTTGGATCCTCATGATAGAAGGCACCAGAATCATTTAGATCTTTTACCAAATCTCGCACATGCTGAATGAAGACATCTTCAGTCTCTCTTACCCTCTCCTCACTAAGAGCTATTGCTCTATCTCCATTGTCTTCCTTGTAGCGAATATACCGATCTATGAGCTCTGGAAACTTCCTTAACGTTGCTGAAGCCGCGGCAGATATTTCCTTTTTCCTTGGATCTTTTGGCAATAACCTAAGTAGATAATCATTAACCTGAGCCCTCAGTGTTTCGTTCGATAGAGACGCACAGACCTCATCAAAATCACCAATCATGTCGTGCTTGTTAATCCACGCCTCATCCTTGGTGAGAATGTCTTTCGGCGTTAGAAGAACAAAATCACCATCAATATATGGAAGCCTGAAGTTCTTATTTTTCCAACTTCTCGTCTCGTAGTTGAATTCAACGTGAGTTACGGGGACTACCTTGGTTCGACTGGAATCAAGGTAAATGTCAGCAAATTCCTGCGTGTACTGACAGAGGAATCCTTTAATTAAATTTGTTGCGAAGTCACTAATGTTGTCTCTTCCAACACCATCCTTTATTAGGCACAGCTTTTCGAGATGACTTCCTCTCGTAATCTGCTCATTCCCAAAGTCGCTAAATATGGTATGCAGGTTCTCGTGTAGCGCCTGACCGAAGTTATCGCCAAGACCCGAACCACCATTGCCAACTCTGCTATAACCAAACCAGGTCTGCTTAACTTCCGGAAACCTGTACCACGCTTTCAGAAGCCCCTTTCGAATTCCTTCCTCGGCGGCCATATCACGAAGAAATGTTACGTACCTAACGATCTCTGAATGAAGCTTCTTGTACTCATCCTTTTCGCTGTTAAAGAGCAGAAACGGATCAACAAATACAGGAAGATCGTTAATAAGAGAAATGTTGAAGGCCCCATAGGCATCCAAGTCCGCGGGACTCACATCAAAGTAGTCTGTGAAGTAGATCTTCATAACCTTCCGTGAAATCTAAAGCCAAATGAACCCAAAATGCCGCGCCCAATCGATATCTAAAAAGTTTCGCCTAACTCCGACCACCAACCGCCAAGCTCCTAACTGCGCATAACAGCACCAAGAATTAGACTCCAAAATATCGCCCATCATGGAAGGTTCCGCAGCAGCCTCGAACCGGACCATGAATAAAGCCCAGCCCCAGCCCCTCACCCCCTCACAACTCCACCCTCACCGTCTTCAATATCTCCGCAATCTCCCCCCGCTTCGCATTCCTCTCATCCCGCCGCGTCCCCGCCCCCAGCATGAAAAAGTAATCCCCCCGCGGCACGATCCACAGTTCCGAGGTCAGGCTGAACTTCTCCCCGGTCTGCGTGTCCATCGTGTAGTTCATGCGCGCATAGGACGACTTGATGCCGGCCACCTCCACTTCCACCGGCGGCTGCACCAGTTCGAAATCGCGAAAGGCTTTCTGGAACTGCGGAATCACCAGACTGATGAGCTGCACCGGCGACAGCCCCTTCATCGGGCCATACGGCTTCAGCGTCACCTTGAAGCTGGGATTCACGTCCGCATACGGCTCCTTGAACTTGGTCATGACGACCAGAGGCGCCGTGGCGTACTTCTGCATCGCGGCCTGGAACTCCGCGTCGCTGAGCTTGATCGCCTTGAGGTTCTCGAGGTTCTGCGCGGCGGTCGCATAGGTCCAGCCGGCCGGCTTCACCACCTGGAAGCCCGCGGTCTCGTTGCGAAACACGTCGGGCTTGTCGGCCAGGGCGCTGCCGCCCAGGGCGAGCAGCAGGGCCATCACGGCAGTGCGATAAGGCGTCACGCCAACCTCCTTGTTGTTATGCGGGCAGTCTCACGGGACGGCCATCTTTATGAGGGAGAGCCTAACCGGGCGCGGCGCCGGCGTCAGCCGGATGTATCAGGCGGGCCGACCCAGAAGTGCGGATTGTGCGCCACCTCCCACAGGAAGCCGTCGGGGTCACGGAAGTAGCCCGCGTAGCCGCCCCAGCCCGTTTTCTGCCCCGGCTTCACGAGCGCGGCGCCGGCGGCCGTGGCCTGCTGCAGCACGCGGTCGACCTCGGCCTCGCTCGTCACGTTGTGCGCCAGCGAGAAGGCGGGGAAGCCGCTGCCCGTGGCGGTCACGCCGGCGTCCGCGGCCAGCGCCTCGCGCCCGAACAGGGCGAGCCAGGTGCCCTGCAGGGTGAAGAAGGCGACCTCGGGCGGCGAGGCCATCCGCGGCAGGCCGAGGCCCTGCTCGTAGAAGCGCGTGGCGGCGGGCAGGTCGCGCACGCCAAGGGTGATCATGCTGATGCGGGCTTGCATGGGCATGCTCCCGGAACGAGGCCGATAGGGAATGAAAGGAGTCTAGTCGCCACCGCCACCGCAGCCGCCGCCATCGCCCCCGGAATCGCCGCCGCCGTCGTGGCCGGACGAAGACCCACAACCGCTGGCGCAGCCGCCACTGCTGCAGCCGATATCCGAGGCGCAATACACCACGCCGTCCGCGCCGGCACCGGCGGCCGCGGCCGCCGCGGCGCAATTGAGCAGGTAGCGATAGCCGTCGGGGATGGCGAGCACCTGGTCGATGGCAAAGAGCAGCGGCAGGCGCACGGCCTGGTCCGGGTTCATGCGCTCGTGCAGGCAGGAGAGCCGCCAGGCGCGCTTGATGCCTTCCTGCGCCAGCGTCGGCGTTTTCATGGCCTCGGACGGCGTGTGGTGCAAAAAGCGGCCGAGCACGCTCGTGCAGAACTCCTGGTAGGCGCGCGTGCACACGATGAACTCGTGCCAGGCCACGTCGACGGCTTTCGAGGGCATCGCCACCATGCGCCCCTTGGCCGCGAGCGAGATGGCGAAGAAGGCGCGCAGGCCGTCCATCACCATGCCCACCTGCGCGTCATCCAGATGCGGGTAGGTTTCTTTCACCTTGCGTGAGACCGAGGCGGGAAAGCGCCAGGTGTCGATGCGCCGCGCGCGCAGCCGCGCGATTTGCCGGTGGCGCAGCAGCGCGACCAGCAGGGCGAGACCCAGCAACACGCCAATGAATGCGACCATTTCTTTTCCTTCGCTGTGCGGCCGTCAGCGCCCGGCCGGCAGATGTTCGCGGCCGGGCGCGAGGCCATCGCGGAACGCGAGGTAGGCCTGCAGCACCGCGGTCGGCGCCTCGCACTGCGGGTAGTGGCCGATGCCCTCCAGCGACACCACGTCGGGCTGCGGCACGAGCTCGCGGTAGCGCGCCACCATATGCGCGCCGGACACCGGGTCGGCGGCGCCGTTGATCACGCGCAGCGGCACCGTCGTCCGTACCAGCGCGCTCACCCAGCGCTCGCGGTGTTCGCGCCGGTCCAGGATGTAGCGGATCAGCCGCGGCAGCACGCGGCGGCCGTCGTTGTGCATGAGCAGCGTCCAGAAATTCTCGAGCAGCGCCGGCGAGGGCTGGGTGTGCGCGCCGAACACATAGCGAAAGCTGCGCGACAGCGAGCGCCGGTTGCCGAGCCGCGCCAGCAGCGGGCCGAGCGGCGAGAGCATGAGTTTCTGGATCAGCAGCGCGCGATGCGTTTCCGGGAACAGGCCACCGTTCAGCAGCGCGACGCTGCCAAGGCGCGGCGCGTGCGCCGCCTCGGCCTGCCGCGCGAGCAGTTCCTGCGCCACCGAGACGCCGTAGTCGTGCGCCAGCACGTGGTAGTCGCGCACGCCCTCGGCGCGCAAAAAGGCCTCGCAGAGATCGGCCTGGTCGTGGATGCGGTAGTCGTAGTCCGCCGGCTTGGCGGAAAAGCCGAAGCCGATCAGGTCCAGCGTGAGCACGCGGTAGCGCGCCGCCAGCGCCGGCCACAGCGCCTCGAAATCCCAGCTCGCGCTCGGAAAGCCGTGGATGAGCAGCAGCACCGGCGCGTCGGTCGCGCCGCCCCTGCGCGTGAAAATCTCGTGGCCGCGATAGGTGAAGGTGCCGCCACCGGCGCGCCACTCAGGCAAACTGATCGTGAAAGGCGACGCAGCGCCCGGGGAAGTAGCAATCATGTCAGCTCCGGAAGAAGTCACGCGGGCGGTGTACGCAGGCATTCATTCGCCACTCCCTCACTGCACGAGATAGCGCAGCACCAGCAGGAACTGCCGACCCCAGGGCGAGAGCAGGTAGGCGAGGAGCGCAAGATTCAGCGCCACCGTCACCCAGTACACGATGCGGAAGGAGCGCTTGCTCGACTTGTGGCGGAAGAGTTGTTGCGCGAAGAGGGCGCCGGGCCAGCCGCCGAGCGCGTCCACCAGGTGCAGCGTGTTCTCGGCGACGCGCTGCCAGTCGCGCATCGCCGCCAGCTTGTCGCGCCCGTAAAAGAGAAAGGAGATGGCGCTCGCGCCGATATAGGTCCAGATCACGAGCGGCGGCACATAACCCAGCGCTACCAGGAGCGCGACGGCCAGCAGGAACACCGTCATCACGATGAGCGCGCGCAACGCCGGCATGGCGGCCCCGCCGCCCGGCAGACTCACGTCTTGGGCCCGCGGCCGGCCGTCCTTGCCCGCGCCTTCGACATACTGCACCGCCGTGCCCGGCGCCGGCCGCCGGCCGCGCGGCAGGGCCGTGATGTGCACGAACACCTGCGCGCCGCCCGCCTCGGGCGCGATGAAGCCGAAGCCCTTTTCGTCATTCCAGGTGACGATCGTTCCGCGTTTGCGCATTCCCTGCCCCGCTCCTGTGCTGCCGTGTCGTGCCGGTGTGTCGTTCCGGAAATGGTGCCCCTCGCTCCGGGCCTTGGCCAGCCGCCGGCGCCAGGTCGACTACGGGGGCGACGCGTTGCAGGCGCAGCAATGGCGCTCCCTCAAAGCGACGGCGGCGCGCCCGCAAAAAAAGGGCGCCACGCGGGCGCCCGTTGCTAGTCGTTTATGAATTGCCTGGCGGGCTTACGGCCCCACCACGCGGTCTTCGGCCAGGTAGCGCTGCACGCCGGCCAGCTCATGCCCGGCCTCGGCCGAGCGCTCGCACCAGAAGGCGGCCTTGACCGGATTGGGCGTGGTGCCGATGCCGTAGGCGTCCAGCACGCAGAGGCGGCTGGCGGCGGCGACCGAGCCCTGCCAGGCGGCGTAGTCGTAGTCGCGGAAGGCGGCGGCGAAGTCGCCGCGGGCAAAGGCCTCATTGCCGGCCTCATAGCGGGCGCGCAGGGCGGGCGCCTCGGTGCCGGCGATGGCGTCGCTCTGCGCCAGCAGGTCGGCGTCGCCACCGGCCCGGGCCGTGCCGGCCACGGCAATAAGAAGAAGGCTGCTGAGGGCGATGCGGCTGATGCGGTTCATGGTTCACCTCACTGTGCTCATGGTGTCGCGGGAAGCGGTCGCCGGCCGGGGCCCGGGCGGAGCGGCTACTGCCTGCGCTCCTGGCCGGGCGGGGCGGCCCGGCGATCGATGGCTTCATCCTGCGCTTGCCCTTTGCTGCCCGGCATTGGCAATATCGCCATTATCAATGCTGATACTGCCAAGGCACCCCCGATGACTGCCGATATCGCCACCGCCATTGTCATGAGCCCCCAGTGCGTCCTCTCCGGCGTCATGGGCGTGCTGGACGTACTGACCTCCGCCAACTACGTGGCGCAGCAGATGCCGCAGGTGGACGCTCGCTTTCGCCCTTTGCTGGTGTCCGACGGCGGTGTCGCCGTGCAGGGCACCAACGGCCTGGTGCTGCCCGCCAAGAGTGACCTTCCCGACCCGGAATCGGTGGATATCGCCATCATCGCCTCCGGCCCGCCCGCCATCTTCAGCACGGCGCGCATGCAGGCCGGGCTGGACGCGCAGCACCGCACGGTGCAGTGGCTGCGCGAGGTGCATGCGGCCGGCGGCATCATCACCTCCTGCTGCACCGGCAGCTTCCTGATCGCCGCCGCCGGCCTGCTCGACGGCAAGCTCGCCACCACGCACTGGCGCGCCGAGGCCGCCTTCCGCGCCCTCTTCCCCCAGGTGGAGCTGCGCATCGACAACCTGCTGGTAGAGGAAGACCGCATCGTCACCGGCGGCGGCGCGCAGTCCTTCTCCACCACCATCCTCTGGCTGATCCGGCACTTCCAGGGCGAGGCCGTGGCCACCGGCACCGCCAAGCTGATGCTGGCCGAGGGCCACACCAGCGGGCAGAACGCCTTCCGCCAGTGGCTGCCGCCGCAGGATCACGGCGACGAGGCCATCACCCGCGCCCAGGCCTGGCTGGAGGCGCACTACACCGAGGCCTTCGACCTCGACGCCCTGGCCGCGCGCCTCTTCCTGACGCCGCGCACGCTGATGCGCCGCTTCAAGCAGGCCACCGGCCTCGCGCCCCTGCAGTACCAGCAGAAGCTGCGCGTGGAGGCCGCCAAGGACCAGCTCGAATCCACCGGCGTCGCCGTCAACCAGGTGGTGTGGCAGGTCGGCTACGAGGACGTGAGCTCCTTCCAGCGCCTGTTCAAGCGCGAGACCGGGCTCACCATGGTGGAATACCGCCAGCGCTTCGGCGGCCGGCGCCACGAGGTGCCCGCCGCCGCGACGGTCTGAGGCCGGCGGCCCCGCCCGGGCTGCCGCCCGCGCCCGGGCGCATGGACGGACTCAGGCATTCGCGGGAGGATGGCGCGGCGTCTTCCCGCTGCGAAGGCGCGCACTCTTCCCGTCATCGAAAGGACTCCGCATGCGCCGTCTCGCCCTCTGCTGCCTGACCCTCCTCGCCCTCGCCGGCTGCAGCACGACCCCGCCCGTAACCGGCACCGCCGCGCGCGCCGCGGCCTTGGCTCCCTCCCTGACCTGGCGCGCCGTCGGCAAGATGGACTACGAGCAGCGCACGCCCGGCCTCGGGCAGAGCTACCGCTACCAGAGCGAGGCCGGCTGGGCCGATGTGTATGTGTACTCGGCCAACCGCACCGACTGGGCCGAAGGCACGGCGGACGCCGCCTTCGACGCCCACTTCCGCCAGGTGCGGCAGGAAGTGGAATACATGGCGAGCCAGGGCGCCTACCAGAACCTGCTGCTGCGCGGCACGCAGGACGAGGTCGTCGGCGTGCAGACGTTCCGTCACACCTGGATGAATTTCTCGGCGCGCGGCCGCGACGTCGAATCGCATATCTACCTGACCGCCCGCCAGGGCCGGCTGCTGAAATACCGCCTGTCCTTCGCGCTGCCGACGCCGCCCGGCCTGGAGGCGGAGTTGCACCGCTTCATCGCAGACCGGATGCGCGAATTGCTGCCGGTCGCGGCACACCTGCCCGATGGCATTTGACGCCGGCCGCCGCCACAATCGTGGTCATCACGGAACCAACAAGGAGAGCCGACATGAAGACCAGGGCCGCCCTGCTGTTGCTGGCCGCACTCACCGCGAATGCCCACGCCGAGGTCTATCAGTGGAAAGACGAACAGGGCCGGGTCCATTTCGGCCAGGAAGTCCCGCCGAAGTACCAGAAATCCGCCGTGGTGAAAGACACCACCCAGGTCAATGTGATGAAGGCCGCCGAGGCGGCGAAGCCGCAATCGAACGCGGAAACCGCCGCGCCGGCGCGCGAGGAAGTGGATGAGGACGCTCCGGTGCAGGCCGAGGACGGCTGCGCCGCCGAGCTGCAGAAGTACGAGGAGACCCAGGCCTGCCTGAAGAAATTCCTGAACGCCTACGGCCGCGTGACGACCGAGGGCGTGCAAAAGTGCGGGAGCGTGCCGCGCCCCGACTGCGTGCTGAAGCCCTAGCGCGCAACACGTATCGCCCCGCTGCAACGGCGCCTTCGGGCGCCGTTGTCGTTTGTGCGCGGCAATCAGGGAGACGGGGGATGGCGTGCCGGTCACAACGGCCGCGATGATGCGGTCGCGGCGCAAAACCCGCACCGTTTGCAACACGTTGAAACCGGATCGACGCGTGACCGACCGCGTTTTCTGTAAGCCTGTCAGCACTCCGGTGTAGCGTTGACAGTGCTTGCCAATCCGATTGCGCGCGTTGCGAAACAGGCTGCGGTGTTTGTGAAATTTTTTCGCGACATCTCCAACACAAACATGCGCATCTCTCTTACAAATTCCGCCGCGGCCGTGTGCATATACTCGCTTCGCACAGACCTCAGCTGTGCGGCGGTAAGGAAGCTGCCGCGAGGCGCCTCCTTCACGCCTTCCAAAAGGTTATGGAGAACCTGCATGAAAAACCTTATCCAGAAATTCCTGCGCGACGAGTCCGGCGCCACCATGGTCGAGTACGGCGTGATGGTCGCGCTGATCGCCGCGATCGCGGTCGCGACCGTCGCCACGCTCGGCGGCTATGTCGACGGCGCCTTCTCCGACGTCAACACCGCGCTCAACGCCGCGGGCGCCAGCGGCGGTGGCTCCGGCGGCACCGGTGGCACGGGCGGTACCGGCACCGGCGGCTGAGCGCACTTTCCTGCACGGTATCCGTACCGTGCAGTTTCACCTCCGTCAGGACGACGGTGGCTTTCCGATTCAGGGACGTACCGACATGCACCACCCCTTCCTGCTGCCGGCGCTGGTCTGCCTGCTGCTGCCGGCGATCCACTCCGATCTCAGTACCCGCACCATTCCCAACTGGCTCTCCTTCAGCGGCATTGCCGCGGGCCTCGTCTTCGCCGCGTGGCTGCAGGGCGGCGGCGCGCTGCTCCTGGCGCTGCTCGCGCTCGCCGTCGCGCTCAGCCTGGGCCTGCTGTTCTGGCTGGCGGGCTGGTTCGGCGCCGGCGACGTCAAGCTGCTCGCCGCCGTGGCCACGCTCACCGGTCCCGCGCTGCTCCCCGACGTGCTGGTGCTGACCGCCGCCTGCGGCCTGTTGCTCGCGCTCGCCTCCATGGTCTGGCAGGGCCGCACGCGGCACACGCTGCTGCGCCTGCGCGAGCTGGTCGGCATCGACCGCGGCGTCTATACGCCCGTCGCTTCAGCGCCCGCGCCGCGCCTGCCCTACGCGCTCGCCATCGCCGCCGGCACCCTGATCGCCGTGCTGCGCGCCGGCACCGGCCTGCCGTCCTGACCCGTCACCTTCCAGGCCCCGGAGCTCGATCCATGCCCCTGCAAAAACGCCCGCTGCTGATGCTCGCCGTCGCCCTCGTCATGGGCAGCCTTGCCGTGCTGCTCGTCAACAACCTCATGCGCCCGCACACGACGCCGAGTCGCGTGCTGAGCCTGCGCACCGTGCCCGTGGTGGTCGCCGCGCACGACATCCAGCCCGGCATCAAGCTCGACCCACTCATGCTGAAGACGGTGGACTGGCCCGCCGACGCGCTGCCGCAGGGCGCCTTTTCCAGCGCCGACGCCGTGGTGGACCCGCTGCCGCCGGTGGCGCTGCGGGAGATCCGCAAGGGCGAGATCGTGCTCGCCTACAAGCTCTCCGGCCAGGGCGCGCGTGGCGGACTTGCCAGCCGCATTCCCGAGGACCAGCGCGCCATTTCCATTCCGGTATCGGAAATCTCCGGCGTCTCCGGCTTCGTGATGCCGGGCAGCTATGTCGACGTGCTGCACACCTCCGCCGCCGGCCGCGCCGACCAGATTCCCGCCACCAAAGTGCTGCTGCAGAACGTGCCGGTGATCGGCATCGGCCAGAACAGCGCCGAGAACAAGACCGATCCGAAACTCGTGAAGGCGGTGACGCTGCTGGTCGATCCGGAATCCGGCCAGAAAGTCGCGCTCGCGCTCGCCACCGGTTCGCTGTCGCTGCTGCTGCGCAACGAGTTCGACGCTTCGCTGCTCGCCACTCAGGAAATCACCTGGCGCCAGCTCGGGCCCTCCAGCCAGGCGCCGGTGGAATTGCGCGTGGTGAAACGCGAGCGGCGCGTGCCGGCCGGCCTGCGCCCGGCGGCGGCGCCCGCCACTGCCGCGCACGAGATCGAGATGATCCGCGGCCTCAAGGTGACGCAGCAGACGGTGGTCGACACGCCCACGACGACGGCCTCCACCCAGGGCGCCCGGGCCGCGCCCTGATCCGCGCTGATTAAAAAATACCGGTCACAAGGAGAGTGATGATGAGAAGTCGCGTGTGGGGCGCGCTGGCCGTGATGGCCCTGCTGGCCCCCGGCCTGCCCGCCCGGGCGCAAACCACCGACCCGGTGCCGCTCGATTTTGCGAGCAGCCAGCGCGAGGAGCTGCACCTGCAGGTCGGCCAGTCGCAGGTGATCGCCTCGCCGGTGCCGCTGCAACAAGCGGTGATCGGCAATCCGGAGGTGGCCGACATCAAGCTGCTCTCGGCGCAGCGCATCCTCGTGCTCGGCATCCGCCCGGGCAGCACCAACCTGACGCTGCGCCCGCAGGGCAGCGACCAGACCGCCATGATGAGCGTGACCGTCAGCTACGACCGCAACGGCATCAAGCGCAAGATCGCCGAGGCGCTGCCGGAGGAAGGCCGCATCGAGGTGCGCGATTCCAACGACAAGGTGATTCTCGCCGGCCAGGCCTCGAGCGCCGCCGCGCTCGAGATGGCGCTGGCCATCGCGCGTTCCTTCGTGCCGGCCGACAACGTGGTGAACCTGATGCAGGTGGCCGGCAGCCAGCAGGTGATGCTGGAGGCGCGCATCGCCGAGGTCTCGCGCAATTCGCTGAAGGACCTCGGCATCCGCACCGCCGTGCTCGACAACAACGGCAAGTGGGCCTTCAGCAGCGGCCTGCCGTTGACCGGCGCTTTCGGCGCGCTCGCCTACCTCGACACCGGCTCGCCCTTCGACAACCTCAGCATCACGCTGCAGGCACTGGAGAAGAAAGGCCTCGCCAAGACGCTGGCCGAACCCAACCTGGTGGCGCTCTCGGGGCAGGAGGCCAACTTTCTTGCCGGCGGCGAGATTCCGATTCCCGTGGCGCAGGCGGCCGGCATCACCAACACCATCACGGTGGAATACAAGGAGTTCGGCGTCGGCCTGCGCTTCACGCCCACCGTGATCGACCGCGACCGCATCAACCTGAAGCTGCTCTCGGAAGTGTCGGCCATCGATCCCTCCAACTCCTTCAGCGTCGGCAGCGGCATCTCGGTGCCGGCGATCAGCACGCGCCGCGCCGGCACCGCGGTGGAACTCGGCGACGGCCAGAGCTTCGCCATCGCCGGGCTCATGCAGAGCAACATGAAGAACGCGATCAGCCAGTTCCCGCTGCTCGGCAATATTCCGGTGCTGGGCGCGCTGTTCCGCTCCACGGATTTCCAGCGCGAGGAATCCGAGCTCGTCATCGTCGTCACGGCGCGCCTCGTGAAGCCCGTGCACCGCAGCCGGCTGGCCGCGCCCACCGACATCTTCACGCCGCCCTCCGACATCGACCAGTACCTGCTCGGCCGCGTCGAAGGCTCGCCCAAGGATCGCCCGCAGGCGGCGCCCGACCGCGGCGGCATCGACGGCAGCTTCGGCCACCAGCTGAATGCCGACCCGAACTCACCGGAGAACAAGAATGCGCGCTAAACCCACCGCCCTGCTCACGCTCGCGCTGCTGCTGGCCGGTTGCGCCGGCCGCGAGCACCTGCGCCCGGATTTCGGCTTCAGCAACCAGCACAACATCCAGGCGCAGGCGCTCGATCCCGAGGCCGGCCGCCGCGAGCGCGCCGTCGCCGTCAGCGATGGCCAGAAGATGGAGCAGGCCCTGAAGGACTACCGCAAGGGCCGCCCCGAGGCCACGCGCGATCACCTGATCATCAGCACCGGCAAATGAGGGCGCGATGACTCCGCACCGGATTCCGCCTTTCCCCCGGCCCGGCGAGCGACAGCCTCTGCGGCGCACCGGCGCGTTTCCACGCCCGGGAAGCCTGCACGCCACGGCATTCCGCCGGGACGGGGGGAGCGCGGGTCCTTCACGCGAGCGCGGCGCCTTCCTCGTGCTGGCGGCACTCCTGATGGCGGCGCTGCTCGGCATCGCCGCGCTGGCCATCGATGTCGGCCGGCTCTATGCATTGCGCTCGGAAATGCAGAACGCCGTGGACGCCGCGGCGCTCGCCGCCGCCGCCGAACTCGACGCCGGCAGCAATGCCCGCGAACGCGCCCGCGCCGCGGCGCGCCACCTGCTGCAGCACGACAGCCGCTTCGCCTCCGTGGCCGCGCTGCTCGGCGACAGCGAGCTGCCCGATGCCGCCTTCACCTTCTACTGCCTGGCCGGCGGCAAGTACGACCCGCCCTTCAGCACGAAATACTGCAGCGATGCGCCGGACGGCGCCGGCCGCTACCTCGCCACCAGCGACAACGAGGCGCATTACGTGCGCATCGCGCTGGATCCTGCGCTCGCGGCCGGCCGTTTCCGCGTCGGTCTCGTCTTCCTGCCGGTGCTCTCCGCGCTCGGCGTGCCGGCGCCTTCCGAGGCGGCGCTCAACGCCAGCGCGCTCGGCGGGCGCAACTTCTACACCTGCAACGTGCCGCCGATCGCCATCTGCGATCCCTTTGAGGGCAGTGGCACCACCTTCCGCGACGAGATGCGTCCCGGCGACGGCATCGAGCTGCGCGGCAGCGGTTCCGGCCAGTGGACCACGGGCAACTTCGGTTTCGTCACGCCGCCCAACGGCGCCAGCGGCGCCAACGCGCTCGGCCAGCTTCTCGCCAACGAGGACGGCGCCGGCTGCGGCGCGCCCTGGATCACCACCGAGCCCGGCGCCATGGCGGGCCCCACCACCAATGCGCTCAACACGCGCTTCGATGACTACGACGGCAACTTCAACGGCAAGTGGCGGCAGTATCCGCCGGCGCCCAACGTGGTGAGCTATCCGCACGACGCCACCACGCGCGCCATCGACAACCGCTTCGGCAACGGCGACTGGGATTTCAGCGGCTACTGGAGTGGCGCGCATCCGGGCGTGCCGGCGCCGAACGGCTGGTCCGGCCTCAACCGGCCGACACGCTGGAGTGTCTACAACCACGAGCTCGATTCCGGGCTGCTGCCAAACGTTGCGCCCGCCTACGTCGGCGCGCCCGCCGCCGGCCACGTAACGAGCGGCAGCGTGCGCGAACGGCGCCTGCTTACCGTCGCCGTGCTGAGCTGTCTCTCCATGGACCTCGGCGGCCGCAGCGAGGGACCGGTGCGCGAGCCGGACGGCTACGCGAAGATTTTTCTCTACCACCGCGCCGAAGGGCCGCCCGACCTGCGCGCCTGGGGCGAGTTCGTGGCCTGGGAAACCGCCGGCAGCGACAAATTCCACGTGGACGTGCAGCTCTATGAATAAGCGCCCCTCCCGCCTGTTGTGCACGCGACGCGCCAGCCGCGGCGTCGCCATGGTCGAGCTCGCCATCGTGCTGCCGGTGCTGCTCACCGTGCTCTTCGCCATGGCCGAGATCGGCCGCGCGCTCCTGCTGCAGCACCAGCTCGTGCGCCATGTGGAGGCGGCGGCGCGCTACCTCGGGCGCAGCTACCAGGCGTTGAACGCCGACTGCAGCGACGGCCCGCAATGGAGCACGGCGAGCGCCACCGCGACGCAGCTCGCCCTCTCAGGCAGCGAGCCCGGCGAAGGGACCGTATTGATTGCCGGCATGACCGCCAGCGACCTCTCCATTTCGGTGCTGCCGCGCACGGTGCCGGGCGCCGCCCCCGCCTGCGTCGTGCAGGTGTCGGCGAGCGTCGCCTATCCCTCGATCTTCGGCGCCACCATTCCGCTGCTCGGCGTCGCGCAGCCCACCCTCAATGCGCGGAGCGAGGAACGCTATGTCGGCGAATAGCAGCCGCCAGCAGGGCGCGGCGCTCATCGAGTTCGCGCTCACCTTCGTGGTCTTCCTGCTCGTGGTGCTGGGCACCATGGAACTCGCCCTCACCTACTTCGCCTGGAACCGCGTCAGCGAAGCGGCGCGCGACGGCGCCCGCCACCTGATCGTGAACGCACCGCTCGCCGATCTTTCCACGCAGAGCTGCGCGGCGACCTCGCCCACCGTCACCACGGTGCACTGCAGCGACGGCAGCTGCGCCGC
This sequence comes from Moraxellaceae bacterium, assembly GCA_029237815.1. Classification (GTDB taxonomy): domain Bacteria; phylum Pseudomonadota; class Gammaproteobacteria; order Pseudomonadales; family Moraxellaceae; genus UBA2031. The sequence continues at coordinate 57,144 of JAQZBP010000009.1, forward strand.
GCTGCTGGCCCGGGTGCAGGCGCACGCGCCCTTCGTCGGCGCGGCGCAGGTGGACGTGCACTACCGCTGTTCCGGCGCGGGCAATCCGTCCGCGCCGGAGGAGAACCGCGTGCGCAGCGTGACGCTGGACATTCACGACGTGCCGCACCCGCAGGTCATCACGGCGCTGGCGGGCCTCGGCTGGACGGGTCCGCCCGTGCTGCCCGCGGTCCGCGTCACCCGCACCGGCGAAGACCTGCACACCCCCGCCTTCTAGGCACCGGCGATTCAAGGAGGAAGAGCCATGCACAGCAAACTGCACATCCTGGCCGCACCGGCCAGCACGGACACGGCCAACGCGCTGCGCCAGTGCCTGGGCGGTGCCAGCGACTTCATGACGACGCTGCTCACCACCGGCAGCACGCCGGACCTCGACGACGGCCCCGCGCCCGACGTGGTGCTCTACGAGCTGCCGGCGCTGGCAGGCGACGACCTGCCGGTGCTGCAGGCCCTGCTGGCCCGCCTCGACGCCGGCACGCCGGTGTTCGTGATCGGGCAGGTCGCCTCGCCTTCGCTCATGCGCATCCTGATGCAGATGGGCGTGCGCGACGTGCTGCGCGAGCCGCTGGAGCCGTCCGAGCTGCTGGCCGCGCTGGCCGGCGTGCAGGACGAGCGCCGCCTGGCGGCAACGCCGGTCGCGCGCTGCGCCACGGTGATCGCGCTCTGCAACGGCCACGGCAGCAGTGGCGCCTCGCTGCTGGCCGTGAATGTCGGTGCCGCGCTGGCGCGCCGCCATGGCGCCCGCGTCGCGCTGATCGATTTCGACCTGCAGTTCGGCAAGCTCGCCCACTACCTCGACCTGAAGCCTAAGACGCATGTGCTGGACGCGCTGCGTGATGCGCACCGCCTCGACCCGGTGTTCCTGAAAGCGCTCATGTGCGAGCACGAGGCCGGTGTGCAGGTGCTGGCCGCCCCGCCCGGCCTGAGCCCGATGGAGGCGTCCGCGGCCGCCGTGCGCAAGCTCGTCGACACCGCCGCGATGGAGCACGACGTGGTGCTGCTCGACCTGCCGCGCGTGATGAATGACTGGACGCTGGAAGCGCTGGCCGCCAGCGACCGCCTGCTGCTGGTGACGCAGAACACGCTGGGCGCGTTGCGCGACACGCGCCGCCTGATGAACTACCTCACCACCTCGGGCGAAGTGCCGGCCGAGCGCATCGAGGTGGTCAGCAACCGCGCCATGTCGCGCCTTGGCAGTACCACCGTCGACCAGATGAAGCGCGCGCTCGGCATTACGCGCATGCACCGCATCCGCAACGACTACGCCGCCGCGCTCGCCGCCGGCGACCAGGGCCTGCCGCTGTGGCGCGCCGCGCCGCAATCCGTGCTCGGCGAGGACTGCGAGCGCCTGGCCCTGCACCTGTGGCGGCAGCGCCACCCGGAAGCGGCCGCGCCGCGCCGCCGCGCCCCGCGCTGGCTGGACCGCCTGCGCGGCCTCGAGCCGCAGCCGACGCCGGCGAGCTGAGCCGTCTTTCCCCGCGCCCGCCAGGAGCTGCCATGACCCGCCTTTCCCCCGACCTGCTGCAGGCCCGCCAGGACCTGCAGGCCCTCAAGAGCCGCCTGCACGCCGACGTGATGGGCCAGATCAACCTGCGCCTGCTGGACCAGCTCGCGCCTGCCCAGCTGCGCGAGCAGATCGGCCGCATCGTGTACGCCTACATGGACCGGCAGGAGCTGCCGTTCAACCAGCAGGAACGCGAAGCGCTGATCCAGGACATCCAGGACGAGATCCTGGGCTACGGCCCCATCGAGCCGCTGCTGCGCGACCCCACCGTGAACGACATCCTCGTCAACACCTGGAAGCAGGTGTACGTGGAGCGGCGCGGCAAGCTCGAGAAGACGTGCATCACCTTCCAGGACAACGAGCACCTCAAGCGCATCATCGAGAAGATCGCGGGCGCCGTGGGCCGGCGCATCGACGAGTCCAGCCCCATGGTGGACGCGCGCCTGCCCGACGGCTCGCGCGTCAACGCCGTGATCCCGCCGCTGGCGCTGGACGGCCCGCTGCTCTCCATCCGCAAGTTCGCCGCCGACCCGTACACGGTGAAGGACCTGGTGCGCTTCCGTTCGCTGACGCCGCCGATGGCGGAGTTTCTGGCGGCGGCGGTGAAGGCGCGCGTCAACATCATCATCTCGGGCGGCACCGGCGCCGGGAAGACGACGCTGCTCAACGTCTGCTCCAGCTTCATTCCCGACAACGAGCGCATCCTCACCATCGAGGACTCCGCCGAACTGCAGCTGCAGCAGCCGCACGTGGCGCGCCTGGAAACGCGGCCGGCCAACATCGAGGGCGCGGGCGAGATCCGCCAGCGCGATCTCGTGAAGAACGCGCTGCGCATGCGGCCCGACCGCATCATCGTCGGCGAGGTGCGCGGCGCCGAGGCACTGGACATGCTGCAGGCCATGAATACCGGCCACGACGGCTCGCTCACCACCATCCACGCCAACACGCCGCGCGACTGCCTCACCCGCCTCGAGCACATGGTCGGCATGACCGGGCTCACGCTGGGCGCGGGCGTGGTACGCCAGCAGATCGCCTCGGCCATCGACCTCGTGGTGCAGGCCGAGCGCCTCGCCGACGGCCGCCGCGTGGTCACCTCCATCGCCGAGATCACCGGCATGGAGGAAAGCGTGGTCACGCTGCAGGAGCTCTTCACCTTCACCCGCCGCGGCATGGACGCGGACGGCCGCGTGCGTGGCGAGTTCCGCGCCGCCGGCCTGCGCCCGCAGATGTTGAAGCGCTTTGCCGAGCGCGGCGTGGCGGTGAGCGACGCGCTGTTCGACCCGAAGCGCATCTACGAGTAGGCGCCGCCATGAATGTGATGACCGCGGAACTTGCGCGCTATCTGGTCTACCTGTTTGCCTTCGTCGGCCTGCTGGCCCTGGCCGATGCGCTCTCCAGCCTGTGGGCGACGCTGAACCTGCAGCGCAAGGTCACGGTGGCGCGGCGCCTGCGCACCCTGGTGCCGGCCGACACGCCGCCGGAAGCGGCGCTCAACCTGCTGCGCGAGGTGCGGCTGGCGGAGTCGCCCCTGCTGCAGCGCCTGCTGCTGCGCCTGCCGCTGGCGCGGCGCGCCCACGAGCGCCTGGAGCAGGCCGGCGTCGCCATGAGCGTGGCGCAGTATCTGACCGTGCAGCTCGTGCTGGCGTCCGTGCTCGCGGCGTTGCTGCTGCGCTTCACGCCGGCGCCGCTGTTCGTGGCACTGCCGCTGGCGCTGCTGCTGGGCCTGACGCTGCCACGCCTGCACGTGCAGCAAAAAAAGGCGGCGCGCCTGCGCCGCTTCACCGAGCTGCTGCCCGACACCATGGACTACCTGGCGCGCAGCATGCGCGCGGGCAATCCCTTCACCGCCGCGCTGCGCAGTGCCGCCGACGAGATGCCGGCACCCATTGCCGGCGAGCTGCGCACCTGCTTCGACGAGATGAACTTCGGGATCGACCTGGAGCAGGCGCTGCGCCGGCTCGGCGAGCGCACCGGCAGCGAGGAGCTGCGCTACTTCATCACCGCGGTGCTGATCCAGCGCACCACCGGCGGCAACCTCGCCGAGGTGCTCACCCGCATCGCCACCGTGATGCGCTCGCGCGCCGCCATGCGCCGCGAGATCCAGGCCATCTCCGCCGAGATGCATTACTCGGCGCGCGTGCTGATCGCGCTGCCTTTCGTCATGGCCGGCACGCTGATGGTGCTGAACCCGGACTACCTGCGCGTGCTCATCGAGCACCGCATCGGCATCGCCATGATCGTCGCGCAGCTCCTGCTGATGGCGCTCGGCGCCTGGGTGATCCGCCAGATGATCAATTTCCGCGTCTAGCGCAAGGAGGCTTTCGATGAACCCGCTGTCCGCCCCCGCCACCCTGCACCACGTGCTGCTCGCGCTGGTGTTCGTGGCCACGCTGCTGCTGGTGCTGGCCGCCGGCGCCTGGCTGCTGGATTTCCTGAGCCCGCGGCGGCGCCGCCTGGCTGCCATTGCCGCGTCCGCCAACGTGGCCGCTGATGGCGATGCGGGCGAAAGCAGCTTCACCGTGCGCGTGGCGGAGCCACTGGCGCAACTGCTGTTGCCCGTGGAGGACTGGCAGCACTCGCAGCTGCGCCGCCGCCTGGTGCAGGCCGGCCTGCGCGAGCCGCAGGCGCTCAGCCTCTATCTCGCCGCCAAGCTCATGCTGGGTCTCGGCCTGCCGCTGCTGGCCGGCGCGCTGCTGCTCGCGACCGGCTGGCTGGCGGCGCAGCCGCTGCCCAGCCTCGCCGCGGTCGCCGTGGTTGCCGCGGCGGGATTTTTCGCGCCCAACCTCTACCTGCTGCACCGCGCCGAGCTGCGCCAGCAGCACATCGCCGAGAGCTTTCCCGACGGGCTGGACCTGCTCGTGGTCTGCGTGGAGGCCGGGCTCGGCCTGGACGCCGCCATCCAGCGCGTCGGCCGCGAACTGGAGCATTCGCACCCGGTGCTGGCGGAAGAGTTCGGGCTGCTCAGCCTGGAGCTGCGCGCCGGACGTGCGCGCGACGCCGCGCTCACCGGACTCGCCGAGCGCAGCGGCGTGGACGACATCCGCGCCTTCGTCAGCATCCTCGTGCAGACGCAGCACTTCGGCACCAGCATCGCCCACGCGCTGCGCGAGCAGGCCAACGACCTGCGCCTGGTGCGCATGCAGCGCGCCCGCGAGAAGGCCGGCAAGCTGCCGGTGAAACTCATCTTTCCCATCATGGCCTTCATTTTTCCGGCGATGTTCCTGGTGCTGCTGGGGCCCGCCGTGATCCGCATCTTCGTCGCCATCATCAGCCGGGGCAGCCACTGACCATGACCACACTCACGCGCGTTTTTCCGCTGCTGGCGCTGCTCGCCCTCGGGGGCTGCGCCCACTCGCCGGTCGCGACGCCGGCGGACACCGCCACCGCGCCGGCGCTCACGCCCTCTGAAAGCGCGGCGCAGGCGCTCGCCCGCCGCGACTTCCGCGAGGCGCTGCGGCAGTACCACGAGCTGCGCAAGAATTTTCCCGAGAGCCACGACGCCGGCATCGGGCTTGGCGAAGCCTGGCTTGGCCTCGGCGAGGCGCGCCCCGCGCTCGCCGTGTTCAGCGAAGTGCTGGCGCAACACCCGCTCGATGCCGACGCGATGGAAGGCCTCGGCATTGCCCACCTCGGCCTGCAGGACATCAGCGCTGCGGAAACGCAGCTCGCGCGCGTGCTGCTGCAGCGCCCGAAAAGCTGGCGCGCGCTCAACGGCCTGGGCCTCGTCGCCGACATGCGCGCCAACTATCCGGCGGCGCGCGACTGGTACGAGCAGGCGCTGGCCGTGCAGCCCCAGGAGGCGTCCATCCTGAACAACTACGGCTATTCGCGGCTGATGTCCGGCGACTACGCCGGCGCGGAAGCGCTGCTGGTGCAGGCGGTGCGCCTGAGCCCCGGCAATGCGCGCCTGCGCAACAACCTGCTGCAGGCCGTGGCCTGGCAGGGCGATTACCGGCGCGCGCTCGGCCTGCGCGGCGAGGTGTCGCGGCACGAGGCGCTCAACAATGTCGGCTATGTGGCGTGGCTGCGCGGCGACCTGCGCGAGGCGCGGCGCTTTTTCCAGCAGGCGATCGATGCGAGCCCGGCCTGGTATCACGCGGCGGCTGCCAATCTGGAGCGGCTGGAGCAGGAGATGGCCGGCACCGCCCTGTCAGGAGGCTGAGTGCCGGCGGGTGTTGCGGGCGCTGTGCAGTGCCGCGCTGCGGCTCAGCCCGCCGGACAGGCCACGGCGGCGGTGACGCCGACCGTGGCGCGCGGCAGCGTGCGCGGCACTTCCCGGCGTTCGCCCAGCGGCACCTGGCGCGTGCCGGTGGGCAGGCGGCCGCGCGTGCGGATCTCGACGCGGCGGTCGGGCTTCAGGCAACTGATCAGCTCGCACTTCACCAGGCGGTCCGGGCACTGGTCCGGCGCCGTCACCGGCTTGCTGGCGCCCATGCCGGCGGTTTCGATGCTGGCCGCGGCAATGCCTTGCGCCACCAGCGCCGCCTTCACCGCGAGCGCACGGCGGCGCGACAGCGCCAGGTTGGCGGCGGCCGCGCCGACGCGGTCGGTATGGCCGATCACGGTGATCTTCAGGTCCTGCGCGCGCCGCGCCTTGAGGATGCCGGCAACCTCGACCACGGCGTTGCGGCCTTCCTGCGTGAGCTGGTCGTCGCCGAAATAAAACGAGGCGTCGGAGTTCAGCACCAGCGGCTCGAACACGACCTCGTCGCGGTAACGCGGCGTGCGCGCGGCATCCGGTGCCACCGCGGCGCTGTCGCTGCCCAGGCTGGCCGCCAGGGCCGCCGCCGCGGCAGCGCGCTCCGTACTCACCGGCAGGGCGGCCGGCGCATCGCCTGACGGCGCATCGACCGGAGCGGACTCGTCCGCCGCCTCATCAGTCGCGGCGACCGACTCTTCGGGCGCGGCCTCCGGCGCCTCCTCTTCCTCCGCTGCCTTTTCCGCTTCCGCCGCGACGGCTTCTTCCAGCGCGCGCACGACCTCCGGATCACACTCGGGAATCGCCAGCAGCGGACGCCATTCCGCGGTGCGCCAGCAGCGCCCTTCGGCGTCCTGCAGGAGCTGGCCCCTGGGCGTGGTGAGATAACCGGGCACGCGGCTCGCCACCGGCGTCAGGCCACAGGCCGCCAGCACGGCGGCGAGGCCGCCCATCAGGATCAATCGCTGCAGCTTCATGCCTACCACCTGTACTGCATGCTGAGCACGCCGTTGTGTTCGTCGCTGCTGCCGCTGACGCGGCCCTCGTAACCGCCCCACAGCGCCAGCTGCGTGGTGAGGTAGACCTCGGCGCCAACGGAGAGCGCCAGCGCGGCGCTGTCATCGGCCGTGCTTTTCACCGTGAAGGTGTTGGCGGCGCCGCCGAAGCGCAGTGTCTGCTCGCCCTGCGTCGCGCCGAAGGGCTGCAGCAGCGCGAGGCCGCCATTGAGCTGCGCCCAGCGCGTGTCGCCGGCCAGCCAGGGGCGCGAGAGCTCGAGGCCGATACCGAATTCGCCCAGCATCTCGCTGCCTGATGCAGCGGTCAGCGTGACATCCGCCGGGCCGGCTTCCTGCAGCGCGTCGCGCTCCAGCAACTGCACGTTCAGCAGCGCATGCGGACGCAGGCCGAGGCTCGCCACGTGCAGGGGCAGGCCGGCCTCGAACGCGGCGCTGAGCGTGCTGGTGGCCAGCGTGCCCTGCGTGCGCGCCACCGTGCCGCCGAAGGGAATGCGCCGCGTCACGTCGCTGTCCTGCGCGGCCATGCTGAGCGCGCCCTTGTACTGCAGGCCGGCGCCGCTGTCCCAGCGCCCGTACAGCCCGGCGAAGGTGGCGCTGGCCGTGCCTTCGGCGGCGCGGTTGTCGTAGGCGAGATCGCCGTCCAGCGTGCCGGCGGCGAAGCCGAGCAGGAGCTCGTCGCGCCAGTAGCCGTCCACGCCGAGCGCGAGCAGCTGGCCCGAGAGGCTGCCGCCGGCGCTGCCGACGCTGTCGTCGCTGCTTTCGCTGGTCTCCACCGCCACCGCGTCGACCCACACGCCTTCGATGCGCGAGGTCGGGCCGTCGTAGCGCCACATCGGCGCACTCGCGGCCGGCACCGCCGGCGGCTGCGGCAGCGTGCCCTGGCGCAGGGTGTTGAGGTCGGCGAGCGGGAAATTCGCCACGCCGCCGCGCGAGGCCAGGCCGAGCCGGCTGCCGCGTCGGCTGAGCAGCTGGCTGAAGCGCGCCGCACTGCGCGCGCCGGCGTTGGCGGCGACGAGCAGGCTGTCGCCGCTCAGCGCCGAGAACGCGTCACGCGCCTGCTCCGCCGACAGCGGCGCGATGCGCGCGGCCAGCGGATCGCTCGCGTTCGCCGCCTCCATCGCGTCGATGGCGGTCGCCACCTGCTGCTGGTTCCAGTTCAGCGTGACGGTGTTGAAGGCGATGCTGTTGCGCGCGAACGCCACCTGCACATCCGTCGGCCCGTAGGCCACGCTGGTGGTGAGGAAGACGAGCTCGTTGTTCACCGTGGCAAAGCTGCCGGTCACCGCGCCCGCGGTGAGGATGGTGTAGCTGCAGCAGCCGGCCACGGTGTAGTCGCCGGGCTGCGGCAGCACCGTCAGCGTGCCGCCCAGCGTGGCGGTGCCGCCGACGACGACGCGATCGGTGGCACCGCTGGCGTCCACTTCGATCTCGAGCTCGCTGCCGGCGCCGAGCGTAAAGTCGCCACCGATGCTGAGCGTGCCGAAGGAGTTGCCCGGCGCCACGCGGCCGTTGCCGGCGTCGAGGTCGCCGAGCAGCGTGCCGGTGCCCTGCAGCCCGGTGCCGGCCGCGAGGGTCAGGTCGCCGCCGAGGAGGCCGTCGAGGCGCAGGCTGCCGTTGTCGACCCAGGTGTGGCCGGCGAAGGCGCTGTTGTCCCCGGGCAGGCGCAGCTCGCCCGTGCCGAGCTGGCGCAGGTCGCCACTGCCGGTGAGTGCGCGCGTGAAGTTGACCACGTCGCTGCGGTCCAGGCTGAGCGTCGCGCCGGTTGCGATAAAGGCGTTGCCGGTGAGCAGGCCCTGCGTGCCGCCATCGCCGACGCGCAGCTCGCCGCCCAGCACGCTGACGTTGCTGCCGAGCAGGCTGGTCACGCTGAGGCGGCCCGCGCCGTCCTTGATGAACAGGCCGTTGCCGCTGACCTGGCTGTCGAAGGCGACATCGAAGCCGTTGGTGTCGAGCCCGCCGCCACCGGCGCGCAGGCGGATCGCACGCAGGTCGTCGAAGGCGGCCTCAAAACGCAGCAGGCCGCCGTCCATGATGAGCTCGCCGCTACCCAGACGCGCGTCGCTGTCCACGCCGAGGCGTCCGCCTTCGATGACGACGCCGCCGGTTTGCGTGTTAGTGCCGGTGAGCACGGTGGTGCCGTCGCCGCGCTGCACGAGCAGGCCGGCGCCCGCGAGATCGGCGGCGACCGTGACGTCGTCGCTGCGGTTGATCACGAGCCGCGTGCCGAGCGCCAGGCCGACCGCGCCGCTGATGTTGCCGACAGTGCCGCCATCGCCGATCTGCAGCTCGCCGCTGTAGACCTGCGTGCCGCCCGCGTGCGCGAAGTCGCCGAGCACGGTGAGCAGGCCGGGCCCGCTTTTCTGCACGAGGCCGGCGCCGCTGGTGTCGCCGCTGAACACGGAGGCGTCGCTGCGATCGAAGATCACGCGCGTGCCGGCGGCAAGGTCCACATCGCCGTTCAGGCTGCCGGTGCTGCCGCCGAGGCCGACGCGCAGGTTGCCGCTCTCGACCTGGAAGGTGCCGGTGAAAAGCTGGTCGCCCGTGAGCACGAGTTCGCCGCCGCCCTGCTTGATCACAGTGCCGTCGCCGCTGATGACCTGGCCGTACTGCGTCAGGTCGCTGCGACCGAACACCAGGCTGGCGCCCGTGTCCACGGCGACGTCGCTGGCGAGAATGCCCTTGAGGCCGCTGCCGATCTGCAGCGTGCCCTCGGCCACGTGCACGTCGCCGCCACTGCCGGCCAGTCCGGTGAACACCAGCGTGCCGGTGCCCGTCTTGGTGAAGAGTCCGGTCTGCGCGAAATCGCCGTCGTAGACAAAGCTGTCGCTGCCGTTCACCACCAGGCGGCCACCGCCGCTGCCGACCGTGATGTCACGGTCGATGTCGCCGAGCAGCACGATGCCGCCGTCCTGGTCGAGCGTGACGGTACCGAAGCCGAGGCCGCGCTCGCTGTAGGCGCCGACCAGGCCGTTCAGCACGGTGAGACCGCCGAGGAAGGTGTTGGCCTCGCCGGGATTGAAGGTGACGGTGCCGCTGCCATTGACGAGCACGCTGCCGGCGCCGGTGATGTTGCCGTCGAGATTGAGAGCGCCCGAGCGGTTGATGACGAGCTGCGCGCCGCTGGCGATGCCGACATTGCCGCTGATGCTGCCGCCCGCGCCGCCGTTGCCGACCTGCAGCGTGCCGGCGGCGATGTCGACGCCGCCCGGCAGGTCGAGGGTGCCGGTGAGGAGCAGGCGCCCTGTCCCTTCCTTGCGCAGCGCGCTGTCGGCGGCGGATCCGGTGATGCCGCCCACGGATTGCACGTCATACGTGCCGACATCGACCACGCCGATGCCGTTCAGGATCTGAATCGGCCGCAGCGACACCGTATCGGTCAGCACCTTCAGGCCGCCGCCCATGGTGAGCTGCAGGTTGCCGCTGCCCAGGGCGTTGGGGTTCGCGAGCGCGAGGTAGCTGCCTTCGCCCATCACGACGGCATTGCCGAGATAGGTGTTGGCGCGGGTGAGCGTCAGCGTGCCGGCACCGTATTTCACGAAGTTGCCGACGCCGCTGATCACGCCGTTCAGCGTGATGTCGCCAATCACCCCGCCACCGCCGGCGAGCGTGATGTCGAGGTCGCTGCTCGATTGCTGGCTGGAGAAGGCGCCGCCCGCGAGCGTGAGCGGGCCGGTGCCGATGCTGGTGTCATCGGCCATGTTGAGGATGGCGCCGAGATCAACCGTCGTGCCGCCGCTGTAGGTGTTGCCGGCGGCCAGCGACTGCGCGCCGTAGGCCGCGAAGTCCGCCAGCGGGTTGAAGGTGGGGGGCAGCACGCTGCGGGTGATCGTGACGCCGCCGGTGCCGGTGATCGTGCCGCTAAAAGCGGCGTCCAGTGGCGGGTCCTCGCTGCCGAGGGAGATGGTCAGCCGCTGCGCGCCCAGCTCGACGGTGCCAACGCCGTTGAGCGCCGCAATCGTGCGGTTGGCGCCGCCGAGATCGTAGACCGCGTCCGCGTGGACGTGCAGGCTGCCGGTGGCGATGGCGCCCGCCACGCGACCGTCGAGGATCACGGTGTCGCCGGTGCTGGTCTGGGTGCCGGTCAGCGTGGTGGTGCCGTCACCATCGAAGGCGAGGTAGGGGCGGGTACCGTCCAGCGACACGTTCCAGCCACTGATGCTCGACAGGTCAATGTCGAAGCCGCCGTTGTCGATCGTCCCGGTCGAGAGCAGCGTGATCGGGCGCAGGGCAAACGCGTCGGCGAAGCGGATGCGACCGCCATCGAGCTCCAGGCTGCTGCCGCCGAGGCGGGCATCGCTGTCGAGCACGAGCGCGCCCTGGCTCACCCGCCAGCTGCCGACATGACTGGAGGTGCCGGCCAGCACCAGGTCGCCCGAGCCGCTCTTGACGACGGTACCGCTGCCGGAGATGTCGCTGGCCAGCACGGCCTCGCCCGAGGTGACGCCGACCCGCGCGCCGCCGTTGTCGACCACGATGTCGCGGGACAGGGTCAAGCCATCCGAGAGCAGCAGACCGCCGTCGTTGAGCGCGACGACGCCGCTGCCGGTGCCGAGCGCGCCGATGCTGCGCACCAGGACGTCCGCGCCTTCCACATAAAGGTTGCCGTTGAAACGGTTCTCGCCGCCCAGCACCACCTGGCCGTAGATCAGGCCCGAGGTCGGGTCGGCGGCATCGCGCAGCGTGGCGCCGCCGCCCGCCACCAGCACGTTCCATTGCGCGTAGCTGCTGGCGGGCAGCAGGCCCGTCCCGACACTGTCGCTGATGCTGTCCTCGATGGTGAGCACCTGGCTGCCGCCCACGCGCAGCAGCAGGTTGCCCGAACCGCCGAGGAAGATGCCGTCGCCCGCGGCGGTCCCGACCGCGGCGTCGCCGGCACGGAAGCCGCCGCTGGCGTCATTGTCCTTGATCGTGCTCGCGCTGCTGATCGACAGGCTGCCGCCATCGGCCACATAGATGGCGCCGCCGAAGCCGGCGCCCCCGCCACCGCCCGTGGTGCCGCCCGCGCCGCCGCCCGTGCCCGCCGCGCCACCGGTGGCGCCGGCCCCGCCGCCGCCCCCGAAGCCGCCGTCACCGCCGTCACCCGCCTGGCTGCTACCGCCGCCGGCGCCGAACCCGCCGTCCCCGGCGCTGCCGGCCACGGTGCCGGTGCCGCCGGCCCCACCTTCGAAGCCACCGCCGTCGCCGCCCAGGCCCGGCGCGCCTGCCCCGCCGGCGGCCTCGCTGTTGATCACCGTCACGTTGGAGAGCAGCACGTCGGCACGGCTGTTCACGAGCAGCGCCCCGCCCGCGCCGAGGCCGCCACCGCCGCCCGCGCTGCCGGCCTCGCCCTGGGCCAGGCCGCCGGCCAGCGTCAGGTTGCTGACCTGCACCAGGATGCGCGGCCCGACACCCGCCGGGTCGCCCAGCACCAGCATCTGGTGCTGGCTCTGGCCCTCGAGCGAAAAGCCGTTGCCGCGGAGGCTCACCGCGTTGGTGATGGCCGGCAGCGAATCCGTCAGGGCGATGCTGGAGCGGATGTCGATGAAGTGCGCGCCGGCGGTGCCGTTGAGGCTGAGGATGGCGGCGCGCAGCTCGGCCTCGGTGGTCACGGCATAGGTGGCGGCCTGGGCCGACTGCAGCAGGCCGAGCAGGCAGGCCGTGACGAGGGCCCGGCGGGCAAACGGCGGGCACAGGGAAGGAGGCGAAAGGCGGCGCATGAGGAAGCCTGTGGAGTCTGATTTTTAGTTGTTGTGGACGGCCGATCCGGTGGCGTCCTGGTGCCGACTCTAATGATTCCGGCGCAGCGGGAATATACGCAGGCTATGAAAATCCGGGCGCGAAGCGTCGTGTTTTGCGTCCTTGCCGGACCACCGCCGCAGCCCCGTCCTGTGTCGACCTGACGGATCGGCAATTCCGATGGCCGCCGTCTGTGGCGTTTCGCGGCACGCGAGTGCAGCACTGAACCGGTACGGCCCGATGACCCCGCTCGGACACCGACTCCGGGCGACCGACCCTGCGCCATCGCCGCGCGCCCATGGCCTACCCCCGCCGGGCGGTTATACTTCCCGCCACTTCGGCCGGGGCCTTCCGGCCTTGTCACCCACACCGCTCCAGGATCCGGTTCAGCGCGGCGCCCGCCAGGGGCCACGCATTTGCCAAGGCGCAGGGTGGCGCGATCGCAACAACTCGCGCCCTGCAACGCCGGACCCCCGCGGCCGCTATCGTTTTTGGCTTTCTCAACAGGTGCAGTAATGGCGCAATACATCTACACGATGAACCGCGTTTCGAAGATCGTTCCCCCGAAACGCGAAATCCTCAAAGACATCTCCCTCTCTTTCTTCCCCGGCGCCAAGATCGGCGTGCTGGGCCTGAACGGCGCCGGTAAATCCACGCTGCTGCGCATCATGGCCGGCGTGGATACCGACATCCAGGGCGAGGCGCGTGCCCAGCCCGGCATCAAGATCGGCTACCTGCAGCAGGAGCCGCCTTTGGATGAAACCAAGGACGTGCGCGGCAACGTGGAAGACGGCGTGCGCGAATGCCTGGACGCCATGAAGCGCCTGGATGAAGTCTTCGCCGAGTACGCGGAAGAAGGCGCCGACTTCGACAAGCTCGCCGCCGAACAGGAAAAGCTGGAGCAGATCATCCAGGCCTGGGACGGCCACAACCTCGACAACCAGCTCGAGCAGGCCGCCGACGCCCTGCGCCTGCCCGCCTGGGACGCCGACGTGAGCAAGCTCTCCGGGGGCGAGCGCCGCCGCGTCGCGCTCTGCCGCCTGCTGCTCAGCAAGCCCGACATGCTGCTGCTGGACGAACCCACCAACCATCTCGATGCGGAATCAGTGAGCTGGCTGGAGCGCTTTTTGAAGGATTTCCCCGGCACCATCGTGGCCATCACCCACGATCGCTACTTCCTCGACAACGTCGCCGAGTGGATTCTCGAACTCGACCGCGGCCACGGCATTCCCTGGCAGGGCAACTACACCAACTGGCTGGAACAGAAGACCGCCCGCCTCGAGACCGAACAGAAGCAGGAAGAAGCCCACGCCAAGGCGCTCAAGCGCGAACTGGAATGGGTGCGCCAGAACGCCAAGGGCCGCCACGCCAAGAGCAAGGCGCGCATGTCCGCCTACGACGAGCTCGCCAGCAAGGAATTCCAGAAGCGCGCCGAGACGCAGGAAATCTACATTCCGCCCGGCGAGCGCCTGGGCGACCAGATCGTGGAAGTGAAGGACATCTCCAAGGCCTTCGGCGACCGCCTGCTGTACGAGCACGTCTCGTTCACCGTGCCCAAGGGCGCCATCGTCGGCATCGTCGGCCCCAACGGCGCCGGCAAGACCACGCTGTTCCGCATGATCACCGGCGAGCAGAAGCCCGATAGCGGCGAAGTGATCGTCGGCGAGAGCGTGAAGGTCGCCTACGTCGGCCAGATCCGCGACAACCTGGACGACAAGAAGACGGTGTGGGAGGAAGTCTCCGGCGGCCTCGACATCATGAAGGTCGGCGACTACGAGATGCCGTCGCGCGCCTATATCGGCCGCTTCAACTTCAAGGGCTCCGACCAGCAGAAGCGGGTGGGTGAACTCTCCGGTGGTGAGCGCAACCGTTTGCAGCTGGCGAAGATCCTGTCGGCTGGCGCCAACGTCATCCTCCTTGACGAACCTTCCAACGACCTCGACGTGGAAACGTTGCGTGCGCTGGAAGAGGCGATCACCACCTTCCCGGGCGTGGTGATGTGCGTATCGCACGATCGCTGGTTCCTGGACCGCATCTGCACGCACATCCTGTCGTTTGATGGGGATGAGGTGGAGTGGTACGACGGCAACTATTCCGAGTTTGAAGAGTATCGGAAGAAGAAGCTGGGGGCGGATGCGGGGCCGCATCGGATTAAGTACAAGAAGATTGGTGGTTAAACGAAAGGGGCGGTCAATTGACCGCCCCTTAAATTGGCGGACCCGCCGCCCACAATGAATAGCATGAAAATAAAAAAATCGGGGCGCAATACGCTTGCCGTCGCCTTGCTCGGCATGCTGCTTGATGGCTGCAGCTCATTCACCGCCCTTGACAAGGAAAAAAGTAAGCCGCACGAGCGACGAAACTACATTTATGCCGGCACGCGGGACTTCTTCCCCGCACTTGCAAAGGAACCCAACAAGCTCGAATTTCCGATTATTTTGTATCCCTTCCTCGCGATTTACGGCGCCACCACCGTTGCCACGGATACGGTCTTGCTTCCTCTCGCCATCCTAGGTAACAGCGGGAGCCGTAAGGAAGCCGCCGTACTCCGGCAGATGGCGGCAGAAGGACGGCCTCTGTCGCCAACAAGCGACATGCCCGTCACGCAAGTTGAAATCATCAACCGAACTGACTTCAAGATTTACGATGTACTCCGGTTTGCCGATGCCGATCGCTGCAAACAATCTTTCGATCTCACCTCCCGGATTGAAGAGTACGCCACTTTCGAAACCCGCCTCACACTGAACCATCGCGAATCCCTGCGTTTCCGCTTCCTGAAATTTATCAAGAACGACGGTCGCACCCCGATTCCAGAAAATGCCCGTCCGTTATATGACAGCTCGTATACCTCTGCCGTACCACTCGAGCCACCTAAAGCCTATGTGATTGAACGGCCCGAATACCTGGTCATCACCATCAAGCCCACCTCGACCCGGTTCCGGCTCGAGCTCATCGACGAAGCCGGCGAGTTCCGTGCCGTCGCCAGCGAACTGAAAGATGAACAGTGGGTGCCTGCCTATTCGGAGAACCGGAAAATTCCCCCGCTGGGCTGGTGTGCGCCGGCACAGGCAAGTAAGGCCGCCAGCCCGTGAGCCGCGCGTTGAACGATGAGCTCGAGCCTGCCGTGTCGGCCCCGGCAGCGCAGGCAAGACCACGCTGTTCCGCATGATGACTGGCGAGCAGAAACGCGTCGGCGAACTCTCCGGGGGCGAGCGCAACCGCTTGCAGCTGGCGAAGATCCTGTGGGCCGGCGCCAACGTCATCCTCCTCGACGAACCCTCCAACGACCTCGACGTGGAAACGTTGCGTGCGCTGTAAGAAGCCATCGGCACTTTCCCGGGCGTGGTGATGTGCGTATCGCACGATCGCTGGCTCCTGGACCGTATCTGTACGCACATCCTGTCGTTTGATGGGGATGAGGTGGAGTGGTACGACGGGAACTATTCCGAGTTCGAGGAGTACCGGAAGAAGAAGCTGGGGGCGGATGCGGGGCCGCATAGGATTAAGTACAAGAAGATTGGCGGGTGATGTGAAAAAAGGCTGGCTGAGAGCTTCCCAGCCAGCCTTTTCCGTTACTTACGTTTCTTCACCCTGAAAACGAAGTATTTCCCGTTCTTAGGGTAAACAGGCCTCCCTGTACGCCAAAAGCCTTTGCGCTCATTGCTGATGATCGCTTCATGCGCGAGCCCTGAAGGCCGCTCGGACACGGCCTTAGAACCGTCTCTGAAGGTGAACGGCACAAGCCCGGCGCGCATGGGCAGGACCTCGTGGCCGAACTGGCGGGCGATCTCGTAACCGAAGCCGCTGGCGCCCATGGCGGGAATGGACAGACCGCCGCTGGCGACCACCAAAGATTCGGCAGTGAAATCCCCCAGCGAACTCTCCAGACGGTAGCGCGCGCCTTTTTCAGTAATTGCGGTGAAGTTGCGTGGGCATCACCTCATGCCGCATCCGCTCTCACGCTCGTCCGGCGCGCCCAGAATGAAAATCCCGGCAGGGCTGTTTGGCATTCCCGGAACAGCCCCTCCCCGTGAGGCCGCAATGTCGCGCGTCATTCAAGTGCAATAAATGCGTCACATTCCTGCGCGCCCTGTTTTCGCGCACGACCTGAACCACCGCACATTTTCCCCCAAAAGAATTTCCGTGCAGTTGCATCCGGAATGCGTCGGCTGCCGTATTGCGAGTCAGGCAAACAGGAGTTTGCCTTTAATCTCCGGAGATCAACGCATGAACGCTTTTCAGAACGCGGCCCTTGCCGCCCGGACCGTGGTGCCCGCGGCGCTCCTCCTGACGCTGGCGGCCTGCAGCAGCCTGTCCCCGTCAACACCGGTCTTTACGCAAGACGCGCTCGCCGAGGCCGTCAAGGTGCCGGCCGGTCACACCGTCTCGCTCGAATCTGTGGGTGTCGGCGAGATCACCTACGAATGCCGTGCCAAGGCAGACAACATCGCCGTGAATGAGTGGGTGTTCGTCGGCCCCAAGGCTGTGCTGCGTGACCGCGCCGGCAAGGCCATCGGCAGCTACTACGGTCCGCCGGCCACCTGGGAAGCGCAGGATGGCTCGAAGATCAGCGGCGCCCAGGTCGCCATCGCCCCGGGCGGCGCCGGCAACATTCCCCTGCAGCTGGTGAAAGCCAATGCCTCGGCCACGCCGGGCGTGCTGGCCGGTGTCGCCTTTATCCAGCGCGTGGCCACCAAGGGCGGCGTTGCGCCCGCCAGCAAATGCTCGGCCGCCACCCTCGGCAAGCGCGAAACGGTGCAATACGAGGCAGATTATATTTTCTGGAAGCCCGCCTGACGCCGCATGCGGTGAGCGGCATGCGGTGAAGGTCGCGCGCGACCCTCACCGCAACAGCAAACTTTTTTACCGGTGCGCTCGCGTCTTGCCTTCTTCGATGTCATCCGGAGCGAACTGACGGAAGACACTTATCTAGAATGGCTCACCTCGATCGATTCAGTTGCCTACCTCAAGGTGGAGCTGGCGGAAATTCCGGGCAAGTTTGAAAAACTCTACATGACAGCAAGATAAGGGAATCTGATCGGAAAATGGCGAACCATTGCTCACCTGCGCGTGACCTGCGGAAGGCGCCCTACCACCGTGCCACCAGCCCAACCCCTCTCTTCACACGGTTTCATCCCATCTTTCACCCCCGCCCCTGCGGGATTCCGCGCCGACTGCATCGTTCCGGTCGTCGTCTTCCTGCCCCCAATCGGAACGGCGATGTCCCCGGCGTCACTGTGGTTTTTACAAGGATTCGCCCCCCTCAGTTCCAGAACGGGGTGGCGCAGTAGGCACATTCGCCAATGCCGCGCAGGGCTGCCCAAATGGTGGAGACGCTGCTATTTTCGGATTAACGCCAACGCCAGGATAAAAATACATGGAGAAGATCATCTCCCGCCGCGCCTTTTTTCTGATTGGCATGCAATCGGCGCTTTTCGCAGCGTCAGGATGCGCCTCTTTCAAGGAAGATGGCCCAACGCTTCTGACACCCATGCTTTACCGTCATAAACCGGAATATTGGGAGCATTTTTCCTCGGTCATGATTACCGAAGACAGGAAGAAGATCGTCGTTTTCACGAAGGACTTCCATTACATAGTCGATTGCCCGGCCAAGATTTCCAGCATCCTTCACTCTTCTTTCAAAGAGTACTACTGGGCCAAATTCACTGAATTTCACGTTTCATCCTTGGGGTCAGTCAAGGGAACGGTATGGTTTGGGCTCTTGCATGACGCACCGCCCGAGGCAATTGAAGAGGCCGTCAAGCTGGGCCTCATAAAGAAGGGAGACGATGGGGCCTTTACCGAGGTGGAGCTGGCGCTGGAGGGAACCCGATACAAGGCCAATGGCATCAGCGCACCCACCCCTGCTCAAGACGTTAAGGCATTAAATCGCACGTATGCCATCCGGATATCCGCAGACAGGAGCGCCAAGGAGTTGGCGAGGAACACCCTGCTGACGCCGATTACAGTGGCTGTCGATGGCAGCCTTGTCCTGGTCGGAGCCTCGGTCGGGGCCTCGATGGTGGTCGCGCTTCTTCCCTTTGCGGGCCTGACCATGCTGGCCATCTGCAGCCCGGGTCGCGGATGCGCCAAGTGAGCCCAACGAGGGTCAGCCCTGCAGCCCCCGCCCCCAGCCTCAAATGAAAACAACTTAGAAATCAGCATTTCTGCCTTTTTAACCAGGGGATCAATGGATGAAAAACTCTCACCTTGCCGCACTCGCGCTGCTGGCACTGCCCGCGCTGGCCAGCGCCGACCTCGCGTATCGCGTCGGCGTCGACCTCGGCCCGCAGGAATTCGAGCGTGAGCAGCGCGGCATGAACCTGAGTCGCGGCGGCGTCATCCTCGACGCGCAGGACTCCACGCTGCAGGCCGACCTGCTGCCCCGCCTCTACGCCGAGGCCGCCTGGACGGCCCTCCCCGCGCTCGACCTCTTCGCTGCCTACAGCCATGCGCAAGCCGACGACGTCGACGCCACCGTCGACCGCGCCACCTTCAGCAACGGCACCTCGGTGACCGGCCTCGCGATGGATGTGCCCACCCTCACCGTCCGCGGCGTCACGCTCGGCGGGCGCTGGACGCATCGGCTGGGGGCGGAGTGGCTGGCCGAAGCCGAGGCCACGGCCAGCAGCCTCCGCCTCTCCTGCGATTCCAGCCTGTGTGGCAAGCAGGGCGCTTTCACTGAAACGGCGCACCGCTTCGAGACCTTCGGCGCGACTCTCGGCATCGGCTACCGGATCAATGAACAACTCGACGCGCTGCTGAAGGCGCGCTGGGAGACGTCGGACGAATACACCATTACCGGTTACGGCCTCGGCCTGCGCTACGGCTTCTAAGCGAAGCAAGGACAACACTTCATGACGCTTCGCCTCGCCGCCCTCCTGATCATCACCCTCTCCACCCAGGTCGCCTGTGCCGCCAAGCAGGCCGCCTTCGAGCCCTCGTTTGCGCCGCAAGAAACGGCCGGCGCTGCCGAAATGAAATCCCCGGCCCACCGCGAACTGATCAAGTCCGCCTCGATTGAAGTGCTGGTGCCCTCCGTCCCGGCGTCGATCGAGGCCACGACCCGCCTCGTCACCGACGCTGGCGGCTACGTGTCCAACTCCATCGCCCGCCAGGGCAGCACCGCCCACCTGAAGCTGCGCGTGCCGGCCCACCAGCTGACCGAGCTCCTCGGCAACCTGGCGAAGCTCGGCGAGGAAAAGCATCGCCAGGTGTTCGTGCAGGACGTCACGGATCAGGTGGCCGACCTCGACGCGGTCCTCACCAACAAAAGAGCCCTGCGCGATCGCCTGCGCCTCCTGCTGATGCGCGCCAACGACGTCAAGGACATCATTGCGGTAGAGGGCGAGCTGACGCGCCTGCAAACCGAAATCGACGCAATCGAAGGCAGCCTGAAGCGGCTGCGCAACGACATTGCCTATTCCGCCGTCGACCTGCAGCTCACGCCGCGTGCTGAAGAGAAGCCGCGCAAGATCCTGGGGCCGCTGGGCTACCTGTTCAAAGGCACGGGCTGGGTCCTCAAGAAGCTGTGGGTCATCCGCGACGGCGAATAGTTCCGCGCCGTATGGCTACCCGTGGGCAGATATGAGGACAGGCTTGGCTTCCAGATCGATGCCTCTGAAAGCGATGTGCGCACAGGCCACTGAGGTGGCCGCACATCGCGCCTGTCGTGGCACGATGCTGTGGCGGGATCGGAAAGGCGAAGGGACCCTAACAACGGAAATTACCTCTTACGCGCGTTGCGTGCGGCCCTGACATCAACGCCGGGAATGAAAATGAATGCTGTAGAGCGCTGGTTCGGCAGTGGCTTCGCGTCGCTCCATCCCTTGCTGCAAACGCTGCACCGGGATAGCGGCACCCTGCGGGGCACCGCATCGATCACCTATGGCGCCGGCCTGGCCGGCTGGCTCGGCCGCCGCATGGCTACCCGCTTCGGCATTCCCCGCGGCGCCAGCTCCGTCTCTCTGGAAGTCGCGATCCGCTCGGATGAACAGTCGCTGCACTGGCACCGGGTGCTCGCCGGAAGCGCTCGCGTGAACTCCACCTTCGTCCCGGTGGGCACTTGGCCCGACGGCCACTGGGTGGAGCAGGCGGGCCTGCTCACGCTCGCCCTGAAAGTCGATACCGCCGGGGGCGGATGGCGGTGGCTTCCCGTCCGGGCCGCCGTTGCAGGCATTCCGGTTCCCACGGCCTTCATGCCCAGGGTCACCGCCTACAAAACCATAGAGGCCGGCCGGTACCGCTTCCATGTCGGGGTGTCGCTTCCCCTGCTGGGCCTCCTGTTCTCGTACAGTGGTGCGCTGTCGCCCGACGTCGGGGGGCTTTCAGGCAGGGCCGGTGGCTAATCAAATAGGCTCCAAAGCACTCTTCTTATTAGCCCGTTTCCTGATACCCGCAGTGCCAGTTTGGGTAGAGGGACATACCTGCTTCCTACCGTCTGACTTCGCCATCTTTCCCACCAAACTTGACGCTTAACTCCGCAGCACGGTTAATAAAAAAAGGCTTGCCTGAGGCCCGCTGGGTTAGGCGTCAGATTTTAAAAATTCTTAGGATCCATATTTGGGGTCGATTTAACGTTAGGTGTTCCAATGGATGGTCTAATTTCCTGTCGATGCAAAAAGCTTCCAAATGCAGTCCTTGGCAAAACAACAAAGCTTCCGTCTAAGTTTATTGAGGTCATCGGCAGCAAGAGTCACTTCTTCTACCCCAGCGATCCAAAGGCCCCGATCCTCTCTCCAAAGGCCTTTATTGCTCTGGTTCGCTGCAAGGCCTGCGGCCAACATTGGCAGGCAGATGCAATGCAGGGTTACCTCATCAAGCAAGCAAACTTTCCGATGCTCTGCATAAAGATCCCGGATGAGCAGGTCCCAACCTGGAAGTCATTTGATGATATGCCAGCGAGGGCTAGCTTCTTCCCTGAGATGAAACGAGGTATATCTCAAGCTACATGCTTAACTGAGAAATGCGGAAATATGGCTATCAAAGGCTTCGCCCTTTGTGCCACCTGCATCTGCAAGATGCGCAGTAAAGGCAAAGAGCCTGAACAACTACCTAACCCTTCGTTCAAGGGGACGCCTGACGGCGCCCCTTAACTCCACGCTAGGTGCAGCAGATGGTTCCATACGGAATGAACCAGGAGCAGTTTACATCGATGTATCAGCGCAAGCTTGATCGCCTATCAGATCAAGCAATTCGCACTCTTTCAGATCTCATAGCCGTCCCGATCGCCCATGACGTCGATGAGGCGCACCTTGAAATATTCCTAGATGAGTATGGTGGAGCGCCGAGTGTCTGGGCCTATTGGCGCGGCAAGAATAATAAAGTAGATCATGTGGACCAAAGCCTATTTCCTGGGAGGTCACTTGAGCTCGATCTCGGCGTCGAAGGCCTCATCGATATTGACGAGAAGTACTTTGTAGAGCCAGATGATTTCCCCGGCCTTCGGCTCACCGCGTTGCTGCTCTCGCGCTGGATAGCGGAGTCCTGGTGGAAAGCCGGCGGATGGTCGTACCCTGTACCGGCCTCTCTCGCCATTCATGATTTTGGCTCTTATGGCTGGGTGCAGCTTTCCAAGGGCATCACCTGACAACTCGTTCGAGTGGACGCCTGCCTGCGGCAGGCGCCACTCTACTCCAACGTTTGGTTTTAAAAATTACAGGTGATTTTTAATGAACCTTTTATCCTTTTTCATGGTCGCTCTAACCCTGATGCTAAGTGGATGCCAGATCGCCTACATTGCACCAAATGGCAAACCAGCGGCCAATCTGACTTTTATAGTGAAAAATGATTCAACCAAAACAACAGGAAGGCACATTGTCATTCTTAAGCACGCTAACGTTGAATGCAAAGCAGATAAGCAAGGGAGCAGGCTTGGGGCCAAGCTTTTTGCAGGAAGCAAAGAGGTCTTTGGCCCTGTAAAGGTTTTGGCTGGCGAGCCTTTTGCCTTTTCAATCTCATATGGTGAGTCCAGATTTGCTCAGAACAGGGATTGCGCGGTCACCGCCAGTTTCACTCCTCACGCAGAACACTCTTATTTAATAAATTTTTCATCTGTGGATAACGTAGGCTCATGCAACTTGGAAATAGAAGATTCTTCACAAGGAATCCCCCTCAAGGTAGAGCATCTTTCCCCCGAGTACTCCTGCGTTTCGAGCTTTGCTGGCAAAGTAAAGAATGGCCAGCCAGGCCGGTTAAATTGGACCGTCCAATAGAGGCAGATGAGGGATGACTTCAGGCCATGGCAACCTTTGCCAGGATCATTAAAAACAAGCCCAAACAATTCGCTCAAGGCCGACTGCCTATGGCAGCAGAATTAGCTCCACGCCAGGGATCTACGGCTTTGGGCTTGAAACGCTATCAGCGCACGCTGAATTGACCGGCAAACCCCACACGCCGCCGCCCTACCACCGCACCTCCATCCCGATCTTTTTCTTCACACGCCTTCACCGCATCGTTCTTCCACCCCGCCCCTGCTGGATTCCGCGCCGATCACATCGGCTATATCGCCACCTTTCCGCCCCGCTCGGAACGGCGACATCCCCGGCGTCACAGTGGTTTTGACACAGCAATAAGCTCATCTTCATCCAGTATTCCAACCTGCAACTGGTCGGCATCAACGGTGCCGGCACGGGCGCCGGCATCTGCGATGTCGCTTTTGCGCATCAACAGATGCAGAACATCCTGATCGAAGGCTTGAAAATCGATAATTTCATCGAGGAAGGGTCCGGCAACAAGCCCTAAGTGCTCTTGTAGAGGGCACTCGGTTTAAGCATGAAAGCGTGAAGAAAGACGATCTCATCCCGCCCCCCACGTGAGCAGCGTCGACACTGAAGGCGCCAAGAACGCAGGTGCGCCGCCCCTCCCGCATGCCGTACCATTTCGGCCGCTTAGTTGGCCTAAGCGGACATTTCTAAAACAGGGAGATTCATGATGTTGTTTATTCGCGCCTTGCGCGCCTCGGCCCTCGTCGCCGTCGTTCTGCTCACCGGTTGTGCCACCTTCCCGCAGCACAAGGTCGCGGCGGTGCAGCTGCCGGTGGCCACCACGCCCGCCCAGCAGCCCAGTGCCTACGCCAATGTGCAGTTCTTCCGCGGCAAGCCGGGCGCTGCCAACGTCATGGAGCTCGCGCCCAGCCTCCCGGGCATGGACAAGACCATCGCCATGATCCGCAGCAACATCAGCAATGCCGGCCTCTTCCGCTCGGTGAGCTTTGACAGCAGCACCAAGGACAGCGCCGACCTGCGCCTGAACGTCCGCGTGTACAACCACGGCGATATCGGCGGCGGCGCCATAGTGGGTGCCGTGATCACCGGTCTGACCCTGTATGTCATCCCCAGCAAGGCCACCGACACCTACACCGTGCAGGTGGAGGTGAACGACAAGGTCGGCCAGCCGCTGGCCCAGGCAACGAATGTGGACTCCATGAACTTCTGGCAGGGCTGGGTCTTCCTGCCGATGTCCGGCAATACCATCCAGAAGGGCCTCGAGGGCACCGTGGGCAACCAGGTGCGCGCGGCCCTGAAGGACGCCTACGACTCCGGCAAGCTGAGTGCGGCCTATCAACCGTCCAGCATCGTGGTCGGCAACTGAAGCGACCCTGCGCCATAAAAAAGCCCGGCAACCGCCGGGCTTTTTTTTGCCTGAACAGAGGTAAATAGCGCTCGCCGCCTAGAGCTGCGTCCGGATCTGCGCATACACGCTCGGCGTGGACAGCAGTGGAATGTGCTTCACGCTTTCCGTCTGCAGGCTGGTGCCGCACTGCGCGCTCGTCACGGGCGCAATGATCTCGTCGGCCGCCGACCACAGCGACACGTCGCAGCCCTGGCCGTTCAGCGTTTTCAGGAAGGTGGAACTCGGGCGCATCTCGATGCAGGCCGGGCTGAAGCAGCTCCTGGCCGTGGTCGTGCCGGCATGCGGCGAGCCCAGCGAGATGAAGCGTTTCATACTGGCGCTACCGCCGAGCTGCGTGCGGTACCAGCGTGTCACCAGCCCGCCGTTCGAGTGGGCAATCACGATCACGGGCTTGCCGCCGTAGTTGGCGCGCACCGAACTGACAAAGTTGGCGAGCTGGTTGGCGCTTGTCTTGTTCGAGGCGAACAGCGAGCTGTAGCCGAAACGGTAGAGATTGCCGGCCGGATACCCGTCCATGACGAACGCATTGACCAGCGTGTCCCAGGAGCTGTTATTCATGGCCCAGCCGTGCACGAAGATGATGGGAATGGAGGTGTCCGTGCCGGTTTCGGCAAAGGTGGCCGCGCGGCTGCCGACGGCGGATGTCAGGCCCAGCAGGGCCACCGCCAATTGAAGGCGGAAGGAGGCAACAAGCGTCCGGTGCTTTGTCATGGGAGTGTCCTTGCGTTTTTGTTGTGGGGGAGTGGCGCCGGCCGGCGCCATTGCAGCGCCGCGAGAAATACCATGCCGGTCGGGCGGGCGCGGCGTTCCCGCCGGCCAGAAACCTGTTTCTTCCGGCCATGACGACCAGTGGTGGCAGTCGAAAGGCCGACGCCGTGGCGGCGCGTATTGACGCGACCTGTCACCACGACGGTTAAAAGGGGAGGTTCCACAGGTCTCTCTCCGTCCTACCACCCCACCACCATCTCAAGCTTTTTCTTCACACGGTTTCACCCCATCTTTCCTCCACCCCGCCGCTGCGGGATTCCACGCCGATTGCATCGGCCCGATCGCCGTCTTCCCGCCGAAACCGGAACGGCGACATCCCCGGCGTCACAGCGGTTTTGACAAGGATTCGTCACCCCTCAGTTCCAGGAAGGAGCTCGCCATGAAAGCACTACCTCTTCTGCTGGCCGTCGGCAGCCTTGCCATCGGCACGGCACAGGCGCGAACCGTCGTCCTCACCCCGGGCGACGTCACCAACGGCATCGAGATCAACGCCGCCATCGACCAGGCCACGCAGTACGGCACGGAACCGGGCAAGGTCGTCTTCGACGGCCAGCACACGGGCTTCTCCTGCTTTATCGGGGAGGACAGCCCGGACAGCAGCAAGCTCACCTACATCCAGTATTCCAACCTGCAACTGGTCGGCATCAACGGCGCCGACACGGGAATCGGTATCTGCAATGTCCTGTTTGCGGACGCGCCCCTGGAAAACATCCTGATAGAAGGCTTGAAGATCGACAGCTTCATCGAGGAAGGCACCGGCATCAGCGCGCCCGGCCTGAGCGTGCGCAGGAACGTGACCATCCGGAAAAACGATATCTCCGGCGCCATGGCCCTGCAGGCCTTCAACGCGGTCGACTGGAAGATCTACAGCAACACCATGGGCCGCTCGCGCGACATCGTCGTGTCGCTGGTCGGCATGCAGGATTCGGAAATCATCGGCAACACCATCAGCGGCTTCCCGGGCATCCTCATGAGCTCGTCACCGACCCAGGACACCACCGGCAACCGCCTCATTGCCAACCGCTTCTCCGACAGCCAGGGCATCACGCTGCGGGGCGCGGCGAGCCGGAACATCGTGGCGCTGAACACGGGCGAATGCCCCGTCGTCGTCCTGGAATCCGCCACCACGCAGAACAAGGTGCTGTTCAACCGGGCGCCGAGTGCGACCTGCGGCCCCTATGGCGCCGTGCAGGACCTGGGCAGCGGCAACAAGCTGTTCGGCAACAAGCCCTAGGCGCGGCATTGGCCGGAACATCGGGCAGATTCATTTTCTTCGTCAGCAGCTAACCGGATCTGCCCCTTCAAAAGGCCGGGCACCATGCCCGGCCCCTCAGGCGATCGGCGCCGCCACTACCTTCCTCACCAGCGGCGCCACTGCGTCCGCTTCACGTCCGGACCATCGCATTCCACCAGCCGACGCAGCCCTCCACTCCTCCGGACCCGGTTGCCGCTGTCGCCGCGGCCCTGCTAGCGTAAGTCGGCGCCGGCTTGCCGGTCGCCTTCTGCCGCAAGGGCAGCCCTTTCCCCGGAGGAACCGCCATGCCCGTCACCCTGCTCTATGCGGGACTGCTGTCACTTGTCTTTCTGGCGCTGAGCGCACGCGTCGTCCAGATGCGCGGCGCCGGCGGCCCGAGCCTCGGCGACGGCGGCAATCCCGTCATGCTGCGCCGCATCCGCGCGCACGCGAACTTCGCCGAGTACGTGCCCCTGCTGCTGCTCATGATCGGTTTCCTGGAGGTCTCCGGACTGCCCAAGGCCGTGCTGCATGGCCTGGGCGCAACGCTGCTGGTGGCGCGCCTGCTGCACGGCTACGCCTTGTCCTTCACCGCCTCGTTCAAGTTCGGCCGCATGGTTGGCGCCGCCCTCACCTTCCTGCTGTTGCTGGTGGCGGGCGTGCTGTGCCTTTACCAGGCGGCGTCGGTCTGAACGGCAGATGTCCGCGGTCAGTAGTTGGCAGCACTGAACAGGAATCGACCCACTCGCTCGGCTAGAGCGAGTGGCTACGGACAGTCTCGGCCACGATCCGGCCGTGATTAATCGCGGTATTTACTGAGCGCCTGGCGCGATTGCCCGGGAAGGCCCGGGGCTTTTAAAAGAGGTGGTGTATGCGTTGGATGACAATTTCCGCAGCCGCGCTGGTCTGCCTCGGTGCCAGCCTCTGGAGCGAGCCCGCCCAGGCCGGAAAATTCCCCGACTACCTGAAGCGCTGCAAGAAATCGCAAAACTTCCTGCAGGAGCGGGGCAGCTACTCCGTCCCGGCCGTGGGCGGCGGCGCCGGCATCGTCAAGATCGTCGCGCAGCAATACGATTGCTTCGAGCCCGCCAGCCGCCTTGGCACTTTGCTCTCCCTGCTGGGCATGACCGACGCCAGCGGCAAGGAAATCGTGCCGTTCAAGTACGCCAGGATCCTCCCGTTCTCGACCACCGGCGCCGTGGTGATCGGCCACGGCGATGAGCGCTACCCGCAGGGCCTGATGTACCGCACCTACATCGCCGGCAAAGGCGAGGGCAAGGAGCGCTTCGATCTCCAGGACGTCGGGATGTTGCAACCCGACAACGGCTGCGCCAGCGAAGGCACGAACACCACCACCAGAGGCGTCTCCGCCGTCATCGGCGAGCTCTTCTACGGGGTCGGCAAGGGCAAGTCGCATGTCACGCTGTTCACGCCCGAGGGCAAGGCGCGCAAGCTGGAATACATGGGTGGCGACGATATGCCCAAGCCGGCGGTGCAGCGCGTCGGCGATGTGCTGCTCGCACGCTGGCGCGACGAGCAGGGCGTGGCGCGCTCCGGCATCCTGGATCTCGACGGCCGGCAGATCGCGCCCGTACTGGGCAACGCGGTCGTCTGGCAGTCGTATGTGCGTGATGCGGACGGCAACGTCCCGCGCGGCTGTCGCGGCACCAGCAATGATCTTTTCATCGAAGGGCCGTCGCTGGACCGGGACCCGACCTACAAATTCTACGGGCCGCTGCTGGCGCTGGTCGGCCGCGACGGCCAGCCCGTCCCGCTGCCCCCGGGCGCCATCGGTCTGTTCCCGGTCGTTCCCGTGGAAAGCGCGTCGAAACAGCAGCCCAATCCCGGCACCGACATGTGGGCCGTGGTCTTCCCGAATGAGGACAGCTTCGAGTTCACCCTGCACGTGGGGACACCTTCTGAAGCGCTGCTCGCCGCCGAGACCGCGCCGCGCTACAGCACCATGTGGCGAAGCTATGCGCATGGCGGGCTCATCACGGTCCGTGCCGTGGCCGACGGCCGCTGGCGCGTGATGCGCAGCTATTCCACGATGGTCCTGGCCGAGGGCACGGATGCCGAGGTCGCTTTCAACGGTGTGAAGGCCAGATTGGATAAGGAAGGCGCCGCGATGCAGCAGGAGCTCGCTGCCGCCCGCGCCAGATACGCGGCCGAGCAACTCGCCGTGCACCGGAAGAACTGGGAAGCTGCGCGCACGAGCGGCCGCATGTGCTCCTACCGTGTGAGCGGCAACAACACGCGCGAAGAAATCGAGGAATACATCAACGCCTGTGGCCCCGGTAATTTTGCGGGGCTGGAACAGCTCGCGCGCGAGAAGGGCATGCCGGAAGAGGCCATCAGCGCAGCCCGGAACGAGGAATGGACGCGGGCCACGGCGAATGCGAAGGCGCGTGCAAGCTGGGAGGAACAGGCGCGCGTGGAGCGTCAGCGCAATGCCAACAAGGATCCCGGCGCCAGCTACTATCCCGGCCAGTGGAGCGCGGCCATCAACGCCGCTGGCATCGGCGTGACCGAATCGATCAAGAAGTCGGGGGAGAATTGGCTGGAGCAGCGGCAGAAGCAGTACAACGCGGACTGGCAGCGCTCGCAGCGGGCGTATTGATGCCCGCGGCCGACGCCTCGCGTTCCGCTGGCGATGTGCCGCCACCGCGCCGCAACTACTGGCATTATCGCGCCGGGAAAACGCTTGAACGACAGGGGCTCGGGAGGCCCACGACGTGAACCTCGACATCATCATCCTGTTCTTTGCCCTCGGCGTGTTCGCCGCCCTCGTGCGCTCCGACCTGAGACTGCCGCCGGGCCTTTATGAAACCCTCACTCTCTACCTGCTGCTGGCGCTGGGCCTGAAGGGCGGCGTCGAGCTGGCGCGGTTTCCCCTGGGCGAAGTGCTGCTGCAGGCGATTCCGGTGGTGGCGATGGGGGTGGTGTTGCCGCTCCTGTGTTATCCGGTGCTGCGCCGCCTCGGCCGGCTGCCGGTCACCGATTCCGCAAGCATCGCCGCCCATTACGGCTCGGTCAGCGTGGCCACCTTTGCCGTGGGCATCGCCCATCTGGACAGCCTCGGCATCGCCTACGAGGCCTATCTGCCGGTCTTCGTCGTGCTGCTGGAGATGCCCGCCATCGGCGTCGGGATCTGGCTGGCCCGGCGCGCCGGCGTGGGCCAGGGCGGCGGCGCCAGCCTTGCGCACGAGGTGTTCCTGAACAAGGGCATCCTGCTGATGGGCGGCGGCCTGCTGATCGGCACCGTGGCCGGGCCCGCCGGCGTCGAGCCGGTGGCGCCGCTGTTCATGGATCTGTTCAAGGGCGTGCTGGCGCTGTTCCTGGTCGAGATGGGGATCATCGCCGCGTCGCGCCTGCGCGAGCTGCGCGCCCTCGGCGTCTTCCTGCTGGGCTTCGGCACGCTGATGCCGCTGGCCGGCGCCGCCGTCGGCGCGCTCGCCGGGACGCTCGCCGGCCTCTCCCCGGGCGGGGTCATGATCGTGGCGACGCTGGGCGCCAGCGCCTCCTACATCGCCGTGCCCGCCGCCATGCGCATCGCCATTCCCGAGGCGCGCCATCACCTGTCCATCACCCTGTCCCTGGCCATCACCTTCCCGTTCAACGTGCTCATCGGCATTCCGCTTTACACGAGCGTTCTGGTGCGCTGAACCGCTGCAGGGACCCGGACCTCACTCCGCCTCGCCAGGCAGCGGGCGCTGCCCGTGAGACAGCGCCCCACCGGCACCGCGTCATGCGGCTGCAGCGGTGTGCGCAGCCCCGACAGGACACCGCCTCTGGCAAGGCGGACGGGCCGTACACGGAATGCCCGAAATAGCGGGGGTCCTTTTTCCCGAAAAGCGGCCTTTTTAATGGCGCAGGCGCGCGGCCTGCCGCTCCGATGCTGTATCGTGCGCCCATCACCAGAGGAGACTCGCCATGGCAAAGCCCAACTACCAGTTTGAAAAACGTCAGCGCGAGCTGGAGAAGAAGAAGAAAAAGGCCGAGAAGGACCAGAAGAAGTCGCAGGCCAAGGAAGAGACCGCCGCCCCTGCCGACGACAGCGCGGGCACCGAAACCCCCGCCGCGTAAGCGCACACAGAACCCGAGCAAGCAGACGCATAACGTCACAACCTGGCACACGACTGCTGGTTATTCCGCCCGCCATCGGCGGCACAGTGGGCACAAGGCTCCGGCCCCTCCCCGGCCGGAGCGCCGACTGACGCTCGCCCTGCATGCCCTGCCCTGTCCGCCACCCGGTTGCCCTATCGCCATGCCAGCACGCCTGATCGCACTTGCGCTGTTTGTCCTCGCGCCCGGCGCCCATGCGGCGAAGGCCGGCCTGCCGTCCATTCCGCCGGAGCTCGCGCTCGCCGAGACCGCAGGGCCGCACCGGCTGCTCGCTTTCCAGGCCTGCTCCGAGGAGAACTGCTGGCACCAGATGCATGTGCAGGCGCTCGGCCTCAGCCCGCAGCGGAAAATCCTCTGCTCGGTTCCCGTGGCGGCGCTGAACCGGGGCGAGAACGTCATGGTGAGCAATGCCGCGTGGCGGCCCGGCCCGTATCCGGTGCTGGAGTTGTCGCTGCACTCCCCGCAGGACGAATTCGCGCCGTATGTGGCCACGCTGGCGTTCGCCCGCGACTGCAAGTACGAGCTGCGGCCACCGGCGCCGCCGGCGCTGTATCCGCCCACCGGCGCGGCGACCGGGCCGGGCGGGAAAGCCGGCGCGGAGTAAGTTTCCCTTTCGCCACCTCGCTCCGGCGCTCCCTCCTCAGCACCTGTTCCGCTCCCCGGATTAGCGGCATCCCGAATCCCTGCAGGCGGTAACCGATCGATGTTGCGGCGGCAGCGCCGGGGCCGAATACGGCGGGCGCCGCGGTCGACCTTCTGCCTGCACATAACGCCGGATTCCGCGCTGGTTGCGAGTCGCCTGTGGACGGCGACGCCTTGCCGGCTTATAGGTAAGGCGAGCGCGCAGCAACGCCTCGAGACTTTTTCTCTAAACCGCCAGAAGGGCCGGCGAGATGGCTACAGACAACACGGGCGGCGCCAAAGGCTACCAGCGGGTGGAGCAGGGCTACCGCGACCGCGCGCTCAAGATGTACCCGTGGATCTGCGCGCGCTGCGGCCGCGAGTTCGTCTATTCGAAACTGCGCGAGCTCACCGTCCACCACAAAGACCACAACCACGACAACAATCCCCCCGACGGCAGCAACTGGGAACTGCTGTGCCTCTATTGCCACGACTACGAGCACAGCAAGTACAGCGAGCTGGTCCTCTACGGCCCGACCCGGGAGGACGAGCCGGCGCCGGCCACCCACAATCCCTTCGCCAAGCTGAAAGACATGCTGGAGAAGAAGTAGGCCGGCCCGCGGGCGAGAGATTCAATTTTCCGGGCAAGGCGGCCAGAATGGCGCCGCCTTATTGCCGTCGCAGCGTCAGCCCCGCGCGGGTTTGGTCTGCAGCCGGGCGTCGGCGCAGGCGACACCCTCAGCGCAGTGCCGATGCGCGATACGCTCCCGGAAGATACCGTGCGTGCAGAAGGCCCGGGCCAGGCCGCAAAACAACACCAGAGATTCCGCATGAGCCAGTTCGACTATTACCTGCCCGATCCCGCCGTGAACTGCCCCGCCTGCCAGGCGCCCCTGAAGGACTGGAAGGGCATCGACGGCCCCAACGGCTACTACGTATGGCAGCAGGGCGTGCGCGCGCCGATCGAGCAGCGCGCGGAGGCCAGCGGCCCGCTGGAGGCCGTGCACCTGCCGGTGGCGTTCCGGCTCCATACGTCGTGCTGCAGCAAACAGTTCTTCGTCGAGGCTATCGGTCGCGCGCCCACCGGCACCTGGAATTCCACCGAGCTCATCACCGCCGGCAACGCGCAGCGCGACCGAGACGAGCGCATGGAAGACTTCAAGGCCCGCCTGCGCTGGCTGAAGGGCGGCCGGCGCTGAGCCTGGCGCGGCGAGTGCATCAGCGGTCTACGTGAGCTGATTATTTTTCGTCGCGCCGCTCCTTCCCCCACCTGCCGATCACGCTGCCGCCTTCTCCGCCGCAATTACGCCCGCATTGCGGCGCCTCCCGCCACACCGCCGCATCGCTTTTACTCACTCGCGCCCCGCACCGCGCCCGCCCCCGGCGACGGCGCGTACAGATTCCCCCTCGTGTCCGGCGCCGGCGGCGCGCCCTCCAGCAGCGCGCGCTCGTAGATCAGCGCCGCACTCCACTCCGCCACGTCGGGCAGCAAACGGTGGCCGTGATACACGGCCCGCCCCTTCCACCCCACCGGCACTTCCTCGCGTGGATGCAGCGCCGTGTGCAGCACGACGTTCACCACCTTCTCTGGTGGATCAAGCAGGATCATGCCGAGCGGATGACCGCTGTAGTTGGCGGCGTGCCGGAAGAAAGGCGTGTCGGTGGCCGAGGGCAGCACGGTCGCCACGGCGATGTGGCGCTGCCCCGCGCGCCGCAATTCCTCGTTGAGCGCGCGCCCGAGCGCCATCACGCCGGCCTTGGTCGCGGCATAGCTGGCATGCCAGGCCAGCGGCAGCTCGCCCTCGACCGAGCCGATGTTCACCAGCGTGCCGTGGCCCTGCCGGAGGAACTGCGTGAGCGCGGCGTGGCTGCCGAACAGCACGCCCTTCAGGTTCACATCGACGACGCGCGCATGGTCCGCCACGGGAATTTTCTCGAAGGGCCCGAGCGCGCCGACGCCGGCATTGTTGATCCACACGTCGATGCGCCCGAAGCGCGCGACGGCGGCGGCGGCCAGGCGCTGCACCTCCTCGGGCCGGCTGACGTCGGTGACCACCACGAGGGGCGTGCCGCCCGCCGCCGCGATCTGCTGCGCCGCGCTCTCAAGCGCCACCTCGCCGCGCGCGGCCAGCACGACGTTGGCGCGCTGCCCGCCCAGCGCCAGCGCCACGCCGCGGCCGATACCGCTGGAGGCGCCGGTGATCACATAAGTGCGGCCGGCATTTTTTGCGCGATCACGCTTGCCGAGCGGCGAAGTGGCGCAGCCGGCGAGCGACAGCGCGAGCAGGCACAGCAGCAGAAGCGGCAACCATTGCAGCCGTGACGCTTGCGCGGTGCGCGGGACAGGTGCGGGATGCGGCATGGCAAGCCTCCAGTGCAGGGGGAGACTTCAAGGTAGCCGATGCAAAAGGCGGGCGCCGGCTATGCGAGCCGCGCGGGGCCGCTCCTTGGATTAATGGCCCCGCGCGGGAACTGGAAAAGAAGGAATGAAAAGCGAAGGTTCCGCGGGCAATGCAGGGCGGCGGGCCCGCGCGATGTCCGTGCCCTGGGTGCTTTTGTCGCCACCCGCCGGCAGAACGATGATCTGCTGTCCCACGCGCTTGAAGTACCCGCGTTAACCGGGACCGTAATCGATGCGCAGCCTGGCCGCGCCCTACTCCACCACATCGCGATACGCGCACCAGGCGGCGTGCCCCAGTAGCGGCATCACCACCACGAGGCCCACCAGCAGCGTCGACATCGCCAGCAGCGACAGCCCGACGATGAGCCCGGCCCACACCGTCATTGCCGGCAGGTTGGTCAGCACGGCGCGCACGCTGGTGAGCATGGCCGTCACCACGTCGCAGTCGCGGTCGATCACCATGGGCATGCCCACCGCCGTCGCCGCGAACACCACCGAGGCCATCAGCGCGCCCGAGAGCAGCCAGGCCGTCACCACGCCCACGTAGTCACCCGAGAAGAGCACATTGCTCGCGAAGTCCGTCACGCTGCCCATGTCGCCGCCGTAGGAGAGCGCGAACATCACCGCCACCACGCGCTCCCAGAGCAGGCCGATCAGCAGCAGCGCCAGGCCGTAGTCGGCGATGCTGGCGGCATTGCGGCGCAACGCCTTCACCGAATCCAGAAAGCCGGTGCAGTCGCCCGTCTCGCACTGCCGCGACAGCTCGTAGACGCCGGCGGCAATGAGCGGCGTCACCATGACGAAGCCCGCCACCGCCGTGGAGAAGAACTCGGCATGCGGCAGCGCGAGGCTGAGCGCGCCCCAGCCGCCCAAGGTGACGATGACTCCGTAGATCATGCTGGGGCCGGGATGGCGCAGGAAATCGCGCCAGCCTTCGCGCAGCCAGTGAAAGGGGCGCAGGGCGGACACCCGGCGGATGGCGGGCCGCGTGGCCGCGGTCTTCTCGGTGACGCTCGCGTTCATCGTCGTGTTGCTTCCAGGGGGCCGTGCCGCCCGGGTGGCGGCGACATCGGCCGAACATACCCGGCCACCTTTCATAATGTGTGGGCATTCCGACGAAAACGGCAAAAGGGGGTCGGAGTGAATGGCCGGGTAAATTCGTCGTCGTCGCGCGATAACCCGGTATGAGGGGGCGCCGCGGGTGCGGTGCATGCCGCTGGCGTCCCGCGTCTGCGGCATGCAGTCGCGCAGCGGCAGGAGGCGGCAATGCGGTCGCGGTGAATGCCGCGGAGGGCAATTTCGTTTGCGGTACCGCCGGTGGCAGCGTGTCGCAGTGTGGTGCCGCCGGCGGCAGTGCGCCACTTCACCCGTTGCCGGAAGCCGCCGCCCGCGTCAGCGCCACGCCGCCGCGCGATGCCAGCCACGCCGCCGGATACATCACCGCGCCGAAAGCGGCCAGCGCCGTCATCGCATCCTCTGGTGCGCCCGACTGGGTCAGCACCAGCGTCACCAGCGTCAGGTTCTTCACCACGCCCATCGCCTCGAGCCGGTCGGCGGCATCGAAGGCCGACGCCAGGGCAAGCGCCAGCGCCACCGCGGCGGCCACCGCCGCCAGGCGCGGATGCACCAGCAGCTGCGGCAGCGACTGCCACGCCACCACCAGAATGAGCGCCACCACCGACAGCGAAGCGGCCTGCTCCAGGCGGCGCAGCGCCGGCGCCGACAGCGGCCGCCGCGCCTTCCACCAGCGCCCGACCTGCCAGGGCAGCCACTGCGCCAGCACCAGGGTCACGAACACCGTCAGCGCGACGCCGAGGGCATCCGTCGTCACCCAGGCCGCGGCAATCGGCATGCCGATGAGCGCGAGCAACGCGCCGCTAGCCAGGCGCGCCGTGACGCGATGGTTGTCGGCGCCGCGGGCGCGCGCCCAGGCCACGCCCGAGGTGCCGCTGCCGGAGAGGATGCAGAGCGCAAGGCCGAGGCCGCCGGCGGCCGAGACCCATCCGCCCGCCGCGCAGGCCACCACCAGCAGCAGCGGCAGCGCGTACACGCCCAGCCAGTAGCGGAGCGAGAGCTCGTGCCGCCACGCGGCGCGGTCGCGGGTGTCCGCCCCCAGCCCCAGGCTCAGCATCACCAACCAGGCGGAGAGCGGCGAAAGAATTGTCAGCACAGTCATCGTTGCAAGGTTTCCGTCAGGGGCGCCCGGCAAGGCGCCGGCGGCGGTTGGCACTACAGCACGCCGCCGCCGGAACACCAAGGCGGCGACAGCGGTCGGGATTGCCGGCGCGCCGGCCGGATTGTGACACGGCCCCCTTTCCCCGCTCGCCGGCGTGGGCGACAGTCGAGCCCTGCGTGGCCGTCACGGCTGGCGCGGCGGGAACCCCACTAAGGAAAAAACCCATGACAACAAATACCGCACTGCTCGGACCGGTCGTCGCCCTGGTCGCCTGGTCGATGGTGATGTGGCTGTGGATGTACGCCACGCGCATTCCCGCCATCGTCTCCCTGAAGATCAAGCTCGACCCGGCGGCGCCGCGCGGCGCGCAGATGGCCACGCTGCCGGCCTCCATCCGCTGGAAAGCCGACAACTATAACCACCTCATGGAGCAGCCCACGATCTTCTACGCGATCGTGCTGGCGCTGGCGACCATGGGCAATGCGGCGGAAAGCATGCTGGTGCTGGCCTGGGCCTATGTCGGCGTGCGCGTCGTGCACAGCCTGGTGCAGGCGCTGGTGAACAAGATCGAAGTGCGCTTTGCGCTGTTCTTCCTCTCGAACATCCCGCTGTTCGGCCTGACCTATGGCGCGGCCGCGCAGTTGTGGGGCTTCTGAAGCGCAGGCCTTCGTGAGCGGGGCCGGCGCCCGCTCATGAAAGCCCGGCCCGGTATCCCGCCGGGCCCTGGACAGCGGTTACACTGCCGCCCCGAAAAGAACAGGCCACTGGCCAGGGAACGCCTCGTGAAATCCGTACTCGCCTGCCTGCTGCTCCCCCTGACCCTGCTGCTCGCGGGCTGCAACGAAGGCGGCGCCAGCTCGCCCGGCACGGGCTTGCGCGCCATCGAGACGCGCCATCCGGACAACTCGCTCGCCTCCCTCACGCTGCTGGACCGCGACAGCGCCGACAACCTCGTCCGCGTGCGCTACTACACGGGCGTCGGCAACGACGGCAAATGGCGCACCGGCGACGACGAACTCGCCTCGTATTCCCTCTGCACGCAGACCTACACCGGCGACCTGCTGTACGACCCGCTGCTCGAACTCGAGGGCCATGCCTGGACGCAGGACCGCTTCACCGTGCGCAACTGCGCGCTCGACGCGCGCGCCAGCATCATCAGCAGCCACACCTTCACCGACCGCGGCGGCGATGGCCACTGGTTCACCGCGGATGACATTTCGCAGCCGCTCGTGCTGCTGGAGCGCACCGCCACCGGACACCGGCGCACCGTCACCGGCATTGCCCCGGCGCCCTGCGCCATCAACTGCGGTGGCCTCACCAACATCGTGTACAACCCCTACGCGGGCATCGCACCCGCCAGCACGGAGGCCACGTATGTCGACGGCGGCCAGACCGGGGAGCTGCGGCTCCCCTTCACCACGCTGCACTACGAGCTCGACGGCAACCAGATGCTGCTGCGCAAGACCCTGGACACGCCAACGCAACCCGGCGTGCACAGCGTCTACGAGCGCTTCGATGCGCTCCCCGATGGCTCGCGCCTGGTACGCCAGATCAAGGTCGTCGACTCCGTCCTCATCTACAGCATGAGCGGCAGCCCCACCGGCCAGATCCTGCTGGCCATTCTCGGCCTGTCGGGGCCGACCGTGGTAATCGACGGCACGCCCTACTCGCAGGTCACGAGCGCGCACTTCCGCAGCATCGAGCAGGCCCGAATCCCTGAGGCGGCGAGGGTGAGGCAGGGAGCTGACTGCGTCGCTTTTTTCAACAGCACAACCGGCAATTCGAGGGGCATATGAAATGCACATTCCCCCTCACCGCAGTTGCAGCAGTCCTGATTGCTGTATGTGTGAGCACGGCAGCGGCGCACCCCGGCGGCCTGAACAGGAGCGGCTGCCACAACAATCGCAAGACCGGCAATTACCATTGCCATGGTGGCACTGCGCACCCACGTGCTGACTCTGCTGACCGCCAGGCGAGCCCCGGCACGAATGACGGCACGATGCCGCGCGCGTTCCGCAATTGCGCCGCCGCGAGAGCAGCCGGCGCCGCGCCCGTCAGGATCGGCGAGCCGGGCTATGGCCCCCATCTCGACCGTGACGGCGATGGCATCGGTTGCGAGCCCTACCGCGGCCGCTAGCCGGCGCCAGGCGTGGCAGGCTGAATTGAGCAGGAAACTTTTTCATCGTCGGAATAAGGTCGCACCTCCCTCAGCCGACATTGCAACCGCCGGGTGGATGGCCCGACACGAGGGGTGGTGCGACTGCTCCTCACAGACCTTCTTCAGCACCAAGAAAAAGCCCGGCCGGGGCCGGGCATTTCGCGCCACAGAGGCGTCTACCCCGCTATCGCCGGTGCGGTGGCCGGCGCACACCGCACGTCCTTGCGCGGGACCGACATCAGCCAGCCGCGCAGCGTGCGAATCACCAGACGATTGCAGGCGTCGCCCAAAATGGAGGCGCGCTCCATCTTTTCGGTCGCGCCCTCCAGATAGCGCACGGTTTTCTGGGCCGGTAATGCGCTGCCTCCGCGAGCCAGGTCATCCAGTACCATCGCGAGCGAATCCGCGACCAGTGCTGCCGCGGTTGCCTTCAGCGCTTCGCCTTCGCCCTGCCGCCAGAAGGCCTGCAGGTCCTCGGCTGCGTGCGGTGTCGACACCACACGCACCGCATTCACATACACCGGCTTCTTCAGGTTACCGGGCGCGAAGACAGAGATACTGTTGTCCATCACGATGGCGCGTTGATCCTGCGTCATGGCGAAGACGGGCAGGCTCCTGAACAACCATCCCTCGCTGGCAGTTGCCGTGGCGGCCACGAAACCGCGCTGCTTGCGCTCGCCGATCAACGCCAGGACCCGCTGCTGCAGTTCGCTGGCCTGGTAGCCATCGAGATACTGCCTGTACGGATTGAGCACGACATCCGCATCCTCCTGCATCCTCTCCTTCTGGTTGTCGCGGATGGACTTGGTCATCAGTGCGTGCGTCATCAGGCCCGCTACTGCGCTGATCGGATCCGGTGCGGGATAGAGCATCTGCTGCTGTTGCGTACCCGCCTTATCCAGGCTGACCACGCCGCGGAAGACGACCCTGTCCTTCTCCGGGAGGTTCAGGGTAAGCACAACACTCTCGGCAACGACCACCGGCTGCTCCGGCAGCACCCTGCCATTATCCTTGGGGGCAGCGTGCAGCGACGCGCAGAAGCCGGCAACCAGCAGGGCGAGGCATGCCTGATGCAGCATGCGCGGGAGTGCGCTGACCATGGGTCATTGCCCCTTGAGCGCGGTCAGGATGTCGTCCTTGCCCAGCTCCAGCGCCTGGTAGTAGGCGTTGGTCAGCCCCGGGAAGGCGGGCGGTTCATCCCAGGCACCATCGGCGGCCTTCTGTATCAGCACCTCGCGGTACCACTGAAGACTGTTGTCGTTGAGGTCGACCATATAGCCCGAACCGGCAAAGGTCGCCTTGGGATCGCTGAGCGGCACATAGGCCGAGTAGTTACGAACGAAGCCGATGGTCTGCAACTCGATCACCAGCAGCTGATCCACGCCGTACTTTTCCTTCAGCTGCGTGAAGTCGCGCTTGGCCAGATTGGGCCCCTTGACCTTGGCCTTGGGCAACTTGGCAACATCGAGCTCTTCATCGATGGCCTTGGCTGCCACGCCGTCCCTGGTGAGCTGATCCACCACCATGGTCTTGAGCTGAGGCAGGTCTTCATGGGTCAGGCTGGCCGTATGCCTGGTCAGCGAGCCATTGGCCGTCGCGGCGGCGGCATAGCAGAGGAGGCAGCCGGCGCCGGGAAAGGCCGTATCCACCTTGGGGAGCTTGGTCATCACCACACCGACCTGGCGGGCCGGCGCTTCCTTGAGCTTGGCTGGTGCAAACGCGATCGGCTGCTGGGGAGTAACGGCACATCCGGACAGAAAAGCAGCGGCTGCTACCAAGGCGGCAGCAAAACGGATCTTCATGGCAGTTCCTTTATTCTTGCGGGGAAGAGAGAGCAGGCCCATGGCGGCCCACGCCAAGCATATCGGAAACTATTTGGCGAGAAGAGCCCCGCGGCGTGCTGGCCGGTCCGACGTCCTTCTTCCCTGGCCGCTCTCTACTGCTTGCCGCCCTCTGGCGGCGGCGACACCGTGAGCCCGCGCGAGGTCGTGCCGCGCCGCGAGCGTGGCATGACCTTGAGCAAGGCATCGGCCAGGCGCTTCATGGCCTCCACCACCTCGTGGCCGTCCGCCG
The DNA here is from genome assembly GCA_029237815.1 of Moraxellaceae bacterium. Classification (GTDB taxonomy): domain Bacteria; phylum Pseudomonadota; class Gammaproteobacteria; order Pseudomonadales; family Moraxellaceae; genus UBA2031. Next base: position 96,806 of record JAQZBP010000009.1, read on the forward strand.
CGACATCCGCTCCTGCTGGCCATTCTCGGCCTGTCGGGGCCGACCGTGGTAATCGACGGCACGCCCTACTCGCAGGTCACGAGCGCGCACTTCCGCAGCATCGAGCAGGTACGTCTACCCGAATCCCTGAGGTGAGCATGTCCGCCAGGCCCTGACCCTGCGGTGGCACCTCGCGGCGCGACGGCGCCTATGCTGTGGTGTGGGCCACCCCCTCGGCCGGCAGCAGGCCTCGCGCACGTCGCCCCGTGTCGGGCCGCGGGCAGGAATGGCCGCCGGCTTGACCCGCCTCAAGCGCGAGGGGCGCCACTCCTGTTGAGATAGGCCTCCCGCCCCTGCCCTGCAAAGGAGCTGCGCCATGAGCCGCACCATGAAAGCCGCCGTCTTCGTCCAGCCCGGTCGCATCGCGCTCGACGAGAAGCCGATTCCCGAGCCGGGCCCGCTCGACGCCCTCATCCGCATCACCACCACCACCATCTGCGGCACCGACGTGCACATCCTCAAGGGCGAGTACCCGGTGGCGCGCGGCCTCACCATCGGCCACGAGCCGGTCGGCGTGATCGAGAAGCTGGGCGCGGCCGTACAGGGCTATGCCGTGGGCCAGCGCGTCATCGCCGGCGCCATCACCCCCAGCGGCCACAGCGCCGCCTGCCTCTGCGGCGTCTGCTCGCAGGACGGCCCCGGCACCAAGTACGGCTTCAAGCCGCTGGGCGGCTGGCGCTTCGGCAATACCATCGACGGCTCCCAGGCCGAATACCTGCTGGTGCCGGACGCCATGACCAACCTGGCGCCGATTCCCGACGGCCTCAGCGACGAGCAGGTGCTGATGTGCCCCGACATCATGTCGACGGGCTTTTCCGGCGCCGAGCGCGGCGCCATCGCCATCGGCGACACCGTGGCGGTGTTCGCGCAGGGCCCCATCGGCCTCTGCGCCACGGCCGGCGCGCGCCTCATGGGCGCCTCCAAGATCATCACGGTGGAATCGGTGCCGGCACGCATGGAAATCTCGCGTCGCATGGGCGCCGACCATGTCGTGGATTTCAGCAAGGGCAATGTGGTCGACCAGATCATGAAGCTCACCGACGGCCGCGGCGTCGACGTCGCCATCGAGGCGCTGGGCCGCCAGCAGACCTTCGAGGGCGCCCTGCGCGTGCTGCGTCCGGGCGGCACCCTGTCCTCGCTGGGCGTCTACTCCTCCGACCTCACCATTCCGCTCGACGCCTTCTGCGCCGGCCTCGGCGACCACAAGATCGTCACGACGCTGTGCCCGGGCGGCAAGGAACGCATGCGCCGCCTGATGGACATGATCGCCTCCGGCCGCCTCGATGCACGCCCGCTGGTCACGCACCGCTTCAAGCTCGCCGAGATCGAGGCCGCCTACGACCTCTTCGCCAACCAGCGCGACGGCGTGCTCAAGGTGGCGATCACGCCCTGAGGCCGGCAACCGCCGCCGACGCGAAAGGCCTCGCCTACTCCAGGCCTTTTTCCGGCGGCCCGTCGCGGTGCCCGCGTGCTGTCGTGCCGCGCCGCGAGCGCGGCACGACCCTGAGCAGGGCATCGGCCAGGCGGCGCAGGCTGACGGGCTTGGAGATGAACGCATCCATGCCCGCCTCCAGGCAGCGCTCGCGGTCGCCGCTCATGGCGTTGGCCGTCATGGCGATGATGCGCGGCTGCCGCTGCGCGGGAATTTCCGCGCGGATCTGCCGCGTCGCCTCCAGGCCGTCCATTTCCGGCATCAGCACGTCCATCAGGATCACGTCATAGGCCACGCGCTTCATGGCCTCCACCACCTCGCGGCCGTCCGCCGCGACATCCGCCTTCTGGCCCAGCCGCTCCAGCATGGACAGCGCGACGCGCTGGTTGACCGGATTGTCCTCGGCAAGAAGGATGCGCAGGGCATGCGGCAGTTTCTGCAGCGGTGCCTCGTCGCGCGAGACGATCGGCGGCAGCGTGACCGCGCTGATGCGCACGCGGAAATCGAAGACGAAGGTGGAGCCGGCGCCGAGCACGCTCTCCACGCGGATGCTGCCGTCCATCTGCTCCACCAGGTGCTTGCAGATCGCAAGACCGAGGCCGGTGCCGCCGTAGATGCGCGCGGTCGCGGCGTCGATCTGGCTGTAGGGCTGGAACAGGCGGCTCACGCGGTCCGGCGGAATGCCGATGCCGGTGTCGCGCACCATGATGCTGATGCGGCAGCTGCCGTCGTCGTAGGTTTTCGCCAGCGACACGTCGAGCTGCACGGTGCCGTGGCTGGTGAACTTGACGGCATTGGAGAGCAGGTTCACCAGCACCTGGCGCAGGCGGCTGACGTCGCCGACCACCACTGCCGGCACCTCGGGCGCGCAATGGAAATCCAGCTCGACCTCGCTCTCGGCCGCCTTGCTCCGCACCAGCGACAGCGAGTCCTCCAGATAGCGGCGCATGTCGAAGGGCTGCTCCTCGATCACGAGGTGCCCGGCCTCGATCTTGGAGAGGTCCAGGATGTCGTTGATGATCTGCAGCAGGAATTCGCCGCTGGTGCGCACCGTTTCCACATAGTCGCGCTGCCGCGCCGTCAGCGTGGTGTCGAGCAGCAGACCGTTCAGGCCGATGATGGCGTTGAGCGGCGTGCGCAGCTCGTGGCTCATGTTGGCGAAGAACAGCGCCTTGCTCCGGTCGATGCGGTTCAGCTCGTCGTTGGCCTGGCGCAGCGAACGATTGCTCTCCTGGATCTGCTGCGCACGCTGGAACACTTCCAGCTCCATGCGCTCGGCCTGCGCGCGCAGCTGCTCGGCGACGCGCTGCTGCGCCGCGCCCTGCCGCTTGAGATGGATGAACTCAGTGACGTCCTCGACGCGGTGCAGGATGTACAGCAGCTCGCCCGCCGCGCCCAGCACCGGCGCGTTGAGGGGGCTCCAGTAGCGCTCCTCGAAACCGCCGCCGTCTGCCGCGGGCCGGCGCACGTCGTATTTCTGCACCGCCATGGCATCGGGCGCATGCGTTGCGATGACGCGCTCCAGCGACGCGCGCAGATTGGAAACGCCGGAGGCCGCCACGTCATCGGGATTGTCGGGAAAGATGTCGAAGAGCGAGCGGCCGACGATGGCCTCACGCGCAGTCATGGTCGCCTGCAGGTAGGCATCGCTGGCGGCGAGGATGACCAGCTCGGGCGACAGCGCCAGGTAAAGCCCCGGCGCGGCCTCGAACAGCCGCCGGAAATCCGGTAGTGCACTGGAACGCCTGGCCATCCACTTCCCCCCCTGTGGCCTACTCCGAATTCCCTGTAATTCGTGTGCGTTTGGCGCATGCGCCCGCACCGGTAAAGGAGTAGCCGTGAGCATGGCGGCTTGTTAAGGCGCATGTAAGGGAATTGCCTAGCGGCTCACACATTCGTCTCGCCCTTTCGTCAGTTCGCTAGCCGAAAGAGGTAGGTGCAACCGCGCTTGCTGCAGGCGGGCGACGGGCGCGCTGCCCTGCCGGGCGTCGCGCCACGACTCCCGCCGCGCGCCGGCATCTCCTAGACTGCACCGGCCGGCGGCACGCGCGCAGCGCGCAGGCCGCCATTTGCGTCAGGACACGTCAGGAAGAGGAGCTTCACCATGGCAGGAAATACCGTTCGTTTGCACCGCGTGCTGCGCGCACCGCCGGAGCGCGTGTATCGCGCCTTCCTCACGCCCGCGGCCCTGGTGAAGTGGCTGCCGCCGGATGGCTTCACGGCCACCGTGCACGAGATGGACGCGCGGGTCGGCGGCCGCTTCCACATGTCCTTCACCAACTTCACGACACAGCAGAGCCACGCCTTCGGCGGCGCCTATCTGGAGATGGTGCCGAATGAAACGCTGCGCTACACCGACGAATTCGACGACCCGAACATGCCGGGCATCATGCACGTCACCGTGACGCTGAAAGCGGTGGCCTGCGGCACCGAGCTCAGCGTGGTGCAGGAAGGCATTCCCGAACTCATTCCGGTGGAGATGTGCTACCTGGGCTGGCAGGACTCGCTGACGCTGCTGGCACGGCTCGTGGAGCCGGAGATTCCGCAGTAAAGGTGGCGCGGGCCGACTCCCGGCAGCGAGCCTGCGCGGGCCGGCTCACACGGTGGCGACGGTGCACGTGAGTCGCCCGCGCTCACGACGACGGCAGGATGAATGTGTCGCCGGGGCGTCGTAGCGCAGCCCGCGAATGGCGCGACTGCCGGTGAACGGCGCTGCGCTCATGATCGTCTGCAGCACCGTGGCGCGCCGCCTTCACAAACTCTTCAGCAAAAACACGTTCAGGCTGTCGATCGTCATCTCGCCGTCGAGGCCTCTCTGGCCGAATGGCGCCTCCATGCGCTGCCAGTCGACGCGCAGCGAAATGCCGTGCCGGAAATCGTATTGCCCGCCGAGGCCGAAGCCGGCCTGCAGCGCGGTGTCATCGCCGGCGGCATAGCCACTGCCGCCCGGGAATGACGCGCTGCCGAAGGATTCGTAGCGGGTCACCACGTTCACGAGATCGGCGCGGCCGTAGAGGCTGAACCATTCGCCCACCGCCACCAGCCCGAGCAGGCCGACACCGAAGCCGCTGGCGCGGTAGTCGGTCACGTCGCTGCTGGCGCTGCCGGTGAAGGTGGCGCTGACGCCGGCCTCGGCCCGGCCGAAGTCGCGGTAATAGCCTTCGAGCGCGAGCGCAGGATGCAGCCAGTAGCCGAAGCCGGCGGCGAAAGTGGAGCTGCTGTCGTCGATGACGGGCTCGCTTTTGAGTGCGCCTGCGGCAAGGTAGTTGTCTGCCTGTGCCCGGTAGTAATCCTCCGCGGCGCCGAGATCCGTCCGCGCCGTGCCGAAGCCGGCCAGCGCGTAGAACCGGCCCTCGTCGTCGGCGTGGGCGGCCTGCGGCAGTAGCGCCGCCAGCGCCAGCGCCACGATCGCTGTGGCTGTGGCTGTGGCTGTAGAGTTAAAGCTTGCTTTCATCGCTGAACGTCCCCGTCAAACCCGCCGCGGCGGCCCCGAAGGCCGGCGTGTCGCGGGCGGAATCGCAATCCCTGTTCGTGTTGTCGGACCCCGTGCCGCGCGCGCGTGCCCGGCGCCAGTTTACTGAGGCGGGAAAAGGGGGACAGATTTATTTCGCGCCCACGCCGATAATCCCCGGCAGCCCTCTCCCCTTTCGCGCAGGAACCCCGCCATGAGCACCCCCCCGATCCGCTTCGACGACGGCGCCGCCTACGAGCGCTTCATGGGCCTCTGGAGCCGGCGCGTCGGCGAGGCCTTCCTCGACTGGCTCTCGCCGCCGCCCGGTGGCCAGTGGCTTGATGTCGGCTGCGGCAACGGTGCCTTCACCGAGCTGCTCGTCGCCGAGTGCGCGCCCGATTCGGTCGACGGCGTGGATCCCTCCGAAGGCCAGCTCGCCTACGCGCGCACGCGCCCGGCCCTTGCCGCCGCGCGCTTCCAGACCGGCGACGCCATGGCGCTGCCCTTCCCCGACAACAGTTTCGATGCGGCGGTGATGCCGCTGGTGATTTTCTTCGTGCCGGAGCCGCGCCGCGGCGTCACGGAAATGGTGCGCGTGGTGCGCCTCGGCGGCACCGTCTCGGCCTATGCCTGGGACATGATGGAAGGCGGCTTCCCGTATTTTCCGCTGCAGCAGGCGATGCGCGAAGCGGGCCTGACGGTGCCGGCGCCGCCGAGCCCGGAGGCCTCGCGGCTGGAGACGCTGCGCGAGCTGTGGACCGATGCCGGCCTCATGGAAGTCGAGACGCACACCATCACGGTGCAGCGCACCTTCGCCGATTTCGCGGACTACTGGACGACGGTGCTGGGCGGGCCCAGCGTCGGCGCCACGCTGGCGGCGCTGACGCCGGCGGCCGTCGCCGACCTGCAGGCGCGCGTGCAGGCCGCGCTGCCGGTGGCGGCGGATGGCTCCATTAGCTGCAGCGGCCGCGCCAATGCCGTGATGGGCCGCGTCGCCGACTGAGCGTGGCAGCCGGGCCGCCTGCCGCGCCAGTTAAAACGCCCCGCATGCGGGGCGTTTTAACTACGGCGGCAGGTATCAGCGACAGCTTGCCGGCCGGTACTTGTCTTCAATGGTGTCGTAACCGCTGGTCGTGCACGACCAGATGACGCTGCCCGCGGCCATGGTCGGCATGAGGGCAATCGTCTTGCCGACGAGCTCCGGCTGGCCGGTGTAGTGGATGATGATGGTGCCGGCATAGGGATCGCCCGCGCCTTCGACGTTGATGTAGGCGACATTGTTGCCGTTGATGGACCAGGGCTGCGCCAGGCCATACGACGAGTTCGCTGCGACGCCGCTCACGCCGAGGTAGCGCCCCAGCGTCATGCGGGTTTCCGCTACTGACGTCTTGGCGCCCGCCGCCAGGTTCAGGCCTTCGGACACCTTGGCCCGCACCGTGTAGTCCTGGTAGGCGGGAATGGCCACCGCAGCCAGGATGCCGATGATCGCCACCACGATCATCAGTTCAATCAGCGTGAAACCCCGTGCGCCACCCTTCATGTGGGTCGTCCTCCTGCGTATGGCTGCCTGGCACGCCACGGGAAGGCCTCCCGTTGCCCGGCGATGCCCGAAGGAAATCAGGCGCGCCCCGCCCTGTCTGCTGCGGCAAGACCAGCCGCAAACTGTCCCGACAAATGTGACGCCACCCCTGTATCCGGGTGTCATGCCCCGGCCCGACTGCGGTGCCGGGGCTGCCCGGCACCGCAGTCGGGCCGGCCGGAGCCGTGGGCCGGCGCCTGCTTTTACGGTCGCTGGCCCCAAAAAGAGAAAGGCGGCCAGGGCCGCCTTTGTTTCTCACTCCCGCATCGCTCAGAGATCGTCGTGCAGGACCCGTCGGGGCATCCTGTTGACCACCGCCACCTGCGCTTGCGCCTGCTGCTGCGGATTCGCGCTGATGAGGGTTTCCTTCTGGGTGGTGATGCAGGTCTTGAGCTGGTCCAGGTCGCTGATCCCCAGGCTGCGGGGGTCGCTGCTGAACCGTTGCGCCACCTCGGCACACTGCGCCACGGAGACACTCTGGTCGGCGCCGGCCACAACGGGCAGGGCTGCCAGTACCACACATGCAAACAAAGACTTCATGTCTTTTCCCTCCTGGGCTGCCACTCCCGCCATCCCTGCCTGCCGGCGGCACCCTGTCCTTTTTTTTCAGACGGCCATCGTCCCTGGTCGCCACCTGGCGCTTGCCCACCCTACCGGCGCGGGTGCACGCCTCCCGAAGATAGTGCAATCCGGCAGGGGAAGGATTACCGCCTGGGACTTTGCCGGCCCGCCGCCGGCAGGTGACACGAGGCCGGCCCTTGGCGTCCGCCATCTTCGGGGGCGGCATCGCAGATGAACACACGCACACGCAACGCTTCCAAACTGCCAAGCACCGCACACTTCCGCCTCATGCCCACCTGTCTTCGCCCGGTGCCTGCTACCATGCGACCACCTGCGAACAGGGGTGCTCCATGAAAGTCCGAACGATACTGCTGTCGGCAATCATGCTGATGGCGCTGGGTGGCTGCCATCACATCAACCATGCCAGCTTCAAGACAAAGTCGGTGTCCATCAGCGCCGGCACCAAGAGCAGCGGCGGCGGCGCGCGCCACTGCCCTCCCGGCCAGGCCAAGAAAGGCAATTGCTGACAGGGCTGAGCCCATAAAAAAAGCCCTGCATCAGCGGGGCTTTTTTTATGGCGGGACGGGCGCGGCAGCCGCGCCTTCATCATGGCATCGTCCGCGCTATGCGCTCCGCCGGCCGGCACGAGGCACCGTCGCCGGCACCTCGCCGCAACCGGGGGCGGCCCGACGCCAAAGGTGCTGCCATGCCAGTGGCCGCCCATAAAAAAACCCGGCATCAGCCGGGTTTTTTTCACAACCAGAGCGAGCTCAGGCAGGGCGAATGTTCGACGCCTGCTTGCCCTTCTGGCCCTGGGTCACGTCGAAGGAGACCTTCTGACCTTCGACCAGGGAGCGGAAACCGTCCGCCTTGATTTCGGAGAAGTGCGCGAAGAGGTCTTCACCGCCGTCGTCCTGGGTGATGAAACCGAAGCCCTTGGCGTCGTTGAACCACTTAACCGTACCGGTAGCCATAACTTTATACCTTGATTAGAACAATGAACGGGCGGAGCCCGGGAGTGCAGAGCAGTACAGGAAAGACGGACTGGACGGACTGGCAAGAGCAAGAACAGAACAAGAAGACTTTCGGCCTGTGCGGCGTGCGAAAGCGATACTGACAGCAAATCACGATATGTCAAGACGTCATCGGCAGGATGCCGCGGGGGAGTACATCGGGGATCAGACGGATGACCCAGGCCCGACAGGGGCGCCCCGGGTCCTGCGGCGAGGAGGCAGACAAGCCGGCCCCGCCTCGGCTATCGTCCGGCCCTGCCCCGCAAAACAAGAAGCCAGATTACCCGCCATGCCCCTCAATACGCTTCGCACCGTCGGCGCCCGCATGTTCCTCAACAAGTACTTCGAGGACTTCGGCGAGGTCACCGATGTCAGCATCGACCCGAAAGCCAACCTCGCCATCCTCATGGTCAAGCTGCGCGGCGAAAGCACGCCGCTGCGCCTGGAGATCGACTACCGCGTGGAGCCGGAACACTTCGTCACCGTGCATTTCCACTGCGAACGCGAGTGGCTCACCAATGCGCTGAACCGCTTCCTCGCCAACCATCGCTTCGAGATCGACAACAGCGTGGCCCAGGCCCTGCTCGGCATCCTGCTCTAGGCTGACACCGGGCGCCGCGCAGCGTGCGCCCCCCTTCGCACCGACTTTTCTTTCAGAGCCGCCGCCCGGTATTGCCCGGCCGGCGCACCCGACCCGGAGACCTTCCCCGTCCATGGAACGCAAACTCGACCTCACCATCACCGGCGGCACGCTCCGCCTGCGCTCACGCCCCGCGACTGAAGGCGACTGGGAGTGGGGCCCCGGCAATCGCGCCCAGGGCGCCGTGCTGCACGACGGCCTGGTGCTGCTGGATGCCCTGGCCGACGACGAGTTCGGCGCCGACGTGATCCTGCGCACGCCGGAACGCTTCTCGCCGGACAAACGCGCCCAGCGCACGCTGCAACTGCCCTTCACGCTGCACGACAAGGCCGAACTCGTCCTCGGCTCGCCGAGCGAAGAGCTGCCGGTGGCGCTCGATGCCGAGCCCGGTGAGTACACGCTGATCTTCGAGGTCTGTCTCGGCCGCGATGTCTTCTACACTTTCACGCTGCTGCGCCAGCCTTGCGCCGAAGGCAGCGCGCTGAAGCCCGACGGCTGGGGCCTGAAGAAAGGCCAGCTGCTGCAGCCCGGGGTGTTCTGAGGCTGCCGCCAGTCCAGCCCTTGGCGCCGGAGTGGCGCAGACGGCAAAGCGTCGCTCCCGCCACTCTTGCCCGTGGTCTCACGCACGCGCTGCTGCGGCGAAAAACGAGACCTGCCTCACGGGAGGCCGGGCACTTCCGCAAAAGACGTCACAAACCTTCCGGCTCCGCGCACCGAACCATTGGCAGCGCGCGCACCGGCTGCTAGAAACAAGCGGGATTTTCCGGGCCTGATACAGGCCCCGCATGGACGGCAACCGACGCACCGGCCGCACGGCTGGCGACAGAACAAGAACCTCCGCTTTGACTGCGAGGCACCATGCACGCGAATTTCCGGCGCCGCTTGCGCCCCGCCCTCGGGCTGGCCACCGCCCTGCTGCTGCCACTGCACCCGCTGCACGCCGAGACGGCCGCCACCAGCACGTTCATCTCCGCCTATGAGGCCGACCTGCGCCTGCTCTACGACGAGGCCCGGGCCATCGGCGCGGACAATTTCGTGTTCTACCTGCACATGCAGGGCGACGAGGCGGCCGTGCGCGCGCTCGCCGCGGAGCTCGGCGCCAACCGCAGCCTGACGCTGCACGGACGCGCCGGTCTGCAGCCGCAGCAGATGCGCGCCTACGCCACGCCCGCCGTGCTGCGCGATGCACTGCGCAAGCTGCGGCCGGGCGGCGTGTCGCCGGTGTTCCAGCCGTTCAAGGGCCAGTGGGCGCTGGTCGAGCTGAAGGCCGTCGAGACCGGCCAGCCCATGCCGGCCTTCGCCGCGCTGCGCGACTCCCTGCTGCGCCTGGTCGGCATCCGCGCCCTTCCGGATGCGGCGACGCTGCGGGCCCGCACGCCCGAGCAACAGGAAAGCGCACAGCTCGCCCGTGTCGCCAACGCCAGCAGCTTCGACCAGCTTCCGCCCGGCGTCGATGTGAACAAGCCGCTCTCCAGCGGCTATACGCTGCTCCAGCGCGCACTGCGCGAGGACAATCTGGAGCTGGTGAAGGCGCTGCTCACGCGCCGCGCCGACCCCAACCGTTGCTACATGGATGCCTGCCCGCTGCAGATCGCACTCGACAGCAAGACTCATGCGCTCACCTACACCCAGCTGCTGCTGGAAGCGGGCGCGAAGCCCGACCAGCTGCCCGGGCTGCCGGGCGACAACACGGCGCTGGTGATGGCCTGCCAGCGCGGCCAGCTCGACGTGGTGAAGGCACTGCTCGCCAAAGGCGCCGATGCCACCGGCAAGGGCAGCCAGCTGAAGCCGCTCGACATCGCGCTCGCCAGCGGCAACCTCGACTTGCAGAAGATCCTGCTCAACAAGGGGCTGGGCGCACCGGACGACAAGGGCGCGCCATCGCTGCTGCACGTGGCCATGGCCAACGGCAACCGCGCGCTCGCGCAGACACTGCTCGACCAGGGTGCCGATCCGCTCGCGTACCGGCCGCTGCCCGACAGCGAGCAGACCGGCACGCCGCTCGCGGCCGCGCTGGCCGCCGGCAAGACCGCGGATGCCGCCTGGCTGCGCGACGTCATCGCCAAAAAGCTGGCGGCAAAAGGCCGCTATCGCTGGGCCGCCTGGATTGAACAGGAAGTACTGGCGCCGCCCTCGAAAGACCCCAATGCGCCGCTCGTGCAGATCCTGCGGCAGCCTTTCAAGAATGGCGTGCGCCTCACGCTGAACCGTGAACGCTTCACGCTGCATGTACGCCTGCATCCCGAGGCGGAGCTGCGCCTGGAGGCCGTCACCGGGCCGAAGTTCTTCGACGAGCTCGGCAGTGGCGACCTGGCGGCGCCGCTGTTCGACCGCAAGCGCATCCGCAGCGCCGGCAGCCGGCCCGGGCCGCTGCTGGTCGGCGACGCCGGCGCCCGCGCCGCCAACCCGGCGGGCACGGGCGGCCTGCTCGCGTTCGCGCCGGACCGCGCGCATTGCGACCGCGTCGAGAAAAGCCCCGAAGGCCCCGTCTGTGTGCGCATCATCGACAGCGTGCGGATCGATCGCGGCGCCGGCGAAGTGGAGCTGGCGCTGGAGAAGTCCGGCCTGCGCGAACTCGACCTCGTGCTCGGCACGGCAGTGGACTACAGCGATACGAAGGGCGACCTCCTGAACGCGCAAAAGGTGACGCTTCTCTTCCGCTAGGCGGAAGCCCTATCCGGATGGCGCCGTCAGGGCGCCATTTTTTTGCCTCCCCCCACTCACTCGAATTGATGACTGCAGGGCACTTTCGCGCCGCGCTACGCTCCTGTCACGCGCGCCATCCGGCGCCAGCGCACGCATCCACGCACCAGAAGAAGAAACGGATATGGATATCCGCACGCCCCTGATGGCGCTCGCCCTGCTCGCGGCGCCCGCCCTTGCCCCGGCCCGCCCGGTCGATCCGGCCGAACTGCCCGCCGGCTTCGTGTTCACCTGGCAGGACAACGCCCTGAAGGGCACGCCCAAGCGCGTGCTGCTGCAGGAAGAGGCGGCCCAGGCCTTCTCGCGCGCAATCACCGAGGACCAGTTCACGCCGGAGGGCATCCAGGAAAGCCACCTGGTCTCGAGCGGCAAGGGCCGGTATTCGGCGGCGGAGTCGTGGCGCCTGCGGCTGGACAGGGACCGCATGCAGGAAATCGTGTACTCGCCGACCCGCTTCGGCGGGGGCTTCCTGGGGGGGAGCGCGCGTCCGCTGCGCTTCGACGACGAAGGCCGCATCACGCTGATGGCGGGCGGCAGCAGCGATGCCCCCGCCGCCCGCACCGCGGCGCTGCAGGAGGGCGACGCCGCCGGGCGGCTCACCGCCATCCGCTACGAACTGAACCGGCAGGTGCACGAGGTGCTGCAGCAGCGCGAGCTCGTCTATCGCCAGGAGTTCGAATTCGCGCCCAACGGCCGGCTGCGCCGCAGCAGCTGCACGGAAGGCCGCTGCGGCGCCGTGCCCGTGCTGGAATTCGGGCCGGACGGCCCGCTCCTGCGCCAGCTCGGCGGCATGGAAACACGCTGGCACTACGAGAACGGCGTGGTGGTGGCCCAGATCACGCGCCACCTCGGCAGCGGCGTTCTCACCGACCAGCGCCACTACGAGGCCTACCGCTTCGACGCCTGCGGCAACTGGACCTGGCGCGAGCAGTACGACGCCCCGCCCGGCACCCCCGGCCGCCGCAAGACCGGCGTGGCCCTGCGCCGCATCGACTACTACACCGCCTGCCCCACCCGCTGACACGCGCCGATCGCCCCGTCACCCGCGCGACAGCGCCGCGCCCCATTCGCCCGGATACGCCAGCGCCTGCCATGCAGGGACTGGCATACCCGGGCCGGCATGATGCCGCTGGACCCGCGCGCCCCTCTTGCCCGAAGATTGGCCCCGGACAAGCACCGCACGCCGCGCGTGCCGCACCGGCAGGGATTTGCCCCGACCATTCGCCGCCCGCCCGGGGCCGCGACCAGAACAACAACGCATTTCATGACGGGGGTCATCATGGGAGTCCTGCAGGCACGCCGCGTGCTCGCGGCCATCGGCTGCTCACTGGCACTGCTTACCACCACCGGCGCCAGCGCCGCTCCCGCCTATTCCGAACAGCAGCTCCGCCTGCTCTACGACGAGGCCACGGCCATCGGCGCCGCGACCTACACGTTCTACATCCTCGGCAGCAAGGACGAGAGCGTGATCCGTTCCGAGCAGCAGAAGCTCATGGACCCGCGCCTGCAGTTCCGCTCCATGAAGACCCTGCTCAACATGATGCCGGCCAAAGGCCCCGCCTTCACGCTGCCGTCCGGCATCCGCGACCATCTGCGCCTGCTCAACGAGGCGGAGCGCTCCGACGTGTTCCGCCTGGATTCGGAAAGCTGGGTCATGGTGGAGCTGGAGTCGATCAACTCAGGCAGCCCCATGCCGCCCTTCGAGCGGGTGCGCAGCACGCTGCCGCGGCTCGTTGAAGAGGGCGCGCTGCCCGACCCCGAGCTGCTCGCCAGCGACCCCGAACTCGTGCAGCGCAGCCAGCTCAACCGGGTGAACTCCGCGCGCGACTTCGACAAGCTGCCGCCCGGCATCGATCCCGACCTGATTCTCTCCAGTGGCTACACGCTGCTGCAGCAGGCGCTGCTGCGCGAAGACGTGGCCCTGCTCGACGCGCTGCTGAAGCGCCGCGCCAATACGAACCTCTGCCCGATGCGCGCCTGCCCGCTGCAGATCGCCGCGCGCAGCGCGCAGAACGGCGCGGTCTTCACCCAGAAACTGCTGGCCGCCGGCGCCCGGCCCGACCAGATCACCGTGGTCAGCGGCGAGGACACGGCGCTGACCTTCGCCAGCCGCCTCGGCAACTTCGAGGTGGTGAAGCTGCTGCTCGCCGCGGGCGCCGACGTCAACGGTGGCCCGGGCGGCATTCCGCCGCTCAGCCTGGCCGTGTACAAAGGCCACGTCGGCGTCGCCAAGCTGCTGCTCGACAGCGGTGCCGACCCGCTCTTCAGCAAGGCGGTCGGCGGTGCCACCACCTCCACGCCGCTGAGCGTCGCGTTCAACAACGAGAAGCCCGAGATGATCGCGCTGCTGCGCGGCGTCGCCGTGAAGAAGCTGGGCGATCTGCAGCAGTACAAATGGTCCGGATGGCTGGAACAGGATGGCCAGCGTTTCACGCTGGATCAGGGCATCATCCGCCTCAAGCGCAAGCCGTTCTCGGTGAACGTGAAGCTGCAGTCGGGCGCCGCGCTGCATGTGCACTCCGCCACCGGCACGCGCATCTTCGACGAGTTCCGTACGCGCAACCTGCGCACGCCGCTCGATCCGCCGCGGCGCCACTCCGACGACACGCACGACGGCGCCGCGCAGTGGCTGCTGGTCAGCGACGACAAGGCGCCCGCCGCCGGTACCACGCGCGCCAGCGGCATCCAGGCCTGGGCCTGGGGCCAGTGGGACAAGGACTTCAACCGCGTCGACAAGGGCCCGCAGGGCGACGTCTACGTGCGCACCATCAGCCAGGTGGTGCCGGACAGCGACAAGGGCGCAGGCAAGCCCGTGGCGATCGAGCAGGCCAACCTGCCCGGCATCAACATGGTCATGGGCACGGCGATGAGCTACGACAAGACCACGGCGGAGTTCGTGAACCCGGTCGCGTTCAAGATCCTCTTCGATAACTAGCCGCCGGCGTCACGCCGGGTGGAAAAAGCGCGACGCCCGACCCATCCTGTCTGTTCGGCAACCCACCGTGCACAGGCAGGAGAACGTCATGTCACTGGACACCCTGAAGTCGGCCGGCGTGAAGATGGCCCTCAACCGCTACCTCGAGGACATCGGCGAGATCAGCGACATCGACATCAATCCCGACAGCGGCCGTGTTTCCATGCTGGCCTCGCTGAAGGGCGACATCCAGCAGGTCAAGCTGGAGATGGACTATCACCTCGACCCGGATGCCCTCGTACTGGAGACCTTCCACTGCGACCGGCCCTGGATCGAGAACGCCCTCAACCGTTATGCGGCGGGCAAGAGCATCCCCCTCAAGAACAGCCTGGTGCAGTCGGCGCTCAAGCAGGTGCTCTAGCGGCGGCTTGCCCCAGGTCAACGCCGGCGGCGCCCGGTCGTGCTGAGATAAAAACGACAACAACCAGGAAGCAGGACGATGCCGGCATTCATCTGGGGCATGGCGGCCAGCGTTGTGCTCGTGGCCATCACGGTGCTCGTGCACTACGAGAGCCTTCGGCTGATCAGCGACCAGCTGATTCCGCGACTGCGCCTGCATCCGCGCCACGAGATGGTGTATGTGATCTTCGGCGTGTTCTTTGCGCACACTGTCGAGGTGTGGATTTTCGCGGGCGGCTACGCCCTGCTGGAGCAGGCCGGCATCGGCCAGTTCCATGGCCACCTGGAAGGCAACGCCCTCGACTACCTGTACTTCTCGGCCGTGACCTACACCACGCTCGGCTTCGGCGACATCTACGTCTACGGTCCCCTGCGCCTGGTCTCGGGCGTGGAAGGCCTGACCGGCCTGCTCATGATCGGCTGGTCGGCGTCGTACACCTACCTCAGCATGGAAAGGCTCTGGCAGCGTCACGCCGAGCATGTCGAGAAGAAGAAGCGGCGCCGCTGACGCAAGCGCGGCAGCGCAAGGCAACCGGCACGGGTCTGCCGCCCTCGCCTGTGGGCTCGCTAGCGCAGTTCGTCCTCCAGGCGCCAGGTCGTCTCCGGCGGCTGGTAGAACTGCAGGAAGGTGGCGGTCCGGTCGAAGCCGCCCCGCCGCAGCAGGCGCGAGAAGTTCACGCCCAGCCCGACGTAGGGTGTGCGCTCGTCCGGCGCCAGCGGATCGTCATAGCCGCGCACGTAGTAGCCCCCGTGAACCTCCAGCCACTGCAGCGGCGTATCGCGCAATGGCGCGAAGCCGGCCAGCTTGAGCGCCACGAGATAGCGCGAGTGTTGGTAATCGGTGGACGGATCGCTGGTGTCGGCGTTGAAGCGGTATTCCACGCGCAGGTCGAGCCGCTCGCGCCAGGTTTCGTTGCGCAGCAGTGCCTGGCCGGCCCAGGCGCCGACCGTGTTCATCACCATGTCCTCCCAGGAAATGCCGTAGGGACTGAAGCCGTCGCCCAGCTCCATGGTGCCGGTGATGAGCAGTGAGGTAACCGCCGCCTGCGTCGCGGCGCGATCCGGCGCTATGCCCCAGTCGCGATACAGGCTGCCGAAGGCCCGGCCCAGCACGTAGCCGGTATAGAGATGGCCGAGCTTGTCGGCGCCGCCTTCCGGCGTGTCGCGCTGGAACCAGCCCTCGGCATTCGCATTGAGCGGTTGCTCGCCGTACTCCCACTGCAGCAGGCCCCAGCCGAGGATGGCGCCGACACCGGCCAGGCGCGAGAGCGCGACTTTCTGCTGCGCATCGAAGGGCTCCGCCGGCGGGAACTGCGCGTCGGTCGCCGCCGGTGCGGCATCCTGCGGCACGGTCAGGGAGACGGGGGGCGGGGCCGCCGGCGCGCCGGCGCCGGACCCGGCCATTGCCGTGCCCGCCTGAAGCAGGAACAAGAAGGCGAAAAGCCGCCCGGCACAGACAGTCCTGTAATTGCGACAGTGCAATCCCCTACTCCCATTGCCGTCCCGTGACGCACGACTGCAGACACCGCCGGAACCGATCCAGGGGCGATGCGCCTCATGCTAATGCAGCGCCGCGGCACGCGCGGCTGATCCGCGACAAAGCGCAGAGGATGGCAGCGGTGAGCTGGCGCTGTGGGCAAGGCCCACGAGACGCTGGCTTTGCCACCGCTGCGCATGCTGCTCCGGACGGGCCACCGTGGCCGGAAGGCGACGATCGCTCCCGCTTCGTGCAGATCGCGTTCAGGCACGCCGCGCCGAACCGCAACGACACCCGGGGCCTCCATCCCCTGCGGCGCGGGTGTCGCGCCGACGCCTCAGGCGGATTGTGGCGTGAGCTCCTCCTCGCTGACACTTACCCGCGCCCCGCCGCGATTCTGGCGCATCTGGCGAATCAGCTTGATCCCCGCCAGCGCCAGGAGCGCCCCGACCTTCAGCAGGCTGAACGCCCGCCGCAGCATTCCCATCAGTGCTTTCATGACTTGCCTCCCGGCGACGAGGCGTGCATCACGCCCTCGCCGACTGACTACAGGTGAGTCCCGTTTTCAGTGTAGTTGGCGACGTTCGGGCCGCCAGCATCGCGCCTTCTGCCTGGCGATTGCCGCCATTGCATTCCACCAGGACGCCACCATCTTGCCCGCATGCCACTGATTCGGGAGCCCTTCCGTGACCACCCCACTGCTTGTCGCCTGCCCGCACTGCCACCGCAAGAACCGCATTCCCGCCGACCGCCTCGCCGATGGCGCGCGCTGCGGCGGCTGCAAGGAACCCGTGTTCGCCGCGCACCCCGTGGAGCTGACGGCGGCGACCTTCGATGCGCACATTGCCGGCGACCTGCCGGTGATCGTGGATTTCTGGGCGCCGTGGTGCGGACCGTGCCGCCAGTTCGCGCCGGTGTTCGCGCAGGCCGCCGGCGAGCTCGAGCCGAACATGCAGCTGGCCAAGGTCGACACCGAGGCGGAGCCTGCGCTTGCGCAGCGCTTCGGCATCCGCAGCATCCCCACGCTGGCCATCTTCCGGCAGGGCCGCGAACTCACGCGCCTGTCCGGCGCACTGCCGCTGTCGCAGTTCCTGCAGTGGGCGCGCCAGGCGCGCTGAGCCCGCCTGCTTCACACCGGTAGCGCGGGAATGCGTCGCAAACTATTTTGCGGCGCGCACGCTGGCGCGTCGGCCGACTGCTATACCAGATGCACACGCCTCCAGAAGAGGCTCTTGTTCGCCAACGAGGTGCATCATGCCAAGAAGCGGAACTCCCCCCACCGGCAAGGCCGACGCTCATGCCATCCCGCGGCGCCCGCCGCAAGCCGGGCCCGATGCCGACGTCTCCAGCGACCCGGACGAATTCCTCGACGATGCAGGTGAGGACGACGATCGTTCCCTGGCGAGCGGCGCACCACGCGCCCTCATTGCGGAAGGCAACCTGCAGGAACGCACGGGCGAGCAGGCGGATTTCCGCGAGCAGTTCGACGAGGACCTCTACAACGACCGCGCCGAGGCGCCGGTGCAGGGCAATACCGCGGATGTCGCCATGGGCGACCACCGCTTCGGCTCCGATGCCGAGGCCTACACCGAGTATGCGCATCGCCGCCCGGGCGAGGACTCCGCCGTGGGGCAGTCACGCGACCCGGCCGACATTGCTGACGAGGACGACGAGCGGCCTTGAGCGCCGCTCAGTGAGCAGTGAGCAGTGAGCAGTGAGCAGTGAGCAGTGAGCAGTGAGCAGTGAGCAGTGAGCAGTGAGCAGTGAGCAGTGATTTTGCCGCTTGTTCACCTGGCAGATGCAACTGCGGAAAACCAGCTTCTCGCGTGCGCGAGGCAGCGCTTCTGGAATTGCTCCCTCCACTCGCCGCCAGCGCGCACCAGCCACCGGCGCCCGGCGTATAAAGCGCACTCCGCATGACCAGAAGGAGAAGGGTGGCCCGCGTTGCCAGAACCGGCACAGCCACGGGCACATCCTTCTTTTGCAGGCGAAAACGCGCCGGTGCGCGCCTCACCGCACCGGCGTAATGCCGGGTGCCGCACCACTGGCCGCAGCGCCGCTTCCCGCGGTCGGCACCGGCACGACCAGGTGCTCCCAGGGCGTATTCGCAAACATGATCCAGGGGCCGCCGGCAGTGAGACCCATCTCGGTCGGGTACAGCGTGGTGTCCCAGCGCTGCGGTGACAGCAGCAAGATCGCCGGCGGCACCGTCATCCAGGTCTGCCCAGCGGCCGGCTGCGTGGCAAAGGGATCACTGCTGCTGGCCTGGCTGCCGCCCTGCAGCATGTAGGCCACGCCGGGGCCGGTGATCACCGGCGCGCGCTGGTTGAGCACGCCGTCGAGCCAGGCCATCCATTGCCGGTCGAAACAGGCGGGATCATTTCCGGGCGTGGCGGGATTGTCCGGAAAGCAGGTCCAGCCATTGTTGCCGCCGCGCAGCGTGATTGACTGCGCATCCGCCGAGGCAGGAAATTCCATGATGGTGGCGTTCGCGGAAACGGCTGGCGGCGCCGCGCTCATCGCGTTGCTGATGCGGTCGCCGGAAACGCCGGGCGTTCCACCGAGGCCGATGCCGCCTCCATTATTGATGGGGTTGTCGAGGCCGGGAACGCGTGTCGCGCCGCCGGTGGTGCCGTTGGCGGCCAGCGCATCGTCGCCATCCGCGGCGGTGCCGGTCGCCGTGGCGTCGGTGCTGACCGCGTCGTTCACCAGCGTTCCCGGCTGGATGGCGGGTGGCGTGGCCAATGCATCGAACGGGTCGGTGACGGCGTCCGTCGCGGGGTCGGCCGGTCGCGTTACCGCGTCGATGTCGCCGGGCGCCGTAGCAGCGCCCGTCAGTGGCGGCGCGACGGTGATTTGCGCCGTGGCCAGCAGCGGCAGTCCCAGCATCGCGAGAAAGGCTGTTCGCTTCATATCGTCCTCCTGCACAACCGGACGGCATCGCGCTGCGCGGCAGCGTCGTCCCGGTGCGTCCGGCAGGAAAGACCTCCGGGCCGGCTCCGCCATCACGCGGAGCGTTAAGCGTAGTTGCTGCTGAGACGCTGCGCCTGCGCCGTAGGCTTTCCCGTGTTCGCGTCCGGGACGGATCACTGTCGACGCACAGCTTGCTGCGTTCATTGCCGAACCATGGAACTCACGGGAATCCCCGCGAAGGAAAATGAGTACAAGCGTCGGAAGTTCAATTGGCGTTGGCGTTGGCGTTGGCGTTGGCGTTGGCAATTGAGCGGGCAACACAGCTCGCATCCGGATAAGCCTGAAGCTGAAGCAGTGCAGGAACCGGAACCGGAACCGGAACCGGTTCCGGGGCAAAACGAGAATGGTGGCAGTGGCAGTGGCCAGTTCTATTTCGAGAACTGCTGGAGATACATCACCAGCTGCCAGATCTGCTCGTCGGACAGCTCCCGGTGCGGCGCCATCGCCGTGCCAGCCGAGCCGTTGCGGATGATCCAGAAGATCTGGCCGGCGGACGCCACCCGCAGAAAGTCGGCACAGCGGAAGTTGCGCGGTGGCGGCTCGTACTGCCCGGCCAGTACCCCCCGGCCATCACCGCGCCGGCCATGACAGGCCACGCAGCCGCCGGCGCCGTCTCGATAGAGCTGCTTTCCCGCGCGCAGGTGTCCCCGGGTTTCGGGAAGGGGATTCTCGCGTTGCCGCCACTCCGCCGGTGCGGCGCTGGTGCCGCGCAACTGGGGGCAGACCGGTCCATCGCCCTGCGCAGGCACGGCCAGCAAGCCGGTGCAGCAGATGATGACGCGTGCAAACAGTGGAAATGGCGACACCCTGTGCACTCCGTGAGATGACGTTTTCAGTATGCGCAGGCTGGCGGACAGCAGGTTTGACATGCGTCAATCGCCGCGCCGCTGATTGTCGGCCTCTGGCTGCACCACCGCTGGTTCTTCATGGGTCGCCAGGTTTGCACATTGACGGCGAATCCACGCTTTTCTGAAACAACCGCCGCACATAAACCCACGCGCTGAAACCGACACAGGCTATTTTCTGGAAAAGAATAAGGCAGGTCTGTGCAATTGCCGGCAATTCCGCCACAGCTGCACTGCCTTACCGCACATTTCCAGGAGGCCCATAATGGCCAATATCTTCAAGCGCTATCTGAAGAGCATCACCACCGCGGCCAGCGATGCCCGCAACGCGGCGGAAGACAGGATGTCGGACGTCACGGATCGACTGAAGACGGGCAAGGCCGGCCGGCTCCTGAGCTCCATCGCCGACCGCTTTCGCAGCGACGAGGAGCAGGGCTCCTCGCGCCGCGGCAAGGGCAGTCGCGCCGCCGCCTCGTCGGGCCGTGGCGGCAGCCGCACCGCAAGCAGCAAAAGCGGCGGCAGCCAGAGCGCGGGTCGCAGCTCGTCATCGCGCAACACGCGCAGTGAAGGCCGCAAGGCCGACAGCAGCCGCAGCGAAGGCGCGGCCAGCTCCAGCGGGGCTGGCACCTCCCGCGGCAACGCCAGCAAGGGCAGCACGAAAAGCAGCAGCAGCCGCAAGGAAGGCGCGGCGCGTGGCAGCACGAGCCGCCGTGAATCGGGCACTGCCAGCAACAGCACCAGCGCCTCCGGCAGCAGCGGATCACGCGGCACGGCAAGCAGCAAGGAGAGCGGCGCCGGGAGCCGGAGCAGCAGCCGCAAGGAAGGCTCCACACGCGGCAGCCGCGTGTCGCACTAGTGTTCCTGCCACAGCCGGCTGATCTCCAGCAGCCGGCTTCGTGGCACCACCTTTTTTGTCCCGGGCATGCCTGCCGTTCAGACACCATCTCGGCGGAGATTGTCGCGCCGACGGAGATTGTCGGGCCGAACGGCAGTTGCAGTTGCAGCAAATCAGGCCGTGAAATTTTCTCTTCCGCGTATCGCTTGCGCTTTCACACTCATTTCACAAGCTCACACTGCATTACACGAACCATTCAAATACATCAGTGCTTCCAGCACAGGCCGCGTGTCCAAGTGCTACAAAGAATGAGCTGCATACGACATGCAGAAGTTCAAACAGACTTTTGAGGTGTTGAAATGACCACGGACAATTCACGGCAACAGGGCCAGCAGGGCCAACAAGGTCAGCAGGGACAGCAGGGACAGCAAGGTCAGCAGAACCAGCAGGGCCAGGGTCAGCAGGGCCAGCAGGGCGGCCAGATGGGCGGCCAGCAGGACCAACAGGGCCTCGGCGGACAATCGGGCCAGCCCGGACAGCAAGGCCAGCAGGGTGCCGGTCAGCAGGGCCAGCAAAGCCAGTCGGGCATCGGCCAGCAGGGCCAACAGGGCCAGGGCAGCCAGCAAGGACAGCAGGGACAGCGGGACCAAGGCAGCCAGCAAGGTCAGCAGCAGCCCAGCGGGGGTTCACAGCAGAACCAGCAGGGTGGCAGCTCACGCCAGCAGCGCTAACGCTCGGCACCTGTCAGGGTGGCGCCACCAATCAGGCGCCATCCTGACTTCACCAAGGCCGTTGCGGCTGGTGGACACGGCAGCTTCGCGACCAACCTTTTTTCATTTGTGTGAATGGCCGATCTGCGCATTTCCATTTTTGTTGGCATCGATGACGAACGCATAGTCACTCTTCCCGGCGCACACTGGAGCCTGGGGGTACGTCGACGTTCTTTCTACGTCCCGGGGTAGCCCCCGTCGAGGTATCCACCCTGTCGCCAACGTGCGCCCGGCTCCCCAAAAAAAATCATGCGCACATAAGAGGTGCCGTACGCTGCATTTCCGCCCCGCGTCTCTCCCTCGCCGGCTCATCAGGGCTAATGCATCTGCTTCTCTTTCAGATCCATATTTTCGGCTGCCGCGGTTTCAATTCTTGAACACAGATTCACACGGGCGCTGATAAATGCGGTGCCCACCCGCTCCGTCGCTGCTATTCCTTCTGTTGTTCCCACCGGCGCCCGCGGGTGTCCGGCATACCTTGATTACAGGAGGCCTGTCATGTACCAGGATCCCCTTAACCAGAACCGCAGTGTGAAGCCGCAGGAGCAGAACCCGGACAACCAGGAGAGCCTGGCCGGTCCTTGGCAGAAGATCATCGATACCGCGCAGGATTACTGGAAGGATTTGACCGACGCCGACATCGCACATGCGCGCAGGGGCCGTCGCGAGCTCATCGAGACGCTGCAGCGGCGCTACGACCTGTCTGCGCACGAAGCCGACCAGCGTATCGAAGCCTTCCTGTCGCATCCGCATCGCAAGGGCTTCTTCGAACGGCTCACCGAGATGAACGGCAAGCTGAAAATCAACCAGTACGTCAGCAACCCCGCGCCGGGGCCGTCGGCACGTGACGACCAGCCGCCTGCCGTGCTGCCGGATGACGCGGAGAAGTAGCGCCCGTCTCGTCCGGACCTGCATCCGGAATGCCCATCACGTCGCCCGGCAGGCGTACACGCGGGAGACGCGTTAGGCCGCCTCGGGTTCAGCCCTGACGCCCTCATGTAAAAGCCTCAGGTGCCGGCAGTTTCCGGCGCGCCTCGTCGCGCTCATCCCTATGCCTAATCATCAGGAAACAAAGCGGCAACTATCATCGAGAGCGCAGGAAAGAGGGATGGCAGGACGCCATCCGAAAATACAACAGCACATCCAGGGACGGAGAACAGCAGTAATGTCCACCGAGAACATATTGCACCTTGTCGGGGGCTCCTCGCAGGGCGCGGATGACCGCATGGAGCCCGCTTGCGAGCAGGCGGAATCTCCTGTCGCAGATGGCACACTGGCGACCGAGGCTACGCTGCAGGTAGTACGGCCGCCGGTGACGCTGCAGCAGCGGCGCCTGCTGGCCGCCCGCGACCTCAATGCCCGCATCGGCAGCATGGAGCGCGAAATCGTGCGCCTTGAGAAGGCCTTCGCGCACTCCCAGGATCTGGTGAAGGACAGCATGGCGCAGCTCCAGCAGCGTGCCCTCGCCGTGATGGCGGATGTCATGCGCGTCAGCACAAAGATGGAGCAATACCACCGCGAGCAACACGAGGACACCCGCCTCGCCGAGCAGCGCCTGTGCGCCGCCATCGCCGACCTCGGGCGCCAGATCGACCAGTCGGCAATGCAGCTGCAGACGCAGCAGGAATGCCTGCGCCTGCTGCAGGAGCGGCACGACTCGCTGGACCGCCTGCATGTGCATCTCGAGAAAGTGACCAGCCGCATGGGGCAAAGCCTGGCCATCCTCACCAACCAGATGCGCCAGCAATACCAGGTCACCCGCACGCATATCGAGGGCCTGCACGCCCTGCATCGCGAGCAGATGCAGGCCCACCTTGCCCTCACGTCGGACCACGACCTGCTGGCGATCCGTTCGGCGCAGATGGAGGCGCGTCTTGCCGGCCTGCACGAAGTCGTGAATGACAGCATCGGTCACACGCGGCGCCGCTTCCAGGCCGTGGCCGGCGTCATGGGCGCGCTTGCCATCCTCACGCTCGGCCTGATTGCCTGGTTTCAGCTGAACCCTACCGCAGTTCCTGAAACGGTGAAGAAGGAGCTGGCCGGGCTTGCGCTGGGCCTGGGCCAGGAAGCCGAGCGTGGCACTGCGCAGGACGCAGCGCTGGAAGCCCAGTCGAGCGAGCTGCAGGAACTCTACGAACAGTTGCAGGGACAGCAGATCGAGATCACCCGGCTGCGCACACAGACCCGACAGATCGCGCTCAACCAGCGCGACATGCGCCTGGAGCTGTCGACGCTGCAGACCGAGCTTCAAACGGAGGTGGATAGTGAGGGCGACGCGGCCGACGCGGCGGAGCAAGTGCGGGCGGACATCCCGCTGCCGCCAGCGATTCCCGGCAGCCGACCGGTCTTCTAACGAAAAAGCCGTCCGTTGAGGCGGCTTTTTTCACGCAAGAAAAAAGCCCGGCATGCCGGGCTTTTTTATCAGGCGATTACAGGGGCTTGATGTTGGACGCCTGTTTGCCCTTCTGGCCCATGGTCACATCGAAGCTGACCTTCTGGCCTTCGGCCAGGGAGCGAAACCCATCGGCCTTGATTTCGGAGAAGTGGGCGAAAAGATCTTCACCACCATCGTCCTGCTTGATGAAGCCATAACCCTTGGTGTCGTTGAACCACTTGACGGTACCAGTTGCCATTTGCGTATTACCTTGAAACAAGTTGATGGATGAGCGCATGCGCTCGGCAGTGCATGAAACCTGTACAGGGACACGAGCTGGAGCTCTGGCAAGAGCTAGAACTGGCAGGCATTGGTTCAGCCTGTGGGACATGCAGGAAAGGATGATTGTCTCCCCTCAAAATCAAGTCAAGCAAAAATCGGCCGGCCCAGGTTGCGGCCTCGTTGCCCTTGTGAACGCCTGAAACATTCCGTCATTCCAGCCAATAAAGGGGCGCTTTCCGGCCGTCGCCCGAGTGGCCCCGCACGGCCGACTTACCCACGAACCGGTGCCGGCTTCATCCCGTCCATAGCACTCAGGCTTCCATCTCATCACCCCGAGCTCGTTGCGAGCAGAAGGTTTGAGTCCATCTTTCCAGCACAGCATCATCCGGTGCGACTGCGACAGAGAACAGGTCATCTTTATCTTTCAAAAGAACACACAAGCACACAGGAGCGAGCAGAAAAATTTCCCGCGGCAAACCCAGTGAATGGCCGCGGAGTGATACAAATTCTGAATCCATCCGCGGCATGCATTCCTGCCTGCTCTTGCGGGCAATGCACGGGTCGCGGCCATCGCCGGCAGCCTGCCGACGACACGTCACAGCGAGGTGATCATCATGGCCACGGGGATTGGACAACAGCTGAAGGGAATGGTGCGCAAGGCAAGAAACTACTGGGCCGAGCTCACCGACGAGGAATCCACGCGCACACAGCACCGCCAGGAAGAGCAGGAGGATGCCGTGCACCAGCGCTACGGCGGCGTACGCACCCAGGGCGAGAGGGCCATCGACAAGGGCCTCCATTCCTCCCAGGAAAATCCGCCGGATCGCGGCCCCTCCGACACCATCCTGGCGAGCGAAGCGGCCCGCGCCGGACGTGGCATGAGTAGCGGCCCGCGCGGCAGCGAGCCCACAGGCAGCCAGCAGATGCAGGGTTCGCAAACACAACGGCAGTACACCCAGCAGGGTGGCAGCGGCATCCAGAAGACGATCGGCGAACAGGTGGGCGGGCAGACCGGCGCCCAAGGCACGGGCAGCGACCCGGACACTGTCAGGAGCAGCCAGAGCCGTCCGCCGGCCGGTGGCCAGCAAAGCCACTGACGCTGCAATACAGAGGAATGTAGCAGGCACCCGATGTTCACAGGGTGAATGAGGTGTCACTGCTGCAAGCGGCCTGGAACGGGGCCGTGATGTCGGCTTGTGGACTCCCTCCGGAAGAAGCCGGCATCGAACAGAAACGGAAGGCACAGGCCTGACGTTGATGACGCCACAGGAATGCCCCGGAAACGGGGCATTCCTTTATCCGGGCTGCCTGGCAGCGGCCCTGCCCCTCCCCTGTCGTTTCGCTCCCGGCTTGAAATCCCGCACTCGCCTGTATCCCCCGCCAAAGACAAACTGATTGTCCTCCGCTTTGCCTTTCCCGGCTTTTCGCGGATGCTTCCGCGACCGGAACGCCACCGAAAACATCCATGACCCCTGCCCTGCATGCCTTGCTGCACTATTTCAGGAGCCTGCCGCGCAGCACGCGGGCAGAGTTGATACGGCCGATTCAGCTGGGCCTGCTGGGCTATCTGGCCTGGCTGCTCGGCAGCATCGTTCTCGTGTTCGGGGCCTGGCAGACGCCGGATAGCCATCCACTGCTGCTGCTCCTGCTCTGCCTGGCCAGCGGACTCATCTGCCTCGCGCTCGGCCTTTACCTGCTGTTCGGCTTTCTGGTGCCGCCCGCGCGCTGGCGGCGCAACAACCGCGACCCCTGGCTCTGGCTCGGCCTCGTGACCGGCTCGGCAAGCGCCTTCGCGATCGGCGTCGTGCATGAGCTCTCTCTGCTGGAGCGCTTCTTCCAGACTTTTTTCCTGCTGAACTATATGCCGCTGCTGGCGCGCTTCCGCCTGCCGGTCGCGCTTGGTGTGCTGCTGGCCGAGACCGCCGTCATGGCGTTGGCCACGGGCGGCCTCTTCGGCCTGTCACTCGCCGGTTACTTCGCCCTGCAGGGCCTCGTGCTGATCTGGCTTAGCAATGCGGTGCTGCGCGAGCGGCACTTCCGTGAAGAGTCCGAGCTGCAGACGGCACGCCTGGCCGGCACCCGCCACCTGCTGCAACAGGCGGTGGCGGAGACCGAGCGCGCCCGGCTCGCCCGCGACCTGCACGACGACATGGGCCATCACCTCGTGGCGCTCAACCTGCGCCTGCAACTGCTGGAGCGCAGCCCCTTGCCCGAAGAGGGCCGCGATCATCTGGCCCAGGCCCGCGCGCTGGCCGGCCTGCTCTTCACCGACCTGCGCAACACGGTACGCGACCTCCGCCAGCCCGCGCTGGACCTGGAGGCGGCCATTCGCGCGCTGGCCGCCCACCTGCCCGGCCTCGGCGTCGAGATGCACATGGAGCTAGAACAGGGCGAACTCACCATGGCCGAGGCCGAGTGCCTGCTGCGCTGCATCCAGGAGGGCATGACGAATGCCCTGAAGCACGGCCAGGCGAGTCGTGTCCGCATCCGGCTCGAGCAACAGGCGGATGGCCTGCTGCTGCAGGTGCGCGACAACGGGCGCGTCGCCCCGTCCGGCGCTGCGGGCGGCCACGGCCTGCAGGGACTGCGCGAACGCCTCGACGCGGTCGCCGGCCGCCTCTGGACGGAGCAGGACCGACAGGGCTTCATCCTCTACGCCCACCTGCCCCGGGAGACCGACTCATGATCCGCCTGCTCATCGCCGAGGATCAGGCCCTGGTCCGCGAGGGCCTCTGCGCCCTGCTCGCCCTCTACGACGATCTTGCCGTGGTGGCGCAGGCCGCTGACGGCAGTGCCGCCGTGCGCGCCCTCGCCGAGGGCCTCGAGGTCGACGTGCTGCTGCTCGATGTGCGCATGCCGCAGGGCGGCGCCCTGCACGCGCTGGGCGAATTGCGCACCCGCGGCCTCGAGACGCCCACCTTGCTGCTCACCACCTTCGACGATCCCGCGGCGCTGCAGGCCGGCATCGCCCTCGGTGCCCGGGGCTGCCTGCTGAAGGATGTGCCGGTCGAGCAACTGGTCGAAGCCATCCGCCTGGTCGCCGCGGGCGGCAGCATCCCCTACCGTCCACTGGCGCAGCTGCCCCTGTCCCTGACCGAGCGTGAGCAGAGCGTGCTGCGCGAATTGCGCGAGGGAAAGCAGAACAAGGAGATCGCCGCCAGCCTCGGCCTCTCGCCGGGCACGGTGCGCAACTACATCTCCACGCTGTTCGAGAAGCTCGGCGTGCGCGATCGCGCCCAGGCCATCCGCCGCCTGCAGGAACTGGGACTCTGAAGCCGCCGCATCCCGACAAGCTTTGCGCTGCGCCGGCCGCCGCAGCGCCACAGGGTCGACTGCCGCATGGCACGCTACGCCGATTTCGTGATGACATTTGTCACTTCAACGCGGCAGCACACCCCCCTAGCATCGCAGCCTTGACGCAGCCCGGCAGGGACGGCAGTGATGACCAGACGCAGCGCGCGCGCCGCGGCAACAGGACGAGATACCGGACATGAGTGGCATGAGACAGGTGTGGGCATGGCTCTGGCTGGGCCTTGCGGGAATCAGCCAGGCCTGCGACACCGAGTCAGTGCCGCCCGTGATCGACCGCAACAACGTGCAAGTCTGGACCTGTACGGCGCCGGGCACGCCACTGCTGGGCTTCGAGGCCCGCACCACCGTGCAGAGCACGCTGTCGGGCCTGGTCGGCCTGCTGATGGACACGACATCGGCGCGCGAGTGGGTGTTCCGCATGAACCGCATCGACCTGCTGCGGCAGGACGAGAAGGCCGGCACCTTCCTGTTGCGGGCGGAATCCGACTTCTGGCCGCTCAAGGACCGCGACGTCTATCTGGAAGGCCGCGTCACCCAGCATCCGGCGACGCTGGCCGTCGCCATCGACAGCCGCAGCACACCGGCGGGCCGGCATGCGGAGCGCCCGGACTTCGTGCGCATGCCCTTCATGCTGGGCCACTGGGAGTTCCAGCCGCTGGGGCAGGGCAGGGTGCAGGTCACCATGACCGGCCAGGCCGATCCCGGCGGCCGCATTCCCGACCTGCTGGTGAACCTCGTGATCCAGGAAACGCCTTATCGCACGCTGCTCGGCCTGCGTCGCCAGATCACTGCGCCGCGCTATCAGCAGATGCACATCAGCGGCATCCGCGAGCCGGCACGCTGACCCGGCGACACGCCGCCGGCATCCGCTTCACACTCCCCTGCCCCATCCGGAAGGCCGCATGGTCATCCGCCTGATCGCCGGCACCACGTTGGGGGCGGCCAGCCTCATCGCGTGGGCGCTGGATAAAACCTGGCCCGACGACACCGCACCCGCTCCCCCCGCCGTGACACAGATCGCCACGGCCACCCCGGAGCCGGGGGTCCAAGCCCCGTCCATCCTCCCGCCCGCTACCGTCAGTCCGCCTGGCGATGGCCGCGCCATCCCGCCCGCCGGTAACGTGATCGTCCCTTGAGCTGCATCAAGGGCGGGTATCTCGGCTTTGTGCTGTGATCAGGCTGCACAAGACTCAAATAACAAGAATGGAGCGTGCAATGGACATCATGCGGGAGCTGTTCGGGACTTATAGCGGCTGGCTGATCGTCGTGATCATGGTGGTCATGGCGGGGATTCCGGTGGCCATCCGCCGGATGCTGCAGCACCCCGGCGTTTCGCCAGCGGAACAGATGGAGCGGCAGTCGCGCACCAAGCGCCAGGCCGTCTGACAACTCAAGTGGAGCGGAGGCAACATGGAACGCAATGTGGGTGATGTGGAGCGTGTCGTGCGCGTGGTGGCCGGGCTTGCCATCCTGAGCCTGGTCTTTGTCGGGCCGAAGTCGCTGTGGGGCCTGCTGGGCGTTGTGCCCGTCTTTACCGGGCTGAGCGGCTGGTGCCCGCCCTACCAGCTCCTCGGCATCAGCACCTGCAAGCGCAAGGATGCCTGAGTCGCCGCTCAAGGGTCCCGTGCCGGAGGATCTTCTCGCGGTCACGGGGCATTGCTGCAGCGTGCGCCTGACGCGCCTTGCCGAGCTGGACGACGGCATCGACTTCACGCCCGACGCTGCCGCGCGCGCCGCCTTTGCCAGGCTGCAGACGCTCACCAACCCGGAGCAGGTGATCGCCACCCCAGGCGACAGCGCCGAGCGCGACACGACTCCCGGCTGAAGCCGATGCTTCACCAATAAAAAAGCCGCCATCAGGCGGCTTTTTTATTGGGCGCGATTTACGCCCAGGCGCGGCGCAGGATGGCCAGCGCCTCTTCGCGATCGGCTTCTTTCGGATTGAAGATGATGGAGCCGTCGTTGATCGTGAGGTCGGCGACCTGCTCGAGCTGGTCTTCCTGCACCTTGCCGGTTTCATGCAGCGTGCGCGGCAGCTTGCAGCGATGGTGCAGCTGGTCGCGCAGCGCACGAATCGTGGCGATCGCTTTCTTCGCGCGCTCGGGTCGCGGCGTCGTGGCGTACACGTCGGCGCCGGCCAGCGGCAGCAGCAGCTCGCCGATGCGGTCGCCGTTCACATCCATGTTGTATTCCAGCACGTACGGCAGGAACAGGCTCATGCAGAGACCATGCGGCAGATGGCAGACGGCGCCCAGCGAATGGCCGAGCGAATGCACGAGCCCCACCATGGCGTTGGAGAAGGCGATACCCGCCATGGTGGAGGCCTGCGCCAGTTCCAGGCGGCCGTCGGCGTCGGCGGGATTGTCCATCACCTTCAGCAGGTTCTCGCTGATCTTGCGGATGGCGGCGGTGGCGTAGGCGTCGCTGATCGGATTGGCGGCGAGGCAGGTGAAGGCCTCGACGGCGTGCGTCATCGCGTCCATCCCCGTCATCGCGGTGATGTGCGGCGGCAACGTCAGCGTCATGCGCGGATCGAGGATGGCGGCGTTGGGCAACAGGAAATAGGAGGTGAAGGGCACCTTCACGCCCTTCTCGAGATCGGACACCACCGCCACCATGGTCGTCTCGGAACCGGTGCCGGCCGTGGTCGGCACCACGAACAGCGGCTTCAGCGGACGCTTCAGGTTGTGTGCGCCGGCAAAGGCATGCAGGTCGTCGCCGCCTTCAGACACGAGAATGTTGGTGGTCTTGGCCGTATCGATCACGGAGCCGCCGCCGACGGCGATGATGGCGTCGCAATTGTTGGCGCGGTACATCGCCGCGGCAGCACGCACCGTCTGCATGCTGCTGTCCGGCGGCACGTCATCGAACACGCAGGCGATGGCGATGCCGCTGTCGGCAAAGGCAGCCTCGACATGCTTCAGCAGGCCGACCGCGACCACGCCCTTGTCCGTGAGCACCATGGGGCGCTTGGCCTGCAGCGTGGAGAGCTCGAAAGGGATGTGCTCCAGGGCCTTGTGACCGGCAACGACCTTCACCGGGCAGAAAAATTCGTAATATGCCTTGGACATCTTCTTATGCTCCCTTCAGGAAATTGGCGGCCACGCGGCCATAGATTCGGGTGGCGAGACCGAGCTTGTCGGCCAGGGCGATATCGGGGTAACGCTTCACGGCGCGTTCGGCGACCAGCTTCGGCAGGATCAGCACCTCCATGCGCGACAGGCAGCGCACGAGGCGGATGGCGTGCGACACATCGCCGTCCACGTACAGGCGGTCGTTGGCAAAGGCGCGCGCCGTGCCTTCCTGGAAGCTGAGCACGAGGAAGGCGTGCGACAGGTGCTTGAAGCGCGCGCAAAGATCCGGCTTGCCGGTGAAATCCTTGAGCAGCTTGAGCGTGCCGTCGGGCTGCACCTGCGCGGTGAAATCGGCGCCGTTCGGCATCACCTTCATCTGCAGGATGAAGCCTTCGGGAAAGGCGGAGGTTTCCTTGCGGATGACGTCGTCGACCTGGCTGGCGGACACCAGCGCGCGACCCACGACCCCCATCATCAGGCCGACATAGTGGCGCTCCACGTCCGGCAGCAGCATTTTGAATTCGGGCATTTTCGTCTTCTTGCGTCGTGTGGAAATTCTTATGCGAGGTGGTAGCGCGTCACGCGCTCCACTTCGTGCTTCGAGCCCAGCACCACCGGCACGCGCTGGTGCAGCTCGGCAGGCTGGACCTCCATGATGCGCGCACGGCCCGTGGTGGCGGCGCCGCCGGCCTGCTCGATGAGGAAGGCCATGGGATTGGCCTCGTACATCAGGCGCAGCTTGCCGCCCTTCTCTTTGGTCTTGCTGTCGAGCGGGTACATGAACACGCCGCCGCGCGTGAGGATGCGGTGCACGTCGGCCACCATGGAGGCCACCCAGCGCATGTTGAAATCCTTCTCGCGCGGCCCCGCCTGGCCCATCAGCAGCTCCTCGACATAGCGCTGCACCGGCGCCTCCCAGAAGCGCTGGTTGGACATGTTGATGGCGAACTCCTGGGTGTCTTCGGGCACCTGCATCTTCTCGTGCGTCAGCACGAACTCGCCGTGCTCGCGGTCGAGCGTAAAGCAGTCGACGCCGTCGCCCAGCGTCAGCACGAGTAGCGTGGAGGGACCATAGACGGCATAGCCGGCGCAGACCTGCGCGGTGCCGGGCTGCAGGAAATCCTCGGCGGTCGGCTTCTTGGCCTTGCTGCCTTTGCGACGCAGCACGGAAAAGATGGTGCCGACGGAAATGTTTACGTCGATGTTGGAGGAGCCGTCGAGCGGATCGAACAGCAGCAGGTAGTCGCCACGCGGGTACTCGGGGGGGATGTGGTAGATCTCCTCCATTTCCTCCGACGCCATGGCCGCCAGCGTGCCGTTGGCGCGCTTGGAGCGGATGAGGATCTCGTTGGAAAGCACGTCCAGCTTCTTCTGTGCCTCGCCCTGCACGTTGTCGGTGCCGGCACCACCCAGCACGCCGGCGATGGCGCCCTTGCCGATGGCCACGCCGATGGCCTTGCAGGCCGTGGCGATGTTCTCGATCAACAGGCGCAGCTCGTGGGTGATCAGGGGATTCGCGCGCTGCTTGTCGACGAGGTAGTGGCTCAGTGTCACGCCGGTCATGAAGTACCCCAGGGGCAAAGGGAATGAAGGGGGCGAATTATGACTGCTAAGGCAGTCGCGGCCCAGCCCGACCCGCAACTTCCCGCTTTTGCCTGAGGCCTGCGGGAGCGCCTCCGCCGATGGCGGCCGGTCGGCCCGCGCCGCTGGGTGTCGGAGAGACTCCGACCGACGCCTCAGCCGTTGCGCTGGCTGCTGCGCATCTGGTCGCGGTACTGGCGGGGCGTGGTGCCGGTCCAGGTCTTGAAGGCGCGGGTGAAGTTGGCCGGGTCGCGGTAGCCGAGGCGCTCGGCGATCTGCTCGATGCTGAGCCGGCCTTCGGCCAGGCGCAGCACGGCCTCGTCCCGACGCATTTCGGCTACGAGCTCGGAAAAGCCCACGCCCTGCTCGGCCAGCTTGCGCTTCAGGCTGCGGGCCGACATGCAGCAGCGGCGCGCCACCGCCTCCAAGCCCGGCATGTCGCTCATGTTTTCGCCGAGCAGGGCCCGCACGCGGGTGACCAGGGGCTTGCTGGAGAGGGCCTCGAGCTCGTGCTCGCACTGCTCGCGGGCGAGCTGCGAGGCCGTGGCATCCGCCAGCAACAGGGGCTGGTCCAGCACCTTTACCGGGAAGCGCAACTGGTTCACCGGCTTGCCGTAGCGGATGGGACAGGGCAGCAGGTGCGCGGCCGCCTGGTAATAGGCCGGCTCGGGAAAGTCGATCCAGATCTCCGCCTCGAGGCTGCTCTCGCCGGTGATGTAGGCGCCGGCATGACAGAGACCGATCAGCAGGGATTCGTAGGGAAAGGCAAACGGGGCCCTGATGTCGGAGGTGTTGTCGATCTGCACCACCGCCGTATCCCCTTCGATAAAGAAGGAAAAGGTAAGGGCGCCGCTGCGCGTGCTGAAGAACTTGTCGGTGAGCTCGATGGCCTCGCGCAAGGTGGCGCTGGTCATGACGGCATAGCCCAGGAAGCCGTGCGCGGACAGCTTGATCTGCAGGCCGAAGTGATAGCCCAGGGCGGGCTCGCCGGTCAGTTTCAGGGCGCGGGCCACCAGCAGGTTGAACTCCAGCGGCGTCAGGCGCGCGTCGAGGGCACCCGGCTCCAGCCGGGCCAGCACGGTCTCCGCGATCAGCTCGTCCGGCGCCACATGCCAGCGCTTGCAGAGCTCGACCAGATGGCGGGCGTAGCCGACCGGAATGGCGGGATGGTGCAGATCAGCCGTCGACATGGGAATGGCCCCGATTAACCGATTGCCTGAGTTATTGGCCCGAAATGACCTAGCGGGCGGTGGGGATTGCTGCCAATACTTACATCGTCCAATGACACATTCAATGAAGAAAACCAGATAGTGTCGAATCGCTGCCAGACGCGACCGGAATCCTAGCCGTAAAGACCTGCCCAGGTCACGACGGCCGGCAGCCCAAGCCCCCGACAGGAGCAAGAGACATGACCGCCCAAGCCCAGATCAAGGCCAGTTTCCCCGTCCGCCGCATGGACTTCGGCTTTAACGACGTCCCCAAGTACTGGTTCAACGACGACCCCTTCCTCACGCACTTCCTGAGCAATCTGTCGTCCCTGTTCCCGGAAGGCGAGTTCTTCTTCGTGACCAGCATGCGCAATGTGCGCGACCTGATCGACGACCCCGTCCTGCAGAAGGAAATCTCGGCCTTTATCGGCCAGGAAGCCATGCACTCCAAGGAACACAAGGTCTTCAACGACTATGCCACGGAACACGGCATCGACCTGGACTTCTTCCACCGCCGGGTCGGCAAGCTCCTGAAGTGGGGCCACAAGGTGCTCTCGCACAAGCAGCAGGTCGCCGTCACCTGCGCCCTGGAACACTTCACCGCCACC
This sequence comes from Moraxellaceae bacterium, assembly GCA_029237815.1. Taxonomy (GTDB): domain Bacteria; phylum Pseudomonadota; class Gammaproteobacteria; order Pseudomonadales; family Moraxellaceae; genus UBA2031. The sequence continues at coordinate 130,936 of JAQZBP010000009.1, forward strand.
ATCGCCGCGCAGCTGATGAAGCGTACCGACTGGAACGAGCGCATGAACGACCCCGTCATGCGCAAGATGTGGCTGTGGCATGCCGTCGAAGAGTCCGAGCACAAGTCGGTCACCTACGATGTCTACCAGAAGCTCTACCAGGACTACCCGACCCGCGCCGGCGCCATGATCGCCGCCTGGTCCATCCTGGCGGTGGTGCTGGCCGACCAGCAGGTGCGCCTGATGGCCAGGGACGGGCAGCTCCTCAATGCCAAGTCCTGGGCGCGGGGCATGTGGAGCCTGTTCGGCTACAAGGGCTTCCTGACGGAGCTGACGCTGCCGCTGCTCGACTACTTCCGCCCCGGCTTCCACCCGGAAGACCACGACAGCGAAGCGCTGGAAAAGAAGTACAAGGAATACCTCGCCCTGCAGGGCTGAGGCCGATGAGTCGCCGGGGCCCTGCCCCGGCGACTCGCGGAGAACGCGCATCCTGCGTCCCCGCGCAGGGTGCGCATCACCCGCCACCATCTTCCCCGGCGATTGCGGGCTCACCCTGCAGCTGTCGCCCACTCAGCAACCAGCTTGGCCTGCTTGGACAAGAACTTGGCACCCCCCACCCTGACTTGAGCCTCCCTCGCGAGGAATACTCCGATCAAAGCTTCCCGGAGGTTTGCCATGAGCGCCAAAGTCAGTGCCGTCCCTGCCAGTGCCGCCAAGCGCATCAATAAAAGCGCCATCCAGCCGCGCCGCATGGACTTCCAGTTCGATCCGGACATGCCGCGCTACTGGTTCGGCGGCAATCAGTTCAAGTCCCTGCTGCTCACTGCATTGTCCTGCACCTTTCCCGAAGGCGAGCGCATGTTCGTGCGCGCCGTGCGCCACTACCAGCCGACGCTGAAAAGCGAACTGCTGAAAGAGGAAGTGAAAGGCTTCATCGGACAGGAAGCGCACCACGGCAACGAGCACGAAGTGTTCAACGCATTGATGGCGAAGAAAGGCATCCCCACGCACAAGGTCGAGAAGTTCGTGCACGACGGCATCCGCTGGCAGGAAAAGCGCCTGTCACCCGAGCGCCGGCTGGCCAAGACCTGCGCGCTGGAACATTTCACCGCCATGCTGGCAGAGGTGATGCTGGAAAACCCGGAGTTCCTGGCGGACATGCACAAGGACATGCTCCCCCTGTGGATGTGGCACGCCGTGGAGGAATCCGAGCACAAGTCCGTGGCCTTCGACGTGTACCAGGAGCAGATCGGCGACTACTGGATCCGCACCAGCGAGATGGCCGTGACCACGGTGGAATTCATCGGCTTCACCATCTTCCATTATTTCCAGCTGCGCGCGGAAATGGACGACAGGACCGACTGGAAGGCCGTCGCGCAGGGCTGGAACTGGCTGCTCGGCAAACCCGGTTTCCTGCGCAAGCTGGGGCCCGCCTATCTCGCCTACTACAAGCGCGACTTCCATCCTGCCAAACGCGACAAGCGCCATCTGCGCGAGCGCGGCCTGCAGAAGCTGGCCGCCTTGCTGAAGCGCCCTGACCTGCTGGGAGCCGCGGCATGAGCAAGCACCGGAAGGTTGCCGCTGCCGGCATGACCGTGCGCCGCATGGATTTCGATTTCGACAATCTGCCACGCTACTGGGCCGACAACGATCCTTTCCTCACGCATATGCTGAACGCGCTCTCGGCGACGTTTCCCGAAGGCGAGCGCATGTTCATCGAGAGCGTGCGCGCCTTCCGTGACCGCATCACCGATCCGGAAATGCAGAAAGCGGTGAGCGACTTCATCGGCCAGGAAGCCATGCATTCCAGGGAGCACCTGGCCTATAACCGCTACGCCAGGCAGCACGGCATCGACCTCGGCTTCATCGAGAACTTCGTGACGCAGCGCGTGGCCTTCATCCAGAAGCAGCTCCCGCCCATCCGCCAGCTCGCCATCACCTGCGCGCTGGAGCACTTCACGGCCATCCTCGCCGAGCAGATCCTGACCACGCCGGAGTTCTACGAGAAGCTGGACCCCATCGCCCGCGACCTCTGGCTCTGGCATGCGGTGGAGGAGAACGAGCACAAGGCCGTCGCCTTCGACGTGTACGAGCAGATGGGCGGCAGCTATGTCATGCGCGCGCGCGTGATGGCGCTAACCACCTATTTCTTCATTGCCCACCAGATGTGGTTCCACGCCCGCCTGCTCAAGGCCGACGGCAAGCTCTGGGACCTTACGATGTGGGCGAAGGGCCTGAACACGCTGTGGGGCCGCAAGGGCTGGTTCCGCAAGCTGGTGCCGGCCTACCTGGATTACTACCGCCGCGGCTTCCACCCCTGGCAGCACGACACGCGTGCGCTGCTGGAAAAATGGAAGCGCGAACTCGCGCTCGAGAAGTACGCCGTGAAAAAGGCGGCCTGACCGAGCGCCCCATCCGACCGAGGTGAATTACGCATGACCGCGACGCAGACTCCTTACATCGACCAGGCCGACTTTCCCATCATCATCATCGGGACTGGGTTTTCCGGCATTGCCATGGGGATCATGCTGAAGCAGGCCGGCATCGACTCCTTCACCATCTACGAAAAGGCCGACGACATCGGCGGCACCTGGCGCGACAACACCTATCCCGGCGCCGCCTGCGACGTGGGCTCCTATCTCTACTCCTACTCCTTCGAGCCCAAGCCGGACTGGAGCCGCACGTTCTCGCCGCAGCAGGAAATCCAGCAGTACCTGAAGCACTGCGCCGACAAATACGGGATCGCCGGACACATCCGGTTCGGCAGCGAACTCACCGACGCGGTGTTCGACGAGGCGAGCGGCGAGTGGACCGTCTCGATAAAGAAGAACGGCCGCAAGAAAAAGCACCAGGCCCGCGCAGTCATCCTCGGCAATGGCGCGCTGTCCACGCCGCAGCTGCCGGACATTGCCGGCCTCAAGAACTTCAAGGGCCACATGTTCCATTCCGCGCGCTGGAACCACGACGTGGACCTCGCGGGCAAGCGCATCGCCGTGATCGGCACCGGCGCCTCCGCCATCCAGATCATCCCGCAGATGCAGAAGATCGCCGGCAAGCTGAAGGTGTTCCAGCGCACACCCGCCTGGATCATGCCCAAGGCCGACCGTCCGATGCGCGCGCTGGAGCAGGCCGTGTTCAAGCGCGTGCCACAGCTGCAGTCGCTCTACCGCGACGCGATCTACTGGCGCAACGAGATGTACGCCACCGGCTTCGTCGTCGATCCGCGCCTGATGAAGGCCGGCGAGTTCGTCGCCAACCTGTATCGCAAGCAGCAGGTGAAGGACCCCATCCTGCGCGCCAAGCTGACGCCCGCCTACACCATGGGCTGCAAGCGCACGCTGCTCTCCAACGAGTACTACCCGGCAATGTGCGCGGCCAATGTGGACCTCGTGACCACCGGCATCGACCGCATCACCGAAAAAGGCGTGCGCACGAAAGACGGCGTGGAGCACGAAGTCGACGCCGTCATCCTGGCGACCGGCTTCATGACCACGGACTACCTGTCGAAGCTGAACCTGGTGGGCCGCGACGGCCGCAACCAGAACGAGGTACTGGCCGAGCGCCCCGAGCACTACAAGGGCATCACCGTGCGCGGCTTTCCCAACGCCTTCCTGCTCATGGGCCCGAACACCGGCCTCGGCCACAACTCCATGGTGTTCATGATCGAGGCCCAGGTGCGCTACGTGACACAGTGCATCGAAGCCATCCGCCAGCGCGGCCTGAAGTTCATCGATGTGAAGGCGGAGGTGCAGCAGGCCTACACCGTCCGCATCCAGGAAAAGCTGCAGAAGTCGGTGTGGGCCTCCGGCTGCCAGAGCTGGTACCTCGACAAGGAGGGCCGCAACATGGCCGCCTGGCCGGGCTACACCTGGCAGTACTGGCTGGAGACGCGCCGCGTCAGCCTGAGCGACTTCGAGCAGGTGCCGTTGCGGACCACTTCCGGCCGCCTGGCCGCCGCCTGACGCGACAATGGCAGGGGGCACCCCCTTGCCAGGCCGCCGACTCGCGCTCCGCGTTGGCGGGACACCCTGTCCGTAACAAGACAACCGGCAATCCCCGGCAATAACCACGGCCACCGCCGACCGGCGCTGGCCATCAGGAGAAATGCTCCATGGCGCGTCAGCTCAAGCCCTTTGAGCAGCTCCCGTTTGCCGAGGTGCCCGACGCCCCTCGACGGCCCCATCCCTATTTCGCTGCGGAGCAACGCCAGGTCACCGTCCGCTCGGCGCATTTCGGCACCGTGAAAATGCACGTCAGCGTCTATGGCGAGGGCCCGCCCTTGCTGTTGCTGCACGGGCTGATGACCGCGAGCTATTCGTTCCGCTATGTGCTGGAACCGCTCGCCCGGCATTTCACGCTCTATATCCCCGACCTGCTGGGCGGCGGCCGCTCCGACAAGCCGCGCACCTCCTACGGCCCGGACGACCTCGCCCGATCCGTGGGCGAGTTGATGCGCGAGCTGGGCATATGGGGAGCGCCCGCCATCGGCAACTCCATGGGCGGCTACCTGCTCATGCGCCTGGCGCTGCTCGAGCCCACGGCGATGCACCGTCTGGTGAACCTGCACAGCCCCGGCCTCCCGACGGCACGGATGTATGCCCTGGCAGCCGTTGCAGCCGTCCCACCCGCCTTTGACGGCGTGCTGGCGGCCCTGGTCGCCCGCAATGCCGAGCGCTGGGTTCACCAGAACGTGCACTACCATGATGAGTCCCTGAAATCGCGTGAGGAGCATCGCGAGTATGCCGGGGCACTGACCTCGGAAGGCGGGGTCAACGGCCTGGCGCGACACCTGGCCGACACTCTGGCGGTCAGCGAGATGCGCCGGTTCGAGCAGAAGCTGAAGACACTGGACCGCTTCCCTGTTCCGCTGCTGCTGGTCTACGCGCGGCAGGACAAGATGGTGCCCCCCGTCGTTGGCGAGCGGCTGGCCCGGCTGGTGCCCGACGCACGCATCGAGTGGCTGGAAGAAGCCTCTCACTTTGCACACGTCGATGCGCCGGACGCGTTCCTGCGCGCGGCATTGCCATTCCTGACCACACACTGACGGCACGTCAGCCCGGGCGCCGTCCATCCGGACGAGCAAGAGGCTCCTTCCCGCCGACCAACGAAACCAGGACGCGTCAGGAATTGGCGAGTCTCCGCCCCGCCGCTAGAATGCCGCTCCTTCCCGCCGCGCCCGACGCGGCCCTGCCTGCGGTCTTGCTCCCTTGTCCCTGAACGATCTCAATCCCCGCCAGCGCGAGGCCGTGCGCCATATCGGCACGCCCTTGCTCGTGCTCGCTGGCGCCGGCTCCGGCAAGACGTCGGTCATCACCCGCAAGATCGCCTACCTCATCCAGGAGTGTGGCATTCCGGCCAGCAAGATCGTCTCGGTGACCTTCACCAACAAGGCCGCGCGCGAGATGAAGGAGCGCGCCGGCAAGCTGGTGCAGGGCAAGGAGGCACGCGGCCTCACGGTGTCCACCTTCCATAACCTCGGCCTCAACATCCTGCGCCGCGAGCTCCAGCACTTCGGCCTCAAGAACGGCTTCTCCATCTTCGACGCCGACGACTCGCGCACCCTTATCAGCGAACTGCTGCACCGCGAGAACGCCTCCGACAAGGTCGACCTCATCCGCAACCTGGTCTCCAGCTTCAAGAACGACCTGCTGCTGCCGGCCGAGGCCATGAGCCGCGCCGAGAACGACGGCGAGGCACTCGCCGCCCAGGTCTATGCCGAGTACAACCGCCACCTGCGCGCCTACAACGCGGTGGACTTCGACGACCTGATCCTGCTGCCCACCGTCGCTTTCCGCGACGACAAGGACCTGCGCGAGCGCTGGCAGAGCCGCATCCACTACCTGCTGGTGGACGAGTACCAGGACACCAACATGGCGCAGTACCTGCTGGTGAAGCTGCTGGTGGGTTCGCGCAGCGCACTGACAGCGGTGGGCGACGACGACCAGTCCATCTACGCCTGGCGCGGCGCACGCCCCGAGAACATGGTGGCGCTGACCGAGGACTTCCCCGGCCTCGAGGTGATCAAGCTGGAGCAGAACTACCGCTCCACCAGCCGCATCCTGAAGGCGGCCAACACCGTCATCGCCAACAACCCGCATGTGTTCGAGAAGCAGCTGTGGAGCCAGATGGGCATGGGCGATCCCATCCGCGTGCTCACCTGCCCCAACGAGGACGGCGAGGCCGAGCGCGTCGCCACCGACATCCTCAACCACAAGATGATGCACCGCACCGCCTTCCGCGATTACGCCATCCTCTACCGCGGCAACTTCCAGTCGCGCCTGCTGGAAACCAAGCTGCGTGAGCTGCAGATCCCCTACAAGGTCTCCGGCGGCCAGAGCTTCTTTGCCAAGGCGGAGATCAAGGACGTCATGTCCTATCTCAGGCTCATCATCAATCCCGACGATGACAACGCCTTCCTGCGCGTGGTCAACACGCCCAAGCGCGAGCTCGGCCCCTCCACCATCGAGAAACTGGGTGCCTACGCCCAGCAGCGCGGCTGCTCCATGCTCAGTGCCTGCGACGAGATGGGCCTGGGCCTGCACATGCAGGAGCGGCAGCACGCCAAGTTGCAGGAGTTCGCGCAGTGGCTGCACGACACCGCGCGCAACGTGGTCGAGGGCGAGAGCCTGAACGCCATCCGCCAGATGCTGGTCGACATCCAGTACGACGACCACCTGCGCGACACCTCGGGCACGCCGGCACAGGCCGACAAGCGCATCGAGAACGTGCAGAGCCTGCTCAACTCCATCCAGAAGATGGCCGACAAGCAGGATGACGAGGATGACAAGGCCATCGAGAATGTCATCCGCAAGCTGGTGTTGATTGACCTGCTGGAACAGCAGGCGGAAGAGGAAGACCTGGATCGCGTACAGCTCATGACCCTGCATGCCGCCAAGGGCCTGGAGTTCCCGCACACCTACATCATCGGGATGGAAGAGGACCTGCTGCCGCACCGCAACAGCATCGAGGCCGACACCATCGAGGAAGAGCGTCGCCTGATGTACGTGGGCATCACCCGCGCCAAGAAAACGCTGACGCTGACGCATGCGCTGCGGCGCAAGTCCGGCGGCGAGAACCTGCCGACCACGCCCAGCCGCTTCCTGGACGAGCTGCCGGCGGACGACCTGGAGTGGGAAGGCAAGACCAGCACGCGCAACGACGAGCAGAAGAAGGCGCTGGGCCACGCCCATCTTGCCGGCCTGAAGGACCTGTTCAAGTAGGTCGGGCTTCAGCCCGACGACTGCCTCAACACGCCAGTTCCAGGGAGCAATGGAGTTGTCTGGCTGAAGCCCGAGCTACGGATTCGAGGCAGGGGCAACAAATAAAAAGGGGAGCCATCTGGCTCCCCTTTCTCGCTCCCGCTGACCGCTTACTTGGTCATGTAGTCCACGGCAGCCTTGATCTCGTCATCCGAGCAGATCATGCACATGCCCTTGGGGGGCATGGCACGAATGCCAGCGAGGGCGTGCTTGTACAGGGTGGCCTTGCCCTGGGCGATGCGGGGGCCCCAGGCGCCCTTGTCGCCGACCTTCGGGGCGCCGGCAGCGCCGGTGCCATGGCAGCCTGCGCAGCTGGCGTTGTAAACGACGTCGCCGGCACGCGGGGCGCCACCGGCGGCAGGTGCAGCGGCCGCGGCCTGCACGCCTTCGCAGGGCTGGCCTTCCACGCAGACGCTGCCCACCGGCTTGATGCGCTCGATGGTGGCGCGCTGGGTGTAGACGCCACGCTCGCCGACCGGGTGGGGGGACACGTCCTTGGTGGTCTTGGCAGCCAGCGCGGAACCGGCAACGCTGAGCCCGAATACGGCCAGCAACAGGGAGATCTTCTTCACGGCAACCTCAGCGGAATGGGCAGTCTGGAATTCTTGCAGGCGTAGCCTGAAAAGCGGGCGGAGTATAACCACAATCTCCTGCGACCAAAAGCTGGGCACTGCACCAGGAACAGGCTGGAGCCTCAGGTGCTGTCCCGCACACGCCGTGCCAGCTCCGCCTGACGGAAGGCTTGGGACACGACGCTGCGCAGGTTCTCGTCGTCCCAAGGCTTCAGCAGGAACTTGTAGACCTCGCCCTGATTGATGGCGTCGGTGATAGTTCCAAGGTCGGTATATCCCGAGAGCACCATGCGCACCGTGTCCGGGTAGAGCCCCTTCACTCGGCTCAGGAACTCCGTCCCGCTCATTTCCGGCATGCGCTGATCCGAAATGATGACTTGCACGTCGTACTTGGCCAGTATCTCGAAGGCCTCCTGGGCGTGCCCTGCCATCAGGACCTCATAGCGATCGCGGCGCAGCACCCGGGCCAGGGCGCGCAGCACGTTCTCCTCGTCGTCCAGGAGCAGTAGCGTTTGCCGCTTGGGTCCGGCCTCGCCGGCCTGGGGATGGACAATGTCGCGCCGTTCACGCAGAAAGCCGACCAGCTCCCCGCCCGGCAAGGGCCGGCTGAAATAGAAACCCTGGAAGGCGTCGCACTGGATCTTCTTCAGGAACAGGTGCTGGGCCTCGGTCTCCACACCCTCCGCCACGACCTTGAGGCGCAGATGGTGGGCCAGGGAGATGATGCCCTGGGTGATATCGGCGTCATGGCGATCGCTGATGATGTTCTGGATGAAGGCGCGGTCGATCTTCACCTTGTTGAGGGGCAGGCGGCGCATGTTGGTGAGGCTGGAGAAGCCCGTGCCAAAATCGTCGATCGCGACGCTGACACCGAGTTCGCGGAGCGCCCGCAGGGTGTCGACCGCTGACTCGACATTGCTTAAAAAGACCGACTCGGTAATCTCGATTTCGAGCAGATCGGCCGGCAGGCCCGAGTCGGTGAGCGCGTCTCGCACCATTCCCAGAAATCCGTTGCGCTTGAACAGCGTCGAGGCGACATTCACCGTCACGGCCACTCGGGCGACGCCGCGCTCCAGCAGTTCTTTGTTGAAGGCGCAGGCCGTTCTCAACACCCATATTCCCAGTGCGGTCACTTGGCCGGCATCCTCGGCCGCATGGATCAGCTCCACCGCCGGAATGGGACCTCGCTCAGGATGGCACCAGCGCAGCAGCGCCTCAATGGCGACGACTCGACCGCTACGACTGTCGACCTGCGGTTGGTAGTGCAGCTCGAGACTGTTGCGCTCGATAGCCTTGCGCAGATCATTGCGCAAGGCAAATCGCTCGCTGACATATTGATTGAGTTCGCCGGTGTACCACTGCCACGTGTTGCGACCTTCCTGCTTGGCCTTGTACATGGCGAGATCCGCCTGCTGCACGAGCTCCTGCGGCTCCTCAAGACACCCGTCGCTCATGGTGATGCCGATACTCGCCGTCAGGTGGATCTCGTCATCGTCGACGCGGCAGGGCCGGGCGATGCCCTGCGCCAGCCGTTCCACCACGCCCAACGCCTGCCCCTCATTCTCTATGCCGTTCAACAGCACGATGAATTCATCCCCGCCCATGCGCGCCAGAACGTCACCGGTTCGAATCACCCCCGCCATGCGATGCGCGATCTCGACCAGCAACTGATCGCCTACCCGATGCCCGAACAGGTCATTGATGGCCTTGAGACCATCCAGATCGATGAAGAGCACCGCCAGGCTGGAGTGCTGCTGCCGGGCCACGGCGCAAGCCGCCCGCAGCTGATCCTCCATCTGCTTTCGGTTGGGCAAGCCGGTCAGCAAATCATGGCGGATGGCATGCATCAATTCCGCCCGGCAACGGTACTGTTCGGTGACATCGTTCAGCACCGCCACGAAGTGACCGGCCTGACCGCGCTCGTCGGTAATGGGCGAAATCGAGAGCTCGATCCACAACAGCCCCCCATCCTTGCGCGGGATGCGCACCACCAGATGCGCCTCGCGCCGCTCCGCAAAGGCGCGTGCGACCTCCTCGCGTGAGGCTGGCTCCGCCTCCCCCCCGGCAAGGATGGCCCCGCTCCGGCCCAGCACATCCGCCCGCGCAAGGCCTGTCATGCGCTCGAAGGCATGGTTGGCGTAGATGATCGGCCAGTCCGGCGCCGCCGCGTCGCAGATCACGATACCGTTGCAGGACGACTCCAGACTGCAGCGCAGCAGGTGCAATTGCCGCTCCATGTCGCCCTGCGTCGTGGTGTCCGGCGACTTCAGCAGGCGGGCGGCCTGTCCGGCCCGCGCCTTCAAAAAGGCCAGCACGGCATTTAGCTCCTGTACCATATCGTTCTCTCGCTCACGTGATCCACGCCCGCCCCACCGTGGCAATGCCAGCCCTGCTGCACCTGCGCCCCACTCATTCCGAATAGTCCTGAGGCCCGAGCACACGCAGCACTTCCTCTACCGTAGTCATCCCCTGCTGTACCTTTTCGCACGCGTCGTCTATCAAGGCGGTCATGCCGTGCTCGCGCGCGATCGCCTGCAACTGATAGGCGCTCATGCCTGCCGAAATGGCACTGCGCAGGACGTCGTTCATGGTCAGCACCTCATGGATGCCGATACGCCCCTTGTAGCCGTCATGGCAGTGCTGGCAGCCCCGCCCTTGGAAAAACTCGAGCCCGGGCTCGAGGAAGTGACGACCCAGACTTTTCAGCAGCTCTGGGGCCGGCACCACCTTTTCCCGACAGTGCGGGCAGATGCGACGCACGAGGCGCTGCGCAATGATGGCCTCCAAGGCCGAGGCCAGGATGTAGGGCTTGAGGCCAAGGTCGAACAGCCGCGCGATGGTGGCAGCGGCGGAGTTGGTGTGCAGCGTGGAGAACACCAGATGGCCCGTCAGCGCCGCGTGGAACGCAACCTCGGCCGTTTCCTGATCGCGGATTTCGCCAAGCAGAATCACGTCGGGGTCCTGCCGCAGGATGGCACGCAGGATGCTGGCGAAACTGAGGCCGATGCGCTCGCGCACCGGAACCTGTCCGGCCAGGTCGACGTGGAACTCCACCGGGTCCTCGATGGTGACGTAGTTCTTGGTCGAGGAAGCCTCGTGCTGCAGAAGCGCGAATAGCGTGGTGGTTTTTCCGCTACCGGTCGGCCCGGTCGCGAGAATGATGCCCTGCGGCTTGTTGACCACGTGCAGAAGGCGCTTGAAGTTGTTCCCCGAAAGGCCGAGGCCCTCGAGCGACTGTGCTGCCGACTGCCGCTCCAGTACGCGCATGACGATCTTCTCGCCATTGATGGTCGGCAACGTCGAGATGCGCAGGTCCACGATACGCATCGGCGCCTTGACCGTGATGCGCCCATCCTGCGGCCGCCTGCGTTCGGTGATGTCGAGCTCGGACATCACCTTGATGCGCGACACCAGGGCCGGCAGCAACGTGGAGGGGATCTGGATCTTGTCCAGTAGCACACCGTCAATACGGTAGCGCACCACTACGTGACGCGTGCGTGGATGGATGTGGATGTCACTGGCACCGAGACGCAGGGCCTCCAGGATGATGGCGTTGACGAGGCGCACGGCCGACGGCTCCTCGGCGCCACCGAGCAGTTGCTCGAGGTTGCCGGTGGCGCCGTCGTCGTCGAGGATGATCTCGATACTCTCGAAGGGATCGCCGCTGCCCGTGAGCTGACTCAACTCCTCCGCTGCCTGCGAGAGCTCGCCGAACAGCTCCGTCAACTTGGCCTGCATCTGACCCAGCTCGCACAGCAAGGGATGGATGCTGTAGCCGGTGGCGAAGCTGATCTCCTCGATCAGCCCCATGTCGAGCGGATCCACCATGGCGAGGCGCAGCCGCTTGTCCGCCACGCGCAGTGGCAGCACCATCTGGCGCGTGCAGGTGGACTGTGGCACGAGATGGAGAAGGGCCGGATCGAGGCGGTACTCGCGCAGGTCGATCTCCTCCAGCATCAGCTCCTGGCGCAGGAGCTGATACACCTTCTGACCATCGACCCAGCCGTTCTGCACGAGCTGCTGCATGACGGACACCCTACCAACCTGCACCTCGCGATGCAGTTGCTGCACCTGCTGTGTCGTCAGCAGTCCCTTCTTGTGCAACAGGATGGCGAGCTGGCTACGGCTGGTGCCGCCACGCCGGGCCATCGACTCCAGCTCGGTCTGCTGCTTGCGGTTCTCGCGTTCCAGCGCGCGGTTTTTCTGCAACAGATCATTTTGCTCCAGGGCGAGCGCGGTGGACAGGCGCAGGTCATCGTCATTCCAGGGCTTCAGGATGAAACGGTACACCGCCCCGCCCTTCACCGACCCCATCACTGCCTCCGTGTCGGCATGGCCGGTGAGCATGATGCGAATGGTGTCCGGCCAACGTGACCGCACCTTTTGCAACAGCTCGCTGCCACTCATGCCAGGCATCATGTGGTCGCTGATGATGAGCTGGACCGGCGTGCTCTCGAGGATGCGCAGTGCTTCCTCGGCGCTGGACGCAAAGAGCAGCTCGTAGTTCTCCCCGCGGAAGACGCGGCGCAGCGCCGCGAGCACGTTGGCGTCATCGTCGACGAGCAGAAGGCGGTAGTCGGTTCTGACTGGCGGCGGCGCAACCTCCTGCTTTCCACCGGTGAAAAGTGCGGCGTAGCGTTTACTCATGGGGCCTCGCCTGGTGTTCCGGAAAGCGCATGATCACGATCGTGCCCTTACCTTCCTGGCTGCTAATGCTGATCTCGCCACAGTGTGCGCGCATGACGTCCCGGCTCACCGTGAGGCCGAGGCCGGTGCCGCCCCCGACGCCGCGAGTCGAGAAGAACGGATCGAACAGGCGCGGCAGGATCGCCTCGGGGATGCCGCCGCCGTTGTCTTCGATGCAGACCTCGAGCTTGCCGCCGCCCACCGACTGGCTACTGACACGAATGACGCCGCTGTCGACGATCGCCTTGGCCGCGTTGTCGAGGACGTTATAGAAGGCCTGCGAAAGCATCGCGGGATAGCCACGTATCGGTGGCAGATCGCCCAGTCTCTGCTCGACGACGAGCCGCTGCCCGTGCTCGGCCTGGAGCAGGTTGCAGGCGGCCGAGAGAAGCGCGTTCAGGCCGCAGGGCGTGAAGTCGGCGCGATCCACATTGGAGAAGGTTTTGAGGTCGGCCACGATGGCCGAGATGCGGCGTGCCCCACTCAAGGACTCTTCCAGCAGGGCACGGAAGTCCTGCAGCACAAAGGCAGTGGACTCATCCGACGGCAGCTTGGCCTCGATCTCGTCGAGATAGCGTCCGGCGACCCGCAGGTTGCTCGTGATGAATCCGACGGGGTTGTTGATCTCGTGCGCCACACCGCCGGCAAGCTGGCCGACAGCGCGCAGCCGCGCGCTGTCGTAGAGCTGCCGCTGTGTCTGCTCGATCACCCGGACCTGGGCGTCGACCCGCTCCTGCAACTGCTCCGACAGTTCGCGGTAACGCTCCTCCGACTCGCGCAGCACGGCGTTCTGCCGCTGCAGCTCGACGAAGCTCGCTTCGGTGGTATCGCGGTGCAGGTTGGCCGCCAGCCGATACTTGCCGACGAAGTGCAGCACAAATTCGAGAAGTCGGGCCGCCGCCGCTTGAGTCCCGACATCACGTCCGCCCTGCAACCACGCCAGGGTTTCCAGATTGAACTCTACAGGCTCCGCATCCGGGACCGGCGTCTCATGCAGGGTAATCGCCGTGCCCTGCAACTGCTGCAGCAACTGCAGCAGTTGCTCGCGCCGCTTATCTGGCAGCAGATCGGAAAGACAGGGATCTTCGTGAAAATTATGCATGCCCGTCGCTCCCCGCCTCACTGAGCTGGCGCACGAAGGTCGTGGCCGTGATGCCATAGTTGGCCGTCAGCCCGCACTCACTGTCGAGCGGGGCATAGAGCTGCTCCAGCAGGCGGCGGAAGGTTTCCACCACGCCGCGCCCCTGCAGTGCCGTCGCCATGACCAGCGGCGACCATGGCGTGTCCCGCCAACGCTCCTGCAGCTCATCTTCGGCCACCGCATCCACGCAGTCGCGCTTGTTGAACTGCACGACGAGTGGCAGACGCTCGATTTCCATCCCCAGCTTCTGCAGGTTGTCCGCCAGGTTTTCGAAAGAGGTAGCGTTGTTTTCCTGCTGGGCCGGGTCCGAGTCCGCGATGAAGATGACGCCGTCGGCGCGCGACAGCACCGCCTTGCGCGTGCTGTCGTGCTGCACCTGCCCCGGTACGGTGTAGATCTTGAGACGCAGGTCTAGTCCGGACGCACTGCGCAGACCGATGGGCAGCACATCAAAGAAGAGCGTACGGTCGTCGCGTGTCTCCAGCACCATGAGCTCGCCCCTACGCTGGGGGCGCAACAGGCTATGGAGTTGCATCAGGTTGGTCGTCTTGCCGCTGCGTGCTGGTCCGTAAAAGACCACCTTCAACGTCAGCTTGCGTTCATGGGCACGAAAATCCGCCATTGTCACTCACTCGTCGTCGAGACCATTGATTAGCACGGCCCCTTCGGCATCGCGACGCACGCGGGTCAGGCCTGGATTCTCGGCCTCCAGCCGTAGCAGCTCTCTCTGTTGGCGCAAGAGGGCAGCCTGCTGCTCACGCACCTGCTCCAGCAGGCGCTGGTTCTCGTGGCGCAGCATGTAAAGGTCGATCGCCGAGCGCAGCGTTGACTCCAGCTCATAGTCCTCCCATGGCTTGGACAGGAAGCGGTAGATCTCCGCTCGGTTGATGGCCTGCATCATGGAATCGCGGTCGCCGTGTGCGCTCAGGATCATGCGCATGGCGTGCGGTTGTCGCTGCTTGGCGAACTGAAGGTAGGTGACACCGTCCAGGCTCGGCATCTGGTAGTCCGATATGATTACGGCGTAGTCGTGCTCGGCGAGCGCCGACAGCGCGACCTGCGCATCGCTAAAGGCGTGCACTATCCACTGTTGCCGGCGAAACACGCGCTGCAGCGCGCTCAGGATGTTCGGCTCGTCATCCACCAACTGAATCTTGATCATTATCCACTCCTGGTCGACTGACGGCGGCACCGGTAGCCGCCACGAAAGCGAATCACTACGTTGCCGCCTCGGACCGGTCCGGAGACGTTGGCTGCCTCAGGGGCAACCAGAAACGAAAGCGACTCCCGCAGCCCAGCTGGCTGAACACTTCGATGCGTCCGTGATGCTTCTGGATGATGCTGTAGGAGAGCGACAGGCCAAGTCCGGTGCCCTTGCCGACCGGCTTGGTGGTGAAGAAGGGCTCGAACAGGCGACTCATGTCCTTTGGATCGATACCGGCGCCGGTATCCTCCACCTCCAGCCACACCCAGTCGCCCTCCTGCGCGCTGCGCACCGTTATGCGCCCGAAGCCTTCGATGGCATGGGAGGCATTGACCAGCAGGTTCATCAGCACCTGGTTGATCTGCGAGGGAATGCACTCTACCTCGGGCAGCGCGCCGTATTCCTTGACTACCTCGGCCTTGTACTTGAGCTCGTTGTTGACCACGTTGAGCGTGGAGTCGATGCCCCGGTGCAGGTCTGCCGGCTGCAGCGCATCGTCGTCAACTCGCGAGAAATCCTTCAGCGCGGAGATGATGCGCTTGACGCGATCAATGCCTTCCTCGGACTCACCTATCAGGGCGCCGACGTCGTTGCGGATGTAATCGTAGTCGAGGCTTTCCTTGAACTCGCGCAACTCCTGCATGCCGCCGGCGGTATCGATGGCGTCGACGATGCGGATCAGGTCCTGTACATATCCGCCCAGGGCCTTGAGGTTGGAGAAGACGTAACCCATGGGGTTGTTGATTTCGTGCGCGACGCCAGCCGCCAACTGGCCGATGGCCGCCAGCTTCTCCGTCTGCAACGTGCGGCTATTGACCGCCTCGAGCCGCCCCGCCAGGCGCCGGCCGCCGACCTCGCAGTCGCCGAGCCGCTGCAGCATGGCTTCCACCTGGGCACCTGCCTTCACGGTATCGGCCGCATCGTGAAGCAGCAGGCCGACACAGGGCCTGCCGTCAGTCTCGCAGGCCACGGCCAGCGTACCGAGCAGCAGCACATCCGCGCCGTCATCACGACTCAGGCTGAGGGCGAGCAGATCTTCGCCGCCGTCCCAGATCATGCGGCGTTCAGGCGCGGCAGCGACGAGCTGCGCCGTCAGCCGCTGTAGCCTGTGTGCCTCGAGGTCAGGAAAAATTTCCGGAAGAGGACGATGAAGATGCGCCGCCGGCGACAAGCCGGAAACCTTAGTGAAAAAGCTGTTCCAATAGTGGACACGTAATTCATGATCGAAAACGACTAGGGCTACTTCAATGTTCTCGATCAATGAACCGACAGCCTGCAAAGCAGATTCGTTCATTTCACGCACTAATTTTGTATGTTAATAATTAGTTAGACCACTACGGCCTTAATGAACCGCAGACACACCGCTAATGATGCGCCGCAGTTGTAGAGTTACATTCCACTATTCTTACTAACTGGCACTAAGTGAAACTAGATATGAGCAACATGTTGCAGGAAGACTTCGTCATCGCATACGAATTCTTCTTTGAAGGCGAAGCGATTGGCGAGCACAAAATTCACCTGCGGCCATTGGAGCCGACGGGTTGCGTTGACGCTGCGCCGGCATGGACACGGCTCGAGGCCAACAAATGCCGGCATTGCCCACTGAGCACGAGCGAAGCACCGAACTGTCCTTTCGCGCTTGCGCTCGTGGGACCTGTGGCGATGCTGTCGAAACTGGCTTCTTATGAAACGGTCGATGTCATCGTGCGCTGGCGCAATCGCGAGATCCGCCAGCGCACGACCCTGCAGCGCGCCGCCGGTTCATTGCTCGGCGCTATCGGCCCCACGTCAGGCTGCCCATCCACCGCACCGCTCAAGGCCATGGCCTGGTTCCATTGGCCGTTTAGCTCGTCCGACGAAACCATTTATCGATCGCTTGGAACCTATTTGCTCGCACAATTCCTGAAGCAGAAGCGCGGCATGGCGCCGGACTGGGCGCTAACGGGTCTGCGCGAGGTTTACCGGAACCTGCGCCTGGTGAACCTGGCCATGGCCGCGCGGTTGCGCGCGGCCGCGGAGGAGGACTCCAGCGTCAACGGGCTCATCCTGCTCGATCTGCTGGCAGCCGATACGCTCTACTCGCTGGACCAGTACGAGGGCGAGCTCGATGCGTTCTTCCAGGAGCACCTGCAGCCGCCGGCCGACTGAGACGGACCGACGCTTCGTGGACGGCAACCGGAGCGCCGGGTATCATCCGCGGCCCGTGCAGCGCTCCTCGCTGCCACCAAGCGCCAGTAGCTCAGCTGGATAGAGTACTGCCCTCCGAAGGCAGGGGTCGTGGGTTCGAATCCCGCCTGGCGCGCCATCTTTCAATTCGTCCGCACCCTGTAAGTCCTGGAACGACTCAAGCCGGGCACCGGCCTGCCCCTGCCCAGCTTGTGCATCCGCGCGCACCGAGCCAAGACAGGAGCACATTTCGCCCGGACTGGAGAGGTTGTGCGCCCACTCTCAGCCTTACCACGGTCTCACCACGAGCGCTCGACCTAGACCACTTCCCCGGCCGCATGCCCCGAGGACCAGGCCCACTGGAAATTGAAGCCGCCCAGGTGGCCGGTGACATCCACCACCTCGCCAATGAAATACAGGCCCGGCTGCGCCTTGCTCTCCAGTGTCCGGGAGGACAACTCCTGCGTATCCACTCCGCCCAGCGTGACTTCGGCGGTGCGATAGCCTTCCGTGCCCGAGGGTTTGAGCCGCCACTGGCCCAGGCCGTCGGCGATTGCCAGCAGTGCCGCATCCGGGATTTCCGCCATCGCGGTCTCCGCCCAGGCCGGCCATAGCAATGTCTGCAGCTCCTGCACCAGGCTTTTGGCCAGCTGCGGGGCCAGCAGGGTGCGCAGCAGGGATTTGGGGTGCTCCCGCTTCTGCTGCTTCAGCCACGAAGCCAGCTCGAGGCCCGGCAGCAAATCCATGGCGATGGGCTCGCCCACCTGCCAGTAGTTCGAGAGCTGCAAGGCGGCCGGACCGCTCAGGCCACGGTGCGTGAACAGCACGGCCTCGCTGAACGCCTTCTTGTCCGTGCCCAACACCACGTCCACGGCCAGACCGGACAGGCGCTCGGACACTGCCTTGAAGTTGTCGCTGAAGGTAAAGGGCACAAGACCCGCGCGCGTCGGCAACACCGTATGGCCGAACTGGCGGGCCAGCTCGTAGCCGAGGCCACTCGCGCCCATGGTGGGAATCGACAGGCCGCCGGTGGCCACCACCAGCGACTGCGCGCCGAAGTCACCCTTGCTGGTCCGGATGACGAAGCGCTGCGCAGGATCCTCGCCGGCCGCGGCCACGCCCTGGATTTCACAGTGCGTCTGGACGCGCACCTTCGCCTGCTCGCACTCGGCGACGAGCATGGCCAGGATGTCCTTCGCGGACTCATTGCAGAACAGCTCACCGTGCTTCCGCTCGTGGTAGGGAATCCGGTGTTTTTCCACGAGCGCAATGAAATCCCATTGGGTATAGCGGTCGAGAGCCGATATGCAGAAATGCGGATTGGCGGACAGGAAGCACTCGGGCTCAATGAAGAGATTGGTGAAGTTGCAGCGGCCGCCGCCCGACATCAGGATCTTCTTGCCGATCTTGTTGCTGCCGTCCAGCACGAGCACGCGTCGGCCACGCTGGCCGGCCGTGAGCGCGCACATCAGGCCGGAGGCGCCGCCGCCAATGATCACGACATCGAACTGGGTCAAGGCTGTCTGCCCGCAAACGGGAATAGGGCCCGCCTGCCGGCGGGAATCGGGCGGGGAGTATATAGGGGCGGCTGCCGGCCGGTGTATGCCGCGCCGGGATGCCGGCCGCCGCCGAAGTCCGAGGTCGTGCGCTGGAATCCCGCCGGGCGCGTAGCCGCGGCTGTCGTCGCACGGTGTCGCGCCTCACGGCCAGTAACCGCAGTGGCGGTGCACTTCCTTGCGCCGCCACGCCAGCGATTCCTTCTGGCGATTCCGCCAGCCCGCTTCGAAGGCGTAGCCGCGACGGGCGTTCTCGCACTCCACCGGATTGATGTAGGCCGCTTCCGCCCGCTTCGGCGCCGGGGCCGCGACCGTCCGCGCCGCGGGGCTGCGCCGGGCCCAGTCGCGCAAGCCGCTGCTGTCCGTGACGGTGGGCTGCACGCTGACCACCGAAACCCGGCTATCAGCCGGACAGGGCTGGTTGGCCCAGGTAATGCGGCCGTCGGGCGCTTCGCAGCGATTGATGGTGTCCGCGGAAGCCAGCGCGCTCATGGAGAGCGCCAGCGCCATGATGGTCGTTTTCATATGGATATCCTTATCCCTGATCGGTCACGGCGGGCCCTGCCCCGCCGGGCCTCCTTTCAACAGGGCGCGGGGCAGACGGTCAATCGCATCAACGAGGGAGACGGGGGCGCGTGGCGTCTTCCGGCGCAGCCCATATACAAACTGAAACAGTGCCGGCCGAGGATGTCCCGGTCTTGTGCCTTAAGAAGAAACGACTTTCACGCTACAGTCACGGCCAACCCGGGCTGCCCTGCCCGTTGCAACGCGCCGGCCCCTCCGTGCGAAAAAGGATTCCTCGTCGATGCCCCTGCCCTCCAGACGCCAGTTCATCATTACCCTCGTCGCGCTTGCCGTGCTGGCCATCGTGGCCCGCGGCCTGTGGCCGCAAGCCGACGGCAAGGCGCGCAAGCCGCAGGCCGTGCCCGTGAAAGTGGCGGCGGCCGTGGCCCGCGACTATCCCCTGACGCTGGAGACGGTAGGCCGCGTGCAGGCCTCCGAAACGGTCACGCTGCGCGCGCGCGTGGACGGCCAGGTGGCCCAGGTGCTGATGAAGGAAGGCGGCAGGGTGCGGGCCGGCGACGTGCTGCTGCGCCTCGACGACGCCGAGTTCCGCAGCCGCCTGGCGCAGGCCGAGGCGACGCTGGCTCGTGACGAGGCCCAGCTCGCCAACGCCCGCACTGAGCTTTCCCGTTATGAAGCGCTGAAGGAAAAGAACTTCGTGTCGGACGACATGCTGCGCACCTCGCGCACCAACGTCGCCTCGCTGGCCGCCGCCGTGAAGGGCGCGAAGGCCGCCCTCGACAACGCCCGCGTGCAACTTTCCCACACCACCATCCGCGCGCCCTTCGACGGTCGCGTCGGCGCGCGCGTGGTGTCACCCGGCACCGCGGTCCGTGTCGGTGATACCGTCCTTGCCGTCATTAACCGCGTGCATCCCGTGCAGGTGGCCTTTGCCGTGCCCGAGCGCCACCTCGGCCATCTGCAGCCGCTGCGCGAGGGCCGCAGCCTGCCTGTCATCATCACCGCCGACAGTGACCGCGCGCTGCGCGCCGAAGGCCAGGCGAGCTTTATCGACAATGCCGTGGACATGGCGAGCGGCACCATCCAGGTAAAGGCCACCCTGCCCAACCGCGACGACCGCCTGACGCCGGGCGCCTTCGTGCGCGTCAGCCTGGCGCTGGAAACGCTGCCGGATGCGATCGTGATTCCCGCCACGGCGCTGCAGCAGAGCGAGGGCCGCAGCACGGTGTACGTGGTGGGCGCCGACCGCAAGGCGACGCTGCGCGAGGTGGTGGTGCGCGACCAGCGCGCCGGCAGCGCCGCGATCGAGCGCGGCCTCGCCGCCGGCGAACAGGTGGTGACCGACGGCCACCTGCGCCTCGCTCCCGACAGCACCGTGCAGATCACGGCGGGCCCGTAAGCCATGCAGCTCTCCGAACTTTGCATCCGCCGCCCGGTGATGACGACGCTGCTCATGGCGGCCTTCGTCGTGTTCGGCCTGGCCGCCTACCGCCAGCTGCCGGTGAGCGAGTTGCCCAACGTCGACTTCCCCACGATCTCGGTGAGCGCGAGCCTGCCGGGCGCCTCGCCCGAGACCATGGCGGCGGCGGTGGCGACGCCGCTCGAGGGCCAGTTCGCGACCATCGCCGGCATCGACTCGATGAGCTCGGTCAGCTCGCAGGGCAACACGCGCATCACGCTGCAGTTCAACCTCGACCGTGACATCGACGCCGCCGCGCAGGACGTGCAGGCCGCGATTTCCGCCGCCACGCGACGCCTGCCGCCCGGCATGCCGGCGCCGCCGTCCTTTCGCAAGGTGAACCCGTCCGACTCGCCGATCTTCTTCATCTCGATGTATTCGGAAACGCTGCCCATCACCGTGGTCAACGAATACGCCGAGACGCAGCTCGCCCAGCAGCTCTCGACGCTGCCGGGTGTGGCGCAGGTCAACGTGTACGGCTCGCAGAAGTTCGCCGTGCGCATCCAGGCCGACCCGGGGCAGCTGGCGGCGCGCAACCTCGGCATCGACGAGCTGCAGCGCGCCGTCAGCGCTGCCAACGTGAACCAGCCGGTGGGCAGCTTCGAGGGGGCGGAGCAATCCATCGCCATCAAGACGCAGGGACAGCTCGAGAACGCCGCGGCCTATCGCCCCATCGTGGTGGCGTGGCGCAACGGCGCGCCGGTGCGGCTCGAGGACGTGGCCACCGTCATCGACGGCATCGAGAACAACAAGGTCGCGACCTGGCTCGTGGACAAACGCGCCGTCACCCTCGCCATCCAGCGCCAGCCGGGCGCC
Organism: Moraxellaceae bacterium; assembly: GCA_029237815.1. Classification (GTDB taxonomy): domain Bacteria; phylum Pseudomonadota; class Gammaproteobacteria; order Pseudomonadales; family Moraxellaceae; genus UBA2031. The sequence goes on from JAQZBP010000009.1 coordinate 152,299, forward strand.
AACACCGTGGCCACGGTGGCCGGCATCCGCGAGGTGCTGCCGAAGTTCCAGGAATCCTTGCCCGCCGGTATCACGCTCAAGGTGCTGTTCGACCGCAGCGAGTCGATTTACCACTCCATCCACGACGTGCAGTTCACGCTGCTGCTCGCCGCCTTTCTCGTCGTGCTGGTCATCCTGCTGTTCCTGCGCAATCTCTCCGCCACGGTGATTCCGGCGCTGGCCCTGCCGATCTCGCTGATCGGCACCTTCGCGGTGATGCACGCGATGGGCTTCAGCGTGAACAACCTGACGCTGCTCGCGCTCACGCTCGCCGTCGGCTTCGTCGTCGACGACGCCATCGTGATGCTGGAGAACATCGTGCGCCACATCGAGCAGGGCGAGCGCCCCTGGCAGGCGGCGCTCAAGGGCTCGCGCGAGATCGGCTTCACCATCATCTCCATGACGGTGTCGCTGGTCGCGGTGTTCATTCCGGTGCTCTTCATGGGCGGCATCGTCGGCCGCCTGCTGCACGAGTTCGCGGTCACCATCTGCGCCGCGATCCTGGTCTCGGGCATCGTCTCGCTGACGCTCACGCCCATGCTCTGCAGCCGCTACCTGAAGCCGCAGGCGGAGCAGAAGCCGTCGCGACTCTTCGACTGGACGGAAGCGCAGTTCCGCCGCCTGCAAGGCGCCTACGAGCGCTCGCTGGACGCAGCGATGGCGCGTCCGCGCTTCATCCTCGGCGTGTTCCTCGGCACCATCGCACTGACCGGTCTGCTGTACACGCTGACCAGCAAGGATTTCCTCCCGGGCGGCGACACCGGTCAGATCATCGCCTTCACGGAAGGCGCGCAGGACGCTTCGTTCGCGAGCATGATCGCGCGCCAGCGCCAGGTCGCGGCCATCGTGGCGCAGGACCCGGACGTGTTGCTGTTCAACTCCACGGTCGGCGCCGGCGGCGCGCGCCCGACCGCCAACACGGGCACGCTCTTCATCACGCTGAAACCGCACGCCGAGCGCGATGCGCACGCCGACGAGATCGTGCAGCGCCTGCGCCCCAAGCTGTCGGGCATTCCCGGCATCAAGGTCTCGCTGCAGAACCCACCCGCCATCCGCATCGGCGGGCAGCTCACCTCGGCGCAGTACCAGTACACGCTGCAGGGTACCGACATCACCGAGCTCTATCGCTGGTCGGACACGCTGCTGGAGGCAGTGCGCAAGCTGCCGGGCTTCACCGATGTCGCCAGCAATCTCAACATCAGCAGCCCGACGCTGGTGCTGGACGTCGACCGCGAACGCCTGGCGGCGCTCGGCCTCAGCTATGCGCAGGTCGAGGATGCGCTGCAGAGCGGCTTCAGCTCGCGCCAGATTTCCACCATCTACGGCAGCACCAACCAGTACCAGGTCATCCTGGAACTGCTGCCGGCGGTGCAGGCCGACCCCGCGCTGCTCTCGCGCCTGCACGTGCAGACGACGGTGAACGGCGAAACGCGGCTGGTACCGCTCGACGCCGTGGCGACGGTGCGCCGCGAGCTGCAGTCGCTCACCGTGAACCACTCCGGGCAGCTGCCGTCAGTGACGATCTCGTTCAACCTGCAGACCGGCGTGTCGCTCGGCGATGCCGTCGCCCGCATCCGTGCCATGGAGCGCGAACTGAGCGTGCCGGCCACACTGACCACGGGACTGCAGGGCACGGCACAGGCCTTCGAAGAGTCCTTCCGGGGCCTGGGCTGGCTGCTGCTGATCGCGGTGCTCGTGGTCTACCTCGTGCTCGGCATTCTTTACGAGAGCTTCATCCACCCGCTGACCATCCTGTCGGGGCTGCCGGCCGCGGGCGTGGGGGCGCTGCTGACGCTGGTGCTCCTGGACACGCCGCTCGGGCTCTATGCCTTCGTCGGCATCATCCTGCTGGTCGGCATCGTGAAGAAGAACGCGATCATGATGATCGACTTCGCCCTGGAGCGGCAGCGCGATGGCATGGCGCCCGCGGCGGCGATCCGCGAGGCTGCGCTCGTGCGTTTCCGTCCCATCATGATGACGACGCTGGCAGCGCTGGCCGGCGCGCTGCCCATCGCCTTCGCCTACGGTGCCGGTGCGGAAGTGCGGCAGCCGCTGGGCTTTGCGGTAGTGGGCGGCCTGCTCGTCTCGCAATGGCTGACGCTGTACATCACGCCGGTGATCTATCTCTATCTGGAGCGATTCTCCCGCAGCGACACCCGCGCGCCGGCGTCGCTGTGATCAGGCGCCGCCTCTGCTGAGATTGTCAGGGCGGTGCACGACCGGCCCGGAATAAAAAAGGGCGTTCCTCGGGACGCCCTTTTTTGTGGCCAGCTGCCGGATCAGAAGTAGGCGTAGAGGCCGACCGCCAGGTGATCGCCCGCCGCTTCGAATCCCGAGACCGGCACGTGGTTCAGGCTCTCGAGCTCGTAGTCGATCTTCACGCCACGCACCGACACGCCGAAATGGCTGCCCACGGGCATCCAGTTGTACTCCAGCGACACGCCGGTGGCGTTCTTGAAGTCACCCGTGATCGACGGCGCGTAGAAGCCGGTCTGCTGGTATTCCGCATTGAAGTGGTTCACCAGGCCCGCACCGAAGCGGTGGTCGCCGGCACGATAGAACACCTGGGTGTCGAGCGTGTTGCGGGAGAATTCCAGCTCGCCGCCGTCGGCATTGACGGAGTCCATGTGGCGGCCGATCAGCATCTGGATCGACAGGGGAGAATCCTTGAATTCGATGCTCGGGCCGAGGCCCAGGTAGAACAGGCCGCCCGCGGTGAGTTCCTCGGAGTCGCCATTGGTGTAATAGACCGTGGCGAGCGTGTCGCCACCGAAGCTGAGGCCTGCCGTGGCGGCGAGATGAATGGAGGCCTCGGCCATGGCATTGGCGCTCGACAGCGCCGCGAGAACCACACAACCCCTGATGATGTGACGCATTGATTGTCTCCTTGCGTACCCGGAAACGGGACTGGTTATGAGAATCCGGTGCCGCTCCGGCACCGGCGCGCACCCTACCAGAACCTGTAAGCAAGAAAAGTGGGGCGGCCTGAAATGCTGCGCCCCCGCACTCAGGTGACGGCTCCGCGCCTGTGCGGAACCGAAACCCGGCCGCGACAAAAGCCCCCTAGGCGTCTGCTGTCAGTGAAGGCTACAACTGAGGCGTCGCGGCGCTCCGGATGGCCGGCACGACAGGCACCGCTCCTGCGTCACGCAGGAGCGGCAGGCCCAAGGACACGGATAAGGAGAGACGTATGCAGGCAGCCGCTGCATTCTTCGCGCTCGCCGCGCTGGGCGGCATCACCATGGGGATCATGCTGCTGCGCGGCCAGGACCGGCCGCCGGCGTGGCTGTCCATGCTGCACGGCATGCTGGCCACGGCGGGCTTCGTGCTGCTGGCGCAGGCTGCGCTGACCGACGGCGTGCCCTTCATGGCGCAGATGGCGCTCGCCCTCTTCGCGCTGGCGGCCGCCGGCGGCGTCTACCTGAACCTGGGCTTCCGCCAGCGGAACGAACCCATTCCCTTTGCCATCCTGGGCGGGCACGCGACCCTCGCGGTGCTGGGCTTCCTGATGCTCCTGACGGCGATCTGGGAAGCGAACGCCACTCCCTGATCACAGCCCGTCAGCCTTTGGCCTGCACCGTCTTCACGCCTTCGGCGGTGCCGACGAGCAGCACGTCGGCCGGGCGCAGGGCGAACAGCCCGTTGGTGACCACGCCGGTGATGTTGTTGATGCGCTCTTCCATCTGGCGCGGCACCGCGATGTTCAGGTTCCACACGTCGATGATGACATTGCCGTTATCGGTCACGACGCCGTCGCGGTAGGAGGGGCTGCCGCCCAGCTTCACGAGCTCGCGGGCCACATAGGAGCGTGCCATGGGGATGACCTCGACCGGCAGCGGGAAGCGGCCGAGGCGGTCGACCTGCTTGCTGGCGTCGCAGATGCAGACGAACTTCTTCGCCACTGCCGCCACGACCTTCTCGCGCGTCAGGGCACCGCCGCCCCCCTTGATCATCTCCAGCGCCGGATTGATCTCGTCCGCCCCGTCCACGTAGACGCTGATGTAGTCGACCATGTTGAGGTCCAGCACTTCGATGCCGATGCGCTCCAGACGCTCGGCCGTGGCTTTCGAGCTCGCCACCGCCCCGGGGATGTCGTGGCGGATACGCTCCAGGGCATCAATGAAGTAGTTGGCGGTCGACCCGGTGCCCACGCCCAGGATCTCGCCGCGCTCCACATGGGCGATGGCGGCCTCGGCAACGGCTTTCTTGAGGGCGTTCTGGTCCATGGCGGGTCTCTCCGGCGGGAAAAGCGGAGATTATAGAGAGCTTGGCGCGGGTATGCCGCCCTTCCTGAGGGTCCGGAGAGCCGCAACGGCCCCGGGCGATGGTAGCCCGCGAACTGTACGGTACTGGTAACATCCGGGTTTTGCCCCGGACTGCCGCGCCGCCATGCTCGAAACCTATGTGAAGAAGATCCTCCGCGCCCGCGTCTACGACGTGGCGGTGGAGTCGCCGCTGGACGAGGCCGCCAGCCTGTCCCGGCGCCTGAAGAACCGGGTACTCCTCAAGCGCGAGGACCTGCAGCCCGTGTTCTCCTTCAAGCTGCGCGGCGCCTACAACAAGATCGTGCAGCTCACCGCCGAGGAAAAGGCGCGCGGCGTGATCTGCGCCTCCGCCGGCAACCATGCCCAGGGCGTGGCGCTGGCCGTGCGCAAGCTCGGCATCAAGGGCGTGATCGTGATGCCGCAGACCACTCCCGACATCAAGGTCAACGCCGTGCGCAACCTCGGCGGGCAGGTGGTGCTGGCGGGCGACTCCTACGACGAGGCCTTTGCCCACGCCATGACCCTGCGCGAGGAAAAGGGCTACACCTTCGTGCATCCCTACGACGATCCCGAAGTGATCGCCGGCCAGGGCACCGTGGCCATGGAAATCCTGCGCCAGCATGCGGGCGAGATTGACGCCATCTTCGTACCGGTCGGCGGCGGCGGGCTGGCGGCAGGCGTCGCGGCCTACGTGAAATACGTGCGCCCGGAAGTGAAGGTGATCGCGGTGGAGCCGGAAGACGCGGCCTGCCTCGCCGCCGCGCTGAAGGCAAAGAAGCGCGTCACGCTGGAGCACGTCGGCCTCTTTGCCGACGGCGTCGCCGTCGCGCAGATCGGCGAGGAAACCTTCAAGGTGCTACGCCACCACGTCGACGAGGTGATCACGGCCAGCACCGACGAGATCTGCGCCGCCATCAAGGACATCTTCGATGACACCCGCTCCATCGCCGAGCCCGCCGGCGCGCTCGCCCTCGCCGGCCTCAAGAAATACGTGGCGCGCGAAGGCTGCGAGGGCCGCACGCTGATCGCGGTCGACTCCGGCGCCAACATGAACTTCGACCGCCTGCGCCATATCTCCGAGCGCACCGAGATCGGCGAGAAACGCGAAGGCGTGTTCGCGGTGACGCTGCCCGAGAAGCCTGGCGCCTTCCGCGCCTTCTGCGCCGCGATCGGCAAGCGCAACATCACCGAATTCAACTACCGTTACGCCGACGCGCGCGATGCGCATGTCTTCGTCGGCGTACAGCTGCGCCAGGGCGACGAGGAACGGCGGGAGCTCATCGCCACGCTCGAGAAGAAGGATTACCCGGTGCTCGACCTGTCCGATGACGAGATGGCCAAGCTGCACATCCGCCACCTCGTGGGCGGGCATGCCGGCATCGGCGACGAGCGCCTGTTCCGCTTCGAGTTCCCGGAGCGCCCCGGCGCCCTGATGAACTTCCTGACCCGGCTCCAGTCGGACTGGAACATCTCGCTGTTCCATTACCGCAATCACGGCGCCGCCTACGGGCGCGTGCTGGTCGGTCTGCAGCTCGGCGATCGTTCGTCGAAGGAGCTGCTGGAGTCGCTGGCCGCCGTCGGCTATCCCTTCCAGGAAGAAACCGACAACCCGGCGTATCGCCTGTTCCTGCGCTGAACCTGCGCGGCGCCAGAGTTGAGTCGGCGCTCGGCGCCGGATCGGAACGGCGAAATAAAAAAGCCCGCGGTTGCGGGCTTTTTTATGGCAATCGTGCGACACCTGCCGGCGCCGCGGCAGCAGGGTCACACGCCGGCCGGCAGCACCCGCGCAATCACCGCCTTCAGGTAATCCGTCTCGGGAATCGACGGATGCACCGGATGGTCGCCGCTCTGGTGACCCTGGTGGATGATCTGCACGGCGCGATCGATATGCCGGCCGCTGGCGCGGATCACATCGATCAGCTCGGGGCGCGACAGGTGCAGCGAGCAGGAGCCCGACACCAGGATGCCGTCCTTGTCGAGCAGGCGCATGGCCAGCTCGTTGGCGCGACGGTAGGCGATCAGGCCGTTCTTGTGGTCCTTGCGCCGCGTGATGAAAGCCGGCGGATCCAGCACCACGACGTCGAAGTGTTCGCGCGAGGCGCGCAGCGAGGTCATGATCTCGAAGGCATCGCCCTGCAGGGTCTTCACCTTGTCGCCGACGCCATTGAGCGCAGCGTTCTTCGCCACCATCTCCAGCGCCAGCGCGGAGGCATCCACGCACACCACTTCGCTGGCGCCCCAGGCCGCCGCCTGCACGCCCCAGCCGCCGACATAGCTGAACACGTCCAGCACGCGCTTGCCCTGCACCAGCTTCTTCAGTTCGGCGCGGCTCGCGCGGTGATCGAAGAACCAGCCGGTCTTCTGGCCCGACTGCACCGGCGCCAGGAACTTCACGCCGTTCTCCTCCAGCGGCACTTCCGCGGGAACCTCGCCGGCCGCGATCGTCACATAACTGTCGAGGCCCTCCACTTCACGCATCTTGCCGTCGTTCTTGAACAGGATGCCGCGGGGCGACAGCACCTTCTGCAGTGCCTCGACGATGTCGTCCTTCACCGCCTCCATGCCGGCGCTGGCGATCTGCACGACGCAGATGTCGCCGAAGCGATCGACCACGAGCCCGGGGAGGAAGTCGCTGTCGCCGTAGACCAGGCGGTAATGCGGCGCATCAAACAGCTGCTCGCGCAGCGACAGCGCGATCTGCAGGCGATGCACGAGCAGCGACTTGTTGAGCGGGTACTTCTCGTCGCGACTCACCAGGCGGCCGCAAATCAACGCATTGGGGTTGACGGTGGCGATGCCAAGCACCTTGCCCTTGCTGTCCTCCACCAGCACCTGCTCGCCGGACGCGAAATTCTTCAGCGGCGTCGCGGCGACATCCACCTCGTTGGAGTAGATCCAGAGATGGCCCTCGCGCAGGCGGCGGTCTTCATTGGGCTTGAGCTTGAGGCGGTTGAGCGCGGACATCGTGTCACCTTGAAATGAAGCGCCCCCGGCCGCGAACGGACAGGGGCGTTGCGATGGAGCAGAAAAGTGTCAGCCGGCGTGTTCGGTCGGGTGCCACTTGAGGTCGAGTTCACGCGCAGCGCGCACGTCGTCGAGGCGGCGCACCGGCTGGGTGTGCGGCGCACCGCGCACCACGTCCGGCGTCTTGCGGGCTTCCTCGCGGATCTTCACCAGCGCATCGACGAAGGCGTCGAGCTCGTCGACGGACTCGGTTTCCGTCGGCTCGATCAGCCAGCACTCCGGCACGAGCAGCGGGAAGTACGTGGTCGGCGAGTGGATGCCGTAGTCGAGCAGGCGCTTGGCGAAATCCATGGCGGACACACCGAGCTCCTTCGTTTCCTTGGCAAAGGTGATGATGAACTCGTGCGAGGCACGGCGCTCGGGATAGGCGAGCTGGAAGCCCTCCGCCGCGAGACGCGCCATCAGGTAGTTGGCGTTCAGCGTGGAGTATTCGCCGACGCGGTGCAGGCCTTCGCGCCCCAGCGCAGCGCCGTAATAGAACGCGCGCAGCAGCACGCCGGCGTTGCCCATGAAGGCGGACAGGCGGCCGATGCTCTGCGGCAGCTCCTCCGGGCCGATCCAGTAATAGCTGCCGTCTTCCTGGCGACCGGCAATCGGCGTCGGCAGGAAAGGCAGCAGGCGCTCGCCCACGCCGACGGGGCCCGCGCCGGGACCACCACCGCCATGCGGCGTGGCGAAGGTCTTGTGCAGGTTCATGTGCAGCACGTCGAAGCCCATGTCGCCGGGACGCACCTTGCCGAGGATGGCGTTGAGGTTGGCGCCGTCGTAGTAGAGCAGGTGGTCATCATGAGGCCGGCCGTCTGCGGACCGACCGCCGCCTTCAGCGCCTCGAGATCGACGTTGCCGTTGGCCAGCGTCGGTATCTCGCGCACCTTGTAGCCGCACATCACCGCGGTGGCGGGATTGGTGCCGTGCGCGGCGGAGGGAATCAGCATCTCGGTGCGCTCGTGATCCTCGCGCGACTCGTGGTAGGCGCGGATCATGGCGACGCCGGCGAACTCGCCCTGCGCGCCGGCGGCCGGCGTCAGCGACACGCCCTTCATGCCGGTCACTTCCATCAGCACTTCCTGCAGGTCGTACAGGCAGGCGAGATAGCCCTGCGAGTGCGACAGCGGCGCCAGCGGATGGCGCGCGAGGAAGCCCGGCAGCATGGCGCTCTTGTGCGCGCCGCGCGGGTTGTACTTCATGGTGCAGGAGCCGAGCGGATAGAACTGCGTGTCGATGCTGAAGTTCTTGCGCGACAGGTTGGTGTAGTGGCGCACCACCTGCAGCTCGGAGACTTCCGGCAGGACCGCGCGCGTCTTGCGGCGCAGCGTGTCGGGCACGTCGGTGAGGTCGTGGCGGGCGCGCGGCGCCTGCGAGGTGGCGAAGCGGCCCTTGGCGGAACGGTCGAAGATCAGGGTCATTTTCTCAGGTCTCCAGCAGCGCGCGGTCGAGGGCCTTCACGTAACGGTCGATATCGGCCGCGGTCTTGGTCTCGGTGGTGCAGACGAGCAGCGAGTTGCCGAGTTCGGGGTAGTCGGCGGACAGGTCGTAGCCGCCCAGCACGCCGGCCTTCGCCATGTGCTCGAGCACGGGGCCGACCGGCTTGTCGAGGCGCAGCACCTTTTCGTGGAAGACCGGGCGATTGAAGGTACGGGCGATGGAACCGATGCGGGAAGTCGCCTGCGCCAGCTCGCGGATGTTCTGGTGCGCGGCCAGTGCGACGCGCTCCAGGCCCTCGGCGCCGAGCAGGCTGACGTAGATCGTCGCCGCCGTCATGGCCAGGCCCTGGTTGGTGCAGATGTTCGAGGTCGCCTTGGCGCGGCGGATGTGCTGCTCGCGCGCCTGCAGCGTGAGCGCGAAGCCCGGCTTGCCCTCGAGGTCCACGGTGCGGCCGATCAGGCGGCCCGGCATCTGGCGTACGAATTCCATCTTGGCGCAGAGGAAGCCGACATAGGGCCCGCCCGAGGAGAGCGGGATGCCGAAGGGCTGCGCCTCGCCCACCACGATATCGGCGCCTTTCTTGCCCCAGTCGCCCGGCGGCGAAAAGATCGCGAGCGCCATCGGGTTCACGCAGCCGATCACCAGCATGTTCTGGCCGTGTGCCCAGTCGGTAAGGGCATCCACTTCTTCCAGCACGCCGAAGAAATTGGGCTGCGGGATCACGAGTGCGGTGAAATCGCGGTCTTCGTAACGGCTGAGCGCGGCCGGATCGACATGGCCGCCCGCCTTGTTGTACTCGAGCTCGACGACCTCGATGCCCTGCATGCCGACGATGGCCTTCAGCGCAGAGCGGTAGAGCGGGTTGACGCCGCGCGGCACCAGCACGCGACGCGACTTGGACTGCTTGTTGGCGCGCACCGCCATCAGCACGGCTTCGGCCAGGCCCGAGGCGCCGTCGTAGACGGAGGCGTTGCACACGTCCATGCCGGTGATGTTGGCCATCATGGACTGGAATTCGTAGATGACCTGCAGCGTGCCCTGGGAGGCCTCCGCCTGGTAGGGCGTATAGGCGGTAAGGAATTCGCCCCGCGAGGCAAGGTCCCACACCACGGCAGGAATGTGATGTTCATAGGCGCCTGCGCCGATGAAGCAGAGCTCCGCTTCATCTTCCCTGGCGCGCTCGCGCATCAGTCGCAGGACTTCCATTTCGGACTGGCCGGCCGGGATGCCGGCAAGCGCGTTGCCGCGCAGGTGCGCCGGGATTTCATCGAAGAGCTTTTCGATGGAGGACGCGCCGATGGCGTCCAGCATCTTGCGCACATCGTCGTCGGTATGGGGAATGAATGGCATGACAGTCCTGACTCGGTCTCGCGACGTAAACAATAATGGGAACAGCCGTAGTACTTCTTGCTTCGCAGCGCGCTTCAACGGGTCGGCCGCCAATGGCGGCCGATCTCGGTGCTGCAGCGATGGCGAACGTTGTGCGCCGGCCCTCCGCAGAGAGCCGGCGCACAAGGACTCAGTGGCCTTCGGCGGCCACCTGGGCGTCGTAGTCGTCCGCCGACAGCAGGTCGTCGAGCTCGACGACATCGCTCATGCGGATCTTATACATCCAGCCATCGTGATACGGGTCGCTGTTCACGGTTTCGGGGGAATCGGCCAGCGCGTCGTTCACGGCGATGATCTCGCCGGAGACCGGGGCGTAGATGTCGGAGGCGGCCTTCACCGACTCCACCACGCCGGCTTCGTCGTGGGCGGCGACGGTGTCGCCCACTTCCGGCAGCTCGATGTAGACGAGGTCGCCCAGGGCTTCCTGGGCGTGGTCCGTGATGCCGACCGTGGCGACATCGCCTTCCACGCGCACCCACTCGTGGGTCGGGGCGTATTTCAGTTCTGCTGGCGTCTTGCTCATGTTGCTGGCCTCGGGCGAATGTCGCCGTTACTCGTTAATCAAAAACCACTGCGCCGGTCGGGCACCCGCCCGACAGCTTCCACTAAAGCCGGGCGGAAGCCCGGCCCGCAAATCAGTGTTGCGGCTTGCCGTTGCGCACGAAGGGCGCGCGCACGATGCGTGCCGGCAGGCGCTTGCCGCGAATCTCGACCTCGGCGCGATCGGCAGTCCCCGCGGGGATGCGCGCAAAGGCGATGGCGCGCTCCAGCGTCGGCGAGAAGGTGCCGGAGGTGGTTTCGCCTTCGCCGTCCGCCGTGATCACTTTCATGTGCGAGCGCAGCACGCCCTTCTCTTCCAGGATCAGTCCCACCAGGCGTTGCTTCACGCCATTGGCCTTCTCGGCCTCCAGCGCGGGCTTGCCGATGAAGTCGTGGTCCCAGGCAATGGTCCAGCCCATATTGGCCACGAGCGGCGACACGGTCTCGTCCATGTCATTGCCGTAGAGGTTCATGCCGGCCTCGAGGCGGAGCGTGTCGCGGGCGCCAAGGCCGCAAGGCTTCACGCCAGCCGCCAGCAGGTCGCGCCAGAAGGCCCCGGCTTCGCCATTGGGCAGCAGGATCTCGAGGCCGTCCTCGCCGGTGTAGCCGGTGCGGGCCACGAACCAGTCGCCAGCCTCCGCGCCCTGGAACACGTCGAGGCCGTCGGCCAGCGCCTTCAGCGCCGGCCTTGCCGTCGCCACCCTGGCGCGGGCTTCGGGGCCCTGGATGGCGATCATGGCCAGGTCCTCGCGCTCCTTCAGGCTGACGCGGAAATTCACGGCCTGCGCCTGCATCCAGGCCAGGTCCTTCTCACGGGTGCCGCAATTGACCACGACGCGCCAGAGCTCGGGGTTGGCCACGGTCGGCGCGTAAACGATGAGGTCGTCGATTACCCGGCCCTGCTCGTTGAGCATGCCGGAATAGAGGGCCTTGCCGGGAGTCTTCAGGCGTTCGACATCGTTGGCGAGCAAGCGGCGCAGATAGGCCCTGGCGTCCGGGCCGGTGAGGTCGACGAAGGTCATGTGGGAGACGTCGAACATACCGGCGCTGCGGCGCACGGCGTGATGTTCCTCGAGCACGGAGTCGTATTGGACCGGCATGTCCCAGCCGCCAAAGTCGACGATGCGGGCCTTGAGGGCCTGGTGTTCGGGAAAAAGAGCGGTCTGACGGCCCATGGCTGTCTCCGGGAGTGGCCGCAGGGCGGCTGGGGAAGGCCGGCATTTTACACGGACAGGGGCCCCGGCTCCACGCGCGCGAAGGGCGAATGCGCCGGCTGCCGCATCTGTCCATCAGGGCGCCCCGGCCCGGCGACCCGGCGCGTACGGTCTCGGCATCGGCGCGGCGCCGACCTGTCGCGGGCCATGCGGCCATTCGTCTTCCGTACGGAACCGTGCCCTGTGACGCGGCGGGCGCCCGCAAGGCCGACCGTCCCGCATGCTTGCCAGGCCCGGCCGCCGCCGACAACAGCTGCGGGGGCTTCGAGGCAGTGGCGGATCAGGCTGTCGCGGCATCCAGTTGCGCCAGCTGGCGGTCATGCCGGCGCGACAGCAGGAGCAGCGCCGTGCCGGCGCCGACCAGGCACATGAACATGTCCCACTGCGTGTCCCAGACATCGCCCTGCGTGCCGAGGAAGGACTCGGCCGCCTCGTCCGACACCAGCGCCACAAACCACTCGATCAGCTCGTAGAAGGCGCTGAACGCCAACGTGATCGATATGATGAAGGTCACGAGCCAGCCGCCGCGCCGCACAACGCCTTTGCGCAGCAGGATCTCGCGCGCCAGGATGGCAGGCTCGAAGCCCTGCATGAAATGCCCCAGCCGGTCGTAATGATTGCGCTCGAAGCCCAGCAGGTCCTGCACCCAGAAGCCCGCCGGCACCTCCGCATACGTGTAGTGCCCCCCCACCATGAGCAGTACGGCATGCAGGAAGATCAGCCAGTAGAGCAGCGGCGTGAGCGGAAACGTCTTGCGCGTCCAGAGTAGCAGTGGAAGCGCAATCAGGACGGGCAGCACCTCCAGGAACCAGGTGGGGTAGTCGTGCGGCCTGACCGCGGATGCCCCCAGCACGACCAGTCCCGCCAGCAACAACCCTAACGGTAGACGATTCCCTGTAGTGCCCATGTGTTGCTCCTTGCCCTGAAGGTCGATCGCCGAATGCCGCTTACACCGGCTGCCGCGCAGCGGCAGGAATGTCGCCGGCCACGCCCATCGCCACGCGCGCGAACTCCTGCTTGACCGGCAGCAGCTTGCCGGTCGCCTCCATGCCGAGGTTGCGAGCGATGACGAGCAGCGGATGGCTGCTGGCAAAAAGCTTCTTGAAGACGGTCATGCTGTTGAGAATCAGCGCGTTGTGGGCGCGCCGGCGCCGCGAATAGCGCGCCAGCGTGGCCTCGCTCCACCAGGGCAGGTCGCGGCCGATGGCGCGCACGATCTCCTCGGCCAGCACGGCGGCGTCGAGCAGGCCGAGGTTGACGCCCTGCCCCGCCAGCGGATGGATGGCATGCGCGGCGTCGCCGACGAGGGCGAGGCCTTCGCGCACATAGCTTTCGGCATGGCGCGCGCGCAGCGGGAAGCTGAAGCGGGCGTCGCAGCCGACTACATTACCCAGGGCATGCTCGAAGACCTGCCCGAGTTCGCGGCAGAACGTGGCATCGTCGAGCGCCAGCAGGCGCTGCGCCTCGGTTTCGTCCTGCGACCACACGATGGAGCAGGAGTGCCGGTCGCCGCCGTGCGTGCGCAGCGGCAGGAACGCCAGCGGGCCGGTTTCCGAAAAGCGCTGGCGCGCGGTGTCGGCATGCGGCAGTTCCGTGCGCACCGTGGTGACGATGGCACGCTGCTCGTAGCCGGTGTCGCGCGTGCCGATGCCGGCGAGGCGACGCACCGCCGATTGCGCGCCATCGGCCCCGATCACCAGTCGTGCCGCCATCTGTTCGCCGTCTTCCAGCGTCAGCAGCCAGCGCTCCGGCAACCGCTCCAGCGCGACGAGCTGCGCCGGGCAGCGCAGCATCACTTGAGGCGAGGCAATGGCAACTTCCTTCAGCGCCCATTGCAGCAGGCGGTTTTCCACCATTACGCCAAGATGCGTCTCGCCGACTTCGGCAGCAGTGAAATGCACGCGTCCGGTGCCGTTGGCATCCCACACGACCATGTCGGTATAGGCGCAGCAGCGCGTCGCGGCAATCGCCTCCCAGGCACCGACATGGCGCAGGAGGTTCTCGGAGGCGCGCGTCAGCGCCGATACGCGTGGCTCGAAGGGATCGTCGGCGTGCGGCGGAATCACCCCCGCACGCTCCAGCAGCACGACCTCGACCCCGGCACCTTTGAGCAGCGCCGCCAGCAGCGCGCCCACCATGCCGCCACCGACGATGGCGATATCCACATTTTTCATTTGTTCACTCTGAGCCGCGGAGGGTCGCACGAGTCGCACGCCCTGCATGTCCGATTCCAGCAGCGCCGTACCGGGGCGCTGCGCATGAAAGACTACTGGTTCAAGCCCATCGCGTAGCGCGCGACTGCCTGCTTGGCCACCGGCAGCAGGTCGAAGGTCACGAGTCCGACATTGCGGGCCAGCGTGAGACCGGGCATGGCGTTGGAGAAACCGCGCACGATGCCATCCGAGAAGCGGATGACATTGAGCTGGTCCCCGATGCGCGCGTCCTCGTAGTCGCGCAGCATGCCCAAGTCGCCGAGGTCGCGGCCGGCGCGATGCGCCTGCTGCAAGCGCTCGGCCAGCGCCAGGCAGTCACGCAGGCAGAGGTTGAAGCCCTGCCCTGCCACCGGGTGCAGCGTGTGCGCGGCATTGCCGAGGATCACGGCGCGCGGCAGCGCCTGCGCCTTGGCCACGGTGAGCGCCAGCGGATAAGCAAAGCGCTTCGCGGCTTTCACGAAACGGCCGGCGCGCTTGCCGAAGGCGGCCTGCAGCCGGCGCATGAACTCGTCGTCGCTGCAATCGATGAGCGCCTGCTCCTCGCCCTGCGGCAGCGTCCACACCACGGAGCGACGCTCATCGGGCAATGGCAGCAGCGCAATGGGTCCGTGCTCGGTGAAGCGCTCAAAGGCGACGTTATTGTGCGGCAGGTGCGTCGCCACCGTGGTCACGAGCGCGACCTGGTCGTAAGGCGTGGTCTCGGCCGCCACGCCGAGCAGGCGGCGCGCCGCGGACTGCGCGCCATCGGCGCCCACCAGCAGCGGCGCGGACAACGTCAACGGCTCGTCACCACGCCGCAGGTGGGCCGTCATCCGCTCCCGCTGCGTGTCGATGCCCACCAGCTCGGCGCCATCGATCACCGTCACCGCCGGGCAGGCGCGCACCGCGCGCAGCAGCACCAGCCCCAGCCAGGCGTTCTCGATGACCTGGCCGAAGCTTTCGACGTTTTCTTCTTCGGCCTCCAGGCGGGCCATGCCGAAATGGCCGCGCTCGGAAATATGGATCTGCAGAATGGGCGTGGCATGCGCCTGCATGGCGTTCCACAGGCCCATCTCGCGGTAAGTGGCCACGGTGCGGCGCGAGAGCGCCGTGTTGCGCGCGTCGAAGCTCGGCCGGTAGGGCAGCGGCTCGTCCGGCACCAGCGCCGGGAAACGGATGGCCTCGACCAGTGTGATGCGCAGCCCGGGCTCGCGCGCCAGCAGCAGCGCCAGCGTGAGCCCAACCATGCCACCGCCGATGATGAGGACGTCCGTGTCGTTCCCGGCCGGATTGCGGTTCTCGTTCACAGTGCGTTCCTCTCCTAAAACATGCCGCCCGTCACAGTGTCCGCCCGGCGGCGGCCGCGGCTATCCGTATAATCAGGCATCCCCACGACGATGCCCGCCATGAAACTGCTGCCCGCCGCCTTGCTCGGAATGCTCGCCTGCCTGAATCCCGCCCTGGCGGCGGAAGCGCCGGCCCCCACGGGGGCCGCCCCGGCAGCGACAGCGACCGTTCCCGATGCCGCTGACGCTGCCAGCGCCGCGACCGATGATGCACCACCCCTGCCCGTCTACATGGTGACCCGGATCAAGCTGACCGGCACCGACTTTACCCAGGTCGTGTTTTTCAGGCACCACGCCATCACCACGATGGAGGCCTGCGAAGCTGAGCGCCAGGCCGGCCTCAGCACTGGCTGGAACCACTTCAGCCGCTACTACCTCAAGACCCTGAAGGGCATCTCCTACAAGGTCGAATATCGTTGTGTGGAGAGCAAGCAGGACTTCGCCTTCTGGCGGCAGGGCGTTCCGCTCGACAACTTCTACCTGGTACGGACGAAGGACGGCCAGCTCGAAGTGCTGCCGCAGCGCAACTTCTTCGCCTGCCGCGACGCGCTCCAGGCCGGCGGCGCCGCCGAGACGGTCGACGCATTCTGTGCCATTTCCTCTCAGGCCATCGTGCAGAAACCGGCAGAGCCGGCCATTCCCGCGGCGGCGTCCCAGTAGGAATCAGTGACGGCTCAGGCCCGCATCAGCGCTTCGATGTCGGCCACGGCCTTCGGCACCGCGTGGGTCATCACTTCGCTGCCCGTTTTGGTGACCACGACATCGTCCTCGATGCGCACGCCGATGCCGCGCCATTTCGGCTCCACCGTCGCGCAATCCGGCGCGATGTAGAGACCGGGTTCGACCGTCATCACCATGCCGGGCTCCAGCACGCGCCACTGGCTGTCCACCTTGTAGTCGCCGACGTCGTGCACATCCATGCCCAGCCAGTGTCCGGTGCGGTGCATGAAGAACTGCCGGTAGCTTTCCTTCTCTATGCATTCCTGCGTGCTGCCCTTGAGCAAACCAAGCTCGACCAGGCCCTCGGTCAGGACGCGCACCACGGCCTCATGGGCGCTGTTCCAGTGCGCACCCGGCTTCACGACATCGATCGCGGCGAGCTGCGAATCCAGCACCAGCTGGTAGATCGCCTTCTGCTCCGGCGAGAACGTCCCGTTCACCGGGAAGGTGCGCGTGATGTCCGAGGCATAATGATCCAGCTCGCCGCCGGCATCGATCAGCACGAGCTCGCCGTCCTGCATCACGCGGGTGTTCTCGACGTAGTGCAGGATGCAGGCGTTGGCGCCGGAACCGACGATGGTGTTGTAGGCCGGCGCCGCACAGCCGCTCTTGAGGAATTCGTGCATGAGCTCGGCCTCGAGCTCGAACTCGGTCATGCCGGGCTTCGCCGCCTGCATGGCGCGCACATGGGCGCGCGCCGAAATGCCGGCCGCGCGCCGCATGATCTTCAGCTCCTCCGCCGACTTGAACAGGCGCAGGTCGTGCAGCAGGTGGTCCAGCATCATGAACTCGCCCGGCGCATGCAGGCCGGCGCGTGATTTCGCGCGGATCGAGTTCACCCAGCCCATGAGGCGCTGGTCGAAGACCGGCTGCGCGCCCATCGACACATAGACGCGCTCGCGGCCTTCGATCAGGCCGGGGATGATCTCGTCGAGGTCGGTGATGGGGAAGGCATCGTCGGCGCCGTGATCCTTGACTGCGCCTTCCGGCCCGGCGCGGTAGCCGTTCCAGATTTCCATCTCGCGGTCACGCTCGCGCACGAACATCACGAACTCGCCCTGGGGGCGGCCGGGAATCAGGCACAGCACGGACTCGGGCTCGGCGAAGCCCGACAGGTAATAGAAGTCACTGTCCTGGCGGTAGCGGAACTCGGTGTCGCGGTTGCGCCGGTAATGCGGCGCGGCAGGCAGGATGGCGATGGAGCCGGGCCCCATCATGTTCATCAGCGCCTGGCGGCGACGGGCAAACTCGGTGGCGGGCAATAGCGACATGAAGGCGGTTCAATGCAGGGTGGGGGAATCGGGATCGGCTTCGTCATGGCCACGCTGTTCCTCGGGCGGGGCCAGTTCCTCGAACAGGTGGATCACGCCCATGCGCACGAACTCGTAGAGCTCGGCATAGGCGCTTTCATCGGATTCGTCGTTGTCCTGGGCGGTCGGGTCGACGCTGGAGACATGCACGATGTCCTGCAGCGTCTCGCGCACCGACTCGTCGTGCACGCGCTTGTCTTCCGGGCGCACGGCAGTGCCGAAGCCGACCAGGAAGCCCTGGCACCACTCCGCCAGCGCAGCGACGCGGGCGGCCAGGTCGTCCTCATCGTCGGGCAGCAGTGGCGTAAAGACCAGCTCGCTGTCGCCGAGGTCCTCCAGGGTCTTGAGCTGCAGCTGCCAGATCCCCGCCATGGACTCCTCGTCGATGGCCTGGTCGGCCTCGGCATGCGCCTCGAGCACCTTCTGCAGCATGCTCCGGTTGAGGCGGGCACCGCCGGCCAGTAGCCCGGCGAGGACGCCGTGCAGCTCGGAGGCGGAGCAGGCGGCATTCAGCCGGGCCAGGGTATTGGCCAGCTCGTCGAGAGAGGGCACGGCAGCAACTGGATGCATGAGGGGAAGTCCGATTGACCCTTAATCAAATGAAAAACTATAGTACCCCCCATACCGGCCTTCGGCCATCGCCTGCGACCCGCCCATGCTCGATAACGAACTCAAGACCCTGAGCGCCCGCATCGACAGCCTGACCGAGCTGTCCTCGCGCCTCATGGCGGAGAACCGGAAGCTGCGCTCGCAGGAATCCGCCCTCCTCGCCGAGCGCGACGAACTGCAGCGCAAGAACGAGCTGGCCAAGGCCCGCGTCGAAGCCATCATCCTGCGTCTGAAGGCCCTCGAGGCGCAGGAATAAACCACTCCGGTACATCCCATGAGCACCGATACGAGCACGCTCGAAGTTTTCATCCTGGACAAGTCCTATCGCATCAACTGCCCCGAGGGTGAACAGGACAGCCTGCGCAACTCGGCCCAGTACCTGGACCGCAAGATGCGCGAGATCCGTTCCGGCGGCAAAGTCATCGGACTCGAACGCATTGCCGTCATCGCCGCGCTGAACATCACGCACGAGCTGCTCTCGGCCTCGCGCCACATGGACACCGAATCGAATTCCAAGGCGGAACTGACCCGCCTGATCGGCAAGATCGAAAAGACCCTGGACAGCTACCAGGCACTGGACAGCTGAACATCGCCTGAACAGGCAAAATGCCGGCTTTTGACGTGCTTCGTGCTATCCGGTTAACAAACCCTTCATCATTTCGATGCTTCGCAGGCAGGACGCTTTGGTATACTGGCCACGTGTTCCCTGGAGTGTTCGCCAGCCGGTCCAGTCCCCTGAGCCGATATCAACACCCCGGGAAGTTCGCGTGATTGTTGTGTGCATGTCCGCCCGACGGAAAGCCTGATACAGACACCGTGCTTCCCCCTTGAACCCCTGGGTTCAAGGGTTACGACTGGCAGCGGCACTCCGGAGAACACACTCTCTTCATGCCCTCCCCCGACACATCCGTTCCAGCGCTGCATCGCCAGCAGCTGCGCCGCGAATTGCGCGCGGCCCGTCGTGGCCTGTCCGTCTTCCAGCAAAAAAACGCCGCGGCCCAGCTGGCCCGCCGCCTCGGCCAATTGCCCGCCCTCAAGGCGGCGCGGCACATCGCCCTGTACTGGCCCATGGACGGGGAAATCGATCCGCGCCGACTCGTGCGCGACAGCCGACTCACCGCGCGCCACTTCTATTTGCCGGTGCTGCGTGCCTTCCCCGCCTCCACCCTGCGCTTCGTGCGCTGGCACCCGGGCATGCCTCTGCACCGGAACCGCTTCGGCATTCCCGAGCCCGCCGGACGCCGGACGCTGCCGGCCCGCACCCTCGACGCGATACTCCTGCCACTGACGGGCTTCGATGAGCACGGCAATCGCCTGGGGATGGGGGGCGGGTTCTATGACCGGACACTGTCTTTCCGGCGCCAGGGCGGCCGGAAGCCGCTGCTGATCGGGATCGCACATGCCTGCCAGCAGGTCGCGAGCCTGCCGGTGGCCGCATGGGACGTGCCCCTCGGGATGATCGCTACCGACCGCAGGGCCTTCCGGCCGGACCGTGGACGGGCCTGAGCCAACCAGGCCCAGAAGGCGGCCAGCTCCTCCATTTCTGGTGGCGCCGACCCACTATTTCTGCCTTTCGCACCACACCGGGCACTTGACGCCCGCTGCCCACTCCCGTGACGCCGCCCGCCTTCAGCGCAGCGACAACACCGCCCAGCCATTGCTGGCGGCGTGGGCGCGCAGGGGCTCGTCGGGATCCACGGCGACCGGATGGGTGACATATTCCAGCAGGGGAATGTCATTGCGGGAGTCGGAGTAGAACCAGGCGCCGTCGACACTTTCACCAGTCTCGGCCAGCCACTGCTGCAGGCGCTCGATCTTGCCGTGCTGGTAGCAGGGCACGCCGGCGACCCGGCCCGTATAGCGGCCGTCACGGGTCTCGGGCTCGGTGGCGATCAGATCGGTCACGCCCAGCTCCCGGGCGATCGGCGCGGTGATGAACCGGTTGGTGGCGGTGATGATGACCAGCCGGTGTCCCTGCTCCCGGTGCTGGCGCAGGAGCTCGCGGCCCCTGGGCAGGATCATGCCCGTCACTTTTTCCCGCATGAAGTCGCGATGCCAGTCCGCCAGCGTGTCGGCCGGCTCCCGGGCCAGTACCGTAAAGACGAATTCGCTATAGGCGATGATATCGAGCTGGCCGCGGCAGTAATCGGAATAGAAACGGTCGTTCTGGGCCTTGTAGTAGGCGCCGTCGACATGGCCCCGCTCCACCAGGAACTCGCCCCAGGCATGGTCGGAGTCCCCGGCCAGGAGGGTGTTGTCGAGGTCGAAGATGGCAAGCGTCATGGGCGGACTCCCGGGGCAAAGCGCGCATGATAGCCACTTGGGCCCCAAAAATACGAGCCTGGCGCTTGCCCCCGCCATGGCCTGTAGAGTATTTATAAAACAATCACTTGGACGACCAAGTTCCCCCACTTTCTTGAGACACCGCCGTGATAGACGCCGACGGCTTCCGCCCCAATGTGGGCATCATCCTCGCCAACGGGGCCGGGCAGGTCCTGTGGGCCCGGCGCTGCGGCCACGAGGCCTGGCAGTTCCCCCAGGGCGGCATCAGCGAAAACGAGTCGCCGGAAGAGGCCATGTATCGCGAGCTCTGGGAAGAGGTCGGCCTCGAGCTTCCCGACGTGAAGATCATCGCAAGCACGCGCGGCTGGCTGCGCTATCGCCTGCCGCGCCGCTTCGTGCGCCAGGACAACAATCCCGTGTGCATCGGCCAGAAACAAAAATGGTTCCTGCTGCAGATGCTCTCGGACGACACACGCGTCTCGCTCAACTGCACGCACCCGCCCGAGTTCGACGGCTGGCGCTGGGTCAGCTACTGGTACCCGCTCAACCAGGTCGTGTCTTTCAAGCGCGAGGTCTACCGCAAGGCACTGATCGAGCTCGCGCCGCGCCTGCCGTTGCGCTGACGCCCGCGCCGCACGCTGCCGGCATGTCGCGCCCTGGCGCGAGCCGTATCCTGCGGCACGGGTCCGGCGCACGATGCGAAACCGTTGCCAGGTCCGACGCAGGAGCGCAGCTGGCGGCGGCCTACAATTTGATTTCTGACTGCGGGTGAACCGCCGGGACAACCCATGCTGCCCATGCTGGAGAAGCTGCGCAAAATCGTACAGGACGTGGATTCCGCGCCGAATTTCGCGGCGGCGCTGACCACCATGGTAGCGAGCGTGCGCGACACCATGGGCACCGAGGTCTGCTCCGTCTACCTGGTCGACGACAAGAGCAACCGCTACATCCTGATGGCCAGCGCCGGCCTTAACGAGGACGCGGTCGGCAATGTCTCGCTGGCCCTGAACGAAGGCCTGGTCGGCCTCTGCGGCGCACGCGAGGAACCCATCAACCTCGATGACGCCTCCGCCCACCCGAAATACCACTACCTGCCCGGGACCGGCGAGGAGCAGTACAACTCCTTCCTCGGCGTGCCCATCATGCATCGCCGCAAGGTGCTGGGCGTGCTGGTGGTGCAGCAGCGCGACAAGCGCAAGTTCGACGAATCCGAAGAAGCCTTCCTGGTGACGCTCTCGGCGCAGCTCTCCGGCGTGGTCGCGCATGCCAAGGCCATCGGCGCCTTCGAGTCGCTGCGTGCCTCGTCGCCGCGCTCCAACATGACGCGCCTCTTCCAGGGTATCTCGGGTGCCACCGGGATCGCGCTCGGCCGCGCCATCGTGATGTATCCGCCGGCCGACATCGACTCGGTGCCGGACCGCGTGGCGGAAGACCCCGACGCCGAAATCGAGCAGCTGCACAAGGCCATCGACGCCGTGCGCAACGACATGCGCCAGCTCGACGCCAAGATGCAGGGCTCGCTGCTCGCGGAAGAACGCGCCCTCTTCGACGCCTACCTGCGCATGCTGGACGACAAGGCCCTCGTCGCCGAAATCGAGGACCGCATCCGCGGCGGCAACTGGGCCCAGGGCGCGCTGCGCGAAGTCATCGAAACCCATATGCAGGCCTTCGCCGCGATGGACGATGCCTACCTGCGCGAGCGCATGGCGGACGTGCGCGACCTCGGCCTGCGCATCCTCGCGCACCTGCAGCAGCAGGAAGAAGAGGTGGTGCGCGAACTGCCCGAGCACTCCATCCTGATCGGCGAGGAAATCACTACCGCCATGCTGGTGGAAATGCCGCTGGAGCGCGTCGCCGGCATCGTCACCGTGCTGGGCGCGGCGAACTCGCACATGGCCATCGTGGCGCGCGCACTCGGCATTCCCACCGTGCTCGGCGTCGCCGACCTGCCGGTGACTTCGCTCGACGACACCGAGATGATCGTCGACGCCTACCAGGGCCGCATCTACGTGCAGCCGTCGCGCCAGCTGCGCTCGCGCTACAAGGAAATCATCAAGGAAGAGCAGCAGCTCGTCGCCGGCCTCGAGGCCTATCGCGACGTGCCGGCGGAGACCCCCGACGGCCATCGCCTCGCACTCTACGTGAACACCGGCCTCATGGCCGACGTGGCGCGCGCCAAGGACCGTGGCGCCGAGGGCGTCGGCCTCTACCGCACGGAAATCCCCTTCATGCTGCGCGAGCGCTTTCCCGGCGAGGAAGAGCAGCGCGCCATCTACCGCCAGCAGCTCGAGGCCTTCGCACCGCGCCCGGTGACCATGCGCACGCTGGACATCGGCGGCGACAAGGATTTGCCCTACTTCCCCATCAAGGAAGAAAACCCGGCGCTGGGCTGGCGTGGCATCCGCATCACCCTCGACCATCCGGAAATCTTCATGGTGCAGATCCGCGCCATGCTGAAAGCCAACATCGGCCTCGACAACCTGCAGATCATGCTGCCGATGATCTCCTCGGTGTTCGAGGTGGAGGAAGCGCTGCACCTGATCCATCGCGCCGTGATGGAAGTGCAGGAGGAAGAAGGCGTGCCGCTGCCCATGCCGCGTATCGGCGTCATGGTGGAAGTGCCGGCGACCGTGCTGCAGATCGCCGATATCGCGGCGCTCGTGGACTTCATCTCGGTTGGCTCCAATGACCTCACCCAGTACATGCTGGCGGTGGACCGCAACAACTCGCGCGTCGCCGACATCTACACGCCCTACCATCCGGCAGTGTTGCGCGCGCTGCAGATGGTGGTCTCGGAAGTGCACCGCATCGGCAAGCCGGTGGGCATCTGCGGCGAGATGGCGGGCGACCCCGGCACCGCCATGCTGCTGATGGCGATGGGCTTCGACTCGCTCTCCATGAGCGCGAGCAACCTGCTCAAGATCCGCAAGATCATCTGCAAGGTGCCCTACCTGCAGGCGCGCGGGCTGCTCGAACAGGTGATGCAGGTGGACAACGCCGCGGTGATCCGCAGCCTCGTGGAATTCGAGCTCGAGGATCTGGGCCTGATCGACCTGATCCGGCCGGGCAAAAAGTAAGACGCAGGAACAGCGCCGTCGCATTTGCGCCGGCCTTCCTGTGTGCCACGGGGCGCCAGCAAGCCGCAGCGCGCGTCTGTGGCACGGTGAGCAGCGGCACTTTGCGGCTCCGCCATCTCGCCCCTCCCCCGCGCGCCACAAGCCCACGCATCCCCGCCACCGCGGGCGACGCGCTCGCGGCAATCTCCCGGGTCATCAATGCTAGCGCCGCGACACCGCCGGATGCTGGTGCACATAAAAGCGCAGCGGCCACTGCGCCGCCGCGCCGGCGTAGTCGACACCGATGCGTGGCGCCGACACGATGTCCTCGCCGGCAACCCTCTCGCCCTTCTCGATCCAGAGCGCCTCCGAGCGCAGCGACAGGCCATCCAGTGACTTGTCGATCTGCAGCGCGCGGCACAGCCGTCCCGGCCCGCTCAGCCACTGGTGCGGCTTGAGGCGCGGATAGGCCGCCTGCCACTGCGCCATGCCCTGCTCCGGCGCCAGCGCGCGGATCAGGACCGCCTCCGGCTCGCCGGCGTCACGCGTCACCGCATTCAGGCAGTAGTACATTCCGTAGATCAGGTAGACGTAGGCGACGCCGCCGGCCGCATACATGGTCGCGGTGCGCGGCGTGTGCCGCCCGCCGTAGGTGTGGCAGGCCGGGTCTTCCCGGCCGAGGTAGGCCTCGGTCTCGACGATGATGCCGCTCTGCACGTCGCCGTCCGGCAACTGCCGGCACAGGCGCATGCCGAGCAGCTCGCGCGCCACCGTCGTCGTGTCGCGGCGGTAGAAGGTCGTCGGCAAGGCCTTGCGCCTCATGCGCCGGCACCGTCCTGCCGGTCGAATTCGAAATCGCAGCGCTCGCCGGGGCCGTCCGGCCCGAAGGACTGCTCGGTGAAGCGGACGCGACGCCGGCCCACCAGCAAGGCCGTGGAGGCGCGGGTGCCGTAGCCTGTGGAGCGGATGAAGGGCGGCGAGAGCAGGCGCTCCAGGGCCAGGCCGACGCCGGTATCGGGCAGCTCCTCGTCCGGGGCGGCGGCATCGTCGGCGAGCAGGCGCAGCAATCCCTCGATGCCGGGCGCGACCACCTCGGCCTGCAGCGCCCGGCGGGCGCGCTCGACCTTGGGCCAGGGCGAGTCCAGCAGGTGGTTGCTGAGCGCGTAGACCCCCGGCGCCAGGCCCCGCGGCGGCGTGCCGCGGTTGCTGCAGATGACCAGTGCATCGCGGTCCGCCACCAGCAGGTTGAAACCGCCATAGCGGTCCGCTCCCGTCATCGCCTCTTCTGCATAGGCCAGGGGCGGGGCATCGCCTTGCAGGTACTCACTTACCAGCAGGCCTCTGGAAAGCCGGCCCTTGGGTGCCTGCGGCTCACGGAAATTGGTCAGGGCCGCAAAGCGGCCGTGGCGCGTCACGCCCATCCAGGTGCCGCCGGCGGCCAGGTCACGCCCGGCCAGCAGCGTCGGACACTCCGGCCAGAAGCGGGCGGGCGCCGTGGCGCGGGCATGGAACTCGTCGCGGTTGGCCGCCACGATCAGGGGGTACTCGGGATGGACCTGCCAGGCGAAGGCAATCAGGCACATGGGCGCGGGCTCACACAAGAAAAATCGACAGGGCCTCCCACCGCAACTCAGCCGTTCCATCGTGAACGGGGGGCATGTGAGAATGCCGGCCTTGTTTTAGCAGATATCGGACGTCCTCGTGCTGACCTATCCCAAGATCGACCCGGTCGCCATCCACATCGGCAATGGCGGCATTCACTGGTACGGCCTGATGTACCTCTGCGGCTTCGCCGCCGGCTACGGCCTCGCCCTCCTGCGCGCGCGCCGCTCCAACGGCGCCTGGAACGCCGACATGATCGGCGACCTCGTCTTCTACGTGGCGCTCGGCGTCATCCTCGGCGGCCGCCTCGGCTACGTGCTCTTCTACGGCTTCGACCGCTTCGTCTCCGATCCGCTCTGGGCGCTGAAGCTCTGGGAAGGTGGCATGAGCTTCCACGGCGGCCTGCTCGGCGTGACAGTGGCCATGGGCGTCTTCACCCGCCAGTACAACAAGAACTGGTTCGACGTGATGGATTTCGTGGCGCCGCTGGTGCCGCCCGGCATCCTCTTCGGGCGCCTCGGCAATTTCATCGGTGGCGAGCTCTGGGGCCGCCCCGTGGTGAACCCGGACTATCCCCTCGCCATGGTCTTCCCGCACGTGGACCTGCTGCCGCGCCACCCCTCGCAACTCTATGAAGCCGCGCTGGAAGGCCTGCTGCTGTTCGCCCTGCTGTGGTGGTATTCCAGCAAGCCGCGGCCGCGCATGGCGGTGGCGTCGCTGTTCCTGGTCGGCTATGGCGTGGCGCGCTTCGTGGTGGAGTTCTTCCGCCAGCCCGATGCCGACAAGGGCTTCATCTTCTTCGACTGGATGACCATGGGTCAGCTGCTCACCGCGCCCATGATCCTCGGCGGCCTGCTGCTGATGCTGCTGGCCTATAATCGCGCCAGAGCCACCGGAGTGCCCGCCCGATGAAGCAGTACCTCGATTTCATGCGCCACGTGCGCACGCACGGCACCTTCAAGAGCGACCGCACCGGCACCGGCACCTACTCCGTGTTCGGCTACCAGATGCGCTTCAACCTTGCCGACGGCTTTCCGGTGCTGACCACGAAAAAGCTGCACCTGAAATCCATCATCCACGAGCTGCTGTGGTTCCTGAAGGGCGAGACCAATATCCGCTACCTGAAGGAGAACGGCGTCTCCATCTGGGACGAGTGGGCCGATGAAAACGGCAACCTCGGACCGGTGTACGGCTACCAGTGGCGCTCCTGGCCCGCCGCCGATGGCCGTCACATCGACCAGATCACGCAGGTGATCGAGCAGATCAAGAGCAATCCGGATTCGCGCCGCCTTATCGTCTCGGCCTGGAACGTGGGCGAGATCGAGAACATGGCGCTGCCGCCCTGCCACGCCTTCTTCCAGTTCTACGTGGCCGACGGCAAGCTCTCCTGCCAGCTCTACCAGCGCTCGGCCGACATCTTCCTCGGCGTGCCGTTCAATATCGCCAGCTACGCGTTGCTGACGCTGATGGTGGCGCAGGTCTGCGACCTGCAGCCCGGCGAATTCGTGTGGACGGGCGGCGACTGCCACCTCTACAGCAACCACCTCGAACAGGCCGACCTGCAGCTCACGCGCGAGCCGCTCAGGCTGCCGCGAATGCAGATCAATCCGGACGTGAAGAGCCTTTTCGACTTCCGCTTCGAGGACTTCACGCTGGAAGGCTACGAGCACCACCCGCACATCAAGGCGCCAGTGGCGATTTGAGCCGGGCCGCGACCGCGCGCCACGCAACGCCCGCTACGGCGTCTGCCCGGATGATCGCGATTGGCAGTTGAACCGGCTTCGCCACGAAAGGCCCGCGTTACGCGGCGGCGGCCGCCCGAGAGGATCAAGCGCATGATGGATGACCCCGTCGAACCGGAAGAAAAGGCGCCCGTGCTGGCGCTGATCGCCGCCGTCGCAGAGAACGGCTGCATCGGCATCGGTAACAAGCTGCCCTGGTACCTGCCGGAGGACCTGAAGTTCTTCAAGCGCGTCACCACCGGCAAGCCCGTGATCATGGGCCGCAATACCTTCGAATCGCTGGGCAAGCCCCTGCCCAACCGCACCAACATCGTGATCACCCGCAACCCCGGCTATACGGCCCCCGACGGCGTGAAGGTGGTGGGCTCGCTGGACCACGCGCTCGCCGTGGCGGAAGCGGTGGCGCACATCGCCGGGCTGGACGAGATCATGGTGATCGGGGGCGCGCAGATCTATGCCGAGGCACTGCCGCGCATCGGCCGCATGTACCTGACCGAGGTGAAGAAAACCGTGGACGGAGACGCGTTCTTCCCGGCCTGGAACCGGTCAGAATGGCGCGAAGTCGCGCGCGAGGCGCAGCACTACGAGCCGGCGCAGACCGACTACAGCTTCGTGATCTATGAACGCCGCTGAGGCAAGGCGGCACACTGCAGGGCCGATGCACCGCCGGCCGCTGCAGCCGCACACAACAACAAACGCATAACGACCCGAAAGGATGAGCACGTGAATCCGAGCACCCTGCAGATCGTGGCGACGGTCATTTTCGCCATCGCCCTCGTACACACCTTCTCCACCAAGTTCTTCGAGCGCCTCGCGCACCGGCAACCGGCCCACGCTGGCATCTGGCACCTGCTCGGCGAGGTGGAGGCGGTATTCGGTTTCTGGGCGCTGGTGCTGATCGTGGCGATGGCCGTGCTGCAGGGCCACGAGAGCGCCGTCGACTATGTGGACACGCGCAACTACACCGAGCCGCTGTTCGTCTTCGCCATCATGGTGGTGGCGGCGAGCCGGCCCATCCTGCAGTTCTGCGTGATGCTGGCGCGCCTCGTGGACCGGCTCATCCCGCTGAACGGCAACGTCAGCTTCTACTTCACCGTGCTCGCCGTGCTCCCGCTCTTCGGCTCCTTCATCACGGAGCCGGCAGCCATGACGCTGGCCGCCCTGGTCCTGCGCGACCGCTTCTTCCAGAACAATCTCTCGCCGAAGCTGATGTACGCCACCCTCGGCGTGCTGTTCGTCAACGTCTCCATCGGCGGCACGCTCACGTCTTTCGCTGCGCCGCCCGTGCTGATGGTGGCGGGCAAGTGGGGCTGGGATTCGACCTTCATGATGACCCACATCGGCTGGAAGGCCGCCATCGCCGTCGGCGTCAACGCGCTGGCCGCCACGCTTTACTTCCGCAAGGAGCTGGACGCGCTGCCCGCCACCGACAACCTGTCCGCCGGCCAGCGCGTGCCCGGCGCCCTGGTGCTGGTGCACCTCGCCTTCCTCGGTGGCGTCGTGATGTTCGCCCACCACCCGGCGATCTTCATGGGCCTGTTCCTGTTCTTCCTCGGCGTGGCGCATGCCTACCAGCGCCACCAGGACCGCCTGATCCTGCGCGAGGGCCTGATGGTGGCCTTCTTCCTGGCCGGCCTGATCGTGCTCGGCGGCCTGCAGCAGTGGTGGCTGCAGCCCATGCTGATGAGCATGAGCGAGACGGCGGTGTACTTCGGCGCCACGGCACTGACCGCCATCACCGACAATGCGGCGCTGACCTACCTGGGATCGCTGGTGGAGGGGCTGTCGGATGAATACAAATACGCGCTGGTGACCGGTGCGGTGACCGGCGGCGGCCTCACCGTGATCGCGAATGCGCCGAACCCTGCCGGCATGGCCATCCTGCGCCACCGCTTCCGGGACGAGACCGTCAGCCCGCTGTGGCTGCTGGTCGCGGCAACTCCGCCGACGCTCATTGCCATCCTCGCCTTCCGCCTGCTGTAGACATCGGTACCAACAAAAAACCCGCCTTCCGGCGGGTTTTTTCATGCGGCGTCAGGGCCTTGCTCAACCGGCACTCACCTCGAGCAGCGCCGGCTCGCTCTCCGAGCAGCCATGGTCGTTGCAGAGCGCGACCTTGATCTCGTAGCGGCCCGGCGCATCGAGCTTCAGCTCCACGAGGCCGTCCTGCTGGTTCGGGCTCGCCGCCTTCAGTTCGCCCACCCCGGCCTGTGATCCGTTAACGTAGAGCGCCCAGCGACGGCCGTTCTCGCCCCACCACATGCTCCACTTCACCGCCAGGGGGCCGGGCGCGGCCACTGCCGGCAATCCCATCACCTGCGGCATGCCGGGCACCATCAGGCTGCCGTCACGAATGACGGGGCCGGCAGCGGCGGCCTTCGGCCGGGGCTTGTCTGCGCCGCCGTTGCAACCGGTCAGGGCGAGGGCCAGCAGGGGCAGCAGGTAATGGGCGGCAGGCATGGCGGCGACTCCTCGGGATGCGTGGAGTCGAGTCTGCGCGCCGTCAAGGCGGGGAAATGTGACGCCGTCACAGCAGGCGGACGGTATTTGCGTTCTGTGACCGGCTCTGCAATACGGAGCGCGGACCAGTCACAATCCGGCCTCAGCCGGCGAGGCGGGCCTGCACGCTGGTGAGGACCTCGATCAGGTCGCGGGCACGCGCCGGCTTGTACAGGGCGAAGGTGTTCGGGATCAGGGTCTTGTCGGGCGAGGCGTAGGTGATGATGGCGCGCGGCTTGTAGTCCTTGATGTGGCTGCCGATGCGCGTGGCGTCGGTATCGATGATGACCACATCGGTGGGCAGCTCGTCGCGATACTCCCATTCCACGCCCTCGACCTTGTTGCCGATGATGCCGAGCAGGGACTTGATGAGCGCGACTTCGCGATCCCCCATGGCGGAGCAGGTGACGGTGTATTTCAGGGACATGGGCAACCTCGCGCCGTGCACTCGTGGGCACGTTGATTTTATTGATGGCAGCAGGGCGGTCCGGGCGCTGGCGAAGACCCCTTGCGCCCGGTTGGCGCATTAAAGCCGCTCGCCGCACGGCCAGCAAGCAACGACCGGGGTAGGAGCCGGCATGGCGGCCGCTTTATTGCTCTATTTGCTCTGCTGCAAGAAGGGGGCCGGGCGGCGCCACGGCGGCAATGATGCGATCGCGGCCGGCGGCCTTGGCCTGGTAGAGGCCCGCGTCGGCCTCGCGCAGCGCCCGCTCCGGATCGCCGTCGTCCACTTCGGTGATGCCGATGCTGATGGTGACGGAAAAACGCTGGCCGTCGGCCTCGAACACGGCTTCGCGCAGCTTCGTGGCGATGCGCTCGGCCACGACCCGTGCCGCCTCGAGCCCGGTCTCGGGCAGCAGCACCACGAACTCCTCGCCGCCGAAGCGCGCCGGCACATCGATCGGCTGGCGCACGCTCTCCCGCAGCAGCTGCCCGAAACGCAGCAGTACGGCGTCGCCGGCGGCATGGCCCCAGGTGTCGTTGACACGCTTGAAGTGGTCGATGTCGCACATCATCACGCAGGCGGCGCGGCGATGGCGCGCCTGCTTGGCGAACTCCTCCTCGAGCACGCGCATGAAGGTGCCGCGATTGAGCAGGCCCGTCAGGGTGTCGGTGCGGGTGAGTTCCTCCAGCACGCGGTGGCGGCGCTCCATGATGCCGAAGATGAAAAACATGGCGAGGGAGAAGAAGGCCACCGCCATGTCGTAGAGCACGCGCATCCAGATGTCCCACCACCATGCCAGCGGCTCGCCGGTGATGACGGGTCGCGACAGCAGGGGCGCATAGGGGATCACGTCGTGGCGGATCAGGATCTCGGCCGTGACGATCATGAGCGCACTCAGCACGACGCCGGGCAGCAGCACGCGCAGCGGGAACCAGGCACGCGTCAGCACGAAGCTCGCCAGGAAGACCAGCGCCATCGGCGTGTCCTTGTGGCCGTAGAGGATGGCGAGGTTGGTCGAGGCCACCAGCACGAAGGTGATGAGCGGATAGGCCAGCCAGGGCCGCGGCTCCGCGGAACGCCAGCGCGGCAGGCAATAGAGGATGACGCCGAGATAGAGCAGCAGCGAGAGCGACTCCTGCAGCGCGACCAGGCGCAGCAGTTGCGGATGGTAGAAACGGCCGGCGGCCGGATCCAGCAGCGCATACAGGTCCATGCACCAGATCACCAGCACGAAGGGCAGTGCCACCAGCGAGATGAACAGGCAGCCGGTGGTGCTGTAGCGTTCGTTGAGGCGGTCCTCCACCCACCTCAGGCCGCGGCGCCAGCGTACGACGAGAGACCTCACGGACCGTCCTCCTGCACCGACACCACCACGCGGTCGCGCCCTTCGTCCTTGGCGCGATAGAGATTGAGGTCGGCCAGCTTCAGCGCCACCACCTCGGTGCCGCCGCGACATTCCACCACGCCCATGCTCATGGTGACGTGAAAGCGTTCGCTCCCCACCCGGAATTCATGCTCGGCGAGCTGGCGGCGCAGGCGCTCGCACACGATGCGGGCCTCGCCCTCGCGGCACTCGGTCAGCAGCAGCGCGAACTCCTCACCCCCCAGGCGCGCCGCGACGTCGCCGGGAATGCGCAGGCCCGTCCTCAGCACGTTGCCGATGTGGCGCAGCACCGCGTCGCCGGCGTGGTGGCCCCAGGTGTCGTTCACCCGCTTGAAGTGGTCGGCGTCGCAGAGCACGACGCTGAAGGCCTGCCGGTAGCGGTCGCGGCGGCGGCGCTCCACGCCGAGGCGCTCCATGAAGTGGCGACGGTTCGACAGGCGGGTGAGGCTGTCGGTGCGTGACAGCTCCTCCAGCTTCCGGCGCTGCCGGTCGAGGCGGCCGAACAGCAGGACGATCAGGAAGATGCCGAGGACCATGGCCATGAAGAAGGTGACGTCCTGCCAGTGGCGCCACCACGCGACCGGCTCGCCGTGCAGGAACGTCGCGGGCACCACGGCCGGCGCATACGGCACCACACCGCCCAGCACAAGCCAGTCATTGGCGGTGATGAGCACGATGGCGACGATGAAGCCCGTCACCGTCGGCCGCCGCCCGAGCAGGGCAAAGCCAACCACCAGGGCACTGATCATCGCGGTGTTGATCGGCGAGGTGAGCGGCCCGTAGACGACGCCCATGGCCACATACGTCACCGCCTGCACGAGCGCGACGGCGACCATGAAGCGCGGGAGCGGGTCGGACCGGTGCCGGCGCGGCCACAGCCAGGCCACCATGCCGATGTCGATGACGATGGCCATCAGCACGATGACATTGAGGGCGGCGAGTACGGGAGGACGGGTGAACAGCGCGATGTCCGGCTGCCCCAGCAGCACCGCGAAGTAGACCCAGTGGAACATGAAGACGGGCAGGCTGGCGGCGATGGCGAGCAGGCAGTTGAACGCGGGCGTGGCGCCTCTTGTTCTGGTCAGCAGCTGGGCTTCCTGGAGCATGCCGGTTCCAATTCCGGGACTGGAGCAAGGCTGCCAAGAATGCCACCGCAGGGCTGTCGACCGGAGCGCACAAGGCACTGAACGCGGGAGTTTTCGACCAGCGGGCCCGGCAGCGGCTCAGGCGACGTTGGCGCTGGAGGGCGCTGGCGCCGGCCCCTCGACGCAGTTGCGGCCGGCCGCCTTGGCGCGGTACAGGGCCTCGTCGGCGCGCTGCACCAGCGCCTCAGCCCCGGCCTCCGGCGCGTCGGTGGTGGTGGCATAGCCGAAGCTCGCGGTGACCGGCACCGGAGCACCGGTGTCCGCCATCACCTGAAGCTCCGCCAGGCGCTGCCGGCAGCGCTCGAGCAGGATGGCGGCGCCGTCGTGGCCCGTATCCGGCAGCAGCAGCAGGAACTCCTCGCCGCCGTAGCGCCCGACGGCATCGCACTGCCGCACGCTGGCCTGCAGCACCCCGGCCGCCGCCTGCAGCACGCGGTCGCCGGTGGGGTGGCCCCAGGTGTCGTTGATGCGCTTGAAGTGGTCGAGGTCGAGCAGCACCACGGTCAGCGGCGTGCCCTGGCGGCGCGCCCGTGCCAGCTCCTTGTCGAGCTGGCGCAGGATGCTGCCGCGGTTGTGGGCACCGGTGAGCATGTCCGTGAGGCTGAGCTGGAGCAGCATCTCGCCGCGCTGGCGCCAGCTGCCCAGGGTACGGTCGGCGAGCCGGATGGCCATCGCCATCACCGGCAGCGCAAAGGCGTAATAGCTGGCCATCCAGAACGGTGTCAGCGGCTGGTAGCGCGACACGCCCTCCGCGATCAGCGGCGCATAGGGCAGCCAGCCCAGCGCGCTGGCATAGGCCAGGGCGAAGAGCGCCAGCGTGGAGGTGAGCAGCGACCAGCAGACGATGCTGATCTCGAAAAAGATGAAGCCCACCAGGGGCGAAGCCGCCAGCACCACGCCGCCCGGCAGGGTGAGCATGCCCACGAGCGTGCCGAAGCCGACCAGGGTGAGGCCGTAGTACTGCTGTGCGATGTGCTGGAAGAGCCGCGACTCGGAACCGCGCCGGCGCAGCTGCAGCGCCACCAGCAGCAGCACGCCGACGCCGGCCAGCGCCAGCAGCAACAGGCGGAATTCCTCCACGGCCAGCACCGGATCGATGATCTGCGCCGAGTCCGGACGCAGCCGGGCCAGCAACGCCCAGGCCGTGAAGCCGGCGTACATGGCGCCCATCATCACGAGCCCGAGCACCACGCGATCCATCACATGCCAGCTCTGGCCGCCGCGCAGCATCTGGCGCAGCACGCGGCGCAGCCCCGTGTAGCGGGACGGCGTGTGGCGCTCGCTCCCGGCAGCGCCCGCGTCGGCCGCCGCCACCTCGCCGGCCTCGACCCGGTTGCGCCCGCCCTGCTTGGCCCGGTAGAGCGCCGTGTCCGCCGCCAGCACCAGCGCACCGGCCTCCAGTGCCGCCGCGCCGGTGGCCGCTGCCAGGCCGAAGCTGGCGCTGAGCGGAATGCGCCGGCCGTCGTCCGCCCGGAGCTCCAGGGCGGCGAGCTGCTGGCGGCAGCGCTCGGCGAGCAGGCGGGCGCCTTCTTCGGGGGTGTCGGGCAGCAGCAACAGGAATTCCTCGCCGCCGAAGCGGCCGATTGCGTCGCTCTGGCGCAAGGTGGCGGCCAGCAGGCCGGCCGCCTCGCGCAACGCGCGGTCGCCGGTGGCATGGCCCCAGGTGTCGTTGATGCGCTTGAAGTGGTCGAGGTCGAGCAGCACTACGGCCAGCGGCGTGCCCTGGCGGCGTGCCCGCGCCACCTCGGCCTCGAGCTGGTCGAAGATGCTGCGCCGGTTGTGCACGAGGGTGAGCGCGTCGGTGAGGCCGATGCTGGTGATGTAGGCCTCGCGCCGGCGCCACTGCGTCAGCATGACACCCGTGGCCACCAGGCTGAGGAGCAGGTGCGGGGCCGCGATGAACAGCGTGGCATGGGTCCAGAACACGGCGCCCGCCACGTCCGCGGGCGCCCGCAGGGCCGGCGCATAGGGCAGCAGGCCCTGCAGCGCGGCGAGGTTGAGCGCGAGCACGGCGGTGAAGGCGACGCCGAAGCCGGCAAGGATCACGCGCCGGTCGAGCAGCACGTAGCCGGTGAGCGTGGCGCCCATCAGCACCACGCCGGTGGCAAAGCTCAGCGTGCCGGTGAGGTAGCCCACCCAGACCAGCGCGAGGCAGTAGTACTGGGAGCCGAGGAACTGGAACCACAGCGCGTCCGGACGACGCTGGCGCAAGGCGAGGCCGAGCAGGAAGAGCAGTAAGGCGCCGCCGGCGAGCACGCTCATCACCGGCAGCTGCGCCTCGAGGAGCGCGGCGTCGACGAGGCGCTCGCGGTCGGGCCGCGCCAGCACATGGCGGGCGCCGGCAATGTAGTAGGCAAAGATGAGGAGGATTTGCAGGAGCGGCGCGCAGCCGCGCTCGACGCTGTTCCATTTCAGCGCCGCCAGCACATGCAGGCGAATTGAGAGAGGTTTGCCCATTCCGGTGGTCTCGGGCGGGGTCGCTCCATCCACTGTGTGCCCGCCGGGCGCGAAAGTGCCCGCGGACAGCACAAAAAACAAGGTCGAAAAGGACGCGTCAGACGAGTTGCAGCGGCCTTCTCCCCGGGCTGTGACGCAGCCCGCAACGCACCGTGCCACCGGCGCCCGACTTGCAAGTTGAGGCGTTGCGTCCATGCTTAGTTTTCTTCCCGTTGCCGCTCGCGCCGGACTTTCCCCGGTCCGCCCGCGTGTCGCGACCCCGCACTACCCATGAACGGAGGAGCAGCACCCACCGACACCGCCACCTCACGGAGGACAGCATCCATGGCCATCAACCTGTTTGACGCCAGGGGCACACCGCTCGCCCAGCAGCACTTCACCTGGAAGGACCTGGTGCAGCAGCCTATCAGCAAGCTCGACGACGACGCCTTCACGCGCGTCCGCGTCATCCTCATGAACGGCATCGAGCAGCAGGTGAACCGCCTCCTGCATCACTGCGCGATGTTCAACGGCGAATTGCGCGAGGAACTCGCCAACGTGCGCCGCATCGACCACCACCAGCAGACGATGATCAACTGGCTGCTCTCGCCCGACCTCTCGCCGATCGAGACCACCATCGGCTACGAGCAGGTCGCCATCGAGGTCACCGCCGCCATCGCGCAGCAGGAGCCCGACCCCTATCTCGCGCAGGCCTACCGCTTCGGCCTGCTCGAGGATTTCGACCACATGTACCGCTACTCCGCGCTGCTCGACCGCGTGGAAGGCAAGGACGCCAACAACATCCTGCAGTGCTACACCGACATCATGCCGGGGCGGCCGACGGTGGACGAGCACCGCCACCCCTCCGACGACGTGCGCCACCACTACGACCGCGCCACGGCGGAACCGATCAGCAAGCTCAATGCGCTGACCATCATGTCCGGCGAGTACCAGACGCGCGACTACTACATGAACATCGGCCCGACCTTCTCCGATCCGGTGGCGCGCCAGCTCTATGCCGAGATCGCTTCCATCGAGGAGCAGCATGTGACGCAGTACGCCTCGCTGCTCGACCCCACCGAGACGGTCCTGGAGAAGTGGCTGCTGTCGGAAGCGAACGAGGTGTACAACTATTACAGCTGCGTCGAATCCGAAACGAACCCGCGCATCAAGGCGATCTGGGAGCGCTTCCTCGACTACGAGCTCGGCCAGCTCGACTTCGTGCGCAACCTGTTCAAGAAATACGAGCAGCGCGATCCGGCCGAAGTGCTGCCGCAGACGCTGCCCGATCCCATCCCCTACGAAAGCCAGCGCGACTACGTACGCATGGTGCTCGGCCAGGAAGTCGACCTGCGCGCCAACAGCACGCAGTTCGTGCCGCGCGAGCAGGAGTCGCGCGCCTCGATCGACTACCGCAGCCGCATGAATGCCGAGGGCTCGCCGTCCGACACGGTCGCCGCCGGCTACCAGTGGCAGCCCGGCACCGAGCTGGCGCGCAGCAAGGCCGCCTGACGACTCACGGCGTCATCGCCTGCGGCACGCGATGGCGCGCGGCAACCTGGAGGACCGCATCATGGAAAAGACCGTTCACATGGGCACCAACCGCACCGGCATCGACATGTCGCCGCTGCAGAGCAAGATGATGATCACCGGCGCCGAAGGCGCGACGCCCACGGGCGGCAACGAATGGGCGCTGCACGAAGTCGGCAAGGAATACATCGAGGGTGCCATGCCGGTGGGCACGGTGCCCCTGCCCGGCACCGTGCGGGGCGCGCTGACCGCGCTCAAGGACAAGGTCAGCGGCAAGCACACGGAAATGCTGCTGAACAAGATCGGCGAGCGCCTGGCCTTCGAGCGCAGCGGCGTGCGCGTCTACGAATGCTTTATTGCCAAATGCGAGGCGGCCGGCACGACCGGCACGCTGCCCGAGGTGGTGAAACTCGATCGCGTGCGCCAGTTCTGCCTCGAGGAAGCGCAGCATTTCGCCATGCTGCGCGACGTGCTGGCGGCGATGGGCGCCGATCCCACGGCGCAGACGCCGGATGCCGACATGTCCGCCGTCGCCTCGCAGGGCCTGATGAAAGTGATCCAGGACCCGCGCACCACGGTGACACAGTGCCTGGAGGCCATGCTCAGCATCGAGATGACGGACAACGCCGGCTGGGAAGTGCTGGTGCGCCTGACGCGCCACCTGACCATGGACGAGATCGCCGACCGCTTCCAGCAGGCGGAGGAGCAGGAGGACCTGCACCTGATGACGATCCGGCAGTGGTACGAAGCGGCCGTGCTGGGCGAGGCCGGGGTCGACGTCGCGGCTGAGGCGGCGCGGCCGCACTGACGATCGCCGCCGCCTTGCGCCAATAAAAAAACGGCAGCGCCAGGCGCTGCCGTTTTCTTTGGGAGCAGAGGCTTTCCAGCCCTGCGTGTCACACCGCCGCGGGAGGCGGCGGCGCCACGACCTCCACGCGATTGCGGCCGGCATGCTTGGCGCGGTACAGCGCCTCGTCCGCGGCCTTGATCAGCACCGACGCGCCCAGCTCGAAGCACTGCTCGTTGCAGGCGAGGCCGAAGCTGCCGGTGACGTGGAAGAGCTCGCCGTTCTCCGCGGTCACGCGCTCCTCGGCCAGGCGCTGGCGGCAACGATCGGCCAGCACGCGCGCGCCTTCCAGCGTGGTGTCGGGCAGCAGGATCAGGAATTCCTCGCCGCCGTAGCGGCCCACCGCATCGCACTGGCGTATCGTTTTCTGCAGCACCTCGGCCGTCGTCTGCAAAACATGATCGCCCGTGGGATGGCCCCAGGTGTCGTTGACGCTCTTGAAATGATCCAGATCGAGGATGACGACCGAGAGCGGCGGCCCGTGGCGGCGCGTGCGCGCGATTTCCTTGTCGAGCAGCTCGAGGATGCTGCGCCGGTTGTGGATGCCGGTCAGCGCATCGGTTCGGCTGATGGCGTGGATGCCGGCCTCGCGCTGGCGCCAGGAGCTGAGGGCGCGGTCGGCCAGCACCACCAGCACCACGATCGGAATCAGCGAGAGGAAATACGAGCTCACCGCCCAGAACAGTGCGCTGCTTTCGCTGGCGGGCGGAATCACGAGCGGCGCATAGGGCAGCGCGCCCGTCGCGCTGGCCAGCGACAGCGCCATGGAGCAGGTCAGCGCCGTCAGGAAGGCCAGCAACACCGGCGCGCGCTCAAGCAGGATGAAGCCCGCCACCGGCGCGCCCAGCATGACCACGCCGGTCATGAAGCTCTGCGTGCCCACGAGCCAGCTGCAATAGCTCATGGTGAGGGCGTAGTAGAGCGTGGTGACGTACTGGTACCAGGCGGCATCGGGATGGCGCTTGCGCAGCCGGAAGCCCAGGGCGAACAGCGCCAGCGCGCCGGCGGTCATCGCCCAGAACACACCCCGCGCCTGCAGGCCGAGCGCAACGTTCACGAGCTGGTCGCGGTCGGCGCGCTGCAGCACGTACTCGAACCAGAGGATGACCTGCAGGTAGAGCGGTGTGCCGAGCAGCAGCGGCAGCATGCCGCGGTCCACCGCGTTCCAGTTGATGATGTCGATGAGGAGCTGTCGCCAGTCCCTGAGCGGGCGCAGGCCTTGCCACCGTTCGCGCCGGATACCGCCGAGATTCATGCCGGCCCCGCCTCTCTCTTTCGTAATAGTTTCAAGCGAGGCTGCGCGCGCGGCACGGTCGGCTCAAGCGGGCAGCCACCGGACGGCAGGCAGGGGCCTACCAATGGCAGGCCGAAACGCGGACCGGCCGGCAGAAGCACGGCCTCAGGCGCCGCCGGATGCCTTCCGGGCGCGGGCGCTGCGCTGGGGCAGCCAGGCGGCGAGCATGCGCGCGAGCTCGTTCATGCGGACCGGCTTGGCCAGGTAGTCATCCATGCCGGCGGCGAGGCAGCGCTCGCGGTCGCCCTCGTAGGCGGCGGCGGTCATGGCGATGATGGGCACGTGCCGGCTGCCGCGCTCTTCCTCGCGGATGGCGCGGCTGGCCGCGAAGCCGTCCATGCGCGGCATGTTGCAGTCCATGAAGACGAGGTCGTAGGGATGCTCGCGCAGCGCCGCCACCGCGGCCTCGCCATCGCCGACCACATCCACGCTGATGCCGAGGCGGTGCAGCATCTTGGTGGCCACGGTCTGGTTCACCTCGTTGTCCTCGGCCAGCAGCACGCGGGCGCGGCCGATGGGCGCGAAGACCGGCGCACCACTGGCGGCGGCGGCACGCGCCACCTCTTCCGCCGAGGCTGGCGCGAACGGCAGGTCGCAGCGGAACACGCTGCCCTGCCCCGGCCGGCTCTCCACCGTGATCTCGCCGCCCATGACCTCGACCAGCCGCTTGCAGATGGCGAGGCCGAGGCCGGTGCCGCCGAAGCGCCGCGTGGTGGATGCCTCCGCCTGCACGAAGGGCTGGAACAGGCGCGGCAGCGCATCCGGCTCGATGCCGATGCCCGTGTCGGCCACCTCGAAACGCAGCCAGACCATGCCGTCGGCCCGATCGACAGAGAAACAGCGCAGCACGACGCTGCCGCGCTGGGTGAACTTGATGGCGTTGCCGAGCAGGTTGAGCAGGATCTGGCTGAGGCGCGCCGGATCGCCGCACACGGCGGCCGGTGCCTCCATTTCGCAGCGCAGTTCCAGGTTCTTGTGGCGCGCGCCTTCGCGCACCATTTCGAGCGCATCCTCCGCCACCTGGCGCGGCGCGAAGGGCATCGCCTCGAGGTCGAGCTGGCCGGACTCGATCTTGGAGAAATCCAGCAGGTTGTTCACGAGGTGCAGCAGGGTCTCCCCGGACTGGCTCACCAGTTTCAGGTAGTGCGCCTTTTCCTCGCTCCACGGTCCTTTCTGCATGAGGTGGGTGAGGCCGATGATGCCGTTCAGCGGCGTGCGGATCTCGTGGCTCATCACGGCGAGGAAGTCGGACTTGGCCTGGTTGGCGAGCTCGGCGTCCTGCTTGGCCCGCCCGAGCTCCGCCAGGCTCTGCGCCAGCGTCGCGATGTGCTCGTCGCGCACCACGCGCGTGGCGACGCCAAACACCGTGGCGATCAGGATGAGGATGACCTGCGAGATGCCGAGCAGGACCGGCGGAATGCCGCGGCCGGCCGCCACCGGCTCGATCAGCCACAGCGCCACCGAGAGGGCGACGGACACGGCCGCCCACCCCAGCGTGGCGCGCACGCTGCCGAAGAACACCACCAGCAGGGGCAGCAGGCAGAGATACCAGCTCGCCGGCGCGGCGTTGCCGCCCAGCAGCAGGCTGATGGTGAACAGGCCGCCGAGCAGTGCGCTCGCCACCAGCGCCGTGCCGCCCTGGATGCGGAGGTTGCCGGGCACCGACAGCACCCAGGCGAACACGGCGAGGCAAACCGCCGATAGCAGGAAGCTGATGACGGCAACGCCGGAATAGCCGGCGAGGCCATAGCCGGCGCCGTTGCCGAACGCGCCGAAAGCACAGGTGAGCACGAAATAGATGAAGCGCTGGCGATCCTCGGCCTGGTGCCGCGCGTCCCGCACCGACGGCGGTTCCTGCCCCAGCAGCATGCGTCCCAGTCGGGTGACGAAATCGTGGTGGTTCATGGGCAATCAACGGCCGGCATCATTCCCTCGACGATAGTGACTGCCTGCGCAAACCTCCAGCCAAGTCGGCGCTCCACCCGACCGCCTGCTCGCTGGCAGGTTCCGATGCCGGCTGCTTCCCAACTGAAGCCCGGCAGGCGATGTGCCGCGGCGCGCGGCGCAGGTGGACTCCAGCAGCCGAGGGGCTACGTCACCACGCGACACCGGGGCATGCAACCGGCTGCCTGAGAGTGACCGACTGCCGCGCGGACGCCGCGACCGGCGGCGCCCTCCGGCGTGCGTCCACCGCGCGCAACTGCAGTGGCGCGAGCGCCGTTACAGTCGAGCAGGAGATGAAGGGGCGGAGAGACTTCACGCCGCAGGTGCGCAGGCGTGCGGGCAATTCGTGTCAGCGGACTGGAAGCCGACCCGGGCAAGCAGACGAGCGCCGGCCGCGAACAGGCTGCTTACGCTGACGTCCGCCAGTTAGACCTGGGGGATTTGCCGTGCAAT
The DNA here is from genome assembly GCA_029237815.1 of Moraxellaceae bacterium. Taxonomy (GTDB): domain Bacteria; phylum Pseudomonadota; class Gammaproteobacteria; order Pseudomonadales; family Moraxellaceae; genus UBA2031. The sequence goes on from JAQZBP010000009.1 coordinate 193,032, forward strand.
TCGCCGCCGGTGTGGCAGCGGCGCTAGCGACACCGGAGCCATGATTGCCCCGGACGCGGCGACAGGAGGATCCGGATGCGTATCCGGAAAAGAAAAACGGCCCGCATTGCTGCGAGCCGTCATACATGCTGGTGGCCCAGGGCAGAATCGAACTGCCGACACGCGGATTTTCAATCCGCTGCTCTACCAACTGAGCTACCGGGCCAGGAAGGCGCGTATTAAACCCACGGCACTTTCGCGCGTCAAGAAAAAACCCGGGCGGTTTTTCCCTGCATTCGCGCGCCGTACGGGCTTGCCGCCTCAGGGCAGGGGCAGGTCCGGCAGGCGCGTGCCGATAGTGCCGAGGGACTCCACGAGCCGGCGCCCGGCCTCCTCCGGATCGACCGCCGCCAACAGGCGGACCAGCTCGGCATAGGCCTCGGGCGACTTGCGCAGGGCCAGCGCGGCCTCGAAGTAATGGCGGGCCTCGTCCCAGCGCCGGTTCTGCAGGCAGAGCCGGCCGAGCGCCAGCATCAGCGCGGGATTATGGGGATGCGCCTCTTCCCAGGCCCGGGCGCGCGCCAGGGCGGCGTCCGGCCGGGTGCTGCGGGTGCGGCCATACGCTTCGATGGCGGCGTTGCTCCAGTGCGCGTCGAGGATGCCGGCCAGCAGGGCCTCGGCCTCGTCGTCGGCACCAATGCGGATGAGCTCGCCGGCATAGGCGGCCATCACGTCCTCGTCCTCGCGCAAGCGCTTCGGCAGCTGCTCCCAGTACTGCTGCAGCTTGCCTGTCGTATAGACACGGTCGGCGCGGCTGGCCGTGTGCGCCACCCAGGCCAGCACCTCGCGGTGCGCGCGCTTCTCCAGTGCCGCGAACTGCTCGTCCGGCTCGCTGCCACGCTTCTGGAGTTGCGGCAGCAACTCGGCGAGTTCGCCCCAGCGCTGCAGGCGCGTGAGCACCTCCACGCGCAGGCGCAGCACGCCCTCCTCGCGGCGGTACTTGTCCTGCAATCGCGCCAGCAACACGGCGGCCTGCTCCCAGCGTCCGAGGCCGAGCAGCAGGCGTGCGCGGGCGAGGCCCACGGCAAGGCGGTTGCCCCGCTCCTCGGCGAGCACGAGGTATTGCTCCGCGCGATCCGCGGCCTGCGCGCGGGCCGCGGCCCGGGCAGCGGCAATCCAGGCCGGGAGGGGATGCGGCGAAAGCCGGGCGGCACTGAAGAGCTGGCGCTCGGCCCGCTTCCACTCGCCCTTCTCCAGCGCCACGGTGCCGTCCTGCAGGGCGCGTGCGCTGCGCTGCAGGTTGCGGTTGTTCGTCCAGCGCGCCCACCAGCTGTTGAAGCCGAGCAGGCGTATCAGCAGCTCGATCCCGAGCATCGCCAGCAACAGGCTCAGCACCCAGAACAGGGCACCCACCCAGAGCGTCATCTCGATCGAGGTGAGGCGCCAGCTGATCAGCACATAGCCGGGATCGCGCAACAGCCAGAGGCCGAAGAACGCCCCGAGCCCGAGCAGGACCAGCGTCAGCAGCAGGCCCTGCCTCATGGTGCCGTCCCGAGCGTGGCGGGCCCGCGGTGCGTCTGTGCGGACAGCGCGTCCAGCGCGTTGATGGAGCCCGCGAGGTCCGGCAGCGCCGGACGGATGTCGGTGGCGGCGAGCGTGCCGAGCTCACGCATCAGGCCCTCGTACTCCGCCTTGGGCAACATGGCGTAGTAGCGCGCCAGACGCCCTCTCGCGGCCGTCAGGCTGGCCCTGAAGATGTCCGGCTCCGCACGCAGCAGCGCCAGCTGGGCCTGGGCAAGGTCGAGGCGCAGGCTCTCGCGCACCAGGGCGCGGTCGGCGTCGCCGAGCAGCGGGCGGATGGGCTCGTCGTAGCGGCGGATGGTGACGAGGCTGCGCAGGCGCGACAGGCCGGCATCGATCACATCTCCCCCCGCCGCCGGCGCCGGCGCCACGACGGCACCGCGCTGTGCGGCGCGGCCCCCGGCCTCCGCCGGCAACTGCAGGCTCGCGACGCGCTCGCTGAAGGCGCCAAGGCGCAGGTACAGGCCGGGCACGTCCACCGCCTGCGCCGCGGTGAGCGCGAGGCGATCACGCGCCAGCGCCTGGCGCAACGGCAGCAGGCGGTTGTCGCCATGGGCGGCGAGCAGGCGATCGGCGACGTCGAGCAGCGTACGCGCGCCGACGATGTCGCGCGTCAGCAGCAGGTGCTGCTGGGCGAGGCGCAGGTAGTGGTCGGACTCATTGAGCAGCCACACGCGACGCTGCTCGACGCTCAGCGTGTCGTCGATGCGGCCCAGGCGCGCGGTAAGTTCGTCGATGCGGCGGCCCTTCAACGTCAGGTCGTCCACCAGGCGCTGCTGCTGACGGCGCATGTCGGTGACCTGGGACTCCAGGCGCAGCAGCTTGTCGTGGTCACCATGCACGATCACGGAATCGTCTAGCGCCGTCCATGTCCCCCAGGCGCCGACGCCGAGCGCGGCGAGTGCCAGCAGGTAGGCGAGGTACGGTCGGGAACGGACGGCGATCACGGCGCCGGAAACCAGCGGGATGCGACTGTCGGACGCAGGCTTGTCACGGGTCGTCATGGAAGATCCTTTGTCCGGAAAAAATCAGGGCCGGGCTGCGTACGGCATCAGAAGATGGCCGCCGGGCCGACCTGCAAAAATATGCAACCGCGCCGGACTTGGCAATGTCAGACGCCGGCCGCGAGCGCTTGCAGCAGGCTGGCCTCGTCGGCAGCGGCTGCTTCGGTCACCCGCGCACCGGCCGCCTCGGCCTGGCAGCGCATGCGCGGGCTGACCACGAGCCAGCGCGGCAGGGTCGCCTGTTCGCCCGCCACCTGCTGCCAGTGGCGCAGGGCGTCGGGACTCGTGAGGATCACCAGCCGCGGCAGATCACCCGCCGCCTGCAGCGCCTGCCACTGCGCCGCTGCGCCGGCGGGTAGTTCGCGCCGGTAGAGTTCCAGCGTGTCGAGACGGGCACCCCGCTCCCGCAGCGTCTCCGACAGCAGCGCGCGACCGCCTTCCCCGCGGAACAGGAGGAAGCGCCGGCCCTGCACCTGCTGCAGCTCGGGCATGGCCAGCAGGCCTTCGCTGTCGGGGCGCGGCGGCGTCAGTACGGTGAGGCCTGCCTCGCGCAGCACCTGCGCGGTGCGCGCGCCCACGGCAAAGGCCGGCAGGCGGTGCGGCCACTGTGGCCAATAGTCCGCCACGGCATCGAGGCCTTGGCGCGCGGCATTCGCGCTCACGAAAACCACGGCGTCGTAACGGTCAAGGTCGAGCAACAGTCGCTGCTGCTCCGGCGGCAGCGGGAGCGGCGCGATCTGAATGAGGGGAAGCTCGGTGATCCGCGCGCCCTCGGCGCGCAGGCGTTGCGTCAGCGCGGCGGCCTGGTGCGCCGGCCGCGTGTTGAGGACATGCAGGCCGGCCAGCGTCATGTCTGTCCGTAGACTTCCGCGAGGATGCGGCCGGCGCCCGCCGCCAGCAGGCGATCAGCGAGTGCCTCGCCGAGCTGCTCGGGATTGTCGCGCGGACCGCTCAGTTCATCACGGATGATCTCGCGCCCGTCGACGCTGCCGACCAGGGCGCGCAGCCACAGCTCGCCTCCCTGCAGTTCCGCATAGCCCGCGATCGGCACCTGGCAGCCGCCCTGCAGGCGCCGGTTCATGGCGCGCTCGGCGCGCACGCGTAGCGCGGAGGCCGCGTGATCGAGCGGCGCGATCAGCGCAGCGACACGCGCATCACCGGCACGCGCCTCGATGCCGAGCGCGCCCTGCCCCACCGCCGGCAATGAATACTCCGGCGCGATTTCGGTCCGGATTCGCGCCTGGAAGCCGAGGCGCTTGAGCCCCGCGCTGGCCAGGATCAGCGCGTCGTAGTCGCCGGCATCGAGCTTGGCCAGACGCGTGTTGACGTTGCCACGCAGGTCGCGAATCACGAGGTCGGGGCGCTGGTGGCGCAGCTGGCACTGGCGACGCAGGCTGGAGGTGCCCACCACCGCGCCTTCCGGCAGCGACTCCAGCGCGGCGAAGTGGTTCGAGACGAAGGCATCGCGCGGATCCTCGCGCTCGCCGATGGCCAGCAGCGCCAGCCCCTCCGGAAACTCCATCGGCACATCCTTCATCGAATGCACCGCGATGTCGGCGCGGCCGTCGAGCAGCGCCACCTCCAGCTCCTTCACGAACAGGCCCTTGCCACCGATCTTCGCGAGCGGCGTGTCGAGGATCTTGTCGCCTTGCGTCGTGAAGGTGACGAGCTCCACCTGGAGCCCGGCATGCAGGCGCATCAGCTCGCTGCGGATGAACTCGGCCTGCCACAGGGCCAGCGGGGATTTGCGGGTGGCGATGCGAAGGAGATCGGTCATGGAGAATCGGCGGACAGCAAGGCGGAAGGCCGCCAGTTTAACTGATGCCGTGGAGCGGGAGCGGAATTTCGCGGCAGGCGCCCCACCAGGAGGTGGGGCGAAACAGGCGCGGCGGGGCGACTCCAGGAGCCGCTCCGCCGACCGGATCAGTTGCCGTAGACGATGGTGGTGTAGTCCGCGATCACGCCCAGGATGATCTGGGTCTCATGGTCGACATGGTGAATCTTGACGATGCCGCCGTTCTTGGCCGCCGTTTCAATGCTGGCGTCGCCGTAGGCATACAGGCCGAAGATGGAGCGGGCCTGGGCACGACCCACCTTGGTGGGCTTGTCGGCGGAGCCGGTGACGCCGACCGGGCCGGTGACGCGGGAATAGAGCAGACCGTTGACCGGGGCGTGGCCCACGGCACAGCCAGAGAGAGCGATGGCCAGGGTGCTGACAGCGAGCAGGCGCTTCATGAAGGGCTCCTTGTTGTTATCGATGCCGGCGCAGGGCGCGGCCGTGGGCCGACTTTAAGGAAGCGCCGGGCAAATATCCATATCCATGGCAGTGCGCAGGCCGTCCATTGAGGAAAGCGCTTCAGAGCTTCTGCATGGTATCGCGCAGCTCCGGCAGGTGGCGGCGGCTCACCACGAGGCGCTCCTCGATGCCCTTGATGCGCACCTGGTACTGCCCTGGCGCCACCAGTTCCAGCCCGTCGAGGAAATGCAGCGCCAGCAGCGCGTTGCGGTGGATGCGGATGAAGCGCACCCCGAACTCGTTCTCCAGGTCCTTGAGCGTCTCGTCGATCAGCACTTCACCCTTGCTGTGGCGCACGGTGACGTATTTCTGGTCGGCCAGGAAATAGCGGACGTCATCCACCGGAATCAGCTCGATGCCCCGGTGCGTCTTGGCGGTGATATGGCTGCGGCCGTTGGTGCGCGCATCCTCGGTGGTCGTCTTCACGGCCTCGAGCTGGGCACGGTTCACCTTGACGGCGCGCTCCAGGGCAGCGACGAGCTGCTCCTTGCGCACCGGCTTCAGCAGGTAGCCTACGGCCTGCACCTGAAAGGCGGCCAGGGCATGCTCGTCATAGGCGGTACAGAAAATCACCGCCGGCGGATCCGGCAGGCGCGCCAGCTCCTCGGCACAGGCCAGGCCATCCATCACAGGCATGCGCAAGTCGAGCAGCACGATGTCCGGGTGCAGGTGGGTTACCTGGCGCAGGGCGTCCTCGCCGTTCTCGGCCTCCCCCACAACCTCGTAGCCTTCCATGTCACGGAGGAAGCGGGCCAGGCGTTCGCGGGCCAGTGCTTCGTCGTCACAAATCAGCACTCTCATTTCATGCTCCTTCGACCTTTTCTTCTAGTTTTGCCCGGCCGTTCATGCCTTGCGGCCGGTCGAGGCGCAGGGGATAGGCCAGATAGGTGGTATGGATCAGCTCGTCCGCATGCGTCGTGAGCTTGGCGGTATCGCCGTAGTGGGCCTGCAGGCGCTGGCGGATGTTGTTCAGGGCCATGCGGTTGCCACGCGCCGGCGCGGCAACCGCATGGGCCACCGGATTGGTGATGATGATGTTCACGTCGACGCCGTCGTAGTCGACGGTGATACGCACCACGCTCGCCTCGGAGCGCGGCTCGACGCCGTGATAGATCGCGTTCTCGATCAGGGGCTGCAGCGTCAGCGCCGGAATGCGCACCTGCTCGGGCACGGCATTCAGCTGCCATTCCACCTGCAGGCGATCGCCCAGGCGGAACTTCTCGATGTTCACATAGTGCTGGCACAGCTCCAGCTCCTCGTTCAGCCCGACCTCGCCCTCGGCCTTCAGGCTGGCGCGGAAGAGCTCGGAGAGGTCCTCCACCGCCTGCTCGGCCTTGTCCGGATCGACATGGATCAGACTGGCAATGATATTCATGGAGTTGAACAGGAAATGTGGACGGATGCGCGATTGCAGCGCCTGCAGGCGGGCCGTGAGCTCCGTGCGCTGGCGGGCACGCAACTGCTCCTGCAAAAAGAAGTAACGCATGATGAGGCCGGCGACAATCGCGCCGATCAACACGTTGCGCAGGATGTCCTGGCTGCTGACCGAGTAGAAATAGGCGATGCGCGCAAAGCGCAGCACGGGCTCGGCCAGCCAGCTGAAGAAGGCGACCATCGCCACCACCAGCAGGAAGCTGAGGCCCGCGGCCGTGGAGCTCGGCAGGCGCATCAGCGGACGCCGCAGCTTGCACAGCAGGAGCGCGCTCACGAGCGCGATCCACTGCACCATCAGGGAAGTCAGGGCCAGCCGATCCCAGGCGAAGGCATCGAAACGCTCCGTCCCCGCGAGGACCAGCAACAGCGCGAGAAGCTCGGCCGCAACCACCAGCATGAGCAGGGATTGGGAGCTGCAGAAGTCGGGCAGAAAGAAGTCGTCCGCGCTTTCTTCTGTGACTGAGTTGTTATTTTTCTTGTGTCGCATGCATCAGAGTCTGCCCCTGTTGCCGACGAACGGCAAGTCAGGCAAAGGGGCGGTGTTGCCGGTATACTGCGCGCCGTCCCCGCTTTCCCGCCGTCTGCCGGAATTCCGTAGCGGCAATCCCCTTGACTGATGAGTCCCAGATGAGCCATTCGCCTTCTTCTTCCATGTGGGGTGGCCGCTTCAGCGAAGCCACCGACGCCTTCGTGGCCGAATTCACCGCCTCGGTCAGCTTCGACAAGCGCCTGTACCGACACGACATCATGGGCTCCATCGCCCACGCCACCATGCTGGCGAAGGTCGGCGTGCTGACGGCGGCGGAGCGCGACCTTATCGTGAACGGCCTGCGGCAGATCCAGGGCGAGATCGAGGCCGGCCAGTTCGAATGGCGCACCGATCTCGAAGACGTGCACATGAACATCGAGCACCGCCTGACCGACCGTATCGGCATTGCCGGCAAGAAGCTGCATACCGGCCGCTCGCGCAACGACCAAGTCGCTACCGATGTAAGGCTTTACTTACGTGATGAGGTCGACGCCATAAGGGCTGAACTAAAGCGCCTGCTGACCGGCCTGATCGACCTGGCCGAGCGCGAGCACGCCACCATCATGCCCGGCTTCACGCATCTGCAGACGGCCCAGCCGGTCACCTTCGGGCACCATCTGCTGGCCTGGTTCGAGAACCTGAAGCGCGATGACGAGCGCCTGGTCGACCTGCGCCGACGTATCAACCGCATGCCACTGGGCTCGGCGGCCCTGGCCGGCACCACCTACCCCATCGACCGCGCCTGCACGGCCGAGCTGCTGGGCTTCGAGGCGGTCTCCGAGAACTCCCTGGATGCCGTCTCCGATCGCGACTTCGCCATCGAATTCTGTGCCGCGGCCTCGATCATCATGATGCACCTGTCGCGCTTCTCCGAAGAGCTGGTGCTCTGGGCCTCCGCCCAGTTCCAGTTCGTGCACCTGCCCGATCGCTTCTGCACCGGCTCCAGCATCATGCCGCAGAAGAAGAACCCGGACGTGCCCGAGCTCGTGCGCGGCAAGGCCGGCCGCGCCTTCGGCCACCTGATGTCCCTGCTCACCCTCATGAAGGGCCAGCCGCTTGCCTATAACAAGGACAATCAGGAGGACAAGGAGCCCTTGTTCGACTCGATCGACACCGTTCGTGGCTCATTGCGCGCTTTTGCCGACATGGTTCCGGCGCTTGAAGCCCGCCACGACAACATGCGCGAAGCGGCCCGACGCGGCTTTGCCACCGCCACCGACCTGGCCGACTACCTGGTGAAGCGCGGCGTCGCTTTCCGCGATGCACACGAGATCGTGGGCAAGGCCGTAGGTTTCGGCGTCTCGTCCGGAAAGGACCTGGCAGAAATGAGTTTGGCGGAGTTGCAGAGTTTTTCGCCGGTTATTGCCGAGGATGTCTTCACTGTCCTGACGCTTGAAGGCTCCGTCAACGCCCGCAACCACATCGGCGGCACGGCGCCGGCCCAGGTGAAGGCCGCGTGCGTGCGCGCCCGCGCGCGACTAGCCTGATTAAAAAGTCCGGCAAAGGCTGCGAAATAACCGCGTATTGCGGCGAATTGCGTCAAAAAGGAAAAATATGAAAAAACTTCTGCTTCTGGTTCCGCTGAGCCTTGCCGTGTCCGGCTGCGCCATAGACGGTTTCCTGGCACCCCCGACCACCGGCACCACCGCTGCCGCCCCCGCTGCCGGCATGAATATCCCGGCCTTTATCGGTCGTATCGAAGCCGCGCGCGGCTCCGCCCTTGGGGTGGCCGAAAAGGCCGCCGTCGGCGGCGCCGTGCAGCAGACGCGCGGCCTCATCGACGCCGGCCAGCAGCGCTTCCTGGGCGCCGTGGCGCAGGTGAGCGGCCTCGATACCGGCACCCTCGGCATTCTCTTCCCGCCGGCGGCCCAGCCCGTCAGCCAGTCGGAGGCCGTGGGCAGGCTGGAGGGCCGACTGGGCCGCCAGCTGGGCGGGACCGAGACGCAGGCCATCAAGGCCGCCACGCTGCTGCGCAACAATTCGCTCTCCTCGCTGAAGAGCGGCCTGGCCGGCAAGGTCGGCGGCATGGTCGGCCTGCCCGGCGAGTTCGTGGAGAGCCTGTTCCCCCTGGTCGGGCTGTAAGCCGCAACCCGAAATGAAAAGCCGGCAAATTGCCGGCTTTTTTCCGCCCGAAACCTCATGCCGTGTTCGCCAGCTCCTGGTGCACGACGATGCGGTGCCGTCCGCCCCGCTTCGCGGCATACACGGCCCGATCCGCCGCCTCCAGCAGATCCTCGGCGGTATCCGCCTGCTGCGGCACCCTCACCGCCAGCCCGATGCTGACCGTGACATTGCCCGACACCTGCGAGCCGGCGTGGGGGATCGCCAGCAGGTCCACATCCGCCAGCACGCGCTCTGCTACTTCGCGGGCACCGGACAGATCAGTGCCGGGCAGAATGATCACGAACTCCTCGCCCCCGTAGCGGGCCGCCAGATCTCCCGGACGCCGCGCCGCATGCTGCAGCACGCCTCCGATGGCGGCGAGACACTCGTCGCCGGCGGCATGGCCATAGGTGTCATTGAAGGGCTTGAAGAAGTCGACATCGATGAACAGCACGGCCAGCGGCCTGCCTTCGCGCCGCAGACGATCCCACTCGCGCGCCAGCGTATCGTCGAAATGGCGGCGATTAGCCAGTTGGGTGAGTCCGTCCGAGTGCGCCAGACGCTCCAGCTGCTGGTTGAGTCGCTCGCGCTCCGCCGATTCATGCTCCAGAAGCAGTCCCTGCAGAAAGCTGATGCGCTCCTGGCGCTCAACCACGGCGCCCACGAAGACCATGACCAGCAGGCTGCCGAAGCAGAACCAGACCAGCATGGCCCAGTCCACTGCCCTGCCGAGCAGGACTACCGTGCCCACCCCAAGGGCAATACCGGTCAGGGAGGTCAGGGTGGAGACCACCAGCGACAGGCGCAGCGGGAGTACCAGGATACTGATGATCAACAGCGCCACGTAGCTGTTGACCTGCATGAGGCGCGCATTGACGAGAAGCTGGGTGCCGAGCACCGCAATCGCCAGCACGATTGAGCCGAAGCCGAAAATGACCTTCTGGTAGTGCTGCTGAACGGTGGGCATGTGCAGCAGGGCGATAGGCAGCACCAACGCCCCGCCCATGGCCGCCACCCAGCGCCACCAGAGCACGCCGTCGGGCCCGGTCAGCTCGGCCGGGAAGAGCATGCGCCCGCCGACACCGATGGCCACCCACATGAGGGCGAGCAGGGGCCAGCCGACATATACCAGATGGCTGAACTCCTCCTGGCGCCGTTGCGCGAAGAGCCGGTCGATCGGCGGCGTCAGCCAGCACCAGAACACGCGACCCGCGATGGTGGCGCGAATCTCGTCCGGATTGATGGCAGGAGCAGGGGAGGCGGGGCCGGGAGACATCTTGTAATTATTCTGGGTTAACCCGATGTAACTTCTTTACTACAGAGCAGGTAGCTCCGGCAGCATCGCCCGACGAACGCCGCCCTCTTCGAGACACGGGGGCTGCGCTACAATGCGCGGCCATCACCGAGATTCGCCATGTCCGCCACTGCACGCCCGATGCCCTCCGCACCGGCGCTATACAGCCACGAGAAGTTCTGGGCCGAATGCCTGGGGCCGGCCCCTTTCCTCCCCATGTCGCGGGCAGAAATGGACGCGCTAGGCTGGGACGTCTGCGACGTCATCATCGTCTGCGGCGACGCCTATGTGGACCACCCCAGCTTCGGCATGGCCATCGTCGGGCGCCTGCTCGAGTCCCAGGGCTACCGCGTCGGCATCATCGCGCAGCCGGACTGGCAGTCGGCCGATCCCTTCAGGGTACTGGGCAAGCCGCGCCTGTTCTGGGGCATCAGCGCCGGCAACATGGATTCCATGATCAACCGCTACACGGCGGACCGGAAGATCCGCTCGGACGACGCCTATTCGCCCAACGACGAGGGCGGCAAGCGCCCCGACCGCGCCTGCATCGTCTACGCCCAGCGCGCCCGCGAGGCCTATCCGGACGTGCCACTGGTCATCGGCGGCATCGAGGCCTCGTTGCGCCGCATCGCGCACTACGACTACTGGCAGGACAAGGTGCGCCGCTCCATCCTGCTGGACGCCAAGGCCGACCTCCTGCTCTACGGCAATGCCGAGCGCGCCATCGTCGACCTCGCCCACCGCCTCAATCGCGGCGAGAACATCCAGGACATCACCGACCTGCGCGGCACCGCCTTCGTGCGGCGCGACACGCCCGAGGGCATGTTCGAGATCGACTCCACCCAGGTCGACGCCCCCGGCCGCATCGACCAGCACATCAACCCCTATATCAACACCGCCGACCCGGCCGCCTGCGAGGTCGAGAAGCAGAAATCGGCAGCGCCGTCCTTCTTCAGCGGCGCCAGCTTCAGCGACGGCAGCGATGCCGGCAGCAACTCCGCGGACGCGGTCGCCGCCGCGGCCACGCGCGACGCCCACACGCAGCCGGTGTCGCTGCGTCTGTCCGAAGCCATGAAGAAACGCCTGCCGCCGCGCGAGAAGACCGTGATCCGCCTGCCGTCCTTCGAGCGCGTGCTGCAGGACCCGGTGCGCTATGCCCACGCCAACCGCGTGCTGCACCTGGAAACCAATCCCGGCAACGCGCGCGCCCTGGTGCAGCGCCACGGCGACCGCGATGTCTGGCTGAATCCGCCGCCCATCCCGCTGACCACCGAAGAAATGGATTTCGTCTTCGACCTGCCCTATGCGCGCGTGCCGCACCCGGCCTATGGCGGCGCCCGCATCCCGGCCTACGAGATGATCCGCTTCTCGGTGAACATCATGCGCGGCTGCTTCGGCGGCTGCACCTTCTGCTCCATCACCGAGCATGAAGGCCGCATCATCCAGAACCGCTCGCACGACTCCATCCTGCGCGAGATCGAGCACATGAAGGAAACGCCGGGCTTTACCGGCGTGGTCTCCGACCTCGGCGGCCCCACCGCCAACATGTACCGCATCGCCTGCAAGTCGCCGGAGATCGAGGCCGCCTGCCGCAAGCCGTCCTGCGTCTACCCCGGCATCTGCGACAACCTGAACACCGACCACTCCTCGCTGATCGAGCTCTACCGCAAGGCGCGCAAGGTGCCGGGCGTGAAGAAGATCCTGATCGGCTCGGGACTGCGCTACGACCTCGCCGTGCGCTCGCCGGAGTACGTGAAGGAGCTGGTCACGCATCATGTCGGCGGCTATCTCAAGATCGCGCCCGAGCACACCGAGGGCGGCCCGCTGTCCAAGATGATGAAGCCGGGCATCGGCGCCTACGACCAGTTCAAGGAAATGTTCGAGCGCTTCTCGAAGGAGGCGGGCAAGGAACAGTACCTGATCCCCTACTTCATCGCGGCGCATCCCGGCACCACCGACGTCGACATGATGAACCTGGCGCTGTGGCTGAAGCGCAACGGCTTCCGCGCCGACCAGGTGCAGACCTTCTATCCCTCGCCCATGGCGACCGCGACCGCGATGTACCACTCGGGCCTGAATCCGCTGAAGAAGATCTCGCGCATCACCGGCGAGAAGGTGGACATCGTGAAGGGCGACAAGCGCCGCCGCCTGCACAAGGCCTTCCTGCGCTACCACGACCCCAACAACTGGCCGCTGCTGCGCGAGGCGCTGAAGGAAATGGGCCGCGCCGACCTGATCGGCAACGGCAAGCACCAGCTGATTCCCCGCAACCAGCCGGCCGGCACGGGCGAGGGCGCCTACAAGGCACCGCGCAAGAAGAACTCCAGCGAGGGCGGCGGCGTGTCGCTCAAGGTGAAGCCGCAGAAGGGCAGGGTACTGACCCAGCACACCGGGCTGCCGCCGCGCGCCGACGGCGTGCGCAAGAAACCCCGTCCGTCACGCTGAGCGTGGGGGTGCCCGACGCGTTGCGGTGCAGGCGTTGTTGCATTCCTGCCACGCTGCCGTGGCCGGCACACTCACCAATCCCATTCGGAGGAACCTGCCATGTCGATTGAGAAAGCCGTACTCGGCGGAGGCTGCTTCTGGTGCCTCGACGCCGTTTTCCGCGAAGTGCAGGGCGTGACGCGCGTGGTGAGCGGCTATGCCGGCGGCGCGCGCGCCAACCCCAGCTACGAGCAGATCTGCAGCGGAGCCACCGGCCACGCGGAAGTGGTCGAAGTCAGCTTCGAGAACACGGCCCTCCCGTTCCGGGAGCTGCTGGCGATCTTCTTCGCCATCCACGATCCCACCACGAAAGATCGCCAGGGCCACGACATCGGCACGCAGTACCGCTCGGTGATCTTCTGCCAGGATGCGGAACAGGAAACGGTGGCGAGGGACGTTATCCGGGAGCTCGACGCATCCCGAGTCTTCGGCAGCGCCATCGTCACCGAGATCGTGGCAGCGCCGGTGCCCTTCTGGCCGGCGGAGGACTATCACCAGAATTACTTCGCCCTGAACCCGGGGCAGGGTTACTGCCAGATCGTGGTGGCTCCGAAACTCGCCAAGTTCCGCCAGAAATTCGCCAGCCAGCGCACTACGTGAGCTACGCGCCGCAATAAAAAAGCCCGCTGCCGCGGGCTTTTTTATTGTTCAGTGACGCAGTGACATCAGCTCGCCTGCTCCAGCAGCTCGTGGAGCAAGGCGAGGAAGTTGTCGCGGAACGCTTCGGCCGCAAAGCGGTCGAACTGCGCACGACGGTAGCGGAACGTGATCGTCAGCTCGCCGCGCAGGGTGATGACGCCCACTGCGACACCCATTGGCATGCGCGTCGGCGGCGTGAACCGGATTGCCGAGATGCGCCCGGCCTTGCCCGCCGGATCGGGAATGTCCGGCACGCGGCCGAGATTGTTGAGCACCGCGGTATCGACCACGAAATTTCCGGTCAGCGGCATCAGGTTGGTCAGCGACTTGCGCACCGCGCTCGGCAGCACCTGTACCAGGTTGAGCAGGTCCACGAGCAGCCCGGCCGTCTCGTCGCTCTTGTACTTGCGCGTCTGCTCGGTCACCGCGACCAGCGCGTCATCGTAGCTGCGGCGATCGCTTTCGCGCGTCGCCACATTGACCCACAGCGAGAAATTGCCGACGCCTTCCTGGCGCCAGGTGATCGGGCGGAAATTCATGACATTCATCAGGGTGATGCGGCCGGCCGATTCGTTGCGCTGCAGGTTCCAGCGCTCCACGGCCAGATGCACAAGCGTCGCAAGCACATCATTCAGCGTCGCGCTGCCCTGACGCAGCCGGCCGAGCGCGTCCGTTTCCGCGGCGGTAAAGGTATGCGACACAAAGGAGAGCCCCGCCTTGTTCTCGCCGAAATGCGGCGCGATACGCGTGGGCAGCTGTACCGAGCGGGCCAGGTAACCCAGCAGGCGTTGCGCGCGGCGCAGCCGGTCGGGCACGCTCTTGGCGCCGAACTCCTGGCCGAGATGGCGAGCCTTGACCACATCGATATCGTCCGGCTGCGGATCATCCACGCCGGCATAGATGCGCATCACGCTGAGCAGGAAGCGATAGGCGCCGGCCGCATCGGTGACGACCTGGCTCATCTTGAAGAAAAGCCAGTCCCCCCCGGGGTTGCGTGCGATCAGGATGCGAAAGGGCGGGGCATTCTCCAGCAGGAGGCGACGCGAGTAGAAGGAGTCGCGCGCCGCACTTACCGCGTCGTCATCGGCACATTCCACGAGCAATACCGGGTCTTCATCCGCGCGCTCGATCAGCTCCCACTCATAGTGACGCCCGCCCGCCTGGATCGGATGCTGACGCACCGACGCCAGCGGATGCCGACGCATGGCGGCATAGGCGGCCTCTTCCACTTTCTGCTCGTCGAGCCGTCCGGTCAGGCGCAGGTCGAGCTGGATGCCCATGGGCTCCTCGGCGCTTTCCAGGTGATGGAAGAGCTCGTCGGTGACGGAGAAAGAAAAGCGCGTGGTCATCCTGCCTGTCCTGGAATGCGGGCCGGCGCGGCCGGCGGTGAGAAATCGGAAGTATCCGGAGCCTCCACGCGCTGCTGGCGATAGCGCGAGGGAGAGCTGCCATACATGCGCTTGAAGGCCTGGCTGAAGGCGGTTTCCGAACCATAGCCCACCATCTCCGCGATGCGGCACACGGGTTGCTGCGTATGGCACAACTGCCAGAGCGCGAGGCGCATGCGGTGTTCGGCAAGGTAGCTGAGCGGTGGCTGGCCCATCACGGTACCAAAGCGTTCGGCAAATGCGGAGCGTGAAAGACAGGCAATGCCGGCCAGATCGTTGACTGTCCAGGGGTGCGCCGGGCGCTGGTGGATGGCGGCCAGCACCGGCGACAACGCCGGATCACGCAACGCGCGCAGCCAGTTGTTGGCGCCCTCCGGCAGGCTCTCCACGTAATCGCGCACGCACTCGATGAAGAGGATGCCGACCAGACGGTTGATGATGGCCTGGTGCCCCGGCCGGCCGAGCCCTTCCTGTGCCAGGAAATCGAGGCCAATGCGTAGCCACTCGGGCGGGCTGTCGCTGATGCCGCGCATGACGAGCACGGCAGGCAGGGCGGCCAGCAAGGGTCGGCCGAGGTCGGCGTCGAAGCGGAAGCGCGCGGACAGGGTGTTGGTGAGATAGCCCGTGCCACCGACCTTCAGCAGGTCGTGGTTGTGGCCCTGGATGCCCGGGACAAGGTCGGGCAGGGTATCAGGGACGACCGCCATCTTCTCGTGCACCAGGGCGTGGTCGCGGCCGTTCATGACTACCGCCATGTCGCCGGGCTCGAGGCGGATTGGCGGCTCGTTGCTGGGATAGAGCCAGGCCTCGCCCGAGAGCACGAGATGGAACCCGGCCCGCCCCTCGGTGCGAAAGGCGAAGGCCCAGGGCGCGCCCGCCTGGATATAGCGGAACTCGCCACCGGACAGATGGATGTCGTCGAGGATCTGGCTGAGGGTATCCATGCTCACGGGGAGGGCGCCCGATGTTCTTGTTGTGCGCTGCATTCTGACATTTACGAATGTCAGGGTCACCCGCGGCCAAGGGCTTCAGTCGCATATTGCGCCCGCCCGACGGCATTTGTCGCCGCCTTCGGCGCCGCTGCGTCGCGGCAGACAAAGGCCGGCAGCACGCCGGCGTCGCATTTCTGCGGGGCCTGGTGCATGCACGCCGCGCCCCGCCCAGCGTGGCCGGGGATTGCATCCGCGGCAGAATAAAAAAAGCCCGCGACAGCGGGCCTTTTCAAATGGAGCGGGTTACTTCCGCTTCATCATTTCGAAGAATTCCTCATTGGTCTTGGAATCCTTCAGCTTGTCGAGCAGGAACTCGATGGCGGCGATCTCGTCCATCGGGTGCAGCAGCTTGCGCAGGATCCACACCTTCTTGAGTTCGTCCTCGCCAATCAGGCGCTCCTCGCGACGGGTGCCGGACTTCTTGATGTTGATGGCCGGGAACACGCGCTTCTCCGCGATCTTGCGCTCCAGGTTGATTTCCTGGTTGCCCGTGCCCTTGAACTCTTCAAAGATGACTTCGTCCATCTTGGAGCCGGTATCAACCAGCGCGGTGCCGATGATGGTGAGCGAACCACCTTCCTCGATGTTGCGCGCGGCGCCGAAGAAACGCTTCGGGCGCTCCAGCGCATGCGCGTCGACGCCGCCGGTGAGGACCTTGCCGGAGCTCGGGATCACGGTGTTGTAGGCACGCGCGAGGCGGGTGATGGAGTCCAGCAGGATGACCACGTCCTTCTTGTGCTCGACCAGGCGCTTGGCCTTCTCGATCACCATTTCCGCAACCTGCACATGGCGGGCGGGCGGCTCGTCGAAGGTGGAAGCCACGACTTCGCCACGCACCGTGCGCTGCATTTCCGTCACTTCTTCCGGGCGCTCGTCGATGAGCAGCACGATCAGGAAGACCTCGGGATTATTGCGCGTGATGGAGTGGGCGATGTTCTGCAGCAGCATCGTCTTGCCGGCCTTGGGCGGCGCGACGATGAGCGAGCGCTGACCAAGGCCGATCGGCGCGATCAGGTCGATCACGCGCGAGGTCAGGTCTTCGGTGGAACCGTTGCCCAGCTCCATGACCAGGCGCCGCGTCGGGAACAGCGGCGTCAGGTTTTCGAACAGGATCTTGCTCTTCGCGTTTTCAGGCGCGTCGAAATTGATGTGGTTGACCTTGAGCAGCGCGAAGTAGCGCTCGCCTTCCTTGGGCGGCCGGATGGTGCCGGCAATGGTATCGCCCGTGCGCAGGTTGAAGCGGCGGATCTGCGAGGGACTGACGTAGATGTCGTCAGGGCCGGCCAGGAAGGAGCCTTCAGAAGAACGCAGGAAACCGAAGCCGTCGGAGAGGATCTCGAGCACGCCGTCGCCGAAGATGTCCTCGCCACTGCGCGCATGGGACTTCAGGATGGCGAAGATCACATCCTGCTTGCGGTTACGGGCCATGTTTTCCAGGCCCATTTCCTCGGCGATCTTGACCAGCTCGGCAATCGGTTTTTTCTTGAGTTCAGTAAGATTCATAAGGAAAACGGATCATGCGATGGAGGAGGGGCAACGCGACGGCGCCTTTGGCCCTGAAAGGCCGGAAGTAGTTATCAGCGCGTGGAGACTTGAGGAACAGTCGAGGATCGAGGATGCGGGGACTGCTCGGCCGGACGGCGTGCGTTGAACAAGCGGGCCGCTGAACGGCCCGCGTGGGGAAATTATATATTCGAATCCAGAAATGCCGTCAACTGCGACTTGGAGAGGGCCCCGACCTTGGTCGCCTCGACGCTACCCGCCTTGAACAGGGTCAGGGTAGGAATGCCGCGGACGCCGAACTTCTGGGCGGTGCCGGGATTGTCGTCCACGTTCACCTTCACGATCTTGAGCTTGCCCTCATACTCCCCGGCGATCTCGTCCAGGATCGGCGCCACCATCTTGCAGGGACCACACCAGGGAGCCCAGTAGTCAACCAGAACCGGCCCGTCTGCCTTCAGGACATCGGTCTCAAAGCTGGCATCGGTGGCATTCACAATAAGTGCATTCGCCATTGTCGTCTCCGCGAATCAGGGTAAAAGGGGATAATAGCAGAGGGCATCGGGCCGACGCGATCTGGCACGGGGCGGTCATCATCCCCGGTTATGATGGGGCGTTTTCAGCGCATTACAAGGGAGGCCGGGCATGCCCCGATCAAGCGAGCACGAGACGGGGCTGCTGGCCGCCGTGGATCTCGGCTCCAACAGCTTTCACCTGGCCGTGGCCCGCATGGACCATGGCCAGCTCCGCCTGGTGACCGCGCTGTCCGAGAAGGTGCAACTGGCCGCCGGGCTCGACGACCGCAACCGCCTCACCGACGAGGCACAGGAGCGGGCATTGGGCTGCCTGTCCCGCTTTGCCGAGCACCTGCAGGGAGTCGCGCCGCAGCATCTGCGCGTGGTTGGCACCAACGCCCTGCGCGTGGCGCGCAATGCCCGGGCCTTTGCCAGCCGGGCGGAGCAGATCCTGGACCATCCGCTGGAAATCATCGCCGGGCGCGAGGAAGCCCGCCTGATCTACGTCGGCGTATCGCAAACCCTGGCCGGGCAGGGCCGGCGCCTGGTGGTCGACATCGGTGGCGGCTCCACGGAATTCATCATCGGCGAGAGCCACGAGCCGCTGGCCACCGAGTCGCTGCACATGGGATGCGTGACCTATGCCCTGCGCCACTTCCCGGACGGCACCCTGTCCCCCAAGGCCATGGAGCGCGCCATCACGGCGGCGCGCCAGGAAATCCTGGGCATCAAGGCACAGTACCAGGACCTGGGCTGGAGTACCGCGGTAGGTTCCAGCGGCACCATCAAGGCTGTCCAGCAGGTGCAGCAGCAGCTGGGGCTTGCAGCGCCGGACGAGCGCATCACCCGCAACGGGCTGCAGGAAATCCAGCGCCAGCTGCTGAAGCTTTCGCACGTCAGCGAGATCGACATGCCCGGCCTCAAGGACGACCGCAAGGCCATCCTGCCGGCGGGCCTCGCCATCCTGCTCGGCGTCTTCGAGGAGCTCGGCCTCGAGACCATGGAGTACTCGGATGGCGCGTTGCGCGAGGGCGTGCTCTTCGACATGCTGGGCCGCTTCCGCCACGAGGACATCCGCGACCACAGCATGCAGGCCCTGCTCTCCCGCTACAATGTCGACAAGGCGCAGGCGGGGCGCGTGGCCGATACGGCCATGGCGCTGTTCCTTCAGGCCGCCGAACGCCTGGTGCTCAACGAGCAGGACGGCGAGCTGCTGCGCTGGGCTGCGCTCGGCCATGAAACCGGCGCCGCCATTTCGCACAGCAGCTTTCACCGGCATGGCGCCTACATCCTGCGCCATTCAGACATGCCGGGCTTCTCGCGACAGGTCCAGGAAAGCCTTGCGCTGCTGGTAGGCGCACACCGGCGCAAGATAAAACCCGAGCTTTACAACGAGATCATGGAGACAGGCGGCCTGACGCTGCTGCGCCTGTGCGCGCTGCTGCGGCTCGCCGTGCGCCTGCACCACAGCCGCAGTCGTGAGCCCCTGCCGGAGATCCGCCTCGTCGCCGACGACATGCGCTTCGAGCTGTACTTTCCGACGGGCTGGCTGGCCGCGCATCCGCTGACGCGGGAGGACCTTGCGGGCGAAGCGGACGTGTTCGCGACGGTCGGACTCAAGCTGCACTGTGGTGAGTATTCCGCGTGAGAGCGCTAAACAACGCACAGACGCTATGCCGCAGCAGGCCGGGGATAAACGCTCGCGCTCAATGCTGCGCCAACCGCTCCAGCAGCAGTTGCTGGGCGATCTTCTCCTTTCCGGGCTCGCAGGCGCCCTGCCGGTAGCCGCCATCGGGCTGCAGATGCCAGCTCTGCCGGTTGTCGGCGAGATAGGTGAGCAACGCGTCCTGCTTCACGCGGCGAGCAAGATCAGGATCGGAAACCGGAAAGCAGGTCTCGACACGGAAGAACATATTGCGATCCATCCAGTCGGCGCTGGAACAATAAACCACGTTGTCGCCGTCATTTTCGAACCAGAACACGCGCGAGTGCTCGAGGAAACGGCCGACCACGGAGCGCACCCGGATATTATCCGACACGCCGGGAACGCCCGGGCGCAGGCAACAGATGCCGCGCACGATGAGGTCAATTTTCACACCCGCCTGGCTTGCCCGATAGAGTGCCTGTATCAGCTGCTTCTCGGTCAGCGAATTCATGCGCGCAATGATGTGCGCCGGCTTGCCCTTGCCGGCATTGCGGGCTTCCTGCTCGATGTGATCGACGAGCTTGGAGTGCAGCGTGAAAGGCGCGTGCAGCAGCTTCTTCAGCTTGGCGACCTTGCCCATCCCGGTGAGCTCCTGGAAGATGCGGTGCACATCCTCGCAAAGCTCCTCATCGGCCGTGAGCAGGGAAAAATCGGTGTATATGCGCGCAGTGACCGCGTGATAGTTGCCGGTGCCGAGGTGCACATACCGTTTCAGCTTGCGCCCGCCCTCACGGCGCACGACCAGCAGCATCTTCGCGTGCGTCTTGTAGCCGACGATGCCGTACACCACGATGGCGCCCGCCTCCTGCAACTTTGCTGCCACCTCGATATTCGACTCTTCGTCGAAACGTGCGCGCAGCTCGATGACAGCCGTCACCTCCTTGCCATTGCGCGCCGCCTCGGCAAGCAGGTTCACGATTTCCGAATTTTTCCCGGTGCGGTACAGCGTCTGCTTGATAGCGAGCACATGAGGATCCCGCGCAGCCTGGCGCAGGAATTCCGCTACGGGCGCGAACGACTCGAACGGGTGGTTCAGCAACACGTCGCCCTGCGCGATCGCCTCGAAATAGCTCCCCGCCCGCACCAGCCGCTCCGGCACCGAGGGCGTCATGGGCAGGTAGCGCAGACGCGGCCGCTCTATGTCCGTGATGAGGCGAACGAGATTGACGGGTCCATTGACACGGTAAAGGAACTCTTCGGTGAGGCCGAATTTGCGCAACAGATAATCCACCAGATGACGGGGACAGTTGTCCGCCACCTCAAGGCGCACGGCGTCGCCGTAGCGGCGCGAAAACAGCTCGTCCTTCAGTGCCACGGCAAGGTCGGCTTCCGCGTCGACTTCATCAAGGTCGAGATCGGCGTTGCGCGTCACGCGGAACTGGTAGCAACCCTGCACCGTCATGCCCGGGAACAGTTCGCTGGCATGCTCGTGGATAATGGAGGAGAGGAACACGTAGTCGTCGCCACTGCTGGCGTCGGCGGGCAGCCGGATCATACGCGGCAGCGAGCGCGGCGCCGGCACGATGGCAAAATTCAGATCGCGTCCGAAGGCATCGTTACCTTCCAGCGAGACGATGAAGTTGAGACTCTTGTTGACGACTTTCGGGAAGGGGTGCGCCGGGTCGAGGCCAATCGGCGTCAGCACCGGGTAGACCTGCTCGCGAAAATATTTCCGGATCCACGCCGACTGCTTCTCGCTCCACTCCTCGCGGCGCAGGAAGCGGATGTTCTCCTGCGCCAGCGCCGGCAACAGTACATCGTTGAGGATGCGGTACTGCCGATCCACCGCGTCGTGGCAAACCTCGGCGATGCGCTTAAGCGTCTCCTGCGGCAGCAGGCCGTCGATGCCGGGCACGGCGCGTCCCAGCGAGAGCTGGCGCTTGAGACCGGCGACGCGGATCTCGAAGAACTCGTCGAGATTGCTGGAGAAGATGCGCAGGAAGCCGAGCCGTTCCAGCAGCGGATGGATCTCGTCCAGCGACTGCTCGAGCACCCGCAGGTTGAAGGCGAGCAGACTCAGCTCGCGATTGAGGTAGAACTCAGGGTCATTGAGATCGAGCACCGGTTGCTCTGCCGGTGCGGGCTCTGGCGCTGTCATGGGCGAATCCTTCTTCGAAGGCTTCATTGCAGCGGCTCCTCATTACAGTTTCATGGCAGCCGCTCGCCGTTCAGGCCCCCGCTTTCAGCAGCCGGGCGGCGTCCTTGGCGAAATAGGTCAGGATGGCATCGGCGCCGGCGCGCTTGATGCACATCAGCGATTCCAGGATCACGGCCTCGCGGTTCAGCCAGCCGTTCTGGATGGCGGCCATGTGCATGGCGTACTCGCCGCTCACCTGGTAGACAAAGGTTGGCGCGCGGAAGGTGTCCTTCACGCGGCGCACCACGTCGAGGTAGGGCATGCCGGGTTTCACCATGACCATGTCGGCGCCCTCGGCGAGATCCAGGCCGACCTCGTGCAGGGCCTCGTCGAGATTGGCCGGGTCCATCTGGTAGGAGAACTTGTTGCCGCCTTTCAGGTTGCCGGCCGAGCCCACGGCGTCGCGGAAGGGCCCGTAGTAGCTGGAGGCGTACTTGGCGGAATAGGCGAGGATGGACACGTTGGGATGGCCTTCATGCTCCAGCGCCATGCGGATGGCGCTGATGCGTCCGTCCATCATGTCGGAGGGCGCGACGATATCGGCGCCAGCTTCGGCATGCGACAAGGCCTGCTTCACCAGCACCTCGGTGGTGATGTCGTTCAGCACATAGCCGTCGACATCGATGATGCCGTCCTGGCCATGGGTAGTGAACGGGTCCAGCGCCACGTCGGTGATGACGCCGAGCTCCGGCACCGCCGTCTTGACGGCGCGCACGGCGCGCTGCGCCAGGCCGTCCGGATTCCAGGCCTCCTCGGCCATCAGGGACTTGGCCTCGGGCGGCGTCACCGGGAAGAGGGCAATCGCCGGAATGCCGAGGGTTGCGAGCTCACGCGCCTCCTGCACCAGCAGGTCGATGGACAGGCGCTCGACGCCCGGCATGGAGGCCACGGGCTCGCGGCGGTTCTCACCCTCCAGCACGAACACCGGATAGATCAGGTCGGCGGCCGTCAGCACGGTCTCGCGCACCAGGCGGCGGGAGAACTCGTTCTTGCGCAGGCGGCGCAGGCGGGTGGACGGGAAGGCGGCGCGGGTAAAGGAAAACGTGGTCATGGCGGCTCAGGTTGTGCGGCGAGGTCAGGCTCGGGAGCTTAGCCGAAACACCGTGGCGGCGCATGGCACCGACCCCACCCGGCCAGTGCCCGGTCGCGGGTCCTATCCCGGGAGCAGACGGCATGAAAAAGGGCACTGTCCCGCTCACCGCTTGCGGCCATCCTGACGGCAGCGAAGTCCGTCCTCCCTGCCCCTGCGGACGACCGCCGACGCCGGCGCCCGCATCGGCGAGTTGGCGCGCAGCATCCGCAAACGGCCCGATGCAGGCGCGGAATAGCCTGAGGCCATGTGCGCGCCGTACTGACGCTGGTCGCGCCGCTACTGCCCGGCGCGGCGGTGCTTGGCCGCGACAGGAAGCGGCTGCTAGTCTCGCCACTCCTGTTTGCCCCGACATCGCGCGAGCCCGGCATGACCGACCATCACGACAAGCCCGTCCTTTCCGTGGAAGAGAAAGCCCGCCTCCTGCTCGACCGCATGAAGAACGGCTTCGACAACACGCCCTTCGTGAAACTGATCGGCCTCGAGCTGACCGAGATCACCGAGGAGAGCGTGCGGGCGCGCTTCGACATGAAGCCGGAGCTCGTCGGCAACACCTTCAAGCAGATCCTGCACGGCGGGGTGATCGCGACGGCGCTGGACACCGTGGGCGGCGCCATGGGCTTCGTGGCCGTCTACCAGTTCATGAAGCAGCAGGGGATGTCGCGCGAAGAGCGCTACGCGCGCATGGCGCGGCTGGGCACGATCGACATGCGCGTCGATTACCTGCAGCCGGGTCGCGGCCAGCACTTCGAAGTGACGGCGTCCACGCTGCGCGTAGGCAAGAAGGTGTTCGTCACGCGCATGGAGCTGCGCAACGACAGCGACGAGCTGATTGCTGTCGGCACCGGCACCTATATGTACTGACGCCGGGTGACTTCCTGTCGCGCCGGTTGCGCCGCCTGCTGCATCGCGCCTTCCATCACTTCGCCCATTCCCGGCATGTCGGCCGGCAAACCGGCAGGCATGCCCTGCGTGCAACTGGACGCGGCCGGCCTGTGCAGGCTGTTCGGGAAGCCGGAGCGGCCTGCGTTCTGCGCCAGCCTGAAGGCACACCCTGACATGTGCGGCGACTCCCGCGAAGCGGCGCTGCGCCTGCTGGGCCAGCTCGAAGCGGACACGCGCCCCTGACTCCGGCAGACCAGCGGTCCGCCTGGCGCTGCGTTGATCAGCCCGCCATTTCCTCGCTGGCGCGCAGCCAGGCTTCTTCTGCAGCAGCCAGCTCGGCATCCACAGCCGCTTTTTCCTGTAGTAATCGATCGAGATCCTGGCGACGCGGGACCTCATAGATGGCGCTGTCGGCTAGCTGCTCCTCCAGCCCCTTCTGCTTTCCCTGCAGCTCCGCCATTTTTTTCTCGGCCTTTTCCAGCGCCTTCTTCGCGTCCTTGTTCACCTTGGCCGGGGTCGCCGGCGCCACGGGCGCGGGCGTCTTTTTCTCACCTTTGGCGGGCGCTTGCGCCTTTTCCAGCGCGGCGCGCCACTGGCGCAACCACTCGGCGTAGTCCTCGAGGTCGCCGGCGAAGGGAGTGGCATGGCCATCAACCACCAGCAGGAAGTCGTCGCAGCAAGCCTTGAGCAAATGTCGCTCGTGCGAAACGATGACCAGCGCACCCTGGTATTCCTGCAGCGCCACTGTCAGCGCATGCCGCATCTCGAGGTCGAGATGGTTGGTGGGTTCGTCGAGCAGCAACACGTTGGGTCGCTGCCACACGATCAGCGCCAGTGCGAGGCGCGCCTTCTCACCGCCGGAAAAATTCTCGCAGGGCGCATCGATGCGGTCGCCGCCGAAGCCGAAGGAGCCGAGGAACTTGCGTAGCGTAAGCTCGTCGGTACGGCCGGCAATGCGCGTCAGCTGCAGCAGGGGTGAAGCCTTCAGGTCGAGATGGTCGACCTGGTGCTGCGCGAAGTAGCCGATCTTGGTGTGCTCGGACATCGTACGCTCGCCCGACAGCTGCGCCAGCTCGCCCACCACCGTCTTGATCAGCGTGGACTTGCCGGCGCCGTTGGGACCAAGCAGGCCGAGGCGGGTGTCTGGCGTGAGGGACAGGTTCACGCGCGAGAGGACCTTGCGCTCACCGTAGCCGCAATCGACTTCGTCCATGCGAATCAGCGGGGTCGGCAGGCGCGCCGGCTCGCGGAAGCGGAAGCTGAACTGCGAATCCACATGCGCCGGAGCGATCAGCGTCATGCGCTCCAGCGCCTTGATACGGCTTTGCGCCTGGCGGGCCTTGGTGGCTTGGGCGCGGAAGCGATCGATGTACTTGGTCAGGTGGGCGACTTCCGTCTGCTGCTTTTCGAAAGCCTGCTGCTGCTGTGCCAGGCGCTCGGCACGCATGCGCTCGAAAGCGGAGTAATTGCCGCGGTAGTGCGTGATGGTGCTCTGCTCCACGTGCAGGACGTGGCCCACCACGGCGTCCAGGAAGTCGCGGTCGTGGGAAACCATGACCAGGGTGCCCGGATAGGCGCGCAGCCAGTCCTCCAGCCAGAGGATGGCATCGAGGTCGAGATGGTTGGTGGGTTCATCCAGCAGCAGCAGGTCGGAGCGGCACATCAGCGTCTGCGCGAGGTTGATGCGCATGCGCCAGCCCCCGGAGAAATCGGCGACG
Organism: Moraxellaceae bacterium; assembly: GCA_029237815.1. Lineage (GTDB taxonomy): Bacteria > Pseudomonadota > Gammaproteobacteria > Pseudomonadales > Moraxellaceae > UBA2031. The sequence continues at coordinate 218,305 of JAQZBP010000009.1, forward strand.
CCCTTCTGCTGCTCGGCTTCGCTGAAGCCGAGGCCGGCCAGCAGCTTGGCGGCACGCGACTGGGCGGTATAGCCGCCTATTTCCTCGTAACGCTGGTACAGGTTGGCCAGGTCTTCATAGCGCTCCTCGCGCTCGGCCGCTGCCAGCTGCGCTTCGATCTGGCGCAGTTCGGCATCGCCATCGAGCACATAGTCGAGCGCGCTCTGCGACAGGGCCGGCACTTCCTGCGCCATGTGCGCGACAGTCCACACCGCCGGACGCTCGAGGCGGCCGGCGTCGGGCGTGAGCTCGCCCTGCAGCAGCGCGAAGAAGGTGGACTTGCCGCTGCCGTTGGCACCGGTGAGGCCGACCTTCCAGCCGGGATGGATCATGAAGGTGGCGTCGCGATAGAGCTCGCGGCCATCACGGGAGACAACAAGGTTGGAGACGGTAATCATGGGCGCGGAGTGTACGCAGCGGGAGGAATCTACCCAATAAAAAACGGGCCCTGAGGCCCGTTTTATTTACCGGTCCGGATTACTCGGTCGGCGGGGTCAGCACGGCACGATCGGCCGCCGGGGCCGCGGCAGGCGCCGGGGTGGCCGCGGGAGCCGGAGTGGCCTTGGGCTTTTCGGCCTTGGGCTTGGCCAGGGACTTGGGAGCCGGAGCCTTGGGGGCGGGCTTCGCAGCAGGCTTCGCTGCCGGCTTGGCGGCCGGTTTGGCGGCGGGCTTCGCAGCAGGCTTGGCAGCAGCCTTCGGCGCCGGCTTGGCGGCAGCCTTCGCTGCAGGCTTGGCAGCCTTGGCGGGTGCAGCCTTCTTGGCGGCAGGCTTGGCAGCCGCCTTCGCTGCAGGCTTGGCAGCCTTGGCGGGTGCAGCCTTCTTGGCGGCAGGCTTGGCAGCCGCCTTCGCTGCAGGCTTGGCGGCCTTGGCGGGCGCAGCCTTCTTGGCGGCAGGCTTCTTGGAAGCCTTCAGCTTGGCCTGCACGTAGGCCTTCAGTTCACTCTTGGCCTGCAGGCCCTGGATCGCCTTCTTGGCCTGCTCGAAATCTTTCTTGGCAGCGGTCAGGGCGGCCTTGGCTTCGGCCTGAGCGGTCTTGGCACGCTCCTTCACCACCTTCAGGGTTTCCTTGTCACCGGCCTTGGCCACCTGCTGCTCGAGGCGCTTCTGCATATCCTTGTAGTTGGCTTCCGCCTTCTCAACCATCTTGCGGGCCGCGTCGATGTACTTCTCGGCTTCCTTCTGGGTCTTTTCCACGATCTTGTGGAAGTGGTCCTGCAGATCGTTCACTTGTTTCTCCAAATCCATCTTGAGTTTTTCAACCGCCGGGCCGGCAGTTTTTGCAGCGGGTTTAGCAGCTTTTTTCTTGGCAGCAGCCATGGACACATCCTCATGTGGGGGGGCACCGTGGGTGAAAAATAAACGAACTGTTTGCGAAAAGCGAGCAGGCGGACGCGCATTAGCAACAGAGATGACGAACAGCTTGTTGTACCCGCGCCTCTGACGCTGCCATGCCGCAATAAATGGCAGAGCACACTCCGACCTTTCTCTTATGCACCAGTTCGGCACCTGCTGCCCGGCCAGGGGTTCAGCTCCTCCAAATGCATAGCCAAGACCATGGCCCTGACATATGCTCCGAGACGATTTTGCCAGGCGCCGGCAGGCGCCCACGACAACAAGACCATGGAGCACTCATGAAACGTACCCTCCTGGCGGCCACCCTGCTGGCCAGCCTTCCCGTCCTGGCCGCGGAGCCGGGCAAAGCTGCCAGCCCCTATGCGAAGGAAGATGACAAGGCCGCGTACAGCATCGGCTACCTCTCCGGCAAGGCGCACTCGCAGCACATCGAAACCCTGAATCTGGACGCCTTCGTTGCCGGCTTCCGCGACGCCTACGCCAAGAAGGACGCGGCCATCCCCGAGGACGAAATGCGCGCTACCCTGGAATCCTTCAAGCAGCGCATGAGCGCCGAAGCCGCCGCGAAGGCGCAGAAGGAAGCCCAGGTGAACAAGAAGAAGGGCAGCGACTTCCTGGCCGCCAACGCCAAGAAGAAAGGCGTGAAGACAACCAAATCCGGCGTGCAGTATGAAGTGCTGACCCAGGGCAAGGGCCCCAAGCCCAAAGACACTGACGTGGTGAAGGTGCATTACAGCGGCACCCTGATCGACGGCACCGTCTTTGACAGCTCGGTGGCGCGCGGCGAGCCCGCCACATTCCAGCTGAACCAGGTGATCCCGGGCTGGACCGAGGCGCTGCAACTGATGCCCGTGGGCTCCAAGTACCGTATCGCCCTGCCGCCCGAACAGGGGTATGGCGAAATGGCCAACGGCCCGATCCCCGCCAACTCCGTGCTGGTCTTCGAAGTCGAGCTGCTCGGCATCGAAGCGCCGGGTAGCACCGAGGGTGCCGCGCCGGCTCCCTGAGTCCGCATTGGTCAAATAAAAAACCGGGGCATGCCCCGGTTTTTTTATGGCTGCGCCAGGCGGGTATCGCCCGATACCGTCGTCCGGCCAGCGCTGTCGTGCAGCAGGGCGATCATGCGGTCCTCGATCTCGAAGCGGCGCTCCATTTCCGGCCCGAGCAGTGACAGCTCCCGGGAAAGCCGGGCCAGCGCCGTCTCGTCGTGCGCGTCTTCATAGATGTCATTGAAGCGGATCACCGCGTCGGTGGTGGCTTGCAGGGGGGACAACAGCTCCTGGCCCGATGCGGGGCGGCCTTCGTTGCGCTGCTCGGCCTCGGCCAGCAGCTCGTCATAGACCTCGAAGTGGCCGGCGGAAACGTAGTCCATCAGGATTTCGCAGAAGGCCTGCACGCGCTCGGGCAGGGAGCCCTGGTGGCGCTGCTGCGCGTCGCCGAGCGACATCATGAGCACGATGAGCGACTGCCGCTCCTGCAGCCAGCGCTGCACCAGCGCGTCGACCTGGCGCCGGTGCTCCTCAGGTACGGACTGGGCAAGCATGAAAGCCTCCTTGGCAATCGGAAAGGCTTTCAGGCTAGGCGCGTGCCTTCGGGATGACAACAGCAGCTTGTAAGGGATGGCGTGACCGACAGCGCAATTTCAGTCGCGGCGCAGCAGTTGCCAGAGGGCGACGGCGGCGAGGCCGGCAAAGGCCGCCAGCGTCCAGGCCGGCAGGGACAGGCCGAGGAAGGTCCAGTCGATCACGGCGCATTCGCCGGAGCCCTTGAACACCTTCATCATGACCTGGTGCAGGGGAAAGGTGTCCATCCAGTAATCCAGGCCCGGCCCGCAGGCCGGCACGTCCTCGGGCGGCAGGTGCTGCAGCCAGACATGGCGCCCCGCCACGGCAATGCCGATGACGGTCGCCAGGAGCGTCAGGCCGGCATAGACACGACGGCCGGTCTGCGCCGGCCCGTGCAGGAAGGCAGCCAGTGCCACGAGGCCCGCCGCGATCATGGCCAGGCGCTGGAAGACGCACAGCGGGCAGGGATCGAGATACTGGTAGTACTGCAACCAGAGCGCGAACAGCATGGCGACGAGTGCCGCCACGAATATGCCGAGGTTGGTGAGGCGGGGGGAGGGCAGGTAGGGCATGGAAAACTCCTGGACTGTCACGAGGCTAGAGGCCCGCCTTACGACAGACAAGTAGGCAGTAGAGGTGCACTTGCGCCGGGAACGGACCGGATGGCGGCCGCCCGGCTCAGCCTCAGTCGTTGAAATAGGCGGCCAGGAACTCCGGGAAAGCCTGCGTGTCCGCCGCTTCCAGCGCTGCCTGCTCGCGCAGGGACGCCGCGGCATCCGCGGCAAAGGCCTGCGCGGACTCGGGCGGCAATGGCCGCGCCCGGAAGTGCTGCGCCTGCTCCTCCGCGCTGCGTTGGGCGAACTGGAAGAAGGAGCAGCCGTCATCCCTGAGCTCGCGCACGACCCGGGCCGAGAAGGTGAGCCCGGCGTCGAGCAGCTTGTGCGATTCGCGCTCGATGGCGCGGGAGTATTCGCTGGTGCCATGCGCGGCGTCGAGCAGCGGCGCGACCTCGGCGAGCTCGGCCATCAGGGCGTTGGCGAGGTCGCGGAAATTCCCGTCCTGCCCGCAAAAATGCAGCATGAGGAAGGGATCGCGGCCGCGCTCCACCACCTCCTGCTGGTTCTTCGGCAGGCAGCGGTACTCGGCGTCGGTGAAGGGAGGCGCGCTGCGCAGCAGGCAATGCAGCGCGAAGACCTCGAGGAAGTGCGCGCTGGTGCTGTCGATGCCGATGGGCTCGAAGGGATTCAGGTCGACGCAGCGCAGTTCCACGTACTCCACGCCGCGGCGCGACAGCGCCAGCGTCGGCCGCTCGCCGCGTTGCGTGGTGCGCTTGGGCCGGACGAGGCCGTAGTACTCGTTCTCGATCTGCAGCACGTTGGTGCTGATCTGCTGGTACTCGCCGGCGGCATCCCTGAGGCCGATGGCCTCGAAGGGCGGATAGGGCGTGCGGATGGCGTGGTTGAGATCGCGCACGTACTCGTCGAGGCCGTTGTAGGAGACGCGCAGCTCCGACTGCACCGAATTCTGGTAACCCAGCGAACTCATGCGCAGCGATGTCGCATTGGGCAGGTAGAGCGTCCCCTCGCCACAATTCAGCAGGCGATGCTCGCGGCCGCGCAGGAAACTGGCGCACACCGCCGGGCTCGCGCCGAGCAGGTAGAGCAGCAGCCAGCTCTGGCGCTGGAAGTTGCGTACCAGGCCGAAGTATTTCTCGGAGCGGAAATCCACCAGGGAGCGCGTGTCGCCCTCCTGCTCCTTCCAGCGCTGGAAGAACTCGTCGGGGAAGGACAGGTTGTAGTGGATGCCGGCGATGGTCTGCATCTTGCGCCCGTAGCGCACGCCGAGGCCGCGGCGATACAGCGTCTTCATGCGGCCGATATTGGACGTTCCGTACTGTGCCAGCGGGATGTTGTCGTCTTCGCCCAGCACGCAGGGCATGGAGTTCACCCAGAGCCGTTCTTCGCCGAGCTGCGAATAGACGAAGCGGTGGATGTCGTCGAGGAAGCCCAGCGTCTCGGCGATGGATCCGGTGGCGGGCGTGATCAGCTCCACCAGGGCCTCGGAATAGTCGGTGGTGATCCATGGATGCGTCAGCGCCGAGCCCAGCGCCACGGGGTGCGGCGATTGCGCCAGCGTGCCGTCCGGATTGACGCGCAGCGACTCCTTCTCGAGGCCGCGCCGCATGCCGCGCAGGGTGGTGGCAGAAGGCGCCAGCCAGGTCAGGGATTGATGCAGGGTGGCATCCACAAGCGACTCCTCAACGAATTTCCATTTGTCGCCGGGCACCCCCGGCGGGACGACAGGGCGGGGCCCGTGAATTACGGGCCGAATCCCGACTACGCGTCGTTCTTCCAGATGGCGAAAGTGCCGGTGGCCTTGGCGACGAGCTTGCCGCCCGCGGTCACCTCGGCGTCCAGCACGGCCGTGCGACGGCCGCGATGGATGACCCGGGCCGTGCAGCGGATGACGCCTTCGCGCACGGGGCGGATGTAATTGGTCTTGGCTTCCAGCGTCGCGGCGAGCTCATCGATGTCGAGCAGGGAATAGATCGCCGCGCCCATGGCGCAGTCCACGAGCGCGAAGGCCGCGCCGCCGTGGAAGCCGCCCACCACATTGTGCAGGTGCTCGGCCATGTCCACCTCGGTGGTGCACACGCCGTCCTCCACGCTCAGGTAGCGGATGCCGAGATGGCGGCTGAAGCGCGAGCCTTCGTCGCGCAGGATGTGGGCCTTGTGTTTCACGGTAGGGACTCCGCCATAACGCCAGGGCAGGGCCGGCGAGCTTAGCAAAAAAGCGGTTCGATGGCGCTTGGGCTACAGTGGTCGGGAGCACGGGAGGAAACCATGCAAGCTCTGCGACTTTTATGGCTTGTCCTGCCGCTCGCGGCCTGCCAGGCGAGGTCGCCCATGGTCGATGCCAGCCAGTACGTCTGTCCCGACGGGCAGGTTCTGCGCGCCGGCGTGACCGGCGACCAGCGCCTGCTGCGCCTGACCGTGGCCGGGCGCACCTACACGCTGCGCCAGCAGCAGGACGGCTACAGCAACGGCCATTTCACCGCCCGACGGGACGACCTCTTCCTGCGCCTGCACCGGGCGGGCGACCTGCTGCCCCGGCACTGCCGCCTGGTGATCGACGCCAGCCACCCGGGCCCCTGAGTTCCCCTCCCGCGACCACGCCCTCGCCCGACAAAGAAAAAGCCCGGAGCAGCACTCGCCGCCCCGGGCCTTTCCCTTGCAGGCCGATGTCGCCGCGACGTTATTTTTTCACGCCCGCCTTCATCAGCAGGCTGCCGAGACTGCCGGTCCTGGCCGGCGCCTCGTCACCGAAGCTGCGCTTGCTGGTGACCTGGTCCTGGCGACCGCCGGGCTTGCCTTCGCCCTTGCGCGCCGGGGCCGGTGTCTCGTCCAGGCGCATGGTGAGGCCGATGCGCGCGCGCGCCACGTCCACCTCCATCACCTTCACCTTGACCACGTCGCCGGCGCGCACGACCTCGCGCGGATCCTTCACGTACTTGGTGGAGAGCGCCGAGATGTGCACGAGGCCGTCCTGGTGCACGCCAATGTCGACGAAGGCGCCGAAGGCCGCGACGTTGGTCACGACGCCCTCCAGGATCATGCCGGGCTTCAGGTCCTTGATCTCGGTGACGCCGTCCTGGAAGGTCGCGGTCTTGAACTCGGGGCGCGGATCGCGGCCCGGCTTTTCCAGCTCCTTCAGGATGTCGGTGACGGTGGGCAGGCCGAACTTGTCGTCGACGTACTCGGCGGCGTTCACGGCCTTGAGAAAACGCGCGTCGCCCAGCAGTTCGCGGATGTCCTTCGCCGATTTCGCCGCGATCTTCTGCACGACCGGATAGGACTCGGGGTGCACGGCGCTGGCGTCCAGCGGATTCTCGCCATTCATGATGCGCAGGAAGCCGGCGGCCTGCTCGAAGGTCTTGTCGCCGAGGCGCGGCACCTTCTTCAGGTCGTCGCGGCTGCGGAAAGCGCCATTGCTGTCGCGGTAGCTGACGATGTTCTGCGCGATGGTCGTATTGAGACCGGCAATGCGCGCCAGCAGCGCCGTCGAGGCGGTGTTCACGTCCACGCCCACGGCGTTCACGCAGTCTTCCACCACGGCCTCCAGCGAGCGCGCCAGGCGCACCTGGTTGACGTCGTGCTGATACTGGCCGACGCCGATGGATTTCGGATCGATCTTCACGAGCTCGGCGAGCGGATCCTGCAGGCGGCGCGCAATCGACACCGCGCCGCGGTAGGACACGTCGAGGTCGGGGAATTCCGCCGCGGCCAGCGCGGAGGCGGAGTACACCGAGGCGCCCGCCTCGCTCACCACGATCTTCGTCATCTTGAGCTCGGGATGCTTCTTGATGAGCTCGGCGGCCAGCTTGTCGGTTTCGCGCGAGGCAGTGCCGTTGCCGATGGCGATGAGGTCGACGTTATGGCGCTGGCACAGAATGGCCAGCACGGCGATGGACTGGTCCCACTGGTTCTTGGGCTCGTGCGGGAAGATCACGCCGTGGTCGACGAGCTTGCCGGTGTTGTCCACGACGGCGACCTTGACGCCGGTGCGCAGGCCGGGGTCCAGGCCGAGCGTCGCGCGCGGGCCGGCAGGCGCGGCCATCAGCAGGTCCTTCAGGTTGTGCGCGAAGACCTTGATGGCTTCTTCTTCCGAGCGCTCCTTGAGGTCGCCCAGCAGGTCGGTCTCGAGATGGGTGAGCAGCTTCACCCGCCAGGTCCAGCGCACGACTTCGGCCAGCCAGGCATCGGCGGGACGGCCTTCGTTCCTGATGCCGGCGTGGGCGGCGATCATGCCCTCGGCCGGATGCGGCATGCCCTCTTCCTGGTTGGGCATGACCAGCGCCAGCGCCAGGATGCCTTCGTTGCGACCACGGAACATGGCGAGCGCACGGTGCGAGGGCACGGCGCTGAGCGGCTCGTGGTGATCGAAGTAATCGCGGAACTTGGCGCCCTCGTTCTCCTTGCCCGGAATCACCTTGGCCGCCATCTCCGCGTTCTCGACCAGGAAGCGGCGCAGGCGCGCCAGCAGGTCGGCGTTTTCGGCAAAGCGCTCCATCAGGATGTGCTTGGCGCCATCGAGTACGGCCTTGGTGTCGGCGTAGTTCTTCTCGGCGTTGAGGAATTTCGGCGCTTCGGTTTCCGGCGTCAGCATCGGGTCGGCGAGCAGCGCATCGGCGAGCGGCTCGAGGCCGGCTTCGCGCGCCAGCATGCCCTTGGTGACGCGGCGCGGCTTGTAGGGCAGGTAGAGGTCTTCCAGGCGGGCCTTGGTGTCGGCCTCGAGGAGCTGCGATTTCAGCTCCGGCGTGAGCTTGCCCTGCTCCTCGATGCTTTTCAGGATGGCGGCGCGGCGCTCTTCCATCTCGCGCAGGTAGCCGAGGCGCTCTTCCAGGTTGCGCAGCTGGGTGTCGTCCAGGCCTTCGGTGGCTTCCTTGCGGTAACGCGAGATGAAGGGGACGGTGGCGCCCCCGTCGAGCAGGGAGACGGCGGCCTCGACCTGCTGCGGACGCACATTCAGTTCGGTGGCAATGGTCCTGATGATGGACAGCATGGATACAACTCCGGAAATAACGGGTTAACCGTCCCGCCAGATCAGGCATCAGCCCAACGGCTCCATCTCAAGTCGGACTGAAGCCCGACCCATGGCTGCCAGCCTGGCGGGCCGGGGTGATGCACTGCGACGGAGTGACGGTGTGGAACGGGGAGAGCGGGAAAGGCCGCCATCATATCGGCGGTATTTTCTCCCCGGCAGTCTTGAATTTGCGCCGCGGTTCGCCGTAGGCACCGCCCGGCCTCCGCCGTGGCGCGCCAGGGACGACATGACTCCGGGAAATTCCGCACGCGCGCCCGTAGAATCCCGCTGCCATATTGCTCACGACCACCCCGCTGCCACGGAAATGATCCGACCATGCCCACGCCTGCTCCCGTTTCCTTTCGCGAGGCCCTCAAGTTCTGGTGGAAGCTGGGCTGGGTCAGCTTCGGCGGCCCGGCCGGGCAGATCGCCATCATGCATGAGGAGCTGGTGACCCGGCGTCGCTGGATCTCCGAGAAACGCTTCCTGCACGCCCTCAACTACTGCATGGTGCTGCCGGGGCCGGAGGCGCAACAGCTCGCCACCTACATCGGCTGGCTGATGCACGGCACCCGTGGCGGCATTGCCGCTGGTGCGCTCTTCGTTTTGCCCTCGCTCTTCATCCTCATTGCGCTCAGCTGGATTTACCTGGCCTTCGGACATCTGCCGGCGCTGGCCGCCGTGCTGTGGGGCATCAAGCCGGCGGTGGTGGCCATCGTATTGGCGGCGGCCTGGCGCATCGGCAAGCGCGCCCTGAAGAATTCCCTGCTGTGGGGACTAGCCGGCCTGTCCTTCCTCTGCCTCAGCGTCCTGCAGCTGCCATTTCCGGCCATCGTGCTGGGCGCCGCCGTGATTGGCGCCCTGGGGGGCCGCGCCCGTCCGGACCTCTTCAAGGCCGGCGGCGGCCACAGCGCCGGCCAGGCGCCCCATGCGCCTGCCCTGATCGACGACACCACACCAACACCGCCACATGCCCAACCCGGCCGCGGCGCACTTGCCCGCCACTTACTGGCAGGCCTGGGCCTGGGTGGTGGTGTACTGGCCCTGCTGTTTCTGGTGCAACAGGGCACCGGCCTGCTGCCGGACCTGGCCCTGTTCTTCACCCAGGCAGCGCTGCTGACCTTCGGCGGCGCCTACGCGGTGCTGCCCTACGTGACGCAGGCGGCCGTCGGCCACTACGCCTGGCTGACCACCCACCAGATGATGGACGGCCTCGCCCTCGGCGAAACCACGCCGGGACCGCTGATCATGATCGTGGCCTTCGTCGGCTTCGTGGCGGGCTGGGCCCACGATCCGCTATGGGCCGTGGCCGGGGCCTGTGTCGCCACCTTCTTCACCTTCCTGCCGTCCTTCCTCTTCATCCTGGTGGGGGGCCCGCTGGTGGAGGCCACGCACGACGAGATGCGCCTGACCGCCCCGCTGACGGCGATCACCGCGGCCGTGGTCGGCGTGATCGTCAGCCTGGCGCTGTTCTTTGGCGTGCATGTGCTCTGGCCGCAGGGATTCGCCGTGGGGCAGATGCCGGACTGGGCGGCGCTCGTCATTGCAACGGCGGCACTGGTCGCGCTGGTCCGCTTCGAGGCGAACATCATCCGGCTGATCGCCGCCTGCGCCGCGGCCGGCCTGGCCTGGAAGCTGCTGCCCGGCCTGTTCTAGGGCGGGCGGTATTGCGCCGCCGCGCCGGCGGCCGGCAGGGGCTCGATACCTGATGCGCAGTACCTGCCCGGGCGGGGCGAGGCAAGCATCGAAGGGGTAGTGCGCGTCCCACCCGATGCGCGCTGCCGTCAGCGCCGCCTTCACGACGGCGGAATCCCAAATACCGGGAGTGCTGCTACCATGCGGCATCCTCGTCTGTCGCCAACGCCCATGGACACTGCCGAAACCAAACACGACCCGCACGCCGACGCCAGCCAGACCCGCATCCTGGTGGTCGACGACGATGTGCGCCTGCGCAACCTGCTGCAGCGCTTCCTGGAAGAACAGGGCTACACCGTCCGCGCCGTGCCTGACGCCGTGCAGATGGACCGCCTGCTCGGCCGCGAGCTCTTCGCGCTGATGGTGCTGGACCTGATGCTCCCCGGCGAGGACGGCATGGCCATCTGCCGTCGCCTGCGCGAGGCCGGCAACAACCTGCCCATCGTCATGCTCACCGCCAAGGGCGCCGATGCCGACCGCATTTCCGGCCTCGAGGCCGGCGCCGACGACTATCTACCCAAGCCCTTCAATCCGCAGGAACTGCTGGCCCGCATCAAGGCCGTGCTGCGCCGCCAGCAGCGCGAGCTGCCGGGCGCGCCCTCGCAGGTCGCCGAGAAGGTGAAGTTCGGCCCCTGGGTACTCGACCTTTCCACACGCCAGCTCACTCGCGACGGCAAGGACGTGCCGCTCACCACCGGCGAATTCGCCGTACTGAAAGCGCTGGTGCAGCACCCGCGCGAGCCGCTTACGCGCGACAAGCTGATGAACCTCGCGCGCGGCCGCGAGTGGGGCGCCATGGAGCGCTCCATCGACGTGCAGGTCTCGCGCCTGCGCCGACTGATCGAGGACAACCCCGCCAAGGCCCGCTACATCCAGACGGTGTGGGGCGTGGGGTATGTCTTCGTGCCGGATGGCGCCGCGTGACGGCGCCGTATCTCCATTCCATTTTTCCTGAAGGCCTGCACCGGTGATCCGCTTCAACAAACTCCTCAACCGCCTGAAACCGCGCTCCGCCGCCTGGCGCACCACGCTCGTCATCGGCATCGTGGTCGTGACCGGCCAATACCTCTCGATTGCGTTCTTCTGGAGCAACCTCTACCTGCCGGAGTTGCGCCAGCACGCGCACTACACCGCCATCCAGCTCCGCCTGCTGCGCAATGCGGAGCAACAGGCGCCGCGTAACGCGCAGGCGCTGGAAGTCAGCAACTGGGTGCGCGACGCCAGCGGCATCGAAATCGTGCGTGACCCGAAACAGTTTCCGAACATCACCGACAAGCCCTTCGCGGAGATATTCACCGATGTCTTCGAGCGCCAGCTCCGCCAGGAGCTGAACGAGCCGGTGGAGGTCTACTTCAAGTTCAAGCCGGTGCCGGTGGCATGGATCTATGTACCCTCGATGAAGGACGTGTGGGTGCGCGAGCCGCTGCTGTTTTTCGCGCAGTACAACCCCTTCATCATCATCGCCTGGGTGATCGGCGTGCCGCTGCTCGCCATCACCGCCATCGTGGTGCTGGTGCGGCAGCTCAACCGTCCGCTGAAGCGCCTGCAGCTCGCGGCGCTGCGCGTCGGCAAGGGCCAGCACTCGACGCAGCTCGACACGCAGAGCGGCCCCATGGAGATCCGCGCCGTGAACCGCGCCTTCAACCAGATGACGCGCGAGATCCAGCAGGCCGCCAAGGAGCGCGCCTTCATGCTGGCCGGCATCTCGCACGACCTGCGCACGCCGCTGACCCGCCTGCGCCTCACGGCCGAGCTGATGAAGGACCGCGAGTCCGCGGAGGGCATGGTGCTCGACATCGAGGACATGGACGCCATCCTCGACCAGTTCATCGCCTACATGCGCGACGGCTCCGACGAAGCCGTGGAAACCGCCAACCTCAACCTGCTGATCTCCGAGATCGTGGCGCAGGTGTCGCACCATGCCGAAGTGGAGTTCATCAAGGACGAGCTGCCCGACATGCCCATGAAGCGGCTCTCGCTGAAGCGCATGCTGGACAACCTGGTGAGCAATGGCCTGCGCTACGGCGGTGCCCCGTTGCACATCCGCACCGAGCACAACACGGCGGAAAAGACGGTGACGCTGACCGTGCGCGACCATGGCCCCGGCATCGACGAGAAGGAGCTGCCCAGCCTGCTGCAGCCGTTTGTGCGGGGCGAAACCGCGCGCACCTCACAGGGCTCCGGCCTCGGCCTTGCCATCGTGGCGCGCATCGTGAAGATGCATAACGGCAAGCTGGACATCCAGAACCACCCCGAGGGCGGGCTGCTGGCCAGGATCGTGTTGCCGCTCAACCGGCGTCCGGGCAAGGCCTGAGGGCCGCGTTGCTGCAAAATAAAAAAGCCGGCGATGCCGGCTTTTTTATTGCTGTGGTTCACGTCAGTGCAGCTGTCCGGTCACCACGGCACCGCCGCGCAGGAGCTGCTCGACGTCGATGGGGTCGAAGCGGTACTCCTGGTTGCAGAACTGGCAGGCCACCTCGATGGCGCCCTGGTCGGCAATGATGCCGCGCAGCTCATCCGCACCGAGGGACAGCAACACCCGCTCCGTGCGCTCGCGCGAGCAGCTGCAGTGGAAACTGACCGACTCGCTCTCGTACAGCTCGACGGTCTCCTCGTGATAGAGGCGATAGAGCAGCTGCGAGGCCGGCAGTGCCAGCAGCTCGTCGTCCGTCACGGTTTCGCTGAGCTGGCAGAGACGCGGCCAGATGTCGGCATCCTCGCCCCGGTCGTGGCCCGGCAGCACCTGCAGCAGCAGGCCGGCGGCGCTTTCGTCGTGGGATGCCAGCCAGATCCGGGTCGGCAGCTGCTCGGACTGCATGAAGTAGTGCTCGAGGCACTGCGCCAGGGTGCTGCCGTCCAGCGGCACGATGCCCTGGTAGCGCTGGCCCTCCTCGGGGTCGATGGTGATCGCGAGCTGGGCGTCGGCACCGAAGAGCTGGGCGAGCGACAGCTCGGCCATGTCCTCGGTCCAGTCGTCGGCCACGCTGGCGATGCCGCGCACCTCACGGCGGTGGTTGCACTCCACCATCAGGGTCTGCAGCGGTCCGTCGCCACGCGCCTGCAAGGTCAGCGAGCCCTGGAACTTGAGCGTGGTGGTGAGCAGGACGCTGGCCGCCATGGCTTCGGCCAGCAGGCGGGCGACGCGCTCGGGATAGGCGTGGCGGTCCAGCACCTCCTCCACGCTGGTGCCAAGCTGCACCAGCTCGCCGCGGACGGGACTGTCGCTGAAATGGAAACGCTGAATGAAATCGGTCATCGGTACCTCCTGCCGGGCAGTTTAGCAGCCGTTCACTTGCTCCCCAATGCAACATGTGGAAGCGAGTCCCGGAGGGCGCCGACAGGCGCTGTGACCCTGCTCAAGCCAGCCAGAGATTTGCCTTGACCTCATACATTGGGCCGTTTAGCGTGCCCTCCAACCCAGGTTCAGCGTCGGTTTTTTCGCACATGATGGTGCGCCGGCGACTGGCATTTCTGCCTGGAATTGCTTTATTTCAATTGTTTACGGAATCCTCGGGAGGACGCCCGCATGAAACTGACCCATAAGACCGCAATCGCCCTGGCACTCGCCTCGGCGGCAGTGACCGCCCAGGCGGAAGTGACCTTCACGCCGTTTGCCACCTACCAGTTCTTCGATACCGAGACCGTCGAGGAAAATGTCGGCGGTGGCGTCGTGCCCGACATCGAGGACAAGGAAGGCTACGCCCTGGCCCTCGGCTACCGCTTCACCCCCGCTATCGGCGTGGAAGTGAACTACGGCCGCACCGAGAGCGACACCGAAGTCGATGCCCTGCTGGGCTTCCCGACCGGCGTCCAGGTCCGCAACAGCCGCCTGAGCCTGGACGGCTACTACGCCTTCAATGCCGACAGCGCCTTCTCCCCCTACGTCCTGCTGGGCGTGGGCCAGAACCGCCTCAAGTCCAGCGGCCTTAGCGCCGAAGACACCTTGGCGAATGCGGGCGTGGGTGCCTTCTACCGCTTCAACCAGAGCGTCGCCCTCCGCATGGAAGCGCGTAACGTGCACAACGTCGACGCGGATCTGGACGACCAGCTCGTCATGCTCGGCCTGGAATTCTCCCCGGGCGGCAGCGCCGCCGCGGAAGAGCCGGTCCAGCAGGCCGCAGTCGAAGAACAGGCCCCGGTTGAGCAGCTGGCGGCTGCGCCGGCCGCCATCGTCGCTGCCGTGGTCGACTCCGACGGTGACGGCGTGGCCGACGCCCAGGACAAGTGCCCGAACACCCCGGCCGGTGCGGCCGTGGATGCCACCGGTTGCCCGCTGGACTCTGACAAGGACGGCGTGGCCGACTTTGCCGACAAGTGCCCGGACACCAAGGCCGGCGCTGCCGTGAGCGCCACCGGTTGCTACCAGGAGCTCCAGCAGGAAGTGGCGATCGAGCTGAACGTGCAGTTCGCCACCGGCAAGGCCACCCTGCAGGGTGATGCCAGCGCCGAAATCCAGAAGGTAGCGTCCTTCATGCAGCAGTACCCGACCGTCAACGTGACCATCGAAGGCCACACCGACAACCGTGGCAATGCCGCCGTGAACAAGCGTCTGTCCCAGCAGCGTGCTGACGCCGTCAAGGCCGAGCTGGTCAAGCAGGGCGTGGATGCCGCCCGCCTGTCCGCCGTGGGCTACGGTGCCGACAAGCCGATCGCCGACAACAACACGGAAGCCGGCCGCGCCGAAAACCGTCGCGTGGTCGCCTCGGCCAAGGCCCAGACCAAGGCCATCAAGATGAAGCAGTAAGCAGCTCCGCTGCCAAACAAAAGGCCGCCTTCGGGCGGCCTTTTGCTTTTCTGTCTCCGGCAGGAGCGGTCAACGCCTGCGCGCGACGCGCTCCGGACTTAGCGGCGCCTGGCAGGGACCGCCTGGAGCCCTCCCTGCCGGCTCGCCTCAGCGCTGCTGGCCGAAGATGTCGCGGAAGCTGGTGTAGTAGGACGCCATCAGCAAGGGCATTGCGACCACAAAGAAGCCGATCACCAGGGCCAGGAGCCCGCCGATCATCACCAGAAACGCCAGGATGCCGTAGACCAGGAAGGGCAGCCAGTTGCGCAGGCAGGCCGAGAAGCTGGCCTTCATGGCGTCCCAGGCGCCGAGGTTGGCGTAGAACACGAGGCCGGGCGCGAACCAGTAGGACGCCGCCACCAGCACCAGCAGGCCGAACATCAGCAGGAAGATGCCCAGGAAGGCGAGGCCGCCGGCACCGGCAATGATCTGGCCCATGGCCGCCTCGGGACTCGCGGCGCTCAGGAGCTGGGAGCCGCCCAGCAGCACCACGGCGGCGATCACGCAGATGACGATGACCGCCATGATCAGCGCGAAATACAGCACGGCCACCAGCACCAGGCTGCCCACCTTGTCCTTGAAGCCGACAAAGAGGTTGCCGAGGTCCGCCTCGCCGCCCTCGGCGATGGCATGCCCGAAGGCCAGCACGCCGACCATGAACATGGGCCCGATGAGCAGGCTGGCGATGCTGCCCAGCACGGGCACGATGCCCAGCAGCATCTGGATACCGAACAGGACCAGCATCGCGACGATCCACATCAGGGGCGCGGCCTTGAACAGGGCCCAGCCCTCGCCGATCCAGGTCGAGCCGCGGCCGGCGTCCACGGTGGCGGCCGGCAGGCCGAAGCGGGTCTCGGCAACGGACTCGCGGATGTCCGCCACGGCAGCGGCCGGAGCGCGGTAGGGGTTGTCGGGGGTTGTCATGGTTCTCCTCCTTGGAGTGGCAAAAGCAGTGTTCTTGTTATGGACGGGGCGATGCTAGCAGGGCCTACCGGGGTCCACAGCCCTGAAGGCACCAACAAAATGTGACCGACCACTCGGCTCGCAGTGCCGGCCGTAATCGGTATAATCGCCGGCTTTTCGAGCAGCCTCCCACCCCCCTGGTGAAAATAGTGTCCCTTCAGAACATCCGTAACATCGCCATCATCGCCCACGTCGACCATGGCAAGACCACTCTCGTCGACAAGCTGCTGCAGCAGTCCGGCACCCTTGGCGATCGCGCCGGTGAAATCGAGCGCGTCATGGACTCGAACGACCAGGAAAAGGAGCGCGGCATCACCATCCTGGCCAAGAACACGGCCATCAAGTGGCTGGACAAGCGCACCAACACCGAATACGCCATCAACATCGTCGACACCCCGGGCCACGCCGACTTCGGCGGCGAAGTGGAACGCGTGCTCAGCATGGTCGACTCCGTGCTGCTGCTGGTGGACGCCGTCGACGGCCCCATGCCGCAGACCCGCTTCGTGACCATGAAGGCTTTCGCCCAGGGCCTGAAGCCCATCGTCGTGATCAACAAGGTCGACCGTCCCAGCGCGCGTCCGGACTGGGTCATCGACCAGGTCTTCGATCTTTTCGACAAGCTCGGCGCCACCGACGAGCAGCTCGACTTCCCCATCATCTATGGCTCCGGCCTGAACGGCATCGCCGGCCTCGAGCTGGACAAGCTCGCGCCGGACATGACGCCGCTGTTCGAAACCGTGGTCGACAAGGTTGCGCCGCCGGAAGGCGACCCCAACGGTCCTTTCCAGATGCAGATCTCCTCGCTCGACTACAACAGCTATGTCGGCGTCATCGGCATCGGCCGCATCACCCGCGGCAAGGTCAAGACCAACAGCCAGGTGGTCATCGTCGACCGCGAAGGCAAGAAGCGTAACGGCCGCATCCTGCAGATCATGGGCTACAGCGGCCTGACCCGCGTGGAAGTGCCGGAAGCCGGCGCCGGCGACATCGTCTGCGTCACCGGCATGGAAGGCCTGCAGATCTCCGACACGCTCTGCGATCCACAGAACGTCGAGGCGCTGCCGCCCTTGTCCGTGGACGAGCCGACCGTGAGCATGACCTTCCAGGTCAACAACTCGCCCTTCGCCGGCCGCGAAGGCAAGTTCGTGACCTCGCGCAACATCAAGG
>JAQZBP010000002.1 GCA_029237815.1 Moraxellaceae bacterium
CTTCCTGCAGCAGCGCCGTGCCGTTGTCGGCCATGAGCAGCGTCGAACCGTTGCCCGCCACCAGCGTGTCGCCACCGATGCCGAGCACGAGGCGGTGGTCGCCCGCGCCCAGGGTCACGGTGTCGCCGGCGCCATCGGTGCTGTTGCTGCTGTCGATCTCGGTCAGGTTGCCGTTGCTGTAGGTGAACGAGCCGTTGTCGCCTGCCACGTCGTGGTTGCCCGCCAGCGCGTCGATGGTGTCGCTGCCGACGCCGCCGATCACCAGCTTGCTGCCGTCGCCGAGGTCGATCACGTCGTCGCCGCCACTGGCATCGTCGAGGCTGCCAATACGGTCACGCACCAGGTTGCCCGTGCTGCCGGTGAACAGGATCTCGCCGTTGTCGCCGAGCACGAGGTCGTTGCCGGTACCGGTGGTGACGGAGTCACCGCCCTGACCGGCAATCACGACGTTGTCGCCATTGCCCAGGGTGATGCTGTCCGCCGCGCCCAGCGTGTCGATGGTCGCCATGCCGAGCAGCGCGCCATCAGTGTCGAGGTCGATCGTGCCGTTGTCGCCCAGCACCAGGTGCTGGCCGAGGCCGGCCTCGACCGTGTCCGTCGTGACGTCGTCACTGCCGCCGGCGCCGGCCGTGGCAGAAGCCGAGGCCAGTACGCCATCGCTGTAATAAGCCAGCGAACCGCTGTCGCCGACCAGGGTCAGGTCGCCATCGCCCCCGGTCAGGGCATCGACGCCCAGGCCGAGCAGCACGACGAGATTGCCGTTGCCGCTGGTGATGACGTCGTCGCCGCTGCCGCTGTTGGCGGTCGCGGTGTCGAGCAGGCCGGACAGGTAGTGCGTCAGGGTGCCGCCGTCGCCGAGGACGAGGGCATTGCCGTCGCCCATGGTGAGGTCGTCGGCGCCATCGCCCAGCACGGCTTCCACAGTGCCGTCGCCGAGGGTGCCACGCGGTGATCGCCCGCGCCCAGGGTCACGGTGTCGCCGGCGCCATCGGTGCTGTTGGATGCATCGATTTCGGTCAGGTTGCCGTTGGTGTAGGTGAACGCAGCAGTATCACCTGCCACGTCGTGGCTACCCGCCAGGGCATCGATGGTGTCGCTGCCGACACCGCCGATGACGAGCTTGGTGCCATCGCCCAGATCGATCACGTCGTCGCCGCCCATGGCGGCGTCGAGGCTGGCGATGCGGTCGCGCACCAGTGCACCCGTGGTGCCGGTGAAGACGATCTCGCCGTTGTCGCCGAGGATGAGGTCATTGCCGGTGCCGGTGGTGACCGTGTCGCCACCCTGCCCGGCAATCACGACATTGCCGCCATTGCCCAGGGTGATGCTGTCCGCCGCGCCCAGGGTATCGAGCGTGGTGGCGGAAAGCAGTGCGCCATCGGTGTCGTTGACCACTTCACCGTTGTCGCCCAGCACCAGGTGCTGGCCGAGACCGGCGTCGATGGTATCGCTACCGACGCCGCCGAGGATCAGTGCATTGCCGTCCCCGAAGGTGATCTCGTCGTTGCCGCCGGTCGTGCTGTCGGCCAGTGCCTGGTTCAGCACCCCGTCCGCGAAGTGGTCCAGGGAACCGCTGTCCCCGACCACCACCACCGAGCCGGCAAAGGCGCTGAAGCGGTCCGCACCGTCGCCCAGCAGGGCCACGATGTCGCCGCTGCCTGCGCTGATGTCGTCTTCGCCGCCCGTGCCGCTGTCGGCGACGGCCGTGTCGAGCAGGCCGGAGGCAAAGAAGGCCAGCGTGCCGCCGTCACCCAGGAGCACGGCATCGCCGTCGCCCATGGTGAAGATGTCGGCACCGTCGCCGAGAACCGCGGTCACATCGCCGGCGGCCAGTGTCACGCCGTCGTTGCCGTCGTTGACGGTGGTCGCGGCCGTGATCGACACCAGGGTGCCGTCTTCCTGTAGCACCACCGTGCCGGTATCGCCGAGGACCAGCGTGCGGCCATCACCGGCCACCAGCGAATCGTCGCCGATGCCGAGTACTACGCGGTGCTCGCCGTCGCCCAGTGTGACGACGTCCCGCTCGCCGTTCACGCTGTCGATGACCGAGATGCCGGTCAGGTTGCCGTTGGTGTAGCTCAGCGTGCCGTTGTCGCCGATCACGTCGTGTCGGCCGTTGCCGGCCGTGACGGTGTCCGCACCGGTACCGCCCAGCAGGACCTGCTCGCCGAGGCCGACATCGATGCTGTCGTCGTCGCCCAGCGCATCCGTGGTACGCACCTGGGCCAGGGCACCGCTGATGAGCAGCAGCGCCTCCAGGTTGTCGCCCGCGAGGATCATGTCGCCGTCGCCGGCGCTGATCTGGTCGCGGCCGCCGCCGCCGGCAACGATGCTGTTGCCGTCACCCACGGTGATGCTGTCGTTTTCACCGTCGACGCCGGCATCGCTGCTGTAGCTGTTGAGGCCGAGGGGATCGGTGCTCAGCAGCACGAGGCCGCTGTCGCCGAAGACGATGTCGTTACCGCCGGCATCGGCCAGCGTGTCCGCGCCGCGGCCGCCGAAGATGACGTCGTTGCCGCTGCTGTCGCCGATGCTGTCGTCATCGCCCGTGGCAGCGAAGGAGTCGATGCTGACGAGCGGGCCGGTCGAGCGGCTGGTGAAGATGACGCCCAGGTCGTCACGGAGTTCACCGCCGTCGCCGACCAGGATGTCGTCGCCGACATCGCCGGTGAGGGTGTCGCGGCCGAGGTTGCCGATGACGATGTCGTCGCCGTCATTGCCGGCGAGTATGTCGTCGAAGCCGGAACCGTAGATCGTGTCGTCGCCGTCGTTGCCTTCGATCGTGACGCCGCGGCCCGAGGCCGAGGCGTCGATGATGTCGGCACCGGTCTGGCCGTAGATCGACAGCGAGTTGCCAATGCCGCCGACGACGCCGGCTGCCACGATGACGTCATCGTCGCCGCTGCCGGCGTTGATGACGACGTCGGCGTCAAAGCGGATGGACTGCACGGTGATGGTGTTGCCGCCATCGGCGCCGTACACGGTGACCGTGTCGTAGCTGTCGCCGAAGTAAACGATGTTCCCTGGCGCGAAGCCGGACAGCGTGTCCTGCGTCATCGTGGCCGCGGTATCGGCGTCCGCGTCGCCGCTGTCTTCCACCACGAGGGTGGTCGTGCCCCAGCCGCCGTCCAGCGTGAGCTGCTGCAGCACGTCGTCGAGCGAGTCCGCGACATTGCCGACGTTGAAGGCGTCGTTGCCACCGCCGGTCCAGATCAGTGTCTGGGCCGTGGTGCCGCCGACATTGATGGTGTCGTCGCCGCCGTCCATATAGACGTTGAGGTTGTCGACGCCGGTGAGCGAGACCGTACCGCCGAAGAGCATGCCGGTGATGCGGGTGTAGTCCTGCAGGAAGGAAGTGTCGCGCGGCTGCGCCACATCGTATTCCACCAGCGAGTTGAACACCTGCGCCGTGCTGCTGTAGCTCCAGATGCCCAGCGTGTCGTTGCCGGCGAACTCCTGGTAGACGAAGTTGCGCAGGGTCTGGTCGTTGGGCGTGACGATGTCCTGGTCACCCACGCTGTTGAAGCGGATGAACCATGGGTTGCGCGACACGCCTTCCTGTTCGCCGCTCGCCGCGGTGATGTCGGTGCGCGCGCCGGCGACGTTGAAGGTCACCAGCCACGGGTTCACTTCGGCACCGGCCTGGCCGGTGGCCGGGGCAGCCACGGTGAGGCCGCCCGCGTCGATCACGGACTGCAGCTGGTTGAGCGCAAATTCCACCTCGGCGGCGCTGGCATTCCAGTCCAGCGCGGCGGTGGCTTCACCCTCGAAGCTCAGCGTGAACTGGCCCGAATCGTCGCCGAAGCGCGTCAGCTTGACCGCTTCCGCGGTCACGGCGTCGCCTTCCGTGGTGACGTCGGCAATGACCGGTGCCGCAAACACGGTGACGCCACCGGCGTCCTGCACGGCCTGCAGCGCGTTGAGCGCCGCCTCGATGTCGGCGGCAGCGGCATCCCAGGGGATGTCCACGGTTTCCTCGCCGTCGAACTCCAGCGTGAAAGTGCCCGCCGGGACGCCGAAGCGCATCACGCGCTGCAGCTCGCTGGTGGTGGCATCGCCCACGGTGATGGTGGAGATCGAGATCTGGCCGCCGGCGTAGTAGGCCTGCTCCAGGCTGGTCTGCACCACCGGCACCGTCAGCGGGATGGTGACGTCGCCACGCAGCTCGAGGAATTGCACCGAGCCGTCGATGGGCGAATGGATGGCGGCGTTGATCGCGCTGCCGTCGCTGCCTTCGGACACGGTGGTGACCGTGCCCGTGGGCTGGGCGGCGGTCAGGCCGGATTCGTCCGCCGTCATCGCCGGCTGGTTGCCGAGGTCGGTGAAGGAAATGGTGAAGGTCTGCGCGCCGGACGGCGTGACCAGCACCGCGTTGCCGCCCAGCACCGCGTTCAGCGCGGCCTGGATGTTGCCGGCCAGGGTGGAATCGTTCGCCGACCAGCTGATGGCCGCCGTTACCGCGTTGCTGCCGCCCGGATCCAGCGTGAAGCTGCCGCCGCTGGCATTGGCCAGCACGAGCTGCTTGACCTCATAGGTGCTGCCGTTGCCGTTGGTGGGCACGGTGACCGTGGCTGTGGGCGCCACGGCCGTCAGCGACGCCGTGCCGACCGTCAGCTGCGGATGGCTGTCTTCCTGGTTCCAGACGATGTCGAAGGCCACGCTGCCGGCCGGCGCCGTGGTCGCCGTGACAGTGACGTCGCCGAAGCCCGGCGTGCCGTTGATGGCGCTCTCGATGTTCGTCGCCAGCACAGTGCTGTCGGCGTCCCAGGTGATGGGGCCGGTGGTCGCGGTGCCGTGCGTCAGCGTGAAGTCGCCGCCGTCGATGCCGCCCAGTACCAGGACCTGCTCCTCGACGGCCCCGAAGGTGTAGGGGTCCACACCGAGGCTGGCGTGCGCCAGGCCGTCGGTGAAGGTGATCATCTTCGCGCCGGAGATCTGCTCGAGGTCGTCCGTGGTGTTCTCGAAGACGACGATCCAGGGATTGTCCTCGGTGCCTTCCAGGCCAGTGCCGGTCGTGGTGACCGTGACGCCACCACGGGCGCTGATCGCGCCGACGCCGTTGATCTGCGCCTGCACATCGCCGGCGCTCATGCCGACCGTCAGCAGGAAGGGATTGCCTTCGAAGGTGAAATACAGCTCGTCCCCGAATGCCGCTGCACCGCCCGCGTCGTCGCGGGCATAGAGGTGCTGTGTCTCGTTGGCTTCACCTTCCGTCAGCGTCGTCGTGTAGGCGTAATAGCCCTGGATCTGGTTCTGCTGCCCGGTCTGGTCGAAGGTGACCTCCCAGGTCTTGCCGAACACGCTCATGTTGAGTGCGATGAGATCGCTGGCGTCGTAGCCGCCATCGAAATACACCAGCAGGTCGCCGGTAGCGGCTTCCTCGACGACGGTGACGCCGCCGCCCACGATCCAGTCGAGCTCGGCCTCTATCTGGGCCGCCGTGGCGTCCCACGCCACGTCCCAGGTCCAGATGCCGTTGTAAATGAAGGAGAGCTGGCTGCCGCCGTCCTCGCGGTGCAGGCGCTGCACTTCCTTCAGGCCGCTGTCGCCCAGCATCGCGACCGGGTTGCCGCCGGTCAGGCTGGCATCGTCCACCGTGAGCGCCATGTCGGTGCCCTGCAGGCGATCGATGTCCACCACGAGCCCGGAACGGATGCCGTTGGCCTGGAAGGTGATGTCGAAGCGGCTCGTGCCGCTGTCGGTCACCACGACCGGTCCCGCGCTGCCCAGCAGGCCGTTGAGGGCGCCCTGGATGTTGCCGGCGAGCACGGTATCGTCCGCGTCCCAGGTGATGGGGCCGCTGCTCATGCCGTTGTACGACAGCGTGAACTGGCCGCCGGTGACGTTGTCGAAATCGAGGCGCTGCACTTCCGGCGTGGTCGTGTTGCCCGCGGTGGCTTCGGTCACCAGGGCCACCGCGTCGGAGGTGAGCCGGATCTCGAAGAAGTCGTTCGCCAGGCTGGCGACGCTGACGGTCACGCCCGTGGGCGCAACAGCCTGCAGCGCACTGCGCATGCTGGCGGCCAGGCTGGTCTCGTCGCCGCTCCAGTTGATGCTGGCGGTGTCGGTGCCGGCCAGGTTCAGGGTGAAGCTGCCACCGCTGACATCGGCGAAGTTCATCTGCCAGACACGGCCCTGCGCCTCGGTCGTGACCTGCGCCTCGACCGCGTCGACCGTCACGCCGCCAGCATTCTGGATGCTGGGCAGCGCGTTGAGCGAGTCCTGGATCTGCTGGGCGCTCGAGAAGAACGGAATGCTGCCGGTGACGAAGTTGCCGGTGGTGCCGTCGTCGAAGCCGAGCTGGAAGTCCCAGTAGCCGCCCCAGGTAATCTCCTGCACTTCGTTGCGGTTCGGCGTGCCGTTGGTGTCGGTGATGGCGAAAGCGTCGCCACCGCTGACGGTGACATCGGCACCGACCCCGGCGAGCGCCGCGTCGATCTCGGCATTGCTTGCCGTCCAGAGGATGTCGCCGGTGCCCAGGCCGAGATAGTTGAGTTCGTAGGTCGCCTCGGTGGTGACGGTGTTGCGCACCACGTTCCAGAACAGCTGGTTGCCGTTCTCGTCGAGGACGAGCTCGTTCTGGTAGACGATCTCGTTGTTGCCATCGAGGTCCGCGATCTGCACGTGGAACTGGCCGCCGACGTCGTCGGCGAGATCGGCGCCGGTGGCACCAAAGCTCTGCAGCTCGTCGAAGAGCGGATCAGTCAGCGGAATCTCGAGCAGCACCTCGGAGAGGTGGCCGTCGCCGTCGAAGGTCAGGTTGTCGGTGACACCCGCCATGCTGTCGTTGGCGCTGACATAGACCTCGTCGTCGCCGGCGCCGCCGAGGATGGTGGTCTCGCCGGCCAGGTTGCCGACCCAGACATAGTCGTTGCCGCCGCCCGCGACCACCTGCGTCTCGCCATCGAAGCTGTTGTCGAGCACGACGTAGTCGGTGTTGGCGGACAGGCGCAGGTCGATGGCATTGAAGTTGTGCAGCTCGACACCGTCGTACCAGCCGCCGGTGAGGTCGTAGCCGTAACCCATGCCGAGGCCCATGAGGCCGAGGAAGTCACGGTAGGCTGCCTCGCCCGCCCAGCTCACCACGCCTTCGATGCCGATGGCGAGATAGGCACCGGAATCGACGTCGGCATCGAGGAAGGTGACGACCCAGGGGTCGGTCTCGCTGCCGCTGCCGGTAACGCTCACGTCGGTGATGCCGGCGAGCCCTTCCAGCGCGGCTTCGATGACGGCCGCCGTGGGATTGGTGTCGTCGTCGCTATCGCCGTCGAAGGCGTCGTCGAAGCTGAACTCCTGCGTGAACTCGTCGTTGTAGGAGAACTTGAAGCTGCCTTCACGGGTGACGAAGAAGGTCTGCGTCGCGTTCGGGCGGGCGCCGGCCGTGGCTTCGGCGACGCTGCCGCCGAGGCCGTTGCTGGCGCTGGCCACCGCGACCAGCGACTGCGGCGCGAAATTGCTCCAGGTAATGTCGAAGAGCCCGGCGCCGGCGCTCTGCACGTCCACGGTGACGCCTGTCGGCAGCAGCGCCTGCAGCGCGCTGTCGATGTTCGCCTGCAGCGTCGTCGCGTCGGCCGACCACTCGATGGCGTCGGTTTCGTCACCGTCCAGCTCGAGCGTGAAGGTGTCGCCGTCGGCGCCGCCGGCCAGCGTCAGGCGTTGCACGGCCTGCACGCCGTCGGACTCGAGGCGGTCGTCCTCATAGATGAAGCGCACCACGGGCTTCTCGATGAAGATCGGATCGCCATTGCCATCCAGCTTGGGCGTGCGGTGGTCTTCCTCGAACTCCTGCACCCATTCCGTGACCGGGTTGCCGAAGGCATCCAGCACCGGTGCGGTCTTCTGCACCAGCACCTGACGGAGCTCGGTGACGAACTCGCCGGTGTCGGCGTCGACGAGCGGCTCGCCGTTGTCGTCGTACACGATCTGCGCTTCGAAAATGGGGTCGCCGTCGCCATCCAGCGCCGGCACCATGACCGGCACGCGCTCCGGACGGCTGACGTCCATCAGGAAGGCGACATCGCCGCCGGCGCTACCTTCGTTGTGCACATAGAGGATGTTGTTCTCGTCGACGACGCTGCCACCGTCGACGGTGAGCTTGCCCTGGATGCCGGTAAGCGTGTCCACCTTGGGCAGCTGCAAGAAGAAGGGATCGGCCTGGTAGGCATAGGCCGGCGGCGTCACTTCCTCGGACACCGTCGGATGCGCCTGGCTGGTGTAGGTCGGCGGCGGCAGGTAGGTCAGCGACAGCAGCACGGAGCCGTCGTAGCTCCAGCCGGCCACGTAGTAGTCGAGCAGCACGGCGCCAGGCGGAATCGCCCAGTAATACCACCAGCCGTAGTTCCAGCTGTAGCTGTCGATCCAGAGCGTGTTCTGCTGCGGTGCACCGAAGCTCACCGTGCCGGTGGGCACGCTGGTGTCATAGGAGACGACCTGCGGGGCCTGCGGGATGAACTGCTCGTTGAGCGAGAACAGCATGGGCGGCATCTCGCCGCCGATGTGCACGATGTCGTCGCCGTCGCCACCGCGGACGATGGTTTCCAGGTCCTTGGACGTCGACAGGATGTAGATCTCGTCGTCGCCGCCCGCGGAGTTGATCTCCAGGCGCTCGATGTTGGTATAGCCGATCCAGCGGCCGGCACCGATGGCGAAGTCCTCGGTGATCACGAACTGGTCGCCGATGGGTGTGCCGTTGATGGTGACGGTGTCGTAACCGTCGCCGCCGTCGATGTTCACCGGTGCGTTCTGCAGGTACTCGTACTGGTCGGCGCCTTCGCCGCCGGTGATGTTGGCGATATTGGAGATTTCCCCCGTGGTGCGGTCGCGCAGCACGAGGAAGGTGTTGATGACGAAGGTGTCGTCGCCGCCGTCGCCGTAGAGCCAGAGCACGGCCTCGTTGTGGTCGATGGTGAACTTGTCGTTGCCCTCGCCGCCCACCACGGTGAGTTCGGCGCTGTTGCCGTCGCTGGTGGCATCGGGGTCCGCCACCTCGATGCCGTCGACCTCCGTGGTCACCACGTCGCCGATAGTGATCACGTCGGCGCCGTCGCCCATGTTGATCAGCGTCGCGATGTTGGTGTCCATGACCAGGATGCGGTCGGCGCCGTCTTCGGTACGGATGGTCAGGTTGTCGAAGTTCTCGTAGCGCACTTCGTCGACATCGGTCACGCCGACGCTGACGTAGCCCACATAGGGGCTGTCGTTGGCGCGCGGGCCCTCGACCACGACGTTGTCGATGCCGCCGGTGCCCAGCACCACGACTTCGTCGACACCGTCGTCGCCGGTGCCGGTGGAGCGGTTGCCGAGGCGGAACTGGACGTTGTTGCCGCCGATCAGGCGTGTGGTGACGATGTCGTCGCCTTCCTGGCCGTCGATCTCGACCAGCGTGCCGTTCGCCGGCGCACTGCCGCCGATGCTGGACTGTGCATAGAGCGAATCGTCGCCGCCATTGCCGTGCACCACGAGGTGCGCGACGCCGATGGCCGTGACATCGAAGTCATCGCTGCCGGCGCCGAGCTCCACGGTGAGCTCCTGCAGGTCGGTGAAGTCGATGCGGCCGCCCATGCCGAGTCCGGTGAGCTGGGTCGCAGTCAGGTTGCCGGTGAGATCCGCCGTGGTGACCCGCGTGTCGACCAGCAGCGTATCGGCATCCGCGCCGCCGCTGAGGGTCAGCACGGCGTCGATGCCGGACAGCGTGCGGTCGATGACCGCGGCAGTCCCCGCGTCGTCCTGGCCGACGATGAGGCTATCGGCGCCGGTGCCGGTGCTGACATTGGTGGTGCCGGCAATGGTCTCGATGAGGACGGCGTCCGCCCCCGCCCCGGTGTCGAGGTTGGTGGTCTGAGCATGCGTGGAGACGATGGTGAAGCCGTTGGCGCCGCCACCCAGCAGCAGGTTCAGCACTTCGGCATTGGCGTAAGCGATGCTGCCGCCCATGCCGAGGCCGGTGATGGCGGTTGCGGTCAGCGTGCCGTCTTCATCGTCGCCGTCGCCGGAATCGTTGACGGTGATGGTGTCGATGCCCGCGCCGGCGTCCAGCGTCAGCGTGGCGTCGATGTCCTCGAGCACCAGGCCGTCGCTGCTGACGAGGATGGTGTCGGCGTCGTCGCCGGTGTTGACCGTGGTGTTGCCATCGATGTCCTCGAGGGTGACGGTGTCGGCGCCCGCGCCGGTCAGCATGTTGAGGCCGCCCGTGCCGGTGCCGTCGACATTGACCGTGTCGCTGTCGTCGCCGGAGTTGAGCGCAATGCTGCCGCCGCCGGACGTGGCGATGGTCACGCTGTCGGTGCCGGCATTGGTCACCAGCGCGACGCTGGCGGCGATGCTGCCGGTGATGCTGAAGGTGTCGGCGCCGCCGCCCAGGGTGACGGAGATGCTGTCGACGTTGCTGAAGTCGATGGTCGACTCCAGGCCGAGTCCGCTGAGCTGCGTCGCCGTCAGCGCGCCGGTGTCGCCATCGCCATAGGCGCTGTTGCTCACAACCAGGCTGTCGAGGCCGGCCACCGACGAGTCCACATCGGTCGAGGTGGAGAAGATGATGTCGCGGGTGACATTGGCCTTCACCATCAGCGGCTCGTTGCTGGCGCTGTTGGTGTAGAAGGTCGTGCCGCCGATGCTGAACGTGTACAGCGGCGACGCGCCGGAATCCGCACGGTTGGTGTCGGCGTCCTGGTAGTACTTGGGAACCGCGTTCGGGTAGTCCACGAGCTGCTGCGCGGTGACCGTGAGCCCGGTTTCGGTGACGTACAGGCGGTCACCGTTGCCGTTGACCTCGTGCAGGCCCTTGAGCTGCACGCCGCCGGACATGGCCGCCGGATTGCTGCCGACCGTGGTCTCGTTGCCGAAGCCGTCGAGGTAGAGCGGCTGGCCCATCGTCACCATGAAATTCAGCGTGGTGCCGGTGGCCGAGTGGGTTACCGACAGCGTGCCGCCCACGGCGGACGCCGTGAAAGTGCCGCCGTTGTAGCTCTGGCCGTTCATCTGCGCGGCCAGTGCCGCGGCGACATCTGTCGCCGTGTCGTCGCTGTCGGTGGTGTAGCTGTAGGTCGCGGCCGGCAGCGCCACGTTCAGCGTGGTGCCGGCGCCGATGACGCCGGTGGCGGTGAACTGCGCCGTCAGCGCGTTCGTACTGACGCGGTTGACGTTGACGTCGTTGTAGCGCGTGTCGTCGCCGGCATTGGTGGCCTGGATTTCCTGCTGGATCAGGTAGCCGTAGGCATCCACCGTCACCACGCTGACTTCCAGGTACTGCTTGCCGGAGATCGTCACGAGGTTGACCAGCGGCGAATCCAGCACGGCCACGTGCGTGGCATTGGCCGGATCGAACTCCACATAGCTCGAGGTCGCGGTGCGGTGCGCATCGCCGTCGAAGGTGATCTGGTCGTTGATATCGGCGAGCAGGTTGGCGTCGGCCACCGTCACGGTGTCGTTGCCGGCGCCGCCCAGGATGTCGAGGTCGCTGAGCACGGCCTTGACGAAGACTTCGTCGTTGCCCGCGCCGAGCACGAGGGTGGTCGCGCCTGCGGTAAGCGTGGACTCGATGTAGACATCGTCGTCGCCGGTGGAGAGGCGGATGTCGATGTTGTCGAAATCCTCGATGCGCACGCCGTCCCACAGGGTGCCGTCGAGCGAGGTGCCCTGCCCCATCCCCATGCCCTGCAGGTTGAGGAAGGTGTCGGTGATGGCATTGCCGCTGGGGTCTTCCATCGGCACGTAGAACGTGTCGCGGGCGCGTTCGCGGGTGCTGTCGTTGTTGGTGGTGCGTGCCTCGAGGGTGATCTTCACCGTGCCACTGCTGTGCGTGACGGTGATGACGTTGCCGGTCGCGGTCGCGCCCAGCGTGCCGTTGCCCTCGACGTAGGCGTCGCCGTTGATCGCGGCCGCCAGTGCGGTGGCCACGTCGATGGCGCTGGTGGTGGTGGCCGTGTGTTCCCAGACCAGGCCGTCGACATTGACGTACCACTTGCTGCCGACGGTGACCGGCGTCGCGAAGGTGACGTCGATCTCGCTGTCGCTCTGGCGCTCCACGGCGCCGGCGTCGAACAGCGGCGTGCCGGTGGTGACCAGCGCCGAGAGCTCCAGCGCGACATCGCTATGCGTGAGCGTCAGCGTGCTGCCTGTGACCACAGCCGTCAGGTCGCCCGTGCCGTAGTCGTTGCTGCTGGCAGTGGCATTGACGGCGGCGGCGAGCTTGCTTGCCAGGTCGGCGGCGGTGTCGTCGGCGTCGGTGGTGATGCTCCAGGTCTTCTCGGCCAGCGAAAGGTTGAAGGTCTTGGCGCCGACCACACCGGCCTGCGTGAACTGCAGGCTCTGGGAATTGGTGGCGACACGGTCGATGTCGACGCTCGTGTACTGGGCGTCCTCGCCTTCGCTCGTGGCCTGGACGCGGATGGCGTCCATGCGCAGCACGCTGCTGTCGGTCAGGATGGCGGCATTGACACCGGTGGCCGTCACGCCCTGCTCGTTGTGCACGATGAGCTGGTCGTTGCCGAAGGACTCGCCGCCGTCCAGCGTGACCTTGCCCTGGATGTCGTCGACCGTGTAGACGGCGTCGAGCTTGAAGGCGAAGGGCGGCGGATTGACGGTAATGGGATCCGGCACCACGAGGCGCGGATCCGGGAAGTCCAGCGAGCCGATGTCGTAGGACACCAGCGGCACGTCGAAGGAGTAGTTGATGCGCCAGGACCAGAAGAACCACCAGCCCACGTCTTCCCAGTTCCAGCCGATGGTGTTGGCCGTCGAGGCATAGAGGTCGAAAGCAGAGATGTTCGTGGTCTCCGCGCCGGCCTCGATGACGCCATCGCGGTCGTGGTCGATGCCGGTGATGCGGAAATACGGGTTCTGCTCGCGCATGCTGTTGTACCACTGGAAGGTACCGGCATAGACGCGGTCGTAGAGCTCGCCCCAGGTGGAATCCCAGCTCCAGTCCCACCAGTTGGTCGAGGTGTACTGGCGGCTCGGATCGTAGGTCTCGCCGTCATAGGTGATGGTCGGCGCATCCTGCACCAGGTAGCTGGGCGGCTGGTAGGTGAACTCGGGCGGATCGAAGACCATCGGGCGGTGGTCGCCGCCCAGGTGGATCTGGTCGTCGCCGGTGCCGCCGCGCACGGTGAGCTCCATGTCGGGGCCGGAGCTCAGGATGTAGATCTCGTCGGCGCCACCGGAGCCGTTCACTTCCAGGCGTTCGATGTTGACGAAGTTGACGATGCGCCCTGCCCCGGCCACGAAGTCCTCGGTGATGACGAAGACGTCGGCGATGGGCGTGCCGTTGATGACGATGGTGTCGATGCCGTCGCCGCCGTTGATGGCCACCGGCGCATTCTGCAGGTACTCGTAGCGGTTGGAGCCGGCGCCGCCGAACAGCGTGCTGAGGTTGCTTACCTCGCTCATGTCGTTCGGGTTGTCGCGCAGCACGATGAAGGTGTTGATGACGAAGGTGTCGTCATGGTTGCCGCCGTGCAGCCAGAGCTGCGCGGAGTTGTGGTTGACCTCGAAGTAGTCGTCCTGGTCGCCGCCGAACACCAGCATCTCGGCGGAGTTGCCCTTGGTCATGTTCGAGGTGTCGGCCACCGGCACGCCGTCAGGGTATTCCAGGTTCTTGTTGCCCTTGTCGAGGAACTGCGGAACCGTGCCGATGGTGATGGAGTCATCGCCGCGGCCGAGGTCGATCACGGTCTGCACCGCGTTGTCGTCGGAGAGCACGGCATCGTCACCGCCCAGGGTGCGGATGGTGACGCGCTCCATGTTGGCGTAGGCGATCTCGTCGCGGTCCGCGTTCACGCCGCGGATCTGGTCCTGCAGGGCGAGGGTCACGTCGGTGAGGGTGTCGCCGTCGAGACCGGTGTAGCTGTAGCTCTGGCCGTCCAGCGACAGCGTCCAGGTGCTGCCTTCGACGTCGAGCGTCAGGCGGATCTCGCTCCCGACGGTCGTCATGTCGCCCGCGGTCCAGCCGGTGACGCCTGGCGTGCCCGAGGACGCGGTGACGATGATCTCGTTGCGGTTGACGCGGATTTCGTAGCCGAGGCTGGCGAAGGTGGTGCCGGTGGTATCGGCCGTCACCAGGTCCACGAGCTTCGCGGCGACATCGTCCAGCGTTTCGCCGGCGACCGCGGTGTAGCTGTAGGTGCCCGAGGACAGCGTGAACGACCAGGTCTTGCCGGCAACATCCAGCTTGACCAGGTTGTGCTGCTCGCTGCCCGTGCCTTCGACGGTGACGCTGCCGGTGCCCGTGGTGAGCGCGGCGTCATAGGGCGCCGTTGCCGCGGACTCCGTGGGCTTGCGGTGGATCGAGAGCTGCTCGCCCAGGGCTTCCACGGCATAGGGGACGCCGAGATCGTAGAGCTCGCCGGCAGCAATCAGGCCCGCGCTGACGTTCTGGCTCTTGTCTGTGGCGAGCAGCGAGAACTCGTCGTCGCCGGCGGTACCGAACACCACGAGTTCGTCGAAGCCGTTGATGCCGCCGGTGTCGACGATGTTCACGTCGGCGCTGTCGGCGCCCGAGAGGTTGATGATGTAGTACTCGCTGAGTGCGCCGTTATCCAGATTGGACACGTTGTTCAGCGTGACCGAGCCGGAATAGTTCCACTCGTTGGACTGGCCGGCCACGGTCGGGCCGAAGACCAGCGCGGTGCCGTCGACGCGCACGACGCCGTCGACGTCGCCCACCACCATGACGTTGGCGGAAGTGCCGCCTGTGAGGCGGGCCGCCTCGAAGATGCCGCTGATTTCTTCCACGTCGGCGCCCGCCGCATAGCGGTCGCCGGTCTCGGAAAGGCCCTTGATGACGGGCATCGGGAAGGACGGGTCAAGCGGCTCGCCCTCGGTACTGGTGTCGACGTAGGTGAAGGCCGCGCCGTCGTCGCCCAGCATGTTGCCGGAGACGAAGTAGCGGTCGAACAGCGACATGTCGCGGTCGAAGGCTTCGACCAGGGTGTCGTTGCCGCCGGCGTCGTAGAACTGGTCGACGCCGTAGCCGCCGGTGAACTGGTCGTCACCGGTGCCGCCGGAGAGCACGTCCTTGAATTTCGTGCCAACGAGCACGTCGTTGCCGATACCACCCACGAGCGAGACGGCGATGAAGTCGGAGGCCGTGCCGCTGGCGTCGATGCGGTCGTTGCCGGCGCCGGCGTCGAAGAGCACGTTGTCGCCGTTGAAAGTGCCGCCCGCCTGCGGGTCGGTGACCTCGCGATAGGTGTTGTTGAGCGTGAGGTTGAGCGTGTGACCGCCGCCCTGCACCACTGCCTTGACGATGTGCTCCGCCGCCGGTGGCGTGCCGCCCGCCGCGGTCTCCGTCACGGTGACACCGGCGCCGGTGCCGGTGAGCGACGACACCGCCACGAGATCGGCGCGCGCGCCGGCCGTGGTGAAGGTCACGTCGAAGGTGCCCGACAGCATGCGCTCCACGGTCACCGTGAGGCCGGTGGCGGACAGCGCGCTGTTGATCGACGCCTGGATCTGCGCCGCCGTGGCGTCACGGGGGATGGCCGCGGTGGTGTAAGTGGTACCTGAATGCGTGTAGGCCAGCGTATAGGTGCCGCCGTCGCCGGCCACCACCACGCGCTGGGTCTCGTTGCCGGTCAGCGACGGCAGGCTGCTCACCGTGATGGTGTCGGCGCTGCCCGAGCCGTTGACGATGACGCTGTCCTTCTCGTTGTCGTTGTTCGACTCGAAAGGCTTTTCCACCTGGGTCGTGGCCTGCACCTTGTAGCCGTAGCTGGCGTCGACCTGGATGTTGGTGTTGCCGGCGCTGTTGACCACGGCGCGTGTCACCGTGATGGCATCGCCGGCGATCGAGGCCGCGAAATCGGCCGAGGCGTCGATGCTGTTCTTCAGCGCCGTCGCGATGGTGGTGGCGGTGTCGCCCGCCACCGTGGTGTAGCTGAAATCGATGCCATCGACGGCGACGTACCAGGTCTGGCCCGCGGCGATGCCGCCGGTGGGCGCCGCCAGTGTCACGATCGCCGAGCTGTAGTACTGCTCGTAGGGGTTCGTGGTGGCGCGGAAGGTGACGTCGGTCGGCGTGGTGCCGTCGGCGTTGGTCACGGAGGCGCCGGCCAGGAAGCCGCGGCCGCCCGTCTCCAGTTCCACCGCGACATTGCTGCCCGCGGCTGCCGCCGCGTAGGCACTGTCGTTGTTGATCGCCGTGCGCAAGGCCGTGAGCACGGTTTCGGCCGTGTCGCTGCCTGTCGCCGTGTAGCTGAAGGTCTTGAAGGCGTTGGCGGCACTGGTGGCGGCCGGATTGCTCAGGCTGACCGAGTACACCTGGCCGGTGCTGACGGTGCCGTTCAGGCGCAGCGTGGTTTCCTGCTCGGTGGCAGCGCCCGCCGTGGTGCCGGAGATGGCACCGACGGTGAGTCGCGTCGTGCCGGTGATGGGGTCGGTGTAGTCGACCATGACCGGCACTTCCGACCAGGTGAAGTCGGAGAAGGTGCTGCCGTCGGCCTTGATGATGTTGCCGCCGGAGATCGTGACCTGGTTGGCGGCGGTATCGGTCGGCGCGCCGACCGCATTGGCAGCCACCAGCGTGGTGCCGTCGCCCGACACCAGCATGCGGTTGCCGGACAGGTCGGTGACGACGTTATTGGCGTCGATGCGCAGCTTGGTGTCGGTGGTCGCGCTGGTGGTGATCGCGGCATAGATGAACTGGCGGCCGGCGCCATCCAGCTCCGGCGCAAAGACCGGACGCGTCTCCATGACGGCGCTGCCGTCGCTGACGCCGGTGTCCAGCGTGAGGTCGGTGACCGCTGTGCCCACCAGCGAATTGACGGTGACCGTGTCTTCGCCCGCTTTGGCGTCCATGGAAAGGCGCTCGACGGCAGTGCTGGTGATCAACGTGCCGTCGATGGCGATCTGCGCGCCGGTGGCGGCGCGCGTCAGCGTCGCGCTCGGCGACTGCGTGGTGTCTTCCGTGGCCGTGACCGAGGTCAGGCCGGTCACGGTGGTGAAGCTGATGACGTTGTCGGCGGTGGTCGCCGCCATCACCAGGGCGTCGTTGCCGGCGCCGCCGTCGACGAAGGTGTCGGCGGCATCGGCCAGCTGCCAGTTGATGGTGTCGTCGCCGCCCTCGCCCGAGATGGCGTCGGCATCGGCGCCGCCTTCCAGCGTGTCGTTGTCGGCGCCGCCCTTCAGCGTGTCGGTGCCGGCCATGCCGTAGAGCGTGTCGGCGCCGGCGTCGCCCAGCACCCAGTCGTTGCCGGCGTCGCCGGAGAGCCGGTCGGCGCCGTCGCCGCCTTCCAGGTAGTCGGCGCCGTCGTTGCCGGCGATGCGGTCGTCGCCCGTACCGCCCTTGAGCCAGTCGTTGCCGAGGCCGCCGGCGATGGTGTCGTTGTCGGCGCCGCCGTCGACGGTGTCGTTGCCTGCCGCCGCGTCGATCAAATCGTCGCCGGCGTCGCCGTAGAGGAAGTCGGCGCCGGTGGAGCCCATCAGCACGTCGTTGCCGTTGCCGCCGTAGAGCGTGGCGAAGCCCTTGCCGAGGTAGCGCAGGTCGTCCGAGCCGTCGCCGCCGCGCGCGACCACATTGACCTCGACGCTCTTGTTGACGACGAGGATGTCATTGCCGGCGCCGAAGTCGACTTCGATGGCGCCGACGTTGAAGAACTCCTTGGACTGGCCCATGTAGGAGACCTTGATGACCTTGGTCGCCACGCCGCCATTGAGGTTCGGGTCGGTGACCGTGGTCTGCGAGATCTCCAGCTTCTCGTCCGCGCTTTCCTGCCAGTCGGGGCCGCGCAGGGAGGCCAGCAAGCCGGCGTTCAGCACCAGCGTGCCCGGGTTGGGCGTGCCGGCGGTCGTGCCGTTGCGCGCGTCCCAGAGGAAGCGGTCGTACTGGTTGTTGCCGTTTTCATCGAGGCGCACGACAGGCTTGGTCGTGCTGCTGCCGACCACTAGCTCGGCCTCGCTGATCACGACATCGAGCTTCTCACCCGCCTCGATGGTGCCGCTGCCGTCATAGTCGATGCTGCCGAGGATGGGGGGCGGCACGTCCGGGCAGGTGTAGTTGAATTCCGCGATGACGGCGCGGAACAGGTTGATGTTGTGCTCGAACAGCGTGATCTTGCCGAAGAAGCCGAGGTCGAGGCCGATCCACAGGAAGGCGTCGAGGCCAGCGGTGAGCTGGCCGTTGACATCGAATACGCAGAGCGGGCCGCAGGCGAGCTGGGTCAGCAGCTCGTCGCCGTAGACCTTGCCCGGTGTGTCGGAGGCTTCGACGTCGTTGAGGTCGAAATTGATGGTCGCGGTGATGTTGCCTTCGACGCCGGCCTCGACGAGGCCGCCGATGCCGAGCGAGGCGCCGGCAATGATGGTGGCGGAAATCGTCGCTTCCGGATTGTCGACGCTACCGACGATGTGGTCGTCGAGGTAGAAGCCCTCCAGCGCGTACTCCGGCAGCGCGAGCAGCGCATCCACGATATCGGCCGGGTCCTCGCCCTCCACGAGCGAGCTGACCACCACCGACGGGCTCGAGCCCGTGAGGTTGGTGCTGTCGGCCGTGAGCGTGTCGCGGTCGCCCTCGCCTTCGAACACGACCTTGAAGGTATCGGTGTCGCTGACCGTGACCGAAACGCCGTGGCCCTCGCCCAGCGCGGCCGTCAGGGTCTTGTCCAGCTCGGCGTTGATGCGCGAGGCGAGCAGCGTGTCGGATTCGGCCCAGGCGATGGGATCCGTGGTGACGCCGCCATAGGTAAGCGTGAAGGTGCCGCCGGTGGCGTTGGCGACGTAAATCTCCTGCTCCTCCACCACGCCTTCGAGCTCTTCGGCGCGCCAGTTGTTGAGGCCGGTGCTGTCGTAGCCGATGGTGATGTTGGTGGTGGCCGAGACGCCGCCGCCGAAGCGGGCGTTGAGGCCCGGGAGGCCCGGGACCGGAATGCTCTTGACGTACTGGAAGTTCAGGTCCAGCGCCGGCAGGTTGTACTTGAACAGGTCGACCGCGGTATCGCCGGTGATGAGGCCGAGGATGCTCGACGGATTGGTGAGGATGGGCACCTCAAAGCCGCCAGCCTTGGTGCCGAAGGTCTTCACCAGGCTGCTCGCTGCCGCCTGCTGCCCGGCGCTGCCGCCGCTCTGCGGCGCGGAATTGACGTTGAAGTTCTGCGCCGTGCTGTCCATCGTCGCGGCACCGCTGGTACCGCCAATCGTGAAGGTGCCGAAGTTGATGCCGATGGGCCCGCCATCGGCGGCGTCGTTGAACGCATCGATGGTGCGCACGAGATCGATGATCTGCACCACGGCGTTGACCGCCTTCACCACGCCGGCGTACTTGGTCTGGCCGAGCAGCGTCGAGGCGATCTGCAGCAGCGTCGTTTGCGGCGCCCCCATCTGCTTGAGGATGCCGATCTCGGTGGTGAGCACGTCCACCAGCGGCTCCAGCGGCTCGGTGATGTCGTGCACGGAATCGATGATGGGACCGAGGAAGTCGCTGATGAAGCTGCCGAGGTCCAGGGTAACGTCTTCCAGCACGATCTCGGCCGGCTCGAAGAAACTGGTCGAACTGCCGCCGGTGCCGAACTCGACGTTGGCGAACACCTGGTCGTAGTGGAAGGTCGTGGTGACCTTGGGCAGCGCATCCGGCTCGACGCCGGGCACGGCGATGGCGAGCGTGGCATTGAGGTCGGCATTCGCCGCCGCCGTGAGGCGCGCGGTGATGTCCATCGCGCCGAACTCGCTGATGTAGATGCGGTCGTCGTTGTTGTCGGTGATGTCGACGGTGAACTGGCCCCGGAGGCCGGAGTTGCCGTCGGCGTCGTCCCCGACCTCCGACAGCTCGGCGCCGAGCAGGCCCAGCACGCCGGTCATCTCGGTGCCGTCGGAGAGCAGCGCATTCAGCTGCAGCGAGAGCTCCGCGCCGTCTTCGGTGATGCCCTCGGCATCGATGAAGAAGCCGCTGCTGTCGAAGCCGAAGCCCAGTCCGAAGAAGTAATCCAGCGTGATGTTGACCTCGGACCCCGGCGCCACTTCCAGCGAGAGCGGCAGGCCGGGCGCGGCCAGCGAGAAGTCGATGGGCACGTCGACACTGAAGATGTTGCCGGCGAGCAGGACGTTGAAGGTGAGCGCGCCGGTCTCGTCGATGCCGAGCTGGATGTCGTCGGCGCTGGTGGCGACGGTGTAGTCCGGGTTGCCGTCCTCATCGAAGGTGGGCATGCCGTCCGCGTCGTAGACCGGCACCTTGATGTAGCTGCCGAGCTTGTCGAAGAGGTACTGGCGCACGAGATCGACGACGCTGTCGCCGTTGGCGACGGCATCCTGCAGCGCGGAACCCAGGCCGCCGTCTTCGTAATAAGGCTGGCCGGTCGGGACACTGGTCCAGAAGCCGTCGTCGGTGCGCCACAGCAGCGTGCTGCCGTCGGTGCGCACGGGCGCTTCGCTGACGGTCGCGGTCGGCGTGGTGCCGGTCAGTGCCGTGGCGTTGACGGAGAAGTCGACCTTCTCGCCGGCGCTGGTGAAGAGGATCTCCACCCTGCCCTCGGCGGCCGAGACTTCGACCGTGCCGGCGCCCAGCGTAGTGTCGAGTGCCGCCTGCACGCTGTCGCGCAGGGTCGCGGCATCGCTGCTCCAGTTGATGGCCGCCGTGGACTGCGCGCCCTGGGTCAGCACGAAGCTGCCGCCGGTGACGCCGGCGAAGACGATCTTCTGGATCTCGTTGCTGGTCGTGGCCTGGTCGCCCAGCAGGTCGAACCGAAGTTCGGCACCAGGTCCGGCACCACGTATTCGGTGTCGTAGCCGAGCTCGTTGTTGAGCGCGTCGTACTCGAAGCTGGCCTCTAGGTGCAGCACGTTGTCGCCGTAGCCGTCGCCGTTGCGATCGTCTTCGGTGCCGCCGGCCGGCAGCGATTCCAGCGGGAAGTAAAGCGGCAGGTCGACGAAGGCATTGCCGGTAATCACGGCTTCCACGTCGTCCAGCGTCAGGTCGAGCGGATCGTAGCGGCCGTCGTCGGCGCCCTCGATGAGGCCGAGGCTCATTTCAAGCGAGACACCGGCGCTGCCGTCCACGGCGAACATGCCGACGTCGACGCCGGCGACCTCGAAGGCCGCCGTGATGTCGAGGTTGGAGAGCTGAGCACTGGCCGAGAGCTCGATGCCGGTGGTGTCGGTGATGAAGAATTCCGGATCGATGACGTTGGAGAGATCGAAGCCGAAGCCGAGCTCGAACAGCGCACTGGCGTCGAGGTCGAGCGCGGCGGAGGCAGAGAGGTCGAGGCCGACGTCATCCAGCTCGGGCAGGCCGACGAGGTCGCCGAGGTCCGCCAGGGTGATGCCGAAGGCGTCGTCGTAGTGCGCGCTGAATTCCGCGGACAGGCCGAAGTTGAAGGTGTTGTCCGCATAGGACATGGCAATCAGGTCGAAGGTGCCCGCGAGATCGCCGGTTTCCGCCGTCAGGTCCGACTGGGCGCCGTTGGCGCTCCAGGTGATGTCAAAATTGCCCGGCTCGCCGGCAACGGCGGCCACGCTGACCGTGCTGGCGCCGAGCGCCGCATTCAGTGCGTTCTGGATGTTCGTCGCGAGCGCGGCATCGTCGGCGGTCCAGTCAATGGCGCCGGTGCTGGTCGCGCCGAGGGCGAGCGAGAACACGCCGCCCGTGGTCTCGCTGATGGCGAGGCGCTGCACTTCCGCCGTGGAGACAGTGCCGGCCACCTGTTCGGTGATGGCGATGCCCGGCACGTCGAGGCCCAGCACTTCGGCGATGCCGTTGTTCAGGTAGTTCTGCAGTTCCTGGATGTTATTCGAGAGATCGCGTGCCTCGCCGATGGCGTCGCGCATGGCGGCCAGGAAGTCCACCCCGCCGCCGCCCAGCAGTTCGGCGGCGGACTTGTTGATGAGCGGGATGCTGTCGTAGATCGCGCCCGGCTCACCGGCGGAAAGGCCGGTGCTGTCCACGCTCAGGGCGGACTGCGGCCCGGCGGCGCGCCAGGTGATGTCATAGCTGCGCGAGCCCGACACGGTGACGTTCACCGCGCCGGCGCCGAACATGGCGGCGGCATTGAGCGCGGCTTCGATGCCGGCGGCAATGTCGCGGTCGTCGGCGTCCCAGTCGATGGCGGCCGTGACGTCGCTGCCCGAGGTCAGCGTGAAGCTGCCGTCGACGGCGTTGCCCAGGGTGAGGCGCTGCACGGCGGCGGTGCCGCTGCCGGCCGTGGTCTGGATCACGTTGGCGCTGACGCCCTGCCCGTCCAGGTCGCCCTGCAGCACGCGGAAGGACTGCTGGTCGCCTGCTTCGGCGAAGGCCAGCGCAAAGGTGCCGGCCGCCGTCGTGCTGACCGTGACCGCACTGGTGCCCAGCGCGCTGTCGAGCGCGGCCTGGATGTTGGCGGCGAGCGTGGCGTCGGTGGCGCTCCAGGCGATGTTCCCGGTGGTGACCTCGCCGAGATTCAGCGCAAAAGTACCGCCGGTAACGTTCTCAAAGGAAACCTGCTGCGTTTCCGCCGTGCCGGCCACGCCGGTGGTGAGTTCCGTGACCGCGGCCTCGACCACGGTGCCGGGTTCGGTGCCGACCAGTTCGTCGAGGACCATGTAGAGGCCCTGGATGATCATGTCGAGCGAGATGCCCTGCATGTCGAAGATTTCGTCCATGCCGTACACGTTCACCGTGTTGGGCACCGCCGCGATCATCTCCAGCAAGGAAGCGCCGGCCGGCAGGTCGCCGCTGAACGCGGAGATCGCGCCCAGCTCGCCGTCCACGCCCGAGAACACGCCACCGAAGGACACCGGCAGGAAGACCTCATAGCCGGCGTCGGCATCCAGGTCCGGCATGCCGATCAGGCCGAGGAAGCCGGCCTCGTCGAGGTCGGACACCAGCAGGTGCGCGTCGGTGCCGAATTCCACCTCGGCGTGCACGCCGATGATGCCGTTGTTCACCTCGACGCCGAAGGGACCGACGTTGAGCCCGAAATCGTAGGTGTTGCGCAGCGAGCCCTGCGCGACGTCGTAGCCGACCGTGCCGTCGATGGTGATCAGGGTGACGTCGTTGACGCTGTCATAGGCGACGCCGAGGACGCGGTAGTAGCCGTCGTTGCCGTAGGAATCCAGCACGGCGATGTCATCGCCCGTGCCGAAGCCGGCGGAGATGTCGCCCGCGATGGAGAAGCGTGCATTGCCGCCGTCGGCGATGCCGTTGTCGTCGGCCAGGACATCGACGATATCGTGCGCGGCGTGGCCGACCTGGAAGCCGGCGGTGACGCCCGGCTGCTCGACGTAGAAGTCGCCGTTCTCGTCGAGGCCGAAGATGAAGGTGAGGTCGATGGCCGCCTCGACACCGATCTGGTCGCCCTCGACCGAGAAGAAGCCGCCGAGCGCGTCGACACTAAGGTCGACGTTGTCCTGGTAGCCGACCGTGCGGATGACGACGACGAATTCATTGGGATTGGTGGAGCCGGAGCGGTCGATCTGCACGAGGCCGGTCAGCGCGGTGTCGGCCTGCAGGTAATCGATCATGCCCTGCACGGTGGCGCCGTTGCCGGCGGCCGTGAAATAGGCCTCCACGGAATCGTAGAGCGCGTCCATGCCGTCGGCGATGGCGTCGCCGACGCCGGTGGCGGCGGCATCGAGGCCGTCGTCGAGGATTTCGCCGATGCTGATGTCGAGCAGCGGCAGCGTCAGGCTGCCGAAATAGCTGTCGACGCTGTCGCCGAAGCCGTCGGCCCAGTCACGGAAGACGGTAAGGCCGTTGAGGATCTTCTCCTGGTCGTCCTGTGCGCCGGCAAAGGCGCCCAGCACGCTGCCCTCCCCCGTGCCGCCCTGCGGCAGCGTGATGCGCATGCCTTCGGCCATGGAGTCGCGCATGATGGAATCGATCGTGCCGTCGTGCGGCATGCCGAGCTGGTGCCCCATCTCGTGCATGACCACGGTGAGCAGGTCCATGCCCTCGGCCGCGCTCGTGCCTTCCGCGGCCCAGGCGAGATAGCCCGCGCCGTCCACGGCGAACTCGGCATCGTCGGCGGGCGTGGCGTCCACGTACCAGCCATTGCCGTTGGCCGTGCGGTCCAGATAGATCTTGTTGAGGCCGGTCTGGCCGATGACGCCGGCGCCGAGATCGCTGAGCTCGAAGCGCAGGCCGCGCAGGAAGGCTTCGTCGGCGCCTGCCGCGACCCAGCGCGAAATGGCTTCCTCGACGACAGGCGCAAGTTCCGCCTCGGTGAGTTCGGTGGTGACGCTGCCGCTGCTGTCAGCAGTCAGCGAAAAGATGCCGCTGAGGCCACCCAGCACCGTGTCCTTGTAGAAGGTCTCGATGCCCGCGTCGATCACGTCCTCGCGGAAGGCGGCCAGCAGGCCGCGCTCGTCGTCCGGCGCGCCTTCGGTATTGAAGGCGTAGAGCGAGGCGGTGGGATTGTTCTCGTCGCCCGTCCAGTAGAAGGTGACGCCGTTGCCGAGCACCTTGGCCTTGACGCCTTCCAGTTTCTCGCCGTCGTCGTCCTCGAAGACGAGGCGGTCGTCGCCGCCATCGATGCTTTCATAGATGACGTCGTGGCCCCACTCGCCCACGAACTTGTAGACGTTGTCCTCGCCGTCGCCGATGAAGATGTCGTCGTTGCCCGAGCCCTCGATCTGCTCGATGGAGCTCATGGTGACATCGGCGGCTTCGCCCGGCGTGGTGCCGGCGGCGCGCAGCAGGCCACCGGTCCAGGTGTCCTTGCCGGCGTGGGCGAGACCGTTGGTCTCGATGCCGAGCTCGTAGTAGTTGCCGGCGTTCTGCGTGGCGCCGGTGAAAGCAAAGCTGAACGGCGAGGCGATCGTGCCGTTGCCCGTTACGGTGACGGCGGTGATGCCCTCCAGGGCGAGCAGCGCGGCCTCGACCTGCGCCGCGGTGGCGTTGGCGGCCAGCAGCGAGGTGGACTCGCCGTTGTAGCTGAGGCTGAAGACGCCGCGGTCGGCGTCGTGGCCAAAAGTCTGCGTCGCGTTGGCGGGCGTGCCGGCGCTGGTGGTGTCGATGGCGGTCTGTACGTGCACGAGCAGCGCGGCGTCGAGCGTCAGCGCCTTGAAGGCGCCCTCTTCCAGCGTGGCGTCGACAAAAGTGATGGCCCAAGGGCTGGCGGCAGTGCCGCTGCCGGTGACAGTGACGTCAGTGATGTCGCCCAGGGCCTCCAGCGCCGTGGCGATGGCGGCCGGCGTCGCATTCCAGGCGATCGCCGCGGTCTGCTGCGTGCCATAGCTCAGCTTGAAGGTGCCGGAGAAACCGTCATGCACCAGGCTCTGGACGGTATTCGGGCGTGAGCCGGCCGTTTCCTCGCTGATGGTGACGGTGCCGGCGCCGCCGGTGAGGCTGGTAGTGGTGGCGGTGATCGCCGCCTGCGGCACGGCCGTGTTGAACTTCACGTCGAAGGTGTTTTCAGCGCCCGAGCTCACATTGACATTGGTGCCGGCGCCGAGGATGGCGTTGAGCGCACTCTCGATGCTCGCGGCCAGCGTCGCTTCCGTGGCGCTGTAGGGAATGGCGGCCGTGGTCTGGCTGCCGAAGGTGAGCGTGAAGCTGCCGCCGGTGGCATCGACCACCAGGCGCTGCACTTCCTGCACGCCGGCGCTGGCGGTGAGTTCCACTTCCACTTCGTGGATGTTGCCCAGGGCCTTGAGTTCGTCGCGCAGCTGTTCGGCAGTGACGTCGTGCGCCAGGGGCGCGGTGACCTGGCCACCGTAGGTGACGGTGAAGAAGCCGGCATCGGCGTTGTGGCCGAAGGACTGCACGGCGTTGGCGGCATGGCCGTCGTTGAGCGTGCTGATCTCGACACCGGCATTGGTGCCGGTGAGGCTGGCGGTGGCCGCCGTGAAAGCCGGCTGGTGGCCGTTGGCGGTCCAGGCGATGTCGAAGGTCGAGGTGCCGCTGTCGGTGACGGTGACGACACCGGTGCCGAGCAGCGTGTTCAGCGCGTTCTGGATATTGGTGAGCAGCGTGGCATCGGTCGCGGAATACGTGATGGCCGCGGTGGTCTGCTCGCCCAGCGTCAGCGTGAAAGTGCCGCCGGTGGCGTTGGTGAACTTGAGCTGCTGCGTTTCGGTCGTGGCCGGGCTTTCGTTACTGCCGGCGGTGGCGACGGCCGCGCCGAAGGTCGGCGCCGCGGTGGTGATGCCGGTGACATCGGCGCTGGCGACGGTCGCCTGCGCGCCGGCGTTGTTGTAGGTGAGCGCGAAGACGTCGTTGCTGCCGGTCGTGGCGACACTGACCACGCCGCTGCCCAGCGCCTTGTCCAGCGCCTTCTGCATGGCGGCCTTCAGCGTGGCGTCGGTGGCGCTCCAGGTGATGGCGTCGGTGGTGTGGCCGGCCACGGTCAGCGTGAAACTGCCGGCGGTGCTGCCGTTGGCGCCGGTGAAGGTCAGCGTCTGCACTTCCTTCACGCCCGCCTGTGCGGCGGTGTCGACCTGGGTGATGACCTGCTTCAGGTTGCTGCTGTCGATGGTGAGCGGCTTGAAATCGCCGCTGTCGAGATCGGCGTCGATGAAGATGATGTTCCAGGGATCGTCCGGCGTGCCGGCGCCCAGGACGAGGACTTCAGTGATGCCGGTGAGCGCCTCCAGGGCGGCCTTGACGTCGTCCGCGCTGGCGTCGGCGGCCAGCGCCGCCGTGGTTTCGCTGCCGTAGGTGAGCGTGAAGCTGCCGCTGCACCAGGCGCCGGATTCGAGTTCGCTGACCGCCACCTTGGCGCCGGTGCCGGTCAGGCCCGCCACGTTGGCGGTGAGCAGCTGCTGCGGCGCGGTGGCGCTGAAGGTGACGGTGAAGTTGTCGGCGTCGTCGGCGGTCTCGACGGTGACGGTGCCGGCGCCCAGCACGGCGTCGAGCGCCGCCTGGAGGTTGGCCTTCAGCGTCGCGTCGTCGGCAGCCCAGGTGATGTTGCCCGTGGTCCACTCGCCCAGCGTGAGGGTGAAATTGCCCCCCGTGGCGGTGATTGCCAGGTTCTGGACTTCCTGCGCGCCGTCGAAGCCGTCGTGAAGCACGGTCTGGACGGAGTTGTCCTGCGTGCCGTCCGCAAGCTCGCTGACCGTGGCGCCGATGGCCTGCAGCGAGGCGGTGTTCGCGGTGAGCGCAGCCTGGGCGCCGTTGGCGCTCCAGGTGATGTCGAAACTGTTGTCGGCGGTCGAGGTGACCGTGACGGAGCTGGGGGCCAGCGCAGTATTGAGCGCCGCCTGGATGCTGGCGGCCAGCGTGGCCTCCGTGGCACTCCAGGTGATGGCGGCCGTGGTGTTGGCGCCCTGGGTCAGCGTGAAGGTGCCGCCCTGCACGTTGGCGAGCACCAGGCGCTGCACTTCCGCCGTGCCGGCGTTGCCGGCGGTCTGCTCGGTGATGCTGGCGCTGATCGCCGCGGCCGGCGTGAGGCCGGCGGTGGTGATGCTGATCGGCGTCTGCGTGCCGTCGGTGGCGAAGATGAATTCGAAGGTGTTGTCGGCGGACGAGCCGGCATAGAGCTTGTCGGCACCGAAGGCGGCATCGAGCGCGCTCTGGATGTTGCCGAGCAGCACGTCTTCGTCGGCGTTCCAGGTGATGGCGGCGGTCGTGGTGGTGCCGTGCGTGAGGG
The DNA here is from genome assembly GCA_029237815.1 of Moraxellaceae bacterium. Lineage (GTDB taxonomy): Bacteria > Pseudomonadota > Gammaproteobacteria > Pseudomonadales > Moraxellaceae > UBA2031. The sequence goes on from JAQZBP010000002.1 coordinate 27,488, forward strand.
TGAAGTTGCCGCTGGCGACGTTGGCCAGTACCAGGCGCTGCACTTCCTGGGCGCCGCTGTAGATTTCCGCGGTGACCTCGGCGCTGTAGCCGCTGCCCACATCGCCGTCGGTGTACCAGGCCTGCTGCGCGCCGAGGTCGACGACGACGCCGCTCTCCTCCGCATCGCCGAAGCCGACCATGTCGTCGCCGTCCATGCCGGCGATGGTGTCAGTGCCGCCATTGCCGACATTGAAGCTGTTGTCGCCGTCATTGCCGGTGAAGGTGTCGTTCCAGTCGGAGCCGGTGATGCCGGTCAGCGACGACACGGCGAAGTTGCTCATGAACTCGCCGACCGCGGGCACGCCCCAGGCGGCCAGCACGGCCTCGAGGCCGAACATGCGGGAACCGCTGACGGCCTCGGCGCTGCCGAAGGTGTACTCGAAGAGGTTGACTTCGTCCTGCTTGCCGAAGAGATCGATATACCACTGCGGCAGGAAATCGTTGGGATCGAAAAGCTCGAACGCGTAGTCGACGCCGGCGCCGGCGTCGACCTGGATGCCGCTGGGGTCGTAGTAGCGCGAATAGTCGAGCACGAGGTCGCCGCCGGCACTCACCGTGCCGGCCAGCTTGGCGTTGCCGACGAAGCTGATGGTGGTCTCACCCTCGCCACCGATGATGTTCTCGATGTCGTTGGCGATGATGTAGTTGCCGTTGGGAATGGGCTCGGGGATCTCGCCGATGCCGAAGGCTTCCGCCTCCGTGTTGAGCATGCCGTCGCGCACGATGACGACGTTGGAGCCGATGGCCAGTGCCGGCATGCTGTTGGTGGCCAGCACGCCCTCCTCGCCCTCGACATTGGCGAAGAGCTTCTGGAAGGTGGCGATATTGGCGGTGGTGATCTCGTAGACGGTGATCTCGAGGTCGGCGTCGACACCCGAGAGATCCAGGGTGTCGAAAGCCTCGGGCACGGTGACGCCCTTGATCACGATGTCCGGCACTTCCACCACGGCTGCGACGCCCCACACGCCGCTGAAGGCGTAGGTGTCGCCGCCGGTCATGCCGGCCAGGATATGCACGCCGGGGGAGAAGGTCTCCGGAATGAATTCACCGGCCACCGAGCCAAGCAGCGAATTGCCGATCTTGGCAATGTTCTGGGCGGTGTCGCCGAGGCTGCTGTCCTCGATGTTGTCTTCGAAGTCGAGCGCGTCGGTGAGCGGATTGCCGCCGATCTCGAAGCGGTCCGCGCCCGAGAAGTTGCCGTTGAGGATGGCGTCCTTGGCAGACGCCGAGAGGCCGCTGAACCAGGTGGCGAAGGCAGCCTTGGGATCGGACAGGAAATTGCTGCTCTGCCAGAGCGCGCGCATGTCCTCGGCCGATACGCCCATATTGCTGCCGATCATGAGATTGGCGGCACCGGCGTACGTGACATTGCCGATGTTGAGCAGCTTGCCGGTGAACTGCGAGGCGTGCTGCGTATAGGTGCCGGGCTCGACCACGCCAAGCTGGGCGACGTCGGTCGCCGCCGGCGTGGTGAAGGTAACGTCCCAGCTGTAGCTGCCGGCGCTGCCGCTGCGGGTGACGTTGACCTCGATTTCCTTTTCACGCGTGAGGGCCGAGCTGTCGACGGTCATCAGCGGCACGTTCTTCGAGACTTCGCTGGTGGCGACGAACTCGACGATCCAGGGGGAGTTTTCGCTGCCGTCGCCGGTGACCGTGACGGAGCTGACATTGGACAGCGACTCGAGCTCGTCGGCGATCTCGTCTGCCGTCGCGTCCCAGTCGATAGCCGCCGTGGTCTGGCCGGCAAAGGTCAGCGTGAAAGTTCCGCCCTCGGCGCTGCGCGTGATGGACTGCTTCTCGTTGGTGCCGGGGTCGGCGCCTTCGCTGACCAGCTTCACGGTGGCGGTGGCGACCGGATTCAGCGCTTCCAGCGCCGCCTTCACGTCGGCGTCGCTGGCATTCCAGGCAATGGCCGCGGTGCGCTCGCCGTCGTACTCAAGATAGAACTTGCCCGTGGTGAGCGCGGATTCGATGCGCTGCACTTCGTTGGCAGAGGCCGTGGCGGTGCCGTCCTGCACGGTCGTGACCGTGCCGGTCCGGGTGTTGCCTTCCAGGCCCCAATCGAACACCACGAGTTCGGGGGCGTTGCTGCCTTCGGTGTGGTCGACGAACTCGACCAGCCAGGGATCGGCCGCGGTGCCGCTGCCGGTGACGTTCACCGTGGTGACGTTGGGCAACGCCTCGAGCGCGGCCTTCACGGCGGCGGCATCGGCATTCCAGTCGATGTTGCCTGTGGTCTCGGTACCGAACGTCAGCGTGAAATCGCCGCCGGTGGCATCCACATCAATCTGCTGGATTTCCTTCAGCGGCGCCGTGCCTTCAGTGACGGTACTGACCGCCAGCTTCTGATCGCTGCGCGCGAGATCGGACGACACGGCGGCGAGCTGGTGGAAAGCGCCGGCGGCGGACTTGTCCGCAACGTCGGTGAATTCGAAGACGAAGGGATTGTTGTAGGTCCCGGTCCCGCTGACAGTGACGCCGCCGGCGTTGACCGAGGTCAGCGCTTCCAGGGCGGTTTCGACGTCCGCCGCCGTGGCGTTCCAGGCAATCGCCGCCGTGGTCTGGCCGTTATAGGTCAGCGTGAAGGTGCCGGCCTCGGCGCTGTAGCCGAAGCGCTGCGTTTCGTTGGCGCGCGCGCCTTCGGTGAGTTCGGTGACGGCGATGCTCTTGCCGGCGCCGGCCAGCGACACGTCATTGGCGACGATGAGCGCCTGGTCCTGCTCGGCCGCGAAGGTGAGCTTGACCGTGCCGGCCTCGGCGCCGGCGGAAGCCGTGATGTTGTGCGAAGCGAGCGAGGCGGTGAGCGCCGCCTGGACGTTGGCGACCAGCGTGGCCGGCGTCGAGCTGTAGGTGATGGGGCCGGTGGTACTGCCGCCCAGGGTCAGCGTGAAGGTGCCGCCGGTGACGCTCGTCAGCTTCAGCTGCTGCACTTCGCGCAGGCCGTCGCTGTCGTTGTCGAGGTTGGTGACGACGCTGGCGCTGGATTCGCCCAGCCGCACCAGGGTCGCGTCGAGGAAATCGCTGCCCGTGTAGTCGATGGTGTTCTTCACCATGAACTCGGGCAGTTCCAGCGCCATCAGGCCGTTCAGCGTGTCGACGCTGAGCAGGCCGCCGAGGTTGCGCACCCCTTCCCCGCCGATGATGTCGGCGTCGACGACAACGTCGTCCTTGAGCTTGAAGGTGTTTTCCTCACGGCCGCCGTAGATCGTCGTGTTGGCGTCGATATGGGTGATGACGAGCTTGCCGTAGCTGGCCTCGCCGATCGGGTCCTCCACGAAGGGCAGCGCAAGATCCGCGGTCTTCTCGATGGTGAGCTGCACATGCCAGGCGCCGGTCTCGTTGCCGTCGGCGTCGGTCTCCATGACCTTCTCGAACTCGAACTCGAGGCCGTCGGTGACCTGGCGGAAATCCAGGACGAGCAGCTTGCCGGCCGCGCTGAGCGCCTCGGTGTCGAGCGTCAGCTCGCGGTCGCCCATGTCGAAGAAGTTGCGCAGCAGTTCCGGGGTCAGCACGGCGGCGGTGCCGACGCCCTGGCTCCAGTCGTTGCCGAACAGCACGGTGCTGTCGGCGGCCGGGAGCTTCACGGTCTCGATGGCGAAGAAGCTTTCGTCATGCGGGGCGGTTGGCGTGGCGGCTTCCTTGTCGCTGCCCACGGTGAGCAGGTCGCCGGCCGCAAAGCTGCCGCCGACTTCGCCGGTGGACTGCGTCGTGCTCTTGAGCAGGTCCTGCGCGACGGTCGGCGTGAAGGCGCCGGTGCCGGCCTGCATGTAGCCGTTGGAGAGCACGAAGGTCATGTTGGCGGTGACGGCGCTGAAGTCGACGGTGTCGCCCTCGCCGCCGCCCTTCACCAGCTCGGTGAGGGTGTCGCTGCCCCAGCCATTCTCGAACGTATAGGTGTCGTCGCCGGTTCCGCCGATGAGCGAGTCGTCGCCCGCGCCGCCAACGAGCGTATCGTCGCCCGCGCCGCCTTTGAGCGTGTCCTTGCCGGCGTCGCCGGACAGCGTGTCGTCGCCGCCGCCGCCGTCGATGGCATCGAGGCCGGCGCCACCCGCCAGGGTGTCGCCGCCGCTGTTGCCGACGAGGGTGTCGTCGCCGCCGGCGCCGTCGATATGGTCGCCGCGCGCGCCGGCCACGAGCTGGTCGGCGGCCGAGCTGCCGACCACGGAGGAACTGCCACGGCTGCCCGTGGTCACTCCTTCCAGGTTGGCAAGGTCATAGGTGAAGGCCGGCTTGACGCCGTTGGCCGTGAAGGTGACATCAAACGTGTCCGTGCCTGCTGCGGCGACCGTCACGGTGTTGACGCCAAGCACGTCGTTGAGCGCCGTCTGGATGCTGGTGGCCAGCGTGGCGTCTGTGGCGTCCCAGCTGATCGCGCCCGTGGTCTTGTCGCCCAGCGTCAGGGTGAAGCTGCCGCCCTCCCCCTTGATCACGAGACGCTGCACTTCGGCGGTCGTCGCGCTGCCGGCGACGCGCTCGCTGACGGAAATGCTGCGCGCATCGGTGAAGGTGTAGTCGATGGCGCCGGTGGCGCCATCGATCACGGCGCCGCCGCCGCTGGCCTCGACGGTGGTCGCCGCCGCACTGCCGATGAAGAGGCTGGTGCCGTCGCCGAACACGACCTTGCCGACGCCGGCAAAGGCGTTGCCCGTGAATGCCGCGACGCCCTCCGTCACGGTGGTGACGCTGGCGGAAGGCGTGGTGCCGGTGAGGCCGCTGCCGTCGACGGTCAGCGCCGCACGATCCCACTTCCAGTCGCCGAAGGTGATCTCGAAAGGACCGCTGCCGGTGACGCTGACGTCGCCGACGCCGGGCACGGCCTTGAGCGCCGTCTCGATATCATCGGCGCTCGCGTCCCAGGCCAGTTCGACAGTGGCGGTATCGAGACCGATCGTGAAGGTGCCGCCAGTGGCGCCGGTCAGCGTGAGCTGCTGCTGCTCGAAGGCCGCCGTGACGGCGCTGTCGGCCATGAGGCCGGTGGCGCGGCCCGCGGCCATGTCCACGGCCACGGCTTCGCTGCCGGTGAATTTCGTGTAGTCCAGCACATTGGTTTCGCCAGCGGCCTTGCTCGCCGTCTGCGTGATCGCGCCGGAAAGCGTGCTGTCGGCGGTGACATAGAAAACATTGGTGCCGGTGCCGCCCTTGATGGACGCGATGCCGGTGAGGTTCAGCGTACTCGTGCCGTTCGAGACGGTGACATCGCCGTTGGCACCGAGCTCGATCTCGAGATCAGCGCTGACCAGGGACAGATCGAGCACTGCACTCGCCGGCGAGGCCGCGCTGGTGATGGTGAGGCCGTCCAGCCAGCCGTCATCCAGCGCGATGGTGTTGATGCCACTGCCCAGCTTCACGATTTCCACGTCGACAATGGAGCCCGCGCCGGCGCCGGTCAGGGTGTTGGCACCGTTGACGATGCTGAAGCCGGTGGCCGCCGCGCCGACCGTCATGGTGAGGTTGGCGCTGAGGTCGGACAGGTCGAGGGTGTCGGTGCCGCCGCTCGCGGCTTCCACCACCTTGTCGGTGCCCCAGGCATCGCGCGAGATGGTGTAGGTGTCGTCGCCGGCGCCACCGGTGAAGGTGTCGTTGCCGGTGTTGGCGGGAGTCGTGGTGCCGGTCGAGACTTTTTCGTCGTAGAGCCGGTCGTTGCCGGCGCCGCCGGTGAGGGTGTCGTTGCCGCCGTTGCCGGCCAGCAGGTCGTCGCCGGCATTGCCGTTGATGACCTCGGAGCTGTTATCGCCCAGGATGCGGTCGTCGCCGCTGCCGCTGTTGATGGTGTCGGCCGTTACAACGGCGTCTTCCACGACCCGGTTCATCTGGTTATTGAGCTGGTCGATGCGGATGGCCGCCGCGCCTTCGAAGGTGAAGACGTTGGTGCCGCCGGCGCTGAGGAGGTTGCCCTTGAGGCTGGCGCCGTCCTTGAAAATGAAGGTGTTGGTGCCGGTGCCGCCCGTGATGTTCTCGACATTGGTGGCGGTGACCTTGTTGCTGCCGCCGGCGGTGACCTCGATCTTGCCGCCGGTATAGATGGTGAAGGTCAGGTCGCTGGTGACGGCGCTGAAGTCGAGGGTGTCGTCGACGCCACCGGTGCCCGCCTCGGAAACGACGTCGGTACCGAAGGTGTTGTTGAAGACATAGTTGTCGTTGCCGGCCTGGCCGATCAGCGTGTCGTTGCTGGCCAGGCTGGTCAGGTTGTCGTTGCCGGCCGTGCCGGTGATGTTGGCCAGCGTGTAGTTCCAGATGCCGGCAGGCTCGACCGCGAAGGCCGCCGTCTCGATCACGCCGGTGGAGACCTCGAGGATCCAGTCCCCGCCACTGCCGGTGCTGTCGTCGGAGGCCGCGACATCCGCGCCGGTGAACACCGCCAGCTGCTGCACGAAGGTGACGCCCGCTTCCTCGTGCCCGACGTCGCAGCCATAGAGCAGCAGGTCGCCGTCGGCCGCCAGGGCACGGCCCCAGGTGGCAAGGCGCGCCTGCTCGTCATCGAGGCGGCTGGTGGAGAGCGTGCTGGTGCCGAGGCGCACGCTGCCCTGCGCGCCGTGGGAAAGCAGGTGCACGGCGGTGAGGCCGACATAGTTGGCGAGGATGTCGCTGATTTGCGCGACGCCGTCGCGCGTCGCATCGAGGATGACGATGTCGAGCTGGCTGCCGTCGGCGCGCGCCCAGCTGATGACGCGCGGACCGGTGTCTGCTTCTACCACTGCGGGGGTGGCGGTCGTGGTGTCGGTGGCGGCCGTATCCCCGGCGGACGGACTGGTGGCGTCATCGGCCACGACTTCATTGGTCGAGCTGTCGGCCACGGCCAGCAGCGCGGCGATGTCTTCCACCGGCGCATTCAGGATCTGCGCGATCAGCTTGTCGATCTCGGCAACGCTGCCGTCGACGATGACGACTTCGCTCGCGCCGCCCAGCGACTGCTGGGCGATCCATTCGGTGCGCAGCGCGGCCGGGACGAAGCTCTCGGCATCGGCCGTGACGGTGGCGTCGCCGTCGGCGCTGGCCGTGAGGAAAAGGCTGTCGTCGCCGCTGGCGACGATCTCGCTGCCGGCGACCATGTCGCCGGCCTGGTCGGCAGGCAGCTCGGGATAGGCATCGGGCGCTGAAATCGGTTCGGCGCTGAGCGCTTCGCCGTTCAGCGCATCCACCACCGCGCCGTCATCGGGCAGCGTTGTCAGCGGATCGTTCAGGTCGTCCGGCGGCAGGCCGAAGTCGCCGGAGAGGAGCACACGCCCCTCCATGGCCTCGAACAGCACCTTGCGCCGGAAACCCGCGTTCTGCTCTGGCTGTGCAGCAATGCGGGACGCCTGTGAACCCTTGCGCTTGAACCATCCGAAGACCATGACCCGACCCCTCTGTGCGGGCGCCTGGTGGCGCCTGCCTTGCTTCCGTTTGACTTCTTCTTGTCACCGCCCTTGTCAGCGGCGGTGCTTGTTAGTGCAGCAATGGCGGCGCGCTTGCGGCGCCGCTTTCAACGAGGCGCCGCGGCGGCCGGATCGGTGGGCGCCGGCGTGACCGGTGCGCCTTCGACCGCGCCATTTACCGGCGCTTCCGCCGGCACATCCACGGGGGCTTCCGCTTCCGGGCTGACGAGTTGCGCGTTCAGCGATGCCAGATCGTTGCCGGTGAGCTGGCCCGTGGCGCGGCGCAGCTTCACCCAGTTCACCAGGTAGTCGTAACGCGCCAGGGCGTACTCGTAGCGGTCGGCATAGAGGTCTTCCTCGGCATCCAGCACGGTCATGCTGGTGTAGAGCCCGGCCTGGAAGCCGCGGCGCTTGGTTTCCACCGCGAGTTCCTGCGCCTTCACGGCCTGCTCCAGGGCGCGGGCGCGGCGGATCGCGCTCAGCAGCCCCTGGTAGGCGGCGCGCGTCTGGCGCTCCACTTCGCGGCGCACGCGCTCGAGTTCTTCCTTGCTCTGTTCATGGCGCGCGGCAGCTTCCTTGCGCTTGGCCCAGACGGAGCCACCGCTGTAGAGCGGCACATTGAAGGCCAGGGTGATTTCGTCGGATTCGGTTTCGCTGCCGCCGCCGAAGAGCGAGCCATCGGTGGTGCGTTCGTTGTGGCGGAAGCGCAGGTCCAGGGTGGGATAGTGGCCGGCGCGCTGGCGTTCCACTTCACGATCGGCAATGTCGACCGCCATGCGCTGCACCTGGATCTCGATGTTGCCGTCGGCCGCGGCCTTGATCCAGCTGTCCACGGACACCGGGTCCGGCGCGGCGAGCTGCAATTCGCGGGCGACCGGATTGAGGGTCTCCGGCGTGCGGCCGGTGAGTTCGCGCAAGGCTTCCAGCGCGTCCTCATAGGCGTTCTGCTTGGCCATCAGGCCGGCTTCGACCTGCGACATGCGCGCCTGCGCATCGAGCTGGTCCGTGCGACGGGCCAGGCCGCGGCGGTAGCGCGCGTCGGCGTCCTCATACTGGCGCGTCGCGGAGGCAAGCTCGGCGCGCGAGAGGATGACGGCGTCACGCGCCGCCAGCGCGCCAAAGTAGGCTTCGGCGACGCGCATCTGCAGGTCCTGGGTCGCCTGGACCTGGCGCGCGTCGGCCTGGTCTTCCTGCAGGCGCGACTGCTTCCAGCCTTCGATGCGGTCCCAGCGCAGGATCGCCTGCGACAGCGACAGGCTGAGGTCGTCGGTGCCGTAGTTGGCGTTGCCTTGCTGGAAGATCTGGTTGTCCGAGCTGATGACGGTCTGGTCCGTCTCGATGCGCTGCAGCTCCACGCTCACCTGCGGCAGGTAGCCGGCGCGCAGCTGCTTGGCCTGCTGCCCCGTGGCCAGCGTCTGCTGCTGGACGCCGCGGAACTTGGGGTCGTTGGCCTGGGCAGCCTGGTAGATGCCGAGAAGATCCTCGCCGAGCGCGGGCATGGCCAGGAACACCAGTCCCGCACCGACGGCCATACGCCCGTGAAACCCCTTTAAGACTGCATTAAAAAACATCCGTATCCCCTTGTTATAAAGGACTTTAATTATTCTGTTTCGACGCCGGGCTGGCGCTTCACGGCGACCCGCCGGAAGGCCGTGGCGCCGTTGGAGGGAGCACGGAAGGCCGGCATTCCAGGCCTGCAGCAGCCTATGCCGGAACTGTGACCGAATAAGCAATTTAGCCTAGATGAGCATCACGAAAAACAACGATCGAAGAATTTTTTGACGACAGCAGATGTGCTACCCGCAAAGCGGGGTAAGGCACGCACCAGGGTGGCGCAGCGGGGTCGGCGAGCCTCCCCGGAAGAGGAATTCGAAGGGGGCGCCGGACCTCAGTCCGGCATGAACCAGTTAAGTTTGTCGCGCAGTTCCACCACGCGTCCAACGATGGTCAGGGTGGGCGCATGGATCCCGCTCCCCGCCACCTTGCCGGCGATATCGGCCAGCGTGCCCACCACGACCTTCTGTTGCGGCGTGGTGCCCTGCGAGACCAGGGCCACCGGCATGTCCGCCGCCATGCCATGGGCAATCAGTTGCCGGGAAATGTGCTCCAGCCCGGTCAACCCCATATAAAGAACAAGCGTCTGGTGCTCGTGGATCAGCTCCTGCCAGGGCAGTTCAGGCGAACCTTCCTTCAGGTGGCCGGTGACGAAGCGCACCGACTGCGCATAGTCGCGATGCGTCAGCGGAATGCCGGCATAGGCGGCGCAGCCACTGGCGGCGGTGATACCCGGAACGACCTGGAAGGGAATGCCCGCCGCCGCCAGCTCCTCGATCTCCTCGCCCCCGCGGCCGAAGATGAAGGGATCGCCCCCCTTCAGCCGGCACACGCGCTTGCCCTCCCCGGCCAGCCGCACCAGTAGCTGGTTGATGTCCTCCTGCGGCACGGTGTGGTGGGAGCGCGCCTTGCCGACGTAAATGAAGTCGGCATCGCGCCGGCACAGGTCGAGGATGGGCTGCGACACCAGCCGGTCGTGCACCACCACGTCCGCCTGCTGCATCAGGCGCAATGCGCGAAAGGTCAGCAGGTCGGGATCGCCGGGGCCGGCTCCAACCAGGTAGACCTCGCCCACCCGCGCGGGATGGGTGGCCGCGAAGGATTTTTCGAGGTGCGTCCTCGCCTCGTCCTCGCGCCCGGCATAGACGAGCTCCGCGAAAGCGCCCTGCAGCTCCCGCTCCCAGAAGGCACGCCGCGCATTGGTGTCGGGCAGTGTCTTTTTCGCGAGCCCACGGAATTCGCCACAGATGGCGGCGAGGCGGCCATAGGCGGCGGGGATCGTCGTTTCGAGGCGCGCACGCAACAGTCGGGCCAGCACCGGCGACTTGCCGGCGCTGGAAACCGCCACGATCAGCGGCGAGCGATCCACGATGGAAGGAAACACGAAGGAGCACAGCGCCGGGCTGTCGACCACATTCACTGGCAGGTGGCGCGCGCGGCAATCCGCGGACACCTGGCGGTTCACCGCCTCGTCGTCGGTGGCGGCCACGGCCAGCACGGCGCCGTCGAGGTCATCCGCTGAATACGTGCCGATGCGGAAGCTGCCGTTGGCCGACGCCAGCCGCTCCAGCAGGCTCGCGTCGATGTCCGGCGCCACGACGTGCACGTAGGCGCCGGCGCGCATCAGCATCGCGGCCTTGCGTGTCGCTACGTCGCCGCCGCCCACCACCAGGCAGCGCTGGTCGTGCAGGTTGAGGAATATCGGCAGGTAGTCCATGGCGTGAAACCCTGTGTCGTCGTGGCGTGTGCCCGCCATCAATAAAAAACCCGAAGCGCGGCTGTCGCCTGCGGCTTCGGGCACCGTTGCACCGATAAGGCCATTGTCATGCCGAACGGCCGCAGCGCCATTGCTGCTGGCCGCTTCGTTCCAGTCTCAGGCAGAAATGGATTCCAGTCCGCCCATGTAGCCGCGCAACACCTCGGGCACCGTCACGCTGCCGTCAGCGTTCTGGTAGTTCTCGAGTATTGCCACCAGCGTGCGGCCCACGGCGAGGCCGGAACCGTTCAGCGTATGCACGAGCTCGGGCTTGCCCTGCTCGTTGCGGAAACGCGCCTGCAGGCGCCGCGCCTGGAAGGACTCGAAGTTGGAGCAGGAGGAAATTTCGCGGTACTTGCCCTGCCCCGGCAGCCACACCTCGATGTCATAGGTCTTGGCCGCGGAGAAACCCATGTCGCCGCCGCAGAGCACGATCACGCGGTACGGCAGGCCCAGCAGTTGCAGGATCTTCTCGGCATGGCCGGTGAGCTCCTCCAGCACGCGGTAGGAATCCTCCGGCTTCACGATCTGCACGAGCTCGACTTTCTCGAACTGGTGCTGGCGGATCAGGCCGCGCGTGTCCTTGCCGTAGGAGCCCGCCTCCGAGCGGAAGCAGGGCGTATGGCAGACGAACTTCAGCGGCATGTCGTCGGTGGCCACGATGACATCGCGCACGATGTTGGTGACCGGCACCTCGGCCGTCGGGATCAGGTAATACGGCTTTTCACCGCCGGTCCTGAACAGGTCTTCCTCGAACTTCGGCAGTTGGCCGGTGCCGCGCAGGCTGTCCGCATTCACGAGATACGGGGCATAAACCTCCTGGTAGCCGTGCTGCGTGGTGTGCGTGTCCAGCATGAACTGGGTCAGCGCGCGCTGCAGGCGGGCCAGCGGCCCTTTCAGCAGCGAGAAGCGGCTGCCGGCGATCTTCACCGCGGTTTCGAAATCCAGCAGGCCCAGCGCCTCGCCGAGATCGGCATGGTCCTTCGGAGCGAAGCTGAACTCGCGCGGCGTGCCGACGCGGCGCAGTTCCACGTTGTCGTCCTCGCCCTTGCCCGCGGGCACGGACTCGTGCGGCAGGTTGGGCAGCGTCAGCTGCATCGCCTCGAACTCGGCCTGCACCTGCTCGAGCGCCGCCTGGTTGGACTTCAGCTGCTCGCCGATGGCGTTCATTTCGGCCATGACGGTGGCGACGTCCTCGCCCTTTGCCTTGGCCTGGCCAATCCGCTTCGAGCCGGCGTTGCGCTCGGCCTGCAGCTTTTCCGTCTCGGTCTGCAGCGCCTTGCGCTTCTCCTCCAGTGCCTGGATGGCGGCCGCATCCAGTGCCACATGGCGCAGGGCAAGGCGCGAGGCCACGAGGTCCAGGTCGTTACGCAGCAGTTTCGGGTCCAGCATGATGAGTTTTCTTTCCTAAAAATCCGTATGCGAAAAAATCAGAACTGCTTCGCCAGCAGCGCCCCGGCAAGGGTGGCGAGCAGGCAGACGGCGACGCTGAGCAGCACGTTGGCGCCGGCCATAGCGAAGCGGCCGTCCTCGAAGAGTGTCCAGGTTTCCCAGCTGAAGCTGGAGAAGGTCGTGAAGCCGCCCAGGACGCCGGTGACCAGCAGCAGGCGGCCGCTTTCGCGCCACTCGCCTACCTTCATCAGCCCAACCATGAGCAGGCCGATCAGGAAGCTGCCGGCGATATTGACGAAAAGCGTGCCCCAGGGGAACGGGCCCGGCGCCCAGCGGGTGATCGCCTGGGCGGCGCCGTAGCGGGCCATGGCCCCCAGGGCGCCGCCCAGGGCGACGAGCAGGAGGGGAGACCAGGCGTTCATTTCACGCCCTTGCGTTGGCGCGGCACGCGCTGCCAGGGGCTGGCGGCGTCCTTTTCGCCCAGGTAGCTGAGCTTGTCGCCGATCCTGATCTCCAGCCCGCGCGGCACCGGCGTGTAGAAGCGCTCGTCCGCCAATGCGTCCGGAAGGTAGGACTCGCCCGGCACATAAGCCTCGGGAAAGTCATGGGCATAGTGGTACTCGGCACCGTAGCCCTGCTCCTTCATGAGCTTCGTGGGCGCGTTGCGCAGGTGCAGCGGCACCTCGAGGGTGCCGGTGTCCTGCACGCGGCGCTGCACCGCCTTCCAGGCCATGTACACGGCATTGCTCTTGGGCGCGGCGGCGAGATAAGCCACGGCCTGGGCGATGGCCAGTTCGCCCTCGGGAGAGCCGAGGCGCTCCTGCACGTCCCAGGCGTTCAGGCAGATCTGCACGGCGCGCGGGTCGGCGTTACCGATATCCTCGCTCGCCATGCGCACCACGCGGCGGGCGATATAGAGCGGATCGCAGCCACCGTCGATCATGCGTGCCAGCCAGTACAGGGCGCCGTCGACGGAAGATCCGCGCACCGATTTGTGCAGCGCGGAAATCTGGTCGTAGAAATATTCCCCCTGCTTGTCGAAGCGGCGGGCATTGCCGAGCAGGCTTTCCGACACCACGGCTTCGCTGACTTCGCCGCCTTCGGCGAGGTCGACCGCGATCTCGAGGATGTTGAGGGCGCGCCGGGCGTCGCCATCGGCGGCACGTGCGATCTGTCGCAACGCCGCTTCGCCGGCACGCACGCCTGCACTGCCGAGGCCACGCTTCGTATCGGTCAGCGCCTGCTGCAGCAGCGCCAGCAGGTCATCTTCCTCCAGGCTGCGCAATACGTAGACGCGGGCCCGCGACAACAAGGCGTTGTTGAGCTCGAAGGACGGATTCTCGGTAGTCGCGCCGATGAAGATGAGGGTGCCGTCTTCCACATACGGCAGAAAGGCGTCCTGCTGCGATTTGTTGAAGCGGTGCACTTCGTCCACGAAGAGCACGGTCTTCTCGCCCAGCTGCTTGTGCTGCTGCGCCTCGTCGATGGCGGCGCGGATTTCCTTGACGCCGGAGAGCACCGCCGAGATCGCGATGAAGCGTGCGTCGGAGGCGCCCGCCATGAGCCGCGCCAGCGTCGTCTTGCCGACGCCGGGCGGGCCCCAGAGAACCATGGAGTGGATGTGGCCGGCCTCGATGGCCTCGCGCAGCGGCTTGCCCGGCGCCAGGATATGGCGCTGCCCCGCATAGTCCTCGAGCCGGAGCGGACGCATCCGCGCGGCCAGGGGCTGGTAGGGGGCTTCGGCCATGCCGGCGCTCCGGGGCTAGATCTGGTCGATCACGTCCACGCCCTTGGGCGGGACGAAATCGAACAGGCCGGCGGAGAACACCGGGTTGAGCTGGATGTTGGAGAAGCTGATCTCGGTGCGCTGACCCAGCGTGTCGCCGAGCTCCATCTGCACCATGGCGCCGTTGCGGAAGCGCACGCGCAGGTCTTCGAACAATGCATCCTTGGCACGCGGCTTCAGCGTGAAGACGCGCTCGCCGCCGCTGCCCTCCTCCGCGCTGATGTCGAAGGCCTGGGTCAGCTTGCGGGGGTCACCGGAGAGCAGCAGCGCCGGCGTGTTGCCGACCTGGTCGCTGAGCTCCTGCCGGGTCGCCTGCAACAGGTCGGGGTCGTAGATCCACAACACCTTGCCACTGGACAGCACGAGCTGGTGGTCAGGCTTCTGCACTTCCCAGCGGAACATGCCCGGACGCTTCACGCTCATCTTTCCGGACTGCGTCGGCAGTGCCCTGCCCTTGGCGTCGGTGGTGCGCTGGGCGAAGCTCGCCTGCATGCTGTTGATGCCCGAGAGCACCTTTATGAGGTCGGCGGTGGCGTCGCCGGCGTGGGCACTCGTGGCGACGAACAGGACCATGGCGGCCATCATTGCGCGAATCATGAATTACTCCCGGCCCGGCACGATCACGTCGCGCTGGCCATTGCTCTGCATGGGGGTGACGACACCCGCCATCTCCATGGCTTCGATCAGGCGCGCGGCGCGGTTGTAGCCGATCTTGAACTTGCGCTGCACGAAGGAGATGGACGGGCGCCGGGTTTCCAGCACGAAGGCGACGGCCTCGTCGTAGAGCGGATCGGCTTCCGGGTCGCTGCCCATGTCGTCACCGCTGCCGCCGAAGCCCTTGCCACCGTCAGTGACTTCTAACGTCCCTTCCAGGATTTCGTCGACATAGTTGGGTTCACCGCGAGCGCGCCAGTCGGCGCAGACACGGTGCACTTCCTCGTCGGAAACGAAGGCGCCGTGCACGCGCTCCGGCAGGCTGGTGCCGGGCGCGAGATAGAGCATGTCACCGTGACCGAGCAGCTGTTCCGCGCCGCCCTGGTCGAGGATGGTGCGGGAGTCGATCTTGGAGGACACCTGGAAGCCGATACGCGTCGGCACGTTGGCCTTGATCAGGCCGGTGATCACGTCCACGGACGGGCGCTGCGTGGCCAGGATCAGGTGGATGCCGGCGGCGCGCGCCTTCTGCGCGATGCGCGCGATCAGCTCTTCGACCTTCTTGCCCACGACCATCATCATGTCGGCGAACTCGTCGACGATGACCACCACATACGGCAGCTTCTTCAGCGCCGGCGCAGTGTCCTGCAGGGCCGAATCCACGCCCGGCTTCCACAGCGGATCCGGGATGGTCTCGCCCCTGGCCGCGGCTTCCTCGATCTTCTTGTTGAAGCCCGCCAGGTTGCGCACGCCCATGGCGGCCATCAGCTTGTAGCGCCGCTCCATTTCGCCCACCGACCAGCGCAGCGCGTTGGCGGCATCCTTCATGTCGGTGACGACCGGCGTCAGCAGGTGCGGAATCTTGTCGTAGACCGACAGCTCCAGCATCTTGGGGTCAATCATGATCAGGCGCACGTCTTCCGGCGTCGCCTTGAACAGGATCGAGAGGATCATCGCGTTCACGCCCACGGATTTGCCGGAGCCGGTGGTGCCGGCGACCAGCAGGTGCGGCATGCGGCCAAGATCGGCCACCACCGGCTTGCCGGCAATGTCCTTGCCCAGCGCCAGCGTCAGCGGCGATTCCTTGCCCTCGTAGACCTGCGACGAGAGGATTTCCGACAACTTGACCATTTCGCGGTCTTCGTTGGGAATCTCGATGCCGACCACCGACTTTCCGGGAATCACTTCCACCACGCGCACGGAGATCATGGCGAGCGAGCGCGCCAGGTCCTTCGCGATATTGGTGATGCGCGCCACCTTCACGCCGGGTGCCGGCTGGATCTCGAAACGGGTGATGACGGGGCCTGGCTGAACCGCCACGACAGTGGCGTCGATGTTGAATTCCTTTAGCTTGAGTTCGAGCAGGCGCGACAGCCCCTCCAGCGCCTCGGCGCTGTAGCCCTTCTTCTTGCTGAAGTCCGGCTGGTCGAGCAAGGCCAGCGCCGGCAGCTCTCCGGTAGGGGCTTCGGCGGCCTCGAACAGGTTGCGCTGCTTTTCCTTCTGCGCGCGCTCGCTGCGCTTGGGGGCGACCGGAAGCGGCGCGATCACCGGCGCGGCCCGCTCCTCTTCTTCCTTCTCCACTTTCACGCGCGGCTTTTTCACCGGGAGCGGCGCGGGCTCGGCGATCGGCTCCAGGCCGAGGATGGGCTCCGCGCGTGGCTCGGACTCGCGCGCCAGCTGCGCCTTCACGCGGTTGTTACTGAGGGCCAGCTCGAATTCCGGGGCGGCTTCGTCCAGCGCCTTGCGCATCGCCCGCTTTTCGCGCCACGCCGCCAGGTATTCGCTGAAACGGCCATGCACGATGGCGCCCGCCACCGCACCGACGTCCCAGAGGAAGTGGCCGATGCTGTCCATCAGCCAGAACCAGGACAATCCGGTCGCCAGCGTGATGCCGATCAGGAGGATGGTCAGCAGCAGCAGGCTGCCGCCCACGAGACCGAAGGCGCCCAGCATGCCGCGCCCGATTTCGAGACCGAGCACGCCACCGGCGGCGTTGTTCATGTCGGCCGAAGGCTCGTGCCAGTGCAGGGCCAGCAGCGCACCGCAGGCGACGATCGACACCAGCAGGCTGAGCGACCGCCAGGCCAGGCCGAGCAGCGGCGGTTCCTTGCGCCAGAGCCAGAACACCTGCACGAAGACGAAGACGGGGAGCAGCACGGCGGCATGTCCGAACGCCGTGTAGAAGACATCGGCCAGCCAGGCGCCGACGCGACCGCCGGCATTGCTGACGGACTCGGCGCCCTGGTGGCTCCAGCCCGGATCGTTGGCGGACCAGGTGGCGAGCACCACCAGGAGATAGAGGCCGAGGGTCGCCCAGAGGAGGGTCTTGATCTCACGCAAACCCTTGCGCGGCGCGGATTCGCGGATGTCGGTCTGGCTCACGGGGAGGTCTCGAAAACAGCAAGCGGGCATTGTAATGGCTGGGCCGGATTATGCCATGCGAAAGGGCGAGTCCAAGTTGGGGAAAACCGCTTTCTGTCACGGATTTGTGGGGCCGGGCCGCGTCCTGCTCCCGGGCACACTGCCGTTGCGGATTGAAAACGCGCGGCAATGTCCGCATGTAGCCAGTCGAAGCCCACGCTAAGGCCTTATCGACGCCGATTCAGTATACTGGCCGCTCGAATATTCCCGGCGCCACGTCCGCCCCTTCGTGTTCCGCATCGTCTGCAAGGAGTTCCCATGTCTGCCCAGCACCATCGCCTGCTGATCCTTGGTTCCGGCCCGGCCGGCTACACGGCGGCCGTCTACGCTGCCCGCGCCAACCTCAAGCCGGTAGTGATCACGGGCATGCAGGCGGGCGGGCAGCTCACCACCACCACCGAAGTCGACAACTGGCCGGGTGATGCGCACGGCCTAACCGGTCCGGCCCTGATGGAACGCATGCAGGCCCATGCAGAGCGTTTCGGCACCCAGGTGATCTTCGACCACATCAACAAGGTCGACTTTTCCGGCCGCCCCTTCAGGCTCAAGGGTGACAGCGGCGAATACACCTGCGACGCGCTGATCATCGCCACCGGCGCCTCGGCGCAATACCTCGGCCTGCCCTCCGAAGAAGCCTTCATGGGCCGCGGCATCAGCGCCTGCGCCACCTGCGACGGCTTCTTCTACAAGGGCCAGCGCGTCATGGTCATCGGCGGTGGCAACACCGCCGTGGAAGAGGCGCTCTACCTGGCCAACATCGCCGAGCACGTCACCCTGGTGCACCGCCGCGACAAGCTCAAGTCCGAGAAGATCCTGCAGGACCATCTCTTTGCGAAGGAAAAGGAAGGCAGGATCTCCGTCATCTGGAACCACGCCCTCGACGAAGTCCTCGGCAATGACGGCGGCGTCACCGGCGCGCGCCTGCGCAGCCGCCTCGACGACAGCACGCAGGAAGTGGCCGTGGCCGGCATCTTCATTGCCATCGGCCACAAGCCCAACACCGACATCTTCATGGACCAGCTCGAAATGCATAACGGCTACATCAAGGTGAAGAGCGGCATTGAGGGCAACGCCACCGCCACCAGCGTGCCCGGTGTCTTCGCCGCGGGCGACGTGGCCGACCACATCTACCGCCAGGCCATCACGTCCGCCGGCTCCGGCTGCATGGCCGCGCTGGACGCCGAGAAGTACCTCGACAACCTCAAGTGATGGCGGCCCGGCCAGCCGGGCGCAACGGGACTCCGGTCTGCATGGCGTCCACCGCCGGGTTTCAATGTCGCTCTTCAACCCGATACCTACCCGCCCCCGGCAGTCCGGGGGCACTATTCCGCCCGGCAGCCCCCTCGCGGCACCAGGTTTTCCGAAACCCGGCGCCACTCCCTCCGAGTCACTGACCACTCCATGCCCCTCTATCGCCTCGGTCCCGTCGAATACGGATTTCCCCCGGCCGAAGCCGCGCTGGAGGAGCCCAACGGCCTGCTGGCCGTGGGTGGCGACCTGACACCGGAGCGGCTGCGCCTGGCTTACCGCCACGGCATTTTTCCGTGGTTCAACGCTGACGACCCCATCTGCTGGTGGTCTCCCGACCCGCGCTGTGTATTTCTGAGCGCCGACTTCCAGCCCTCGCGCAGCCTCGTGAAGCGCCTCCGCCAGGGCACCTTCCGCTTCAGCGTGGACCGCTGCTTCAGCCGAGTCATGGAGGCCTGCGCCGCACCACGCGCCTACGCCGATGGCACCTGGATACAGCCAGATTTCATAAAGAATTACACCGCCCTGCACGAGCAGGGCCTTGCCCACTCCATCGAGGTCTGGAATCCGTCGGGGGAACTGGTGGGAGGGCTTTACGGTATTAATCTGGGTCGGCTGTTCTTCGGAGAATCCATGTTCAGTCGTGAAACGGATGCGTCCAAGGCAGCCTTCACTTACCTGATGCAACTGTGCCGGGCATGGGACATCCCGCTGGTGGACGGCCAGGTGGAGAACGAGCACCTGATTAGCCTGGGCGCCATCCTGATTCCACGGCGCGAATTCCTGGGCTGGCTGGAGCGCCATGCCGACCTTCCCGCGCCCGACTGGCGCGCCCCGCCGCCGTTCAGTACTCCATAAAAGGGCGTTAATCTTGTAAACAGTCGCAGGTCGACCGCCTGTGATATATATCGGAAGCCTCCTGACGGAGAACCGCCATGACTGCAACCGGAGTCAAGTTCTTCAGTACCACCGCCCACGCTTGCAGCTACCTGCAGGGCGAACAGGCGATCACGCTCTTTGCGGACCCGAAAAGCCGCATGGACCAGCGTCTCTACTCCGAACTCTCCGACCTTGGCTTCCGCCGCAGCGGCAACTATGTCTACCGGCCGCACTGCGGCCACTGCAACGCCTGCGTCGCCGTGCGCATCCCGGTCGAGTACTTCACGCCCAACCGGCAACAGCAGCGAGTCTGGAAGCGCAACCAGGATCTCACGGTCCATCTCCTCGAGCCGGAGTTCTGCCAGGAGCACTACGAGCTTTACGAACGCTATATCAACGAGCGCCACAGCGATGGCGACATGTACCCGGCCAGCGTCGAGCAATACCGCTCCTTCCTGACCTCGGACTGGTCCGACACGCTGTTCTATGAATTCCGCGACGCCGGCAGGGTCGTGGCCATCGCTGTCTGCGACATGCTCGAGAATGGTCTCTCAGCGGTCTACACGTTTTTCGACCCGGACGAGGCCAAACGCAGCCTGGGTGCCTATGCCATTCTCTGGCAGATCGAGGAAACCCGCCGCCTCGGCCTGCCCAGCCTCTATCTGGGCTACTGGATCAAGAATTGCCAGAAGATGAACTACAAGATCGCCTATCGGCCCATCGAGCTGCTCATCAACAATGAATGGCTGACGGCGCGCTGAGCGCCGTTTTCATTTCTGACGACGCACACCGCCCTCCAACTCCGGCGGTGTACAAGACACATCGGGCGAACCGGTATCGACATCAACCGGGCCCTGCCGTGCCTGACGCGCCAGCGCGGCATACTGCTCGAGGAACTGCTTCAGGTCCCGGTCTTCCATGCGTTCCAGGTCCAGCAGCGTATTATGCGCCCCGCGCGTCGCACGAATCAGTTCGTCGAGCTTGAGCTGCATCGCCTCGGTGTCGCGGTTCTGGGTGTTCTGGATGAGGAAGACCATCAGGAAGGTAATGATGGTTGTCGCCGTATTGATGACGAGTTGCCAGGTATCGCTGAAGTGGAAGAGCGGACCGGTAACGCCCCATACGACCACGAATCCGACGGCCAGGAAGAAGGTGACGGCCCTGCCGCTCACATTGGCGAGCCAGCGCGAAAATGCGGAAAACCATGCGTTCATGACAGCTCTCCTGTCGTGCGCATGGCCGCCCTCCAGTCGCCGCTATTTCACATTGCCAATGCACACATACTTGATCTCGAGATAGTCCTCGATGCCGTAGCGCGAGCCTTCGCGCCCCATGCCAGACGCCTTCATCCCGCCGAAGGGTGCCACTTCCGTACTGATGATGCCTTCGTTGACGCCCACGATGCCGTACTCCAGCGCCTCGCTGACGCGGAAGATGCGGTTGATATCCTGACTGTAGAAATATGAGGCGAGGCCGAATTCGGTGGCGTTGGCCATTTGTATGGCTTCAGCCTCATCCCTGAAACGGATGATGGTGGCGATGGGCGCGAACAGTTCGTTGCGCGCCACTTCACTGTCGTTGCTCACATCGACCACCAGCGTGGGCTGGAAAAAAAGCCCGCCGCGCTCGTGGCGTCCGCCGCCGTGGACAATACGGGCGCCCTGCTCCGTGGCGCGCCGCAGCAGCGCTTCGGTCTGCGCCACGGCCTTCTCGTTGATGAGCGGCCCCTGGTTGACCCCCTCCTCCCAGCCGGCGCCAACCTTCAGGGTGCCGAGGGCCTGCGCGAACTTCGCGACAAATGCGTCATGCACCGCGTCCTGCACGAGGATACGGTTGGTACATACGCAGGTCTGCCCGGAATTGCGGAACTTGGAGGCCAGCGCGCCGGCGACGGCGGAATCGAGGTTGGCGTCGTCAAAGACAATGAAGGGCGCATTGCCGCCGAGCTCGAGCGACATCTTCTTCAGGGTCGGCGCGCATTCCGCCATCAGCCGGCGCCCGACCTCCGTCGAGCCGGTGAACGACAGCTTGCGCACTATCGGGCTGCCGGTCAGCACGGGGCCGATGACCGACGCCGATCCGGTCACGACATTCAGCACGCCCGCCGGCACGCCGGCCTCGATTGCGAGAACCGCGGCCGCCAGTGCGGAGAGCGGCGTCTCCGATGCCGGCTTGACGACAACGGTACAGCCCGCCGCGAGCGCCGGGCCGACCTTTCGCGTAATCATCGCGATCGGGAAATTCCACGGCGTGATGGCCGCGACGACACCCACCGGCTGCTTGAGCACCAGCAGGCGACGATCCGGCGTAAAGCCGGGAATGACGTCGCCATACACACGCTTGGCCTCTTCGCCGAACCATTCGATGAAGGCGGCGGCATAAGCCACTTCGCCGCGCGCCTCGGCCAGCGACTTGCCCTGCTCGAAGGTCAGGATGCGCGCAAGGTCCTCCTGGTGCTCCATCATCAACTGGTACCAGCGCCGCAGGATTTGCGCACGGTCCTTGCCGGTGCGGGCGCGCCAGGCCGGCAGGGCCGAGTCCGCCGCGGCGATGGCCCGCGCCGTCTCCGCGGCCCCCAGGCGCGGCACACCGGCAATCTCCTCGCCGGTTGCCGGGTTGGTCACGACGAAACGCTCGCCACCATCGGCGTCACACCATTGGCCATTGACCAGTGCCTGCGTGCGCAGCAGGTCAGGACGCTTCAGGTTCAGCATCATTGCGACTCTCCCGTAACAAGCTGGAGCGGCAGCAGGACATCCCGCAATGCGTCCGGCACGCGCACCGGCGTATTGGTGCGCCGGTCCACATAGACATGCACAAAATAGCCTTCCGCTGCCGCCAGCGGTTCACCCTTGCGGAAAATGCCGATGCCGTAGCGCACGCTGGAATTGCCGAGCTTCTCCACGCGCAAGCCGATATCGAGCTCGTCCGGGAAGGCGATGGAGGCGGCATAGCCACATTTCGTTTCCACGACGAGGCCGACCACGTCGCCATGATGAATGTCCAGCCAGCCGGACTTGATCAGGTAGTGGTTCACCGCCGTGTCGAAATAACTGTAGTACTGGACGTTGTTGACGTGGCCATAGACGTCGTTGTCCATCCAGCGGGTAGCAAGCGACATGTAGTGGACGAAGGCGTCACGAGTGGAGCGGGCGGCGGGCATGAAATCTCCGGAAATCGAACTCTCGGTTGGTGGATACGGGCAGATCTCCCAGGCCAGAGGCGGAAGGGACATGCACCCGGCGGCACATGACTGACATCAGAGCTGCTGGGCATAAATTGCGCGTGCCGCCGCCAGCGTCATTTCCCGCGGATTATTCACGAGGAGCCGCTCGACCTTCATGGCGTCGGCCGCCAGCAGGTCGAGGTCGGCCTCGGTCACCCCCACCGCGCCAAGGCGCTGGGCGAAGGGCATCGACGCGACCAGCCGGGTCATGTCGTCTACAAACCACTGCGATGCCTCCGCCGGGTCGGCAAAGCGCTGACCAGGATCCAGCACGGACGCCAGCTCGGCATAGAGGACTTCGGCCGCTGACCGGTTGTAGGCCAGCACCGGTGCCAGCACCAGTGCGTTGCTGAGGCCGTGCGGGACGTGGAAGTGGCCGCCGAGCGGATACGCCAGCGCATGTACCGCGGCGACCGGGGCATTGGCAAAGGCCATGCCCGCCATCATGGAGCCGGCCAGCATGGCCGAGCGGGCCTCGCGGTCACGGCCGTCCCGGAGCACCTTCGGCAGGTTGAGGTACATGAGACGCAGTGCCTCGCGCGCCAGGCTGTCGGCCAAAGGATTTTTTCGAAGCTTCGACGTATAGGCTTCGATCGCGTGCACCATGGCATCAATGCCCGTCATGGCGGTCACGGCCGGCGGCAGGCCAAGAGTCAGATCGGCGTCCAGCACTGCCAGATCCGGATACAGCAGCGGCGTCACCACCCCCTTCTTTTCCTGGGTCGGCGTAGTAACGATGGCGATCGGCGTGACTTCGGAGCCGGTGCCGGCCGTCGTCGGGATCTGGACCAGGGGCAGCCGCGGCCCTTTGGCGAGGCCGATACCGTAGATGGCGGCCAGGGGCTGGGGCGTAGCCGCCAGCAGGGCCACCAGCTTGGCCGTATCCATGGAACTTCCGCCACCAAGGCCTACTATTAGTTCGGCACCGGCTGAGCGAGCCGCCTCTACTGTGGCCAGCACGCGGGCTTCGGGTGGATCCGCCTCCACGTCGTGGTACACCGCAACCTCGCGCCCGGTGCCTCGCAGCGCCGCCACCACCGGTGCCACGATGCCGGCGCTCACCAGGCCCGGATCGGTGATCAGGAACAAGCGCTTGCCCGGAAGGCCGCCCAGCCAATCGCCAGGATTGGACATGGCCCCGGGACGAACGATGACCCTGGGCGTAGTGGCAAAGTCGAATTGCATGAGTCCTCCGGAGGCTGGGCGGGTGACGGGTGGCACGGCCGGCAAGCCTAGCGTAATTCAGGCGCCGGATTACAGTGGCCGCTGCCGCAGCACGGTCACCGGAAAGGTCGATCCGGGGCCTGCTTTGCCTGCAAGGGGGATTTAAGGCAGAATGCGCCGGTTTTTACGCCAGCGCTCAAACGAGGAGCCCCGCTGCATGTCGAAAGAAGACTCACTGGAAATGGATGGCGTCGTCATCGAGACGCTGCCTAACACCATGTTCCGCGTACAGCTCGAGAACGGCCACATTGTGACGGCCCATATTTCGGGCAAGATGCGCAAGCACTACATCCGCATCCTGACCGGCGATGCCGTGAAGGTGGAAATGACCCCCTACGATCTGAGCAAGGGTCGCATCACCTACCGCGTCCGCTGACTCCGGCTCCCAAACCCGGAAAAGCACGCAAAAAAAAGCCACCTGAAGGTGGCTTTTTTGTTGGGCGGAAAATCAGGCCGGCTGCGCTTCCTTCTCCTCCACCTGCAGGGCGAGATGGTCGTTCTCGACGGTGACATGCACATGGCCCCCGCGGTCGGCCAGCTCACCGAACAGGATCTTCTCGGCCAGGGGCTTCTTGAGCTCCTCCTGGATCAGCCGGGCCATCGGACGCGCACCCATCAGCTTGTCGTAGCCATGCTCGGCAAGCCAGGTACGGGCTTCGGTGTCGACTTCCAGCACCACATGCTTGTCGTCCAGCTGCGCCTGCAGTTCCACCAGGAACTTGTCGACCACGTTGGCGATGACCACCGTATCGAGCGGCTGGAACTGGATGATGGCATCTAGGCGGTTGCGGAATTCGGGCGTGAACATCTTCTTCATCACCTCCATGCCGTCCGTGGTGTGGTCCTGCTGCGTGAAGCCGATGCTGGAGCGGCTGGTGAGTTCGGCTCCGGCATTGGTCGTCATCACCAGGATCACGTTGCGGAAGTCCGCTTTGCGACCGTTGTTATCGGTCAGCGTACCGTGGTCCATGACCTGTAGCAGCAGGTTGAAGACTTCCGGATGCGCCTTCTCGATCTCGTCCATCAGCAAAACGCAGTGCGGGTGCTTGGTGATGGCCTCGGTAAGCAGGCCGCCCTGGTCGTAGCCGACGTAGCCCGGAGGCGCGCCGATCAGGCGGGACACCGTGTGGCGCTCCATGTACTCGGACATGTCGAAGCGGATCAGTTCGATACCCAGTGTCTTGGCCAGCTGCTTGGTGACCTCGGTCTTGCCGACGCCGGTCGGGCCCGCGAACATGAAGCAGCCGATAGGCTTCTCGGGTGCCTTGAGACCGGCACGGGACAGCTTGATCGCGGCGGAGAGCGCCGTGATCGCCTCGTCCTGGCCGAACACCGTCATGCGCAAGTCGCGCTCCAGGTTCTTCAGCGATTCCTTGTCATTGGCGGACACCGACTTCGGTGGGATGCGGGCGATCTTGGCGACGATCTCCTCGATCTCGGACACCCCGATGGTCTTCTTGCGCTTGGACGGCGCCTGCAGGCGCTGGTAGGCACCCGCCTCGTCGATCACGTCGATGGCCTTGTCCGGCAGGAAGCGTTCGTTGATATAGCGATCCGCCAGCTCTGCAGCGACCTGCAGCGCCTTGTCCGCATACTTCACGCCGTGATGCTCTTCGAAGCGCGGCTTCAGGCCCTTCAGTATCTGGTAGGTCTCCTCCACCGTCGGTTCCTTCACGTCGATTTTCTGGAAACGACGTGACAGCGCGCGGTCCTTCTCGAAAATGCCGCGGTATTCCTGGTAGGTGGTGGAGCCCATGCACTTGAGCGAGCCGTTGGCGAGCACCGGCTTGATCAGGTTGGAAGCATCCATGACGCCACCGCTGGCGGCACCGGCACCAATGATGGTGTGGATCTCGTCAATGAAGAGGATGGCCCCTTCCTGCTTGTTGAGCTCGGTGAGCAGCGCCTTGAAGCGCTTCTCGAAGTCACCGCGATATTTGGTGCCGGCCAGCAGCGACCCGAGGTCCAGCGAATACACCACGCTGTTGGAGATGGCATCCGGCACCTTGCCCTCGATGATCAGCCAGGCCAGGCCTTCCGCGATCGCCGTCTTGCCCACGCCAGGCTCGCCGACGAGCAGAGGATTGTTCTTGCGGCGACGGCAGAGGATCTGCACGGCGCGCTCGATTTCCTCGTCGCGCCCCACCAGCGGATCTATCTTGCCGGCCCGGGCAAGATCATTGAGGTTGCTGGCATAGGCCTCCAGCGCGCTCTTGGGCGCCGCCTCGCCGCCTGCCTCCTCATCCTGCGGAGACTCCTGCTGCTGCTCCTGCGCGGCGCTGTCGTCATGCACCTTGGAAATGCCATGGGAAATGTAATTGACGACATCGATCCGTGCGATGGACTGCTTCTTCAGGAAATAGACTGCCTGGGACTCCTGCTCGGAGAAGATCGCCACGAGCACATTGGCCCCGGTCACTTCCTTCTTGCCGGAGGATTGCACATGAAACACTGCACGCTGGAGGACACGCTGGAAACCCAGGGTCGGCTGCGTTTCACGCTCGGTTTCATGCGACGGAATGAGCGGGGTCGTCTCGTCAACGAAATGGCCCAGATCACGGCGGAGCGAAGTGATGTCCGCACCGCAGGACTTCAGCACCTTGGCGGCTGACTCGTTATCCAGCAGCGCCAGGAGCAGGTGCTCGACGGTCATGAATTCGTGGCGCTTTGCGCGCGCATCACGAAAAGCGAGATTGAGGGTTACTTCAAGATCACGACTCAGCATGTCGACTCCCCTAGCTTTATGACCGTAACGGCGGCGGCGAACATCGCCGGCGCCCTACCCTCCGCCCTATTTTCCGCACGCCAGGTCATCCGGGCGTACGGTGGTCAGGCCTGTTCCACACGGCAGAGCAGCGGGTGCTGGTTCTGCTGAGCGTAGTCCACGACCTGCGCGGCCTTGGTTTCGGCAACATCGCGGGTGTACAAGCCCACTGTTGCCTGGCCCTCGGTATGAATAACCAGCATCACCCGGGTAGCCTTTTCGCGATCCATGTTGAAGAAGCTTTCCAGTACCTCTACCACAAAATCCATTGGCGTGTAGTCGTCATTCATGATGACAACCTTGTACATCGGCGGCGGTGCCAGCTGCGGCCGGGTTTCCTGTGTCGCCAGGTCGCCCTCGGGGGCCTGCTCCGCAGGATCGCTACTGGCGCTAACCTCATACGGCAATACTAGGTGAGGGATCAGGGAGTTTCTCATTACGCTTCTACAGTAGATGGTATGGGACTGGCGGGCTGGAATTGCAAGGGAACAAGGTGCCACCCGAACCATGATAACGCCGTCGGTCTGCTCATGGCAGGCTCGCCCCCCAAACCCTTGACAGTAATCGTAACCATGGTGGAAATTTCGACAACTTACAGGCCGTAAACAATAAAAATACATAGGCGCCCTAACAACAATACTGCCGACCGCGCCACGGCAATGAGGGAAGACAAGATGGCCACAGGAAGCGTGAAGTGGTTCAACAATGCCAAGGGCTATGGATTTGTCCGCCCCGACACCGGTGGCGACGACCTTTTCGTACATTACTCTTATATCCAGATGGATGGTTACAAGAGCCTCAAGGCGGGCCAGTTTGTGCAGTTTGACATCCAGGCCTCCGGCACCGGTTTCCATGCCGTGAACCTGCGACCGCTGAATGGCCAGGATTCCGCAACGATGGGCGTGCACGAGGATGCCCCCCATCTTGCGGCCGCCTCGCACCCCTAGGCCATGCCCGATAGCAAAAAGCCCGCTTTCGCGGGCTTTTTGTTTTTCGTGACCAAGACAATTCAGCCGCTTAATCCATGTGGCGAATGATGGCATCCCCGAACTCGGAGCAGCGCAGCAGTGTTGCATCCGGCATCAGGCGCTCGAAGTCGTAGGTCACGGTCTTGGCGTCGATGGCGCCTTCCACACCGGTGATGATGAGGTCGGCGGCCTCGGTCCAGCCCATGTGGCGCAGCATCATCTCCGCGGAGAGGATGATGGAGCCCGGGTTGACCTTGTCCTGGCCGGCGTACTTGGGCGCGGTGCCGTGGGTGGCCTCGAACATGGCCACGGAGCCGCCGATATTGGCGCCCGGGGCGATGCCGATGCCGCCCACTTCCGCCGCCAGGGCGTCGGAAATGTAGTCACCGTTCAGGTTCAGGGTGGCGATGACGGAGTACTCCGCCGGGCGCATCAGGATCTGCTGCAGGAAGGCGTCGGCGATGACGTCCTTGATGATGATCTCATTCCCCGTCTTGGGGTTTTTCATCTTCATCCAGGGACCGCCGTCGACCAGCTCGGCGCCGAAGCGCTCGTGGGCCAGCTCGTAGCCCCAGTCCTTGAAGGCGCCTTCCGTGAATTTCATGATGTTGCCCTTGTGCACCAGGGTGACGGAGGGCTTGTCGTTGTCGATGGCGAACTGGATGGCCTTGCGCACCAGGCGCTGGGTGCCTTCCTTGGAAACGGGTTTGATGCCGATGCCACAGTTGTCCGTGAAGCGGATCTTGGTGACCCCCATCTCTTCGCGCAGGAACTTGATGATCTTGATGGCATCGGCGCTGCCGGCCTTCCACTCGATACCGGCGTAGATGTCCTCGGAGTTCTCGCGGAAGATCACCATGTCGGTGAGCTCCGGATGCTGCACCGGGCTCGGCACGCCCTTGAACCAGCGCACCGGGCGCTGGCAGACGTAGAGGTCCAGCTCCTGGCGCAGGGCGACATTGAGGGAGCGGATGCCGCCACCGACCGGCGTGGTCAGGGGGCCCTTGATGCTGACGACATATTCGCGCAGGGCGTCGAAGGTTTCCGGCGGCAGCCAGACATCGGGGCCGTAGACCTTGGTGGCCTTCTCGCCGCAATAGACTTCCATCCACGAGATGGCGCGCTTGGTGCCGTAGGCTTTTGCAACAGCAGCGTTGACTACCTTGATCATGACCGGCGTGATGTCGATGCCGATGCCGTCGCCCTGGATGAAGGGAATGATGGGGTAATTGGGGACATTCAGGGACAGGTCGGCATTGACGGTGATTTTGTCGCCATCAGCCGGGACCGTGATCTTCTGGTAACCCATTATGCAGGTACTCCCGGGGTGCAGTTTGTGACTGGAGCCTGCCGATTTTCGTTGTGATAGCAATGAGTGTCGGCAAACTGATAGAACCTATCCCCAAAGACCTTCAAGCCGGGAAGGTGTCAGCGTCGGGCAGGCTTGTCACAGAGGCATGGGAGCCAGATGAGAGCCGCCTGTGATCGAAGCGATGACCCGAAGCTGGCGGGTAGCTGCGCTGCGTCGGCGTCGTTGCACGACTTCCCATGGGGGTAAGGACGGCCCATGGGGATAGGCTCTTCCGACGGGAAGTATATCCCGAAGGACTTGGCATTCATAAGCCTTAGAATCGGAAAAATATGCAGCTCATACCGTGACGTGCGCAAACTTCAGCCACATCGCTAACTGTTGACCCAGGTCATTCCCATGCCGTGCCTCATCCTCTTCAACAAGCCCTTCGGGGTGCTCTGCCAGTTCCGCGACAAGGATGGCCGCCCCGTCCTTGCAGACTACATCTCCAGGACCGGCGTCTACCCTGCGGGTCGGCTCGACCATGATTCGGAGGGCCTCCTGCTGCTGACAGATGACGGCATCCTGCAAAGCCGTATCAGTGATCCGCGCTGGAAGCTGCCGAAGACGTACTGGGTGCAGGTGGAAGGCGAGATTTCAGATCATGCCCTGGAGCGCCTCGCCAAGGGTGTCGAGCTCAATGACGGTCCCACGTTGCCGGCCGAGGCGCAGCGGATGAACGCCCCTCCCCTTTGGGAGCGCACGCCGCCCATCCGCTACCGGGCGAACATCCCTACCAGCTGGCTCAGCCTGACCATACGCGAGGGCCGCAACCGGCAGGTGCGGAGGATGACGGCGGCCGTCGGCTTTCCGACTCTCCGGCTTGTCCGTGCGGCCGTCGGCACCTGGGAGATCGGAAGTTTGCAGCCCGGGGAATGGCAGCAAGTGGCACTGGAAGCATCCGCCCGGACGGCACTATCTGGAAGCATGGAAGCGCCAGAGGACAGACCGCGCATGACATCGCGCGCCGTCCGCCAAGAGAACTCCCTTCCTGCCCGACCGGTTAGCGCTGCCAGCGATCCGCGGCCGCAGCGTCGCTCGCCTTCGCCTCGACCCAGTACGCCACACCATTCACCCACTCCTTCTTCCAGAAAGGGGCACGGGTCTTGAGATAGTCCATGAGGAAACTGGCGGCCTGGAACGCCGCCTCGCGGTGCGCAGACGCCACGGCCACCAGCACGATGGGCGCGCCGGCGGGCAGTCGCCCAATGCGATGAAGGACGGTCACTCCCAGCAATGACCAGCGGTGTCCGGCCTCCTCCACCTGGGCCTGCAGAGTGGCTTCCGTCATGCCGGGATAATGCTCCAGTTCTACGGCCTCGACCGGCCCGAATGCAGACTGGTTGCGTACAAGGCCGGTGAACGTCACCACGGCCCCCACGCCTTCGCCCTCCAGCGCCGCCACTTCGGCCGCCATGTCGAAGGCTTCCCGCTGGACCCGGACGCGGACCGCCACGTCAGCCGCCCGTGACCGGCGGAAAGAACGCGATCTCGTCGCCCTCGCAAAGCAGGCTGTCACGCTGGGCCATCCGCTGGTTCACCGCCACCAGGACGCCACGCTCGCAGCCGAACACATCCGACCAGGCGCCACCACGCGCCACCAGCTCATCGAGCAGGACCTGCACCGTGACTGGCGATGCGGACGGCAGCGGCAGCGACTCCTGGTCGCGGCCTAGCTTCTCGCGGAAGCGCGCAAAGTACAGGACCGTGATCATGGCGCGTGGAAATCCCCCGACTTGCCGCCAGCCTTCTCCAGCAGTCGGACCTGCTCGATGACCATGCTCCTGTCTACCGCCTTGCACATGTCGTACAGCGTGAGGGCGGCGACGCTGGCGGCGGTGAGCGCCTCCATCTCGACGCCGGTCTGGCCAGCCAGCCGGCAGCTCGCAGTGATGCGCACCGCATCGGGCGCTTCCGCGTCGAGGTCGACCTGCACGCCGCTCAGCATGAGCGGATGGCAAAGCGGGATCAGCTCACTGGTCTTCTTGGCCGCCTGGATGCCGGCGATGCGCGCGACCGCGAAAACGTCGCCCTTGGGCAGCCGGCCTTCGGTGATCAGCGCCAGGGTGGCGGGCCGCATGCGCACCAGCGCTTCGGCGACAGCGCTTCGGGCCGTCACCGCCTTGTCGCCGACGTCCACCATGCGGGCCGCGCCGTTGTCGTCGAGATGCGTCAGGGAGGGTTGGTCGGTACTCATGGAACGCCTGCTGCGCTAGGATGGCGGCCTTTCGCCGTAAGGGGCCGCCAATGGGCTGGGAACCGCATGTCACCGTCGCCGTCGTGATCGAGCGCGATGGCCGTTTTCTTGTCGTGGAAGAGAATGCCGAACAAGGCCGGGTAGTCTACAACCAGCCCGCCGGGCATGTCGAAAAGGGCGAGACCCTCGAACAGGCGGCCATCCGCGAAGCGCTGGAGGAAACCGGCTGGGACGTGACGCTCACCGGCTTCATCGGCCTGTATGTGTACACGCCGCCATTTGACCGCGACATCACCTACTACCGCGCCTGCTTCCGTGCCGAGGCCGTGACGCACCATCCCGAACGCCCGCTGGACGACGGCATCCTGCGTGCCGCCTGGCTGAGCCGAGACGAGCTGGCCGCCAGCGGCCGCCTGCGCAGTCCGCTGGTGCTCAAGTGCGTCGAGGACGCGGCGGCCGGCGTCGACTATCCGCTCGCCATCGTGCACGAACACCACGCCTGATCCCATATACCGCAGGAGCCCGCGACACCCATGATGAAAAGCCCCCAGGAAACCCGCGTGATCGTCGGCATGTCCGGAGGCGTCGACTCGTCCGTTTCCGCGCACCTGCTGATGGCGCAGGGCTACCGTGTCGAAGGTCTTTTCATGAAGAACTGGGAAGAAGACGACGGCACCGAGTTCTGCACCGCCAAGACCGACCTCGCGGATGCGCAGGCCGTGTGCGACCGCCTCGGCATCGCGCTGTACACGGCCAATTTCGCCGCCGAATACTGGGACCGGGTATTCGAGCATTTCCTGCAGGAATATCGTGCCGGACGCACGCCAAACCCCGACATCCTTTGCAACAAGGAAATCAAGTTCAAGGCCTTCCTCGACTATGCGACGGTGCTGGGCGCCGACTGCATCGCCACCGGCCACTACGTGCGCAGGAGTGACGACCCCGAATGCGCGCAGTTGCTCAAGGGCCGCGACCCGAACAAGGACCAGAGCTATTTCCTGCATGCGGTGAACGGCCGGCAGATTGCCAGGACGCTGTTCCCGGTTGGTGACCTGGAGAAGCCCGAGGTGCGCCGCATCGCCACAGCGCAAGGCTTCGTCAACTCCGCCAAGAAGGATTCCACCGGCATCTGCTTCATCGGCGAGCGCCGCTTCCGCGATTTCCTGCAGCAGTACCTGCCGGCGCAACCCGGTGCCATCGAGACCGACGACGGTCGCGTCATCGGTACGCACCAGGGCCTCATGTACTACACGCTGGGCCAGCGCGAAGGCATCGGCATCGGCGGGCAGAAGAATGCGGCGGAGGCGCCCTGGTACGTGGTGCACAAGGATCTGGCGAGAAATGTCCTCGTCATCGGCCAGGGCCATGAGCATCCGCTGATGATGAGCCGGCACCTGCGCGCGCGCGCGGTTGACTGGGTGACGGGCGAGCCGCATCTTCCCCTGGCATGCCACGCCAAGACACGCTATCGGCAGCCCGACCAGGCCTGTACGGTGCAACGCGATGCCGATGGCTATGTCGTGACCTTCGCCGACGCGCAGCGGGCCGTGACGCCCGGCCAGTCCGTCGTGTTCTACGACGGCGACACCTGCCTCGGCGGCGGCGTGATCGAGGCAACCTGGAACTGAGACGCCCATGACGACTCCGCAGCGTTCCAAGACCCTGGCCCTGGCCGGCATTTTCCAGGCCGCGAGCCTGGCCGACACCCTGGCCTGGCGCGGGCATTGCGATCCGGTGGCACTGGAGGCCTCGCTGAACAGCATCCTCGTGCTGGACACCGACGACCCTGTCGCCATTTATGGCAGCGACTCGCGCCACTTGCGGATCGGCCTGACGGCACTGGAGCAGACCTTCTACCAGCCGCTACGACATCCGCATCCGCGCCAGACCGACATCGTGCGTTACGCGCTGGGACTCATCTACCTGGAGCGTCGGCTGGCCTGCTCGCCCGAATTGCAGGGACTCCTGCGGCAGCGGCTCGACATGGCGGTGTCCCGGCGCGCGCATTTTTCCGGACCGGCCGAAGCCACGCTGGTACGCAACCTGGCCGGCATCTATGTGGACACCCTGGGCACCCTCAAGTTCCGCCTGAACATCAAGGGCGACCAGCGCCTGCTGCAGGGCACCGCCACGCCGGCGCAGGTCCGCGCGGTGCTGCTCGCCGGAGTGCGCGCCGCCAGGCTCTGGCATCGCCTCGGCGGCCGGCGCTGGCACCTGGTCTTCACCCGTGCTCGCGTGCTGGGCGAGATCCGGCAGATCATCCGGGACGCCGGCTAGCCGCCCTCGCCACCCCGTTCCGCCGCGCGGTGCCGGGCCCACGCCGCCAGGCGCTCCACCAGGGTCTGCTGCATCACCGGCTTGGTCAGATAGTCGTCCATCCCCGCTGCCAGGCAATGCTGGCGATGCTCGCCCAGCGCATGCGCCGTGAGAGCGATCACCGGCAGATGCGATCGTCCCTGCGCCATTTCCAGCGCGCGGATGCGCCGGGTCGCCTGGTAACCGTCCAGGACCGGCATCTCGCAATCCATCAGCACCACGTCCAGCGTCTCGCCCTGCGCCGCCACGACATCGACCGCCTCCTGGCCGTTGGCCGCCACCACCAGCTCGACACCCAGCCGGCCCAGCATGCCCGTGATGACCATGCGGTTGACCATGTTGTCCTCCGCCACCAGCACACGCAGCCCGGCCAGCGCGTCACTGCCGGCCGGTGCGCCAACCTCGACGGGCCGTGGCGCGCTAAGAGGCAGGCTTACCGTGAACCAGAACGTGGAGCCCTTGCCCGGTTCGCTCTCGACGCCGAGCTCGCCCCGCATCAGGGCCACCAGCTGCTTGCAGATGGCGAGCCCGAGCCCCGTACCACCGTATCTGCGCGTGATGGAGCTGTCGGCCTGCTGGAAGGACTGGAAAAGATTGCCGAGCTGGGCGGGACTCATGCCGATGCCGGTATCCACTACCTCGAAGCGCACACAGGCTGCCCCGGGCGCTGCCGCGGGCAGCGCGTGCACGTTGAGGTGCACGCTGCCGCGCGGCGTGAACTTGATCGCGTTGCTGAGCAGGTTGAGCAGTATCTGGCGCAGGCGGGCAGCATCGCCGCGCACCCACTGCGGCAGGTCCGGATCCCGGTGCAGCGTCAGGCTCAACGAGTTGCGGTGGGCACTCAGCGTGAAGATCGTGACGCACTCGTCCAGCAGGTCGGGCAAGTTGAAAGGCGCTTCGTCCAGCTCCAGCTTGCCGGCCTCGATCTTGGAAAAATCGAGGATGTCGTTGAGGACGGTCAGCAGGGCTTCGCCGGAATTGAACAGGGTGTCCATGTAGTTGCGCTGCACGGGATCCAGCGAGGTGTCGCGCATGAGTTGTGCGAAGCCGAGCACGGCATTCATGGGGGTTCGTATCTCATGGCTCATCTTGGCCAGGAACTCGCCCTTGGCCTGGCTCTGCGCCTCTGCCCTCAACACGGCCAGGCGAGCTTCGCCGCGCTCCTGTTCCGCGCGCAGCCGCTCCGACTTCAGGCGGTTGATCCGGCTGGCCAGGGCCATGGAAATCAGTACCACCTCGAGGAAGCTGCCGAGCTGCAGCAGGTTCTCCGTCATCAGGCTGCGCGGCAGGAGGTCGAACTTGTTGAGGCTGAGCAGGATGCCGCCGAGCAGGAAGCAGCCCCAGGCCACGGTGAAGATGCGCGCCTCCGGGTCGCCCGCCGCCGTGCGCTGCAGGCCGAGCACGAGCCCGGCGACCCACATCAGGAGCAGGAAGGCCACGCTGAGCGGGTCCGTGAAACGCGTCCCCAGCAGCGGCATGGCCAGCAGCAGCAATAGGCCGGCGACGATGAGGCCGCGCAGCAACAGCCCCCAGCGCGGCGCACGCCGGCGCAGCTCGAGGAACTCCAGCATGAACAGGCTGTTGCAGGCCAGCGCCAGCGGCATCAGCACGCTGACCGAGTAATGGCTGAAGGTGGGCGATTCAGGCCAGAGGTAGCGCTGCGCCAGTCCGTGCAGCGCAAACTGCAGCAGGGTCATGGTGGCCGCGAACAGCACGTACAGCAGGTAGATGCGATCGCGCACGAACACCCAGAGCAGCAGGTTGTACAGGATCATCACCACCATGCCGCCGTAGAAAAAGCCCTGCAGCATCGCCTCGTTGCGCGCCCGCGCCTCGAAGGAGCGCACCTCGGCCAACTGCAAGGGCAGCTGGATGTGATCGGCCTGCACTCGGAAGAGCACTTCGCGTACTTCGCCGGGCGGCAGCGTCAGCGGAAACACCAGGTGGTGGTAGGCATAGGGACGCAAACTGACCGGCAGCTGCAGGCCGGCGGCATGGCGCGACACCGGGCGGCCCGCGCCGTCCCGCACCACGACATCCACGAAATCGAGCAGCGGATTGGGCACGACCAGCAGCCAGTTCGGCGCGGCATGGTCCCGATTGCGCACGATCAGGTGGAACCAGCAGACATCGGCGGTGAAGCCGGGCGTGGGGGCGCTGGCGCCGCCCGGCTGCCAGGGCCAGTCCTCGAGGGTGGCGAGGATGCGCTCCGGCGTCGGCGACCGCTCCGGCGGCAGGCAGAAATGCCGGAGCTCGCGGTAAGGCTCGTAGAGGTCGGCGCCACGCCCCAGTTCCAGGGTGCCGGCCGCCAGCGGCCCGGCCAGCAGCAGGGCCACCAGCAGGCCCACCCGCCGCGCAATGCATCTGAAAGCCGTTGCGTACCGCATCAAGGGTTCCCGCAGTGGGGCGCAAGCCATCCGGATACCGGTGGCGGGCGCATCGCCCCGCACACTGGCACAGCAGCTGGTCGCGGGGCGCATTTCCTGATTTCCGGCCAGGATTACGTGTAAACTTCCGGCCCTCGTTTTGTCGATATCACCAGCTCTGAACGGTACCCACATGGCGCTGACCACCCTGACCGCCCTTTCCCCCGTCGATGGCCGCTACGCCGGCAAGGTCGACGCCCTCCGCCCCGTCTTCAGCGAGTTCGGCCTGATCCGCGCCCGCGTGGAGGTCG
Source organism: Moraxellaceae bacterium (assembly GCA_029237815.1). Classification (GTDB taxonomy): domain Bacteria; phylum Pseudomonadota; class Gammaproteobacteria; order Pseudomonadales; family Moraxellaceae; genus UBA2031. The sequence goes on from JAQZBP010000002.1 coordinate 63,297, forward strand.
AGGTGCGCTGGCTGCAGCGCCTGGCCGCCCATCCGGGCATCGCCGAGGTGCCGCCCTTCTCGGCCGACGCCAACGCCTTCCTCGACCGGCTTGTGGCGGAGTTCTCCGAAGCGGATGCCGAATGGATCAAGCACACCGAGCGAACCACCAACCACGATGTGAAGGCGGTCGAATACTTTCTCAAGGATCGCGTCAACGCCCTGCCCGAGCTGGCGAAAGTCACCGAGTTCATCCATTTCGCCTGTACCTCGGAAGACATCAACAACACCTCGCACGGCCTCATGCTCAAGGCCGGCCGCGATGTCCTGATCGCGCAGATGCATCAGTTAGTGGAGGCGATCAAGGCGCTGGCCCGCACCCACGCCGACCTGCCCATGCTCTCCCGTACGCACGGCCAGACTGCCTCGCCCACCACCCTCGGCAAGGAAATGGCCAATGTCGCCTACCGTCTCGAGCGCCAGGTGAGGCATTTCGCGCAGGTGGAGATCCTCGCCAAGATCAACGGTGCGGTCGGCAACTACAATGCCCATCTCTCCGCCTACCCGGAAGTGGACTGGGAAGCCAACGCGAAAGCCTTCGTGGAATCGCTGGGCCTGGCCTTCAATCCCTACACCACGCAGATTGAGCCGCACGACTACATCGCGGAATACTTCGACGCGGTGAAGCGCTTCAACACCATCCTCATCGACTTCGACCGCGACGTCTGGGGCTATATCTCGCTGGGCTATTTCAAGCAGCGCCTGAAGGAAGGCGAAGTCGGCAGCTCCACCATGCCGCACAAGGTGAACCCGATCGATTTCGAGAACTCCGAAGGCAACCTGGGGCTCGCCAACGCCATCCTCGGCCATCTCGCCGAAAAGCTGCCGATCTCGCGCTGGCAGCGCGACCTCACCGACTCCACCGTGCTGCGCAACCTGGGCGTCGGCCTGGCGCACAGCATGATCGCCTACGATGCCGCGCTGAAGGGCATCGGCAAGCTGGAAGTGAACGCCGCGCGCATCGCCGAGGACCTGGACAACGCCTGGGAAGTGCTGGCCGAGCCCATCCAGACCGTGATGCGCCGCTACGGCATCGAGAAGCCTTATGAGAAGCTCAAGGCACTGACCCGCGGCAAGGGCATCGACAAGGCGACGCTGCAGGCCTTCATCGAGACCCTGGACATTCCCGACGCCGCCAGGGCCGAGCTCCGCGCGATGACGCCGGGCAGCTACACCGGCAACGCCGCGGCACAGGCACGGAAGATCTGAACCGCCACCGTCCTGCCGTCGCCCGCTACCGGGAGCCGGCAGGACGAAACCCCGGCGGGCGCCGCTGAACGCGGCCCCGGGCAACGACGGCGGTGCATCACACCGCCGTTTTCATTGGTGACGCTGCCGCCACACGACAACAGGACCTGACCATGGATGCCAACACGCCCCTGCCCCACCTCGGCGGCCTGACCGCCACGGAGTTCCTGCGCGACTACTGGCAGAAAAAGCCGCTCCTCGTGCGCAACGCCTTTCCCGAACTGGCCTATCGCCTGAACGACGAGGACCTGAAGGAGCTGGCGCAGGAAGAAAGCGTGGAAGCGCGCATCGTGCTGGAACAGGGCAAGACGCCGTGGGAGCTGCGCCGCGGTCCCTTCGCGCCCAAGGACTTCAAGGCGTTGCCGAAGACGCACTGGACGCTGCTGGTGCAGGCGGTTGACCACTACCTGCCGGCGCTCTCCGACTATCTGGACCATTTTGCTTTCCTGCCCAACTGGCGCATCGACGACATCATGATCTCGTATGCCGTCGAGGGCGGTTCCGTCGGACCGCACTACGACCAGTACGATGTGTTCCTCATCCAGGGCTTCGGCAACCGTCGCTGGCAGCTCGGCCAGCATTGCGACGAGCAGTCGCCACGGGTCGCCGGCACGCCGCTGCGCATCCTGCAGCAGATCGACGCGCACTTCGACGAGATCGTGAATCCTGGCGACCTGCTCTACGTGCCGCCCGGCATGGCGCACTGCGGCGTCGCACAGAACGAATGCACGACCTATTCCGTCGGCTTTCGCGCGCCGGCGCTCACGCACCTGCTGGAGCGCATCGTCGACGCCGCGCTGGAAGCGGCGGGTAGCAGCCGGCTGTTCGCGGATCCCGCGCGCGAGCCGGTGGCGCATCCGGCCGCACTCAGCGAAGCCGACCTCGAGTCCCTGCGCGCACAGGTGCTGACGCTGCTGGACGACCGGGCGACCCTGCGTCACGCCATCGCCCCTTTCCTGTCCGAACCCAAATACGACGATTACGAGCCGCAGGGCGAGGAGCTCTCGCTCGAGGAAATCCGCGAGGCACTGGCCGCGGGCGCGACGCTACGCCGCGATCCCGCCTCGCGCTGCCTCTACTCGCTGCAAGACGACCAGCCCGCCGAGCTCTTCATCAACGGCCAGAAGGAATGGTTTCCACCCACGCTCGCCGCCTTCGTGAAGCTGCTCGCCGACCGGCGCCGCCTCACTGCCGACGAGCTCGCGCCGTGGCTTTCGGACCAGGATGCGCTGCACTGGCTCGCGGACCAGATGGCCAGCGGCTTCTGGTTCCTGGAAGCGGACGAAGAGGACGCCTGAGCAATGCCCGTGACGCCGGAACCCAATCCCTTCGATCTCGCCCTCGACAGCTTCCAGCTCGGCGAATCGGAAACCTTCCTGCGCCTCGACGGCGAGCACGACTTCAATCGCGCCACCGCCCGCCTGCTCGGCCAGGCCCGGCGCGAGGTCTACATCCTGACGCCCGACTTCGAGCCGGAACGTTTCAACAACGTCGAGTTCGCGGATGCGCTCTCCGCTTTTGCGCGGAGCAGCCGCTATGCCGATACCCGCATCCTCCTGGGTGACCCGAGCGTCGCCGTGCGCTGGGGCCACAAGGTCGTGGCGCTGGCGCGGCGCATGCCCACCCGCCTGCGCATCCGGCAGATCGACGAGGACGACTTCGATCCGGCGGAAGCCTTCATCGTCGCCGACGACATCGGCCTGCTGCGCCGCGACAGCCAGGACGGCTACATCGGCAGTCTCGCCGCGAAGTCCATTCCGCATGCGCAGCGCGCCAGCCTTCGCTTCGCCGAGCTCTGGGAACGCTCGCGCGCAATCGCCGACTTCCGCATCCTGGATATCTGAGCGGATGCAACTGCAGGACCTGTCCGGCAGCTAGACGACACCCTGCGCCAGCATCGCCTCCGCCACCTTCACGAAGCCGGCGATGTTGGCACCCTTCAGGTAGTTCACGTAGCCAGACTCCTCGCCATAACGCAGGCAGGACTGGTGGATGTCATGCATAAGCGTATGCAGGCGCGCATCCACTTCCGGCGCCGTCCAGTGCTCGCCGATGCGGTTCTGGTTCATCTCGAGGCCGCTCACCGCCACCCCGCCGGCATTCGCCGCCTTGCCCGGCCCGTAGAGCAGCCGGGCCGCCAGGAAGAGGCTCACCGCTTCGGACGTGCAGGGCATGTTGGCGCCCTCCACCACCATGCGGCAGCCGCGCGCCAGCAGATGCCGGGCGTCGTCCGCGTCGAGTTCGTTCTGCGTGGCGCAGGGAATCGCAATATCGCAGTGCAGGTGCCAGGGACGGCACCCGGGCAGATACTCGGCCGTGCTGCCAAAACCACGCGCCAGCTCCGCCAGGCGGCCACGCCGGACGTTCTTCAGATCCGCCACGGCTTGCCAGTGCTCCAGCGTCATCCCGTCACCGAAATGCAGCGTGCCCCCGGAGTCGGACAGGGAGACCACCGAGGCGTGCATCTCGAGGGCCTTGCGCGCCGCAAACTGCGCAACGTTGCCGGAACCCGAGATCGCCACGCGCTTGCCGTCGATGCGCTCATGCCGGTGCGCGAGCATGGCCTCGGCAAAATAGACCACGCCGTAACCGGTGGCCTCGGGACGGATCAGGCTGCCGCCATAGCTCACGCCCTTGCCGGTGAGCACAGGCACGAACTCGTTGCAAAGCCGCTTGTATTGGCCGAACAGGAAGCCGATCTCGCGCGCGCCGACGCCGATATCGCCGGCCGGCACATCGGTGTCCGCACCGACATGCCGGTAAAGCTCGCTCATGAAGGACTGACAGAAGCGCATGACCTCGCCATCGCTGCGGCCGCGCGGATCGAAGTCCGCACCGCCCTTGCCGCCGCCCAGCGGCAGCGAGGTCAGTGAATTCTTGAAAACCTGCTCGAAGGCCAGGAACTTGAGCACCCCGAGATTGACCGACGGATGAAAGCGCAGGCCGCCCTTGTAGGGACCGATGGCACTGTTCATCTGCACGCGGAAGCCACGGTTCACCTGTACCTGCCCGCGGTCGTCGACCCAGGGCACACGGAACATGATGACGCGCTCCGGCTCCACGAGGCGCTCCAGCAGGCGCTGCGCCATGAAGCGCGGATTGGCTTCGAGATAGGGCCAGAGCGAATGCAGTACCTCCTCCACGGCCTGGTGGAATTCGGCCTCGCCGGGATCGCGTACGTAAAGATGCTGCAGAAAAGCGTCGACGGAATCGGGCATGAGCGTCCCCGCGAAAATGACCGGATGAACCAGCAGTACCTTAGCAGGCCGGAGCGCAGGCGCGGCTTCCAGCGCTACCAGACCGCCTGCAGCAGCGGCGGCCGCCGCGAAGAAAACCCCGCCCGCCGCATCTCTGCTTAACTTCAGGATGCTCGGGAGGCCATCGCGAACGGTCTGGAGGCAATCATGCGCGTTGCGCTGCTTGCGATATTGATGTGCATCAGCCAACTGGCCCTGTGCCAGCCGATGCCACGCCCTGCCCGCGCCGCGCTGGTCGAGATCGACGGCGCCATCGGCCCCGCCACCAGCCTCTACTATTCGTATGCCGTGCACGAGGCCCAGGCACGCGGTGCGAGCCTCATCATCCTGCGCGTTGATACGCCGGGCGGGCTCGATGGCCCCATGCGCGACATCATCAAGCAGATGCTGTCCTCGCGATTGCCCGTCGTGGCCTTTGTAGCGCCGTCCGGCGCCCGTGCAGCAAGTGCCGGCACCTACCTGCTCTATGCCAGCCACGTCGCGGCCATGGCGCCAGCCACCAATCTCGGTGCCGCCACGCCGATTCCGGTAATGGGTGAGGAACAGGCCCCGCCAGGGCGGGACGACAGCCCACGCCGCGAGCGCGACGCCGACCGCGCCGGGGGCGGCAACGGTGCCGCCGAAACCGGCACGGCCAATGCGCCGGCCCCGAGCGGCAACAATGGCGAACAGCGCGCGCCCGGCCGCGATGCGCAGTCGCAGCCGCGCCAGCCCGTCGGCTCCGCTGCGTCCCGCAAGGCGGTGAACGACGCCACCGCCTACCTGCGCAGCCTCGCGGAACGGCGTGGACGCAACGCGGACTGGGCCGAGCAGGCCGTGCGGGAAGGCGCGAGCCTGAGCGCCGACGCCGCGCTGAGGCTTAAAGTGATCGACCTCGTCGCCACCGACACCACCGACCTGCTCCGCCAACTGGACGGCCGCCGCATTCCCTGGGGCGGCGGCGAGCGCGTGCTGCGCACCGGTAGCATGATCGTCGACCCCATCGCGCCCACCTGGCGCCAGAGTTTCCTCGGCGTCATCACCAGCCCCACCGTTGCCTACCTGCTCATGCTGATCGGCATCTACGGCCTGCTGCTGGAGGGCTACAGCCCGGGCGCCATCCTGCCCGGTGTGGCGGGCGGCATCTGCCTGCTGCTGGCGCTCTATGCGTTCCAGCTGCTGCCGGTCAACTACGCGGGGCTGGCGTTGCTGGCGCTCGGCATTGCACTGATCGTGGCGGAAACCCTCGTGCCCAGCGTCGGCATTCTCGGCATCGGCGGCGTTATCGCCTTTGTTGCGGGCTCCATCCTGCTGCTCGACAGCGACGTGCCGGGCTACCGCATACCGCTGGGGCTCGTGGCCGGCGCCGCGGCGACGGCGGGCCTGCTCATGCTGCTCAGCATGAGTCTGCTGCTGCGCACGACCCGGCGGACTCCGGTGCAGGTCCTGGCCGGCCTTGCCCATGACTCCGCCGAAGCCCTCGAGGATTTCAGCGACGAAGGCTGGATAGAGGTGCGCGGCGAGCGCTGGCGGGCAAGCAGCGCGGTGCCGATCCGCCGCGGTCAACGCCTGCGCATCGTGAGCGTACAAGGGCTACAACTGGCAGTAGAGCCTGTCGCTCCGCTGCCGGACAGCGCGGCGGCGAAAAGGGAAAAGGCCTAGCGGCGCGCGGCATCCCGTTCAACAGCCAAGGAGATCCGTCATGTGGAGTTTCAGCCTGATCGCAGTGGTGCTGATCGTTGCCTTCGTAATGGCCTGCATCAACATCCTGCCGGAGTACGAGCGCGGCGTCGTGTTCACCTTCGGTCGCTTCACCGGCGTGAAGGGCCCGGGACTCGTGCTGCTGGTGCCCGTGATCCAGCGCATGCAACGCGTCGACCTGCGTGTGGTCGTGATGGACGTGCCGACGCAGGAAGTGATCTCGCGCGACAACGTCTCGGTGCGGGTCAACGCCATCGTCTTTTTCCGCGTGGTGGATCCGGAGCGGGCCGTGATCCAGGTGGAGCGCTTCTATGAGGCGACCAGCCAGCTCGCCCAGACGACGCTGCGATCGGTGCTCGGCCAGCACGAGCTCGACGAGATGCTGGCCGAACGGGAGCGCCTCAATCTCGACATCCAGTCCATCCTCGACAAGCAGACCGACTCCTGGGGCATCAAGGTCAGCAATGTCGAAATCAAGGCGGTGGACCTGAACGAGAACATGGTGCGCGCCATTGCGGCGCAGGCCGAGGCCGAGCGTAACCGCCGCTCCAAGATCATCAATGCCGAGGGCGAGGCGCAGGCGGCGCAGCGCCTCGCCGAGGCCGCGGCGATCCTGGCCGCGCAGCCGGTGTCCGTGCAACTGCGCTATCTGCAAACCCTGCTGGACGTGTCGAGCAAGAACTCGCCCACGATCGTATTGCCGATACCGGTGGAGTTGCTGCGCGGGAAGCCTGGCGAGCAGTAAGGCGGCCTGTGCCGGTACTCATCGGGGGCGCCGCCGGTGACACGGGTACGGCAAATCCGGCGTCGTGAAGGGCGAAGACAAAGACGCCGCCAGGCGTGGTTGACGGTACTGGCATCCTGCCAGCGCTTTCGCCGGGAGCGGTATCAATCGCATTGGCAACTGCAGACCGGCACGCCGCATTCACGCCCCACTGCAAAGGTATCCACTGCTACTCACGCTTCTGGCGCCGACGAATGAGCGCTGCCAGGTGCCGCGCCCACTCGGCGTATGCCAATGGCCCCGGATGAAAGCCGTCGCTGGCCAAGCAGGCTGTATCCAGCGGAAAGTCCGGCACGGCCACCGCGCAATCGGGATGCCGGGCCGCGAACGCCGCCAGCGTTTCGTTCAGCCGCCTGGCGCGCAGACCCATGTACCAGCGCAGGGGTTGCGGCAAAGCCGGGAACAGATGCATGGGTGGCAGGCCGGAAAAGACGACGAGCCCGGCGCTGTGCCGCTCCCGGATGGCATCGAGCAGCTGCGCGAGTTCCGTGAGCCAGGCCTCGCGGCCAGTGCCGCCCGTGGCGTCGTTCACGCCCACCGAGATCACCACCACGTCGAATGCCTGCGCCTCCGTCGCCGCCAGCCGCGCCAGCAGGTCCCGGGTACGGTGCCCGGTAGCGGCACTGAGCCGCCAGTGCACGCGGTAATCCTCACCAAGTGCTTCGACCAGTCGCCCGGACAGGGCTTCGCCCTGGTGCGCCGCGCCCACACCGGCGGCGGCGGAGTCGCCGAGGATCAGCAGGCGCAGGTCGCGGCCCTGCCCGGCGCTGCCCTCGCGCTCGCCTTCCGGCTCGGGCAGCAGCGGCGTGTCGCGCCGGACCTTGCGCCCCTGGAGCAGCAGCAACGGCGCAAGGCCGAGGGTGATCAGGTGATAGCGCATGTGACACACGCCTCCAGTGGGCACGCATTCAGGAAGATTGTCGCGGCAGATGCAGGAACGGGCCCGTGCCTGCCCGTCGGATCCGCTCAGGCTCGACATCTTCACTTGGGCAAAGGAGGGCTTCACGTCAAGCGCATAAATGGCGGCGAGCGGAAAACCACCGCGCGAGCGCAGCGCACTGGAGCACGCGCGCGCGGCACCAAGCCTCGCCGGCAGCTGCCGGGGTTACGCTCGATCGTCACGCAGCGCTCAGGCGCCCTGCGGTCCCACCTGGTCATAGGCGGGCTGACGCCCGTAGTTCTGCCCGAACATCTCCAGCAGGTCGCGCTCCGCCGGATCCGGTAGCAGCTCGCGACTCCACACGAAGCCGCGCACAGCAGCCTGCACCAGTTGCCGTTCCGCCAGCGACGGCGCGGCGATGCGATGCGTCCTGCGCAGCCCGTCGTCGAACATGGCAAAGAAAATGCGCTGCCCGAGGGCCTGCAGCGGCTTGGGGAACCAGCGCGCGGCATATTCGCGGCCAAGGGCCAGCGTCACTTCGTGGCCGTCGGGCGTGGGCGCGTATTCGGCGGCCTCGAAATCCAGCATCCACTGCAGCATGGCTTCGGGCGACGCCGGAATGTCGTGGATGTTCATCATCTCGCCGACCTGCCGCCAGAAGTGATAGAGCGCGAGCGCCTCGTGCGGCGTGAAGAGATCCCGGCCGGTGAACTGCAAGCCGAGGCGCTGCGGCAGGCAGGCCAGCGTGGAAAGCGTGTAGAGATTGAGCTCGTTGGGGATCGGATAGCGCGCATGCATGCGGTTCATGCGCTCGACCACCTTCATGCCCTCCGGGCTGTTGCCATGGCGCAGCAGCAGGCCGAAGAACACCAGCGTGTCGTCGTTGCGCTTCGCGGTCTGGCTCATGATGATGCCGCTGCCGCCACGGTAGAGCACACGCGCGATGGCCGGAATGGCGACCTGCCGGGAAAACGCGATCGCGAACATGGGATGCACGAAGCGCGGATCGCCGTAGCGAACCTCGAGCAGCAGATGGGCGATGCGACGCGCGTCGCGAACCGGATCGAGACGAGCGATCTCGCGGCGCGCCCACTGGGGGTGACGAAACTCCATTTGCCTCTCCATCAGGCCTGTTCCAGTGAATGCGAGGGCTGCCGCAGGCCACGACCCGCCCTCTCCTGCCATGCTGGCGGATCAGGCGACCACGCCACCCTGGCGCAGGGCCGCGATCTGCTCGTCGCCGTAGCCGAGCTGCCCGAGCACTTCGTCGGTGTGTGAGCCGAGTTCGGTGCCGATGTGGCGGAAGCTGGGCGGCGTCTTCGAGAACTTGATGGCGGAGCCGAGCTGCTTCTGCATCGTGCCGTCGGGGCGCGGCACCTCCACGATCAGGTCGCGCGCCTGGATGTGCGGGTGCCGGCAGGCCTCGGCAAAACTCAGCACCGGCTCGGTGCAGGAATCGACACCGGCGAACACGGCCTCCCACTCGGCAAAAGTCTTCTTCTTCATTTCGGCGGCAATCTCCGCCTTCAGCGCGGCGACCACCTCCGTCACGCCCATCACCATGCCCTGCGGCGCGAGTTCCGGGCGGCCAATCGCGGCACAGAAGGCCATGAAGAACTGGGGCTCGAGGCCACCCACGGAAAAGTGGCGGCCGTCCTTCGTCTCGTAGCAGTCGTAGAAGGAGCCGCCATTGAGCTGGGTGCCTTCCATTTCCGGCTGGATGCCCGCCACCAGCGCCGGCGGCGCGGTGAGCGCATGCAGGGTGAAGGCCGCATCCGTCATGGAGATGTCCACGAACTGGCCCTCGCCGGTCTGCTGGCGATGGATCACGGCGGCCAGGATGCCCATCACGGCGTGGCAGGAGCCGCCCGCCACGTCGGCGATCTGTACCGACACCGGCGCGGGGCCGGTTGCCTTGCGGCCGTTGTAGCTCAGCACGCCGGCAATCGAGAGGTAATTCATGTCATGGCCGGCGCGGTCCTTGTAGGGGCCGGTCTGGCCGTAACCGGTGATGGCGCAGTAGATGAGCCTCGGATTGATCGCCTTCAGGGCCTCGTAGCCGACGCCGAGGCGATCCATGACGCCAGGACGGAACTGCTCCACCACAATGTCGTATTCGGCCACCAGTTTACGGATCAGCTCCACGCCCTCAGGCTTTTTGAGGTCCACGGCGATGCCGCGCTTGCTGCGGTTCAGGAAGGCATGCGCAGCGGACACGCCGGCCTCGTGCGGGGGCATGATCCGGCACAGGTCCGGACGGCTCGGCGACTCCACGCGCAGCACCTCGGCGCCCATGTCGGCGAGCAGCATGGTGCCGAAAGGCCCGGGCAGCAGTCCGGAGAAATCGAGCACCTTGAGCGAGGACAACGGACCGGGCATGGAATGGCTCCTTGAATGACTTACGGTAAATGCGAATGCGATTTCAGGTTTTACCACAAGGCCGTGAGGATACCTGCCCCGCCCCTGCAACCAATGACAGGCCCGTCCAAAACGATTGACCAAAGTGCTCAAGCCCTGCGTTGCACGCCTTGACAGGATACGTCTAGTATCTGTCCAACCTGTGGCAAGTCATTGGTGGGGCTGGAAAATTCCCTACCTCGGGGGAAGTACCCGGCAGCTGCAGACGAACTACGGCCGCAAGGCCGGGACAGTCGCGCAAGGGAGATGCAGCGACTGCCGCCCCTGCCCGGTTCGCCGGTGTGAATCATTCCGCTCCCGAGGTTGCCATGCTTGGCTTTCTGCCTGCGCCACTGATTGCGTTCATCTTCCTTCCGCTCCTGGTCGCCAACACCCTCCTGTTCTCCGTGCTGATCCTTCTGGTGATGCCGCTGCGTTTCCTGATGCCGACACACCGGCTGCGCACGGCGATTGCCGCCCTGCTCATCGCCTTCGCCGAGACCTGGTGCCGCATCAACAACCAGGTGCTGTTCCGACTGCTCCCGCGCATCGAGTGGGATATTTCCTTGCCGGAAGGCCTGAGCAAACGTCACTGGTACTTCGTCATTTCCAATCACCAGAGCTGGATCGACATCTTCGCCCTGTTTTACGTCTTCACCGACCGCATTCCCTTCCTGAAATACTTTCTCAAGCAGGAACTGCTCTACGCGCCCTTCTGGGGCCAGGCCATGTATGCACTCGACTATCCCTTCATGAAGCGCTACTCGAAGGAAACGCTGCAGCGCCACCCCGAACTCAAGGGCAAGGACATCGAGACCACGCGGCGCTCCTGCGAGAAATTCCGCCACACGCCGGTGTCGGTCATGAATTTCCTGGAAGGCACGCGCTTCACGACGGTGAAGCATGACCGCCAGCAGTCGCCCTATCGTTACCTGCTCAAGCCCAAGGCCGGCGGCATGGCCCTGGCACTCTCCGCACTCGGCGACCAGATGAGCTGCCTGCTCGATGTGACCATCCACTATCCGGACGGCAAGCCCACGTTCATGGACTTCTGCTGCGGTCGCCTCCGCCGCGTCGTCGTCCGTGTGCACAAGCGCGAGATTCCCCACGAGGCGTTCACCTGCGACTACGAGAACGACGCCGAATTCCGCGAGAGCTTCCAGACCTGGACGGCGGCACTGTGGACGCGGAAAGATGCCGAGCTCGCCCGCCTGCAAGAAAAGGAGGGCGAGTGATGCTGGGCAATCTCTTTCGCAGCACGCCCAAGTGGCAGAGCCCGAAATCGCAGAAACGCATCGAGGCGCTGGCGGAGCTCGACCCGGCCAGCGAAAAGGAACTGCAGATCCTGCTGAAGCTGGCGCGCGAGGACAGCGAGCCTGCGGTGCGCCGCGAGGCAGTCAAGTACCTGACCGACCTCGAGGTGATCGCGCAGATCCAGAAGCGCGACCTCGAGGCGCCGGTACGCGAGGCGGCCACGCAGCGCCTGCAGGACCTCATTGCCGGCAAGAACGGCAACCCGCTCGGCCTGGAGCAGCGGCTTGCCGGCATCCGGCGCATCGGCACGCCGTCCATGCTGGTCTGGATCGTGCGCGAGGCCGACCACATCGACGTGAAGCTCGCGGCTATCGCCCAGTTGAACGACGAGATGTTCCTGGACGACATCGCCCGTCACTCCAGCATTGCCCGGCTGCGGCTGGCGGCGGCGGAGCGCATCGCCACGCCCGCCATCCTGGAAGCCCTGGCCGAGGCCAGCAAGCAGAAGGACAAGAATGTCTACAAGGCCATCCGCGCCCGCCTCGACGAAAGCAGCCAGCAGCAAAAGGAGGCCCGCGCCCTGCAGGACAGGCGCGAGTCACTTTGCGAGGCCATGGAGCATCACGCCCGCTCCGCGCTGAACCCGCTGTACACCGCCAAGGCCGAGAGCCTGCGCCAGCAGTGGCAGGACGCACAGGGCCCGGAAGACGCCGCACTCGCCGAGCGCTTCGAGACCGCCTTCGCCCTCGCCTGGCGACAGATCAGTGAAATCGCCGCCGCGGCCCAGCGTGAGGCCGACTCCGCGCAGGCGCGCGAGGAGATGCAGCAGGCCGTCGCCACCCTCGATGCCACGCTCCAGGCCTGGCGCGGGCAGGACGACTTCGACCTGCCTTCCCTTGCCGCCACGCGCAAGACCCAGCGCCTGCGCTGGGAACTCGCCATCGGCTTGCAGGCGGCGCCGGAACCTCTGGCCCGTCGCTACGGCGAACTCGATGCGCAGCTCGACCGGCTGGAGCAGATGCTGGTGCAGTGGCAACAGGACAGCCTCGTGGTGGAAGCCACCCTCGCCCGCCTTCCGCAAAGCGATGGCGCCGAGCGCGAGCAGACGCTGCAGGCCTTGCTGCAGACACTCGAGGTCTACCGCGAGTTCGGCGTCGCGCTACCGGCTCTGCTGTTGCAGGTTCCCGCGCCCGACAAGGGCGCCGGGAAGCCCTCGAACGCACCGCCCGCGGATGCGGCCGAAAAATCTGCGCAGCAGGAAAAGCTCCGCTCGAAGCTCGACATCCTCGCCGCCAGCATCAAGGCCGGCCATACGCGCGACGCCAGCAAGCAGCTGCGCAAGGCGCAGGAGTTCGCGCGCGAGCAGCACCTGCACGACTCCCGGCTCGGCGAGCTCGCGGCGCAGCTGCAGGAGCTGAAAAGCTGGGCCGGCTTTGCCGTGCAGCCCAAGAAAGAGGCGCTGATCTCCCGCATGCAGGCCCTGGCGGCCCATGAAATGGATCCGGACGACAAGGCCGACGCCATTCATGCGCTGCAGGAAGAGTGGAAGACCCTGGGTGTCGCCGACGCCACGGTGGAGCAACCGCTGTGGGAGCAGTTCAAGGCGGCCGGTGACGCCGCCTTCGAACCCTGCCGCGCGCATTTCGCGGCGCAACGGGAGCTGCGCCAGCAAAACCTCGAGAAGCGCAGTGCGCTCTGCCAGCAGCTGGAGGAGTACCTCGCCGCGCTGCCGGCACCGGCCGAGCCCGGCATGGACTGGAAAAAACACGAGGCCATCCTGCGCACCGCGCGCAAGGAATGGCAGCAGCTGCATCCCAGCGACCGCCACAGGACACGGCCGGTGCAGGAGCGTTTCAATTCGGTGCTGGAGGCACTCGAGAAGCGCCTGCACGAAGTGCAGTCACGCCACGAAGCGCAAAAACGCGAGCTGATCCAGCGCACCCGTGCGCTGCTCGAGGCGCCGGACCTGCGGGCTGCCTGCACGGAGGCCCGCCAGTTCCAGCAGGACTGGAAGGCGATCGGCCAGGCACATGCCAAGGTCGACCATCGTCTCTGGCAGGAATTCCGCGCTGCCTGTGACGCCCTGTTCGGCAAACGCGACGAGGCGGTCAAATCCCGCCAGGAGTCATTCAATGCCTCCGTGCAGCGCGCGGAGGAATTGATCGCGGCGTGCGAAGCACTGGTCGCCGGCGAAACCCGCGCCATGCCCTCTGCTGCAGCTGAACTCGAAACTGCCTTTCAGGCTCTCGCGCTGCCGCGCGAAAATTCGCAGGCGCTGAAACAGCGCTTCCAGACGGCACGCCAACGGGTCGACCAGGCCTGCCGCCAGCAGCAGGAATGCGAACGCCGGGAAAAGCAGGACAACGTGGTGCGCGCCTGGGAACAGAAGGCGACGCCTGCCGACGGCACGGCGAGCAAGGCCGGACAACTGCTGCTCGATCTCGAGATCCTGCTGGAGATTCCCTCTCCCACGCCCCTGCAGGACGCCCGACGTGAACGCCAGATGCAGCGGCTCCAGGCCAGGGGGCTGCGCCGGAGCAGCGACGAAGCCGGCAGCCTGCTCGCCGAACTGCTGCAAACGGCGCCGACGCAGGAGCAGTTGCCGGAGATGGCGGAGCGGCTGCGTCAGGTACTGCAGAAAACCGAGCGGCAATAGCGGCAGGGCACACATGATTCAGGCCCGCCCGGATCACGCATCTGGAAAGGGAGCTCGGGCGCGTCGGCGCTTCAACGCAGCGACTTCAGCGCTTTCTCGATCAGGGGCCAGGCGTTGTCCAGCAGCACCTGCTGTGCCGCCGCGGTGGGGTGGATGCCGTCCGCCTGCAGGGTCACAAGCTGGCCGTCCTTGCCTGCCAGGAAAAAGGGCAGCAGCGGCACTTTCTCCTGTTCGCTGACAGTGACGAAGGTCTTCTCGAACGCTTCGGTGTAGACCCGCCCGTAATTGGGCGGGATCTTCATGCCGAAGAGCAGCACCTGCGCACCCGAGCCGCGCGCCGCATCGATCATCTTCTTCAGGTTGGCCGCGATCGCCTTCGGCGGCTGGCCGCGCAGGCCATCGTTGCCGCCGAGCTCGATCACCACGATGTCGGGATCATGCCGCGCCAGCAGCGGCGGCAGGCGCAGGCTGCCACCCGACGTCGTCTCGCCGCTCAGGCTGCCGTTGATGACGCGATGCTTGCCGGGCGCTGTTTTGTCCAGCTTTTGTTGAAGCCGCACGACCCAGCCGCGGTTTGCTTCCAGCCCATACGCGGCGCTGATACTATCGCCGAAGACCAGAATCGTGGCGGCCCCGGCAGTGCCTGCCAGCAGCGGCGCTGCGAGCAGGAACAGCAGCCGGGCCGCGATCAGCCAGCGTCTTCCGATGCCTTCAGATTGAAGTGACATTCATGCCCCCAGAGATTCTGATTGCCGCCGAGTCCGTCTCGAAATCCGTTGCGACCGGCACTGCCGCCCTGTCGATTCTCCATGACGTGAATCTCGCGATCAAACGCGGCGAGAGCGTCGCCATCATCGGCGCCTCCGGCTCCGGCAAGACCACCCTGCTGGGCCTGCTCGCCGGGCTGGACACGGCCACCACGGGCAGCATCCGGCTTTGCGGCAGCGCACTCGAGTCGCTCGACGAGGATGGCCGCGCCGCGCTGCGCAAGCAACACGTCGGCTTCGTCTTCCAGTCTTTCCTGCTCATGCCCGCGATGACGGCGCTCGAGAACGTGATGCTCGCGCTCTCGGTGAACCGCCGCGGCAATGCCGATACGGCGCGCGAATGGCTGGCACGCGTCGGTCTCGCCGATCGTCTCGAGCACACGCCGCGGCAGCTTTCCGGCGGCGAGCAGCAACGCGTCGCCCTCGCGCGCGCCTTTGCCGGCCAGCCCGACATCCTCTTCGCGGACGAGCCCACCGGCAACCTCGACAGCCGCACCGGCCAGCAGATCATCGACCTGCTGTTCGCGCTGAACGCCACCGCCGGCACCACGCTGGTGCTCGTCACGCACGACGAACAGCTCGCTGCACGCTGCCAACGCCAGTTGCGCCTGGACAACGGTCAGCTGCAGGAAGTGCGCTGATGGCCTTCCCCTGGCGCGAGTCCTGGGCCTGGTTCCGGCGCGACCTGCGCACCGGCGAACTTACGCTGCTGCTGCTCGCGCTGGTGCTGGCCGTGGCAGCCACCACCAGCCTGCGCTTTTTCAGCAGCGGCGTCGAAAAGCGCCTGCAGCAGGAAGCCGCCCGCCTCCTCGCCGCCGATCTTGTCGTACGCGGCAGCCGCCCCGTACCCGACACATTCGCCGAGCAGGCACTGACGATGGGGCTCGATGTCACCGGCACGCTGGAATTCTCCAGCGTCCTCATCCACGGCGACGAGTTCCAGCTGGCGTCCGTCAAGGCGGTCGGCACAGGCTACCCCCTGCGCGGCGAACTACGCCTGCGCGAGGGCACGAAGGAGCGCGGCGTCACCCGCATCCCCGCCGCCGGTGAAATCTGGCTCGACAGCCGCCTGCTCACGCTGCTCAAGCTCGGCATCGGTGACACGCTGCAACTTGGCGATGCCACGCTGCGCGTCGGCGCAGTGCTTGCCTACGAGCCCGGCCAGGGCGGCTTCAGCGGCTTTTCGCCACGCGCGCTCATGAACCTCGACGACGTGCCGGGCACGGGCGTCGTGCAGCCCGGTTCACGCCTGCGCTATCAGTTGATGCTGCGGGGAAGCGAAGCCGGCATCGTCGCGTACCGGGAGCGCATCACACCGCAACTCGGCATCGGCATGAAGCTGCTCGACATCCGTGAGGGACGCCCCGAAGTCGGCACGCCGCTGGCGCGCAGCCAGAGCTATTTCAGCCTCGCCACCATCGCCGCCGTGGTGCTCGCGGGGCTCGCGATCGTGGTCAGCAGCCGCCGCTTCGCCGAGCGCCACTTCGACCTGCAGGCGCTGCTGCGCTGCCTCGGCGCCTCGCGACGCGACGCGCTGAACCGCCTGCTCGGGGAAATGTTCTGGCTATGGCTGGTCGCCATCTTCCTCGGCGCCGCTCTCGGCATCCTGGCGGCGCAGTTGCTCACGCTGCTGCTCAGCGGCCTGCTGCCAGGCGGCGAGCCACTCTTCACACTGGGACGTCCGCTGCTGACCGGCATCCTCACCGCCACCCTGACGCTGCTCGGCTTTGCGTTGCCGGCGCTGATCGCACTGGGCGGCATCACTCCGTTGCGTGTGCTCCGGCGCGATCTGCCGACGCTGTCGTGGTCGCGCTGGGCGGCCATGTCCTGTGCCCTGGTCGCGCTCTTGATCCTGCTCACCGTCGAGACCGGCCAGGCGAAACTCGCTTTCATCGTGATCGTCGGGGGCAGCGCTGCCGCGCTGCTGGCCTGGCTCGGCCTCGCCTGGCTGCTGCAACGCCTGCGTCGGGCCACGGCGCTGCCGGCGCTCGCCTCCGTGCTGCGTGATCCGCGCGAGAGCAGCACGCAAATCCTCGGGCTTGCCCTCGGCCTTACCGCGCTGCTGCTGGTGGCCAGCCTGCGTATCGAACTGCTCTCCGCCTGGCAGGGGAAGATTCCCGCCGATGCGCCCAACCAGTTCGCGCTCAACATCACGCCCGACGAGCGCGTGGCGTTCGCCACCTTCCTCCGCGACAAGGGCGTCGACGCCATGGCTGATCCGTATGCGGTCGTGCGTGGTCGCCTCACCGCAGTCAACGGTAAGCCGGTGCAGAGCGCGGTGAGCAAGGAAAGCGACGACGGTCGCGATGAGTCGCTCAACCGCGAGCTGAACCTGACCTGGCGCAGCGCGCTTCCCGACGGCAACCAGTTGCTGGACGGGGACTGGCGGGCGCAAGCGAAGCCCGGTTCGCCGGCGCCCGTCTCCGTCGAGCAGAAGCTGGCCGACAGGCTCGGCCTCGGCCTCGGCGACCGCCTGCGCTTCACCATGGCAGAGGGTGAACTCGAGGCCGAGGTCACCAGCCTGCGGTCGGTCGAGTGGGACAGCTTCCAGCCCAACTTCTACTTCATTTTTCCGCCGGGCGTCCTGGACGCCTTCCCGGCCAGCTACCTCACGAGCTTCCATGTGCCGTCAGTGGAGAGGCGCATGCTCACGGAGCTCGTGCAGACCTTTCCCACCGTCATCCTGATCGACGTGGCGACCATGATGGGCGAAGTCCGCCGCCTGCTCGACCAGGTCGCACGAGCCGTGGAGGCCGTGCTGCTGTTCGTGCTCGCCGGCGGCCTCCTTGTGATCGCCTCGCATGTGCTGGCCAGCCTCGATGCGCGCCGCTACGAGGCCGCCCTGTTGCGCGTGACCGGTATCAGCCGACGCGACCTGCAGTTGCGGCTGGCCAGCGAGTTTGTCTTCATCGGCGCCCTGGCGGGCCTCGTGGCGGCGCTGCTCAACGAGCTGCTGGCCGCCGTGATCTATGCCCGGGTCCTTGATCTGGCGCCGGTGCTGCATCCGGCGCTGTGGTGGCAGGCGCCGCTGGCCGGCGCCGTGCTGGTGCTGACGGCCGGCCTGCCGGGCGCGCGCCAGGCCTGGCGCGCCAGCCCGCTGCTGGTGCTGCGGCGCAGCTGACGCGGAGGCGCTAGCATCGGCAGCACTTCCTGCCCACCCGCCCGGTGAGGATTGATTCCGGAGAACTGCATCCCTTTTGCGCTCTCTGCGCGCGGGCCCCGTTTATGGCAATCCGGCAAGGAGCCTCATGAAAATTCGCTGGCATGTGCTGAAGGGGCATCCCGAGGCCCCGCTCCTCGTCCTGGACCTCGCCGTCCTGCTCCTGATTTCCGTCAACCTGCTCTGGCTGCTGGTCGATGCACTGCTGCTCGGCTCCGGGCTCGGCGTGCTGCTGGGCGAGCACTTCCCCGACGTCATGGCGAGCTACGAGAACGTCTGGCATAAGCGCCTGCAGCGCTACGACAGCTACTTCACGCTCTTCCTGGTCGGCGAGCTGCTGCTGCGCTGGGCCATCGCCATCGTGCGGCGCACTTACCACCGCTGGTTCTTTTATCCCTTCGTCAACTGGTACGACGTGCTGGGCTGTATCCCGCTGCCCTTTTTCCGCGCGTTGCGTTTGCTACGCATCGTGTCCATCGTTTATCGCCTGCACCGGATGGGCATCGCCGATGCCTCGCAGGTAGCACTGTTCCGCGTCCTGCACCGCTACTACCGCATCCTGATCGAGGAACTGTCGGACCGCATCGTCATCAACGTGCTGGACGGCGTGCAGCGCGAGATCAACAGCGGCGGCGCGGCTACGCATCGCATCGCCGACGACGTGCTGCGCCCGCAGCGCGGCGTCATCGTGCCCTGGCTCGCCGACCTCATCGCCGACACCGGCGCCCATGCCCACGCGCTCCACCGCGAGCGGCTCGCCCGCTACCTCGATACGGTCGTGCGCGATGCCGTGGCACAGAATCCCGACCTCCAGAAACTGAAGCGCCGCCTGCTCTTCGCCGGCCCCACACTGGAGGACGAGCTGCAGCGCATCATCGCCGGCCTGCTGGCCGATGCGCTCGACCGTGCGCTCACCGACCTCGGCCAGCGCGGCAACGCCGCGGCCCAGGACGTCGCCGCCGGCCTCTTCGACACCCTCACCGCGCCGCACGAAGAGCGCGACGAGGCCATCCGCCAGATCCTTCTCGATGCCATCGAGCTCATCAAGCTGCAGGTCGGCGTGCAGCAGTGGAAACAGTCCGGCCTGTCCGGGGAGGACGGCCGCTAGGACATTGGTATCAATAATGTTGGGACGGCTTGCCAGCGCCCCTGCGCATTCCATAGGCTGTCTCCGTGTTTTCCATGGATAGCCACGCCGACAGAGGAACTGATCATGAGCGTGCACATTGCCTTCGTGTCGTCACCCGACCTGCGCCGCCACTCCGAACATCTCATTCACCAGGTCGAGACCGGCACGCAGGAGCCGCTGGCCGACCTGATGATCAAGACGATCAACACTTTCACAGACGAGATCCTGCGCGTCTTCTTCATCGACCTGATCGACCTGCTGCACCTCAATCCACTGCTCGCGCGTGTCATCCACGGCTCGGTCGCCACCATCAAGACCACCATCCACGGCGTATCGCGCTCCATCATCCACCGCCTCGACAACCGGCAGCTCCTCCCCCTCGCCGACTACATGGGCAGCGTCATGCTGACGGCGCCAGACACCAGCGGCGATCCCACCCCCTATGTCGGCTTTCCGCTCAACGAGGCCACGCAGATCCGCCTGCAGAACCTGATGCACGTGATGCGCCGCGACGACCCCAAACTGCATGAGCCTGAGCTCGCTGCCGTCCTCAACGAAATCACCGATCGCGCGCTCGACGTGTACATGCTGACGCCGCTTGAGCTGCTCAAGCTCGGCCTCATCATGCGCAAGGCCACCGAAGGCGGCGTCTCCGTCGTCCGTGGCGCGATCCACCTGATCATCCGGCGCGTCCTGCCCGACCTCGACGGCGCGCAACTGCTGGCCGTGGCCAACCACCTCGGCGGCCTGGTGCTGGCCGACGGCAAGCCTTACCGCGAGCACTGAGCCGTCTTGACCGGCAGGCGCGCACGGTCCTACAGTGCGCGCCTTTCACGAGCAGATCCGCGGAGAAAGTCATGGGTGTTTCGCAACCGGCCCGATTTGGCGAAGACTGGAGCGACGAGCGCGTCAGGGGCTACCTGAACCGCGAGGCGCCGGCCGGGGAAAATCCCGATTTCCATGCGCTGATGACGGCGTACAAGCACATGCGGCCCCACGACTTCGAGCGCTTCATCGCCTTCTTCAAAGCCACCGGCCGCGACGTGAACGCACGCAACGGCCTCGACCTGTCCCTGCTGGACATCGTGCGGACCCATCCGAAGTCCGGTGATTTCGTCGCCATCCTGGAAGCAGCACAGGGCTGAGGTGCCACGCCAGGCCACCTATGCGGGCAGACCGGCAGGCTTAGCCAGAAAGGCGGGGGGACCCGCCTTTCTAATTTGCGATTGCGCCGATTCGCCGGTGTCCCTGGGGTGCGGGCATTGCGCGAGGTTACCGGGACGTGCTGACTTGTCCTCACCACAGCGACTCCCCCACAACATCATGAAGCGACCAGCGCAGCTCCATGACAGCCGCTCCTGACGAAAGCCCCTGGTGTCGCTGGCGGACTCCCGTCGTGAGGGACCTTGCCTGGGCACTGGCGAGTCCGCCTCTGCTGCTGGCGCCAACCCCGTCAGTCGAATGGCTGGACGCTGCATGGGGAGAGCGTGCCTGGCAGGCCAGCGAGGACTGGCTTGCGGCCCTCGACCGCGATCCCTCGGTCCTGTCGGCGGCGCTGGGCCGGCGCCCCGGGCGCCTTGGCGGCTACTTCGAGGCCCTGCTCGCTTGCTGGCTCGCCTGGCCCGGCAATCCGCTCTTCCGCCTGGTCCGTCATGGCCTGCCCGTGCGGGTCGGCAAGCGCACTGTCGGCGAGCTGGACTTCCTCGTGGAGGACCGCCTGACCGGCGAGCTCCAGCACTGGGAGGTGGCCGTAAAGTTCTACCTCGGCATCGCGCCGGGCGGGGCTCATGCCGACTGGATCGGCCCGGGCCAACGGGATCGCCTCGACCTGAAGGTGGATCACCTGATGCGGCACCAGCTTCCGCTCAGCCAGCTCCCCGAGGGTCTCGGGGCACTAAGCGAAGCCGGCCTCGAGCGACCGCGCCCGATCTGCCTGCTGCGGGGCCGACTTTTCTATCCCCACGGTGCCAGGCACAACGACTGGGAGCCGGCCAATGCCGCACCCGATCATCTCCGCGGCTGGTGGATGCCGCTGCCAGCGTTTGCCCACCACTACGCGGCGGAGGCAGTTGCCTGGATACGGCTGCCGCGAGAGCACTGGCTGGCGCCGGTGGCCTCTCCGCCTGTCCGTATTGGTGAAGCACTGACGGCCCAGCAACTGGTTGAGACCCTCGAAGCCGCTGCCGATAATCGGGCAGCCGCCGTGGTCGGCCTGGTCGATGGCCAGGAGGTCAGCCGCGGCTTCATCACCCCGCCCCAATGGCCCTGGAACCCCGAATCCGCATGACGCTCCCTGCCCACACACTCTCCGCCAGCGCCCCCCTCATCGTCGACGGACAGCCCCGTTTCGGCTACTTCGACGGCTCCCTGCGCCACATCAACCGCGGCGACTTCCGCCTGCGTACGCCGTTCGGCAAAAAGGCCAGCCGCTTTGCGGACTGGGTCGGCTTCAAGGAGTTCCAGTATTTCGGCGTCACCAACGGCCGCTTCGTCTGCGGCTGCGCCCTCGCCCACCTGCGCTATGTCGGGGCTGCCTTCGTCTATGTCTACGACCTCGAGACCGGAGAACTCTTCTCGCGCTCGCTGCGCAGCCCGCTCGGGGTCGGCATGACCCTGGCCGACAACCCCGTCGAAGGCGAAAGCCGCTTCCGCTTCCTGGATGCGGATATCTGCATGCGCTACGAAGGCGCGCCCCGGCGCAAGTCCATGACCATCCGCATCGGCAAGGATTTCGCGCTGGACGCCTCCATGCCCGAAGACGGCTTCGAGCCCATGTCCATCAGCACGCGCATCGGCTACACGGGCTGGGTCTACACCAACAAGACCGCCTGCCTGGCCGTACAGGGCACGCTCCAGTGGAAGGGCCAGCGCCACGACCTCGCAGCGCTGCGCTCGCTGGGCCACCACGACTTCTCCACCGGCTTCATGCGGCGCGAGACCTTCTGGAACTGGGCCTGCTTCTCCGGCATGAGCGGCGAGCACCGCCTCGGCATCAACCTTTCCTGTGGCGTCAACGAGACCAGCTTCACAGAGAACTGCGTGTGGGTGGACGGCAAGCTCATCAAGGTCAACCTGACCCGCTTCGAGTTCGACGAGGACGACATCCTGAAGGACTGGCGCGTATGGTCGGACGACGGCCAGGTCGAGCTGCGTTTCAGGGGGCTGGGACTACACCGCGAGTACATGAACGCCGGTGTCATGGCCAGCAAGTTCCGCCAGCTTTTTGGCCATTTCGAGGGTGAGCTGCGGGTGAATGGCAAGGTCATTCCCATCCGGGGCATCCCGGGTTTCGTGGAAGACCAGTACATCAAGTGGTAAGGGCGCAGTAGGATTGCGCCAGTAACCCGGAAAGGAAGCACACCATGCGCCACCTGATCGTCGCCGTCCTGCTCATGCTCGCCCTTCCCTCCGCCGGACTGGCGGAAGGGAAATGGGTCGGCGCTCCGGCACCTGTGCTGCGCCTCCCTGACCAGGACGGCAAACTCCGCTCCGTGGCTGACTTCAAGGGCCAGTGGATCGCCCTGTACTTCTATCCCAAGGACAACACGCCCGGCTGCACGCAGGAGGCCAAGCGCTTCCGCGACCGCTGGGCCGACTTCCGCAAGGCCGGCATCATGGTGATTGGCGCCAGCCTGGACGGCGTGGCGTCACACAAGCGCTTCGCCACCGACCTCGGCCTTCCGTTCCCGCTGCTGGCGGACGAGAAGCACGAACTGGCTTCTGCCATGGGGGTGCTGCGCGGCATGGGGCCCTTGCGCCATGCCGGCCGCGAAACCTTCCTGATCGACCCGGAAGGCACCATCGTCTATCACTACCCGGACGTCGATACGGCCCGGCATGCCGAGCAGGTCCTGCAGGACGTGGCAAGGCTGTCTGCGAAGTCCGCTGCCCGACACTGACCGTATTGCCTCCGGCGATGCCCTGCCCGACACTGATTCCGGTCGGCGTTGCGCGCAGGATTTCCGGCCTTTTGATGGCTGGTTGCTATTGAGACGCTCGTGCTAGTGTCCGCCCTGTCCAATCCACGGGCCTCCCGGCCCAACCAGAGAGATCGTAGTGAAGCTGTTCTCCACCAATACCTGCCGCGTGCCCGCCGACCTGTCCGGCGTCACCACCGTTGATTTCGCAAGCGAAACCGTCCCCGAGGCCGCCGGCTTCCGGCCCGGCCAGGTCGAGGCCATCTGGTCTGCTGTCGAGGGCCTGTACGAGACAGGCATTTCACCTGCCATCACGTTCTGCCTGCGCCGCCAGGGCAAGATCGTCCTCAACCGTGCCATCGGCCATGCCCGGGGCAACGGCCCCGACGACAGCGCCGCAACGCCTAAGATCCTGGCAACACCCGACACGCCGGTCTGCCTGTTCTCGGCGTCCAAGGCCATCACGGCCATGCTGATCCACCTGCTGGACGAGCGCGGCCTCATCGACCTGCTGGACCCGATCAGCCACTACATTCCGGAATACGGGGTCAACGGCAAGAAGAACGCCACCATCTATCACCTGCTGGCCCATCGCGGCGGCATTCCCAAGCTGTCCGGCGACTTCGACCCGGAAATGCTCTACGACCTCGATGCCATCATGCGCGAGCTCTGCGCCGCCCGGCCGGTGGCACCCTCCGGCCACCGCGTGGCCTATCACGCCATCACGGCCGGCTACATCTTCGGCGAGATCATTGAACGCGTGACCGGCATGAGCGTGCGCGAGTTCCTGCGCGAGGCCGTCGGCGAGCCCATGGGCATGCGCTTTTTCAACTACGGTCTGCCCGAACAGGACCGCCCGCTGGCCGCGCAGAACTACGCCACCGGCTTCAAGCCCGTGGGCCCGGTCAACATGTACATCCAGAACATCCTGGGCGGCGACCTCGAGCTGGCCGTGAACATGACCAACGACCCGCGCTTCATGGACACCATCTGCCCGGCCGGCAACATCTACGCCACCGCCGAGGAGGCCGGACGCTTCTTCCAGATGCTGCTGGATGGCGGCCGCTACCAGGACAAGCAGATCTTTCAGCCCATGACCATCAAGCGGGCCCTGATCGAGGTCGGCCGGCCGGAGCTGGACCGCTCCCTGCTCATCCCGATGCGCTACTCCATGGGGATGATGTTGGGCAACAGCCCGGTGGGTCTGTACGGTCCCATGACCCGCAAGGCCTTTGGCCACCTCGGCCTGACCAATATCTTCTGCTGGGGCGACCCGGAGCGGGACACTTCGGTCTCCCTGCTCACCACCGGCAAGCCCCTGGTTGGAACCCATATGCCGGCCCTGGGCAAGCTCCTGTTCACCCTCTCGACCCAATGCCCGAAAAAGCCGGCCGGGGCCAGCAGCGAGGACCAGCCGGAGCTGGTTATCTGACCGGAAGCAGGGTTTGAGCCTGACGTAATTCCGACAGACTTCCTGCTTAAATTGATCCCGGGCAATCGCCCAAGCGCGACCGAGCCCGTATAATGAACACGCGTTTACAATTGAGGACCGCACCTGATGACGACTTCCGTCGCCGAACGCCCGCCTGTTAACTGGCCGGCTGCCATCGTTCTGACCGCCACGCCTCTTGCGGCGGCCACGGTGATCCCCTGGTATTCCTTCAACTTCGATTTCAGCGTCGCCGCCTGGCTCAGCTTCATCGTGCTGCTGACCTTCAACGGCCTGTCCATCACCGGCGGCTACCACCGCCTGTGGGCGCATCGCGCCTACGAAGCCCACTGGTCGCTGCGCATTTTCTTCATGCTTTTCGGCGCCATGGCCATCCAGAACAGCATCCTGATCTGGGGCTCCAGCCACCGCACGCACCATCGCCATGTCGATGCCGTGGATGAGGACCCTTACTCCATCAATCGCGGCTTCTGGTTCGCCCATATCGGCTGGATGCTGCGCAGCTACGAGTCGGGCAAGCCGAACTTCAGCAATGCCAACGACCTGCTGAACGACAAGATCGTGATGTTCCAGCACAACCATTACCTGGCCATCGTGCTGGCCATGAACATCGGCCTGCCGCTGGCACTCGGCTGGATGCTGGGCGACCTCTGGGGCGTGTTCCTGCTGGGCGGCCTGCTGCGTCTCGTCGTCAGCCACCATGTCACCTTCTTCATCAACTCCCTCTGCCACATGTGGGGCACCCGCCCCTACACCGACGAGAACACCGCCCGCGACAACCCGGTGCTGGCCGTTTTCACCTGGGGCGAGGGCTATCACAACTATCACCACATCTTCCAGTACGACTACCGTAATGGCGTGAAGTGGTGGCAGTACGACCCCACCAAGTGGCTCATCCTCTCCCTGTCCTGGGTGGGCATCACGAAGAACCTGAAGCGCTGCTCCGACTTCGCCATCCAGAAGGCCCAGCTCACCATGCAGTTCAAGCGTGCCGAGCAGCAGATCATCCGCAAGCAGGGCCGCAAGGCCGATGTGGAGGCACTGCGGGCAAAGATGGCGCACGAGTACGAGATGTTCACGGCCTCGCTGCAGGAATGGGCCAAGGTCAAAGAAGAGTGGTATGGCCAGAAGAAGGCCGAACTCCAGCAGAAGTGGGAAGATGCGGCGTTCCGCGACCGCTTCAAGGAAATCGAGTACCGCTTGAAGCAGCAACGCAAGCGCATGCGCCTGCTGACTGCGGAAGCGGCTGCCTGATCCTCAATGCATTGAAAGAGCCGGCGGTATGCCGGCTTTTTCATGCCTGCTGTTTAGCGCTCGCACCAGCCGAGGCCGTGTGCGCCCCGTGACCCGCCCTCCCCGCCGCAAAGCTGCCTCGAAGCAGCTATGTTGACTTGAGTTGATGCATCCATTACCGCAGGCTTCCTGTTCTGCCGGACGGTCACTACCCATGCTCCCACTCGACGCCCTGAATTTTGACAACACCTTTTCCCGCCTGCCGGCTGGTCTCTTTACGCGGGTCCCTCCCACCGGCCTGCACAAGCCGCGCTTGGTCGCCTTCAATGCAGAGGTGGCCGCGTTGCTGGACCTTGGGCCGGAGTGCGTGCGCAACCCGGACTTCGTGGCCTATTTCAGCGGGCAGAAGCTGCTGCCCGGAAGTGATCCCCTCGCCATGAAGTACACCGGGCATCAGTTCGGCGTATACAACCCCGACCTCGGTGATGGCCGTGGACTCCTTCTGGGCGAGGTGGTCAACCGCCGCGGTGAAGCATGGGACCTTCACCTCAAGGGCGCCGGCAAGACGCCCTATTCCCGCTTCGGGGATGGCCGCGCCGTGCTGCGCTCCTGCATCCGCGAGTATCTGGGATCGGAGGCCATGCACCATCTCGGCATTCCCAGCACACGCGCCCTCTGCATCGTCGGATCGGACGAGCCCGTCCAGCGCGAAAAGACGGAAGCCGCCGCCACACTCCTACGGGTGGCAGACACGCATATTCGCTTCGGGCATCTGGAATGGCTGCACCATAGTGGCCAGCCTGAGTTGCTGCGCACGCTGGTCGATTACATCATCCAACATCACTTTCCGGAGCTGGACGACAAGGCTGATCGCCATGCGCAGTTCTTCCGCGAGGTGGTACGCCGTACCGCCCGCCTGATGGCCTTGTGGCAGCTCGCCGGCTTTGCGCACGGCGTGATGAATACCGATAACTTCTCCATTACCGGCGCGACTTTCGACTATGGCCCCTTCGGCTTTCTCGATGCCTACGAGCCAGGCTTCATCTGCAACCACAGCGACTATCACGGCCGCTACGCCTGGAACCAGCAGCCCTCGGTAGGACTCTGGAACCTGAATGCCCTCGCCTATGCGCTGTCGGGCCTGGTCGGCAAGGATGAATTGATCGACGCGCTGCAGACCTATGAGCCTGAACTGCTGGAAGCCTATTCACGAGGTCTGCACGACAAACTCGGCCTCCAGGGAGAGCAGGCCGGAGATCGAGAACTGGTGGTTGATTTCCTCGACCTGCTGGCCCGCAACGGAGCCGACTACACAAGGAGTTTCCGCCGGCTCTCGTCAGTTCGGCAGGACGTGACACTGTCGCCTCTGCGTGACGACTTCGTGGACAGGGAAGCATTCGATGCCTGGCTGGACCGCTATCGCGCGCGCCTGGCCGTCGAGGGCAGCAATGACGATGAACGCGCCCGGCGGATGAACGCCGTCAACCCCAAGTACATCCTGCGCAACTATCTGGCGCAGGTCGCAATCGACAAAGCCGAGTCCGGTGATTACAGCGAGATAGAACGGCTGCGGTCCCTGCTCAGCAATCCCTTCGCCGAACAACCCGAAAACGAGCACTACGCCGCACTGCCTCCGGAGTGGGGCAAGCATCTGGAAATCAGTTGCTCATCCTGAGCCGCGTGCAATAAAAAAGGCGGAGAAAAATCCGCCTTTTTTTATTGCGATCCAATCACTCAGGCCGTGACGAGCATACCCAGGAAGTACTCGGAAAAGCGCTTGAGCTCATCGCCTTCAAGATGCGGAATCGTGTGCTTCGACACCGACTGGGAACCTTTGCGGATGGCCGCGCCTCCCACCTCTGCCACCTTGCGACCGATGAAGCCCAGCTTGATCTTGCTCAGGGATTCGTCGTAGAACGCCGTCAGTGCCATTTCGTGGAACTGCTCCATGCAGGCCAGCAGCTCATCGGCATTCTTCTCGCCTCGCGCGCCCTGCTCCAGCACATTGCGAAGACGGGTGTGGAATTCCGGAGGCATGGCGAAGACCACGTAATCATGTGTCTCGCCATTGAAGCTGAGGGTCTGGCGGCGCTCGCGGATGTACCCGGAAAGCGGACGCAACTCATCGTTGCTCATCTTGCCCAGCACCTGCTTGATCAGCGAGTTCACGGTGCTCTTGATGATGCCGGCAAAGCCCTCGAGCTTGTTGGCATGGCTACTGCCCGACTCGGCGCTGACCAGGTTCAGCAGCAAGGTATCAACGATCTCGTCGGCAAAAAGCTGGGCCACCTTCACGAAGAGCGCGCTCTGCGGCTCTTTGGAGCCCCTCTCGAAATGCTCCATCAACGTGAGGCTGGACGTGCTCAATTCTTCAGAAGCACGAAAGGCAAAAAACGTGGTCATGTTCACCTCCTGGCAAGGAGGCGCAATGATTAGGGCGAGCGAGTGGCGTGTAAAGGGCCGAGGCGACCGCGCTGGCGGCAACTTCGGCCAATCACCGGGCCGACTTCAGGCTTGGACGAAAAGCTCATCGAAGTAGCTGGCATAAATCTCCAGCTCCTTCTGCCCCAGGCTGGGAATCAGCCTGTTGACCGCCACATGCATGCCCTTGCTGATGGTGGCACGCCCGAGGTCGGAGGCCTTGCGCTTGATGAAGCCCAGGTCCATCGGCGCCACGAAATCATCAAAGAAGCGCATCAGGGCCAGGTCGGCAAACTGCAGCATGAGCTGGTTCAGTTCGGGCTTGCGCTTCTCGCCCTCGCCCTTGGCGATGTCGGCGAAAATGGAGCGGTAGCGGGCAATCATCTCGTCCGGCATCGGGAAGCCGAAAAGGGGCTGGCCGTTCAGGAGCAGGCGGCGATCGCGCAGGTATTTCGCCATCCGGTTTACCTCGTCGTTGCCGGTCTTGCCCAGTATCTGGCGTACCAGCATATGCGAGGTGCTCTTGAGCAGGCCCAGCAGTGTGTGCAGTACGCCGGCCCCTTCCGATCCCTGGAAGCGGGCAATCAACTCTTCGACACAGTTGCGCAGCGTTTCATCAACCAGCTCGACCGAGACGCGGGTATGCAGGTCGTGCTGGGGAGCGCTGACACCGGCATCCAGGTTGCCGAGGAGCTCATCAAGCCCCTTGCGGGTGGGCTCGGCCAGTTTGAAAGCGAAATAGGTAGTCATGGACGATCCTTGTATCTGAGACGGGGGTGCCAAATTCTGCTCAGGTCGTCATTCCTTGGCAAGCCGGAATCCGGCGGAACCACCCGAAGGGCGGGTGCAGGGACTACTGCCGTGCCTGACGCAGGCGCGGCGGCACCGCCATCTCAGTGCTGCGCCAGGGATTGATGTCCAGTCCACCGCGCCGGGTATAGCGCGCGTATACCGTCAGCTGGGTCGGGCCGCAGCGGTTGCGGATATCCATGAAGATGCGCTCCACGCACTGCTCGTGGAAGTCCGACTGGTTGCGGTAGGACACCAGGTAGGCGAGCAGGCCTTTCCGGTCGAGAACCGGACCCTGGTAGGCAATCATGAGGCTGGCCCAGTCGGGCTGATGGGTGACGGGACAACAGCTGCGCAGCAGGTGGCTGTGCAGGGTTTCGCTCACCACGCGGCGGTCATCGGCCTGCAACAGGGCCGGATTGACCTGGAACTCGCTGCATTCGACAGGGAGTTCGTCGAGGCATTCGCCGGGCATGGCGGCAAAGCTGTCCGCGCCAGCGTCATGGCGCAGCAGCTCCACATCGACGGGCGCCCCCGCAGCGCCCGACAGGTCGCGCATCACTACAGTGAGGAAGTCCGCCGCGCTTCCAAAGCGCTCGAAGTTGAGCGAATTGAAATACAGCTTCATGGACTTCGATTCGATCAGGCAGGGCGAACTCGCCGGCACACGGATCTCGGCGATGGCGACGCGAGGCTTGCCCCCGAAATCCAGCCAGGACACCTCGTAATGCGTCCACAGGTCGACACCGTGGAAAGGCAGCGGCCCGCCCGCAAGCCCCAGGGCCTCGCGCCCCTCGTGGCGCGTAATGGGGAACAGCACTTCCGGCGAGTAGCGCTGCGGATAATCCGTGTCCCTGCCAAGCAGGATCGGGGCATCAGACATGGCGGAACCTCACTCGCGCAAGCCCTTGCCGCTGCGCAGCAAGCGCAGCGAGAAGGCGTATAGCAGGGCCGCCAGCAGCGTGATCATGCCGAGCGAGAACCACACGTTCACGTCGCTCGCACCCAGCATGCCGTAGCGGAAGGCGTTGACCATGTAGACGATGGGATTCACCAGCGAAATGCCCTGCCAGAACGGTGTCAGCAGGTCCAGCGAATAGAAGACACCGCCCAGATAGGTCAGCGGCGTCAGGATGAAGGTCGGGACAATATTGATGTCGTCGAATGACCTGGCATAGACCGCGTTGATGAAGCCCCCCAGCGAGAACAGCACTGCCGTCATCACCACCGTGTACATCACCACGAGGACATGCTGCACGCTGATATGCGTGAAAAACAGCGAGAGCAGCGTGACGATGAAGCCCACGGCGATGCCGCGCGCCACGCCGCCCAGCACAAAGCCGGTGAGAATGATGTGGTCCGGCACCGGCGACACCAGCAGCTCCTCGATACTGCGCTGGAACTTGGCGCTGTAGAAACTCGACACCACGTTGGCGTAGGAATTCGTGATCACCGACATCATGATCAGGCCGGGCACGATGTACTGCATGTAGGTGAAGCCGCCCATCTCGCCGATACGGCTGCCCACCAGGTTGCCGAAGATGATGAAATAAAGGCTCATGGTGATCGCCGGCGGCAGCAGCGTCTGCACCCAGATACGCGTGAAACGGCGGATCTCCTTGGTGACGATGGTCTGCAGGGCGACCAGTTTTTCCTGACGGGTCATGTCATTGCCCTCCCGCCGCTGCCGCGCCCTGGCGCAGGTTGCGGTCCACCAGCGACACGAACAGCTCCTCCAGGCGATTGGCCTTGTTGCGCATGCTGAGCACGCTCACCGAAAGGGCATTCAGCTGGACGAAGACATCGTTCAGCGATTGCGTCTTCTCCACGTCCACCTCCAGCGTGGTCGCGTTCACCAGGCGCACCGGGTAGCCCGGCAGCACCGGCGGGGCGGACAACGGCTCGCGCAGGTCGAGGATGAAGGTTTCGCGGTGCAGCTTGGCGAGCAGCGACTTCATGTCGGTATTCTCGACCAGGGTGCCGTGGTCGATGATGGCAATGGACCGGCAGAGGCTCTCCGCCTCTTCCAGATAGTGCGTCGTCAGGATGATGGTGGTACCGGCGCGGTTCAGCTCGGTGAGGAACTCCCACATGGAACGACGCAGCTCGATGTCCACGCCGGCGGTGGGCTCGTCGAGGATCAACAGGCGCGGTTCGTGCACGAGCGCCCGTGCGATCATGAGGCGGCGCTTCATGCCGCCGGAGAGGTTGCGCGCCGGCTGGTTGCGCTTGTCCCACAGGCCCAGCCTCTCCAGGTATTTCTCGGCCTGAGCATAGGCACGCGCGCGCTCGATACCGTAATAACCCGCCTGCGTACCGACGATGTCGATCACTTTCTCGAACATGCCGAAGTTGAATTCCTGCGGCACCACGCCGATCTGCTGCTTGGCCAGGGACAGGTCGGAGTCGATGTCGTAACCGAATATCTTCACCTCGCCAGCGCTCTTGCGCACCAGCGAACTCACGATGCCGATGGTGGTGGACTTGCCGGCGCCATTCGGCCCGAGCAGGGCATGGAAGTCGCCCTGCTGCACATCGAGGCTGATGCCCCTGAGGGCCTGCACGCCATTACGGTAGGTCTTGACGAGATTGCGGAGGTGAAGCGCTGCGGTCATGGGAAATCCGGAGTTCAAAGCGCGGAGGCGGAGTGGCAGGACTAGCCGCTGAAGTGCTCGCGATAGGGCGCGATATTGCGCTCGCCAGGCGCGCCACGCCATATCCAGCGCACCGTATCGGCGTCGTCGAACCAGAGCCAGGCGCCTTCCATCATCCATGGCCAGTCCGCATCCGCAATCGCGGTGCGTCCCATCAGGTGGTAGATGAAGGCGGCAAGGATGGTGTCGTGCGTCACGTGCACGGACAGGGTGCCGGGCGGCCCCTGGTGCCGGTGCAGATGCTGCAGCAGCTTGGCCCCGCCCTGCTCCGGCGAGAGGATGCCCGGCAATGGCTCCACGAAGTGGCGGTTGGCGAAGGCCAGCGGTCCCATCTGAAGGAAGATCGGTCCGATCTCCCCGACACTGTGCACATAACAGCCGGGCTCGACCAGGTTGAAGCTGGTGCTGATCGCAAGGTCTTCCCGCCCCGCTCCACGGGCCATTGCCAGCGCGGTGTCCATGCAGCGCCCGACCGGACTGGAATGCAGGCCATGCAGGGGCATGGGCAACTGACGCCCCCACTCTTCTGCCAGCAGGATGCCCTCGGGGGTCAGCGGCAGGTCATAGGTGGCGACGCCATGGCCCGGCGCCTGCTCCCGAACGGAGTGGCGGGTCAACAACGTGAGCGGTCGGTCCTGCGGCAATTGAACAAACGCAGCGACCATTCCAGGGTGCAGTTCGGGCATTAAAAACGAGCCTCAGCCAAAATTCTTCGCCAAATCATAAGTCTACCTGAGCCAGCCAAGGCCCGGCCAACGATCATCCGCCTTGCGACGCTCCTTTTCCGCCCGCGACGCATTGGACAAAAATCGTATTTGTATAATACAAACATAAGGTGCTACACCCTACCTTTGCTATCACAGATGAAGTTATGTCCAAGACAAAACTGCGTTTTGAGATTGGACATAGCACCTACAAACGGCGCTTCCGCCGCGAATGCAAAAAAACGCCGCCCTTACGCATCCACCGGCAAACGCCCTGCGTATAGGACAAAACAAGGCACAGGATCGGGACAAGACATCATGCGCATAGCAGTAGTAGGAGCCGGCATCGCGGGCCTGAGCGCCGCCTGGCTGCTCTCCCCCTCGCACGAGGTGGTGGTTTACGAGGCAGGCTCCTATGCCGGAGGCCACAGCAACACAGTCGACGTAACCCTGGATGGCATCACCCATCCGGTGGACACCGGCTTCCTGGTCCACAACGACCGCACCTATCCCAACCTGATCCAGCTGTTCGCCCTGCTGGGCATCGCGACCCCCGAAAGCGAAATGACCTTCTCGGTCAGCCTGCCGGGCCCCGACGTGGAATGGGCCGGTGCCGACCTCGGCAGTCTCTTCGCCCAGCGCCGCAACCTCGTACGTCCCGCCTTCTGGCGCATGGTGCGGGACATCCTGCGCTTCAACCGCGAGTCCGTGGCCCTGCTCGAGGACGTGCGCGGCAAGCCGCTGACCCTCGGCGAGCTGCTCGACCGCGACGGCTACAGCGCCGAATTCCGCGACTGGTACCTCTACCCCATGGGAGCGGCCATCTGGTCGACGCCGCTGCATGGCATGGCGGACTTCCCGGCCGAAACCTTCCTGCAGTTCTGCCTGAACCACGGCCTGCTGCAAGTCTTCGACCGTCCGCAATGGAAGACCGTTCAGAACGGCTCGCGCGAATACGTGCGCGCCATGCTGGTCAGCCTCGCGGACGTACGGCTGTCGACGCCGGTATCAAGGGTGCAGCGCCACGCCGATGGCGTCCATGTGACAACGGCAGGCGGCACCGAAGTCTTCGACCGCGTCATCCTGGCCTGCCATACCGACCAGGCGCTGGCGATGCTGGCCGATGCCCATGACCCGGAGCGCCAGGTGCTGGGCGCGATCCGCTACCTGCCCAACACGGCTTGGCTGCATACCGACACCACGCTCATGCCGACGCGCCGCAAGACCTGGTCCGCCTGGAACTACTACAGCCGCGGCGAAGGCGCGGCACAGGCGCCAGTGGCCGTCACCTACTGGCTGAACCGCCTGCAGCCCCTGCCCTTCCAGCGCGATGTCTTCGTCACGCTGAATCCGCCCGAGGCGCCCGCCGCCGCCGACGTCATCCAGCGCATCGAGTATGCACATCCGCAGCTCGACCAGTCCGCCTATCGCGCGCAGCAGCGGCTGCCCGGCATCCAGGGCCGCGACCGTGTCTATTTCTGCGGCGCCTGGGCCGGTTACGGCTTCCACGAAGACGGCCTCAAGGCAGGCATGGAAGTCGCGCGCCTGCTCGGCGCCCGCATCCCCTGGGAGAGAGGCAATGGCTAGGTCCTGGCTGTTCCGCGGAAAGGTGGTGCATACCCGCCTGGCGCCACGTCGCCACGGCTTCGACTACCCGGCGTTCTTCCTCTGTTTCCCGATGCGCGCGAAAGCCGCACTGAAGAGCCGACTGTTCAGCCTCAACCGCTTCAACCTGTTCAGCTACCACGACGCCGACCACGGCGACGGCGGCGATGGCGAGGCCTGGGCGCGCAACCTCCTGCGCCGCCATGGCGTGCAGGCCGATGGCGACATCTGGCTGCACACGCTGCCGCGCATGCTCGGTTTCGTGTTCAACCCGGTGAGCTTCTGGCTCTGCCATGACAGCCGGAATGAGTTGCGCGCCGTGATCGCCGAGGTCAACAACACCTTCGGCGAACGTCACTGCTACCTGCTGGAGGCCGCCGACGGCGCCGCGATCCGCGCCGACAGCGTGCTGCGCACGCGGAAGGTCTTCCACGTCTCGCCCTTCTTCGCCGTCGACGGCGAATACCGCTTCCGCTTCCTGTTCACGCCGGAGCGCCGCACGGTATGCATCGACTACTACCGCGACGGCGAGCTGACGCTGAAGACCGCCGTGAGCGGCCAGGCGCAGGCCCTCGACGACCGCTCCCTGCTCCGCCTTTTCCTGTCGCTCGGCTGGTCCACCCTGCTCGTGGTGCTTCGCATCCACTGGCAGGCGCTGCGGCTTTGGCTGAAAGGCATGACCTTCCACAAAAAACCCCTGCCGCCCCAAGAGGAGACCTCCCGATGAGCAGCTATGCCCAGACTGCCCCCGAGACGCGCAAGGCCCCCGCGCTGGCCCGCAGTTTCCTGAAACTGCTGGAAGGCCTCCAGGTCGGCACGCTCGAGATCACCACGCCCTTTGGCGAAACGCTGCAATTCCGCGGCACGACCGCCGGCCCGGAAGCGACGCTGCACATCCGCGACTGGACGGCCTGCGGGCAGATCCTGCGCAGCGGCGACATCGGCGTCGCCGAGGCCTACCGCGACCAGAAGATCGACACGCCCGACCTGCTGGCGCTGCTGCTGCTGGCCCTGGCCAATCAGGACGTGCTGGAGAAAGCCGTGAACGGCAGCTTCTGGGGCACCCTGCTGTATCGCGTGAAGCACCTGATGAACCGCAACACGCGCATCGGCAGCAAGAAGAACATCCACGCGCATTACGACATCGGCAATCCCTTCTACAAGTTGTGGCTGGATCCGACGATGACCTACTCGTCCGGACTTTTCCTGCACGGCAACGAGTCGCTGGAGCAGTCGCAGGTGAACAAGTACGACCGTCTCCTCGACATGCTGGAGGTGCGCCGTGGCGACCACCTCCTCGAGATCGGCTGCGGCTGGGGCGGGCTCGCCGAGCGTGCCGCCGCACGCGGCTGCTACGTCACCGGCATCTCGCTGTCGCAGGAGCAGCTGGCGTACGCCCGCGAGCGCATCCGTGGCAGCAGCGCCGAGGGCCGCACACACTTCCGCTTCCTCGACTACCGCGATCTCGAGGGACGTTTCGACGCCATCGCCTCCATCGAGATGGTCGAGGCCGTCGGTCAGGATTACTGGCCCACCTATTTCCGCACGCTGAAGAAATGCCTGAAGCCGGGCGGCAAGGTGGCGGTGCAGTCGATCACCATCGAGGACGAGCGCTTCGACAGCTACAGCCGCGGCACCGACTTCATCCAGCAGTACATCTTCCCGGGCGGCATGCTGCCCTCGCCGGAGATCATGAAGACGCAGCTGCGCCACGCCAATCTCGACCTGCTCGACTACCACAGCTTCGGCCTCGACTACGCGCGCACGCTGCGTCTGTGGCGCGAGAACTTCGAGCGCGAGCAGGAGGCGATCCGCGCGCAGGGCTTCGACGAGGCCTTCGTCCGCCTCTGGCGCTTCTATCTTTGCTATTGCGAAGCCGGCTTCCTGACGGGCCGCACCGACGTCTGCCAGGTCGTCGCGTCCAGCTGAAACTTTCACGGAGGGTATGTCCATGCGAATGCTGACGGTTCTGCTCACGCTGTGGCTGGTCTCGGGTTGCAGCGCGCGCATCGAGGATTACCGCGCCATGCAGCCCGCGCTCGACCTGCGCGAATACTTCAACGGCGACCTGACAGCCTGGGGCCATTTCCAGGACCGCTCGGGAATGGTGGTAAAGCGCTTCACCGTCAAAATGAAAGGCACGTGGCAGGGCAATGAAGGCCGGCTGGAGGAGTACTTCCTGTACGACGACGGCAGCCGCCAGACCCGTATCTGGCACCTGACGAAACTGCCGGACGGCCGCTACACCGGTCGCGCCGACGACGTGGTGGGCACCGCCCGGGGCCAGTCCGCCGGCCCCGCGCTGCAGTGGAACTACACGCTCGCCCTGCCGGTCAACGGCAAGGTCTATCACGTGAGCATGAACGACTGGATGTACCTGCACGACCCCGACACCCTGATCAACCGCACCGTGATGTCCAAGTTCGGCGTCCGCCTCGGCGAAGTCACCCTCTTCTTCCGCAAGGGAGCGCAGCCATGAGCCTGAATCCGCGCATTGCCGACTGGCAGGGCCGGCGCGTCTGGCTGGTCGGCGGCAGCAGCGGCATCGGCCGGGCGCTGGCGGAACTGCTGATCCGCCGCGGTGCCCGGGTCGCGGTCAGCGCGCGCAGTGCGGACAAGCTGCAGTCGCTCGTCGCGCTGTCGCCGCAGGTGAAAGCGCTGCCGCTGGACGTGAACCGGCTGGGCGACTGGCAGCAGGCCGCCGGCGAACTCGAGCGCGACTGGCAGGGCATCGACCACTTCATCTTCTGTGCCGCCGCCTACCGGCCGGTGCGCGCGGACCAGCTGAGGCCCGACGTGATTGCGGAGATGGTGACGACCAACGTGCAGGGCGCCATGACCGGCGTCGCGACCGTGCTGCCGGCCCTGCTCGCGCGGAGCAGCGGCGCCATCAGCATGATCGCCAGCGTCGCCGGCTATACCGGCCTGCCGAAGGCGCTGGTCTATGGCCCGACCAAGGCGGCGCTGATCAACTTCTGCGAATCGCTGTACCTGGACGTGCATCCGCGCGGCGTCGCCGTGCACCTGATCAACCCCGGCTTCGTCGATACGCCGCTGACGCAGCAGAACGACTTCACCATGCCCGCGCTGATGACACCGGACGCGGCCGCGCTGGAAATCGTCACGGGCATGGAGCGGGGCGACTTCGAAATCCACTTCCCGCGGCGCTTCACGCACTGGCTGCGCCTGCTGCGCCGCCTGCCCTACCGGCTGCGCTTCGCGCTGCTCGCCAATGTTGCGGAGAAGACCTGATGACCAGTGCCGACCTCGACCCGCTGGTGCTCTGGTACCAGACCCTGTCGCCGGCGTCGCTCGCGCGGCTGCCGGACTTCTACACCGAGGATGCGTGGTTCAAGGATCCCTTCCAGGAGTTCCGTTCGCGCGAGCGGCTCCGCCGTGTCTACGCGCATATGTTCGAGACCCTGGAAGCGCCCCGCTTCGTCATCCTCACCACGATCTGTGAAGGCCGCCAGGCCCTGCTGGTCTGGAACATGGAATTCAGGCGCCAGGGAAAGCCCATGCGCATCCATGGCAGCACCCACCTGGCCTTCGCCGACGACGGCCGCGTGAACTACCACCGTGACTACTGGGATGCCGCCGAAGAGCTTTACGAGAAGCTGCCCGTTCTGGGCTGGCTGTTGAAGCAAGTGAAGAAAAAACTGCAGGCAGAGGGGGAATGACGATGAGCGCCACCGCTGAAACCATCACCACGAACACCGAGCATATGCTGCCCATCCAGGCCGTGGAGCGCGAGACCGGCGTCTCCAAGGAACTGCTGCGCATGTGGGAGCGTCGCTACCACTTCCCGACGCCGGCCCGCGACGCCCAGGGCGACCGCATCTATGCGCAGGACCAGATCAGCAAGCTGCGCCTGCTGCGTCGCCTGATCGACAATGGCTTCCGTCCCGGCAAGATCATCGGCCTCGGCACGGAGGAGCTCGAGGACCTGCTGCGCTCGCGCTACATCGCGACGCTGGAATCGGCGCCGGAAATCGAGAAGGAGCTGATCACCACGCTGAAGTCGGGCGATGTGCACCAGATCCGCGAATACCTCTCGCACCAGCTCATCCGCATGGGCTTGCAGTCCTTCATCCTGGATTTCCTGCAATACGCCACGACCATCGTCGGCGACGCCTGGATGCGCGGCGAGATCGAGATCCACGAGGAGCACCTGTATACGGAACAGGTGCAGTCGCTTATCCGCAACGCCATCACCGGCCTGCGCAGCTCGACCCAGCCGCCGCACATCATGCTGACCACGCCACCCGAGGAGAACCACACCCTCGGCGTGCTGATGGTGGAGGCCATGCTGCGCCTCGACAACGTGAACGCCGTCTGCTTCGGCGCCATCATGCCGGTGCGCGACATCGTGCAGGCGGCGCAGCGTCACCATATGGATGTCGTGGCCCTGTCCTTCAGCGCCTCCTACCCGGCCAGCAAGGCTATCGAGTTCCTGGAGGACGTCCGCTTCCGCCTGCCGCTAGCCATCGACATCTGGGCCGGCGGCAGCGCGCTGCGCGGAACGCGGCGCACGGTCGAGGGCGTGGAGATCTTCCAGGACCTGCAGAGCATACGCCGCGCGGTGCAGGCCTGGCGCAAGCGTCAGGAGTATCGCCAGGACCGCAGGGCGTGAGGCGCCATCTCGTCTGGCTGCGAGCGGACCTGCGCAGCCTCGACAACACGGCCCTCCTCGCCGCCTGTGCCGACGCCAGCACGGCCGTCGCCTGCGTCTATGCCGTCACGCCGCGCCAGTGGCAGCGGCATGACGTGGCGGGCGTGCGGGTCGACTTCGAGCTGCGCACGCTGCACGCGCTGCAGGAACGCCTGGCGGCGCTGAACATTCCCTTGCTGATGCTGCACACCCCCGACTTTGCCACATTGCCCGCCGACCTGGCCGGGCTCTGCCAGCGCCTCGGCATCGACGAGGTGCACGCCAACCGCCAGTACGAAGTCAACGAGATTGCCCGCGACGAGGCGGCCGGCCTCGCCCTCGGCGAACTCGGCATTGCGCTGCAGCTGCACCACGACCAGTGCGCAGTCACCCCGGGCACCCTGTGCAAGGGCGACGGCACCTACTACTCGGTGTTCACTCCCTTCAAGCGCGTCTGGCTGCAACGTCTCGCCAGCGCCGGTTGCGCACCAGCTTCTTCGCCACGCCGCCGCCGTGAGGCATTTGTGGCGAGCGACGAAATCCCCGCGACCGTGCCGGGTTTTGCTTCGCACGTTTCGCCCGCCACCGCCCTGCATTGGTGGCCTGCGGGCGAAGACGCCGCGCTGGAGCGGCTGGCCGCCTTTTGCTCAGAAGGCCTTGCGCACTACGACAGCGCGCGGAATTTTCCGGATCGTGATGGCACCAGCCGGCTCTCGCCGCATCTCGCCGTCGGCTCCATTTCGCCGCGCCAGTGCCTGAATGCCGCGTTCGGGCATGTGGCCCGCCATGGCGAGAGCGCGGACAGCGCGCAGTGGATTGCCGAGCTCGGCTGGCGCGACTTCTACAAGCATGTACTGACCGGCTGGCCCCGTGTCTGCCGCCACCAGCCCTTCCGCCTGGAAACGGCGCCCTTGCGGTGGCGCCACGACGATGCGGATTTTCAGCGCTGGTGCGAGGGACGCACCGGCTTCCCCATCGTCGATGCCGCCATGCGCCAGCTGCAGGCCACAGGCTGGATGCATAACCGCCTGCGCATGATCGTCGCCATGTTCCTGACCAAGGACCTGCTGATCGACTGGCGCTGGGGCGAGCGCTTCTTCATGCAGCACCTGATCGACGGCGACCTCGCCGCCAACAATGGCGGCTGGCAGTGGTCGGCCTCCACCGGCAACGACGCCGCGCCCTACTTCCGCATCTTCAACCCGGTGACGCAGGGCCGGAAATTCGATCCGGACGGCCGCTTCATCCGTGAGCACATCAAAGAGCTGGGCGATTTTTCTGGCGACGTGCATGAGCCCCACGGCCCGGGTGGCAGCCGGCCTTCACTCCTTACCGACTATCCGCTGCCGATGGTGGACCACAGCGCGGCGCGCGAACGCACGCTGGCTGCCTTCAAAGACATGAAGGCGGCCGCCGAATTCTCCGGCTCCTAGCCGCGCCAATGCCACTGCCATGAAAAAGCCGCCCGAAGGCGGCTTTTTCATGGCGGCAGCATCCACTCAGGACGGCTCCAATTCCCTGAAGAGCGCAACGAACTGCTCCGTCAGCTTGTGGCCAGGGGACATATGGATCAGCGGCAGCGCCCGCTCGTGCGATTCCTTCATGACCACCGACGACGACAGCGCCGAGCGCATGATGGGCAGGCCCTCTGCACGCAGCTCCTCGACCAGCTTCACCGGCAGGCTGGCGCGCGGCTGGAACTGGTTGACGATGATGCCTTCGACCTCGAGTTCGTCGTTATGGTCGGCGCGGGCTTCCTGCAGGTTCTCCAGCAGCGTGTAGAGCGCACGGCGCGAAAAGGCGTCGCAGTCGAAGGGAATCAGGCAGCGTTGCGCCGCGATCAACGCGGAGAGCGTGTAGAAATTGAAGGCGGGCGGCGTGTCGATATAGATCGCGTCATAGGTGCTGGAGAGTGACTTCAGTGCCGCAGCGAGCTTGAAGATCTTGTGCTTGCTCTCGAGCATGTGCTCGATTTCGCCAAGCTCCGGATTCGAGGGGATGACGAAGAGGTTCTCGTGCGGTGTCTTGTGCACGAATTCCGCCGCGGGCTTTTCCTTCAGGTTGAAGGACAGCGTCTGCGCGAAGAACTGGCCGATATTGGGCGTGAGCTCAGGCTTGCCCTTGGAGAACTCCGCGGCCTCGCCCAGCAGGTACTGGGTGGCATTGCATTGCGGATCGAGGTCCACCACCAGCGTCCGCTTGCCGTTCGCGGCACTGATGGCCGCCAGGTTCACGGTGATGCTGGATTTTCCCACTCCGCCTTTCTGGTTGAAGATGACGCGACGCATTCGCTTACCCCTGCTGGCCCTACGCAACGAAGCCGGGATTGTAACGACAGCTCAGGTTGCCGGAAACGACCACGAGCATCTTTTGATCACCCCGATTCCCTCAGGCGTGGAAGAACCAGTAGGCCACCGCGATCCCCGTCACCACGGCGACAAAGTCCGCGAACAGGCCACAGGCCAGCGCATGGCGCTCCCGGCGG
This sequence comes from Moraxellaceae bacterium, assembly GCA_029237815.1. Taxonomy (GTDB): domain Bacteria; phylum Pseudomonadota; class Gammaproteobacteria; order Pseudomonadales; family Moraxellaceae; genus UBA2031. The sequence goes on from JAQZBP010000002.1 coordinate 104,456, forward strand.
ATGCCCACCGAGCCGAAGTACACCGCCAGCACGTAGAAGGTCGTTTCGGACGAGCCCTGCAGGATGGCGGCGACATGTGCAGCGAAGGAGTCCACCCCGTAGGTCTGGAAGGTCTCCAGCATCATGGCGCGGGCGCCGGAGCCGGACAGTGACTTCATGACGGCCGTCGGCAGCGCAGGCACAAAGTCGGTATCGAGGCCAAGGCTGCCGAACAGCGCGCCCAGTGCCTGCAACATGGCTTCCATGGCACCACTGGCGCGGAACACGGCGACCGCTACCAGCATGGCCACCAGGTAGGGAATCAGCCCGATGGCAACCTCAAAGCCCTGCTTCGCCCCTGTGATGAAACTGTCATAGACATCGATGCCCCGCCGCCAGCCCGCCACCAGGAAGAGCACGATCACCGAGAACAGCAGCAGGTTGCCGACCATGGCCGAGCGCACCCCCAGCATCTCGGGAGGCGCCGTAATGACGGCGCCCACCAGTGCGCCCATGAAGAGCGCGATGCCCACGACATAGGCCAGCACGACACGATCCCAGATCCGGAGCTTCTGCAGCCAGGCCGTCAGCAGCAGCCCCGCCAGGGTGCCGGCGGTGCTGGAAATCAGGATGGGCAGGAAAACGCTGGCCGGGTTCGCGGCGCCGAACTGCGCCCGGTAAAGGAAGACCGTGACGGGAATCAGTGTGACGGAGGCCGTGTTGAGGACCAGAAAGAGGATTTGGGCGTTGCTGGCGGTCTCCGGCTCCGGGTTCAGCGTCTGCAGCTCGCGCATGGCCTTGAGGCCGAGCGGCGTCGCCGCGTTGTCGAGGCCCAGCATGTTGGCCGCCATGTTCATGGTGACGGCACCGATGGCCGGATGGCCCGCCGGCACCTCGGGCATCAGGCGGCGGAACAGTGGCGCCAGCAGCCAGGCGAGCTTCGCGATCAGTCCGGCCCGCTCGGCAATCTGGAACAGGCCCAGCCAGAGGCAGAGCAGGCCAACGAGACCGATGGCGACTTCCACGGAGAGCCGCGCGGCCTTGAAGCTGGCCTCGACCACCGCGGCGAAGATGCCGGGATTGTCCCCGAGGGAGACCTGCACAAGACAGGCAAAGAAGGCGACCAGGAAGAAACCCAGCCATATACGGTTCAGCATGTTCCGCCCTGGCAATGGCCGCCGCGTCCCGGCCAGCCCTGAAAGCCGGAATCATGTCATGAAAAAGCGGGACTGGCGCTCCGCGCCTTGCAGCGGAGGATCAGGGACGCATGTCGCCTGGCGCGTGGACAACCCCTGCCCCTTGGCTAGTCTGGGAACAGCGACCACATGAAGAAGGACAGGACCATGGCATTCAGGATCGGCATCAACGGCTTCGGCCGTATCGGCAGGCAGGTCACGCGGATCCTCGCCGGCGCCTCCGGCCACCTCGTCGTCAGCCATATCAACGATCCTGCCCTGGACGCGGCGCAGGCCGCCCACCTTCTTGCCTTCGACAGCGTGCATGGGCGCTGGCCCCATCCCGCCAGCGCCACCGGCGATGAGCTGCTGCTGGGCCGTCACAAGGTCGGCTTCAGTCGCGAGCGTGACGTCGGCCGTGTAGGGTGGGCCGGGCGCGCCGACCTCGTCATCGACTGCACGGGCCGCCTCAAGGACGCGGCCGACGTGGCAGCGTTCATTGCCGCCGGTGTTTCACGCGTGCTGGTGTCGCAGCCCGTGGACGGCATTCCCAACATCGTCATGGGCGTCAACGACAGGATTCATGACCTCCCGCGGGAGCGCGCAGCCTGCGCGGCTTCCTGCACCACCAACTGCCTCGCGCCGGTGGCGAGCGTCATCGACGAGGTCTTCACGATCAGCCGGGGCTTCGTCACCACCATCCATGGCTTGACCAACGACCAGGCCCTGCTCGACCAGGCCCATCCCGACTGGCGGCGCGGCAGGAGCGCCGGCAGCTCGCTCATTCCCACCACCTCCGGTTTCGCCAAGGCCATCGGCAGGGTGCTGCCCGAGCTCACCGGCCGTCTCGACGGCTTTGCCGTCCGGGCCCCTGTCACCAACGCCTCAATGATCGACTGCACTTTCGTGGTGGAGCGCGCAACCACCGCCGCCGGGGTCAACCTGGCACTGGAGGCGGCAGCCATTGGCGAACTGCAGCGCATCCTGGCGATGGAGTCTCGCCCCCTCGTTTCCGCGGACTTTCTGGGCGACACCCATTCCGCCACCGTGGATGCGAGTCTTACCCAGGTAATGGAGGGCAACCTGGTCAAGGTCGTGGCCTGGTATGACAACGAAAGTGGCTACAGCCAGCGGCTCTGCGAGGTCGCGGCCCGGATGGCCGGGGCGTGACGCAGGTCTCAGTCACAAGAGTTAACTCTGTCCACATTTTCTGTGGATAAATCTGTGTACAGGATGCGGCCTAAGCCGCCAAACCCGCATGCAGCGAGGCTTGGCTACAGTTTGATGGAATTTCCAGCACCACAATTAAATTCAATAAAATCAGTGGTTTATTTTTTATACAACCCAGCCATCGAAGAGTGGTGACGGTTTTTTAGGCGCCAACAGGCCAGATACAGCCTCTTGTCCTACAGCGTGAATAACTTGTCCGTGGAACACACTTAGATAACGGACCTCGTCGAACTTAAAGTAAATTCTCAAGTTACCCGCGCTAATGCGCATAGAAGTGTAAACGCCTGGTTAAAAGATGAGCCCAGACGAAGGCTTACAGGCCCGCCGAGCATTCTCCTACAACCAATTTCGGGGTGTTCCACGGAAAGCCGTCACCCCTCCCGGCCTTCTCGGGGACTGGAAACGACGATAGAGCGGCGCCTAATAAGGTCAGCTAGGAGAGACTGGGAACGTGGCCTTCTGGTACGGTCGTGCGTCACAGCGCAGCGATCGTTACCGCTCCGTCACAGAAAAGCGAGGGTAGAGACCGGGATGCCGTTCCTCCCGATGGATTTCGCAATCGATGCCTTGTCTCCGGATGACCCGGCAATACTTCTCCGCCTGCTCCAGCGTCAGTCTCCCCCTGACCACGAAGGGCGCGGCACTGAAGCGGGAAACCGCTTCCTGATCAGAGATGCAGAATAGATGTGCGAAAGCCGCGATGGCTTGATCACGACTGAGATGGCCCACGAGCTGACCCGTGACAAGAACCTCGTAAAGCATGTCTTCCATGACTTGTATGCCCAGGTCCGGGGAAAGGCATTCTAACGACCCCCCTTTCCACCTGCCTATGCGAAATTGGCCCATGCCGGTAGCGCGTGGGCTGTTGCCAGCAGGCGCCATGAACTTGCTCGGCAATTTCTTACAAGCGGCTCGAGATGCGCGCTACAAAGTATTGTTTTCCATAAGTAAGAAGCTATGCTCTCCATGAGCTTCACCTAACGGACATTTACCAACGGCCCCAAGTGGAACAGGATTCCGGCAAGGCCCAACCGATCAGATGCCCATGCCACTTCGCCTGCACGCGATATTTTGTACGTTGATCTGCCTGCTGCCTGCGTCAGCAATGGCCGGCAACGTCTACAAGTTTCGTGACGCAAACGGGAACATTCTCTTCACCAACATCGTGACCGAGAAAGAGAAGCCGCGCGGCGAGGGCTTCAAGAGCTACACCGTTCTGGAAAAGGTGGAGTGGTTCCCCGACACCAACGTGCATCGCTATCGCAACTGGGGCAAGGACGAATACGCCGTCCGGCCAAGCTTCAGCAAGAACCGAAACGCCTTCGATGTGCTGATCAAGCAGGCGGCGCTGGCACACAATGTCGACCAGGGACTGGTAAAAGCCATCATCCATACCGAGTCCGGCTTCAATCCGCGGGCGCGCTCGAAGCCCGGCGCTCAGGGGCTCATGCAGCTGATGCCGGCCACGGCGTCCATGTACTCCGTGATGGATGCCTATGATCCATCGCAGAACATCACAGCCGGAACCAGGCACATCAAGTACCTGATCAATCGCTACAAGAATCTGGAGCTCGCCCTGGCTGCCTACAACGCTGGCGAAGGGAACGTGAAGAAGTACGGCGGGATCCCGCCGTTCAATGAAACCCGTGACTACGTAAAACGCGTGATCAGCCGCTACCGCAATCTATACGGTGGCAGTTCGACCACCCTCGCCGCCCTCGCTCCCGCCCGCAGCAGCTAATCGGGCAACTCGACGCCCACATCCACCCCGTCATAGACCAGAGTGAACAGCTGGGCGCCAGGCTGCAGCGGGTGCTGCACGCACTTCCCCTGATTCGCGAGATCAAACTCCATCGCATGATAGGCGCAACGCAGGCGACTCCCGACCATGGTGCCGGTATGCAGCGGGAAGTCCTTGTGCGGGCACCGGTTCAATACCAGATACCGCCGATCCCTTTCCTGAATCAGCAGCAATGACCGCTCGCCAATCCGGAATACCCGCCGATATCCATCGTACAGATTCAGGATCTTTTCGAGACGATAGAAAGCCATTTGAAATGCCCTCTTCAAGGGTCAGGCTGTTCAGATCCGGCGCCCTTGGAGTGCCCGCCCGGAAGCCGGGATAATAAGCGGACAATAAAAAAGGCGGGATAGCCCGCCTTTTTTACTTCTCGGCAAGGTTTACTCGCCGTGCTGCTCCGCCAGGAAGAACCAGGTATCCAGCACGGAGTCCGGGTTCAGCGATACCGAGTCGATGCCCTGGTCCATCAGCCACTTGGCCAGGTCCGGGTGGTCCGAGGGCCCCTGGCCGCAGATACCGATGTACTTGCCGGCCTTCTTGCAGGCCTGGATGGCGCGGGCCAGCAGGAACTTCACGGCCGGGTCGCGCTCGTCGAACAGGTGCGAGACGATGCCGGAGTCGCGGTCCAGGCCCAGGGTCAGCTGGGTCAGGTCGTTGGAGCCGATGGAGAAGCCATCGAAGTGCTCCAGGAACTCATCGGCCAGCAGCGCATTGGTGGGCAGCTCGCACATCATGATGACCTTGAGGCCGTTGTCGCCGCGCTTCAAGCCCTTCTCAGCCAGCAGTTCCAGTACACGCTTGGCTTCGCCCGTGGTACGCACGAAGGGAATCATGACCTCGACGTTGGTCAGGCCCATCTCGTTGCGCACCTTCTTCAGCGCGCGTACTTCCAGATCGAAGCAGTCGCGGAAGTTGTCCGAGATGTAGCGCGACGCGCCGCGGAAGCCCAGCATCGGGTTTTCTTCTTCCGGCTCGTAGAGCTTGCCGCCGATGAGGTTGGCGTACTCGTTGGACTTGAAGTCCGACATGCGCACGATCACGCGCTTCGGGTAGAAGGCGGCGGCCAGCGTGGCGATGCCTTCCACCAGCTTCTCGACGTAGAAGTCGACCGGCGAGGCATAGCCGGCGCAGCGCATGTCCACGGAGGCCTTGATGTCACGCGGCAGGTTGTCGTAGTTCAGCAGCGCCTTAGGATGCACGCCGATCATGCGGTTGATGATGAATTCCAGGCGCGCCAGGCCGATGCCCTCGTTGGGCAGCTGGGCGAAGTCGAAGGCGCGGTCCGGGTTGCCGACGTTCATCATGATCTTGAACGGCAACTTGGGCATGGAGTCGATGCTGTTCTTCTGGATCTCGAAGTCCAGCTGGCTTTCATAAATGAAACCGGTGTCGCCCTCGGCACAGGAAACGGTCACGTCCATGCCGTCCTTGAGGACCTCGGTGGCGTTGCCGCAACCCACAATGGCGGGCACGCCCAGCTCGCGGGCGATGATGGCGGCGTGGCAAGTGCGGCCGCCACGGTTGGTGACGATGGCGGAAGCGCGCTTCATCACCGGCTCCCAGTCCGGGTCGGTCATGTCGGAGACGAGCACGTCGCCCGGCTGGACCTTGTCCATTTCCTTGATGGAATGCACCACGCGGACCTTGCCGGAGCCGATGCGCTGGCCGATGGAACGGCCTTCGCAGAGCACCTTGCCGCCCTTCTGCTTGAGCAGGTAGCGCTCCATGGTGCCGACGTTCTGGCGGCTCTTCACGGTTTCAGGACGGGCCTGCACGATGTAGAGCTTGCCGTCGTCTCCGTCCTTCGCCCATTCGATGTCCATGGGGGCGCCGTAGTGCTGCTCGATGATCATGGCCTGCTTGGCCAGCTCTTCCACTTCGGCGTCGGTGATGCAGAAGCGGGCGCGGTCGGCCTTCTCGACATCGACGATGGTCGTGGACTTGCCGGTGACCCCGGAGCTGCCGTAGATCATCTTCTGCATCTTGGAGCCGAGGTTGCGGCGCAGCAGCGAGGGGCGGCCGGCCTGCAGGGTGGTCTTGTGGATGTAGAACTCGTCGGGGTTCACGGCGCCCTGCACCACCATCTCGCCCAGGCCCCAGGAGGCGGTGACGAAGACGGCGTCGCGGAAGCCCGACTCGGTGTCCAGGGTGAACATCACGCCGGCGGCGCCGGTCTCGGAGCGGACCATGCGCTGGATGCCGGCGGACAGGGCGACCAGCTTGTGCTCGAAGCCCTGGTGCTCGCGGTAGGCGATGGCGCGGTCGTTGAACAGGGAGGCGAACACCTCGCGGATGGCGATCAGCACGTTGTCGATGCCGCGGATGTTCAGGAAGGTTTCCTGCTGGCCAGCGAAGGAGGCGTCGGGCAAGTCCTCGGCGGTGGCGGAGGAGCGAACGGCCACGGCGATGTTGTCGTTGCCATCGGCAAGCTTGGCGAAGGCCTCGCGGACCTCCTGCTCGAATGCGGGCAGCAGAGGGGTGTCGATGATCCACTGGCGGATCTGCTTGCCGGCCGTAGCCAGGGCGACCACGTCGTCCACGTTCAAGGTGGCCAGGGTGTCATGGATACGCTTGTTGAGGCCGCTCTGCTCGAGGAAGTCACGGTAGGCCTGGGCCGTCGTGGCGAAGCCGCCGGGCACGGACACACCGGCATTGGCGAGGTTGCTGATCATCTCGCCGAGGGAGGCGTTCTTGCCGCCTACTTTCTCGACATCGTGCTTGCCAAGTTCCTGAAACCAGATGACGGACGCTTCCAAGGTGTGACTCCTCAGGCTTACGGGATGGTCGGCTGCGATGGGCAGCCAAGCTTTTGATACGAAAGCAGATTTCCTTGTGGGAATCGCTGGCCGGACCAGGAGGTTTGGACATACACTCGGGGCAGGCCTCGTGGCCTCGACCCCCTGCCCCTTGCCCGGTCCGAGGCCGTGGATTGTACTGAAAACTTTTGCAAATTGCTTGGGGAAAAGTGCCCGGATTACAGGCCATTACCTCAACAGGACGCCCCGATGAAACGCAGTGTCTTCTTCCTCTCAGACGGTACCGGCATCACGGCCGAAACCCTGGGTCACAGCCTGCTTTCCCAGTTCGAAGGCATCGAGTTCGACGAGCTGACCATCCCCTACGTGGACACCGTGGAAAAGGCATGGACCGCCGTCAACGAAATCAACCGGGTTGCGCAAGTGGAAGGCACCCGCCCCATCATCATCGACACCATCGTCAACAAGGATGTCCGCGAGGTCATCGCCAAAGCCAACGGCTGCATGCTGGACGTCTTCGAGACATTCGTGGGCCGGCTTGAGAAGGAGCTGCACTCCCACTCCGTGGACAAGGTCGGCAAGAGCCACTCGATCGTCAACAACGAGACCTACAATGTCCGCATCGAAGCCGTGCACTTTGCCCTGGACAACGATGACGGCGCCCGCACCCGCCATTATGACAAGGCCGACATCATCCTCACCGGGGTGTCCCGCTCCGGGAAGACGCCGACCTCGCTGTACATGGCCCTGCAGTTCGGCATCCACGTCGGCAACTACCCGCTGACCGAGGACGACTTCGATGACCTGCGCCTGCCGGCGGCGCTGCGTGAGCACAAGCGCAAGCTGTTCGGGCTGGTGATCAACCCTGAACGACTGGCCGCCATTCGCCAGGAGCGCAAAGCCAACAGCCGATATGCGTCCATCCAGCAGTGCGAGATGGAGACCCGGGCCGCGATTGCGCTGTTCAACAAGGAAGGGATTCCCTATATCGATACGACACACTTGTCGATCGAAGAGATTTCGACGCGAATCCTGGCCATGGCCGGCATCAAGAGGCGACTGGTGTGAGGCGCGCCCCGGCAGCCTTCCGGGCATGGCGTGAGCGCGAGCGGTGATTTGCATTCCTTTTAACAGGCCCTGGCTCACGGGCCGAGAGGCGGACTACGTGCAGGAGGTGCTGCGCTCGGGCCAGCTCTCAGCGGGAGGCCTCAGCACGGCGGCCTGCGAGGGACTGATGCGCCAGCACACCGGCTCGGCGCACGTGCTGCTGACCCACTCCTGCACGGCGGCGCTGGAGCTTGCCGCCATCCTGTCGGAAGTAGGCCCGGGCGATGAAGTCATCCTTCCCTCGTTCACCTTTCCGTCCACGGCCAATGCCTTCGTACTGCGCGGCGCCACCCCGACATTCGTGGACATCCGACCGGACACTCTGAATCTCGACGAGACGCTCGTTGAAGCGGCCATCACCCCCCGCACCCGGGCCATCGTGGCAGTCCATTACGCCGGCGTACCCTGCGATCTTGAAGCCCTCTCGGCGATCGCTCACCGCCATGGGCTCTTGCTCATCGAGGACGCGGCACAGGCCTACCTGTCCTCCTGGCAGGGGCGCGCCGCGGGTACCTGGGGCGATCTCGCGACCTTCTCCTTCCACGGCACCAAAAATCTCAGCTGCGGTGAGGGAGGAGCCCTCCTCTGCAATTCCGCCAGCCTTGCTCGTCGCGCCGTGACGCTGCGCGATAAGGGAACCGACCGCCAAGCCTTTCTTGTCGGCCAAGTGCCCCGTTATTCCTGGATTGACTGCGGGACCTCGGCGGCCATCGGTGAGCTCGCCGCAGCCTGCCTGCGAGCGCAACTTGAAGAAGCGGAGCACATCACAGCCCGACGGGTCGCCGCTTGGGTACGCTATGATGCGGCCTTGTGCGGAAGCCTGCCCAAAGGTTTTCAAACGCCTGTCGTGCCCGCCGCAGCACGGCACAATGGCCATCTCTACTACCTGCTCGTGCCTGCGGAATTACGTGATGCGCTCCTCCGTCACCTTGCCCAGGCCGGCATCGAGGCCTGCAGTCATTACGAGCCGCTACATACGGCTCGAGCCGCGGCGCGCTTTGCATCCGCGCCGGGGCCAATGCTCCAGTCGGAATCGCTACCTGCACGCCTGGTGCGGCTGCCACTCTGGTGCGGCATAAGTGACGTGGAGATCGATCAGGTCGTGGCGGAAGTCAGGACCTTCGCGGAGCGTCTGCCCGGACGAGCCCGCGCACTTGGTGCCTGATCGTCAATCGAGGAAGCGCCGCAATGCGTAGGCCGTGACGGAGCGGTTGGGACGCACGCCCTCGACGACGCGCGCTGCCACCGCATTGTTGAGCGACACTGTCGTTTCCACGAGACCGTGGCTGCGCAGTGCGTCACGGGTCAGCCGGTACAGCACGGGCCCGTAACCACCAACACCATCGGATCGACAGGCGTAAAGGCTACCGGTGCGCAGTCGCACGTCGAGCCCGTAGCGCCGGAAATCCACCTCGCCAATCCCGCCACAGCCCACCACTTGCCCCAACTTTTCGTAGACGACCACATGGGAGGAAAGGCCGCACCGACCAATCAGGTCCCGGAACCAGTGGCGATAAAAGGCATCCGCCCTACCCCTCTCGAGATGGCGGTCACGGGTGAAGCGGGTCTCGAAAGTGGCCTCGGCCAGGATGGCCTCCACCGCCGCCTCGTCCGATGCGTGATAGTCGCGGACACGCGCGAGCGCACGCATGTAGGACGAGTCCTCATGCAGGCGATTGGTGAAATAGGTACGTTTGAGATCGAGAATCTCGAAACCATGCCCGACCAGTACGTTCAGCAACCGATAGTCGTCGATATCGACATCGGCCGAGACATGGCGGATGCCCGCGGCACGTGCCTCGCGAAGCGTGGCCTCAACAAGATCCGCCAGGACCCCGCTGTCCGTCGTTGCACGCGCGGCGCTGTGCAGCCGCCCCATGCGCAATCCGAACCAGTCCGACTCGAACGGCGTCGGCACCACCGCGCAAACCGCGTCCGTGATACCGGCCGAGCGCTGACAGAAGCCGTGCACCGACGGCGTGAACAGCGCTGCGCAGTCCTGACGGTCCATGGCAGCGATGTCCTCTATCGAGAACCCCGGATGGCGACGCAGACGGGAGAAATACTGAAGGCCCGCGAGGTCATCCGGCGCGGCCAGGGCAGCGAGTCCTTCGCGCTCAGTCACCACGTATGCTCCCTTGCCGCCGCGCACGGGCAAAGCGGACCAGGTCGCCGAGCTGTCGCAGCATGAGGCCGAACAGGTCATGCCACGTGTAGGACGAATCGCGCCGCGAAGCCGCCACGGTGATGTCCACCTCGGCAAAGCGCGCCCCGAGAGTGTGCGGGAAATACACCTTCGCCGAGCCGTGACGGCCATCGTAGGCAACAATGTCGGAAAACAGCGACCGGGCGACGAGCAACATGGGCGTATTGATGTCCGTGACGACGATCCGGAATACGCGACGGATGATGCCGTTATAGAGCCGTGAGGCCGCATGGCGCAAAGGCGGCACGTCGCCGCGGCAGGTTCGGCGGCCATAAACGAGCCGACAACCCTCGCGATAGCGCATGAGAAAACGGTTGATATCCGGCAGGTTGCCCGCCATATCCGGGTCCATGGTTACCGCTATCTCGCCCCGCACCTCTGCCAGCGCCTGGATGCCCGCCCCCAACTGTCCGCGCCGGGAAGGTCGCAGCACGCGCAGGAATCCATGGCGGGCCTCCCAGTCCACCATCCCCGCGACATCGAGTAACCGCAGGTCGTCCACGAGCAGCAACTCCAGCGGCTCCGGTGCAGCCGGCACGAACGCCGCGACGGCTGCCACGAAGCGCTCGGTCTCGCCCGCCACGGGGCTGGTCGTCGTGATGATCGAAATCACTGGCGCTTCCGAAGTGCGTCGTCGAGCTCGGAGTCGCCGGGATCGTGATAGGTGCCGAGCAGCCGGTCGGCCAGCACCGAGCTCACGCCCATGCAGGCCTGGCCGTCCGCGTAGTGATGCCAGCGATGGCAGCGTACCGCGCGACGGAACAGTGGCGATACCGGCTCGATGCCGGAGTGGGCGATCACGTGGTGCCATTCGTGCGTAACCAGCACCACGATGAAACCGATAACGAACGTCACGCCCAGCGACGGGCTGCCCGTCAGCCCGGACCCCATCAGAAAGATCAGCGTGCACGCGAGGGCCACGCCCGGCGCACCAAAAATAAGGCCTTCGCTCTGGAAGGGATCCCGGTGGTGGCGAGCGTGCATGTCCGCGACCGGGTTGCGCAGCCGCCAGCCCACCAGCGGCAGCGGACTGGAGTGCCAGACATACTTGTGGAACGGCCACTCCAGGAAGCCCCGGAACAGGAACATCGCGAGCACGATCGCACCGTCGATCCAACTCGCGCCGCCGGTCGCCTTCGAGAGCAGCGCCGCCACCAGTAGGAAGAGCGACAGCCGCGGACCCGAATGCTTCCACATAAACGCTGCCACCTCGCGATACGACCGCGGCATCGACAATGAATCAGCCATGTATGCCCCCCGGGTTCCCCTCGCGCCACCGGCACATGCCCGCCGTCCTCTTCATGGCACGGCAACGAGTGACGGAGACATCTGCTGCCCTGCGAACAGGTAGATGTGGCGACCCCTGACGTTCCAGTGATACGGATACGTCGCCATCGGAATCTGGTCGAGATAAAGCATCAGGCCCCTGTCCTGCCACGGCGCCTGGTAGGAGAAGCGGGCGAAAAACGGCGGATGGGCAAAGTAGCCGGCCGTCTGGCCGGCCCCCAGTATGGGCTCCAGCCTCCCGCGCCCGAAGAGCGCGAACACTACACGGACGTGCCGGGGAATACGCTCGGGCTCAAGGAAATAAAACACCACGAAATCACTGACTACCAACGTGTCGATGCCAGGGTTCTTCTCCAGCATGCGGGTCACCACCGCAGCGTACTCGCGATACGCGTCCAGCCGCTCCCGATCGAAGCGTCTAAAGTAGGTGCCGAGCGCAAGTGGCGCCTTGCGCACCGCCTCCGGCAGGCGACCGTGCTGGAAAGCATTGGTCCGCAAATGGTCGAACACGTAAAGGGAAAAAAACTGTGCGACCAGGCTGCTACCGGCGAGGACCAGAAGCGCGAACACGGCAGCAGCGCGCCCAGTGGTTCGGCGGACCGCCGCCTCGGCGCGATCAAGGAACACAGCGGCCCCCACTGCCAGCACCGGCATCACCGGCGAAAGGTACCGCGGCTCGAAGTTCGCCGCCTCAAGCAGCGCAGAAACCACGACAAAGACGACCATGAGCACAGTGCCGGCAGCATAGGCGGCAACCGGCCCCGCCCGGGATAGCCACAATCCGATGAGCGCCATCAGCAGCCAGGGCAGGAAGAACACCTTGAAAATGCGGGGGAACACTCCCCCATACCAGTCGCCTGCCGCAGCATAGACATTCATCATTTCGAAACGCCAGCTCGACCAGGCCATCAGGCCCGGCCCGGCCATCACCAGCAGCCCATAGAAGACACCAGGAGCAATCAGCACCATCAGGCTGCGCCAGTCGCGCTGCTGCAGGGTGACAAGCCCTACCGTTGCCACGAAGAAGATCCCCTCGACGCGAACCAGCGGCAACAATGCCACCAGAGTACAGGCGAGCATTTTGCGCCCGGAAAGATGCGCCCACAGGGCCGCCGGGATAAGAAGGCCGAGCCATGCTTCCGCGAAGAAGCTCATCGACACAAAGACATAAAGCGGCATCAGCGCCAGCAGCCCCGCCCCGAGCAGGGCCAAATGCCGGCGAAGGCCAAGGCGCAGGCAGGAATGGTAGACGAAACCCACCGCCAGAACGGTGAGCGCGGCCTTGATGAAGCGGGCGAGCAGCAACTGGTTACCGGCGATGGTGGTGACGATGGCATCCCCCAGCAGCGCTACCGGCAGGGTGAAGTTGAACCACCACGCATCTGGGTTGTGCCACGCAGCCCGCGCAAGAAAGAAGCGATATGCGTCGTCACCCCAGTAGATGTTGCCTTCGGCCACGAAGTCGATGAACCACCAGCTTTCCGGGCCGCGGGACAGGTAGCTCAGCAGGCAGTAGAACGCAAACAGCGCCAGCCCTGTGAACAGCAAGGAGGAGCGAGCGCTGCCAGGCACTTCAGGAGGGACGGAAGGGACAGGAGAGAGAGGGGATTCGGCAGTGCCCGCGCCTGATGGGGGCACTGCCTTTTTACGCCTTTTCATAACAGACCGCAGCGTGCATCAATAGCGTCGGGAGCCTACTGGAACGCCGTGTTGAATACTACGGAACCTGAGGCTTCAGCGTGATCTGGGTACGCACGATGCCGGTGGGCATGATCAGCGTGCCGAGGTTCTTGCCACCGAACTCGAGTCGCCCCACCTGAAGCGGACTGCCCTGCACCGCCGGGCACGAGGCCACGCCAAAAGCGCAGGGCACGGTGGCCGACAGCCCCACCCTTATGTCCGTCGCAATGAGCAGCCGCAGCGTGCTGTCACTGTCACCCTGCAGGTCGACCTTGCCGTTGAGGAACTCCAGCGAACCTCTGATATCGGCGAAGCGGAAATCCACACCCAACTTGCTCAGGTCAGGCTCGGCGATCGAAAAGAAGGACCCGTCGTCATCGGTGTGATTGCCGGTGGCCGGAATGGGGCGAGAGAAGTTGGCAAAGTTTGTGTTGGCGATGTTGAGGTAGCCGTTGAAGCCTAGCGCCGCATTCACCCCCGTGCTCGACGGGAAAAGGTTCAGGACGAAGCGGTCCGACTCCAGGTTGAAGTCGACATACCCGATCTGCTGCTGCACGGACGTCATCGTCGATAGCCCGCCGCCCGCGAGCATGCCGCGAAGCTCGTAGCGCATCTGGCTGGTATCGAAACGGATGCCGCCGGTGGTGAGACCTAACGTGCCGTTACGCACCGCCATCAGCACGTCGGCGCCGCCGAGGCCGATGGCCTGGTTCACGCTGGGGTCGGTATCGCCGATCATGAAGTTGGTGCCGTACGTCCAGCGATCCGCCGTAGAGGTTGTCAGCGTCTGCGTGGTCAGCGCGAGGTCGAGGCGCAATCTGTCGCTGGTGGCGGCTGGTGTGACGATGATGTCGGCGTCGAGGTCGGCGAAGGTGTAGATCAGCGCCCAGTTGAAGCGCTGTGCCGCCTTGTTGGCGGTCACTGTGCGGTCAATGATGTCCACGGTGGAGGAGTAGGAGGCCAGGGTCATGTCGCGGACGCTCAACCCGAGCGCGCGACCATCTGCGGCTTGGCGCACCTGGATGGGCTGCACCGGAAAGGCCGCGCCGACCGGGCCGGCGCCGGTACCTGAGCAGGCACCATTGGCAGTGGTAGTGATGGATCCGAGACCCCAGCAGAGACCGGCGGTTCCCTGCCCCACGTCGAGCTGGTCAAGACGCACCAGCGGAATGTTGAATGCATAGGTATTGCCGGTGATCTTGGTCCAGTTGCCGAACTCAATCAGCAGCACGGGACTGCTGCCGCCCTCACCCACCATCCAGACGAAATCGTTGACGTAGTCGAAGGCCACCGAACCCTTGACGCCCTTGCCGCCGTCGATGCGGTTACCGCTGCCGAGGCGGAAAACGAAGTTGGTCCAGCTTCCGCGCCAGCCCCAGTACAACAGCGAACGATCGCTGGCGTCGATCGCGAATGGGGACGTGTTGCTGGCATCGAAGCGGAAATCGATCGACAGCGCGAACTTGACATTGGCCCCGGTATTGCTCTGCGCCAGGATTCCGTTGCTGTCGGCACCAATGCGCCCGTTCTGCATGTCGAAATAGAAAGTGTAATCGCCCATGCTGAGCTGGCTGCTGCCCTGCTGCCAGTAAAAGCGGCCCGGATCAGCGGCACCAATGACGGCGGGAGCCCACAGGGCCGGATTCACACCGCCGACATTGATCGTGGTCTTGCCGCTCCACGCCGCGCTGGTCGAGTCCAGGAGGCCGCGCGAATTGCTGATGCTGAAAGTGGCCGGCGCATCGATCACGTAGCGACCGAAGCTGCCGCTGACATTGGTCAGCCCGATGGAGCCGATGTCGAGACGCGAGCGGGCCATGTCGGCCTGGAGGCGCATCTGTGGAACACCGGCCAAAGCGCCAATATCCAGATCCACGTTTAGCAGGGGACGGGTGGTGTCGATGCGTCGCAGGTTGACGGTAGTCAGTTCGAGCGCCATCTGGCTGGGGGTACCACGACCGGAAGTGATCCAGCTGACACTGGAAGCCGCGATGCCCGCAGCAGGGTCGGTGACATATATCGACTGGCCGTCCATGCCATTGATTTCGGAAAGCTCCTGGTCGCCTATGGCATCCAGCGCGAACGCGGGATTCCCGAAGGCGCTCGCTAGGGCCACCGTCAGGATCAGTGCCGTCACTCTTGTGATTTGCATATACATTTCCCGCAAAGCCGACCGTCTTCTTCAACAGAAGACGGGCGTGCCCCAGCAGTTGTCATAGACGTTGCGACCGCCGCCTACAGGGAGCTGAACGACGTTACCCTCACGCGCGGCGCCGGACATGATGTTACTGACGAAAACGGTGGTCGGTTGCGACACCGAGAGCGAGAAGGCATTCGGCAGATACATGCTCCAGCCCTTCTGCATCGCAACCACATAACCTGGATACTGCACGCCCGCTTCCTTCTGGAACGACAAGCCGAAGAGCGGCGAGTTGATGTCCGCCTGGTGCAGGTTCTGCACGTTGTAGGGCATCTGGTAGGTGTTCAGGTTGGCAGTTGTCGTGCCGAGGCCCGTGGCCAGCTGGGCCTTGATCTTGTTGGACACGTTGCCTGCCAGGATGGGCAGGATGAAGTTGATCAGACCCGCACTCAGCGACGAGTTACTGCGGGTGATGGACAGGCTGTTGGAGATCTGGTCGACGGCGTCAGCCAGAAAAATGTTCTGGATCATCGCCTGGTTTTGGCGGCGGCCGTTCAGGACCACCGGCAGGTTGGAGCGCAACACGCCGTCATAGCTCACCGCCAGGTCACGGAACTGGGCGCACAGGCTCAGGAAGCAGGCCTGGTCGTTGTTGAGGCCAAGCGCGCGGTCAGGCTCGTTGAGGCCGAAGGTGTTCACGCCATTGTTCCACGCAGTGCCCGCATTCGGGCAGGGACCGGTGGAGGGGCCGCAGGTCACGGCCACGTCCAGAGGATTGCGACCCTTGCCCTGCTCCTGCATTTCGATGCTGGCCGTGGCGGACAGGTAACCGCTGAACATTTCGAAGTTACCGATACTCATCGGGCCGGACACGTTCTCGGCGCCGAGGCGGATGCCGACCACCTCACGAGTGGCGCGGCTGCCATCGTTTTTCACCGCGACCTGGATGTACGGACGCAGCATAGTGAAGGGCTTGAGCTGGGTGCCGGTCCCTAAAGTAGAGTCCACACAGACATTGGAGGCGTTGGCGATACAGCCGAGCGCCACATTCAGTGCGATGATGTCGGCATTGTTGGTCGTGCCATTGAACGTTTCGCCGAGC
Organism: Moraxellaceae bacterium; assembly: GCA_029237815.1. GTDB lineage: Bacteria > Pseudomonadota > Gammaproteobacteria > Pseudomonadales > Moraxellaceae > UBA2031. Next base: position 120,919 of record JAQZBP010000002.1, read on the forward strand.
CGGAGCTCCTTGATGTTGGCATTCAACTCCAGCGTCGCGTCGAAGCCCATGCGGTAAAAATTGTAGCTACCGACAGTCTGCTTGGATGCCACGAACAATGCCTGCCCGGCCACGTTGGACATTTCGGCATCCTGCATCGATGCCATTTCTGCCGACAGAATGCTGGGCAGGCAGAGGAAGGCCAGGCACAGCCACCACTTGCGTCCGCCACGATTGTTCTTGTAGTTGTCGATCATCGCTGCCTTACCACTCTTGGTCGGGGCCGGGCCCCGTTCAATTTGTCCACCGGGTCGCCGCAGCGCGGCGCCCCTGTCAGAAGCCGTAGATCAGTGCCTTGCCCGTGAACTTGATCGCGGAAAAGTTGGCGTTGTTGTTGTCGGCGATCTTGGCCGACAGGAAGGATCCCGTTGCGGCGTCGTTCAGATAGCCGGTAGCGCCGTACTCCATGGACATGCGGCCAATGGTGAGACCGAAGGCCACGCTGTCGTAACCCGTGCTCACGCCGCCGACCGGGTTGTAGCTCGGCGTGGCGCCCGCGGGGTAGAACAGGGTCAGCGCCGGCAGGCTATCGATGGTGGCAGCGAGACACGACCCGCCAGGCAACAGGCAGGTGCCATTCTCGCGCTGGAATCGGGTGGCATCGAAATAGGTGGTCGAGGAGCCAATGGTGCCCATCGTGGTGGTCACGCCGATGTTCAGGGTCGGAATGCTCAGGCTCATGTACGAGTTCTTGAACACGGTCCATTCGCCACCGCCTGCGGTACGCGCGGCGATCTGCCAGGAGAAGCGGCAGCGATCGCCAGTGGTCGCCGTGACGGCCCCCGTGCCCGAGCAGCCGCCCAGGGAAGCCAACGGATTACCGCTCGCATCTGTGTTGACACCGTACTCGAGACCAAGGGCAATGCCATCCTGGGCGGTGACTGCCGAGAGACTCTCGTCGGGGAGCGCCTCGAATGCAGTGGCCGGGAGGGAGAGCCCGAGCAGGGCGATTACGAGCCAGTGCTTCATGTCAGGTCCCTGCCCCGAGGCTGGTCAGCTTCATTGACTGGATCATCAATCCCTCGATGCGGGCGCGACCAATGGTGGACGCCACGCCCGGGCTGACTGCCGCCGCGGCCGCGTTGCGGAAGTAGATGCCATTGGTAGAGTCGGTCGACCCTTCGGTCGGCGCGTTGCCGGTGGTCGTGCCCCAGCGCACATACCCATGCGTTTCCGCATTAGGCGACGCAATCACGTTATCGGTCGTGATGAAGGCGCCGATCGACCCGGCCTTTCCGCCACTGAACGTGGTGGTAGTACAGGTGTTGGTCGCGCAATAAAACGAGTTGTAGACCGCGGCAATATTGGGAATCGGGGTCAGCTCAATGATGAAGTTGCCGTTCAGGGCAGCGGCACTGCGAAACACAAGGGTCTGGTAGTTGAGCTGGCCGAGTGGCAGGAACGCGTCGACATTCTTGAAATACAGGCCTTCCACGTCGTCAAAGTCAGGAACCACGTTGCGTGCTTCGGTGGCCACCGACGCCTTCTGAGCCAGGGAGAAGCGGAAGTTGCCGGACAGGCGGCTCTGGTACACCACCGATAGTGACTGCTCGGAGGCGACGTTGGTCGGCGTTTGCAGGATCTGTAGCTTGGATGACCTGCCATCGGTCGTGGAGTTCTTGCCGAGAATGATCGACTGGCTCTGCAGGTAACCCATTTCCGCCAATGCTGCACCGGTGGCGCCGACGTCAAGCTGCCCCCAGAAGGACCAGCGCCAAGCATCACCTTTGCTCGGCCCGATGAATTCATAAACGGTTGGCGACGCTGCGGTCACGACACTACATGCGTTTAGCAACAGGGATCCCTGGCAGGTTCCCTGGTAGTCATAGCCCGCATTCTGGAACACGCGGATCACATAAGGATTGTAAACCGACGCGAAGTCCTTGATGCCCGGCGCCGCTGCGCTGCCGAGAGGACAGCCCAGACCATCCGTCCCCGGAGTACACACGACACCTGCCGTTTGCGCGGTAAACCAGTCACTGCCGGACGCAGTGCTGCCGTTGGTGAAGGAAAGGCCGTAGTACCGCAGGTCACCGCGGCGCCAGCCACTATCATAGGCATCGTTGGTAGCCGCCGTATTGACGACGGTAGACCCTGTCATTTCGATGTAACTGGTGGGCGCCATGCGGAAGGAGAAATTGTCGAACGCAAGCGCGACGCCTTCACCCGTGACACTGCCGAGCGATTCATCGGTGAGTTCCTGCAACGCAGTTGCGCTCGCCGCCACCGGAGTGAACGAGAGCATGCCGACTGCGAATACGAACGAACGTGAAACTCGCGCCACTGAAAGCGCGTCACGAACTGGGATGAAATAGTCGTGCTGCAAAGTCTTGAATGACTTCATATCGTATGCGCTCCACAGGGCTTCTTGTTTTTTTCCCTTGGCGGCCGAATTTGGAATGTCGTGGTGCTTGCAATCAACAGCCTGTCACAACACGACAGACACTGTTGGGGCGCGCCACCCACTTCTTTTTTTGCGTTATAGGCCCCGCTCGGGGGCAACTCAAGACATATCTATGACCAACCGGTCACCGGCCAAGTGCTTACAAAACAGCTACATGCGTACGATGACTAATGCGTCGCGATCTACACGCTCCGCCTTGAGATGAAGCGCCACCACAGTACCTGATTGCAGACGTCAGTACGCGGGCGAGTAGCTCTGAACATGGCTGGAGTTAGCCATGTCAGCCCTCAGCACGGGACACCCGGCACCCTTACCCACCCCTCCATAAGGATGCGTGCACTGCGGCTCATTATCGCCTTGGTGACTGTCCACTCGCCTCCGACAAACTGCGCCTCAGCCCCCACCCGCAGGGTACCGGACGGGTGGCCGAAGCGAACAGCCTGGCGCGCCCCTCCTCCGGCGGCCAAGTTGACCAGGGTGCCGGGAATGGCGGCGGCAGTGCCTATGGCGACGGCGCAGGTGCCCATCATGGCATGGTGCAATTTACCCATCGACAGCGCGCGCACCAGCAGGTCCACGTCACCCGCCCTGATCAGCTTGCCGCTGGAGGCTGTGTAGTCCGTCGATGGCGCAACGAATGCGATCTTGGGGGTGTGCTGGCGGGTCAGGGCCTCTTCCGGGGCCTTGATCAGACCCATGCGCAGGGCGCCGGCCACACGGATGGCCTCAAACTTCGCCAGGGCAGCGGAATCCGTGTTGATGGCCTCGCGCAGCTCGGTGCCGGTGTAGCCGATGTCGGCGGCGTTCACGAACACGGTGGGGATGCCGGCCGTGATCATGGTGGCCTTGAGCGTGCCGATGCCGGGCACCTCCAGGTCGTCCACCAGGTTACCGGTGGGGAACATGGAGCCGCCCTCCTCCGCGTCATCGGAGGGGTCGACGAACTCCAGCACGATCTCGGCGGCCGGGAAGGTCACGCCATCGAGCTCGAAGTCGCCGGTTTCCTGCACCTGGCCGTTGGTCACCGGCACGTGGGCGATGATGGTCTTGCGGATATTGGCTTGCCAGATGCGCACCACGCAGGTGCCGTTGTCCGGGATGCGCGCGGGGTCGACCAGGCCTGCGTGGATGGCGAAGGCGCCGGCGGCGGTGGACAGGTTGCCGCAGTTGCCGCTCCAGTCCACGAAGGCCTTGTCGATGGAGACCTGGCCGTAGAGGTAGTCGACGTCGTGGTCGGGCACCGAGGCCTTCGACAGGATCACGCACTTGCTGGTGCTGGAGGTGGCGCCGCCCATGCCATCGATATGCGCGGCATAGGGGTCGGGGCTGCCAATCACGCGCATGAACAGCTTGTCGCGGGCTGGGCCGGGTTGCTGGCAGCTCGCCGGCAGGTCCTGCAGGCGGAAGAACACGCCCTTGCTGGTGCCGCCGCGCATATAGGTAGCGGGAATCTTGATTTGCGGAGCATGGGCCATGGTGTGGTCCTCTCTTGAAGCGCCGAGGCCGATAGCATCGTCGCGAAAATTCACGGCAGGTGATGACCCACCCGGTTCAATTCAGCGAGCGCCATGCGCATCGACCCGGGCGGAGGTCGCGCCGGGTCGATGGCAGGGAGCGGGGTCCGGCAGCACGCCGGTGTTGCGCCCTTACGCCTTCGCGCTTTCCAGGAAGTCCTTGGCGAAGCGCTGCAGCACGCCGCCCGCCTCGTACACGGACACTTCCTCGTCGGAGTCCAGGCGGCAGGTCACCGGCACCTTCACGGTCTCGCCGCTCTTGCGATGAATGACCAGCGTCAGGTCCGCGCGCGGCGTGAGCTTGCCTTCGACGTCATAGGTTTCGGTACCGTCCAGGCCCAGGGTCAGGCGATTGGTGCCGGCCTTGAACTCCAGCGGCAGCACGCCCATGCCGATCAGGTTGGTGCGGTGGATGCGCTCGAAGCCTTCGGCCACGATGGCTTCCACGCCCGCGAGACGCACGCCCTTGGCCGCCCAGTCGCGCGACGAGCCCTGGCCGTAGTCGGCGCCGGCGATGATGATCAGCGGCTGCTTGCGCTCCATATAGGTCTCGATGGCTTCCCACATGCGCATGACCTTGCCTTCCGGTTCCACGCGCGCAAGCGAGCCTTTCTTGACCTGGCCATCGACCACGGCCATCTCGTTGACCAGCTCCTTGTTGGCGAAGGTCGCGCGCTGCGTGGTCAGGTGATCGCCGCGGTGGGTCGCGTAGGAATTGAAGTCCTCTTCCGGCAGGCCCATCTTGTGCAGGTACTCGCCCGCCGCCGAGTTCATCAGGATCGCGTTGGACGGCGAGAGATGGTCGGTGGTGATGTTGTCCGGCAGCAGCGCCAGGGGGCGCATGCCCTTGAGCGTGCGCTCGCCGGCCAGCGCGCCCTCCCAGTACGGGGGGCGGCGGATGTAGGTGCTCATCTCGCGCCAGGCGTACAGCGGCGAGACGGCCTTCTCGGCATCCTGCTTCTCGAACATCGGGATGTAGATCTGGTTGAACTGCGACGGCTTCACCGCGCGCGCCACGATGGCGTCGATCTCGTCATCCGAGGGCCAGATGTCCTTCAGGCGGACTTCCTTGCCATCGACCACGGCCAGCACATCCTGCTCGATGTCGAAGCGGATGGTGCCGGCGATGGCGTAGGCGACCACCAGCGGCGGCGAGGCCAGGAAAGCCTGCTTGGCGTACGGGTGGATGCGGCCATCGAAGTTGCGGTTGCCCGACAGCACGGCCGTGGCATAGAGGTCACGGTCGATGATTTCCTGCTGGATCTTCGGATCCAGCGCACCCGACATGCCATTGCAGGTCGTGCAGGCGAAGGCCACGATGCCGAAGCCCAGCGCTTCCAGGTCGTCCAGCAGACCCGCTTCCTTCAGGTAGAGCTCAACCACTTTGGAGCCAGGCGCCAGCGAGGACTTCACCCAGGGCTTGCGCACCAGGCCGAGACGGCGGGCGTTGCGCGCAATCAGGCCGGCGGCGATCACGTTGCGCGGGTTGGAGGTGTTGGTGCAGCTGGTGATGGCGGCGATGATGACCGCGCCATCGGGCATCAGGCCTTCCGCTTCTTGAGCGCGCGCCGCGGCCAGGTTGCCGGCGATGCCGCGCGCGGCCAGGTCCGACACCGGCAGGCGCTTGTGCGGGTTGGACGGGCCGGCCATGTTGCGCACCACGCTCGAGAGATCAAAGCGCAGCACGCGCTCGTACTCGGCCCTGGCCAGCGTATCCGACCAGAAGCCGGCCTCTTTGGCATACGTCTCGACCAGCGCGACCTGCTCGTCGCTGCGACCGGTCAGGCGCAGATAGGTCAGCGTCTGATCGTCAATGGCGAACATGGCTGCGGTGGCGCCGTATTCCGGGGCCATGTTGGAGATGGTGGCACGGTCGCCGATGGTCAGGCCGGGCACGCCCTCGCCGTAGAACTCCAGGTAGGCGCCAACCACCTTTTCCTTGCGCAGGAATTCGGTCAGGGCGAGCACGATGTCGGTGGCGGTGATGCCGGGCTGACGCTTGCCGGACAGCTCGACGCCGACCATGTCCGGGGTACGCATCCACGACGCGCGGCCGAGCATGACGTTCTCGGCCTCCAGGCCACCGACGCCGACGGCGATCACGCCGAGCGCATCGACGTGCGGGGTGTGCGAGTCGGTGCCGACGCAGGTGTCGGGGAAGGCCACGCCCTGCTGGCTCTGGATGACCGGCGACATCTTCTCCAGGTTGATCTGGTGCATGATGCCGTTGCCGGCCGGGATCACGTCGACGTTGTCAAAGGCGGTCTTGGTCCAGTTGATGAAGTGGAAGCGGTCTTCGTTGCGGCGGTCCTCGATGTCGCGGTTCTTCTGGAAGGCGTCGGGGTCGAAGCCGCCGCATTCCACGGCCAGCGAGTGGTCGACGATCAGCTGCACCGGCACCACCGGGTTGACCTTGGCGGGGTCGCCGCCCTGGTCGGCGATGGCGTCGCGCAGGCCGGCAAGGTCAACGAGAGCCGTCTGGCCCAGGATGTCGTGGCAGACCACGCGCGCCGGGAACCAGGGGAAGTCGCGCTCGCGCTTGCGCTCGATGAGCTGCAGCAGGCAGTCGTTGATGATGGCCGGATCGGCCTTGCGCACGATGTTCTCGGCGTGCACGCGGGCGGTGTATGGCAGGCCGGCCCAGGCGCCCGGCTTGAGGGCTTCCACCGCGGCACGGGCGTCGAAATAGTCGAGCTTTGTGCCGGGCAGGTTCTTGCGGAATTGGCTGTTCATGAATTTTCTATCCCAAAAATAAGATCAGGTCAGGGGTTATTAGCCCTGTCGCGCCCGTAGGCCGCGGAGATCACTACATAAGCAAGCGCAGTGGTATGGTTCTGCACCGAATCGTAGTGCCAGAGCCCGTCAGCCCACTGCGCCTCGATGAGCCGATTGAGCATGGGCTCCGGTACGAGATCGATGCGGCCGATCAGCGCCATCAATGCCATCCGCTCCACATGCAGATCCGTTCGCTCGTTTTCCTCAACCAGCATCTCGGAATACACCCGCGAGACGTACTTGAGGAACTCCGTGTTGAACTCGGCATCGGAAATACAGCTGCGCGAACGCGCGATAAGGCTGGCAAGCACCTGATGTGCCGCCACGTACCCACGAAACGGTTCTCCCACAAGTTCGTTGATCGGCACCGGGGGCTTGCAGGACAGCGCCCGGGACATCATCGAAACAACCCAGCTGACCTCCCAGTCCTTGCTGATGAAGGTAATGGCAGGCCGGCGCGCCGCGGGATCCATCGGGATGGACATGGTTCGCGGCAACGTCGGCAGCGGCATCTCCTTCATGCGCCAGAGCTCAAACTCGGCAGCTTCGATGGGGCTCAGATCACGAAATGTAAAGATATCGTCCGAGAGGAACATTTCCAGATTGCGCCCGGTGAAGCGAGTGCCCTGATGCGCGAGAAAGATCACGTCGCCACGGGCACTGGTGCCGGCAAGCGCCCTCTCGGCATAACCAAGAGCCTCCCGCATCCGCGCACGATCTGTCTCTGCAGAGACTTGAGATGACAGCGTCAAGCCGCCCGCGAACAGGAGGACCAGGAGCTTCCGAATCAAGAACGGCATCATGCGGGTCTGCCTCATCTACGCTGGGCTAGCGGAACAAACTTCTGGTCTTCGGGACCGACGTAGTTGGCGCTCGGGCGGATGATTTTGCCGTCGATGCGCTGCTCGATCACGTGCGAGGACCAGCCGGAGGTACGGGCGATCACGAACAGCGGCGTGAACATGGCGGTGGGAACGCCCATCATGTGGTAGCTGACGGCGCTGAACCAGTCGAGGTTGGGGAACATCTTCTTGATTTCCCACATCACGCTCTCCAGACGCTCGGCGATGTCGTACATCTTGGTGTTGCCCTGCTCCTTCGACAGGTCGTGCGCCACCTTCTTGATCACCACGTTGCGGGGGTCGCTCACGGTGTAGACCGGGTGACCAAAGCCGATGATGACTTCCTTGCGGCCGACACGCTCGCGAATGTCGGCTTCCGCCTCGTCCGGATTGTCGTAGCGCTTCTGGATCTCGAAGGCCACTTCATTGGCGCCGCCATGCTTGGGACCGCGCAGGGCGCCGATGCCGCCGGCGATGGCCGAGTGCATGTCGGAGCCGGTGCCGGCGATCACGCGCGAGGTGAAGGTGGAGGCGTTGAACTCGTGCTCGGCGTAGAGGATGAGCGAGGTGTGCATGGCGCGCACCCAGGACTCGCGGGGCTTCTCGCCGTGCAGCAGGTGCAGGAAGTGGCCGCCGATGGAGTCGTCGTCGGTTTCCACGTCGATGCATTTGCCGTTATGGCTGTAGTGGTACCAGTACAGCAGCATGGAGCCCAGGCTGGCCATCAGCTTGTCGGCGATGTCGCGCGCGCCCGGGTGGTTGTGGTCGTCCTTCTCCGGCGAGAGGCAGCCCAGCACGGACACGCCGGTGCGCATCACATCCATGGGATGGGCGGACGGCGGCAGCTGCTCGAGGGCGGTCATGAGGGCGGCGGGCAGGCCCCGCAGCGCCTTCAGCTTGGCCTTGTAGGCGGCCAGTTCGGCGACATTGGGCAGCTTGCCGTGCACCAGCAGGTGGGCAATTTCCTCGAACTCGCAGGTGGTGGCCACATCCAGGATGTCATAGCCGCGGTAAGCCAGGTCGTTACCGGTGCGGCCAACGGTGCAGAGGGCGGTGTTGCCGGCGGCGGTGCCGGACAGGGCAACGGACTTCTTGGGCTTGAAGCCGGGGACGGGGGTGTCGGACATGTCGCTCTCCTTCTAAGGCATTCGGGTTGGCGGGCCTGCATCACAATGGCAGGCGCGCCGGATTCGTCTTGCGCGTCCCGGTCCTTGCGGCCGGTCGGCGCCTGCATCACTTGGCCCTGTCCCTGGACCTTCGGCAGGACGGCACTGGCCGCCCTGCCCCATTCATCATTGCTGCTTGCTGGCGAAGAGCTTGTCGATCTTGCGTGGGCTTCGGCCGTGCTGCGCACTTAGCCTGCAGAGCAAGTCAGCCTTCGCCGAAACAAGCTTGACCGTGTTGCTTCGCATCACTTTCCTTCAACTTTTCGTTGCGCGAAAAGTTGGTCAATCTTGTTTTCGTAGCTGTGGTAGTTGAGGAACTCGTAGAGCTCCTTGCGCTTCTGCATGCTGTCCAGCACGTTGACCTGGGTGCCGTCGCGGCGCACCGCCTCGTACACGGCCAGCGCGGCCTTCTGCATGGCGCGGGTGGCGGACAGCGGGTACAGCACCATGGCGATGCCCTGCTCGCCCAACTCCGTCGTCGTGTAGTAAGGGGTGTCACCAAACTCGGTGATGTTGGCCAGCACTGGCACGTTCACGGCGTCGCAGACCTTGCGATACATGGTGATGTCAGTCATGGCCTCGGCGAAGATGGCGTCGGCGCCGGCTTCGACATAGGCGCTGATGCGGTCGATGACGCCGTTCAGGCCTTCCTTCTGCAGGGAGTCGGTGCGGGCCATGACCACGAAGCTGTCGTCGGTCTTGGCATCGACGGCCGCCTTGACGCGATCGACCATCTCGTCGATGGCGACGATTTCCTTGTTGGGACGATGCCCGCAGCGCTTCTGCGCGACCTGGTCCTCGATATGCACGGCAGCGGCGCCGGCCTTGGTCATCTCCTTGATGGTGCGGCCGATGTTGAAGGCGCCGCCCCAGCCGGTGTCGATGTCCACCAGCAGCGGGGTGTCGACGGCGGCGGTGATGCGGCGCACGTCGATGAGCACGTCGTCCAGCGAGGTGATACCGAGGTCCGGCAGACCATAGGAATAGTTGGCCACGCCGGCGCCAGAAAGATAAATGGCACGATAGCCCACCTGGGTAGCCATCATCGCGGCGTAGGCATTGACCGTGCCCATCACCTGCAGGGGTTTCTCTTCGGCAATCGCCTTGCGGAAACGGGCGCCGGCGGTCAGTTTCTCACTCATGTCTCACTCCTCGTTGGTGGCGGGGCGGTCACCCCTGCCCTTGCCCCGCGCCTCGGCCGCCTCGTGGGCGACGGAGTCCGGGGAAGGGGCGAATTGGTCGCGGAAATGCGCCTCGATGTTCTTGCGCGCCGAGCTGATATGGCGACGCATCAGTATCTCGGCCATTTCGCCGTCACGGGCCTCGATGGCCTCGATGATGCGGTGGTGCTCGCCGAAGGCCTTCTGCGGGCGGCCCTCGGTCACGGAAAACTGGTAGCGATAGAGGCGGACGCGGTGGTAGAGCTCACCGCAGAGCATCTGCGACAGCACCTCGTTGCGACTGCCCTGCACGATGCGGTAGTGGAAGTCGAAGTCGCCCTCGTCCTGGAAGTAGGCGCGGCCTTCCTGAAGCTCGGCCTGCTTCTCGTGCATCGCGAGCAGCGCCTTCAGCCCCTGCACCTCGTCCGGACTCATGTGCTCGGCCGCCAGGCGCGCCGCCATGCCCTCCATGGCCTCGCGGACCTGGTAGATATGGATGAGCTCGGCAAAGGAGAGGGACACGACGCGGACGCCGACATGGGGAATGCGGGTCAGGAGCTTGCGTCCCTCAAGACGGCGCAGGGCTTCGCGGAGAGGTCCGCGGGAAACGCCATAGCGGGCGGCCAGCTCGGCCTCGGACATCTTGGCGCCCGGCTTCAGCTCACCCTTGACGATGGCGTTCTGGATCTCGCTGAACACGCGATCCGCCAGCGTCAGCGCCTCGGGCGCCTGGGCGGCGTCCGGGGCGGAGGTTTTAGGAAGAGCGACTGAGGCCATGCTTTTTTGTCGACAATCCTGAAGGATGCGGCACGTTAACCCCCGCTTTTTGGGCTGTCAACGCGTCGCCGGGTCACATTGTCAACAATAGGCGTGCCTGCATCAGAAAAAGCCACTATAACCACGGTTTTCCCCGGAACCCGCCCATGCTTGTCGATATCGGCCTCAACCTCAGCAGCAACCGCTATGACCGCGACCGGGCCGATGTCCTGCAAAGGGGCATCACGGCCGGTGTGGGTCGCTTCATCCTGACCGGCACGAACCTGGAGGAAAGCGCCGAAGTCGCGCGCCTGGCACAGCTCCACGCGCCGCACTGCCTGGCCACGGCGGGGGTGCATCCGCACGATGCCCGGCACCTCGACGCCGCCGGCGTGGAGGCGCTGCGCGCCCTCCTCCACCAGCCCGGGGTGGTGGCCGTGGGCGAGACCGGCCTCGACTTCAACCGCAACTACTCGCCTCCCGATGCCCAGGAAAGGGCCTTCCTCTGGCAACTGGAGCTGGCCGCCGACACCGGCCTGCCCCTCTTCCTCCACGAGCGCGATGCCAGTGCGCGACTGCTGGACATCCTGAACGCGACGCGGGACAGCTGGAGCGGCGGCGTCGTGCATTGCTTCACCGGCTCGCGCGAGGCGCTTTACGCCTATCTCGACCTCGGGCTGCTGATCGGTGTCACCGGCTGGGTTTGCGACGAGCGTCGCGGGCAGGAGCTGCAGTCGCTGGTGAGGAAGATCCCGGCGGATCGCCTGCTGCTGGAGACGGACGGCCCCTACCTGCTGCCGCGCGACCTGCCGTCGCCGCCGAAGGACCGGCGCAACGAGCCGGCATTCCTGCCCCATATCGCCGCGGTCGTCGCGCGGCTGCGGGGGGAATCGCTGCAGCAGGTGGCGGACGCCACCACGGCCAATGCCCGGCGACTGTTTCGCCTGGACTGAAGCGGAGCAGCATGCCCTGGGCGAGATGGACTTTGACGCATTGGGGAAAATGAACACGGGAATGGCGGATGAAGAATTCTGGCGGGGGTGAGTGACAGCCGACGCGCGGGAGCGCGTCTGGCCTCATGAGGCCAGACGGAGGATATCCAGCAGCGAAAACGGCCAGCCGATCTCCTGCCCGTCGGCGCCAGCCAGCACCGGAATGCGCGTGCCATAACGCTCGACCAGCGCCGGATCGAGTGCGATGTCGACATAGCGCCACTCGATGGCACGCGCGGTCGCCGCGCACGCCAGCATCGCCTCCGCGTCGTCGCAGAGATGGCAGCCTTGCGTGCCGAAAAGCGTCAGCATGGAGGTCACTTCCGGTGCGTGATCTTCCAGCACCGATGGATGCCGGGGTCGCGCGCAAAATCGAAGCCGATGGTGGCTGGCGAAATATCCTCGATCACGAACTCCGCCAGGGCATCGGTATCGAGCTTGAACTTGCGGAAGTTGTTGGAGAAGTACAGCGCCCCACCGTCGCGCAGCGCGCGCATGGCCAGCCAGATCAGCTCGACATGGTCACGCTGGACGTCGAAGACATCCGGCGTGCGTTTGGAGTTCGAGAAGGTTGGCGGGTCGATGAACATCAGGTCGAACTCGTAGCCGCACTCCTTCAGCCAGCGCATGCAGTCGGCCTGCTCGAAGTGGTGCGGCTTTTCCGCCAGCCCGTTCAGCGCGAAGTTGCGCTGCGCCCAGTTGAGGTAGGTGGCGGACAGGTCCACGGTCGTGGTGGAGGCCGCGCCGCCCAGCGCCGCGTGCAGGCTGGCGACGCCGGTATAGGCGAACAGGTTCAGGAAATGCTTGCCCTTCGCCTCCTGTGCAATACGCAGGCGCAGCGGCCGGTGGTCGAGGAACAGCCCGGTGTCGAGATAGTCGGTGAGGTTGACCAGCAACCAGGCCTTGCCCTCGCGCACTTCGATGAAGCGCCCCTGGCTGCCCTGCTTCTCGTACTGCTGCTTGCCCTTCTGGCGCGAACGCACCTTGATGAACACATTCTCGCGGCGCAGGCCGAAGACATGGCGGATGGCGACCAGCGCCAGGCGGAAGCGCGCCTCCGCCTTCTCCGGGTCGACCGTCTTCGGCGGCGCGTATTCCTGCACGTGCAACTGTCCCTCGTACACGTCGACGGCCAGGTTGAACTCCGGCATGTCGGCGTCGTACACGCGATAACAGTACACCTGCTCCGCCTGCGCCCGCTTCTGTGCGGCCTTCAGGTTCTTGCGCAGGCGATTGGCGAAGTCCTGCGCCTCCACGGGCAGCTCGGCGGGCGCCTCCTCGAAGCGCCATACGCCCTGGGCCGGCACTGACGGCACGTCGCCATGGCGCGCATAGATGGTGAGCGCGCCATTGTGCAGGCGCACGGTGGCGCGATGACCAAAGCCCAGCGCATCCACATGCTGGATATCGGCGCCGATCACGCAGGCTTGCCAGCCCGGCAACTGCTGTCCGGAGATGCGGCCCAGCGCGCGATAGAGTTCGCGTGCGGTGTTCTTTTCACCGAGACGCTCGCCATAGGGTGGATTGCAGATCAGCAGGCCGCGGCCGGCACTGCCGGCGGGACGCTGCAGCGCATGCAATTCGGCTTGCCGCAGCGTGATCAGGTGGGCAACGCCCGCTTTTTTCGCATTGCGTTGGGTCGCGGCCAGTGCCTCGTGGTCCGCGTCATTGCCGCAGATCACGGGCAGTGGCTGCTTCAGTCCTGCGTCGCGACGCTGCAGGGCTTCGTCGTACAACCGCTGCCACAGCGCCGGATCGTGTTTCTTCCAGCCGAGGAAGCCGTAGTAGTCGCGCAACAGGCCGGGCGCGACATCGGCGGCCATCCATGCCGCCTCGACGAGGAAGGTGCCGGAGCCGCACATGGGATCGAGCAGCGCATCGAAGTCGCGCGACGGCCAGCCGGCCTGCAGCAGAAGCGCGGCGGCCAGCGATTCCTTCAGTGGCGCCTCGGTCATGGCGACGCGGTAGCCGCGCTTGTGCAGGCTGTCGCCGGAGAGGTCGAGGCTGACGGCGAATCCGCCTGCCATGGCATGCACATGCAGGGGCACGTCCGGCGCCTCGGGATCGACGTCGGGGCGTACGCCGAAATGTTCCCGGCAGTGGTCGACGATGGCGTCCTTGAGCTTCAGTGCGAGGTACTGGGTATGGGTCTTGATGCCGCGGGCCGCGGTGGCATGGACGGCGATCGTGCCTTTCGGGTCCAGCGTGTTGCCCCAGGTGAAGCGCACGGCCTCGTAATACAACGCTTCCGGCGTGTCGCCCTCCACCGTGAACAGGGGTAACAGCACGCGCGAGGCCACACGCGACCACAGGCAGATGCGATAGGCCTGCTCCAGCGACGCCTGCACGAGCAACGTGCCGCGCTCGCGCCGTACGTCGGCAAGCCCCAGTCCCGTAAGCTCCTGCTGCAGCGCCTCTTCCAGGCCATCGGCGCAGGTCACTACCAGTTCGAACGTCATAAATCCTGCTTTTTCAGTTGCTTGGCCATCACGTCAAGAAAGCCGATTAAAGGGGTAAATCGCCCGTATGACTAATCATTTGCGGGCTTATGAGAATTAGTTCATCGACAGGCCAGGAGGCCCGGCGTTTCAATGGCTGAACCAGCGCTACACGCGACGGCAGCAGATTTCGGCTCCTGCTTTCCATATTTGGAGCCGGCAATCGTGTTTTTTTCTCCCAGTGGTCATTCCGACCTTTTCCTTCGAAACTCCGAGGTGGCTGATGAAAAGACAGAAACGGGAACGCAGCGAGCTTCTTTATTCACGCGGATTCAATGCCGGCATGACCGGCCGCTCCCAGGACACCTGCCCTTACCAGGACATCAACCTGCGCCAGCACTGGATGGCCGGCTGGCGCGAGGGCCGCAGCAGCGAGCGCGAAGGGCTGCACGGCATCGCCGCGCTCCAGATCGCCACACAGCACTGAACCGGACAGGGCGTTACCGCCCCCGCTGGCCGTAAAAGGCCGAGCAAGCCGCCCGTAACGGGCGGCTTTTTTATGCGCGCGCGCCACCTGCCGCAATGGCCGCCGCGGCTTCCCGGACCAGTGCCGGCCCCCTGTAGATGAAGCCCGTGTAGACCTGCACCAGGTCTGCCCCCGCCGCCATCTTCTCCGCTGCCGAGGCGCCGTCGTCGATGCCACCCACGCCGATGAGGGCCAGCTTGCCGCCCAGGGCCTGGCCGAGCTCGCGCAGGACCCGGGTCGAAGCCGCCCGCACCGGCCGCCCGCTCAGGCCACCCGCCTCGCCCCCGTGCGCCAGGTGCTCGACGCCGGTACGCCCCAGCGTCGTATTGGTCGCGATGACACCCTCGATCTCATGCCGGAGGAGCTGCTCGGCGATCACGTCCACATCGGCCGGCTCGAGGTCCGGCGCGATCTTCACCGCCAGCGGCACATGGCGGCCATGCCGTGCGGCGAGCTGGCCCTGGCGCTCCTTCAGCGGCCCGAGCAATGCCGCGAGCGCCTCGCCGGACTGCAGGCTGCGCAGGCCCTTGGTGTTGGGCGACGAGATGTTCACGGTGACATAGCTGGCATGGGCATAGACCTTGTCCAGGCACAGCAGGTAGTCATCGACCGCCTGCTCCAGCGGCGTGTCGAAGTTCTTGCCGATGTTGATGCCCAGCACGCCGCGGTAACGGCAGCGCTGCACCTGCGCCACCAGGTGATCGACACCCAGGTTGTTGAAGCCCATGCGATTGATGATGGCGCCCGCCTCCGGCAGCCGGAACAGGCGCGGCTTCGGGTTGCCGGGCTGGGGCCGTGGCGTGACGGTGCCGATCTCGATGAAGCCGAAGCCGAGCGCCGCCAGCCCGTCGATGTTGTCGCCGTTCTTGTCGAGCCCGGCGGCCAGGCCTACAGGATTGGGAAAGCGCAGGCCCATGACCTCGACCGGGTGCTCCGGGACCTTCGGCAACAGGTCGAGGAAGCCGAGGCGTTCGGCGAGGCTGATGCCGCCCAGCGCGAGGTGGTGGGATGTTTCAGGATCGAGGCGGAACAGCAACTGGCGAGCCAGGGAATAAAGCATGGGGCGTCCCCTATCTGGATGGCGCGCATTATAGGGACGCGGCCGGGGATTGGCAGGCACCCGGAAAGCAAAAGGCCCTCGAATCGAGGGCCTTTTGTCCGAACGGCGCCGCCGCTTATGCGCGGTACTGCTCGGGCTTCACGACGAAGTAGGCCAGCGCCGGGATCATGATCAGCGCGCCCAGCATGTTCCAGAGGAACATCACGGTGAGCAGCAGACCCATGTCGGCCTGGAACTTGATCGGCGAGAACACCCAGGTGAACACGCCGATGGCCAGCGCAAGACCGGTGAACAGCACGGCCTTGCCGGTGCTCGCCAGCGTCTCGAGATAGGCTTCGGTGAGCGACTTGCCGGCGCGCAGGTACTCCTCCAGCTTGGCGAAGATGTAGAGCCCGTAGTCGACGCCGATACCGACGCCGAGCGCGATCACCGGCATGGTGGCAACCTTGATGCCGATGCCGAGCTTGGCCATCAGTGCCTCGCAAAGCACCGAGGTCACCACCAGCGGCAGGATCACGCACACCACCGGACGCCAGGAGCGGAAGGCCCAGAAGCAGAGCGCGATCACGACGCCATAAACCAGCAGCATCATCGGCGTCTTCTCGCCTGCGATCACCTCGTTGGTCGCCGCCTCGATGCCGGCATTGCCGGAGGCCAGCTGGAACTTCATGTCGGCGGTATTGTTGGCTTTCGCAAACTCCTCGACGGCACCGGTAACTCGCTGCAGCGTCTCGGCCTTGTGGTCGTCGAGGAAGACGAACACCGGCACCAGGCTACACTCGCTATTGAAGAGCTCGGGCACGTTCTTGCTGGACTCGTTCAGGACGGCGTCGTCGTTCACGAGCGTGGACCACTTGAGGTTGCCCTCGTTGAAGCCCGACTGGATGCGCTTGACGGCCGTCACCAGCGACTGCGCCGACTGCACCCCCGGCACGTTCTCCAGGGTCCACTGCAGGCGGTCGACAGACTCCAGCGTGCTGTAGCTGGAGCACATCTGCGGCGACGTCTCCACCATCACCACCAGCACGTCGGCACTGATGGAGTAATTGGAGGTGATGAAGAGGTCATCCATGTTGTAGCGCGAATCCGGGCGCAGCTCGGGCGCGCCGCGATCCAGGTCGCCGATCTTCACGCCTTGCGAGATCACGAAGCCACCGACCAGCAGGATGGCGCCCAGCGCCACCACCACCGTGGCAGGACCGCGCTCGGTCTTCTTCGAGAGCAGCCGCCAGATGGCGGACTTTTCCCCACTGCGCCTTTCCAGCTTGCGCATGGCGGCGGGGCTCACGCGGAAATTCGCCAGCAGCAGCGGCAGCATCAGGAAGTTGGTGAAGGCAATCATGAAGGTGCCGATGCTGGCGGAGATCGCCAGGGCACGGATCACGTCGATCTCGATGATCAGCAGCGTCAGGAAGCCGATGATGTCGGTGGTCAGCGCGAGCACGCCGGGCTTGAACAGCGAGCTCAGGGCTTGCCGCGCGGCCGCCTCGGGCGCGGCCCCTTTGGCGACTTCACCAAAGATGGCGTTGACGATCTGCACCGAATGGCTGATGGCAATGGCGAACACCACGAAAGGCACCAGCATCGAGTAGGGATCGATGCCGAAACCAAGAATCCGGGCGAGACCCAGCTGCCAGACCACCGCCGCCAGCGAGCAGCCGAGGATGAGCAGCGAAGCGCGCACATCGCGGAAATCCCAGACCAGCAGCACCAGCGTGATGAGCGCCGCGATCAGGAAGAAGAAGACGATCTTGGAGGCACCCTCGATCAGGTCCCCGACCTTCTTGGCAAAACCGACGATGTGGATCTCGACATTCGGATTCTGCTGCTCGTATTTCTGCCGCAGCGTTTCGAGATTGGCCGAAAGCTGGCGATAGTCGATCTTCTCGCCGTCGATCAGGGGAATCTGCACGATGGTGGACTGGAAATCATCCGCCACCAGGCGTCCCACCTGGCCCGAGCGCAGGATATTGCTGCGCAGGGCATCCAGCGTTTCGATATTGCCTTCGTAGCCCTGCGTGACCTCGCCGCCCTGGAAGCCTTCCTTCGTGACTTCGCTCCAGCGCACGTTCGGCGTCCAGAGCGACTTCAGCTTGGAACGGTCGACGATCTGGTGCTGCTCGGCCTCTTCAGGCGTCGGCATGTCCGAAAGGTAGAACACATCGTCGGTGAGCAGTTTCACGGTCTCGAGATAGGCCGGATCGAAGATGTCGCCCTTCTTCACCGCCACCGCGATCTTGATGTCGTTGCCGAGGCTGAGCTCGTCCTTGTGCTTGAACAGGTTCTGGATGTAGGGGTGCTTGAGCGGCACCATCTTTTCCAGGCTGGCGTCAGGACGCAGGCCGGAGGCGGCCCACAGCATCAGCAGCGAAACGGCAAGGAAAATGCCGATGATGATCTTGCGTTTGCCAAATATGATGTCTTCGAATTTTTCGATATTCATGTCGTTCTGCTTTCGCCCCTGTTACTTGCTGTCTGCCTGCAGGACCTTGGCGCCGCCCTCTCCCACCACCAACAGCTCCGACGCCGACAGCGGCAGCGCCGCGGTGATCGACCGGCGATCACTCTGCACCTGCGACACGAGGTCGAGCCGGTTGTCCGCGGCCACCAGCACCACGCCGGCATTGCCGACCACGAAGACGCGACCGTCGACGAGGCGCGCGGCAGCGCTGATGCCCGAACTCACGCCGGTCTGCACCTGACGCCAGTGTCCGCCCTCATCGGAAGAGGCGAAGAGACGTCCTTGCAGGCCGGAGATCAGCACGAGGTCGGGCGCGATGGCCGACACGCCGAAGAGCGAGCCGTCAAAGGGCGAGGGAATCGCCGCCCAGGTCGCACCGCTGTCCGCGGAGCGGAACAGCTTGCCCTGCTCGCCGGCGATGAACACCGTAGAGCTGGCCGGCACGCCGGCGATGCTGTTGAGGTGCCAGCCGTCAGGGTTGCTGATGGCGGCTGCGTTATTGATCCAGGTCTTGCCGCCGTCCGCGGTCCGCAGGAAATAGCCATAGGCGCCGACGGCGTAGCCGTTCTGCGCATCCGCGAACCACACGTCCAGCAGCGGCGCGCCCTCCTTGCCTTCCGCTGCCGGCTCGCGGCCGGAGTGCTGCAGCGTCCAGGTCGCCCCGGCATCCGCCGAGTGCAGGATCACGCCATCGTGACCGACCGCCCAGCCTGCGGTATCAGTTGCAAAATAGACACCGGTCAGGAGCACCGAGACGGGAACCGCCGCCTGTTTCCAGTTCCTGCCATTGTCGTCCGAATAGACGATGTGGCCACGCTCGCCGACGGCGACCACGCGTTTGCCGACCTGTGCCACGTCGATCAGGAGTGTGCGGCTGGCTTTCTCGGACAGCATCGCCGGCCGGTCGAGCGCGGTCTTGGCCGTTTCCGCCAGGGCGGGCGCCGAGGCCAGGCTGACGCCGAGGGCCAGCGCGCCGAGGAGTTGAAGAGGCTTCGTCATTTGTAGTCCCGTTTCGGTTCTCATCTGGATCAGGTGCAGAAAGGATCTGCACCAATCGAAAAAAAGCCGGAGAAGCTCCGGCTTTTTTCGCGGTCCGCTGGATCAGCGCACGCCGCGTCGACGCAGGGCGGCCGGCGTGAAGTACTCCGGTCCCGGTGAGGGCAAGCTGAAGTCCAGCGTCCTGTCTTCCTCGTTGGCGAGGCCACCCACGTTGTAACGGCGGGCCTGCAGGTCATGGTAGGTATCCATGCCGGTCCACACGAGAGGCACTTCATAGAAGCTCGTCAGGTAGGCCATGCTGACACGCCAGAGATCGCCACGGCCGTCGTACTGGTCGGCCACGGTGATGTTCCAGGAGTCCTCGTCGATGTAGAAGCGACGCTTCGAGTAGATGTGGCGCTCGCCCGGCTTCAGGACGCCTTCCACCACCCAGACGCGGTGCAGCTCATAGCGCAGGTAGTCCGGATTCAGGTGGCCGGGCATCAGCAGCTGCTTGTACTTCAGGTTCGCCTGCAACGCCTTGAAGTTGTTGTAGGGGATGTAGACTTCCTTCTTGCCGACGAGCTTCCAGTCGTACTTGTCGGGCGCGCCGTTGTACATGTCGACGTCGTCCGCCGTGATCAGGCCATCCGCCTGGGCAATCGGGGTGTCATAGGCCAGGTTGGGCGCCTGACGCACGCGGCGCTGGCCGGCGTTGTAGCCCCAGGCCTGACGCTGGTCCTTGCGCTGGTCCAGCGTTTCCCACACGAGCACGGCGCCACCGGCGAGGCGGGCCGGCGCCGTGGTGAAGGACAGGTAATAGAACACGATGTTATTGAGCTGGGAGACCGTCTTCACATCACGGTGGTAGTACGTGAAGTCGATTTCCTGCTGCACGGTGTTCAGGGTGTAGGAGCCGTTGCGCTGCACGGCCACTGCGGACGCCTTGCGCACCAGGTACTGGCCGCGGTAACGCAGGATGTGGTTCCACAGGGCCTGCATGGCCTGCTCTTCATTGGTGCCGGAGAGGATGGGGAACGGCGTGCCGCCCACGCATCCTTCGATGCCCCAGTCCTTCACCTTGGCGGTGGTGGCGCACTTGCGAGTGTTTTCCTCGACCCAGGACGGCACGGCGGCCGTGCGGCGGCTCGGGTAGATATGCATCTTGAAAGTCTGCGGATAGGCGCGGAACAGCGCCTTCTGGCCTTCGGCCAGCTTGTCCGCATAGTTGTTCATGTTCTGCGCCGTGATCGTGAAGGCGATCTTGTCGGACGGGAACGGATCCGGACGGTGCTGTCCGGACTTGTAATTGGCCACCGGGGGCTTCGTGAGGCCGCCGCTCCAGGCCGGGATCGTAGAGCCGTTGCCGGCCTTTTCGCCGCCCATGGGCGTCAGGGACGTGCCCAGCTTGGCGGCTTCGGCCGCCGAGACCGCCGCGTGCGCCGTGGTGGCACTCAGGGAGACAGCAAGCGCTGCCCCGAACCATGCCAGCTTCTTAGTCATGTTCAAAACCTCTGCAACAAGGAATGGAATGTTCGTATCGGTGGCGGCGCTGGCGGGGATTCCCGCCTGCGCCCTCTCCCGCGTCACGCCCATCGGCATCAGAAGGAGTACTTCATCGTGGCGGAAACGTTGTCGCGGTCGTGCAGCAGGTTGCTGATTTCCGCACCCCAGAACGCGTTGTAGGCGACGCTGAACTCGACGACCTGGTTGTACAGGGCGTTCACGGCGAGCGTGGCGGCCTTGCGGTCTTCCAGGAAGTTGCCGGTACGGTGCGAGTTGCCCTTCACGTCATGCGCGAAGCGCAGCACCGGGGTCAGCGCGACGCCAGCGAACACGTCGTTGTAGGTCGCCGACAGCACCGTGCGATAGCCCCAGGAGAAGCGGTCGAGGTAGTCGTCCAGCGGGCCTTCGGACAGGCAGCTGTTCGGGTCGGCCTTGACGGCGTTACACGCGGTGTTGGTGGTCGTGCCCGGCACTTCGGAGTACGGGAGGTACAGCAGCGATGCCGTGGACGCGTACTTCTGGTCCTCGCCTTCGGGGATGTAGCTGCCGCCGAGCTCGAGCACGCCCAGCACGCTGTCCGCGCCCAGGATGTTCCCGAAGTTGTTCACGGCGGTGAAGTTGATGTTGTAGGTCTCGAGTTCCACCCAGTCCTTGACGATGGTGCCCGGACCGAAGGGCTGGCCGTTGTTCAGGATGTCACCACCAGTGGAGGCGTTGCCGGCGCCCGCCGGAATGGCGTTCAGGGTGTTGTAGGCCACCAGGTTGTCGCCGAGCTCCGCCAGGATCACGTCGTTCGGGCGATACGCCAGTTCACCGGCCAGCGAGAGCTCGCCCACCGTCGTACTGAAGGACAGGCCGTACAGGTTGATGTTCTCGGGATAGACGATCTGGTACTGCGTGGTGTCGATGTAGTGGTAGGCGTTGGCTGCCGCCTGGCAGGACAGCGTGGCGCCGCCCGCGGCGATACAGGCGTTGACCGCGTTGACCACGTTCTGGCGACCCTTCGAGTAGCCGTTGGCTTCGCCGGTGATGGCCTGCGCCACCGGCTTGTGGCTGTCGTAGCTCATGTAGAACACGCCGAATTCGGTGTTCTCCATGCTGTAGCGGAAGGCCAGGCCGAACTGGTCCTTGGCGTCCACTTCCTTGTCGGCGATGCGCTTGTTGGTCAGCCAGGTGGAGCTGTTGCCGTTGTAGGCCATCAGCGCCGCGGCCTGCTGCGTCAGCGAGATGGAGGCATTCGGGTTCAGCGGGCTGACCAGGATGCGGTTTGCGCCAAGGCCGGCGAAGGCGTCGTCGGTGGAGTAGTAGGTGCCGACGTCATCCGCCTCGGAGTAGTCCCAGTCGAACTGGTAGAACGCCTCCAGGGTCATGTTGTCGTTGATGCCGACCGAGCCGTAGAGCATGGGCAGCGGCAGCAGCGCTTCCTTCACTTCGGCGCCGGGCAGGCGCAGCTTGGACAGCGAGACCGGGTTGGCGCTGTTGATGCCGTCCTGCAGGAACAGGGCTTCGCCCCAGTTCACGACCTGTTCGCCGACACGCAGGTTCAGCGGCAGGCCGGCCACGTCGAAGTTGCCGTAGACATAGGCATCCAGGAAACGCAGGTCCTTGCCGGAGTGCTCTTCGATTTCCGTCGGGAAGCCGCAAGCGCCGGCCGCGATCGCCGCGGCGCTCTGGTTCTGCACGTTGCAGCTCGCCGCGTTGGGATAAAGGTTGGGCGCTGCGCGATTGGGTTCTTCATCCATCAGCACGGTGTCATAGAACGCCGAGCCACGGACGAACATGCCGACATTGTCATATTTCAGCTCAAGGTCGGAGGTGATCTTGAACACGCTGCTGACCGGACGGGAATCGTTGTCGAAGTTGGCGGCGCCATCGTTCTTGTTGATGAAGGTACGGCGATTGGCCAGCACAGCGGCGCTGTACGTGGAGTAGTCGGTGGCCAGCACCTGGTCCGGGGCCTCCATGCGCCACGCGGCGCCGTAGGACACCGTGCTGTCCAGCGAGCCCGTGACGGCGCCGAGGTTCAGCTCGAACGCCGAGGCCGTGTTCACCGCAAAAGGGAGCACCGTTGCGAGGGCGAAGCCGGCGGCTCTGGGAGCCAGGAGAAAGGACCGATTGTTCTTGTATTTCATGTCGGAGCTCCAATCATCATGAAAGTGTCGGTGCCGGCGCGAAGCGTTGCAGTTTTCTGCTGCAACCTGACCACCCGTCTCCTGCCGGAGATCAGGCGCCGCCCCTGCCGCACCTGCGTCCTGCCGACCCTGCTTGTGGTCCGCCAGAACGCGATATTGTTTTCAAGGCTCCGACTACCTCGGAGCCGTTCCCTATTAGCGGCCGGTGAAGGAGTCTTCTCCCTCACCGGCCCTGACGCGTCAGCTGATCAACACCGTCGGCTCGGTGCCGGCGGTTGTCACCACCGGTACAGTGGCCGTCACGGTGCGGCTCACCACGGAGCGGGTGTCCGCGCCGCCCAGCAGCGGCGAGCCCGGCTCATACCCGGTTCCGCCCGTCACGAAGGCCGCGTTCACGTGGTGGAACTGGCACTCGAGGCTGGTGGCGGAGGCCGTGACCACGGCGTAGCCCTGCGCATTCGTGTCGATGTGCTTGAGCCACGGATTCACTTCCTGGCCCATCACGGAGAGCGCATAGCAGAGGAACCGCAACGAAGCGCTGCCAGGGGCAGTGGCAATGCTTCCCGCCGCGGCCGAGATGCCCGCTGCCCCGCCCAGCATCGACTCCGGCACGCCGTTAGCTGCGGCCGCGTCGCGGATGGCATCATTGAGCATCGTCGTCAGCGCAGCGACACTGAAGGGCTTGCCGAGAGCGAAATCCAGCACCGGCAGCGTCAGCGCAAAGGGGTACGGCGTAGCGCCAAGCGGAATGGTGGCGGTCACCAGGGTCGCCAGGGACGCTGACAGCGCCGTTGCGGCCACATTGAGGTAGTTGTACCAGGAGGTCGAGCTCACGCCCGCCGTCACCAGGTCGACCATCACGGCAGGAGAGCTGGCGGCTGCCGACGTCAGTTCACCACCCGCTGCAGTCACGGTCTGGACCTGGCCGGCGAATTCCTTGTGCACCGTACCGGCGAAGAACGCATGAATGTCACCGGTCACCGCCACGACGTTGCGGATGTCCCGGGCCACCAGGAAGTTCATCAACTCGGCGCGCTCACGGCTGTAGCCGTCCCACTGGTCCGCATTGATGACGAACTTGCGGAAGAACGCGGCCAGCGTCGACACCGAGCCGGAGGCCGTGACGAAGGCCGACGTGGACGTCGGCGGCGTCACCGAGGTGTCGACCGTGCTGGCCTCCACTTCGGCGCGGATGGCCATCAGCATGGTCACCGGCGTAAAGGCGGCAGCGGCGGCGTCATAGACGGCCGCCTGGGTACCGGCCGCCAGCACGACGGTACGCGCGGCCTTCCAGACTTCGACCAGAACGGTGGCCACGCTCGCGCTAATGGTCGTGGAACCAGTGAGGGTGGCCGTGAGCACGCCATCGACAGCGGAAAGCGTCGGATCATTGAGCAGCGTCGCCACGACATTGCCGACCGCGCTCACCGAGGCAGTTGCCTTGGCCGTTCCGGTGGTCATGTAGGCAATCGTGCAGGCCGCCACGGCGGAGCCGCACAGCGCCTGCTGGTTCGCGCTCGGAACGGCGTTGTCGAGGGCGTCCGCCGCATTGTTGCCGAGCGTCGCATTGCCGAGCTGCATACCCAGGAAACCGGCTGCCGCCGCTTCGCCACCGGCGACCCAGTATTGCAGGGCGCCGAGGCCCAGCTGGATGGCCGTAGCGGCGGGAAGGGAAGCATTGGTGATCAGGTAACCGGCGCAGGCGGCCGCACGCACCAGATCCTTGGCGACAGAGTCACCCGGGTAGTTGGTGGTCACGGCGTTAACCGTGTGGTCGCCACCGCCAGTCTGCACCATGGTCAGGCGGATGCCGCTGATGGTCTGCAGCGCAATCAGCGTGCCGACCGCCTTGGAGCCATTCAGGCCCATGCGCAGCAGTGACACTTCGTTGCCCCAGACCTTCCAGGTCGCATCGGAGCTGCTCATCTTGGCCTTCCACCAGTCGCGCTGGGTCTGGCCCAGCATGGTGATCAGGGACAGGTTGGGCGCCGTCGCATCCTTGATCTGCTCGGCGAGCTTCATGGAGCTTTCCGGCACCAGGTAGCGGGAATTGATACGGCCCAGCTGAACACCGGCAGCGGCGGCAGCCTCGGACGCCGATGCATCTTCCGGGATCAGGTGGTCCTGCTTGTAGAGGCGCTCGTCCGTCATGACGAGATGCACGTTCTTGCCGAAGCGCAGGTCGCGGTAGAGCTTGATGTTCTGGAAGCTCGGATTCACTTCCTGGAAGTGCACATCGGCCGGCATGAATTCGAACCAGGCCTGGTTGGCGTTGCGGCGACGCTCCGTCTGCGGCAGGTTGCGGTTCGTGTAGGTTTCCGAGTTCTGCCAGGCATCGTCAGAGAACTCGTGGTCGTCCCACACCGCCACCATCGGGAAGCGCTCATGCATGCGCTGCAGGCGCGGATCGGAGCGGTACAGCTTGTAGAGGTAGCGGTAATCGGACGTCGTGGTGGCGTACATGCCGGGAGGGTCGGCAGGCAGGAGGGCCCCGGTGGTGCGCTCAGGCGGGATGTCCGCGCCGTTCGGGAAGGTCTGGGCACCGTGGAGCCCTTCACGCCCCGCCACGTTGACGTTGTCGGTTTCGTAGATGTAGTCGCCGAGATGGACAACGAAGTCGATGTCCCCAGGGGTGGCGACGTCATCAGCCACCAGCTTGGTGAATACACCCCAGTGGTTGGAGGCCCAGTCCTGGCAGCTCATGAATGCGAACTTGATGTCGCGGGTCTCGGTGGCCACCGGCGCGGTCTTGAAGCGGCCGATGTTGCTGCGCACCGTGCCTACGGTGAACTGGTAGTAGTAGGCGGTGTCGGCGGCGAGGCCGGAGAGCTTGTGGCGAACAGTACCGTCGAAATCGACATAGGCCGGCACCAGCAGATCCGCCACAGCGGCATCGGTCAGGGCCGCATTGGAGCCCAGGTTAACGCCGTTGATCGGGTCGGAGGACACCTGCAGGGTAATGGCGACATCGTCAGTCGCTTCAGCGGTCGCGGCCAGCGAGTTATTGAGCACGCGGGTCCAGAGAATAATGGAATCGTCACGGGGATCACCGGAGGCGACGCTCTGCGGGAAATACCAGTTGCCCGTGGTCGATGCTGCCGGCATGGGCCGGGAGGGATTGGGATAGCTGTTCGTGTCTTCAGCGCTGGTGGAGGTGTTGTCGTTGTCACCGACGATGTCGCAACCGGTCATGCTCATGGCAGCCACGGAAGCGGTGAGGAAGCCTCCAAGACGGATGAACTCGCGTCTTTTCATGTTGTTGTTCTCCAGCAGAGAGTTGTGAAGTTTGTTGTTGATTTATGTGATGCGCTGGTCGCTAGCAGTGTCGTTATCGCATGTTGGCTTCATTGGAGGCGGGCGGGCCAATCAGGCCGCTCGCCGGCATGATTTCGAGCGTGACCCGTCGTTCACGAATTCGGCTTTTAAAACTTTGCATCGTTTTTATCTGTTCAGTTGCAACGAGGAATTTCCCGTTCCTGCACGCCTGATCTGCCCGGCAGGCAGGCACCAGGCGCATTCCTTGCCGCCATCAACGTGACTGACGAGCCACGCTGCGTGTCGTAAGTGCATATGGCTAAGAATAACCTCTAGCTCATGCCTGTAAAAGAAGTACAGACAACTACTTTTGTCTACACAGTCCGGAAAAAAACGTTAATAAATCAAATACATTAAGCAATGACACAGTAGACCATGAGGTCGACCCTGCCCCGAGGGCATTTACTACCACCAAAGAGGTGTAATTGATAATGCAGACGCGAATCCGGGCCAGATTCCAGCCCATTTTTCGTCATTTGAGGAAAGGTCTTTTGCCCCCTCCAAAGTAGGGGGCGAAGGGGGTGCGACAAACAGGAAAAGCGATGCGATCGAGCCCTTTACTGCACCGAAGATGACGAAAAGCCCCTCGCAGAAGGACGTCAGTCGCGTACGGCGCGAAGGCGTTCCAGCGTTTCCTGCACATCGGGAGAG
Source organism: Moraxellaceae bacterium (assembly GCA_029237815.1). Lineage (GTDB taxonomy): Bacteria > Pseudomonadota > Gammaproteobacteria > Pseudomonadales > Moraxellaceae > UBA2031. Next base: position 147,634 of record JAQZBP010000002.1, read on the forward strand.
AGGGGGCGGCTCGCCAGACTGTCGAGCGCGTTCCGCGCATGCTGGCGCGCCGTCGTGCCGAAGCGATGCCAACTGCTCATGGCACCCAGCAGGCGGGCCGCGATCTGCGGATTCATGGCGTCGAGACGCTCCACTTCCTCCACGAGCAGGCGATAACCCGAACCGTCGTGGTGGTGGAAGGCGCGCGGATTATTGTTGGCGAACTGCCCGATGAGGGCTCGCACACGGTTGGGATTGTCGCGGTGAAAGTCGGGATGCTCGCGCAGCAGACCCACCTGCCCCGCCGCCTCGGGAATGGGCGCGCTGGCCTGCATGGCGAACCACTGGTCCATGACCAGCGCCTCGTGCTGCCAGCGCGCGGCAAACCGTTCCAGGTAGGGCGGCGCCTCCGCACTGCCTGCATGCACCAGGGCCGTGAGTGCGGCGGCCTCGTCCGTCATGTGGCGGGCGTGGTCGAGCTGGCGCGCGGCCAGCGCATGGTAGCCGGGCTCCAGGTCCACGAGCAGGCCCAGCGCCGTGTTGCGCAGGCTGCGCTCCGCGATGTGGTCCGCGCCATAGGCATATTCCCCGGAATGGAGCCGCTCGACCTGGGCCAGCAGCCAGCCTTCCAGCTGCCGCGCCAGCGCGTGGCGGAAACATTGCCGCGCCATATGCAGTGCCTCCGGGTCCGGCTGCGGCGCCAGCTCGATGAGCTGCCCGAGCCCCGGCACTTGCAGGAGCTTGCCCGCCAGCGCGGGATCGTCCCCGGCCAGGTCCGGCAGCAGCCCGGCCAGGGTCGCGAGCAGTGCCGCGTCGGGCAGCAGGTGGCGCCCGGCGGCGCTGGCGCCGGCGAGGCGCAGCAACTCCGTGCACAGCAGGTCCTGGGCCACCAGCCAGCGGTTGAAGCCGTTGCCGTCGTGCCGCAGGAGGAAGCGCTTATCCTCCGGCGGCAGGTCGTGCTCCAGCCGCACCGGCGCGGAGAAATTGCGTAGCACCGACGGCACCGGCGCCTCCGGGATGTCGCGGAAGACAAACGTCTGCTCCGGCGCCTCCAGCATCAGAACGGTCTCGGTGCAGGGCCCCTCCTCCATCTGCAGCGGGAGTTCCTGGCCATTGCGGCCGAGCAGCGCGATGCGCACCGGCACCGGTACCGGCTGCGGCAGCGGGAAGCCCTCCACCTGGCGCAGCGACTGGCGCAGCGTCAGGCGGTATTCACGCCGCGCCGCATCGTAGTCGCCGTGCACATGCAGGGTCGGCGTGCCGGGCTGGCGGTACCACTGCAGGAAGCCGGCGAGGTCCTGGCCGCTGGCGTCGGCCAGCGCCTGCACGAAGTCCTCGACCGTGACGGCCTGCCCGTCGTGACGCGAGAAATAGAGATCCGTGCCACGACGGAACGCCTCCGCGCCCAGCACGGTGTGCAGCATGCGCACGATCTCGGCGCCCTTGTCGTAGACGGTGGCCGTGTAGAAATTGTTGATCTCGACGAAGGACTCCGGCCGCACCGGATGCGCCAGCGGACCGGCGTCCTCCGCGAACTGGTAGGCGCGCAGGAAGTTGACGTCCTCGATGCGCTGGACGCTGGCGGAAAGCATGTCCCCGGAGAACTGCTGGTCGCGGAACACGGTGAAGCCTTCCTTCAGCGACAGCTGGAACCAGTCGCGGCAGGTGACGCGGTTGCCGCTCCAGTTATGGAAATACTCATGCGCGATCACCGACTCCACGCGCTGGAAGCCGGCGTCGGTGGTGGTGGCCGGGTGCGCCAGCACGCAGCTCGTGTTGAAGATGTTGAGGCCCTTGTTCTCCATCGCGCCCATATTGAAGTGCGACACGGCCACGATCATGTAGATGTTGAGGTCGTACTCGCGCCCGTAGGCCTCCTCGTCCCACTGCATGGAGCGCTGCAGCGACGCCATGGCATGGTCGACCTTGTCGAGGTCGTGCGGCTCGACATAGATGCGCAGGTCGACCTCGCGGCCCGAGCGCGTGGTGAAGCTGTCGCGCCGGCAGGCCAGGTTGCCGGCCACCATGGCGAACAGGTAGGCGGGCTTTGGGAAGGGATCTTCCCAGGTGGCGAAGTGACGCCCCGCCGGCAGCTCGCCCGAGGCGACCAGGTTGCCGTTGGCGAGCAGCACCGGGAAGCGCTTGCGGTCGGCACGCAGCGTGGTGGTGAAGCGTGCCATCACGTCGGGGCGGTCCGGGTAATAGGTGATCTTGCGGAAGCCTTCGGCCTCGCATTGCGTGCAGTACATGCCGTTGGAGCAGTACAGGCCCTCCAGCGCCTTGTTCGCCTCGGGATGGATGCGCACGCGCGAACGCAACTCGAAGCGCGCCGGCAGCGGGCGGGCGATGACGAGCTCCTCACCTTCATGGCGGCACTCCCCCGCCGGCACCACCTCGCCATCGATGCGGAGTTCCTCGAGCGCGAGGTCGACGCCGTGCAGGCGCAGCGGCGTAGCGGCCGGCGCCTCCGGCGCACGCTCGATATCCAGCGTGGCTGCGACCATGGTGTGGCCATCGTGGATATCGATGGTCAGCGCCACGGTGTGCACGCGATACACGGGCGCCTGGTAATCCTTGAGGTAGATGGTGGTCTTGGAAGGTTCGGTGGTCATGGCTATACCGTGAGCAGTTCGACCTGATAGGCCGTGAATTTGCGGATGTTGATGACGCCGGTGTCGAAGAGCAGGTACTGGCCCTTGATGCCGAGCAGCGTGCCCGTGACGTCGGGCGCCTGGTCCAGGTTGAAGGAGCGGATCTTCGTCGGGTATTCCAGCACCGGATAGCGGAAGCGCTCCTCCGCGGCCTCTGGCAGCGCCGTGATCTGCCCCGGGAAGCGCTGCTGCAGGTCCGCGAGTTCCGGCGCGCAGCGCGCCAGCAGTTCGTCACGCACGGCACGCAGGTCCACCGGCTCGCTCTCCCCTTTTAGCAAGGCCTGCCAATTGGTCTTGTCGGCGATGTGTTGGGCGAGGGTGACTTCGACCAGCCCCGACTGCAGCCGCGTGCCGACGCGGAAAATGGGCAGTGCCTGCGTGGCGCCCTGGTCCAGCCAGCGCGTGGGCAGCTGCGTCTCGCGCGTGATGCCGACCTTCACGCCGGAGGAGTTGGCGAGGTAGACGATGTGCGGGATGTTGCAGTGCGTATCGGCCCACTCCGGCTCGCGGCAGGTGCCCGCCGCGTAGTGGCAGGTCTCCGGCTTGAGGATGCACATGTCGCAGGCGGCCAGCTTGCGGAAGCACACGAAGCAGAAGCCCTGGTTATACGACTTGGGTGTCTTGCGGCCGCAGGCGGTGCAGAAGATGTTGCCCTGGTAGCGCAGGTGCAGCGTGTTGCCGAGGAAGGGCTGCAGCGGCACGGAGAGCTCTCCGAGCGGCAGGAAATAGGACACGGGATCGTTCTTTTCAGCCCGCATCTTGCGTAGAGTACCCAGCATCAATCCGTCTCACTTCAATGGTTGCGCGCCCGCCAATGACCGCTCCCCATCCGTTTCTCCCCCTCATCGCGGAAACCCTCGCGGCGACCGCTGCCGACAGCATAGTCGCGATCGGCGAGCTGCCCTGGCCGGAGGGCGCGGTGGCGCCGGCACGCCGGGCGGTGGCCGAGGTGTCGGGCATGGCAGGACAGATGGAACGGGCCGGGCTCGCGGTGGCGATGCTGCCGGCGGGGATGGAACAGCGCGATGCGCGACAGCTTATCGCCGCCCTGCGGGACCTGCTAGCGCGGCAGCTCCTCGTGTTTGTACCGGAAAGCCTGCTCGATGACACGGCCCTGCTGGGGCTCGCGCTGACCCGCCAGGCCCGCTTCGAGCTCGACGGCACACCCTGGCAGGCGTGGAGCTACGACATCCGCACCTACAAGTCGGTGCCGGACTGGCTGAACCCGAAGTTCTGGGCGAATCCGGAAAACTGGGACAGGTTCCGCTGGTAATCCGGCGACCGCGAAGGAATCGCTCATGGGTTCACGGCTGCTCACCTTACTCGACCGCCTCGAAGCCGCCGGCAACCGCCTGCCCTCGCCCACCTGGCTCTTCGTCTGGCTCTGCGGCATCGTGCTCCTGCTCTCGGCGCTGGTGTCGCTCACCGGCTGGAGCGCGACCTATCCCGACGGCAGCCGCACCGTCAGCGCAGTCAACCTGCTCTCGGCCTTCGGCCTCAGGAAAATCCTCACCGACACCGTGACCAACTTCACCGGCTTCGCGCCGGTAGGGCCGGTGATCGTCGCCATGCTCGGACTCGGGCTCGCCGAACGCTCGGGGCTGCTCGGCGGCCTGCTCGCGGCGCTGGTGCAACTGACGCGCCGTCGCGGCCTGCCCTTCATTGTCGCCTTTGCCGCCGTGCTCTCGCATGTGGCGCTCGACGCCGGCTACGTCGTGGTGATTCCGCTTGCCGGCCTGCTTTTCCATCGCGCCGGGCTGCCGCCGGTGGCGGGCATCGCCTGTGCCTTCGCCGGCGTCTCCGGCGGCTATGCCGCAAACCTGCTGATCAGTCCCGCCGATGCCATGCTGGCCGGCATCACCACCGAAGCGGCGCGCACGGTGGCGCCGGCCGTGACGGTCGCGATCACCGCCAACTACTGGTTCATGGCGGCCTCGGCCTTTCTCGTCGCCGGCATCATCGCCCTCGTCACTCAGCGCCTCGTGATCCCGCGGCTGTCCGCCACGGCCGCCGAGGCCGAGGTGCACGTCGAGCGACTGCATCCGGAGGGCGCACGCGCCGTGGCGGCGTGGACAGTGCTGCTGGCAGGCTTCTGCCTCGCCGGCCTCTGGCCTCTGGACGGCTTCCTGCGCGGCGAGGACGGCTCGCTGCTCAAGTCGCCGCTGCTGTCCAGCATCGTGGTGCTGGTGGCGGTCTATTTCGGCGTGGCGGGACTGCTCTACGGCCGCCTTGCCGGTGTCTGGGCAAAGGCCGCGGACTGCGTGCCGGCGCTGGAGGACACGCTGCGGCTGCTCGCCGGCTACCTCGTGCTCATGTTCTTCGCGGCGCAGTTCGTGGCCTGGTTCAAGTGGAGCCAGCTCGGCGAGCTTCTCGCCATCACCGGCGCTTCCGGCCTGCGCACGCTGGACCTGTCGCCGGTGCTGCTGCTCGTGGGCTTCGTGCTGCTGACGGCGCTGGTCGACCTCTTCATCGGCTCGGCCTCGGCCAAGTGGGCACTGATGGCGCCCGTGTTCGTGCCGATGTTCCTGCTCGCCGGCGTGGCGCCGGAAGCCACCCAGGCCGCCTATCGCGTCGGCGACAGCACGGCCAACATCATCACGCCGCTGATGCCCTACTTCGCCATGGTGGTGGCCTTCGCGCAGCGCTGGCAGAAGGACACCGGCATCGGCACGCTGATGGCCCTGATGCTGCCCTACTCGATCGCCCTGCTGCTCGCCTGGACGGCCTTCCTGGCGCTCTGGCTGGGCATGGGCTGGCCGCTCGGCCCGCAATAGGCGGAGCAGCCGTACAGCGGCCCGCCAGCCGTCCGGTGCCGACAGTTCTACAATTCGGTGAAGAGAGGCGGCGCTACCGCCCGGCAATCCGGATTCCCTGCCACGACGGCGGCAGACCCACGCTCATCATCGGGCCGGCGCGGCCTTACCAGCGCAGGGCCGGCCCGCAGCGCCCGGATCTGCAGCCCTTCAGGAAACCCTGCCCGGGAGTCGCCTATGGAATGGATCTCGCTGGTGTGGCTCGGCAAGCCCCTGTGGCTGTGGCTAGTCTTCCTGGGCACGGTGCTGTCCCTGCTCGCCTTCGACCTCGGCGTGCTGAACCGCAAGGACCATGTGATCGGCGTGAAGGAAAGCCTCAAGCTTTCCGCGTTCTACATCGCCGCCGGCCTGCTCTTCGGCCTCTACGTCTGGTACCAGCTCGGCGCCGTCAGCGCGGTGAACTACTACACGGGCTTCCTGGTCGAGAAGAGCCTCTCGCTGGACAACGTCTTCGTCATCTCGCTCATTTTCACCTTCTTCGCCGTGCCGCCGCTCTACCAGCACCGCGTGCTGTTCTGGGGCATCCTCGGCGTGATCGTGCTGCGTGCGCTGATGATCGGTCTCGGCGCCGCGCTGGTGGCCCGCTACTACTGGGTACTCTACCTGTTCGGTGGCTTCCTGATCCTCACCGGCATCAAGATGCTGTTCAGCGTGGACCACGAACCGGACATCGGCCGCAACCCCATCCTTGCTTTCCTGCGCCGCCACCTGCGCGTGACGACAGAACTGCGCGGCCACGACTTTTTCGTGCTGGCACCGCATCCACGCGATCCTTCTCACCGGACGTTGTGGGTGACACCACTGTTCCTGGCGCTCTGCATGGTGGAGATCGTCGACCTGATCTTCGCGGTGGACAGTGTGCCGGCGATCTTCGCGATCACGACCGATCCCTTCATCGTGTACACCTCGAACATCTTCGCCATCCTCGGCCTGCGCGCGCTCTACTTCGCCCTCGCCGCCATCATCCACCGCTTTCACTACCTGAAGTACGCGCTGGCGCTGGTGCTGGTGTTCATCGGCTCGAAAATCTTTCTGGGCGACTTCGTGTTCGGCGGCAAGGTGCCGCCGTTGCTGTCGCTGGCGGTGACCCTGGGACTGCTGGCCGCCGGCATCCTCTACTCGCTGTGGCGGACGCGCGCAGCACCGCCGGCAGGCTGACGGCAACACGACCGGGCATGGCGCGACCATCGAGAGCGGCGGCCTTCGGCCCCGATGCATCCATCGTGAAAAAAACGGCGCCACCAGGCGCCGTTTTTTTTGCAGGGGGCCGCGGGGAGTCCGCTAGAACCAGAGCCGGACGCCGGCGACCGCCCTTGCTTCACCACTTCGCTCGCCGGCGGTGCGGGCGAAGTCCGCGCTATCGCCCAGGCGTCGGGTCCACTCCACGCCCACGTAAGGGGCGAATTCCCGCCGCAGCTCATAGCGCAGGCGCAACCCGGCCTCGGCGTCGGCCAGACCGCTGGCGATGCCGGCCGGCAGGTCATCCTCGCCATACGCGTTGAGCTCGATGCGCGGCACCAGGATCAGTCGGTTGGTCAGACGCGCCTCGTACTCCGCCTCCAGCGTGAAGGCCGTGCGTCCGGATTCTCCTGCGTAGGCGACCGCCGAGAGTTCGACGAATTGCGGCGCCAGTCCCTCGATGCCGACGCCGGCCCAGTCGCGTCCATCCGCTTCGCCATCATCGCGCCGGACGCCGAGGCGGCCCTCCCACCAGCTGGCGAACGCGTGGCGCCAGAAAAGCTCGTGGCGGAGCTCTTCCGTATCGCCATGCACCCGCTCGCCTTCACTCGTCAGCACCACGCGATCGAGGGCCCGTCCCCAGCTCGCCTCGGCTTCCCAGGCCAGCGCGGTGGTATCCGCCGCGTCCTGCGCCTCGAGGCGATCGAGCAGGAACTTTCCGTAGCCCGGCTCGCTCATGTGCGCATGCGGGCCGAGGTCGGGGAAGGCGGCGGCGATGTCCTCCGGGGTCGGCAACGGCAGCCGTGGGCCTGACGGCACCACCGGCGCGCCCGTGGCAGGCGCGCCCTGACGATGTCCGGCATGTTCGTCGGCGGGCGGTGCTGGTGGCGATGTCTTCGCCGGTGCGTGGTGATGCGAGAGGTCCTCTTCCGCCGGCGCGGGGCCGGCGGCCGGCCCCGCGGCAGGCGCAGGTGCGGAGAGCGTGCCGCCCGGTGTAGGCGGCGAGCCATGCTGCGAGTGGTCAACACCGGCTGCCAGCAGGGGCGTCGGCAACAACGCCGCCAGCGGAACAATCAGGAAAAAACGTTTCATGGCAGCACCCTCACTTCCCGGAACATGCCGAGATCCATGTGCATGAGCAGGTGGCAGTGATAGGCCCAGCGCCCCAACGCGTCGGCCGTGACGCGATAGCTGCGTTTCGACCCCGGCGCGATGCTCACCGTGTGCTTGCGCACGAGAAAATTGCCGTCCTCGTCCTCGAGGTCGCTCCACATGCCATGCAGGTGGATGGGGTGCTCCATCATGGTGTCGTTGACCAGCGTGAAGCGCACGCGCTCGCCGTATTTCAGGATGATGGGCTCCGCCGCGCTGAACGGCACGCCGTCGAAGGACCACACATAGCGCTCCATGTGCCCGGTCAGGTGCAACTCGATCTCACGCGAGGGCGCGCGGCCATCCGGATCGGGAAAGGCGCTTCTCAGGTCGGCATAGGTCAATACCTTGCGGCCGTTGCCGCGCAGCCCGACGCCGGGATCCGCGAGGCGCGGCATCGGCATCACGGCCTGCATGTCGACGCCCGGATTCCCCGCCTCGCTCTCCGGATGCGCCTGCACCGGCATGGCGTGACCGGCATGCGCGCCGTGGTCCATGTGGCCCATGTCCTCCATGGTGAGGAGCTGCCGCGCATCCAGCGGCGGCACCGCGGCGGCGAGGCCCTCCCGCGTGGCCAGCGTGGCGCGGGCAAAGCCGGTGCGGTCCATGCTCTGCGCGAAGATGGTGTAGGCATCGGCCTCCGGCTCGACGATCACGTCCAGCGTTTCGGCGACACCCAGGCGGAACTCGTCGATGGCTAACGGCTGCACGGACTGGCCGTCGGCGGCCACCACGGTCATCTTCAGGCCCGGGATGCGCACGTCGAAGTAGGTCATCGCTGCGGCATTGATGAAGCGCAGCCGCAGCTTTTCGCCCGCGCGGAACAGGCCGGTCCAGTTGCCGGCCGGAGTCGTGCCGTTGACGAGATAGGTGTAGGTGTAGCCCGAGACGTCAGCCAGGTCCGTCGGCGTCATGCGCATCGCGCCCCACATGCGGCGGTCGTCCCAGGTGGCCTTGAGACCCTGCGTTTTCACGTCGCGATAGAAGTCCCCGAGCGTGCGCTGGTGGAAGTTGTAGTAGGTGGCCTGCTTGCGCAGCTTGGCGAGGATGCGGTGCGGGTCCTCGTCGCTCCAGTCGGAGAGCAGTACGACATGCTCGCGGTCGTAGTGGAAGGGCTCGGGCGTTGCCGGCTCCACGATGAGAGCGCCATAAAGCCCGCGCGCCTCCTGCATGGAGGAATGGCTGTGATACCAGTAGGTGCCGTTCTGCCGGAGGGGGAATCGGTAGGTGAAGGTCTCGCCCGGGCGGATGCCGTTGAAGCTCATGCCCGGCACGCCGTCCATGTTCGCCGGCAGCAGGATGCCGTGCCAGTGGATGGACGTGTCCTCGGCGAGCGTGTTGGTCACGCGCACGGTGAGCGTCTCGCCTTCTTTCACGCGCAGCAGCGGCGCCGGCAGGGAGCCGTTCACCGTGATGGCAGGGCGGTCCTGGCCGGTGAAATTGACGCGCTGCGCGCCGATGCTGAGATCCAGCACATTGCCGCGCAGTTCGGCAGCCGCGCCGGCGGCCTCGCCCTGACGCGGCCAGCCCATCGCCAGGGCGAGGCCGCCAAGGGCCATGCCCTGCACGAAGTGGCGGCGCGACAGCGCAGGCCCTGGATGATGGACACCATCGGCCGCCGTCGGCGACCCCGGCCCTGGCTGCGCCTGGCGCAGCATTGCGGGAAGTACTCTGTTCTTCATGATGGTTCTCCGGACGCGGTGCCGGCCTCATGCGAGACGGGAGCGCGCGACCTGTTGGACGGGAGGAATGCGGGGGCAGGCAGAACCGTCAGGCAATCGGAGGACGCAGGAGAACCGTGCTGGCGAGGGAAGGATAGGAGACCGTGAGCGGCAGTAGCGACACCCGCCCCCAGGGGCCGGCGGACAGTGGCGGCACCGTGGCCAGTGCCGGCAGCGCACAGGCGCACTGGCAGAGGTCCTGGCAGCAGGCGGGCGCATGACTGCCGTCGTACACGCCGGGTGCAGGCGCATGGACCGCGACTGCGGTGTCCTCCTGATCATGGCACGACGCGCCGGCCATGGCGGCGGTGTCCGCAGGCGCAGGCGGCGCAAGCGCGTGCGCCACTGCCAGTCCGTTGACGACCAGGACCAGCATGAGGAAAAACCGGAAGAAACGGGGCACGCGCATGCCTTCATTCTGAGCCGGCGCCGCCGGCCCGGCAAGGCTGGCGCCGCAGGCCGCGGCGCCAGTCGGGTAGTGCCACGAAGCGGGCCCCTGCGGCACTTGAACCCGGCCCCGCGATTGCCTAGCCTCCCCGACCTTGACCGGTGGAGTGACGCATGAAGATCCAGACACCCTATATCGCCGTGCCCCTGCGCCCGCATATCGCGGACGGGCTGGCCGTACTGACGGAACGTTCGCGCACGCGCCTCACCGAGGACGACAAGAAGCTGGGCGCCGCCCTGCTCGCCGACGCCTATTGCGACGTGCTCGACCACGTCTTCTTCGAGCTGCTCTACGAGATCAACCGCGTGCATCCCTCGCCGCTGATGAAGGAAGCCATCGCCACCGGCGACGAGATCAAGGAGAAGATCCACAGCTCGCTGAAGTGGGTCATCGGCTTCTTTTCCAGCGAACGCATCATCCCCGTCATCAACCACTTCAACGACATGACGCACGCGCTGGACCGCGAAGGGTCGCGCGAGCATTTCACGGCCTTCGCCATCCCGCCGCGCCTGGCCGCCGACTGCCAGCGCGTGCTGGGCCAGCTGGCCGACGGCTCGGCCGGCGACCTGCACGAAGGCATCGAACTGCTGATCAAGGTCCTGGACGAGGCGCTCGACCAGCTCGTGCACGAGCCCAAGCGCCTGATGAAATTCAATTTCGTGGTGAACAAGACTCTGGACGGCGTGATCTCGCTGCTGCAGTCGCTGTTCAAGCGCATGCTGCGCAAGCTTGGCGTGCAGGTGCCGCGCGACATGTACCCGAAGGTGTCGGCGCACCTGTCGCGCTTCCTCGTCGTCACCCCTCCCTGAGCGGACGCCGCCGGGCCAGCGCCCGCGCCAGCGCGCCGTAGAGCAGCGGCAGGCGGATGGGCTTGGTGATGAAGTCATCCATGCCGGCGGCGCGGCAACGCTCGCGGTCCTCGCTGCCGGCGTTCGCGGTCATGGCGATCACGAAGGTGTCGGCCAGCGCCGGCAGCGCTCGGATGCGCCGCGTCGCCTCGAAGCCGTCCATGACCGGCATCTGCACGTCCATCAGCACGCAATCGAAACGCCGCTCCAGGAGATGCTCCAGCGCCTCGCGGCCATTGCCGGCGATGGTCACGGCCACACCCGCATGCTGCAGCAGCTCGCGCGCCACCAGCTGGTTGACCGCGTTGTCCTCCACCAGCAGCACCTCGGCTCCCTGCAACCCGCCGGTGTGGGCCGCTGCCGGCGCCGGCAGCGGCTGCGCCGCCCCCATGCCCATGGGCAGCTGGAACCAGAAGGTGCTGCCCTGCCCCGGCCGGCTCTCGACGCCCATCTGGCCGCCGGCCAGCTCCACCAGTTTGCGGCTGATGGCGAGGCCGAGGCCGGTGCCGCCGAACTTGCGGGTGGTCGAGCTGTCCGCCTGCTGGAAGGCCTGGAACAATCGCCCGAGCTCCTCCTCGCTGATCCCGATGCCGTTGTCGCAGACCTCGAAGCGCAGCAGCGCCGTCGCGCCATCGACGGCCATGCGCCGGGTGCGCACCACGACATCCCCGCGATCGCTGAACTTGATGGCGTTGCCGACCAGGTTGATGAGTACCTGGCCGAGCCGCAGGGAGTCGCCGTGCAGCAGGGGCGGCACGTCCACGTCCAGCTCGAAGACGAGCTTCAGCCCCTTCTGCGCCGCGCTCTCACCGAGCTGGCTCTCGACGTTGTCGAGCACGGTGGCGAGCGCGAAATCCACGTGCTCCATCTCGAGCGCGCCGGCCTCGATGCGCGACAGATCGAGGATGTCGTTGACGATGCCGAGCAGGTGCTGCGCCGCCTGGTCGAGCTTGGTGATGTAATCGAGCTGCCGGAAATCGAGCCGGGTGTTCAGCAGCAAATGCGAGAGCCCGATGATGCTGTGCATCGGCGTGCGGATCTCGTGGCTCATGTTGGAGACGAACTCGCTCTTGGCACGGCTTGCCGCCTCCGCCTGCTCCTTGGCCTGCACCAGCTCGACGGTGCGCTTCTGCACCTGCGATTCCAGCGTGGCATTGAGCTCGGTCAGCTCACGCCGCGCCCGCTCGCGGCTGATGGCGATGGCCGCCAGGTGCGCCGCCGCCGTGATGTCGTCAAGATCGGCCGCGCGTGGCGCATGGGCATTGCGGTGGTAGATGGCGAAGGCGCCGAGCACGCGACCATCGCCGCCGCGGATGGGTTCGGACCAGCAGGCGCCCAGCCCGGCCTCTGAGGCAATGGCACGGTAATCCTCCCAGAGCGGGTCGCTTTCGATATCCGTCACGATGACGCGCTGCCCGGTATACATGGCGGTGCCGCAGGAGCCGGCCTTCGGGCCGATGGGGGCGCCATTGATCGCGCGACTGTAGAACTCCGGCAGGCTGGGCGCGGCGGCGGTGGACACCACACCGGCGGCGTCATCGAGCAAGAGAATGCTGCACATCGCACCGACGTGTTGCGCTTCCACGCCATGCACGATGCTGTGCAGCACCGCTTCCAGGGGCGCGTCGGTGGCGATCTTCATGAGGGCTTCGGCCCGCGCCTTTTCGCGCGCCTCGACGCGCAGGCGGTCGCTGATGTCGCGGATGAAGCCGGCAAAGAAGGAACGCCCGTCCAGGTTGATGTGGCTGAAGGAGATCTCGACCGGAAACTCATGGCCTTCGCGATGCAGGCCGAGGGCCCGCGTCGCGCGCCAGTCCTGGCGCTTCACGCCGGTGTCGAGGTAGCGCTTCAGGCCGCGCCGGTGACCCTCGCGCAGGCGTTCAGGCTGCAGCATGGCGATGCCGTTGCCGACCACCTCGTCCGGCGTCCAGCCGAATACCGCCTGCACGGCGGGATTGGCATAAAGAATGGTGTCGGTGGCGTTGAGGATGACCACCGCATCCACCGAGGCCTCCCAGAGCGCGCGGAAGCGCTCCTCGCTGGAGCGCAACGCCTCCTCCACGCGGCGTCGCTCGGTGATGTCGGTGACCATCGCAAGCGCGCCCAGGTAACGGCCGGCGTCATCGAAGACGGGATTGGCCGACATGTGCACGAAGAGCTGCGAGCCGTCCTTGCGCCGCAGCTCGAAGTCATGGCTTTCGGCAATGCCCTGCTGGCGCCGCTCGAGGTTGCGGCTGGCCTCGGCCATCTGCTTCGCGTCCATGAAGTCCATCATGGAGCGGCCCAGCATTTCCGCCGGCGCATAGCCCAGCATGGCGGCCATCTTGGCATTGACGAAGTCGGTGCGTGACTCGGCGTCGATGGTCCAGATGCCCTCGCTGGCAGTTTCCACGATCAGGCGGTAGCGCGCCGACTCGGGAGGCAGCGCCGCGCCGCCGTTGTCCTGCTGGTGCTCGCTCAAGCTGAAGTCTCCGGGAGCGCCCGGCCCCCGGCCTCCCTGTGGTGTCCTGTCCTGTAGGGGTACCGTCGGCAGTCGCGTGTGACAGGTCGGTCGCTGCCGGGGCCATCCCTTCCGGGACAGCGGGAATACACTGATGCTTGCAAGACAATAGCCCTAATCGGCGCCGATGCCAGCGCCACTGGTGCCGGTTGGCAAAGACCGCCGACTGAATCACCATCGGTGGCTGCCAGGAGCAATGCATGACCCCCTACACCCACGCGCAGTACCTCGCCCTTCTCGACACCCCCGTGGACCGCCGCGGCAGCGACAGCATCAAGTGGGCAAAATACGCCGGGCATGGCGGCGCGGGCGGCAAGGGCATCATCCCCATGTGGGTGGCGGACATGGACTTCGCGGCACCGCCGGAGGTGACCGCCGCGCTCGCGGCACGCGTGGCGCACGGCGTGTTCGGTTACGGCCACACCACCCGCGCCTTCCTCGACGCCGTCATGTATGCGCTGCTGCGTGACTACGGCTGGACCGTGCAGCCGGAGTGGATCGTGCCGCTGGCCGGCCTCGTGTCGGGGCTCAACATCGCGGCCCGCAGCTTCGGCAATCCCGGCGACGCCATCATCACCTCGACCCCGGTCTACCCCGCCCTGTACACCGCGCCGGAGCATATGGAACGCCGCAGCATCCGCGTGCCGCTCAACGAGGCGGACGGCTGGGGCTGGGACATGGCGGCCGTCGAGGCGGCGCACACCGAGCGCACCCGCGGCCTCTTCCTCTGCCATCCGCACAACCCCATCGGCCGCGTCTGGCGGCGCGACGAGCTCGACAGCATAGCCGCCTACGCGGAGCAGCACGACCTCGTGGTGGTCAGCGACGAGATCCACTGCGACCTCATCCTGGAGCCGGGACTGAAGCACCGGCCCTTCGCCCTGCACTCGCCGGCCATGGCGAAGCGCAGCATCACGCTGATGGCGCCCTCCAAGACCTACAACATCCCCGGCCTGGGCGCGGCCTTCGCGGTGATCCCGAACCCCAACCTGCGCCGCCGCTTCGAGCGCGCCATGGCCGGCATCAGTCCGCACACCAACATCCTCGGCCTGGTCGCCACGACGGCCGCCTATGAGCACGGCCTGCCCTGGCGCACGGCGCTGCTCGAGTACCTGCGCGGCAACCGCGAGCGCGTCATGACTCTGGACGGCGTCGGCGGCTTGCGCGTGGTGCAGCCGGAAGCCACCTATCTGGCCTGGCTCGACTGTCGCGCCCTCGCTACCGACAGCCCAGCCACCTTTTTCGAGGCGGCTGGCGTCGGCCTCTCGGATGGTCGCGACTTTGGTGGCAAGGGCTTCCTGCGCCTGAACTTCGGCTGTCCGCGCAGCACTCTGGACGAGGCGCTGGAACGGATTCGCCAGCACCTGCTGGAATCCGCGCCGCGCGACTGAGCGGGCGGACGCGGTGGCGCCGACTCCCTATTCCGTGAGCGCGGCCCCGGGCATGGCCGGCAGGCTGACGGCCTGCGCGGGCAGCACGACCCACTGCCGTGGCGCGCCGTCGCCGTGCACGGCCCAGCCGCCCTTCACCCGACCGTCGCGCTGCACCGGAGCGCGGTACGTGGCGCGCAGCGCGGGCCGCTCCAGCTCGACATGGCCCTGGCGCAGGCCGGTGACGACGACCACGTCGGCAACGGTCTCGCCGCTCGGTCCGTGCACCCAGAACGCATCGTAGACATTGGTCTTGCCGCGGCGGCGCCAGATGGCGTCGTAGTCGCCGGCCGGCGTGGTCTCGCGCACATGCACCACGGGGCCGAGGCTCCTGCCGAGGTAACGCGCGTCCTGTGCCGGCAACGGCATCCAGCGGAAGGCCGCGCGGCTGGCCCAGCTCGCGGTGCCCGTGGCCAGCCTGCCGTCCGCCCGGAGGGGCGCGCGGTAGTGGCCGCCGGCGACGCGCCGGTACAGGACGAGCTCGCCGTCTTCGATGCCGCGCACCTCGATCACGTCCTTCAATACCTGCCCGGTGGGCAGGTGGATCCAGTAGGCGTCGTAGACATTCGGGAAATCGCTCCGGCGCCAGAGGCCCTCGTAGTTGCCGCCCCGCGCCAGCTCGCGCATGTGGAAAACCGCACCGAGATCCACTGGCGGCCCAGCCGGGAGGCCCGGCGCCGCCGCTTCAACCGGGGCGTCTGCAGCCGGAACCGGCGCGGCGGACGCCGTCGGGGCTGGCGCGCCGCGGTCCGGGCCGCCGAGCAGGCCTTGCGCATACTCCTCGTGGCACTGGTTCAGCGCCTTCACCATGGGATCGCCGGGGCCGGACTTCCAGGCGGCCACCGCCTGGTCGAGCTCGGCGCGGCGCTGGGCCAGCAGCTGGTTGGCCTCGCGGTCCTCGTCCGGCGTCACGGACCGGCCCGGCAAGGGACGGGACAGCGTGTCGACGATGGCCAGGAGTTCGTCCAGCGCGGCGCGCTCGCCCTCCCCGAACTGCTGCCGAAGGGCGGCGCTGCGCTCGCCGGTACGCTGCATGAGGTCGCGGCAGAAGCGGCGCTTGCCGAGCATCTCCACGCGCGCCGCCGGGGCAGTGGTGAGGCGCTCTTCGCGCTCGCGGCACTGCTCGTAGGCGGCACGTAGCGCAAGGTTGCGCGCCACGGGCGGCGCCGCCGGCAAGGCCGCGAAGCGCTGCCGCGCCCGGGCCATGGCGCGGGAGTGCCGCTGCGGGGATTCATTGAGGAGATCGTAAGCGCGCTCGTCGAGGGCCACCGCGCGCCGCTGGGCATCGTGGCCCGCCTGGCGAGCCTCTTCGGTGCCGCCGGCCTGGTCGAATACCCGCCCGGCCTCGGCATGGACCTGGGCGCAGTAGAGAAGGTCCGTGTCATCGAGCGCCGCCGCCGGCGCGCTCAGGAGCGCCGCCGCGAGCATCACCAGCACAAGGAGTCTTTCTGCCATTTCCTGCCACCCGTCCCTGAATACGCCAGCACCCGGACGGCCTGGGTACGGCGCCGGATGCGGCGAACTATGGCGCGGTAGCGCTCACAGATAAAGGGGAATACGCCTCAGTGCGCATACAGGTTCACTGCGCTGTGTTACATAGTTCGGCACCGGAACCCCGCTATCCACAAGGAGCCCCCCATGGAGATGATCAGGATCGCCAACTCGGCAGATGTTCAGGAAGACAAGCTGCTGCCGGCCAGCGCAGGCGGCACGCCGCTCCTGCTGACGCGCGTGGCCGGCAAGGCCTACGCCGTGTCGAGCAAGTGCCCGCATGTGGGCATGCCGCTCGGCAAGGGCAAGGTCGAAGGCGGCGCCATCACCTGCCCCTGGCACGGCTCGCGCTTCGATGTCTGCACCGGTGACAACCTGGACTGGTGCAATGCCGTGGCCGGCATCCCCATGCCCGGCTGGACGCACCGCCTGCTCGCGCTCGGCAAGAAGCCCGCGCCGCTGCCGGTGTACGAAACCCGCGAAGAAAACGGCAACGTCTTCGTGCGCGTGCCGGGCTGATCCGGTAGCCGTGAAAAGGCCCGGCAGGCTCGCAGCCTGCCGGGCCTTTTTATTGGGCGTTACCGCTCAGGCCGCCTGTGGCGCCGACGGCGCCGACTCCTGCCAGACCAGTCGCCCTACCTCATAGCAATCGTCGATGTACTGGTCGGCGATACGCCGCAGCACCTGATAACCCATGACGCCCGCCACCGCCGTGCCGGTGAGCGGAACGAACTTGGCGAGCTGCGTGGTGAGCACGCGCCCGAGTTGGCCCTGCAGGCTGCGGCGCAACAGCATCCGCGTCGCGACCAGGCCGAAGAATCCGGGCCGGCGGTTGCGCATATGCCACTGCACCTTCTCGCGCTGCGCCGTTGGCATCTGCCGGATCTTCTCGGGCGTGAGGCCGAAGCGCGCCGTGATATCCGGCAGCAGGCGCGACAGCAGACGCGCCTCGGCCGCGAGGTCGAGCAGCGGTACGGGAATGATGGAGGCGAGCCCGGACCAGCGCGCCTTCTTCCGGACGATGCGGCGACATTCCTCGCGGATGGTGTCGAGTTCCTGCATGGTCATTTTCAGCATGACGGTCTCCTGCGTCGGATGACTGTCGATTAGTGATAGCCCGTACGGATGCATGCGCAACCTGTCGGCACAGGCATTTTGTTGCAGGCACATGATTTGCGACGGTGGCGACTGAGACCTCGACACAATGCCGCCTTCGCCGCGAAACACGACCGGTGCACTTCCCGCGAAAGTCTTACGAATTGCGTGCTGACTTGCCACGGATAAGCCAGAGGCCGGGGCTATACCTAGGCGCAGGGCCGACATCGGCCATCACCCGGGGAGATCACCATGAAACTGAGCCATGCACTTGTCCTTGCCTGCGCGCTGTCCACCACTGCAGTCGCCGAAGACAGCGACCGCAAGTCCGGGCAGAAAAGCGACGGCGCCAAGCACCACATGATGAAGCAGTCCTGCGACGAGATGGAGGACTGCATCACCGAAGGCCTTAACCTCAACGACGACCAGCGCCAGAAGATCCGCACCATCATGGAAAATGCACGCCAGAAGCGCGATGCCTTGCGCGAGGAAACCCACCAGCAGGTCAGGCAGGTACTGACGCCGGAGCAGGCGAAGAAGCTGGATGCGCATCGCGCCGAGATGATGCAGTACCGCGCCGAGCGCATGCGCGACAGGGCGGACCGCATGGATGACCGCGCCAGGGACATGAAGAAGGAACAGAAACAGAAGCAGCAGGACTCCCAGCAACAGTCCCGCTGACAGCGCGCAGACGGCTCCGCCGGGCGTCAGGCCACGGCGGAGTCGTCACGCAGGAGACGGCATGTAACAGCAAGCGACGGCAGGAGCTGGCCATTGCCGCGCCGCCACTGAATCGGCCGCTTCCGCCAGGCCGCGCGGCCGAGTTCATCAGCGCCGGTGCACGGCCCTGCCCCGTCAACTCCAGGCAAGGAGACCCGCCATGGCCATCACTGAAACGGCAACCCTGGTGGCGCGTAACACGCCACCGCATGTGAATCGAAGGATAGAAACCGCGACGCACCGCTCCATCGAGTATTTCCGCACGCATCGCGACGAGATCGATGAACGCCTGCAGGAGCTCGACCGTGAATGGGATATCGAGCGCCTGCTGGAAACCAATGCCTCCGCGCTCATGCTGCTGGGCCTCGGGCTGGGCATCGGCGTCGACCGGCGTTTCCTGGCCCTGCCCGTGGTGGTCAGCGGCTTCCTGCTGCAGCACGCCATCCAGGGCTGGTGCCCGCCGGTCGCCGTGCTCCGCCGCATGGGTGTGCGGACGCATCGCGAGATCGAGGACGAACGCAATGCCCTGCTCAAGCTGGGCGGCGAAATGACCGGCATCCACTGACGTTCTCGCGGCCTCCATCGACGTCGTAGGGAAAGGCGCGCTCAGTTCTGGAAGCGTCCGTCCTTGTCACGCACGCCAGGCAGTTCCTGCGTGGGGCGATCGAACTGGCCCTTGAGCGAGTCCACGCCCTCCTGCGGCCGCGCCATGTCGCGCAGTTCCAGGCGCGCCTTGCGCCGCTCGCGAGAATCGATGCCGAGGCGCTGCTCGCGCTCCTTCAGCAGCGCAGGATCGATTTCGCCGTCGCGGTTGAAGGACCAGGCAAGCCGCGGCTCACCGAGCGGAAGCGCATCGCCGGGCTGGCCCGCCATGCCGGTGCTCCAGACATGCCAGGTCTTGCCGTAGCTGTTCATCTTGCTGCGCATCAGCGCTTTTTCCGCAGCGCCCGGCAGACGCGGCGCCACCAGCGTTCCGGAGAGAATCTCGTAGTTGTGCGGATGCCAGTAGGTCTGCTCGTCCTGCGGCAGGCCCTCGAAGAGCTTTTCGGAAATGATGTACTCGATGCCGGTCAGGCGGGCCTTCTCACCGTCGCCATCGAAGAGCGCGCACTGTGCGAAGTCCTCGTTCATCTGCTGGCAGAAATGGTGCGCGTCCATCTGGTGCGCGGGATCGTTCTTCATGGGATGCGGCCCCACGAGATGGAGGTCGAGCCGGTCCGGCGGCGCATCGGTCTGCAGCATGTTGGAACCCGCTTCCAGCAGTCGCGTGCGACGGGTCTTCTCGTCGCCGGGCACACCGGGACGAGCGTCCTCGCCGGCCGCCAGGGCATGGGCGGACAGGAAGGCCAGGATGACGATCACAGAAAACAGAAGAGGCGGCTTCATCATCAACTCCCTTTGACGAATGATGCTCATGCAAATCCCGGCCCGGGCCGGATGGACGGCAGTATAGGGTGGCGAGCGGCCGGCCTGTTGGCGTCTCCGGTACAGAAGCTGTGGCGCAAGCGCATGCCCGCCGGCTTTTCACGCAGCTTTCCCGGCTTTTGGAATCTGGCCGCGGTGGCGCCGTGCACCAAGAATAGGCTCACTCCATCGACCCGCTACAGGTGAGCCATGAACGCCAAGACTCCCGACGAACTCCTGCAACAGGCCAACGACGCCGGCAGCAAGAACTGGCAGGACCCCAAGCGTTACATGTGGCTGCTCGGCCCCGCCCTGCCCGTGATCGGGCTGACCGCGCTGGGCGCCTATGCCGTCGCCCCGAAGAAGCTGCGCGCGCTGGCCTGGACTGGCCCGCTGCTGATCCACGCCATCATCCCCGCCCTCGACCGCATGATCGGCGAGGACCAGAGCAACCCGCCGGCCTCCGCCGTCGAGGGCCTGGAAAACGACAAGTACTACAGCCGTATCGTGAAGGCCTTCATTCCTTCGCAGTACGCCATGACCTTCCTCGGCGCCTGGCTGGCCAGCCGCAAGAGCACGCCGCTTGCCGACAGCATCGGCATCACGCTGACCGTGGGCGCCATCAACGGCGTCGGCATCAATACCGCGCATGAACTCGGCCACAAGCACGACAGGGCCAGCCGCCTGCTCGCCATGGCCGCGCTCGCCCCCACCGGCTACACGCACTTCGCCGTCGAGCATAACTTCGGCCACCACAAGCGCGTCGCCACGCCGGAAGATCCTGCGTCTTCACGCATGGGCGAATCGTTCTGGAAATTCCTGCCGCGCACCGTGGTCGGCGGCATCAAGTCGGCCGTGAAGATCGAGAAGGAACGCCTGGCGCGCAAGGGCAAGGGCTTCTGGACGACGGAGAACGAACTGCTGCAGGGCTGGGCCATGAGCGCCGCCTTCTTCGGCGCCACTGCCGCCGTCTGCGGCCGCCGCTCCATCCCCTTCCTGGTCGGCCAAGCTGCCTACGGCGCCAGCCTGCTGGAAGTGATCAACTACGTGGAGCACTACGGCCTCAAGCGCCAGAAGGACGAAAGCGGCAAGTACGAACGCACGCAGCCGGAGCACAGCTGGAACAGCAACCACATCGTGACCAACCTGTTCCTGTACCAGCTGCAGCGCCACAGCGACCACCACGCGCACCCCAGCCGTTCCTTCCAGGCCCTGCGCCACTTCGAGAAGGCGCCGCAGCTGCCCGGCGGCTACGCCTCCATGCTGCTGCCCGCCTACTTCCCGAGCTGGTGGTACAAGATCATGGACCAGCGCGTGATCGAGCATTACAAGGGCGACCTCGAGCGGATCAACATGGACCCGGAGCGTCGCGCCGAGATCGAGGCACAGTATGAAGAACTGGCCGCCCGCCTTGCCGCAGAGCACGCCGGATCGCTGCCAGAAGGTCAGGCCGAAGCGCCGGTCGCGACCACGAAGGCGCGCGCCCGCAGTGGAAAGTCCGCCGCCTGATACGGTTACAGCCTCCAAGCTTGACCCGCCTTCATGGCGGGTCTTTTTTTGGCGAGTCGATCGGGCGATACGCAACGCGACTGCTGCCCGGCGCTCATCCGCCGCGCTGCTCCCGTCTCTGCGCTGGTTGCGCGCATCGGCGACCCGCCGCCACCACGAAAATCATGCGCCGTGAGCCCGGCGGACCGGAGCCCACCTATTCCCGGCGCCGGTGCGGTGATATCCCGTCATGAAAAAAGCCCGCATGCGCGGGCTTTTTTCAATCGGCCTTTCTGCGCCTGTCGACGTCAGCCCGCCTGCTTCACACGCATCGGGGCCATCACGAAATGACTGAACTCGGGAGTGCGCGTCTTCAGCCAGTATTTCCAGGTGAAGCCCGGCCACAGCGTGTTGTTTTCGCCGCGTTCGTTGAGATACCAGCTCGAGCAGCCGCCGGCACTCCACACCATCTTCTTCAGCTGGCGCTGGATGTCCTCGTTGAACTCGCGAGCGGCCGTTTCGCTCACTTCGATCATGCCGGCATTCTGACGGTCCATTTCGGCCAGGCACTTCATGATGTAGCCGATCTGCGCCTCGATCATGAAGATGATGGAGTTGTGGCCCAGGCCACTGTTCGGGCCGAGCAGGAAGAACAGGTTGGGCAGGCGGGGCACGGCAATGCCGAGGTAGCCGCTCATCGAACCACGGGCGCGCAGCTCCTGGCCGTCCTCGTCGTACACATGCAGGGGGCCCAACGGGTCCTGCACATCGAAGCCGGTGCCGCATATCACGACGTCGACCTCGTGCTCCTTGCCCTCGCTGTCGACGATGCTGTGCGCCTTCACTTCCTTCACGCCGGCGGCCACCACTTCGACATTGGAACGGGTCAGCGCCGGGTAGTAGTTGTTGGAGAACAGCACGCGCTTGCAGCCGACCGCGTACTTCGGCGTCAGCTTCTCGCGCAGCACGGGGTCCGGCACCTGGTGCTTCAGGTGGTTCTTCGCCATGGCCTCGATGCCGACCATGAGCTTGGGATGCACGAAGCCGAGGCCGAAGGTCTCGCTGATCCAGTAGATGCCGTTGCGGGCCAGGCGCTGCGCCAGGGGCAGCTTGCGGAACAGGCCCTGCACGCGCTCGTCGATGGCGACATCCGCCTTGGGGATGATCCAGGGCGGCGTGCGCTGCAGCAGCACGAGCTTGCCCACCTTCGGCGCGATCTGCGGCACGAACTGGATGGCGGAGGCGCCGGTGCCGATCACGGCGACCCGCTTGCCGGCCAGGTCGACGTCATGGTTCCAGTCCGCGGAATGGAACATGGGGCCCTTGAACGTGCCGAGGCCGGGCACCTTGGGCAGTGCCGGACGGGACAGGCCGCCGATGGCGGACACCAGGATGCGGCAGGTGTAGCGGTCACCGGCGCCGGTGGCGAGGTGCCAGAGCTGCGTGTCGTTGTCCCAGCGCGCCTCGACGAGCTCACTGTTGAAGCGCAGGTGCGGCATCACACCGTACTTGCTGGCGCAGTGCCGGATGTAGTCCAGGATCTCGGCCTGCGGCGAATAGGTGCGCGACCAGTCCGGATTGGGCTCGAAGGAATAGGAGTACATGTTGGAGGGCACGTCGCAGGCGGCGCCCGGGTAATGGTTCTCTCGCCAGGTCCCGCCGATGTCGGCGGCCTTCTCGAGGACGATGAAGTCATGGCGGCCGGCGTTCCTGAGCGCGACGCCCATGCCGATACCGGAGAATCCACTGCCGACAATGACGATCTCGTGGTGCGTGGTGGCAGCACGGGGGCGCGGTTCAGCTCGAGTCATGGAAATGCTCTCTGGTCCTTGGAGGGGACGGGATGATAGCAACGGCGGACGCGGCGACCATTAGTCCCTTCAGGCCAAGGCGGCAGGCCCCTCCGGCCGGATGGTTTCGGACCGGCAGACTCTGACCCATACTGCAGGCCTGTGCTAAAAGGAAAACCCAGCCGCGTCGTCATGCCAGGGAGGAACCCATGAAAACCGTCGCCGACATCCTGAAAGCCAAGCCCAGCGCCCAGATCCACAGCGTCTGGCCGACTGCCACCGTGCTGGAAGCCATCTCCGTCATGGCCGACAAGGGCGTGGGCGCCCTAGTCGTGATGGAGGGCGAGAAGGTCGTGGGCATCGTCAGCGAGCGCGACTACGCCCGCAAGGTCGTGCTCATGGAGCGCTCCTCCTACAACACCGAGGTCAGCGAGATCATGACTGCCGACGTGATCACGGTGAGTCCGGAGCAGAGCAACGAGTACTGCATGCAGCTGATGACCGACAAGCGCCTGCGCCACCTGCCGGTGCTGGAGAACGGCCGGCTGGTCGGCCTGATCTCCATCGGTGACCTGGTGAAGGACATCATCTCGGACCAGCAGTCCATGATCCGCACGCTGGAAAGCTATATCCGCGGCGAAACCGCCTGAGGCCGGGCGACAGCGCCCACCTCGCTCCCGACCCCGGCAGCGGCCGCCCGGCCCGCTGCCATCTCTCCCCTGCCCTTCACTCCGCCTTTTCTGCGGCTCCCCTCGTTCTCCTATCAGGGATAGGTCTGCTCATCGAAGAGCGGTAGCGTGGGGTCTTCTGCCTTCTTGTTATGGCGCGGCTGGGCGCGCCGCAGCGCCTCGGGCCCGGCCGCCGCCACCTCGTCGGCCCGCGCCAGCGACCCCACGCGCACGCCCAGCAGGCGCAGGCGCCGGTCCAGCGGTACACGCTTGAGGCACTGTCCAGCCAGCCGGCGGATGGTGGCGGCATCCGCCGTGAAGACGTCCGCGGTGAAATTCCGCGTCACGCTCCTGAAGTCGTCATAGCGAAGCTTGATGCCCACGGTCCGGCCCACATAGCCCTTGCGCGCCAGATCGGCTGCCACCTGCTCGCATAACCGCGTGAAGACGGCACCGAGTTCGGCCTTGTCATGAACAGCGTGCAGATCGCGGCCGAACGTGGTTTCGCGGCTCATGGACACGGGCTCGCTGGCGGTCACCACCGGGCGATCGTCGCGGCCCTGCGCGGCCGCATGCAGCCAGGCGCCATAACTGCGCCCGAAATGCTCCATGAGCCAGCCCGGATCGCGGGCGGCAAGATCGGCAATGGTCACGATGCCGTGCTGGCCGAGCTTTTCATCGGTGCGCGGCCCGATGCCGTTGATACGCCGGCAGGGCAGCGGCCAGATCTTCGCCTCGAGGTCATCCTCGCCCACGATGGCGATGCCGTTGGGCTTGTTGAACTCGCTCGCCATCTTGGCCAGCAGCTTGTTCGGCGCGACGCCGATGGAGCAGGTGAGCCCGGTCGCGGCAAGGATCGCCGCCTGCAGGCGCCGCGCCAGGACGAGGCCGCCCTCCTCCTGCCCGCCCGGGACATCGCTGAAGTCGATATAGACCTCGTCCACGCCCCGGTTCTCCATCACCGGCGCGATGGCGAGAATCTGCTCCTTGAAGAGGCGCGAATACTTGCGGTACTCGTCGAAGTCGACCGGCAGCAGGATGGCATCGGGGCAGAGCCGCGCCGCCTTCATGATGCCCATCGCCGAGCCCACGCCGAACTGGCGCGCCGCATAGGTCGCCGTGGTGATCACGCCGCGGCCGACGTAGTCGCGAAGACGGGGAAAGGCCGCGAGCGGCAAGCGGTCCAGGGCACCGGCCGCGGCGGCCTGGAGGAGGACATCATCCTCGCGCCGGCGCCCGCCGCCGATCACGACGGGCAGGCCCTTCAACTGCGGATAGCGCAGCAGCTCGACGGAGGCATAGAAAGCGTCCATGTCGAGGTGGGCGATACGTCGCGAAGAAGCGGTCATGACACCGGAAGAGGGCCGTGGGATACCGCCATTCTAAACAGAATCGGCTGCGGCACGACGCAGAATGCGCGTGCAGGCAGCAGGCCGTAGTCAACTCCGGTATCTGCCGCAACGACTCGCGCCACGGCGCCAGTGAGCACGTCTCAAGTGTTGCTGCCACCCTGATTGCGCTTACCCGGGGCGGACTCATGCCGCCTTCACATGCTGAGGACGATGCAGCGCGCCCCTGCGTTCCGCCGATACCGTATAGGCCTGCGTGCGAAACAACAGCACGGGATCGTCGCTGGGTCCGATGCCATCGGTGATGCGCAGCGGATCAAAGACATAAGCCTCCTCCTCGCCGTCCAGTGCACGCAGCTCCAGGGTACCGACAGTGACGATCTCGCGATCCTCGGGCCAGGCGGCGGACGGATCGCTGACCGGATCGCCGGGGCGGGCGACCTGCACCTGCAGGTGCATGCGGACAGGCCCGTTGCGCAGGCGCGCCTCCAGATCGTGCTGCAGGTAGTCGCGGCCGCGCAGGAGGGCACGCAGCCACCCGAGCCGCTTTTCCTGCTCGGGCACCCAGCGGTAGCGCACGAAACGTTCGCTGCCATAGGGCGACATCCACCGATATGCATGGATGGCGTAGTAGCGGGCGCTGGCGTAGCTGGCCGGCGGCCTGCGCAAGGCCAGCAGGTTGGCGGGCAGCGAGCGCAGGAATTCAGGGTGGCGCAGGAGGAAGGCCGTGAGACGCAACGGCATCGTGAGCCGGGGCCGCAGGGCACGTACCAGCGCAAGCACGCCCGCTGGCGTGCGCACTGGAAAACGCGGCAGCGTCGCCGCCACGATATCCGTGCGCTGGCCAGCCGGCAGGTGGAAGCTCACCGCAAGGCCGCGCACGTCCGGCAGGAAGTCCGGCAAGGCCGGGTTGCCGTTGCCGTTGGAAAAACGCGCGGTCACCTGGATCCGTCCGCCCTGCATATGAGGAGCGCGGGTCAGTCGCGCCGCCGCGGGCGCGGCGATGAACTCGCCCGTGAGAAAGCGCCCTTTCGCGTGCACCGTGCGATAACCGTCGTGGAAGCCGAACAGCTCGTTGAGCTCGTCCACCACTTGCTGGGATCGTGTCGGGCTCATCGTCCACCTCCCCTTGCCATGCACCGGGGCTCGATTCCCACGGGCAGCGGTTGACGGCCGAAGCCGCCTTGCCACCACATCAACCCCTGGCGGGGCCGCCGCCAGCGCCTTGCTTCATGGCGCGAGATGCTCTTCAGGATCGGCTGCCGGCGGCAGGCCACGCCCGCGAAAAATCCCGTAGTACCACTCGTCGCTGACGAACCAGACCGGATGGCCACAGGCTGAATAGTGCCGACAGTGGCTCGTCCAGCGGTCGGCGTGTTCACGCGGCACATGCAGATAGAGCGGCTGCCGATCTGCCGCCGCCTCCGCTGCACGTGGCGTCGCGAAAATCACCTGCGGGCGCACGCCGGCAGGAATGTCGAGCACGCCGCCGTAGCCGCTCACACCTTGCTGGCGCGAAATGCTTTCGGCAAAGCCGTGGGGCGGCAGGCTCATCAGTAGCAGAAACCATGCGCGACGTTTCACACGGAACCCTCGTCGGTAGCAGCGCTGCGGATGGCGCCCAGGCCAACGCGTTCATTCAGAACTCCACGCCGCGATGCTGCAGCGGATTGCGCTGACGGGAGATGGCGCGGCGGCGGAGTTCCTCCTCGTGCTCGGGAACATAGACGCTCTGGTACCACTTGTCCGTCACGAAATAGACCGGATGACTGCAGGCTTTGTAGAGATGGCAGTAGCGCGCCCACCTGACCCGGTGCGCCTGGGGAACATACAGGTAGAGTGCGCGCGCCAGTGCCTCCACGGACATGAGCCGGATGATGACGGGATGCTGCGAGACCAGTTGTGGTCGCGGGAAACTACGGACATCGATGGCGCCGTGGCCACCGGGCTTTCCCACCGGGACAGGTAATTCCCCGTCGGCAGGAATGGTTACGACAGCGGCCAGCGCCGCCACCCAAACGAATCGCTTCATCACCACACTCCCTTGCTGTGCTGGCGGAATCAGGCTGGGTGTTCTCTTTTAACGTCTAGCTGTCTTTCTCCTGATTGACAAGAAATTAAATTCATCAGTGCGCCATGGCTTCTGCACTTAAAGAAATAAACCATGACGCATTCGCGTTCCGGAAACGCAGCGCAAAGGCGCATTTATCACTTTCGCCTTTTCCACGGCGCCGTGGACCAATCGATCACCGCTGCCCTCACCACGCCAAATATCAAACCCATAAAAAAACCCGCGAGAGACCGCGGGTTTTCTGACGCCTGATCAGCGTGTCAATCACGATTTCCCTTTCCGTGACCCTTGCCATTGCCATTTCCCTTGCCACCGGACCTGGCGTGCTTGCCGCCATGCTTTTCGCGATACTTCGGCACATAGGTGCCCTCGTACCATTCCTCTCTGACAAAGTGCACGGGACGGCCACAGGCATTGTAAGAGTGGCAATACTTCGACCACTTCTTCGCATGTCCCGGGGGCACATGCATGTACACAGGCCGACCCACGACAACCGCCGGCTGCACAATGATCGGCTCGACGTTGACCACCTGGGGACGCGGATAATTGCTGATATCAATGGTGCCGTAGAACCCGGGCTGGCCGACCGTGAGCGACACGCCCACATCCGCAGCAAGCACCGGAATGGCCGACAAGGCGAGCGCGGAGGCAAAAATAATGCGTTTCATGGTTATTCTCCTGTTCGGTACTGACTGGGTTAACGCGCCTGGCGCCATACGGATGACAGGCAGGACAACAGCATTTCTGCGCCGCCCTTCGTTCATGCAGGTGATGCTGCCGCTCCACGTGCCGGCGGAGCGAGACGGCGTTCACAAATTCAGAAAATGCGGGGTGGCGCATCTGCCTTCATGCATCTCGGCCAATTGCCAGAAGGCGGAATAACGTCTGCAAGTGCCAATGTGATCAGCGCGCTCCTCGTGGCACGAGCAAATCCCGGCACCTGCCGGCGAGACGATCCCCCCGCCGTAGCAGCAGCGCCGGATAGCCGCCAGGCGATGGAGCCGGTCGCTGCTGTAACTGCCACTTCTGCAGAACGCGCCAGCCACCATGGCCGCCCACGGCAGATGGCGCCCCTTCGCGGCTGCCGCCGTCCGGCCATGCCGGCCGGCACGCGCCCTCAGGGGAGCGCCGTTGCGCTGGAGTTCGTTCGACAAGCAGCGATCGCGCCAGTGCCCGTCGGGTGTCCCACTGCGCGGCACGGATCAGCGCATGCAGGCACAGCGATGCCTCCGCGCCGAGCACGCCGGCCTTCCCGGCGCGCCGCTGCGGCAACGGACGCAGACGCGGCATCCGCCCATCGCGTCGCTCCGCAATGTGCGGCCGCTCAGCCGGAACAGCCGCAGCGCAAGCTCCGCCGAGCGAAAATTGCAACGTCGCCACCACTGGCAGCCACTGCCGTGCGGACAAGCCCCCGCCTCGCAGGCGCTGTGGCAGCGACAGCGGAACCGGAAGCGCGACCGATATGCTCAGCAGTGGCATCCCCTGCGGCACACAATGGCGCTGCAGCATCGCCTGCAGACCCTCTCTGATCGATTGCAGTGCAGAATCCATGCTCATTCCCTTGCGTGATTCTTCCCGGTTCGCCAGCGGCGTTTTTTGAC
This sequence comes from Moraxellaceae bacterium, assembly GCA_029237815.1. Taxonomy (GTDB): domain Bacteria; phylum Pseudomonadota; class Gammaproteobacteria; order Pseudomonadales; family Moraxellaceae; genus UBA2031. Next base: position 176,032 of record JAQZBP010000002.1, read on the forward strand.
GCGCGTACTATGCAGCAGCTGATCGATCGAACAAATGGGAGACAAACGCTTTTCACACTTCACGCACGAAGTCAAAACTCTTCGTTACGTCGCCGCCGGCATACCGCTTCATTCACTGCTTCAATTTGAAGCAGGACCATTCCGGACGCCTGGATTTCCGGCGACTGTCCGGATCCCGGAGTCCGCCACTACGACAGAGGCATCACACTGCATGCTCCGCAAGCTGTCGCCTCCCCTACGGCCCTTGCTCTTCGGCCTCGGCATCCTCCTGCTCCTGCTGGTGGTTTGCGAGGGCATCGGCTGGCCCTTCCTGCGCGCCCCGCTGGAGCAGCAGATCAGCGCGCGCCTCAACCGCGAAGTGAAGCTGGAGGGCACATTCCGGCTGCACCTGCTTGGCGCCATCCGGATAGAGGTGCAGGAACTCAAGATTGCCGGGCCGGACTGGGACATCAGGGCGTCAAGGCAACCCTACTTCATCCGCGCGCAGGACGCCCGACTGGTTCTGCCGTATCGCTCCCTCCTTGGCAGAGCCTCTGCGGCGACGACGGACCAGCCGCTGCTCGTTCGCAGGCTTGAAGTCGGCGCCATTTCGGCCCGCCTTGTCCGCACCGAAGACGGGCGCAGCAACTGGCGCTTCGACCTGCCCGAGCGCGACGCGGATGCACCGCAGCAGCGATCCGTCGCGCCCGAGTTCGAACACTTCATCGTGCGGCAGGGCCACCTCGACCTGGCGGACGCGAAGGCCGCGCTCCGGCTTGCCGCGCAGGTCCGCACCGAAGAAGGCACGGCCGGGAGGAACGCCGGCCTGCGCGTCTCCGCCGAAGGCCGCTACCGCGACCTCCCCTTCACCGCCACGGCGCAATCGTCCGGCCTGCTGCCGCTGGTGGCGCCGCGCGGCAGCACCGGGCCGGTCGCGCTCCGCTTCGCTGCCCGCCTGACCGACCCGCGCCGCAGTGACAGCATCCTCCGCTTTGATGGCACGGCGCTCGACCTGCTGCGCTTCGAAGGACTGCAGGGGAAGTTCCACCTCAGTGGTCCATCGCTCGCGGCCGTGGGCGAACCGCTCGGCGTGACGCTGCCCACGACCGCGCCGTTCACCATGCGTGGACAGGTCGGCAAGCAAGGAACGGTATGGCAGGTCGATGTCGCGACGTTCGACGTGGCGCGAACGCAACTCGAAGGTCGCTTCCGATACGACCGCAGCCTCGCGCCTCCGCGACTCACCGGCCAGCTGCGCGGGCGCCAGCTCGTGCTGGAGGACCTGGCACCGGCCGTGGGGGCGTCACCTGCGGTGGCCAGCAGCAGCCGCGACGCGCCCGACAAGCCAGCCGCCGCCAGGGTGCTGCCGGAACGCGAGTTCGACATTCCGTCGCTGCATCGCATGGATGCCGTGGTGGACATCCGCCTGGCGCGCGTCGACCTCGGCAGCGAGCGCCTGAAGCCACTGGAGCCGCTGGAAGGACGGTTGACCCTGGAGCGCGGCGTGCTCCGGCTGGACCGCCTGCTGGCCCGCACCGCCGATGGCGAACTGCAGGGCAGCATCGAGCTGGACGGCCGCCCGGACGTACCGCAGTGGCGCACCGACCTGCGCTGGTCCGGCATCCGCCTGGCGCAGTGGCTGACGGCACGCAACCGCTTCGCCGACGCGGCGGAGCGGACGCCCGTGGGTCAATCCGGCAAAACCGTGGCGCCGCCTTTCATCACCGGGGAGCTGGCGGGTCAGGCCCGGTTGAGCGGCAAGGGCCGGTCGACCGCACGCATGCTGGCCACTGCGGACGGCAGCCTGCAGCTCTGGGTACGCAAGGGCGAGCTGTCGCAGCTGCTGGTCGAGGCGGTGGGCCTGGACGTGGCCCAGGGGCTGGGGTTGATCATTTCGGGCGACAGGAACATTCCCATGCATTGCGCGGCGCTCAGCATGAAAGCGCGCGACGGAATGCTGGCCACCGAGGCCGGCATTATCGACACGCCCGACTCCATGATCCTGGTGCGCGGCACCGTATCGCTGTCGGAGGAGCGGCTGGACCTCACGCTCGAAGCCCGTCCGCATGACCGCAGCCCGCTCAGCGTACGCGCGCCCATCCTGGTGCGTGGCCGCCTTGCGGATCCCGAGGTACGCCCCGATCCGGCCAAGGTCGGCGCCAAGGCTGCGCTTGCCACCTTGCTGGGTGCGCTGGCGGCGCCGTTTGCCGCCCTCCTGCCCCTGGTCGACCCGGGTGCCGGAACAGCCGGTCAAGGCTGCGCGCAAACGCTGGCCCGGCTGCAAAAGAACCCGGATACCCCGGCCGCCATGAAGCGGGCTGTCGGCGGCCAGCGGAAATGACCTCGACGCCGGTTCCAGGGCCTTGTGCCCGCGACGGTCTTCTTGCGACAGGGAGACCGGCCCTACTCGCCCTGCAGCGTCGCGACGACGCGCCGGTTGCCTCCCTGCACGCGAAATTCGCACAGCCAGATTCCCTGCCAGGTGCCCAGCAGCAGGCGGCCATCACGGACGGGAAGCTGCAGGCTGGAACCGAGCAGCGAGGCCTTGATATGCGCGGGCATGTCATCCGGCCCTTCAAGCGTGTGCCGGAAGCCGGGGTCGCCGTCAGGCACGGCGCGGTCCAGCCAGCGTTGCAGGTCGCCGCGCACGTCGGGGTCGGCATTCTCGTTGAGCGTCAGCGCCGCCGAGGTGTGCTGCAGGAAGAGATGCAGCAGGCCCACCCGAACCCCGGACAGGGGGACGGCCGCCACGAGCTCGCCTGTGACGAGGTGCATGCCGCGTGGTCGCGCCGCGAGCGTGAGGGTGTCCTGCCACCACATGGCCCGGCTCCAGCAAATACGAAGATGCGGAGCATAGCGGACGGGTGGCGCCGGGCCATGCCCGGGCCGCCATTCATCCCGCCAATCGGGTCGTCCATCGGCCGCGCCGGCGCCCCGGCCGCGGTTGGACATTTACCGGTCAATTGTCCGGCAATCCATATCGACGCCAGCCGGACGGATGCTAGATTCCAGGCATTCCCGCCATCACGAGGCCGCCATGCAGCTGAAGAAAAAGATCAGTGAACTCGAACGGGCACGGGACAACGCGACAAGCTACACGGAGTGGGAACAGCTGGGCATGGAGCTCGACGCGCTGACCGGGCTCGATCTCTGGAAACTGGACAACACCTCCCCGGACTACAACTACGAACTCATCCACGAGCGCCTCGTCTCGCTGCGCACACTGCAGCAGCAGAACAAGACCCGCGAACTGATGCGCTCCTTGCGCGAGGGCCTGCACCACGACCTCGGCAACATGGGTAACCCGGCGCTGTACTGCCGCGCCTATGTCGGCACCAAGCGTCTGATCGAGGACTACGTCGACCAGGTCTGCGACGCGCTGAACTACGTCTGCGCACAACCGGCCAGCGTCATCCCCTACGACGAAAAAATGCGCTTCTTCGAGAACACGTCGCGCAGCTTCGGCCAGCCTTCGCTCATGCTCTCCGGCGGCGCCACGCTGGGCCTCTTCCATATCGGCGTCTGCAAGGCGCTGCAGGAGCACAACCTGCTACCCAAGGTGATCTCCGGCTCCAGCGCCGGCGCCATCATGGCCGCCATGGTGGGCTCGCACACCGACGACGAGCTCGAGGCCATGTACGACGGCGACGGCTGGTACAGCGACGCCTGGCGCTGGAAGAGCCCGATCCGCGGCTTCCTCGGCGAAGGTTTCGCCGACCAGAAACAGCTCGAGACCTTCCTGCGCCGCAACATCGGCGAATACAGCTTCGAAGAGGCCTACGCGCGCACCGGCCGCCACGTGAACATCACCGTGTCGCCGGTGCACGAGCACCAGAAATCGCGCCTGATGAACGAGCTGACCTCGCCCTACCTGCTGCTCTGGAGCGCAGTGCTCGCCTCCTGCGCCGTGCCCATCCTGTTCCCGGCCGTGACGCTCACCACCAAGAACGAGGACGGCGACTACCTGCCCTACATGCCGCGCGAGCGCTGGGTGGACGGCTCGGTCAAGAGCGACCTGCCGCGCGAGCGCCTGATGCACCTGTACAACGTGAACTATTTCATCGCCGTTCAGGTCAACCCTCACATCGTGCCCTTCCTGGAAAGCGACCGTCGCCGGCTGGAGCGCCGCTTCATGTCCTGGCCCAAGCGTGCCGTGCGCGAGGAGCTGAAATTCCATGGCGCCGGCGTCATGAACTTCCTGCGCACCCAGGTCAAGCACGAGGCCACGCGGCAGCTGCTGGGCCATGCCTACACCGTCCTGGCCCAGCGCTACTATGGCGACGTCACCATCGCGCCGCCGCGCTACACGCTGGACCATTTCCGCCATGTGCTGTCGGAACCCGACCGCGAACGCTGGCACTGGTTCCGCCTCCAGGGCGAGCGCGCGACCTGGCCGAAGATCGCCATGATCCGCACGCATACCCGCATCAGCGAAACCCTGACCGACAACATCCAGCTCCTGATCCGGCAACGCGCGCGGCGCCGTGACGACCAGCTGCGCGTCGTGGGCAAGTCCGCGCCGGCACGCCCCACCGGTACGGAGTGAGGCTCCGGCTCAAACTGAAAAAAGCGCCCCTGCGGCGCTTTTTTCTTGTCCGCCTTCCGCTCGCACCACGGCAGGCGCCAGCCGGCAGGCAGGCGGCACGACGCCATCGACAGCCGGCGGGCCATCGCTATAGTGGGGCCCATCGCGGGCCGCAAGCGCCCTGCCCCGGCGTACGAAATGGAGATCCCATGGGCCAGATCCAGATTCCCGGCTACACCCTCAAGCGCAAGCTGGGCCAGGGGGGTATGGCCGCGGTCTTCCTTGCCGTACAGGAGTCCTTCGGGCGCGAGGTCGCGCTCAAGATCATGGTGCCAGCGCTCGCCAAGGAGCCGGACTTCGCCGAGCGCTTCATGCGCGAGGCGCGCACCATGGCCGGCCTCTCCCATCCCAACATCATCGTGGTCCACGACGTCGGCAGCGCCAACGGCCTCTACTACTACGCCATGGCCTGTCATGCCGGCGGCGACCTGACCCAGCGCATCCGGGGCGGCGGCCTGACGCCGCAGGAGGCCCTGCGCGTCACCCGCGAAATCGCCGACGCCCTCGCCTACGCCCACGAGCAGGGCTTCGTGCACCGCGACATCAAGCCCGACAACGTACTGTTCCGCGAACGCGACGACGCCGCCATCCTCACCGACTTCGGCATCGCCAAGAGCATGAACAACGATGTCAACCAACTCACTCAGGCCGGATCCACGGTCGGGACACCAAAGTACATGAGCCCGGAGCAGGCGCGCGGGCAGCGCCTTGACGGCCGCTCCGACCTCTACAGCCTCGGCGTCATGCTCTTCGAGATGCTCACCGGCCTGCCGCCCTTCCAGGCGCAGGAGGCCGTCACCCTGGCCATCAAGCACTGCCAGGACCCGATTCCGCGCCTGCCGGCGGACCTCGCCCGCTTTCAGCCGCTGATCGACCGCCTGCTGGCCAAGGATCCCTCGCAGCGCCACCCCAACGGCCGCGAGGTCATGGCGGAGATCGACGCGCTCCTGAACCCCCAACGCCCGGCCACCTTCAACGCGCGGCCCGTCGTTGATCCGGCCCTGGCCGGCGCCGCCACGCAGGTCATGCCGGCGCTCCAGCCCACCCAGCCGGCGCCGCCACCGCCAAAGCCGGCCGCGACTCCGCGCCCCTCGGTCGCAAAGGTCTACGAGCCTTACTTCCGCCTTGCGGAGGAGGTCAGCGGAGGCATGCTGAGCAAGCGCTATTCAATGCAGGTCGCCTTCTCGGCAGAGGACTACGAGGAACTCAAGAAGCAGGTGCACGAGCTGCAGGCCGAGCTCTGGGACTGGCTCGAGAAGCGCGGCAAGAAGGCCTGCCGGCTGTCCATTTCCATCCAGGCGCATCCGTGGATCCATGGTCGGGTACTGGACCTCGTCAAGCGTGCGCGCAACGAGAACAGCCCGCTCGGCACCCTGCTCAACAGCGCCGAGGTGCACCTGCACCTCTTCGCAGCGGACGAACCCGAGGGGCAACGCATCCAGCTCAGCGACAAGGAAGGCAAGCCGCTGCCGGAGGCCTCTGCCAGGCCCTGAACCCGGCACTACGAAGCGCTCACCGTGCGCGTCGCGGCGCCGGAAAAAAGCCGGGGCCAAGGGTTGCCAAACCGCAACCCGTCAGTAATATACGCGGCTCTTGGCGCCACCCCCTTGGCAACACCCCGGGTCGTTAGCTCAGTCGGTAGAGCAGCGGACTTTTAATCCGTTGGTCCCGCGTTCGAGTCGCGGACGACCCACCATTTTCTCAGCGGTTTTACCGCCTTTCCCTCGATTCAGCTTCGGCCTTATTCAGCGACCGTAGCCAAATCGTACCCGGGCAAAATCCCATCCAGCCTTGCAGCGGCCCCGGCCAGTTGATCCGGCGCCAGATGGGCGTATCGCTCCACCATTGCAACAGTCCTCCAGCCGCCGAGCTTCTGAAGCTCATGGGTCGGCGTTCCTGCCTGCCGCTGCCATGTCGCCCAGGTATGCCGCAGGTCATGCCACCGAAAGTTCTCAATACTCGCCCTAACAAGGGCACGCCTCCAAGCACGGGTATTGGCTGACTCAAGGGGCCTGCCTTGGTAGGTAAACACCCGGATCGGATGCTTTCCCCCCTGCCGGGTGAGGACCCCCATTGCCAGCTCGTTCAGCGGAACCGAAATCGGACGGCCATTCTTGGACTGCCAGCCCGGCACGAAGGCGTGCCGAAGCTCCAAATTGACCTGCCCCCACTCCAGCATGAGCACGTTGCGTTGCCGCAACCCAGTAGCCAATGCAAACAGGACAACGTCCCGCTGATGCTCCGGCAGCTCATCCAGAAGCAATCGAGCCTGCTCTGGCATCAAGGATCGCTCACGACCTGCGCTTTCCTTGTAGAGCTTCACCTTCGGGACCCGCTCGATCCACTCCCACTCGTCTCTTGCCCGAATGAGAATGGCGCGAACCAGAGCGAGGTATCGGTTCGTCGTCGCTCGACTGGCCTGCTTCAGCTTCGCTTCCTTTATCTGGTCAATCACCTGCACAGTGATCTGATCCAGCCAAAGTTCCCCAAGGTATGAATGAAGCCAACGCAGCTTCATCAAATCCTCTTTGTGCGTCGCCTTGTCAGACGTCTCATCAATCCAGCGGCAAACTGCCTCAGCCCAAGAGCGGCTAGGCTTGCGGCCCAACCGATGCTCTTCCCACAACTGCGCCTTTAGCCGGTCGTGGAACTCCTGAGCCCTTACCTTGTCTTCAGTCCCAGTGCTTCTTTGTATCGTTCGTCCCAACACGGTGAGCTTGATCCACCAGCAGGACGAGTCTTTGCGTTTGTAGAGTGACATTCGAATTTCTCCAAGGTGTCACCCTGCGACGCGCGCGCCTTGTATTGTGATCGGAGGTATTCAGCCAGATCAACGTCAAGGAAGACCCAGCGACGGCCGACCTTGGCCCCGGGAATCTCTCCACTGCCGGCCTTGATCCGGAGCGTGACCGGATGAATCCTAAGAAAATCAGCGGCTTGTCGCAGGTCGAGCGTGTTCATGGTCAGGCCTGCGAAGCCTCTGAGGCATCCAGATCAATCAACTCAGGATTCCGGATGATGTGGTAACTGTAGGGCGCGACCCGGGCAGGAATACCCGGACGCAGTAGGCGACCGACGACCGCAACAGCATCCCCGCCGTGCACCTGGAGCATGAGATTGACCAGTTTCCCTACAAGCTGGCGGCCATTGCCCACAGCTCGCTCAAAGGAAATCGTGCCACCCTTGGCGATGGTTTTGATCCGAGACTGCTCCTCCGAGAGAAACTTCAAGCATGGATACGCACCGGCAAGGTAGTGACCCGGCCTAGCAAGCACATCAAGCGGAATAAGCCGATCTTGTGCACGCCACTCCACCTCTACCCGCGCCCAAGGACTGACGGGATTACCCTGCTCTTTCCCCTTCTCGTAAACACGACAGAGCTTGCCCCCGGATCGGGAGCCAATGTTGAGGGTTCTTCCACTCGTTGCCTTCTCACCGCTTAACCAGTCGCCTATTGAGCAATGCTTGGGCTGCCGGCCTCCTGCATTGAAACCACCATTCAGGTACTGCTCTACCGCCCACTCGATGCTGACGGCCTTTCCGTCAAAGTCATCATGGGCAACATCAACACGGCGAATTGACGCCCTGTACGCTTCGAGCCAAGCAGAAAGTCGTGGCCAGTCGGAAATTAGTGAGCAGCCCTGCCCTTGAATACTGAAGTAGACGCGCCCTCGCTGTGAGTTGCCGCCCCAAGCAATCAAACCAGCCCCGTCCCCGAATCTGGCCGAATGCTTGAATCCGTTGTAGCCCGCCCTTACCTCAACCGAGGCAATCGGCAAGAAGCTGCGCATCTCTTCCAGAAGCCACTCATGGTCGCAACCATCGGGAGGCACAAGGGAGAATGCCAAGGCGTCTATCAGTGCGATTGAGGGACTGGATGTCTCGTCGGGCTGTAGGTGCCGAATTAGTTTCGCATGCGAAACGTAGGAGACGGGTATTACTGGCTCTCCAGTTTCAGGATCAAAGTCTGGAGGACTTTCACCACCAGCCATGGCCTCTAAGGAGAGTATCTTTCGCCCCGTAGTTACTACACGGGGACTGCCGTCCGCCCCGCCAGCAGCAGGCACAGGTGCCACGCCGCAGGCGGGGGCCACGCCTACGCCAGCTGTAAAATCAGATCGAATTCGTTTTTGCATTGCCGCTCCCAAGCGCACTTCGAAGCGTAAGGGAGCGAATTAGACAGCCGCACCAATACACCTCGCTAATCAATGAGGAAATATCAAGTGCGGCTTTGAGATGCTTCAGGGAGCTCAAGGGCTCTCAACCGAGCAGACTTATCGGGGAGCGCAACCACCGATCTGAATGTAAGATTATTCCATACTTTCTGAGCAAGCAAACTTTTGGAAAAGAGAAATGATCACCACTGCCTGTATGGCAATCCTGAGCCACCTGCGAGGCTGCATAGGCCCTTACTAAGCAAGAACATATCTAATGCGGCAACGGCGTGCGCTTGATATTGAGAAGGGCCCAGAAGAACGTGATCGAATATATGACCATCATCTGGCAGCGAAATTTCAAGATAGGGAATCAAGATAGATGCGCCCGCCCTGAACTTAACTTCTGGAACGGCGATACCAGGGTAATACGGAGAAATCAACCTCCACTCCTGCTCCTCTATGAAGGCGCTACTCTTAATAATTAGTAAAACCTGCAATATTTCACCCCTGAAGCGCTCCAGAAACTGAAAATATCTAGTATCTACTCGTCCGCCATTAATTTCTTTCCCAAAAAATTCATTGACGAAAGACCTTATAAGTTTATCAAGCAAGCTATTAATTATTTCTCTCTTCTCGCCTTCTGTATAAACGCACTTGGCCAACCTGAATCCATTTTTTCCAAGAATTCCGTTAATAACCCCAGCAGGAAAACACAAACTAACGCCTTTTCCATAGGGGGTGTAGCCCCTCCACTGACTCAAGAGATTGGACTGCTCCGATAGCGAAAATACAAATATGTTGTAAATCCCTCTCTTAAAAGAGCCAATCCACTTCTTTAGCTGCCTTAAAAATTCCACATTCCTATCATTTTCAATAGATAAGGAAATAGTATCGTCAATCACCCATTCGAATACATCACATGCATGAGTTATCTCAGCAGAATCATTGAGAAAATATGCATTGCTGGCCCACAAGGTCCTGCTCTCTGCAATTCCAAGCAACGAGGAAATGCTTGTATAGTGAAATAGTTTCACACTCGCCTTACTGACAAATAACTCATCAACTTCGCGCATTCTCGCCCCTCATCTTTTCTTAATATCCGTAGCAATAAAAATCCTATTGAGCAGGGGGACACCCCCAACCCCGCGGGTGCTCGCGCCCCCGGCCCTTTCATATTTGGGGCATGCCCCAAACCCCTTAAAGTTGCCAGCATCCGTAGCGATATCGTAGCTACGCATCCAACTCCCTCCTACTCTTGGGCACTCTTAGACTTAAAAAAGACAACTGCGCGCGACGCAAGGCATTGTTTTCATTAGAACCAATAGAGCAATGAAGCGACTTTTAATCCGTTGGTCCCGCGTTCGAGTCGCGGACGACCCACCATTTTCTCCTCCCCTGCAGCACTCCTGACGCGCTCAGGCCTCGATGCCGAGCAGGTCCTCCAGCACTCCCTCGATCCCCGCGGCCACCTGCCCGAGAAAGGCGTAGTCCACTTTCTCGGGCGTGTCGTCCGGCGTGTGATACCAGGGATACCGCATCGGCGCGGTGTCCGTGACCATGAAGGCTGGAAAGCCCTCCTTCCAGAATGACCAGTGATCGGAACTCCAGGCCCCCGGCATGTGCGAGGGTAGGACCAGGCCGTGGATGTCGACGGCACTGCGCTGGCTGAACGCCGCCGCGGCCGGTGCCAACAAGCGCCGGTAACGCCAGTTCGACACCAGCGCGATGAAGTCACCCTGATTGGGCAGCAGCAGCCCTCCCAGCGAAAAGCGCTGGCTCCCCTTGCGCGTGTCGCGGTAGCCGATGGTTTCAAGACACACCATCGCCCTGATATCGACACCCTCGCGCCGCGCCCGCCGGGCATAGACACGGCTGCCCATCCTCCGGGTCCGTGTGAAGGGCGGCTCCTCGTTGGTGAAGGCCACCAGCCGCAGGGTGCGCGCCGACCTCCGGCCGGCGAGCCGCCCGGCAAGATGGATGAGGCAAGCCAGTGCGGAGGCGTTGTCGTTGGCTCCGGGCGAGCCCGGAGCGCTGTCGTAATGCGCACCAAGCACGACGATCTCGTTCGGCTTCGCGACGCCGCGCAACTCCACCTCGATGTTGGCGAAGGTCCTGCCGTCCACGTCGTACACCAGGCGCTGCGGAGTGGTACCCGCCGCGCGCAGGCGCTGCTCGATGAAGCGTGCCGCCGCCTCGAGGGCGGCATGATTCGCCGCGTTGCGCTCACCGATTTCCTGCGCGATATACACGACGTCGTCGCGCAACCGGGCGGCGAGCAGTTCCAGCTCGCCGGGGGACGGGTCTGGAGTAAAGGACCGGGAAAACTCGGGGCGTAATGGCACAGGACCACCTGCATAAAGGTGTCGGGCATTGTCGAAGTCTAGCTGCACCGGCCAGCGCCGCCCCGCACGCCGGGGCTCCAGATCGGCATGGATCGCCCGGCAACACTGCCACGTTCCGGCAGGGTGCAATGCTGAGCCTCCATTACAACAATCAAACGCTTCGCTTCAGCCAGCGACAGCTCATGCTTGTGGCCCAACTATAATTTCGTAGCGGTGGATACATTCCCCATCACAGGAGTAATGAGCATGGCTAGCAGCGACAGGAATTCGGGAGGCAAGTCCTCCGGCAAGCAGGGCTTCGCCTCGATGGACAAGGAGAAGCAGCGCGAGATCGCCAGCAAGGGCGGCCAGGCGGCGCACGAGAAAGGCACGGCGCACGAGTTCGACAGCGAGGAAGCTCGGAAGGCCGGCCGCAAGGGTGGTGAAGCCTCGCACGGCGGCCGCGGCAAATCATCGTAAGCGACGCCTGAACGCGTGTGCCCCGGCACATGCGATGGCAATGAAAAAGGGCCGCCCCGAAATCCGGGGCGGCCCTTTTATTCGCGCGACTATTAACGCGTCTGAATGGCGCGGCCAGCTGCAGCGAAAGTTGCTGCTAAGACCAGGCGTCGTTCATTTCGCCGGGGCAGGAGCCGCCGGCGCCGGCGGCAACTTCGGCAGCCGCTTCTCCAGCGTGGCGCCCGGCGCCAGCGTGTCATAACGCCCCGACATGGCCGTATCCAGCGCAGTCATGCGGTCGCCCGGCAAGGGGTGCGTCTTGTACAGCAGCGTGAAACGGTCGCTTGCGCCACTCGCCTGCAGACGGTCGAGCACGGCCGGCAGTCCGTAGCTGTCATAGCCGGATCGGGTGGCGTAATAAACCCCCAGGCGATCCGCTTCGAATTCCGACTCCTTGTCGAGCGAGCGAGCCAGGATTTCGGCGCCGTTGCCGACCAGCTTCTTCACCGTGTCATTGCCCGCCTTCTTGAGCAGGAACTCCTGCCCCATCGACACCACGCGCTGCTTCTGCATCAGGCGCACGTGATGACGGGCATTCACATGCCCGACCTCGTGGCCCAGCACGCCGGCCAGCTCCGCCTCGCTGGTCAGCAGCGCATACAGGCCGCGCGTTATGAACACATAGCCACCCGGCGCCGCAAAAGCGTTCACGCTCGGCGACTCGATCACGCCGAAGGTCCAGTTGAGGTCGGGACGGCCGCTCTGCGCCGCGACATGGCGCCCCACGCGGTTCACGTACTGCTGGAGCTTGTCATCCTTGACGAGCGGCGCGGCGCCCAGCAGGCGACCCGCGATTTCGCGACCGAGCTTTTCCTCGTCGGCATCGGAGGGATTTCCGGTGAGGGGAATGGCGACGTCAGCCGCATTGCTGCTGTCGGTCTTGACGTTGAGCTTGTCGCGCGCGGCCTGGTCGAGCGCCTTGCGGTCGACCAGGCCGCCGAGATCCACTGCGCCCGCGGTGGCAGAGGCCGCCACGAGGGTGAGCGCGACGAGGGTATGCTTGATTGGCTTCATCATGGTTGTTCTCACTTCTTCACCGGCGCCGGCAGCGGTTTCACATCGCGTACCGCCAGCTTTTCTTGGGCAGCGAACGCGGCAGCGTCCTTGCGGCTGGTGCGGTAGGTTTCCGCCTTCGCCACTTGCGCCTCATCGAACTTCGCCGCGGTCAGCTTCTCGGCATCGAGGCCACGCACTCCCGTGGTCGTGGTCACGGTGCCGGTGCCGGTACGGCCCGAGGCGACCCCCGCAAGGCCGGTGATGCTGCTACCGGCCGGTGCCGTCGTACGACGCACGCTGAGCATCCGCACCCAGCCGGTCCTGGTGCCCGACTTCACCTGGTACCAGCCGCCGTTGCGCAAAAGGATTTCCACCTTCGCACCACTGGCGGCATTGACCAGTATTTTGGCGTCGGCGAAAGGCTTTTCACGCAGCGGCTCGGCACGGGTGAGCGTGCCCGGGTCGGCTGCCTGCGCCACGATGGCGGGCAGCGCCAGCGCGCTGGCCAGCAGCATGCGGCGTAGTTGGAACATTGTCATGAGTGCTTGTCTCCTTTTTCCAGAAGTGCCGCGGCCAACAGGGCCTGCCAGTCCTCGGGAGTGTCTCCGCGGATGCGCCCTTCGGCGCGGAAGCTGACCAGTCGCTCCAGCGGCAATGCCGCCGTCACGCCGGCCTCGGTAATGGATTGGCCCAGGTCACGCAGGAGGGTGTCGGCGGCCTGGCGCACTTCCTGCCAGCCCGGCTCATCACCGGCATCGTGCAGCCAGCACACCACGAGGGTGTTCTCGAAGAGCCGCCACAGGCCCTTCTGCCGGCCCTGCACATACTCGACACTGCTGTCGCGCAGGCCACTCCGCTCGATACGCGTGGCGAGCTTGCCGATCGCCGCCTCCTCGCGCGTCTCCAGGCGGAAGCGCAGGACCAGCATGAGCCCGCGCAGAGTGGCGCCGCTGCTGTCCGTGCGCGCGACCAGCGAGCTGTCCAGTGCCCGCTCCGTGGCGAAAGCGTAGATACGCGCGACCGAGAAATACAGGGCGCCGATGAACACCGGCCCGGTCAGGTTGATGTAGACGTTTCCGACATTGACCGTGGCATAGGAGAAGCCCAGCAATACGAACTGCGAAAGGCCGTAGACGCGGTCCAGCTTGTTGGAGGCGCCATGGCGCCAGAAGGCGAAGGCCGTGCCCCAGATGATGAGCAGGGCCATGCCGAGGTAGAAGAACTTCGCCTCCGGCGCGCGCAGCCAGTCGCCATGACGCAGGTTGTCGATGGCGGTCGCGAGGATCTCGACACCCGGGAAGGAGCGGTCCAGCGGCGTGCCGCGCACGTCGAGCAGGCCCGCCGCCGTGGAACCGATCACGAGGATCTTGCCGCGGAACTCGTCGGCGGGCCGCGTCGGGCTTTCCTTCAGCGCATCGAGATAGACATCGCTGAAGCTGACATAGCGGTAAGTAAAGGGCTTGCCGCGCCAGTTGAGCAGCAACGCGGCAGGCGCATCGCCGCCCTTCCCTTCGGCCTGCGCCACGGCAAAGGGCAAGGACGGCAGCAGCCAGCCCTGCGCATCGAGGCGCACGGGATAGCGTCGCACCACGCCGTCGCTGTCGGGATAGACGTTGTGCGTGCCGAGATGGCCGGGCTTCTGTATCGCCTCGAAGGGCGGCAGCACCATGGCGAGCCGGGCGTCCTCCACCGCGAGCGCGGTCGCCACTGCACCCGGCACGCGCGCTGCCGGCAACCGCGAGAGCGTGTCATGGCGCGCATCGAGCCGCAGCATGGGGAGAAACACGTTCGGACTCCGCCCCAGCACCTCGTTGAAATAGGCGTCGCTGTCCGGATTCTGGATGTCGGGATCGCTGAAGAGCACATCGAAGACGACAGCCTTGGGCTCCTGCGCATTCACGTTATCGAGGAATTCCGCCAGCACCTGGCGCGGCCAGGGCCAGCGCCCGTAGTCGGCCGACATGGCCGCCAGCGACTTCTCGTCGATGTCGACGATGATGATCTCCGGATCGGGCTCCGGCACATTCACGCGCAGGCGCAGCATGGTGTCGAAGGTCGACTGCCGCATGCCGCCGAAATAGTTGACGGTGACAGCGTCAATGACGGCGATGACCGTGAACACCGCCGCGAGGTAGAGAAAGAAGCTTTGGCGCAGGCGACGGCCGATGCTGTCGGCTGCGCGTGCGAGCCAGGTCTTCAGTCGTTGCAGGAAGGCTGACACTGGTTGTGATTCCCTTTTTCTTGTTGAGGCCCGGACTCAGCCGTTCCGGGACAGCAGCCCGAGGCCCAATACGCCGGATACGATGAGCAGTATGCACAGGACCCGGGCCAGCTCACGCGATTCGTTGAAGAGGAACATGCCGCAGATGGCCGTCCCCACGGCCCCGAGGCCCGTCCACACCGCATAGCTCGTGCCGACCGGCAACGTGCGCTGCGCCAGGGCCAGCAGCCATACCGACACCACCATGCCCGCCACGCAGGCCAGCGATGGCCATAACCGGGTGAAGCCCTGCGTGTATTTCATGGTGACGGCCCACTGCACCTCGAAGGCCGCCGCCAGCAAAAGATAGATCCAGGCCATGACTTCCCCTCACCTTCGCGAACCTTAGCACGGCCTCGTCCGGGCGAAAGCTCTGGACAACCCGCTGCCAGAGCCGCTTGCGTTCAGCGGGAGAGGAAGACCTCGAACGCCGGACTCCAGCGCTCACGCAGCCCTTCTCCGGCCCGCTCGATATAGAGCACGGCGAGACCCTGCTCGCCCGCCAGCGCCAGGCCCCGGTCGGGGCCCAGCACGTTGAAGGCGGTCGCTAGCGCATCCGCTCTTTGCGCACCGGCGGTGGCCGGCAGCACCACCGTCACGGACACGCCGGCGTGCGTCACCGGATAGCCCGTTTCTGGATCGATGGTGTGCGAATAGCGCCGGCCCGCGATCTCGCGGAAATTCCGGTAGGCGCCCGACGTGGAGACCACGTGATCGGCCAGCTGCAGGCGTCTGGCGGGCAGTCTGTTGCCGTCGGGCTGCTCGATGGCCATCTGCCACGCGTCGCCATCCGGCCGTACGCCACGTACACGGGCCGTGCCCGCCACCGTCACGAGATAGCTTTCCACGCCGGCTCGCTCCAGCACGGCGGCAAGTGCGTCGACTCCGGCGCCTTCGCCCAGCGACGACAGGTCCAGCCGGATGTCGCGCAGACGTACCAGCGCGTGCCGGTCTCGATCGATCCTGATGTGCCGCGCGCCCAGCGCCGCCCTCGCCGCGGCAATTGCCTCTGCCGACGGCATCGCCGCGGGCGCTGTGCTGGCGCCAAAGCCCCAGAGCTCCACCAGAGGGCCGACCGTAATGTCATAAGCGCCCTGCGAGAGCACCCCGACCTCAATGGCGGTAACGACGCCCCGCAGCAGGGGCGGCGACACTGGCAGCCACTCTCCCACGGGATGGCGGTTGAAGCGCATCAGTTCGCTATCGGGACGGTAGGTGGACAGTGTACCGTCCAGGCTATCCAGCGCCTCCTGAAGGTCACGATGCAGACCGACCCCGATTTCGGCTGACGGTATTTCCCCCAGCTTCACCTGCCATTGCATGCTGCTGAAGGCGACGCCGCCCAGCGTGACAGGCAGCGGCGGCGCCGCCCGGGGCGGCGCCGAGGCGCAACCCGCCAGCACAAGGCTTGCCGCAACCCCAAGCAGCACGCTACGCAACGCCATACCCATCGCCCTCAATCCAGAAACCCGCCCTGCCGCCGGCCCGTAAAACCAGTCGTCGAACCCGTTCCGAAAAGCATCGGGCCGGCATTAGCCGGCCCGATTTTCACACACAACACGCGGCGCGATCAGTGCACAGAGGCATCCGCGGGCGGGAAGCTCTGGTACTTCACGCCGGCCATCTGCTGGACGATGCGCACGACCTGGCAGCTGTAGCCCATCTCGTTGTCGTACCAGACGTACAGCGTCACGTGGTTGCCATTGACGATGGTGGCCTGGGCATCGAACACGCCCGCGGAACGGGAGCCGATGAAGTCCGTGGACACGACTTCCGTCGAATTGGTGTAGTCGATCTGGCCCTGCAGGTCGGAGTAGAGCGCCACCTGGCGCAGGTACTCGTTGACGTCCTCGCGGGTGACCGCGTTCGGGAAAGTCAGGTTCAGGATGGCCAGCGAAACGTTCGGGGTCGGCACGCGGATGGAGTTGCCGGTGAGCTTGCCCTGCAGCTGCGGCAGTGCCTTGGCGACCGCCTTGGCAGCGCCGGTTTCGGTGATGACCATGTTCAGCACGGCGGAGCGGCCGCGGCGATCGGCCTTGTGGTAGTTGTCGATCAGGTTCTGGTCATTGGTGAAGCTGTGCACCGTCTCCACGTGGCCGGAAACAATGCCGTATTTCTCGTCCAGCACCTTCAGCACAGGGGTGATGGCGTTGGTGGTGCAGGAAGCGGCCGACAGGATCTTGTCGTCGGTGCTGATGCTGTTGCTGTTCACGCCGTACACGATGTTCTTGATCGCGCCCTTGGCCGGGGCCGTCAGGATCACACGGGAAATGCCCTTGCTGTTCAGGTGCCGGCCGAGGCCTTCCTCGTCCTTCAGCTTTCCGGTGTTGTCGATCAGGATGGCGTTGCTGATGCCGTACTGGGTGTAGTCGACGTCTTCCGGCTTGCTCGCGTAGATCACCTTGATGAAGTTGCCGTTGGCGATGATGGCCTCGTTCTCTTCATCCACGGCGATCGTGCCGTCGAAGGGGCCGTGCACGGAGTCGCGGCGCAGCAGCGAGGCGCGCTTCTGCAGATCACCTTCCTGCGTCTTGCGCACGACGATGGCGCGCAGGCGCATGCCGTTGCCGGAACCGGTCTTCTCGACCAGCAGACGGGCCAGCATGCGACCGATGCGGCCGAAGCCGAACAGCACGATGTCGGTGGCGAGGCCTTCGTCCTTCACGCCGACCACCGGTGCCACGGCCTTGCGTACGAAGGCCTCGACGTCACCGCCGCCGGCTTCACGGAAATCGATGGCGAGCTTGCCGATGTCGACCATGCAAGGGCCGAGGTCAAGGCGACTCAGCACTTCCAGCAGCGGATAGGTGTCCACCACGGACAGGTCGCCGGCAATCATGCGCACGCGACGGTGGTGCTTGAGGATCTGGATGACGGAATTGTTGACCAGGCTGCGGCCATACACGGCGATGATGACGTTACGCTCGCGGTAGAGCTTGCCGATCATGGGAATCATGGTTTCGGCAATGGCTTCGCGGTTCTTCCAGCGACCGAAATGGTCGTCCTGCAGGGCGGTGATGGTCTCGGCGCTCACGTCGGGGTCCTCATCTGCGGCGGGGGGGATTTGAGGGCGCGGATTCTAGCCGTTTTCAGAGGCCTTGTCAGGGCAGACGCCAAGGTCCGGACAGGGCTGCCCAGGTAGCGAATCGGGACAGCCGGATGCACGTTCCCGCGCTTCCCGTCAGGCCGTAAAAACGCCTATTTCTGGAACTGCGCCTTCCACTTGTCGTAGGGCATGCCATAGACGATTTCACGGGCCTCGGGATCGCTGAGCACGAGCCCCTTCTCCTCGGCCGCGGCCCGGTACCATTTGGACAGGCAGTTGCGGCAGAATCCGGCCAGATTCATCAGGTCGATGTTCTGCACATCGCTGCGCTCGCGCAGGTGCGCCACGAGACGACGGAAGGCGGCGGCCTCGAGTTCGGTGCGTTGCTGCTCGGTCAGTTCGGTCATGAGACTCTCCGTTTATCCAGATATTGGCGCGCGGCGGGCTTGGACCGCGTCACTTGGCAGGCATCCTGCGCGTGAAGACCAGCGTGTCGCCAGCTGAAAGCGCGCGATTGAAGGCATAGCCGTCACAGCGGAAATCCAGGAGCGCGGCCGGATCCGCCAGGCGGTTCTGCACGATGTAGGCAGCCATCAGTCCCCGGGCCCGCTTGGCATAGAAGCTCACCATCTTGTGTTTGCCGTCCTTTTCCTCACGGAACTGCGGTGTCACTACACGCGCCTTGAGCGCCGGCGTGAGGGCGGCCCTGCTGTACTCCTCGGACGCCAGGTTGACGAGCACGTCGTCGCCCTGCTCCGCCAGCGCCCGGTTCAGCGCCTTCGCCAGCGTGTCGCCCCAGAACTCGTAAAGATTCCTGCCCTTCGGAGTGGCCAGTGGCGTTCCCATTTCCAGGCGATAGGGCTGGAGCCGGTCGAGCGGCCGCAGCAGGCCATAAAGACCGGAGAGGATGCGCAAGTGCGCCTGGGCATAGGCGTGGTCGTCCGGGCTGAAAGTCCAGGCCGCCATGCCCTCGTAGACGTCGCCCTTGAAGGCCAGCACGGCAGCACGGGAGTTGGCCCGGGTGAAGCGCGGCGACCATTCAGCATACCGGGCGACATTCAGCCCTGCCAGCTTGTCGCTTATATCCATGAGCCGAGCGACCTCTGCCACCGGCAGGTCGCGCAGGAGGCCAATCAGGGCCTCGCTCTGCTTCACGAATACGGGCATGGTCAGCGGCAAATCGGGAACCGGACTGTCGTAGTCCAGTGTTTTCGCGGGGGAAAGAACTGCAAGCATGGCGGGCCTCCGGGCGCCATTCTAGCCTCTGTCCGGTCCTGCCGTTAGACTCCGGCGCTTGCGAGGAGCTCAACCATGTCATTCATGAAGCTGGAAAAAAGAGGCGCCGTATACGTCCTGACCCTGACCAACGGGGAAAAGGACAATACCTTCAATCCCGATGTCCTGATCGAGTACCACCAGATGCTCGACCGGATCGAAAGCTATCCCGACAATGCCGCCCTGCTGATCACCAGCGATCATCCCAAGACCTTCTGCAACGGCATCGACCTGCCGTGGTTGCTGACGCAGTCACCCGAAGGTTTCCAGGCCTTCGTGGCCCAGCTCGAAAGCCTGCTGCTGCGGGTCGCCGTGCTGAACCTGCCGGTGATCGCCGCCCTCAACGGCAACTGCTACGCGGGCGGCGCGATTCTCGCCTCGGCCTGCGATTTCCGCTTCATGCGCGAGGACCGCGGTCGCTTCTGCTTCTCCGAGGTCAACATCAAGATCCCTTTCACGCCCGTGATGGTCGACATCATCAGGCTTCTGCCGGACCCGCAGGCGCTGCGCGACCTCGCGTTGACCGGCAAGGCCGTGGGTGGACTCGAGGCCTACCGGATGAAGGTGGCGGATCGTATCTACGGTGAATCAGCGCTGTTCCCCGAGGCACTGGCTTTTGCCGAGGCCATGGCGGAAAAGCATCGCGCCACATACACGACCATCAAACGCAGCCTGCGACCGGAACTCAGCGCCGTTGCCCGTGAACGCGGACTGATCCGTGCCTGAACTGGTTCCAGGAATGCCGGTCGCGCTATCGCCGCTGGTGACGCGGGTGCTCGCGCCCAACCCCGGCTTCATGACGGGGCCGGGCACCAACAGTTACCTGATCGGGCGCAAGGAAATCGCGGTGCTGGATCCCGGGCCCGCGCTGTCGGCCCATGTCGATGCGCTGCTTAGCGCCGCCCAGGCCATCGGCGGCCGCATCCGCTGGATCGTGCTGACGCACACGCATCTTGATCATGCGCCGGCAGCGCTTGAGCTGCAGAAGCGGACAGGAGCAAGAATCCTGGGACAGGCGCCGCTGGAAGGAGACCCTGCCCAGGCCGGAGTCGCCATCGATCAGCAGCTGGAACACGGTGATGTCCTTGCAGCCGGCGAATTCCGGCTGCAGGCGTTGCATACGCCAGGACACGTCGGGAACCACCTCTGCTATCTCCTGAAAGAGGAGCGCCAGCTCTTCAGTGGAGACCATCTCATCAATGGCTCGACGGTGGTCATCATTCCGCCCTCTGGAAACATGGCGGACTACATCCGTTCGCTGGAAATGCTTGTGCAAGAAGACATCGAGACCATTGCACCGGGTCATGGCGACCTGATCGCGAATGCGCAGGGACTGGTGCAATACACCATTCAGCATCGGCTGGCTCGTGAGGCCAAGGTACTCGGCAGGCTGGAAATGGAGCCGCGGAGCATTTCCGCGCTGACCCCGCTGGTCTACGACGACGTGAATCCGGCCCTGCACGCCGTGGCGCAGTTTTCACTGCATGCGCACTTGATCAAGTTACGTGACGAGGGGCGCGTCACTGAAAGCGCCAAGGGCTGGTCGCTTCCTGCAAGAAACTGACTCGCGCCCTTTGGCAGAGGCTCAGCCCTGGCCCGCAGACAGTTCCGGACTTCCCCTCATTCAATGATGCTGCCTGCCACGCTGGCCGCCCTGCTGCTGATGCTGCGTCGGATGCGGCTGGTGAACCTGCTTCACATAGTCCTTCTCGCGCTCCTGCCGCGAGTCGTCACGATCATGCAGCGGCCGTTTACCCGGCTTGATGGGCTCGGCGGGCTCGAGTTCGCTTTTCATTTCAGCACTCCTGAATCTGCAGGAATCGCAGGCCAACACTCTATTCCCATGGGTTGGCATATCAGGATGGAGTTACGTTAAAAAGAATGAAATGGGGTAAGAAACTGGCGACACATGTAAATCGCCAGCCTGAATAAGGCGCAAAAAAAAGCCCGCCTTACGGCGGGCCTTTTCTGGAGCATCGGCTTCAGATCTTGCCAGTCAGTTCCGGCACGATCGTGAACAGGTCACCCACGATGCCGTAGTCGGCCACCTGGAAGATCGGGGCTTCCTCGTCCTTGTTGATCGCGACGATCACCTTGGAATCCTTCATGCCGGCCAGGTGCTGGATGGCGCCGGAGATACCGACGGCCACGTACAGCTGCGGCGCCACGACCTTGCCGGTCTGGCCAACCTGCATGTCGTTGGGCACGAAGCCGGCGTCCACGGCGGCGCGCGAGGCACCGACGGCGGCGCCGAGCTTGTCGGCCAGCGAGTACAGGATGTTGAAGTTTTCACCGTTGCCCATGCCGCGGCCTCCGGAGACGACGATCTTGGCGCCGGCGAGTTCCGGACGGTCGGACTTGGCCAGCTCTTCACCCACGAAGGAGGACACGCCGGCATCCTTGGCCACGGCCACGGCTTCGATGGCAGCCGAGCCACCGGTGGCGGCAGCGGCGTCGAAGCCGGTCGGGCGCACGGTCAGGACCTTGATGGCATCGGTGGACTGCACGGTGGCGATCGCGTTGCCGGCATAGATCGGGCGCTCGAAGGTATCGGCGGAGATAACCTTGGAGATTTCGGAGATCTGGTTCACGTCCAGCAGCGCGGCCACGCGCGGCAGGAAGTTTTTGCCGTTGGTGGTGGCGGGCGCCAGGATGTGGCTGTAGCCCTTGCCCAGTTCGGCAACCAGCTGGCTGACGTTCTCGGCAAGCTGATGGCCATAGGCGGCATTATCGGCAACCAGGACCTTGGCCACGCCATCGATCTTGGCAGCGGCTTCGGCAGCGGCCTGGCAGCCCTGGCCGGCGACCAGCACGTGGATGTCGCCACCGATCGCGCGGGCGGCGGTGACGGTGTTCAGCGTGGCACCCTTGATGGCGCCATTGTCGTGTTCGGCGTAAACGAGAATGCTCATGTTCAGATCACCTTCGCTTCGTTCTTCAGCTTTTCAACGAGTTCATCGACGGTCTTGACCTTGATGCCGGCCTTGCGCTCGGCAGGCGGATCGACCTTCAGGGTCTTGATCGAGGCCAGGGCGGAGACGCCGTAGTCGGCCGGGGACTTGGTGTCCAGCGGCTTCTTCTTGGCCTTCATGATGTTCGGCAGGGAGGCGTAGCGCGGCTCGTTCAGGCGCAGGTCGGTGGTGACGACCGCAGGCAGGCTGAGCTCCACGGTCTGCAGGCCGCCGTCGATTTCACGGGTGACCTGGGCCTTGCCGCCCTCGACCTTGACCACGGAGGCGAAAGTGCCCTGCGGGAGGCCGGCCAGCGCGGCCAGCATCTGGCCGGTCTGGTTGTTGTCACCGTCGATGGCCTGCTTGCCAAGGATGATGAGCTGGGGCTGCTCGGCGTCGACGATGCCCTTCAGGATCTTGGCCACGGCCAGGGGCTGCACTTCGTCGTCGGTCTGGACCAGGATGGCGCGGTCGGCGCCGAGAGCCAGCGCGGTACGCAGCTGCTCCTGGGCGACGGCGGGGCCGACGGTGGTCACGATGATCTCGGTGACGATGCCCTTTTCCTTCAGACGCACCGCTTCTTCCACGGCGATCTCGTCAAAGGGGTTCAGGGCCATCTTGACGTTGGCAAGTTCAACGCCAGTCTTGTCCGCCTTGACGCGAACCTTCACGTTGTAGTCAACAACGCGCTTGACAGCAACAAGAGCCTTCATGGAATCCTCGGCTGAGTTGTTCGGATTGAGGGAGTGACATCCCTGGACGGGAAACCCGGCCTGGGCGCCGCTTGGGCAGGAAGGAGCCTGCCCGAAAAGGTGCCGTATCTTGAAGGCTGACCCCGGCCCGGTCAAGTGACGCAAATCCTCAAAAACATTGGCAAAAGCGCCAATAAAAAGGTCGCCCGCAGGCGACCTTTTCAGAACTGTCCGGTTGGATACCCGTCTTATTTTCCGTCCTTCTCATGCAGGCTGCGGTTGCCCATTCGCACGCCGGAGCTGAGCAGGAAGTCGAAGAAGGAGTCCTGATCGGTTATCACCTTCTTGTAGAAGGCTGACTTGCACAGGGCCGAAGCCCCATGTGCCAGGGCCCAGGCGGCACAAATGTGGTACTCCGGAGGAACGTCGGCCAGTTTTTGCTCCTCGATGCGGGCCTTCACGATGCTGGTCAGCTTCTCGAAATTGGACGCCCGGATGGCGTGCAGCTTCTCAAGGAGCTGGGGCACGGCCTTATCGGCCATGAGCTTGGATTCCAGGCGATCGAAAAGCAGGTACTTGTCCGGATCCTGGACACGGAAGCGGAAGTACTCGCGCATCAACGCCTCTTTGTCTCGGGTCGTGTCGACGCTGCGGAAAAGGTCGGCAAGCTCCTCCTCGTAACGGATCATGAGCAGGAGATAAATCTCGTTCTTGGTCTCGAAGTGCTTGTAGATCGTGCCTTTGCCGATGCCAACCTTGTCCGCAATCATCTCGACGGTGACCCGGTCCTCGCCCATCTCGATGAAAAGCTGAAGCGCACAGTCCAGGATGGCCTGTTCACGCTGGCGGAATTCGCGGGCTTTCTGCGTCGCCTTGGCCAGATCACTCATCACCCACCCCCAGATTGCATCGGGCCAACGACGACCCACAAAAAAACGGGCGCTCTCAACCTGTGTGCGCACCGCCGCTACATGCGCCCGAGTATAAACAGGCTGCCGGGCAAATGACCATAAAGTCATAAAGATCCCCCGGATTTAGCGTCCAGAAGTAAACCGCCACTTTATGCATACGGTAAACAGCAGAACGGGGCTGGCGGTTTTGAGCTACTGGTCAATTATATTGAGAGAGCGTTGTAAGCGCGGCCCCCTGTTACTGCGAACTATCTTGGCCCGGCGTCACCCCCAGACGCCGGGTATTTTTTGCCAGGCCGATAACGCCGGCCGACTCAGGCGGGAGGCCGACTCCCCGACAAAAAGAGGCGCCGAAAGTTCTCGGTCGTCCGCTGCCCCAGCTCTTCGACACTCATGCCCCGCAACTTCGCCATGGCATACGCCACGTCAACGACATATGCGGGCTGATTGGACTTGCCTCGATACGGAACTGGGGCCAGCCATGGAGAGTCGGTCTCGATCAATAGCCGGTCAACAGGAACCCGGGTAGCCACGTCGCGTAGCTCATGGGCATTGGCGAAGGTAACGATCCCGGAGAAAGAGATGTAGAAGCCCAGATCCAGGGCCGCCCTTGCCATATCCCAGCTCTCGGTGAAGCAGTGCAGGACACCGGACGTAGCGCCCTCTTCCCGCAAAATGCGAAGCGTGTCGGCGCGCGCCTCCCGGGTATGAACCACGAGGGGCTTGCCGGTGTGGCGCGCAGCCTCGATATGCTTGCGGAAGCGGCGTTGCTGGTCGTCGGGAGACTCCTTGTCGTAATGGTAATCAAGGCCGGTTTCGCCAATCGCGACAACCTTTGGGTGCGCAGCAAGCTCGACCAGCCGCTCGATTTCCGGTTCGAGGGAATCCAGGTGCAAGGGATGCACGCCTACGGAAGCGGAGACATCGCCATGGGCTTCCGCCACCGCAAGCACCTGGGGCAGGGTTTCCAGATCCACGCCGATGCAAAGGAAGTGTTCCACGCCGCGCGACCGTGCATGTGCCAGTGCACCGTCCACGTCCATACCCAGCGCGGCGTGGTCCAGTCGATCGAGATGACAGTGGGAATCGATGAACATCGAAAAGGTCTCGCCAAACAAAAGGCCGGCATATGCCGGCCTGCAGGGGATGAGGTGGCTTTACATGGTATGCGTGGGGCGATCCGCCTTGAGGGCGCCGGCAAGGAAGGTTTCAATCTTCCGGCGGGCCTTGTCGCCTTCCTCGCCGATCAGCTGTATGCCAATGCCGGCGGCACGCATGCCCTGCTGCCGCGGATTGATCCAGATGACCTTACCGGTCAGGGGGATGCGCTCGGGATCGTCCATGAGAGTCAGCAGCACGAAGACTTCCTCGCCGAGCTTGCACTGGCGATTGGTGGGCAGGAACAGGCCCCCACCCTTCACGAAAGGCATGTAGGCATTGTAGAGCGCAATCTTGTCCTTGATTGCCTGATTGATGATACCGCCGGCTCGGGGCATGTTCATGATGATGCCTCTTCTTGGTTGGGCTGGACGCAGCTACTGGCTACGCCATGCGCCCCCATTCTGAAAATACGGCATCCAGCAGCAGGGGGCCCTGGATATTACCGCCTAAAAAGCGCTGCTTCTCCGCGAGGCCCCGGCGGAACTCCAGAAGGGACTTGGCACTGACGCGGCGACAAAGTCCCTGGATTATAGGGGCGAGGTCATGGTGTTTGACAACCTTCGCGCCGAGCGAAAGGCGCGCCATGTCCTCCACCAGGCTGGACAAGCCCGACAGCACGGCTTCGGCACCGAGCCCGTGCCAGCGCTGGGCCGCCGCCAGGGCACCGACCTTCCCCTCCCGAATCCCGCTCAGGTCCTTGAGCAGGCGCTCCCTCTCAGCGAACCAGAGAGAGTCCCTCAGCGCGAGTGCCGCAAGGGGTGCCCCACCGGCGAGCCCCAGTAGAAGACGAGCCGATGTCGGATCGCCGACCTGGGGAGTAAGCCAGGCCAGTGCGTCAGACTCTTCAGGCAACGGCAAGATCAGCTGCTGGCATCGACTGCGAATGGTCGCGGGCAGACTCAGAGCCTGTGAACTCACGAGCATGATCAGCGTTTGTCGGCCAGGCTCCTCGAGTGTCTTAAGCAGCGCATTTGCCGCCTGGACATTCAGGAGATGCGCGGGCTCGATGCAGATTACGCGATATCCGCCCAGTTGGGCCGACTTTGCCGCAAACTCGACCAGCTCACGGACCTGATCGACCTTGATGAATTTGGCTGTCTTTTCTGTCTTGGGATCTGTCTCCGGCGTCAGGAAAATGAAGTCCGGGTGCGATCCCGCCGACAGCAGGTTGCAACTCTTGCAGGCACCACAAGCACTCGTCGGATTTGGCGACTGGCACAGCAGGTAGGCGGCAAAGGCGTGCGCAAGGCGCTGCTTCCCGATACCGGCAGCTCCTCCCATCAGGATCGCATGCGGCAAGCGGGAATCCGCCGAGAGACCCGTGAGGCGCTCCCATATGCCCAGCTGCCAGGCATAAGGATGAAAGGTATACGGAGATTGCACACGGTGGTCGCTCACAGCCCCTGCTCCAGCCACTCATCCAGCACCGTCTGTACCCCCTGAACGACTTCCGGAAGCGTGCGGCTAGCGTCGATGACTCGGAATCTCTCCGGTTCCGCCAGGGATCGCTCGCGATACGCGGCTCGAACACGCTCGAAAAAGGCATGTTGCTCGGATTCAAACCTGTCGCGTTCGGCGCGAGCATCCGCCCGAGCCAGGCCCTGTTCGACAGGCAGGTCAAGCAGAAGGGTGAGATCGGGCCTGAGCGTCCCCTGCACCATTCGCTCGAGCTCTGAAATTCGCTGCATGGACAGGCCGCGTCCGCCTCCCTGATAGGCATAGGTGGCGTCTGTAAATCGGTCACTCAACACCCATTCGCCACGACGCAGGGCCGGCAGAATGGTGTGCTCAAGATGCTGAGCACGGGCCGCAAAAACCAGCAGCAGCTCCGTATCCGGCGCCACCTGCTCGTTTCGCTTCTGCAGCAGAAGGTGCCGGATTTCCTCCGCCAATGGAGTACCACCGGGCTCACGCGTTACCAGCAAAGGCAACTGGCGCCTGCTGAAGTAGCTGGCGATGAACTCGAGGCAGGTGCTCTTTCCCGCACCCTCGCCTCCTTCCAGGGTAATGAAGCGCCCTTTCATTTCGGATCGGCCTGTACTAGCGGCGCTGAGCGGTAACCTGACTTGAGTCTCTTCTGGTACCGCGCCACCGCGCGATTATGCTGCTCAAGCGTTGCGGTGAACTCGTGAGAACCATCGCCGCGGGCCACGAAGAATATTGCGTCACCGGGAGCAGGATGCAGCGCTGCATGTATTGCTGCGCGCCCTGGCAAGGCAATCGGAGTGGGCGGCAGCCCCTTCATTCTGTAGGTGTTGTAGGGAGTAGGCTTCATAAGGTCGGCACGTCGAAGGTTGCCATCAAATTTCGGACCAATACCGTAAATGACCGTTGGATCGGTCTGCAGTCGCATGCCCTTCTGCAGCCGCCTGACGAACACCCCAGCAATCTGCGCACGTTCGCTGGCAAGCCCCGTCTCCTTCTCAACGATCGACGCCATGATCAGGGCCTCATACGGAGAGGCATATGGCAAACCGGGGGCACGCCCCTGCCACTCCTCACGGAGAATACGTTGCTGCCGCTCGTACAGGTGCCTGAGTATCCTGAGCTCGCTGTCTCCAGCCGAGAATTCGTAGGTATCCGGCGCAAAAAGCCCTTCCGGATGGGACTCGCTCGCACCTATGGCCGCGAGTAGCTCTGAATCGCTGCCGAGGCCAGCGTGCTTGATGTCCTCGCGATCCGATAGCAAGTCGCGGAGATTGCGAAAGCTGATGCCCTCAACAATAGTGAGGCGGGTAGCGAACTGCTTGTTGCCCTGCATGATCAGGCGCAGCGCGCTGACCGTGTTCTGGGGCGGGCGTAACAGCCAGACACCGGGGTAGAGCCTGCTTTCCCCCGGCTGCAGTCGCAACCACAGGCGAGCCAGCCACGCATCTGGAATAATGCCGTCACGCTCCAGTCGCTCGGTAAGCTGGTTGAAGTTGCTGCCCTTGGTGATTTCTACACGGTATCCCGCATCAGGGAGTGGCAAGCGCGAGAAGAGCCCGTAGTAAAGCCAAATCGCGAAAGCAAAGGCGATGAGGAAAAGAATCACGGGTAACAGCCAGCGATCTTTTCGACCGCCCGATACGTGCCTCATGCCTGCCCCTCAGCCCAGCTGTTGTTGCCAAAACGCCTGCCAGCGTCGAGTAACCGGACCCGGGCTCCAGTGCCTGCCCTGCAGGGAGCGTACGGGCCAGAGGCCATAGATGCTGTTGCAGAAAAAAATCTCTTCCGCGGCCAGAAAGTCTTCAACACCGTAGTCCCCTTCGATGACCGGAACGCCTTCTGAACCAGCTTGCTGAATGATGCTGGCGCGCATCACACCTCTGATTCCGGCCCGGCTGATAGCCGGCGTTTCAAGGCGACCATGACGTACCATGAAGAGATTACTGAATACGCCCTCAATCACTCTGCCTTGAAGATCACAAACCAAGCCTTCAGCGCCTCCTTTTTCCGCAATCTCACGCCGTAGCAGGACCTGCTCCAGGCGATTGAGGTGCTTTAGCCCGGCAAGTGCGGGCTGGATAGCGAGATTGAACGAGCATACCACCGCGTCAATGCCGGAGTCGGTATGTACTGATGGCCACGCGGGCGTTTCCGAAGCGCTCAGAATTCTTGTAGGGACGGCATCAGGGACAGGTAGATACCCGCGACCGCCCACCCCCCTGGTCACGATGATCTTGGCAATGCAGGACGCAGGACAGGCGGCGATAAAGTCTTGAAACTCCCGCCTGAGCGACGTCATGTCCAGACTAATGCCCAAGCTGGCGGCGCCCGTCTCCAGTCTCGAAAAGTGCTGATCCAGTAGTACTGCCCTGCCCGCCTCGACCCTGACGGTTTCAAAGAGCCCGTCCCCGTAAGCAAGCCCGCGATCCGCTGGATCCACACGCTCGTGCTTGCTGCCGTTGACCCATACCGGATACAGCATCAGACGCGCCGGAAAATCAGGGACCCGTTGGTACCGCCGAAGCCGAAGGAGTTGGACAGGACCGTATCGATCTTCATGGCACGTGCCTGTCCAGGTACGTAATCCAGCCGGCAACCCTCATCCGGGTTGTCTAGGTTGATGGTCGGCGGCGCCACATTGTCCCGAATGGCCAGGATCGAAAAAATGGCCTCGATTGCGCCGGCTGCGCCCAGAAGATGGCCAACCATGGACTTGGTTGAGCTGATCGCCAGCTTGCCGGCATGGTCGCCAAAAACAGCCTCGATTGCCTGGGACTCGGCAATGTCACCGGCCGGCGTGGAGGTGCCGTGCGCGTTGATGTAATCAACACCGGTTACAGCCAGCCCCGCATCCCGTAGTGCGTTCTGCATCGCCGCGGCGGCACCCGCGCCCCCCTCTGGAGGTGCAGTCATGTGGAATGCATCGTCACTCATGCCGAACCCGACGAGTTCCGCATAAATCCGTGCTCCTCTGGCCTTGGCATGCTCGTACTCCTCAAGGACGATGAGCCCCGCGCCATCGCCCAACACGAACCCGTCGCGATCACGATCCCAGGGGCGGCTTGCTGACTGGGGATCATCGTTTCGGGTTGAGAGCGCGCGAGCCGCGCTGAACCCAGCCATGCCAAGCGGAGTGGAACCCTTTTCACTCCCCCCGGCCAGCATGACGTCAGCATCGCCATACATGATCAGTCGTCCGGCCAGACCAATTGAATGCGTACCAGTAGTGCAGGCCGTGACGAGGGAGATATTCGGGCCCTTGAGCCCAAGCTTGATGGCCAGCATTCCGGCGGACATGTTGATGATCGAGCCCGGGACGAAGAATGGCGACACCTTGCGCGGACCACCCTCCTGCAAGGCTTCGTGGTTTCGCTCGATTGAAGTAAGTCCGCCTATGCCCGAACCGGCAGCCACGCCAATGCGATGGGCATTTGCCTCGCTTACCACAATTCCGGAATCCTGAAATGCCTGCATGCCCGCAGCCAGGGCGTACTGAATGCACTCGTCCAGGCGCCGCGCATCCTTCGCCGGCATATATGGCTCGACGTCAAAATTGCGGATCAGGCCAGCGAAACGGGTGGGGTAATTCGTGGCATCAAAATGATCAACCATCGAAATGCCGCTTTTCCCGGCGACAATACCTTCCCAGGTGGCGTCTACGGAGTTGCCCAGGGGGGTAATCATTCCCAGGCCGGTCACTACAACGCGACGACGTGTCATCTCATATCCTCATGTATGCAACTGCCCTGAGGTCAGCCGGCCCACACTGGACGCCCGCATGAGTCTCGCAGGCACAGTGCAGACATAAAACTGTGCTTCAGAAGTACAAAAGCCGCAGCCCCTGAAGTGCAGAGCTGCGGCTTTCTTGCGACAACAACGAATTACTTGCTGTTGGCGACGATGTAATCGATGGCGTTCTGCACCGTGCTGATCTTTTCGGCTTCTTCGTCAGGAATTTCGAGCTCAAATTCCTCTTCAAGGGCCATCACCAGTTCAACGGTGTCGAGCGAGTCGGCGCCAAGGTCATCCACGAAGGAGGCTTCGCTGGTCACATCCTCCAGCTTCACTCCCAATTGCTCGGCGACGATTTTCTTGACCCGTTCTTCAATAGTGCTCACGCTTTCTCTCCTCAGGTGGTCGGTCCTTGCCGGAACCCGCGCTAGTTTATTGAACCCCAAAAGGGGTGGCAAGCCAGCCATTCCGGCAATGGTAAGTGATTGTTGCAGCTAAAAAAACAGAAAAACTCCTGTTATTCCATATACATACCGCCGTTCACATGAAGCGTGACGCCAGTGATGTAAGACGCCTCCGCCGAGGCAAGGAAGCCAACAGCAGCAGCAATTTCCTCCGGCTGACCGAGGCGCCCCACTGGAATCGAAGACAGCAGCCTGTCCTTCTGCTCCTCTGGTAGTACATCGGTCATATCGGTCGCAATGAACCCGGGAGCTACCGCGTTCACCGTGATGTTCCGCGAGCCGATTTCACGGGCAAGTGCCCGCGAAAAGCCTTCAAGCCCAGCCTTGGCCGCCGCGTAATTCACTTGTCCCGCATTGCCGCTGGAGCCCACCACGGAGCTGATGCTGATGATTCTGCCCCAGCGCTCCTTGGTCATGGCCTTGAGGCAAGCCTTGCTCATGCGATATATCGAGTTGAGATTGGTATTGATTACCGCATCCCACTCATCCTCCTTCATCCGCAGCATCAGGTTGTCACGCGTAATCCCGGCGTTGTTCACCAGGATAACGGGCGCTCCCACATCTCCGTTAATGGCGGCAAGCGTAGCCTCGATTGAGGCCGGGTCAGCAACGTTGAGTGAATACCCCCGCCCGCGATTACCTGCCTCCTGAAGGAATGCCGATATGCCTTCCGCGCCAGCCTCCGTTGTTGCTGTCCCAACCACCACTGCGCCACGACGCGCAAGTTCAAGAGCGATCGCCTTGCCAATGCCACGGCTTGCTCCGGTGACCAGTGCAATCTTTCCATCAATGGACATACGAATCCTCCATAGTCGTTGCAAAAGCAATGACAAGTTAAACAGCCAGCGCCAAACGGAAGCCCTCTGCTCCCTCAAGCGAGGCACACTCAAGCTCTTTGACAATGCGCTTATTCAGACCACAGAGCACCTTGCCTGGCCCGCACTCAAGTGCACGGGAAACACCCAGACCAGCCAGTGCCTCTACAGACTGCGTCCACAAGACGGGGCTGTAAAGCTGGCGAACCAGAGCCTCCCGCATTGCTTCGGTGTCAGCCTCCGCACGCGCCGCCACATTTTGAATCACAGGAATCACCGGCATGCTGAAGGCGACTGTCACCAATGCAGCCCTCAACTTCTCAGCTGCGGGTTTCATCAGTGCACAGTGCGAAGGGACGCTGACGGATAACGGTAACGCCCTTTTGGCGCCAGCCAGTTTGAGTCGCTCGATGGCAGCATTCACGGCCAACTTTGCGCCGGCGATGACAACCTGACCCGGCGCATTAAAGTTCACCGCCTCGACGATGCCGGCCTCCGAAGCGTCAGCGCAACACTGCCGAACTACTTCATCATCCAGCCCGAGAATCGCAGCCATGGCACCCTCACCAGGAGGAACTGCCTGCTGCATGAGGCGGCCCCGCTCTGCAACAAGGCGAACCCCGTCCTCCAGAGAGACTGCGCCAGCCGCGACCAATGCCGTGTACTCACCCAGCGAGTGGCCAGCCAAGAAATCGGGAGTCCGCCCGCCCGCACGCTGCCAAGCGCGAAACACGGCAACACCGGCAGTTAGCAACAAAGGCTGGGTATTTTCAGTCCTGTTCAGTTCGGGCTCGGGTCCCTCCTGGGACAAGCCCCACAAGTCGAGCCCAAGTGCGGCGGACGCCTCCTCAAAAGTCGAGCGAATGACTGCGTGTTCAGTAGCGAGGTCGGCCAGCATACCCACGCTCTGCGAGCCCTGCCCTGGAAATACAAATGCAAGCTTGGACATGGAGATTCCTGTTTTTCCTGCACCAGGCCCACCGCTATCGGGGAACCTCCAGCGCAGCTATTTCATTCAGTTTTCGATTCGCGAGTTGCAGGAGCTTCAGCACAACCGAAGCGACGCTCGATCAGCGCCGGCACATTTTTCTCGACCTCAAGTACAGCCACACGTAGCGCCTGGGCAAATGCATCGGCATCCGCTCCGCCATGGCTCTTGACGACGATTCCAGTCAGCCCCACGAGGCTGGCGCCGTTATAACGACCCGGATCCATGCGATGGCGCAGTCCCTGCCAGACCGGGTATGCCAGCGCCCCAGTCAAGCGAGTCAGCCAGTTTCGACCGATTTCTTCCTTGATCATGCCTGCCAGCATCTTGGCGACGCCTTCCGACGCCTTCAGTGCGACATTCCCCACGAAGCCGTCACAGACCACCACGTCGGCCTGCCCCTTGAACACGCCGTCGCCCTCCACATAACCGATGTAATTCAGGCCAGACTGTCTCAACAGTTCGTCCGCCCGCTTGATCAGCTCATTACCCTTGATTTCTTCCTCACCGATATTGAGCAGGCCCACTCGCGGATGCTCGATACCGTCAAGCGCCTCCGCCACGACTGAGCCCATCTGGGCAAACTGGAGCAAGTGCTCCGGCTGGGAGTCGACGTTAGCGCCGAGATCCAGCATGTGAACATGGCCTTTAGTCGTAGGCAAAGCAGTGAGGATGGCAGGACGATCGATATTCGCATGGGTCTTCAGCACAAAGCGGCTGATCGCCATGAGGGCGCCGGTATTACCAGCCGAAACACAGGCTTGAACCGCCCCCTCTTGCACAAGGTTGATGGCGAGGCGCATCGACGACTGCCTCTTTTGACGCAACGCGACAGCCACCTTGTCATCCATCGCAACGACTTCAGAGGTGTGGAGCACGGTTGTGCGCAAGCGCTCAGAAGGCGCGAGTCTAGACAGGAAGGGAGCTATTATTGATTCGTCGCCGACGAGCGTCAGGCGGAGGGAGGGATTTTCACGCAGCACCGCTAGTGTAGCGGGAACCGTGACGCGGGGACCGAAGTCCCCGCCCATGGCATCGACGGCAATCGCGATGCTCATTGGATGACGGCTTATTCTTCGTCTTTGCTCGCGAACAGCTGGCGGCCACGATACAGGCCATCCTTGGTCACGTGGTGACGAAGATGCACTTCACCGGACTCCTGATCCACCGACAGGGTGGGACCGGTCAGCGCATCGTGCGCGCGGCGCATGTCGCGGCGGGAACGGCTCTTGCGGTTTTGTTGAACGGCCATGGTTTACTCCGGCACAAATATTGTTGGTTTACTCTTTCTCGGTGCGGCCCTTGAGCGAGGCCAGCACCTCAAACGGATTTTCGCGCTTGGGCGCTTCCACTTCAGCATCCTCGGACTCTGCCACCGGATACACCACACAATTCTCATGCATGGGAGCCAGCGGTAGCGCCAGAATCAGCTCATCCTCGAGAGCGTCGGCCAAGTCAATTCGGCCGTCTTCATCGAGAACCAGAAAATCAGCGTCGTCCGGCAGTCGATCCGCTCGCGCTTCATCGCGTAGGAGCCAGAGCTGAACGTCCGCCTTGATGTCAGTAGCGGCAGGCTCAAGGCATCGCTGGCAGATCAGGTTTATGGTGGTGGCCATATGCCCGTCCACTACAAACAATCCTTGCGCGTCACGATGCAACTGAACCTTTACCGCTACTTCGCCTCTATCATCGGCCGCCCCTTCCGTAAGACGAGCGAAGGCGGAAAGCGGAAAGACCTGTTCGATCGTCGCTTCACGGTCCGCCCATTTCTGGACATCGATGTACTGAGGCAGGGTGCCGGCTGACATAGGCGCGCGATAATACGAGCAGACAGAAGGCGTGTCAAAAGGAAAACCCTTGTTTTTAATACACTCTTGAAAGGAGGCACTCACGCCCATGCCCACCCACGCGCCGAACCTTCTTCTGGCCTCATCCTCCCCCGCCAGACGCATGCTGCTGGAAAGGCTAGGCCTGCCCTTCCGGTGTCAAAGTCCTGATGTCGATGAAACGCCATTGCCCGAGGAGTCCGCCGTGGACCTGGTCAGGCGACTGAGCGAAGCCAAGGCTCGCGCCCTGCAAGCAGCCTTTCCCGACTGCCTGATCATTGGTTCGGACCAGGCCTTGCAACTGGACGGGGGCATTCTGGGAAAGCCCGGCAGGCACGATGCTGCAATGACTCAGCTGAAGCGCCTATCAGGGCGCACCGCCACCTTCCACACCGGACTTTGCCTTCTCAACGTCCAGGCCAACAGACTTCACCTGCTAACCGAGCCCTTCACGGTCCACTTCCGCGACCTCGATAAAGCCACCATAGAGCGCTACCTGGCGGCAGAAGAACCCTACGGCTGCGCCGGCAGCTTTAAAGCAGAGGGACTGGGAATTAGCCTTTTCAGGAGGTTTGAGGGAAGGGACCCAAGCAGTCTGATAGGGCTGCCGCTCATGGCCCTTGTTGACATGCTCCACGCAGAGGGAATCTCCGTTCCCTGAAAAGGCACAAGCCTTGCAGGAGAGGGGAAGCACGTGCATCCGGAAACGTCAGGCGAACACTGACTAATCCAGGGCTTTAGCGTTTGCATCAATCCCAAAGGAGTTTAAACGCCATGAGCAGCAGCCCATCTCCACATTCCGCCAATAAAGCGGCCATCCTTCTCCTGAGGATTGCCTTTGTCCTCAACGGCACCCTCAGCTGCATGTTCGTTATAGTGCAACTGGGTGCATCACTGCCCCACGGAAGATCGCTGCTGCTGGCCGCAGCACTGCTTGGAGGCGCCGCAATACTGTTCGGGCTCTCCAAGCTCTTCCGCGAAGTCTCTACGCCACTGCAGCATCCCAAGCGCCCGCTGAGGGGCTAATCGGATGGCGGCAGGCAGCCCTGTCGGGGCCGCCCGCCACCCGGGAGGCGACTACCTCAACTGCACTCCGCCGGCGGGAGACATGCTGGAGGCAATCGCCTGCCCCATGCTGGCACCAAGCTTCCTGACCATGGCGCTCAGCGGATCAGGATGTTCGCTGTAATCCACCACATGCTCAGTGCTGATGACGGTTCTGGCCACCGAGTCCACCGACCCAAACCCGTCCGCCAAACCCAGCTCGACCGCCTGCTGCCCTGTCCAGAACAGCCCGCTGAAAATCAGGGGGTCGTCCTTCAGACGCTGGCCTCGCCCCTGCTTTACGGCGGTGATGAACTGCTGGTGCACTGCATCGAGCAGCTTTTTGACATGCACCAAGTCCTCGGCCTTCATCGGTTCGAATGGACTCAGGATCGCCTTGTGTTCACCCGCAGTGAGAGTTCGGTCCTCAATGCCCAGCTTCTGCATCAGCCCCTGTACACCGAAGCCCTGCATGATGACCCCGATGGAGCCAACCAGACTGCCCGGATTGACATATATCTGGTCCGCTGCGGACGCGATGTAATAGGCGCCGCTGGCGCCCATGTCGGTGACAACGGCATATACACGCTTCTCCTTGTGCAGGCTGCGCAGACGTCGAATTTCGTCATAGACATAGGCCGACTGTACGGGGCTGCCGCCAGGGCTATTGATCCGCAGGATGATCGCCTTGCTTTTGGGTGCCTCGAACGCCGCCTGCAGACCACCGATGATCGCATCCGCATTGGCATCGGATTCGTCAGAGATTTCGCCAGTGACCGCCACCATTGCCACGTGCTCCCCGGCGATAGCCGCCTTGTCGACCCCTCCACGACCCGTGATCATCCAGACGAAGCCGAGGATATAAAGGAACGTAAGAAGCTTGAAGAACACACCCCAGCGCCGGGCGCGGCGCTGCTCCTCAACCGAAGCCATGAGAACTCGATCGAGGAGCTCCCACTCCCGCCCCCTTGCGGAGCCGCCACCCTGGCCAGGGGGCTGCTGTGGAGGAACGTCATTTCCCCAGGGATCATCCGCCATAAACCGCTCCTTACGTGACCGCTTATTTGAACGGCCCTCTCATTACTGACATCGCCCGGTAATGGGCCACAAATCAAAAGCCGATCGCAGAGACTAAAGCGACGCGAGACATAAGGACAATGCTGCCAAGTCGGGCACTATCGTTAGCGGCTGATGCAGTTCCAGCACGTCTCGCTCATGCGCACCGTGCTCAATGCCGATACTGCGCATATTTGCCCGGCGTGCCATCTCAAGGTCGTAACTGGTATCACCAATCATTAGGGAGTCCTCCGGCCTCACCTCCAGACAAGCAAGCAGCTCATGGAGCATCATTGGATCCGGCTTGGAGGCTGTCTCGTCGGCACACCTTGTTGCATGAAAGAGGTCCGCGAGACCTGTCTGGCCTAGCACCCGGTCAAGCCCCAGGCGACTCTTGCCAGTAGCGACAGCCAGTAACCAACCACCCCGTTGGAGCTCGTGAAGCAATTCCCTGGCCCCGGGAAAGAGATCGGATGCCCCGCCCGCCCCGGACAGAAAGTACTGGGCATAGGCTCGACGTATCTGCTCGCGAATATGGCCGGGCTCCAGGGGGAACAACTGGAAGATCGCCTCTGGCAATCCAAGCCCAATGATGTGCCTCACATCAGCGTGGTGCGGTATGACCAATCCAAGCTCGGCCGCGGCAGCCTGCATGCAAAGGACAATCTGCCGCTCCGAATCCATCAGCGTACCGTCCCAGTCGAAGATGCAGAGCTTAGGCATGGGCGCGACGGAGATTATCAAGGACTGCCTGAAGATCGGGCTCAAGGGGGCAGTGAACCTCGATCGGAGAGGTCGCACCACTCATCCGGATCTTGAGGTCGCGGGCATGCAGGAAAAGTCGCGCCAGGCCGAATGAGCGCATCTCCTTGTTCAGCCGGTCATTTCCATACTTTTCATCACCCAGGAGGGGATGCCCGAGATACTGCGCATGAACACGAATCTGATGGGTACGACCAGTTTTTGGGCGCGCCTCGACAAGAGTGGTGTCACCAATTCGATCCAGAACCCTGAACTCGGTCAGAGCCTCCTTTCCCTCCCCAGCAACCCTGACAATTCGCTCCCCGGTGCCAAGCGTGTATTTCATCAGGGGCGCGGACACCTTGTGCACCCCTCCCTTGAGGCGCCCCGCCAGGAGAGCGACGTATACCTTCTCCATTTGTCCTTCTCGGAGATGGCTATGCAATTCACGAAGCACACTCCGCTTCTCCGCCACCATGAGCAATCCGGACGTATCCCTGTCGAGCCGATGGACCAGCTCCAGAAAAGGCGCTTCCGGCCTGAGCACACGCAAAGCTTCGATTACCCCCCAAGCGACACCACTGCCACCATGAACAGCAAGACCGGCTGGTTTGTTGAGGATCAGCAGGCCGTCCTTTTCATAGACGACCCGGGAAGCCAGATCTCGCGCCACCCCGGGACCAGGCTGCACCGCTGGCCCCGGCTCCGCCAGACGCAATGGCGGCACACGAACAACGTCCCCCACCTGAAGCCGATAATCAGGCCGGCTCCGCCCCTTGTTCACACGCACCTCTCCCGTCCGCACGATCCGGTATATCAGCGTCCGGGGGGCGCCTTTGAGCTGCGTAAGCAGGAAATTGTCGAGCCGTTGGCCAGACACGTCGTCAGGAACGACGATCTGCCGGACAGAGGCCGTAGCCCCTTCATCGGGAGTCATGGGAAAACCATTTAGCAATCAATAAGCTGGCGGCGATATATGTGGCCGAACTGCAATCCTGCTGCTATATTAACCTGTCGCTTGCAGAACCGGCCGCCCGGCCTACCCACTGAGGGAACCGCCAGAAGGGCCGCCGATTGTACAGAAGGTGCGTACAGGTGTCGCGAGCGGCTGCCCTGTCACAAGACACAAGAAAACCCGTTGCCGTTCTCCTACAGACCGGGACCGGGCGCAGCCGCTACCCGCCTCATCATCTTCGTTAACTGCCAGCGCCACACCCTGCCGGACCAGCAACTCGACGGACTTCATGCCTCAAAGGCAGGTTGATCCGCATCACATGCATCTCCAGCAGGGTTTAAGAAGCAGACTGAGAGCCACCGTCGTAGCGCTCATGCAATCAAAGGCGCGCGACGCGAAACACGGCAAAAAGCCTGCAATCCGGGGCGGCTAGTCCGCCTGTTGCCACCATTTGCACAAAGGCAAGTGGAACGCCGTCGGATAGCGGAACGAATTCAAGGAAATGCCCAGGCATTTCCGCGCCGGAGGGCAGCGCTGATTGCGCGACAGGCCATAAGCCGTCCCCCTCTGGCGATGTGATGAGCGTATTTATTGTTACTGCGTGTCCAGTTGCATCTAGCCTGCACGCAGTATCACAGCACTCCTCATGAGGAGTGCTGTGGACGTCACGACAGTCCGCTACCGGCGGTGTTCTGTGCCAAAGTGCCGGAGCCCGTTGGGTAGAACATGAAACGCATGCTGATCAATGCCACGCACGCCGAAGAAAAGCGCGTCGCGATGGTTGATGGACAAAGACTTTACGATTTCGATCTCGAGCACACTGCTCGCGAGCAGAAAAAAGCCAATATCTACAAGGGCAAGGTGACGCGCGTCGAGCCCAGCCTCGAAGCCGCCTTCATCGATTACGGTGCCGAACGCCACGGCTTCCTGCCCTTGAAAGAAATCGCCCGCGAATACTTCAGCAAGTCGCCCAAAGAAGCCGGCGGCCGCATCACC
This sequence comes from Moraxellaceae bacterium, assembly GCA_029237815.1. Classification (GTDB taxonomy): domain Bacteria; phylum Pseudomonadota; class Gammaproteobacteria; order Pseudomonadales; family Moraxellaceae; genus UBA2031. The sequence goes on from JAQZBP010000002.1 coordinate 214,930, forward strand.
ATTCGTGACGCCATCCGCGAAGGCCAGGAAATCATTGTCCAGGTCGAGAAAGAAGAGCGTGGCAACAAGGGTGCCGCCCTCTCCACCTTCATCTCGCTGGCGGGCCGTTACCTTGTCCTGATGCCCAACAATCCCCGTGCCGGCGGCATTTCCCGCCGTATCGAGGGAGAGGAACGGCAGGAACTCAAGGACGCTCTCAACGCCATCAACATTCCGCAGGACATGGGCGCCATTGTCCGCACCGCCGGCCTTGGCCGCAGTGCCGAGGAGCTGCAGTGGGACCTCGATTACCTGCTGACGCTGTGGACCTCCATCAAGGCCGCCAGCGAGCGCCCTGCCCCTTTCCTGATCTATCAGGAATCCAACGTCATCATTCGCGCCGTGCGCGACTATCTGCGCCAGGACATCAATGAAGTCCTGATCGATGCCGAACCCGCCTATAACGAGGCCATGAGCTTTGTGCAGCAGGTGATGCCGCACTATCAGCAGAAGCTCAAGCTGTACAAGGACTCCGTCCCCCTCTTCAACCGCTACCAGGTTGAAGGCCAGATCGAGACCGCCTACCAGCGCGAAGTGAAGCTGCCCTCCGGCGGCTCCATCGTGATCGACCCGACCGAAGCGCTGGTCTCCATCGATATCAACTCCTCGCGCGCCACCAAGGGTGGCGACATCGAGGAGACCGCGCTCAACACCAACCTGGAAGCAGCAGACGAAATCGCCCGCCAGCTGCGCCTGCGTGATATCGGCGGCCTCATCGTCATCGACTTCATCGACATGACGCCGGTCAAGCACCAGCGTGCCGTTGAGGATCGCCTGCGTGACGCCCTGGCCATGGACCGCGCCCGCATCCAGATGGGCCGCATCTCCAAGTTCGGCCTGCTGGAGCTCTCCCGCCAGCGCCTGCGTCCGTCACTGGAAGAAACCACCGGCCTCGTCTGCCCGCGTTGCAACGGCACCGGCGTGATCCGTGACGTGCGTTCGCTGGCGCTGTCCATCATGCGCGTGATCGAGGAGGAGGTGCTCAAGGAGCGCTCCGCCCAGATCAATGCGCAGGTGCCTATCTCCGTGGCCACCTTCCTGCTCAATGAAAAGCGCGGAGCGCTCACGCAGCTCGAGACCCGCAGTGGCGTGCGCATCGTCATCCTGCCCAACGAGCACCTCGAGACGCCGCATTACGAAGTCTCGCGCCTGCGCGATGACCAGATCGAAGAAGGCGACGAGGACACCGCCAGCTTCAAGCTGGTGGAGCGCATCCAGCCGCCGGCCAATGAAGAAGTGCTGAACTCCGTCGAGGACGCGCCGCGCCGGCAGGAAGCGGCTGTCAAGATGATCCAGCCGGGCCAGGCGCCCGCGCCGCGCCAAGCTCCGGCGGCCCCGGCCCCGGCCCCGGCGCCGGCAGCAGTCGCTCCGGCTCCTGCCGTGGCAGATGCCAGCAAGCAGGGCTTCTTCGCATGGCTGACCAACCTGTTCGGCAGCGGCGAGAAGGAAGCCCCGGTCGTCGCCGAGGCTCCCAAGAAGCAGGAAGGCCGCCAGCGCCAGCGTAGCGAGGGTCGTCGTGACGGCAACCGCCAGAATGGTCGCGGTCGCGGTGAGCGTGACCGCAACGAACGCAGCGACCGTAGCGATCGCATCGAGACCGTCGGGCAGCGCGAGCAGCGCGAGTCCCGCCAGGAGCGGGGCGAGCGTCAGGGTGGCGAGACCAATCGTCGTACCGTGATCGAGGGTCGTCGCGTCGAGATCGAAGGACGCGCAGAGGGTGAGCAGCGAGAAACGCGCGAGCCCCGGCAGCCGCGTGAGCCTCGCGAAAACCGCGAGCCGCGTGAACCTCGTGAGCCCCGCGAACAGCGTGAACCTCGCGAGCCCCGCGGCGAACGCGGCCCGCGTCCGGAACGTGAACCGCGCCCGCGTCGCGAAGAGGCCGATGCCACGGCTCCCGTTGCTGCAACGGAAGTAGTCGCGGTTGAAGGCGAGCAGCGCGTCGAAGGGGACCGCCCCCGTCGTCGCGGTCGCCACCCCAATCGCCGCCAGCGCGGTCCGCGCGAGCGCGACCAGCAGGTGCTGATTGAGGAAGGCCTGATCCCGGCGGAAGGCGGAGCACAAGCCGCAGCAACTCCCGTCGAAGCAACAGTGGCAGCCGAGATCCTGGCTGAGACGCTTCCTCAGGAAAACGCTGCAGCTGAAGCCGCCTCGACTGATCTGCCGCGTCCAGCAAGCATTGAGGTCGCTGAAGTTGCGCCGCTGCTGCCCGCGGCAGAAGCAGAAGATCAGCCCGCTACAACTGCTCCTGGAGCGGTGGTGAGCATGACGATCAGCGCCGATACCACCACTTCGGCCATCGAAGCACCGGTCTACACACCACGCGCACCGGGCCGGGCCGCAAACGACCCGCGCGAGCGTCGTCGTCGCGAGCAGGCTAACATGCAGACGTCACAGTCGGCGGCCGCACCTGCACCGGAAGTGGCGGTGACGCCAGCCACCGCGGAAACGTCTGCTCATGCAGAGGCAGATGTTGTGCAGGCTACTTCGGTAACTTCTACCGACACGACGCCGACCTCCATCGTTGAGGGAACTTCGTCGGAGCCAGCGGAGCGCTAGACGCTCTCGAATAAAAAAGGGGCGGTTGATACCGCCCCTTTTTTTATTTCCGCTTTCTGCTGCTTACCTGCCTGAGTACAGCCCGTCGATGAAGCGGGTGACGACGAGAGCGCTCTCATCGGGAATCTCCGCCATCGGGACGTGCCCCGCCTCAGGGAAATAATGGAGACGGCTACCGGGGATATAGCGATTGAATACCCGGGCATTGTCCGGATGCAGCACACGATCCTTCTCGCCCCAGAGAATTAGTGTTGGCGCCTTGATGTCGGCGAGCGCCAGCGTCAGAAAGCCGACATCGTGGATCAGCACTTCATAAAAGATGCGTTCGTGCAGCGGCGCATCCTTCACCGCCCTGTCCGCCAGATAGTCGATGATCGGACGCGTCATGACGGGCCTGCGATACGCCACATAATCGAGGAGCCGCTCGAAATCCTCCGGCTTCTTCGGAATGAGGAAGTTGTTGCCCTTCAGCACCTGCTGGTCCAGCTCCGTCGCCTTGAAGTGCACACCGGCCGAGTCCATCAAGGTTAGGCTGGCCACGGCATCGGGTCGCAAAAGCGACATTTGTGCGACCACCCCGCCGCCCATCGAGTTCCCCACCAGATGGGCACTCTTCACCTGCAGTTTCTCCATCAGCAGCAAGAGCCTGCGGGCCTGTGCCGCATACCCGTAGTCGCCGGCAGCCGGACGCGCGCTGCGCCCGAAGCCCAGCAGGTCGGGAATGATCACGCGATAGTCGCCATCACGGAACGAGCGGGCAAAGAACATCCAGCTTGCGCTGCTGTCGCCGAAGCCGTGCACGAACATCACCGTACGACCTGCGGTGGCGCGGCCATTGTCCAGGTAGGACACTTTATGTCCGTCAATGACGGCCTCGAAACGCTTCAGGCCGGCGATGCCTTCCTGGCTCCGCAGCATGTCCTCGACCATTTCCCTGTCTAAGGCGATCGCAGGCAGTGGCGCCAGCATCAGAAAGCAGAGCAGGAAGCGCGTCAGTGTACGCATGGATAATCCTCGTTCTTGTTATTATGGAATTGCGCTGCCGGCGCTTCAGTCCGGGCCGTAAACCTGGGGCTCCATCTCCAGCTGCACGCCGAACATCTGCAGCACGGCTTGCTGTATGGCGTGCGCCACCTGCATGACATCTGCACCTGTGGCGCCGCCATGATTGACGAGCACCAGGGCCTGCTTGTTATAGGAGCCCACCGGGCCGATGCGGCGCCCCTTCCAGCCGGCCTTCTCTATCAGCCAGCCAGCGGCGAGCTTGGCCTGCTCACCCTGCGGATAGGCAACGATCTCGGGGAAGTGCTGCCGGAGCGACTCCAGCTTGCCTGCGGCCACGACGGGATTCTTGAAAAAACTGCCGGCATTGCCGAGCACGGACGGCAGCGGCAGCTTGCGGGTGCGGATCGCGATGACCGCATCGGCCACCTGCCGCGGCGTGGGCTGCACGATGCCATGGTCGGCGAGCTCCTGCCGGATGTCGCCATAGCCCGTCCTGACCGCCGCCGCCTTCAAGAGCAGGAACCGCACCCGCGTGATGATGTAGCGACCGCGCAACTCCTGCTTGAAGACGCTCTCGCGGTAACCGAGCCGACACTCCTCACGGCTGAATTCGCGAACTTCGCCGGAGGCAATCTCCATGGCCGTGAGCGAATGCAGGTGATCGGCAATCTCGACGCCATACGCACCGATGTTCTGGATGGGCGAAGCGCCAACCGTGCCGGGAATGAGAGAAAGGTTCTCCAGCCCGTACCAGTGGCAGGCCAGCGTGTACTGCACGAAGTCGTGCCACTTCTCGCCGCCGGCCGCCTCCACGAGGTAGTGATCTGCGCTTTCGCCGATGCAGGCGACACCGGTCAGGGCTGGCTGCAGCACGACTCCCGGAAAGTCACCGGAGAAGATCAGGTTGCTGCCGCCGCCCAGCACCATGAGCGGGAGATTGCGGGCCGTCACCGATCGGAGGAAGCGTGCCAGCTCGACTTCGGATTCGGGTGCCGCGTAGAAGCGCGCGCGCGCCGTGATGCCGAAGGTGTTGAGCCGGTCCAGCGGCTGGTTCTCAATAAAGCGCATGTCAGCACCCGCAGCCGAAAACACCCTGCCGCTTCAGCAGAGTCCGTAAAAGAGAATGGCTGCCCTCCTCGACAAGATCGAGGACAGTCTCGAAGCCGTCTCCGGCACCGTAATAAGGATCGGGGACATCGCGACCTTCATGTCCAGGCAGAAAATCGAGAAAGAGCGACGCCTCGATCGCGTCGGCACCTGCCAGGCGTTGCAGGCGGCGCACTTCCTCATGCACATCCACTGCCATGGACAGGATCAGGTCGAAGCGGTCGAAATCTTCTGCCCCGAGCTGGCGCGCCCGGAGCCGGGACAGATCATAGCCTCGCGAGGCCGCGTACCGCTGCGTGCGGTGATCCGGCGACTCGCCGGCATGGATGCCGCTGATGCCCGCGGAGGCCACGCTGAACATTCCGCCCCATCCGGCACGGTCGGCCTGGTGCCGGAACACGGCTTCGGCGGTCGGCGAGCGGCAGATGTTGCCGACGCAGACGAAGAGAATGCGCGTCACCTCGCCCATGTCCGCCTACCCGGCCAGCAGCGCGCGCACGCGTTCGAGGTCTTCCGCCGTGTCGACGCCGGGCGGCAGCTCGACCGCGGCGACATCCACGTGGATCTTCACGCCATTGAAGAGCGCGCGCAGTTGCTCCAGCGCCTCGATCTGCTCGATTTCCGCCGGCGGCCATTGCACGTAGGCATGCAGGAAGCCGACACGGTAGGCGTAGATGCCGAGATGGCGCAGATACAGGTTGCTCGCCGGCAGCGTCGTCCTGTCCTTTGCAAAAAGATCACGCGCCCAAGGCAATGGTGCACGACTGAAGTAGAGGGCGTGCCCCTTCACATCGCGCACGAGCTTCACGATATTGGGATTGAAGAGCTGGCCAGCATCCTGGAGCGCCTCGGCCAGCGTTGCGATACCGGCCTCGCCGGCCGTGGCCAGATTGGCGGCGACCTGGTCGATGACGGCGGGCGGGATCAGCGGCTCGTCGCCCTGCACGTTCACCACGATGACGTCGTCGGCCCAGCCCTTCAGCTTGGCCACCTCCTGCAGGCGGTCGGTGCCGGACGGATGCTCTTGCGCGGTCATCACCACGGGCGCGCCGATGGCCTGTGCGGCGCGCTCGATGCGCTCATCGTCGGTGGCGATCAGCACTTCCTCGGCACCACTGCGGCAGGCGCGTTCGTAGACATGCGCGAACATGGGCTTGCCGGCGATCTCCAGCAGCGGCTTGCCCGGCAGGCGGCTGGATCCGTAGCGGGCCGGAATGACAACCTTGAATCCCATGATGCCCTCCTCAGCCCAGGCGTTCGTCGACGGTCAGGCGGCGCGCTTCGTCTTCCAGCATGACGGGAATGCCATCGCGGATCGGGAACGCGAGGGCATCGGCGCGACAGACCAGTTCCTGTGCCTCGGCGTGGTACTGCAGGGTGCCTTTGCAGAGGGGGCACACGAGGATGGCAAGCAGCTTCTTATCCAGCATTTCGGTTTTCCTTTGTCGCGGCCCGCAGCTCGGCGAGCAGGGCCTCGTAGAACGGTTCCGGCAAGGCGGCGCTCACCGGCACATACCAGCAATTCCGCAGCGCCAACTCTCGGCACTTCACCATGTCTTTTTCCGTCATGACGACGGGCAAGCCATCGGCAAACGAAAAGTCGGCCGTCGCGTAGGCATGGTGATCAGGAAACGCATGCGGGATGACACTGAACCCCTGAGCCTGCAGCTGATCGAAGAAGCGCTCGGGATTGCCGATGCCGGCCACGGCGTGAACCCGGCTGCCCGCAGCCGGCAATGACGCCTCCCCCTCGCCTACCGGCAACCAGGCGCCAGGCACCAGGCGCATAGGATAGGCGCCGGGCCACGGGTCGCCGTCGCCGTTCACCACCACGTGATCCACCGTGCGCAGGCGCCGCACCGGCTCGCGCAGTGGGCCCGCCGGAAGCAGCCAGCGGTTGCCGAAGCCGCGGGCACCGTCGACCACCGCGATCTCGATGTCCCGTGCCAGCGCGAGATGCTGCAGGCCGTCGTCGCAGAGCACGACATTGCAGTCCGAGTTCTGCAGCAGGTGGCGCACCGCACGGCTGCGTATCGGGTCCACCACCAACGGCACACCGCTACGGCGGAACATCATGGCTGGCTCATCGCCCGCTTCCGCCGGTGTGCTGCTTTCGCCAAGCAGGAAGGGATAGCGCGCCTTGCCGCCATAGCCGCGGCTGACGACGCCGGGCCGGTAGCCGGCCGCGCGCAGCCGCTCGATCAGCGCCAGTGTCAGCGGCGTTTTCCCGGTGCCGCCCACCGTGATGTTGCCCACCACGATGACCGGCACCCCGAAGTGGCTCACGCCCAGCAGTCCTGCACGGTACAGCGCCCGGCGCAGCGTGAGCAGCAGCGCATACACGACGGCCAGCGGCGCCAGTAACCACAGTGCCGGATGGCCCCGGTACCAGGCGCGCGCCAGCACATCGCTCACACGGCCCCCGGCGCCGTTTCACCCTCGGCGAAGTTGCGGCTGTGCAGGCTCGCGTAGGCGCCGTTGCGTGCCAGCAGTTCCGCATGCGTGCCGGTCTCGACGATGAGGCCCTGGTCCAGGACCACGATCACGTCGGCGTTCTCGATAGTGGAAAGGCGATGCGCAATGACCAGCGTCGTGCGGTCTTTCATGATCTCGTCCAGCGCGGCCTGGATATAGAACTCGGATTCGTTGTCGAGCGCGCTGGTCGCCTCGTCGAGAATGAGGACAGGGGCGTCCTTGATCAGTGCGCGGGCAATGGCGAGGCGCTGGCGCTGGCCTCCGGAAAGCTGGAGCCCGTCCTGGCCGACGCGGGTATTGTAGCCCTGCGGCAGCCTGGCGATGAATTCATCGGCATAAGCCGATCTGGCGGCCCGTTCGACATCCTCGATCGAGCGGTCGCGGAATGCACCGTAGGCAATGTTGTTGCGGATGCTGTCGTCGAAGAGCACGACCTTCTGGCTCACCGTCGCGATCTGCTGGCGCAGCGAGGACAGCCGGTATTCCTCGATGGGATGCCCATCCACCAGCAATGTCCCGGACGAGACGTCATGGAAGCGCTGCAGCAGGCTGACCAGCGTGCTCTTGCCGGAGCCCGAACGGCCCACGAGCGCCACGGTCTGGCCCGGCCGTATGTGCAGGCTGATGTCCCGCAACACCGGCTTGCCCTCCTCGTAGGCAAAGCCCACCTGGCGGAACTCGATATCGCCCCGCAACCGGGGCACATCGCGCACGCCCTTGTCCGTCTCCGGTGGCGTATCCAGCAATTCGAATACCGAGGCTGAGGCTGCAATGCCGCGCTGGATTTTCTCGTTGATGTCGGTCAGCGCGCGCACCGGCTTCTGCAGCATGCCGGCCGCGACGATGTAGGAGACGAACTCGCCCGCGGTAATACCCTGGGAGATCACGGTCTGCAGCGCATACCAGATGACACCGCCCATGGCGATCGCGAGCAGCAGCTGCACGAGGGGCGAGCTCAGCGACGCCGTAACCACCATCTTCATGCCCTGGCGCAGGTTCTCGCGGGATGCCCTGTCGAAGCGTTCGCGCTCGTACTGCTCGCCGCCATAGCTCTTCACCACCTGGAAGGCCAGGATGATCTCGCTGACCACATGGTTGATGTCGCCCATGGCGTTCTGGATGCGCGTGGATAATTTGCGAAAACGCTTGCCAGCGAGGCGCACGAGCAGGCCCGCGAGCGGACCGATGATGAGCAGCGAGAGGGACAGCCGCCAGTTGAGATAGAAGAGATAGCCGAGCAGCGTGACGACAATGAAGCCCTCGCGCACCAGCGTCTTGATGGCGTCGGTGGCAGCGCCGGTCACCTGCTCCACGTTGTAGATGATCTTGGAGGCGATATGTCCGGGCGAATTCAGGTGGTAGTAGCTGGCGGGCAGCACCAGCAGCTTGTCGAAGAGCTCGCGGCGCATTTCATAGACGACGTTGCGCGACACCAGGGCAAGGAAATAATTGCCGATGAAGGATCCCACGCCACGCATGAACACGACCCCGATCACCAGGAAAGGAAACAGGTTCATGTGCGACTGGTCGCGATGCTGGATGGCGTCGATGATGTACTGGATCAGCTTGGCGCTGGCGGCCTCGGTCAGGCCGTTCAGCAGGAAGCCGAAGGTGCCGATCAGGAAGAAAACCCAGAAGCGCCCCGTGTAGCGCAGGAGGCGGCGGTAGACGTGGGCACCGGACTCGGGTCCGGCGGCTTGCGATGTGCTCATTCGTATGACCGTCGGAGTGGCGAGCCGGATGCAGGAGTAGCGCGGGCCGCTATTACTTGGCCCGCTCAGGCTGGCGCGTGCTGATGCTGAGACTCTGGAAGCCCATCTGCCCTGCGGCATCCATCACCGTCACCACGGCCTGGTGCGGCGCATTGCCGTCGGCGGAGATGATGAATGGCAGGTCGCGACTGCCCTCGCTGGCTTTCTCGATTGCCGAGCGCAGGCTGGTGGCCTGCTTGGTCGCCAGCACCTGGCCATTCACGGCGTAGTCACCCGACGCGCTCACCGCCACCTCGATGTTACGGGCAGGCGCATTCGACGCCTCGGCTTTCGCTTCGGGCAGGCTGATCTGCAGCTTGCTCGGCTTGAGGAAGGTCGTGGAGAGCATGAAAAAGATGATGAGGAAGAGCAGGCAGTCAATCAGCGGCGTGAGATTGATCTCGAGCGGGTCCTCGGCGGGGCGACGGAACTTCACGCCGTGGTCTCCCGGGGCTTGCCCTGCGCGGCGCCCTTCGCGGGGCGCTGCTGGAAGTCCACTTCACGGTCGCCATGGACGATGTCGACGAGCTTGATGGCCTGCTGCTCCATCTCGACCGTGATCGACGCGACGTGCCGGGTGAAATAACGATGCACCACGATCGCGGGAATGGCGACCACGATGCCCCCCGCGGTAGTGATCAGCGCCTTGGATATGCCTCCCGCCAGCATGGCCGGGTCGTTTATGCCGGAGGTCGTCACCGCCATGAACGCCTCGATGATGCCCACCACCGTACCCAGCAGGCCGAGCAGCGGCGAAATGACGGCGATGGTGCCGAGCAGCGAGAGATAGCGCTCGAGGTTGTGGATCACATGCGAAGCCGCCTCTTCGATGCTTTCCTTCATGATCTCGCGGCCATGCTTGGAGTTCAGCAGGCCGGCGGCCAGGATTTCACCCAGCGGGGAGTCTTCGCGCAGTTGTTTAAGCTTGGCGGCATCCAACTGGTTGGACTTGATCCATTGCCACACGCGCGCCAGCAGGTCCGGCGGCGCCACGCGACTAGTACGCAGGGTCCAGGCACGCTCCAGGCTGATGGCCAGGGCCAGCGTCGATGCCAGCAGGATCGGTAGCATCAACCAGCCACCCGCTTTGATCAGCTCCCACACAGTCATGCACTCCCGTGAAAAAATCGGGCCGGTCGTCGCCGGCTAAAATCGCGTCTTACTCTACCGGTTTACCCCTACAGCGCCAAGCGCGAAGACCGCTGTCCAGTCCGTAAAAAACGGGCTCTGCGGATCGCGCTGCCAGTAGCCTGCGGACTCGCGGCGGAACTCGTGCACCTGCAGTTTTCCCTGCTCGTCGAGCTGTACCGTGATGGCCCCCGAGCCGGCGGTGTTGCGCCACGGGATGCCGGCGGCCTCCAGGCGCGACAGCACCTTCGGACTGGGATGCCGGTAGGCGTTGCGATAGCCGGCCGAGATGAGCGACAGCTCGGGCCGCACCACCGTGAGCAGCTCCTCCGACGTGCTGGTGCGACTCCCGTGATGGCCGAGCACCCACACCGTGGACCGGAGCGACGCCGGTGGATGGCGGTCCAGCAGGGAGAGTTCGCCGAGTCGCTCGAGGTCTCCGGTCATAAGCACTGCCGCCTGACCGCGACTGATGCGCAGGACGCAGGAGCGATTGTTGTCGTTGCGCGCATAGCGACGCTGATCGTCGTCCGGATAGAGCACGGCGAACTCCCAGCCATCCCACGTCCAGCGCTGCCCGGAGCGGCAAGCCCTCCAGAAGATGCCCGCAGTGCCCTGCCCAGCCACGGGCGCCGTGCCGAGCCCGTCACCCAGCGCCAGGCCCTGCATCACCGAGCGTGCACCGCCGACATGATCATTGTCGCCATGACTGAGCAGGAGCCTGTCGATGAAGCGGATGCCCTGCCGGCTGATCGTTGGCAGGACATGCCGGCGCCCGGCATCAGCATGCGGACCAAGGGCAGGACCCGTGTCGTAAAGCAGACGGTGGCCTTCCGTTTCAACCAGCACGGACAGGCCCTGCCCGACATCGATGACGGTGAGGCGAAGAAGGCCGGGCAGTCGCGTATCGGGAGGTAGGAGGACGGGTAGCAGGAACAGCGGCGCCAACAGCCGCAGTGACGGGCTCAAGGGCTGGAAAAGACAGGTCACCGCCAGCACCAGCGCCACGAGCCCCGCAAATCCCGGCAGGCTGAAGTCGAAGCTGGCACCGGGCCAGGCGGCGAATTGGGCCATGCAGGCATCGAGAACCTCGACCAGCCCGATGGCGCCCGACCACATGACACCGGCCATAGAACTGGCGCCCGCCAGCCAGCAAAGGCTGCCGGCCAGGCCGAGCGGCACGATGGCGAACGTGACGAGGGGCACGGCCAACAGGTTGGCGAACGGTGATACCCAACTGATCCGTTCGAAGAGCCAGAGCGTCAGCGGAAGCAAGAGGAACGAGATGGCGACTTGCAGGAGTACGGCCTGCCGCCAGGCTGGCTGGCCGCGCACGCCGCGACCAAACAGCATCAGCAGTGCGACGGCGCCAAAGGAAAGCCAGAAGCCTGCGGCATGCACTGCAAGTGGAGACCACAGCAATACCGCCAGCAGCGCCAGGAGCAGCACGTGGAGCGCCGGTATATGCCGCTCCAGCATCATTGCCGCACTCACCACCGCCATCATGATCAGCGTGCGCTCGGTGGGAATGGAATAGCCGGCAAACAGGCTGTAGGCGATACCGGCAACGAAGGCGGAGATCAACGCAGGCTTCTGCAAGGGCCAGCTCAGGCCGAGCCGAGGCAATGCGCGCAGCGAGTGCCGCACCAGCCAGAAGACCACCAGCGACAGCATGGCCACGTGCAGTCCGGAGATCGCCATCAGGTGCACGATGCCAGTGGCCACATAGGTTTCCCACATGGCATCGGGAACCAGCGCGCGGTCCCCGCTCACCAGGGCCAGCACGACGCCAGCCGCGGGGCGCTCCGGATACATCTGCCGGAATGTGTTGCGCAATCCGAGTCGAATGCGGTCAACGGAAAGGCCGGCAGAAGGCCTGCAGTCCAGGGCCCTGGCAGTCCCGGTTGCGTCGATGCCTTCGGAGAGCAGCCACTCCTCGTAATCAAAGCCCGCGGGGTTGGCCGCGCCATGGGGACGCTTGAGCCTTGCCGTCAGCCTGCAGGCATCGCCCGGAGCGGGAGCAACGTCGCCGGCGCCATGCAACAGCCAGAGGGCCCCGCGTGGCGGGACATATTTTCCTTCCCTCACTTCGACATGCTGCGGACGAAAGCGGAAGCGGAATCCCGCGCGCTCGGCCGGATCGGGCAGGCCTTCCACCACGCCGAAAGCCACGACGGGCTCACCCTCCAGGGCGAAGGGAATCCGCTCCTCGAGTGCGCGGGAGGCGGACGCCACCGACCAGCAGAAACTGGCCAGGAAGCAGGCAGACAGCAGCAGCCAGCGGCGACGCCAGCGCCACCACGACACCAGCAGGCAAAGCGTGGCCAGCAGTAAGGGCCCTGGCGGCGGCAGCACCTTGAGGAGCGGCAGCACAAGCAGGCCGCTCGCGGTAGCGCACAAGAGCAATCCCATCGCACATCCTTGTGGGTCGGGAAAGACATCGAAAAACTTGCGGTATTGCCGTCAACACCAAACGAAACCTGGCGGCAATGGCACGGCCAAGGCCATTGACCGGCGAGGGCGGATTGTCCAAATATGGCGCACCTTCCCGTGGTCGCAATCCATGCCGAAACACCTGATACGCCGCTACCTGCCATCGCCCGAGCGGATCATTCATCATCCGTCGTTACGGTTCATGAGCAAGCGGCTCGCCGACCCGGGACTCTGGCACCTGCATCGCCGCTCCGCCGCCGGCGCGGTCTTCTGGGGCCTCTGGTGCGCCATGCTCCCCATGCCTTTCCAGATGCTGCCGGCGGCAGCGCTCGCCATCTTCTTCCGCGTCAACCTGCCGCTGACCATCGTGCTGGTCTGGGTCAGCAATCCCCTCACGCTCATTCCGCTGATGTGGATTGCCTACTGGCTGGGCAGCCACCTGCTCGGTGAGCCGATGGTCTCGGGTGGAGAGCTGCGCCAGTTGCTCAGCGAGCTCACCTCGATGGTGGGCGGCTGGATCGGCGCGACAGAGCCAGCGACGACGCATCTCGCACAGTACGCCGAACCCTTCTTGCTGGGCACGATGGTGCTGGGCCTGATGACGGGCAGTCTGGGCTATATACTCATGCGCCTCTACTGGCGATGGCACGTACTGAAAGCCTGGCAGCGACGGCAGGAGAGCAGGAAGTGCCGGTCCGCGAACAGCTGACCGGCTGCAGGAATAGCACTGAAAATGTGACGCGGCTTTACGCCGATTCGCTCAATCGGCCGTGATCCATGCGCAGGATGCGCCCGGCGGAGCGGGCCAGCACCTGGTCGTGCGTCACGATCACCAGGCTGATACCCAGCTCACGGTTCAGCTCGGCCAGCAAGGCCTGCACTTCCTGCGACGTATCGTTGTCCAGATTCCCGGTCGGCTCATCCGCGAGCACCACCGCAGGCTCCGTCACCAGCGCGCGCGCCAGCGCCACGCGCTGCCGCTCGCCTCCCGACAGCTCGGCCGGCTTGTGCTGAAGGCGCTCGCCAAGCCCGACCCGCGTCAGCAGTCGCGTCGCCCGGGCCTCGGCATCGCGGGTGTCCGAGTTCCGGAGCAGCAGTGGCATGCAGACATTCTCAAGTGCCGAGAATTCGGGCAGCAGGTGATGGAACTGGTAAACGAAGCCGATGTGCCGGTTGCGCAGTTCACCGCGCTGGGCCTCGTTGCAACGGCTGAAATCCTGGCCACAGATGCGTACCTCGCCACTGCTGGGAGAGTCCAGCCCGCCCAGCAGGTGCAGCAGCGTGGTCTTGCCGGAGCCGGAGCTGCCCACGATTGCCACGAACTCGCCACGCTGCACCTGCATGTCGACGCCATGCAGGATCTCGAGCACCTGGGGGCCCTCCTCGAAGCGCTTGGCCAGCGCACGCGTCTCCAGTACCGGCTCACTCATAGCGCAGTGCCTCCGCTGGCTGCACGCGTGCCGCACGGCGCGCCGGATAGATGGTGGCCAGGAAGCTGAGGCCGAAAGCGACCGCGCTGACCCATGCCACGTCATCCAGCTCGAGCTGGGACGGCAGGTAGTTCACGAAATAGGCGTCGAACAGGCTGACATTGAAGAGCGCCTCGATACCGCTGGCGATGTCGCCAATGGTTAGCGAGAGCAACACTCCCAGCAGCACCCCGACCAGCGTCCCGACAACTCCCACCACCGTACCCTGCACCATGAATATCTTCATTATGGTGCCCGGGCTCGCGCCCAAGGTGCGGAGAATGGCGATATCGGCCTTCTTGTCTGTCACCACCATGACCAGGCTGGACACGATGTTGAAGGCGGCCACCGCAACGATGAATAGCAGCAGCAACGCCATCATGGCCTTTTCCATCTTGATGGCATTGAAGAGGTTGCCGTGGGTCTGCGTCCAGTCGGTGGAGTAGAGAAACTCGGGATGCCGCGCGGCCAGTGCCGCGCTGATCTGCTGCGCCTCGAAAAGGTCGTGCATGCGCAGGCGCACGCCCTGCACCTTGTCTCCGATATGGAGCAGGCGGCCGGCGTCGTGCAGGTTGACGTAGGCCAGCATGCCGTCGATGTCGGCGCCCACCTTGAAGATACCCACGACAGTGAAGCGCTTGAAGCGGGGAATCACCCCCGCCGGCGACAGCGATGCCTCGGGCATCACCAGGGTGACCTTGTCGCCGCTACGCACACCGAGGCTGGCTGCCAGGCCCGAGCCCAGCACCATGCCGAACTCACCCTCGCGCAAGTCTTCAAGGCGGCCTTCCTCGAAATGACGATGGATGATGGACACCTGCTTCTCGGCCGCCGGCTCGATGCCGGTGACCATGGCGCCACTGACCAGCCCGTTGGCGGCGATCATTCCCTGCAGGTGATTGAACGGCGCGGCGGCCTCGACACCGGGTTCCCGCTTCGCGTAGTCCACGACGCGCTGCCAGTTGCGGAAGGGCTCGTAGGCATTCAGCGTTGCCTGTGGCACCATGCCGAGAATGCGGTTCTTGAGCTCCCGGTCGAAGCCGTTCATGACCGAAAGCACGGTAATAAGGACAGCGACCCCCAGCATCAGCCCGATGATGGACGTCAGGGAGATGAAGGAGATGAAGTGGTTTCGCCGACGTGCGCGCGTATAGCGCAGGCCTATGAAAAGGAAAGCTGGCTTGAACATGCGGGGCATTAAACCACAGTTGGGTCAGACCGGAATAAGGCTGTCAGGCGAAAGCTGAAAACAATCACAAGACCAGCGCAAACTGAAGAAAGGTATGTCCATGAGCAACGCTCGAGTCCCCGGGGAACGCCGCGCCGCCACTCGCATCTATTCCACTCTCGCCCTTGTTTACAAACACATCAGTGGTCTGGATGCCGGCCTCGATCCCTACGACACCCGTTTCGGCCTGCCGCAGCATTTCACGCTGGCAGAAGAGCTGGCCCAGGTCGACAGCCTGCAGCGCCAGCATCTGGATGCCCTGCAGCTCCAAGTCCCCCAGCTCGAGGGCCTGATCGCCACGATCAACCAGAAGTTCGACATCCTGGCGCGCACGATCGGGGGCAGCCTGAGCCACGTCGTTTCTCCGGCACCACAGAATGTGAACCTCTCCGAATCAGGCCTGTCGTTTCATGCGGCCGAACCCCTGCTGCCAGGCGTGCACCTTCACCTAGCCATCAGCAACACCTCCCGCAACTACCATATCGCGGCAACCGGCCGGGTGGTGTTCTGCGAGGAGGAGGACCTGGAGGGCTACCGGACGGGGGTCGCCTTCGTGACCCTGCGGGACGACGACCGGCAAATCCTGGCCCGTGACGTCATCCGCAAAGTTCAGGAAAACGAGGTCATCCAGGACTTCCTTAACCCCGAAAACGGTTGAATATCGACCTATAAGTCACTACAGTCCTTGAAGTTTCCATAACAATAAAGGACCGGGAACTCATGATGCGCGCCAAGCTCAGCACCTGTGCCTTCCTGCTGGCCATCGCTGCCCCGATTTATGCCGAGACCGCCCTTCCCTCCGCCGGCATGAACATGCAGGCGGTGGAGAGCCAGTTCGGCAAACCCGCAAGCAAGAGCTCCCCCGTCGGACATCCCCCCATTACACGTTGGGATTACGGCGATTATGTCGTCGTTTTCGAGCGCTCCTCGGTGGTCAACAGCGTGCGCATCGTACGCACTGCGGGCGGGGCTACCGTGACTGCTCCGTCGCCTGTCGCGCCCCCTGCCCCGGCAGCAGCACCTGCTGCGGTCACACCGGCTGCGGCACCCAAGGCGCCCGCCCCCGTCGCCGCCGAACCTGCGAAGTCGGGAACGAAGGCCACCGTCACGGTGACCGTGAAGCCGGTTGAAGCCGCTGCCGCCCCCGAGGTAACCGCCCCCGCGGGCAGCTCTGGCGAAGTGAATGTCCAGCAGGCGCTCGACAAGGCCACTGCCGAGAAGACTGCTGACGGCACGGTGACAACGCCTGCAGTTCCCGAAGCTCCTGCGCCCGCTCCGGCGCCTGCCGATGCCTATACCTTCGACCCTGAAACCGGTCGTATCATCATCAAGTAAGCGGCTGCCACCGAATGAAGAGGCCGACGTCATGTCGGCCTTTTCATTGGTCCCTGACCCATACGGCGTGTGCACCGCGATCACAGCCGCGAAAGCGGGCAGACTATCCTGAGCCAGATGGTCGTGACGCCACTTCCCGCCCATGACAGCAGCCGCGATTTGTGGGTCAATCCGGCTTTATATGCCCGGAACATCCATCCACGGGGGATGATATGCGCCTGATCGGCCATCGCGGTGCGCGGGGCGAAGCACCGGAAAACACGCTTGGCGGCTTCCGCTATCTGCGCGGGCTCGGCGTGATGGCCGTGGAGCTCGACATAGTGCTGAGCGCAGATGCCGAACTGGTCGTCATCCACGACAGCTTCCTGGATCGCACCACGCTGAGCCAGGGCCGGGTGGACAGCAAGACCGCGGCAGAACTCGCGGACGTCGACGCCTGCCATCGCGCCTTTCCTGACTGGCCAGGCACCGAGGGCGTGCCGACCCTGCGCGCCGTGATGGAGGTCCTGCGCGATTTCGAACATGTCCAGTTCGAGGTCAAGGCACGGAGCGAGGCCGAGGCGATGCTGGTCGCCGAAAAGTTCCCGCTGCTCTGGCGCGAATTCGAATTCGGCGACCGCGCCTACACGACGTCCTTCAATCCCCACTACCTGCAGTACATACGCCAGTCGGCCCCCGAAATTCCCCGCGGCTTCCTCTTCGAACTCGACTTCAGCCTTGATCCCGTGGCCATTGCCATTGCGCTGGGCTGCACCTCGCTGGGCCCGCACCAGGAGCGTTGCACGCCCGAGCTGATCCGCCAGGCACATGCGGCGGGCCTCACCGTCTCGACATGGACCGTCAACAGTCCCGAGCGGATGCGTGACCTCGCGCGGGACGGCGCCGACAGCATCATTACCGACCTGCCTGCCCTCACCCTCCAGGAGGTGCCGGAGCTGTTTACCGCCGTCGCCCCACGGTAAGAGAGTCTTCCGAGGCCCTTAGCCATTCCTCTTAGCGGTTATCCACAAAAGCTGTGGATAAAGTCGTGGAAAAGTTTGCGGATTTCTTGAGTGAGGCGCGCCCCCAGCGCCTCGCGACGATTTGGGCGTTTTTTGACCAAAAAATAAGGCCTTATTTTTCAATGCCTTACCTATTTACGCCCTCATACAAGGGTAGTACGCAATTCTTTTGCGGGCACACACGGTAAGGAGACACTTGCTGTGTACAACTTTGGTGCAGGAATAGCTTCCTAGCGTTCCTGCCTCCTGCGTTAAAAAGCGACCATAACCATATGTTTTCGCAGCTTATTTTCTAAAACTTCCCGCATCTTGCCGCAACGGATCAACCCAACTGGTCAAGCCTGCGCAACAAACGCCATTTCCCGTAGCTGGTGCAGCTCATCCCGGATACGCGCCGCCTCCTCGAACTCCAGGTTGCGCGCCTTCGCCATCATCTCGGCCTCGAGGCTCTTGATGCGCGCTGCCAGCGCCTTGGGATCGTGGCTGGCGGCCGCTGCGTAATCCTTGCGCTTCTCCGCTACCTTGCGGCCCTTGCCCTTCGCTGCCACGGCACCGTAAGCCCCTTCCATGATGTCGGTGATGGCCTTGGTGACGCCACGCGGCGTGATGCCGTGCTCCTCGTTGTAAGCGATCTGCCGGGCGCGGCGCCGCTCGGTTTCTTCCATCGCGCGCTGCATGGAGCCGGTCATGCGGTCGGCATACAGGATGGCCTTGCCGTTCAGGTTGCGGGCAGCACGGCCGATGGTCTGGATCAGGGAGCGGTCGGAACGCAGGAAGCCTTCCTTGTCCGCATCGAGGATGGCGACCAGCGACACCTCGGGCATGTCGAGGCCTTCGCGCAACAGGTTGATGCCGACCAGCACGTCGAAGGTGCCGAGGCGCAGGTCGCGGATGATCTCCACGCGTTCCACGGTCTCGATGTCGGAATGCAGGTAGCGCACCTTCACGCCGTGGTCGGCGAGGTAGTCGGTGAGATCCTCCGCCATGCGCTTGGTCAGCGTCGTGACCAGCACGCGCTCGTTCACGTCCACCCGCTTGCGGATTTCCGAAAAAAGATCGTCGACCTGGCTGGTTGCCGGCCGCACCTCGATCAGCGGATCCACGAGTCCGGTCGGTCGCACCACCTGCTCCACGACCTGGTCCGCCTTCTTCAGCTCGTAGGCGCCGGGTGTGGCGGACACCAGCACCATCTGCGGCGCGATGTGCTCCCACTCCTCGAACATCATGGGCCGGTTGTCGAGCGCACTCGGCAGGCGGAAACCATAGTTGACCAGGTTCTCCTTGCGCGCGCGGTCGCCCTTGTACATGGCGCCGAGCTGGGGAATGGTCACATGGGACTCGTCGACGATAAGCAGGGCATCGGGCGGCACGTAGTCGAACAGCGTGGGCGGCGGCTCGCCGGCCTGGCGGCCCGAGAGATGCCGCGAGTAATTCTCGATGCCGTTGCAGTACCCGAGCTGCTGCATCATTTCCAGGTCGTACTGCACGCGCTCGCGCAGCCGCTGCTCCTCGATCAGCTTGCCGTTCTCGTGGAAGTACGCGAGGCGCGGCGGCAACTCGGCGCGGATCGCCTCGATCGCCTTGTGGATCTGCTCCATTGGCGTCACGTAATGGCTCTTGGGGTAGATGCTGACGCGCGGCACGCGGCGCAGGATCTCGCCGGTGAGCGGGTCGAACCAGGCGATGTTCTCCACCTCCTCGTCGAAGAGCTCGATGCGCACGGCATCGGCTTCGGACTCGGCCGGGAACACGTCGATCACGTCGCCACGCACGCGGTAGGTGCCGCGGAAGAACTCCATGTCGTTGCGCGTGTACTGCATTTCCGCGAGGCGGCGCAGGATGGCGCGCTGGTCCATGCGGTCGCCGCGGGTCACGTGCAGCAGCATTTTCATGTAGGCGTTGGGATCGCCGAGGCCGTAGATCGCGGACACGGTGGCGACGATGATGGCGTCGCGCCGCTCCAGCAGCGCCTTGGTGGCGGACAGGCGCATCTGCTCGATGTGCTCGTTGATGCTGGCGTCCTTCTCGATATAGGTATCCGAGGACGGCACGTAGGCTTCCGGCTGGTAATAGTCGTAGTAGGAGACGAAGTACTCGACGGCGTTGTGCGGGAAGAACTCGCGGAACTCGCCATAGAGCTGCGCGGCCAGCGTCTTGTTGTGCGCGAGGATGATGGTGGGCCGCTGCATCCGTGCAATGACGTTGGCCATTGTGAATGTCTTGCCGGAGCCGGTGACGCCGAGCAGGATCTGGTGCGAGAGACCGTCCTCCAGTCCCTGCACGAGCTTGCTGATGGCGGCAGGCTGGTCGCCGGCGGGCTCGAACTGGGACTCGAGGCGGAAAGTGTCCTTGGATTCCAGGTAGACGACGTTGCTCATGGCGAACCTCTGGGTAAGAGGGAAAGTGTACACCGCGTGCGGCAGCGCGCGGCTGGACAGGAAACGGACGGGCGGAGCGCCCGGCCTGACCCCAGCGCTGTGAGCCCGGAAGCGGCTCGGCTAGGCTGACGACAGCAACCGGGGAATAACAACCATGGCATCGTGGAAACGCTTGATCGGCATGCGCCAGGCCAACCCGGAATGGTTCTGCAGCCATGAGGGCTGCAACCACCTGGCGGCGGACGACACGCTCGCCATCACCTATCTGGGTACGGCAGGCTTCATCCTCAAGGGGGCGGAGCGCACCATCGTGCTCGATCCGTATGTGTCGCGCCCGGGGCTTGTGGACACGCTCACCGCACCGCTGCAGCCCGATACGGCCCTCATCCGGCAGATCATTCCGCGGGCCGACGACGTCCTCATCGGACACGCCCATTACGACCACATCCTCGACGCGCCGGACCTCTGCCGGCAGACCGGCGCACGGCTGATCGGTTCGGCGTCGGCGATCCAGGTCGGCCGCGCCGCCGGATTGCCGGAATCGCAACTGCTCGCCACGGCCGGACGCGAGGACATCGCCTCGGGCGCCTGGACGGTGCGCGGTCTGCCCTCGCGGCACGGGCGTGTATTCGGGCGCATTCCGTTTCCCGGCGACATCACCGCCCCTCCCCCGTGGCCGCCCCGCATGAGTGACCTGAAACACGGCCCGGTGCTGAACTGGATCGTGGACACGGGCGGGCTGCGGATTGCCCACATCGACAGCGCCGACTTCATCAACGATGAGCTGGCGGGGCAGCACGTCGACGTGGTCTGCCTCTGCGCCATCGGGCGCAACTACCGCAAGGACTATGTGAAGGACGTGGTGCACCTGCTGCAGCCGCGCTGGATCATCCCCTGCCACTGGGACACGATGCTGACGCCCCTGCACGCCGAACCCGACCTGATCCCGGGCGTGGACCTGCCGGGGATGCTGAACGAGATCGTCGCCGAGGGCGTGCAGCCACTGCTGACGCCGCTCCTGGGCCTGCAGCGCCTGCCGCTCTCTCCGGAGATATGCCCTCGCTAGGCCGGGCTTCCGCCCGACCGCGCCTTGGGAAGGTTCGTTGCGCTGAAGTCCGATCGGCTTCATAGCCGGACAGAAACAATCAACCTGCAGCGTACCGCATCACAGAGCGGTGACGGCGCCCCAGTCCAGGCCGAAGCGCGCCAGGTACTTGCGCAGGCGGTCAGTATCGTTGGGCGTGCTGCGCCTCTCTCGGCTGCGCGCAAACAGGCGGCGTCCGGCCTCGGCCAGGCTCCCGCATTCGCGACAAACTTCCACCACATGCTCGAGCTGGACACGATCGAAGTCGTCAAGCGTTGCCAGCAGCGCCACCGGCAAGACGGCGCTAGTTCCCTCTCCCGTCGTCGCCTCGCCCGAAGGCCGCTCCCAGGCCATGCGCAGACGCTGGATCTCGCGTTCCACCGTGGCGGTGGTGATGCGCCCACTGGCGGCCAGCGCCGCCATTCGCCGCACCGACGCATAAAGATCTCGAAAGTTGCCGTGCCAGGGTGCGGCCGCCGACAACGCAAAGCCCAGGTAATGCGCCTTCGCCTCCCGGTTGAAGCGCACCAGCCGCCCCTCGCGCTCGGCGAAACGCTCCAGCTCGTAGTCGACGTTGGGCTCGATATCCTCCCGCCGACGCGCGAGCCCGGGCAGATGGAAGGTCCAGACATTGAGGCGGGCAAACAAATCCTCGCGAAAGCGGCCCCGCGCCACGTCCACACGCAGGTCGCGGTTGGTGCCGGCGATGAGCTGGAACTCCGAACGCACGTCACGATCAGCGCCCATCGGCAGGAAGGTCTTTTCCTCCAGCGCCTTGAGCAGCATGGCCTGCTCGTCGAGGCCGAGCTCGCCGATCTCGTCGAGGAAGAGTTGGCCGCCGTCGGCACGCTTGAGCAGGCCCTCGCGCGCGCTGGCTGCACCGGTGAAAGCTCCCTTCGCATGACCGAATAGCGTGCTCATGGCGGTATCCCCACGCAGCGTGGCGCAGTTCACTTCAACGAAGTCGCCACGGAACTGGTGACGCTGGCGCTTCAGCTCGTAAAGACGCCGCGCCAGATGCGATTTGCCGGCGCCAGTGGGGCCGATCAGCAGCAGCGGTTCGCGCGAGCCGATGGCCACCTGTTCCATCTCGTCGATCATGGCGTTGAAGGCGGCGTTACGCGTGGCGATGCCTGCCTTAAGATGACTGACCGCGTCCTCTTTCTCGCGCGCAAAGCGCTCGGCCAAGCGATCATAGCGGGAGAGGTCGAGGTCGATGACGGTGCAGCTGCCCCCCGGCCCCTCTCCGTCACGTGGCGGCGAAGTCTGCAGTATGCGCGCGGGCAGGTAACGGCTCTCGGTCAGCAGGAACCAACAGATCTGCGCCACATGCGTGCCGGTGGTGAGGTGAACCAGGTAGTCCTCCTCTTGCGTGCGGAAGGGATAGGCGCGCACGAAGTCGTGCAGCTTGGCGTAGACCTCCTCGAAGTCCCAGGGATCGCGGAAGTACATGTCGTGAACCACCAGCTCGATCGTGGGCGCGATTTCGGCGATATCCGCCTGCACCTGGGCCAGCAAGCGCGAGCTGCGGCGACGGTCGCAGAGCAGCTCGATGCGGTCGACGCCGAGCGCGGCCTGATGGGCGATGCCGACCGTGGGCCGCCAGTGCTTCTTGCGCTCCTCACCCTTGCCGCGGGCGTCGAGCTGGGTGCCGAGGAAGCCAATGACGACAGTTTTCATTCTATCTATCCGTATAGCCTTCCTAGCTTTATAGCGCTTTTTATATGCTTCCGTACAGCCCCACCCCGCGGAATCAAGGGCGACTTAAAATAATTTATTGATATTTTTCATTAGCTTGCCTCTGAACACCTCCTTCTTTCGCCAATGCTGGCACGCCCCTCGCTATATCCCCCTCGCCACACCGCACGGCTCCTGAGACAGGCGTCCCACGCCGTGGCGCACTGCCCTGTCCCCCGGTAGGTCCGGACATGGGGCGGGTGCGTACCGGGCCGGGTGGAACGGCAATGCCCTGTTAAGGCATCGGGTTTGTAGCTCAGGGGTAGAGCAGCGGCTTCGGCCGTGGACGCGGGTTCGAGTCCCGCCAGACCACCACTGTTGTAGCTCAGTCGGGTAGAGCACCGATCTAAACCGTCGGCTGTCGCGGGTTCGATTCCCGCCAACACCGCGTTAACCACGCGATCTGAAAAACCGAGAAGGCGATGCCGTGTCGCCGGTCCGGGACGAGGTGGAGGCCAAGCCAGAATGGCTGGCCAATGCCCCGCCCCGGGCCACCCGGCCAGAGGCCGGCCGACACGTCGCCGCGGGACCGGCGCACCGGAGGCGATTGCTCCGGTCGCCCGCCCCGCGGCCACCCGAGGCCCCCGCTGTCCGGGGGCGGCACGGCAAAGCCCGATCACTTGATGACAATGAAGAACAGCAAGGAAGAAAGAAGATGAACACGAAGACCAACACCCGAATGAATTCCCTGGACCCGCGTTGCAAGACCGTCCTCGGCGCTTGGAAGACCTGGCGCGTCGAGGCCGACGAGCGCGGCCTGCTGTACCGCTACGACACCCCCGTCGCCGTGCTGCGCGCCGGCGAGCACCGCTTCTTCGATCCGCTCGGCAAGCTGCGCGCGGAAGTCTCGACGCTGAGCCAGCCGCTGTTCCGCTCCGCCCAGGAAGACTGGCTGCGCGCGGAACGCCGCGAATGGCTGGAGACCGAGTGGCAGGCGGTGGAGACCGGCGCCGATGAGCTGGCCTGGGTGCGCTACAACGGCAAGCTTGCCGACGTGCTGCCGCCCCGGACCCGCGCGCTGTACTGGCGCGGCTTCGTGGAGGTGAGCGTGGAGCGCGTGGATCTTTCAGCGACGCTCGAGGTGGCCCCGGCGCTGCTGCGCGAGCTCGCCAACACGAGCTTCGTGGGCGCGCACGCCTCACCGGCCCAGGTCGTGATGCAGGTGGAAGTGCCGTCTTATGCGGTGGGCGTACTGACCGTCGACGACGGCGAAGCGCGCCTGCTGACACCGGGCCGCTACGGGTTCTACCGCACCGGTCGCAACATCGGCTTCCAGACTGCGGACACGCGCGAGCAGGCGCTGGAAATCAGCGGCCAGGAAATCCTGACCGCGGACAAGGTGGCGCTGCGCGTGACCGTGGGCGTGAGCTGGAAGGTGGCGGACGTGCTGGCCTGCCAGCGCGAACTGGCCAAGCCGGGCGAGCACCTGTACCGCGAGGTGCAGTTCGCGCTGCGCCAGGTGGTGGGTACGCGCTCGCTGGACACGCTGCTGGAAGACAAGACCGCGCTGGACCGCGAGGTGCTGGAGCTGGTGAAGCCCCGGCTGGAGGGCCAGGGCCTGGCCGTTGTGCGGGTGGGGGTGAAGGACATCATCCTGCCCGGCGACATGAAGGCCATCCTGACCCGGGTGGTGGAGGCCGAGAAGGCCGCTCTGGCGAACGTGATCCGTCGCCGTGAGGAAACCTCTGCGACCCGCTCGCTGCTGAACACCGCCAAGGTCATGGAGGACAACCCGGTGGCGCTGCGCCTGAAGGAGCTGGAAACGCTGGAACGCATCACCGACAAGATCGGCAACATCTCGGTCTACGGTGGCCTGGAAGGCGTGCTGCAGGATTTGGTGAAACTGGCACCGGCGAGCAAGCAATGACCCGTGCCGGGCGGCAGGACGCCGCCCGGTGCGGAACTCCCTCGGCAAGATGAGAGGAATGACCAAGCACAGGCTTTTGCAGGGCTGAGCGCGAAATGGCGAGCGGCCGGCAAAAGTGTTTACGTAGCCGGTGAAGGGTAAAACCGACGGCATTGGCGGCAGCCGGTAATTTGAGGATGCAGCCCCGGGGTCCGAGCAAGGTTCCGAGGGTGTCGCGCGTTTAAAGGACTGCCGCACGCGGGAGTAATGCCCCGTGGCTGCCTATTGCGGGTTCGAGTCCCGCCAGCCCTGCCAAGGCCTGTGCCATATCGGGTAACAGGAGCCGCGCCGACATGGCCGGCCCGGAGAAGCGAAGAAGATGGACCATACGCATGAAATCTGGCAGCCGGCGCCGCAAAGCCGGCCCATCAAGATGTGGACCTCGGGCGTGCCCGTGGAAGCCGAGGCCCGCGCCCAGCTTGCCAACATCGCGCAGCTGCCCTTCGTATTCCGGCACGTGGCGGTGATGCCCGACGTGCACCTGGGCAAGGGCGCGACCGTAGGCTCGGTGATCCCCACCAAGGGCGCCATCATCCCTGCCGCCGTGGGGGTGGACATCGGCTGCGGGATGATCGCCGCGCTCACCTCGCTCACGGCCAAGGACCTGCCGGACAACCTGCAGGGCCTGCGCGCCGCCATCGAGCGCGCCGTGCCGCATGGCCGCAGCGTGGGCCGCGGCAAGCGCGACGAAGGAAGCTGGAGCAATCCGCCCGCCGAGGCGCTGGCGGCCTGGTCGACCCTGGCCGACGGCTTCAGGGCCATCACGGAAAAGCATCCGCGCCTGAAGAACACCAACAACGTGCAGCACCTGGGAACGCTGGGGACCGGCAACCACTTCATCGAGATCTGCCTGGACGAGGCCGACCGCGTCTGGTTCATGCTGCATTCGGGGTCGCGCGGGGTGGGCAATGCCATCGGGACCCACTTCATCGAGCTGGCCAAGGCGGACATGCGCCGCCACTTCATCAACCTGCCCGACCAGGACCTCGCCTACCTGCCGGAAGGGACTCAGCACTTCGAGGACTACTGGCAGGCGGTGGACTGGGCGCAGCGCTTCGCCATGAAGAACCGCGAGGTGATGATGGGAGCAGTGGTACGCGCCGTCGGCGCCGCGCTCGGGAAGCCGTTCTCGGCAACGCAGGAGGGGGTGAACTGCCACCACAACTACGTGTCGCGCGAGCGCCACTTCGGCGAGGACGTGCTGGTGACACGCAAGGGCGCGGTGAGCGCGAAGGAAGGCGAGCTCGGGATCATTCCGGGATCCATGGGCGCCCGCTCCTACATCGTGCGCGGCAAGGGCAACCCGGAGTCGTTCTGCTCCTGCAGCCACGGCGCGGGGCGCGTCATGAGCCGCACCAAGGCCAAGGCGCAGTTCACGCTGGAGGACCACCGCCGCATGACCGCGCACGTGGAATGCCGCAAGGACGCGGCGGTGATCGACGAGACCCCGGCGGCCTACAAGGACATCGAGGCCGTGATCGCCGCCCAGGCCGATCTGGTCGAGGTGGTGCATACCTTGCGGCAGGTGGTGTGCGTGAAAGGCTGATGCCTGTGAGGAAGAGCCAGGGCCATGAATCGGTCCGGCAGTCGGTGTCGACGCCGGACTGATGCCCACCGCACCGCAAGGACGAGTGCTTGCCGGAGGTCAAGCGGCGGGCAAATCGCCCCTTTTCCGCTCCCCTCCCGCCCCCGCCTTCCGGTATCATCCTCCCGCCTTTTTCCCTACCCCCGTCCAACACGAGGTTCCGCCGTGGACATCCGCCTGTCTGAACGTGTACTGAGCATCAAGCCCTCCCCCACGCTGGCCGTCACCAACAAGGCCGCCGAGCTGAAAGCCGCGGGCAAGGACATCATCGGCCTCGGCGCCGGCTGACGGCACCGCGGGCCTCAAGAAGGCCATCATCGCCAAGTTCAAGCGCGACCAGAATCTCGACTACGCGGCCAACCAGATCCTGGTGAGCTGCGGCGGCAAGCAGAGCTTCTTCAATCTCGCCCTGGCGCTGCTGAACAAGGGCGACGAGGTCATCATCCCGGCGCCCTACTGGGTGTCCTACCCGGACATGACCCTGATCGCCGACGGCGTGCCGGTCTGCATCGAGTGCCCGCAGTCCCAGGGCTACAAGATCACCGCCGCCCAGCTGGAAGCCGCGATCACCCCGAAGACCCGCCTGCTGGTGCTGAACAGCCCGTCCAACCCCACCGGCATGGTTTATTCCAGCTCCGAGCTGCTGGCCCTGGCCGAGGTCCTGCGCAAGCACCCGCACGTGCTGGTGGCCACCGACGACATGTACGAGCACATCATCTGGACCACGGAGAAGTTCGAGAACATCGTCACCGTGGCGCCGGACCTGTATGACCGCACCATCGTGCTGAACGGCGTCTCCAAGGCCTATGCCATGACCGGCTGGCGCATCGGCTATGCCGCCGGCCCGGTGAAGCTGATCAACGCCATGAAGAACGTGCAGTCGCAGTCCACCTCCAACCCGACCTCCATCTCCCAGGTGGCGGCCGAGGCGGCCCTGAACGGCCCGCAGGATGTGCTGGCGCCCATGGTCAAGGCCTTCAAGGAGCGCCATGACTTCGTGGTGGGCAAGCTGAACGAGATCGAGGGCGTGTCCTGCTCGGCGGCCGATGGTGCTTTCTATGCCTTCGCCAATGTCGAAGGGGCGATCAAGAAGTTGGGCCTGAAGGACGACCTGGAGTTCTCCGAACTGCTGCTCAATACCGTCGGTGTGGCCGTGGTGCCGGGCTCCGCCTTCGGCCTTGGCGGCCATATGCGCATCTCCTATGCCACCTCGCCCAAGGTGCTGGAAGATGCGCTCAACCGCATCAGGAAGGCCATCGAGGGCTGATCGGAAGCGGCGAAAAAAACGCCAGCCAAGCCGTTGAAAAGCCAGACAAAGCCGCCGAAATGGCGGCTTTGTTTTTTAGTTCAGAAAAGCCTGCGTCAGCGCTTGACCGACTTAGGTTCAATCCCTATTATTCGCGGCCTCTGCCATTCCCCGATAGCTCAGTTGGTAGAGCGCAGGACTGTTAATCCTTAGGTCGCTGGTTCGAGCCCAGCTCGGGGAGCCAAATCAGAAAAGCCCGCTTTCGAGCGGGCTTTTTGTTTTCTGCGCAGGCAGCGGCCTGTGTCAGACTCTCACAACCGGCCACGCCCGCCCGCACGGGCCATTTACTTTTCGGGATGCATGAAAACACCGAAGCGCCTTGAACCCCTGCTGCAGGACGGCCTGATCGACGAGGTGATCGGTCAGCTCAAGAGCGGCAAGGAAGCCACAGTCTATCTCGTGAAGAGCAGCGGCGTGCTGCGCTGCGCCAAGGTCTACAAGGACGTGCACCAGCGCAGCTTCCGCCAGGCCACGGCCTATCGCGAGGGCCGCAAGGTGAAGAGCAGCCGTGCGGCGCGCGCCATGGAAAAGGGTTCGCGCTTCGGCAAGCAGGAACTGGAAGAAGCCTGGCAGAACGCCGAGGTCAGCGCGCTCTACCGACTGGCCGCCGCCGGCGTGCGCGTGCCGGTGCCGTATGGCTGCTTCGACGGCGTGCTGCTGATGGAAATGGTGAATGACGGCGAAGGGCATCCCGCGCCGCGCCTCAGCGAAGTGGACTTCACGCCCGACGAGGCGCGCGACTGCCACCAGCGACTCGTGCGCGAAGTCGTGCGCATGCTCTGCGCCGGCCTCGTGCACGGCGACCTCTCCGAATACAACATCCTGGTGGACCCGATGGGGCCGGTCATCATTGACCTGCCGCAGGCGGTGGACGCCGCCGGCAACAACCATGCGCGACCGATGCTGGAACGCGACGTGGACAACCTGCGGCTGTTCTTCGGGCAGTTCGCACCGGAATTGCTGGACTCGCGCTACGGCAAGGAAATCTGGCAGCTCTACGAAGCCGGCGAGCTCACGCCGGACAGCGAACTGACCGGCGTGGTGGAAGAAGACGAGACGCCCGCCGACCTCGACAGCCTGCTGCGCGAGATCATGGACGTGCGCGAGGAAGAAGAACGCCGCCGCGAACGCGAAGCCGCGCAGGACGAAGACTGATACGCCGCCCCCTTCCCACGGCCTGCCTGTTGCCCGGGTGTCGTCGTGACCCCTTTGTGTTGCAAATGAAGCAGGCCTGATTCCGTGACGACCCCGACCGAACCAACATCCTTTTCCACCCTCGCCCTGCCCGCGGCGCTGCTCGCCACGCTGGTCGAGCTCGGCTACGCCACCATGACGCCGATCCAGGCGCAGAGCCTGCCCTCGCTGCTGGCCGGACGCGATGTCATCGCGCAGGCACGCACCGGCAGCGGCAAGACCGCGGCCTTCGGCATCGGCCTGCTCACCGCGCTCGACCCGCGCAATTTCAATGTGCAGGCACTGGTGCTCTGCCCGACGCGCGAACTGGCCGACCAGGTCATGAAGGAATTGCGCCGGCTGGCGCGCTTCGCCGGCAACGTGAAAATCCTGGGCCTGTGCGGCGGTGTGCCGATGGGGCCGCAGCTGGACTCGCTGGAACATGGCGCGCATGTGATCGTGGGCACGCCGGGGCGCGTCCTCAAGCACCTGGCAAAGGGCTCGGTGGAATTTCGCGGCCTGCGCACGCTGGTGCTGGACGAGGCCGATCGCATGCTGGACATGGGCTTTCATGACAGCATCCGCGACATCGTCGAGCAGCTGCCGCCCAAGCGCCAGACGCTACTGTTCTCCGCCACCTATTCGCCGGAGATCCGCGCGCTCAGCAAGCGCTTCCAGCGCGAGCCGGTGGAAGTCACGGTGGCGGAGGTGCACACCGAGGCGACCATCCGCCAGGTGTTCTTCGAGATCGACAACAAGGATCGCGTGGCGGCGCTGGCCACCTTGCTGCGCCACTACCGCCCCGCCTCGGCCGTGCTGTTCTGCAATACCAAGCAGCGCTGCGAGGACGTGCTGACGGCACTGGAGGGCCAGGGCTTCGCCGTCGCCGCGCTGCACGGTGACCTCGAGCAGCGCGACCGCGACCTCACGCTGGTGCAGTTTGCCAATGGCAGCGTGCCGCTGCTGGTGGCGACCGACGTGGCCGCGCGCGGCCTCGACATCAAGAACCTGGAAGCGGTGATCAACGTCGAGATGGCTTTCGATGCCGAGGTGCATGTGCACCGCATCGGCCGCACCGGCCGCGCCGGCCAGGAGGGCCTGGCGCTGTCGCTGTGCGCACCGTCGGAAGCCCATCGCGTCAACGCCGTCGAGGATTACCAGAAAATCAAGGTGGACTGGCAGCCGCTGCCGGCAGTCACGAACAGCAATCCGCCGGCGCCACCGCGCATGGTGACGCTGAACATCGCCGGCGGGCGCAAGGACAAGCTGCGCCCGGGCGACATCCTGGGCGCCCTGACGGGCGAGGCCGGCCTCGCCGGCGCGCAGATCGGCAAGATCGACATCTTCGACATGCAGGCCTTCGTGGCGGTGGAACGCAGCGTGGCCAGCGCGGCGCTGAAGGGCCTGGGCAAGATCAAGGGCCGGGTGTTCCGGGTGCGCCGCCTCTGAGCCACCCGTGGACACGGTGCTGGTGGCGGCACGGGCGACGGCGCCATCTCACCGCCACCAACCGCTGCCGTTGGCTCCAGCCGCACCACCGCTCTGTCGACCCGCCTGTTTGAATCCGTTACTCCCGGGTGCGGCAACCGACTCTCGCCGCAATCCTAGAGCCGCTCCACCAACCAGAAAAAGCCGAGCCCGGTGGCGCCTCCCAGCAGGCCCTGCGCCAGCCATGCCGACGCCCCGCGCAGCCGGGCCAGCAACGGCCACAGCAGCAGCACCACCAGCACCTGCCCGGCCTCGATACCGAGGTTGAAGCCCGCCAGGGTGGACCAGCGCTGCTCCGTCACCAGCGCGGTCGTACTGACCGCACCGGCGAAGCCCATGCCATGAACGAGCCCGAACAGCAGCGCAAGCGGCGCGTGCCACGCGTCCGCCCCGCCTGCCGCCGGGGACGGCGTCGCCACGCGTCCGGCCAGCAGAGGAGCAGTCCGCCGCGACCGGTACAGGCACTGCAGGCCGGTGACGACAATCGTCGCGGCAATCGCCGCTTCAGCCCAGACCGGAAAAATCAGGACGCCCAGCATTACCAGCAACAGGGTCAGGGAATGCCCCACGGTGAACGCCGTCAGCCAGAGCGCGGCGCTGCGGATCCGTACGGCTCCCCACACGAGCAGGAGCAGGAACACCAGATGGTCGATGCCCAGCAGGATGTGCTCGATGCCGACGGCCAGCCACTGCCGGAAGGTCTCCCAGCCGGTGGCCGTTCCCAGGGCAAAGCGCACCTTGTCCTGGCGCGGCGTCAGCGCAGCGGATTGCAGCGGCTGCCCGTCCGCCTGCAGCAGGACCATGACCGGCGCGCCGGACCGCACTGCAAGGTCCGTGTCCAGCTGCACGACGCCAGGCACGGTTGTGAAGCGGTACCTGCGAATGATCTTCACATGCGTCGCCGGCCCCGGCACGACGTCCTTGCCCTGTGCAGGCACCACCACGTCGGAGAGGGTCAGCGCCGGCATGCGTCCCGCGCCGTCGCGCAGCACCAGCATGCGGTCGAGTTCCAGCGCGATCGCCTCGCGCTGCTGCTGCAGCTCGGTGGCGGCCAAGCGGCCGTCGCCATCACGGTCGAAGGCGGCGAACGCCCTGGCCGGGGGCGTCGCCACCAGCAGCAGCCGGTCGCCCTCGAGCTGCAGACCGATCTGGCCGACGTCGAGCCCGTGGGCCCGCAGTGGCGGCGAAAGGAGCAGCGCAATTGCGAAGAGCAGGACAACAGGCAGGCGGTTCATTCAGCGTCCCCTCGGTGCATTATGGAAATTCAGTGCGGGAAAAAGGAGGGATCGACGGGAGTGCCCTTCACGCAGCGCTGGATGAAGGGATAGTCCGCGGTGATGTAGTAGTGATAGATGCCGAGCGGGAATTCCGGCGTCACACCAAAGCGGCCGTTGCACTCGTCGAGGTCACCGCTGTCCGCCACATACTCCCAATCCTTCGTGAAAGTGCCGTCGTAAGTGCCGCCAGGTCCGGAGGGGCGCGTGCCGGATTTCACCTCGTAGCTTGCCGTCAGCTGCACTACGGCGCTGGTGGCATCCAGCGGATCCGCGTAGCCGTAGCGGGCGTAGATTGGGAAACCGTCAGCCGCCCACGCGACCAGCGTCATCGCCGTGCCCTTGCCGATCGCGTCGACGAGGCCGGTGGGCATGCCGTGGTAGTGGTAGGCACCGTTGGGCTGCACATGGGCGTTGCTGGCGTCGATGCCGAGGTTGAGGCCGCCGGTGATGGCCTCGTAGTTCCAGGTGCCGCCGGTCTCGTTGTTCCAGAACTCGGCCGTGGTGACGTCGAGCGGCACGCCGTTGATGCCGTAGCCCGACTTGGAAATGCCGAACTCGCTGCTGAAAGGCGTCCTGAGCCAGGTGATGGTGCCGGACACCTGCGGCCAGGCGGGCAGCGTCACCGTATAGTCCTGCGCGGAAATCGAATTGGGATTGCCGGCATTCGGAAAGCTGCCGGTGGCATGGTCGGGAATGCCGTTGGCGACCAGGTAGCGATAGGTCCCATCGGTAGTCATGACGACGCTGTTGCCGGTGCCGCTGGCGGTGCTCACCACCAGCACGTCGCCGGTGTAGACGGCCGCGGCCGGATCACTTGAGCCGCCGTTATAAACGATATCGTCCTCTCCGCCCGAGCCGGAGCCGCTGCCGGACTCACCACTGGCATTAGACGGGCTGCCACCTCCCCCGCAGGAGATGATGGTCAGCGATATGAGAAAGGCGGGCAGGTAACCCGGGGAAAAGGGCGGGAGCGGGAATTTCACGGGCGTTCTCCATTTCGGCGTCTGATGGCGAGATGCTCGCGGCCAAAAATGGAGAAAAAATGGAGGTGCGGCGCAGGGCGCCGTCAGTCGTGCTCGAAGCGATAGCCGACGCCATAAACGGAATGAATGGTCGTCTGCTCGCCCAATACGGCCGCAATTTTCCGGCGCAGGTTCTTGATGTGGCTGTCGATGGCGCGGTCGAAGACCTCGGCCGTGTCGCTGTAGGCGCGATCCAGCAGCTGGGCACGCGAGAACACGCGGCCGGGATGCTGCATCAGCACCTGCAGCAGGCGGTACTCCTGCGGCGTCAGGTCGAGCAGCTGGCCGGCACAGCGGACACGCTGCGCTTCCGCATCGGCGACGAACAACGGCGCCCGGACAGAGGGCACCAGCACGCCGCTGCGGCGCAGCAGCGCCTGCACGCGTGCCACCAGCTCCTTCGGACTGAAAGGCTTGCAGAGGTAATCGTCGGCGCCCACGTCGAAGCCGAGCAGGCGGTCGATCTCCTCCACGCGCGCCGTGACCATGATCACCGGCACGGTGCTGAATTCGCGCACCGCGCGGCAGATTTCGGTGCCGTCCAAACCGGGCAGCATGAGATCGAGGACGAGCAGGTCGGGGGCATGCCGGCGCACCCAGTCCACGGCCTCGTCGCCACGTTCGAGATGCCGGGCCGCGAAGCCTGCGTTGCGCAGGTAGGCCAGTTCGATCTCGGCGATGTCCAGCTCGTCCTCCACCACCAGCACTTGCGGCTGCCGCTCCATGTGTCCCCCTGTGAAAAAATTCAGCCCTGTCCCTTCGCAACCGGCAGCGACAGGCTGACCTTGAGGCCGCCCAGCGCCGACGCGCTGGCGGTGATGCTTCCCCCATGGGCCTGCACGATGGCACGGCAGATCGCCAGCCCGAGCCCGGAACCGCCGCTGCGGCGGCTGCGCGAGGCATCGACGCGAAAGAAGCGGTCAAAAAGCCTTGGCAGCGACGCGGGCGGCACGCCGGGTGCGCTGTCCTCGACGACGATCTCGATGCGATCGTTGTGCCGCTGCGCGGTCACCCGCACCTTGCCGCCGGCATCGGTGTAGCGCGAGGAATTGGTGAGCAGGTTGCCGAGCAGCTGTGCGAGACGCAGGCGGTCCCCGCGCACGCAACTGCCGGGCGGGGTTTCGTCATGCACTGCCAGCGCCAGCTTCGCACTGGCAAGACGCGGCGCAAAACTGCTCTCGAGTTCGGCGAGCAGACCAGCCACGGGCACCGGCTCGTAGCGGTAGTCATGCGCACCGGCATCGGTGGTCGCCAGCTGGAAGAGGTCGTTCACCAGGCGGTTCATGTCCGCCACGGTGCGCGACAGGGTCTGCAGTTTCTCCGGACTGGTCGGGATCACGCCGTCGCGCATGGCTTCGAGATGCGTCGCGAGCACGGTGAGCGGCGTGCGCAGCTCGTGCGAGCTGTCGGCCATCCACTGCCGGCGCGACTGCTCGAAGGCTTCCAGCTTTTCCGCCATGCGATTGAAGTCGCCGGCCATGCGGCCAAGTTCGTCGCCGCGGGTTTCCGGCAGGCGTGCGCCGAAGTCGCCGCTGGCGATGCGCCGCGTGCCTGTGGCCAGCGCGCTGATCGGGCGGCGGAAATACCGTGCCAGTCCCCAGGCGGCGAGCGCGGACAGCAGTAGTGCGAGCAGTGCGATCCAGAGCAGGTTGCGCGACTGGCCGGCGACAAAATCCTCGCCGGCCTGGCGCTGCGCTGCCGGCGGTTCGGTGAGCACGAGATAACCGACGAGGCGCCGGGTTGCACCATCACCCGTCCAGAGCGCGCGCCGTGGATCTCGCACGGCGTTGCGATTGCCCGCCAGGAAGACGCCGTCGGGGCCGAGCAGCGCGGCGCGCGGCCCCAGCGAGAGCACATCCTGCCGAGGCCGCGCGCCGCCCGGGTCGGCGAAGCGGCCCGGCGTCATTGCCGGCCGGACCTCTTGGGGCAGGTCGGTCCCCGGAGAAAAGTCTCCGGCCATGCCCTGCCGCTGGGGGGGATAGTGGCCCGGGGGCGGATCCCGGTGTTGCGGCCCGTATGAATAGCCGTCGCCGGCGGGAGGGCCGAAACGCTCCGATGGTGGTCCAAACCCCTCGGACCGGGGGCCGAATCCCGCAGGTGGCGGCTCGAAACGCTCCGGCATTGGACCTGAGCCCGCCGGTGGTGGCCCGACTCCGCGCGGTGGTGGACCGCCCTGCCAGCCTGCCGCGCCGTATCCCGCTGCGGATGCCGGGCCGGACCTTGCCCCGCGCGCCGGCATCACCGCGCGCCCGATGTCGGCCTGGCCGGCCACGAAATCCCAATTGCCCTGCTCCGCATGCCGGGCGAGCAGCAAGGCTTCCAGCGGCGCCAGCCGCTGCAGCTCGGCGCTCTGCACATAGGTGCGGAAGCCGTGCTGCAGGCTGACATGGAAAAGCCCGGTCATCGCCAGCACGACCACAAGAGCCAGCAGCGTGATGACCAGGAACAGGGTCTGTGCAATCGATCGCTTCAGCACGGGGGAATCTCAAACCGGAGCGGGACGGGGAGCGGATCGACCGCCGCCCGCCCCGCTCCTGTCATGGCGGTGATTATTGCGGGCGCTGCTGCGGGACCTGCCCGCCCTGCTGTGGCCGCTGGCCGGACTGGCCCTGTGCTCCCTGCCCGGCACCGGATGGCACGAAGGCCATGCGGCAGGTGCCCTGCATGAGGCCGCGGGGACCGTTCACCGACACGCTGTCCCCTTCCTTCTTGCCCTTGCACACCGTGTAGAACTCCTGCGGCGGTCCGGGCGGACGATGCCCCTGCCCCATACCCTGGCCCTGGCCCATGCCCTGACCCTGCCCCATACCCTCGCCATAGGGATTGGCGATCGCCAGCAGCGGCAGGCTGGCCAGCACATACAGCATCACAAGCTTTTTCATCTCGACCTCCGGTTGCGCAGCGGCCCTCCGCTGCCCTCACGCTGCCAGACTGGCCTGCGAATGTGGAGGAAGTTTGGAGAACGGCAACAATCAATGCCACGCCGGCCGGACCAGCGCCGCCGTCGGGCGCTGCACGGAGCCGCACGCATCGCCACTGCCGGCAGCCTGCCCGCTTTTCCGTGCCCCATCCGACCACCGCGCCGGCCACCGGCACGGCCGGCATCGCCCGACCGGGGTCCGCCTGATACAAATCAAACCCGACCGCGCCCGCCGCGTGGACACTGACGGTATCACTATCAGGACAGCCCATGACGACTCCCGCCATTGCCCCGATCGACTCGCTCGATGCCCTGCACCACGCGCTCGACACGGCGCACCTGCCCGCACTGACGCTGGAGGACTACCTGCTGCAGCAGGAGCTGGTCACGCCGGCGCAACTGCAGGCGGCACAGCAGGCGAAAGCAGCGCAGCCGCAGAAGCGCCTCGGCGATATCCTCGTCGCGCAGAAGGCGCTGCGCCCGGAGGCGCTGACGCGGGCACTGCGCCACCTCATCGGCATCCCCGCCGTGCGCCTCGCCGCGCTGACGCTGGAGCGCACGGCAGTGAGCCGCCTCTCGCCGGACCTGGCGCACCGCCACCACGTCATCCCGGTCATGTTCCACCACGACGGGCTCGTGGTCGCCTGCACCGAACTGCCGCCGCCCGACGTGCTGCAGGAAATCTCCTTCCAGGCCGGCACCTTCGTGTTCCTCGTGCAGGCGTCGCTCGAGGACATCCAGGCGGGGATCTTCCAGCACTACGACACTTTCGCCGAGGACCTCGCCGCCGCCGACAGCCTGGTGAGCCGCACCTCGCCGGACGACTACCAGCGCCTCTGGCGCGATGCCGAATTCCTCGCCAAGCAGGCGCCGGTGGTGCGCCTCGTGAACTCCTTCATCCTGGAAGGCATCCGCCGCCATGCTTCCGACGTGCACCTGCGGCCGGCGGCCGGCCACGTCGATCTCTTCTATCGCCTCGACGGCACGCTGGTGCGCGTGAAACGGTTGCCGCACCACCTGCTGCCGGCGCTCGTCAGCCGCCTCAAGATCCTGGCGCAGCTCGACATCACGGAACGCCGCGTGCCGCAGGACGGGCACATGAAGACGCACTACCTCGGCCAGGAAATCGACCTGCGCATCTCCATCATCCCGACCAGCCACGGCGAGAGCGTGGTGCTGCGCATCCTCAACAAGCAGGTCGGGCTGCGCGACGTGCACGGTATCGGCTTCACGGCGGACGATGAGGAGCGCTTCCGCGACCTCATCCGCCGCAGCAACGGCATGCTACTGGTGACGGGGCCCACGGGCTCCGGCAAGACGACCACGCTCTATGCCGCGCTACAGGACATCCGCAGCGAGAGCATCAACGTGGTCACGGTGGAGGACCCGATCGAGTACGAGCTCGAGGGCATGACACAGATCCAGTTGCTGGAGGCGGTGGGCTTCGGCTTTCCGCAGACGCTCCGCCACATCCTGCGCCACGACCCCGACGTGATCATGGTCGGCGAGATCCGCGACGGCGAAACCTGCAAGATCGCGCTGGAGGCGGCGCTCACCGGTCACCTCGTGCTCTCCACGCTGCACACCCCGGATGCGCCTTCCGCCATCATCCGGCTGCAGGAAATGGGCATGTCGCCCTACCTGATCAAGTCGGCGTTGATCGGCGTGCTGGGGCAGCGCCTGATCCGGCTGAACTGCCCGCACTGCCTCGAGATCGAAAACGTGCCGCCGCTCGTGCGTCGCCAGCTCGGCCTGCGCGAGGACGAAACCTTCCGGCACGGCGCCGGCTGCGATGAATGCGACGGCACGGGCTTTCACGGCCGCGCCGCAATCTACGAGCTCTTCGTCATCGACGACGAGGTGCGCAACGCCATCCACGAAGACATGACGGGCGCGGAACTGCGCGAGGTGGCCAGGCGTGCCCGGATGCGGCCGCTGATGGAACACGGCCTGGAATTCGCGCGCGCCGGCAGGGCGTCGTTGCTGGAGGTTTATCGCGCCAGTGCCTGATGCCGGTCGGGAGCGACCGCTGCCCCTCTCGGACTCGCGCCTGGCAACAGCATTCCTGGCACACGTCCCGCGCGGCGACCTGCACCGCACGGGAATCCCTGTGTAGCCGCAACAATGCGTTGCGGCGTGGCTAGCCTTGCGGCGGCGTTTGCGGCTGGGGCCGCTGCCGCTGCGGCTGCGGCTGCCCCTGCTGCGTGCCCTGCGACGGGCGCTGCCGGTTCTGCTGCTGTTGCGGGTTCTGCTGCTCCTGTCCGCCCTGCCCGGTCAGCACGTTGCCGAGCCCGAGGCTGGCCAGCGACTGCACCGTCAGCGCGCCGGTGGGCGCGATGCCGCGGGCCTGCTGGAACTTGCGCAGGGCCTGCGCGGTCTGCCGGTCCCAGTCGCCGTCCACCGCATCCACGCCGAAGCCGTTGCGGTTCAGCGCCTGCTGCACCTGGCGGACGGTTTCCGGCCCGGCCCAGAGCGGCGTGCCCGGTCCCACCGAGGCCTTGCGGCTGCCTTTCAGGCTGCTCGCCTGCTGCTGCGGTGGCTGGCCCTGCTGCTGCGATGGCGCCTGACTCTGCTGGGCCTGCTGCTGTGGCGGTTGTCCTTGCGGCTGCCCCTGCTGTGCCGTGGACTGCTGCGGCGGCTGCTGACCCTGTTGTGCCTGCTGCCCCTGCTGCGGCTGACCTTGCTGCTGCGGCGGCTGTCCCTGCTGTGGTGAACGCTGCGCCTGCTGCTGTTGGCTTTGCTGCTGCGGTTGCTGCTGACCCTGCTGCGCCTGCTGCTGTTGACCTTGCCTGGTCTGCTGTTGGCTTTGCTGCTGCGCCTGCTGCTGTTGCTGGCCCTGCTGTTGCTGCTGCGCCTGCTGGCCCTGCTGCTGGCCGGCCGAAAAAATCTGCTGCCCCACGCCCAGCGCGGTGATAAGACCGGTGTCGAGCTTGCCGGTCGGCTCCAGGTCATTCACGCGCTGGAAATTCTCCACGGCCTTTTCGGTGCCGGGCCCCCAGCGTCCATCCACGCTCTGCACGGGAAAACCCTGCTGGCTCAATGCCTGCTGCACCTGTCGCACGGCAGTGGAGCCGACATGGACCGGTACCCCTTTGGCAGCGGCACCGCTAGCCGCCTGGCCACTGCCCTGCTGCATGCCCTGACCGGTCAGCAGTGAGGAAAGGCCGAGGCTGTTGAGCAGCTCGACAGTGAGCGTGCCCGTGGGATCGATGCCGGCGGAGCGCTGGTATTCCTGCGCCGCCTGCTTGGTCCGGGTGCTCCACTGGCCATCGATCGAGCCGGCGTTGAAGCCCTTGGCATTCAAGGCCTGCTGCACCTGCTGCACCGCCGGCGCATCCAGGTAGATCTGCGTGCCCTCGGCATCTGACTGCTGTTGCGATGCCTGCGCGTCCGGGTCCTTCTGCTTGGCATATGCCGGCGCAATGGCCATGGCCGCCGCCAACGCCGCCGTTGCGAATAGATGTTTCTGCATGACGTCCTCCTTTGCCGCGAGACGAAGGAGGCATCGACACCCCCTCCACGGTCCAGAGCGACGCGTAGCAGCGACGATTGATGCCGGTACGGCACGGGCCGCGGCACAACTTCAGGGCCGAGGACCGCTGCACCACGACGCTGCGCGGCTGCCACTCTGGTCAGAGTCAGTGCAGCGCGTGACCGTTCAAAGTCCAGCAGGAATTACAAAGCGCCAAGATAAAACTGCGATTCAAGGGGGTGCGCGCTATACATCTGCAACCCGGCAGCGATAACGGCAGAGCAAAGGGGCGCGAATTTCCGCCCTGGCGTCAGGCCGCCGGCCAGGCGCGGGCCAGGAGTGCGCCAAAGTCGGTGTCGCGCGGCAGTACGCCGTAGTTGTGCTGGCCGCGCACCTCGAGCCGGCTGCGGCAAAAGGCGTCGGCCACCGCCGCGGGCGCATGCTGCACCAGCAGCGCCGCCTGCAGCGCCACGGCCATGCGATCCACCACGTCGCGCGCGCGCACCTCGAAGTCGGCCGGATCGACGAACTCCTTCAGCAGCGAACTGACATGCGCGTCCAGCGCGGCATTGCCGCCTTTCGCCTTCTTCAGCTCGACGACGAAGGCCTCGACCACCGCGGGCGTCTTCTGCATGGCGCGCAACACATCGAGGCACTGCACATTGCCGCTGCCTTCCCAGATCGCGTTGACGGGCGACTCGCGGAACAGACGCGGGAACATCGAGTTCTCCATCACGCCGCTGCCGCCGATGCACTCCATGGCTTCATAGGCATGGTTGGGCGTGCGCTTGCAGATCCAATACTTGCCCACGGCGGTCGCGATACGCACCAGCAGGTCCTCGTGCTCGTCGTGGCGGTTGTCCATGGCGCGGGCCATGCGCAGCGTCAGCGTGGTGGCGGCCTCGGACTCCAGGGCCAGGTCGGCGAGCACGTTGCGCATCAGCGGCTGGTCAATGAGCTTCCTGCCGAAGGCGGCACGCTGCTGGCAGTGATGAATCGCCTGCGACAGCGCCATGCGCATGCCGGCGCTGGAGCCGATCATGCAGTCGAAGCGCGTCATGCTGACCATCTCGATGATGGTGCGCACGCCGCGGCCTTCCTCGCCAACGCGCCAGGCCAGGGCGCCGCGCAACTCGATCTCGCTGGACGCGTTGGAGCGGTTGCCCATCTTTTCCTTCAGGCGCAGCACCTCGAGCGGGTTCTTGCTGCCGTCCGGCCGCCAGCGCGGCACCAGGAAGCAGGTCAGGCCACCCGGCGCCTGCGCCAGCACAAGGAAGAGATCGCACATGGGCGCGGACAGGAAGAACTTGTGGCCCACGAGTTCATAGGCGTCACCCACCGGCCAGGCGCGCGTGGTGTTGGCGCGCACGTCGGAGCCGCCCTGCTTCTCGGTCATGCCCATGCCGACGGTGACACCGGCCTTTTCCTGCGCGGGAATATTGCGCGGATCGTAGACGCGCGAGGTGATCTTCGCCTCCCAGAGCGCGGCCAGCTCCGGCTGCACGCGCAGCGACGGCACGGCCGCAAAGGTCATGGTGACCGGGCAACCGTGGCCGGCCTCGATCTGCGAGTGCAGGAAGAAGCGCGCGGCGCGCGCCACATGGGCGCCCTTGCCCGGATTCGTCCAGGGCGAGGCATGGAGGCCCTGCTCGATGGAAGTCTGCATGAGCTGGTGGTAGGCGGGATGGAACTTCACCAGGTCGACGCGGTGGCCGAAGCGGTCATGCGTGTCGAACTCCGGTGCGTGGCGGTTGGCAAGATCGCCCAGCTCAAGGTAGCCGGCACGGCCGATCATCTCGCCGAAAGCCGAGAGCGCGGCCGCCTCATGACCACCGCCCTCGCGCAGCACGGCCTCTTGCAGCACCGTGTCGCGGGTATACAGGTTGTAGTCCTGCAGCTCGCTGGAGACATTGAAAACGTCGTGCGTCGCGGCCACGAAAGGCGCGCCGGGGATGGGGTCGTGGTGGGCGTTCATGCTGGCATTTCCTCCGCTGCTATCCGGTATCGGGCAACGCCGTTCGCACGGCGTCGCGTCATTCAGTCGGGCTCGAATTCGAGCCGGGCCTCGCACCAGGCGCTGGTGCTATGCGCCGACGTGGCGGCCAGGCGCCGGCCTTGTGCATCAAAGATCATCGACAGGCCCTGGCTGGGCACGAAGGGCGCGCCGGCGCCCCAGTTGGCATTGGCCACGGCAATGCCGTGCCGACGCGCGAGCGTCGCCAGGCGATGGTTGCGGCTGTCGGGTTCTTCCACCCAGGCCGAGGGAAACAGCAGCAGGTCCGCGGCGCCGAGCGCCTCCCAGGCGTCCTGTTCGATGAAGTGCAAATCAAAACAGATGCCGGCGCAGACCTTCACGCCCTCGAAGTCGACCACGGGCGTGCCGATATCACCGGGCGTGGCCCAGGCTTCCGGATACCAGGGATGGCGCTTGCGCCAGTGGCCGATGCGCCGGCCCGCGCGGTCGAAGAGCAGGTAGCTGTTGAAGTAACGCGCGCCGTCGCGCTCCACGAGGGAGCCGGCCAGGCCGATGCCGTGGCGCCGCGCCAGTGCGCCCAGGGTCCGCGCCGTCTCGCCCTCCAGCGCTTCGGCAAAGGGCGTGAGGTCGAAATTGCCGCGCGGGGAGACGTAACCGGACAGGGCCAGCTCCGGCAGCAGCACGAGGTCGGCGCGATGCTCCGCCAGCAGCGGCTCCAGACGATCGAGCTGGCCCGCGGCGTCGCCAAAGGCGGCCGGGAGTTGCGCAATGCCGACGCTGATGCCGCGTTTCATTCCTGCTTTCTCCCGCTGGATTCGCTACCGCTGCCGTTGCCGCTGGCCAGGCGTCCCGGCCAGCAGCGTGTCAGGACGCCGGCCGCGAGGACACGATCCGCAACACGTCGAGATAGCCCGGCGCCTCCGGCACGGCATTGCGCTCGCGCAGCAGACGGTGCATCTGCGGCAGCCGGAAATACGGCACCGACGCCATGACATGGTGTTCGATGTGGTAGTTCACGTGGATGGGCGCCACCGTGGCGCGGGCCAGCCAGCCGGCACGGGTGCTGCGCGTGTTGCGGAACATGTCGGCGGTCTTTTCCGTGCAGGCATGCTCGGCCATGGAGCGGATGCGCACGAAAAGCGCAAAGGGCGTCATGTAGGCCACCACCCAGGCAGCGAAAAGCCAGGGATAGCCTACGGTCCAGAGCGCGGCGAAGAGCACGCCGTTCACGATCAGGGTCGGCGTCACGTTGCGCACGAACATCGCCACGCGGTCGGTGGCGCTCACGCCTTCCTTCGGCAGCCATACCACGTCGTTGGCCACCGTCCACTTCACATAGCCCGCGTCCATCAGGAAGCGGCCGATGAAGAACTTGAAGCCGGTGATGCCCACGAGGTCACGCAGGAGCTTGCGCGCGAGCGAGGTGCGCGAGCAGGGAAACGGCGCCACCAGCGAGATGTCGGTGTCTTCGGCGGAGCCCGTCTTCGTGTGGTGCACGAAGTGATGCACCTTGTACTTCTGCAGGTCGTTCCAGATCGGGCGCGCGCAAGTCCAGTCGGCAAGGACGTCGTTCAGCCACTTCGTCTTGAACAACGTGCCGTGCGAGGCGTCGTGCATGAGGATGGCGAGGCAGAGCTGGCGCCCGGCGATCACGCAGAGTCCGACCACGAAGGCCGGCACGGCAATCGCGAGCGGCTGCGTCGTCGCCCACGCCAGCAGCGCGAAGGCGGCGGCGATGACGGCCCAGGTCGAGCCCACGGCCCAGAAGCCCATGAGATCGGAACGCGCGGTCAGCATTTTTATTTCGTCGCGCGTGAACAGGTCGGTGACCTTGCGGCGGGTTTCCGCCGGCATCTCGACGGGGGTGGCGGAGTCCGGAATCGCGGCAGTCATGAAAGCCTCCAGAAGGGTCAGTGGGATGTGGCGGGTTTGCGGCCGGCGGCCACGGCGGCCGGCGCCGGCTGGCGGACGCGCCGCCAGATCTCGCGGCCGGCGCGATCGAAGTCGAGCACGGTCGCCACGAAGGCGCGGCGCTCGGCGATGTCCACCAGGGGATCGGGCAGCAGCGGATCGAACACGAGCTGCCGGATGGCGTCGCTGCCCTGCAGGAAGGATTCGCGTGCGGCGACATCGGGCTCGAGTTCACCGGCGCGCGCCAGCCATTTCTGGAGCTGCTGGCGCGTCTGCCGGTAGCGCTTCGTCAGCGCCTTGCCGTCCCAGAGCGCGCGGGCACGCTTCTCCCGCGACGTGTCGAGCTCGCTCGCGAGGAAGACCGCGGCGTCCTCCTCCAGGCCGAGTTTGTGCAGGCGCTCGCGCACGCCGGCGACGCCGCCGACGAGGTTGTCGGGGCGCAGGAACAGGCCGCGATCGAGCTCGCGCAGGCCAAGCAGGGCGAGGGCGCGGTCCCGCGCACGCAGGGCGACGCGGTCGCTGCGGCCGAGGGCGCCGACATGCACGGCGACCCAGCCGCCCTGCCACTCGCGCACGCGCTGCTCGGCCGTCGGCCAGGTGGCCACGTCCGCAGCCAGGCCGGTGCCATTGGGCCCCAGGCGGTAGCTGCCACGGCCGGCGGCTTCGATGAGGCCGGCGCCGGCCAGGCGGACCAGGGCCACGCGCACGCTGTTCTCGCGGATGCCGAACAGGGCGCAGCCGGCGACGGCGTCACGCGCGCTGAGCTCGCCGTCGTCGGCAGCCAGCAGGAGCTTGAGGATCAGTTGACGGGGTTGGGGAGCCATGTCGCTACATTACATCCTATGACGCCGTTTGCTATGTGGTGCAATGTTTCATAGGATGCCACTAATTGCAATATCACGTAATGCCTGCAGGAGCCGCCCCATGCCCGCCACCGTGACACTGGAACGCCAGCCACCCCTGCTGGTGGTGACGATCAACCGCCCCGGGGCGCGCAACGCCGTCGATGGTCCCACGGCCGTCGCCCTGGCGGAGGCCTTCCGCGCTTTCGACGCCGATCCGGAACTGGCGGTGGCCATCCTCACCGGCGCGGGCGAACACTTCTGCGCCGGGGCCGACCTCAAGGCCGTGGCCAGCGGCGACCCCGCCCGCGCCAACCGCCTCTCCCCGGAAGGGGACGGCCCCATGGGCCCGACCCGCCTGCAGCTCTCCAAGCCGGTGATCGCGGCAGTGTCCGGCTACTGCGTCGCCGGCGGCCTCGAGCTCGCGCTCTGGTGCGACCTGCGCGTGGCGGACGAGAGCGCCGTGTTCGGCGTGTTCTGCCGCCGCTTCGGCGTGCCGCTCATCGACGGCGGCACGGTGCGCCTGCCCCGCGCCATCGGCATGAGCCGCGCCATGGACCTGATCCTGACCGGGCGTCCCGTCGGCGCGGAGGAAGCCTTGCAGATGGGCCTCGCCAACCGCGTGGTGAAACCGGCGCAGCTGATGCAGACGGCGCGCGAACTGGCGCTGCAGGTCGCCGCCTTCCCGCAGACCTGCATGCGCGGCGATCGCCGGAGCGCTCATGAACAGTGGAGCCTGGA
The DNA here is from genome assembly GCA_029237815.1 of Moraxellaceae bacterium. Lineage (GTDB taxonomy): Bacteria > Pseudomonadota > Gammaproteobacteria > Pseudomonadales > Moraxellaceae > UBA2031. The sequence goes on from JAQZBP010000002.1 coordinate 259,274, forward strand.
GGAAACCGCGGCGCTCGCGAACGAATTCGGAAAGGGCCTCGCCACGCTGCAGTCCGGCGAGACCGTGGCCGGTGCCACGCGCTTCTCGCAGGGCAGCGGCCGGCACGGCAATTTTGGCCAGTGACGCACGCCCCTGCCCTGGAGCCGCCGCCGCTCCAACCGTAGGTCGGACTTCAGTCCGACGCAGGCGCCGCTGTCGGGCTGAAGCCCGACCTACGGGACGGCCCGGCGGGATACGTGACGGCGGAATATGAACCTGATGCAACCACTATCGAGGAGACGAGGAATGGAAACGCTGAAGACCATGACCTACGAGGTCACCGGCCGCATTGCCCGCATCACGCTTAACCGCCCCACGCGCGGCAACGGCATCACCATGGACATGCCGCGCGAGCTGGCCGCCTGCGTCGAGCGCGCCAACCTCGACCCGGCCGTGCATGTGATCGCGCTGGCGGGCAACGGCAGCGGCTTCTGTGGCGGCTACGACCTCGTCGACAGCGCGGAGCGCCTGGCCTTCGATCATGAAGCCGGCGCGTTTCCCGAAGGCTCGCCGGTCGACCCGCGCGTGCAGATGCAGAACCACATTCCCGGTGAAACCTGGGACCCCATGCTCGACTACGCCGGCATGAGCCGCAACGTGAAGGGCTTCATGAGCCTGTTCCACTCCGACAAGCCCGTGGTGTGCAAGGTGCACGGCTTCTGCGTCGCCGGCGGCACCGACATGGCGCTCTGCTCCGACCTGCTCGTCATCGCCGACGACGCCAAGATCGGCTACCCACCGGCGCGCGTGTGGGGCTCGCCCACCACCTCGCTCTGGTTCCACCGCGTGGGACTGGAAAAAGCCAAGCGCCTGCTCTTCACCGGCGACTGCCTCTCGGGAAAGGAAGCAAAGGAATGGGTGCTCGCCATCGAGTCCGCGCCCGCCGCGGAACTCGACGCGCGCTTCGAGAACCTGCTGGAGCGCATCGCGCGCATGCCGGTCAACCAGCTCATGATGATGAAACTGCTGCTGAACCAGAGCGTGATGCAGCAGGGCCTGCACACGACGCAGCTCCTCGGCACCGTGTTCGACGGCATCACCCGCCACACGAAGGAAGGCTTCGCCTTCCAGCAGCGCGCCGCGGAAGCCGGCTTCAAGCAGGCCGTGCGCGAGCGCGACGAGCCCTTCGGCGACTTCGGGCTCTCCACCTTCAAGGGCTGACCATTGCAGCGGACGGCGGCCCGGCACAGTCCCGGAACCGCCGTCATTCGCGACCCTCCCCTCCCACCTGCCCACAGGAAACTTCACAGCGGCACGGCGCATTTGCTACTTTGCGCGGGCGACACCGGCGCCGCCCCGTATGGACGGCGCCGGGCGGGCCGGCCATCGACACGGCCGCCCCAAATCCAAACCCCCGACATTCTCATTAGCCAGGCGCCTGCGCGTTGCAGGCCCCCTTGCCGGATCTCCGCCATGCACCCCGATTCCCCGCCCCCCAGCCTTGCGCGCAGCCGCATGCTGGCCAATACCGCGCTGATCGCGGCGGCCCTGCTCTGGATCGTCTTCCTCGTGCTGGAAAAGATGTTCCCGGAGCACCGCCCGCTGCTCGCCATCCTCGCGCTCGGCGCCGAGGCCGGCGTCGTCGGCGGCCTCGCCGACTGGTACGCCGTCACCGTGCTGTTCCGCAATCCCTTCGGCCGCCTGCCGCTGCCGCGCCTGCTGCAGGAGCACACCGAAATCATTCCGCGCAACAAGGCGCGCATCGCCATCTCGATGGGCCGCTTCGTGCAGGAAAACTTCATGGCGCCGGACATCCTGCGCAAGTCGCTGCGGCAGACCGACATCAGCCAGGGCATGGGCGACTGGCTGGCGAAGGAGGAGAACGTGCGCCGCATCAGCGATGTGGTGCAACGCATCGGCCCGCGCCTGCTGCAGATCTTCGAGAGCCACGACATCCAGGCCTTCCTCAAGGAAAACGCCATCGAGTGGGTAAAGGAGACGCCCATGCACCAGATGGTGAGCCAGGTGCTGCGCGCCGTGCTGGAGAACGATTTCCACCACGAGGCGCTGCAGCTCGGGCTCGACACCGCCGACCAGTGGGTGAAGGCGAATCCGCAGAAGGCGCGCGACGTCGCCACCCGCGTGTTCCAGGAGCTGGGCGTGGGCGGTATCTCGCGCGCGGCGGGCTGGGTCGGCATCGACGTGCAGAAGCGCATCATCGAGACTTTCATGCAGCAGGTGGAAGCGCTGCTGGAGGACCGCGCCCATCCCTGGCGCCTCGGCCTGGAGGAAAACGCGCACGAGCTCATGGTGGCGCTGCTCAACGACGACAGCGACGCCGCCATCCGCCTGAACTCTATCAAGAACGCGCTCGCGGAAAGCCCGGCAGTGGTGAACTTCGTCACCAGTGCCATCATGGTGCTGCGCGACGCCGTGAAGGCCGACCTGCAGCGGGATAACTCGGGCCTGGCCGCCAACCTGCGCGGCGCCCTGCTGCGCCTCGGCCAGCACCTGCAGGAAAGCGAGCAGGTGCGCGCCGCGCTGAATGCCGAGATCGAGGAGCTCGCCGTGGTGTTCGCGAACGACTATGCCGACGCCGTCATCGAATACGTGGCGAGCCGCATCCACGACTGGGACACGCGCGAGATGATCGCCAAGATCGAGACCGAGGTCGGTGGCGACCTGCACATGATCCGCGTGAACGGCGTGGTGGTGGGCAGCGTCATCGGCTTGCTGCTCGGGCTGACACGCGCCCTGGTCGAGCGCCTCTGAGCGCCGCTTCACGCGCCGCCTGCCGTCCTGTCGGCGGTTGCACCCGGCCAGTGCAACTGCCGCGCCGCGCCAACAGAGCGCAAACAACCGCCAACACAACACCTTCCCGCGCAAACTAAATCCTTCCAGCCGCCTACTGGCCGACGCTGGCATGACGACAATTTCAGGCACAGCCTGAGCACCTTCCGGGAGCGGCCTGCGCGGCTGCCGACCTGACCTGTCCTCCTGTCATTGCCGGTGCCGCCATGGAACTCGATCCGCTCCTGCTCGCCCGCATCCAGTTCGCCTTCGTGGTGTCCTTCCACATCCTGTTTCCGGCCTTCACCATCGGCCTCGCCTCCTACATTGCCGTGCTGGAGACGCTGGCGCTGTGGACGAAGCGCGACGTGTACACGCGCCTCTCGCAGTTCTGGACGAAGATCTTCGCGGTGTCCTTCGCCATGGGCGTGGTGTCGGGCATCGTCATGGCCTACCAGTTCGGCACCAACTGGAGCCGCTTCGCCGACGCCACCGCCGCGGTGATCGGCCCGCTGATGGGCTACGAGGTTCTCACCGCGTTTTTCCTCGAGGCCACCTTCCTCGGCATCCTGCTGTTCGGGCGGCAGCGCGTGCGGCCGGAGCTGCACCTGCTCGCCGCGTGGATGGTCGCGCTGGGTACGCTGACCTCCGCCTTCTGGATCCTGAGTGCCAACAGCTGGATGCACACGCCGGCAGGCTTCGCGCTCGAGAACGGCCGCTTCGTGGTCACGGACTGGTGGCAGGCCATCTTCAATCCGTCCTTTCCCTACCGCTTCGTGCACATGGTCACGGCAGCCTATCTCACCACCGCGTTTGTCGTGATCGGCGTCAGTGCCTGGTACCTGCGCCGGCAGCGCTTCCAGGACAGCGCGCGCACCGCCTTCAACATGGGGCTCGGACTGATCGCGCTACTGGCGCCGCTGCAGCTCGTCTTCGGCGATCTGCACGGCCTCAATACGCTGAAGCACCAGCCCACCAAGATCGCCGCCATCGAGGGCCACTGGGAAACCGGCCGCGGCCTGCCGCTGGTGCTGTTCGCGCTGCCGGATGAAACGGCGGAGCGCAACCGTTTCGCGCTGGAGATTCCCAAGATCGGCAGCCTCATCCTCACGCACCAGTGGGACGGAGAAATCCGTGGCCTCAAGGCCTGGCCGGCGCAGGAGCGTCCGCCGGTGACCGTGGTGTTCTTTGCCTTCCGGATCATGGTGGCGCTCGGCCTGCTGATGATCCTGGTCGGCATCATCAGCCTCTACCTGCGCTTGCGGCGGCGGCTCTACGACAGCCCAGCCTTCCTGCACCTCTGCAACGCCTGCCTGCCGATCGGCTTCATTGCCATGCTCGCAGGATGGTTCACCACCGAGGTCGGGCGGCAGCCCTGGACGGTATACGGCCTGATGCGTACCGCGCAGAGCACCTCGCCGGCGATTGCGGGCGGCCATGTGCTGGCCTCGCTGCTGCTGTATGTCGTGGTGTACGCGGTGATCTTCGGCGCCGGCATTTATTACCTCTTCCGCATCGTGCAGGCGGGCCCGTCCGACACGCCGCCGCATGGCGGGCTGGAAGCGGCCAAGCGGCCGCTGTCCGCGCCCCGCACGCCACTGGACAACGAGGGTTGAGCCATGGAACTGGATCTCGCGCTGGTCTGGGCCGCCGTTATCGGCTTCGCCGTGGTCATGTACATCCTCATGGACGGTTTCGACCTCGGCGTCGGCATCCTCTTCCCCTTCGTGCGCAACGAGGACGAGCGCGACGTAATGATGAACACCGTCGCGCCGATCTGGGACGGCAACGAAACCTGGCTGGTGCTGGGCGGTGGTGGCCTGCTGGCCGCGTTTCCGCTGGCCTACGCCATCATCATGCCGGCGCTGTATTTTCCCGTGCTGATCATGCTGATCGCGCTGATCTTCCGCGGCGTGGCCTTCGAGTTCCGCTTCAAGAGCCACCATCGTGAACTGTGGGGGCGCGCTTTCTTCTGGGGCTCGCTGATCGCCACGTTTTCGCAGGGGCTGGTGCTGGGTGGCTTCCTGCAGGGCTTCAAGGTGGAGGGACGCAACTTCGCCGGCGGCGTGTTCGACTGGCTGACGCCCTTCGGCATCGGCTGCGGCATAGCGCTCGTCACGGGCTACGCACTGCTCGGCGCGACCTGGCTGATCCTGAAGACCGAGGGTGGCCTGCAGGCGCGCTTCTACCGGCTGGCCATGCCGCTCTGCCTTGCCATGATCGCCTTCATCGGCGTGTTCTGCGTGTGGGCGCCGCTGACCTATCCCGCAATCGCGGAACGCTGGTTCACGTTGCCGAACTTCTTCTTCCTGCTGCCAATCCCGGTGCTCACCGTGGCCGTAGCAGTGGCACTTTTCCTGTCGCTCAAGCGGCAGCAGGAGGCCAGGCCTTTCGTGCTGTCGTTGCTCCTGCTGCTGCTGACCTATCTCGGCTTTGGCGTAAACCTCTGGCCCTATGTCGCGCCACCATCGATCACGCTCTGGGACGCGCAAACGACGCCGGGCTCGCAGGTTTTCCTGCTGGTGGGCGTGCTGCTACTGATGCCGGCGATCCTCTTCTACACCGGCTATTCCTATTTCGTGTTCCGCGGCAAGGTGCGCGCCGGCGAGGGCTACCACCACTGACCTGATCCGCTTCCTGCATACGCCGCCCATGAAAAGCGGCGTGATCGGCAGCGGGGAGATAGCGCCAATTGAAAAGCCCCGGCAATGCCGGGGCCTTCCTGGATGCGGTCGGTCAACAGCCTACCCGCAATGTCATGCCGCGGTCGGGCCACTGCCACTAGGTCACCAGCACAACCTTCCCGGTGACCTTGCGCTCCATCAGCGCACGCAAGGCCTCGCCCGCCTTCTCCAGCGGATAGCGCTGCGAGATGTGCGGCCGCAGTTCGCCCTGCATCAGCCACTGGAAGAGCTGCATGCCGTTGCCCATATTGGCCTGCGGCTCGCGCGCCGCGAAATCGCCCCAGAACACGCCGAGGATGGCACAGCCCTTGAGCAGTGGCAGGTTGAGCGGAATCTTCGGAATGTCGCCGGCGGCAAATCCGACCACGAGGTAGCGGCCCTTCCAGGCGATGCTGCGCAGCGCAGGCTCGGCGTACTTGCCACCGACCGGATCGTAGATCACGTCCACGCCACGCCCCTCGGTGAGCGCCTTGATGCGCTCGCGCAGGTCCTCCGTTTCGTAATTGACGAGTTCATCGGCGCCGTGCTCGCGGCACACGGCCAACTTCTCGGCCGTGGAGGCGGCGGCGATCACGCGCGCCCCCATCTTCTTGCCGAGCTCGATGGCGGCCAGGCCGACGCCGCCGGCGGCGCCCAGCACCAGCAGCGTCTCGCCGGCCTGCAGCTGCGCGCGGTCCTTGAGCGCGTGATAGGAGGTGCCGTAGGTCATCATGAAGGCCGCGGCCACGGCGTGATCGAGCCCGGGCGGCAGCGGCACCACCTGGCGGGCATCGGCCAGCACTTCCTCGGCAAAGCCGCCCCAGCCGGTAAAGGCCAGCACGGGCTGCCCGACCTGCAGGTGCTTAACGCCCTCGCCCACCACCTTCACCACGCCGGCCAGCTCGCCACCCGGCGAGAACGGCAGCTCAGGCTTGAACTGATAGAGGTTCTGGATGATCAGCGTGTCGGGGAAATTCACGCCGCAGGCCTTCACCGCGATCAGCACCTGCTTCGGGCCGGGCACGGGCGACGGCACGTCTTCCACCACCAGGGTTTCGGGCAATCCGTGTTGCTTGCAGAGAACGGCTTTCATAAAAGGGGCTCCCGGTTTGGGTGGAAGGCGAGTCGATAGCGCGTCACGTGTGCGACGGCACACGTGACGCGCCGGTGCGATGACTCATCGGGTGAAATAAAGCAGCGCCAGCGCCACCACGGCCGGCACGGCCTGCACGACCACGATGCGCCGGCTCACCGTGGCGCCGCCAAAGACGCCGGCCACGATCACGCAGGACAGGAAGAACACCTTTTCGGGGAAGCCTTCCGCCCCCAGCACCAGGCCCCACACGAGTCCGGCCGCCAGAAAGCCGTTGTAAAGCCCCTGGTTGGCGGCCAGCGCCTTCGACTGCTCCGCAAATTCGGGCTTCAGCCCAAACACGCGGCGGCCAACCGGCTTCGTCCAGAGGAACATCTCCAGCACGAGGAACCCCACGTGCTGCAGGGCGACAAAGGCGATCAGGGCATCCGCGAAAAGATTCATGACTGCATTACCCCAGCAGGTAGCCGCCGTCGACGTTCAGGCAAGTGCCCGTGGTGTAACTCGCCCCCGGCGACACGAGATAGAGCACGGCCGCCGCCATTTCGTCCGGCTGCGCCACGCGGTTCATGGGCACGTGCTGCAGCACGGTCTTCAGGATCTGCTCGTTCTGCGTCAGCGCCGAGGCGAACTTCGTCTCGGTAAAGCCTGGCAGCAGCGCATTCACGCGCACGCCGAGCGGCGCGCACTCCTTGGCGAAGGCATGCGTCATGGAGATCACGGCCGCCTTGGTGATGGAGTAGATGCCCTGCCACTGGCCCGGGATCACGCCGTTGACGGAAGCCACGTTCACGATCGCGCCGCCGCCGTGCTGGCCCATCAGCTTCACCGCCTTCGAGGACATGAAGAAATAGCCGCGGATGTTCACGTCCAGCGTCTTCTGGAAGGCGCCAAGGTCGGTGTCCTGGATCGGCCCGAAATAGGGATTGGCGGCGGCGTTGTTGATCAGGATGTCGAGGCGGCCGTGCTTCTGTTCGATGGCCGCGAAAATTGCGTCGATCTGGTCCATCTCGCCGATGTGGCAGGCCATGACCTCGGCGCTGCCACCGGCCTCGCGGATGGAGGCGGCGACGCGCTCGCAGCCCTCGACCTTGCGGCTGGCGACAATGACGTGGGCGCCGTGGTCCGCGAGCGTGCGCGCAATGGCCTCGCCGATGCCGCGGCTGCCGCCGGTGACGAGGGCGATCTTGCCGGTGAGGTCGAAGGGGTTCTTCATGAACAGGCTCCTGTGGCGGTTCAGCGATAGGTGACGAGCCCGGCGTCATCGTGGACATCCAGATGCGCCGTGGCGTTGAAGGAATGCAGGCTGACTTCGTCGGCCCGGTACAGCAGACGCGTCACGCTGCTGTTGGCGATGATGCCGTTGAGGGCGAAGCAGCGGTGGTTATCGAGCCCGAGCAGCTCCTGCAGGATGACGGCGATGGCGCCGCCCGAGGTGAACACCACCACGTCGCCGCCCTCGCGCAGCATGCCGTGGAAGGCGTCGACGACGCGCTGGCGGAAGTGCGGCCAGGGCTCGTTGTACTCGTGGTCGAACTCGCCGCTGTGCCAGCGGCTCACGGCATGCGTGAAGAATTCGTGAAACGCCTGCCGCGGCTTCGGGTGCTCGGCGATGAACTTCACCATCGCTGCCTTGTCGGCGAACTCGGGCCGGTGCACCTCGATCACGTTCTCGTGGTCGAACTCGGCGAGGCCCGGCACGTCGACGGCGCTGAGCGCCTGTCCATAGCCCGCGGCGAAATTCTCGAAACTCTGGTGATGACGATGCATGGGGCCGGTGAGCAGCGTGCCCGTGTCGAGGCCGCGCGCCCGCCACCATTCGCCGAGCAGGCGGCACTGCCGCTCGCCGAGCGGCGAGAGCTGGTCGTAGTTGGCGGCGCCGAAGGACGCCTGGCCGTGGCGGACGAGATAAATGCTCGCCATTACAGGCTCGACTGCCGGATCAGGTTCATGCAGCGCTGCTCCAGGTAATTCACCATGGGGCCGAACTGCGCGAACGCGGGGTTGGTGGTCTGCTGGTGAAAGAAGCGGTACCAGATCTGCTGCGCGATGCCGGCCAGGCGGAACAGGCCGTAGACCTCGTAGAAATCGAAGTTGTCGACGCGCCAGCCGGTCTTTTCGCCGTAATAGTCGATGACCTCGCGCCGGGTCAGCATGCCGGGCGCGTTGGTGGGCTGGCGGCGCATCATCTGGAAAATGGGGTCGTCGTCGGCCTGCACCCAGTAGGCGAGTGTGTTGCCGAGGTCCATGAGCGGATCACCGAGCGTGGCCATTTCCCAGTCGAGCACGCCGATCACGTGCAGGTCATCCGGGTCCAGCACCACATTGTCGAAGCGGTAGTCGTTGTGGATCAGCGTGATGGCGACCTCGCCGGCCGGCTTCTTCGCCTCCAGCCAGGCGATCACCTCCGCGAAGTCCTTGTTGTCCGGCGTGTGCGCATTGCGCAGGCGTTCGCTCCAGCCGCTGATCTGGCGGTTCACGTAGCCCTCGCCCTTGCCCAGCGATTCCAGGCCCGCGGCCTTGATGTCGACCTTGTGCAGCTCGACCAGCTTGTCGATCACGCTCAGGCAGAGCGCGCGCGTCTTTTCTGACGTGAGCGCGATTTCCGGCGGGAAGTCCTGGCGCGGAATCACGCCACGCAGGCGCTGCATCACGTAGAAGTCGCAACCCATCACGGTCTCGTCCTGGCACAGGGCCAGGACCTCGGGCACATAGGGATAAACCGGCTTCAGCGCCTGCATGATCTTCGCCTCGCGCACCATGTCGTGCGCGCCCTTCGCCTTTTTGCCCGCGGGCGGACGGCGCAGGATCAGCTCGCGGTTCGCGTAGCGCACGAGATAGGTCAGGTTGGAGGCGCCGCCCGGGAACTGCTGCAGCTCCGGACTGCCCGCAAGGCCGGGGATGTGCTGCTTCAGGTAATGGTCCACCGCGGCCACATCCAGTTCGTCGCCCTTGCGGACGCTGCGCGGCTCGTCGATCACGGCCATCGTCTGTCTCCCTGTCGCAGGTTCAGTGGCTCTTCGGCAGGTACTTGCCGAGCTCGATCTTGGCGATCACCCGGCGATGGACCTCGTCGGGACCATCGAAGATACGCATCGCGCGGCAATAGGCAAACAGGGCCGAGAGCGGCGTGTCGTCCGACATGCCGGCACCGCCATGAATCTGGATCGCGGCGTCGATGACCGAGAGCGCGGTCTTCGGCGCCACCACCTTGATCTGCGAGATCTCGCTCATGGCACCCTTGCTGCCGACCTTGTCCATCATCCAGGCGGCCTTCAGCGTCAGGAGGCGCGCCTGCTCGATGTCCATGCGGGCATTGGCGATGACGTCGGGATTGCCGCCCAGCAGCGCCAGCGGCTTGCCGAAGGCGGTACGGCTGACGGCGCGCTGGCAGAGCAGCTCCAGTGCGCGCTCCGCGGCGCCGAGGGCACGCATGCAGTGGTGGATGCGGCCCGGGCCGAGCCGGCCCTGCGCCACTTCGAAACCACGGCCGGGGCCGGCGATGAAATTCGCCACCGGCACGCGCACATTGGTGAAGGTCACCTCGCCATGACCGAAGGGCTCGTCCAGCTTGCCGAAGGACGCCAGCATGCGCTCGATGTGCACGCCCGGCGTATCGAGCGGCACCAGCACCATGGAATGCCGCTGGTGTTTCGGCGCCTCGCCACTGGTGTCGGTCAGCCCCATGAAAATCACGAAGCGGCAGTTCGGGTGACCGATGCCGGAGCTCCACCACTTGCGGCCGTTGATGACGATCTCGTCGCCCTCCACCACCGCGGTGGCTTCCATATTGGTGGCATCGGAGGACGCCACGCCGGGCTCCGTCATGCAGAACGCGGAACGGATCTCGCCGGCCAGCATTGGCTTCAGCCAGCGCTCCTGCTGCTCCTGCGTGCCGTACTTGACCAGCACTTCCATGTTGCCGGTGTCGGGCGCGTTGCAGTTGAAGATCTCGGGCAGCATGGGGTGGCGGCCGGTTTCCTCGGCCAGCGGGGCGTATTCGAGGTTGCTGAGGCCGGCGCCCCACTCCGCCTCCGGCAGGAAGATATTCCAGAGGCCGGCGGCCCTGGCCTTCGCCTTCCACTCCTCCATCACCGCCGGCTGCTGCCAGGGCGCGGCCTTCAGGGCGGCGTGATAGTCGGCCTCGCGCGGCTCGACTTCTGCTTTCACGAACTGGCGCAGGCGGGCCAGGTAGTCCTGGCAGCGGGGGGAATAGGCGAAATCCATGGGAGGGCTCCTCGGGGGGAATGGGCAGAGCCTAGACGCGCGGTTATGATTCGTCTAATCGATAGTTTTCATACCGTACTATTCACGCCATGGATATCAGAAAGCTCGACCTCAACCTGCTCGTGGTGCTGGAGGCCATCCATGCCGAAGGCAGCCTGACCCGCGCCGCACAGCGCCTCAGCCTGTCGCAGCCGGCGCTGTCGCATGCCCTCGCCCGCCTGCGCGAGGCGCTGGACGATCCCCTCTTCCTGCGCCAGGGCAAGCGCATGGTGCCAACGCCACGGACGCAGCGCCTGATGGGCCCGCTGCACGAGGCGCTGGGCCTGATCGGCGAGGCAGTGCAGGAAGGCGCGCGCTTCGACCCGGCCAGCGCCCGCCAGGAGTTCCGCCTCGGCCTGCGCGACGTGTTCGAAGCCACTACTCTGCCCGCGCTGCTCGCCGACCTGGCGCGCGAGGCGCCCGGCATCCGCCTGGCCAGCGTGCGCGCCGACCGCCGCGAGCTCGAGGCCGACCTCGCCGACGGCCGCCTCGACGTGGCGCTCGACGTGCTGCTGCCGCTGTCGCCGGAGGGCGACATCCGCCGCGCGCCCCTCTCTCATGACCGCCTCATGGTGGTGGCCCGCAAGGGGCATCCCGCCATCCGCCGCGGGAAGCTGTCACTGGAGGACTATCTCGCGGCCGGCCACCTGCTGGTGTCCTCGCGCCGGCGTGGCCCGGGCTTCGAGGACCAGGAGCTGGCACGGCTCGGCCACGAGCGCTCCATCGTGCTGCGCTGCCAGCATTTCTTTGCCGCCTGCCGCGTCGTGGAGGGCACGGATGCGCTGCTGACCATGCCGGCGCAGTATGCCGCCGTCGCCAACGCCGGCCTCGACAACGTGCTGCTGGAGATGCCGGTGGCGCTGCCACCGATGGACGTCTATCTGTATTGGCACGAGAGCCGCGAGAACGACCCGGCCAACCGCTGGCTGCGCGGGAAGATCGCCAGTCTGTTTGCCGCACGCGAGGTGCGTCCGTCATCGGGGACGGCCCGGAAACCGGATCGGCAGGTCGGGCGTCGGCCGGCCTGACGGGGCTATGGCGCGCCGTATTTTGAATGCTCGTCGTTCAGCGTCGGATGTCAGTCAGCCATGAGCCCGAAGAACGCGCTCGGGCACAAGTGCCGTTGACGGAAAATCGCCGCCCGCACGCGGCGGATGCGGGTCGCAATCCACACCAGGACGGCAGCGCCATGAAAAAGGCCCGGCGGCATTCCTGCCCCGGGCCTTTTCACTGCATGACAGGCTCAGAGATAGGACGAGGCATCCTCGACGTCGAGCTGCTCGGGGCGCAAATGCACGCGCGCATACTTTTCCCACACGCGTGACTTCACGAAGAGCTCGTAGAGATCCGGGTCGATGTGGTTCTGCTGCTTCATCTTCTGCAGGATCGAGAGCGACTGCGAGATCTTCATCGGGGCCTTGTAGGGGCGGTCGCTCGAGGTCAGCGCCTCGAAAATGTCGGCAATGGCCATCATGCGTGCCGGCCAGGACATCTGCTCGCGCTTCAGGCCGCGCGGGAAACCGGTGCCGTCCATTTTCTCGTGGTGACCGCCGGCGTATTCCGGCACGCGCTTCAGGTTCTTCGGGAAGGGCAGCGACTCCAGCATCTGCACCGTCACCTTCATGTGGTCGTTGATCTTCTGCCGCTCCTCGTGCGAGAGCGTGCCGCGCTCGATGCACAGGTATTTCACCTCCGCCTCGGTCAGCATGGGCTTTGTCTCGCCGAGGTGGTCCACCCAGTGGTGGCCGGCGATCTGCCGCACGCGCGCCTGGTCTTCCGGCTTCATGAACTCGCCGCCGACATTGGCGCGCTCGATGAAAAGGCAGTCGTCCCGCAGCACCTGCAGCTCCTGCTCCATCATCGCCTGCAGCGCTTCCGCCTGCTCCGGCTGCGCGGCGATCTGGCGCAGGAAGCGCAGCTCGATCTGCGACAGGGCCGCGGCGAAGCGCGTCTTCACGGCGTCGATACCGTCCAGCATCAGATGCAGCTTGGTGGCCTTGTCGAGCACGGAGTCCGGCGTGGCGAGCTTGCCGCAGTCGTGCATCCACGAGGCCACGTGCAGCTCGTACCAGTCTGACTCGTCCAGGCTGAAGTCGCCGAGCGGCCCGTCGGTGGTGTCGCAGGCGGCCTGGGCAATCATCTCGGTGAGCGCCGGCACGCGCTGGCAATGCGCCGAGGTGTGCGCGGACTTGGCGTCGATCGCCTGGGCGATGACCTTGATGAAGGCGTCGAGCAGGTCCTTGTGGTCCTGCAGCAGGATCTGGTTGTCCAGCGCGATGGCGGCGCTCGAGGCCAGCGCGGCGACGATGGGCTCCAGCGCCTTCGCAAAGGCGATGGTCTCGCCCGTGGCCGGATTCCGGGCATTGAGCAGCTGCAGCACGCCGATGATCTCGTCGGCGTGATTGCACAGCGGCACCGTCAGGAAGGACTTGGAGCGATAGCCCGAACGCGCGTCGAAGGCCTTGGTGCCGGAAAAGTCGAGATGCTCGGCGTAGTAGGCGTCCTCGATGTTTTCCATGCGCCGGGTGAGCGCGGTGTGCGTGGCGATATTGCTGTGGTTGGGCGTGCCGTCCTCGCGATACAGCGGCATCGGCGGCAATTCGATGGGAATGCCGGAGGTGCCGCCGAGGCTGAGCCCGAGTGAGTCGTTGCGCAGGATCTCGAACTCGAGAACGGGCTTGCCCTCCTCACGCTCGCGTATCAGGTAGAGCGTGCCGCCGTCCGCGTGCGTAATGTCCTGGGCGGCATCGAGTATGCGCTCGAACAAGCGCGAGGTATTGCGTTCGCTGGACAGCGCGGTGCTGATTTCGATGAGTCGCCAGAACAGGTTCTGGTCCAGTTCGCCAGCGGCGGGAGAGTCGGCGGCCATGGGCGTCTCCGGGCAGTAATGGCGAGGACTCTAGCACATCGGTATTAGGCCCCGGACTGGCTCTGCCGCTCAATTTGCGACGTTTTTCTTCACTTCGGATGACCTGTCGTCCGGCACGGAAATATGCCGCGCCAGGAAGCCCAGGGCCTCGGGAATCAGCTTCCGCGCCTCGGTCGCCGCCCCTCGATGGTTCGCGCCGTCTATGAGCCGGAGCTCGACCGGCACGCCGGCCGCCGCCAGCGCCTTCGCGAAGTTCTCGCTCTGGCTGGAGACGACCAGGTCGTCCGCCGTGCCGTGGTAGAGGAAGAACGCCGGCAGGCCGGCCCGGACCTGTGCCATCGGCGACGCAGCCGCATAAGTGTCGGGCATGTCGGCCAGGCGCCCGCCCAGGAAGCCCCTTACCGAGGAGGCGTCCGGATAGACGCGCAAGTCCGCCGGGGCGCCGCCGGCAATCACCACGCGCAGTGCCGGCAGCTCCCGGGAAGGCGGTTGCACCGCGAGCAGGGCCGCCAGGTGGCCACCGGCGGAATAGCCCCAGGCGCCCACACGGTGCATGTCGAGCCGGTACTCGTCGGCATGCTGCTGCAGCCAGCGCAGCGCCTGCTGCATGTCCTCGAGTTGCGCGGGATGACGGAACTGCGGCGCCAGCCGGTAGTCGATGGCAAAGGCGGCAAAACCCTTTTCCGCCAGCAGCCGGCCGATGCGCTCCATCTTGCTGCGGTCACCGCGGCGCCAGGCGCCGCCGTGCAGCAGCAACACCACCGGAGACGTCTGTCCGGTCTTGAGGCGCGGCAGGAACAGATCGCCCGACAGCGGCGCCGGCCAGTCCTCGGGCGTGTAGGTCTGCGTCTGCCGGCGCTCGTTCTCCGTGGCGCCGAGACCAAAAAAAGAAAAGGCCTGCGCCTCGAGGGGACGACCGGCAAGGATCAGCAGGAACAGAAGCAGGCCGAGACTGGCCGGGACAGGAAATCGCTTCATGTGGCGTCTCTCGAAAGGGGGGCGTTTCGCGCAGCATCCGGCAGTGCCCGGCGCCACTCAATTGCCGGGCCGGTTGGATTGTGTTGGGAATTGGCTGCGATCGCCGTGCGCCAGCCGCGCCCTCGCATCAACCGGCGACCAGCATCCCCTGCTGCAGGAGCTGGCGGAAGCCCGAGGTGACGCCCGCCAGCAGCGCATCCTCCGCGCCGGCGGCGCGCAGGGACGCCAGCAGCGCGGTGACGCTGGCGCGACCATCGATATGCGGCAGCAGCCGCGCAAATCCTTCGCCGAGTTCGAGCGTGACATGCTCGGCCACGGGCTCGCAGGACGCGGGCCGGCTGATGACGGCGCGCATCATGAGGAGGCGCAGGTCGGCCTGCGCGAGCACTTGGCGCCGCGCCGCCGGCGTCAGCGGCTCGCGCCCGAGCCGGCGCCAGAGCTCGGCACCGGTGCAGGGGCACAGCGCATCCTTCAGGTCCTGGTAGGGGCGCGGCAGGATGGCGGCGCTGGTGAAAGGCGCCAGGCGCAGCGGCCGCTGCAGCCAGTCGGCCGGCAGCACCGCCGTGTCCGCGGCCGGCAGCGTGCCCGCCAGGGCCGCCGCGCGCGCCTGCTGCGCCGTCCACGCCATGCCGAGCTCGGCCTCGGCGATACCGAGCAGCAGCGTGCGCTCGCGTGGCGAATCGACGCCGGACGCCTGCTGCAGCGCATCGCGCAGGCGGATGCCGAAGGCGCTCACGCGCTCCGGCGGCGGCGTGCGCATGAGCGCGGCGTCGACAAATCGGCGCAGCAGGTCGAGCCCGCCCGGCAGCGACGACACCAGGCTGAAGGACAGCGGATAGCTGCGACAGAACTGCGCGAGGATCAGCCCCGTACGCAGCATGGCATCGAGCTCGAGCGCGTCGATGCGGATCGTGGCGAAATCCGCGCGCTCGCTCTCTTCCAGTTCGTAAGGTGCGAGGGCGGCGACGGCATCCTGACGAAAGGCGGCGCGCCTTTCGCGGTCGAACAGCAGGTCCAGCAATGCCTGCTCCTGCGCGGCGAAGCTCATGGTCCGGCTCCCGCGGCGGCGACCAGCGCCGGCGTGGCGCTGCCGTCGCGCACCATGGCGCGCAGGCGCTGCAGCGTGTGCAGCACGGTGTCGCCATCCATGCCCTCGCACTCGTAGCAGAGCGCCTTCACCCCAGGCAGCAAGGGCAACAGCGCGGCCAGCATGCGCCAGCTTTCTTCCAGCACCGGCGCCTCGTGCATGTCGACATAGACCGGGCCGTCGGCCGCCTGGCGCAGGCGCCCGCCGGCGATGTGCAACTCGATCACGTGATCCAGCGGCAACTCGTCGACATGGTCCAGCACGCGCCGCCCGCTCGCCATCTCGTAGGAGACCAGATGGCCCATGTCGAGCAGCAGCGCGCAATCCGTCGCGCGCGCCAGCCGGCCGAAAAAAGTGAAGAGCGGCATGCCGCCGACCACGAAGCTCATCGGTGGCGGCTCGACCGCCACTGGCGCCGGCACCGCGGCCTGCACCTCGCGCACGCGGGCGATCGCGCGCTCGAGCGAGGCCTCGTTCAGGATCGGCGGAATGAAATAGCCGAGCTGGGTGGAGTACGAAGGCCCCTCTTCCCAGAAGCAGTAGGCGCAATCCTGGGCGAACCACGGCGAGCCGACGGCCGCGACATGCGCCGCCGTCGCGGCCAGCCAGCCGGCGTGATTGGGAAAGGAACCGCAGAAATTGATGTAGGACGGATGAAAGAGCACCGGCACGCCGGCCGCATGGATGCGGGCGACTTCGGCCGCCACGCTGTCGGCCTCGGCGAGCCCGGCGTATTCGACGAACTGCGGGCCACCCGGCGCCTGCGCCAGCGCAACAGGGTCCGGTCGCGCCGCCAGGCTGAGGCTGACGCCGATGCCCAGCACGGGCAGGGACTCGAACTTCACGCGCCCCGCTCCCCGCCATGCCCGGGGCTGAAGGGCTCTGCGCCGACAGTGCAGCAGCCAGGAGTCATGAATGAAGCCTCGGTATCCGGAGAGCAAATCGCGGAGACGATGATTCCCGCTTGCGCCGGCAAGGGCAAGCACCGAGGGAACCGGCTGCGTGAATTTCACCACGCCAACGGCACGTTGCCAGCCGAGGCCCCCGCATCACCAAGGCAATGCCGCGCTGCATGCAGTGCGCTTCCACGCATTGTTGTGGCGCAGCAGGCAGTCGTTCAGAACGCCCGGGCGCAATGCCAACTGGACGGCCCCGCCACATCCGTGGGTTGCACGCGAGACCTGCTGACCGGACACCGGCAACTGCGGCCGTCACCAGATCATGGCCGCCCCCCCTGGCAGCCGGACGATATTGCGGTCGAGGAACTGCAGCGCCGCAGGCCGGATCTGCGCCGCCGCGGCAGTGCCCTCATGATCGAGGCCCTGCAGCCAGGTCAGCTCCACCGCTACACCCGCGTCGCCGAGGGCGGCTGCAAAACCCGCCGCCTGGCTGGGCGACACCACCTGGTCTTCGGTGCCGTGGTAGAGGAAGAATGGTGGCAGGCCGGGACGTACAAACGTGATCGGCGATGCCTGGTCATACAGCGCTGGTATATCGGCCACGCTACCGCCGATAAAAGACGTCACCGATGCGTCCCCTGCCTCGGGCCAGGCCCGCAGGTCCATGGGCGCGCCGCCCGCCACCACCACCCGCAGCGACGGCAGGTCGGAAGGAGGCTGCACCGCCAGCAGGGCGGCGAGGTGCCCGCCCGCCGCATAACCCCAGGCCGCGAGCCGGCCCATGTCGAGGCGGTATTCGCCGGCATGCTGCTGCAGCCAGCGTACTGCCTGCTGCATGTCCTGCAGGGGAGCCGGATAGCGCGCGCCGGGTGCCAGCCGGTAGTTGATGGACATCGCGACATAACCACGATCCGCCAGGACTTGCCCGAGGCCGCGCATGCTGGCCTTGTCGCCACTCCGCCAGGCGCCGCCATGCAGCAGCAGGACCACGGGGTACTCGCCCACCGACGGTGCCGAGCCTGCCGGCAGGTAGAGATCGCCCTGCAGCGGTTGCGGCCACTCGGCCGGCGTGTAGGTCACCGTGATGCCGGTCTGGCCCTGGGTATTGCGTGCCTCGGGATTCGTCATCCCCTGCAGGCGCTCCCACACTCCGGCCTCCGCGGGCAGCGCCGGGAGCAGGAACAGAACGGCAGGCAGCATGAAGCGGCCCCCTGCACGCCGGAAATACAGCTTCATGACGGATCACTCCCGAGTCACTGCCTTCTGGAAACAGTAGTGACAGACACGAAGGATCCGGTTACATGCGCAGGGAGTTGTGTTGCAGAGAAGATAAGCGGGCTTTGTATTTGCTGTTGAACGCTGCTGAAACACTGTCGCGGTGGAAGCCGTTGCGCCACACACGCCGACGCTTTCGTTGCTGCAAGCGGAACCTGCAGCGCCCTCAGGGCGCCTGCGCGGGTTCGCCTGCACCGGAGACCCAAATAAAAAGGCCGGTCACAAACGTGACCGGCCTTTTTATTTTGGTGACCCCACGGGGAATTGAACCCCGGTTACCGCCGTGAAAGGGCGATGTCCTAACCGCTAGACGATGGGGCCAGTAACCTGGTGGAGCTAAGCGGGATCGAACCGCTGACCTCTACAATGCCATTGTAGCGCTCTCCCAGCTGAGCTATAGCCCCAGGTGCTGGCTCGCCGGCAGTACCAAGCGAGGCGCGCATTCTAGGGGTGTCGTTACAAAAGCGTCAAGCAGGAGATGCAGCATTTTTTCAAAACTTTCCGAGCCCCCCCGAAAATTGAAAAAGCCCGTGAAAACGGGCTTTTACAGGATTTGGGGCAGAGCACTCCCATGACGAGGGATGCGGGGCCGGGCAAGGCCCGGCACCGCCATCGCCCCGACGCCCTCAGAGGAGCTTTTCGATATCGGCGGCGATGTCTTCCGGCTTGGTCGCCGGCGCATAGCGGCTGACCACCCGCCCATTGCGGTCGACCAGGAACTTGGTGAAGTTCCACTTCACGGCCTTGCTGCCGAGCAGGCCCGGCGCGGCACTGGTGAGGTGGCGGAACAGCGGATGCGCTTCGTCGCCGTTGACATCGATCTTGGCGAACATGGGAAAGGTCACACCGTAGTTCAGCTCGCAGAACTCGCTGATCTGGGCATCGTCGGCCGGGTCCTGGTTCAGGAACTGGTTGCAGGGAAAGCCCAGCACGGCCAGGCCCTTGTCCTTGTATTTCTCATAGAGCGCTTCCAGGCCCTTGAACTGGGGCGTGAAGCCGCACTTGCTGGCGGTATTCACGACCAGGAGCACCTGCCCCCTGAAATCGGCAATCGCCTTGTCCTCGCCGGTAATGGTGCGGGCGGAATAATCGTAAACGCTGGTCATCGACCTCTCCTTGCTGGGTCCTGGTTGAATCACTTATCGGTTGGTCCGTTGCCGGCCCCGGGCTCCAGGCGGAGCGAGGCCGAATTGACGCAATAGCGCAGGCCGGTGGGCTGCGGCCCGTCCGGAAATACATGGCCGAGATGACAGCCGCATTTCCGGCAGGTGATCTCGGTGCGCACCATGCCGTGGCTCATGTCACGGTGCTCCTCGATGGTCCCGGCCACGAGCGGCTGCCAGAAGCTTGGCCAGCCCGAGCCGGACTCGTACTTGGCCGCTGCATCGAAAAGCGGCTCGCCGCAGCAGCGGCACCGGTAGGTGCCGGGCCGGTGCTCATCGTAATACTCGCCGCTGAAGGCTCGCTCGGTGCCCTTCTCGCGGCAGATCCGGTATTCCTCGGGCGACAGTGCCTGCCGCCATTCGGCCTCGGACTTTAGCACCTTGTCTTCACTCATGACCTTACCTCCTGTGGCTGCACCTGCCGGCGAGGGGGAGCGCCATGCTCCAGGCCGCCCCCGCCCTGGCAGACGATGCCTGTACATGGAGCCGGATTTCCCGATTTCATCAAAGCGGACAAAGTTTTTTTCCGTACCAGGGCTTGGCAGCCGGCCCATATAGGAAATAGCCTATTGGAAAGCCACTAAACCCTAGGGCCACCTCCATGACCTTCCTGTCCCATGTCGAGCAGTTCCTGCAGGACTACCCGGAGATCAGCGCCTCCCAGTTCGGCGTTCTGTTCCGCAAGGACCCCAACTTCGTCGGCGAGCTGAAGAAAGGCCGCAGCCCGCGCATGAGCACGGTCGAGCAGCTGCTCGAGGCCATGGACGACTACCGCCGCCAGCATCCGCCGGGGGCGATCACCACCACTACCACCCCTACCGCCCAGCGCGAGCCCTCCATGGAAATCACCAAGTCAGCCAAGCTGCAAAACGTCTGCTACGACATCCGCGGCCCCGTCCTCAAGGCCGCGATGGCCATGGAGGAGCAAGGGCACCGCATCATCAAGCTCAATATCGGCAATCCGGCGCCCTTCGGCTTCGAGGCGCCCCAGGAAATCCTGGCGGACGTGATCGCCAACCTGCCCAACGCCATCGGCTACTGCGAGTCCAAGGGGCTCTTCGCCGCGCGCAAGGCCATCATGCAGTACTACCAGCAGAAGGGCCTGCTGTCGGTGGAGGTCGGCGACATCTATATCGGCAACGGGGTGTCCGAGCTGATCGTCATGGCCATGCAGGCCCTGCTCAACAGCGGCGACGAGATGCTGATCCCGGCCCCGGACTACCCGCTCTGGACCGCCGCCGTCACCCTCTCCTCCGGCACGCCGGTGCATTACCTCTGCGACGAGAACAACGGCTGGTACCCGGACCTTGCCGACATGGAACGCAAGATCACGCCCAAGACGCGCGGCATCGTGGTCATCAACCCCAACAACCCGACCGGGGCGGTGTACCCCAGGCACATCCTGGAAGGCATCGTCGCCCTCGCCCGCAAGCACAACCTCGTGCTCTTCGCCGACGAGATCTACGACAAGATCCTCTACGACGACGCCGTACACACCTGCCTGGCCACCCTAGCCCCGGACCTGCTGACAGTAACCTTCAACGGCCTGTCCAAGTCCTATCGCGTGGCGGGCTTCCGCTCCGGCTGGCTCATGGTCAGCGGCAACAAGGAGTCGGCCAAGGATTACATCGAAGGCCTCGACATGCTGGCGTCCATGCGTCTCTGTGCCAATGTGCAGGCACAGTTCGCCATCCAGACCGCGCTCGGCGGCTACCAGTCCATCAACGACCTGATCAAGCCGGGCGGCCGCCTCTACGAGCAGCGCAACCTGGCGGTGGAGATGCTGAACGCCATCCCCGGCGTCTCCTGCGTCAAACCGGAGGGCGCGCTCTATCTCTTCCCACGCCTCGACCCCGCGATCTACCCGATCAAGAACGACCAGGAGTTCATCCTGGAGCTGCTGAAGGCCGAAAAGGTACTTCTGGTGCAGGGCACCGGTTTCAACTGGCCCACGCCCGACCATTTCCGGGTCGTCTTCCTGCCCAACAAGGAAGATCTCAAGGAAGCCATCACCCGCCTCGCGCGCTTCCTCGAAGGCTATCGCCAGCGCCACGGCACGGCCTGATGCAAAGCGGCCCGGGCAAGCCCGGGCCGCTTTGTTTCCGCCACTGCAATTCCCTGTTTTCCCAGTGGTTTCCCGATCCGTTGAATTACGGCTGCCCCCTTGAAATCCGGCTCGGCCATCCCTACTTTGCGTAGGGTCCCAAATGGAGAAAAACCCCCATGTTCCGCATATTCCTGTTCCTGCTCACCAACCTCGCCGTAGTCGTGGTGGCGGGTATCGTGCTCAACCTGCTCGGCGTCGGCTCCACCCATACCGCCGGCAACCAGCTGAACCTGCAGGCCCTGCTCGCCTTCTGCTTCGTGTTCGGCATGGTGGGCTCGCTGATCTCCCTCTTGCTGTCCAAGTGGATGGCCAAGCGCACCACCGGCACGCAGCTGATCGAAAACCCGCGTACCGAGGAAGAGCGCTGGCTGGTCGACACCGTGCAGCAGCTGTCGGCGCGGGCCGGCATCAAGATGCCGGAAGTCGGCATCTTCCCGAGCTACCAGTCCAATGCCTTCGCCACCGGCTGGAACAAGAACGCCGCACTGGTCGCCGTCTCCAGCGGACTGCTGCAGCGCATGAACCGCGAGGAAGTGAAGGCCGTGCTCGGTCACGAGATCGGCCACGTCGCCAACGGCGACATGGTGACGCTCGCCCTCGTGCAGGGCGTGGTGAACGCCTTCGTCATGTTCTTCTCGCGCATCATCGGCAACTTCGTCGACCGCGTGATCCTGAAGAACGAGGAAGGCCCGGGTATCGCCTACTTCATCACGACCATCGTCGCCGACATCGTGCTGGGCATCCTGGCCTCCACCATCGTCATGTGGTTCTCGCGCTTTCGCGAATTCCGCGCCGACGAGGCCGGTGCCCGCCTGGCCGGCAAGGAATCGATGATCGCCGCCCTGCGCCGCCTGCAGGCCGAGCACGAGGTGCCCGACCAGATGCCGGCGGAAATGACGGCCTTCGCCATCACCGAAGGCAAGAAGGAACAGGGCTTCAGCTTCGCATCGCTGTTCATGAGCCATCCGCCGCTGGAAAAGCGCATCGCCGCGCTGCAGGCCAAGCAGATCTGAGCCCCGGTCCCCGGCAATAAAAAAGCCCGCAGATGCGGGCTTTTTTATTGCTGCGACTTAAATGCTTCATTGCTCTGACACGCCGGAGCACCTGCCGGACCGGCAGGTGCTCCGCCTGCCCCCTTACTTGTCCTCCACGCGCTGGTGCTTGAAGAACACACCGGAGTCGCCGAAGGCCGACACGATCAGCGGCGACGTCAGTTCCAGCTCGCCGATCTTCCTGGCGCTGGCGCGACGCTGGTCCGCATAGCTCTTGTTGATCGTCGGGAAGATTGAGGTCTGGATCGCCATGGAGGTGGCATACACGTCATACAGCTTCGAGCCGGCACCCAGTGTCGCGAGATCCAGGCGGAAGTCGTGCGCCGTAGACGCGAAGCGCGTCTTCACCTCGCTGCGCGGCACGAAGTAGATCTGCGTCGGCGCCTTCGGATAGGTCACCACCGCACCGTTCTGCTTCACCTCGGCCATGTCGTTCATGATCAGCTGCGTGGGCTTGGTGCTCACCGCCGAGAACAGGATCGTCGTGCCGAGCGTGTCGTTGGCCTCGGTGGAGACATAGTTGGACAGCTCATTGGCGAAGAAGTTGTAGTTCGTGCCCTGGCCGGAGAGCGTATACAGCGCGGATACGTTCTCGGAGGGCTTGCCGTCCACGAAGGCCTTCCACGCAAGACCCGGCGCAAAGCCGCGATCGGCGGGATCACCAGTGACCGACAGGCGCAGCAGGCCGTAGTCGGAACCCTGGAAGATGCCGGTGTAGCCGAGCGTGTTGGCGACCGGCACGAACTTCACCTTGGCCATGGCGCCATACGGGTGGATGGGCTTCTCGTAGCCGGGCGGTGCGACATCGACACGATCGTTGACCTTCTTCCAGAGGATGGTGCTGATCAGGCCGCCGATATCCACCGGCTTCAGCGCCGGCATGGTGGTGCGGTACTGCGTGCGCAGCGCGCCGTTCACCCACAGGTGGTCGGCCTTGGCACTGGCCGGCCAGCTGTTGTAGTCCGCCGGCATGTTGAGGCCCCATGGCTTGAAGGCGTTCTGCACGCCGACGAGGCTCAGCGCAAGCTCGGGGTGGTGACGCTTCAGCACGTCCACCATGGTGTTGTTCTCCACCCAGGCCAGGCCTTCCGGGGTGTAGACCTCGGGCGTGTAGTCCTTGGTGAAGAAGCGGTCGGTCATCAGGCGGCGCGAGGCGTTCATGATGAAGATCTGGAAGGCCGTCTCGCCAAAGGCGAAGCCGTCCGGACGCACGGTTTCCGCCAGCATGCCCACCAGGGTGTCGATCTTCTCGATGTCGTTACCGTAGATGCGCTTGAGCTCGGCCAGGGTCGCGGGATCCGTGGTCAGGTCCTCGAACTTGGTGATCGGGTTCAGGCGGATCTGGCGGCGGAACTCGTTGTAGCGCGGCACGCCACGCTCGCGGTCACGCAGGATGTCGATGGTCGCGAGGTCGATGTTGCCAACGCCCGGAATCGACAGGTTGCGCAGGAACTGCGGGTAGTTGTTCAGCGTCAGCGAACCGGGGTTGGTGATGCCGAAGGAGTACCACAGGCGCTCGGGACGCTCGTTGCCCAGCATGCTTTCGGCGTTGCCGTCGCGGGTGTCCTGGATCGGCACCGAGCGGGACACGACGTTGGAGCCGATGTCGTAGACGTCGACCTTGTCGCGCATCAGCGGGTGCATGCGGTACACCGCCACGAATTCCTCGGTCAGCGTGTAGGGAACGCCGTAGTTGTTCGGTGCCGCCGAGCCGACGATGCCGCCCAGGGCATGGTCGATGGCCGAGTTGCCGGCGCTGTCGGACGCGTTCGGGTCGAAGCCCAGGATGGTCTTCACGAAGGAATCGGTCTTGGCCAGATCCTCGCGCAGCTGGCGCGCGTCTTCCTGGTACTGGTCACGCGGACCACCGGAGCCCAGCAGGCCCCACCAGTTGGAATACATGGCGCGCTCGGTGACGGGGTTGGCGATGACCGCCGGCGTCCATTCCACGGTGTGGATCTTGGCCATCAGCGCGGCGTTGACGAGGCGCGCCTTGTCGTAGATCCACTGGTCGCTCTGGTTCGGGTACTTCTGCTTGAGCATGGTCGCGATCGCGTTGTGCTCCTTGGTGAAGACCTGGTGCAGCATGCTGAGGCCGACCCACCAGTTTTCGTTGAAGCCGGTGACCGGCTTGCCGCTCATGAACTCGGTGGGTAGCGTGCCGTCGCTGTTGATCTTCAGCTTGCCGTCGACGAAAGCGCGGATCTTGTCGTTCGCGGCCTTGCTGCTGCCATAGAGCTGCGAGCCGTCCCACCAGTGGGTGTTGTGGTTGCGGTAGGCGGCGGGCTTGCCGGCCTCGCCCGTGGTCCGGGTCGGATCAGGCTGCGTGCGGCGCACGGTCATGGTGCCGCTGCCCAGCGAATCGCCGGCCGGCAGGGGGAACTGGATGGGATTGGCGGTGGTGTTGGCGCCGTGGTCGAACCAGTCATGCACCATGAACTGGATCCAGGAGGCGGCGATGAAGTTGAGGCTGGGGGCCGGCTTGAACTCGCCGCGCCCCATCAGGGAGTTACTCACCTCGCGCGGGTTGGGAGACAGCAGCGTCGTGGTTTCGCCGTGCGTGACAGCGGGGTTCACATTGCGCCCGAAGCGCATGTAGACCGAGCCTTCCGCCGGATTCGTGAGGATGTTGCAGGTGCCGTCCTCGGTTCGCGCGGTCAGGCTGCGCGCATCGCAATTGATGGTGGCATTGCGTGCCTGCCAGTTTTCCACATCGAAGAGGTTGTTTTCGAAAAGTTCGGAACGCTCTGCCGCCAGTATCAGCAGGCCAGCCATTACGCCCAGAGTGCCCAGCTTGGTGTAAGCCGGCCAAGTGACCCATACCGCCATGATGATCTCCCTTTTGTTTTCCGGTGCTATCCGGCACGTGAGGTTTGCCGACACAGTTCGGCAGGCGGCGAGTGTAGGGAGCGCAGGTTTTTGCTACGCCCCACTTCGGAGGGGGAGCGAGTTCTGTTTACGAATATATAAAAATGTAATCGCAGCGCTGCGTGCAGAAAAAAAAGCGCAACCCGTCTTCCGGCGGGTTGCGCTGCGAGGACGACGCTCTGGGCTTATCGGGTCAATACATACTGCACGGTGCTGTCGATGTCGGCCGGGCTGGCGCTGCACCAGGGGTGCGGTGCGGCAGGAAGGCCGATGGGTTGTGCCGTGCCCATCTCGCCAGGACCGTATTCACGCCGCATCTTCTGGTAGTCCCAGTAGTAGTTCTCCGTGTCCCAGGGCACCTTCACGAAATACTTGTGACGCTCGATGAAGCGGTTGCGCTGCGTGGAAGGATCGTTGCTGCTGTACTCGGTGTTGCGATAGACGCGGAACACATCCCCCTTGCGGTTGAGGTCGGGCCAGGGCGTCGGCTGGTCGGCCGAGCCCGGCGCCGGGCGGACCGGCGCATGCAGCGTGTAGTACTGGTTGTAGAGCGCGCTGCCCTCGCTGCAGCGGTCCGGGTTCACGAGATCCTCCAGGTTGCGCACGTGGCCGTCGGAAAGCAGGCCGCGCGACTGCGTCCAGTACATGTTGCGCAGGTAGGCGACGCGGATGGACTGCTGGTCCTTCTGGTAGATCGTCGGCGCGAAGAAGCGCCCGACCTCGTCCAGGCGGAACATGCGTTCGTTGCTGTTGGCGCCGACATGGTCGTTGTGGCAGCTGCCGCAGTCGCGGTCGAAGGCCTGCCGGCCACGCCCCGTCTCTGCCGCGACGCCGGGAAAGCTCTGCCAGCCGGCCTGCACGAACTCGCCTTCGGTCAGCGCCGCATTGCCGGTCTGCTCCGCCAGCTTGCCCTTCCATTTCAGCCAGCGGTAAAGGCCGGTGTTGATGAGGTCGCGGTCGTCGCCGTCCAGGGTCGTCATGTAGGCGGTGAGGGCCTTCAGGTCGGCCGCGCGCATGGAGCCCATGGCGCCGTCGGGCTCTTCCGAGTGGATGTAGGAGCCTTCGAAGCCGACGTAGGACTCGGTATGCGAGAGCGAGCGGCGGATCGGCATGTGGTTGGTGACGCTGGGGATGACGATAGGCGAGAACTGGTAGTCGTTGTCCGTCTCGCTGCCCTCCCCCACGTTGCGCACGATGTTGTGCTCGCCGGCGCCGGCCGGCATGTAGTAGAGCAGCGTGGTCTTGTCGATGTCCGCCTCGCCGGGCGCCCACGACGGCCCCAGCTCCTTCGCCACGATGCCGTCGAAGGTCGCGGTGGTGGCGCCGGCCTTGTCGCCCAGCACCGTCCATTTCATGCTCCAGCCCGGATTGGGCAGGCCGGGGAAGACGCGCGTGACCTTCTGCCCGGGTGCCTTTTCGTAGCTGATGCGATAGCCGTGGCAGGACGCGCAGTTGAAGCCGGCCCAGGCGCCGCTGCCCGTGTAGGGGTGGCTGGACTCTGCCGTGCGATAGCCGACCCAGCCGGTGTTCTTCGTCATGCCCTTCGTTTTCTGCGGCGTCGCCAGCAGGAAGCCGGGGATCGGGTTGGCCATCGGGTAGGGATCGAAGTACACGTCGCTGATCGCCTCCGCCGGCACTTCGCCCGCCACCGTCCGGTAGGCGCCGAACAGCTTTGCCGGATCGGCCGGCGCGCGCGTGATGGGGTCGGTGGTCTGGTAGGCGAAGATCTTCGCCCAGTCGAGATTGCGCATCTTGTGCGCGAGGCCGATGTTGTAGTCGTAGGACCAGAAGATCCGGCGCCCCTGCGCCACCAGGCCGCTGAAGCCGGTGTTGCTCACCGTGACGTTGATGGGTGCGATGGCGCGGGTTTCCGTGCCGAGCCGAGATACCACGTCGCACTTGTGCGTGAAGAGATCGCTGGTGACGCGCTTGGTCTGCGCGTCGATCACATTGTGCGGCTGCCCCGGGCGCAGCAGCGAACCCAGGTAGCCGACGCGCTTCTGCACCTGTAGCCGGATGGGGCCACGGCTGGCGTGCACTGGCACCTTGAACTGCACCTGCGCATCGGTCCAGGACACGACGTCGCGGCTCCAGGTGCTGTGCGTGAAAGGCGTCTCATAATTGACCTGGGCGATGATGTCGAGGGACTGGTTGAACATCCGCAGGTCCGTTTCCAGCACGCGGCTGTTGCCGATCATGATCTTGCTGAAGTCGACATCGGGACCGCTGCCGAAGCCGCTGCCGCGCAGCGTGACGGTGTCGCCCGGGCGCAGCACGGGCACGGCGGTCGACCCCGCCGTCCAGACCAGCGCGCCGTTGACGAGCATGCTGTTCACCACGGGCGACGCCTGGTTTAGCGCCGACATGCCGCGCAGCACCTCCCGGCCGCCATCGAAGGAACAGACTTCTTCCTGTTCCGGGAAGCCGGGCGCTGCCTGCCCGGTCAGCGGCAGCGCCAGAAATGCGCCTATGCAGAGGCTGCGCCTCCAGAATCCTGTTCTCATTATCGTTCCCTCGATTGCATCGCCCCTGGACGGGGGCGAGGGGATCATGGCCCCGCGGCAGGCACTGTCGCCCCCTCCTTGAGAGGGGGAGGGAAAAACAGGAGTTAGTAGTACGCTCGTACCTGCGCTAGCATGGGCGCTCTGTATGCAGCCGCCCAAAAAACAAGAAAACAAAGGGAAGCCAAAATGACAGGAAAGTCAGGTCTCTCCTCCCCCGGCTCTGTACGCCTCCGGCGCGACGAGCTCCTGCAACTGCTCGACCGCAGTGCCGACTTTGCCCTGACGCTGCTGCTGGCGCCGGCCGGCTTCGGCAAGTCCACCCTGCTGAAGCAATGGCAGCAGCACCGCCCCGAGCTGCGCAGCACATTGCTGACGCTGGACCCCGGCGACGCCGACCCGGTGCGCTTCTTCCGCCGCCTCAACGAGGTGCTGCGCCACGCGGTACCCGAATTCGACACGCTTTCCTACAACCACCTGAGCGCCGAGATCGCGCTGCCGCCCGCCATGGTGGCGGAATCCCTGGAGCAGGCGTTCGCCGCCGTGCGCGAGCCGCTCTGGCTGCTGCTGGACGACTTCCACCATGCCGGCACGCCCTTCATACAGGAGGTCATGGCCCTGCTGCTCGAGCGGCTGCCCGCGCATGTGCACATCGTCATGACCACGCGCCGCCATCCCGACTTCTCGCTGAGCCGGCTCAAGCTCGAGGACCGGCTGCTGCTCATCGACGGGCACGACCTGCGCGTGAACGCCCCCCAGATCCGCCAGCTCGCCCAGCGCCTGCAGCTGTCGCTGACCGACGCAGAGGTCGGACGCCTGCTGGAGCTGACCGAAGGCTGGATGGCCGGCGTGCGGATCGCGCTGCTGGTGCAGTCACGCTCCGGCCCCGGCGCGCTGGAGCGCTTCAACGGCCGCCAGCCGGAAATCGTGGATTACTTTGCGCACGTGGTGCTGCGCGACCTGACGCCGGACCTGCGCGACTTCGTGCTCTGCACGGCGGCGCTGGAGGAATTCGACGCCACCTTCTGCGATGCCGTGCTCGCGCGCAGCGACTCGGCGCGGCTGATCAACCTGGTGGCCCACCAGGCGCTGTTCCTGCAGGAATGCGAGGGCCGGCCCGGCTGGTACCGCTACCACCTGCTGTTCCAGGACTTCCTGGAGAACCGCCTGCGTGTGGAAATGCCGGAACGGGTCGCACCGCTGCACGCGGCGGCCGCCGCCTACCTGCTGCGCCAGGGCGCCACCGAGCTCGCCCTGCAGCACAGTCAGCGCAGCTCGCCACAGAGCTTCGAACTCACCCTGAGCGATTGCTGCAAACTGTGGCTGAGCAAAGGTGACTACCCGTCGATCATGCACTGGCTCGGCAACGTGCCCGAGGAGAAGCTGGCGGCGTCCAGCGACCTCGCCCTGCCCTTCATCAGCGCGCTCATCCTCTCCCGCCGCTTCAACCAGGCGCTCTATTACCTGGATGTGCTCGCGGCCACCGCGCCCGACGGCTCCACCATCCTCTTCCTGGAGATGATGCTGCAGCTGTTCCAGCACGACACCGACTTCCGCATGCACGCCGACCATGCCGTGCTGCTGGAATCCTGCCGGCACCACGACATCCGCGCCTTCAGCCTGGCCATGATCGCGTATCACCACATGCTGCACGCCGACTTCGTGCCGGCGCGCAAATACGCGCTGCAGGCCAAGGCCGTGCTGGGCGAACTCGGTTATACGTATCTGGAGGCCTATGCGGACCTCATCCTGATCCTGTGCGACCGCAACACCGGGCAGATCCTGGGAGCGATCCAGCGCGCGACCGACCTGGTGGAACGTACACGCGGACAACCGGAAAGCCCGGCCTGGGTGAACGCGACCACTGCCATGGCAGTGGTGCGCTACGAGCAGAACTGCCTCGACGAGGCGCAACGACTCTGCGAAGAGGCCCTGCCGCTGGTCAACACCGCCTGCGCCACGGAACTGCTGGTGGCGGTCTACCTGACGCTCTCCCGGCTGCTGGCGCACAAGGGCGAGCGGGCGCGCGCGCAGCGCCTGACGACTCAGCTGGGACGCATCCTGCAACTGGGGAACTACGACCGCTTCGTCGGCCAGCTCGCCTGTGAGGAACTGCTGCAGGCGATGGTCAGCGGCCGCAGCGAAGACGTGGAAAAAGTGGCGCGGCAGCACCAGCTACCGGAGCGTCTGGCCTGCGGGACCTGGCTGCAGTCGCGTCCCTACGAGGAAGGCTGGGAGCGCTACGGTCTTGCCGCCGCGCTCTACCTGCGCAGCCAGGGCCGGCCTCTCGAAGCCGAGGCGGTCCTGGCCGTGCTCTCGGTGTCTACCCATGAAGGCGGTGTTCTGGCTCGGGCCGTGGTCGTCGACGCCAACCGTGTCGTGTTGATGCACCAGCGCGGCGAGCCCGCGGCAGCCGCTTGCTGGCTGCAGCAGATGGTGCGCGAGCACGGCCTGCCCTGCATCAACCGTATCGTGTTCGACGAGGCCCCCGGCCTTGCCGACTGCATGCGCCAGGCGCACCAGCACTACCAGCTGACCCTGCCGGACGGCTACCTGATGGTATTCCGCGACGTGCTTGCCGCCGGGGCCAGCGACGGAACCCCGGGCGTGGACAACACGGCACCCGCGCCGCTCACCGAGAAAGAAGTGGAGATCCTGGACCTGCTGCAGAAAGGGCTGTCCAACAGCGCCATCAGCGCCGCCATCGGTATCGCCCTGTCGACGACCAAATGGCACCTGAAGAACATCTTCGCCAAGCTCGGCGTGGCCAACCGCACCGCCGCCATCCTGCGCGTGTCGCAGATGCTGCGGGAACGACCGGCCCGCCAGTCAGTGGCAAAGACTGAAGAGATATCGAACCGGGGCTGAGGCGAGGGCAGCGACCATGGCGGCGCCT
The DNA here is from genome assembly GCA_029237815.1 of Moraxellaceae bacterium. Lineage (GTDB taxonomy): Bacteria > Pseudomonadota > Gammaproteobacteria > Pseudomonadales > Moraxellaceae > UBA2031. Next base: position 289,761 of record JAQZBP010000002.1, read on the forward strand.
GACAGTCAGGTCTTCGTTATCGTCGATCGATCCTTCCCGTCTGCTGCTCGCTAGCGAAACGTCTCCCGCCAGAAAATCACCGGCGTCTTGCCGCGATAGAGCCCGAAGCTCGCCCGACCGACCGCGTTCTCATCACCGGGGACGCTCTTGTTGTAGTCGTAGCGCAGCCAGGCAGGTCCGCTAACGGTGAACGTGAGCGCGCCGTCGTTGCCGTTGCCGGGCGCCGACAGGGTGAGCCGCCCTGCCCCGCTGCTGAAGCCGGTCCAGGCACTCACCATCGTCTCGCCCGCCTGCAAGTTGTTGGTGTAGCCGCCCAGGGTGAAGCTGCCCCAGGCCGGCGGCCCGGCTGGCGTCGCGCTGAGGGTGGTGCAGCTATCGTCCGTATTGGAAAAGAAGCCGCCGTTGCCGCTGGCGCCGATGGGCTTCCAGTATTCCAGCCGCACCGGCACGGCCAAGGCCAGGAGTTCCGAGCCGGCCGTGTTGTCCACCGCGAGGCGGCCGTAGCGCAGGCTCTGCGCGCCCAGGCCGACGGCATCGTTGACCGTGTCGCCGTCGGTATCGAGATCGAGCGTGTCGGCAGCCAGGACCGTGCCGTCGCCATCGATGGGGGCAAGCCCGGTGGCAAAAATCGAGAAGCTGCCATCCGGGCTGCTCGCCCGGCCGAGCGTCAGCTGGGCCGTCGCCGCGCTGCTGACGCCGTTGCTCCAGCTCCCGGTCAGCGCACTGGCGCCCAGCCGGCTGGTCAGTACGATGGGCGTCGTGCCCAGGTTGACCGCGCGGAAGCGCAACGCTGCCGCGCTCGCCAGATTGAGCCTGGCGAAGCTGCCGCTGTAGTTCAGGGTGGGGCTGTCGCTGGCATCCTCCGCGACCAGGGTGTAGCTCACGCCGAAGGCCTGGCCCATGTAGGTGAACGGCGTCGCGGCACTGCAGAAGGGCGTCAGCGCACTGGCCGTGATCCGGAAGTGGTCGGGCGCGAAGCGGCCGAGATTGGCGGCCGTCCCGGCCAGGGTGCGGCCCGAGCCCAGATAGCTGCCGCCGTCCAGACGGGCGTGGAGGGTGATGATGCCGACCTCGCTGTAGTCGGGCGTCACCGTGACGGCGCCGCCGCTGAAGCCGCCCAGGCCGGCGGCATTGTCCAGTGTGCCCAGGGTGCCGCCCACCGGCTGGACCAGGGTGGCGCCCAGGCTGACCTGGGCCGGGGTCGGCTCCGCCCCGAAGCTGGCGGTCAGGGCGTTGTCGTAGAGACTGGCGCCGCTGTCGGGCAGGCCGTCGCCGTTGGCGTCGTCCGCTGCCTGCCAGCGCACAGCGCTAATAGTCGTGCTGAAGGCACTCCCGGCGCGGGCGAAGAGCGGGCCGCTGGCCGTCGTGGCCGTGGACGTGCCCGTCGCGCCGTTGGCCAGGCGGTCACCGCCGAAATCCAGGGCCAGACCGAAAGGGCGCGCAACCAGCACGCTGCTGCTGCCGTTGATGGGGGCGCTGGAGAAGCCCAGGCTGTCGTCACGCAGGTTCAGGCTGTATTTGCCCACGTCCGTACTGCCCAGGGTCAGGGTGAGCACCCCGCTCGTGAAGTTTCCGCTCAGGTTATTGGCCGCCGGCGCGGCAATGGGCAGGCTGGTGCCACCCAGCGTGGGCGCGGCGCCACCGGGGTCCTGCACGTCGCGGGTCAGCCAGGCCTTGAGGTTCCTGCTGCCGGTATAGGTGTTCATCACGCCGCAGCCACTCCCGCCCGCGCTGCTCCAGAGCTCGACACGGACCTGGTGCGGCCGCCCGGCGACGACATCGCTGCCCAGGGGATCGGGCGTGGTGATGACGAAATAAGTGGAGGCATAGCTGAGGCTGCCCGAGGTGCTGGTCACACCCAGCGTGGTATCGCGCAGGGCCACGGTCAGGCTGCCGCCGCTGGCATTGGCAAGCCGCAGGGTGGCGGCGCCGTTGTCCGTCGCGGCAAAGGTGTAGCTGACAGCCCCGTTGTTGTCGGTATCGGGGGTGGGATTCAGCACGCCGTTGGCCGCGACCCTGCTCCAGTTGCCTCTGCCGGTGCTGGTACTGATCTGCACCGTGCCCTGATAAGTGGTGACGACGCGGCCCAGCGGATCCGTTGCGCTGATCACCAGCTCCTGGCCCAGGCAGCTGGTGGCGCCCGGCGTGATGCTGAAGCCGGTGACCTTGGCGTTGGACCAGAGATTGGCCTGGGGGATGGTGAGGAACTTGCCCCTGCCGGGCGTGTCCCACAGCAGTTGCACCGAGGCCGAGCCGGTGCGCTCGTAATATTCCAGCTGTATGGGGTAGCGGCCGACCGCCAGGGTGTAGCCACCCGTGGCGCTGGTGGTGGCGGCGCTCTTGTCGGTCCAGCTGTTGATCAGGAGTTCGCCGGCATCGGCAAAGCTGCCGTTGCGGTTGAGGTCGACGTACAGGCGCACCCCGTCGTCGGCGATGGTCTGGAACTTGTGGCCGCCGGCGGTGGTGATCTCGAGGTCGCCGGTCCAGCGCACGCTGAAGTGATTGGCCGGCGTCGCGCCCGCGCCGGGCGTGCCGTTACCCCACCCGAAAGCGACCGTGGCATCGACCCGGGTCACGGCCGTGCCCGTGAAGAAGGCGCCCGAGCTGCCGCCCTGATCGTAATAAGCCCCGAGCAGGCCGTCGCCGGACCACACCGGGCCGGCCAGCATGAGCAGACCCAGTATCGGCAGAAGGCAGCGCAGCGCGGTTTTCATCATGCTTGCCGCCTCACAGCGTGGCCGTCAGGTCGACCTGACGCGACACGTAATCCGGATTGTTGGCATAGCTGCCGAACTGGGCGCGAGCGCTCAGGGTGTACAGGTAAAATGTGTCGGGGCCTTCCACGAGGGCGCTGCTGCGGCTGCAGCCCACGGTCACGGCAAAGCCGTTCAGTGCGCCTGCCGTCAGGGTCAGGGTCTGGCTGGCCGGGCAGTTGCCCGTCGCGCGTATCTGGTAGAGCTGCCAGCTGATGCCGGCATTGGCCGCGGCCAGCGCCCGCGCCTGCTGCAGGCCGCTGCTGGCAATCGCGGTCTGTGCGCCGAACCAGCGCGCCATCAGCGCCAGCGCCAGCGCGACGATGGTAATGAAGAAAACGGCATAGGCCAGGGCAATGCCCTGCTGTCGCCGCCGCCCCTCCCCTGCTGCTGCCCGCATCGCTGCCCTGCTGTCAGATGCCATTCCAGATGTCATTTCAGATGCCGTTGTTGACATGAACCTGCTCCAGGAGCCGCACCCGCTCCGTGCCGTCGCTGACCGTGATGGCCAGTGTCACCAGCGCGCTGCGCGCCGGCGTGCCGGGCGAATAGCTGAAGCTGCAGGCCGTGACCTTGCTGGCGGTCAGCGCACGGGCGGCGGTCGCGAGCGGCGCCACCGCTGCACTGGTCGGCTGCGCCGCCAGCAGCGCGTAGGCCTGGTAGCGGGTGAGCTGCCCCGTCGCGGTATCGCAGAGGTAGCTCACCGGGGTGTCGATCACGTAGACGCGCTGGCGCGGCGAGGCGAAGGGAAACTGCTGCGGCGCCGAGAGCGTGACCAGGCTTTCGGCGCCGCCGCCCGCCACCGTGAGGGCGGTGGTGGCAGGCGTGATCACGCTGTCGCCGGCATAGGCGTCGGCGCCGCTCTGGCCGGTGTGAAGGATCACCAGCCGGCTGCCGGCAGGAAGGCTGGCCGCGCCCAGGACCTGGAAGCTGCTGTCCGCCTGGGTGAAATCGAGGATGTCGGAGCCAGCCTGGTCGGAGTGCTGGGCCCGGTAACGGTAGGCGCCGCTGGCACGGATGAGTTCGAGGGCGTTGCCCGAGATGCGCAGGCTGTTGGGCAGGGCGCTGCGGATGTCGCGGGCCATGGTGTGCATGACGGACTGGGCGATATGGGTGAGCTCGGCACGGCGCTGTAGCTCGGCATAGCCGGCCAGTGGCCGGCTGGCCAGCACCATGACCAGGGCCGCGATGAGGCCGAGGAGACTGATCACCAGGACCATCTCCACCAGAGTGAAGCCCCGCGAGCGGGCGGATGTGCGCACAGGAGCCGGCATGTTCAGTACCTCGTCTCCACGCCGGTGAGGGTGTGAATGCGCCCCAGGGCATCGGTCACGGTGACGTCCACCTGCAGCACCTGCCCCGCTGGTACGCCCTGGAAGGCGACGTTATCGGCCACCGTCACGGCAACCCGGTAATCGTCGAGGCCGGCGATGAGCGTGCCGCTCTGGTCGCGTACCAGTTGGTCGGGCAGGCCGCGGTAGTCGCAGATATTGTCATAGACACTGCGGCCGCCGGCGTTGGGCGCCGGGCAGGCAGCGCCGGTCAGGGGATCCAGCGCCGGATCGGTGAAGGACTTGCTGAGGATTTCCTCCAGATAGGCCTCGGCAATGGCGCGTGCCTGCACGGCCAGCAGCGGGTCTGCGCTGCTGCCGCCGAAGCGGGCCATGGCCGCCAGCAGCGCCATGACGCCGACACTGAACACCACCAGGGCGATCACCAGCTCCACCAGCGTCAGGCCACGCTGCCGGCATCCGCAGGACAGGCTGTTGCGTTTCATCGCACATACCCCGTGCGCCCGCTGAAGGCGAAGCTGCGGGTGGACCCATCGTTGCCGATCGTCACGGTGACCTCGGCCAGCACCGAGCCGCCGGCGGGCGACGCACGCACCGTGCCGTCCGGACTGAAGATCAGGGTGTCGCCGGCCAGGGCGCCACTGGACTCCGTCAGCGTCAGGGTCATGCCGGCGGGCATGCTGCCGCTGGCATAGGCCAGGCCCGGGCTGCCCGGCACCTCAACCTGGCTGCCGGCCGCGTTGAAATCCGGCGCCAGCGCGGGCATGGCCGCGCAATTGGCATCGCGACGCAGGCTATAGCCGTTGACGGCATTGAGTTGAAGCTGGACATGACAGCCCGTGGCCACCGCCAGCTGGTGGGCATAGCGCGACGCGCTCAGGACGTCATGGAAAAAGGAAGCGCGATGGAAGGACTCCGTGCTCAGGAAGCGGGGGCCGGCCAGCGCCGTCACCACGGCAATCAGCATGATCACCACCACCAGTTCGATCAGGGTAAAGCCCCGGCTCTCCTGCGAGAGCCGGGGAGTATTAGGGACGCGAGCCGCCGCGGCGCCGGTCGCCAGGAGGCCGGACCGGACCGGAGCGGAACACTGCCGCATGTCGCAATCCCGCCGATCAGCAGCCCGTGGTCGTGGCAGCGCTGAAGTTCGGGGTGCCGCTGGCCGGTGCTGCCGTGTAGGTGAACGAGCAGTCGGCGGGGGTGGGGGCACTGGCCATCTGCACCGTGAGCACCGAGGTGGCCAGCGCGCCACCGCCAGACGTGGAGAAGTCCGGGCTGAGCTGCGCGGTGGCGACGATGCCGGCGGCATCGGCCGTGGGGTAACGGTTGATCATGGTGATGGCCGTGCCTTCCAGCGTGACGCTGGTACCGGCGGCCAGGCCACCGGAGAGCTGGGCGGCGTGCGCAATGGCCGAGCCCGCCCGCATCGACGCCAGGGCACCGCTCAGGGCTGCCCGGCGGGCGTCAGCGGAAAGATCGGCAAACCGCGGCAGCGCGAACGCCGCCAGAATGCCAAGGACGGAAATGACGACCACAAGCTCGATAAGCGTGAAGCCGCGACTGCGTGACTGCAATTTCATAGGTACACCTGTAGGTTGTTAACTTAGTTAGGTTCACGTTGATAGTCAGGCGGGCTGCCAGACCGCAAAGGCCAGGGCAGCCCGCCTGTGTTTGACGCCGGTGACGCGATCGCAACGACCGTGCCGCTGGCGTCATACTCGATTTGCCGTCTGCTCCCCTCCTGCTGATGGGCAAAACGGCAACGGTGCGGCGCTGGTGCCGACACCACATAGTTCACGCGCGCTGGCAGTGCGCCCGTGCGTTGCATCCAGGTCTCGACACACACAGCGTCCGCAGAGGGCGATGCAGGCGGCGGCATCAGTGATTGAAGACGGCATTCAGGTTCCACAGGGGCAGGAAGATGCCCAGCGCCAGCACCAGCACCACCAGGCCAATCACGATGATGAGCAGCGGTTCGATGCGATCGGCCAGCTGCTTGAGGTCGTAATCGACCTCGCCGTCGTAGAAGTCGGCCACCTCGACCAGCATCTGGTCCAAGGTGCCGGACTCCTCCCCCACCAGCAGCATCTGCAGCACCAGCGGTGAAAAAAGCCCGGTGGCCGTGGCCGCGTGGCTGATGCTGTCGCCGCGCTCGATGGCCGTGGCCATCTCGCGCACCGCCTGGCCCACGAATTCATTGTCCAGTGCGCGCGCGGTGACGTTCAGCGTCTGGATGAGGGGAATGCCGGAGCGCAGCATCATGGCCAGGCAGCGCGCAAAACGGCTCAGCACCGTGCGCTGGTAGATCTCGCCCACGATGGGCAGGTGCAGCCGCCAGCGATCCCGTTTGTAGCGGCCCTCCGCCGTCTGCACATACCGGCGCCAGAGCAACACGGCAATCGCCAGCAGGCCGGCCAGGAGCCAGCCGTAGTGGACCAGGACATCGGAGGTGCCGATCAGCAGACGCGTCGGTAGCGGCAGCTCGGTCTGGAAGCGGGCGAACAGCCGCGCGAAGCTGGGAATGACCATGTAGTTCATGAGCAGGATGGCGGCGGTGATCACCACCAGCACGATGCCGGGGTAACGCGTCGCCTGCTTCATGCGCTTGCCGGTTTCGCGCTCGGCCGCCAGATGGCGGCCCAGCTCGAAGAAGGCCTCGTCCAGGCGGCCGGTACTTTCCCCCACATGGATCATGTTGACGAAGAGCGGCGTGAAGGTTTCCCGGCATTGCGCCAGTGCCGTCGACAGATCCTTGCCCGACTCCAGGCTGTGCACGCAGTCCGCGAGATTCTCCGCCAGCTTTTCCGAGCGGCTGCTGCCCGACAGGGTGCGGATGGCCTGCACCACTGGAATGCCGGCCTTCATCATGCTGCCCATCTGCCGGCAGAACATGAGCAGCTCCTCCGGCGCCACCGGGCGCTGGCGCAGGCTGAGGCCGCCTTTCTTCAGCGCTGTGGCAACAGTCTCGCGGATGCTGAGCGGCGTGATGTGCCGGGTCGCCAGCAGGGACAGCACCGCTTCCAGGCTGCCCGCCTCCAGGCGGCCCTCCACGCGTTCGCCACGACTGTTGCGGCCCTGGTATCGATAACGGCTCATGATCAGTCCACATCCACGAGGCGCAGCACTTCCGCCATGCTGGTCTGCCCGGCCAGCAGGAGATTGACGGCGCTGTTCAGCAGCGGCGTGTAACCCGGGCTCTGCCGGGCCACGGTCAGGAACGCCTGCTGATCGTTGCGGCGCAGGGCTTCGCTCATGGCCTCGTTGAACTCCAGCCACTCGTGCACACCGAGACGTCCGTAATATCCCGTCTGGCTGCAATGGCTGCAGCCCTGGCTGCGCCAGAATTGCCGGCCGGTCAGCTCGACCTTGCCCAGCCGCTGCAACAGGGCCAGCGCCTGCGGGTCGGGATCATCCGGCACCTTGCATTCGTCGCAGAGCCGGCGCAGCAGGCGCTGTGCCAGCACGGCCCGCAGGGCGCTGGCCGCCAGATAGGGCTCGACGCCCATGTCGAGGAAACGGATGCTGGAGGAAATGGCGTCGTTGGTGTGCAGCGTGGAAAGCACCAGGTGTCCCGTGATGGCGCCACGCAGGCCGATTTCCGCCGTTTCACGATCACGGATTTCCCCGATCAGCAGCACGTCCGGGTCCTGGCGTAGCGCGGTGCGCAGCACGCGCCCGAAGTTCAGGTCGATCCTGGCATTGACCTGTACCTGCATGACGCGCGGCAGACGGTATTCGATGGGATCTTCCACGGTGATGATCTTCACCGAGGGACGGTTGATCTCGGCCAGCGCCGCATACAGCGTGGTGGTCTTGCCGGAGCCCGTGGGGCCCGTGACCAGGATCATGCCGTGCGGCCGCTGAATGAAAGTGCGCAGGCGGGACAGGATGTGGGGCGGCAGACCGACACTGTCCAGCGATTCGAAGCTGCGCGAATTGTCGAGCAGGCGCAGCACCACCGATTCGCCGTGGGACACCGGCAACGTCGACAGGCGCACGTCTATGGTCTTGCCCAGCACCCTGATGCTGAAGCGGCCGTCCTGGGGCAGGCGTTTTTCGGAAATGTCCAGGTGCGACATGATCTTGAGCTTGAGCACGAGGGCGGCGGCGATGCGCTTCTCGTTTACCACCTGCTCCTGCAGCACGCCGTCGATGCGACGACGGATGCGCAGCACGGTCTCGTCCGGCTCGATATGGATGTCGGACGCCTTGCTACGTATCGCTTCCTCGAAGATGGACTGCAGCAGGCGCGCGACCGGGGCTTCGCTGGCGGCGGCCGAACTCGCCAGCGTGGCGGCATCGTAGGAACTGTCCGTGAGCTCCACCTCCAGCTCGCTGGCAATGCTGGCGATCTCGTGCTGCCGGCTGTACTGCACATCAATGGCGCTCAGCAGATCGGCTTCGCTGACGACGGCGGTGGTGATCACCGCGTTCAGCCGACGCTGCAGCTCGTCGATCGCATGGATGTCGAGCGGGTCCGCCATGCCCACCAGGTAATTACCCTCGCGCTGGTCGAGGATGATGGCCCGGTAACGCCGGGCGATGGCCTCGGGCAGGCGCTGCACCAGCTGCTGCTGCAGCGGATAGTTGCGGATATTGACGAGCGGAATGCGCAACTGCCGCGAAAGCAGCTCCAGCAGCGCGCTCTCGCTGATGAACTTGAGGTCCATCAGGGTGCGCCCGAGCTTCTTGCGCGTCTGCTTCTGCTCGCTCAGCGCGCGTTCGAGCTGTGCCTCGGTGATGAGCCCGCTCTCCAGCAGCAGGTCGCCGATGCGGACCTTGCGACGAAGATAATCCATGGGCGTCTCAGCGCCCGGCCGTCGGCGCTGTCGCCGCCGGCAGCGGCATGCCGGCGCCAGCGAAGTCGGCAGGCGTGAGGCCGTACCGCGCCCCGTGCAGGCCGACGAACTGTTCGGTGCTGAGGCTTTCGGTGAGCATGGGCCGAAGCAGGATCACCAGCTCGGTCTTGCGTACGGCGCTACGCTTCTGCTCGAACAGGTATTTGATGAGGGGAATGCGGCCCAGCAGCGGAGTGGTGGCCACGGTCTTCTGGCTGGAGGACTGCATGAGGCCGCCGATCACCACCACCCTGCCCGGCTCGGCATGCACCACGGTGTCGGATTCGCGGATGTTGCTGAAGGCCAGTGGCAGCTGCAGCTGGGCAAAGCCCAGGTCGATCCTCTTGTTCTGATCCTGCACCTCGGACACGCTGGGATGCACGTGCAGGATGATCCGGTTGTCCTGGCTGATCTGCGGGGTGATATCCAGCGCCACGCCGGAGAAGAACGGCGTCAGCGTGACTTCCGGCGTGGTGACCGGCGCGGCATTGCTGGACGTCGTCGTGGTGGTCGAGACATGGGTGACGAAGAACTCGTCGCTGCCCACCTTGATCACGGCTTTCTGGTTGTTCATGGCGGTGATGCGCGGACTGGACAGCACCTGGACATTGCCCTGGGTTTTCAGCAGTTCCAGCACGCCGTTGAAATCGTTCAGGGCAAAGGCCGCGCCGAAGACGCCGCCAATCTGGTCCGGATTGCCGAGCGGCATGCTGCCCACGCGGGTGGTAATGGTCTTGTTCGCTGCCAGCTCGCCGATGGCGCTCCAGTTGATGCCCTGCTGGTACCCGTCATTCAGTTCCACCACCAGGATCTTGGCCTCGATGGTGACCTGGCGCGTGAGGTTGGCCTCGGTCTGCCTGAGGAAATTGCCCACGGCGCGCATCAGGTCCGGCGAGGCCGTGTTGACAACGACCGTACCCGCCTGTGCATTGACGATGGCAAAGCCGTTCTTGCCCATGATCTGGGTGAGTGTCGCCTGCAGGTCTTTCCAGAAATCGATGTCGGAGCGGGTAGCGATCTGCGTCGAGGCAGCCTCGGCAGCGGCGCCGCCATTGCCACTGACCGTGCTGCTGCCATTGCCGGTCGCTGCGGAAGTGCTGCGCGTGCGCTCCACCGAGCGGCCGGATACCGTGGTTTCGGAGCGGCCGCTGCGCAGCGCGTTCAGATAGTTGAACGGGAACACGCGCACGTTCTGCGAATTAGAGCTGATCTGGTAGCCGTAAGGGGCCTCCACATAGTCATAGCCGTAGCTGTCGCTGACGGCCCTCAGCGCTTCCTCGATGGTGACGTTGTTGAGACGCAAGGTGATGCTGCCGCTGACATCCGGGCTGATCAGGATATTTTTCTTGCTGCCATCCATCAGCGTCATGAAAAAATCGCGGGCCGGCATCTGGTCGACCACGACATCGAAGCGGCGGCTTTCCGCGGCCGGCGCCGCGCCAACCGGCGCCGCTGCGCCAGCAGGCACCGCCATGGCAGTGCCTGCCAGCAGTGCCGCCATGACGACCGCGCTCACCCTGAGCCGCTGTTTCGTACCGTATTCATTCGTGCTGTGCATGCTTGATCTCAGTGGACGCAGTGTCTGCGGCAAACATCTTCAGGATTTTTTCTTTTCCGTTCTGCACCACCACCACGGCATCCGGCAGGATGCGGCGCACGGTGATGCCATGAGCACTCTCCCCTTCCGCCAGCAGCGCGTCGTCCAGCATGACCTGGCGCTGCTCCGCCGAATAACGGATGTAGCGCAGCGTGGGTGCCGGTGGCGCCTCTTCATGAACACTGCTACCGCTGACGGAAGTGGCGGCCGTCGCCGGGACCAGCCGGGCTGGCGGACGGGTCGGGTCCAGTGCGGCCAGGGAGAGGCCGGGCGCCAGCAGCATCAGCCAGCCAGCGCCACGCCAGAACGGGACGGCGTTAGAGCCGGGAGTGCGCGGCAGAGGTTTGCCTGGCCGGGTGCGGGGATGCGACATGGAAATTTTCTCGGCGTCGTCAGGCACGGATCAGCACCTCTTCCAGGCTGAGCGTGAACAACTCCACCCGTACGGTATTGGCGGGCCAGCCCTTCACCTCGTAGTCCAGCTTCTGCCAGTGAATGCCGGTCTGTTTTTCGAGAGCGGCCAGGTACTTCAGGATGTTGAAGTAATCGCCGCTCAGCGTCAGTTCCAGCGCATGCCGGTACAGCTTGCCCGGGCCCGCGACGGCGCTGACCCGCTCGGCCGGGCGACTCTCCAGCGCCAGCACGCTGACGCCGTGGTGCTCGGCCAGCAGCGTGCGGAGCACCTCCTGCATGCGGTCGGGGCTGAGGGAGCCGGCGAGCTGGTCGGCAATATCGCTCTGCAGGCGCTGCCGGGCGGCGACCGGATCGGTGCCCGCTGCTCCGTCGCGCTCGAGCTGGGCCTGCGCCGCCTGCGCATGGGCCGCCTGCATCCTGAGCTCGGCTATCTGCGCCTGCTGCTCGCGAAGCTGCTTGCCGGTCTGGTGCACGCCGTCGAACAGCAGGAAACCGGCCAGCAGGAACGGCACCAGAAAAACCAGTCCGCGCTCGCGCCGGCTGAGCGCCATGAAGCGCGCCTGAATCCGCTCAAGCAGGCTCATCAGCATCGTCATCATGGACGCGCTCCCGCTGCGGCCCGTGGCCGGTTGCTCAGCGTGAAGCTCACGGCATCGGCATCGGCATGGGCCAGGGTCAGTTGATAGAGGGCCGCCGCGTGCAGATGCCCACTGTGGCTGAGAGCCGCGATATAGCGCGGCAGCAGGCTGGCTTCCCTCGCCCGCCCCTCCAGCAGCAGCAGGGGCTCGCGGCCGTTCTCGAAATGGATGCGGGTGAGCCAGATGCCGGACAGGTGCGCGCCGGCGAGGTCGTTGCCGCGCGCGGAAAAACCCCGGTAAAGCTGCCGGGCCTCCCTGAGCTGCGCGGTTACTGCCTGCAGCGCCTGCAGTTCGGTATCGGCGCCGTGTTGCTGCTGCAGCCGGCCGCGCTCCGCCTGCAGCGTGTCCAGCCGGGCCTGGGCGCTGCCCCGGGCCGCGGTGGCAGCGGCCAGTTCACGCTGGCTAGCGCGCAGCACCTGCGCGCTCCACAAGCACTCCAGCAGCACGGCCAGCAGCAGCAGCGCCGTCAGCGCCAGCAGGACACGCAGCTCCAGCAGATCGTCGAGCAGGGGCTGCCGGGGCACGCGGTAGAAATTGATGTCCTGGCCCAGGCCGCTGCGGCTCATGCCTCGCCCCCCATGACGGCGCCGATCGCCAGCAGGCACGGAGCGATATCGTCCGGCTTCCCGGTCACGCCCGGTGCCGGCCATAGCGGCGACAGATCCAGGAGCTGCACGGCCACGTCGAGATTGCCGGCCAGATGCCGGGCCAGCGCCTCCACACCGGGGAACGGCGTGATCAGCAGGCGTTTCACCATGCCCTTCCCTATCTGGCTGTCGAAATAGTCCAGGGAACGCTGGATCTTGAGCAGTACGTTGTCGTACTGCGCCGTGTCCAGGGTCTGGAGGGAAAATGGCGTCTGGCGCGCGAGATAGAGCGCATGGTCCTGAAAGATGCCGAGCAGGCTGCCGCTCTCGGTGAACTGCAGCAGGGCCGTGCTGTCCTCGCCCGCGAGCAGATGCGGCTCCAGCCGGGACAGCGCGATTTCGGGAATGGTGACACTGGCCAGGCTCAGCCTCAGGGAGTCGGCACGCAGGCGCAGCGTTTCTATCTGGCGCTGCTGGCAGACCGCGGTGTACAGCATGCGCTGGCGGCCGCGGTAGGCGTCTTCCGGCAGGGTGAAGACATCGATGGCCGCGTCGGTGACGGGAAAGCTGATGAAGTCGCCGAGCCGCCAGCGCATGGCTTCGCGCAGCTCCTCCGCGGGAACCTCCGGGCTTTCCATGAGTAAAAGCTGATAGTCGGCGAGGCCCATGACCACATGCAGCGGCAGGCCCTGAAGCTTTTCGAGAGTGACCACGTTGCGGAAGCGGGCCCAGACCGCATCCGGGCTCTCCGCCTGCAGACAGCCGAAGGCCTTGACCGCCAGCGTGTCGCCCCGGGTCTCCACGCGCGCCCAGGCGATACTGGCATTGCCGACCAACAGCCCTAGTTTGGCGCCCGTTTTCTTCAGGCGGCCCTTCCAGCACGGCAACCAGCGTTGCCAATAGGACGAACTACTACTAATCATATTTAGGGTGCTACATAGGGTGCTACATAGGGTGTTGCATAGGGTGTTGCACGGGGTGCTACTGCAGAAAGCACGGCGGTTCTATCCGGCTATCGCGAGTCCTTTCCTGGCGGGCCGCACGTCTGACGGCCAGCAGCCGCTACCCCTTCATTCATGTGTCCACAGGCCGGCAAAACCGCCCTGCAGAGGCTTCTAGGTTCTTTAATTTGCTTGGTAGTTCATCCAGGCCGGCCACGGCGGCATGGCCCCCGTGGCCGGCTCACGACTTTCTCGACCGGAAAAGCTGCTTTCCGGTCACAGCGCCAAGCTATCGATGACGTCGTATTTTTTGCGAAAAACTACATCAGATCAGTATGTTATAGCCAACCCTTCAACAGGCACAGCAAGGTCAGGCGCCCACCCAGACAGCCGGGCCATGGGTACGACCAATGGAAAATGCCGGCGGCGCGTCCGCCAGTACGCAGCCGCCGGACAGGGTCAGGCATGGGTGGCCAGCCGGTACAGCACGTGCTGCTGATAGCCGGTGATGATGTCGACATGCCCGGCAAACATCTGCTCCAGATCGGCCTCCGGCAGATCCATCAGCAAAGGCCGGCCGTCCAGGGCTTTGAGCTTGTCCCAGGTCGCCACCACCATCAGTCCGGCCCGACCCACCGCCCGCAACACGACCGGTGTCAGCTGCTGGTTGCCCCGGCCCAGCAGGATGCCTTGCCCGCCCGTGGCGCTCAGCACCAGCCGACACGTCTGCTCGCGGGCCAGCCGCTCCAGAGTGGCGGCATCGACATCGGCCGCCAGCAACCGGCCATCGCACACCACGTCCACGCCGAGCAGGGTGTTGGGCAGGTGCAACGCTGCCATGACGGCGGCCGTCGTGGAGCCCGGGCCGATCAGGTAATGGACGCCAGGCGCCATATGATCGACGACCTCGGCGGCGATTTCCTGCAGCACCAGCGCTTCCACGGCCGGCCCGCTGCACTTCACCTGCTGCAGGTAGCGGTCCTCGGCCGGGACGCGCAGTTCGCCATAATGGCAGGACCGTATGCGCCCTTCACGCAGGGCGGCCTCGTCGATGTCGCGCACCTCGGCCGTGTCGATCAGGACGGGACTGCCCTTTAACAGCAGGTGCACGATCTCCGCCGCCCCGCGCGGATTTACGGCGAACACGCCCGAGTGCATCTTCACCCCGGCCGGGATGCCCAGCACCGGCAGCGCCAGGCCGACGCTGCGGCAGATATCCCGCGCCGTGCCGTCGCCACCGGCAAAGAGCAGCAGGTCGACCTGCTGCGCGAGCAGCGCAAGGGCGGTGGCCTCGGTATCCGCGGCACTGGTTTGGGCCGTCGGTGCATGGACGATCCGGGTTGCGAACCCGAGATCAGAGGCCATTCCCCCGCCCATGTCGCCAGCCGCGCTGAAGACCTGCAGGCGTTCACGCCAGGGCAGCAGTTCGGTCAGCACGGCCCGTGCCCGCAAACCGGCCTGTGGCACAGCGCCTCTGGCCAGCGCTTCCACGGCCAGGCCATCGCTGCCCTTCAGGGCCAGCGTACCGCCCAGGCCGGCCTGCGGATTGACGATGAAGCCCAGCCTGAACAACGGCACCAGCTCATCGCTTGCTGAAGGGGATGCAGGAAAAGGTTTCATAGTTGGTTACACATTACGCAGCTCGGGACGATACGGGGGCGGATGAGGTTCATATACTGGCCAAGTGAAAGGTGATCGAGTTCACACCAGCGGCATTCTCCGAAAGCTCCAGCTTTCCGGCCCGATGCCCCACCCGAACAGGCCGGCAACGGCAAGTGAGGTGAACCATGCAAGCAATGGAAACCACGATGACCGCATTCAATCCGTTCCCGGCCGCAGGCAACCCCTACGAAGTCGCATCTCTCCTAGACGAACAGGGCCGTGAGATTCCCATCACGGAAGAAATGATCGCGCATGCCTGCGATGAGCTGATGAAGCAGTGCCACTTTCCGCCCAAGGCCGCCTGACCATTCTCGCCTGAGGCAACCCGATTCAAGAATCCCCCGCAGATGCGGGGGATTTTTTTTGCCTGCTCACTCGCCCCCGGTCGCGCCCGTTTCCGGATCGACTGATGCTGCCGCCGGCACAGCGGCCTTACCCTTGCGGCCGGTCACGAGGCGGCCGGCCCAGAGGCGCAGGTCGTCCAGATAGGTGTACACCACCGGCACCACCAGCAGCGTCAGCAAGGTCGAGGTGACCAGGCCGCCGATAATGGCATGCGCCATCGGGGCGCGCTGCTCGGCGCCATCGCCGAGACCAAGCGCGAGCGGCACCATGCCCATGATCATCGCCGCCGTCGTCATCAGGATAGGTCGCAATCGCGTGCGGCCGGCTTCCATGATGGCGGTGGTGCGGTCCATGCCGTTGCCCACCGCCACCTTGACGAAGTCCACGAGCAAAATCGCATTCTTGGTGACGAGGCCCATCAACATGATCACGCCGATGATCGAGAAGATGTTCAGCGTACTACCGAAGGCGAAGAGCGCGATGAACACCCCGATCAGCGACAGCGGCAGCGAGGTCATGATGGAGACCGGCAGGATGAAGCTGTTGAACTGCGAACCCAGCACCATATAGATGAAGATCACCGCCATCAGCAGTGCGGTGACCGCGTAGCCGATGGACTCCGCCATGTCCTTGTTCTGGCCCTCAGTCTGGAAGCGGTAGCCCGGCGGCAGCTTCATGGAGGCCTGCAGGCGGGCGATGTCCGCGCCGATATCGCCGGCGGGCCGCCCGCTCACGTTGGCGTCGATCATCACTTCACGGAACAGGTTGCGGCGGTTGATCTGCGAGGCCCCGGTGGTTTCCGTGATGCGCGCCACCTGCGTCAGCGGCACCATGTTGGGCAGGCCGCCGGCATTGGTGTAGGCGCTGGACAGGTAGATCTCGCCCAGGTCGGCGCCGCTGTAGCGCTCGCTGCGCGGCAACTGCACCGTCACGTCGTAGTTTTCGCCCTGGGCGTCCTGCCAGGTCGTGACGTCGTCGCCGGCCAGCAGCGGGCGCAGCGCCTGCCCCACCTGTGCCACGGACAGGCCGAGGCTCGCCGCCTGGTCGCGGTCGATGTCCACCGCCAGCGTCGGCTTGGGATCCGACAGCGAGGTACGGATGTCCACGAGGCCCGGAATCTTCTTCAACCCGGCGACCAGTTCGTCCGAGATGCGCTGCAGCTCCTTCAGGTCGGTGCCCTGCACGGAAAGGATGATGGGCTTCTGGCCGCCGTTCACGGATTCCGCGGCCGCCGCCACCGAGGTGATCTTGATGCCCGCGACATTCAGCAGCCGCTTGCGGATGGCGATGACCAGCTCCTTCTGGCTCATGCTGCGCTCAGCCTTCGGCTTTAGGCGCACACGGATGCCCGCGCGCTCCTTGCCGGAGTCCATGCCGCTGTTGATGGTCGCGTAGGTGGCAATGACCTCCGGATACTCCCGGATGATCCGGGTGACCTGATCCACCTTCTGTTGCGTGTATTCCAGCGCGGAACCGGTCGGCGTCTGGAAGCGGACATTGATTTCCGACAGGTCAGGCTCGGGCACGAACTCGCCGCCGATGCGCGACGCCAGCATGAAGGCGCCGATCAGCGAGGCCAGCGCCATCAGCATGACGAGGCTGCGGTTGCCGAAACGCACGCGGTGCAGGCGGGCACCCCGCCACCAGTACGGCAGCGGCACGCTCCAGGTATTACGACGGAAGCTCCAGCCGATCAGCCTCACGTAGACGTCGCCGAGGTGCTCCAGCGCATCGGAGAAGCGGTCGAGGCCGCGTCCCAGCCAGCTGGTCTTCTGGCGGCCGTGCGTATCCGGGTCGTACCAGATCGACGACAGCATCGGGTCCAGCGTGAAACTCACGAACATGGACAGCAGCACCGCCGTCGCGACCGTGACACCGAACTGGAAAAAGAACTTGCCGATAATGCCGCCCATGAAGGCCACCGGCAGGAACACGGCGACGATGGTCAGCGTGGTGGCGAGCACGGCAAGGCCGATCTCCTTGGTGCCGTCCATGGCGGCCTCGCGGTGGCCCTTGCCCATGGCGTTGTGGCGCACGATGTTCTCGCGCACCACGATGGCGTCGTCCACCAGCAGGCCGATGCAGAGCGAGAGCGCCATCAGCGTCATCAGGTTGATGGTGAAGCCGAAGAAATAGATGCCGGCGACGGTGCCGAGCAGCGAGATGGGCAGCGTGAGGCCGGTGATGACGGTGGAACGCCAGGACCCCAGGAAAATGAACACGATCAGCACGGCGAGGATGGCGCCCTCGACCAGCGTCTTCTGCACGTCGTCCAGCGAGGCGCGGATGGATTTCGAGCTGTCGGCGACCAGCACCATGTCCATGCCGGGCGGCAGCGACTGCCGGACCTCCTCCGCGACCTCGCTGGCGTCGTCGACCACGGCGATGGTGTTGGCGTCCGAGGTCTTGACGATGTCGAGCGACACGGCGCGGCGACCGTTGACCAGCGCCATGGACGCCAGCTCCTGCTCGCCGTCGATGACATCGGCGACCTGCTCGAGATAGACCGGCCCGCCGGCGCGCTGCGCCACGATCAGCCGGCGGAAATCCTGCGGTTTCTGCAGGCGTCCCTTGATCTGCACCACGAGCTCGGATTGCTCCGAACTCACCGTGCCGGCCGGCAGCTCCTGGTTCTCCACCTGCAGCGTGCGCACCACCTGGTCGACGCCGACGTTATAGGCGCGCAGGCGCTCGGGCCGCACATACACGCGGATCTCGCGCTTCACCGCGCCGATCACGTCGACCTTGCCGACGCCCGGCACGGTCTGGAAGCGCTTGCGGATGCGCTGGTCCACATAGGTGGAAACTTCGCGCGGGCTCAGGGTGTCCGAGGTGAAGGCATAGGACAGCACCGGCATCGCCGAGGGATTGAAGCGCTCGATGAAGGGCTCGTCGATCTCGTCTCGGAATTCGGCCTTGACCTGCGCGACCTTGTCGCGCACGTCCTGTACGGCCGTGTTCACCGGGACGCTGAGGTAGAACTCGACGAAGATCATCGAGCGGCCCTCGTAGGAATACGAGAACACCTGCTTCACGCCTGCAATGGTGTTCAGCGACTCCTCGATCTTGCGCGTGACGTCGGACTCCACCACTTCCGGCGACGCGCCCGGATACGGCGTCGTGATCACGACGAAGGGAAAGCCGATGTCGGGAAACTCCTCGACGCGCAATTCACGGTAGGCGAACAGGCCGAAGACCATTAGCCCCATCATCATCATGGCGGCAAAGACGGGGTTGTTGATGCTGATGCGGGTCAACCACATGGCAGTCGCTCCTTACTGGCCGAGCCGCGCCGGCTGGTTGACGGCGTTTTCGGTCAGGCGTGCCACCACCACTGTCTCGCCCTCGCTGACGCCCTTGCCCAGGAAGAGCCGGTTGCGACGGTCGTCACGCCCCGCCACCTCGACCACGCGCTTTTCCAGGCGGCCGTTTTTCAGCACCAGCAGCCAGGGCGCTTGCCCCGCGGTCTCATGCAGCGCTTCCAGGGGCACGCCGAGGGCTTCGCCGCCAGCGCCCGCGGCGATCTCGCCACGCGCATACATTCCCCCTTTCAGCTCGAGCCCGGGATTGGCGACGCGCGCATACACGGCAATCGCTCGGGTACCGGCGTCGGCGACAGGATTGATGCGCACGACCCGGCCCTCGAAGCGGCGCTCGCCGAAGCCGGTGACCGTGAAGGCCACGCGCTGGCCCGGTTTCACCGCGGCAATCTCCAGCGCCGGCACCGGCAACTCCAGCTCCATTTCCGACAGGTCGACGATCTCGAAGAGGCGCGCATCCATGCCGACACTGCTGCCGGGCTCGATGTAGCGCCGCGCGATGATGCCGCCCATGGGCGCGCGCACGTTGGCGTCGTCCAGCGCCTTGCGGGCAATGGCGACGAGGGCCTGCTGCGCGCGCATGTTCTCCTCGCGCGCCATGGCCTCGCCCACGCTGCGGGCGTATTCGATTTCGGAGAAGTATTTCTTTTCGTAGAGCTGCTTGTTGCGTTCGGCAAGGGCCCGTGCAAGATCGGCGTCGACCTTGGCGGCGGCGACATTGGCCTCGGCCTGGCGCAGGCGTGCCTCGAGATCCTGGGTGCCGAGGCGCGCCAGTACCTGGCCCTGCTTCACGCGTTCGCCCTCGCGCACGAGCACGGCGCCGACATCCGCCGAGACGCGCGACTGTACCGTGGTCTGCGTGAGCGGCTGCAGGGTACCGGAGACCGGCAGTCCCCCACTGATGACGGCTTTTTCGACACGGGCCACATCCACTGCGGCCAGCTCCAGCGGCGCCACGGCCTCGACCTGCTGGCCCGCCTTCTGCTCCGGCGACCCGCAGGCGACGGTAAGCAGCGCCAGCACCGCGGGTGCGAGCAGGGCCAGGGCACGCGTGGGAAAGTCATGCGTCATGGTGGGTCTCCGGTGCGAAATCATTCTTGTCGTTGGAATCAGATGCGCGGGGCGCCATGCCCTGCCACAGCATGCGGAAGATGGTCGGCAGCAAGCGCTCGAAGTCGATCTGGTCGCCCTTGATCAGCCAGGCGATGACGAGGCCGTCGAAGAGCGCCGTCCAGAACACGCCGGCGGAGGCCGGATCCATGTGGCCGGCCGTGATGCCGTGCCTCTGCAATTCACGGGTAAAGCTGCCGGACATCGCCCAGACCTGGTCGTAGAAGCCTGCCAGGCGCTCGCGTACCTCGTCGTCGCGGCTCAGGTTCAGGCACTCGAGGTAGAGGCGGCCCCAGTCGGGGTCGCTGGTGCAGCGGGCGATGCCCGAGGCGAACATGCGGGTGAGGGTCGCCTGGGCGTCGCCGCCGTCGCGGATCAGGGTCTGGAGGTCACCCATCAGCGGCGCCGTGTCCTGGCGCAGGCGGCAATCGAGCAGGGCGAACAGGAGGTCGTTCTTGTTGCGGAAGTGCCAGTAGATGGCGCCCTTGGTGAGGCCGGCATCGGCGGCGACCTCGTCCAGCGAGGCTTTCTGGAAGCCCTTGCGGGCAAACACACGGGCCGCGCTGGCAATGATCCGGTCCCGTGTCTCATGGGCCGGCGCCTGGTAGGACAGCAGCGCGGAGAAGTTCTCGGGCGGCCCCAGGTGCTCTCGCACCTCGGCCTCGGAGGCCTGTGCCAGTAGCGCGACCTCGGTCAGCGATGGCAGTCGCGGGGCACTGTGGCGGGCAGCGTCGCGCAGGGCGCTGAGCAGCTTGTCGCGCATGGGATCCGGCTCCGGGAAGAATCCGGGATTATTAGCATACCGGTCAGTATGGCGTACATACCGCTTGGTATTTTAGTGCCTGCTACCTCCTAGTGAGCGCTTGTGCGGAGCAACCGGCCGCACTAGATTCAAACACCTGCTTGAATCACTTGTATCAACCCACCGGGAAAGCCCCCAAGGAGCCCGCATGTACCGCATCCGTCCGCTCTCCGCCGTCGGCACCGACTCCAGCGCCGCCACCCGTGCCGCCCTGATCGACGCCGCCGCACCGATGTTCATCGCCCAGGGCTTCGAAAGCACCAGGACCCGCGACATCGCCGACAAGGCGAAGGCCAACGTCTCGGCCATCAACTACCACTTCGGCAGCAAGATGGGCCTCTACCAGGCGGTCATCAAGAAGCAGTCGGAGGCCATGATCGAGACCTATCCGCTCGAGACGGCGGCCGTGCGCGAGTCCGACCCCGCCACGCGCCTGCACTGGCTGGTGCTCAACCTCCTCCGCCGCGTCTTCACGACGCACGAGGACGACCGCATCAAGATCTGCGTGCGCGAGTTCGTCCAGCCTACCGAGGCCCTGGATTTCCTGGTGAACGAGATCGTGAAGCACCAGTTCGCAATCATGAAATCGGTTGTGGCGGCGGTGCTGGCGCGCGATGCGGACGAGGCGGAGATCCACCGTTTCGCCGTGAGCGTGGTCAGCCAGTGCTACCACTACGGCATGGCCGAGCCGATGCTGACGCGGCTTGGCGTGAAGCTGCCGGAAACGGATGCGGAAATCGTGGAGCTGGCCGAGCACATCACGCGCTTCAGCCTGGCCGGGCTGCGTGCCTCCCGCGGAGCGCCGCCACAAGGCAAGTAGCACCGCCTGAAGCAGTCAGAAGAAGGTGGCCTGGGCCACCTTTTTTCTTTCCTGCATGCGGCACGCCGAAGCTCACGCCGCGAATGGCGCAGCCAGCCCCGGCCACCACCCGGCCCAGGGCAATACGCCGCCGGTCCGGATGGCCGCAAACATCCCCGGCGCTGTCCGCAAGCGTCCTGTTCCCCGCATTGCCGCACGCTACCCTCACTACGCCGGCCTCCCCGCCGATACCACGAGAACTTGAATAATCTTCAATAACAAAGAGGCATACGCCATGGAAAAACTACTGAAGGGGCTCACCCTCCTGTGCGCCCTGACCCTGAGCACCAGTGCGCTGGCTGACAGCATCGCCGACTTCAACAACAGCTGGGCCGGCAAGGCCCTGGCGCTGCAGCGCCAGCTCGACGTGGCCTCTCCGCTGAAGGACAACAACATCCTCGGCACCCACAACTCCTACAACTCCTCGGATTACACCACCCCGATCCGCTACCTGGACCCGCAACAGCAGCATTCCATCCAGGACCAGCTGCGCATGGGGGCCCGCTTCATCGAGCTGGATGCGCACTGGACCGCCCACACCCATGGCTGGCCCTGGGAATGGGGCACCGGCCTGCTGCTCTGCCACTCCGGCATCGGCACGAGCTGGGGCGACCTGCACGTCGGCTGCAGCACCACGGACCGCTTCGTGCGCGACGGCCTGCAGGAAGTGCGGAGCTGGCTGGACGCCAACCCGAATGAAGTCATCATCCTCTACGTGGAAGACCACACCGACGGCCGCCACCAGGAACTGCTCAACGTCCTCAACAGCACGCTCGGCGGCAAGATCTACGCGAGCGGTGGCTGCAAGGCGATTCCCGACACACTGACCAAGGCGCAGGTGCGGCAGGCCGGCAAGCAGGTGGTGTTCTGGAAGGATGGCGGCTGCTCCGGCAACAGCGGCATGGCCAGCCTGGCCTATGACAGCCTCGGCAACATCGGCCGCATCTGGGAAGACGGCACGGCGATCGGCTTCTTCAACGGTCTGTTCAACGGCGGCGTGGACCGCATCAGCGCTGACAATGTGCGCACCGCCTTCAAGACCGGAGGCAACATCGTCAACCTCGACCACATGGTGACGACTGACGGCCGCCTCGCCGCCGGCGTCTGGAGCTGGGACGCCAACGAGCCGAACAACTACGGCGGCAACCAGGACTGCGCCGTGCAGTGGGGCAACGGCCGCTGGGACGACACCGACTGCAGTAACCGCTTCGCCTACGCCTGCCACCAGCCGGGCACGAACAACTGGTACGTGACGCAGCAGACCGGCACCTGGAGCGGCGGTGCCGCCGCGTGCGCGGCGGTAGGCAACAACTACAAGTTCGATGTGCCGACCAACAGCTACGACAACGAGCAGCTGAAGGCGGCCAAGGGGCCGGTGGCCAACGTCTGGCTGAACCACAACGACATCGCGGTCGAAGGCCAGTGGATCATTCCGGGCGTGACGACCGGTGCCGCCGCCTATCGCGCGCTGACCGATGGCCGCAGCGGCCTTTGCCTGGACGTGAGCAACAGCGGCACCGCCAACGGCACCCCGGTGCAGCTCTGGACCTGCAACGGCACCAATGCGCAGAAGTGGTGGTACGACGCCGCCAACGGCTTCCTGCGCAGCGCCGTGGGCAGCAACAAGTGCCTGGACAATCGTGGCCAGGCGTACAACGGCGGCGAGATCGTCATCT
The DNA here is from genome assembly GCA_029237815.1 of Moraxellaceae bacterium. Lineage (GTDB taxonomy): Bacteria > Pseudomonadota > Gammaproteobacteria > Pseudomonadales > Moraxellaceae > UBA2031. The sequence goes on from JAQZBP010000002.1 coordinate 312,595, forward strand.
GGGATTGCGTGGACAGCAACAACCTGCGCTTCGACTGGATCGGCAACACGCTGCGCAACCGCCACAACAACAGCATCGCCGTGGACGCCTACGGGACGAGCGCCGGTTCGCGCGTGGGCCAGTGGAGTTATAACGGTGGCCTGAACCAGCAGTGGAACTGGGGCAACTGAGCGTACTCCGCATCAGCATGGGGACACCGCCGCCACTGGCGGTGTCCCTGCGTCCTCGCACATGATTTCCTGACAGACGCCGCCAACCCTCACGCATGCAGCCGAATGGGCATACCTGTTCAGGAAGTTGCGAACATCCGGTACGTCACACTTCTTCGCGAATCCGGCAGTAGCCGCCTCGACATCCCATCCCGCAAATCTCTCCACACCGCCGGGCAGCTTCTGCCGCGCCACTGCGCTGCAGTGTCCTCCGGGACATCGACGTCGAGCCGCAGGTCGTCATCGTCACTTTCAAATCAAGGCGCGCCACTCTCTGTCGAGCTGCAGCAAGTGCTGCATCGGCCCGGCTGATAGCCGCTGTACGATCAAGGGAATTGCACCGATTCTGCGCTGGAGACCTCGGGCTATTTTCGCATCGATGCGGAAGCGAGGAACGAAGCGGAGCTGGAGCGCGTACTTGCCGAAGGCGAGGGAAGAACCAGATGCCGGCCATGCAAATGAGCTTTTGCTTTTTCCTGCCTTCGCTGCTGCTCTCGGGCTTCATGTTCCCCTTCCGCGGCATGGCGTCGGCGCAGACAACAGGCGAAGCGCTGCCGCTCACGCATTTTCTGCGCATCGTGCGCGGCGTCCTGCTGAAGGGTAACGGCGGACTGGAGACCTGGCCGCATGTATGGCCGCTACCGGTCTTCATCGTGGTGGCAGTGGGAGTCGGGCTGAAACGTTACCGGCACACGCTGGACTGAAGAGCGTCCCGCTTCCTGGCAGATATCGCCACCCGCACGGCATCGAACTCGCACCGACCAAGGTGATCATCATCAGCTACTGCGAGTTGAACCGTTTTCTTTACCATGAAACCTGATGGAAAGCGGACGCTTCAGCGCTCTCCCTCAGATGGCACCGGACGCATACCCATTCATGGAGGAAGGCCATATGAAACAGATGTTCGCATTGCTGATGGTAGCTGGCTGTCTGGCAACTAATGCCCATGCCGACACCGTGACTTTGACCCGCAACGATGTCACCGACGTTGGCGATATAGAGGCCGCCATCGCCACGGCCACCCGCAACGGCACGGTCGCCGGGAAGGTCATTCTCGATGGCAGCGAAGGCAGGTTCACATTTCCGGATTTCTCCGACCAGAGCATCGACATCACCGTTTCCAACCTGACGATTACCGGCAGAAATGCGGCGGCCCTCGACGCCGGGTTTGCGTTCGGCAGCGTCGAAGTCAGCAATATCGTGATCGAAGGGCTGGAAATTCAGTCACCGGTGGAGGACGGCGTCGCCATTCTCAGTACCGGCACGAACGTCACCAGCAATGTAACGATCAGGAGCAACTCGATCAGCTCCCAGGCCAGCGCCTTTTTTGTCAGCAATGCGACAGACTGGAGGATCAAGAGCAACACCATCAGCTCCGGCGCCGAAGAAGACACCGGAGCCATCACCCTGCTCGGCGCCCGGGCCTCGGAAATCATCGGTAACAGGGTAACCAGCGGTGCCTGGGGCATAGTCCTGACGGCCTCATCGCTACGCGAATCCACCGGCAACCAGATCGTCGCCAATCAGGTATCTGCCCGTGGCAGAGGCATGGTCCTGACCGGGGCCGCCAGCCGGAACACGGTGCTGCTGAACCATATTTCCCTCGGCGAGAGCTCGGATACGGTCACGGGAGTCTTCCTGGACACCGGCACGGCCAGGAACAGGGTGCTGTTCAACAAGGCCAGCGCTGCCGCAGGTGGCAGCCTGGTCACCGTGCAGGACCTGGGCAGCAATAACAGGGTGTCCGGCAACCGTCCCTGAACGCTGCTGCTTAACCGGCGCGACCCTGCGTCGCGCCATGCCGTACGCGCGGGCATTGCCTGTGATGTGGTGAATGGCGTGCCGCAGGCACGAGATGGGGGGCTCAGGGGCCGGCTGGAGGTTCAGACAGCCAGACGGCATAGGCAGCGTTCAGCGTGGTCGCGACGCCCTCGGCATCGGCCAGGGTGATCTTCAGCACGGCCCGCCCCTTGCCCCGTTTCGTCACGGCGTACTTCAGCGTCTTGCAATCCGCTGGCGAGGGCAGGCTGACGGTCGCGGTGAAATCGCCGCGCAACGGCTTCCTGAAGGCGAAATGGGCATCGAAGACGGCCACCTGGCAGGAGCCGATCTCGCGCTCGGCCCATAGCGTCAGCAGGCACCAGCCGGCGATGCTGCCGAGCGCCGTGATGCTGCCGGCGAACGCCGTGCCCTTGTCGTTGATGTTGGGCGGCAGCGGAACCCGAAGCACGAGCCGATGGCCGTCATAGTGGTCCACGCCCAGCTGCATGGCCTGGGTCAGCGGAATCTCGCTGCGAATGCGCGCCACCAGGGCCTCAGCCGTCAGCTTTTCCGCATCGGCCAGAAAATCTCCCGACATTCCCTTAGCCTTGCCAGTCCGCGACATGGTCGCTCACCGGCAACGGCGTCACCTTGCGCGGCTCCGCCGCCGCCGTGCCAACGTAAATGAAGCCGGAGATGGACTCGTCACCGGCGAGTCCCAGCGACTCCTTCACATGCGCGTCATGCGCCAGCGGCCCGGTGCGCCACATGCTGGCGAAGCCCTGGGCGCGCAGCGCGAGCATGAAGTTCTGCACCGCCGCGCCGGTGGAGAGCAGCAGTTCCTCGTCCGGCACCTTGGGGTCCTGCCTGTGCACTGTGATCGCCACCACGATCATCGGCGCGCGCAGCGGCATCTTGCGGGCGCGCTCGGCCGCCTGCTCCGCGAGCGCGGGGTCGGCAGCGCGCTGGGCCGCCTCGAACACTTGACCCAGACGCGCCAGCGCCTCGCCCTGGATGACGAGGTAACGCCAGGGCCTCAATACACGGTGATCCGGCGCGCGGAGCGCGCAGGCGAAGGCCGTCTGCAACACCTCCGGCGACGGCGCAGGCGCCATGAGCTTGCCTTGTGAGGTGCGGGTGAGAATGGCGTCGATTGCATCCATGGGCGTTTCCCTGCACCGGCCCCGCGACGGGACCGGCGACTGCGAAAGATAAATCTAGCTTATTCGGCGACAGCGAGCCCGACCGCCGGCGTGGCAGCGGCCTGCGCATTCACGTTCGCAAGCGCCGTGTCGGCCTCGGTCATCACGCGGGCAAGGATCTCCGCGACCGGCGGCGCATCGTGCACGAGCCCCTGCACCTGGCCGATCAGCTGGATGCCGCGCTCATGGTCGCCATCGATGATGGCGCGGCGGATTTCCGCGGTGGCCGCGCCGAAATAGGCCAGCTTCAGCGTCTGCTCGAGCCCGTTGCGCAGCACTTCGACGATGAGGCCCAGCATGGGGCGCCCCGACTCGCGTGCCGCCAGCAGCGCCTTCCACAGCGCGCGCCACAGCGTGAGTTTCTTCGCCATGCGCTTCTCGGAGGTCGGCGTCTTCATCACGCGGCAGGGCATGCTGTCGAAGTTGGACGAATAGATAGTGTCGCTCACGCTCTTGCCGATGATGAGTTCCTTGGTGCGCTCGTGCACCGGACTTTCGCGCGAGGTCGCAAAACGCGTGCCCATGGCTACCGCATCGGCGCCCAGCGAGAGCGCGGCAACGAGCCCGCCCCCGGTGCCGAAGCCGCCGGTGGCGATGATGGGCAGCGTTGTCACCTGCCGGATGGCCGGCACCAGCACGAGAGACGTGACGTCGCCCCCGTGCGCGGCGGCTTCATGGCCGGTGACCAGCAAGGCGTCGACACCGGCGCGCTCCGCGCCCAGGGCGTGCTTTTCGTTCACCACCGTGGCGATGACCTTGCCGCCATAGGCGTGCACGCGCTGACAGATCCAGTCGCCCTTGCCCAGCGAGAAATTCAGGACCGGCACCCGCTCTTCGATGGCGACCTCGGCATTCTGCGAGGCGCCCGGCATGATCAGCGCCACGCCGACGCCGAAGGGCTTGTCGGTAAGCTCACGCACGCGACGGATTTCGGCACGCGTCTCCTCGGGACCGAGATGGCCGACTGCGAGGATGCCGAGCCCGCCGGCATTGCTCACGGCGGCGACGAGAGTGGCGTTGGAGACATAGGTCATGCCGGGACAGAACACCGGATAGCGGATGCCGAACAGCCGGGTGATGCGCGTCTGCATGGAAAATTCCTGGGTGGAAATGAAAAGGCCGGCGCTTTTGCGCCGGCCTGCCTGCGTTTACTTCTTCGGCGTCTTTGCCTGCTTGGCCTTCGCCTTGCCGGCCTCACGCTTCTGCTTTTCCACCGCGGCCTTGTAGGCGCCCGCCTCCACGGCTTCCACGGTGATGCGGACATCCAGCTCGTCGCTCACCATGGGCACGTGCTTGCCCATGCCGAAATCGGAACGCCTGATCGTGGTCGTGGCATTGAAGCCGGCCGCCTCGGCGTTCTCGTAGAAGGGATGCGCGCCGGCCTTGTTGAGCAGACCGTCGAGGACCACTTCTCGGCTGATGCCGTTCACGGTGAGATCGCCCACCAGCTTGAAGCTCTGCTTGCTGCGGTCGAGGTCGCGGATTTCCTTGCTGCGGAAAGTGACCGTCGGGAATTCCCTGGCCTTGAAGTAGTCGCCGGACTGCAGCAGGTGCTCGTTCAGCAGCGGCACATGCGAGTCGAGGCTCTTCACGGGGATGCTTACGTTGATCACGGATTTTTCGGGCGCATCGTGATTGCCCTCGATGCTGCCGTTGACGTCGGTGAACACGGCGCCCGGCATGGAAAAGCCGAGATGGTTCCAGGTGAACCGCACCTGCGTGTGGCCCGGGTCGATCGTGTAGGTCACCACCTTGTCGGCCAGGGCGGTGAGAGAGGTGCCGGCCAGTGCGGCGGCCAGTGCCAGGGAGCGGAACATGTTCATGGGTCTTCCTCGTCCGTCGCTTCGATCATGAAGCGGAAGTGGTGAAACGGAGGGCAGCCGCCCTCCCCTTTCATTCCGTCGCGTCGCTCTCGCGCGGCAGCGGCGCCGAACGCTGCGTCAACCAGTCCTTGCTGATGGCCCAGGTGGTGTGCGCCGCGCGTCCGCCGGTGAACACGCCGGCATGGCCACCCGGCACGATGTGGAAGGCCTTGTCGGTGGAACTCACCACTTCAAGGATGGCTTCCGCCGAGGCGACCGGCACGATCTTGTCGTTGTCACCGGCGAAGGCCAGCAGCGCCGACCGTATGTTGCGGAAATCCGCGTCCTGCCCGCCGAGCCGGATGCGGCCACGCGCCAGGCGATTATAGAGGCCCATCTTGCGGATCAGCTGCTGCACGGTGGCGCCCGGATAATCCGGCATGTTGGTGAACCACTCGTTCATGGTCATGTAGCGCGACACGTAATCGTCATCCGCCAGGTTGCGCACGAGTTCAAGGTAGCTCGAGATCGTGCCGACCGGATTGGTCATCTTGAACATGAACGACAGGCGCTTGCCGGGTACATGGAAGAGATCGCGCTGCATCTTGTCGATGCGGATGCCGGTGACGCGGCCCACCGCCCACAGCGGCTTGCTCAGCGCGCGGTAGACGCCGCCCACGAAGCCCATCTTGTGCATGTCCACCGGCGAGGCGATGGTGACCAGGTTCACCACCTTCGCGTCGCGGCTGGCGGCCAGGTAGAGCAGCGCCAGCAGGCCGCCCATGCAGTAGCCGAGCAGCGACTGCTCCTCGCTGCCGCTGTGCTCGCGGATGGCCTTCATGGCCTTGGGGAACCAGTCGGTGACGTAGCGCTCCAGCGAGACGTCGCGGTCGTCCCCCGAGGGCGCGCCCCAGTCGATCAGGTAGACGTCGAAGCCGTGCGCGAGGAAATACTTGGCCATGGAGCGGTCGGCCATGAGATCGAAGATCCAGGCGAACACCCCGAGCGGCGGCACCAGCACCAGCGGCGTGCCGAAGCGCTTCTGGCGCACCTTGAACTCCTGCCCTTCGATGGTGATCGAGGCGCAGTCCAGCGGCTGGTAGTGCTTCACCGTCATCAGGCCGTCGCGGTAGATGATCGTGTGCGCGGTCTTGTCCTGCTGCAGGAAGCGCTGCTTGTTCACGCGGCGTTGCACGGCGTTGTTCACGAACGCCGATCCGGTCTTGACGATGCGCAGGCCGCGCTCAAGCGATGTGCTCATGGAAACCTCGATGGTGTTGCCGGCCGCGGGCCACGCCGCGGCGTTTGCAGGGGGTCATTCTAGGGGGCAACGGCGCCCCGCCCCAACTGTTCTCAGGGGCGGAAGGGCCAGTGGCGCTCCCGCCGGATGAAGCGGTGGAAGCTCCAGGTCCAGAGCATCAGCAGCGCAAGGCCGAGGGCCAGTGTCAGCAGCAACGCCGGCAGTGCCGGTGTCCCCATCAGGATGACGATGGGATGCGCCCCGGCCGGCGGATGCACGGTATGCGTCAGGCACATGAAGCCGATGGTCACACCCACCGCCACTGCCACCGCCCACCACTGCTCCCCGAACAGCCACAGCGCGACGAAGCCCACGAGCGTGGCGATGCCATAGCCCAGCAGGATGTTGCGTGGTCGGGAAAACTCGCTCTGCGGCGCCACGAAGAGCAATACGCAGGAAGCGCCAAACGGCGCCAGCAGCAAGGGGTAGTGCAGGCCCTGACCCAGGGCCTGCAGCAGCAGGATGGCCAGGGAGCTGCCGGCACCGGCCCAGAGGGCGCGCTGCCAGGCGGGCGGGACGGAGTCCGGCAGCAACGGGCCGCCATCCAGCGCTTCTTCATGATCCGACATGCAGGGCTCCAGCAAGGGGAATGGCGCCAAGGCGCACCAAAAGCGCGCAATTTTAGGGGTAGTGGTTATTAGTCAGAAGCAGATTCGCCTGAGCAGGGATATCAGCCCGCCTTATTCTTATTTTGGTAATAAGCAAATTCACATCAATTCTTTTGAGAAATATACAGCTTCGCCTAGGCTCATCCCTGTCGTGAATCATTTCTGAGGAAAACTCCATGAGCCTTCGACTCGGTGATATCGCCCCGGACTTCGTCCAGGCCTCCTCCCAAGGCCCCATCCGCTTCCATGACTGGCTCGGCGACAGCTGGGGCCTGCTGCTCTCGCACCCCGCCGACTTCACCCCGGTCTGCACCACCGAGCTCGGCCTGGTCGCGAAGAGCGCCGCCCGCTTCACCGCTCGCAACATCAGGGTGATCGCGCTCTCGGTCGACTCGGTCGAATCCCACCAGCGCTGGATCCGCGACATCAACGCGACGCAGGGCGTGGATGTGACCTTCCCCATCCTGGCCGACGCCGACCGCCGCGTGTCGGAGCTCTACGACCTGATCCACCCCAATGCCAGCGTCACCGCCACGGTGCGCTCGGTCTTCGTGATCGATCCGCAAAAGCAGATCCGCCTGATCATCACCTACCCGGCGAGCACCGGCCGCAACCTGGACGAGATCCTGCGCGTGGTGGATTCGCTGCAGCTGACCGACCGCTACAGCGTGGCGACCCCGGGCAACTGGAAGGATGGCGACGACGTGGTGATCGTGTCGTCGCTGCAGGACAACGAGGCACTTCACCGGGCCTTCCCGAAAGGGTATCGCAGCGTTCGCCCGTGGCTGCGCTACACGCCGCAACCGAATCGCGACCCCCAGGCTTGGCAGGCCTATCTCGGCTAACTGCAAGACGGACGGACAGTGGCCATGGCTAGGGAGGTGAGCGTCATGTCGATCGAGGCGAGACTGCAACGCCGACTGGAGGATCTTGATGTGCTGGTGCTGCCGGGCTGGAAGAACTCCGGGCCGGCGCACTGGCAAACCCTGTGGGAGGACAAGTTCCCCGAATGGCAGCGCGTGCAGCAGGCCAACTGGGCGCAGCCGCAGCGGGCCGCCTGGATCGCGGCGCTCGATGCCGCCGTCGCCGCCTGCCGGCATCCTGTGGTGGTGGTCGCGCACAGCCTGGGCTGCGTCACGCTGGCGCACTGGGCACAGCGACATGGCGCGCGCGGCGTGGCAGCGGCGCTGCTGGTGGCGCCGGCCGATGTGGAGCGCCAGGGCGTAGCATCTCCCCTGAGGGGCTTCGCGCCCCTGCCTCAGGCAACGCTCCCCTTTCCCTCGCTGCTCATCGCCAGCGATAACGATCACGCCTGCTCGGCAGGGCGCGCCGCGCAACTGGCGCAGGACTGGGGCAGTGATTTCCACCTGCTGCAGGGCGCCGGACACATCAATGCCGACTCCGGCCTCGGCGAGTGGGAAGAAGGTCAGGCGCACTTCGCGGACTGGCTGGCGCAGGCGTTCCCCGTCCGTGCCTCCCGGCCTCTGCGCACCCTGCGCTGGGTCGCGTAAACCAGGACCGCAAGGCGTCGCACACCTGGGCTCCGGCGCTGCCATGCCTGCGACGGTGACGCGAGGATCGCCTCCGGTCAGCGCGCCGGCAGGTTGCTGCGCAAGGCCAGCTCGGCGGCGGGCGCCGGCGCCGGGCGTGTCGTCCGGTCATGGCGCCGGTCGGGCCCGGGCCGGCGCAATTCCCTGGCGAGTTCCGCAAACTTCGTCTGAAAGGCCGCCAGCGTCCACTGGCCGAACACGGTGTGGCCGCCCTCGTAGGCCTGCTCCTGGTACTCCTCGCGCGTCGTCACGTAGCCCATGTAGTCGTTGCAGTAGCTGCACAGCAGCGTGTGACGGATGCCGTGCAAGGCCAGCAGCCCGGCCACCGTGTCGCGCAGGCGCCGCCCTGCCAGCGTGGTGAACTCGCCGGGACAGCAGACGATGGCGAGCGTTCCGAGACGCACGATCTGCAGCGGCAGCACGGTCGGCACCATGGCGCTCTCCCGCACTGCTCCCTGCGCCACCTGACGCTTGAGTTCACCCACCACCGGGTCGCTGAAACCGGGCAGCAGTATCCGGTCGAGGGACGCGCCCAGCACCTTCTTGCGGCCCGACTCCATCAGGATGTCCTTCACGCCCTGCGCCGCATAGATGCGCCGGTGACAGGCCTGCTCCCCGGGCGTGAAGCGGCCCGGCCGGCGCAGGCGCATCGCCTTTACCGCGCGCGCCGCCAGCCGGGCCGCGAACACCGCCGGCGCCGGCATGCCGGGGCCGTCCACCCGCGTGCCGGCAAAGAAGGCGACGCCATGACAGGGCTCGCTGGTAAAGGCCGCGTCGTCGCCGTCGGCATAGGCCGGGTCGGCCTGGATGGCGGTGAAGTCCGCGTAGCTGAAAATCGAGTCGATGGCGCCCTCGACGGGAACGCCCGCCTCCGCCAGCAGCGCCAGCGCGCGCTCGCTCTGGTAGCGGCCGTTGCGCTCGGCGTAGACGTACTCGGCCGCACCCTTGATCTGCTCGCGCTGGGCGATGTCACCCGGGCCGTGGTAGTGCGGCGAGACGTCGCCTGCCGTGGCCTGCGCAAAAATGGCGACGGCGCCCTCCGCTCCTGCCATCGCCAGCTCGCGCTCGGCATGCGCCGCGGCGTATCCCTTGTTGTCGCCGTCGAAGGCGGACTGCCGGCTGCCGACGCAGGTGGCGTGCACGCCGAACAGCGACAGCAGCGCGCCGACCCGGCCCTCGCGCCGGAAGGCCAGCACGCTCATGCGACGGTCGATGGCCAGGTGGGTTTCGGTGGCGGCGCGCTTCACGGCGTCGGGATTGCGGTTGTAGGCCGCCAGCGACCGGTTCCAGGCCACCGGGACGGACGGCGCGAACTCGCCCTCGGCCAGCGACAGCTCCGTCGGGGCAGCGCTACGCCATGCCGCCAGGATGGCGCTGCAGGCGGCCAGCACGATGGCCTCGACATGGGCCGGCAGGAAGCCCGGCGTGACCAGGTTGTACATGACGTCGTGCGAGCAGCCGCCGGGGCCGGAGTGCGTATGGGTGCAGGTGAGCACCAGTCGCTCCTCGCGGAAGGCGTCGCCCATGCGGGCCTGCAATTCGCGGCAGATGCCGTCGCGCATGGCGTGCGTGACATAGCCGAGGTCCAGGCAGCAGAACATAAGGCCGGCGCCTTGCGCCTCGGCAAGGAACACCGCGCGCGCAAACAGCGGCGAGTGCACACTGTACGCGCGATGTCCGGGCTGGCCGTAGCCGTGCATGGCATGGCCGTCGGGCGTGATGTCGATCTGCTGCTTGCTCCAGCCGGCAAGATACACGGGCGGCGTCTCCTGTCGGGCGGGCCGTCCGGCCCGCCTCTCGTCGTTGGTGCGGCGTGCCCGTCAGCCGGGTGCGCCCAGCTTCTCCACCAGCCCCGACTCGCGTCGCGGCAATGTCGCAAGCGCGGCGCCCAGCACCGCCTCGCTGCCGCACAGGGCGAAGCGCGAACGCGCGCGGGTGACGGCGGTATAGACCAGCGGCCGGTTGAGCACCGGCGTCACCGTCTCCGGCAACACCAGCAGCACGTCGTCGAACTCCGACCCCTGCGACTGGTGCACGGTCATGGCCCAGGCCGATTCGTGCGGCGGCAGGCGGCCCGGGGCCAGCGCGCGATACTGTCCCGGCGCCGACTCGAAGAACACGCGCAGGCCGTCCGCAGTGGGCAGGCACAGGCCGATGTCGCCGTTGAACAACCGCAGCGCATAGTCGTTGGCGCGCACGATCACCGGGCGGCCCGCGTAAAGTCCGCCCGACGCCGGTTCCAGCAGGGCATTCAGCCCCTCGACGCCGGCCGGTCCCTGGCGGTGGGCACAGAGCACGCGGAACTTCAGGAAGGTGGCGAAGGCGGCAGCGGGATCACCGGCGCGCGCGGCGGCCTGGTAAGGCGCGTAGCCCTTCTGCACGGCCTCGCGCAGGCCCGCCGGCGGCAAACGCGCGACATCGCCGCCCGCGGCCAGCACCTGGCTGAAGGCGTCGGCGTCGCCTTCGCGCGATGCGCGTGCCAGCGCGCCGATGGCGCTGTCGGCGGCAAAGCGGTAACTGCGCGTCAGTTCGATGCGGCAATCAGCGAGACCGTGCCCGTCGTCGCCCGTCGCCATCTTCACGTTGTAGGGCGCCAGCCGCTGCTGCAGCGCGTCGCTGCAGCCCCCGCTCGCGCACAGGTCGCCGAACACGCTACCCGCCTCCACCGAGGCGAGCTGGTCGCGATCACCGAGCAGCACCAGGCGCGCCGTGGGCGACAGGGCGGCGAGCACGGCGTGCATCATCGCCAAGTCGATCATGGAGGCTTCGTCGATGAGCAGCAGGTCGCAATGCAGCGGGTTGGCGGCGCCATGACGGTAGCGGCCGGTGTCGCCTTCGGCGCCGAGCAGGCGGTGCAGCGTGCGCGCCTCCTCGGGAATGCCGGCGAGGAGCGCCGGCGGCAAGTCCAGCTTCTGCTTGCTGGCGCGGATGGATTCGACCAGGCGCTGCGCGGCCTTGCCGGTGGGCGCCGCCAGCAGGATGCGCAGCGGCGTGGCGCCCGCCTGCTGCTGCAGCAGGGCCAGCAGCTTCACCACCGTCGTGGTCTTGCCGGTGCCGGGGCCACCGCTCACCAGCGTCAGCGGCTTGAACTGGGCCAGCAGCGCGGCCTGGCGCTGACGGTCCTCGGGATCGTCGGGGAAGAGCGCCGCGAGACCGGCGCGCAGCACGGCCGGATCCGCAGGCGCGATGCCCTGCCCCGCGCGTTCGCGCAGCAGGCGCGCTGCACACTCCTCATGGTCCCGGTAACGCGACAGATAGAAGCGGCCGCTGTCCTCGAGCACGAAAGGCGCGTAGCTACCGGGCCGGCCGACCCAGGCATGGCCCTGCCAGCTCGCCGTCGTCTCGAGCGGCACACGAATGCAGACATGCCCCGCCTCCACCGCCTCGAACAGCTCGGCAATGGCGTCGTGCAGGGACGGCGGCAGGTCGCCGGCGACGCGCTGCAGCCAGTGGCGGTAGGTGCGCACCAGGATGGAATCGATCTGCACGCTGCTCATGCGCCGCCCTCCATCAGCCGGTCCAGGGCCTCGACGAGCGCGCGCGAGGGCTTGCGCGCATACACGCCCTGCGTGTCGGCCTCGATGCCGCGCAGGAACAGGTAGCGCACGCCGCCGATGTCGCGGTCGTAGTCGTAGTGCTCGCCCCGCGCCACGCGCAGATGCCGGTGCAGGGCCAGCACGTAGAGCCAGTACTGCAGGTAGTAATGCGCCTCCGCAATGGCGCGCTCGAGCGCGTCGTCGCCGTAGGCGCCGGCATCGGGGCCCAGCCAGTTGGTCTTGTAGTCGATCACGTAGTAACGCCCGTCGTGGCGGCAGATGAGATCGATGAAGCCCTTGAGGTAGCCGCTCAGCGTCGCGAAATCGAGCAGCGCCAGCGCCTCGCGGTAACGCGGCGGCACATCGGGCAGTCGCCGGAAGGCGTCGGCCTGCAACTGGCGCACGGGATAGACGAACTCCATCTCGGCGATGCGTGCCTCGGGGCGTGACAGCACCAGCCCTTCCTCGCCCAGCGGCGTGTCCAGCCATTGCAGGAGGGTCTTCTCCACCAGCGCCTGCCAGGTCTCGTCGATGGCATATTTCTTCAGCGTGTCCGCCACGAAGCGCGCCCGGTCACCGACGCGCCCCATGACGGATTCCTCCAGCAGCTCGTGCCAGAACACACCGGCCTGCGCGCCGCGCGGAAACGCGTGGATGCCCTGCGGCGGCTCGGCCAGCAGCGGCGCGGCCGCGGCCGTGGGCTTGTCGTAGTCGGGGCTTTCCTGCTCGTGCGCACCGGCGGAAAGGCCGGTGAAGCTGCTCACCCGCCAGCGCCGCTGCAGGCTGCGGCCGAACGCCGGCAGCACCGGCGCGGACGCCGCCACGCGCGGCAGCTGCAAAGGCGCAAAGGCGGCCTCGGGCAGATCGCTCCAGGAGAAGCCCTCGGGGCAGGCCGCGCGCACGCGCTCCAGCGCTGCGACATGGTCCGCACGCGAACGGCCCTTCAGCGCGTTGCGGATTTCATCGGGCTCCGGCAATACGCCCTGGCCCAGCAGCAACCACGTCAGCGCCGCCATCTCGCTGTCGTTGCAGGCGCCCCAGACGATCTCGCAGCGGTACTTGGCGCGCGTCAGCGCCACGTAGAGCACGCGCAGGCCCTCGGCGAGGCGCTCGGCCGTCATGCGCTCCTGTGCCAGCCCGAAATCCGCCGAGCCGATGTCGAGGCAGGACTCGGCGCCACGGCGGTACTCGGCACGCTCCTCTTCCTTGCGGCTGCGGCCCTCCCAGAGGAAGGGACAGAACACGACGGGATACTCGAGGCCCTTGCTCACGTGCACGGTGAGGATCTGCACGCGCTCGGCATCGCTCTCCAGGCGGAGCTGGTTGTCGTCGCCCTTCTCCGCCGTGGCGAGCTGCTCGCGCAGCCAGCCGAGCTGGCGCTCCGGCACCGGCTCGGCATCGGCCTCGTGCTGCAGCAAGGTGGCGAGATGGCGCAGGTTGGTGAGGCGGCGCTCGCCGCCCTCCAGCCGCAGCAGCCGCCCGAACACCGCAAACTGCGTGAGCAGGGCCTCCCACATGGCCATGAAGCCCTTCTGCTGCCAGCGCTCGCGCAACTGCAGCAGGGTGTCGACGAGTTCTCCCCAGAGGCGGTCGTCGTTCTGCGCCCGGTGCAGCTGCTCCACGCTCCAGCCGAGCAGCGTGGTGAGCAGCGCCGCCTTCACGAAGCCTTCGCGGCCCGGCATCAGCACCGCCTCCAGCACGAGGCGGAATTCGCCGGCTTCGGGTGCCGCGAACACGGATTCCTCGCTGCGCTGCACCACGGCGACGCCGCGGCGGCCGAGCTCCTCCGCCACCAGATTGCCGAGGCGGTGCGAAGGCACCAGCACGGCAATGTCGGGCGCGACCAGCGGACGCATGCCGTCCGGCGCCTTGTCGTCGGGCAGACGCACCTTGCCGGCGGCCGATGCCTGCAGCAGCGTCACGATTTCCTGTGCCACGTGCTGGGCGCTCAGCTGCGCGGCCTTTTCCTTGCTCAGCGCCTTCTCGGCTGCCGGCAACACGTTGCAGTGCAGGGGCAGCTTGCCGTCGGCGAACGCCGGCAGCGGCTGCGCGGCGATCGCCTTCACCGGCAGGAACCGCAGGTCGGAGAACAGGAAGGCATTGCTGTTCTGCGCGAACACTGCGTTCACCGCTTCGACGAGCCGCGGCAGCGAGCGCCGGTTGGTGTCCAGCGTATGGCGGTCGACGGCGGACTCGCGGGCGCGCAGATAAGTGAAGATGTCGGCGCCGCGGAAGCTGTAGATGGCCTGCTTGGGGTCGCCGACGAGGAACAGCGGCAGCGGCTCGCCGAGCGCGGCGCTGGCGTTGTACACGCGGTCGAACACGCTGAACTGCAGCGGGTCGGTGTCCTGGAACTCGTCGATGAGCGCAGCGCTGTAGCGCGTGCGGACCGTGGCCGCCACGGCGGCGTCGGCCACGGCGTCGGCGAGCAGGCTGAGCAGGTCCTGGTAGGTGATCAGGCCCTGCTGCTCCTTGTGCCGGGCCAGGGCCGCGCGCACGTCGTCGATGATGGCGTGGCGGAAGCGCTGGCAAACGGCGGGGCCTGCGTCGAGCGCGGCCTCCACCGATGCCCAGAAGGCATGCGCCGGCTTGGTGCCGTTCTTCTTCGTACTGTTGTGCTGCTGGAATTGCGACGGCGTCAGCAGCGCGACCTTCTTCATGTCCGCCGCGCCGCACTCGAGCCAGCTGCGCAGCTCATCGAGCAGGCTGTCGACGTCCTTGTACTTGTCTTTCGACTTGCTGATGCCATCGGCATTGCGCAGGTCGTCGCAAATGGCGGCGGTGTCCGCCTGCCAGGCGGCCAGCAGCGCCTGGCGCGCCGCGCGCTGCCGCTCCAGCGCGGCGTCGTCGTGGCCGCTCTGCAGCGTCAGGTAGGGCTTGCGCAGCAGCGCCTTCACATCGCCCGTGACCACCTCCAGCGTGATGCCGTTCTCCTGCAGCAGGCCGGCGAGGAAGTCGTCGTTGCAGTGGCGAATCCAGGCTTCCTGCACGAGCACCGGCAGCACGTCGCGCTCGTCCGGCACGATGTCGGGCTCGACCAGGAGCGCGGGCATCTGCGTTTCGGTCAGCACACGCTGGCAGAAGCCGTGGATGGTGAAGATGGCGGCCTCGTCGAAACGGCGGCGGGCTTCCTCCAGGCGCTGGCGTGCCTCATCGCGCGCCTCGCCCTGGAAGCTCGCCAGCGCCCATTTGCAGAAATCGTCATCGCTGGTGCCGGCGGCGAAGGCGTCCTCGACCTGCACGATGCGGTCGCGCAGGCGCTCGCGCAATTCGGCGGTCGCCGCCTTGGTGAAGGTCACCACCAGCACCTGCGTGATGTCGCGCCCGGTCTCCAGCAACAGCCGCAGGTAGAGGCCGGCGATGGTCCAGGTCTTGCCGGTGCCGGCACTGGCCTCGATGAGCTGGGTGCCCTGCAACGGCAGGGCGTAGAGGTCGAGGGGTTTCATTTCTGCTTCAGCACCTCGGCAAGGGGGCCGTAAAGGCGGTCGGCCCAGTGCGCGAAGCGCGCATCAACGGGATCGGCGTCGCGCCAGAGCAGCCGTATCCAGGCGTCCTCGGCATCGCCCACCGAATAATCACCGCCGCGATATTCCTTGCGGGCCTTGTCGAGGCTCTGCCCCTCCTTCACATAGGCGGGCGAGGCACGCCGGAACAGCGGCAGCGGCTGGCTGAGCCCGTCGCGGTACGCCGCCAGGAAATCGGCGAGCGCGGCGGCCGGGTTGTCCACCGGCTCCAGCGTGTAGCTCTGGCGCAGGCCGAGCAGGCGGCTGCGGCACTCGATGCCCGCGGGCTTCAGCAGGCACAGCAGCAGGTGCGACAGGCGCAGTTGCAATAGGTCGGTGGCATAGACCGTGTTCTCCAGCGACACGCGCACGATGCCCTGCGGCGTGAGGTCGACCAGCGGGCCGCCGAGGCGGATGTCCTCCCACTGCCAGGCGAAATCGAGCGCCGGCAGTGGCGGCGTGTCGAGTTCGTCGCGACGTTCACGCAGGCGCGCCACGCGACCAGCCTCCGCCTGCAGCAGCCGCGCGCCCCACACGCCGCCCGGCAGCAGCCCTTCGGCGCGCAGGCAGGCGACATCCAGTGCCGGCGCGTGGAAGAGACGCTGGCGCAGCTCGCGCGTGGCGGTGAAGGTCACCGGCTCGTCGTCGCTGAGCGCCGTCGTGCTCATGGGCAGCTGCACGCCGAGACGCTCGCGCAGGAAGAAGCGCTGCGGATGCGACAGGAAACGCTCGAGCCGCGGCAGCGTCACCGCCAGCAGGTCGCTGTCCGGCGGTGGCAAGGCGGACGCGAAGGTCGCCACTGCCGGGAGCGCGCCGCTCGCCTCGCCCGCCACCACCTGGCTCGCGGCCGCCATGCGCGGCTCGAAGGAGAACAGGCGCGCGTCGCCGCCGAAATAGCGCGGACTGAAGGGCTGTAGCGCGTGGCGCGTGATGAAGCGCCGGGCGAAGGCGCCGGTCTCGTCGAGGTCCACGGTGCGCCGCATCTGGTCGATGAACTCGGACAGCACCGGCGAGGGCGCGCGCAGGGAACCATCGATGTCGCTGGCGCCGACATGGCTGAGGTAGAGCACCTGGCGCGCCGCCATCACCGTCTCGAGGAACAGGTAGCGGTCGTCCTGGCGACGCGAGCGGTCGCCGGGCAGCGGCTGCTCCACCATCAGGTCGAAGGACCAGGGCTTCTGCTGGCGCGGGAAGACGCCGTCATCGAGGCCGAGCACGGCAATGACCTTGAAGGGCAGGCTGCGCATGGGAACCATGGCGCAGAACGTGACGGCGCCGTGCAGGAAGCCGTGCCGGCTCTCCAGCCCCGAGAGCTCGCCCTTGATCCAGGTACGCAGCACGGCGAACGGCTGCGGCGCGGCGTCGTCGGCCAGCCGCGCCTGCTCGCGCAACTCGGCGATGACGTTGTGCACGCAGAGCAGCGCATCGCGGCTCTCCGGCGTCTCCGCGAAGAACGCGGCGACGAGCCCGTCCAGGGTGTCGGCCCAGGCTTCCAGCGGACGTGCTTCGTGCAGACGTCGCTCCCAGTGCAGCAGGCTTTCCACGAAGGCGACGAGGCGCGTCATGACCTGCGCATGCGACACGGAGAAAACGAGCTCGGCCGGCGCGATGCCGCCGAAGCGGCGATCGTGGTCCGGCGCGAGCGTCACCGGCAGCGCAAAGCCCGCGAGCAGTCGCGACAGCGCTTCGCGCCAGGACAGCGGCACGTCGTCGGGCAGGCCGCGCTGGCGGCGGTCCTCCGCATCGCGCCCCCAGCGCAGGTGCAATTCCTCGCACCAGCGCCGCACCAGGGGAATGTCACTCTCCGCGAGTTCGAAGCGCGCCCGCAGCGCGGGCTCCTCCAGCAGCGCCAGAACGCGCTCTGCCTCGAAGCGCGAACCGGGCAATGCCAGCAATTCGCTGAAGCGGCGCAGCAGGGGCTGCTCGGCCTCGAGCCGGCGGTCGGCAATGGTGTAGGGAATGGCCTCGGGCGCCTGGCGGGTGCCGAACACGGCGTCGGCCAACGGGGCGTAGCGCTGGATGTCACTGCACATCACCAGCACGTCGTCGGGCATGAGGTCGGGATGTTTGCTGAACAGCATCAGCAGCTGGTCGTGC
The DNA here is from genome assembly GCA_029237815.1 of Moraxellaceae bacterium. Lineage (GTDB taxonomy): Bacteria > Pseudomonadota > Gammaproteobacteria > Pseudomonadales > Moraxellaceae > UBA2031. The sequence goes on from JAQZBP010000002.1 coordinate 330,163, forward strand.
AGCACTTCCATTTCGCGCAGGGCGCTGTGGCAGACGTGCACTTGCACGGAGTCGTCGTCGGCGCCCACCGTGATCCGCTCGGCCGGCGCGCGCACGCGCTGCAGCAGCAGGTCGCCCTGCATCACGCCCAGCAGCGACGCCTGTGGCGGCAGCACGAAGGCGTCGCCGCCCACCGGCTCGTTGGCGCCGCTGGCGACCACGCTACCGATGAAGTCGCGGCCCTGCTGACCCAGCGAGGCCAGCAGCGGATGCGCGCCCTCGCCCGCTTCGCCACGCTTGAGCTGGCCCCAGTATTCCTGACTGGGATTGAGCAGGAACAGATCGATCTCGATGTGACGACCGAGCGCCGACAGCAGGTTCCAGATCGCCGGCGGCAGGCTGCTCACGCCGAAGATCCCGAGCCGGGACGGCAGCCCGCCGACATCGCCCTTTTCAACCTTGCGCAGGAACTCCTGCATGAGACGGGCGCGATGCCGCGTGTCGCTGCCCGCGATGCGCTGCCAGAGCAGGGCCTGCCAGGCCTCGTCCTCGCCGAGGCCGAGGCGCCGCCCCTGCTCCCAGGCCAGCAGCCAGGCCGGGCGATACATCTGGTACTGGTCGAACACGTCCGCCACGCGCCAGGCGAGTTCGAAGCGGCCGCGCGCGTCGGCGGCGCGCCACTGCGCCAGCACCGAGGCGCTCTCCTGCTCCAGCACGCCGGGCAGCTGCTGCAGCACGCGCCAGGCCATGGGCTCGCGATCCAGCGGCGAGCGCCGCGGCACGTCCGGAAACAGGCGCCGCATGAGGTCCCAGAGGAAGGCCGAAGGCAACTGGAAATCGAGATTGGCCGCGATGCCCTGCTCGCGGGCGAGCGCAAACGCCAGCCAGCGCTGCATGCCGTGGCTGGGCACCAGCAGGGTTTCCGGTTCGAGAGGATCGCGGGAAGGCTCGCGGACGGCCAGGTAGAGCCGCGCCAGCGCGTCCAGCATGTTGGATTGGAAGAGATTGAGCATGAGGCCAGTGTGCCAAAGCGGTGCGGGCCCGCCTACCCCGGCGCCGCGTCAAAGCGCGGGAAATACTGCGCCTTCGCCCTTGCGTTTCCGGGTCCGTTGCCTGCACCGGAACCGCTGGCAAGGCGATGGCCGATACTCGCTTTTGCCGGGCTGTCAGCAGCCTGTCCATTTGCCCGGCCCGGGCCCCTCGTCCACAATCCGCGCCATGACGACGCCCGCCTTTCCCAAAGTCCTCTCCGTCGCGCCGATGATGGACTGGACCGACCGACACGACCGCTACTTCCTGCGCCTGTTCAACCCGCATGTGCGCCTCTACACCGAGATGGTCACCACGGGCGCGCTGCTGCATGGCGATGCGCCGCGCTTCCTGCGCTTCGACGCCAGCGAGCATCCGCTGGCCCTCCAGCTCGGCGGCTCCGATCCCGACGCCCTCGCCCGCTGCGCGAAAATGGCCGAGGACTGGGGCTACGACGAAGTGAACCTCAACGTCGGCTGCCCCTCGGACCGCGTGCAGCAGGGCAGGATCGGCGCCTGCCTGATGGCGGAACCGGGCCTCGTGGCCGAGTGCGTGGCGGCCATGCAGGCGTCGGTAAAAATCCCGGTAACGGTGAAGCACCGCATCGGCATCGACGACCTCGACGATTACGCGCACTTGCGGACCTTCGTCGAGACGGTCGCGTCGACCGGCTGCCGGACCTTCATCGTGCATGCCCGCATCGCCATCCTGAGCGGCCTGTCGCCCAAGGAGAACCGCGAGGTGCCGCCGCTGCGCTACGACGACGTCTACCGCCTCAAGAGCGAGTTCCCCGCACTCGAGATCCACCTCAACGGCGGTGTGAAGACCGTGGCGGAGATCGAGTCGCACTGGGCCCGGGTCGACGGCGTGATGGTCGGCCGCGAGGCCTACCACAACCCCTGGCTGCTGGCGCAGGCGCTGCCGCTCTTCGGCGTGCAGGCGCTGCCCGATCGCGAGGCCATCCTCGATCGTTACCTGGAGTTCATGGCGCGGGAACTGGCCGAGGGCGTGCCGCTCTCGCAGTTGACTCGCCACATCCTCGGCCTCTACCAGGGCCTGCCCGGCGCACGCCGCTGGCGCCAGCACATCAGCGAGAACGCGCATCGCAAGGGCGCCGGCCTCGAGGTGGTGCGCCAGGCCGCCGCCTTCGTGAAAGAGGCGGCGACGACCCAGGACGTGGCCTAGGCAGCAACGCAGCTCGCGACCCCTGCCTTGCGCAAGGTTCAGGGCTGCGCTGCTGAGCCGGAACAAACTTCCCACCGGAATCACGCCGCCGCTGTTGATTCAGCCCGCCGGGTTTGAAAGAGTTGGCGTTTCGTCAGCATCCGCATTCAGCAGACGCGCTTGCTGCCGCGGACAGTGACCGTTCGCGCCGCCACTTGCCGGCCGTCAGGGAGAAACCGATGAACCAGCTGGAACAGCTGCAGAAATTCACCACCGTGGTGGCCGACACCGGCGACATCGCCAGCATCGCCCGCCTCAAGCCGGTGGACGCCACCACCAATCCCTCGCTCATCCTCAAGGCCGCCGGCCAGCCGGAGTACGCCCACCTGATCGACGCCGCCCTCGCCGCGGCGCGTCAGGAAAACAGCGCCGAGTCCCGGCGCCGCCGCGCCCTGACCGAGGTCGCCGTGGCCTTCGGCCGCGAGATCCTCCAGCACATCCCCGGTCTGGCCTCCACCGAAGTCGACGCCCGCCTCTCCTTCGACACCATGGGCACGGTGGAGGAAGCCCGCCGCGTCATCAAGGCCTATGCCGCGGCCGGCGTGCCGCGCGAACGCGTACTGATCAAGATCGCCAGCACCTGGGAAGGCATCCGGGCCGCTGAAATCCTCGAGACGGAAGGCATCCGCTGCAACCTGACGCTACTGTTCAGCTTCGCCCAGGCCCAGGCCTGCGCCGAAGCCGGCGTCACGCTGATCTCGCCTTTCGTGGGCCGCATCCTCGACTGGCACAAGAAGGCCGAAGGCCGTGACTTCAGCGCCGCGGAAGACCCGGGTGTCGTGTCCGTCACGCGCATCTTCAACTATTACAAGGGCGCGGATTTCCGGACGGTGGTGATGGGCGCAAGCTTCCGCAACACGGGCGAGATCGCGATGCTCACCGGCTGCGACAAGCTCACCATCAGCCCCGCGCTGCTCGACGAACTCGCCGCCAGCTCGGCCGACCTGCCGCGCCGCCTCGACCCGGCGCGCGTGGACGGCGTGGCCCGCCTGCCCCGACTCGACGAGAAAGCCTTCCGCTGGCAGCACAACCAGGACGCCATGGGCACGGAAAAACTGGCGGAAGGCATCCGGCTCTTCGCCGCAGACCTCGTCAAGCTCGAGAGCACTTTGTTGGCGCGACTGCAGTCCTGACTGCGACAGACATGAGCCGGCGTATGAATCCATTGCCGTGGCTCATCGGGGAAAAATAACAAAGCCCGCATTACGCGGGCTTTTTCATGCTGAATGGACGTCGGCGTTAGCCTTGGGCTTTCTGCTCACACTCCAGCGCATCGACAAGGTCGCGGAACGTGGCCTTGTTCTTATCGTTGAGCCCCATGAGCACGCGGTGCGCCTCGATCACATGACGGGTCAGCTCCTGCTGCGACGGCTCATTGAAGGGCAACTCGTCAAGACTCGCGTCCGGCGCCGGCGCGCGCTCCAGGATCAGGAAGACACGATCGAAGCCCATGCTGTTGAGGATACGGTTCACGTCGGCATTGGTGGAAAGGATCACCGGCTTCTTGTCGAGGCGACCGCGCAACTCCACGGCGATCTTCGCGATCAGGCCCAGCGCCGTGCTGTCGATAGCCACCGTTTCGGTCAGGTCGATCAGGACCGCGGCGAGGCTGCTGTCGCCGAACATGCGATCCAGGAAGCCCTCCAGGCTCGCGCAGAGGGGTACGCGCACGTCGCCTGCGAACTTGATGACATAGGTGCCGTTATGCACCGCGTAGAGAATGCGACCTGACAGCATGATAGGTTTCGGCTAGGCGTCCCGGTTGATGACCAGCAGGGCGATATCGTCCGGCACTTCCACCTCTCCATCGAGATGGAGGGCGGCCGCCAGCGCATCGGCATCCTGATGCCCCTGCCCGACGATGGCGAGCAGGTGCGCTTCCTTTTCCTCCATGGACTCTTCCGGCAGTACCTCCAGTACGCCGTCTGACATCGCTACCAGCGAGAACTTCCGCGCCAGCGGCAGCACGATGTCCTCGAAAGTGGCATCACTGAAAATACCCACCGGCAAACCGCGACCGGCCAGGGCGTGAGCCACACCATCATTGACAAGTATAGGCGGCGGAAAGTGTGCGCCAATGCAATAGACCAGCTTGTTCTCCGCCAGGTCGATCACTCCGACGAACATGGCAAGGTGCTTGCCGAGCGCCATGGAGATCAGTTCCTGGTTGATGGCCGTCAGCAACCGTGACGGGGACAGCGCATTGGTCGATGCACGCTTTTCGTAGTGTCGCTGGATCCGGTTGGTCAGGGTCTTGAGGAATACCGTGACAAAGGCGCTGGACGCGCCATGGCCGGACACGTCGGCGAGGTAGAAGCCGATACGGTCGGGACCGATGCGGAAATAGTCGACGAAGTCCCCGGACAGGTAAAGCGACGGAATGATGCGATGGCTGAAGTGGCAGGTCTCGTTGAAGACATGCGGTGTCGGCGGCAGCATGCGGCGCTGCACGCGGCGCCCGGCTTCCTGGTCTTCCTCGAGCAGATCCAGGCTGCGCTCGAGTTCGGCGTTGGTCAGTTCGAGCTGCTCGCGGATCTGGCGGTTCTGCTTCAACAGCTGGCCGCGCTCCAGGGCGCGGCGCACGGAATGTTCCAGCACTTCCATCTCGATCAGCGGCTTGAAGAGGTAATCGACGGCGCCGTTGCGCAGGGCTGTCACCACGTCGTGCATGCTGCCCTGCCCGGAGACCACGATTACCGGCGTTTCGGGCGATTCGGAATTCATGGCTTTCAGCACATCGAGCCCGTCAAAAAGGGGCATGCGCAGGTCGCAAATGACGAGGTCGGGGTGCTTGTTGCGGAAGATGGCGAGGCCTTCGTCGCCGTTGCGGGCCGTGTCGACCTTGAAGCCGCTGTCGCCGAGATAGACCGCCAGACTTTCGCGCACTACCGGCTCGTCGTCGATGACGAGGATGTGGCCTTGGGAGGGTTGCGACATAGGAGAACTTGAGCGCCTGTGCTGCAAGGTGCGGCAACACTACTCCTCCCCCAAACCGCACGCAAGCCGCAAAAAGGGGCGCTGCCGACCGGCAAAAAGACGCCTAGAAAGTGTCTTCGCCGGCCTCCTGTTCGCCCTCTCCGGACGCAGGATCGGCCGCCGGTACGGGCCGATCAGCCGCGCCTTCCGGCGCGGCATTTCCGGCGGCGCCCGCATCGGGCACCGCCTCTTGTTCACCCGATGGAGCCGCCTCGGCACCACCTTCGCCTTCGCCTTCGAATTCGTCATCGTCCAGGAAGGGGTCGGATTCGACCTTGCCGTCCTTGATGGCGAACTCGCGGTGCTGCAGGTAGAGGTCGCGCACGAAGAGGTAGCGGTCGCCCTGGACGATGTCCTCCATCTCAAGCAGGTTGGCTCGGAAGTTCACGGTGTCGGCGCCGGTCAGCGCCAGGTTGGCCTCGGTGGAAACATGATGCGTGCGCGGATTGGCATAGGTATCGACCCCGCGTCCGGCCGTATCGCGGATCGTGCTCGGACCCAGGAAGGGAAGCACGATATAAGGCCCCCGCGGCATACCCCACACGGCGAGCGTCTGGCCGAAGTCCTCGTCGTTCTGCGCGAGACCGAAGCTGGTGGCGACATCGAAAAACCCGGCAATGCCCGCCGTGGAGTTGACCACGAACCGCGCCGTATCGTTGCCGGCATTGCGGACCTTGCCCTGCAGCAGGTCGTTCAGGACGATGACCGGAGCGCGAAGATTGGTGAAGAAATGCGTGAACGCCGTTCGCATGCGGCGCGGCGTGACGGAGCGGTAGCCCTTGGCCGCGGGCTTCAGGGCATAGCGGTCGAGGGTGTCGTTGAAACGGTAGACGGCGCGGTTGAAGCCCTGCCAGGGATCGGGGTCCTTGCCCTCGCCCGGCCTGACGGCGCGGCGCTCCTCCTCGCCCGCCATCGACGGGGGAACCGGATCGACGATCGTCATGATCGATTCCACGGACACATCCGCGGCGGCCGTGCCAGCAAAAAGGCACAGCAACAGTAACAAGCCCCGATAACCCATACCGCGCACCGTCACCAGAAGAAGTCGGCCATTCTAGGGGCAGCCCCGATTTAATCCAATCAAGCGAGGCCGTTGCGGCGGGCGATCCAGTGATCGAGGCTGAGCTTGCCGGGACCATAGCCGAGCAGCGCCAGGAACATCAGGAAAAACAGCAGCGGCAGCTTGAAGTTGCCGAGTCCCTGGTTGATGACGGCATAGCCCTTCCAGAGGTCACCGAGCGAATCCCACTCGGCCGGGAAATGCACCGCATAGGCGGCAACGAAGGTCAGCACCATCAGGGCCACGGCCACGTAGCGCGTGCCGAGTCCGAGGATGAGCAGGACACCACCGACCAGTTCGAACCACATGGCCAGCGCCCACGAGAGGTCGACCGGCAGCACGTTGAAGGGAAAGGGAAACTGCGCCTGGATGTCGCCGAACCAGTTCTGCCCCTGGTACTTGGACCAGCCGGCCTCGAGGTACTCGAAGGCGAGGATGAGGCGGAGGCAAAGGCCCGGCAGGAAACTGCCCAGCCCGTTGAAGATATCGCGCAGCCGGTCGTCCCAGCGCAGTACGGATTGCAGCAGGCCGGTCATCAGGCACTCCCTTGTTCAGTCATTTCAGCAATTGAAAAAGTCCGGCAGCCGCTCAGGCCGGCTCCAGTCGCGTACCGAGGACGACTCCGCTATCGCGCAGGGTCTGCAGCAGGCCGGCCCCCGCGACAATGAAGGATTCCTGCTGCTCCGGCGTGGCATAGCCCGCCTCGGCCGCAAGCCGCCGCAGGAGTTCGCGCCCCGACTCCCGCGAGCGCCCCTGCAAAAGCTCGACGAGACGCGCCGTCATCGGATTGATCTCGAGCTGCCGGACGGTGTCATGCGCATCGCGATAGACCAGCAGGCAGGTGAGCTCCGCCGGCGGCAGCGTTGCGGGCGGATTGTGCACGCTGAAGGTGTGCACCGGCCAGCGATATGCCAGCGGCCACACCGCTTCGCGCAGGCAGGGAATGCCCGCCAACAGATCCCCTTCCGGACTGCAGGGCGAGTCGGCCAAGGTTTCGGCGCAGTCGGCGGCCAGCTCCACCCATTCGTAGTGCAGCAGCTCCACCACCCAGGGACGGGCGGTCATCCACTCGTGCTGCGTCGCCTCCATCCAGTGGCGGAATTCCAGCGAGATATCGCGGAAATACGGGCTTTGCGCGCGATGCCCGGCAAAGAAGCCGGCCACGAGCGCGTCCCACTCCGCTGCCGGCAGGAGCTGCTTCAGCACGGGATAGGCCGTCTCGACGAACTCCCGCACATTGTTGAAGAAGAGTTCGCGATAGATGTCGAGCCGGCGCTGCTCGACGTCGGGCGCCGGTGCCTGTGTAGGCTCGCGCAGCCAGTCCGTCATGCGCTTCTGCTCGCGCTGGAAGGATAGCGGCTCAGCCGGCATGGCGGCCTCCGGCCAGCCAGGACTGCTGGTGCTGGCGGATCCGCCCCATCTCGGCGAGGAGCTCCGGCAGCGGCGGAATGTTGAAGTCGCGCTCCAGCAGGGTCGGCAGCAGTCCACAGCGCGCGTAGGCACGGTCAAGCAATTGCCAGACCTCGGGAATCACGTCCGCCCCGTGGGTGTCCACGCGCAGGTCGGGGGCTTCTTCGTAGTGTCCGGCGATGTGGACATAGGCAATGCGTTCCGCCGGCAGCGCATCGAGGAATGCGTTGGCGTCATAACCGTGGTTGATGCTGTTCACGTAGATGTTGTTCACATCCAGAAGCAGGTCGCAGTCGGCGCGCGCCAGCACGGCCAGCAGGAAGTCCAGCTCGCCCATCTCGCAGCCCGGCGCCGCATAGTAGGAGACGTTCTCCAGGGCGATACGGCGGCCCAGCAAGTCCTGCACCTGACGCACGCGGGCCGCCACGTAGTCGACGGCGTCCTCCGTGAAGGGAATGGGCAGCAGGTCGTAGAGATGGCCGTCGTCGGTGGTGTAGCTCAGGTGCTCCGAATACAGCCGTACCTGATGGGTGTCCAGAAAGCCGCGCAGGTCGCGCAGGAAAGCGTCGTCAAGGGGCCGGGGGCCGCCGATGGACAGCGACAGGCCGTGGCAGACGAAGGGATGCCGCTCGGTGAGGGCGCGCAGCTGGCGCGCGTAGCGCCCGCCCATGCCCATCCAGTTCTCGGGGGCGATCTCGAGGAAATCGGGGAAACCGGCAAGGTCCTCCGCCGCCAGCTCCTCCAGGAAGCTGCGGCGAAGGCCGAGACCGGCGCCATGCACCGGCAACCGGCGGTCGGTCGGATGCAGGGCATGGCGCATGCGGGATTACTTCTTGGCGTCAGCGGCCGGGGCGGCGGGCTTGGCACCACCACACTTGCCTTCGCCACATTTGCCCTCGTGCTTGGCCTTGGCACCGTCGGCGGCCTTGGCCCCACCACACTTGCCTTCGCCGCATTTGCCTTCGCCACACTTGCCTTCGTGCTTGGCCTTGTCGCCACCGCACTTGCCTTCCTTCGCGCCCTTGTCGCCACCGCACTTGCCTTCGCCACACTTGCCTTCCATGTGGGCATCGGCCAGCACGACGCCGGTCACCGGCTTCAGGGCAAAGGGATTCTCGGCGGCATGGGCGGCGCCGGCCACGGAAATCGCCAGGACAGCGGCGATCGGGGTCAGCGTGCTGAGCTTGGACATCTTGATTCTCCTTGTTGGATGAAAAACGCAGGTCTTGCACCGGAGGGCGCCATCCGCGGGGACGGCACCAGCATGCAGGAGGACCGGGGAAACGCCCCGGCAGGTACAGCTCTCCCGCCTGCCCGACCCCTGTTTATACGCAAAGGCCGCATCGCCGGATGCGGCCTGGCGCAACTTTCCGCCAATCAGCGCTTGCGGACGATGAGGCTGCCGATGGAATAGCCCGCGCCGAAGGAGCAGATCACGCCGGTGTCGCCCGCCTCCAGGTCCTGGTTGTGCAGGTGGAAGGCGATGATGGAGCCGGCCGAGGCCGTGTTCGCATAGCGGTCGAGGATGATGGGGGCCTCCTCCAGGGAGACGTCGCGGCCCATGACCTTGCGCGCCACCAAGTCGTTCATGTTGATGTTGGCCTGGTGCAGCCAGAGGCGCGTCACGTTCTCGGGAGTCACGCCGGTTTCCGCCATATGCGCGCTGATCTGCTCGGCAGCCATGGGGCAGACTTCCTTGAAGACCTTGCGGCCCTCCTGCATGAAAAGCAGGTCGCGCTCGTCTTCCTCGCGATCCTCGCAGCGGTTCATGAAACCGAAGTTGTTACGGATGTTGTTGGAGAACTGGGTCTGCAGCTTCACGCCCAGCACATCGTAGGCGTTGTCGCTGGTGCAGGTGTCAGCGGCTTCCACCACCGCGGCGGTGCAGACGTCGCCGAAAATGAAATGGCAGTCGCGGTCGCGCCACTCGAGGTGGGCGGAGGTGATTTCCGGGTTCACGGCCACCACGCAGCGCGCCTGGCCGGACTGCACCGCATTGATGGCCGCCTGCAGGCCGAAAGTCGCCGCCGAGCAGGCCACGTTCATGTCGTAGGCCCAGCCCTTGATGCCGAGCGCGTTCTGGATCTCGATGGCCACCGCCGGATAGGCACGCTGCGCATTGGCGCAGGACATGATCACGGCATCCACGTCCTCGGGTGACTTGTTGGCATTCTTGAGCGCCTGGCGGATGGCCGTGACGGCGATCTCCGCCTGCAGCGACAGCTCGTCATTGCTGCGCTTGGGCAGGATGGGGTACATGCGGTCCGGATCCAGTACGCCCTTCTTTTCCATCACGTAGCGCGACTTGATGCCCGACGCCTTCTCGATGAACTCGACATACGACGGGCCCAGGGCACGCACTTCGCCGCGCTCGATGGCCTCGGCGTTGCGCTCGTTGAAGCGGCGAACATATTCGTTGAAGGACTCCACCAGCTCTTCGTTGGTAATGGTTTCCGGAGGAGTGAAAAGGCCGGTGCCGCTGATGACGATCTGCTTCATTAGTTCTTTACCTGTGCCGGACTGGCAACGCTAACGGTTAGCGCGCAGGGCGACCGATCCCGGGGACCGGCGCCAAGCGCTCATTTCGGGATTTCCGCCCAGAGCCGGTCGAGCCGGGAGGCGGAAACGGGAACTGCTGTCTTCAGCGTCTGCGCGAACAGCGAGACGCGATACTCCTCCAGTAGCCAGCGATACTCGGCTAGCGCCGGCGCCTCGATTTCCCGTGCGGCGAGCTCGCGGGTCCGCGCCTGGAGGTCCATCCAGCGGCGCTCCAGCTCGCTGCAGGCCGCCGGTTCCTTGCCCGCGTTGTGGGGGAGCTTGTCCAGCCGCGCCAGCACGGCCCGCAAGTAGCGGGGGTAGTGCTGCCAGCGCTGCCAGGGCACGCTTTCCAGGAAAGCGCCGGGCGCCAGGTCCTCCAGCTGGGTGCGCATGTCGCGCAGCGACGGGGCGAAGACCGGCTGGGTGAACGCCTCCAGGCGTTGTCTTACCTCCGCGAACAGGCCATAGGCCTGCAGCACCACGGCCGCCAGCCTTTCGGACTCCTCCAGCAGCATGCGCCGCCCTGTGGCCAACCGGTCACTGAAGGCCGGGCGAGTGTAAACCAGGGGCTTCCCTGCGACAAAGACATGATCGGCCACGGCATGAGCGAACTGGCGCTCGAGCTCGGCCCGGGTTCCATAGGGTGAAAACTGCAGGGCCAGGGCCTTGTTCTGGCCAATGCGCTGACGCAACTGGCGGAACTCGGCCGCGGCCTGCAACTGGAACAGGCGATTGAGCCCCAGTACATGCGCCGCCTCGGCCTCGCGACGCCGCGGGAAGAGCCGCAGGTCCACGGCCTCGCCCTTCCCGGCGGGCACCAGCGCCGGGTAGGCCCGGCTCTGCATGCCCTTGACCACGAGCGCCACCGACTCGGGAATGTCGCCCGCGGGCCAGTCCGTCAAGCCCTCCTGCTCAAGGCCATCCGTTCCCTCCGCGTCGAGGTACCCGGCGCCCTCCTCGCGCAATTGCCGCTTGAGGCTGGCGAGGTCACGGCCTTCGGCCAGCACCTGCTGCTTCTCCCCCAGCACGCGGAGATTGAAGCGGAAGTGGGGCTCCAGGGCGGAGTCGTCGAAGTCGTCCGGCACGGCGACTACGCCGCGCTCGCGCAACAGGCCGACCAGGGCGCGGCGCAGGTCTCCCCTTGCGAATTCGAGGCGGCCGGCGAGTGCGGCCGCCGTCTCGGGCACCGGGACCAGCTGCCGGCGCAGCGGCTTGGGCAGGTTCTTCAGGAGCGCGGCGATCTTCTGTGGCAAGAGCCCTGGCACAAGCCAGTGCAACCGGGCCTCGTCGACTTCGTCGACCAGGCCGACCGGCAGCAGCAGCGTCACCCCGTCGGCGGGATGCCCAGGCTCGAAGCGGTACTCGAGCGCGAAACGCACATTTCCCTGGTCGAGCTCGTCGGGAAACTCACCCGTGTCGGGCTCGTCGACCTCGCGCGCCAGCAGGTAGTCGCGGGTGAGGAAGAGCTGCTGCGGGTCCTCGCGCTCCGCGCGACGGCGCCAGGCTTCGAAATTGTCGAGATTGGCGATCTCGGGCGGGATGCGCTCATCGTAGAACGCATAGAGGGTTTCCTCGTCGACGAGGATGTCGCGGCGGCGCGCCTTGTCCTCCAGCACGCGCACATCCTCGATCATCTCCTGGTTATGCCGGAAGAACGGCGCCTTGAGCGCGACATCCGCCTCCACCAGGGCGCTGCGGATGAATATCTCGCGCGCCTCGGCCCGGTTGATGCCCTCGTAGCCGACCTTGCGCTTCGCAGTCAGCACAAGGCCATAGAGCGACGTCTGCTCGTAGGCCACGACCCGCCCCTGGCGCCGCTCCCAGTGCGGCTCGAAATACTTGCGCTTCAGCAGGTCGCCCGCCATGGCCTCGGCCCACTCGGGCTCGAGCTTCGCCACGGTGCGCGCATAAACGCGCTGCGTTTCGACCAGCTCCGCCGCCATGATCCAGGGCGGCCCCTTCTTCGCCAGCGCCGATCCCGGAAAGATGAAGGCCTTCTGGCTGCGCGCGGCGAGGTACTCGCGCTCCTCCTGCTTCTGCGCGATGCGTGACAGCAGACCGGCCAGCAGCGACTTATGCACATCCTCAAAGCTGGCGGCCTCGCGGTTCTCCTGCCAGCCGGTGTCGCGCGCCAGCAGCAGCAACTGGCGGTGAGTCTCGCGCCATTCGCGCAGGCGCAACGACGACAGGAAGTGGCGGCGGGCAAAGTCGCGGCGCTGGCTTTCGCTCATGTCGCCGCGCTGCGCTTCGAGCGTATCCCAGAGCTTCACGTACCAGAGGAAGTCGGAGTCGGCGTGGCGGAACTGGGCATGGCGCTCGTCCGCCGCCTGCTGGCGGTCGTGCGGCCTGTCGCGCGGATCCTGGCTGCCGAGTGCTGCAGCGATGATGAGCACCTCGCGCAGCGCCCCGCGGGCACTGGCCTCGAGCAGCATGCGGGCGATACGCGGGTCTACCGGAAAACGGGCAAGCTGCCTTCCGATGTCCGTGACGCGGCGTTCCTCGGTAACGGCCCCGAGTTCCTCCAGCAGACGGAAGCCGTCGCTGACGAAGCGCGAGTCGGGCGCATCGAGGAAGGGAAAGACGTCGATGTCGCCGAGCTGCAGTGCCTGCATCTGCAGGATGACCGCGGCAAGGTTGGTGCGCTGGATTTCCGGCACCGTGAATTCCGGCCGCGACAGGAAGTCGGCCTCGGAGTAGAGGCGGATGCACAGGCCCGGCGCCACGCGGCCGCAACGTCCCTTGCGCTGGTTGGCGCTGGCCTGTGCAATCGCCTCGATGGGCAGGCGCTGTACCTTGCTGCGATAGGAGTAGCGGCTGATGCGGGCAAAACCCGGGTCGATCACGTAGTGGATGTTGGGCACCGTCAGCGACGTCTCCGCCACGTTGGTGGCAATCACGATGCGCCGGCCGCGCCCCGACTGGAACACCCGCTGCTGCTCGGCGAGCGACAACCGCGCGTAGAGCGGCAGGATCTCGGTATGCGGCGGGCCGTACTTGCGCAGCGTGTCGGCGATCTCGCGGATCTCCCGCTCGTGGCTGGAGAAGACGAGGATGTCGCCCTGCCCTCGCCTGCCCGCCTGCCGCTCGTGCTGGAGACATTCCTCCACTGCCGCCAGCACGGCGCGCGGGATGGCCTCCTCGATGGCATCGAAACCTTCGTCCTCATCGGAAGTCACACCGGCCTCGCTCAGGGGCCGATAGCACACCTCGACGGGATAGGTGCGCCCCTCGACCAGGATCACCGGTGCCGGGACGCCGGCCGCATCGGCGAAGTGGCGGCTGAACCGTTCCACATCGATGGTGGCAGACGTGATGATGACCTTGAGGTCCGGTCGGCGAGGCAGGAGCTGCCGCAGCACGCCCAGCAGGAAATCGATATTGAGCGAGCGCTCATGCGCCTCGTCGATGATCAGCGTGTCGTACGCGGAGAGAAAGCGGTCCTGCGCCAGTTCGGCCAGCAGCACGCCATCGGTCATCAGCTTGACGAAGCCCTCCGGCGAGAACTCGTCGGTGAAGCGCACCTTGTAGCCGACCAGCTCGCCCAGCGGCGACTCCAGTTCCTCGGCGATGCGTGCCGCCACCGAGCGCGCGGCGATGCGGCGCGGCTGCGTGTGGCCGATATAACCGCGCACGCCGCAGCCTGCCGCGAGTGCCAGCTTGGGCAGCTGCGTCGTCTTGCCGGAGCCGGTCTCACCGGCGACCACGATGACCTGGTTGTCGCGGATCGCCTGGATGATGTCGTCGGCGCGGGCCGTCACCGGCAGTTCGGGGTAGCGCAGGATCGGCACCCGCAGACCACGTGCCTCCGCTTTGCGGGACGAATCGGCGATCAAGTCCTGCAGTGCCTGCTCGCGCTGTTGCCTGAGCGCAGAATTGCGGGTGTCCTGCCATTCGCGCAGCTTGCGGAAGAGCCGCGCCTGGTCACGCGTCAGGCAGGAGGCAGAGATTTCGCGGCGGAAAGGAGACGGAGACAACGCAGCTACCTGGCGGGCATTCACGAGGCGCTAGAGCATCCCAATCTTTGCCGGTCATTTCCAGCCACGATGGCCAAGAAAAAAGCCGCCCGGGAGGGCGGCTTTTTCATTCAGGGCAAGGCCCTGTGACTCAGGGCGAGGTCGGCGAAGTCGACGTGCCGGAGCCCGAGCCGGTGCCCATGCCCGAACCGCTTCCGGTGCTGGAGCCGCTATCCATGCCACTGCCGGTGCTGGAGCCACTGTCCATGCCGGAGCCGCTGGTGCCGGAGCTGGAGCCGCCCTGACTGCGCATCAGGTCCTGGCAACGCTGGGTACGCTGCTCGGTCGGTGTCTCGCAGCCGGGGATGGGCGTAGTGGTGGTGGAAGAAGACGAGCCGGAGCCGTAGGTCGAATCGCTGGAGCTCGTGCCCGTGGACGTACCCGATCCGGAGCCCATGCTGTCACCGCTCATGCCGCTGCCGCTGGAACTGCTTCCGCTGGTCCCGCTGGAACCCGAGCTGCCTTCGGCAAAAGCCACCGGAACCACCGCGACGCTGCCGATCATCAACAGCGAGAACAGAGTTTTGCGTACCATGTCGATATCCTCTCGAGTAAGCGCAAGCGAATAGTCCTTGCGGAATCAGGACTCTACGCAGGAAGAATCTCTGAGGGTGTACGCGATAAGTTACGTGAGGGATTTTTAGGTGGCGCCTGTGTTTCCCCACTCGCGACCGTGGCAAGCGTGCGCAACAGGGGAGCACTTAGTGTTAATCGACCTGGACCTGGGTAATAAAAGCGGCGCGTATCTTCACTGCTTCTCGCTGGCAGGACGCCCGCCGCATCGATCAACCGGCGTCCCGGGCCAGCGAGGCCATGTCGATGACGAAACGGTATTTCACATCGCCCTTCACGAGCCGCTCGAAGGCGGCATTGATGTCCTGTATCGCGATCAGTTCGATATCGCAGGCAATGCCGTGCTGCGCGCAGAACTCCAGCATCTCCTGCGTCTCGGCAATGCCCCCGATGAACGAGCCGGCGAGCCGGCGACGCAGTCCGGTCAGGCTGAAGGCGCTCACGGCCAGCGGCTCCGGCGGCAGCCCGACCTGGCACAGTGTGCCATCGCGCCGCAGCAGTCCGAGGTAGGCGTTGATGTCGTGCGGCGCCGACACGGTATCCAGGATGAAATCGAAACTATTGCGATACCGCTTCATCTCGTCCCGATTCCCCGAGACCACCACCTCGTGCGCGCCCAGGCGTTTGCCGTCCTCGACCTTTCCCGGTGAAGTGGTGAAAAGTACGACATGCGCACCGAAGGCCCGCGCGAACTTCACGGCCATGTGGCCCAGGCCGCCCAGCCCGACGATGCCGACCCTCTGCCCGGGCCCCACCTTCCATTGCCGCAAAGGTGAATAGGTGGTGATGCCGGCGCACAGAAGGGGCGCGGCGGCGGCCGGATCGAGCGAGACCGGCACGCTGAGCACATAGGCTTCATCGACAATGATGTTGTTCGAGTAGCCGCCGTAGGTAATGCCGCCCGTATGCCTTTCCGGTCCGCCATAGGTCATGACCGGACCCTTCTCGCAGAACTGCTCCTCGCCCTCCCGGCAGTTCGCGCAGACGCGGCAGGAGTCGACCATGCAACCGACTGCCGCAAGATCGCCCGCCTTGAACCTGCTGACCGCACCGCCGACCTGCAGGACGCGGCCCACGACCTCGTGGCCCGGCACGCAGGGATAACGGCTTGCGCCCCACTCGCTGCGCGCCACGTGCACGTCGGAGTGGCACACGCCGCAATAGAGGATCTCCAGCACGACATCCTGCGGCTGCGGCGCGCGACGCTGGAAGTTGAACGGCGCCAGCACAGACTGCGCGGTGGCGGCGGCATAACCCAAGGACTTGATCATCACGTTAGCTCGACAGGAAACAGTGGCGAGATCGAAGAGTAGTGCTTTGCGCAGGCAGGGCAAAGGGGACGGATCCCCCCGTACCCATGGCATGAGCCAGCGAGACGGGCCCGCCGGCCATGCCCGCGTCTTGCAGCGATCCCGCTCGTAGCGGCATCTTGCCGGCTACGCGCGCGCCTTTGCGACGCCGGCCACCAGGCAATGCTGATCGTGGCCAATTACGACGCCATACGTGAACAGCGGGGCCTCGTATCTTCCGGATCATCTCCTGCCACGACCATCAGCAAGCGGCAGGAGCAGCGGACGCGTGAAAAAAAGAAAGCCCGCTGGCGCGGGCTTTCTGATCTGTATATGGCGTCCCCACGGGGATTCGAACCCCGGTTACCGCCGTGAAAGGGCGATGTCCTAGGCCTCTAGACGATGGGGACGAAGTTGAATGCAGGACTGGTGGAGCTAGGCGGGATCGAACCGCCGACCTCTACAATGCCATTGTAGCGCTCTCCCAGCTGAGCTATAGCCCCAGCCTGCGGCATCCGCCTGAGCTCCAGCGAACGCGGCGCGGATTCTAGGCAGCGCCCTCAGGGGTGTCAACGACGCCACCTGCCGCGTTGCGCTCACGCCATGCCTTCTCCCATTCCTTGGACTCCTGCTTTGAAACACCGCCCAGCACAGCGATGGCCTGGCGCAGACGCGCACGCGTGATGTCGGGACCGAGGATATTCATCGACTCCATCACCGGCGTGCTCGAAGGTGAACCCGCGATGGCAACAAAGAAGGGGAACATGAAGTCGCGCAGCTTGTAGCCCAGTGCTTCGCTGATTCGGCCCAGCAGCGCGCTGATTTCCTCATGATTCCAGCGGCGCAGCGCCTCCAGCTCCCACAGGGACACTTGCAGGATGCGGCGGATCTCGTCCACGGTCAGCTTCTTGTGCTGGAAGCTCTCAGGCGTGACCGGCACGGCGCCCGAGAAGAAGAATCCCGCCCAGCCGACCGCATCCGAAAGAGTATGGATGCGCGGCTGGATCTGGCTCGCCACCTTGTGCAGGTAGTCACTGCCGATCCAGCGCTGGAAGGCTCCCACCAGATCGGCAACCGGAAGTTCGCGCAACCAGACACTGTTCAGCCAGGACAGCTTTTCGACATCGAACGTCGGGCCACCAAGCGAGACACGGTTGAGGTCGAAATGCGCAATCATCTCGGCAAGCGTGAACTTTTCGCGCTCATCGGGCATGGACCAGCCCATGCGTCCGAGATAATTGAGCAGCGCCTCGGGCAGGAAGCCCATGCGCTCGTAATAGTTGATGCTGGTCGGATTCTTGCGCTTGCTCAGCTTGGACTTGTCCGGATTGCGCAGCAGCGGCATGTGGCAGAATACGGGCGCCTGCCAACCAAAATACCGGTACAGCAGGATGTGCTTGGGCGCGGAGCTGATCCACTCCTCGCCCCGGATCACATGCGAGATCTGCATCAGGTGGTCGTCGACCACATTGGCGAGGTGGTAGGTGGGCAGCCCATCGGCCTTCATGAGCACCTGCATGTCCACCTGCTCCCAGGGAATCTCGATGGCGCCACGCAGCATGTCCGGCACCTCGCAGATGCCCTCGCGCGGCACCTTCATGCGAATCACGGACGGCTCGCCAGCCGCCAGGCGCTGCTGCACCTCGACATTCGCGAGCTGGATGCAGTGCCCGTCGTAGCCGAGCGCCAGCTTCGCCGCGGTCTGCTCGGCCCGCAGCGTGTCGAGTCGCTCTGCCGAGCAGAAGCAATGAAAGGCATGCCCCTTCTCGACCAGTTCCTGCGCATGCTGCCGGTAGATTTCGCTGCGTTCACTCTGGCGGTACGGCGCATGCGGGCCGCCGACGTCCGGGCCCTCGTCCCACTGCAGGCCCACCCACTTCAATGCCTGCAGGATCTGCTCCTCCGATTCCCGCGTGGAGCGCACCTGGTCGGTGTCCTCAATGCGCAGGATGAACTGCCCCTGGTGCTGCCGGGCAAAGCAGAGGTTGAAGAGGGCAATGTAAGCGGTGCCGACGTGGGGATCGCCGGTGGGGGAAGGAGCGATTCGGGTACGGACAGGAGTCATGGCGCATCCGGCAAATGGAAAACGGGCGAATTATACAGGCGCAGATATGACGGGCGAGCGCCCCGGCCGCCGCCCTGAAGTGCGGCAATAAAAAACCCCGCATCAGCGGGGCTTTTCATGTTTTGGCGGAGAGGGTGGGATTTGAACCCACGGTAGGGGAGACCCCTACTCCGGATTTCGAGTCCGACGCGTTCAGCCGCTCCGCCACCTCTCCAGGCGAGGGCGCAAAGATACCGGCTCGGCCCTGCCTAAACAAGAGCTCAGAGGGGAATATCATCCACGGTATTGGCCGCGCCCTGGATCACGTCATTGGCGGTGTTGCCGGCCACAGGAACGATCGAAACCACGGCACCTACCACACGCATCGGAACCGAGACGATCTTGGTCAGGAAACAACCGCTGAGGGTGGACGCCAGTGCTGCAACCGCCACGACGCGAAGAATGGTCTTGTTCATAGTCCGGACTCCATGAAGGTATTCGATTGATGCGACTTGCCAAGCCAGTCGTGGTTGCAGTGTGACAGGCCGGCCGGAGCCCGGCAATCCGCGACCGTGACCGGGCTCACAGCTTCAGTCGAACTGCATGCCGAGGCGATGCCCGACTTCCTCGTAGGCCTCCACCACGCCGCCAAGACCCTGGCGGAAGCGGTCCTTGTCCAGCTTCTTGCGGGTGGCCTTGTCCCAGAGGCGGCAACCATCGGGCGAGAACTCGTCCCCCAGCACCACCTCGCCATGGAACACGCCGAATTCCAGCTTGAAATCCACGAGAAGCATGTTGCCGGCATCGAAGAGTTCTTTCAGAACCTCGTTGACCTGGAAGGACAGCTCCTTCATGCGCTGCAGCTGCTCATCGCTAGCCCAGCCGAAGGAGCGTACGTGGTACTCGTTCACCATGGGATCGCCCAGCGCATCGTTCTTCAGGAACAGCTCGAAGGTGGGAGGAGTCAATTCCATGCCCTCCTCCACGCCGAGACGGCGCACGAGGCTGCCGGCAGCAAAATTCCGCACCACGCACTCGACGGGAATCATGGTCAGGCGTTTTACAAGCGACTCCGTGTCCGAGAGCAGCTTTTCCTGGTGCACCGGAATACCGGCCGCCGCCAGCCTTTCCATGATGAAGGCGTTGAACTTGTTGTTCACCATGCCCTTGCGATCAAGCTGCTCGACCTTCTTTCCGTCAAAGGCGGAGGTGTCGTTGCGGAAAAGAATGACCAGTCGATCCGGATCATCGGTCGTATAGACCGACTTTGCCTTGCCGGTATAAAGAAGTTCGCGCTTTTCCATTTTTATCTCCGGTACCGCCTGAAGTCAGTCACAAGCCCTTGCTGCCATGCAGCACCAAGGGCGGCAGATCATCTACTGGCAAAGGAATGCTTATTGCACTTCCGGCAGCCCCGGCCAGCGACTCACGATGGCCTCGAAGAGAGAGCTCGTCGTCTGCTTGGGTGCCAGTGTGTCATCGTCCTTCTGAAGAGTGAGGGTGTAGGCGCTCTGCCCGCGCGTGATACGCAACTGGTAGGGCACGCCCTTGCCAGTCTCATCATCGAGACTCAGGAAATACAGTCCCACCCGCTGGTCGCGGTCGCTGATTCTGACGCCCGACATGCGCAGGACCTCTTCGATACGGTCCCACACCGCGTTGAAGTCGCCGGTCACGCTAAGCAAGGGATATCCATTGCCATCCTGCGTCAGGATGGGTTTGTCCACGACCGCGGGCGAGGCCGCTCCCGGCTGCACCCCGACAGCTTCATCAAGTTTGAGGGGCTTGGGCGCAGGCACTTGGAACTTCTTGGGCCAGGTTTCGGGAACCGGTCCCGGCGGAATGGGATAAAGCGGTTTGATGGGCCTTGCCTCTGCCCCCTGTGGAATCACTAGCGGAGGAATCTCTTTGGCAGAGCGGTATTCATCGCCGCGATCACGTAGGCCGGAACACCCGGATAGCACCACTAGCACGAAAAGCCCCAGCAGCCTGTGCGTCATTGTTACAGTGCTCCGGCCAGCCGGAGCGCTAAACGCACCGGTTCGCGGCAGCTTTCGGAAAGCATGGTCAACGGCAGGCGGATACCGTTTCCGATAAGCCCCATTTCATGCAGGGCCCACTTGACCGGAATCGGGTTGGACTCAATGAACAGGTCCCGGTGCAGGGCCTCGAGCGGAGTATTCAGGCGGCGCGCCGACTCGGCATCTCCCTTCAGCGCGGCTGCGCAAATCCTTGCCATCTGGCCGGGCACCACATTGGCCGTAACGGAAATATTGCCCTTGGCACCCATCAGGATGAGCTCATGCGCAGTGGCGTCATCGCCAGAGTAAACGGCCATGCGATCACCAACCATTTCGATCAGTTCGCGACCACGCCCGAGGTTACCTGTCGCGTCCTTGATGCCCACGATATTCGGCAGTCCGGCAAGACGAGCCACCGTGGCATTGCTCATATCCACGCCGGTGCGTCCCGGGACGTTGTAGAGGATCTGCGGAATCGCGACGGCTTCTGATAGAGCCTTGTGATGCAGGAAGAGGCCTTCCTGGGTCGGCTTGTTGTAATAGGGCGTAACCAGGAGGCAGGCATCTGCACCGGCGTCGGCGGCGGCACGCGTGAGTTCGATGGCTTCGCGGGTGGAGTTGGCGCCGGTGCCGGCAACGACGGGGATGCGGCCCGCCGCCGTCGAAATGACCGCCTTGATGACCGCGAGGTGCTCATCAACATCGAGCGTGGCCGACTCACCGGTAGTGCCGACCGCCACGATCGCGCCGGTACCTTCGGCAACATGCCAGGACACCAGGCGCTGCAAGGCCTCCCAATCCACCGCTCCATCAGGATGCATGGGGGTCACAAGGGCAACGATGCTGCCGCTTATCATGCTGCTCTCCGCCGGTTCAGAAAGCCGACAATGTTAATGGGCAAGGGGGGTATTGAACAGGCCAAAAAGGACGCCCAAAGCAAAAAGCCGGCATAAGCCGGCTTTCTGGAAACTGGAGCGGGAAACGAGACTCGAACTCGCGACCCCGACCTTGGCAAGGTCGTGCTCTACCAACTGAGCTATTCCCGCTGGGCCAACGCCAGGAGCAAACCTGAACGAAGGAGGCAGAATTCTACCGATGCAACCTCGCCTGTCAATGCAAGCCGATGTGATCGCTCAGGATTTTTTCAGGTCCGGCCAGGCCGCCCGCAAATAAACCACCATGGACCAGATCGTCAGGCCCGCCGCGACGACCAGCAGCGGGAAGCCCAGCCTGTCCAGCATCGGGTCATTTACCAGCAACACCGTTATGGCGGTCATCTGCATGGTTGTCTTCAGCTTTCCGATATAGGACACCGCCACACTCGCCCGCTTCCCGATTTCCGCCATCCATTCCCGCAGCGCGGAAATGGTGATCTCGCGGGAGACAATCACGATTGCCGAGATGACCATCAGCACATTGCTGGCGTGCCACTGAACCAGAATGATCAACGCTGCAGCCACCATCAGCTTGTCTGCAACCGGATCGAGAAACCGCCCGAACGCCGAGGTCTGATTGAGCGTGCGGGCAAGGTAGCCATCAAACCAGTCCGTTATGGCGGCAATCAGAAACACCACCGCCGTCACCAAATACCGGCTTTCGAAGGATGCGTAGGGCAGGGCCACCAGGACGGGGATCAGGACAATGCGCAGCAAGGTAAGCGCATTTGGAATGTTCAGCAGGGTGCCGGCGCTCAAGGGTGTCTCCACACAGATCAGGGCAGTGTCGTGCACACCCGCTCAGTGACTGTGCAAGGCGTCATAAATAGCTTCCGCCAATCTTAAACTAATCCCCGGTGCCGTCGCGAGGTCCTTGATACTGGCCCGCGCCAGCTCCTGCATGCCGCCGAAGTGCTGTATGAGGTCACGCCGCTTCTTGGGCCCGACACCCGGAATGTCCTCTAGCGAGGAGCGGTTGCGCTGCTTGCCCCGCCGCGCACGGTGCCCTGTGATGGCAAAACGATGCGCCTCATCCCGTATGTGCTGGATCAGATGCAGCGCCGGGGAGTCGGCCGGAAGCTGAAGGTCCGCTCCATCGACAAAATGCAGGGTCTCGAGCCCCGGCTTTCTCCCCTCCCCCTTAGCGATTCCAACCAGCAGGACGCCCTCCACCCCAAGGCCGCCAAGCACCGCCACGGCCTGTGATAGCTGACCCTTGCCACCATCGATGAAGAGAATGTCGGGCATCACGCCTTCGCCTCCCTTCAGCCTCTGGTAGCGGCGGGTCAGCGCCTGCTCCATCGCCGCGTAGTCATCCCCGGGAGTAATGCCTTCGATATTGAAAAGGCGATAGTCACGCTTGCGTGGCCCGGCGCTATCGAACACCACGCAGGAGGCGACGGTCGCCTCTCCCATGGAGTGGCTGATGTCGAAGCACTCCATGCGGGACACCGGTGCATCCAGGCCAAGCGCCTCCTGCAGGGAAGAGAATCGCACCCCCAACTGCGTCCGGTTTGCCATCCATGTCACAAGCCCCTGATCTGCGTTGAGCCTGGCCAGCTGCAACCAGGCCTGGCGGGTTTCGCGCACCCGATGCTTGATGGCCACATCTCGACCATGCACGGACCTGATGGCTTCGCACAGCGCTCCCGAATCCGGCAGCGCCTCGCCCACGATGATTTCATCCGGAAGATCCAGTCCGCCCCCGGAACGAAGGTAGAAGGACGGCAGGAATTCTCCCAGGATTTCCAGCGCAGAGGTCTCGCCAAACATGTTCGGGTGAAAGGACTTGCTCCCCAGTACGCGGCCGTCACGCACGAAAAGGACCTGTACGCAGACGCCACCCGGCTGAGCCGCAACGGCCCACACATCGGCCTGCCCAGAAGATCGGGTGACAAACTGCTGCTCCTGCAGGCGCCGCAAGGCTGTCAACTGGTCGCGATAGAGCGCAGCCGCCTCAAAGTCCAATCGGTCTGCAGCAGTGTTCATCTGTGCAATGAGATCACCGGTGATTTCGTCGCTCCTCCCCTCCAGGAAAAGGACCGTGTGACTCACGTCCTGCGCATACTCTTCCGGGCTCACCAGGCCGACGCAGGGCCCGCGACATCGCTTTATTTGATACTGCAGGCAGGGGCGCTCACGGTTGCGGAAGAAATTGTCCTCGCACTGCCTGACCCGGAAGAGCTTCTGCATCACATAAAGGCTCTCCCTGACTGCTTGCGAGCTGGGATAGGGGCCGAAGTAACGCCCCTTCGCCTTCTTGGCGCCCCGATGGAAGGCGAGGCGTGGATACGGCTCACCTTCGGATATGAAGACGTAGGGATAGGATTTATCGTCACGCAACACAATATTGTAGGGCGGCTGGAGTTCCTTTATGAGGGTCTGCTCAAGCAGGAGCGCCTCTGTTTCGGAGCCGGTGAGCGTGACCTCGATATTGACGATGCGGTCCACGAGCGCCCTTGTCTTGGCGCTGGACACGTTCTTCTGGAAGTAGGAGGAAACCCGGTTCCTGAGGCTAAGGGCCTTGCCCACATAAAGCACATCGCCCTTCGCACCGATCATCCGGTAGACCCCTGGCGAGGCAGGCAGACTTTGAAGGATGCTGGCGATATGGCCAGCAATCCCTTCCGACGCAGGGGCCATCAGGAAATATCCAGAGCGCTCAGACGGTATCTGCGCTCAACAAGCCATGACGAACAGCCAGCAAGGTGAGCTCGACATCGCTGTCTATACCTAGCTTCTCGAATATCCGGTAGCGGTAGCTGTTGACGGTCTTGGGGCTTAGGAAGAGGCGATCCGAGATTTCCTGAACCTTTTGGCAGTTTACGATCATCATCGTAATCTGCATCTCGCGCTCGGAGAGTGCCTCGAAGGGCGAACTTTTCTCTTCCTCGAGATTCTTCAGCGCCAACTGCTGGGCGATGTCGGGGCTGATGTACCGCTGTCCATTGGCAACCGCACGGATGGCCTTGACCATCTCCTCAAGAGCTGCGCCCTTGGTGAGGTATCCCGCCGCGCCCGCCTTGAGCAACCGTGACGGGAAAGGCTCCTCGTCGCAGGCCGTCACCGCCACCACCCGAAGATCGGGGTCCTGCCGCAGCAACTTGCGTGTCGCCTCCAGCCCACCGATGCCTGGCATCTTCACATCCATCAGGACCACTTGGGGCGACAGCTCCCGGCTCAGCCGGATGGCCTCTTCCCCGCTGGAGGCCTCACCCACAACCTTTATGCCGGCAATATCCGTCAGCATCCGGGTGATACCCATGCGTACCAGATCGTGGTCATCGACCACCAGGACCTTGATCACGCTGTACTCCATTCAAGCAAGGCAGAAGATACCCCCACCCCGGGGGCGGGCTGACAGGGTAATACGTGAACCAGCCACGTGAAAGTAGGTAAAAATACTTAGAAACAGCTTGTTAAGAAGTTCACAATACTATCGTTCGATTCAATCGATAAAAGATAATCCATTACATATCAATCACTTATGCAAACAATAAAAACTTGTGGGCAATGGGTGATTTTGTTAAAAAGCACACTAGTACAGTTGATCAAGTGTTGGCGGTTATCCACCGCCATTCTTTGCTATTTCAAGGGATTGGAAACAGGTCTTGATGTTGCACCGAAGGTGCCTGGCAGTAACTACGAGTATTACTATGAAAGAAATCCTGAACATTGGCTTGAGGCCCCTCCTGATCGGACTGATCAGCATTGGCCTTAGCATGCCTGCCGTGGCCGCTGCTAGCAGCAAGGATGCGCCTCGGACAGCTTCGGTACAGAAGAAATCCAGCAAGGCCGTCGCAAAGAAGAAGGTCAAGCGGCCGAGCACGGCGAGCCGGAAGAAAGCTTCGTCCCGCGTTTCCCGCTATGGCAAGCGACGCGCTCCCGTTGCACGCATGAGTGTCGCCGAAAGGCAACGCCTGGCCGCACTGGCCAACCTTCCCCACCGCATCGGCCCTACGGAAATATTCCAGGCGCCCGAAGCAGGCGCATCGCTCTCGCTTCAGTCCCGTGCCGCCGTGGTCATGAATGCGGAAACGGGCGAGATTCTGTATAGCAAAAACCCAAACAGGACCATGCCCATTGCCTCGATCACCAAGCTGATGACTGCAATGGTGGTGCTGGACGCGCGACTGCCCATGGATGAGCCGATAACGATTACCCAGGCAGATGTGGACACCTTGAGACACACCACTTCCAGGCTGACCGTCGGCACAACCCTGCCCCGTAACGAGATGCTCCTGCTGGCGCTCATGTCTTCGGAGAACCGAGCTGCCGCTGCCTTGGCACGCACTTACCCGGGCGGAACTGCAGCAGCAGTAGCCGCCATGAACCGCAAGGCGCATGAACTCGGCATGCCGAACACGCGCTTTCTGGATGGTACTGGCCTGCATACCGAGAACAGCGCATCGCCGGCAGATCTGGTTCGTCTGGTAAAGACTGCTCGCTCCTATCCCGACATCCAGCGCTACAGCACTACTTCGGAGCACGTCGTCTATGCCCGCGGTCGTCCACTGAGCTATCGAAATACCAATGCGCTTGTCAAAAATGACAGCTGGCATATCGAGATTTCGAAAACCGGCTTCATCAACGAAGCCGGGAAGTGCCTGGTAATGCAAGCACGCATCAATTCGACGCCTGTCGTCATCGTGCTGATGGACTCTGCCGGGCGTTACACCCGCATCGGGGATGCGAACCGCGTGAAGCAATGGATGGAAACCGCCCTCAAGCAGGACGGCGATTCCATTGCCACAAGTGACGCCAGCCTCTGAGCGAAATACGGTGATCAAAGCAGGGCCATGCCCTGCTTTGCTTTTTGTGGGTCCGGCAATCCTCTCACCTCTCCGGGAGCCCGTCTGTTGCTGCCGCTCACTTTGACGATAATTGTGATCGAGGCCTTGCTGATTGCCGTTTTGCTTCGCAACCGCAAGCGGCACAAGCAGACCATCTCCTCGCTACGTGAAACGCTTGCGCTCCTTGAGCAACGACTGAGTGCACGTACGGACTCCTGGCGACAGGCAACTGACACGCTGGAGCAGGCCGAGCAACGGCATCGCGTTACCACTGCCCTACTGAACGAAACCAAGGAATACCTGAACAGCATCATCAACTCGATGCCGTCCATCATGATCGGGGTCACACCGAGCAGTCATGTTACGCACTGGAATGCGGCAGCGGAGCTGGCGACAGGGATACGAGAGAAGCAGGCCCTCGGCTTCCGACTGCATGAAATCTATCCGGAACTCCCCGTCACGCCGGCGATGATCGACGAAGCCATCGCCAACAGCGAGCCCTCCACGAAGGAAAGCGTAAAGATCGAGCACTTGAACTCGACCCGGTATGTCGACATTACCGTCTATCCCCTGCATTCGCTGGAGCTGACCGGCGCCGTTATCCGCGTGGATGACGTCACGCTGCGCCAAAAGCTCGACAGCATGATGCTCCAGAATGAAAAGCTGAAATCGCTGGGGGAGCTCGCAGCCGGCATGGCACATGAGATCAATAACCCGCTTGCGGCCATTCTGCAGAGCCTGCAAAACATCCAGCGCCGCCTGAACCCCGAGCTACCGGGCAACAAGACGGCCGCACGGGCGCTCGGCGTCGACATGCAGGTCCTGCACGACTACCTCGAAGCCCGCGACATCAATCGGTTTCTGCGGGGAATGGAAAGCGCGGGCCACAGGGCCGCTGAAATCGTGCGCCACATGCTCGAATTTTCGCGTAGCTCCAGCCGGCAGCTGGAACCGACGGATGTGAACTACGTGGCTCACGCCAGTGTGGAGTTCATGCGCAGCGCCATCGAACTGTCGATGCCGGGCCTGCATGCGCGCCTCGTCATTGAGGAAGACTTTGACCGAAGCCTTCCGGCAATTCCTGCTTCAGGCGCCGAGTTGCAGCAAGTACTGGTCAACCTGCTGAAGAACGCTGCGCAGGCCATGCAGGAAGCCGGGCGGGAGAAGCCTCTCATCCGCATTAGTACAAGGCTTGTGCCGCCATTTGCGGAGATCCGGGTAGAGGACAATGGTATTGGCATGAACCTGTCGACCAGCCGCCAGATCTTCGACCCCTTCTTCACCACCAAGGCAGTCGGCCAAGGCACCGGACTCGGGCTATCAATCTCGCACTTCATCATCAGCCAACGCCATCATGGCCGGATAGAAGTCAGCAGCACGCCTGGCGTAGGCACCACGTTCATCCTGAGCCTGCCGCTGCAGCAGATGAGCCAATCAGCGAGCCGCTAACGCGGCGAGCGCCGCGCGAGATCCTCCAGCATGTTGCGCCGTTCCCGCCAGTCCGGGAGGAAACTCTCCTGCAGAGAGTAGAACCGCTGGCTATGGTTGAATTCCACCAGATGACACAGCTCATGCGTAATGACGTAATCGATGCACTGCAGCGGCATCCTGACCAACTCCAGGTTCAGCGTTATGACTGCACTTCTGCTGCAGCTTCCCCAACGGGAGCGCATCTTGCGGATTTTCAACTGAGGAAATGGAAGCGAGAGCGCGCGCATCGCCTCGTGACAACTGCCGAGTCGCTCGGGGAATAGATGCCTGGCTTCCCGACGCTGCCACGCCTCGACCAATGCAGCGAGACCTGACCGGTCGTCCAGGCTCTCCTCCGGAGCCGCGACATGAAGCTCGCCACCCTTCCTGACCACCCGGGCCCGGGATGCCGCGCCAAGGCGCAGCACAAGCTCCTCACCCAAATGCAGGATGCTCTCGCCCTCCCGGAACAACTGCTGGCGGGGAATCGGTTCCTGCGAAAAGCGTGAGCGCTGCCGCTGCATCCAGTCCCAGCGCTCACGCAGGAAAAGAAAAATCTCTGCGTAGGGAGCGCGGAGGGGCGCCCGCACCAGCACGGAACCATCGCGATGCACATAGAGGGCAATGGTCCGGCGAGCACTCCGGATGAAACGGAAATCCAGCGTTTCGCCGCTCTCGTGACGATACTCCTGCCACTCGCCCGGCCGGGCGCGATACTCAGGCATATTCAATGACGACATCGAGGAAGGCTTCGCCATAACGCTCTAGTTTCTTGTCGCCGACTCCTGCAACCCTGCCAAGTTCGACGAGACTGCGTGGACGCGCTGACAGGATCTCCATCAGCGTACTGTCGTGAAATATCACATAGGGAGGGACGCCCTGTTCCTGCGCAAGCTGCCGGCGCTTGGAACGAAGCGCTTCCCAGAGTACGCGATCCTCACTTGCAATATCCAGTGCAGGCTTGCCACCGGATTTGCGCGGGGTGACCGTTTTCGCCTGCTCGCGTCGCAACATCAGTGTCGCATCTCCACGCAGCAGTGGCCGACAGGAATCGTCGAGCCGCAGCGCACCGAAGCCCTCCGGATCCGTCTGCAAGAAGCCGCGCGCCAGCAACTGGCGGAAGATGGAGCGCCACTCTTTTTCTGGCAATTCGGCGCCTCGCCCGAAGACCGACAGTGACTCATGGCCGTTGGCCAGGAGCCGCTCGGTGCGCTCGCCACGCAGGACGTCCACCAGGTATTCGACACCGTAGCGGCTGCCGGTACGGTAGACGGCGGATAATGCCATGCGTGCAGGCTCGGTTGCCTCCCAGGTAGGAGATGGCTCGATGCAGTTGTCGCAATGCCCACAGGGCTCCGCCAGGTGCTCGCCGAAATGCGCCAGCAACAACTGCCGACGGCACTGCACGGTTTCACAGAGCGCCAGCATCGCATCGACCTTGCGCTTTTCCTCGCGGCGGTGTTCGTCGCCGGCCTCGGACTGGTCCAGCATGGACTTCAGCTTGATGACGTCGGCGATGCCGTAGACCATCCAGGCGTTGGCAGCGAGGCCATCACGTCCGGCACGCCCGGTTTCCTGGTAATAGGACTCTATGCTCTTCGGCAGGTCGAGGTGCGCTACGAAGCGCACGTTGGGCTTGTCGATGCCCATGCCGAACGCGACGGTGGCGACCATGATGATCCCCTCCTCACGCAGAAAGCGGGTCTGGTTCTCTTCCCGGACGTTGCCCGGCAGGCCCGCATGATATGGCAGCGCGCGAATGCCGCGCTGGTTCAGCGCCTCCGCCGTCTTCTCGACCTTGTTGCGCGAGAGACAGTAGACAATACCGGCATCTCCCGGATGCTCGCGGCGAATGAAGGCTTCGAGCTGGTCCAGTGATTTCTGCTTCTGCGCGATGCGATAGAAAATGTTGGGACGGTCGAAGCTGCTGATGAATATCTCGGCATTCTGCAGCCCCAGCCGCTCGATGATGTCGGCACGCGTGCGCGGATCGGCCGTGGCCGTGAGCGCGATACGCGGGATCTGCGGGAACTGCTCCTTGAGCAGGGAGAGCCCGAGGTAGTCGGAGCGGAAATCGTGCCCCCAGTGCGAGACGCAATGCGCCTCGTCGATGGCAAAAAGGGCGATGTGGATGCGTGACAGCATGTCCAGCATGCGCGCGGTCACGAGGCGCTCGGGCGCGATATAAAGCAGGTCGAGGCGGCCATCGAGCAGTTGCGACTCGATGGCCTGGGCCTGTTGCCAGTCGAGTGTCGAACTGAGGTAGGCAGCGCGCACGCCTGACTGCACCAGGGACGCCACCTGGTCCTGCATGAGGGCGATCAGCGGCGAGACCACGATCGCGGTCCCGGAACGCGCCAGGGCCGGCACCTGGTAACAGAGCGACTTGCCACCGCCGGTGGGCATGAGCACCAGCGCGTCTCCCCCCGCGATGATGGTGTCGACGATGGCTTCCTGAGGACCGCGAAAGGATTCGTAGCCGAAGATGCTGTGCAGGATGTCGCGAGGAGACTGTGTCATGGCGGCGGATTATCGGCCATGCGCTTGGCCACTGTCAGCCATACATGAGGGGCATTTGGGTTGGATGGGGACACTGGCCTACAATTCGCGTCTAAAGGAGCCCGCCCCATGCACGAAAACCATGCCCTTCCCGCCGAGACCCGGCAGCGCCTACAGGACTTCCTGGACAGTGAAGACAATACGGATGGGCTCGACTTCGTCGCCACCCATGGCTTCCTGACCGCCCTGACGGTGGGCCCCGATACCCCGCCGGTCGACGTCTGGCTGCCCTCGCTCTTCGATGACCAGCCCATCTGTGTCGACCCTGCGCGTGCCGAACAGGTGCGCGCGGACCTGGAGGCATGGCGCAAGGAGATCCATGCCACCCTCTACCACGGCCAGTCGCTCGCCCTGCCCTGCCCCCTGACGCTCAAGGCGACCGAGTCGACGGACCTGAACGATTGGTGCGCCGGCTTCATGGAGGGCATGTTCCTCAAGGAAGCCAGCTGGTACGACGTCAACGAGGACCTGGTTGCGGACCTGACACTGCCCATGGTCGTCCTCTCCGACCTCATTGACGATCCGGAGCTGCAGCACATCCGCCGCGACCAGAAGCTGACGCGCGAACTGGCGCAGCAGATCCCGGATGTCCTGACCGAGCTCTACCTGCATTTCCACGCACCCAAGACTGCCTGAACTACCACTTGCCAATAAAATGGGCCTGCCGGCTTCCCGGCAGGCCCATTTTCCGTCCTGCCTCTTATCGTGTCGGCGTGCCAGCGTTGAGGACAGCCGGAGCATCTCCGATGGCAAACCAGTCCAGGCGCCGGGTGAGGATCATCACGATCGCCAGCACGCCGAACAGCAGCAGTGATCCCATCAGCAGGGCATAGTCCTCCGC
This sequence comes from Moraxellaceae bacterium, assembly GCA_029237815.1. Lineage (GTDB taxonomy): Bacteria > Pseudomonadota > Gammaproteobacteria > Pseudomonadales > Moraxellaceae > UBA2031. Next base: position 360,917 of record JAQZBP010000002.1, read on the forward strand.
CTGCAGCAGCGCATAGAGCACGCCGAACAGCACCGTCATCAGGCTGGCGAAGCCCAGCCCTCGCCAGAAGCTCTTCAGGACAAAGGAGACATAGAAAGCGAGCAGGCTGATACACGCGCCGGAGGCCACGCCATAGGCCAGCACGAACGCCACATGCTCGGACAGCGCCACCACCAGCAGGAAGAAGATCGTCAGGGCAAAGCCCACCAGCAGGTACTGCATGGGATGGATGCGCAGGCCTTTCAGGACCTCGAAGAAGAAGAACACCGCGAAGGCCAAGCCCACGAAGAGGAAGCCGTACTTCAGCGCGCGTTCCGACTGCAGGTAGATGTCGACGGGCTTGATCAGCTTCACGCCCATGACATTCTGCATGAAAGGCGCGCAGGCGTCGGCACCACCGTTGCTGATGCAGTCACCGAAGAGCTTCTCCATGCCGGTTGCGAGAAAGGTCGTGCTCCAGCGCGCCCGAAAGCCGTCCTTGCCGATCTCCGAGTGGTCCGGCAGGTAGCGCCCCTGGAAAGACGGATGCGGCCAGTTGCTCGCCAGCACGATGGTGGTTTCGCCACCAATGGGCAGGAAGTCGAGGCGCTCCATGCCCTTCAGCACGATATCCAGCTTCACGTCCAGGCGCTCCCCCTGGCTCACAAGCACCGGGGCATGCACACCGCTGCCGAAAGCGCCAAGGCGGGGGCTGGCTTCAAACGCCAGCGCGTCACCGTTGAGCGTGCCACGCGGCATTTCGCTGATGCCCCGCACATCGCCGATGCCGAGCGCGAGGTAGGGGTTGCCCCAGTCCAGGCTGTCGCTCTCTTCCGGCATCGGATCCCTGCGCAGATCGAAGGACGCCTGCACCTGCAGGTCGCTCTGGTAGAGCTGGGCCTCGTAGATGCCGCGGCGACGCGGCGTGTTCTGCAGGGCACCCTGCAGGGTGAGCGTGCGCGGCAGCCAGACCTTGCTGCGCTCGACCCACTCCACGGTCTCGGACTCCACACCGCCGGCGTCCTTGTGGCGGGTCACGACGCGTTCGAAGTAGGGCAGCACCAGTACGGGGCCCGCCACCCACTGCTCGCCCGCCATGCTGTTGGCAAGGTCCGTCCTGACGGCGTCACGCGTCGAGGAGCGCTCCCATACCGTCACGCCGACCATGCGCAGCGGGATGCACAGAAGCAGGGTCAGGCCCAGGATCATCAAAAGCTTTCGCAGCAGGGGATTCTTCATTTTGGACACTCCATCCGTTTGAGGCTGGAAGGAGTGTGCCGGGCGGCTTTGCGGGGACGATGGAGCGGATGTGAAATCGGTGTGAAGCCGTGCGTCAGGCGCGCGGCAGTCGAAGCGTGGCGACCGCGCCGCCGTCGGGATGGTTGTCCAGGCGGATGCTGCCGCCGTGCAGCAGGGCGATCTCGCGCACCAGCGGCAGGCCGAGGCCGGAGCTGCGCTGACCGCCACCGGGTCGCGGCAGTGAATAGAAGCGGTCGAAGACCTGCGGGAGCGCGTAATCGGGAACACCGCCCCCCTGGTCGCGCAGCGTGAACACCACCACGCCCGCCTCCTGCGCAAACGCGCTTTCCAGCCGGCTGCCGGCCGGCGCGAAGGCGATCGCATTCTCCAGCAGGTTGCTAAGGGCAAGTTGCAGCAGGAAAGCGTCACCGGTGATCCGTCCGGCGTCATCCTGCCTACAGGAGAGCTGCAGCTGCTTCTGCTCGAGTCGCGGTGCGGCCTCCTCGCAGACCGAGGCCCAGAGCGCCGAAAGCGCGAGCGGTGCCGCCTGTTCGAGCACTTGGCGCTGCTCCAGCCTCGCCAGGTGCAGCAGGCGCTCGATCAGGGCTTCCGCGCGCCGGTTCTGCTGCTGGATGCCCGCCACGAAGCGCACCCTGTCCTCCGCCGGCAGCGAATCGTCCTGCAGCAGCTCGGCACTGGCGCCGATGGCGGCCAGCGGACTCTTCATTTCGTGCGTCAGGGCCTGCACGTAATCCTCGATATAGCGCCTGCCGTCGAGCTCGCTGCGCATGTGGTCCATGGCCGCAGCCAGACGATCCAGCTCGCTGCTGCCGGTGGCGGGCAGGGGCTGGCGCTCGCCCTTTGCCATGGCATCGGCGTAATCCACCAGGCGGCCGATGCCGCGCGCGATCCACCACGCCAGCACCATGCCGAGCAACAGCGCCGCCAGCAGGACCAGGAGCGCCTGCCGCGACAGCGCCTGCTCCCCCTTGAGCAGGAAGGGCTGCAGGCTCTGCACGGGCTTGTAGACCGTCAGCACGCCCCGGATACGGCCGGCTTCGTCGAGCAGCGGCGCGCCCACATACATGACGGTGCTCAGGCGGTCGGCGGGATCATCGCGCGTGCTGCGGGCGCCGTAGCGGCCCTGCAGCGTCAGGTAGACGTCGTTCCAGCGCGAATAGTCGAGGCCCTGGCGCTTGCCCGCGGAATCGAACAGCACGATGCCCCGGGCATCGGTGACATAGACGCCGATCGTGCTGTGATGCCGCTCATAGCCCCATATCCGCGCCTGCAGCTCGCGCGCCGGCAGCGCCCGCAAGGCCGTCGCGAGGCGCCCCTGCTCCAGGCGGCCATCGCGCAGATCCTGCTCGGCGAGCAGTGCATAGGACGCCGCCGTGTCCACCAGGACATCCTCGGTGGCCTGCTGCAGCGCCGGCTTCAGCTGCTCGCGGAAATTCGCATATAGCTGCCAGGCGGCAAGGCCCGCCACGAGCGCGATCACGATGAAGACGCGCAGGCGCAGCTTCATGGCTGCCAGCTGTAGCCAAGACCGCGATGGGTCTGGATGGGATCGAGATCGGGCGCCGCTTCGCGGATCTTGGCGCGCAGGGACTTGATGTGGGTGTCGACGGTGCGCTCCTGGCTGACATCGTGCGACCACACCATCTCCATAAGCTGGCCGCGCGAGAAGACGCGTTCCGGTGCGCGCATGAATGCGGCCAGCAGCAAGTATTCGTAGCGCGTCAGCGCCAGAGGCGTGCCACGGCAGGTGACGCGGGCACGCACCTCGTCGAGCTCGATGTCGCCGGCGGCCAGCGCACTGGCAGGCAGGGCCTGCGCCCGACGCAGGATCGCGGCGACGCGCGCCACCACTTCGCGCGGGCTGAATGGCTTCGGGACATAGTCGTCGGCGCCAAGCTCGAAGCCGAGCATGCGGTCGACCTCCTCGCTGCGCGCCGTCAGCATGAGCACCGGCACCCGCGACTCGCGGCGCACGCGCGCCAGGACTTCGAAGCCACTGATGTCGGGCAGGCCGACATCGAGGATCAGCAGATCCGGACGATCCGCCGCCACCCGCGCCACGACTTCCGACCCCAGCAGCAGGTGCGTGACCTGGTGCCCTGCCCGCTCCAGCGCATAGCGCAGGGGCTCGGCGATGGCGGTGTCATCCTCGAGCAGGAGCAGGCTGGCCATGCGCTAAAAGGCCTCGCCGCGCTGTCGGGCCAGACTGATCTGGTGCATGCGTTCGCGCAGGCGATCACGCTTGTCCGCGGTCAGGGCGGCGACGCAGTGCGGGCAGCTGACGCCCTCCTCATAGCCGGGCTGTTCGCGTTCTTCCGGCGTGACGGGATGTCCGCAGCCGAAGCACATCTCCGCACTGCCTTCGCCAAGGCCGTGGGTGACACCGACGCGGTGGTCGAAGACGAAGCATTCGCCCTGCCACAGGCTTTCCTCCGGCTTTACGCGCTCGAGATACTTCAGAATACCGCCCCGGAGATGGAATACTTCGGCAAAGCCCTCCGTGCGCATGAAGCTCGACGCCTTTTCGCAACGGATGCCGCCAGTGCAGAACATGGCCACCTTGCGATGCTTTTGCGGATCGAAATTCTCGCGCACGTATTGCGGGAATTCGCGGAAGCTGCGCGTCCGAGGGTCAACGGCATTGGCGAAGGTGCCAATGGCCACTTCGTAGTCGTTGCGCGTATCGATGAGCACGACCTCGGGGTCGCTGATCAGGGCATTCCAGTCCTCGGGCTCGACATAGGTGCCGACGATGCGGTTGGGGTCCACGCCGGGCACGCCCAGTGTGACGATCTCTTTCTTCAGCTTTACCTTGAGGCGCCGGAACGGATGGCGGTCGCTGAAGGATTCCTTGTGCTCGAGTGCGGCCAGCCGGGCGTCGGCCCGGATGTGGGCGAGGATGGCGTCGATGCTTTCGCGCGTGCCGGAGATAGTGCCATTGATGCCCTCCTCCGCCAGCAGCAGCGTGCCGCGGATGTCGAGCTCGCGGCAGCGCGCCAGCAGACGCTCGCGCAGCGCCTGGAAGTCCGCAAGCGGCGCGAAGTGGTAGAGCGCCGCAATGACCACCGCCTCAGCCATGCTTGCTGCCTCCACGGCAGGCGGGACTCTCGGGCGCGGCACCGGCCACGGCCCACTCCTCGGGAGTGTAGAGATGCAACGCAAGCGCATGCAGGCCGCGCTGCATTTCATCCTGCAGGAGCGCGTAGATCCTCTGGTGCCGGGCCACCGCCCGCAGGCCGGCAAAGGCGTCGCTCACGGCGATCACCTTGAAATGGGTGTCCTGCCCGGCGCTGTGGTTATGGGATTCGTTCAGCACTTCCAGGTGCGTCAGGGGAAGTGCCTGCCGCAGACGGCTTTCGATCAGGTTCTGGCGTGACATGGGGACCTCGGATGACTCTGGCGCCGATTATATGCCCGGGGCCGGGCCGGCGCGGAGCCTCTTTGGCCGCTCCGCCGCGGAACCTTGAGCTGGCGCAAACAGCAGGGACATCTGTCCCCTGCCAGAGAGCCACGGCCGCCTTGCCGCCCGGAAACGGAAAAGCCGGCAGTTCGCCGGCTTTTCGTTGCGGCCGGACTCCCGGCCTCAATGCACCTTCACCTCGATGGCCCGGGGCGCGGGTTTCTCGGTCTTGGGGATGGTCAGCATCAGCATGCCGTCACGATAGCTGGCGTCGATGGCGCCCTCGTCAGCCTCCTCCGGCAGCGTGAAGCTGCGGCTGAAGCTGCCATAGAGCCGCTCGACGCGGCGCTGCTGGGTCTCCTTGTCCTCTTCGTCCACCTCCATGCGGCGCTCGCCGGAGATGGTCAGCAGGCCGTTGTCGACGCTGACCTTCACGTCCTCCTTCTTCACCTCGGGCAGCTCCACCTTGAGCACGAAGCTGTCCTTCTTCTCGAGGATGTCCACGGCGGGCAGCCAGTCCGGCCGCGCCAGCGCCTCGCGGCCGCCGGCGTTGCCGGACGGCAGCGCCGCCTGCGTCGATCCGCCGATCACGCGATTGTAGCGGTCGAAGAGTTCCTCGATTTCGCGGAACGGGCTCCAGCGTAACTGGGTCATCTCACACCTCCTGACAAGTCTGCATTCGCAACTGCATGGCCGAGCCGCCGGCCCGACCTGCCTGAGGCCGGCACACGGCTCTCGATGAGACTGTAGATAGGCGTCAAAAAGGCATTTTCAAGGGCAAAAAAAAGACCGCCCGCGGGCGGTCTTTCCGGGTGGTCTGACGCGGTTCAGGTGCGCGGCACGACACGCGGGACCGGCTTGCCGGCGCCCGCCTTCGCCTGCTGGTAGAGCGGCATGACAGCCGGCAGCTTGGCCTGCAGCTCGGCTATGCGCTGCGGGCCGGAGGGATGCGTGCTGAGGAAGGCCGGGCCACCGCCACCACTGGCGCGCCCCATCTTCTCCCACAGCGAGACCGCACCGCGCGGATCGAAACCGGCGCGCGCCATGAGTTCGAGGCCGACGACATCGGACTCACTCTCCTGGCCGCGGCTGTTGGGCAGGCCGAAGAGCAGCTGCGAGCCCATCAGCGCCAGCTGCGCCTGGTCCTCGATGCCGAGCAGCTTCGTACCGAGCTGCACGCCGAGCTGCTGCGCCATCGCCTGTGACATGCGCTCGCGGCCATGCTCGCGCAGCGCATGCGCCATCTCATGGCCCATGATGGCGGCAATCTCGTCGTCGGTGAGGCTGAGCTTGTTGACGATGCCGGTGAAGAACATGATCTTGCCGCCCGGCGCGCAGTAGGCGTTGAGCTGTTCGTTGCTCTCCAGGTTCACCTCCCATTGCCACTGCAGGGCGTCGGGACGGAAAGTTTTGACATGGGGAATCAGGCGGTCGGCGATCACGCGGATGCGCTCGAGCATCGCCTTGTCATTATTGAGCTTGCCGGCCTTGGCGGCCTCGCCGAGTTCGCCCTTGTAGGCCTGCAGCGCGGCGGCCTCGACCTCGCTGCTGGAGACTAGCAGGAACTGCTTGCGGTTGACGCCGATGGCGCCCGAGTCGGTGGTACTGGAACACGCGCCGAGCACCAGGCTGAGAGAGAGGACCGGGACCAGTCGGGATAGGGATTTCATCAGGAGGCTCCTTGCTTGAGCGGGCATGATACCTGCTGGCAACGGCCGGGAAAGCCCCCGGCCCTGCCCCGTCAGCTACTGCGCCCCGCTGCCGTTGACCATCGCCTTAACGCCACCGGCCGTGAACGGATGACGCCGCCGGATGACTCCATCACCGATGGAACAAAATCGTCTAGCGAGGATAGCCCGTGATGCTCCTGATCTCCTGGTAGAGCGGTTGCAATTGGGTGTAGAGCGGCTGGTAGACGCGGCGGAAGAGCTGCTCGTATAGCGCCTGCTCGGCATGGCCCGGACGCACCGTCGTACCGACGCGGGTCATGCGCGCCACCGCCGTCCGGAAGTCCGGCTGCAGGCCGAGGCCCACCGCCGCGCAGATGGCGGCGCCAAGGCCGGAGGTTTCTGTCGTGTGCGGACGCTCCACCGGCAGGCCGAAGACGTTGGCCGCGATCTGCACCACGCCATCCGACTGCGCCCCGCCGCCGGAGGCCCGCAGGCTTTTCAGCCGCACGTTGCAGCGCTTCTCGATGCGCTCCTTGCTCTGGCGCAGCGAATACATCAGCCCTTCGATGATGGCGCGGTAGACATGCTCGCGACCGTGCACGTCGCCGAAGCCGATCAGCGCACCCTTGGCCTCGCGGCCCGGCTCGCGCACGCCCGGCGACCAGTAGGGCTGCAGCATCAGGCCGAGATTGCCCGCCGGCGTGCCCTGCAGGTGCTCCTCGAAGATGGTCTCGACGGGCACGATCTCGAGGCGCGCGCGCTCCATGTCGCTGCCCCCGAACTCGTCACGGAACCAGTTCACCATCCAGAAGCCGCGCGAGGTCTGCACCTCGGTGCAATAGTGGCCAGGCACCGGCGCCGGATACGGCGGCAGCAGCGGCGTCACTTCCACGTAATTGCGGCGAATGGTGTTGATGGTGGCAGTGGTGCCGAAGCTGAGAGCCCCAAGGCGCGGATCGAGGCAGCCGGAGCCGAGCACCTCGCAGGCCTTGTCGGCGCCGGACGCAAACAGCGGCAGCCCCTGCGGAATGCCGGTGGCTGCCGCGGCCGCGGCCGTGATCACACCAAGCGGCTCGCCCGGCTGCACGAGCTCGGGCATGTGCTCGCGGCCGACGCGGATGGCTTCCCAGCGCCAGTCCCAGGAGCGGGCCCACTGCTGGCGCCGGAAATCAAAAGGGATGTAACCCACCTGGGCGGCAACGGCGTCGCGGAACTGCCCGGTAAGGCGGTGCGTCAGGTAGCCGGAGAGCAGCAGGTACTTGTGCATGCGCCGCATGACGTCCGGCTCGTGCTCGTGCAGCCAATTGGCTTCCGCCTGGCGACAGAGGTAGTTAAGCGTGTCCGTAGCCTTGAGGGCGCGGAAGACGGCCTGCCAGTGCATCGACAGCCGGGGCAGGCGCGTGGCCTCGCGCTGGTCCAGCCAGGTGATGGCGGGACGCAGCGCCTGCCCGGCACGATCCACGGGGACCACCGTGCCGCGCTGGGTGGTCAGCGATACGCCGACGACGTCACCGGGGCGCGCGCCCTGCTCCCAGAGCCCGCGCACCGCAGTCGCCATGCAGTCCCAGTAGTACTCGGCGGACTGCTCCGCCTGGCCGGGCTCTGCGGCGTGGTAGACCGGATCGAACTTGACCTGCGAACGCGTCAGCAGGTTGCCCTCGAGATCGAAAAGAAGGGCACGCACGCTCTGCGTGCCGTTATCGATTGCCAGCAGGGTGTCGGGCATTTTTTCTTTTCCTTTTTGTAGCCCCGGGGAACCTGCCGCAGGCGTCAGGCGTTGGCGACCCGGGCCGGGGCCGGTGCGTCCGGCAAGCCGTAATGGCGCAGCCAGAGTTCGCGATAGCGCTGCGCCTCGCGCTCCCAGCGCTCGTCATCCCAGCCCAGCTCGCTCTGGCAGATGGCGCGGATGCCGGCGAACAGCGCCTCGCCGCCCTTCGGCAACAGCAGGCCGAGACGGGTGCGGCGCAACAGCAGGTCGTCGAGGTGCTGGACCTGCTCATGGCGTGCGGCCCAGCGCAGCTCGGCCCACAGGGTCTCGACACCCGGCATGGGCACGAGCTCGTCCGGCTTCGCCTCGGCCAGGAACTGGTCGGTGTGAAAGCCGAAGCGTCCCTTCAGGCGCTGCAGGTCCGCTGCGGAATACTGGGTGGCCACCGGGCCGACAGCGCGGAACACCGGCGCCTTCGTGTCACTGGCATCGAGTGTCGGGATGTAGTGCCTGGCGGCCTTCAGCACATCCAGCGCGATGAGGCGGAACGTCGTCAGCTTGCCGCCCGTGACGGTGACGAGGCCGCTGTTGTCCCAGACGATATGGTCGCGGCGCTCGGCCGACGGGTTCACGGCGCCGCCGGAGGCCACGATGGGGCGCACGCCGCTCCAGGTCGCGATGACGTCGTCGCGCGTGATCTTTTCGCCGGGAAACTGCGAGTTCACGCCGCGCAGGATGTAGTCGAACTCCGCGGCGGAAATCGTGGCCTCGTTGTCGAGGTCGTCGCGATGATCGAGGTCGGTAGTGCCGACAATGGTGCGGCCTTCCCACGGGTAGATGAACAAGGGGCGCTTGTCGTCTGCGTGCATGAAGATGACGGCCTCGCTGACGGGCAGGCGGCCCGGCGCCAGCACGACATGGCTGCCGCGCTGCGGGCGCACCTTCTTCTCACCGGCAAGCTTCTCGCGCAGACGGTCGGCCCAGGCGCCGGTGGCGTTCACCACCACGTCCGCGTGTACGACGGCCTTGCGGTTGCCGTTCACGTCGAGCAGGTTCACCCCGGTCACGCGGCCGTTGTCCATGATCAGCGACTCGGCCTTCACATAGTTCATGGCCAGCGTGCCGTCGGCCTGTGCCTCGTCGATCACGCGCATCACGAGGCGCGAATCGTCGACCAGCGCGTCGGTGTAGCGCGAAGCGCCGGTGAGGCCGCTGTCACGATAGCCCGGCATGCGCTTGAGGAATTCCGGCTTGCGGAGGAAACGATGGTCGCGGTGGCCCGCCAGCAGGTCGTACACCATCAGCAGGATGCCGAAGATGAAACGGCCCGGGAACACGCGCTGGTAGTGCGCAAACCAGTAACCCATGCGCGACACGAGTCCGGGCGCTTCATTCAGCAGTCGCTCGCGCTCGGTGAGCGAATGCCAGGTGAGACGGATATCGCCCTGCGCGATATAGCGCAGTCCGCCGTGCACCATCTTGGAGGAGCGGCTGGAGGTGCCCCAGGCGTAGTCACGCTGCTCGACCAGCAGCGTCTTCAGGCCGCGGCGCGCCGCTTCGCGCGCCACGCCGGCACCGGTAATGCCGCCACCGATCACCACGATGTCCCATTTTTCCTGCGTGACACGACCCCAGGCCGCGTCACGATTCAACATTTCACGAGTCATGCAGAAGACCTTTCCTACTACTTGTCGTCCAGCAGGAGCTTGCCCGGGTTCAGGCGGTGCTCCGGATCAAAATGCTCGCACAGCGTGCGCAGGGTGCTCATGCCGAGCTCGCCCTTTTCCGCCGGCAGGTAGGGCGCATGGTCACGCCCCACACCGTGCTGGTGGCTGATGGTGCCGCCCATGCGCACGATGGCCTCCGAGGCGGCGCGCTTGAGCTTTTCCCAGCGCGCCAGGGTGTCCGCATAGTCGCGGCCGGCGCGATAGACGTAGGTGCTGTAGATGCTGGAGCCCTGCGAATAAATATGGGAGAGGTGCGTGAAGGCCAGCACCTTCTCCTGCTCGCCCTGCAGGCCGTCGCGCAACGCTGCCTCGATGGCTTCGACCGTCGGAGTCACACGCGGCCAGTCGACCGCGGTTTCCAGCGTGTCCACTGCATAGCCTAGCTGCCAGAGCGACTCGCGCAGGTAGGGCGCGCGAAAGCGGTTCGCCGCCCACTTTTTGCCAAGCAGCTGCCCAGTGCCCACGGCACCGTAGGGCTTCAGCACTTTTTTCAGTTCGTTCAGTGCAAATTTCACATTCGCATCGCTGCCCGTGATGCCGGCCGTCATCATGCAGCGGCCATCGCCGGCGCCACGCAGGCGCAGCACGCGATCGAGCAGCGCAATGCTGCGGGTGTGACCGGCCAGGATCAGCTGGGTGCGGGTTTCCTCGGCATTGCTGAGTCGCACCATGGAGAGCGGCAGGCGGCTCTGGGACACCTCGCGCACGGCGCGGCTCGCGGACGCCCAGTCCGGCAGGAAGAAGACATGGAATTCTTCACGCTCGGGCAGGCGGGTCACGCGGACTTTCACTTCGGTCAGCACACCGATGCGACCTTCGGAGCCGAGCACCAGTTCACGCAGGTCGGGACCTGCGCTGGACGCCGGAAAGGTGGGGATGACCATGGAGCCCTGCAGTGTCTCGAGCGTGCCGCCCGCGAACAGCTGCTCGATGCGGCCGTAGCGCAGCGACTGCTGCCCGCTGGAGCGGGTCACGACCCAGCCACCGATGGTGGAAAGCTCGAAGGACTGCGGGAAGTGACCGAGCGTGTAGCCCTGGGCGTTCAGCAGCTCTTCCACGCGCGGCCCCGTGGCGCCAGCGCCAATGGTGGCGATCTGCGATTCGCGATCGAGCGCGATGAGCGCGTTCATTTTCGCGAGTGACAGCGTCAGTACAGGCTTTGCCAGCGGCAGCGGATTGATGTGTCCCGCCACCGACGTGCCGCCGCCATAGGGAACGACAACAACGTCGTGCTGGCGCGCGTAATCCAGGAGCTCGCGCACCTGGGCACCCGACACGGGCTCTGCCACGCCATCGGGAAATACGCCCATGTCGCCGGAGCGCATGGCCAGCCAGTCCGGCAGGCTCTGGCCCCTGGCATGACGCAGGCGGATGCCTGACTCCGTGCTGACCAGCGGATGGGCCGGCAGGCGGGAGGCCGGCACCATCGCCTTAACCGCCTCGTAGGTGGCATCCGGAAGGGCTTTCGCCGCTCCCAGCAACTCCGTCAGGAAGACCCGTACACCGGGGTGGGCGGGAAAATCGGTGGACTCATCGCCCCAGCCGTTCCATCTGCGCATGCGAAACCTCAGCCAATGCCAAAAGCGGGACCGGGCCCTTGCCCGATCGGATCAAAAAGCTCGAACAAAAACAGGTGCCTAGGCTAGCAGGGACGCGTGCCGGAGCGATGACTCAGCACGACGGGCGCATCACAAAAAGGGACAGTCAGGCGGAGCGGGCCGGTGACGACCTGCGCACTGCGAGAAGAGAGGTCAGTTGCTGTTCGCCCTGCGCGGTCAGCTGCCACCAGGTGCGGGCGTCGTCGCGCGGCACGCGGCGGATCAGCCCCAGCGTGCGGAACTGCAGCTTGATGGTGTTGAAGCACAGGGGGGCGAGCACGATGTCGGTGACGGCATGGGTCTTGGGACGCGTCACCTGGATATCCTTCAGGGCCGACTCCTGGACACGCTCGGCGATGCGGGCGGCAATGAAGTCCTCGTGCTGGGGCTGGCTGAGGTGCGGACCGAAGCTGGAAAAGATGGCGTTCCAGCTCAGCTGGGACTTGGCGGGCACGTCCTCGCAATTGCCGGCTGCGTAGGCCTTGCAGCGGTACGCGACGTCGAAGAGCTCCTGGCCTTGCGACAACGCACCCAGCGATCCCGCCTGCTGCACCAGCAACTGCTCCCGCTCCTGTTCAAGCTCCACCACGCGCTGTTTGAGGCGCTCGATTTCCTTCGCCTGCTCCGGACTGCCAAGGGTGGTGGCCCGGACCCAGCCAGTGGCAGGCCGCGACTTGATGAGCTGAGGCAGATAGCGCCGCAGTGCCTGGTCCAGGCTGCGGGTATCGTTCCAGCCCGCGACCATGCCCTTGGCAAGCAACTGGCGGAAGTCGCTGAACTGGCGACGGCCCTCGGGCGTCTTCTCCTGGAACTGGACCGGCCTTGAATCCGGGCTGTCGTGCATCAGGACAAGGATAGGCTTCTGCTTGGTGGAGGCGTACACATACTCCATATGTGTGTAACTGATCCCGGAGGGCGAGAGGGATCCGTAGCGGCTGCCGAGCAGGACCACATAGTAATCCGACTCATCGATGAGTTTCTTCAGGGCCGTCCAGGCGGAGGTGCCGACCGGCTGCACATCGAGTCCGCAGGGAATGCAGCCCATCGCAGGAAGAACCTGAGTCAGGGTCGAACGCTCTTCCTGGAGGTCGGTGTAGGTCGAACTGATGAATACCTGGTAACGCTTTTCGCTCACGGAGAGGCCCCGGAATCAAGACTGCACAACACTCAGAAGCTGGGAGATCACCCGAAGACAGGGGGACAGGCCTTTGAGAGCTCTTGTTTTTATCACACTGACAATAACCGACAGGGGTATCTCCCGCCAAGTCTTGCAGACTCTCAAAGCCCGCTACCAGCGCACTTGTTCGAGGTGCGTCAGCTCCCGTCCCAGAAAACGGCTGCCGATTGTCTGGAACCGCAGCGGAACATCGGTGACCACATACTGATAGCGGGGAGCAACCCGCTGGGGATTATGCAGCGAGAGACGATCCAGGGTCGCTGCCGTCTGCTCGGCCACCGTGACCGCTGAATCCACCAGCTGTATCCGGGGGCCGGCCACCTCCTTTAGCAGGGGCTTGAGCAGGGGGTAGTGCGTGCAACCCAGGACCAGCGTGTCTATCTGCTCAACGAAGACGGGCCTGAGATATTCACGGGCCGTCAAACGGGCCACTTCATTATCCAGCCATCCCTCTTCCACCAGCGGCACGAACAGCGGACAGGCCTGGGAGTGGACGTGAACATCGGGATTGAGCGCATGGATGCTGCGCGCGTAAGCATTGGAATTAATGGTGGTCGGGGTGCCGATCACCCCCACGCCCTGCCGGGTGATGCCTACCGCGGCACGGGCCCCGGCATCGATGACGTCAAGCACCGGCACTGTGGATAGCGCCCTCACCTCTTCGATCGCCACGGCCGCCATGGTGTTGCAGGCGACGATCAGCAGCTTCACGTCTCTGGCGAGGAGGTACTCGGCGATCTGGCGCGTAAACGTCTGGATGGTCTCACGGGACTTCACGCCATAAGGCACGCGGGCCGTGTCGCCAAAGTAGATGATGTCCTCGAAAGGCAGCCGCTCCATCAGGGTGCGTACCACCGTCAGGCCGCCAATGCCGGAATCGAAAACACCGATGGGACTCGAAGCCTTGGACATGTCTTTCCGCCTTCACCCTGCGAGCGTTGGTCCGGAGCCACATCAGCCCGGCACTTGGGGAAATTTACCCTTGCCCCGGCAAGACCAACAAAAAAGGCCGGGGATACCGGCCTTTTGATGTTTGGAGCGGGAAACGAGACTCGAACTCGCGACCCCGACCTTGGCAAGGTCGTGCTCTACCAACTGAGCTATTCCCGCAAAAAGTCGGCGCATTCTATGGAGTGCCTCCGGACGTGTCAACGCATAAGCAGCAATTCTGCGGAGACCGGCCGCGCCATGAAAAGAGCCGGCAAAAGCCGGCCCCTTTTTCTGACAGCGCACGCATTCAGGCAGCCAATTGCACCTTTGCAGGATCAACGCCAAATGTGCCCGGGAGCAGGCTCGTGATGATACGCAGGGGCTCGCCGGCAGAGTCATGGGTAGTCGACAGCATGTCGAGGTAACGCGGGCGTCCGACCGGCTTCTTGTCACCATCCAGCAGGACCAGGAGCTTGGGACGCAGGCGTCGCTCGGGATTCTGCGCGATCACGACACCTACCTCGTGATTGCTCAGGTGGACAAGGGTACCCGTGGGATAAACCCCGATCGCCTGGATGAACTCTTCGACCAGTTGCGCCTGAAACTCCGTGTTACGAAGGTCATAGAGCCGGGAGACTGCCTCGACGGAGGTGAGCGCGCGGGCATAGGGCCGCTCCGAGGTCATCGCGTCATAGGTGTCTACCAGTCCCGCAATCTTGCCGAGCGGGGAGATTGCCTTGCCAGCCAGCTGGTTGGGATAGCCAGAGCCATCGAAGCGCTCGTGATGCTCGGCAACCATCTGCAGGACCTGCTCACCCATCCCGGGCATCCCACCCAGGATTTCAAGACTGTAGCCTACATGGCGGCGCAATTCCGACCGTTCCGCGGGAGTCAGCATGCCGCTCTTGTTGAGTAGGCCATCAGGCAGCTTGGCCTTGCCCACATCCATCAGCGTCAGGCCCAGCGCAAGGCTCTCGAGGGCAGAGCGCGAAATCCCGAGGTGCCGCCCAAAAACCGTGCCCCAAATGGCGCAGCGGAACGCATGGTGATAGCTGTAGGAGTCCTTTTCACGAACACGGGACAGCCAGACCATGGCATCTGGATTACGGATGACGCTTTCCACTACCTGCCCGGTTACCTGACGGGTCGCTTCAATGTTGATCGCCTTGCCCTCGGCCAGGCGGTGGTAAACAGCTTCCACTTCACGGGCGAAATGCTGGTGCAGCTCACGGGAGGCACTGACCTCCTGCGGCATGGAAACGGAAGTCTGGTATGCGGGCTTGCGAAGCTTTGGGGCTGCCGCGGCAGGTGCCGGCGACACCTGTGGCTTGGGCGCCATGTGACGAACGGGTTCGACAGCAGCGCGGCTGCGCGAAAGGTCAATCGTGACATTCCGGCAGTAGCGGCGCAGTTGGTCTACCTCGCCCAAGTCCTTGATGTAAAAGCCCTGTAAGGGGTATGGAGTCTCGATCCAGGGACGATCGAGCTTGGCCACGTACATCCCGACCTGAAGCTCATCTACTCGAATTACTTTTTGTTCAACGGGCATGATGCGTCTCCCGGACTCGCTCGCCCTGAGGCAAAAAATGTCACTAGCTGACTATTTACCCCTCGGCTGAGCTAGAGGAAAGGGCATACTCCGTCTTTATTAGGGATTTAAGACCAGCATCACAGTTTTAGGGGTGAATGGGCGACTGGCCACTTATTTACGCGGCCGGTCTGACCGGAGCTGCTCCTGCACTTCCTGCAGCATTTCGGTCAGCACGTCCAGGCGGCGATTGATCTGGTCAAGATCGCGCTGGGAGGGAAGGCCCAGGCGGGTAAGGGCATTGGTGATTCGGTCGTCAAAGGCCTTCTCGACGCGCTCGCGCGTGTCAGTCGCCTTCTCAAGCATGCGCCCCCGCACTTCCCCTACCGCAGTATCGGCGATCTCCCGGGTCTTGCTCTCGAGGTCCTCGCCGACCTTGACCAGGTTATCGAAGAGCTTGCCGCCCTCTTCTTCCGCCCGGGAAAACGCACCAAGACCCGCCAGCCAGATTTGTTGGGTGTATTTGCGCAAGTCCTTGGTAGGAGACAACTTTAACTTCTTATCGCCTGCTTTTTTGCTGCCGCTCATGGTATTCGCCGCTCCCTTCACCGGTGACCGGTGCCGATTCTAACCAGCCCCACCCCGGGCAACCAGCATCAGCCGGAAATTGCACTCAAGAGCCAGAACTCCATCGCCCCCAGCACCAGGCCGGCCGAGGCAACTGCCGCCAACCGGATCCAGAGTCCTTCGTCGAGGACCGACTGGACCATCTCGCGCAGCTCCACGGGCCTGAGCCGCCCAATTCGAACCATGCAGGCGTCTTCAACCTTGTCATTGCCACGCTGGTAGACCGTGCCATCCGCCAACGCATCAAGAGTGAGCTCGCTGACACGCTCCACCACCATCTGCTTGATATAGGCATAACCCTCTGCGCCCAGCATCATCTGGACCGTGGTACGGACCAACCCGGCCTCCAGGAGCGGACGCATATGCCGTCGCATCATGGAACGGGCACGTGCCTCACGGGGCCCGGTCAGCATCATCTGCATGAGCCTGCGCAGGCTGAAGATATCCTCGGCAAAACGATGTGCCAGCGCACGCTCAAGCCTTGGCTGATCGGACAGCAGAACCTTTGAGAGCGTGACGCTGGCGGGGTCGGCTGGAAACATCAGGCTTCTGGGAAATAGCAACGCAGCAACTGCTACTCCGGCTGTCGATAAAATCACTACCCATGGCGCCGGAAAATACGTGCAGACCAGCAGCTGCAGCACGCCAAGCACGAGCCCCGTCCAGATGCCGGCACGCAGGAGAAATCGGCGCTCCTCATCAAGAACCTGGGCAAGCAAGCCGGCTAGTGATTGCCGCTTTTCGAGAATGAGGCAGTTGATGAGCTGCCGAATGTCGACAAGCTCATCAACATTTTCAGCCATATCCTCAACGAGATTGTCCAGGATCGCGGGAAGTTGCCGCCCGATCCGGTCGTAGACCCGCTGCCTGAGCACCTGCGGCAGATTGGCCCAGAGCACGGAGTAGCGCTCCGCCATGATGCCATCCACATATTCTTCGAGACGCCACATCACGGAGTCACTGACATGGGCAGCAAGCTTCTCCGGCTCCATCAGGCGAAAGAGGTCAGCAAGGCGGATCTGGGTCCCGAGAATGGCCGCAAGCCTGTCAGCGACGGCCTCTACCCGCTGGTCCAGCAGCCCACCTCCGCTGCCAGAGAGCCGAAGCGGCCCGAACAGGAGCCGAAGGGAGATCCAGCTGCCGACACCCCCAACTCCTGCAGCCAGGGCTGGCATTAGTAGAACCATCCACCAGTCCACGCTCAGCCAGGAGGTATCAAAAAGAAGGGACATGGCATACAGGATTAAATTGACGACGGGCGAGTATACCCAGATATTCCTAGGATGGTCTTTGCGCAGCTGACGCCAACCCGGCGGCCACAAGCCAATTGACCCGAATGACCGGCACCAACGCACCGATATGCATTGTGCAGGGGTGCCGGGTCGCTAGAATGATACTCCCGCACCCTTTTCCAGTACTAACAAGGCAGCGCAAAGACGCATGATGGCGGGCCACGACAACTACAACAACACGCCCGGAGACGACCGGAATCTCGGACGCTATCTCTGGCTGGGCGCCATCGAAACGCTGATCAATGCATTTATTGATCTGGATGGGGCCACCCGAGAGCGCGTGCATTCGCTACACGGACTTGTCGTCCGAGTGAAAATCATCGATCCCTACCTCCCCTTCTATCTCCTCTTTACCAACGAAGGCATAGAAGTCTGCGAGGAAGCGCCCTATCCCGCGCAAGTCAGAGTCAATGCCAAGCTCTTCGACCTCATGCGTACGCTCCTGGGGACCTCTTCAGTCACTGGCTCCGGGCGGCCGCGAGTCAGGGTCTGGGGTGAGTCCGCGAGCGTTGCCGAGCTAGAAGCGTTGCTGGTCGACTTCAACCTCAGGACCCGCGCCCAGCAATGGCTGCAATCCAATCTTAATTTCGAATCACTCTGGCAAAAGATCCGTAACCATGACCCCAGCTGGCTTCAAGATTTTCTGCCTCTGCCGGGCCTCATGCGTGAAACGCTCAGTGAGCTCCGGCTGGTCAACCAGAACCTGAGGATCCAGCAACTGGAATTCGAGCTGTATCGCAAGCAGGCAAGGCAGCAGCGCATCTATGACCTGGTCTTTATGACGCTGGCCTTCGTGGCCCTGCTCGGCGGCCTTGGCGGAAGCGCCACCACTCAAGGCCTGAGCGAGCTGAGCGGGATGCAGATCACGCTGATCTTGATGGGTCTGATGCTGGTTTTCTCACGGCTACGTAGCTGACCAACGCTGAATTCATCCACTGTCCTGAGGACTCGGACTACCGCATTCTTGTAGCATGGGAGAAGGCGGCTCACTCGTTCAGGTGAGGACGCAAGCCAAGGTAGCAATCTTGACGGCATGCACATCCAAGGATGCACAGCCATGATCACTCCTGAATAGACCGGATGAAAATGCGATGATTACAATTGAAATCACCAACCTTGACGAACTGGTGAAGGAACACCGGGGCCCGCTCTCCGCGCTCCTTGGCAAGCTGGTGACGGATATCGAGGGTGAAGTGGAGCGCATAATCATGAATGAGTTGCGCGAGGAATTCGAAAAGCGCGGAATCAAGGCGAACATGACAAGTGTAGCTGGCATAAGCTTCAGGCGGCACCTGAGCATCTAGGCCTTACTTGCCCGGAATAAATCCCCCCGCCCGAACGCCCAGGCCCGGCATGAGAGCAGGCATCTCAAGCGCTCGCATTTCCGCCAGGACGAATGCCTGCCCTGCTCCAAGGCTGCCTTCCTCAATCAGGTGAAACACAGCGGCAACCAGGGGCATGTGGCTCACGATTACCACTGACTCGATACCATCACTCAACGACTGCAGGGCCGCAACAGCCCTGCGCGGGTCCACATCAGGGGTTAGCCAGCCCACTGTGAGGACAGGCAGGCGCGGGTGCTTGTTAACCGCCGACGCAGTTTCCTGCGCCCTGCGATATGGACTAGCCAGCAACGTTCCTCCGGGGACATCCGGCGTCAGCACCGACGCAAGCCAGTCCCCCACCTCATTTGCCTGCTCCCACCCCCTTGCAGTCAGCGCACGTTCGGCATCCGGCGATCGGTAAGGCTCCGCCTCCCCGTGACGCATCAGGAATACTTTCACGCCTGAAGCCGGGGGAGAACAAACTCCACGTCACTGGTCTGGCCACCATGCATCAGCCTCGCCATCACATCGCCAAGCGATTGCCGATTGAAGATGATCTCATAGAGCCCTGCGACGATGGGCATATGTACGCCGAACTCATCCGCCTTGTGCTTGACGATCTGAACCGTGTTCACGCCTTCAGCGGTCTGCTCGAGATCCTCGATGATGTCTTCAAGCGTTTTGCCAGACCCCAGGGCGAAACCGACCTGGTAATTGCGACTAAGAGGAGATGAACATGTCGCAATGAGATCCCCTACGCCGGCCAGTCCGATGAAGGTCAGGGGATTCGCACCCATCTGCACGGCAAAACGGCTCATCTCCGCCAGAGCGCGGGTCAGAAGCATACTGCGGGAGTTCTCGCCCAGCTTGAGCGCGGCAGCCATGCCGGCGGCAATTGCATATATATTCTTCAGTGCGCCACCCAGCTCCACGCCGTAAACGTCGGTATTGGCGAATACGCGGAAATACCGGCATGACAACACCTGGTGAACGCGCTCGCGAACGTCCGGCTGCGTACTGGCAATTACCGTTCCGGACAGCATACGGGCGGCAATTTCCTTGGCCAGATTGGGTCCGCTGAGAACTCCTGTGCGTTTCGAGCCGGACTCCTCACGCAGGATCTCGCTCATCAAGGTGAAGCTGTCCCGTTCTATGCCCTTGGTGGTACTGATCAGGATGTGGTCAGGCCGGAAATGAGGCCTTGCCGCCCGAACCACCGAGCGGAAGGCCTTGCTGGGGATGGATACGAAAACCACATCGGCACCGGACACGGCCTGACCAAGGTCATTGCTGAAGCACAACTGGTCTTCGAGTCTGAATCCCGGCAAATAGCGGCCGTTCTCACGGGTTGCGGTCATCTCCGCCAGCTGGGCCTCGTCTCGCAGCCAAAGCGTGGTGGCATGACCGTTCTCGGCAGCCATGTTGGCTAGCACGGTCCCGAAGCTACCGCCACCCAATACTGCCACTCGCCATCGTGGGGAAGTCGTCATCATGTATCCCTGAAAAATCGGTCCCGGATTATAGCGGTGCCGATTGCAACTGTGGACAGACTGGACAACGCCTCTCCCATGCTCTAGCCGAAGCAGTTCCAAGCCAGTGACAAGCTCGCAAGCCGTGGATTCCTGACGCAATTACCGAGAACGATGCTTTCACCGTCGCAAGGGCGGGGGCGATACGCATTCCATGCCCCCTTTTCGGAATTTAGTGCACAGGTCGCAGGTGCGCCCCTGCCCAATACACGACGGCATCTACATGACCGTCCGCACCAGGCGAACACCAGAAATTTCTATCTCATTGATAAGAAATGAAATTATTCGACAATTACAGCCAGCGCACTGGATTGGGGTGAGCTGCTATACGTACTACCAAGCGCCAGGAAGAAAAGCTCCAACGTTCGATTAGTGCGTTAGCCATAATGTGACAAGCGGCTGACCTTCCGCTACCGAAGGTCTCCAGCCCTGACTGTACAGGCAGCATAGACCGGCTACACTCGCGAGACTGCTTGGACAAAGCAGACCCCCATCAAGATCAAGAAGGATGCACCATCATGATGAAGAAACTCCTCGCTATTGCTGTGCTGTCCACGAGTGCCACTGTTGCCGTCGCGGACCAGGATATCGGCTGCGGCCTCGGTTCCATGATCATGGCTGGCCAGTCCGGTCCGGTCTTCAAGGTTTTGGGGGCGACCACCAACGGCACGTTTGGCAATCAGACCTTCGGCATCACCACTGGCACCCTGGGCTGCCAGAGCTCGGGCGCCATCACCTCCCGCGCCCGCCTGAGCATGTTCACCGGCTCCAACATCGACAACCTCGCCCGTGACATGTCGGTAGGTCGTGGCGAGAGCCTGAATGTGCTGGCCGACCTGATGGGCGTGAAGGATGCCGACAAGGATCACTTCTTCCAGGCCACCAAGACCAACTTCGGCAAGATCTTCGCTCCGCAGAACGAATCCGCGGGCCAGGTTCTGGCTGCACTGGAGCAGGTGATGACCCAAGACAGCGTTCTGGTCGGCTACGTCCCCAAGGCCTGATAGCTACTACCCTGCGAACACCCGGCCAAGGCCGGGTGTTTCATTTCTGCGCTCGACCACCTCTTAATAACCAGCCGAACGCTTCTGCATGTTTTCGAAACTCCTGCGCGGACTGATCCTCGCTGGCAGCCTGCTGCTATTACCGACTGCGCAAGCAAGCGCTCCACCGCCCCTCCATGAAAAGGCCGATACCCTCGGCTTGGCAGAGGACCCTTATTGGCTATTGTTGCTGCGTTACGAGAGCGCACACACCGCCAGTGGCTGGATGAGCGATGCACTCAGCGCGAGCTTCTTCCTTAGCAATGAAGGCCGGGTGAATCCGCGGCAGGAACTGCATGCCTTGCTGGACCAGCTGCATGCGGAAGCAGTAGCCGGTAGCGATGCCATCCCCTGTCGCTTCCCTGCACGCAGCGCCTGGCTGCGGACCCGGTTGGGACTGCCTTCTTCAGGAGCAGCCTGTCCGCTGCTCACAGAATGGAAAAAAGCAATCAATCCGGCGCAAGCCACCCTGGTCTTCGCATCGGACTACCTGAACAGCCCCTCGTCGATGTTCGGGCACACCTTCCTGCGTCTCGATGCTGCGGAGCAGACCGAGGATACAAGGCTACTTGCCTATGCCGTGAACTATGCCGCCAATGCCGGGGACAGCAATCCGCTGAGCTTCGCCTGGAAGGGCCTGACCGGTGGATACCCTGGCGTGTTCTCGCTGATGCCTTACTACGACAAGGTGAAGGAATACAGCGACCTCGAGAATCGCGACCTGTGGGAATACCAGCTGACCTTTACGCCCGCCGAACTGGATCGCCTCCTGGATCATCTCTGGGAATTGAGAAACATCGAATTTCCGTATTATTTCCTGACGCGTAATTGCAGTTACCAATTGCTCAGCCTGATGGAAGTGGCACGGCCTGGACTGCATCTACGGGATGCCTTCCCCCTGCAAGCCATACCAACCGATACGGTACGGCGTGTCGTGCAGGAGCCAAGCCTGATGCGCAAGCTGGTCTATCGCCCGGCGGCCGAACGTCGCCTGCTCCAGGATGCCCGGGATAACGATGGAGTGGTCAATCGCACCGCGCGCGCCCTTGCCCGACAGCCCGACCTGGCGACCGGACTGCCCCCCGAACAGGAGGCCGCTGCCCTGGAAACCGCCTACGATTATCTTTACTACCTGTTCATGTCCTCTGGCCCCGACACGCAGACGAGGAGCAACCTGCGCCAGCTGCTGGTTCGCCGCTCGGCCAATCCGGCTCCCGGACAACGGGCGACGCCCGAGGCCCCTGGAACGGATCCGGCCAACGGCCACCCCACTGCACGGCTTGCACTAGGTGCCGGCCAGGCCCGGGACGCCGGCTATCTGACCCTACGCCTGCGACCTGCCTACCATGACCTCCTGGACTCCCCCGCGGGTTACCGGCATGGGGCCCACATCGACTTCCTGGACATGGAAGTCCGTGTCGACGAGGAACGTCAAAGCCTGCGGCTGGAGCGGTTGGCCCTGGTCGATATCGACTCGCTTGCCAGCTGGGATGTCTTTTTCCGGCCGTGGTCCTGGTTTTTCGGAGCTGGTTATCGTCAAGCAGCAATCGACAGTCAGGGACGCTTTTCCAGCACCACCAGTCATGGCGTCACCTATGCCGAAGGCGGAGCTGGCGCGACGCTGAACCTTGCGGAAGGACTGGATTGTTATGGGCTCGTTGCGCTCACCACGGAGGCGGGAGCCGAGCTCGAGAAGGGAGGAAGGGCAGGCGCGGGGCCGCGACTGGGGTGCCTGCTGAATCTCGGACAGGTGCGCGTGAAACTGCAGGGGGACAGTCGGTATCTGACCGATCTGGAGAAACCGGAGCACCGGGCACTGCTTGAGACCCAGCTAGACCTCAAAGGCCAAAATGCGTTGCGTCTTCAGCTTGGCCATTTAGAGGCCGGCCGTCAGCAGCGGGGGTTCGGGGAAGCGTCCTGGATCCACTATTTCTGATGCCCGGCCCGAGGCGGAAATCCGAATCCCAAGGAATGGCGACGGAATTTTACGGGCCGGACGAATTAACTTCCGTTATTATTGCGGGCTCTTCATGCCTATCAAAGCTCAGGACTTCATCATGCAAATCGCAAACAACGTCGTGGCCAGCATCGAGTACACGCTGACCGACGACCAGGGAAACGTTATCGACTCCTCCGTGGGCGGCGAGCCGCTGGCCTATCTGCATGGTGCCGGCAACATCATTCCCGGCCTGGAGGATGCCCTCGAAGGCAAGCAGGTCGGCGACAGCCTCAAGGTCAGCGTGCCTCCTTCCGAAGGCTATGGTGAAAAGGACGAAGCGCTCCTGCAGGTGGTTCCGCGCAGCATGTTCCGTGGCGTCGACCAGATCGAAGTCGGTATGCAGTTCCATGCCCAGACCGACCATGGCATGCAGGTGATTACCGTCGCCAAGGTCGAGGGCGACAACGTCACCGTCGACGGCAACCATCCCCTCGCGGGTCAGAACCTGAACTTTGATGTGAAGGTGCTTGAAGTTCGTGCCGCCACGGCCGAAGAGCTTGAGCACGGCCACGTCCATGGCGCCGGCGGTCACCACCATTGACCCGCTGAAGCCTCACGGGGCGGCCTTCGGGTCGCCCTTTTGCTTTACGCAACAGTGAATCTGCCCGTTCGTCCCCACGCACATATTGTCAGACAATTGCGTACGGACTCCCGACCTCCTGTGCTACTTTTTCCTCAGCTAGTTGATGCAGACATCTTCGGTGAGGAAGATGCTTTCCCTGCAGTGATGGCGAGCCACAGACAGATCCTACGTTGTCGTATTTGCGAGAAGCCTCCCAAGTCTAATCGCATGCAATTGCGCTGAACTGACGGTATGGATTTATGTAGTCGTGGCTGGAAGCGCCATCCACCCTTCGTTGAACTAGCTACGCTTGCCTACGGCAGGCGTTTTTTTTGCCTGTTTCCCGCCTATCCCTGCCAGTTGCGCAGACGCTGCAGCAACCAGCGAGCGTACTGGCTGATCTCCTCGACGTCTCCAGGCGTAAAGGCCAGCCCATCGTTGTACATCCGGCAGAGGCCATGCAAGGTCCCCCAGAGGACCTGCGCCAGTCGCAAGGGATTGAGGTCGGGGGACAGCCATCCCTGGGCCTGCAGGCTGCTGACCATTTCGGCATAGCTACGGAAAGATGCACGCGCCTTGGATCGGAACGCCTCGCTCTCAGGTCCCTCCCCTTTCCACGTGCCCCTCCCGAACAGAACTTCGTATAGCTCAGGATGCTCGAGCGCAAAACGCACATAGACCGTCACGAACCGCTCGAACCGAGCCTCAAGGCCCTCCACCTCTGCCAGCCCGCCCTGCAATTTACCGGCGAAGTGGTCGATGGCTTCTTCACCAATTGCGCAGAGCAGTGCCTGCTTGTCCCGAAAATGGTGGTAGAGCGCCGTCTGGGAAACGCCAACCCTCTCGGCCAGCTTGCGCACGCTCAACGCATCGACGCCATCCTTCTCGACCATGGTAGTTGCGGCCGCAATCAGCTCCCGGCGAAGGTCACCATGGTGATAGGGGGTTCTGGAAGAGTCCGGGTGCCTTGACATTGCTGTACGTCCACGTATCTTAACGCCGTTAAGTTTACCGTCCTGCCCCGGACTTTGCGACCCCCAGGAGTACGCCCGTGACCGCCGCTGCCTTTCCCAACATGCTCAAGCCTCTCGACCTCGGCTTCACCCAGCTCAAGAACCGTATTGTGATGGGCTCGATGCATACCGGTCTCGAAGACCGCTTTTACAACTACGGCAAGCTCGCCGCCTACTTTGCCGAGCGCGCCCGCGGCGGCACCGCACTCGTCATCACCGGCGGCATCTCGCCGAACCGTCGCGGCTGGCTGCTGCCTTTCGGTGGCACCCTGAACCGCTACGCCGACGTGCTCAACCATCGTCGCGTCACCAGCGCCGTGCATGCCGAAGGCGGCAAGATCCTCATGCAGATCCTGCACGCGGGCCGCTATGGCTATCACCCTTTTGTTGTTTCGGCATCCGACCGCAAGTCGCCGATCTCGGTGTTCAAACCTCGCACCATCAAAGAGAGCGAGATCCTCTCCACCATCCGCGACTACGGCCGCTGCGCGAAGCTGGCGAAGCTCGCCGGCTATGATGGCGTCGAGATCATGGGCTCCGAGGGCTACCTGCTCAACCAGTTCATCTGCAACCGCACCAACAACCGCAAGGACAAGTGGGGCGGCAGCCTGGAAAACCGCATGCGCCTGCCGGTGGAGATCGTGAAGCGGGTGCGCCAGGAAGTCGGCAAGGATTTCATCATCTGCTACCGTCTGTCCCTGCTCGACCTGGTGGAGGGCGGCAACAGCTGGCAGGAAATCGTCGTCATCGCCAAGGCGCTGGAAGCAGCCGGCATCACCATCCTCAACACCGGCATCGGCTGGCATGAGGCGCGCGTGCCCACCATCGTGACCTCGGTGCCGCGCGCGGCTTTCCGCAAGGTGACAGCCAACATCAGGAAGGAACTGAAGATTCCGGTGATGGCGTCCAACCGCATCAACACGCCGGAAATCTGCGATGACATCATCGCCTCGGGCGACGCCGACCTGATCTCCATGGCGCGCCCGCTGCTGGCCGACCCCGCCTTCGTGAACAAGGCCGCCGCCGGCAAGCCGGAAGAAATCAACACCTGCATCGCCTGCAACCAGGGCTGCCTGGACATGACCTTCTCCGGCAAGCGCTCCACCTGCCTCGTGAATCCGCAGGCCTGCGCCGAGACCGAACTGGTCTACGTGAAGACCACCAGGGCCAAGAAAATCGCCGTGGTCGGCGGCGGCATGGCCGGTCTTTCCTTCGCCACGGTGGCGGCCGAACGCGGCCACGACGTGACCCTGTTCGAGGCGGCCGACGACATCGGCGGCCAGTTCACCATGGCCATGAACGTGCCGGGCAAGGAAGAATTCCGCGAAACCGTCCGCTACTTCCGCGCGATGGTGAAGAAGACCGGCGTGAAGGTGGTGCTGAACAAGCGCGTCGGTGACGCCGACCTCAAGGCCGGCGGCTTTGATGAAGTCGTGATCGCCACCGGCGTGACCCCGCGTACGCCGAAGATCCCCGGCATCGATCACCCCAAGGTCCTCTCCTATCCGGACGTTCTCAAGCACGGCAAGAAGGTCGGCCACCGCGTGGCCGTGATCGGCGCTGGCGGCATCGGCATCGACGTCAGCGAATTCCTGCTGGCCGAGCACTCGCCGCAGCCGGTGGACCACTGGATGGCCGAATGGGGTGTCGACGTGAACTCCACCGAGCCGGGGGGCCTCGCCGCGCCGGTGCGCCACCAGCCGCTGCGCGAGGTCTACCTGCTGCAGCGCAAGGAAGGCAAGAAGATGGGCCAGGGCCCGGGCAAGACCACCGGCTGGGTGCACCGCCTGGCACTGCAGCACCATCAGGTGAAGATGCTGGGCGGCGTGGAATACGTGAAAGTCGACGACCTTGGCCTGCACATCCGGGTCGGCGGCGAGAACCAGATCCTCGACGTCGACAACGTCATCCTCTGCGCCGGCCAGGAATCGGTGAAGGACCTGCTCCCGGTGGACGGCGAGGGCAAGATCACGGACAAGCGCTTCCACGTCATCGGCGGCGCCAAGCTGGCCGGCGAACTCGACGCCATGCGCGCCATCCGCGAGGGCGCCGAACTGGCCGCACGGCTGTAAGCGTCGTCCCCGTCGGTGCACCTCGTGCGAGAGGTGGGCCGGCAAGCAAAAAGGCCGCTCTTGAGCGGCCTTTTTCACATTCGTCCCCATCGTCGGCAGCGGCCGCCCTGCCCCACTGTCCTCGTCCCGCAGGCCCGGTCCCGCTCCTGCTGCCGAAATGAACCCGCCCATCGCCAGGCCTGCGCAGCCTGGACATCGTCATATTCGTCCGCGGCGCACAGGAGCCCGGAGTCGCTGGGGCAGTGCAAAAAAACGGCCGCTAATGCGGCCGTTCTTTTTCACGCAACGGGAATTACTTCCAGCCGGTGATCTCGGCGATGGCCTGGCCCAGCAGCGCCGGGTTGTCCACCGTCTTCACGCCGGCGGCCTGCAGCGCGGCGAACTTCTCGGCCGCGGTGCCCTTGCCACCGGAGATGATGGCGCCGGCATGGCCCATGCGCTTGCCCGCCGGAGCGGTAACGCCGGCGATGTAGGACACCACGGGCTTGGTCACGTTGGCCTTGATGTAGGCCGCGGCCTCTTCTTCGGCGCTGCCGCCGATCTCGCCCACCATGATGATGGCTTCGGTCTGCGGATCCTTCTGGAACAGCTCCAGCGCATCGATGAAGGTGGTGCCCGGGATGGGGTCGCCGCCGATGCCGATGCAGGTGGACTGGCCGAAGCCGAGGTCGGTGGTCTGCTTCACGGCTTCGTAGGTCAGGGTGCCGGAACGCGACACGATGCCGACCTTGCCGGGCAGGTGGATGTGGCCCGGCATGATGCCGATCTTGCACTCGCCCGGGGTGATGATGCCGGGGCAGTTCGGGCCGATCAGGCGCACGCCGCCCTTGCGGACGATGTATTCCTTCACGTACAGCATGTCGATGGCGGGCACGCCCTCGGTGATGCAGACCACGAGCTTGATGCCGGCGTCCACGGCTTCCAGGATGGAATCCTTGGCGAAGGCGGCGGGCACGTAGATGACGGAGGCGTCGGCGCCGGTGGCGGCCACGGCTTCGGCGACGGTGTTGAACACCGGCAAGCCGAGGTGGGTGGTGCCGCCCTTGCCCGGGGTCACGCCGCCGACCATGTTGGTGCCGTAGGCGATGGACTGTTCGGTGTGCAGGGTGCCCTGGGAACCGGTGATGCCCTGGCAGATGACCTTGGTGGCTTTGTTGATCAGTACGCTCATGTCTTACGCTCCCACAGCCTTCACAACCAGATCACCCGCTTCGTTGAGCGAGGCTGCCGGAATGATGTTCAGTCCGCTTTCCTTCAGCTTCTGCGCGCCCAGCTCGGCATTGTTGCCTTCCAGACGCACGACCACGGGCACCTTCACGCCCACTTCCTTCACCGCGCCGATGATGCCTTCGGCAATCATGTCGCAGCGCACGATGCCGCCGAAGATGTTCACCAGCACGCCCTCCACGGCAGAGTCGGAGAGGATGATCTTGAAGGCTTCAGTCACACGTTCCTTGGTGGCGCCGCCGCCGACGTCCAGGAAGTTGGCGGGCTGGCCGCCCTTCAGCTTGATGAGGTCCATGGTGGCCATGGCCAGGCCAGCGCCGTTCACCATGCAGCCGATGTTGCCTTCGAGGGCCACGTAGTTCAGTTCCCACTCTACGGCACGGCGCTCGCGCTCGTCTTCCTGGCTCGGGTCGTACATCGCCTTCAGCTTGGGATGGCGGTACAGGGCGTTGGAATCGATGACGATCTTGGCATCCAGGCAGTGCAGGTTGCCTTCGGAGGTGATCACCAGCGGGTTCACTTCCAGCAGCGCCAGGTCCAGCTCGACGAACATCTTCGCCAGGCCGGTGAAGATCTTCACGAACTGCTTCACCTGGTCGTGGTTCAGGCCCAGCTTGTAGGCAAGGTCACGGCCCTGGTAGGCCTGGCCGCCGATCAGCGGATCGATCGTGGCCTTGTGGATCTTCTCGGGAGTCTCGTGGGCGACCTTCTCGATTTCCACGCCGCCTTCGGTGGAGGCCATGAAGACGATGCGGCGGGTGGCACGGTCCAGCACGGCGCCGAGGTAGAGCTCCTTGGCGATGTCGGTGCAGGACTCGACCAGGATCTTGTTGACGGGCTGGCCACGGGCGTCGGTCTGGTAGGTGACGAGGTTGGTGCCCAGCTTGTCCTTGGCGAACTGCTCGACCGCGTCGAGGGTGGTGACGAGCTTGACGCCACCGGCCTTGCCACGGCCGCCGGCATGGACCTGCGCCTTGACCACCCACTTGTCGCCGCCGATGCGCTCGGCCGCGGCACGCGCTTCCGCCGGCGTGCTGGCGGCAAAGCCCTTGGAAACCGGCAGGCCGTATTCCGCGAAGAGCTGTTTACCCTGGTACTCGTGAAGGTTCATTGTGTGATTACCATCGCTTTGTTGCTGATTGGCGCAGGATCACTGCGCCACCTTGTCCCGGAACCCGCGTTGGCCGCCGGGTGACTCCTGATTACCTGTCGGAGTGGTGGTTGCCCCGCCCAGAAGATCGGGCCTCAGCCCGACTCGCAAGCGCGACCATAGCCGCCTCGACAAATAAAATGGGGGCTACGCCCCCGCTACTTACTTCTTCTTGCGCTGAATCGCGTGAATGGCACGACCATCGACGGAAAGCGCCGCCTCGTGCACCACTTCCGACAGCGTCGGGTGCGCGAAGGTCATGAGCTGCAGGTCTTCAACGGAAGCGCCGAACTCCAGCGAGATCATGCCCTGGTGGACGATGTCGCCGGCGTTGGGCCCGATCACGTGCATGCCGAGCAGGCGATCGGATTTGGCGTCGGCCACAAACTTGACGAAGCCCTGGGCGTCGTTTGCGGCCAACGCACGACCATTAACCGCGAAAGCGAACTGGCCGGTCTTGACGTCGATGCCCTCGCTCTTCGCCTGTTCCTCGGTCTTGCCGACCCAGGCGATTTCCGGATGCGTGTAGATGACGCCGATGATGGTGTCGTAATTGACCTGAGCGTGGTGCCCCCCGATGACCTCGGCCACCATCATGCCCTCCTCCATCGCCTTGTGCGCCAGCATGGGGCCGCGCACGAGGTCGCCGATGGCGTAGACGCCCGGCACGGAGGTACGGCACTGGTTGTCCACGTGCACGAAGCGGCGCTCGTCGAGCGAGATACCGCTATCCGGCGAGAACAGACCTTCTGTGAAGGGGCGACGGCCTACAGCCACGATCAGCCTGTCGAAGACCTCGCTGTGCTCGCCATCCTTGTCGGTGAACTTGACAGTGACCTGCCTGTCCTTTACTTCCGCTCCCGTGACGCGCGCGCCCAGTCGGATATCGAGACCCTGCTTGCTCAGGATCTTCTGTGCCTCCTTTGCCACAGCCTTGTCGCAGGCCGGCAGGAATGCATCAACTGCTTCCAGCACAACGACTTCAGCGCCCAGTCGACTCCACACGGAACCCAGCTCGAGACCGATGACACCCGCGCCGATCACGCCCAGCCGCTTCGGCACTGCCTGGAATTCCAGGGCACCGGTGGAATCCACGATAACGTCGTCCACCAGCTGGGCCACGGGAATGTTCACCGGCACCGAGCCGGAAGCGAGAATCACATGCGTGGCATTGATCGTCTCGACCAGGCCGTCCAGCGCCGTGAACTCGACCTTGCGACCGGCCAGCAGCTTGCCGGTGCCCTGCAGCCAGGTTACGCCGTTGCCCTTGAAAAGTTGTGCGATGCCGCCGGTGAGATTCCCCACCACGGTGTCCTTGCGCGCCTGCATGACTTTCACGTCAAGCGTGACATCGCCGACAGTGATGCCATGCACCGCCAGCGAATGGGCGGCCTCGTGGAAGCGGTGGGTGGAATCCAGCAGGGCCTTCGACGGGATGCAGCCGACATTCAGGCAGGTGCCGCCAAGAGAGGGCTTGCCCTTGTGCACACGCTTCTCGATGCATGCCACCTTGAAGCCGAGTTGCGCTGCGCGAATCGCTGCTTCATAACCGCCGGGGCCGCCGCCGATGACGACAACGTCAAAACTCTGAGACATGAGTCATTTCCATTCATGTTCGGGGAGGCGGTGGCGCCCGCTTGCGGTTGCCACCGGCCAGATTGCGGATCAGATTTCCAGCAGGAGACGTGCCGGGTCTTCGACCAGCTCCTTGATGGCCACAAGAAAGCTCACCGCCTCCTTGCCGTCGATCAGACGATGGTCGTAAGACAGCGCCAGATACATCATCGGCAGGATCACGACCTGCCCGTTCACGGCCATCGGCCGCTCCTGGATCTTGTGCATGCCGAGGATGGCCGTCTGTGGTGGGTTCAGGATCGGCGTGGAGAGCAGCGACCCGAATACGCCACCATTGGAAATGGTGAAGGTGCCACCGGTCATTTCCTCGATGGTGAGCTTGCCATCCTTCGCCTTCTTGCCGAATTCACCGACGGTCTTCTCGACTTCGGCGAGGCTCATGCGCTCGGTGTTGCGCAGGATGGGCACCACGAGGCCACGGTCGGAGGACACAGCCACGCCCACGTCGTAGAAGCCGTGGTAGACGATATCGTTGCCATCAATGGAGGCATTCACCGCAGGAAAGCGCTTGAGCGCCTCGACGGCAGCCTTCACGAAAAACGACATGAAGCCGAGGCGCACGCCGTGCACTTTCTCGAACTTCTCTGCGTACTGCTTGCGCAGCTCCATCACCGGCTTCATGTTCACTTCGTTGAACGTGGTGAGCATGGCGGTGGTCTGCTTGGCTTCGAGCAGGCGCTCGGCGACCTTGGCGCGCAGGCGCGTCATCGGAACGCGCTTCTCCACGCGCTCGCCGACGGCAACGGCAATGGCCTGGGCTGCCGGCGCAGGTGTCGCGGACGTCACTGCAGGTGCCGGCGCCGCGGGCTTCTTCAGGTGACTCTCGACATCCTCCTTGGTCAGCCGGCCGCCCTTGCCGGTGCCGGTGATCTTGGCCGGATCCAGATTGTTCTCGGCAATCAGCTTGCGCACGGCCGGACTCAGTGCGTCATCAGAGGCAGCGCCCGTGGGGACGGCTGCCGGGACAACGGCCGCCGCCGGAGCAGAAGCAGCAGCCTTGGCGCCCTCCTCGAACAGCGCCAGCACCTCCTGAGAGAGCACCGTGTCGCCTTCATTCTTCAGCACTTTGCCGATGATGCCATCCGCCGGCGCCACAACTTCCAGCACGACCTTGTCGGTTTCGATGTCGACGATAAGTTCATCCCGCGCGACCGCTTCACCAGGTTTCTTGTGCCAGGTTGCCACGGTGCCATCCGCAACGGATTCAGGAAACACCGGAGCCTTGATTTCGATACTCATTTTTTTGAATTCCTTGTGTCAGCGTCTTTTACCAACTGAATTAGTTACCACTGCGGAAGGCTTCTTCCACGAGGAAAGCCTGCTCCTGGGCATGGAGATAGACCGAGCCACAGGCGGGTGCCGCAGCAGGCGTGCGCCCGACGTAGCGAACGCGAAGTGCTTCGTTCCACTGCCGCACCACCGAATGCATGTGATGCTGGCTGCAATACCACGCACCCTGGTTCATCGGCTCTTCCTGGCACCACACGATACTTTGCACATTCGTGTAGGGCGCCAGCGCCTCGCCCAGCTTCTTCTCCGGGAAGGGATACAGCTGCTCGATGCGGATGATGGCGACATCGTCGCGCTTCTGCTCGCGGCGCTTCTCCAGCAGGTCGTAGTAGACCTTGCCGCCACAGAGGATGACATGCGTCACCGCAGCCGGATTGATCGCGTCGACTTCCGGAATCACGGTCTGGAACTGGCCGCCGGCCAGCTCCTCCAGCGTACTGACCGCGAGCTTGTGGCGCAGCAGGCTCTTGGGCGACATGATGACCAGCGGCTTGCGCAGCGGCCGCACGGCCTGGCGGCGCAGCAGATGGAAGATCTGGGCCGGCGTCGTGGGTGTGCAGACCTGCATGTTGTGCTCGGCGCAGAGCTGCAGGAAGCGCTCGAGTCGCGCAGAGGAATGCTCCGGGCCCTGTCCTTCAAAGCCATGCGGCAGCAGCAGCGTGAGGCCGCAGAGGCGCTCCCACTTGGTTTCGCCAGAACAGATGAACTGGTCGA
Organism: Moraxellaceae bacterium; assembly: GCA_029237815.1. Lineage (GTDB taxonomy): Bacteria > Pseudomonadota > Gammaproteobacteria > Pseudomonadales > Moraxellaceae > UBA2031. The sequence continues at coordinate 393,372 of JAQZBP010000002.1, forward strand.
TTACCACCTGGGCGCCGTTGGCGAAGTCACCGAACTGGGCCTCCCAGATGATCAGCGATTTCGGGGCCGTCGTGGCGTAGCCATACTCGAAGGCCAGCACCGCCTCCTCGGAGAGGAGCGAGTCGTAAATCTCGAAGTGCGGCTGCAGCGGGTCGAGATGCTGCAGCGGCACATGGGGAACGCCATCCTTCTGGTTGTAGAGCACGGCGTGCCGGTGCGAGAAGGTGCCACGCCCGACGTCCTGTCCGGTGAGGCGGATGTTGGTGCCCTCATTCAGCAGCGTCGCATACGCCAGCGTCTCCGCCGCGCCCCAGTTGAACTCGACGTTGCCGGCCCACATGCGGCCACGGTCTTCCATCACCTTCTGCACCTGCTTCTGCAGGACAAAGGACTCGGGCAGTTTTTCGAGCTTCTTGCCCAATTCCTGCAAGGTCTTGATCGGAACGCTGGTGTCCCACTCGTCCACGACCGCATGGCCAAGATAGGGCGTCCAGTCCACGAACAGTGACTTGTTGGGCTCGCGCACCAGCGCCTTCACCACGTGCTGGCCGGAGTCGAGCGCCTTGCGGTATTCCTCGACCATGTCGTCGGCCTGCACCTGCGGCACCACCGCTTCCCTGACCAGCTTGTCGGCATAAATGCCGCGCGAGGTCGGCAGCTTGTGGATGACCTGGTACATCACCGGCTGGGTGGCCGAGGGCTCGTCGGCCTCGTTGTGGCCGCGGCGGCGGTAGCAGACGAGGTCGATCACCACGTCCTTCTGGTACTCCATGCGGAAGTCCAGGGCGAGCTGTGTGACGAAGAACACGGCCTCGGGATCGTCACCGTTCACGTGGAAGATGGGTGCTTGCACCATCTTGGCAACGTCGGTGCAATACTCGGTGGAGCGTGCGTCTTCCTGGCGGCTGGTGGTGAAGCCGACCTGGTTGTTGACGATGACGTGGACGGTACCGCCCGTGAAATAACCACGGGTCTGCGACATCTGGAAGGTTTCCATGACCACGCCCTGGCCAGCAAAGGCGGCGTCGCCATGGATGCTGACTGGCAGCACCTGGCGACCCTGCACATCCTTGCGGCGGTCCTGGCGGGCGCGCACGGAGCCCTCCACCACCGGCGAGACGATCTCGAGATGGGAAGGGTTGAAGGCCATGGCCAGGTGGACTTCGCCGCCCGGGGTCATGACGTTCGAGGAGTAGCCCTGGTGATACTTCACGTCACCGGAGCCCTGCTTGGTGAACATCTTGCCCTCGAACTCGCCGAAGAGGTCGGCGGGGTTCTTGCCGAGGATGTTGACCAGCACATTGAGGCGGCCGCGGTGGGCCATGCCGATGACCACTTCCTTGACGCCATAGGAGCCGGCGCGCTGGATGCATTCGTCGATCAGCGGAATCAGGGCTTCGCCGCCCTCGAGGCCGAAGCGCTTGGCGCCGGCGTACTTGGTGCCGAGGTATTTCTCGAGGCCCTCGGCCGCGGTCATGCGCTCGAGGATGTGCTTCTTGGTGTCGGCGGAGAAATTCGGGTTGCCGCGCACGCTCTCGAGGCGCTGCTGGATCCAGCGCTTCTCGGCGGTGTTGACGATATGCATGTATTCGGCGCCGATGGCGCCGCAGTAAATGGACTCCATCGCCTGCACCATCTCGCCGAGGGTGCACTCTTCCTTGCCGATGGCCAGGTTGCCGGTATTGAAGACCGTGTCGAGGTCGGCCGGCGTCAGGCCGTGGGTGGCGAGGTCAAGGTCAGGCACCTGGGCGCGCTGCATCAGGCCCAGCGGATCGAGGCGGGCCTTCTGGTGGCCGCGGTTGCGGTAGCCGGCGATGAGCTGCAGCACCGCGACCTGGCGGCGCTCGTGCTCGGTGCTGACGCGGCTGGTGGGCAGGGCCTGGGAGCGGGTGCTGTTCTTGGCGAGGAGGAGGAACTGCTCGCGGACGCCCTTGTGCGGGGTGTCCTGGGCGATGCCGTTTACGCGGGGGAGCTTTTCGAAATAGCTGCGCCAGTCTTCCGGCACGGCCTGGGGGGAAACGAGGAACTGCTCGTAGAGTTCTTCTACATACGCTGCATTCTCAGCGGAGAGTTGCGAAGTACTCCACTGGCGCAGCATCTGGCCATCTTGCATGTTGATGTTCCCGATGAGAGAAGTCCGCCGCGCCACTCTTGTATGCGGTCGGGTGCTGTTTCGCCTTCTCTTGACCATGACCCGCGATGCCTGGGTAAGGCGTCGCGACCTGCATCCAGCCCAAGTGTACCTGCTGGATACCAAAAACGGCTGTCTCCGCCCGGGTTACCGGCGGAAAAACAGGATGGTTTGTAAACCATCTCGGCACGGCGTTGTACCACCGGCCCGGCTACTTTGCCGGGCCTTGACCGGCGTCAAGCGCCGGTCAGATTTCATCTACACCTCGTTGAGTCCGCCCCGCCTCAGGTGCCCTGGCTGAGCAGCATGTTGCGGATATGGCCGATGGCCTTGGTGGGATTCAGGCCCTTCGGACACACGCTCACGCAGTTCATGATGCCGCGGCAACGGAAGATGCTGAACGGGTCGTCCAGGTTTTCCAGGCGGGCAGACGTGGCCGTGTCACGGCTGTCGCCAAGGAAGCGGTAAGCCCAGATCAGCGCCGACGGCCCCAGGAACTTGTCCGGGTTCCACCAGTAGGAGGGGCAAGACGTGGAGCAGCAGGCGCAAAGGATGCACTCATACAGCCCGTCCAGCTTCTCGCGCTCCTCGGGGGACTGCAGGCGCTCCTTGGCAGGGGCCGGGGTGTTGTTGATCAGGTAGGGCTGCACCTTCTCGTACTGGGTGTAGAACATGCCCATGTCCACGACCAGGTCGCGGACCACCGGCAGGCCCGGCAGAGGCTTGATCACGACCCTCTTCGGCAGCGTCTTCATGTTGATGAGGCAAGCCAGTCCGTTCTTGCCGTTGATGTTCATGCCGTCCGACCCGCAGATCCCCTCGCGGCAAGAGCGGCGGAAGCTCAGGGACTCGTCCATCTGCTTCAGCTGGATCAGGACATCCAGCAGCATGCGGCTGCCGGATACGTCCAGCTCGTAGGTCTGCATGTAGGGCGCTTCGTCCTTGTCCGGATCGTAGCGGTAGACTTCAAAAATACGCACGTCGCTCATGGTGTGCCTCTTTCGATTCGGTTCGGGCCGGGAGGGCTGCGCCCCCCCTCCCCTCATCTGTCCCACCCGGAAGCGGGAGTGCATTCGACGGGAATGCGCTTAGAAAGTACGGGGCTTGGGCGGAACGGATTCCACCGACAGCGGAATCAGCTTGACCGGCTTGTAGTCCAGGCGGTTGCCGTCGCGGAACCACAGGGTGTGCTTCATCCACTCCTTGTCGTTACGACCCAGCGGACACTCGGGATCGGTCACCGGACGCTCGTAGTCGACCACGGTGTGGGCGCCGCGGCACTCCTTGCGGGCAGCCGCAGAGATGATTGTGGCCTTGGCGGCCTCGATCAGGTTCTCCAACTCCAGCGCCTCGATGCGGCCGGTGTTGAAGACCTTGGACTTGTCCTTGAGGTGGATGTTGGCGATGCGCTTCTCGATATCGAGGATCTTGCCGACGCCCTCGTCCATCAGCTGCTGGGTGCGGAACACGCCGGCATGGTTCTGCATGGTGCGGCGCATGTCGTTGGCGACATCCTGCGCGTACTCACCCGACTTGGAGTTGTCGAGGCGGGCAATGCGGGCCAGGGTCTGGTCCAGGACATCGTGCGGCAGCGGCTTGTGCTTGGCCGGCTCGCGGCTGACGTGCTCGATGATGTGCTCACCCGCCGCCTTGCCGAAGACGATGAGGTCGAGCAGCGAGTTGGTGCCGAGGCGGTTGGCGCCGTGCACGGACACGCAGGAGCACTCGCCGATGGCGTAGAAGCCATTGACCACATCATTGGGATTGCCGTTCTTCGGCGCCACGACCTGACCATGGATATTGGTCGGAATGCCGCCCATCTGGTAATGGATGGTCGGCACCACGGGGATCGGTTCCTTGGTGCAATCGACGTTGGCGAAGTTCTTGCCGATCTCATAAACAGAGGGCAGGCGCTTGTGGATGGTGTCGGCGCCCAGGTGGGTCAGGTCCAGCACCACGTAGTCGCCGTTGGGGCCACAGCCACGGCCTTCCTTGATTTCCTGGTCCATGGAGCGGGACACGAAGTCACGCGGCGCCAGGTCCTTCAGGTTGGGCGCATAGCGCTCCATGAAGCGCTCGCCATGCTTGTTGCGCAGCAGGCCGCCCTCACCACGGCAGCCCTCGGTCAGCAGCACGCCGGCACCGGCCACGCCAGTCGGGTGGAACTGCCAGAACTCCATGTCTTCCAGCGGAATGCCGGCGCGGGCCGCCATGCCCAGCCCATCGCCAGTATTAATAAAGGCATTGGTGGAGGCGGCATAGATGCGGCCGGCGCCACCCGTGGCGAAAAGCGTGCTCTTTCCCTGGAACACGGCAATGTTGCCGGTGGCCAGGTCGATGGCGGTCACGCCCAGCACGTCGCCGTCCTGGTCACGCACCAGGTCAAGGGCGATCCACTCGACAAAGAACTCGGTCTTGGCGCGAAGGTTGTTCTGGTAAAGCGTGTGCAGCAGCGCATGCCCGGTACGGTCGGCGGCGGCGCAGGCGCGCTGCACCGGCTTGTCGCCGTAGTTGGAAGTATGACCACCAAAGGGGCGCTGGTAGATCGTGCCGTCAGCGTTACGGTCGAAGGGCATGCCCATGTGCTCGAGCTCGTAGACGACTTTGGGCGCCTCGCGGCACATGAACTCGATGGCGTCCTGGTCGCCCAGCCAATCAGAGCCCTTCACCGTATCGTAAAAGTGGAAATGCCAATTGTCTTCGCTCATGTTGCCGAGCGAGGCACCGATGCCACCCTGCGCCGCAACAGTATGGGAGCGGGTCGGGAAAACCTTGGTCAGAACCGCCACCTTGAGACCGGCCTGGGCGAGCTGCAGCGAGGCCCGCATGCCGGAGCCACCGCCACCGACGATCACAGCGTCAAACGTGAGGGTGGGAATGTTGCTTGCCTTGATGTTACTGGCCATTAATCAGTTCCCCCACAGGATCTGGATGCCCCAGATCAGAAACACGAAGTTCGCAAGCACCATGCCGACCAGCAGGACGGCACGAAGGAAAGTGGCATTGCCACCCATCTGGCGGACCGTCACGTAATCGGTCAGGACGGTCCACATGCCCACCCAGGAGTGCCCGATCAGGGCGAGCAGGGACAGGAGGGTGAAGATCCTCATGGGGGTGGCCAGCATGAATGCCTTCCACTCGTCAAAACCGACGCCGGGATTGCAGACAAGAAAGCCAAGGACAACGACAAAATAGATGCCCAGGATATAGGCGCTGACTCGCTGCACGAGCCAGTCGGCGATACCGTTACGGGTCAGGCTAGTTGCACTGTTTCTCATTACAGCATCACCCAGACGAAGGCACAGAGGATAAGGAGACCCGCCAGCACGAGCGCACCCGTTGCGAAGAGGCGACCGCCATTCAGGCTTTCACCGACCCCGAAGTCCTGGATCAGATGCTTGGCTCCCACCACGAAATGGAAGATCAGGCCGGCCAGGGCGATGAAAGCAAGGCCTCCCCCAATGAGCCCGCCGAGCACGTCCTTCCTGAGGATGTCGAAGGCCTGGGGCGACTCCAGTGACTGCTGCAACATGTAGAGCAGCACGGGAATGAGGAGAAAAATCACGACACCGGAAACGCGGTGAAGGATCGATGCGACAGCTACCGGCGACTTGAGATTGACGGCAAGCACTGTGGAGAGACTGAGATTGACAGGGCGATTGCTTTTCACAGCGTTGTTCCTGTGCGGTGCCCGGACCATCAGCCCGGGCAGATACCTAAGGGAAAGTGGAAGTGCCGCGACAAGCCTTTGAAACGCCTAAACTTTTTTAGGCATGACCAGCCGGCTTAAAACCGGGCGGGAAGTATAATGCCGCAGAATTTCAATTACAAACCCGTTACGCCAAGAAAAATCCCGGCAAGACAAATAGTTGCGACCAAAGTCGAATTGCGCAACTGGACACATCGGGCAAGAAGTGGGTCCTGCGGACTTCGGCAGGCTCTCCTTTTCGGCAGCCCCGAAGTGGTGCGGCGCTAAACATGTGTTTTTTATGCTGAATCCCCTGCCGGGAACGGCTTACCTCGATTGACAAAATCAGCCTACAAATTAAGCTAGCGCGCCTTTCCATTGCTTCGCTTGTGCGACCTCGGCAACTCCGCCGCCTGATCCGTCCTGCGTTGCCCTTGTCGCTGAAACCTCTGCCCAGGAGATTGCCATGTCCGGCAAAAAAGCCACCCTCACGATCGATGGACAGTCGATTGATCTGCCGGTTTCCTCCGGAACCATGGGCCCTGATGTCATCGACGTGAAGGACGTGCTCGCCAAGGGCTACTTCACCTACGACCCGGGTTTCATGGCCACTGCCGCCTGCGAATCCAAGATCACCTTCATTGATGGCGACAAGGGCATCCTGCTGCACCGCGGCTACCCCATCGACCAGCTCGCGGAAAAGTCCGACTACCTCGAAACCTGCTACCTGCTCCTGAACGGCGAGCTGCCGACGGCCGACCAGAAGGCCGCCTTCGTGCACAAGATCAGCCAGCACACGATGGTCCACGAGCAGCTGACCTTCTTCTATCGCGGCTTCCGTCGCGATGCGCACCCCATGGCCATCATGTGCGGCGTGGTGGGCGCCCTGTCCGCGTTCTACCACGACAATCTGGACATCAATAACCCGGAACACCGCCAGATTGCGGCCATCCGGTTGATCGCGAAGATCCCGACCATCGCAGCGATGAGCTACAAGTACTCTGCCGGCCAGCCCTTCGTGTACCCGGACAACAAGTTGGGCTATGCCGCCAACTTCCTGAAGATGATGTTCGCCGTGCCCGCCGAGGAGTACGTGGTGAACCCGGTGCTGGCCCGCGCCATGGACCGCATCTTCATCCTGCACGCCGACCATGAGCAGAATGCCTCCACTTCCACGGTGCGCCTGACCGGCTCCACCGGCGCCAACCCCTACGCCTGTATCGCTGCCGGCATCGCTGCCCTCTGGGGCCCGGCCCACGGGGGCGCCAACGAAGCCGTGCTCAAGATGCTGGACGAGATCGGCTCGGTGGAAAACCTGGACAAGTTCCTGGCGAAGGCCAAGGACAAGAACGATCCGTTCAAGCTCATGGGCTTCGGCCACCGCGTGTACAAGAACTTCGATCCGCGCGCCAAGGTCATGAAGCAGACCTGCGATGAAGTCCTCGCCGCGCTCGGCATCAACGACCCGCAGTTGGAACTGGCCATGAGGCTGGAAGAGGCCGCCCGTAACGACCCGTACTTCGTGGAGCGCAAGCTCTACCCGAACGTGGACTTCTACTCGGGCATCATCCTCAAGGCCATCGGCATCCCGACCTCCATGTTCACGGTGATCTTCGCCCTCGCCCGAACTGTGGGCTGGATCTCGCACTGGCTGGAAATGCACTCCGGCCCCTACAAGATCGGCCGTCCACGCCAGCTCTATACGGGGCCCACGCAACGCGATCTAGTGCCCCTGGACAAGCGCTGAACATCGACCACCATCAATAAAGGCCGCTTATGCGGCCTTTATTGTTTTTACCCTCCCTCGCCTGAGCGGATTTGACACTCCCCTCCCCCACCTATAGCGTTCCGCCAATAGCTGTGCAATTTCAGCCAGATTGGCACAATAAATACAAGGACACAGATTTTCTGCTTTTGCGTTTGGTGGCCTAATTGCCTGGGAGTGAATCCATTGGATGCACAGCACAAGAAAGTAAGAGTAGAAAACCAGCCAGGCATTTCCACTTCGACCTATGATGCCCTTGCCAGCGGGCGCCGCCCTGCCCCTCTGACGAGGCCATTCACCGTCCTGCTCATCAAACCTTATCAGCCAACACGTGACTCCGGTTACGGCCCGCCACTTGGGCTCCTGTTACTAATCTCAGGACTGCGCAATTACTTCGGCAGTAGCGTCAGCGTGCACTTCTGGGACATGAAGCTTTACCACGCTACGCCTGATGCGCTTGCATCCAAGCTAGATGAGTTGCGGCCAGATGTCATAGGCGTTTCAGCGCTAAACTGCGAAGCCTCATCCAGTTTCGCCATCTCCGCGATCGCGAAGGCTTGGAATCCCGAGCTTCTTACCATAATCGGCGGTCCATTCACCCTTCGGCAGGCGCCCATTATTTTTTCGAATAGCCAGTTCGACTGGGTATTCGAGGGAGCTGCAGATCGCACACTGCTGCAAGCCCTAGAGCGCCAGTTTTCAGGGCAGGAATTGGGCAACGACATACCTGGCTTCAGTTATCGACAACCTTCGGGATCCATCTGCTTCAACCACCAGCAAGACCTGATCACCGACCTGGACAGCCTCCCACTGCCGGCATGGGACGTTGTTGACTTTGATCGTTACAGCAAATACGACAGAAAGCGCATCATAACGAATGTCGGCCAGCGCAAATATGCCTACCTTTTCACTTCACGCGGCTGCCCCTACCTTTGCAACTACTGCCACGACACATTTACGAAACGCTTCGTATATCGTAGCGAGGCAAGCATCCTTGAGGAAATCCGGCTGCTGCACGAGGATTACGGCATCACCGAATTTCACATCGTCGATGACATTTTTAATCTGCATCGCCCCCGTGCCATCTCGATAATGAAGGCAATTGGAGATCGCTGGCCGGGGAAATTTTTTATTGCATTCCCCAACGGTCTGCGAGGGGACATCCTGGATAAGGATGTCATAGACGCAATGGTCTATGGCGGCACTTATCAGGCGACCATCTCAATCGAGACAGTCAGTCCAAGACTCCAGAGCCTTGTCGAAAAGAATCTCGACATCGAAAGAGCAAAATGGGCAATTGAGGAATTTGACAGGCGCGGGGTCATTGTACAAGGTGCCTTCATGCTGGGCTTTCCCACAGAAACTCCAGAAGAGATCGAGAACACCCTTTCTTACGCAATCAGAAGTCCTCTAACGCACGCTTTCTTCTTCTCGGTCATCCCTCAACCGAACACGCCAATCTACACGCTAGCAATGAAAGAAAACCCTGAGGCAACCTTGAGCTTTGCCAAGGATGAGCGTGACGATGGAGACTATAATTCGCTTTCTCCGTGGTACAGTCGCGCATATGGCTATGACCTGCACAGCGCAATTGGCAGGGGCTTTGTGCGATTCTACCTCCATCCGCGAAGAGTCCTTAAACTGGTCAGACGTTATCGCGCCATGAATTTGGCGATCGGCCTGCGCTTCGTACTGCTCAGATTGCTAATGACGGCAGCCGCTCCTTTTCGCGCCAGCCCACTCACCGAAATCCGCGATAAACCAGTGTAAATTCATGTCAAAGATCGCCTTCATCGGCCTCGGTAACATGGGCTACCCAATGGCAGGCCACCTCGCGCGTCTTGGCCATTCAGTTACGGTCTTTAATCGCACTGCTTCACGGGCCCGCGCGTGGTGCCTCGAGCATGGCGGCACACAGGCAGCGACGCCGGCCGAGGCAGCCGCCGGCGCCGACTTCATAATGTCCTGTGTCGGCAACGACGACGACTTGCGCCAGATCATCCTGGCGAAGAACGGGGTGCTCGAGGGCATCCAGCCTGGCGCGCTCCTGGTGGATCACACCACCGTCTCCGCCGCCCTGGCCCGGGAGCTGGCCGCCAGCCTGGCGGTTCGCTCCGCAGGCTTCATCGATGCCCCGGTCTCCGGCGGCCAGCAGGGCGCGACAAGCGGTCAGCTTGCCATCATGTGCGGCGGGTCGTCCGCAGACGTCGAGCGCGCCAGGCCGGTGATGGAGGGTTATGCCCGGGCCATTACCCACATGGGGCCTGCAGGGAGCGGCCAGCTCACCAAGATGGTGAACCAGATATGTGTCGCAGGCCTGCTGGAGGCGTTGGCAGAGGGGATGTACTTCGCCGAAAAGGCCGGTCTCGATGTGCAGAAGGTCATCGATGTCATTTCGCAGGGAGCCGCCTCGAGCTGGCAGATGGTCAATCGCCACAAGACCATGATTGCCGGGGATTACGAGCACGGCTTTGCAGTGGACTGGATGCGCAAGGACCTGGCCATCTGCCTCGACGAGGCAAGGAGGCTCGGACTGGAGCTTCCCGTCACCGAACAGGTAGATGGCCGCTATGCCCGGGTCCAGGATATGGGCGGCGGCCGCTGGGACACGTCCAGCCTGCTTGCCGTGCTCAAGTCGGGACGCTGATTCCAGCCGGACGTCTCCCGCCGGCGGCAAAGCGGTGATGCTGCCGGTTACCTCCGCGGAGGTAACCACCTGACGGAAGGCAGCCGCGACATGTTCAGCTGGACATACCGCGGGAGTACACTCAAGTCCATCGGTGCGAAGGATGCATCGACAAAGGACTGACGGAGCGAGGACGCGCCCATGAAAACAATGCTCGCCTTGGCCATCCTGCTACTGGGAACAGCGGCAGCCCACGCCAAGGATCAACGCGAAGATTGCAACCTCAAGGCGTCGGGGAGTACGGGAGAAGATCGCAACCGTATCATCGCAACCTGTGTTCGCCGCAATGCCACCCTGAGCGTCATGCCACCCCGCCTCGCGAGGATGACGGAATGCAACCAGCTCGCCGGCAATATGACCGGGCAACCCCGCGTAAAATTCGTCAACGACTGCATGGATGAGCCCTGATACGGCCAACCAGTAAAAAAGCCCGCGAATGCGGGCTTTTTTATTGCAGAGCTGAGCGCTAGCGCATCACTTCTCGATGACGGCAACCACGCCTTGGCCACCTGCGGCGCAGATGGAGACCAGCACGCGCCCCTTGCCCGTTTCATTAAGCAGCTTGGCAGCGGCCGCCACGATACGTCCACCGGTGGCAGCAAAGGGATGGCCCGCCGCCAGGGAAGAGCCGTTCACATTCAGCTTCTTGCGGTCGATGGAACCGAGCGGCTTGGCGCGACCCAGCCTGTCCTTGCAGAACGCGGGGTCTTCCCAGGCCTTCAGCGTCGACAGCACCTGCCCGGCAAACGCTTCGTGGATCTCGTAGTAGTCGAAGTCCTGCAGGGTGAGGCCCATACGGTCGAGCATGCGCGGCACGGCATAGGCCGGCGCCAGCAGCAGGCCTTCCTTCTTGTGCACGAAGTCGACCGCCGCGGTTTCCACCGTGGTCAGGTAGGCCAGCACGGGCAGGTTGCGGGCCTTGGCCCATTCTTCGCTCGCCAGCAGCACGACGGAGGCGCCGTCGGTGAGGGGCGTGGAGTTGCCGGCGGTCATGGTGCCTGTTTCTTTGTCTCCAAACACCGGCTTCAGGGTGGCGAGCTTCTCCATGCTGGAACCCGGGCGCAGGTTGTCGTCACGCTCGAGCCCGAGGTAAGGCGTCATCAGGTCGTTGAAAAAGCCACGCTCGTAGGCGGCAGCCATGTTCTTGTGGGACAGGTAGGCCAGTTCGTCCTGCGCTTCGCGGGCAATGCCCCACTGCGCCGTCGTAATGGCCTGGTGGTCACCCATGGAAAGGCCGGTGCGCGGCTCGCCGTTACGGGGAATTTCAAGGCCGAGCATGCCAGGGCGGAACTTGCCCAGCAGCTTCAGTCGCGCCGCATTGTCCTTGGCACGGGACAGGTCGAGCAGGAAGGTGCGCAGGGCGTCGCTGACGCCGATGGGCGCATCGGAGGTGGTGTCGACGCCGCCGCCGATACCGGACTCGATCTGGCCGGTAGCGATCTTGTTGGCAATGTAGTTGATCGCCTGGAGGCCCGTGCCGCAGGCCTGCTGCATGTCGCAGGCCGGGGTTTCGGGGGCGAGCTTGGTGTTGAGGACGGTCTCGCGGGTCATGTTGAAGTCGCGGGACAGCTTCAGCACGGCACCGGCAGCCACTTCACCGAGGCGTTCGCCTTCCAGCTTGTAGCGCGCCACGAGGCCATCCAGGGCCGCCGTCAGCATGTCGATGTTGGAGGCTTTCGCGTAGGCACCGTTGGAGCGGGCGAAGGGAATGCGGTTGCCACCGATGATGGCGACGCGGCGAAGGGTGGACATGACAGGTACTCCTTGCTGTTTTTACAGGGGCGCACCCTAGCATAGATAGACCCCGGGGGATTGGCAGGCTTGGCCCCCTCCCCCCGGCGAAGGGGCAAATGCTCCCCCTCCTCCTATTTGTTAGCCTGCGCCCCGCTTTGGACCCACGCAGTTGTTCTGTTTTGAGGAACGCTGCGTCGGTTTTTTGGCAGCAGAGGCCTTGCACCGTTGCCTGGCGCTGGTCACTCACCTTTTCTTTTTCTAGAGTGACGGCCTTTCTGCAGGGGTCCCCGCCCGGGGGCAATGCTTCCCACCGCTCAGTGTTAAGGATGTCATCATGAGTGACCGCTATACCCAGTTCGCCAACTCTCCCCTCGGCCGCATGCTGGCCAAGAACTTCGGCCTGCCCATGCCCGTGCATCTCGACCGCTTCGAGCCGGGCGCGCCCGTGATCGCCGGCGCCGTACTGTTCGGCACCGCCGCGGAGGGCAAGCTCACCAGCGCCATCTCGGGCATCCTGAAGAACATCAATGCCAACGTCTTCGGCCAGGGCGGCAAGACCGCCGCAGGCGACGAGCAGAAGTACAAGGCGCTGGTATTCGACGCCAGCGGCATCAAGGACAGCGCCGACCTCATGAAGGTTTACCAGTTCTTCCACCCGGTGATGCGCAAGACCGAGTCCTGCGCCCGCGTGATCGTGATCGGCACGCCGCCGGAAGCCTGTGAAAGCCCGCGCCATGCCACCGCGCAGCGCGCGCTCGAAGGCTTCACCCGCTCCATGGGCAAGGAAATCAAGAAGGGCGGCACCGCGAACCTGGTGTATGTGGCGCCCGGTGCAGAAAACCAGCTGGAGTCCACCCTGCGCTTCTTCCTGTCGCCGCGCTCCGCCTACGTCTCTGCCCAGGTGGCGCGTGTCACGCCGAATGGCACGGCGGCGCAGCTCGACTGGAACAAGCCGCTGGCCGGCAAGGTCGCCCTCGTGACCGGCGCTTCGCGCGGTATCGGTGAGGCCATTGCCAAAACCCTGGCCCGTGATGGTGCGCATGTCGTCGGCCTCGACATCCCGCAACTGGGCGACGACCTCAAGGTGGTGGCCAACCTGATCGGCGGCTCCGCCCTCGCCGTGGACATCACGGCGGCCGATGCGCCGCAGAAGATTGCCGACTACCTGAAGAGCAACCACGGCGGCGTGGACATCATCGTGCACAACGCCGGCGTCACGCGGGACAAGACGCTCGCCAACATGACCGACCAGCAGTGGAACATGGTCATGAACATCAACCTGTCCTCGGAAGAGCGTATCAACGACGAACTGCTCGCGCAGGGAGTGATCCGCGACAACGGACGTATCGTCTGCGTCTCGTCCATCTCCGGCATTGCCGGCAACATGGGCCAGACCAACTATGCGATGTCCAAGGCCGGCGTGATCGGCATGGTGCAGTCCATGGCCAAGGTGGTGGGCGGCAAGAACATCACCATCAACGCCGTGGCCCCGGGCTTCATCGAAACCGCGATGACCGCTGCCATTCCTTTCGCCATCCGCGAGGCCGGCCGTCGCATGAACTCGATGGCCCAGGGCGGCCTGCCCGTGGACGTGGCGGAAGCCATCGCCTGGTATGCCTCTCCCGCCTCCGCTGGTCTCAACGGCAACGTGGTGCGGGTCTGCGGCCAGTCGCTGATCGGCGCCTGATCCTGTGGGTCGGGCTTCGGCCCGACCGGCTTCCTGCCATGAACAATGGCGGGGCCTGTCGGACTGAGGCTCGACCTACCGCATTTGCAGGCCTGCTTTTGTCTTCGACAGAATTTCTAGGAGTATGGAAATGAGCGTTCGTGAACTCACGGCACCGTCCAGCACCGTCGCACTGTATTCGCGCGCCCTGCTCGGCGCCTTCGCCGGCAAGAACGGCAAGGAACTGCCCGACGTCGAACTCGTGATGCGCGACGTGAAGATCGACCGCGACGCGCTCGCTGCCTACAACCGTGTCTGTGGCTTCAGCCAGAAGGAAACGTTGCCGGCCACCTACGGCTTCGTGCTGGCGTTTCCGCTGCAGATGGAGCTCATGACATCCCCGGACTTCCCGTTCGCGGCCATGGGCATGGTGCACATCCGCAACAGCATCACGCAGCACCGCCCGGTGTCGGCGTCGGAAACACTGACCGTCGCGGTGCGTCCGGCGAACCTGCGCCCGCACGACAAGGGGCTGCAGTTCGACTTCCTGACCACGCTGACCTCGCGCGGCGAGGTCGTCTGGGAATCGGTGAGCACGATGCTTCGTCGTGGCGGCGGCAGCGCGGCGGGCGAGAGCAAGGCAGCTCCGCAGAAACCGTCCGCGCCGGTCAGCGCCGCCGTGGTGCAATGGACCATTCCCGGCGACACCGGGCGTCGCTACGGTGCTGTCTCCGGCGACCGCAATCCAATCCACCTCTACGCCTTCACGGCAAAGCTGTTCGGCTTTCCGCGCGCCATCGCGCACGGCATGTGGACCAAGGCGCGCTGCCTCGCGGCGCTGGAGTCCAGGCTGCCGGATGCCTTCACGGTCGACGTGCAGTTCAAGCTGCCCGTGCTGCTGCCGGCCAAGGTCGCCTTCCACTCGGACGACATGCAGGGCGGCGGCATCGCTTTCGGCGTCAGCGATTCCAGGAGCGGCAAGCCGCACCTGGCCGGCACCATCGTCGGCAAGCGCTGACCGAAAATCCCGCCGAAATAAAAAAGCCCGCAATGCGGGCTTTTTTATTTGCTTGTGCTGCTTCCAGCACCGGCTGTCAGGCGCGCAACCACTGCCAGATCAGCGAGGGCAGGCTGTCGACGGCACGGATTGCCGCCGTATTGATCTTCCACAGTCGGGTATCACCGAACGGGGTGCCGACGCCGGAATTCACGACATAGCCGAGGGCGAGCTGTCGCGACGGATCGCACCAGGCCCCGGACCCGCCATAACCGAAGTGACCGAAGGCACGTGGCGTGCGCGGCCCCATGGTAAAGACACGGTGATACCCCATGCGCCAGTGCATGGGCAGCGGAATCACGGCGCCGCGCGACGTGTTCTGGATCTGCGCAAAGCGGTCCACCGCACCGGGAGCCAGCAGCCGCTTGCCGTCCAGCTCGCCGCCATCGGCCAGCATGGCGTAGATGCGCGCCAGCGACCGGGCATTGAACATGCCGCCGGCGCCGGGTATGCAGGCCTGACGGGTTTCCTTCGTGTTCCAGTCGAAACGCCCCATGCCGGGGGGCACCATGGCCTCCTCGACTGAGTCGGGATCGAAACCGCTTAGCTTGAGCGCCGTCACCACCACCTGCTGCGCCAGCGGCGGCTTGCGGGGCCGCCGGGGACGCGCGGGATCGCGCGGCTTACGCTCGGGAACGATGAGGTCGGCGCAACGTGGCAGGGCCGCATCGGGGACACCGATGAAGCAGCCGTCCAGCTGCAGCGGTTCCACCAGCTCTTCCTTCAGCACCTGCGCCAGGGGATTGCCGGTGACCTTTTCTATCAGACCGCCGACGAGCCAGCCGAAGGTCAGCGCGTGATAGCCGTTGCCGATGCCGGGCTCGTGCAGCGGCGAGGTCTTTTCGATCAGCGCGAGCATGTGGGGCCAGTCGCGCATTTCGCCGGCGTCCTGGATGAGGCGGCGGATGCTGTAGAGACCAGCCTCGTGGCAGAGGAGCTGGCGCACGGTGATGCCGCCCTTGCCGCCCTGGGCGAAGGCCGGCCAGTAGCGAGCCACCGGCGCGTCGTAGTCGACTTGGCCGCGGCTGGCCAGGATATGCAGCAGCGTCGCCACGATGCCCTTGGTCGTGGAGAAGGACAGCGACAGGGTGTCCGGCGTCCACGGCGTACCCTGGCGATCGCGCGTGCCGCCCCAGATATCGACCACGCATTCGCCACGGTAATAGATGCACAAGGCGCCCCCGCCGGGGCGCGACACCGGCAATTGCTCGAGGAATATCTCGGCGACCCGGCGGAAATCGGGATGAACGCGGCCATCGGGCATGATGCTTCTCCTTGAATCAGGCATTCGGGCTGGTTTAGCACGGAGGCCATCGCTAGGCTATGGCGCATTCTAGTCACCCTGTGCCTTTTCTGCCGTGACCGCCCAACGCCCCGCCCTTATGCCGCTGCTCGCGGTCACCGCACTGGTGACGGCCACGGCACTGCTGTGGGACCTCGACTCGCTCGGTGCGATGCAGGCGGACGTGCTGTGGCAATTGCGCCTGCCGCGCGTCCTGCTGGCCGCGTTCACCGGCGCCACCCTGGCCCTCGCCGGGCTGCTGCTGCAGGACTTTTTCCGCAATCCGCTCGTGGAGCCGGGCCTGCTGGGCGTTTCCGCCGGCGCGGGACTCGCGGCGGTGCTCGCCATCGCCAGCGGTCTTGGCGGACTCTGGACGCTGCCCCTGGCCGCGTTCGCTGGCGCGCTGGCGGCGCTGCTGCTGGTGCTCGGCATCGGACGCCGGCTCGGCGCCGGCAACGCCGCCCTGCTGCTGGTGGGCGTGGCCATCAATGCGCTCGCCGCCGCTCTCGTGCACCTGCTGCTCAGCCTTGGCGACGACACGCTGCTGCGCAGTGCGAGCTTCTGGCTGATGGGCAGCTTCGCCCAGGCCGACTGGACGCTGCTGTTGCCGGCATTGCTGATACTGCTGCTGGTCGTGCTGCGCACGGCACAGCGCGCGACCGCGCTGGACCTGTGGCAACTCGGCGACAGCGAAGCCGCGCACCTGGGCCTCGACATCCGTCGCTTCCGCCGCGAAATCCTGCTGCTTGCATCGCTGCTGGTCGCGCTTGCGGTGGCGCAATCCGGCGGCATCGGCTTTATCGGCCTGCTGGCGCCGCACATGGCGCGGCGGCTGGGCCCGCAGCGGCATCGCGACCTGCTGCCGGCCACGCTGGCGCTGGGGGCCCTGCTTGCGGTGGCCGCGGACTTCCTGGCGCGCCTGCTGATTTCGCCGCTGGAGTTGCCGGTGGGCGTGCTGACCGCGCTGCTGGGCGCACCTGCCTTCCTCTTCCTTTTCATGCGGAGCCAGCGGCCGTGATCACGCTCTCCGACCTTGGCTGTCGCATTGGCAGCGCAACCCTGCTGCAGGACATCTCGCTCACGCTGCAGGGCGGCTGCGCGGCCGTGATTGGCCCCAATGGCGCCGGCAAGTCGACGCTGCTGCGCCTCTGCGCGGATGGCGGCCGTCACCTGCCCCGCGCCAGCCTCACCGGCGACATCCGGCTGGACGGCAGGCCGCTGCGCGAATTGCCCGCGGACACGCTTGCGCAGCGCCGCGCCTTCCTGCCGCAGCATCATGCCGAATCGCTGCGCCTGCCGGTGGCGAGCATCCTCGAACTGGCGATGTGGCCGCATGGGCAGCCTGCCCTGCATGCGCAGGCCCTGCGGGAGGCTGTCCGCCTGTGGGAGCTGGACGCCCTTGCCGCCCGCCCCTATGACGAGCTGTCCGGAGGCGAGCGCCAGCGCGTGCAGCTGGCGCGCACCTGGCTGCAGATGAAGCTGCACGCGGAGCCCGGTGCCCGGATGTGGCTGCTGGACGAACCTCAGACCGGCCTCGACCTGCCCCACCAGCAGCGCCTGCGCGAGTGCCTGCGGCGGGAGGCCGACGCCGGTGCCCTGGTAATGTTTTCCACGCACGACCTCAATTTCGCGCTGCGTGCGGCCGACACCGTCATCGCGCTGCGGGACGGTCACCTGCTTTTCGCCGGGGCCGCCGATGAGCTCGTCGATGCCGACTTGCTGAAGCAGGTATTCGATGTGGAGTTCGACACCCTGCAGCATCCCGGAGACAGCCGCGCCTGGCTCGTCCCCCGCTAAAAAATCACGAGGGGCGGAGCGACCACACGCCCTCGCCCTGAACCGGAATCCGTCGGGAGCCACCCGCACCATGACTCTTTTCTCCAGCAAGTCCTTCACGTCCGAATCCCTGCGCGCGGGGCTAGAGGCGCAGGACTACATCGCCTCGGACGCCATCGCGCTCACGCTCTTCCTGGCGGCGCAGCTCGAAAAGCCCATCCTCGTCGAAGGCCCGCCCGGCGTCGGCAAGACCGAGCTGGCCAAGGCCGCGAGCGCCCTGTTCGGCCGTCCGCTGATCCGGCTGCAATGCTATGAGGGACTGGACGAATCCAAGGCCCTGTACGAATGGAAATATGGCAAGCAGCTGCTCTACACGCAGGTGCTGAAGGAGCAGCTCGGTGACGTGCTGCGCGGTGCACAGGGCCTCGCCGACTCCGTCGCGCGATTGCACGAGTTCGGGGACATCTTCTACTCCGAGGAGTTCCTGGCGCCGCGGCCGCTGCTGGCCGCGCTGCAGGCGGAAGCCGGCGCCGTGCTGCTGATCGACGAGATCGACAAGGCCGACCAGGAATTCGAGGCCTTCCTGCTGGAGCTGCTTTCCGATTTCCAGGTGTCGGTGCCGGAGCTGGGCACGATCCGCGCCCGCAACAAGCCGCTGGTACTGCTCACCAGCAACAATCAGCGCGAACTGTCCGAAGCACTGAAGCGCCGCTGCCTGCATCTCTATATCCCGTATCCGGATGCGGTGCTGGAGCGGCGCATCCTCGCCGCGCAGGTACCAGACCTGCCGGCGAAGCTGCGCGACCCGCTGGTGGCCTTCGTGCAGCAGCTTCGAGAGCAAGATCTTCGCAAGATGCCGGCCATCAGCGAGACCCTGGACTGGGCACGCACGCTGTTGCTGCTGCACGTCGAGGCGCTGGATGCGGCCTGGGTGGAGAAGACGCTGGCGGTGCTGCTCAAGCACCAGGACGACGTCGAGCGCGTACGGGACATGCTTCCCGCACTGCTGAAGCCCCGTCGATGAGCCCGCAGTCCGCGAACGGGCGCGGCGCGGCGCCCGTGGCCGATTAGCGACTGGAGCCGCGCGAGCGGAAACCCACCATGGATCGCAAGCTCACCGAATTCATTGCCCTGCTGCGCCGCAACGGCCTGCGCGTGTCGCCACCGGAAGTCGCGGATGCGGTGGCCGCCATCGGCATGGTCGGCTATGACGACCGTCGCCGCTTCTACGAAGCGCTCTCCTGCACGCTGGCAAAAAGTCGCGCTGACGCAGTTGTTTTCGAACACTGCTTTGAAAATTTCTTCCAGCTCACCGATGCGGTCGATGACGCTGGTCTGACTGCATCTGCAGCGGCAGAGCCTGCAGGCCCGCCCCCGTCAGCACCGACTCCCGGGGGCGGGCAAGGCCCGGGCAGCGGTGGTGGCGAAGGGAGCGGCGTGTCGGGGGCAGGCGTCCCGTCCTCGCCGCTTGCCGGCATGCTGCTGGATCCCGCCAGCGGGCAGATACAGCTGGAGATGGCGCGCGCCATCGAACGCGCCAACCTGGCCGGCATCCGTGTCATCACCCAGAAGGGCCTGTACGGACGTCGAATCCTGATGGCGATGGGGCTCGAGGACCTGGAGCGCGAACTGGAGGCGCTGGACCGCAGTCCTGCCGCGGCCGACACCCTGCGTGCCAGCTTGCTCCGCCGCGGCCTTGCGGGCCTGCGCCAGCGCATTCGCGCGGCCGTCGAACGCTACCTGGCACTGGTGCGCAACCCGGACCGGGACGCCCTCGTGAGGGAGGCCGATATCGCGCTGCTGCGCGAATCCGCCGAAACCCGCGCCGTGATCCGGCGCATGGCCCGCAAGCTCGTCACGCAGCATCGCCGGCGCGAGAAGCGTGCCGCCCGCGGGCTGCTCGACGTGCGCGCGACGCTGCGCCGCAACCTTGCCCATGACGGAGTGCTGATGGAACCGCGCTGGCGGCGCATCCGCAAGGACCGGCCGCGCGTCATGGCCGTCTGCGACGTCAGCCGCTCGGTGAGCCGCCATGCCCGCTTCCTGCTGCTGTTCCTCTACAGCCTGCAGGAGGTCATTCCGCAACTGCGCACCTTCGTTTTTTCCTCCACGCTGCACGAAGTGACGCCGCTGTTCGACGACGCGCCGGTCGAAGCGGCACTGGACCTCGTGCTGGAACGCTACGGTTTTGGCAGCACGGACTACGGCCGCGCCTTTGCCGGTCTCGACGAACTGGCCGGTGCGGCCATCGACCGGCGCACCACGCTCATCATCCTGGGCGATGCGCGCAACAACAACGGCGAGGCGCGGCTGGACCTGCTCCGCAAGTACCATGCCCGCGCGCGGCAGGTGATCTGGTTGAATCCGGAAGAACGCCCGCGCTGGGGCAGCGGTGATTCCGAGATGCTGCGCTACGCCACCGGCTGCACCCATGCGCATTCCTGCCACACGCTGGGCGAGCTGGAGCGCATCGTGGACACGCTGCTGAAGACAACCTGAGGAAGTCGTCATGCCAGCGGCCTCCTGCACCGATCCGCCGATTGAGCCAGACCGCGCCAGTTCCAGCATGGGACCCCACGATCTCCAGACAAAAAAAAGCCCGCAGTGTGCGGGCTTTTTTACTGCGTGAACGCTCAGGCGGTCAGCGCGAGGACCTTCTTGAACAGGTCCTTCTGCTCGGCAGAGGGACGCGCGGTCTGCAGGGCCATGAGCTTGCTCATGTCGCCTTCGACCTTGATCTGGCCACTCATGAAGCCCTGCATGCCGGCGGCGCTGTCGCCTTCCAGGAAGATCTTGCGCAGCAGGTCGGCCGGCAGGATCAGCTTGGTGGACGCGGAGGCATTGTGGCCCTTTTCGAAGTTGCCGCCGTTCAGGCACATGTCGACGTTGCCGTTGGGCAGGCCGGTCGCGGTCACGTTCAGTGCAAGGCCGGCCAGCACGGGCGGGACATTGAGGTTGCCAGCGGCAGCCGTGAGTTCGGTCACCTTGGCGAACCACTCATCAGACAGGAAAGCGGCCATTTTTCGTTCTCCGGATTTGTCTCTTGGTAAGGCCAGCTCGAAAGAGTGGCCGCAGTGTGTCCCCGCCTGCAACACAGGCCCTACAAGGCAGCACAACCGCCTGTGGCGTCGGCAGGCTGCAGGTGCGAGGCCCTGTACCCTACAAGACCCCCCTACCCTTGGCAATAACGAATCCTGGGCCGCCGGCTGACATTTCCGCTCAAGGAAAAAGGGCTGTCGCGAAGCAGGCGGACAGCCCTTTGACAGTCTGCAATAACCCCTGCGAGGCGCAGGGGGGGTGTCAGTTCAGGTCATAGCCGCGCTCATCGTGGAGCACGAGATCGAGGCCTTCGGTTTCCTGTTCCTCGGTCACGCGCAGGCCGCCGGTGAGCTTGCCGGTCAGCTTGAGCAGGCCCCAGGTCAGGACGGCGGTGTAGACCGCCGTGACCAGGATGCCCACCACCTGCACGCCGAGCTGCTGGCCGATGCTCGTGTTGCCGCTGCCAAAGCCGAGGCCGCCGAACACGCTGCTGCCCGGCGCACACAGGATGCCGACCAGAAGGGTCCCGAGGATGCCCCCGACGCCATGCACCGGGAACACGTCCAGGGAATCGTCGATCTGCCACTTGCGCTTCACGAGATAGGTCATCCAGAAGCAGACGAAGCCCGCGCTGAGACCGATCAGCAGGGCGCCGGCCGGACTCACCGAGCCGGACGCAGGAGTAATGGTGCCGAGTCCGGCCACCATGCCGGTGACGATGCCGAGCACGGAGGGCTTGCCGAAGCGCTTCCACTCCATCGCCATCCACATGAGCGCACCCGCGGAAGCGGAGATGTGCGTTGCCATGAGTGCCATGCCGGCGGAGCCGTTGGCCGCCAGGGCGGAGCCGGCGTTGAAGCCGTACCAGCCCACCCAGAGCATGCCGGCACCGATGACGGTCATGGTCATGTTGTGCGGCGGCATGGCGGTCTTGCCGAAGCCGCGCCGCGGACCGACCACGATGGCCGCGACCAGCGCGGCGATGCCGGCGGTGATGTGCACCACGGTGCCGCCGGCAAAATCCAGCAGTCCCATCTTGTACAGGAAGCCGCCGCCCCAGACCCAGTGACAGACCGGCGCATAGACGAGCGTCGTCCAGAGCAGGCTGAACACCAGCATGGCCGAGAACTTCACGCGCTCGGCGAAGGCGCCGATGATGAGCGCCGGCGTGATGATGGCGAAGGTCATCTGGAAGGCGGCGAAGATCACCTCGGGGATGTCACCGGTCAGGCTGTCCTTGCCGATGCCGGCAAAGAAGGCCTTGGACAGGCCGCCGGTCACGGCATTCAGTTCGCCGCCGTCGGAGAAGGCCAGCGAATAGAGGCCGGCGAGCCAGAGCAGGGACACGCCCCCCGCGATGGCGAAGCACTGCATGAGCACGGACAGCACGTTCCGGGTC
Organism: Moraxellaceae bacterium; assembly: GCA_029237815.1. GTDB lineage: Bacteria > Pseudomonadota > Gammaproteobacteria > Pseudomonadales > Moraxellaceae > UBA2031. The sequence goes on from JAQZBP010000002.1 coordinate 415,595, forward strand.
CGCACGAGGCCCCCGTAGAAGAGGGCGAGGCCCGGCAAGGTCATGAACAGCACCAGTGCCGTGGCGGTCAGGATCCACGCCGTATTGCCGGCATTGTGGACGGGGCCCGCCTCGGCGGCGAGGGCAGGTAGGGCAAAACAGGACAGCAGCGCTACGCTGCCGCGAGCAATGGATCGCAACATGGAAGTCCCCCAGACTTTTCTAGATAAGGCGAAAACTGTTGTTGTGGTGTCGCTCAGATGGCGTCGTCGTTGGCCTCGCCGGTGCGGATGCGTACGACCTGTAGCAGATCACTGACAAAGATCTTGCCGTCGCCGATCTTGCCGGTGCCAGCCGCCTTCATGATGGCCTCGATGGCGGAATCGACCTGGTCGTCGCGCACGGCCAGCTCGAGCTTGACCTTGGGAACGAAGTCGACCACGTACTCTGCACCGCGATAGAGCTCGGTATGGCCCTTCTGGCGCCCGAAACCCTTCACTTCCGTGACGGTCATGCCGGTCACACCGATATCCGAGAGCGCCTCGCGGACATCATCGAGCTTGAAGGGCTTGATGACGGCGGTAATCATTTTCATCTGTAAACTCCTGATCCTGAATGAAATATCGCTATTCCGAAAACACCTGGGGGAGGGGTTTGCGAACCGGCCCGCGAAGCATATCCCTTCACCTTTGCCGGGCAAGCTCCTTTTTGGGCACCCCGCTGCCCCCGAAGAATGCATGAGCACGAAAAAAGTGCATGCATAATCCGCACCACTCAACAAAACCTCGACAACTCAAGGACTTGCCCAACAATACGAAAATCGGCATAGTTCGCGCCCGCCCGCTTTTGAGGCAGAAAGAGGCCGTAAAAAACGCATCCGCACCCATATGGTGCAAAGGACGATGGGCGCGCCAAGCCGTTGTTCCGCGCTGCTTTTTGTATCGCCCGCGTGCCCTGTCTTGACATGCATCAAGGGTCAAACCCAGCCGGCCAGTAAACTTTGCAGGTGTCAGGAACCGCCGGCTCGGATGCCAGACGCCCTTCCCGAGCCCTTTTCCGCTCAGGCCAAGAGAATTCCGGAAATGAACGCTGTCCTCCCTATCGACGCCCTTCGCCCGCCAATGCCGGCGCGGCCCGGACTTGCCCGGGCCCATTCCACTTATTTCCCGTGTGGAGGCAATGTCCTCCTCCGTTTGCACCGTGTTCCGCTTCATTCTTCAACCTGCAACCAAAGGTAATGTTATGACACATACGCCTGCTGCCAGTGCGGCGACGCCTGACTACAACATCACTGTAGTCAAGCAGTTCGCCATCATGACGGTGGTCTGGGGGATTGTGGGCATGCTGGTGGGGGTTCTCATCGCTGCCCAACTCGCCTGGCCCGCCCTCAACTTCGACATCCCGTGGCTCTCCTACGGCCGACTGCGGCCGCTGCACACCAACGCCGTGATCTTCGCGTTCGGCGGCAGTGCCCTGATCGCGTCGGCCTACTACGTGGTGCAGCGGACCTGCCACACCACGCTGTTCGCACCGAAGCTGGCGGCCTTCACCTTCTGGGGCTGGCAGATCGTCATCCTGCTGGCGGCGATCACGCTGCCGCTCGGCTTCACCTCCGCCAAGGAATACGCCGAGCTGGAATGGCCGATCGACATCCTGATCACGCTGGTATGGGTGGCGTTTGCGATCGTCTATTTCGGCACCATCGTGAAGCGCAAGACCTCGCACATCTACGTGGCCAACTGGTTCTTCGGCGCCTTCATCCTGACCATCGCCGTACTGCACCTGGTCAACAACGCCGCGTTGCCGGTGTCGATGTGGAAGTCCTACTCCGCGTACTCCGGCGCCATCGACGCGATGGTGCAGTGGTGGTACGGCCATAACGCCGTGGGCTTCTTCCTGACCGCCGGTTTCCTCGGGATGATGTATTACTTCGTGCCCATCCAGGCCGGGCGCCCGGTGTATTCCTATCGCCTGTCCATCGTGCACTTCTGGGCGCTGATCGCCGTGTACATGTGGGCCGGCCCGCACCACCTGCACTATTCCGCGCTGCCCGACTGGGCGCAGTCGCTCGGCATGGTGTTCTCGCTGATCCTGCTGGCGCCGTCCTGGGGCGGCATGATCAACGGCATGATGACCCTCTCCGGCGCGTGGCATAAGCTGCGGTCCGATCCCATCATCCGCTTCATGATCGTTGCGCTGTCCTTCTACGGCATGTCCACCTTCGAAGGCCCGATGATGTCCATCAAGACCGTCAATGCGCTCTCGCACAACACCGACTGGACCATCGGCCACGTGCACTCCGGCGCTCTCGGCTGGGTCGCCATGATCACCATCGGCTGCCTGTACACGCTGATCCCGCGCCTCTGGGACCGCAAGGCGATGTATTCCACGCAGCTCATCTACGTGCACTTCTGGCTCTCCACCATCGGCACCGTGCTCTATATCGCCTCGATGTGGATCGCCGGCGTGATGCAGGGCCTGATGTGGCGTGCGGTGAACGAGGACGGCACGCTGACCTACAGCTTCGTCGAAGCCCTCTCCGCCACGCAGCCCTACTACATCGGCCGTCTCATCGGCGGTGCGTTCTTCCTGATCGGCATGTTCGTCATGGCGTTCAACGTGTACATGACGCTGCGCCACCCCGAACCCCGCGACCTGCCTTCCGACTACGAGGAGAAAAAGAATGTCGTCCTCGCATGAACTTGTTGAGAAAAATGTCGGCCTGATGGCCGTCCTGATCGTGATCGCCATCAGCTTCGGCGGTCTCGTGGAAATCGTCCCGCTGTTCTTCGCCAAGGAGACCACGCAGCCGGTGACGGGCATGCAGCCCCTGACCGCGCTGCAGATGGAAGGCCGCGACATCTACATCCGCGAAGGCTGCCACGTCTGCCACACGCAGATGGTGCGTCCGCTGCGTGCCGAGACCGAACGCTACGGCCACTACTCGGTCGCCGGTGAATCGGTGTGGGACCACCCCTTCCTGTGGGGCTCCAAGCGCACCGGCCCGGACCTCGCCCGCGTCGGCGGGCGCTACTCGGACGACTGGCATCGCGCGCACCTGATCAACCCGCGTGACGTGGTGCCCGAGTCCAACATGCCGGCCTACCCCTGGCTGGCCGAGAACAAGCTGACCGGTGAACTGACGCAGCAGAAGCTGCAGGCCTTCGCCACCTTCGGCGTGCCCTACACCGAGGAGCAGGTCCGCAGCGCCCCTTATGAAGTCCAGGGCAAGACCGAGCTGGATGCGCTGGTGGCCTACCTGCAGCAGCTCGGTACCGCCATCAAGAGCAGGAGGGAATGATGAATTACGGTTCCTTGCACAGCATCGCCACGGTGCTGGCCTTCCTGGCCTTCATCGGCGTGTGCTGGTGGGCCTATCGCCCCGCCAACCGGGAGCGCTTCGAGCACATCGGCCGCTCGGCGCTCGACAATGACCCGATGCTGTCGCCTGGCGACGTGCGGCAGCAGCAGGAGAATGGCAAATGAGCAGTTTCTGGAGTTGGTACATCATTGTCCTGGTGGCGCTGAACATCGGCGGCTGCGTCTGGCTGCTCATGTGGACGCGCAAGATGGATCTCAACGACATGCCCGCGGACGGCACCACCGGCCACGAGTACGACGGCATCCGTGAATACAACAACCCGCTGCCGCGCTGGTGGCTGAGCCTGTTCTGGATCACCATCGTGTTCGGTGTCGCCTATCTCGCCCTCTATCCGGGCCTTGGCAACTTCAAGGGCGTGCTGGGCTGGACCCAGACCGGCGAAGTGGCCGCCGACCAGGCTGCCTACGAGCAGAAGTTCGGCGCCATCTACGCGAACTATGCCAAGGTGCCCATCGCGGAGCTCGCCAAGGACGAGCGCGCCATGAAGATCGGCGGTCGCCTGTTCGCGAACAACTGCTCGACCTGCCACGGCACCGACGCCAACGGCGCCAAGGGCTTCCCCAACCTGACCGATGGCGACTGGCTGTGGGGCGGCGAGCCCGACCGCATCGTCGAAACCATCATGCAGGGCCGGACGGGCATGATGCCGGCCTGGCAGGCCATCATTGGCGACGACGGCGTGAAGAAGGTGTCCCACCACGTCCTCGCGCTGGCGGGCCGCAAGGCCGATGCCGGCCTCGCGGCGGCGGGCGCGGAAGTCTTCGCGACCAACTGCGCTGCCTGTCATGGCGGCGACGGCAAGGGCAATCCCCTGATGGGCGCGCCCAACCTGACCGACAACGTCTGGCTGTACGGTGGCAGCGAAGCCTCCGTCATCAAGACCGTTGCCGAAGGTCGTGGCGGCCACATGCCGGCGCAGCAGGACGTGCTCGGTGCCGAGCGTGTGCACCTGCTCGCCGCCTACGTCTGGTCGCTGTCGCATAATCGCTGAGGCAAGCCCACCGCCTGCGGCAAAGCGCCGCAGGCGGTGTCCTTCAGGAAATAGAATAATGACAACAGGACTGCAGAGTGTGTTGAAAAGCCATGCCAGCGGCAGGGTTTCTCAATCCATTTTGAAGAGGTGCTCCCCTTTCGGAGCAAGACGCGCACATGACCGATCGAGCGAACCGCCAGATTGATGTGAAGAATGTGGCCACTGGCAAGATCCAGACAGTCGACCTGTACGCCAAACGCGAGAAGATCCAGCCGCGCGCAATCGACGGCTTCTTCCAGAACCTCCGCCTCCTTACCATCTGGGTCACCCTGGGTGTGTTCATGCTGCTGCCCTGGGTCACCTGGGATGGCCGCCAGGCCCTGCTCTTCGACCTGCCCGCGCGCAAGTTCTACATATTCTGGTGGACCTTCCTGCCCCAGGATTTCTTCTTCCTCTCCTGGCTGCTGATCATGGCGGCGTTCTCGCTGTTCGCCGTCACGGTGTTCGCGGGGCGCGTCTATTGCGGCTACTTCTGCCCGCAGACGGTATGGACCAAGATCTTCCTGATCATCGAGAAGTTCACCGAGGGCGACCGTAACGCACGCCTCCGCATGGACAAGGCGCCGCTCAGTCTGAACAAGCTGGTCCGCCGCGGCAGCAAGCATGTGCTGTGGCTCGGCGTGGGCTTCGTCACCGCCATCACCTTCGTCGGCTACTTCACGCCGGCGCGCACGCTGACCGTGGAGCTGCTGACCTTCCAACTCGGCTTCTGGGAAATGTTCTGGATCCTGTTCTTCACCGGCGCCACCTACATGAACGCGGGCTGGATGCGCGAGCAGGTCTGCCTGTATATGTGCCCCTACGGCCGTTTCCAGAGCGTGATGATGGATCACGACTCGCTGATCATCTCCTACGACAAGAAGCGCGGCGAACCGCGCGGCAGCCGCAAGAAAACCGCCGACTATCATGCCCAGGGCCTCGGCGACTGCGTCGACTGCGACCTCTGCGTGCAGGTCTGCCCCACCGGCATCGACATCCGCGACGGCCTGCAGTTCGAATGCATCCAGTGCGCCGCCTGCATCGACGCCTGCGACTCGGTCATGGACCAGATGGGCTATCAGCGCGGACTGGTGCGCTACACCACGGAGAACATGCTGGAGCACGGCAGCAAGTACCACTTCCTGCGTCCGCGCCTCTTCGGCTATGCCCTGATGATCACGCTGATGGCCACCGTCTTCGCCGTGAGCCTGGCCCTGCGCGTGCCACTCGAAGCGGAAGCCATCCGCGACCGCAACCAGCTCTTCCGCGAGAACAGCGAGGGCATGATAGAGAACGTCTACCTGATCAAGGTACTGAACAAGTCGCAAAAGGCCGACCGCTACCGCGTGACCGTGACGGGCAACGAGCATATCCGCCTGCGGGAACCGCTGACGCTGAATGTGAAAGCCGGCGAACAGGTGTCCGTGCCGGTGACGCTCATCGCCGACCCCGGCCTGCTCGACAGCAGCAAGTACGACATCAACTTCACCGTTGCCTCGCTCGACAACCCCAAGATCGACAAAGAGGTCGAGAGCCGCTTCCTGGCTCCGGCCATGCGCTGAGGTGCACATGCATATGGCTCTGGATAACCCGCCCGAACGCCCCTGGTACCGCCAGCCCTGGGTCTGGTTCATCATCGCCCTGCCCGCCACGTCGGTGGTGGCTGGACTCACCACGCTCGGAATCGCGATCGTGAACCGCGACAGCGTCGTGCACGACGACTGGTACAAGGAAGGAAAGGCCATCAACCTGAACCTGGCCCGCGACACGCAGGCGACAGCGCTCGGCCTCAACGCCTCACTGCGCCTGGATCCGCTGACCGGCGAGGCCGCAGTGCGCCTCGCCAGCAGCGCGGCATCCTTCTCGGCCCCGGCGACGCTGACGCTGTATTTCTCCCATCCCACGCAGGCGGATGCCGACCAGATCGTGGCGCTGACGCTGCGCAACGGCGAGTACATCGGGCAGCTGCGCGAAGGCCTGAAGGGACGCTTCCATGTCGAGCTTGGTTCACCCGAATGGCGGCTGCTCGGAACCCGCGAATTTCCCGAGCCGGAGTTCTCGCTGACCCATGAATAGTGCGGTGCGGGGCTGCTTCCACTGCGGCTTGCCGGTGCCGGCGACGCTGGACCTGCAGGCCGTGGTGCTGGGCGAGCCGCGCGCGTTTTGCTGCGCCGGTTGCCAGGCGGTAGCGGAAACCATCGTCGACAGCGGTCTCGAGGATTATTACCGCGATCGCGAGAAGCGGGCCGACGCGCCCGCCGCCCTGCCCGCCTCGCTGCAGTCGCTGCGCGCCTGGGACCATCCGGCGGCGCAGAAGGACTTCGTCACGCTTGAAGGCGAGCAGGCCGATGCCGAGCTCTCGCTGGAAAACCTCAACTGCGCCGCCTGCGCCTGGCTGATCGAGAAAAAGCTGCAGCAGGAAACGGGCGTGCTGCAGGCCACCGTCAATCTCAGCACGCACCGCCTGCACCTCGAATGGGACAGCGGGCACACGTCGCTCAGCCGCGTCCTCGCCACGCTCGCCGGCATCGGCTATCGCGCCCACCCCTACCGCAGCGACACGCACTCGCAGCAACTGCAGAAGGAAAGCCGCGACCTGCTGCTGCGCATGGCCGTCGCCGGCTTCGGCATGATGCAGGTGATGATGTATGCCGGCGCCCTCTATGTGGGCGCCTGGACCGGCATCGAGGCGGAATACCGCGACTACCTGAACTGGGTGAACCTGGTCATCACGGCCCCGATCTTCTTTTACTCGGGCAAGCCGTTCTACCGCTCCGCCTGGGTCGCGCTGAAGAACCGCCACCTCAACATGGACGTGCCGGTCTCGCTGGCGCTCGTCGCCGCCTTCATCGCCAGCGTGTACGCCACCCTGAGCCGTAGCGGCGAGACCTATTACGACTCCATCACCATGTTCATTTTCTTCCTGCTCGCCAGCCACTTCCTGGAGACACGGGCACGGCGTCGGGCCGGCGACACCGCCGCCAACCTGATGGCACTGGCGCCGCAGCTGGCGACGCGCGTGGAAGCGGACGAAAGCCAGAACGTGATCGCCGCCGGCGAACTTAAATCGGGCGACCGCGTAATCGTGAAGCCCGGCGAGACGGTGCCGGCCGATGCCGTGGTGCTGGACGGGCGCAGCGCGGTGAGCGAAGCGCTGCTCACCGGCGAGCCGCTGCCCGTGCTGAAGCAGCCGGGCGACGCCGTCATCGGCGGCAGCCTCAACAGCGACGGCTCGCTGCTGCTGCGCGTCACGCGCGAAGCCGGCGAAGGCACGCTCTCCTCGCTCAACCGGCTGCTCAACCGCGCGCTGGCGGAAAAGCCCCGCCTCGCGCAACGTGCCGACGCCATCGCACAGGTCTTCGTGGCCATCGTGCTGGCCTTTTCCGTGGTGGTGCTGGCGGCCTGGTGGTATGCCGACTCCTTCAGCCACGCCTTCTGGATTACTCTCGCCGTGCTGGTGGCGACCTGCCCGTGCGCGCTCTCGCTCGCCACGCCGGTGGCGCTCACCAGCGCCACCGGCACGCTGGCCGAAGGCGGCTTCCTGATCAGCCGCGGGCATGTGCTGGAGACGCTGTCGCAGGCGACGCACGTGCTTTTCGACAAGACCGGCACGCTCACCACCGGCACGCTGCACCTCGAATCGAGCGAGGCGCTGCGCGGCGACGTCGACAGCGCGCTGCGTCTCGTCTGCGCGCTCGAGCAGCGCTCGGAACATCCCGTGGCGCAGGCCTTCCAGGCCTTGCCGCTCGCCAAGCTGCCAGCCGTGCAGGACATGGAGCACCAGGCGGGCGCCGGCGTCAGCGGCACGATCAATGGGCGCCACTACCGCTTCGGCCACGCGCGCTTCGCGCTCGGCGAGGATGCCAGCACGGCCGACCTCGAAAAGCTCTGGCTGGTCGACGACGACGGCGCCCTCGCCGCGTTCCGCCTCACCGACACGCTGCGCCCGGAGGCGGCCGACGTGATCCGCCAGCTGCAGGCGCGCGGACTGCAGACCTGGCTGCTTTCCGGCGATCGCTCCGGCACGCCGCAGGCCATGGGCGCCACGCTCGGCATGCAGCAGGTCTTCGGTGGCCTGACGCCGGCGGAAAAACGCGAAAAAGTACAGGCGCTCCAGCAGACCGGCGCCATCGTGGTGATGGTCGGCGATGGCGTGAACGACGCGCCGGTGCTGGGGCAGGCGCACCTGTCGGTAGCCATGGCCTCCGGCACCGACCTCGCCCAGCTCACCGCCGACAGCCTGCTGCTGCGCGACGACCTGCGCATGCTGGTGCGCGCGCGCGACCTGTCGCGCCGCACCGGCCGCCTGATCCGGCAGAATCTGGGCTGGGCCATGGCCTACAATCTCGGCGTGCTGCCGCCCGCGGCACTCGGCATGCTGCCGCCCTGGGCAGCCGCGCTCGGCATGTCGCTGAGCTCGCTCGTGGTCGTGGGCAACGCCCTGCGCCTGCGCCTGCCTTCCCGCAACCCCTGAGGCCGCGATGGAAGTCATCTATTACCTGATCCCGATCAGCCTGGTGTTCCTGGCGCTCGGCATCTGGCTGTTTTTCTGGGCAGTGAAACACCGCCAGTTCGACGATCTGGAAGGACCCGCCCACCGCATCATCATGGATGACCGCGATGCGCGGAGGAAAAACGATGATGCCGGCCACTGACGCCGCCCTGCTGCTCACCGCCCTCGCCACCGGCATGCTCGGCAGCACGCACTGCGTGGGCATGTGCGGCGGCATCTCCGCCGCGCTCTCCTTTGCGCTGCCGGAAAACAAGCGACACGGCGCCAGCCTCTTCGGCTACCAGCTCGCCTATAACCTCGGGCGCATCGGCACCTACGCCCTGCTCGGCGTCGTGGTCGGCACGCTGGCACACGGTGTACTGGGCGGCTGGGCGACGAGCCCGTGGCCGCGCGTGTTCGCCGGCGTGTTCATGGTCGTGCTGGGGCTGTATCTCGCCGGCTGGTGGATGGGCCTGCGCAAGATCGAAGGCATGGGGGGCGGGCTCTGGACACATCTCGGGCCGCTGCGCAAGGCGGTGCTGCCGGTGGATCGTCCGTGGAAGGCGCTGGTGGCCGGTGGCGTCTGGGGCTTCCTGCCCTGCGGGCTGGTATACAGCGCGCTGGCGCTGGCGCTGGCGCGCGCCGACTCCCTCGTATCGGGCGGCGTGATGCTGGCCTTCGGCCTCGGCACGCTGCCCGTGCTGCTGCTCACCGGCACCTTCGCGGCCCGCGTGCGCAGCCTCCTGCAGCAAAGCGGCGCGCGCCAGATTGCGGGCCTGCTCGTGATCGTGTTCGGGGTGTGGACCGCCGCCGAGCCGCTGCTGATGCGCCACATGAAGCACGGCAGCCACGGCGCCATGCCCGCCAGCCACGGGCAACACACCATGCCGGTAGCGGACCCGGCAATGCCGGCCCGCGGCCCCATGACGGACCACTCGCAGCACCCGCACGACAGCGGCCACTCCGGCCATCACTGACCGACACGCGTCCCGGCGACCGCCTGTCGCGCACGGTCAGAGCGCAGCCGGCGACGGCTCCTGCAAGGTCCCGAGGCCCGCGTTGAAATGGTCGCGGTCCGCCAGGCCCTTCTCGTTCTTCGGAAAACACACGTACAGGTTGTGCACGACCAGCAGTCGCTGGTCGAGGCGCAACTGCGCCGCCTTGCCGCGGAAATTGTCCTGGCGCAGCAGATAGGCGAACACGTTGCGATCAATGATCGCCGCATCCACCTTGCCGGCAAGAAGATTGCGCAGGTTGTCGGCATCGGTCACCGCCTGCACGGTGCGAATGCGGCCTGCAGCCACCAGGCGATCGAACGCCAGCGTATTCGAGTAGGACTTCACGGTGCCGATACGATAGCGGCCGAGATCTTCCAGTCGCCCCCAGTGGAGCGTGCTGCGCAAGGGTAGCGCCAGCCCCAGCGGACTGCTGCCGATCGGGTTCGAGAAGTGACAGCGCGTAGCGCGCTCCTCGGCGTTGTAATGGGGAAAGCTGGCGGTGATGCCGCCGTTGTCGCGGGGCAATCGACGGATGCGGTACCAGCTGAAGAAGCCGATGCGGACCTCGTCACCCTGCGCGGCATAGGCGGCACGCACGATGGCGGCCATGCTGCCCCCTTCGGGCTCATGGAGCCCCGTGTACGGCGGCCACTCCCCGGTCACCAGCACGCGCGTTTCCGCAGACGCTGGCAGGGGCAGCAGGCCGACAACACAGGCGAGGAGCAAGGGAGCATACCGTCCTGGCATGGCAGTTCTTCGGATCAGGATTCCTGCTTCCGAATCTAGTCCCGGCCACGCTCACTGCCTAGCGCCCTGCCCGCATTCCAGCCCCGGGAAGCCCCCATTCATCCGCGCGGCGCAACCGCCCCGGCGTCTGGTCGCGCGCTTCACGCCGATTTCCGCAGATGGCCGCCCTCCACCTGCGTGCCCACCTGCATGGGCTGCTGCACGGCACCCGACGTCGTCTGCGCAGGCGAGGTGTTGTCGAACTGCAGCCGGTGGGCCTGCGAGCCGAACAGGTTCTCGATGGCGCCCGGTACCAGGTTGTGCACCGCGTTCACCAGGCGGCCGGCATTGCCGATGATGACTTCGTCCTCGGGCTCGATAGCCAGGCGCACGATGGTGTCGATCACGAGCTGCGGATCATGGATGGGATTGGGCAGCCCGATCTCGCGCCCGGTGAAGTTGCCCGCATGCGCGAAGAACGGCGTGTCGGTGGTCATGGGCAGAACGGTGCAGACATGGATGTCGCGCTGCTGGTTCTGGCGCAGCTCCTGGCGCAGCGCGTCGCCGAGGCCGTTGAGGGCGAACTTCGATGCGATGTAGGAGCTCCAGTATGGCCCCGGCAGCTTGCCGAACATGGAGGAGACATTGATCAGCACGCCCTGCTGGCGCGAGCGGAAATGCCGCAGTGCGTGGTAGCAGCCGTACATCGCGCCCAGCAGGTTGGTCTGGATCACCTGCTCGTGCAGTTTCAGCGGCACCTCCTCGAAGCGACCCACCACGCCGACGCCGGCATTGTTCACCCACACATCGATACGGCCGAAGCGCTCGATCACTGTCTGCGCCAGGATTTCGACTTCGTCGGACTTGCTGACGTCCACGGCCAGGGCCAGGGCGCGATAGCCCGCGCTTTCGAAATCGTGCGCCATCTGCTCGAGCACATAGCCGCGCCGCGCCGCCAGGACGACGGTGGCGCCGGCGCGGGCGAACTCCTGCGCCGAACCGCGCCCGATGCCGCTGGAGGCGCCGGTGACGACGACGACCTTGTCCACGAGCCTGTTATCGCTTGCAGCTGCCATCTCGCCCTCCTGACTTTTGCCGAATGCATGACCGTGAGGCTCACTCTCCTCACGCACCGCCTTTCAGTCTGCCGTCGCCGGCCTACAGTCAGCTTAGAAATGACACCTGTGCCCGATGTAGCCTTCTGGTGGAGGTTCTGCAATCCCGGCACAACCCGGAATCAGCAAGCCATAAAAAAAGCCCGCATCAGCGGGCCTTTTTTTGGTGTCAGGAACTGCGACGGTCAGGACTTGACGGGGATCTTGCCGATCTTCGCCTGCCAGATCTTCGGCGCGGTGTTGTGCACCGAGGAACCGTTGACGTCGACAGCCACGGACACCGGCATGTCTTCGACGACGAACTCGTAGATCGCCTCCATGCCAAGATCCTCGAAAGCCACGACGCGCGCCTTGCGGATGGCCTTGGACACGAGATACGCAGCGCCGCCCACAGCCATCAGGTATACCGCCTGGTGCTTCTTGATGGCCTCGATGGCGACCGGACCGCGCTCGGACTTGCCGATCATGCCGATGAGGCCAGTCTTCTCCAGCACCACGTCGGTGAACTTGTCCATGCGGGTGGCGGTGGTGGGACCGGCCGGGCCGACCACTTCGTCGCGCACCGGATCGACCGGGCCGACGTAGTAGATGAACTTGCCCTTGAGGTCCACCGGCAGCGACTCGCCGCGCGCGAACATCTCGGTCATGCGCTTGTGGGCGGCGTCGCGGCCCGTGTACATGGTGCCGGACAGCAGCAGGGTCTCGCCCGGCTGCCAGGAATTGATGTCCAGGGCGGTGACGGTGTCGAGGTTGACGCGGCGCGACTTGCTGGCGTCGAAGGTGATCTTCGGCCAGTCCTCGAGCTTCGGCACTTCCAGTTCCGCCGGCCCCGAGCCGTCGAGCTCGAAATGCACGTGGCGGGTGGCGGCGCAGTTGGGGATCATCGCCACCGGCAAGGACGCCGCGTGCGTCGGGTAGTCGCGAATCTTGATGTCGACCACGGTGGTGAGACCGCCCAGGCCCTGGGCACCGATGCCGAGCGCATTCACCTTGTCATAGAGCTCGAGGCGCAACTCCTCGATGCGGTTGGAGGGTCCGCGCGCCAGCAGCTCGTGCATGTCGACCGGATCCATCAGGGATTCCTTGGCCAGCAGCGCGGCCTTCTCGGCGGTGCCGCCGATGCCGATGCCGAGCATGCCGGGCGGGCACCAGCCCGCGCCCATTTCCGGCACGGTCTTGAGCACCCAGTCCACGATGGAGTCGGACGGGTTCAGCATGGCCATCTTGGACTTGTTCTCGGAGCCACCGCCCTTGGCGGCGACGGTGATGTCGACCGTGTTGCCCGGCACGATGCTGTAGTGAATCACGGCCGGTGTGTTGTCCTTGGTGTTGCTGCGCTTGCCGGCCGGATCGCGCAGGATGGAGGCACGCAGCACGTTGTCCGGATTCAGGTAGGCGCGGCGCACGCCTTCGTTGATGGCGTCATCGAGCGACAGGCCGCCGAGGTCCCAGCGCACGTCCATGCCGACCTTCACGAACACGGTGACGATGCCGGTGTCCTGGCAGATGGGACGGTGGCCTTCGGCACACATGCGGGAATTGATGAGGATCTGCGCCATCGCGTCCTTGGCGGCCTGGTTCTCCTCACGCTCGTAGGCGGCGTTGATGGCCTGGATGAAGTCCACCGGGTGGTAATAGGAGATGTACTGCAGGGCGTCGGCGACGCTCTGGATGAGGTCGTCTTTCTTGATGACGGTCATGGGGGGCGGACTCCGGAGAATGGCAACGAAGGCTGGCCTTGTGGGCCGGTTTTCAGCGGCCGCGATTATACACAGCGGACCGGCTTTTCCGGAGGCCGGGCAGCCCTCCCCGCGGACCGTCCGGCTCGCCGGCTGATGGAGTGCAAGAGCCCTTTTCAGGTCCTGGGCAGCGCAATGTGAGGGGAGCTTCGACCTCTGTCAGCCCGCCGGATGCTGCCTGATCCAGTCCAGGATCAGGGCCGTGACCTCGTCGGGCGCCTCACGGTGCAGGAAATGGCCGGTGTCCGGCAGGCGCCGCACCATCAGGCCCTTCTCGAAGTCCTGCTCGCGCATCAGCGTGTCGTAGAGGCGCGTGTCCATGCAGCCGTCATGCTCGCCGGTCAGGGCCAGCGTCGGCACATTGATGGCCGAGGTCAGCAGCCGCCACGACTGCTGCGTGGAGAGCGACAGCGGTTGCAGCAGGCAGCGGTAGTACTGCGTGGTGGCGTGCACGACACCCTCGGCACGGAAAGTGGACTTCACCTGCTCCAGGTCTTCGGGCGTATAGCGCCAGTCCGGCGACCACAGCTTCCACAGCGATTCGACGAAGGCATAGTCGTCGCGCGCCACAATGGCCTCGGCGATGCGCGCGAACTGCATGAGCAGGATGTAGGACGACTTCACGATCTGCCCGGGCACCTCGGCCACGCCCAGCAGGCTGCGACGCAGGTGGGGAATGGCAAGCGTGGTCAGCGAGGCGAAGCGCTTCGGCTGCAGCGCGGCGGCGACGTAGCTCGTGAGCGCCCCCCAGTCGTGCCCGACGAGATGGCACTGCTTTGCGCCGAGCGCGTCCATCCAGGCGAAGACATCCTCGGCGAGATGGATCAGGTGATAGAGGTCGCGCGGCGACTGCGACGACGGCTCGTAGCCGCGCAGCATGGGCGCCACCACGCGGTAGCCGGCCTCGGCGATCGGCAGAATCTGCGCGTCGAAGCTGTGGAAGTCGTCGGGAAAGCCGTGTACCAGCAGCACGAGCGGGCCTTTACCCGCGGCACGCGCGGAAAAGCGCAGATCGCCACTGGTCAGCGTGATGGTTTCAATCGCGGTCATCGCGTGTCTCCGGCGCGCGTCCCGCGACAATTGTCGAAAGCGGAATGCGCAACGCCTGGGTCAGGTGGGTGTGGACGTCGCCGAGGGCCGGGCGCAGCGCCTCCGCCCATTTCTCGCCAGCCTGCAGCGTATCCAGGTCGTCCGGCGTGGGCAGCGGCCAGGGCAGCTGGCGGTAGAAATCGATGAAGTCGACGGCGTCAAGGTCGCGCGCCAGCACATAGGTGCCGGTGTCCGTGCGCCGGATCAGCCGCTGCTGCTCGAGCAGGCGGGCGAAGTCGAACCACTCGTCCTCCTCCTGCTCGCCGAGCACGGTCATCACGTCGATGTCGCTGACCGTGTTGCCGCGCTGCTGGCGCACCCAGAAGAGATGCAGTACGTCCATCAGCGCCAGCACCGGGTGCCGGTTGCGCTCCACATTGCCGCGGCGCAGCGTCAGCGCACGGCTCACCTGCACGCCGAGCAGGATGATGGACCAGCTGAGGTAGATCCACAGCAGGAAGACCGGGAACACGGCGAAAGCGCCGTACACCAGCGTGTACGAGGAGAAATGGCTGATGAAGATGGCGAAGGCCGTCTTGCCCGCCTCGAACAGGAAGGCGGCGAAGAGCCCGCCGATGAAGGCGGCGCGCAACGGAACCCGACAGTTGGGCACGGCCACGTACATCAGCGTGAAGCCGAGGCTGGTCAGCCCCCAGGTCAGAAGACGCATGCCCGGCAGCATGCTGTTGACCAGATGCGCCGCCGAACTGAACAGCTGCAGCGACATCATGTACGAGGACAGCGCGAAGCCGAGGCCGAGCAGCAAAGGTCCCAGGCTCAATACGGCCCAGTAGCGCAGGAAACTCACCACGCCACGGCGCGGCTCGCGCACCTTCCATATCTCGTTGAAGGCCTTCTCGATGGTGAACAGCATCATGAGGGCCGTGACGAAAAGCATGGCGCTGCCGGCGAGCGTGAGGTGGCCGGCCTGGCGCGAGAAATCCGCCAGATGCTCCTGCACGACCTGTCCGGTGCTGGGGATGAAATGCTTGAAGATGAACGCCTGGATTTCAGCGCTGATGTGCTGCAGCGAGGGCACCGCCGCGAGGATGGCGAACGTCACCGTCATCATGGGCACGACGGCGAAGAGCGTGGTGTAGGTCAGCTCCATGGCGTGCTGGCGGCAGCGGTCGTGCATAAAATGCCGGTAGACGAAGCCGGCGAATTCCCAGGCCCGGCGCAGCTGTGGGGGAAGCCGGTGCGGCATGCAATGTCCCGTGGCGGTGTGGCGTGCGATGGGGGCAAGTATTCCCGGCGCCCCCCGCCCCTGTCGAGCCTCTTTGCAGGCGCCGCCCGGGGCTCGCTACAATCGCCCCGCCCCCACTGGAGCGCTCCATGATCACCATCTACCACAACCCGCGCTGCTCCAAGTCGCGCGAGGCCCTCGAACTGCTCGAGGCCCATGGCGCCAGCCCCGCGGTAGTCCGCTATCTCGAGACGCCGCCGGATGCCGCGACGCTCCGGCAACTGCTGAAGCTGCTGGGCCTGCCCGCCCGCGCGCTGCTGCGCACGAAAGAAGACGACTACCGCGCGCTCGGCCTCGACAATCCGGCGCTCAGCGAGGCCGACCTCATCGACGCGATGGCGAAGCATCCGCGCCTTATCGAGCGGCCGGTCGTGGTCAGCGGCAAGCGCGCCGTGATCGGCCGTCCCCCGGAAAAGGTGCTGGAGCTGCTCAAATGACGCCTCCTTATGTGCTGGTGCTCTACTACAGCCGTCATGGCGCCACCCGCGACATGGCCCGTCTCATCGCGCGCGGCGCCGAGGCAGAAGGCATCGAGGCACGCCTGCGCACGGTGCCGGCCGTCTCGGCCGTCTGCGAAGCCACGGAAGCCGATATCCCCGCCAGCGGCGACATCTACTGCACGCCCGAGGACCTGGCCGATTGCGCCGGCCTCGCACTCGGCAGCCCCACCCGTTTCGGCAACATGGCCGCGCCGCTCAAGTACTTCCTCGACGGCACCAGCGGCCTGTGGGTGAACGGCGGGCTGATCGACAAGCCCGCCGTGGTCTTCACCTCGACGAGCTCGCTGCACGGCGGCCAGGAAAGCACCCTGCTCAGCATGATGCTGCCGCTCCTGCACCACGGCATGATGATCCTCGGCCTGCCCTACTCCGAGCCGGGCCTGAGCCGCACCAGCGGCGGCGGCACGCCCTACGGCGCCAGCCACCATGCCGGCAGCGACAACGCCCGCGCCGTGGACAGCCACGAAAGCGAACTCTGCCTCGCGCTCGGCCGCCGCCTCGGCCGTGTCGCGCGGCACCTGCAGCCCTGATCAAGTGAATCCCGCCATGACCGTTGAAGAGAAAGCCCGCCACGGGCGCACCGCCGCCACCGTTTTCCTGGGCCTGCTGCTGGCCGCGCTCCTGCTGCAGACCCTGCTGCAGCCGCTGCCCGCCGCCGCCATGGCCTTCATGGTCGCGGTGAAGCTGCTGCCGCTGTCCATTTTTCTACCCCTGCTCTGGCGGGGGCGCACGCAGAGCGTCCTCTGGTTCAGCATGTTCCTGATGCCGTATTTCTGCTGGGCCATCCTCGGCGCCTTCGTGCCCGGAACGGAGGGCCTCGTGGCGATGCTGGTCGCACTGTTGATCGCCGCCTGCTTCAGCGCGTCGATGCTGCTGATCCGCTGGCAGCGCGCTGCCGGGCTCACACAAAACCCGTGAATCCATGCGGCACTTTTACGTTGCGTTCCTGAGCACCTTCTAGACTCATTCTCAACGGTACTGCACGTATCGCGAGCGTTGTCACACCCCCGCGCTAGCGCGGGTACGGGCGCGGGAGCGTCAAGGACTGATGCTCCCTGACATCACGGAGCGGGCCACCACGGCCCGCCGCAGGGAGGATCAGCATGTCTCGATTCAGCGTCACCGCCATTGCCGGCACCATCGCCCTCAGCCTCGCAGGCTGCGCCTCCAGCCCGCCGCCTCTCAGTCCACTGGCCCTGCAGGCCGCGCAGCAGGAAGGCAGCCTGCAGTCGCTGTACGACCAGAACACCGCGCGTATCGCCGGCCAGAACCTCCGCACGGAGCGCGGGCGACAGGCACTAGACCAGCACAACCGCATGGGCAGCATGCTGGCACAGAACCTGGAAGCCACCTTCCGCAAGGAACAGCAGCAGTTGACGCAGGACGGCCTCGTGCCCCTGCCGCTGATCGAGGCGCAGCGGGCACGTATCCCCGACACCCTGCGCTGGGATCCGGCGGCCTACCGCCGCCTCACCGGTGAATTCGCCGCCATCCGCGACAAGACGCGCGCCGGCATCGCCGCCCGCCAGGACGAACTCGCCCAGCTCGGCCCGAACGACGGGGTCAAGCGCACCGGCGTGCTCGCCAGCCTTGCCGCGCTCACCCGCGATCCACGCTATGAGCGTGAGCGCACCGACGTGCTGGCCGGCATGCGCCAGCGCATCGAAGAGGCGATCCAGAAGGAGCAGTACCCCGAGGCACGCCAGGCCATCAAGGAACTGCAGCAGATCACCCCCGACGATGCCGAATTGCGCGCGCGCATGACGCTGGTGAATACCCGCCTTTTCGAGCGCGAGATCTGGAACCTCCTCACGGAAGGCAAGGCGGACGACGCCTATGCGCGCTTCATGGCGCAGAGCGAAGCGCCGGAATTTCCCGAAATGCTGCAGCTGCTGGGCGGCTCAACCGGCGACATGGTGGCCTATTTCGTGGCGCAGGCCGGTACCGCCTTCAGCGAAAACCGCTATGCCGACACCTACCACCTGCTGAACCAGGTGCGCGACCTCCGCGCCCGGGCAAACGCCGAAGACAATCGTCCCCCGCAGGAGCAGGCTTTCCTGAAGACCATCCAGGAGCGCTACGTGAGCGCAGCCGAAGCCGGCAATATCGGGCTCGCGCTCGGCTACCTGAAGGTGATCGAACGCTTCGACCCGCAGTACCCCGGCCTGCAGGACAACCTGCGCGCCACGCAGGAACTGGCCCTGGCGAAGGCGACCCGCCGCATCGAGCTCAAGCCGTTCACGAATGCCACGGGCAATGCCGAGTTCGGCGGCGCGGTGGCCGCCAGCCTCACGGAGCATCTGTCGGCAAAAGTTCCCAAGGGCCTGCAGCTCCTCGATCAGAAGCCGGCCGAGCCGGCCAAGGTGAGCGAGGCCAAGCCCGGCAAGAAGAAAGGTCGCAAGGAAACGCCAAAGGCCGAGCCGATCGCAGCGGACTATGTGATCCAGGGACAGATCCTCGAGTCCCGGGTGGATACCTCGCAGGAAGAAGGCAGCAATACGATGCGGGTCACCACCGGGAATGAAACGGTGGATAACCCGGCCTACCTGGAGTGGGCCGCCCTGCCCGAAGACCAGCGCGGCGGGCAGCCGGCACCGGAGCCGACCATCACCCGCGAGGCCAGCGAGGACGTGACGGTCAAGCTGCAGGTGCAGCGCAAGGTGGGCGTCGTCACCGCGTCCTTCCGACTGGTCGAGGCGGCGACGGGCAAGGTGCTGGCGTCCGGCTCCGAAACGCTGCGCGAGGAAATCGCCGCCGAGGGCAACGAGGGCATGGAACGCGGGCAGTTCCGCCTGCCGCCGAAGCTGCCGACGCTGCCTGCCGACAGCGAGATATTGCAGAAGCTCACCGCACGCATCTCCGGCGTGATCGGCGACAAGGTGGTCCAGCAGCTGCAGCGTCCCGAAGCACGCTATGCCGAGGCGGCCAAGCGCTTCGTCGAGGAGGGCAACCTGGCGCTGGCAGCGGACAACGAGGCCTACTCCTTCACGCTGGCGACACTGAACGGCCACGAAGCGTCCACGCAAACCCTGGAGCAATACGCCGTCAAGGCCCTCTAACCGCCTCCCGGCACACGAAGCCACGCTCTTGCGTGGCTTTTTTCATGATCAGGCAGTCAGCCCTCCCCTCCAGTACCCCTCTCCCGCCTCTCACCGCGACTATCGCGCGCCGGGGAGGTTTCAGCTTTTCCCGGGCGGTCGCGACCGATAGACTCAGGCACCAGTCTGGGTAGAAGCACAGAAAAAGCATCCTTGCGCCGCGCCTGTCGTCCGGGCGCCGCAACGGACGGGAATTCAACTCCCCGGCTTCACCCTGATGACCCGCTTTTCGGCTTTCTTGCAGGGGATACCGCATGTCACGTCTCACACTTACAGGGGTTGCCCTCGCCCTGTCCCTGGGAGGCTGCGCCTCCGGCCCGGCGCCCCTCACACAGCAGGAAATCCAGAGCGCCCAGCAGAATGGCAGCATGGAGTCACTCTACGACCAGTACGCTGCCCGCCTGGCCGGCCAGAAGCTGACCTCCACCGAGGGCCAGAAGGCCCTGGCCCAGCTCAACCAGCTCGGCGGCCAGCTGGCGCGCAAGCAGGAGCAGGAGATCCGCAGCGAGCTGAACCAGCAGGGGACGGCCAGCGGCCTCGTGCCCCTGCCGGTGATCGACGCCCAGATCGCCAAACTGCCCAATATCCAGAAATGGGCGCCGGAGAAACACACCCGGCTCGCCGCCGAACTGAACGAACTGCGCGGCCGCGTGCAGGCCCGCATCACCTCGCAGCAGAACCAGCTCGCCCGCCTGACCGAAAATGAAATGGGGCAACGGGTGGCCGTGCTGGATGACCTCGCCAAGCTCACCGGCGACGATCGTTACACGCGCGAGCGCGTCGACGTGCTCGCCAACCTGCGCCGCAAGGCGGACGAAGCGCTGAAGGCCGAGCAATACGGCGAGGCCAAGCAGGCGCTGACCGCCCTGCAGCAGGTGACACCGGAAGACCCGAGCATCGGCACGCAGATCACACTGGCCGATGCGCGACTGTTCGAGAAGAAGTTCTGGGACAGCCTGGCCGAAGGCCAGCTCGACGAGGCCTACACGCAGTTCATGAGCCTCGCCCAGACCAGGGAATTCCCGGAGATACTGAAGCGCCTGTCCAAGTCTTCCGATGACATGGTTGCCTACTTCGTCGCCCAGGGCGGCACGGCCCTGAGCGAAAACCGTCTTGCCGACGCCTACAAGCTGCTCAACCAGGCACGCGACCTGCGCAGCAAGACCCAGGGCAGCAATTCCGCGCGGCCGCCGCAGGAAGAGGCCTTCGTCAAGACGGTGTTCGAACGTCACCAAGCCGCCAACAAGGCCGGCCAGACCGGACTCGCGCTCGGCTACCTGAAGGTGGTGGAGCGCTTCCATCCGGACTATCCCGGCCTGCGCGCCAGCCTGCGCACGACGCAGGATGCCACCCTGTCGCGTGCCACCAAGAAGGTGAGCACCGCGGCCTTCACCGATGCTGCCGGCAATGCCGAGTTTGGTGGCGCCGTGGCGGCCAAGGTCACGCAGCACCTCTTCGACAAGATTCCCAACGACATCCGCATCATCGAGCGCGACCAGTTCCAGGCGATCCTGCGCGAAAAGGAAATCGGCGCCTCGCAGCCGACCGAGCTGGCCTCCGCCGACCTGCTCATCCAGGGGAAGATCCTCGAGTCGCGCGTGGATACCACCGAGAACCGCAGCAAGAAAACGATGCGCGTGGTCACCGACACGGCCACCGCCAGCAACCCGGCCTACGAGCAGTGGTCCGCACTGACGGAAGCGCAGCGCGCGAAGCTGGCCGAGCCGGCACGCCTCGTGACGCAGGAAAAGAAAGAGGACGTCACCATCAACCTGCAGATCATGCGCAAGGTAGGCCTCATCTCCGCCTCCTATCGCCTGGTGGAGGCCAAGACCGGCAAGGTGCTCGCCACCGGCTCCGAAAGCGCGAAGGAAGAGTTCACGGACGAGGGCAACGAAGGCATCGAGCTCGGGCAGTTCCGCATGCCCTTCAAGCTCGCCAGCTTGCCGGCCGATACCGAGATCCTGCAGAAACTGATCGAGAAAATTTCCGGCGTCATCGGCGAGAAGCTGGTCCAGCAGCTGAAGAATCCGGAGTTGCGCTATGCCGAGGCCGCCAAGCGTTACGCCGACGAAGGCGATCCGGTCATGGCCGCTGAGAACGAGGCCTACTCTTTCGCGCTGGCCGCACTCAAGGGCCAGGACGTCGCCACCCAGCGCCTCGCGCTGGAGCAGTATGCACTGAAGGCGCCCTGAGTCGCGGCACACTCCGTTGCCATGAAAAAGCCGCGCAATTGCGCGGCTTTTTCATGGGTGCGAGCTGCAGCGGCGCCGCAGGCCGCGCTACCTCGCCCTAGCCTGGCGCAGGCCCTCACGCGCCTCGCGATTGGCCGGATCGATCTTCAGGACCTGCTCGAAGCGCTGCACGGCGGTAGCGCTGTCGCCATCCTCCAGTGCGCGCTGCGCGCTGCCCAGCATGCCGCTGATGCGCAGCCGGGCAAGCGCGTCGGGTTCGCTGGCAGCGTTTGTGGCGATCCGCTCCTGCGCCACGGCCTGCACGACGGGGCGACTGGCTGCCGGCCGCACGGCTGGCGTCACGACTGTCGATTCCACGACTGCCGGAGCCTGCTGCTCCGCTGTGCGCGCACCGGCGATGGCGCGTTCGAGATCCGGATGACCGGGATAAGCCGGTGCAATGCTGCTTGCCTGCGCCAGCAGGGAGGCAGCCGCATCGGGATTGCCTGCCGCCAGTGCCGCATAAGCCTGCGCCTGCAGCGCTGCAAGGATTTTCTGAAGGCCGGCATTCGCGGCCGCATGACCCGGCTCCAGCTCCAGCACGCGGCGATAATGCGCCAGCGCATTGTCATCGGCCGGCGCCGTGAGGGCATTGCGCGACAACGCCGCATCGCCCGACTGCAATGCACTCGCGACCTGCGCTGTCCGCGTACGGGCATCCGCATCCTGCTTTGCCCAATAACCGCCGCCTGCCGCCAGCACCACCACCAGGCCGACGGCGGCGGCGATCTTGCCGGAGGCAGGCTTTACGGGTGCCGATACTGGCGTGGCGCTGGCCACCGCCGGCGATGCCGCAGCGGAGGGGGTCAATACGGTGGCATCAATGTCCGGTGCCGCGGCAACGGCCGGCGCGGGCGCCGACACAGGCGCCGCGGCCGCAACAGCGGCCACGGGCGCCCGCTTTGCCGCAGGTCGCACCACGGTGTTGTCATCCGCCGTCGCTTCACGCGGAGCATTGAAGTCGTAGGTCTTCTCAAGGGCATCGAGCTCGAGGACCAGCTTTGCCCCGCTCTGCGGGCGCTGGCCGGGCTGCTTGGCGAGCAGGCGGTCGAGCAGTGGCTGGAAGTGCGCCAGTCGACCCTCCAGCTTCGGCACCGGCGCGTTCATGTGTAGGATGCCGAGCGCGATGGCATCGGTGGCCTCGTAGGGCAGCCGTCCGGTCAGCATCTCGAAGAACACGACGCCAAGGCTGTAGAGGTCGGAGTCGGCATCCAGCGTCTGGCCGCGCGCCTGTTCAGGGCTCATGTATTTCGGGGTGCCCGCCACCATGCCCATCTGGGTCAGGTTGGCGTCGCCCTCGGTGGCCTTGGCAATACCGAAGTCAGTCAGCACGGCGCTGCCGTCGGCACGGAAAAGAATGTTGTCCGGCTTGATGTCCCGGTGCAGGTAGCCCTTGCCGTGCGCGAAATCCAGCGCCCGGGCCACGTCCCGTGTTATCTGCAGGGCCTCGCGGACGGTAATGCCCTCCTTCAGGCGTGCCTTGAGGTCGCCACCGGGGTGGTACTCCATCGCAATGTAATAAGCACCATTCACTTCATTGACGTCGTAAACGGCCACGATGTGCGGATGCGAGATCTTCGCGACGATCTTGGCTTCGCGAAGGAAGCGTTCCCGAAAGCCCTCGTCTGCCGACAGCGCGGGCGCCATCACCTTCAGCGCCACGTCGCGCTCGAACTTCTCCTGCTCGGCAAGGTAGACGGTGGCCATGCCGCCCCTGCCCAGGATGCGCTTGATCGAATAGCCGGGAATGTCGAGTGTGCTCATGACTGCCTACTTGTCCTGCTGGCCGAGCCAGTGGCGGAATGCCTCGCGTTGCTCCGGAGAGGTGCGGCCCCATATGTCCTTCAGCAGGTCGAGATCGGTGACCGGTTGCGGCACTTGGCCCTGCGATTCAAAGGCCTTGCTGATCGTGTCGATAAGCGACGCCTCAGCATACGATTTCACTGCGGTGGACTCCGCCGCACTGGCGCCCTGGGCATCAAGCAGACGGAAGCTGGGGCTCTTCGAAAATTCGCGGGCAGCATCGCGGCTGGCCTGACGCGGCATGTCCAGGCGGTATTGCTGCCCCGCCTCCACGCGCACGCGCATCGCCGCCTGGCGCGAGCGGATGACGTCGTGCTCATCTGCGCCGATCTGGAAAAGCTGGACATAACGGAGGCTGAACACATGCTCGCCCGGCAACAGCGCGAGCCGGGTGCCGCTGCGCAGGAAGCCCGGCGGCGGCTCGCGACCGTCGATGGCCATGATCTCGATCTGCTCGGGCGCATCGACCAGCGCCACTTCGGCGACGGGCCGCTCGGGACCTTCATAGGCCTTGATGGGCCCTGTCGAGACACACCCGGTCAGCAAAATCCCCGCCAGCGCAAGCGCTGCGATCCCGTACAGACGCACCATGAAAGACCCCGGCAAATGAAAATAAAAAAGGCCGCAAAGCGGCCTTTTTATCAGAGCTTCAGGAAACGTCGCAAGCCGAGCAATGCGAGCAACAGGCCGCCGAACAGGTCGAGGCTGCCGCCACCCGTGCCAGGCTCAGGTACATCGGTGGCGATCGTAATGGCGGCAGAGTTAGACGGCTTTCCTTCAGCATCATAAACACGGTAGGTGAAAGTGTCCGCAAACGGCGACAGGTTATTGTCGGTCGTGTACTTGAGTGGCGGCGCAAGACAGACCTTGGGCTCGCTCGAGCTGCCCGGGCACAGGCCGGAGGGCGCAGCACCGGAGCCGATCACAGTGCCCAGCTGCGGCTGGTCCATGATCTCGATCGGGTAGAACTTCTCCCAGGCGGGCTCGCTTTTGGGGTCGTTCTGATCGACGCGTCCATACTTGCCGTCGCCGTCGTCATCGTCATTTTCCAGCGGATCGAACGTGACGGAGCTTGATCCCTCAGGACGCACATAGGTATCCGGCCGCGCCAGAGGATTCTGGTTCATTATCTTCACGGTCACAGTCCCCGTCGATCTGGCCAGGATAACGGGATCCGTCGGCGGAGCCCCCGTGACCTTGTCGATCAGGACATAGGAGCATTCCAGCGGGCTGTCCGGGTCAGTGGCCTGGCCAAAGTCATGGCTGACGACGAGCAGGTTCGGATAATCCGCATCGTCGTTCGGCCTCCAGTCGCAGGTCGTGTTAGGCGTGACAGAGGTGGCAATAACTGCCGGTTCGGTCGAGGTGTTCTCCTCGAAGCCGATCGGCCCGGCCGCAGTCTCGGCAAAGAAGTCGTTTTCCAGGATATCAATTGCAGCCACGCGGTCCGTAAGTACCAGGCTTTCGCCTTCGTCATCGCCGGCGCTCATCTGCAGCAACTCTACCGCTCCGATATCGCAGAGATCGCCACTGCTGCGCTTGATGTTTCGCTGATCGGTTGAATTGCAGCCTCCCAGGACGTCCCCTTGATCTATCAGATAGTCCGTGGGTGGATTCGGAAGCGGCAAATAATAATTGGTGAGGCCCTGCGTGCCCTGCGCAATGGGAACCAGAACATCATCAATACTGACACCCAATGGCAAGATCGTGTTCTGGCTAGCCGGCTCATAATTGCCTTCGCAGCTGTCATCCCCAAACACGTTATAACGTCCTGACGGTGCCGATATCGCGGCCGCTGTCTGATCCGGAAAGCAGATACGTGCTCCATCCGTCGCGAAGCCCAGGATCGAGCCTCCAATTTCAATGGAAGACAGCCCACTGGCACTGATGACGTGACCTTGCTGCCGAACCGCAGTGACATAGTTGAGGCTCAGCCTGCCAATGCCGAGGTCGGAAGTTGCCTGTATGAACGAGATGGCACCCGCTCCTGCCGCAGGCGTCGAGTTCTGCGAGAGGGTGCTTTCGCCGATGGAGAGGTTGGACTGACCGCACATCTCGATCGCACCTGCACCAAGCGTCGCTGAGTTTCCCTCAATCAGGCTGCGGCTGATTGACACGGAATGGCTTGCATAGCTGACCAGGTCAACACGGCAAGACATCGCAATTGCGCCGCCCCTGTTCGAGGCCTGGTTGTTCCGGAGGGTTACGTCGGTAAACGTCAGCCCCGACTCATTGCGAGCCAGATATACGGCGCCGCCGTTACCCGCAGATGCAGTGCCTCCGGAAACAACGCCGCCCTCCAGTATGGAGTTCTCGACTGCCAGACTATTGGACGTATATACAAGCCCACCATTCCCGTTAAATGGGCTACCGGACCCGGTTAACACGACGTCTCGAATGGACATGCCGGCAGTCGCGTTGAAGATGCGCTGGCCACTCGCCGCCGCTATATAAGTCCCCGACGTCGCATCGTCAGGCCTGACACGATTGGGCGTTCTCCCTGTCATCGGATTCTTGTCATCCGGACGCATCGTATCGGCGCCGGCAATGGTCACTTCCGCCTCAACGGATATCTCGCTGCTCAGCGTGTAAGTGCCGGGCTGTAGCTGGATCAGATTGTCATAGATGCTACTACCCGCAGGACAGCCACCGTAGGCGGCCTCCTTGTTGACAGCATGCACCGCCTCGCGCAGCGAGCATCTGCTGGCGTTGGTGCCGTCCTCGTCCTGAAAGGTGGTGACCTTGATGGTTCGGTCAAGCGCCTGCGCCGAGATTGTCAGCGCCATGGAGGCGACCACCAGAGCACGCAGCATAATTTTCATATTCATGCCCGGTTCCTCCGGCGACCGAACCCGCGCAAACCGAGCAGGGAAAGCACGAGAATTCCAAGACTGTCAAAAGCCCCCCCCACGCTGCTGCTGGAGATTCCACCCGGCGGCTCAACAATTACAGTCGCATTGATACGACGGCTCTGATCCTTGGGGTCCGCGTTAAGCTTGCTGATGGTGGTCATGACCCGGATGTAGAAACGGTCAAAGCCATGGAAGTCCGTGCTCGGGGTGTAGTAGTAAAAGCCATCCGTACCGACCGCACCGAAGCGTACGCGGCCTTTAGAGGGAGACTTCTCCAGCCAGGGACATCCCGGCACATCGATGCGGTAGCTGCCGGGGACCACGGTGGCAGGATCTGCCGGAGGTACGACGGGGCAGGAGCCAATATCTAGCAACTCCTCGTCCCTGAGCTTGTCTCCGAGTAACTGCTCGTAGGTTTCACCATAGGTAATGACGCCCCCCGAGCGCACTGTTTCGCCTGCAGCCACCTGCTGCAACTCCACGGCGCCGATGTCGCAGGCAAGCGACTCACGCTCCTCGCTACGCTGGTCTGCCCCGGCGCAAGCGCCCGCAGTGCTTGAAAGTGATCCTTTGTTGACAATCCTAGAGTCGTCCAGATCATCGTAGCTATTGAGCAGGCGTGGCTTGTGGCTGAAGGTAGGCCCGCCGAAATCCGCCAGCGGACAAATGATTCCAAACGGGCTGTTGCACTTGCCGCCCCCCACATCAGTCGCCAACAACTGCCCTTCGCTATTCGCCAAGTTATCGATGGCCTGGATACCATTGCCGGACTCGGTGCAGCCACCACCGACTATTACGAGATTATTGGAAAACGTTCCCACGACGTCATTAATGCAGTCTGCGAAAGGCAAAACTGCCGGGGGAGGAGCCGGGTTACCCGCCAGAATGGTGTTGGTCACTTCGACGGCTTCATTGTTGAAGTCAACGCCGCCATTCGAGTTCAGGACAATGGTGGACGAATTGATCACCATGTCATTACGTAGAGAGAAAGCCACACCATCATTGCCACTCGCCGTGACATTCTCGATTCTGGTGGTGACCAAGCCGGAGCCAGAGGGTCTGGTGCTGCTAGCCACTTCGACCACGGCACCGGCGCCTGACACGACGTTTTCAGTAAGCAGGCCGCGGGAAATGGTGAGCGAATTATATTCGCTATAGACCGCCGCCCCATTATCCGCAGTGTTGTCGCGAAGCTCCGTTTCTGAAATCTCGGCGCCCCCACTGGTGGTCACGTAAACCGCGCCGCCCGTGTCAGCCACGCCATCCTTCAGCAGGACATTACTCAACAGCAGTCTTTCATTGCTGTAGATCAGGCCTCCCTTGCCCGCCGTATCACCGGAATTGATGACGTAATCGAAGACAAGTCCAATATCAGCATCGTTAGTGTATGTGAAAGTACCACCCACCGCGTCTGCACAACCCGCCGGCAATCCACAGCCTACCAACTCCAGATCCTTGATCGTGAATGCCCGGCGCGGGGGAATCGAATGAATGACTACCGTGGAGGCGGGACTATCATCGCTTACGTCGTCGCCCGAATCGACATTCGTATCCGTTGATTGGCTGATGATTGCAGGTGTCGGCGCCTTGTCCCGGACAATGACAGTGGTCTTGGTTACGGTGTCCGTGCGAGTGGTATAGACGAAGCTGTGTTGTCCATCAGAAAGAGCATCTGTCGTAAGCTTCCAAGTCCCGTCACTTTCGGCGAACCCGGATGCCACCTCCGTCCTTTCTCCGCCAAGCGGCGTGTCATAGAGAGTGACGAATACCTGATAACTGGTTTCTGTTGTCGTCTCACGAGTAGTAGCCCCCAGATCCTCGGCGGGGGGCGTGTCTATCGTTGTAGCAGGCACTTCGACCGTACCGAAGAGGACCGGCGCATGCACAGTCGTGAGATAGTTTGCATCCTCGTGGGGCGGATCAGTTGGCAGGTGCGCCGCGTGAGTCGCCGCTTCAGCCGGATCTTCTACGAGCCGCGGCGCATCGTCATAAGGAGTTGGATTCGAGCCGGCGGGCGCGCAGCCAGCAGCAGTGGCGTCGCAAGCCGGCGCACGGTAGATGGGCTCATCGTAAACAAAGAACGCGCGTGACGGGCCTTCGACCTGGACTACAGTGCGTTCCGAATCGACTCGTCCCTCTCCGGCGATGGTGATCTCGGAATGAACCCGGATGGATCCGTCTGTAATCCGGTAAGGCTGACTGCTGCCCGGCAGCACCACCGTGTCCAGCTCATCCGGGGACGGCGCCTTGCAGCCCATGTAGCCATTTGCTGGCTTTCCACGGTTGAAATACTCGACAGCCTCGCGCAAGGAGCACAGGTCGTCATTCGACACACTGTCGTTCTTGGTATTGACCGTGATGGTGTCGGCACTGGCCCATGGAGCGGAGAAGGCGAAAAGCGCAATGAGAAGGCTTTTCCGAGGCCATGACATGGAGGTGCTCTCCTGAGTTCTTGTTTTTTTGGCGTAACGTAAGCCCTTGAATAATAACTCCGGGCTTTCGTTATCAGATGTTGCTTTTTGTTATCGCCAGACAGAAGCGCAGTACTCTCGCACACTCCCCGCAATCACGGCAAGACAGCCATCCGTCAGGGAGCGCCCCGCTCGGTGACGCACAGGTTCCCGAGCACTTCCCTGACCAGCGGGATGGTCAGCCGACGCCCCGCCACAAGCGATTGCCGGTCCAGCTCCGCCAGCATGCTCAGCAGGCGCCCGGGCTCGCGCGGGCCCCGCGCGAGGATGTAACGCACCAGCTCGGGCTCCAGCAACAGGTCGCGGCGGCTAGCCGCCGTCTCCAGCAGGGCCTGGCGACTGACGTCGTCCGGCAGGGCCAGTGCCCAGCAGGGCGCCAGGGCCAGACGGGAGACAAGGTCCGGCAACTGAAACCCACATTGTCCTGGCGGGCGGGCAGCCGAAAATACCATGCGGCAACCTGTCCCACGGGCACGATTGAAGAGATGGAAGAGCGCCTCCTCCCAAGTCCGGTCGCCAGCGATCGCCTCGACATCATCCAGCGCCAGGAGGTCCTGCCCTTCCAGCCCTGCGAGCAGCGCCGATGATTCGAATGACAGCTCCGCAAGCGGCAGGAGAACGGCAGCAAGGCCCTGGCGCTCTGCTTCTCCGCAGAGGGCGGACATGAAATGGCTACGCCCCTGGCCCTGATCCCCATGGATATAAAGCAGCCCACCAGAGGTCGCCAGGCACTCCCTGGCCGCCGCCAGCAGCTGTTCATAGGCTGGCGCCGCGAAATCGGTGAGCCGCGCGTCAGGGCGGGGGCGCAGGTTAAGCAGGAGCTGCTCAGCTACTGGCATCCTTGTCCTCTGCAACAATCGGGTCCCTCCCGGGCGCGCCCTGGTACAGCCGGCTTTGCTGGTAAAGGGTATGACCGTGGCGCAAAAGCACCATGATGACTGCAGCAACTGGCAGGGCCAGCAACATGCCGACGAAACCGAAAAGCTGCCCGCCCGCCATGATCGAGAAAATGACGGCTACCGGATGCAGACCGATTTTGTCTCCAACCAGGTAGGGCTGGAGTATCCAGCCCTCGATGGCTTGCCCGATGGCGAACACAGCCCAGACCTTGAGGACCGCGCTGAAGTCGCCGAACTGGATGACGGCCGCGATGCTCGCGGCGACGATGCCGATCGCGAAGCCAAAATAGGGAATGATGCTGCCGAGCCCCGCGACCATGCCGATGATCAGGGCCAGCTTGAGCCCGACAATCCCGAGGCCGGCTGCGTAGACCACCCCCAACGCCACCATCACCATCAGCTGTCCGCGCAAGAAGGCGGCCAGGACCTCGTCGCACTCGCGTGCGAGGCTAACGACCGTCTGTTCCAGATGCCGGGGCACCAGGTCACGGATGCGGCGGAGGAGATCGTCCCAGTCGAGTAGCAGGTAAAAGGTCACTACCGGGACCAGCGCCAGCATGCCCAGCAGGCTGAGGATGCTGAAGCCGGACGCTGCGACCTGCGAGAGGACATTGCCGGCAGCCGTACCCGCCTCGGTCCAGTACCCCGAGAGCCACTCGCCCACGAGGTGCATGTCTATGCGCTGATTGATATCGACATGGAGGTGACGCTCCACCCAGGGGATGGCCTCGCGATTCACCCAGCGCAGCAGCATTGGCAGCTTCGCTTCCACATAGAGGATCTGCTTCCAGAGCATCGGCGTCAGGAAGACCAGCACCAGCACAACCGAGACGACGAGGGTGGAGAAGGTCAGCCCCACCGCCCAGGTGCGCGCCATACCCGCCCGCACCAGGCGCTCCACCAGCGGATTGCCAAGATAGGCAAGCAGTGCGCCGGCTGCGAAGGGCATGAGGATGGGCGATAGGAGATAAACCAGCAGGCAGAGGGCCGCCGCCAGCAGCAGCCATAGCCAGGTTCGGGAGTCAGCCATGGGCTTCCTTGTCAGCGTCCGGGTGGCGGAGATTGTACAGGGGCAGCCTGCCCTTCCGGCAACCGTGGCGCTGCCTCTGGCGTCCATTCGCGGCGCAGCAGCGGACAGGCGAGCTGCCGTGCCTCTTCTGCACCCGCCGGCATCACGCCCGAACGCGCAGCCACCACCGCCGGGAGCCGGGGCTCACCATCCAGCACCACGCTCAGGGCATCGGGAAGCATGTCAGGAACGGTATAAGTGGCACGTCCCTTTTCAACCCGGACAAGTCGAGCCTGCCGCAGTGCCGGGAGTGCCTGCAGCGCCTGCAGGACCCTGGCCTGGCTGGCGAAGTCACTGACGCCCGCGACCTCCACCACCGGCTCGCCTGCGGCTTCCGGCCATTGCTGCAGCCCAGACAAGACTTCGGCCAGCACCTGCGGCAGCAGTGAAGCCTGCCGCTGCGCCAGTCGCCCCTGCAGAGCGAGGCCCGGCGTCCAGAGACTCCAGCCCTCACCACGCACGAGCACGATGGCGTCGGCACCATAAGCGCCAAGCAATGACGCCAGGCCCGCCGGCATCGTGCCGGGGGGCAAAAGGCTGATCGCCTGCTCTGCGGCGGGCAAGGGCGCAGTGTCGACAAGTGTGTAGCCCCGCGCACCCGCGGCCGCCTGGAATTGCACCGCCATACTCTGCCAGCGCTCGACGTCGCCCTCACGGCGCGCCTGCAGCAGCCACACACGCGGGGGCGACCATTGCCGCAGGCCGGCCTCCTCGAGCAGACGCGTCCGACGCAGGTGCCCGGCATCGCCCAGGAAGGGCATCGGATCGGCAAGCGCTGCCCGCCCCCGGGGGCTATCAAGCACGGCAGCGGTGCCCGTCATGACCAGCAACTCGGTGGCAAGCTGGCGTGCAGGCGGCTCGACGGCGCGCAGCGCAGGGGAGAGAGACAGCAGGAGCAAGAAGAGGGGCGGCAGCAAACGACGGGACATCGTGGTAAATCCGGCCAGAACGGACGCCTACACTACGAAAGCGCGCGCGGCGAGGCAACGGATGCGTGCGGTGCCGGTCCTGCTTCCCTATAATAGCCGGCCTTTTCCACCGTCCCGTGCCGCCGCCATGTCCGAACAGAAGCCCGCCTCTCCCTCCCTCAGCTACAAGGATGCCGGTGTCGATATCGATGCAGGCGACGCGCTGGTCGAACGCATAAAGGGCGTGGCGAAGAAGACCGCCCGCCGCGAGGTACTGGGTGGCCTCGGTGGCTTCGGCGCGCTCTGCGAGATCCCCGAAGGCTACCGCCAGCCGGTGCTAGTCTCCGGCACCGACGGCGTCGGCACCAAGCTCAAGCTGGCGCTGGACCTGAACAAGCACGAGAGCATCGGCATCGACCTCGTCGCCATGTGCGTGAACGACCTCGTCGTCACCGGCGCCGAGCCGCTGTTCTTCCTGGACTACTACGCCACCGGCCACCTCAACGTGGACACCGCCGCCACCGTCGTCACCGGCATCGGCGAAGGCTGCCTGCAGGCCGGCTGCGCGTTGGTCGGCGGCGAGACCGCGGAAATGCCCGGCATGTACGAGGGCGAGGACTACGACCTGGCCGGCTTCGCCGTCGGCGTGGTGGAAAAGGCCGAGATCATCGACGGCAGCAAGGTGAAGGCCGGCGACGTCCTCATCGGCATCGCCTCCAGCGGCGTGCACTCCAACGGCTATTCGCTGGTGCGCAAGATCCTGGAAGTCAGCAAGGCCGACCTCGACGCCACGCTCGATGGCCGCAAGCTCGCCGACGTGCTGATGGCGCCGACCCGCATCTACATCAAGTCCCTGCTGTCGCTGATCGAGGCGCTGCCCGTGCACGCCCTCGCCCACATCACCGGCGGCGGCCTGCCCGGCAACCTGCCGCGCGTACTGCCGGCAGGCGCCGACGCCCGCATCGACGAGTCCTCCTGGACCTGGCCGCCCGTGTTCCAGTGGCTGCAGGAAAAGGGCAGCGTGGAGCGCTTCGAGATGTACCGCACCTTCAACTGCGGCGTCGGCATGGTCGTGGTGATTCCCGCCGACCAGGCCGGGGCGGCCATCGCCCACCTGAACGCCGCCGGCGAGCAGGCCTGGCGCATCGGCGAGATCGTGCCCTCCACGCACTCTGAACCGACTGTGGTATTCGCCTGAGCATGCACGCTCCGGCGCACTTCTCTGCACCGGCCAGGCACCTCTCGTCCCGGAAAGCCGAAGCCGCCATACAATGCTGAAGATTGCCGTCCTGATTTCCGGCGCGGGTTCCAACCTGCAGGCCATCATGGATGCCGTGGCTCGCGGCGAGATCGATGGCCGCATCGCCGGCGTCCTCTCCAACCGTGCTGACGCCTACGGGCTCGAACGCGCGAAAGCGCAGGGCATCGCCACCGCCGTCATCACGCACGGTGACTTCGCCGAGCGCGCCGCCTTCGACCAGGCGCTCATCCGGCAGATCGACGCGTGGGACGTGGACGTGGTGGTGCTGGCCGGCTTCATGCGCATTCTGACGGCGGCATTTGTCGGCCACTACGAGGGGCGACTGCTGAACATCCATCCTTCACTGCTGCCGCGGTACAAGGGATTGCACACGCACCGTCGCGCGCTTGAGGCCGGCGACCTTGAGCACGGCTGCTCCGTGCACTATGTGACTGCCGAGCTCGACGGTGGCCCGGTCATAGCACAGGCCACGATTCCCGTATTACCGCACGACACCGAAGCCTCGCTGGCAGCTCGGGTTCACGAGAGCGAGCACCGCCTCTATCCGCAGGTGCTCGCCTGGCTGGCTGACGGCAGCCTGCAATATGACGCCGGCCGCCCGCGGTTCCGCGGCCAACCGCTCGCCACGCCACTGCAGCTGCCCCCCAGCCGATAGGCCTGCTTTCGTCCCGCGCCAATCTCCTGACACAGCGTCAACGATGCGCGCCGGTTCGCGTTATCCTGAAAAGAAGGCAGTTCCTTCCCTATACGGAGAGTTGCACATGGCCATTCGCGCCTGGCTCGTGCTGGTTGCACTAGTCGTCAGTCCCTCGCTGCGTGCGATGGAAGTCACGCCCTATACCGCCAGCTATCATTTCAATCTCGACAACAAGCTGTCGGGCACCGCGACACGTACGCTGGAGCGGCGCGGCAACAACGCCTGGCGCTATACCTTCGCAGCGAGCGCGCCTATCGCCACCGCTCGCGAGACCAGCGACTTCCGCTTCGACGGCCGCACCGTGACGCCATTGGGCTACTGGCAGGAGCGCAAGATCTTCCTTTCGCAGCGCAAATCGCAGGCACAGTTCGACTGGAAGAGCCGCACCGGTACCGGTACACGCGACGGCAAGCCCTCCGTGCAGTACAAGCTCCTGCCGGGAACCCTGGATGCGCTCAACATGGAGATCCAGATCCGCCGCGACCTGAAGGACCTAGGCAAGCTGGGCGGCCCCTATGCCCTGGCCACGCCAAAGGAGATCTCGCCGCTGACCTTCGTGGTCGAGGGGGAAGAACTCCTCAGTACGCCCATGGGAAAACTGCGGACCCTCAAGGTGAGCCGCAAGCACCATGACCCCAACCGCCACACCACCTTCTGGCTGGCGCGCGACTACTCTTTCCTGCCGGCGAAGGTGGTGCAGAAAGACGAAAGCGCGCTCTATGTCATCGAGCTGACTGGCATCAAGCAGGCGAAGTAGTCGTCGGTCTGAAGCAAAAAAAGGCGGCCCACAGGCCGCCTTTTTTTATTGTTACCAGCGATCACTCAGAGCATCAGGCCTTGGGCAGCGTGACGCCGGTCTGGCCCTGGTACTTGCCGCCACGGTCACGGTAGGAGACCTCGCAGACTTCGTCGCTTTCGAAAAACAGCATCTGCGCCACGCCCTCGTTGGCGTAGATCTTGGCCGGCAGGTTGGTGGTATTGGAAAACTCGAGGGTGACATGCCCTTCCCACTCCGGTTCCAGCGGCGTCACGTTGACGATGATGCCGCAGCGCGCGTAGGTGGACTTGCCCAGGCAGATCGTAAGGACGTTGCGCGGGATGCGGAAGTATTCCACGGTACGCGCCAGGGCGAAGGAGTTGGGCGGAATGATGCAGACATCGGAATGGATGTCGATGAAGCTCTTCTCGTCAAAGTTCTTGGGATCCACCGTGGCGGAGTGGACATTGGTGAAGACCTTGAACTCGCGCGAGCAGCGCACGTCGTAGCCGTAGCTGGACACGCCGTAGGAAATGATCTTGTTGCCGTTGGTCTCGCGCACCTGGCCAGGCTCGAAGGGCTCGATCATGCCGTGCTGCTCCGCCATGCGACGTATCCACTTGTCCGCCTTGATGCTCATGCTGCCCCCTTCAAAATCACTCAAAGACAATATTCGGAATTCTTTTCGGATCAACCTGCGCGGCCTTGGCCAGCGCCGCGCCGACCCGGCGGGCAACCTGGCGGTAGAGCGTTGCAATCTCGCCCTCCGGCTCGGCCACCACCGTAGGACGGCCAGCGTCCACTTCTTCCCGGATGCGAATGTCGAGCGGCAATGCGCCAAGCAGCTCCGTCCGGTAGTCGCGGGCGATGCGCTCGCCGCCACCGGAGCCGAAGATGTGCTCGGCATGACCACAATTCGAGCACACATGCAGGGCCATGTTCTCAACCACTCCGAGCACGGGAATATCGACTTTGCGGAACATCTCGATGCCCTTTTTGGCGTCCAGCAGCGCAATATCCTGCGGCGTCGTCACAATTACGGCGCCGGCCACCGGCACCTTCTGCGCCAGCGTAAGCTGGATGTCGCCGGTGCCGGGCGGCATGTCCACCACGAGGAAGTCGAGGTCACTCCACTGGGTCTGCTGCAGGAGCTGCAGCAGCGCGCCGGTCGCCTTGGGACCGCGCCACACCACCGGCGTGTTATCGCCATCCAGCAGCAGCCCGATCGAGATCATCTCGATGCCATGCACCGCGATGGGCAGGAACCAGGCGTTGTCCTTCACACCAGGCTTGGTGCCGGACGGGATACCCAGCATCATGGGCTGGCTAGGGCCATAGATGTCGGCATCAAGAATGCCGACGCGGGCGCCTTCCGCCGCCAGGGCCAATGCCAGGTTGACGGCCGTGGTGGATTTGCCCACGCCGCCTTTGCCGGACGCCACGGCGATGATGTTCTTCACGCGATCAAGGCCCGGCAGCCCACCCTGGGGACGCGCGCGAGGAATCACCGGCGCCTCTCGCAAGCCCATCTGCCCGACGCCGAGCGGCGCCAGTGCCGCCAGCAGCAATGGACGCAACTCTACGGAAGCACCCGCATAGGCCGGCGCCAGATCGACCAGCACGATGTCACTGTCGACCACGACGCGGTCCAGCCAGCCGAGCTCGCCGAGGGTCTTGCCCATGAGCGGATCCATGACGGCGGAAAGTGCGGATTTTACGGTGGCGATATCGGTCACGGCGGCATCGGGGATGAGGAAAACGGGGTCGTATCGTAGCCCGGTTTCCGGTGGCGTGGGAGCATGTTTTGGCTGCCCCGTCGAAATCGGAGCGCGCGGACGGCAACGGTCCGGGTGCACCGCCCTCCGCCCCGGCGCGCCCTGCACGAGTCGGGATTCCACGGCTTTTCCGGTATAGTTGGCGGCTTTCCCAGCCAGCCTTCCGTGAATCATGAGCGAACGCCGCCGCATCCTTGTCACCAGCGCCCTGCCCTACGCCAACGGCCCCATCCATCTCGGCCACCTGGTCGAGTACATCCAGACCGATATCTGGGTGCGCTTCCAGAAGTCGCGCGGCCACGAGGTGCATTACGTCTGCGCGGACGATGCTCATGGCACCGCCATCATGCTCAAGGCAGAACAGAACGGCGTGACGCCGGAAGCCCAGATCGCCACGGTCAAGGCGGACCACGAGAGCGACTTCGCCGACTTCCATATCCGGTTCGACAACTACCACTCCACGCACTCGGACGAGAACCGCGAACTCTCCAGCTACATCTACCGGAAGAACCGCGATGCCGGCCATATCGCCACCCGCCCCATCCGCCAGCTCTTCGATCCGGAAAAACAGATGTTCCTGGCCGACCGCTTCATCAAGGGCGAGTGCCCCAAGTGCAGCGCCAAGGACCAGTACGGCGACTCCTGCGAAGTCTGCGGCGCCACCTATGCGCCGACCGAGCTCAAGAACCCCTACTCCACGATCTCGGGCGCGGCGCCGGTGATGAAGGAGTCCGAGCACTACTTCTTCAAGCTTCCCGACTTTGCCGGCTTCCTGCAGGACCGCGACCGCTCCGGCCGCCTGCAGCCGGAGGTCGCCAACAAGCTGGACGAGTGGTTCCAGGCCGGCCTCAACGACTGGGACATCTCGCGCGACGCGCCCTACTTCGGCTTCGAGATTCCCGATGCGCCGGGCAAATACTTCTATGTGTGGCTGGATGCGCCCATCGGCTATATGGCCAGCTTCCGCAACCTCTGCATCAAGAAGCCCGGCCTGAACTTCGATGACTTCTGGGCGCCGCACGCCGGCACCGAGCTCTACCACTTCATCGGCAAGGACATCGTCTACTTCCACGCCCTGTTCTGGCCGGCCATGCTGGAAGGCGCCGGCTTCCGCAAGCCCAGCGCCATCTTCGCGCACGGTTTCCTCACGGTGAACGGCCAGAAGATGTCCAAGTCGCGCGGCACATTCATCAAGGCGCGCACCTACCTGGACAACCTGAATCCGGAATACCTGCGTTACTACTTTGCCGCCAAGCTCTCCGGCTCAGTGGAGGACATCGACCTCAATCTCGAGGACTTCCAGTTTCGCGTGAACTCCGACCTCGTCGGCAAGGTCGTGAATATCGCCAGCCGTTGCGCCGGCTTTATCGGCAAGAAATTCGAGAACCGGCTGAGCGTCCAATGTGCCGAGCCGCAGCTACTCGACGACTTCATACACGCCGGCGCGAGCATCGCCCAGCATTACGAAAATCGCGACTATGGCCGCGCCGTGCGCGAGATCATGACGCTGGCCGACCGCGCGAACCAGTACATCGACGAGAAGAAACCCTGGGCCCTGGCCAAGGAAGCAGGCCGCGAGGCAGAAGTGCACGACGTCTGCTCCGTGGGACTCAACCTGTTCCGCCAGCTCATCATCTACCTCGCACCCGTCCTGCCCGCCATGGCCGAGGCCAGCCGCCAGTTCCTCAACGTCGGCAGCCTCGACTGGCAGTCCCGCGAGCAGCTGCTGCTCGGCCACTCCATCAATGCCTTCACTCCCCTGATGACGCGCGTCGAAAAGGAAAAAGTGGATGCCATGGTGGAAGCCTCCAGGGAGCACCTGGCCGCGACGACCACCGCCGCGCCAGCAGCTCCCGCTATCGAGGCGCTGGCTCCCGAGATCAGCATTGACGACTTCGTGAAGATCGACCTGCGCGTCGCCAGGATCGTGAATGCGCAGCATGTTGACGGCGCCGACAAGCTGCTGCAGCTGACGCTCGATATTGGCGAAGCACGGCCGCGCAACGTCTTCGCGGGCATCAAGAGCGCCTATCCGGATCCAACCGCGCTGACCGGTCGACTGACCGTGATGGTCGCCAACCTCGCACCGCGCAAAATGAAGTTCGGCATGTCCGAAGGCATGGTCCTGGCGGCGGGCCCGGGCGGGAAGGACATCCATATACTGTCGCCCGACTCGGGCGCGACACCCGGAATGCGGATCAAGTAAGCGCCCCCAACAAAAAGCCCGCGAAAGCGGGCTTTTTTCTCGGCGTTCGACGCTAGCGTCCCGTGAGCTCTGCACATGGACTGCAGAGATCGGCCTGAGGCACGGCGGCAAGGCGCCCCGCGGCAATCTCCGCACCACAGCGCGTGCACTGGCCGTAGCGGCCAGCCTCGAGGCGCGCCAGCGCATCATTCACGCGGACCAGTTCGTAGCGGGCCTCGGCGCGCAGCCCCTCCAGCACCTCGTCGTTCTGGCGATGTTGCGCCTGCTCGTCCCAGTCCTGCGGCGCCGGCTGCTGCAAGTCACGCTGCGTAGCCTCCGCCCGCCTTGCGAACTCGGCCTGGAGCTGCAGCAACCTGGCTTTTACATCCTGACTCATGTCTCTCTCCCGGTGTGGAATGACCCTATTGTCCGTGCCCGGGCGGGCGGAATGTTGATTCAGGTCAGTCCGGCACCCGATGCCGCTCAGAGCGGCCCCAGGAAATCCGTCTTGCCGACCGGCACGCCACGGGCGCGCAGGATGTCGTAGGCCGTGGTCGCGTGAAAGAAGAAGTTCGGCAGCGCCCAGCAGGACAGGTAGCGCCGGCCAGTGAACTCGTAGGTCGCCCACGGAAACACCAGCTTGATTTCACGCGACTCGGCGCCCTCGAACTGCGCCGGCTCGACCGAGGCCACAAAGTCCAGGGTCTTGCGGATGCGTGCCCGGAGCTCATCCGCCGTCTTCTCGGTATCTTCATAGCGGGGAATCTCGAGCCCGGCGAGGCGTGCCGCGCAGCCCTTGGCATGGTCGGTGGCAATCTGGATCTGCCGGATGAAGTTAAACATGTCGGGCGCGAGGCTGGCATTGAGCAGCGAACCGACATCGATGCCCTTTTCGGCGGCATGGGCCTCGGCCTTGTCGATGATGCCGAGAAGGCTGCTCAGTATCTGCTGGAAGACAGGAATGGAAGCGTCGTAAATCGTGAAGGCCATGAGCATCTCCCTGGTGCGTAGTCTTATGGGGTGCTTCGGATTCTGTGCCGGATGACGGCCGCTGCCAAGCAACTTGCGGCTCAAGCCTGGCAGGCAATAAAAAAGGCGCCTTGCGGCGCCTTTTTTAACGACGAGTGATCAGTGACCGCCGCCGGTGAGGCTCTTCAGCATGTCTTCCACGACTTTCTTGGCGTCGCCGAAGATCATCATGGTCTTGTCCATGTAGAAGATGTCATTGTCGAGGCCGGCATAGCCCGGGTTCATGGAGCGCTTGATCACCATGACGGTACGGGCGCGCTGCGCTTCGAGGATGGGCATGCCGTAGATGGGCGAGGCCGGATCGTTCTTGGCGGCCGGGTTGACCACGTCGTTGGCGCCGATGATGAGGACGACGTCGGTGGCGGCGAAATCGGAGTTGATCTCGTCCATTTCCTT
>JAQZBP010000003.1 GCA_029237815.1 Moraxellaceae bacterium
CTGGCCGACTTCGACGATTTCGCTGGGGTGCTTGATGCGCTTCCAGGCCATGTCGGTGATGTGCAGCAGGCCGTCGATGCCGCCGAGGTCCACGAACGCGCCGTAGTCGGTGAGGTTCTTGATGATGCCCTTGACGGTCTGGCCTTCCTGCAGGTTTTCCAGCAGGGCTTCGCGCTCGGCGGAGCTCTCGGCCTCCATCACGGCACGGCGGGACACGACCACGTTGTTGCGCTTGGCGTCCAGCTTGATGAGCTTGAATTCCAGCTCGCGGCCTTCGAGGTGAGTGGTGTCGCGGATCGGACGGATGTCGACCAGCGAACCGGGCAGGAAGGCGCGGATGGAACCAACGTCCACGGTGAAGCCGCCCTTGACCTTGCCGGAGATGATGCCCTTGACGATTTCGCCACCTTCGAAAATCTTTTCGAGGCGGGTCCAGGTCTCGGCGCGCTTGGCGTCTTCGCGGGACAGGATGGTGCGGCCCTGGCCGTCATCCAGCTGCTTGATTACCACGTCCACGGAGTCGCCGACGGCGACTTCGAGCTCGCGACGATCGTTCAGGAACTCTTCGCGGGCAATGACACCTTCCGACTTGAGACCGGTGTCCACAGTGATCCAATCGTCATCGATGGCCACCACGGTACCGCTGATAACGGCTCCCCGTTCGACATCCAGGCTCTTCAGGCTCTCTTCAAAGAGGGCGGCAAATGATTCACTCATGTGTAAAAACCTTTTTTGATGCTTGCGCATCGATTGCTGACCGCACATGACCAGCTCATGCGGGGTTGTTAATTAAGACCCTGACTCCACCCTTGCTGGTTGGCGTGAAGAAAGTGTCGTTCCAAATACAAAAAGCCTTGGCCCCGATCCCGGGGAAGGCTTTTCGTCCTGAATTCTCTGTCGGCCCTGAGGGTGGCGGAGCTATTTCAATCGCCGCTTCAACTCGGGTATCTGCTCGATTTCGCGCAGGACACGGGCCATTACTTCGTCGATACCAAGCCGCGTGGAGTCCAGCACGATGGCATCGTCTGCGGGCTTGAGCGGAGCGATCGGACGATTGATGTCACGCTCGTCGCGGGCCCGTATGTCGTCAACAAGGGCCGGGAGACTAGCACTGAAGCCCTTTTCCAGCAACTGCCGGTACCGCCGCTCGGCTCGCGCCTCGGCTGTCGCCGTCAGGAAAATCTTCAGGCTGGCATCGGGGAAAACCACCGTCCCCATATCTCGGCCATCAGCCACCAGCCCCGGCTCCTCCCGGAACTCATGCTGGCGCTGCAGCAGGGCGGCACGGACC
Source organism: Moraxellaceae bacterium (assembly GCA_029237815.1). Taxonomy (GTDB): domain Bacteria; phylum Pseudomonadota; class Gammaproteobacteria; order Pseudomonadales; family Moraxellaceae; genus UBA2031. Next base: position 1,292 of record JAQZBP010000003.1, read on the forward strand.
GCCGGCAAGGCTGCGACCAGGGAAGCGGCCTTTCCCATTTCTTCGCTACGGATCTCCGTGGCCACATCCTCGCCCTCGAGGATGATGACGGCGTCGCCGTCGGGACCCTGCCGGAACTGCACATCCAGATGACCGGCCAGCACCTGCAAGGCTGCCTCGTTGTCCAGACCAACCCCATGATGCTGGGCGGCCAGCGCCAGGAGACGATAAAGCGAACCGGAGTCCAGCACATGAAACCCGAGGAGCGACGCCAGACGATGGGCAATGGTGCCCTTGCCCGAACCGCTTGGACCATCGATTGCCACCACGGGAGCCGGGCTAGGCGGCATCACCATTCGTTCAAATTCGGCGCTCATTGAATTCCTCCTGCCGCGCCGGGTAGCCCATCCTGTCTCGAAGGCCGGCGACGGTCATGTCATCCCTGTCTTGCAAGCAAATGCCGCGCCCCCGCACAGGGGCGGAAAAGGCGCGTGCTTTCTATAGAAAGTTGCAGGGAAAAGCAATCTTGACAGCCCCGAAGGGCGCCGCCGGAGGGCGGGCCACCGGGATTCGGAATCAGTCCTTCTCTTGCACGGACACGAGGAGCCCGGCGCGTCGGGCAATACCGGTGAAGTCGGGGAAGCTTGTCGCCACATTGGCGCAATCCTCGATTTCGATCGGACCGCTGGCACGCAGCGCCGCCATGGCAAAGGACATGGCGATGCGATGGTCGCCATGGCTGACCACCCTGCCCGCCCCGAGTTGCCCACCCTGGATGACGATGCCATCCGGCGTAGGTCGGGCATCGATACCCAAGATTGCCAGGCCGTCAGCCATGACCTGGATGCGGTCGGATTCCTTGACGCGAAGCTCCTCCGCGCCCGTCAGGACCGTTTCGCCTTCGGCGCACGCGGCGGCAATGAACAGCGCAGGGAACTCGTCGATGGCCAGCGGCACCTGGTCTTCAGGGATCCGGATACCCTTGAGCCGTGCACTACGGATACGGATATCCGCCACTGGCTCTCCCCCCACCTCCCGCTCATTGAGCAGCGTCAGATCGCCGCCCATCGCCCGCAGGATGTTGATGACGCCGATTCGGGTCGGATTAATGCCGACGTGCTGCAGGGTAATGTCGGAGCCCGGGGCAATACTGGCACCAACCATGAAGAAGGCCGCCGATGAAATGTCCGCCGGAACATCGATACGAGTGGCGCGAAGGCGGCCACCGCCCCGGACGGCGACAGTGGGCCCCGCCACGCTCACCTCATAACCGAAACCCCGAAGCATGCGCTCCGTATGATCGCGCGTCGGCGCCGGCTCGGTCACGACGGTCTCACCCTCGGCCCAGAGGCCCGCCAGCAGCACGCCCGACTTCACCTGGGCCGATGCCACCGGCATATCGTAGTGGATTCCCTTCAGCTGCCGGCCGCCCTTGATGGTGACCGGAGGCGTACCGCGCTCGCCGGTGGTCTGGATCTCCGCACCCATCTGGCGCAGCGGTTTGGCCACGCGCTCCATCGGCCGCTTGCTGAGGGAAGGATCACCCGTCATCACCGAGTCGAAGGACTGGGCCGACAGAATGCCCGACAGCAACCGCATGCTGGTACCCGAGTTGCCACAATAGATGGGTCCGGGAGGGGGCTTGAGACCCGTCACGCCGACGCCGTGAATCCTGACCTCTCCATCATGGGGACCTTCAATCACGACCCCCATGTCGCGGAAGGCCTGCAGCGTGGCCAGCGCATCCTCGCCTTCAAGGAAGCCGGTGACCTCGGTCACGCCGTCAGCCAGGGAGCCCAGCATGATGGAACGGTGCGAGATGGACTTGTCGCCGGGAACGCGCACGGCACCGGCCAGCTTGCCCCCGGGTTGTACACGGTATTCGATATCTTTCTGCTTCATGGTCTTCGCATAGGCCGTACCGGCCAACATATGGGTGAAATGGTCGCGAGCGGCCTTGGCCCGGGTGAAAACACCCAGCAGCCCCTCGGAATCGTCTTGCTCGATGGCGCGGCGCAACATGGCCAGGTCATCGGTGAAATGGTCGAGCGCCGACAGCAACGCAGTCTTGTTGCCGCGGAAGATGTCCCGCCACATGACAGGATCGCTGGCGGCGATGCGCGTGAAGTCGCGGAAGCCTCCCGCCGCATAGCGAAAGATATCGAGGTTCTCGGACTCGCGCGCGAGGGTGTCCACCAGGGAAAAGGCCAGCAGATGCGGCAGGTGACTGGTACGGGCCAACACGGCGTCGTGTCGCTCGACCGGCATCTCAAGAACTTCGGCGCCCATCGCCTGCCAGATCGCCCGGACCTTAGCCACCGCCTCGGGAGCGGACTCCGGCACCGGGGTCAGGATCACCTTGTGTCGGGCGAAAAGGTCCGGACGCCCCGCCAGCACACCGCTCTGCTCCGAGCCTGCTATCGGGTGGCCCGGAACGAACCCGCGGGGCAGCGCGCCAAACACGCGGCGGGCCGCCGCCACCACATTGCCCTTGGTGCTGCCGCCATCCGTGATGATCGCATCCGGAGCCAGGTCATCCTTTATGGCGCGTAGCACGGCCTCGGTGGATTCCACCGGCATGGCCAGAAAGACAAGGTCGGCGCCGCGCACAGCATCGGCCGGATTGCGGAAGCTTTGGCTGACCACGCCGATTTCCTCCGCCAGTGCGCAGGTCTTCTGGCTTCGCGCAGATCCGGTGATTTCCGCGGCGAGGTCCAGGTCACGCAAGGCACGCGCGAAGCTGGAGCCGATCAGCCCCAAGCCGATGATGGCAACCTTGCGAAAACGCCCGCCACTCATCACAGCACAGCCCGTAGCGACGCCAGGAAGCGCTCGTTCTCGGCGGGCGCGCCGATAGTGACCCGCAGGAAATTCGGCATGCCGTAATTGGCGACCGGCCGCACGATCACGCCTTTTCGTAACAATGCCTCATAGACCGGCATGCCTTCACGGCGCAGGTCTATGCTGACGAAATTGCCGCGCGAGGGAATGAAGGCAAGCCCCATGTCCCGGATACCCTCCGTGATGTGCTTCATCCCCAGGGCATTCTGCACGCGCGAGCGGGACACGAACTCCTGGTCGCCCAGCGCCGCGACCGCGGCACGCAGGGCCAGCGAATTCACATTGAATGGCTGACGGACGCGGTTCAGCACGTTGGTGATGTCCGGATGCGCGAAGGCGTAACCGATCCGCAGCGCTGCCAGACCATATGCCTTGGAGAACGTGCGGGTGACAATCACGTTGGGATAGCGGTCCAGGTACTGCAGCCCATCCGGAAGATAGCCCTCCTCCACATACTCGCCATAAGCCTCGTCAAGCACGACAAGGACATTCTCCGGAATGGCCATGAGGAAAGCTTCGAGCTCACGCTCCTCCACCCAGGTCCCGGTGGGATTGTTCGGGTTGGCGATGAAGACAACGCGGGTTCTGTCGGTGACCGCGCCGGCCATGGCCGGAAGGTCATGCCCCCAACGCTGCGCAGGAACCGTGACACCCGTGGCCCCTACGGCCTGCACCACCAGCGGGTACACGGCGAAGGAATGCTGTGAAAATATCGCTTCGTCACCAGGCTTTAGGAAGGCCCGGCCGATGAGTTCCAGGATGTCGTTGGAGCCATTGCCCAGCGTTATTTCACCCAGCGGACGCCGGTAGAAGTCGGCCAGCGCCTTCTTCAGCACGAAGCCGTTGCCGTCCGGATAGAGCGACAGCTCCGACAGGCCGGACTCGACCGCGGTCAGCACGCGGGGCGAACACCCGAGCGGATTTTCGTTGCTGGCGAGCTTGATAATGTCGTTAAGCCCCAGCTCGCGCTCGAGTTCCTCGATCGGCTTGCCGGGCTGGTAGGGCGACAGCTTCTGGACACCCGGCGCCGCCAGGGAAATAAAGTCACATGCCATGATGGGCTCCAGGAATTCCGGAAAATTCAGGGCTCAGAGTACCGCTTTCGGATAAGAGCCGAGCAACTTGAGATCGCGCACCCGCGATTCCAGTTCTGCAATGGCCGCCTGCACTGGCGCATCGTCCACGTGCCCTTCGAAATCGATGAAGAAGACATAGGACCAGGCGTCGGTCTGCGATGGCCGGCTTTCGATGCGCGTGAGGTTAATGCTGCGGTTCTTGAAGGGCTCCAGGATGCCATAGAGCGCACCCGCCTGGTTACGGTGCATCGACACGATCAGCGAGGTCTTGTCGTCCCCGGACCGCGGTACCGATTCATTGCCGATGATCAGGAAGCGTGTCGTGTTCTTCGGATTGTCCTCGATGCACTCGTTCAGCTTGGTCAGGCCATAGAGCTCGGCAGCAGTCTCGCCGGCAATCGCTGCCGAGTGCCATTCGCCCTTGATGCGCCGTGCGGCTTCCGCATTGCTAGACACCGCGACGCGCTCCGCCTTGGGGAAGTGCGCATCCAGCCACTTGCGACACTGCGCCAGGGACTGCTGATGGGAGTAGATGCGGGAGATGGCATCGGGCCGCGTACCCTCGGCCACCAGCAGGTGGTGATGAATACGGAGCTGAACCTCGCCGATGATCCTGACCGTGGACGTAATGAAGGAATCGGCTGTATGCGTCACCACGCCTTCCGTGCTGTTCTCGACGGGGACCACGCCGTAATTCACGGCGCCCGCCTCCACTTCGCGGAACACCTCGTCGATGGTGGCGAGCGGGACGGTCTGTACGGAATGCCCGAAGTGCTTCAGGGCAGCTGCCTGCGTGAAGGTACCGGCGGGCCCGAAAAAGGCGATCCTCATCGGATGCTCCAGCGCCAGACACGCCGACATGATTTCGCGGAACAGCCGCGCCATTTCCTCGGGATCCAGCGGGCCCTGGTTGCGCGCCATCACCTTCTGCAGCACCTGGGCTTCGCGCTCGGGGCGATAGAAGACCGTGGCGTTCGGGTCCTCCGCCTTCTTGATCTCCGCTACCTGCTGAGCACACTGCGCACGCTGGTTGATCAGGATCTGGATCTGCTCGTCGAGGGTGTCGATTTTCTGGCGCACCTGGTCGAGCGTGGTTTTTTCGCTCATGGCCTCAGCCCATCTTCTTCGCAAAGTCCTTCATGAAGTCGATCAGCGCATCCACGCCCTCTTCCGGAACGGCGTTGTAGAGGCTGGCGCGCATGCCGCCGACCGAGCGGTGACCGGCAAGGTTCAGCAGGCCACGGGCTTCGGCATCGCGCAGGAAGGTTTTTTCCAGCGCGGGATCGATCAGGGTGAAAGGCACGTTCATGATGGAGCGGTACGGCAGCATCACAGGGTTGTGATAGAAGCCGTTGCTCTCATCAATGGCTGCATACAGCTTGGTGGCTTTGCGGTGGTTGATCTCCGCCATCTTCTCCAAGCCACCGATATGCTTGAGCCACTTGAAGACGAGGCCGGCCAGGTACCAGCTGAAGGTCGGCGGCGTGTTGTACATGGAGCCGTTTTCGGCGGCGACCTTGTAGTCGAGCATCGTCGGCGTACCGGGCAGGACTTCACCGATCAGGTCCTCGCGCACGATGACCACGACGATGCCGGCCGGGCCGATATTCTTCTGCGCGCCGGCGTAAATCAGGCCGAACTTCGAGACATCCAGCGGCTCGGAAAGGATGCTTGACGAAAAGTCAGCCACCAGTGGCACGTCGGCGTCGGGGATGTAGTTGTACTGCACGCCGTGGATGGTCTCGTTGGGCGTGTAGTGCAGATAGGCCGCCTTGGAATTCAGGTTCCAGGTGTCCAGCGCGGGCACCCCACGGAACTTGTTGTGCTCGTCCGAAGCCACGACATTGACGTCGCAATACTTCCTCGCCTCGGCGATGGCCTTGCCCGACCACATGCCGGTATTGACGTAGTCAGCCGTGCTGTGGCCGCGCAGCAAGTTCATCGGGATCTGCGCGAACTGCAGCGAGGCGCCGCCCTGAAGGAACAGCACCTTGTAGTTGGCTGGAATCTTCAACAGGTCACGAAGGTCCTGCTCCGCCTCCTCGGCAATCGCGATGTAGTCTGCCGAGCGATGGCTCATCTCCATCACGGACATGCCCTTGCCCTTGTAGTTGAGCAGGTCCTTCTGGGCTTCGCTCAGCACGGCTTGCGGGAGGGCGGCAGGGCCGGCGCAGAAATTGTAGGCACGAGTCATTTCAGATTCCTTCTCGTCGGCGACGAGCGCTTCAATCAATGTCATTCACTTTCGCTGTCGCCAGCGGCACCCGGGGCATCAGACACATCGGGACCGGTTTCGCCTCCCTCCTCGACTGTTTCCCCGACGTAATCATCGTCACCGCCGACGTCGACCAGGCGAACCAGGCCGACCAGGTGCTCGTCCTCGGCCAACTTGATCAGTGTCACGCCCTGCGTATTGCGACCCGACATCGAAACTTCGGCAACGCGGGTACGCACCAGGGTTCCCTGGTCGGAGATCAGCATCAGCTCGTCCTCGTCGGAGACCAGTACCGCTCCCACCAGTGCGCCATTGCGCTCGGAAGTCTGGATGGCAATCACGCCCTGGCCGCCGCGACCGCGACGCGGGAAGCCCGCCAGCTCAGTGCGCTTGCCGAAGCCGTTCTCGGACGCCGTCAGGATTTGCGCGCCTGCCTCCGGAATGATCATGGAAATCAGGTGCTGGCCGGCCGGCAGGCGCATGCCGCGCACGCCGCGGGCATTGCGGCCCATGATGCGTACGTGCTTTTCCTTGAAACGGATGACCTTGCCGCCGTCGGAGAAGAGCATCACCTCGCAGGCACCATTGGTGACGGCTGCCGCGATAAGCGTGTCGCCCTCCTCCAGGCGCAGTGCGATCAGACCGTTGCTGCGCGGCCGGCTGAACTGCACCAGCGGCGTCTTCTTGACCGTGCCCGAGGCAGTAGCCATGAAGATATAGGCGCCGGTGGGCTCGTCCTGGGTATCGTCGGCGTCTTCGCTGTCGACACCTTCCTCTTCGACCTCGGGCAGCACGTCGACGGCGCTGTCTTCAAGATCTTCGTCTTCCTCCGGCGCCTGCGCGGCCAGGGCGTCGAGATCCACCGGCAACAGCGCTGTGATGCGCTCGCCAGCGGCCAGCGGCAGGATGTTCACGATGGGCTTGCCCTTGGAACCGCGGCCACCAGAGGGCAGCTCGTAGACTTTGAGCCAGTAGACCTTGCCTGCGCTGGTAAAGCACAGCACCGTGTCGTGCGTGCTGGCGACCAGCAACTGCTCGATGTAGTCCTCGTCCTTTACCGCCGTCGCCGACTTGCCGCGACCGCCGCGCCGCTGCGCGCGGTAATCCGCGAGCGGCTGCGTCTTGGCGTAGCCGGCGTGGGAAATGGTCAGCACCACCTGTTCTTCGGTAATGAGGTCTTCCAGCGTGAGATCCAGTCGCGACGCAATGATTTCCGTACGGCGGGCATCGCCGTACTGGTCGCGCACCTGCGTCAGTTCCTCACGGATCACCTGCAGCAGCCGCTCCGGATTCGCCAGAATGAGGCCGAGCTCACGGATGCGTTCCAGGATTTCCTGGTATTCCGCGACGAGCTTGTCCTGCTCGAGGCCGGTAAGACGGTTGAGCCGCAGATCGAGGATGGCCTGGGCCTGTTCGGCAGAAAGACGATAGCGCCCCTCCACAAGACCGAACTGCGACGGCAGGCCATCAGGACGACAGGCGTTGGCGTCACCGGCACGCTCCAGCATGCCCTGCACGGCGCCCGGCTCCCAGGTGGCGAGCAGCAGGCGATCCTTGGCATCGGACGGGCTCGGCGACGTCTTGATGAGGTCGATGACCGGATCGATGTTCGCCAGCGCCACGGCGAGACCTTCCAGGATATGGCCGCGTTCGCGCGCCTTGCGCAACTCGAACACCGTACGCCGCGTCACCACTTCCCGGCGGTGCCGCACGAAGGCCTCGATCATGTCCTTCAGGTTGAGCAGCTTTGGCTGCCCGTCCACGAGGGCGACCATGTTGATGCCGAACACGCTCTGCAACTGCGTCTGTGCAAAGAGGTTGTTGACCACCACTTCGGCAACTTCGCCGCGCTTGATCTCGATGACGATGCGCATGCCATCCTTGTCGGACTCGTCGCGCAGCTCGGAAATGCCTTCCAGCTTCTTCTCTTTCACCAGCTCGGCGATCTTCTCGATCACGCGTGCCTTGTTCAGCTGGTAGGGAATTTCCGTGAAGATGATGGACTGCCGGCCTGTCTTGGCGTCGGTCTCGATATTGTGGCGAGCACGCATGTAGATGCGGCCGCGGCCGGTGCGGTACGCCTCGATGATGCCGGCGCGGCCATTGATGATGGCGGCGGTCGGGAAATCCGGACCATGGATGTGCTCCATGAGGCCATCGATGGTGATGGTGTCGTCTTCGAGGTAGGCCAGGCAGCCGTTCACCACTTCCGTGAGATTGTGCGGGGGAATGTTGGTCGCCATGCCAACGGCGATGCCGGCCGAGCCATTGATCAGCAGGTTGGGTACCTTGGTGGGCATCACCGCGGGAATCTGCTCGGTGCCATCGTAGTTCGGCACCCAGTCGACGGTTTCCTTGTCGAGGTCCGCGAGCAGCTCGTGGGCCAGGCGCGTCATGCGCACTTCGGTGTAACGCATGGCCGCAGCGTTGTCGCCATCGACCGAACCGAAGTTGCCTTGCCCGTCCACCAGCATGTAGCGCAGCGAAAAAGGCTGCGCCATGCGTACGATGGTGTCGTAGACGGCACTGTCGCCGTGTGGGTGGTATTTACCGATAACGTCACCGACCACGCGGGCCGATTTCTTGTAGGCCTTGTTCCAGTCGTTGCCCAGTTCGTGCATGGCAAAAAGCACGCGCCGGTGCACGGGCTTCAGGCCATCGCGCACGTCCGGGAGGGCGCGGCCCACGATGACGCTCATGGCGTAATCGAGGTAAGACTGCTTCAGCTCGTCTTCGATATTGACCGGCAGGATTTCTTTGGCGAATTCGGTCATCCAGATCCTCGTTTGCTAGGGCTGCCGCACCGGTCTTCAAGCCGGCTCGCGGAGGGTTCTCCAAAGCGCGGAACATTACCATAAATCAGTGGCTTAGCGCACCCAGAACAAGGCTCCGGAACGCTTTTTTCATGGCACTGGCCGGGCCTGAATCGCTATACTTCCGGGCCCCTTCCGGGACAGCCAAGGAATTCCCGTCATGACCCTGCCCTCGCCCTCTGCGGGCCCGAATGTCGACCCTGCCGAAATCGCCAAATTCGAGGCCCTGGCGGCCCGCTGGTGGGACCCGCATTCCGAATTCAAGCCGCTGCACGACATCAATCCACTGCGCCTGAACTGGATCGACGAACGCGTCGGCCTGGCCGGCAAGACGGTACTGGACGTCGGCTGTGGCGGCGGCATCCTCTCCGAGAGCATGGCGCGCCGGGGTGCCGCCGTGACCGGTATCGACATGGGCGAAGCCCCGCTTTCAGTGGCACGGCTGCACCTGCTCGAAAGCAAGCTGTCGGTGGACTACCGCCGTATTCCGGCCGAGGAACTGGCGCTGGAAAGGCCGGTGTCCTTTGACGCCGTGACCTGCCTGGAGATGCTGGAGCACGTCCCGGAGCCGGCATCCGTGGTGAAGGCCTGCTTCGACCTCGTGAAGCCCGGGGGATGGGTGTTCTTTTCCACCCTCAACCGCAACCCCAAGTCCTATGCCTTCGCCATACTGGGCGCCGAATACATCCTTAAGCTGCTGCCACGTGGCACCCACGACTACGCCAAGTTCATCAAGCCCTCGGAACTCGCCGGCTGGGTGCGGACGGCCGGCCTCGACATGAAGGACATGACAGGCCTGCACTACAACCCGTTCAGTCGCCGCTACTGGCTGGCACCGAACGTGGACGTGAATTACATGATCGCCACCCGCCGTCCCGGCCCGGCGGAGACGACCTGATGCTGCGTTATGACGCCGTGCTGTTCGACCTGGACGGCACCCTGATCGATACGGCACCTGACTTTGTAGCCGTGCTGAACCGCCAGCGCCTTGCCCATGGCCGCGAGCCGCTGCCTGCGCCCAGGATCCGCGCCGTCGTTTCCCAAGGCGCCCGGGCCGTGGTCGCCCTGGGCTTCGGCGACCGCTTCGATGTCGACTCCGATGAATTCGAGGCGCTGCGCCAGGAGTTCCTGCAGACCTACCTCAGGCACATCGCTGACGAGAGCCGCCTGTTTCCGGGCATGGACGATCTTCTGCGCGCGCTCGAGGCGCGCAACGTGCCCTGGGGCATCGTCACCAACAAGCAGAGCATGTTCACCCTGCCCCTCCTTAAAGCGCTCCAGCTGTCCTCGCGCTGCGCGGTCGCGATCTGCCCCGACATGGTCAACCACGGCAAACCCCATCCCGAGCCGATGCTCAAGGCGGCGGATGCGGTCCGGGCCAGGCCCGAAGCGTGCGTCTATGTTGGCGACCACCGTCGTGACATCGAGGCCGGGCGCAATGCCGGCATGTATACCGTCGCCGTGCGCTACGGCTATGTGCTGGAAGGCGAGACCGCTGATGAGTGGGGCGCGGACAGCACCGTGGACTCCGTCACCGAACTTTCACGCCTGCTGGGCGTGAGCTGAAGGAAACGAGCATGAACAACTATCAAGCCCCTGCCGGCCTGCTGCAAGAACGCGTCATCCTTGTCACGGGTGCCGGTGACGGCATCGGACGCGTTGCCGCCCGGGCATACGCCGCGCATGGCGCCACGGTGATACTCCTTGGCCGTACGCTGGCCAAGCTGGAATCCGCCTACGACGAAATCGAGGCCGCAGGGGCCGCGCAGCCGGCGATCGTGACGCTCGAGCTCTCCACCGCCACCATTGCCGACTACCAGCAGCTGGCCGAAACCATCGAGCGCGAATTCGGCCGTCTGGACGGCATCCTGCACAATGCCGCCGTGCTGGGCGACATAACCCCCCTTGAAATGTACGACCCCGATACCTGGGATTTCGTCATGAACACCAACCTCCGCTCGCCCTTCCTGATGACGCAGGCCCTGCTGCCCCTGCTCAAGCAGTCGCCCGACGCGTCCGTGGTGTTCACGACAAGCTCGGTGGGACGCCGGGCGCGCGCCTTCTGGGGCGCCTATGCCGTTTCAAAGGCCGGCATCGAGAACCTGTCGCAAATGCTCGCGGACGAGTTGCGCAACATTTCTGCCATCCGCGTCAATTGCATCAATCCCGGCGCCACGCGCACGCGGATGCGGGCATCGGCGTATCCCGGCGAAAACCCGCAGTCCCTGAAGACACCGGAAGACCTCATGCCCCTGTATCTTTACCTGATGGGCCCGGACAGCCGTGGGACCTCTGGCGAGTCGCTGGATGCGCAACCTAAGTGATCCTTGCAGGGGAAATGAAAAAGCCGGCAGTTGCCGGCTTTTTCATTTCCTTCACCACTTGGCCTTCAGGCCACGTGCCGACTCTCCACTCACTCTTCCGGAGAGCCATCCTGACGGGGACGGCCGCCATGCCCGTCGCGACGCTGCTGGCGCAGGAAACCGCCACGACGCGCCGGCAAGGGATTCTCCTGCATCTTTTCCGTGCGGCGCTTGGCCAGGCCATAGAGGCCAGTGCCGCGGCGAGGCCGCAGCTGCACGATCTCGATAAGCTGATCGATGTCCGGCTTGTCGAGCTCGATCCAGCGCCCCGTCTTCAGGGTGCGCGGCAGTGACACCGTCCCATAGCGGGTGCGTAGCAGGCGGCTGACCTTCAGGTTCTGTGACTCGAAGAGACGACGCACCTCCCGATTCCGGCCCTCCTTCACCACTACCTGCCACCAACGGTTGAAGCCTTCGCCACCCAGTTCGGACATCTTCTCGAATTTGGCGGGGCCATCCTCCAGCGTCACGCCCTCAAGCAGTGCGCTACGTATGGCAGGCGTCACGTCGCCCATCACACGCACAGCATATTCGCGCTCGATCTCGTTGGACGGATGCATGAGGCGATTGGCCAGCTCGCCGTCTGTGGTGAACAGCAGCAGGCCGGAGCTGTTCACGTCGAGGCGGCCCACCATGACCCAACGCTCGCCACGCATGACGGGAAGCCGGTCGAATACGGTGGGGCGGCCCTCCGGGTCATTGCGTGAGCAGATTTCGCCCTCGGGCTTGTAATACACGAGTACGCGACGCCGCATCTCCTCCTCGACAGTGAACTGCACGCGACGACCGTCGACACGGAGCTCGTCCGTCGCCTCGACCCTGTCGCCCAGCGTGGCGAGCTTGCCGTTGACGCTGACACGGCCGTCAGCAATCGCCTGCTCCATATGGCGTCGCGAACCAAGGCCGCAACGGGCCAGAACTTTTTGCAACTTCTCACTCATGGGCAGACTGCTCTTTGGCGTTCACAAGGGCCTTCTTCTCTATCGCAGAAGAAGTGCACGTCTCACTCGAAAATCTCGTCTTTGCGATTATCGTCCTTGTCCTCGCGCTCGATATCGGCGTCCAGGTCGGCCATGACCTCCGCCAGCTGATTCGCCTCGGGCTGAACCAGTTCCTGTGCCTCCAGGAACTCGAGCTCCTCGTTGATCTTCTCGAGGTCTCGTATTTCAGCGAGAGATGGCAGTTCGGCAAGCGTCTTCAGGTTGAAGCTGTCGAGGAACTCACGCGTCGTGGCGAACAGCGCGGGACGACCCGGCACGTCGCGATGACCGGCTACACGGATCCATTCGCGCTCAATCAGCGTCTTGATGATGTGCGAGCTGACCGACACGCCGCGAATCTCTTCGATCTCGGAGCGGGTGATGGGCTGGCGGTAAGCAATGAGTGCCAGGGTTTCCAGCAGCGCTCGCGAATAGCGCGAAGGCTTTTCCTCCCAGAGGCGACTAACCCAGGGACCGGTTTCCTGGCGCACCTGAAAGCGGAAACCCGAGGCAACCTCATTGAGCTCGATACCGCGCCCGGCATAGTCCTGCATGAGGGACTCCAGCGTCGCCCGCATCGTGGCGTTGTCGGGACGATCCGCTTCGTCGAAGAGGAAACCCAGCTGCTCGATATTGAGTGGCTGGCCAGAGGCGAACAATGCGCCTTCTATAATCTTTTTAAGGAGTTCGGCATCCATCTCAGGGAATGGCTCCATCAGTTCTCGTCCCGGCCGGCGTCGTCCGCCGGATCGGGAATGTCATCAAGGCCCGGAATGTCGGCCTGCGTGTCGGTAGCTTCATCAGCCCCGGGCTCGTATGCGTCCTCAAGGCCGTCCTCCTCGAGCTCGACGAGGTCGTAACCCTGCCCCTCGACGTCCTGCGCGCGTGCCTTTACATGGATGGCGCCGAAGGATTCCGTCTGCACCAGGTTGATGATGCCTTCCTTCACCATCTCGAGGATGGCCATGAACGTCACCACCACGCCCAGGCGCCCCTCTTCTATCGTGAAAAGCGAAACGAACGGGATAAAGTCCTTGCCCTGCAAGCGCTCGAGTACCTGGCCCATCTTCTCGCGCAGCGTCAGCGTCTCCTTGGACACCTGATGGCTTTCGAAAAGATCGGCGCGACGGATGACGTCCTGCAGCGCCAGCAGAAGTTCGCGCAGCTCCACCTGGGGCAGCGGTTTTTCCCGCGAGTAGTCAGGACCTGCGGCCTTGCCCAGCCAGAAGTCGCGGCCTTCCTGCGGCATGCTGTCGAGATCCGCAGCCGCTTTCTTGAATCGCTCGTACTCCTGCAGACGGCGGATCAGCTCGGCGCGCGGATCCTCTTCCTCTTGTCCGTCTTCGCTTTTCGGACGCGGCAGCAGGTAGCGCGACTTGATTTCGCCGAGCATGGCGGCCATCACGAGATATTCCGCAGCCAGCTCCATGTTGAGCGAGCGCATCATCTCGACGTAGGTCATGTACTGCTTGGTGATCTCGGCAACGGGAATGTCGAGAATGTCGAGGTTCTGGCGGCGGATCAGGTAGAGCAGGAGGTCGAGTGGACCTTCGAAAGCCTCAAGGAAGACCTCGAGCGCATCGGGAGGAATATAAAGATCGTCGGGGAGCTTGGTGAAAGCCTTGCCGTAGACGAGGGCAAACGGCATTTCCGCCTGCTGCGGGGAAACCTCGGCAGGCGCCTGGGCGGCGGTATCGGCCTGGACATCGGCAATTGCCGCCAGTACCAGATCGTCGTCCTGTTGCGTTCCACCGGTCATGTTGAACCTCGTTGCCGCTTCACAGCGGTTACCTTGCTTCGATCAATAGTAGCACCCCGCTCCTGCTTTCGGCTCAGGCGCGGGTGAAAATCCCGATCAGCGATACGCCAGGCCCATGGCTGCCCGGACATCGCGCAGGGTGTCCTCCGCCACGGCGGAGGCCTGCTCGCTGCCCTGGTTGAGTATGTTCCGGATGATCTCGGGGCTGGACTCGTACTCGCGGCCGCGCAGCCGGATAGGCTCCAGCTCGGCATTGATGGCGTCGATGACCGGCTTCTTGCACTCCAGGCAACCGATCCCGGCCGAGCGGCAACCCTGCTGGACCCACTGCCGGGTGGACTCGTCTGAATAGACTTCGTGCAGCTGCCACACCGGGCACACATCCGGATTGCCGGCATCGGTGCGCCGGACGCGAGCAGGATCTGTCGGCATCTTGCGTATCTTGGCATCGACGTCGTCCGGCAGCTCGCGCAGGGAGATGAAGTTGCCATAGGACTTGGACATCTTCTGCCCGTCGAGGCCGGGCATCTTGGAGGCTTCGGTAAGCAGGGCCTGGGGCTCCGGCAGGATGATCTTGCCCGAGCCCTCGAGTGAGCCCAGCAGGCGCTCCTTGTCCCCCAGGGTGATATTCTGCTGATCCTTCACCAGGGCCTGGGCGGTGGCAAGGGCTTCGTCATCGCCGGCCTCCTGGTAGCGCTTGCGCAGGTCTACGTAGAGCTTGGCAGCCTTCTTCCCCATCTTGGTGATGGCGGCATCCACAGCTTCCTCGAAGCCGGGCTCGCGGCCGTAGAGGTGGTTGAAGCGGCGCGCGACTTCGCGCGTGATCTCGACATGGGCCACTTGGTCCGCACCGACGGGAACCAGTCCCGCCCGGTAGATCAGGATGTCCGCACTCTGCAGCAGCGGGTACCCCAGGAAGCCATAGGTGGCGAGGTCCTTGTCCTTGAGCTTCTCCTGCTGGTCCTTGTAGGTCGGCACGCGCTCCAGCCAGCTCAAGGGTGTCATCATCGAAAGCAGTAGGTGCAGCTCGGCATGCTCCGGTACCCGGGACTGGATGAACATGTTGCAGCTATTGGGGTTGAGGCCCGCCGCCAGCCAGTCGACCACCATCTCGAAGACGCTCTGCTCGATGCCCCGCGGATCCTCGTAGGAGGTCGTCAGCGCATGCCAGTCTGCCACGAAGAAGAAGCAGTCGTATTCGTACTGCAACCTGATCCAGTTCTTGAGCACGCCATGGTAATGGCCAAGATGCAGACGGCCGGTGGGGCGCATGCCGGACAGGACACGCTGCTGGGAGGCGACGGAACTCAAGCAGGACTCCTCGATTCGCTGGAGGCGGTAAGCAGTTGGAAGGGCGGTGATTATAGGGGCGGGAAGGAGCCGATGCGAAGCGGGCACGGCGCCCTGGACGCTGAATAGCGGCCCGACAAAGAAAAAGGCAGGCGTCGTGCCTGCCAAATCTGAGGAGAAACATCAACGGGACAAGGCCGGCACGGGTCCACCCTCATCTGCCGCCTGAATGCTAGGCGCGGCCTGCACCGGGGTGCCAATAACCAATCGCCATAATGCATCACCGGAACGGGGCGGGATCCCCCCTTCCCTCGCGCAGCACGACCGGCGTATCGCCGCTAAGGTCCACGACCGTCGTGGGCTCCAGGGCGCCAAAGCCGCCATCAATGATGACCTCGAGGCGCGAGCCCAGCCTCTCCCGGATCTCCTCCGGATCGTTCAGTGGCTCGGCATCACCCGGCATCTGAAGTGTCGTGGTCAGCAGCGGCTCACCCAGCTCGGCCAGCAGGGCCTGACAAATGGCGTGATCGGGGACACGTATACCGATGGTCTTGCGCTTGGGATGCAGGATGCGCCGCGGCACCTCGCCGGTGGCCGCGAGGATGAAGGTGTAGGCGCCAGGGGTATAGGTCTTGAGCAGTCGATAGGTGGCGTTGTCCACCTTGGCATAGGCGGCGATCTCGGAGAGGTCGCGGCACAACAGCGTGAAGTTGTGACGCTCGTCGAGATCACGGATACGAATGATCCGCTCAAGCGCCGCCTTGTCGCCCAGATGACAACCGAGCGCGTAGGCCGAGTCCGTTGGATAGGCCATTACCGCGCCGTCGCGGACAAACATGACAGCCTGCTTGATCAGCCGCGCCTGCGGGTTGTCCGGGTGGATATAGAAGTACTGCGTCATGCGTCGCCCTGCGTGTGGGTTCTGGTGGCTGCCGGGCCCAGGACTGCCCTGCAGCCAACAGTGTATGCCCGCGCTCGGGGCGGCGCCGGTGTTTCGGTCTGGCGAATCGGCGTCGGCACCGCGGGGAGGCGCCTCAGGACTCCAGCAACGAGAGCTGCCCCTCCTCACCGACCCAGCGCCGCCAGACCGGCTGGCAGCCTGCCGGCAAGGCCGGGAAGCGGCCGAGGTGGATCCAGGGCATGTGCGGCCCATGGAAGTCGCTGCCCTGCGATGCCTCCAGCCCACCCTGGACGGCGAGTTGCGCCAGGTAGCGCACCATGTCGGGCTTTTCCGTGGCAGTCGCCACTTCCATTGCCTCACCGCCCGCCTCGGTGAAGAGGCCGATCAGCGTGCGCAGCTTGGTGCGTGTGAGGGGGTACCGGCCGGGATGGGCCAGCACTGCGGTGCCGCCAGCACTCCGGATCAAGGCCACTGCATCCGGCAGTGCCAGCCAGGGCATGGGAACATCTGCCGGCTTGCCATTGCCGAGATACTTGTCGAAAGCGCCCTGCATGCTGCTGACGCGCCCGTTGCCGAGCAGCCACTGGGCAAAGTGGGTGCGACTGATGCGATCAGGATCTCCCCCTGCCAGCGCCAGGGCACCGGCATAGGCGCCCGACAGCCGCAGCCCCTCGAGGCGGTCGGCAATCTGCCGCGCGCGCTGGCCGCGTGCAGACGCCTGGGAGGCCAAACCCTCGACAAAGCCGGCATGCGCCACATCCACGCCCAGCCCGACGATGTGGATGGAGATGCCCTTCCAGCTCGTGGAGAGTTCGAGCCCGGGGATCAGCCGGATACCGACCGCGTCGGCCTCACGCTGCGCCTCCTCCACGCCGTCGACCGTATCGTGGTCGGTCAGCGCAAGGACATGAACCCCCGCCGCCGCCGCCTGGCGCACCAGCTGTGCGGGCGCCAGCGCGCCATCGGAGCAGGTACTGTGCGTGTGCAGATCAACGAGAGGCATGGTCGTGGCTGTATCGGTGCATTAAGATGCCGCACTTTATCATTCCAGGCGCATCCCCATGAAACAGTGGCTGGATTTCATTCCTCTCGTTGCCTTCCTGTTTGCCAACGAGAAGTACGGGATCTTCGCAGCGACCGCCGTCTTGGTCGTCTGCTCTGTCGTGCTCTACGGCTACCTGTGGCTCCGCGAGGGCAAGCTCGAGAATTCGCAGCGCATCACGCTGGTGGCCACCCTGCTGTTCGGCGGCATCACGCTGGCGCTGCACGACGAGGCTTATATCAAGTGGAAGGCCCCGGTCATCTACTTCCTCTTCGCCATCGCCTTCCTGGTCACGCAGTTCCTGACGCGGGAGCCGCTGATCCGCCGCTTCATGGGCACCATCCTCGACATGCCGGACGCGCTGTGGAAGCGGCTCAACCTCGTCTGGGCCGTGTTCTTCGCCATCATGGGCGGCCTCAACCTCTATATCGCCTTCCACTTCGACTGGTGGGCCCGCTTCAAGGTGCTCGGTTCCATGGGCCTGATGATGGCCTTCATGGTGGTCCAGCTGCTGCTGCTGCAGGCCTATCTGCGCGAGGAGCCCGAGGGCACCACCACACCGCAGGACAAGGAGACCCCCTGATGTGGTATGCGATCATTGCCGAAGACCTGCCCGGCACCCTGCAGAAGCGGCTTGAAGTCCGACCGCGCCACCTGGCGCGCCTGGAGCAGCTCGCAGCCGACGGCCGTCTGCTCGTGGCCGGTCCGCACCCCGCCATTGACAGCGAGAATCCAGGCGAAGCCGGTTTCACCGGCAGCCTTGTGGTGGCAGAGTTCGAGAGCCTGGCAGAGGCGGAGTCGTGGGCTGCCAAAGATCCCTATCGCGAAAGTGGCGTGTACGGCCGCGTGATCGTCAAACCCTTCAAGAAGGTACTGCCCTGAGATGAGGCCGATGAAAAAGTCGATATTCCTTTCCTGCCTCCTGGCCATCGGCGCCGCGCACGCGCAGACGGCGCCCACTCCGGCACAGCCCGCTCCGCAGAAGCCGGCACCCACGGCGCCGAAGCCTGCCCCAAAGCCTGGCGCGCCCGCCGCTCCGTCCACGCAGGTCCCCGCCGCAGCGCCGAGGCAGGCGCCTGTCGCCACGCCTGTCGTGCCTCAGACGACCAGCCAGGTGCCTGCCCCGACAATGGTGCCTGCCCAGCCGGCGGTGCCGCCCCCGCTGACCCCGGAACAGCGCCGCCAGATCGAGCTGCTCGCGAACGCTGAGCGCATCGACAAGGCCAACCGTGAGCTGCTGGCCAAGAATCAGGAGCTCCAGCTGCAGAATGAAACGCTCAGCATGCAGGTCAGCGTGATCCGGCATGACAAGAGCTCCGAGGGCATCTGGAAAGGTGCGCTGGCCGTGATTGCGGGCTTCCTGATGGGCTGGTTCTTCGCCGGCAGCGGCCGCCGCAAGAGCAGCTGGTAAGCGGCGGCAGCTTCGTGTCACCGTCACTGCGCCACGCCAGCATCGACTGGTCGCAGGACACGCCCTTCGCAAGGGATTTTGACGACATCTACTTTTCCCGGGATGGCGGAGCGGACGAAGCGATTCACGTCTTCCTGCGGCAGAACCGGCTTCCGGAGCGGTTTTCGACGCTACAGGCCGGCAACGGCTTCACCGTCGTCGAGACCGGATTCGGCACCGGGCTCAACTGGCTGGCCACAATGGACCTCTGGCAACGGCAGGCGTCCCCCGGCTGGCTGCACTATGTCAGCGTCGAAAAGCTTCCGCTGGCGCCCGCCGACCTCCTCCGGGCGCATGCCTGCTGGCCTGCTTTTACCGCCTTCGCCAACGCACTGCAGCATCGCTATCCACCGCTCGTGGCCGGATTCCACCGACTGGTCTTTCCGGAGTGGCGCAGCACGCTCACGCTGTTCTTCGGCGACATCGCGGATTTCCTGCCACGGCTGGAAGCACGCGCCGACGCCTGGTTCCTTGATGGCTTCGCGCCAGACCGCAATCCGGAGATGTGGACGCCGGCCCTCTTCACCGGCATGGCATCCCTCAGCAAGCCGGGCGCCACGTTCGCCACCTTCACCGCTGCCGGCAGCGTCCGCCGCGGTCTAGCCGGGGCCGGATTCGCGGTCTCCAAGGTGCCGGGCCATGGGCGCAAGCGCGAAATGCTCAGTGGTTCACTTGCCCTGCGGCAGGCTGCGCTGGAAATCCGTCCCGATCGAGGCGTTGCCGCGAAGCCATGGCTGCAACGACTGCAGCCGGAGCTCGCAGAGCGCCACGCCTGCGTCATCGGTGCCGGCATCGCCGGTGCGCAGACGGCGCACCGCCTGGCGCTGCGCGGCTGGAAAGTCACCGTGCTCGAGCGCGGCCTGCCGGCACAAGGCGCCTCGGGAAACCCGGGCGCCGTCCTCTACCCTCGACTTGCCCCCCCTGCGCAGGCGCTGGATAACTTCCGCCAGGCGGCCTGGCTGCTCGCCATTCGGGAGCTGGAGCTGCTGCCTCCTGAAGACAGTCCCTGGCACCGCTGCGGGCTACTGCAGCTGCTGACCGGCAACCATGCGGAAGATGCGGAAAAACTCCCTCACGCCAACCTGCCCGCCGCGTTGGTCGAACGGCTCTGCCCTGAAGAGGCCAGCCGGCGCGCAGGGCTGCCCCTGCAAGTCGATGCCCTCTGGTACCCACTTGCCGGCTGGCTGGCACCGGAGGCCCATATCCAGCAACTGCTGCGAGCACCCGGGATCACCCTGCGCACGCAATGCGCGGCAGACAGGCTCGAGCGGTCGGGTGCGCTATGGCATGTCCTGGGGCGCGAAGGAGAGGTGCTGGCCGTCTGCCCGGTGGTCATCGTAGCCAGCGCCCATGAGGCCATGAACCTGAAAGCCTTCGCGCACCTGCCGCTGCAGGCAGTGCGTGGCCAGGTGTCTTCGCCGCGCGCAACGCCCGGCTCCCTCCCGCTCGCCACCCTGCTCTGTCATGACGGCTACATGACCCCGGCGCTTCCGGACGGCCGCCATTGCCTGGGCGCCACCTTCCAGCCGGGGCGGCACGACACCATCGTGCTGACGGCGGACCACGAGGAGAACCGGGCGCAGTTGCGTGAAGCGAGCCCTGCCCTGGCCGACTCGCTGGAACCGGTGGCGGCGTGGACAGGCCGGGCCGCCGTGCGCTGCCAGTCGCCGGACTACCTGCCGGTGCTGGGACCGATTCCCGACCGCGACGCCTTCCTGCAGGCCTATGCGGGCCTCAGCGACGGAAAAGTCATGGCCTATCCGGGCCTGCCCGTGCTGCCCGGCCTCTACGCCAACCTCGCGCATGGCTCGCAGGGCTTCAGCCAAGCGGCGCTGGCGGCGGAAATCCTCGCCGCGGAACTCGATGGCGAACCGTTTCCGGTATCGCGCAAGGTGCTGGACAGCCTGCATCCGTCACGCTTCTGGATCCGGGAAATCCGGCGCCGCAAATGAAAGGCCGGCAAAAGCCGGCCTGAGCAGAGCAGCACACGGAGGCGTCAACGTCGCCTGAACGTCAGGCCGCCTTCCCGCTCCCATTCGCAGCGCACCTGCAAATGGTCACCGGGCAGGTGGGAATCGCCGATGGCCTCCCAGATGAAGGTATGCATTCCGGAGAGCTCCGTCTCGAGGTGCACCTTGGCGCTGACCCAGTACATCTGCATCAGCAGCGCCTCGAACTTTTTCATCCACAGCTCCCACTCGTATTCGATGGCGCGGTAGCTGGCCCCGAAGTGGATGATCTGCGTCTGGTAGGTGCCGGCCATTTCATCGAAGCCGGAGATGCCGAACATTTCGCGGCAGATGAAGGGCCAGCCATCGGCGTCGGGCAGCGTCTCGATCACGCCCCGGTTGTGCGCGCGGCGCACGCGGCGCTCCATCTGCGTGCCATAGGCCACATCACGCACCACGCCGTAGACAATCGATTCCTGATCCATAAGCCCGTTACATCCCGTGGCTGGACAGCACGTTCAGAAGTGCGGCCTCGTCGATGACGGTGACACCGAATTTCTCGGCATCCGCCAGCTTCGAGCCCGCCGCCTCGCCTGCGACGACGCAATGCGTTTTCTTCGACACGGAACCCGCTACCTTGGCGCCGAGCTGCTGCAGCTTTTCCTTGGCCTGGTCGCGACTCATGGTGCCGAGGCTGCCCGTCAGCACCCAGGTCTGTCCGGCCAAGGGCTGTTCGCGCAGACCCTGCGCCTCGAGATCCGGCCAGTGCACGCCGCGCTCGCGCAATTTTGCGATCACTTCGAGGTTATGCGGCTGGCGGAAGAAGGTGGCAATCGATTCCGCCACGACGGGGCCGACATCGACAACCTGCATCAGCGCCGACTCGTCTGCGGCCATTATGGCATCCAGCGTGCCGAAGTGCCGGGCGATATTGAGCGCCGTGGCTTCGCCCACCTCGCGGATGCCGAGGGCATAGAGAAACCGCGGCAATGTCGTGGCACGGCTACGGTCGATGGCGCGCAGGAGGTTGTCCGCCAGCTTCTCGCCCATGCGCTCGAGCGGCAGCAAGTCCTCCTTCTTCAGGCAGAAGAGATCGGCACTGGTCTTGATAAGAGCGAGATCGACGAGCTGCTCGATCCATTTGTCACCCAGGCCCTCGACATCCATGGCGCGACGCGAGACGAAATGCTTCAGCGCCTCCTTCTGCTGCGCCGGGCAGAACAGCCCCCCCGAGCAACGCGCAATCGCCTCGTCCTCGGGCCGCTCGATATCGGAGCCGCAGACCGGGCAATGCGCCGGCAGCGGCAATGGAGTCGTGCCCGCAGGACGTCGATCGGCGAGCACGCGGACGATCTTGGGAATCACGTCACCGGCGCGATAGATGACGATGCTGTCACCGATGCGCACATCCATGCGCTCTATCTCGTCGAAGTTATGCAGCGTGGCGTTGCTGACCGTCACGCCGCCCACCGAAACCGGTTCGAGACGGGCCACGGGCGTCAGTGCTCCGGTCCGCCCTACCTGGAAATGCACGGCCAGCAGCTTCGTGATGGCCTCCTGCGCCGGGAACTTGTAAGCCGTCGCCCAGCGCGGCGCACGCGACACGAAGCCCAGCTCCTGCTGGAAGCGCAGGGCATCGACCTTGATCACCACACCGTCGATCTCGTACGGAAGGCTGTCGCGTCGCGCCTGGATATCGCGATAGAACGCCTGGACGAATTCCGTCCCCTCGCCCCTCCTGATCTCGCCGCTGATGCGGAAACTCAGCTGCCTCACCTGCTGCAGCAGGCCGTACTGCGACGGCTCCGGCTTCAGGCCATCACAACGCACGACACTGTAGGCATAGAACTCCAGCGGTCGCTGCGCCGCGATGCGTGGATCGAGCTGGCGCAAACTGCCGGCGGCCGCATTGCGGGGGTTGGCAAAGGTCTTGTCGCCGCGGGCCGCCGCCTGCTCGTTGAGCCGCAGGAAGCCAGCCTTGGGCATCACGACCTCGCCGCGCACCTCCAGCAGCCGGGGCACCGTCTCGCCCTGCAGACGCAGCGGCACGTTCTTGATGGTGCGCACATTGTGGGTGATGTCCTCGCCGGTGACGCCATCGCCACGCGTGGCAGCACGCATCAGCACGCCATCCTCATACACCAGGGAAATGGCGAGGCCATCGAGCTTGGGCTCGCAGCAATAGGTGATCTGCGGCGGGGAAAGCAGGTCGGCGCCCTGCCCCAGCAAGTCGCCGAGGCGGTCGCGGGCGCGACGATCGAAATCGGTGAACTCCTCCGCGCTGAACACGTTATCCAGCGACAGCATCGGGATTTCGTGCTTCACCGTGGCAAAGGCCGGGATGGCCTCGCCGCCGACCCGCCGCGTCGGCGAATCGGCCGTCACGAGATCGGGGAAGCGCGACTCGAGGTCGCGCAGGCGATGGAAGAGCCTGTCGTACTCGCTGTCGGGCAGCTCGGGATCGTCGAGCACGTAGTAGCGGTAGTTGTGGTGCCGGAGCTCTGCCCGCAACTGGTCGATCTCGCGGGCGACATCGTCGCGCTGCACTTCCATGCCTCAGTGAGCCGGCCGCTGCATGAGGCGGCGACGCTCGAATTCCTGCACCCGCTCGCGGTAATGCTCGACGAGCTGACGCGTCAGGGGTTGCTGCTGCTCATCGAGGATCTCGCCCTGCAGCTCGGTGGCCAGGCGTTTGGCCGTGTCCACCATGATGTCGAAGGCATGGATGCTGTTCACGCCGGGCAGGCTGAGGAAGAAGCTGACACCGGGCACTTCCTCCCCTGTCATCGCCTCGAGGTCGAAAATGCCGGGCTCCACCGCCTTGGCCATGCTGAACAGGATGCGCCCCTGCCCCGTCGGTCGTTCATGCCGATGGAAGATGGACATCTCGCCGAAGCGCAGGCCATAGCTCAGGATGCAGCGCAGCAGGTCCTCGCCATTGAAGGGATCGCAACGGCACACCACGTGCACGGCGATCACGTCCTGCACGTCCACATGCGGCTTGACCTCGGGCTCCGCCCGCACCGGTCGCACCGGCTCGACCGGCTTGTCGTAGAGCACTTGTGCCGGCGTCGGCGGCTGCGGTTCCTTGCGCGGGAACGGCCGTGGCGGAATCGGCTCATGCGCAAACATGTCCTGCTGCACCTCATGCACGGATTCCGCGACCGGCGTCAGCAGCACAGGCACAGACTCCTCGGTGGCAGGCGCCTCCACCTCCGCCTCCGGCATCGTGGATGCCGCGGGCACAGGCGCCTCAGCCCGGGCGGGGCGCGGCGGCGGATCGGCCGCCACGATACGCGGCGCCGGCGCGAGCCTCGGCGCCGGCTCGTCCTGCTCGCTCACGCCATCTGCCGTGATGCGTGGGCGCACTTTCACCTTGCCGAGCTCGGGAAAGCTCGTGACATCGTCGCCACCCGGTCCGGGCGGGACCGGTTCCAGCCTGATGCGCAGCTTGCGCCGATACTCACGGAACCACTGCACGGCGCGCCACAACAGCACCGCCACGATCAGTAATCCCGCGCCGTAGAGTAGTTCCATGAGAATGCCCGCTTACACGGCCGCCATGGCGGCGGCTTCCTCCACGTTGACCGACACCAGACGCGAGCATCCGGGCTCGTGCATGGTCACGCCCATCAGCTGATGCGCCATCTCCATGGCGATCTTGTTATGGGTGATATAGATGAACTGCACCTTCTCGGACATCTCTTCCACGAGGCGCGCATAGCGGCCGACGTTGGCGTCGTCCAGCGGCGCATCCACTTCGTCGAGCATGCAGAACGGTGCCGGGTTGAGCGCGAAGATGGAAAAGACCAGCGCCAGCGCGGTCAGCGCCTTCTCGCCACCCGAGAGCAGATGGATGGTGGAATTACGCTTGCCCGGCGGACGCGCCATGATGGCAACACCGGCCTCTAGCAGATCCTCGCCGGTCAGCTCCAGGTAGGCATGGCCGCCCCCGAAGACCTTGGGGAAGAGTTCCTGCAGGCCCTTGTTGACGCGATCGAAGGTGTCCTTGAACAGCGTGCGGGTCTCGCGGTCGATCTTGCGGATGGCGTTTTCCAGCGTCTCCAGCGCCTCGCGCAGGTCGGCGTCCTGGGCGTCGAGGTAGGTCTTGCGCTCGGACTGGGCCTGGTATTCGTCGATCGCCGCCAGGTTGATGGGACCAAGTCGCGCGATACGCGCAGAAACCTTTTCCAGGTCTTCCTGCCACTGCTGCTCGCTGGCGTCTTCCGGCAGCGCCTCCAGCACCGTCTGCAGGTCGAACTGGCCCTCGGCCACCTGCTCCTGCAGGGACTCACGCCGGGACATGGCATTCTGCCACTCCATGCGCTGCGTCTGCAGCATGTCACGGACCTGCTGGGCCTGCTGCTCCGCCTGCTGGCGCTTGCGCTCATGCTCGCGGAATTCGTGCTGCACGGCTTCGAGGTCGCGCCTGACGTCGGCCAGCTCTTTTTCCACCGCAACCCGCTGCTCCAGATGCGCCTCTAGCTGAAGCTGGTGCTCCCCGCCGGGGTTCTCCAGCTCGAGCAGGCTTTCCTGCAACATCTCGCGCCGCTCGCTCAGGCTCGCCAGCTGCTCCTGCAAGCGGCTGATGCTCTGGGACAGCGCCGCCTCACGCGTGCGCAGCGCCTGCATGGTCAGGGCGACCTGGTGCGCGGCGTCGCGGTCAGCGCGGGACTTCTGGCGGGCATTGTCCAGCGCCTCACGGGCCAGGTCACGTTCCCGCAGCAGCTCGTCGCGACGCGACGCGTCCTTGCCCATGGCCTCCAGGGCCTCCTCAAGCACGAGACGGGTTTCGGCCAGCTGCTCCTGATCCAGGCGCTGCTGCGCCTGGACATCTTCCATTTCCTTCTCGATGCGGCTGGACCGGGCATTGAACTGCTCAAGCCGGACCTGCTTGGCACCCAGCTGCGCCTGCACATCGCCGCGTCGGCGGTTGAGCTGGGACAGCTCCCGCTGAGCCTCCTCGCGCAGCAGTTCAAGGGCGCGCAAGGCCTCACGGCCTCTGTCCAGGTCCGCCTGACGTTCCTCCAGCCCGGCCTCGACCTCGGCCAGCTCCGCCACGACTCGCGCCAGCTCCTGCTTGCGGGCCAGCACACCCGACTCGGCATCGTCTTCTCGGATGACACGCAGCCAGTTGGGGCCCAGCCAGATGCCGTCCTGTGTGATCACGGACTCGTGGGCGGCCAGGCGGCCGCGCTGGACCATGGCTTCGCCCAGGTCACCACAGGCATAGATGCCGGCCAGCAGCCCCGCGACTTCCGGACTCCGCACAAACGCCATTAGCGGCGTACCGGAAGAAGCGGTCACACCACTTACCGCATGCGACTCCAGAAGGGTCAGCACGCCTTTTCCGAGTTCCGCCAGCTTAGAGGTCAGACCACCGAGGGAATCCACGCAAACTGCTTGCAGATGCCGGCCCAGAACCGTTTCGACGGCCCGCTCCCAGCCCGCCTCGACCTGAAGTCGATCAGCAAGACGGGGACGATCCGCCAGACCCTCCGCCTGCAGCCAGCTGGTCACACCACTTGCCTGGCCGAGGGCCGCCTGCTGCAACGCATCCAGCGAGGCCTCACGCCCCTTCAGGGCCTGCTGCCGCGCCTTCAGCGAATCGCATTCGTTATGGAGCCGGTTGTTGCGATCGCGCTGCTCAGCAATATCGGACGACGCCTTGTCGTTCTTCTCCTGCCCCGCCTCGAGCTCGAGCTCGACTTCGGACAGCTGCTCGTTGAGCACCGCGACCTCATCCGCGAGAGGGCCAGCGCTGAGGCTCTTGCGCTCCGTTTCCAGGCGTTCGATACGCTCCCGCGATCGCTGGATGGACTGGTCCAGGTGCTGGATCTTGGACTGCCCCACTTCGGCCTGCTGGCGCGCCGTGGCAGCACCCTGGTTGAACTGCTCCCATTCCTGCTGCCAACGCTGCATCCGCTCCTCGGCAGAGGTCAGACCACCAGCCAGTTCATCCGCCTGCGCCTGCAGCAAGGCCTGTTCCGGCTCCAGCGTCAGCAACTGGGCGCGCACATCTTCCAGCTGGGCTTCGTCGAGCTGGAGGTGCTCGCTGGTCTGTTGCTGGCTGCGCTCGGCCTGCAGCAGGTCGTTACGAATCTGGGAAAGACGCTCACGCTGGTGCGTCATGCTCTGTTCGATACGGGAGATTTCGTTGCCGATGCGGTAGAAGCGGCTCTGCACCTCGGAGAACTTGTCGGAAAGCTCGATCTGGCCCTCACGCTGCTTTTCCAGGGCAGTGTCGGCGGCACGCTGCTCCGCGACCACGGCCTCGAGGCGTATCTCCAGCTCCCGGATCAGGGTTTCGCGCTGACTGACCTGCGTGTTCAGCGCCTGCCAGCGGATTGCCTGAAGCTGTGCTTTAAGAAGACGCTCTTCCTCTTTGAATTCCTTGTACTTTTCAGCAGATTGCGCCTGGCGCTGCAGGTGCTGCAGCTGCTTTTCCAGCTCCTCGCGGATATCGCTCAGACGCTCGAGGTTCTCCCGCGTATGGCGCATGCGGGTTTCGGTTTCGCGACGGCGCTCCTTGTACTTGGAGATGCCTGCGGCTTCCTCGATATAGACACGGAGCTCCTCGGGCTTGGCCTCGATCAGGCGGGAAATCATGCCCTGCTCGATGATGGCGTAGGAGCGCGGCCCCAGGCCGGTGCCCAGAAAGATGTCGGTGATGTCCTTGCGACGGCAGCGCACGCCGTTCAGGAAGTAGTCGGACTTGGCATCGCGCGTTACCAGACGCTTGATGGAGATTTCCGAATACTGGGCGTATTCGCCGGCCAGGGTGGCGTCAGAGTTGTCGAAGACCAGCTCGA
Organism: Moraxellaceae bacterium; assembly: GCA_029237815.1. Classification (GTDB taxonomy): domain Bacteria; phylum Pseudomonadota; class Gammaproteobacteria; order Pseudomonadales; family Moraxellaceae; genus UBA2031. The sequence goes on from JAQZBP010000003.1 coordinate 28,762, forward strand.
TGGAGGCCTGCCCCACCGGCTTGCGCGCCGTGGAACCATTGAAGATGACGTCGGTCATGTTCTCGCCGCGCAGGTTTTTGGCGGACGACTCACCCATCACCCAGCGAACGGCATCAATCACATTCGACTTGCCACAGCCGTTTGGGCCGACCACGGCAGAGAGATTGGTGGGAAAATGAGCTACGGTGGGATCCACAAAGGATTTGAAGCCCACCAGCTTGATGCTTTTCAGTCGCATGTCAGTCCCGCGGCCCCCACCTGAAAAAAGTGGTATGACCAACTTTAATAAGAATTAAAACAATAAGTTAATAAGCAAAATTAAAGCTTCTTCTGATGCAGCCGCATCCTTCCTGCGAAGCCGGCCTGAGTGTAACGAAAAGCACCCGGTGCCTCCATGGAATGTATGCCCCCGAGCAGTACCCATCCGCACCGACTAGAACGCAAACAGATCGCCATTGTTCACGGCCTGGCGCTGCTGGTGGCTCGCGGCCAGCTTCTCGATCTGGTTGGCGGCCATCTGCACCAGATGGCGCGCATGCTTTGCCGACAGCTCGGCATCCTTGCGCTGGCAGGCCCGCACGATAGCCTGGTACTCGTTTACCGCACGCAGCTCATCGCTCAACAGGTGGCGCAGGTGGGCACCGTAACGATCCCAGCAAAGTGCCAGCGAGTTGAAGGCCATCACGTACACCTGGTTTCCGGCCGCCTGCACCAGCAGGCTCCAGAAGCGCTGGGCCTCGTATTGCTGGCGCTCAACGTCATTGGGGCGACGCACCATCTCGTCCACGACTCCCTGCAACGCGAGAATCTGCTCGGCGGATGCCCGCTGGGCCGCAAGGCGTGCCGCATCGACGCCGAGGCTGGCACGCATTTCCAGCAGCGCACGCAACATGCCGAAATCGGGCAGGCCGCCCTCGCCCACCAGCAGGTCCGGTAGCAACTCGAGGCCGGCCACCTGGCGCCACTCCTCCACCCGGTTGCCGCCCCCGTGCACGGTGCGGATCAGCCGCATCTGCGCCAGGCGCTTCATGGCCTCGCGCACCGCCCCGCGGTTGAGGCCGCGGGCCTCGGCAAGCTTGCGCTCCGGCTGCAGGTTCGCACCCGGGGAAATGCGGCCGCGGATGATGTCCCGACTGAGTTCGTCGTACAGCGTTTCACCCAGCGACTTATTCTTCTTGTTCGTCATCAGCGTTCAGCCAGACAGATGAAAACCAGCCCTGCCTGCGCAAGCGGTCAGCGGCGATGCCGCTGGGCCCACGCGGCCTCGATTTGCTTCACGCGCATCAGGGAATCGAGCACCAGATGACACTGGTGCGTACAGAACTCGTCGACCAGCGATGCCGCCTGGTCACCCTTGCGCATCAGTACCCCGTCTGTCATGCCCTTGAGGAAGGAGTAAGACTCTTCCAGCTCGCGCCGGCTGGTGTGCAGGGCGAGGTAATAGCTGCGGCGGATCGCCGGTTGCAGGTCGTCCAGTATCTCTTCGACATAGGGATTGCCGGCAAAGCGCTGGATCAGACGGAACAGCTCGAAGGTGGCCTCGTAGAAGGCCTCCAGGTCATGCGCGTCGACATTGGACTGCAGCCGGTGCAACTGGCTGACCATGCCCTCCATATCGGGCTGGCGCCAGTTGCTGGCCGCCTTGCGCACCACCAGCTGCAGGAACATGGACACGACCTCGTAGAGGCCGCGGACCTGGGCTACCGACATTTCCGCCACCACGGCGCCACGGCGCGGATAGATCTCGATCAGGCGGCGTCGCGCCAGGATGAGCAGCGCCTCGCGCACCGACCCGCGGCTCACGTTGAGCTCGCTGGCGATACGCAACTCCTGGATACGCTCTCCCTCGACTAAGTCACCGGTAATGATCTGCTGCGCCAGGTGCTGGGCAATCTGCTCGGAGAGGCTTTCTGAGGCTCGAAAACTCATGGCCAGACTACATTCCTTTGCCGGCTGTAAAAAAGAAAAAGCCGGGTCGCCGGCAATTGGTCGGACATGCTAGCAACAGCCCTTTTCCCCTGCCAGCACTTTGTCATTTGTTGGACAATGCCATGCCTGCAGGCTGCGGGAGCGGGACATTCCGGAGTATCGCAGCCCACCCTCGCCTTATCAGGCTGTCTGAATAAAGCCATTTGAAAAAAGCGTTTTGGTTTATCAATCCCCGGTTGCTATCCTCCGCGGCTACTAAAAAAGCCTCAGGATTTCCCCGCCATGTACCGCTACGACGCCTACGACCAGCGTATTGTCGACGAGCGGGTCGCGCAGTTTCGCGACCAGACTCGCCGCTATCTTGCCGGTGAGCTGAGCGACGACGAATTCCGCCCCCTGCGCCTGCAGAACGGCCTCTATATCCAGCGCTTCGCCCCCATGCTGCGCGTGGCCATCCCCTACGGCATGCTGGAGTCCCGTCAGCTGCGCATGCTGGCCGATATCGCCCGTCACTACGATCGCGGCTACGGCCATGTGTCCACACGCCAGAACATGCAGTACAACTGGCCCGAGCTGAAGGACGTGCCGGACATCCTGGCCGACCTCGCCGCCGTGCAGATGCACGCCATCCAGACCAGCGGCAACTGCATCCGCAACACGACCACCGACCAGTTTGCGGGCGTCGTGGCCGGCGAGATCGAGGACCCCCGGCCGACCTGCGAGCTGATCCGGCAATGGTCCACCTTTCACCCCGAGTTCGCCTTCCTGCCCCGCAAGTTCAAGATCGCCGTCAACGCGCACCCGGACGTGGACCGCGCCGCGACCGCCGTGCACGACATCGGCGTCTACATCGTCCGGAATGACAAGGGCGAAGTCGGCTACCGCATCCTGGTGGGCGGCGGCCTTGGCCGCACCCCGATGGTCGGCAGCGTGATCCGCGACTTCCTGCCGCGCGAACACCTGATCTCCTACCTCGAGGCGGTGCTGCGCGTGTACAACCTGCACGGCCGACGCGACAACAAGTACAAGGCCCGTATCAAGATCCTGGTGAAGGCACTGACGCCGTCCGTGTTCGCCGAAAAGGTGGAGGCCGAATGGTCGCACCTCAAGGACGGTCCGCTCACGGTGCCCGCCGCGGAGTTCGAGAGACTGCGTGGCTTCTTCACGGAACCTGCCTATGAGGCCCTGCGGGACGATCCCGCCGAGCTCGTGCAGGCGAAGGCGGACAGCCCGGCTTTCGCCAACTGGCTGCAGCGCAACACTCATGCGCACAAGAAGCCAGGCTACCGCATCGTCACGCTGTCGCTGAAGAAGACCGGCATCGCGCCGGGCGATGTTACCGACGCGCAGATGGAGGCCATCGCCGACCTCGCCGACCACTACAGCTTCGGCGAGCTGCGCACCACCCACGAGCAGAACATCGTGCTCGCCGATGTCAGACAGGCCGACCTCTTCGCGCTCTGGGGCGAGCTTCGTGAGCTGGGCTTCGACACTGCCAACATCGGCTTCCTGACCAATATCATTGCCTGCCCCGGTGGCGACTTCTGCTCGCTGGCGAACGCCAAGTCCATCCCGATCGCCGAGGCCATCCAGCGGCGCTTCGACGACCTCGACCGCGTCTACGAGATCGGCGAGCTCGACCTCAACATCTCCGGCTGCATGAACGCCTGTGGCCATCACCACGTGGGCCACATCGGCATCCTGGGCGTCGACAAGCGCGGTGAAGAGTTCTACCAGATTACCCTGGGCGGTGCCTCGGGCCACGATGCCGCCATCGGCGACATCCTGGGCCCCTCCTTTGCCGCCGAGGAAATGGCCGACGTGGTCGAAGAGATCATCAACACCTACCTCGACCTGCGCCTGGGCAAGGAAAGCTTCCTCGCCACCTACCGCCGTGTCGGCATCGAACCTTTCAAGGAGCGTGTATATGCCGAAGCTCATTAAGGACGGCGTCATCGTCGACGACACTTACACGCTGGTCGCCGAGAGCGACGACGGTTCACTTGTCCTGCCGTCGGGCCCGGTCCTGGTGAAGCTGCCGACCTGGCGGAAGCATCGCGAGAGCCTGTTGCAACATTCGCACGCCCGCGGCGTGCAGCTCGCTCCCGACGAGTTTGCCGAGGCCGTGGCGCCCGATCTCGCCCACCTTGACCTGATCGCCATCGAGTTCCCCGCCTTCGCCGACGGCCGCGGCTACTCCACGGCGACGTTGCTGCGCAATCGCCACGGCTACACCGGGGAGCTGCGTGCGGTGGGGGATGTTTTCAAGGACACGCTGTTCTTCCAGCAGCGCTGTGGCTTCAACGCCTTCACCGTGCGCGCCGACAAGGACATCTCCGATGCGCTTGCCGGACTCTCCACCTTCAGCGTGCGCTACCAGGGTGCCGTGGACACCACGCCGCTATTCCGCCAGCGACTTGCCTGACGGGAACACCAATAAAAAAACGGCGCCGCGGCGCCGTTTTTTATGCTTGCCGTTCAGGGGGCAGGAGGTGAAGCCACGCACTCGCCACCAGGCGTCGGAACGGAGGAGATATAGCCACCGAGATTGTCGAGGTCATCCTGCGTGCCGGCATCGCTGAAGGCTTTCATGGCCGTGAAACGGTTTCCCCATACGGCGATGTCGGGAGCAAATGCATTTGTTGTCAGGCACTGGTTGGCTGACTTGCGGTCCGCTGTGCACAGGCCATAACTGCGCAGATTGTTCGCACCGCCCACCCGCAACAGCGAGTCTTCACCGAAGCCGCTACCGAACTGCACATAGGGCAGATAGGGAGATATCGCGCGGAAATGCGAGTGGTTGGGAATCATGACCAGCAACGTCATCAACTCCATGGTCGCGCTATTTTCATCGCGCAGGTTATCGAGAATGTTCGCCACTACACCCAGCGGAATCTCGGTGCCGCCCGACGGGTAGGTCAAGGACACGGGATCAATGTTTTCCCCGCATTTCTGGCTCATGTCGGAAATGATGTTGCCATCACTCAACACGACCATCCTGAACGTCCCGAGCTCGCAGCCGAATGAGGTACAGCTCGAATCCGAATTCCACAGCGTGACCTTTACGGCAAGCGGGAAATCGATGTTGGTCGTGGTCCACAACGCGGGATTGAGGGCTGGCGCCACCGGAACGCTGCGTACCATGGTGATGGAACCGTTCGGGATCAAGGTGCCGGATCCATCCGTCAGGGCCCATTTGCCGAGATCCTCGGACTTGGGCGTCTCACCGAACAGGGACTCGTAACGGGGGGTCGAGCCGGCAATGGCCTCGCGCGACATCACACCGTTGGTGATGACAGCGCTCCGGCCGATGGCAACACCGCTGTCGTTGACCAGCCGGTAAGTGAGGCCGTCCAGGTCGCCATCTATGGGCCATTCGGCAGTAGTAGCGTCGGCCGCCGTCTCGAGCGACATTGCCTGGGGTGCGTCGAACAGCACGGTATCGGAAGGCAGCTCGTAAGAGTACACACCGGTCCCTATCATGCGGCCGCGCCGATCCACCAGATTCCAGAGTGCACCGACGAAGCTCCTACCCCCGCCAACGCCCAGCATGCCGCCGGATGCATTGTTGTCAGCGCGCGCAGTAACGTCATAGGCCTCATAGAGGCCGGCCTTGGTGCTGTAGACTCCACGGCGCAAGCGGCTCTCCGCCGTGTCATACGCCAATAACGAGAGATCAGGATCGAATGACTGCAGGAAATCCTGAACCGCCTTGTCGAAGGTGCCGTCGGCGGGTGCGGCCGGATTTGCCACCTCCTGCGGCAGTGTGAACTTGATTTCATCGACCATCTCGGCGGTGAGCTTTCGCTTTGCAACGTCGCTGATGATCACACGATAGGACGGAAGCTCTGGATCGACGTCATCCGTGCTCAATGTCTGAAGCAGACGCGCCATGTTCACAGCAGCAGCACTGCTGGTATTGGCGACAAGCGTGCGCGGTGTCACATAAAAGTAGACCGGAGGCGGATCCTTCTGCGTGGGGCTCTCCGCATAGATCTTGGCAGGCTTGACGACCTCGGTTTTGCCAAGCACCAGCTCGATCGACGTATTATCCGGATTGACCAGGGAGAAGGTGACCTCGCTGCCGTTGGGGCAGGAAAAGCCGCCATCGGAACCCGTTACGGAGCGGACCTTCCCGGCCCCGTCCAGGCCGCATTCGTAATTCACGTTGACGGCGGCATCATCGATGAAGCGGCCCTTCACGCAGGTCGCGCCCGGGATGCTGGCGCAGGACGTGACCGTGCCAACATCAGAACTGGAAAGGTTGTCGCTCTCGCCACAGGACGCCAGCAGGACGGCAGCCGGAACAATGGCAAGGCGACGCAGGATGGCCGGGATTTTCATGTCTTTTTTCATGACCTTATTTCTTGAGGCTGAACATCAATTGGCCAAAGCGGCCCACGCGATAGGGTGTCGCCGCACTCGCTTCCGGTTGCCCCGAGAGCACCAGTAGAAAACGTTCTTCAACATGGACATCCACCATGCCTTCGAGCATGGGGTGCCGTGAGTTTGTCTCCGGGTAGGCGCGCTCCGGATACGCGGTCACGACACGCCGGAGACACCCGTCGCGGTCCAGCAGTGCAAGAGCCGGCAGCGGGAATGTCGGTGCGCGGTCAGAGCTCGAGTACGACTGAACCTGCAGCCGCCGCAGCCCCTGCCCTTCCAGGGAAAACGCATACAGCACTTCCGGCGCCTCGGGAAAGACATAGGTCTTTTGATCAATCACCAGATCACGCGGCAGGAAACCGATCGACGCAGCCTTCTCCAGGAGCTCCGGCTTCTGGCAACGCTCAAGGCGCGGCCAACGTTGCTGCGCCGCAGCGGAATCCAGCTCTACCCTGGCGGACACCAGCGGCGTCGACTTCTCTGCCGGCGGCATGGCACCTTCATTCATCAAGCCACCGGGTGTTGCGCTGCTACCGTCTTCCTCGATATTCCTGACGCCAAGGCCATCGCCTTCGATCACGTAGAAGCGCTTCCTGTCCTTGCCGTCTTTCTTCTGGACCGCGTCGTCCAGCGCCTCGACGTCGGCATACTCGTCTGAGTCGTAAGGCGCAAAAGCGGGCGAAGGCGTCATCGGCTGCTCATCCTTGGGGGACGGCTCCGCCTTTTGTGGCAATTTCGCTCCGGTTGGCGGCAGGGGAGCGGAAGAAGAAGCGTTCGACCCTGCGTCCTGCCGCGGAGTCTCGCGCTTGCTACGCTCGGCCTCCACATCCCTCTCGCTACGGATGATCGTCACGTTCCCGTTAGGGTCGATGATCGGGTAGAAACTTTCTTCGGCCACCACCGGTGTTGCGGCGGCAAGCAGGAGGAAAAACAGGGCCCCTCTACGCAACACCATCGCGATTACCAGCGCGTGCGGTAGGCAATCCCCAGAATGCCGATGGATGCCTTGGTCTGCACATCGAGGCCTGCGTAGGGGTTATAGACAACGTTGGTCAAGCCCGTGCAGTTCACTGCGCAGCTGCTGTTCGCCGGAATGCGGTCGCGCGAATAGAGGTAGGCCGCCGTCAGGTCGATCTCAGTGTCGCGGTCAAACTGGTAACCGATACCCGAGCCGATCAGGATGGCCTCGTTGATCGGCACCAGTGTGGAACGACGATCTTCAGGGATCGCGCTGTTGCGGGGCTCGAAGCCCAGACGGAACTTCAGTCGCTCGTTCCAGCTGTACTCCATGCCGATCTTGATGCTCCATGGGCTCTGGAAGCCCAGCGGCATCATCAGCGAGGTGGGCGTCGTGCCAGGCGCCAGCAGGCGGGCAATCTTGAGGACGCTGAGGCTGCGGTCGAAATTGAAGCGGAAGGCATCCCACTCCGCATAATCGGTCCAGCCGATGTCGAAGTTCACCTGCATGTCCGGGAGGATCATGTACTTGATGCCGGTCTGGAAGTGTGCCGGATAGGTCAGGTCCATGGAGATGAGGCCGGTTTCCTTCTCCGGCACATACGCGGGCAGGCCAAGGATGGCGAGGAGGATCTGGCCGGTGGGCGAGCCGCCGACGGAGTTGAACACGTCCTGCACGCCCTGGCTGTAGGACACCTCGAACTTGCCATGCAGGTGCATCTTGGCTTCGCTCTGGTAAACCGCGCCCCAGGCGAAGTCGTCATTGGGTTCCCAGAGGATGCCCAGGTTATAGGTCGGCGACAGCGTCTGCTGCATTGATACCTTGAGGCTGGCCAGATTGTCATACGGGCCTATGCCCTGCTTCGCACCGCAGAAACCGAAAAGGAACAGGTCGACAACGATGTTCTGCTGCCCCTTGAACGGCGGGCAGATCTGTTCGTCGATCACGCGCAGCACGCCGATCAGGTCGTTGGGTGAGCGGAAATCGGTTTCCAATGCGATGGCCTGATAGGAGAGATTCACCCCAGCGCCAATGGAGAGCGTGTCATTGACCTGATAGGCGACCGTGGGCGACAGGTAGGTGATACGCTCGATTGCCGTGCGCTCGCCCAGGAAGTTGCCCGGATCATCCGGCTTGCGATAGAAGCCGGCGACCATCGGCGCATAGAAAGCGTTACCGAAGGTGAACTTGGAACCGGCGGGCTTGATAGAAAAGCCGATCAGAGGCGCCGCGACGGGCAGCCCGGCAGGCAGATCCACCATCTCGTCCAGAACCGGCAGGTAGAGGGACACACCCTCGACTGCGCTTTTACCGGTCTTGAAGTTGGCGCAGAGACTTTCGCCATCACGCGGCTTGTCTGAACAGACCACAGGATCGTCGGAGAAGCCGAAGACCTCGAAACCAGGCGGCGCCGAGAACTGGGACTCGATGTTCATCATTGCCGAGAAGATCTGGAAATCGATATGGCGCCCTTCCAGCTTGGCAAGGCCAGCCGGATTGTAATGGATGGCGCTCACTCCCGGCGGATCGGCAGTGACGGCGTTACCCATCGAGAGCGCGCGCAAGTCGATTGACAGGTTCACCGCCAGGTCGGCATGCGCCAACGGCGTCAGCAGCGCGAGCCCCATGCAGACTGCGACAGCAAACCCGGGCAGTGCTTTTCTTCCTGCGTTATTCATGAGCGATATCATGCCTGCGGGCGCTTATTCGTCAGAGGATCCGAGGAAGTCGATCGGCATGGAGAAGCCGACGACCACATCGGGCGTGTCTTCCGTCAGCCCGTAGCCGAGGCTCATGTTCACGATGCGCTTGGGATTTGTGCGAAGGCCGAGCGAAAAATTAAGAGAGGCGCTGGTGGACGGCGCCGTCTTGAAGTACTGGCCATTCTCGAAGTTGTAGGTGGTGGCGAAGGCGTAGGACTGCTGGAAGGACGCCGTGATGGAAACGTCGTAGTTCAGCGAATACGCAAATCCCATGGAGCCACCGATGCTGTCACCAGGCTCCACCGACTCCAGCAAACGACCGCCGCGATTCTGATCGAGGCCACTCGCCTGCGTCGACATCGTGTAGCTTCCCGAGGCGAAGAGCACGATCGGGTCGGCAATCTTGCTCACGCTGGCGCCTGCGGAAAGACTGTAATAGCCCTTCCCGGTCGCGATATCGTTGTTGACGTCGATTTCGTAAGGACTATCGCCGGTGGCAGTAGACAAAGAGGCAAACAGGGTCGACGTGGGCAAGCCGCGCTTGAGCGGCACCGGCTGCCAGCGCAAGCCAAGGGCAATGTCGCCAAGCCCCGTGGTCTTGAGGTCCTTCTGGGTATCAACCTTGGCCACGAGAGGAATGGATGTCGTAAAAGTCAGGTTGTTCTTTACGCCGTAAGCCAGTTCGAAATTATTGCCAAACGAATGCTGCGAATCCTGCTCGATACGGAAGCGCGTGATCTGCGAACTGTCGCTGGCCGTCGCCAAGTCGACACGATAATCGCCATAATAGCTGTAGTCGAAATCATACTGCAGAGAAATTTTTCCGGCCTTCAAAAGCGAGTACGTCTTTTCGCTGGCCTGGAAAACCTGCTGCAGATTCTTTTCGCTGGTGGCGTCTTCCGCCTGTTGCTTGAGCGCCTCGCGCGCCGAATCTGCTTCCGCAGGAGCAGCCGCCGGCTCCGCCGCCGGGGCGTCTGCAGCCGGAGTATCGCTGGCGGCGGCTTCTTCTGCCCGCGCCAGACCGGCCTCCATGCCTAGCAGTACAAGGAAAGCTGAAAACAGAACCGCTTTTTTCATTTTTTGTTTTCCTGTCCACATTCCGGATGGCCGCCACAATCACTTGCGGCGGAAATATCCACGCAGGGGAACGCTAATCGTTTGGTTGTAGGTATCACTTTCTGCATCGGCATCAATGACCTTGCGCATGGTGCTGGCACGGTCTGCCCTCGCCTCTGCCGAGCGGAGGAATTCGGGAGCCTGGTCGAACATGGCAAGGTTGACGGTCTGGTCCTCCACGAAACGCATGTCTCCCTCCGTCAGCTCGAGCTGGGAGTGAGGCTTGAAGCCGTTCGGGAAGATGATGAACATCACGTTGTTTTCCCAGATCTCCTTGAATCGCTCCTCCGGGAAACTGATGTTGCCAAGCGCGGGGTCCGCCACGAAGACTCGACCCTCGCGGTACTTCTTCAGAACTACGAAATGCTTGAAGCCACCGTAGTGAATGGGAACGATGGCAGGGTGGTCGAGCTTCTTGAGGTCATCGAACGATCCCTTGTAGCCACCGCTGGGATGGCCGAGCGCTGTCACGAGGCGCTTCATGTCGAGAAGGGAAAAGCCGCGGCGCTGCACGATCTTGTCGTACTCACCGTACTTCAGCAGGCCTTCCATGATCTGCTTTTCCTGGAACTGGCGGCCCAGGTATCCGTTGAGAAGCGTGGTCAGGGCGGCGGAGCCGCAGCTGTAGTCGTAGGCCTGGTGGACGATATTCCTGAACTGCTGCTCGACATGCGGTTTGACCGCAATAGGCCGCTCGCTCACATGCATGCGCGAGTACTGTCGACCATCGACAGGCGTGGAATAATAAACGGTAGATGGCCCTACTTCCGCTGACTCAAAAGCCGTATCGGCGAAAAAGTAGATCAGGGCTGCTCCAAGAGCGACTGTGAGCATGGCTATCTTTCTTTTGTTTTGGCCGCGTTATGGTTGTACTTGTACGGCGCTAATTTTTGTAACGACGCAGAACATACACTGAAAATGCGACGCAAGCATCTGTTTTTACGCAATTCAAACAAGACAACGCGACAGGCCAAGCCCCTTGGGAATACCCCGCCCGGCTGCCGGAAATGACGACGAAAACGCAGGAATTGCAGGCAAAAAAAAGCCCCCCTTCCGGGGGGCTTTTCTTCAGAGCGTTAAATCAGTGGCCAGCGATACGGATGGTCGTACCGACCAGGTTCAGGCCCTTGATCTGGACGTCACCCATGGACGTGGTGGAACCCAGGCCCACGTCAACCATCGTGACGTCGATACCGGTGGCGGAGCCGAGCGTACCGATAGTGGCAAGCAGACCCGTGCTGGTGGCATCGATGTTGATCGCGGTGGTCAGGTTGGTGCCAGCACCGTTGTCGTCAACCGCGATGCTCACGGCATTGAGGGAGCCGCTGCTGTTGGCGTCGTTCAACGCGAAGTTGGCAATGTTCAGACCGCTGGTCAGCGAGGTGTTGACCATGATCATCGCGCCGCTCAGGGGCTCGGAGCCGAGGTTGATGCTCGCCAGGCTGCCGGAACCGAACGTGATGGTCATGCTGTTCAGGATGTCGGCGGACTGGTTAGTAAGGGTGTAAGCAGGCGTACCCGAGGTTGCGGCAACCGAGATGTCACCAGTGGTCAGCACCATGCCGGTCGGCAGGCTCACACCCACCTTCAGGCCGGGCGCGCCGTTCACGCTACCGGAGGCGTCGATATCCAGCACGATGCCGCCGGTGGCGACGATCCTGAAGGAATCATGGGTACCGGTGGTTGCGGAGTTGTTCGGATCGCCGATCACGACGGCACCGCTGGTGGCCGCGCCGGTGTAGCCGCCGATGTCATGCCAGATGATATCGGCAGAGATACCGGCACCTGGGGGGGTAATGGTAACCGTCAGACCGTCCTGACCGGTGGTGCTGGCCAGGGCCTCTTCATCCATGGCTTCCATGGCGTAAGAGGAAACGGACAGCGCGGCAATGGCGGTCGCGAGGAGGGCTTTCTTCATCATTTTTGTTCTCCGTTATTTTCCAAGGGCGCAGCGCCTTGATTTTTTATCTTGGCAACTTACGCACTGTAACAATCGAAACCGCAAAAAGCCAACAGACAAAAGACTGGTCCTTCAGGATTCCGACGAAGTGGAAGCAACTATCCCTAAGTGGTAGGCCATCAAGCAATCGGGCCCTGCCTTGACGGCAGAGCCCGATTCCACTCCAGATGACGGGATGTCGACTGGAGTGAGTTCGCTTTAGGGATGCGCGGCGATGGTGATGGTGTTGTTGGCAACGTTGAGGCCCATCAGGTAGACGTCACCCATCGAGCCGGTGCCACCCAGGGTCACAGTCTCCATGCCAACGTTCACATTGGTCAGGCCCGAGCCGGTGTTGATCACCAGACCACCCGCCGCCACGTTCACAGAGGCATTGGTCAGGGTCAGGTTTTCCAGCGTCAGGGTGCCAATGCCAATCGCGTCTCCAGCAGTAGCATCGACGATCTGCATGCCCGTCAGGGACACGGTGCCGAGGCTGCCGTTCAGGGTCATGAAGTTGTCGTCTTCGCTACCAAGGTCGATGTCCAGCAGGCGGCCAGAGGCGCCCGCGATGACCATCTGGGAGCCAGTGGCAAAGCGGATCACATCGCGAGCAGTGCCGGTCGTGGAGCGCGCGGCCAGCGTTGCGCCAGAAGCGGTGTTCTGTGCGTCAGCCACTTGAATGGAGCTGCCAGACAGATTGATCGTAATGCCATTGGGGTTGGTAACACCGATGTTCAGCATACCTCGGGTACCAGCGCCGGTACCGGCATTGCCGCCAGCATCGATATCGATGATCAGTCCGTTGGAGGCGATGCCCACGTTGTTGATCAGTACGCCACCGGCATTGCCATAGCCAGACGCGCCAGTACCAGTACGGTCAATCCACTTGATGCTGGTGGTGACGTTGGTGTTGAGGGTAACGGTCAGACCATCCTGACCGGTGGTGGCAGACAGACTTTCGTCATCCATGGCCTGCATGGCCATTGCGCTGGAAGAGGCGGCGAGGATGGCGGAAGTGAGAATGAGCTTCTTGAACCCGTTCATCTTTTATTTCTCCTGGTTTTTCTTGGTTGTATAACCCTGGGGGCATATTGGAGTTATGCCCGCGCAAACTACCATGTGCAAAAGTCGACCGGCAATAACCCCAATTTCCGCAAATCAACACCCCGATAAACGGTTATCCACAAAACCCGGTAGACTTGGCTACCCCGTCTCCCCTAGTCCGCCAGACCGCCTGAATGCGCCACGACCTGCCTTATTCACCCGACCTGGGCTCGCAACTGAGGCAGTATTTCCGGCCTGCCGACAGGTCCGTCTGGCTGCGCCTCGACTCAGGGCGGCAAGAGGTCTTCTGCGCCTATCCCGTCGATACCCTAGTGCTTTCAAATCAAGCTATTAATAAGGAAAGCAGAGGCGGTTCGTTAACAAAAAGTTACACCGAAGCAGCCTGGCAAACTGCCCGTGAATTGCTCGCAAAACTACCCTTGGCAACTGCCCTGGCAGACCTGCCCTTCCGGGGTGGGCTGGCGGGCTTCCTGGGCTACGATGCCTCCCCCGATACAGCCGGAACGGGCTTTCCGGTTGCCTTCCTGGGGCTCTTTCCGCACTTCATCCATGTCAACCATACCCGTCAAACGGCTGAATTCGTCTGCCTGCCGGGGTTCAAGGAGGAGGCAGCGCACTGGAATCCGGTGTTCGATTTTGTGGCCGGGGTCACAAAATCAGTAATCCCTTCCTGCGGCTTCCACCTTACGGAAGCGTTCAAGCCCCTAACGTCTCCGGCGCGTTACCGGGAAGACTTCCACCGCATCCAGCACTACCTGCGTAATGGCGATTGCTACCAGGTCAATTATGCCCAGGCCTTCCGCGCGAGATGCGCAGGCAGCAGCGCGACGGCAATGGACCGCTTGCTGGCCGAGACCAACCCGGCCTATGCCGCATGGGTGAGCCTGCCGGAGGGCGACATTCTGAGCCTGTCCCCGGAGCTGTTTCTCCGGGTGGAGGGTGGCCGCGTTACTACCCGGCCCATCAAGGGCACGGCGCCCCGCTCCAGCGATCCGCTGGAGGATCAACGGCTACGGAAACATCTTGCCAGCAGCGCCAAGAACCGCGCGGAGAACCTGATGATCGTAGACCTGCTGCGTCATGACATCGGCCAGCATGCGGAAACGGGGACCGTGAGGGTGGAAAAGCTGTTCGAGGTGGAAAGCCTGCCGCAGGTACATCATCTCGTCAGCACCGTGACTTGCGATCTCAAGAAAGATTCACATGTTATTGATTTGATTAGAGACAGCTTTCCAGGCGGCTCCATTACGGGCGCGCCCAAGAAGCGCGCCATGGAGATCATCGAGGAGCTGGAGCCCACGCGGCGCTCCATCTACTGCGGCAGTATCGGCTTCATTAACACCGACGGCGACGCCCAGCTCAACATTGCCATCCGTTCGCTGCTGCGCCTGGGTGACGACATCTATGCCTGGGCCGGCGGCGGGATAGTCGCGGATTCGGAGTGCCAGTCTGAATACGAGGAATGCTTCCACAAGATGGGGGCCGTCATGCGTGCACTTGAAAGCATGGAGGGCTGATTTCTGTCCAAACAAAAAGCCCGCCATCCGGCGGGCATTTTGTTTGGACAGCCAGGCGAGAGCCCGGCCTTCTGGATCAGGGGATACGGCGCAGCGAGCCCTTGCGGATTTCGGCCTTGAGCTCTTCGTAACTCCGTGTCACCGGAAACTGCGGAAACTCGCGAATGACGTTCTCCGGCGCATCGAACAGGATGCCGCGATCCGCCTCGGACAGCATGTTGGTGTCGTTATAGGAGTCGCCGGCCGCAATGACACGGTAGTTCAGGCCATGCAGCGCCTTGACCGCCTCGCGTTTCTGGTCGGGCTGGCGCAGCACATAACTGGTAATCCTGCCGTCGTCGGCGGACTCGAGGCGGTGGCACATGATGGTGGGCCAACCGAGCTGGCGCATCAGCGGATGGGCGAACTCATAAAAGGTGTCGGAAAGGATGATGAGCTGGAAATGCTCACGCACCCATTCGACGAATTCCGCGGCGCCCGGCAGCGGCCCCATGTCGGCGATGACCGCCTGAATATCCTTCAGGCCGAGCTTGTGCTCGTCGAGGATGCGCAGACGCTGGCGCATGAGTACGTCGTAGTCAGGGATGTCACGGGTGGTGGCCTCCAGTTCACGAATGCCGGTACGCTTGGCAAAGTTGATCCAGATTTCCGGCACCAGCACGCCTTCAAGGTCCAGACAGACAATCTCCACCGCACACCCCCGCCATCGCTGAAAAATGCGGCGAACTGTAAAGGTTAGCCCCGGGGTCTGCAATCCGGGCGAATGTGGCCTCAGGCGGATATGGGCGGCGGCGCGCCATCTGCTAGAATCCGCCCTCCGCACAGGTCATCTCCAGGATTTCCCCATGAGCGTTTCCGAAGCAGCCCTGCAGGGCTGGGCCAGCGAATATGCCACCAAGTCGCCGCAGCAGATCATCAAGCTGGCTTTGGAAAACTTCAGCAATATCGCCATCTCCTTCAGCGGCGCCGAAGATGTCGTACTGATCGACATGGCCATGAAGGCCGGCAAGCCCTTCCGGGTCTTCACGCTCGACACCGGCCGCCTGCACCCGGAGACCTACCGCTTCCTCGAGAAGGTACGCAGCCACTACAAGATCACCCTCGAGGTCTGCACGCCAGAGGCCGAGGCGCTGCAGCAAATGGTGAATGCCAAGGGACTCTTCAGCTTTTACCAGGATGGTCATGAGGAATGCTGCGGCATTCGCAAGGTCGCTCCGTTGCGCAGGAAACTGTCGACACTGAACGCCTGGATTACCGGCCAACGCCGTGACCAGAGCCCGAATACCCGTAATGCCGTGCCAGTGATCCAATCCGATACGACCTTCAATCGGCCGGGCGAGTTACTGGCCAAATTCAATCCGCTGGCCAACTGGAGTTCAGAGGACGTCTGGGCCTATATTCGTGCCTTCGAAGTGCCTTACAACGAACTGCATGAAAAGGGTTTCGTCAGTATCGGCTGCGAGCCCTGCACGCGCGCCGTGCTGCCGAACCAGCACGAGCGCGAAGGCCGCTGGTGGTGGGAGGAAGCCACCAAAAAGGAGTGCGGGCTGCACATTGTCAATATCGAATGACCGCCCTGCTTTCACAGGACCTGACAATTAAAAAGCCGGCAAATGCCGGCTTTTTACTTACTCTCAAGTCCACTTCGCGTTAGCCGCCACGCTCAGAGACTGGGTAATTCAACATCCTCAAATACCGCCAGCAGCTCCTCACGCGTATGCGCCTGAATGGCCGCATCGATACGCTCCGGCGTGAGGTGCGGCGCAAACAGCTTCACGAAGTCATACATGAAGCCGCGCAGGAACGTGCCCTTGCGGAAACCGAGGCTGGTGGTGCTGGATTCAAAGAGATGGCTCGCATCGATGGCCACAAGGTCCTTGTCCACCTCGGGGTCGTAGGCCATGTGGGCAATGATGCCGATGCCGAGTCCCAGCCGGACATAAGTCTTGATCACGTCCGCATCCGCTGCCGTGAACACGACCCGCGGCGTCAGGCCACGTGACTTGAACGCCTCATCCAGCTTGGAGCGGCCCGTAAAGCCGAAAACGTAGGTGACGAGCGGAAACTGGGCAACGTCCTCGAGGGTGATGCGGCTGCGAATGGCCAAGGGATGATTGCGCGGCACGACTACGGAGCGGTTCCAGCGGTAGCAGGGAAGCATCACGAGGTCGGTGAAATGCTCCATGCCCTCGGTGGCGATGGCGAAGTCGACCGTTCCGTCCGCCGCCAGCTCCGCAATCTGTTGCGGCGTGCCCTGGTGCATGTGCAGGGCAACCTCCGGGTACTGGCTGATGAACTTCTCGATTACCCCGGGCAGCCGGTAACGTGCCTGGGTATGGGTGGTCGCGATGGAGAGGTGGCCGCGCTTCTGGTCGGTGTATTCGAGGGCCACCTGGCGGATGCTCTCGACCTTGCGCAGGATTTCGCCGGCGATGGCCAGGATGGCCTGCCCGGCCGGTGTCACCCGGGTCAGGTGCTTGCCGCTGCGGGAAAAAATCTCGACGCCGAGTTCGTCCTCGAGCAGGCGGATCTGCTTGCTGATGCCGGGCTGGGAGGTATAGAGGCTCTGGGCCGTCAGGGAAACGTTGAGGTCGTGGTGGGCAACCTCCCAGATATAGCGCAGTTGCTGCAGCTTCATGATCCCTCCTCCCAAACGGGCGTCCATTGCCCCGGAAAGAAATAAGGCCCAATCTTTTCGATATAAGGCCTAAGCGAAATAGTCTTTTGGAGCATAGTTCACAGGGCTTATGCTCGCCAGCTTTTTAGGGCCAGGCCTTGGGGTGCTGTGTGATCGACGGAATCGCTTTCATTGTGGCCGGTGCAGCCGTCGGATTTTGCGTCGGCGTGACCGGCGTCGGCGGCGGCTCGCTGATGACACCCCTGCTCACCATGATGGGCGTGCCCCTGCATACCGCCATCGGAACCGACCTCCTCTACGCCTCCATGACCAAGTCAGGGGGCGCCGTGGTCCACTCCATGAAGCGCAACATCAACTGGCGGATCACAGGCATGCTGGCCGCCGGCAGCATCCCGGCGGCGCTGCTGACGCTCTGGATGCTGGAGAGCTACTTCGGCAACGCCAACGCCTACAAGCACGTATTGACCCGCAGCCTCGGCTTCATGCTGCTGCTGACCGGTGCCTCCCTGGTCTTCCGTCGCCAGCTGCAGCGCCTGCACGACGCCAGTCCCCTGCAAAGCCATCTGCGCCAGGCCCTGGACAACAACGCGACCGCCTTCACGCTTGCCATGGGGGTGATGCTCGGGGTGCTGGTGACCCTGTCTTCGGTAGGGGCCGGTGCCTTCGGGGTGATGATCCTGTTCAGCCTGTTTCCCCGCCTGCCCACCATCCAGATCATCGGCACCGACGTGACCCATGCCGTGCTGCTGACGCTGGTCGCGGGTCTCGGCCACATGAAGATGGGCAATGTGGATTTTACCCTGCTGACCTGGCTGCTCATGGGCTCGCTGCCTGCCATCGTCGCCGGCACCCTGCTCTCCTCCCGACTTCATGAAGACGTGATCCGGCCCCTGTTGGGTGGCACCCTGATGCTGCTCAGCATCAAGTTCATGTTCTTCTAGCCACAGAGTCGAGCCACCGCCTCGAGGTAATGAAAGTGGGCCGCACTTTTCGTTAGAATTCCGGCGAACCCTTCGGACTGGTGAGCGTGAGCTCGCCCGGAGCAGCCGCGGTCGCTTCACCGAGGCATGCAGTAGCAAGGCGCCCACACATACCCTCAAAACGACAACGACTGGCCCCGCACCTGATGACGCCGCCCGACCATTCTTCGCGCCAACCCGGCCTGCAGCAGGCGATGCTGCAGCTGGCCCAGGGCAAAGCCCTGCTGAAAGCAGGCAATGGCGCTGCTGCCGTCGTCGCCTTCCAGCAAGTCATCCGCCTGGCACCACTGAGTCCTGCCGGATACCGGGCGCTGCTTGAAATGCTGGTACCTGCGGGGGACATCGTAAATGGCCGCAAAGTGATACAGATTCTGCCTGTCGAGGTGTACGAGGCCGCGCCGCCCCTCCGCTATCTGCACGCGCGGCTCCTGCTCCAGGAGGGCCAGCCGACGCAAGCCCTGCCACTGCTTGAGGCCCTGGCAGGAAATCCAGAGGTCGATGCCGGCGGTCAGGCGTTCAACCTCGGCCAATGCCTGGCGCAGCTCGGGCGCCATCAGGAAGCAGTGGAATCGTTCCGACGCGCGTCAGAACTCGGCCTGCGGGCTGACTGGCTCTCACTGGAATGGGCGCGCTCCGCCCAGTTCACCGGGGATATGGAAACCGCCGGCCGCCTCTACCGCGAACTCACCCGTTCACGTCCCGACACCCCCCAACTGAAGTACGAGCAAGCTATCCTGCTGCTCAAGACGGGCCAGTTCAAAACTGGATTCCAGCTCTATCAATACCGCTGGCAGTCTGGCCTGCCCCACTTCCAGCATTGCTCCGCCCGCTCCGTCGGGCTGCCCGCGTGGGATGGCCGCAAGGCGCCGCCGTCGCTCCTGGTGATGCGCGAACAGGGAGTGGGGGAGCAGATCGTCTTCAGTGCCCTGCTGCCCGCGCTGGCGCAAAAGGTCGGGCACCTGGCGGTGGCCTTCGAGCCTCGCCTCGTCCCCTTGCTGAAGCGCACCTGGCCCGGCATCGAGAGTGTTTCTCCCGAGGAGCCGGCAGAGTCGCTGCGGACTCGCTTTGATACCTGCATCTCTGCAGCCGACATGGGCGCCCTCGTGCCAGAAGCCATCGGCTGGACGGGGGGCCGACTCTTGCCCGACAGGGAGCGCGCAGCTCGCCTGCGCGAGAAATACCGTCAGCTGTTCCCCGGCAAGAAGCTGGTAGGGCTGTCCTGGATGAGTCGCCAGTCGGCGCTGAGCACGGCAAAGAGCGTGGACCTGGCAGCCTGGCAGGGCGTGTTGCAGAGCAAGGACTGCCAGTTCATCAACCTGCAGTACGGTGCGATGGAGGCCGAGCAGGGCCAGGCGCGGACGCAGTGGGGGGTGGACATATTTCGGGACCCGGAAATCGACGTATACCAGGATCTGGACGGCCTGGCGGCGCAAATGGCGGCGCTGGATGTGGTGGTGAGCACCAGCAGCACCACGGCGCACCTGGCAGCGGCCACCGGCGCCCCGACGTGGGTTGTCCTGCCCTCGGGCTGGGGACTGCTCTGGTATTGGGGCCACGAGGGCGACCGCTGCGCCTGGTATCCGGAGGCACGCCTCTTCAGGGCAACTGTCGGCGGCGACTGGGCGCCGGCCCTGGCCGGGGTTGAGGCAGCCCTCGCGGAGCTGCCGCTGCGAGAGGACTGAATCTGTCGCGCCCTCACGGCGCGTGCTGGATATCGGGCCGAACACCATTCCGGTGCGGGCTCCCGCTTCCCGATCCGACCAGAATCCCTTGGCGGGCCGGCCTCCCTTTATCAGCGACTTCACAAGCCCGTGGCGGAACAATTGAAAAGGCCGGTGAAAGCAATCGGCATTTTCTCTAGAATCAAGCGCTTTCGCGCACACTCCCGGGAATGGTAATGGCTGAAACCCGCATTGAAGACGTCAACGTACGTTCCACTGAACTCCTGATCACGCCGGCCGAGCTGAAGCGCGACATTCCGCTCAGCGACAAGGCCCGCAAGACCGTCCTGAGCGGCCGCGAGACGATCCGCAACATCCTCGACGGCAAGGACCATCGCCTGTTCCTGGTGATCGGCCCCTGCTCCATCCACGACCTGAAGGCCGCCCACGAGTATGCCGAGCGCCTGAAGGTGCTGGCCGACGCGGTACAGGACACCCTCTACCTGGTCATGCGCGTGTACTTCGAAAAGCCGCGTACGACCGTGGGCTGGAAGGGCCTGATCAACGACCCGTTCATGGACGACTCCTTCAAGATCCAGGACGGCCTGCACATCGGCCGCAAGCTGCTGCTGGAGCTGAACGAGATGGGGCTGCCCTGCGCCACCGAAGCGCTGGACCCGATGTCACCGCAGTATCTGCACGACCTGATTTCCTGGAGCGCCATCGGTGCCCGCACCACCGAATCGCAAACCCATCGCGAGATGAGTTCGGGCCTGTCCTCGCCGGTCGGCTTCAAGAACGGCACCGACGGCGGCCTCAAGGTGGCCATCAACGCCCTGCTTTCGGTGGCCAATCCGCACAGCTTCCTGGGCATCGACTCCAACGGCCGCAGCGCCATCATCAATACCACGGGCAACCGCTATGGCCACGTCGTGCTGCGCGGTGGCGACGGCAAGCCCAACTACGACTCCGTGTCGGTGGCGCTGGCGGAACGCGAGCTGGAAAAGGCAAAGGTCAGCAAAAACATCATGATCGACGCCTCGCATGCCAACTCCAACAAGGACCCGGCATTGCAGCCGCTGGTGATGGACAACGTCAGCAACCAGATCCTGGAGGGCAACAGCTCCATCGTCGGCATGATGATCGAGTCTCACCTCAAGTTCGGCCGTCAGGACATTCCCAAGGACCTGACACAGCTCGAGTACGGCAAGTCCGTCACCGACGGCTGCATCGACTGGGAAACCACGGAGAATGCTGTCCGCCAGATGCATGACAAGCTGAAGGGCGTGTTGCCGACGCGCCAGCGCCCGGCCTGAACGCAGCTGCTGCTCGCTCGCCCTCATACCGGGTTCGCCGGGGCCACCGACGTAAGGTACGGCTTCGGATTGATGTATGCAGGGCGAAGTCGGGAGCGCCCCGACATCGCATGAAAACAAGAAAATGAGAAAGAGCTGCCGATGAGTATGCCTTCCACCCCGACGCCACCCGCCAACTTGCAAAAATCCGTATTGGTGCTGGCCCAGGCCCGGGCCCTCGAGAAGGCCGGGCAGCTGCAGCAGGCGACCGACGCTTACCTCCAGGCCATCCGCCTCTATCCGGGCAACCCCGCCAGCTACGCCGCACTCATGGGCCTGCTGCTCACCATCGGTGACACAGCCAACGCCGAGAAGGTGCTGCTTGCGGTGCCGCCCGAGGTCTATCGGCAGTCCACGCAAATCCGCTCCCGGCATGTCCGCCTGCTGGTCCGTCAAGGGCAGTACGAGAAGACGCTGGAAGTCATCGACAGCCTGACCAGCGCGAAGGATATCGACTGGGCCCTGCTGTACTTCAACCAGGCGGTCTGCCACAACCACCTGGGTCGCCTTGACGTCGCACTCCCCTTGTACGAGAAGGCACACGCGGCCGGCATGCGCGAATCGGCGCTCTATGAGAATTGGGCCCGCGTGCATCAGTTGCTGGGAAACGTCGACGAGGCCGACAGGCTCTATCAGGAAGTGATCGAGAAATTCCCGTACATCTCCAGCATCCAGTACGAATATGCGTTGCTGATGCTGAAAAGCGGAAACTACGCCAAGGGATTCGGTCTTTACTGGAACCGCTGGAAGACTGGCCTGCCGGAGTTCCGGCCCTGCGAAGCGGCCGAGCTCGGCATTCCGCTGTGGGACGGCAAATCGCCCGTCCGCTCACTTCTCGTTGGCCGGGAACAGGGGATAGGCGACCAGCTGGTGCTCAGTGCCCTGCTACCGGCCATGGCCGCGAAAGCCGAGAATATGACGGTCGCCATGGATCCTCGCCTGGCCCCGATGATCGCCCGCTCCTTCCCTGGCCTCACCGTGCTCGACCATGTCCTCACCGCCGAAGAGGCCAGGCAATTCGATGCACACATTCCTGCCGCCGACCTCGGCCTTTACGCCCTGGACGGCATCGGCTGGACGCACGGCTACCTGAAAGCGGATACCGGGCGCGTTCAGGCCCTGCGCGAGAAATACCAGCGACTGTTCCCGGGCAAGAAGCTGATCGGCATTTCCTGGAAGAGCAAGCGGGCGGCGTTGGGAGAGGAAAAGAGCGTGGACATCCAGGACTGGCGCGCCCTGCTCGCTCATCCGGAGTGTCAGTTCATCAGCCTGCAGTACGGCGACGTGGCTGACGACCTGCGCACGGCTCGCGAAGCCCTCGGGGTCGAGATTTACCTGGACCCCGAAATCGACAGCTTCAATGACATAGACGGGCTCGCCGCGCAGGTCAGCGCGCTGGACCTCGTGATCAGCACCAGCAACTCGACCGCCCACGTCGCCGCCGCCACGGACACGCCTACGTGGGTCCTGCTGCCCATGGGGTCGGGACTGCTGTGGTACTGGGGTTATCGCGAAAATGAATGCACCTGGTATCCGCATGTCCGGCTGTTCCGGGCGCGCAAGCCGGGCGAATGGAATCCCGTGCTGGCGGCCGCCGACCAGGCACTGGGCGAAATGCTGGGTGCCGGCTGAGCCGCGCAATCCCCCCTGTTGCCCATGAAAAAGCCCGCTGTCGCGGGCTTTTTCATGGGCGTGATGGCGGCATTGATGCCATTGCAGGTCCTACTTGTAGTAAGCGTTGTCCCGCACAGTATGGTCGGTGGAGTCGGTCACGCGCTGCAGCTCCGGAATCTGCGCCTTCAGCGTGGTTTCCACGCCCTGCTTCAGGGTCATGTCCACCGCCGAGCAGCCCTGACAGCCACCCCCGAACTTCAGCACGGCGGTCGTGCCATGCTCGTCGTCGGTATAGACCTCAAGCAGGCTGACATTGCCGTTGTGGGCGGCCAGGCCAGGATTGATCTCGTTGTAGAGCACATAATTGATGCGCTCTTCGATGCTGGCTTCGGAGCCCAGGCTGGGAACCTTGGAGCGCGGCGCCTTGAAGGTCAGCTGGCCGCCAAAGCGGTCCTTGTTGTAGTCGATGACGGCGTCTTCCAGATAAGAGACGCTTTTGCCCTCGATATAGGCCGGGAAGCCCTCATAGTCGATACGGACGTCATCGGGCTGCTCTTCACCCTTGGTGCTGTAGGCCATGCAACACTCGGCACGGGGCGTGCCCGGGTGCTCCACGAAGATGCGCACGCCGATGCCCTCGGAGTTCTGCCGTGCCAGCAGGTCGCGCAGGTAGGCCTGGGCGCCCTCGGTAATGGTGATCTTGACGAGTTCACTGTCTGCCATGGTAATTCCTAGCAAAATACTGGGTCTTTCGCCGGGCATTGTACCCAAAGGCTTGCTAGAATGCCGCCCTCTTTTTTGCCCGTGATAGTCGATTTTTTCATGAGCCATTCATTGCGCACTGCCCTTCTCAATGCCCAGTTGCAACGCCGCATCCTCATCATAGACGGCGCCATGGGCACCATGATCCAGCGGCATGACCTGCAGGAGGCCGACTATCGCGGCGAGCGCTTCGCGGACTGGCCGCGCGACGTGAAGGGCAACAACGACCTGCTGGTGCTCACACAACCCGACGTCATCCGCGGCATCCACGACGCTTACTGCGCCGCCGGCGCGGACATCCTGGAGACGAACTCCTTCAACTCCACGCGCGTGTCCCAGGCCGACTACGGCATGGAAGCGCTGGTGGGCGAGCTCAACCGCGAGTCCGCCCGCCTCGCCCGCGCCGTGGCAGACGAGTGGAGCGTGAAGACGCCGGACCGTCCGCGCTTCGTGGCCGGGGTGCTGGGCCCGACCTCACGCACCTGCTCCATCTCGCCGGACGTGAACGACCCCGCCTTCCGCAACGTCACCTTCGATGAACTGGTGGAAAACTATGTCGAGGCCACCGCCGGCCTCGTGGAAGGCGGTGCCGACATCATCCTGATCGAGACGGTGTTCGACACCCTGAACGCCAAGGCGGCCGTGTTCGCGGTGCAGGAGTATTTCGAGAGGTCCGGCGTCGAGCTGCCGATCATGATCTCCGGCACCATCACCGACCTGTCCGGCCGCACGCTGTCCGGACAGACCGCCACCGCTTTCTGGTATTCGCTGCGCCATGCGAAGCCGCTGTCCATCGGCCTCAATTGCGCACTGGGCCCCGATGAGCTGCGCGGCTATGTGCAGGAGCTGTCGGTCATTTCCGACACCCGCGTCTCGGCCCATCCCAATGCCGGCCTCCCGAATGCCTTCGGCGGATACGACCTGACGGCGGAGGAAATGGCGCCGACCATCGCCGAGTGGGCGCAAAGCGGCCTCCTCAACATCGTGGGCGGCTGCTGCGGCACCACGCCGGAACACATCGCCGCCATCGCACGGGCGGTAGCGCCCTACCCGCCCCGCGCCATCCCCGAGATTGCGCCGGCCTGCCGCCTTTCCGGTCTCGAGCCCTATGTGATCGAGCGCGGCCGGAGCCTGTTCGTGAACGTGGGCGAGCGCACCAACGTGACCGGCTCCGCCAAATTCCGCCGTCTGATCAAGGAGGAAAACTTCACTGAGGCGCTGGAAGTAGCGCTGCAGCAGGTGGAAAGCGGCGCCCAGGTGATCGACGTCAACATGGACGAAGGCATGCTGGACTCGCAGGCCGCCATGGTGACCTTCCTCAAGCTCATCGCCTCCGAGCCTGACATTGCGCGCGTGCCGCTCATGATCGACTCCTCCAAGTGGGAGATCATCGAGGCCGGCCTCAAGTGTTCGCAGGGCAAGCCCATCGTCAACTCCATCTCCATGAAGGAAGGCGAGGAGGAGTTCATCGCCCGCGCGCGCCTGTGCCGGCGCTACGGCGCGGCCATTGTCGTGATGGCCTTCGACGAGCAGGGCCAGGCCGACACCTACGAACGCAAGGCGGAGATCTGCAAGCGCTCGTATGACGTGCTGGTCGACAAGGTGGGCTTCCCGGCCGAGGACATCATATTCGACCCGAATATTTTCGCGGTGGCCACCGGCATCGACGAGCACAACAACTATGCCGTCGACTTCATCAACGCCTGCGCCTTTATCCGCGACCATCTCCCGCATGCGCTGACCTCCGGCGGCGTGTCGAACGTGTCGTTCTCCTTCCGTGGCAACGAGCCCGTGCGCGAGGCCATCCACTCCGTCTTCCTGTACCACGCCATCCAGAACGGCCTGTCGATGGGCATCGTCAACGCCGGCCAGCTGGCGATCTACGACGACCTGCCTGCCGAGCTGAAGGAGCGCGTGGAGGACGTGATCCTCAACCGCCGCGCCGACGGCACCGAGCGCCTGCTGGAGATCGCCGAGAAGTACAAGGGCGACGGCTCGGGCGCCAAGGTCGTGGAAGACCTGGAATGGCGCAGCCTGCCAGTGGAAAAGCGCCTGGAACACTCGCTGGTGAAGGGCATCACGGCCTTCATCGAAGAGGACACCGAAGAAGCACGGCAAAAAGCCGAGCGTCCCATCCACGTGATCGAAGGCTCGCTGATGGCCGGCATGAACGTGGTCGGCGACCTCTTCGGCGCCGGCAAGATGTTCCTGCCGCAGGTGGTGAAATCGGCACGCGTGATGAAGCAGGCGGTGGCCTATCTCATCCCCTACATCGAAGCCGAGAAGGGTGGCGAGATCCAGAGCAAGGGCAAGGTCCTGCTCGCCACCGTGAAGGGCGACGTGCACGACATCGGCAAGAACATCGTGGGCGTGGTGCTGGGTTGCAACGGCTACGACATCGTCGACATGGGCGTGATGGTGCCGGCGGACCGCATCCTGGATACCGCCATTCAGGAAAAGGTCGACATCATCGGCCTGTCGGGCCTCATCACGCCCTCGCTGGACGAAATGGTCCACGTCGCGCGCGAAATGCAGCGGCGCGATTTCCGCCTGCCGCTGCTGATCGGAGGCGCCACGACGTCCAAGGCGCATACTGCGGTCAAGATCGAGCCCCAGTACAAGAACGATGCCGTGATTTATGTCGCGGATGCCTCGCGCGCCGTGGGCGTCGCCACCTCGCTGCTCTCGCGTGACCTCAAGGCCGATTTCGTCAGGCAGCGCCAGCAGGAATATGAGGAGGTCCGCGTCAGGCACGCCAACCGCAAGCCCAAGGCCGACCGCCTGAGCTACAGGGACGCCGTGCAGCAGGGCTTTTCCTTCGACTGGGAAAATTACACGCCTCCGGCGCCACAGAAGCCCGGCATCACCGTGCTGCGCGATTATCCGCTGGAGACGCTGCTGCCCTACATCGACTGGACGCCCTTCTTCATTTCCTGGTCGCTGGCCGGCAAGTACCCGGCCATCCTGCAGGACGATGTCGTCGGCGAAGCAGCCCGCAGCCTGTTCGATGATGCGCAAAAGCTGCTGCGGCGCATGATTGCCGAGAAGCGCGTGCGCGCGCATGGCGTGGTCGGCCTGTGGCCCGCCGCCCGCACCGGCACGGACGACACCGTCGTGTACCGCGACGAGCGCCGTGACGAAGTCGCCGCCACCCTGCACCACCTGCGCCAGCAAAGCGACAAGGTCAGCGGCAAGCCCAACTACTCGCTTGCCGACTTCGTCGCCCCGGAAGGCGGGCCTGCACGCGACTATGTCGGCGGCTTTGCCGTGACAGCGGGCGATGGTTGCGACGAGTTCGCGAAAGAGTTCGAGGCGAAGGGCGATGACTACAATGCCATCCTGGTGAAGGCGCTGGCCGACCGCCTGGCGGAAGCCTTCGCCGAGCACCTGCACGAGCGCGTGCGCCGCGAGTTCTGGGGCTACGCGCAGGACGAGCAGCTGGATAACGACGCGCTCATCAAGGAAAAGTACCGCGGCATTCGCCCGGCACCGGGTTATCCCGCCTGCCCGGATCACACCGAGAAGGCAACGCTGTTCCACTTGCTGGATGCCACCGCGAACACCGGCATTACGCTCACGGAGCATTTCGCGATGTACCCGACGGCAGCCGTGAGCGGCTGGTATTTCTCGCACCCCGACAGCACGTACTTCAACGTCGGCAAGATCGAGGAAGACCAGGTGCTGGACTATGCGAAGCGCAAGGGCTGGGACCGGCGCACGGCAGAGAAGTGGCTCTCCCCCAACCTGGGCTATGAACCTGAATGAGCGAGGCAGTAGACACCATGAGCGAACAGGAATCGAAAACCGGCGCTGACGGCGCGCTGGAGAAAGGCACCACGCCGGCGCCCGCACAGCAGGAAAAGACCAGCCAGGAGGTTAATGCCTTCACCGTGGTGGGTAGCGTGTTCCGCGCCTGGTTCGGCGTGCAGACGGAAGAAAACCGCCAGCGCGACTTCAATGCCAACAAGCCGGGGGCCTTCATCGCCGCCGGCATCATCTTCACGGTGCTGATGATCATTGGCGTCATCATCGCGGTGAACATCGCGCTGTCCGGCACCGGCCAGTAGAAAGCAAAACGCCCGGCGGGCACGAAGCCTCGCCGGGCGTCAGTCCGCCGGAGCGGACCGCCTCACCACCAGGGACGCTGCTGCAGCCTGTCCCACCAGCGCAGCAGGATGCGATCCAGCGCCGTCTCGGCGGAGAGGCCCAGGCGGGTCAGCAGACGGTGCCTGGGCACATAGCGCACCGTAAAGACCTCCGCCTTCGCTGCTCGCTCAGCCAGGTATTCGTCACTCGTCTTCAACTCGTCCACCAGCTTGTGCTCGAGCGCACGCTGGCCATACCAGTGTTCGCCCGTCGCCACGCGCGCAATATCCAGTTGCGGCCGGTTCTGTTGCACGAATTCCTTGAACAGCTCATGCGTGTCCTCTAGCTCCTCCTGGAACTTCTGGCGGCCGGCCTCCGTGTTCTCGCCGAACACGGTCAGGGTCCGTTTGTACTCGCCGGCCGTCAGCACTTCGAAATCGATGTCGTGCTTGCGCAGCAGCTTGTTGAAATTGGGGATCTGCGCCACGACGCCGATGGAGCCGACCACGGCAAAAGGCGCCGCCAGCACCTTGCTGCCGAGACAGGCCATCATGTAACCGCCGCTGGCGGCCACCTTGTCCACACAAATCGTGAGCGGCAGGTTTTTCTGGCGGATGCGGGCGAGCTGGGAGGCGGCAAGGCCGTAGCCGTGCACCAGGCCTCCAGGGCTTTCCAGGCACAGGACGACTTCGTCGTGCGCGGGATCGGCCAGCGTCAGCACCGCGGTGATCTCTCGGCGCAGCATCTCGACCGCCGAGGCGCGGATGTCACCATGGAAGGTGAGCACATAGACGCGTGACTCCTCGCTTTCCGCGCGGGCCTTCTTCTCCTTCTGCTCTTTTTTCGACGTCTGCTTTTCCGACTTGAGCCAGGCCTTCAGCGCCTGCTTGTCGAGCACGGCCCCGCGCAGTGCATCCGCGTAATCGCGCAGACGCTCGTTTACATGCGTGACCTCGATATCACCTTCATCCTGGCTGCGGCGACGCCCGCCCATGTTGCCGATGGCCACGATGATGATCAGCAGGGCGATCACCACGGTCACCGTCTTGGCCAGGAAGAGCCCGTACTGGAGCAGAAGGTCTAGCACATGAACCTCGGTACAGTGATCGAAGGGAAAGGCATGATAATGCGCCGGCGCCATCCGCGCATTTGGACAATGACGAGCAGGATCAGCTGCCGGCCCTGCAGCGCACTACGAAATCCTGTATCAGGGCATGGGCAATGCTGCCCGCCGGTGGTATCGGCGGTAGCGCGTCGTAGCGGAAGAAGGCCGCCTCGGCAATCTCGTCCTCCTGCAGCAGCAACTCACCCGACTCGTATTCGGCATGGAAGCCGAGCATCAGGTTGTTGGGGAAGGGCCAGGACTGGCTGCCGAAATAGCGCAGATCCCGGACCGTGACCCCGACTTCCTCCAGCACTTCGCGATGCAGGGTTTCCTCGGCGCTCTCGCCGGCTTCCACGAAGCCGGCCAGGGTACTGAACATCGGCCGGGTGAAACGCTGGGCCCGCGCAAGGAGGATTTCCTCGCCACGAGTCACCGCCACGATCACGCAGGGATTGATGCGGGGATAACTGGAGAATCCACAGGCCGGGCAGACCCTGGAACGCTCGCCCTGTGCATGCGAAACCGTCGGAGTCCCGCAGCGACCGCAAAATCGGTGGTTGCGCTCCCACTCCAGCACCTGGAAGGCGCGTCCCGCGAGCGCGAACTGAATATCGTCAGCCTGTCCCAGGAGACGCCGGAGGTCATCGAAGCGATAGCCCTGGGGCGGAGACGCCGCCTCGTGTACTGCAATCGCGAAGACCGGCTGATCTCCCAGGCGTCCCAGGTATTGCCGCACCTGCTCCTCGAGGCCGAGCCAGCCGACATTCGCCAGGACAGGGAACAACGGGAGCGTCGGGTCCTCACTGACGAGGATGCGCCCGCCCTGGAATACCAGCCAGAGGGCATCACCGTGCAGGCGCTCGGGCGCCGCAGAGGCGCCAATGAAATGCATCAGGCCGCCTGCGCCGCGCTGACGGGATAGCCGAGCTCGGCCATGCTGTCTTCGGCAATCTCGAGCATGCTGTCGCCCATGGGCTTGCCTGCCTCGAGGCTCTCGAGGAAATAGTCGACGCTGGAGATGGCATCCGCCAGGGTTTCCATCTCCGCCATCCCCGGCTGCTGCTCGCTGCTCAGCATGCGCTCCTCGATGTAGCGCGCCGCAACCCGCAGCACACCGGCGCCCCGTCCGATCCCGAGGAACGAGAGGCCGCCCACCACCGACTGCAGCGTGGCCGGAACATTGGTCAGATGCATGAGGTCGCGGTTCGATTCCAGATAGGAGCTGAGGGCGCGCTTGGCAAGCGAAAGTCCGGAGCGGGATTCCGCGACCAGCAAGGCGCGCGCCTCGTCGAGCTGATGGAGAGAGATGCGCGAGTTGTTGACCTCGGTGTCAGCCCCGGGCGTCACGCGCCGCACCAGGCCGGCAACGGAGTTCTCGACGCTCATCAGGGCGTCCACCAGCCCGTCGAGCGCCTGCTGCGCTGGCGCGCCCTCCCAGGAGCGGACGGCGTCCGCCTGGCGTCGCACGGCCTTGCCGTCATCGACCAGTCCGAGCATGACCAGCGTCTGCGACATGCGGCCCAGGCTGTCGGCCATGGCGGTATAGCTTTCCCCATCGTTCTTGCTGCCGCGCGACATCACGTCCAGGGTTTCCTTGACCTGCGCCAGCTCGTCCCGCACCGCCTCGGCGACAGTCCTGATGACCGAGCCGCCTGGCCCGCACATCAGCTCGTACTCGGCATGCATCTGCGCTTGTGTCAGGCAGTGCTGGAGACCGAAGGCTGCCTTGACCTGCCCAACCTTGGTGCCGCTGTCGGCCAGGCTGGCCACGAAGAGGCAGTCACCCAGCAGGCGACGATCCTGCGCGCCGTTGCCATCGTTCTGCGCCAGCGCCTTGAGCTGACGGTCGAGCTGGCCCAGCAGCGCCTTGCGCGGCACATTGACCTCGACACCGTTCTGGAGTGCCTCGAGGGCGGCCGATGCCGCCCACCACAGCAACGCCTGCGGACGCTGGCCGCACACCTGCAGCGCTCTCTCGCAGGCCCGGCTCATCATGCGGAAATGGGGAATATCGCCCTGGTCGCGCAGCACGGCAATAAGGCCGGTCTGGTACATGAGGCGTGCACGGCGGACGAGGCCGTCAAGCTGGGCCGGCGTCAGTTCGAGCGTGTTGCCGGCAGGAGCCGCCGGGAGCTGGCCGAGCCCGAGGAAACTGCCCTCGGGCAGCGCAGGCAGGTGCAGTGCCGCCCGCACCTGGTTGATGGCGGGGCCAAGCAGCTGCGGCCATTGCGCCTGGCCGAGCTGGACATACTCGAGGTAGCGACCGAGCACCATGACGCCCTGCCCCAGCGCTGCGAAATCATCATCGACGGCATCGGCGCCCCTGGCCTGCACTTGCTGGAGCAACCGGGTCAGCGCATCCGCGAGTTCGATGGCGCCGGGCAACTCGGCGAGCTGGACGGCACCCAGGACCTGAGCCATGGCTTCCACCGACGAGGCCAGGATCGCCGGATTCTCGCGATCCTCGACATAGGAGCCGACCTGCGCCTCAACCTGCTCCAGGTTGACGTCCACCTCGGGCCTGATGAGGTTGAGGGAGGCGAGATTGGGAACAAGGGCCATCATTGCTGTCCTGAGCTGTTTTTCTTGATCCGGGCGGTTGGCATCAGGGCCATGCCGCGCGGGCCCGCAATGCCAAGGGCATCAGGGGCGAATCTTATTGGTCGGGTGACTCTGGCACGGCATGGAAATCAGGTCAATTTTGTCGTGCAAGTCTTTGACGCGTTTCAAAAAACGCCGGGAATTCCGCACGGGTCCGGGTAGCCGCAATCAGCCCAGGTCCAGTTGCCGCCATAGGCACTGGCCACCGGCGGACTTGTCCAGCGCCAGCAGCCGGGTTTCATGACGCTCCAGTTCATGCGCATCCGCACGGATCACCGGAAGCGGCATGCGTCCCGCCGCCAGGCGCCGGATCCCTTCGGCACGCTGGCTGCCCTCCCCCTGCGAATCGTCGCTGCCCAGGGCAAGGCCGACCTGGCCCCCGGTCATGGCGAGGTACACCTCGGCCAGGATCTCCGCATCGAGCAAGGCGCCGTGATAGGTGCGATCGCGCTGGTCCGCGCCATAGCGCCGCGCCAGCGCGTCGAGGTTGTTCTTCTGCCCCGGGTGCTTGCCGCGCGCCATCACCAAAGTATCGAGAACGCTGCAAACCTCGGTCATGGGGGGCCAGCCGCGACCGAGCAGCCTGATCTCGTTATTCAGGAAACCGATGTCGAAGGGAGCGTTATGGATGACGAGTTCGGCGCCACGAACGAAGTCCATGAACTCGTCCGCGATGGCGGAGAACACGGGCTTGTCCACCAGAGACTCATTGGTAATGCCATGGACGGCAATGGCCTCCGCCTCGATCTCGCGCTGCGGATTCACGTAGTGATGGAATACCCGCCCGGTCAGGCGCCGGTTCACGAGCTCCAGGCAACCGACTTCGATGAGCCGGTGCCCCTGTCCGGGATCGAGGCCCGTCGTTTCCGTATCGAGCACTACCTGACGCATCAGCTCACCGCCTTGGGATGTCCCAGCATTTCATCGATGGCCTGGTTGGCCAACTGATCCGCAATCTCGTTGCCTTCATGACCACTGTGTCCTTTCACCCAGCGCCACTCCACGGTGTGACGCGCCGCCTCCGCCTCGAGCCGCTGCCAGAGATCCACGTTCTTGACGGGCTGCCGTGCCGAATTCTTCCAGCCCTTGGCCTTCCATCCGGCCAACCATTCCGTCATGCCCTTCTTGACGTACTCGGAATCCGTCCAGACGGTCACGCGGCAAGGGCGACGCAGGGTCGCCAGCGCCTCGATGGCGCCGGTCAGTTCCATGCGGTTGTTGGTGGTCTGTTCCGCAGCCCCGAAAAGACGGCGCTCGTGATCGCCACTGCGCAGCAAGGCGCCCCATCCGCCCGGGCCCGGATTGCCGCGGCAGGCGCCATCACAATAAATATCGACATCACTCATTTTTGTCCGCGTCCATCATCCAGCGCCTCACCCGGGCCTCGGTCGCCAGGACAGGCGCCGGCGCCGGGTAGCGCGTTCCCGGCCTCCACTCGATCCGGGTCATGCACGACACATGTTTTCGTGCCAGCAATACATAAGAGGCGCCGCCCTGACTCCAGTAACGACGCCCCAGTACCTCAAGCCAGCTGAAGCGGCGGCGTATGCTGTCATGGTTGATGGGCGGAATGAAGCACGCACTTTCAAGTCCCACCACCTCAAGCCCAAGCAGCGCCAGCCAGTCCGCGAGTCGTTGCGGACTGAGCGGCCGGCGCAGCCAGGGCAGCTCGGCCCAGGGCAGCCGGAACATGCGGGTGAGCCCCCACAGGCTCCAGGGATTGAAGCCGACGATGAGAAGGTGCCCTTCGGGAATCAACACTCTTGCAGCCTCGCGCAACAGCGCGTGCGGGCTGCGCGCACCATCCAGGCCGTGATGAATGAATACGAGATCAAGACTGTCCTTGGCGAAAGGCAGCTGTTCGGGCTCCGCGCGAAGGCCGCTCATACCCGCCACCTCGGGCGTGGTGACATCGACAACACAGCGGTGCCGGATGGGGCAGCCGGCGAGCAACTCCCCCGGCACCACCTGCCCGATCTGGAGCGCGTGGTAACCGAAGAGTTCTGGCACGATGCGGGAAATCAGCTGCTGCTCGCGACCGAGCAGGTATTGCCCGAGCCCACCCGCGAACCATTGTCGGAAATCGGGCTGGAGGTCGTGCTGCACATCACTGCGGAAAATCCTGGGCAATTCCATCGGTGACACCTGCAATGCGAGTGGGCATGGCCTTCGACGGACTACACTCGATATCCTGTCGAAGCCACTCTTGCCGCGAATCCTGCCATCATGCCTTGCCAGTTATTGCCACTTCCAGCCCTGCAGGACAACTACATATGGTGCCTTTCCCGTGACGGCGAGGCGCTGGTGGTCGATCCCGGTGATGCCGATGTGGTCGAGCACTGGCTTGCCGCCGAGGGCCTTACACTGACCGCGATCCTGATCACGCACCATCACTACGATCATGTGGGCGGTCTCCAGCTCCTCAAGGATAGACACCAGCCCGTCGTCTACGGTCCGGAGGAAGACATCCAGGGGATCGACCGGCTCCTCCATGGCGGAGAAAGCCTGGGCGTGAGGCCGGCCGGAGAGATCCGGGTACTTGCCGTACCGGGACATACCCGCGCCCACATTGCCTATTGGCTGCCCGGGCATGACATCCTGTTCTGCGGGGACACCCTTTTCAGTGCCGGCTGCGGTCGCCTCTTCGAAGGCTCGGCCGAACAACTCCATGCCTCGCTGCAGACGATCGCCAGGCTTCCCGACAGCACCCGAATCTGCTGCACCCACGAATACACGCTGGCCAACCTCCGCTTCGCCGCCGAAATAGAACCCGGCAACGCCAGTCGCATCGAGCGGGAAGCCGAGGTGCGGCAATTGCGGAGCACGAACCTGCCCAGCCTTCCCGTAAGCCTTGGCCGCGAAAAAACCTACAACCCCTTCCTGCGCTGTCATGAACCATCGGTGGTAAGCCGCGTAATCCGGGAAATCGGCCATCCTCTCGCTCCCGGACTCCCGGTATTCGCCGCGCTACGCTCCTGGAAGGACCACTTCTGACCCCGCAAAGCATTCGAAAGACCTAAGAAAATTATGTGATTTGGTTACTAAATCGCCAAATTGCGGCCGGGTTTTTGCTTGCTGCCCCCGGGGGTGGCCCATAGAATCCCCGCAAATTCGCCATTTCCGTGAGTACCCCCCAGGATGCGTTCCGGCTTTTATCTCCCCGGGCATTGCCTGCATGGCGTCGCCATTCGCTCGATAGCGGCAGCCATTTGCCTCGTCCTGACTACCCCGGTTCAGGCGGGCTGGCTGAGCCGAAGCGCCTCCCCCGCCCCCACGTCTTCGACTGCTCCCGTTGTAACGACTGCCACCTCGACCCCCATCAGTGCCTTGGCCGTGGTCAATGCGGCGCCGGATGCCGGCGTTCCACCACGCCCGGAAGATCTGACTGAAGCACCCGGCAACTCCGAAGAGGAGCTTGTCACCGCCGATGATCCGGGCCTTGCGCCCGATGCCGTACCGGATTCCGGGGAGGAAGACGAGGCCGCAGATGTCGCCGATCTCGTCGCTGAAGAAGAAGATGCGGCAGAAGCCGATGGCAGTGTGGTCCTGCTGCCCGATGTCGAGGAATCCGACCTTGGCCTCGTCGACACCCTCGACCAGCTGAGCGCCGAACAGCTGGCGGCGCAGGGCGACCTGTGGGAGCGCCTGCGCAAGGGCTTCCAGATGGATACCTCTGTCGACAACGAGCGCATCTCCATCCAGCGCAACTGGTACCTGCGCAACAACGACTACCTCGAGCGCGTCGCGCGCCGTGCCACCCGCTATCTGCATTACACGGTCAGCGTGGCCGAACAGCGCAACCTGCCAACCGAGCTCGCCCTGCTTCCGGTCATTGAAAGCGCCTACGACCCCTTCGCGTATTCGCATGCCGATGCGGCCGGCATGTGGCAGTTCATCCCGGGCACGGCCCGTATCATGGGGCTCAAGCAGAACGAATGGTTCGACGGGCGCCGGGACATCATCGAGTCCACCCGCGCCGCCTATGATTTCCTCAGCCTGCTCTACGGCAAGTTCGGCGACTGGCAGCTTGCACTGGCCGCCTACAACGCCGGCCCGGGTGCCGTGCAGCGCGCCATCAACCGCAACGCGGCGGCCGGGCTGCCCACCGACTTCTGGTCCCTGCGCCTGCCGGCGGAAACCCAGTCCTACGTTCCGCGCTTCCTGGCCATCGCCCAGATCATCAAATCGCCGGAGTCGTTCGGCGTTGCCCTGCGCCCGGTGCTGAACCAGCCCTTCTTCCGAGTCGTGGAAACGAAGGGACAGGTTGACCTGCCCCAGGCGGCCAGCATTGCCGGCATCTCGCTGAAGGAGCTTTTCCAGCTCAACGCCGGTTTCAAGCGCCAGGCCTCCGATCCCAATGGCCCGCACCGGCTGCTGGTGCCGGCCGCTTTGCCGCAGGACTTCGAGTCCGACATCAGCGCCCTGCCCGTCCCTGAGTTTGTCCTGGCGCAGAGCTACAAGGTCAGGAAAGGCGACACGCTTTATGCGGTCGCACGCCGTTTCAGCATGCAGCCGGCAGAGCTGAAGCGCCTGAACAACCTGAGCTCCGACAAGCTTGCGGCCGGCCGCACCCTCACCATTGCCCGGGCGAACGTCAGCCCGGAGTTCCTGAAGCTCAGCCAGGAAATGCGTCTCGACCGTGGGAGCCAGGCCGGCAACCGGAAGGTCGTCAGCCGCGTGTACAAGGTGCGTCGCGGTGACACCCTGGCCACGATTGCCCGCCGCCACGGGATGACGGTGAAATCGCTGGCCCGCCTGAATGGCATCAGCGCGAAGTCCAAGGTCCGCGCAGGACAGAAGCTGGCCGTCAGGAAGACAGTGGCAAAGGCTGGCAAGCAGCGCGTCGCCGGCAAGGGCAGCAAGGCAGGGATGCGCAAGATTCGCTACGAAGTTCGCCGCGGCGACACGCTCGCATCCATCGGCAAGCGTTACAAGGTCAGCGTCCGTCAGATCAAACGCTGGAACGGCAGTGGCGCCAACCTGCGTCCCGGCCAGGATCTTGTGCTCTACGTGGCCGGCCCCAACCGCCGCAGCATGTAGGGCTTTCTCCGGGCGGGTCTCGGGGCCAGCCTCCCCCGCCGCCCCATCCATTCGCACTGATTCCGCCCGACTATTATGGTAAAAGAGGGCCCACGGATTCAGCCCGAAGGACCATTACATGCTGCTTCGCTCCCTCTCGGCCCTCGCTCTCCTTTCAGTTTCCTGCCTCGCCCTGGCCGCCACGCAATCCACTCACGCCATTGCACTGCACGGGCTCCCGCGCTACCCCGCCGGCTTCCAGGCGTTTGCATATGTAAATCCGGCCGCGCCCAAGGGAGGCGAGGTGCGCCTCGAGGCCATGGGCACGTTCAACAGCCTGAATCCCTTCATCAACAAGGGCGTGGCAGCTGACGGCATCTTCAATATCTACGACACGCTGACATTGAAGTCGGATGACGAGCCATTCAGCGAATATGGTCTGCTCGCCGAGAAAATCGAACGCGACCCCGCCGACAAGTCCTGGATCACCTTCCACCTCAATCCGAAAGCGCGCTTCTCCGACGGCAAGCCCGTCACCGCCGCGGATGTCGTGTTCAGCTTCGACATCATCCGCAAGGATGGCGACCCGCAATACCGCGCCTACTATGGCGATGTTGCCAAGGTCGAGGCACTCGACAGCCAGCGCGTGAAGTTCACCTTCCGCAACGGCAACAATCCCGAACTGCAGATGATCGTCGGCCAATTGCAGATTCTTCCGAAGCACTACTGGGCGAAGCGCAACTTCAACAGCACGAACCTCGACATCCCGGTGGGCAGCGGCCCCTATGTGATCGATCGCGTCGACAGCGGGCGCAGCATCAGTTACCGCCGCAATCCTGACTACTGGGGCGCCGCTCTTCCGGTCAATCGCGGCCGTCACAACTTCGATCGCATGACTTACGTGTACTACCGTGACAGGACCGTTTCGCTGGAGGGCTTCAAGGCCGGCCAGTTCGACTATCGCCTTGAAAACAAGGCCAAGACCTGGGCGGTGGACTACGACTTCCCCGCCGTGAAATCCGGGCTTGTGAAAAAGGTTCAGCTGCCCAACGAAAATCCGTCGGGCATGCAGGGCTTTGTCTTCAACCTCAGGCGGCCGCTGTTCCAGGATGTCCGCGTGCGCAAAGCGCTGGGCTACGCCTACGATTTCGAATGGGCCAACCGGACCATGTTCTACGGCGCCTATACGCGCACGAACAGTTATTTTGCCAACTCCGAACTGGCCGCCCGCGGCGCTCCCGGAAAGGACGAGCTGGTTCTACTGGAGCCTTTCCGCAAGCAGCTGCCGGCCAGCGTGTTCAGCACGCCACCACAGCCGCCCAAAACCGATGGCAGTGGCAACATCCGGCCCAATCTGATGAAGGCGCAGCAACTGCTTGCTGCCTCTGGCTGGCAAATCCGTAACGGCAAGCTCACCGACAAGGGCGGACGCGTCTTCGCCTTCGAGCTGCTCAATGTGCAGCCGGAAATGGAGCGCGTCATCATGCCCTTCCGCGCCAACCTGGCGAAGCTCGGCATCGACATGAAGATCCGCACGGTGGACGTGCCGCAGTACATCGAGCGCGAGCGCGGCTTCGACTTCGACATGATCATCGACCGCATGCCGCAGTCGCTGTCCCCCGGCAACGAGCAGCGCGGCTACTGGACCTCGGCGTTCGCCGACCAGCCCGGCAGCCGCAACCTGATGGGCATCAAGAATCCGGTGGTCGACGCCCTCGTCGAGCAGATCATCACCGCGCCCAGCCGCGAACAGCTCGTGTCACGGACGCGCGCTCTCGACCGCGTCCTCCTTGCCGGCTTCTATGTCATTCCCCAATACCACTTGAGCAGCGACCGCATCGCCTACTGGGATTTCTTCGAGCGCCCGCGCCTGAAGCCCAAATACGGCACCGGTTTCGACACCTGGTGGATCAACCCGCAGCGCCAGGCCCAGATTCGCGCACTGCAGAACAAGGGCAAGCAATAAGGACTCCCCTCGCCAATGCTTGCCTATATCCTGCGGCGCCTGCTGCTCATCATCCCGACGCTGGTCGGCATCCTGCTGATCAACTTCCTGATCGTGCAAGCCGCGCCCGGTGGCCCGGTCGACCAGGCGGTGGCCCGGTTGCAGGGGCTCGACACCTCCACCGCCGCCCGCATGGGCAGCGGTAGCGGCAGCGAAGCCGCAGGCCCCGGCACGAACAGCAAATACCGCGGGGCACAGGGCCTGGATCCCGAGCTCATCGAGGACATCAAGAAGCAGTACGGCTTCGACAAGTCCGCCCCCGAGCGCCTCTGGCTGCTGCTCACGAGCTACGCGCGATTCGACTTCGGCCAGAGCTTCTACCGCGACAAGTCAGTGCTTGGCCTCGTGGTGGAGAAGATGCCCGTCTCCGTCTCGCTGGGGCTGTGGAGCACGCTGATCATCTATTTCATCTCCATCCCGCTCGGCATCCGCAAGGCGCTGCGAAACGGCAGCCGCTTCGATGTCTGGAGCAGCGGCGTCATCATCGCCGGCTATGCGATTCCCGGCTTCCTGTTCGCGATCCTGCTCATCGTACTCTTCGCCGGTGGCAGCTACTGGCAGCTGTTCCCGATGCAGGGGCTGGTGTCCGAGCACTTCGACAGCCTGAGCCCGGGCGGCAAGATCCTCGACTATGCGCATCACATGGTGCTGCCCACGATCTGCATGAGCATCGGCGGCTTTGCCACGCTGACCATCCTCACCAAGAACTCCTTCCTCGACGAGATCAACAAGCAGTATGTCCTGACGGCGCGCGCCAAGGGCCTGACCGAGAACCAGGTGCTCTACGGCCACGTCTTCCGTAACGCCATGCTGATCATCATCGCCGGCATCCCTGCCACCCTGGTCGGCGTATTCCTGACGGGCTCGCTGCTTATCGAGGTGATCTTCAACCTGGACGGCCTGGGGCTGCTCGGCTTCGAATCGGTGCTGAACCGCGATTATCCGGTGGTGTTCGGCACCCTCTTCATCTTCACGCTGGTGGGGATGCTGCTGAAGCTGGCGAGCGACATCATGTATGTGCTGGTCGACCCGCGCATCGACTTCGAAAGCCGCGAGGGCTCCGCATGAGTCCGCTCAACCAGCGCCGCTGGCGCAGCTTCAAATCGCACCGGCGGGGCTACTGGTCACTCTGGATCTTCCTCGGGCTTTTCGGACTCAGCCTGGTATCCGAGTTCCTCGCCAATGACAAACCCGTGCTGGTCATGCACCAGGGCGCCCTGTTCGTGCCGGTCTTCAAGGACTATCCCGAACAGGCCTTTGGCGGCCAGTTCGAAACGAGTGCCGACTATCGCGACCCCTACGTGCGCGAGCTGATCGAGAAGGACGGCTGGATCCTGTGGCCGCCGGTCCGCTTCAACTACCAGACCATCAACTACAACCTCACCGTTCCCACGCCGGCCCCACCTTCCTCCGAGAACTGGCTGGGCACGGATGACCAGGGTCGCGACGTGCTCGCACGCCTGCTTTACGGCTTTCGAATTTCCGTCCTGTTCGCGCTCGTGCTGACCTTCTTCAGCTCAATTGTCGGCGTGGCGGCAGGTGCCGTGCAGGGTTACTACGGTGGCCGCGTCGACCTCTATGGCCAACGCCTGATCGAGATCTGGTCCGGACTGCCAGTGCTGTTCATGCTCATCATCCTGGCCAGTCTTGTGGAGCCCAGCTTCTGGTGGCTGCTGGGCCTCATGCTGCTGTTCAGCTGGACCGACCTCACCGGGCTCGTGCGCGCCGAGTTCCTGCGCGGACGCAACCTCGAATACGTGCGCGCGGCCCGGGCCCTTGGCGTCTCCGATGCCCAGATCATGTACCGGCACATCCTGCCGAATGCGATGGTGTCCACCCTCACCTTCTTGCCCTTCATCTTCACGGGCGCCATCGGCACTCTGACTTCGCTGGATTTCCTCGGCTTCGGGCTGCCGCCGGGGTCGCCATCGCTGGGTGAGCTCGTCGCCCAAGGCAAGAACAACCTGAATGCGCCCTGGCTCGGCCTGTCGGCGTTCTTCACACTGTCCGTCATGCTCACGCTGCTGGTATTTATCGGCGAGGCCGCGCGTGACGCCTTCGATCCGCGCAAGACTCCACTGTCATGACCCAGGCCCCCGTACTCGCCATTGACGAGCTTTCGGTTCGTTTCCCCCAGGCGGAGGGCGACGTCGTGCCGGTGCAGGGCGCCTCGCTCTCCATTGCCCGAGGCGAGATGCTCGCCCTCGTGGGAGAAAGCGGCTCCGGCAAATCCTTGACCGCGCTTTCAGTGCTGAAGCTTCTGCCTTCTCATGCCCGCCTCGGCGGCAGCATCAAGTTCTGCGGCGAGGAGCTCATGGGCGCCGACGAACACCGCCTGCGGCAGATTCGCGGACACAAGGTCGGCATCATCTTCCAGGAACCGATGACGTCGCTGAATCCGCTGCATACCATCGAGAAGCAGATCAACGAGGTCCTGTTCGTCCACCAGGGGCTCAGCAGGACCCGGGCGGCGGAGCGCACGCTGGAATTGCTGCGCCTGGTCGGCATCCGCGATCCGGAAAAGCGGCTGGGTGCCTATCCCCACGAGCTGTCGGGCGGACAACGGCAACGCGTCATGATTGCCATGGCGCTCGCCAATGATCCCGAGCTGCTGATTGCCGATGAACCCACCACGGCGCTCGACGTCACGCTGCAGGCGCAGATCCTGGGCCTGCTGAAAGAACTCCAGCAAAAGCTGGGGCTTGCCGTACTCCTTATTTCGCACGACCTAACGCTGGTCCGGCGCTATGCGGAAAAGGTGGTCGTCATGCAGGGGGGACGCACCGTCGAAAGCGGCGAAACCGCAACGATATTCCAGGCGCCGCAACACGAGTATACGCGGCACCTGCTGTCCGCCATCCCGACCGGCCTGCCCGTCGCCCTGCCACCAGGCGAGCCCGAGCTGCTGCTGGACGTGGAAAATCTCGAGGTGAAGTTCACGCTGCGCAAGTCCTTCCTGGGCAAGCCCCTGGAATTCATCCGTGCCGTGGACAAGGTCTCGCTGCGGCTGCATGCCGGCGAAAGCCTGGGCATTGTCGGTGAGTCCGGCTCGGGAAAGTCCACCCTCGCCTTCGCCGTCCTGCGGCTGTTGCCCGCCACCGGCCGCGTGCTTTTTCTCGGACGTGAGTTGCTGCCGCTGCGGCAGCAGGAGTTGCGGCCGCTGCGCCGTCATATGCAGATCGTTTTCCAGGATCCCTTCGGCAGCCTAAGCCCGCGCATGACAGTGGGTGAAATCGTCGGT
The DNA here is from genome assembly GCA_029237815.1 of Moraxellaceae bacterium. Classification (GTDB taxonomy): domain Bacteria; phylum Pseudomonadota; class Gammaproteobacteria; order Pseudomonadales; family Moraxellaceae; genus UBA2031. The sequence continues at coordinate 70,445 of JAQZBP010000003.1, forward strand.
GAAGGACTGGCCGTACAGGGCATGAAGGATCAGGAGCGGGATGAAGCGGTAGTTCAAGCGCTGCAGGCTGTCAGCCTCGACCCCGACACACGTCACCGCTATCCGCACGAGTTTTCCGGTGGCCAGCGCCAGCGTATCGCTATCGCTCGCGCCCTTGTGCTGCAGCCTCGCCTCATCATCCTTGACGAGCCCACCTCGGCGCTAGACCGTACGGTGCAGCGACAGATCATCGAGCTGCTGAAGGAGCTGCAGGCGCGCTATGGCTTCGCCTGCCTCTTCATCAGTCACGACCTCGCGGTGGTGCGCGCGTTCTGCCACCGCGTACTCGTGATGCAGCAGGGACGCATGATCGAGTGCCAGGAGAATGCCCGCCTCTTCAGCGCGCCACAGACGGAATACACGCAGCGCCTGCTGGAGGCCGCCGGGCTGGACCAGTGAATTGAACAGAGAGGGGTTAGTGACCTTACGGCTACGGTGCCGGATGGCCAGCCTCAAAACCGAATGGCCAACGCGGCCGCAACAGGAGATAACACATCATGGGATTCATGTCCGGCAAGCGCGTCCTCATCGTCGGCGTCGCCAGCAAGCTCTCGATTGCCTACGGCATTGCCCAGGCCATGCATCGCGAAGGCGCCGAGCTGGCCTTCACCTACCAGAGCGAGAAACTCCGGCCCCGCGTGGAGGAGTTCGCGCAGAATCTCGGCTCCAGTCTCACGTTTCCTTGCGACGTGGCGAGCGATGCGGAAATAGAGAGTGTCTTCAGCGAACTCGGCAAACACTGGGACGGCCTCGACGTGATCGTGCATTCCGTCGGCTTCGCGCCAGGACACGAGCTGGAAGGTAACTATGTCGATGTCACCACCCGGGAAGGCTTCCGCATCGCCCACGACATCAGCTCCTACAGCTTCGGCGCGCTCGCCAAGGCCGGCAAGAAGATGATGGAAGGTCGCAATGGCTCACTGCTCACGCTGACCTACCAAGGCTCTGAGCGCGTAGTCCCCAATTACAACGTGATGGGGCTTGCCAAGGCGTCGCTGGAAGCCAACGTCCGCTACCTGGCCGCAAGCCTTGGCCCCATAGGCATCCGCGTCAACGCCATCTCGGCCGGTCCCATCCGGACCCTTGCTGCCAGCGGCATCAAGGATTTCCGCAAGATGCTGAGCTACAACGAGGCCGCCACGCCATTACGCCGCAATGTCACCATCGACGAGGTGGGCAACGCCGCCGCGTTCATGTGCTCCGACCTTGCCTCCGGAATCTCCGGTGAAATCCTGTATGTGGATGGCGGCTTCAATACCGTCGCCATGCCCTCTCTCGACCAGGTCTGAGCGCCGCGCGCCAGACCGCTTTCGTCCCACAATGAAAAAGGCCCGCAGTTGCGGGCCTTTTTCATTGTAGCGTGGGGCGGCTTATTCAGCTGCCGACTTGTCCTGACGTACCTGTACATCCGAGCTCTTGCGCAGGAAGGCTACATAATCCTGGAACTCCTGCTGGCTGCGGGATTCGCTCAGCACATTCCTGATCTGCGCCAGCTCTGCCTCGGCGGCCGGCTGCCCCGGAGTGACCTTGCTGACCGCCACGACAACAAAGGACGTACCCATCTCAAGGCTGTCAGCAGTGACCTTGCCGGCCGCAGGGTGCGGCAGGCGGTAGGCGACCCGCAACAACTCGGGAGACGGCAGTTGGGTGCGCCGGGTCGCGCCGGGAACGTTCTGCCAGGATAGGCCGTGACGCGCGGCAACAGCCTCAAGGCTTTCTCCTTTGCCCAGCGACTCCTTCACGGCCGCTGCGGTTGCCTTGGCCTTTTCCTTAGCCTTGTCGAGCATCAGCTGATTGCGAACGTCAGCCGCCATGTCGGTCAGCGGAAGCAGCTTAGCCGGAAGATGCTGCTTGACCCTGATCCAGACCATCGCGCCATCAGCGAGACGCATGCCCGTCGAATTCTTGCCTTCGTTGAGAAGCTCATCGCTGAACGCTACCTCGACGATCTTGCGATCGGCAGCCAGTCCAGTACCACCCGCCCGGGTGAAGGGTTCTGTTGCAGACACCAAGAGCTTGAACCTGTCCGCCGGTTCCTTCAGGTCAGACGCTTCGTAAACCGCCGCATCGAGCTTCTCGGAGGTCTCGCTGAAAAGTTCGTCCGCCTTGACCTCACGCACCTCCTTCTCCAGTTGGGGCTTGAGGGACGCGAAGCTCGGCACATCGGCACGCTCCACCTTGTTGAGGCGGATAAGGTGATAACCATACTGAGTCTTCACCGGCGCAGAGATTTCGCCTTCCTTCAGGCTGAACAGTGCCTGCTCGAATTCGGGGGCGAACATGCCCCGACCAGCCAGACCAAGGTCGCCACCGCTGGCCACCGAGCCCGGATCCTGAGAGAACTCCTTCGCCAGCTTGCCGAAGTCTTCGCCCGCGCGTGCCCGCTTCTCGATTTCCTGAATCCTCTTCAGTGCATCAGCCTCTTTCGTCTTTTCATCAGTGGCGACCAGGATGTGCTGCGACCGGCGCTGTTCATTCGAGCTGATGGCGTTGACCCGCTCCTCGTAGCGCGCCCTCAGATCCTCATCGGTAGGAGCGGCCGCATCCAGGAAGTCCTCGCGCTTGAGGGTCAGATACTCAAGACTGACGGTTTCCGGAGTCGTGAAGCGATCCGGGTGCGCGCCGTAGTACTGCTTGACCTCATCGTCACTGACGGAAAGACCGGCAAGGAATCGGGCCGCAGGAACCACGGCAAAATGCAGGTCGCGCTGCTGCATATTCAGGGCGGAGAGACGCTCGAGCTCCGGCAGTGTCACAAGTCCGCTCTGGCCGATACCTGCCACCAGCATGGAATAGGACAGCTCCTGCTTTGCCCTCGCCGGATAAGTGGCCGGATTCTCGCCAATCTGCCGGATTGCCTGCTCGTAGAGTCGCTGGCTGAATTTTCCCTCTTCCTGAAAAGAGGGAACCTCTCGAATCAGCTTGTGCACGGTGGCATCAGAAACCAGGAAGCCCTGCTTGCCGGCTTCCTGAACCAGCAGCTCACGGCTGATCATGCCGTTGAGCACGTCTTCGCGAATGCGGCGGACATCCAGGGCTGCCGGATCCTGATTGGCGCCCATCTGGGCCATCATTTGCTGGCGCTGCCTGTCAACGAGCTTGTCCAGATCCGCTTGGGAAATATCAGTCCCGTTGACACTGGCAGCGGTTACGCTGCTGCCCGTGAAATACATCTCGATGCCGGTCACGGCCATGATCAGCAGGACGAAGGTCAGCAAGGCCTTGCCAAGCCACCCCTTCACCATCTCACGAAAGGCGTCCATCTCTCATCCTCGCCGGGCCGTTAGCCCGGTAAAAAAAAGCGCGCCCATCAAGGGCGCGCCATTATCTTTTCAATTACCGCAACATGACAGTCAGGCGTGGCAAACCGATATCAGTTAACCGCGTCCTTCAGGCCCTTGCCAGCCTTGAAACCAGGCACCTTGCTCGCAGCAATGGAGATTTCCTTGCCGGTCTGGGGATTACGTCCGGTGCGCGCAGCACGCTCTTTCACAACGAAAGTGCCGAAGCCAACCAGTGTCACCTGGTCACCAGCCTTGAGGGCATTGGTAATGGCATCAACTGCGGCATCAAGCGCGCGGCCTGCATCGGCCTTGGTGATATCGGCGCTGGCAGCGATGGCATCAATGAGTTCGGATTTATTCACGTCAATCCCCTTTTTATAGGATCTATTAGCTGGAAGAAGAGTTGGAAGCGGAGGGCAATAGGCGTACCGCAAAACGAACGGCCTTTATAGCAATCGACCCCATGAGGGTCAAGCCGAAAAGGCCCGACTTTTCGGCTTGCGCCGGGCCTCTCGCCCGGCGTGTTTGTCAATGCGTGCTGGGCCTGTCTTCACCCTCTTCGTCGTCCTTTTTGACCGGTGTGGCCAGTGCACTTCCAGGTGCTCCCTCGGGCAGTGGCTCGGGAAGGCGGGTCAAGGCAATCGCCAGGACCTCGTCAATCCACTTCACCGTCCTGATGGAGAGATCCTGCTTGATGTTCTCGGGGATTTCCTTGAGGTCGCGCTCATTCTCTTCCGGAATGATGACCGTCTTGATGCCGCCGCGATGGGCCGCGAGCAGTTTCTCCTTGAGGCCGCCGATCGGCAGCACCTGCCCCCGCAGCGTGATCTCGCCCGTCATGGCCACATCGGCGCGCACCGGAATGCCGGTCAGTACCGACACAATGGCGGTACACAAGGCGATGCCGGCGCTGGGACCATCCTTCGGGGTGGCACCTTCAGGCATGTGAATATGGATGTCATGGCTCTCATGAAACTCAAGTGGCACCCCGAGCAGGCGGGAACGTGACCGCACCACCGTCATGGCGGCCTTGATGGACTCCTGCATGACATCGCCCAGCGAACCCGTCATGGTATGCCTGCCCTTGCCGGGGACAGACGCCGCTTCGATGGTGAGCAGCTCGCCCCCCACCTGGGTCCAGGCCAGGCCCGTGACCTGGCCGATCTGGTCCTTTTCTTCCGCCTTGCCGAAGTTGAACTTGCGTACACCCGAATAGTCCGCCAGGTTTTCCGCTGTCACGAGGGCGCCGTCCTTGAGGGCGCCCATCACGGCCTGCTTGACGACCTTGCGGCAGATCTTGGCGATTTCGCGCTCCAGGCTACGCACGCCGGCTTCGCGCGTGTAGTACCGGATCAGGTCGCGGATTGCGTCTTCGGTGACCTCCAGCTCGCTCTGCTTAAGGCCGGAATTATCAATCTGTCGCGGCACCAGGTACTGCCGAGCGATATTGACTTTCTCGTCCTCGGTGTAGCCAGGCAGGCGGATGACCTCCATTCGATCCAGCAGGGGGGCCGGAATGTTCATGGAGTTGGCCGTACAGATGAACATCACCTCGGACAGGTCGTAATCCACCTCCAGGTAATGGTCGTTGAAGGTGCTGTTCTGTTCGGGGTCCAGCACCTCCAGCAAGGCCGAAGAAGGGTCGCCCCGCATATCGACGCCCATCTTGTCGATCTCGTCCAGCAGGAACAGGGGATTCTTCACTCCTACCTTGCTCAGCTTCTGGATCAGCTTGCCGGGCATTGACCCGATATAGGTACGACGATGGCCCCGGATTTCGGCCTCGTCCCTCACGCCGCCCAGGGCCATGCGCACAAACTCGCGGTTGGTGGCCTTGGCGATGCTCTGGCCGAGCGAGGTCTTGCCGACGCCCGGAGGCCCGACGAGGCACAGGACAGGCCCCTGGAGCTTCTTCACCCGCGACTGCACGGCGAGATACTCGAGGATGCGTTCCTTGACCTCTTCAAGGCCGTAGTGATCCGCATCCAGGATGTCGCGGGCCTGACGGAGGTCGATACCCACCCTGCTCCGCTTCTTCCAGGGCACCCCCAGCATCCAGTCGATGTATCCACGCACGACCGTCGCTTCGGCGGACATGGGAGACATCATCTTCAGCTTCTTCAGCTCGGCCTCGACCTTCTTGCGGGCATCCAGCGGCATACCGGCCTTCTTGACGCGCGCTTCGATCTCGGCAACCTCGTTCTCCCCTTCCCCGCTGATGTCGCCCAGCTCTTTCTGGATCGCCTTCATCTGCTCGTTCAGGTAGTACTCGCGCTGGCTCTTCTCCATCTGCTTCTTGACGCGACCACGGATGCGCTTTTCGACCTTCAGGATATCGATTTCAGATTCCATGAAGCCCATGAGCTGCTCGATGCGGGCGTGGATGTCATTGGCCTCGAGAAGCTCCTGCTTCTCTTCGAGCTTGAGCGATAGATGGGACGCAATAGTGTCGGCGAGGCGAGACGGCTCCTCGATCGAGGAAACCGATGTAAGGACCTCGGGGGCCACTTTCTTGGACAATTTCACATACTGGTCAAACTGCCCGAGCAGCGAGCGCGTCAGCACCTCGGCCTCGCTGGGCTTCAGGCGCACTGCCTCCACTTCGTGCACGGTCGCCACGAGATAGCGGCCCGTGTCAGCAACGCTGTCCACGTTCGCGCGGAAGTTGCCTTCCACCAGGACTTTGACGGTCCCGTCCGGCAGCTTCAGAAGCTGCAGGATGGTCGACACCGTACCACTGCTGTACAGGCCATCCTGCTGGGGATCATCATCCGCGGCATCGCGCTGGGCCACCAGGAAAATCTGCTTATTGGCCGCCATGGCGGCCTCCAGTGCATGGATGGACTTCTGGCGACCGACAAAGAGGGGAATAACCATGTGGGGATAGATCACCACATCCCTCAGGGGGAGAAGCGGCAGATCAAGAAGCTGGTTTTCGTCGTACATGCAATAACCCTCTGGCATACGCGGCCTGTGCCGAGTACGGGAATACCTAATGTTTGAGGGAGGCTGCTTTCAAAAACAAGGGCAATAAGGAAAAAAGGCATGAAAAAAGGGCCATATGGCCCTTTTTTCAGGTGCAGCTACTACTTATTCAGGCACGGCCTTTGGCGTGATTTCCGGCTTGGCATAGATGAGCAGAGGCTCAGCCTCACCGGCAATCGTCTTTTCGTCAACGACCACCTTGGACACGTTCTCCATGGAAGGCAGTTCGTACATGGTGCCCAGAAGCACCCCTTCCAGGATCGAGCGGAGACCACGGGCTCCCGTCTTGCGCTCCATTGCCCGACGCGCCACCGACCTCAGCGCCTCGGGCCGGAACTCGAGCTCCACGTCTTCCATGCCAAAGAGCTTCTGATACTGCTTGGTGAGGGCATTGCGCGGCTCGGTCAGGATCTGCATCAGCGCGTCCTCGGCAAGCTCCTCAAGGGTTGCGATGACCGGCAGGCGACCCACGAACTCGGGAATGAGTCCATATTTGATCAGATCCTCCGGCTCGACCTCCTTGAAGACCTCGCCCACGCTCTTGCTTTCATCCTTGGTCTTCACAGTCGCATTGAAGCCAATGCCCCCCTGCTCCGAACGGTTGCGGATGATCTTGTCGAGCCCGGCGAATGCGCCACCGCAAATAAACAGGATGTTGGAAGTATCGACCTGCAGAAACTCCTGCTGGGGATGCTTGCGCCCGCCCTGCGGCGGCACCGAGGCGACAGTGCCTTCGATGAGCTTCAGCAATGCCTGCTGCACTCCCTCCCCCGATACGTCGCGGGTGATCGAGGGGTTGTCGCTCTTGCGCGAAATCTTGTCGATCTCATCGATATAGACGATGCCCGTCTGGGCCTTCTCGACATCGTAGTCACACTTCTGCAGCAACTTCTGGATGATGTTCTCGACATCCTCGCCGACATACCCTGCCTCTGTGAGAGTTGTGGCATCGGCAATGGTGAAGGGAACATTTAGAAGCCTGGCCAAGGTTTCGGCGAGCAGCGTCTTGCCTGATCCCGTCGGCCCGATCAGCAGGATGTTGCTCTTGCTGAGTTCGACATCGCCGCCCTGCTTCGAGCCGCCGGACTTTTTCATGCCCGCGCGCAGACGCTTGTAGTGGTTGTAGACCGCTACCGCCAACACCTTCTTGGCCTTGTCCTGGCCAATCACATACTCGTCCAGCGTGGACTTGATTTCACGGGGAGCCGGCAGCCGGTCGCCCTTGCTGTCCGCGCTTTCTTCCGGCATTTCTTCCCGGATGATGTCATTGCAGAGATCGACACACTCGTTGCAGATAAACACCGAAGGGCCGGCGATCAGCTTCGTGACCTCATGCTGGCTCTTGCCGCAAAACGAGCAGAAGAGCAGCTTGCCCTCGCTCTTGCGTTCATCGGTCATATTCAAACCACCTCACTAGCACCGGCGCCTGCAGGCGCCGGCATCAAATACGTTTTTCCAGCACATTGTCGACGAGACCATAGAGCTTGGCCTCGTCCGCACCGAGGAAGTTGTCGCGATCGGTGTCGCGATCGATGCGCTCCAGCGGCTGGCCAGTATGGAAAGCCAGCAACTCGTTCAGCCGCCCCTTGATCTTGAGGATCTCCTGGGCATGGATGGCGATGTCCGACGCCTGCCCCTGGAAGCCGCCCAAGGGCTGATGAATCATCACCCGCGAGTTGGGCAGGCAGAACCGCTTGCCCTTCTCTCCCGCCGCCAGCAGGAAGGCGCCCATGGAGGCCGCCTGACCGACGCAAATGGTCGACACATTGGGGCGAATGAACTGCATCGTGTCGTAGATTGCCATGCCGGCGGTCACGGAACCGCCCGGCGAGTTGATGTAGAGGTTGATGTCCTTTTCGGGATTCTCGGACTCCAGGAACAGCATCTGGGCCACGATCAGGTTGGCCATCTGGTCCTCGACCGGCCCCACCAGGAAAATCACCCGTTCCTTGAGCAGGCGGGAATAAATGTCGAAGGCACGTTCGCCGCGCGCGGACTGCTCCACCACCATGGGAACGAGTCCCAGGCCCTGGGGGGCCTGTCCCAGGCCTGAATACGGGTCTTGAAAAAGGGTCATGCCGGGATCCTTGAAAGCAGACGGAGAAAGACTCCGGGGAAGCCACCGGCACCACATCCGGGGTGGCGGCAGGCACTAAACCACTAGAGGGAGTGTCGAAGAGGACGGGCCGCCGGTCAAGGGCAGGCGACCCGCCTTTTGGGGGGAGCGGTAAAAGAAGTGTTACTGCTGGGGACGCAGCACATCCTCGTACTTCGCAGGTGCGTCGCTGACCTGGGCCTGCGAGAGGATGTGCTCCACCACTTGATCTTCCAGGACCACCGCTTCCACTTGCTGGAGCTGCTCCTTGTTGCCGTAATACCAGTTCACCACTTCGGCCGGGCTCTCATAGCTCTCGGCGACTTCCTCAATAAAGGCCCTGACACGGCCCGCATCAGCCTGCAGCTCAGCCGACTTGATGACCTCGCCGATCAGCAGGCCCAGCATGACAGAGCGCTTGGCCTGCTCGGCAAAGAGTTCGTCGGGCAGCATGTCGGGGCTGATGTTCTTGGCATTGCCACCGAACTGGCGCAGCATGTTCTGACGCAAACGGCCCACTTCATTGGACACCAGAGCCTTGGGCACATCCAGTTCATGGGCCGCGATCAGACCCTCGAGAACCTGCCCCTTGACCTTGTTTTTCACGGCCTGGCGGAGTTCGCGCTCCATGTTCTTGCGCACATCGACGCGGAACTTGTCGACGCCTCCATCCTTGATACCGAAAGACTTGATGAAGGTATCGTCCAGCTCGGGCAGCACCGGCGCCTCGACCTTGTTGACCTTGACCTTGAACACTGCGGCCTTGCCCTTCAGGTTCTCGGCCTGGTAGTCCTCCGGGAAGGTCACGTTCAGGGTGCGCTCATCACCAGCCTTGGCGCCGACCAGGCCTTCCTCGAAACCGGGAATCATGCGCTTGGAGCCCAGCGTCAGGCTGAAACCCTTGGCGGTGCCGCCATCGAAAGCTTCGCCGTTCACCGAACCTTCGAAGTCGATATCCAGGCGATCCCCGTCGTTGGCAGGCTCAGCCGTTTCAGCCCAGCTGGCACGCTGACGACGCAGTGTATCGATCATCTTGTCGACATCGGCATCCGAAACTTCCACCTGGGGACGCTCCACCTTGATCGCCGAGAAGCTGTTCAGCTTGACCTCCGGATAGACCTCGAAGCTGGCCACGAAAGCGATATCGGCGTTGGCTTCATCCTTTACTGACTCGATGGTCGGAAAGCCGGCCGGGTTCAGCTTCTCCTGGGTCACCGCCTCGTAGAAGCAGTCACGGATCAGGTCGCCCATGGCTTCCTGGCGGATGCTGGCGCCGAAGCGCTTCTTGACCACTGCCACCGGCACTTTGCCCGGACGGAAGCCATCCATGCGCACCGTACGCGCCGTCTTGTTGATGCGCTGGTTTACCTCACTGTCGACGCGGGCCGCCGGCACGGTAATGGTCATGCGGCGCTCAAGGCCGGACGTGGTCTCGACAGAAACTTGCATAGCATCCTCTATATGTCAGGCGGGAGCGGTCGGCTCCGTCAGGGCTGGCCCGTGGGCCCGTGTGAAAGGACGGGGATTATAAGGAATGACGTTGAGAAGGAAAGCCCGGGGCTGGCTGCAGGGGGGCAAAAACAGGCAACAAAAAAGCGCCAGTAGGCGCTTTCGTGTCTTGCGGATTTGGTGGGTCGTGTTGGGATCGAACCAACGACCAACGGATTAAGAGTCCGCTGCTCTACCAGCTGAGCTAACGACCCGCATGCAGCACTGCTCATTTGAAGCGGCGCGAACCTTACGGTAATACCGCTGCGAAATCAACGGTTTTACAACAAATAATGGGGTGGTCGATGGGACTCGAACCCACGACGACCAGAATCACAATCTGGGACTCTACCAACTGAGCTACGACCACCATTACGCAGAACATTGAGACGGATGGCGCGCCCGGCAGGACTCGAACCTGCGACCCTCGGCTTAGAAGGCCGATGCTCTATCCAGCTGAGCTACGAGCGCAGGGTTGCCCGTGGGCGGAATGGCCGGCAATTGGTCGGGGCAGAGGGATTTGAACCCCCGACATTCTGCTCCCAAAGCAGACGCGCTACCGGGCTGCGCTATGCCCCGCTTGCCGCCAGCGACACCGTTTCCGGCTCGCCTCAATGCGAGGGCGCATCATACTTACGCCCCCTTGGTGCGTCAACGCGCCAGCCGGGCTTTTTTCCCGGCTTTTCCACGACTTATTCGCACAGGATTTGGCCGGCCCGGAGGCTCGTGCGACAATCCGCGGCCTCCAAATCCGCCGGAGTTTTCCATGCCCGCCCTTGTGCTCGACGGCAAGCAGCTTGCCACCCGAATCGAAGCCGAGCTTGCTGCCCGAGTGGCTGCCATCAAGGCCCGCAGCGGCCGGACCCCTATCCTCGCGACGCTTCTCGTCGGTGCCGATCCCGCGTCGGCGACCTATGTGAAGATGAAGGGAACCGCGTGCCGTCGTGTCGGCATGGATTCCCTCAAGATCGAACTGCCAAACAGCACCAGTACCGACGAGCTGCTGGAGGCGATCGACCAGCTCAACCGCAACCCTGACGTGCACGGAATCCTGCTGCAGCACCCGGTACCGCACCAGATCGACGAGCGCGCCTGCTTCGACGCTATCGCTCTGGAAAAGGACGTGGATGGCGTCACCTGCCTGGGCTTCGGCCGCATGAGCATGGGAGAGGCCGCATATGGTTCTGCCACACCCGCAGGCATCATGACGCTGCTGCAGGCCTATGACGTACCTCTGGCCGGCAAGCATGCCGTCGTCGTGGGCCGCAGCCCCATCCTCGGCAAGCCGATGGCGCTGATGCTGCTTGGCGCGGACTGCACCGTGACCATCTGCCACTCCCGCACACGCAACCTGCCGGACCATATCCGCCAGGCGGACATCGTCATCGGAGCCGTCGGCAAGCCGGAGTTCATCAAGGCGGAGTGGATACGGGACGGGGCCGTGGTGGTGGATGCCGGCTATCACCCGGGTGGCATCGGCGACATCGAACTCGGTCCGCTGAAGGACAGGGTCAGCGCCTATACCCCGGTGCCCGGTGGCGTCGGTCCGATGACCATCGCTACTCTTATCACCCAGACCGTGGAAGCGGGAGAGAAGCTGATCGGCTGACGATGTCCTGAATGAAAAAGCCCGCTCCATGCGGGCTTTTTCATTCCTGCGGCAAATACGAACGCGCTAACGGTCGATATACACGTCGGCATCAAGCCGCTTGACCAGAAGCTTGTCGATGCGGCGCCTGTCCATGTCCACCACCTCGATACGCAGGCCGTTCCACTCGAAATGCTCGCCGGTTTCCGGCACGTGGCCGCGCAGGAAAAGCACGAAGCCGGCAAGCGTCTGGAAGTCCCGTCCGCCCTCCTCCAGCTCATCCGTCTCAGCCGGGAACAGCAGCTTGAATCGCTCCATGGGCAGTGACCCGTCGAGCAGCCAGGAGCCATCCTCGCGCTGCACGATATCCGGATCTTCCGCGAGGCTTTCGTCGGCGGCCTCGAGCTGGCCCACCAAGGGCTCCATCACATCCTGCAGTGCCACCAGACCCTGCACGCTGCCGTATTCGTCCACCACGAGCGCAAGATGCTCACGCCGGCGCTTGAATGTCTCCAGCAGCGACAATGGCGAAATGCTGAGCGGCACGAACACGGGCTCATGCATCACGCCTTGGATATCCAGCGTTTCGCCGCGCATCTTCTGGGCAAGCAGGTCGTGCAACGCCACCACGCCCACGACTTCGGAAATACTCCCTCGACACACTGGCAGGTAGCTGTGGCGTGCGGTCGCAAGGACTTCGCGTTGACGCGCATCCTCGTCCTCGAGGTCGATCGCGACGAGATCGGCGCGCGGCGTCATGATCTGCGCAAGCTGCCAGTCCTCGAGTCGCAGCACGTTTTCGATCATGTCCTGTTCGGATTTATCGAAGACGCCGGCTTCGGTGCCTTCCGCCACAAGCACCTTGATCTCCTCTTCCGTGATCGGCGATTCATCGCGCCGGTGCGCCCCCAGCAGGCGCAGTAGGAAATCGGTGGAGGCGCTCAACAGCGTGACCAGCGGCTTGGTGATCCAGGCAAGTCCGCGCATGACGGGCGCCATCAGGCGCGCGATCTTCTCCGGCGAATGCATGCCGATACGCTTGGGCACGATCTCGCCGATGATCAGCGTGACATAGGTCACCATGATCACCATGCAGGTCGTGGCCAGTGCCTTGGCATAAGGCGCCAGCAACGAAATCCCCTGGAATACGGGAATGAGCCGCTGCGTGATGGCCGCCTCCCCAAAGGCGCCGCTCAGGATACCGATCAGCGTGATGCCGATCTGCACCGTGGAAAGAAACCGGGTGGGATGCTCGGCCAGGGCCAGCGCCGCCCGGGCACCAAGGTCACCCTCGTCGGCCATCTGCTGCAGACGGACGCGTCGGGAAGAGACAATGGCGATTTCCGACATCGCGAAGACGCCGTTGACCAAGATCAACAGCAGGATGATGAGAATGTCCATTAAATGGGCGAATTGGGGTGCCGGGCACCGGAGCCCGCATCATACGGACAAAGGCCGCCTTCGTGAAAGCCGCGTGATAATGCCGGGCAGGGACGGCTATGCTAGGCGCTCTCCAACCGGATGACTGACCAACATGTGCCAGCTGCTGGGCATGAACTGCGCCACCCCTACCGACATCACCTTCTCCTTCAGCGGCTTTGCCCAGCGCGGCGGCGGCACCGACCATCATGCCGACGGCTGGGGCATCGCCTTCTTCGAGGACAAGGCCTGCCGGCTCTTCATCGACCACGAGCCTGCCCTCACCTCCCCCATTGCCCAGCTGGTGAAGCACTATCCCATCAAGTCCCGGAATGTGATCGCACATATCCGCAAGGCCACGCAGGGCGCCATCGAACTGGAGAACTGCCATCCCTTCATGCGCGAGCTGTGGGGACGACACTGGATATTCGCGCACAACGGCAACCTCGAGGGTTATCGCCCGGTACTGGACGGGGTCTATCAGCCGGTGGGCTCCACCGACAGCGAGCATGCCTTCTGCGACCTGCTGCAGGGCCTGCGCGCCATGTTTGGCGCCTCCGGCCCGGCCAACCTCGGTGAGGTCTTTGAAGAGCTGCTGGCGCGAATCCCGGATATCCGCCGCCACGGTGAATTCAACTTCCTGCTCTCCAACGGTCAGGGCCTGCTGGCCCATTGCACCTCGAAGCTCTGGTACGTGGTGCGCGAATGGCCTTTCCGGGAGGCACACCTGGCCGACATGGACATGAGCATCGATTTTTCGCAGGGCACCACGACGGAAGACCGCGTGGCGGTCGTGGCTACGCAGCCGCTCACCGACAATGAGGAGTGGCGGCAGTTCGCGGCCGACGAGCTCATCCTGTTCGAAAACGGACTGCCCGTGCGCAAGGCACGCACCGCCTGACGCCACATTCGTTCCGTCGGGTGCAACCAGCCCATGAAAAAGCCCCGTCATGCGGGGCTTTTTCATCTCGGGCGCCTTTATTGTGCAACTGCGATTCGGGTCATTTGCCCAAATGGCCGCGCTAGAGGGATTGCTCCTGTGGACTGCCCGCGACTGAACCGCGTCGGTTCAATCCGCCTTGCGCCACTTGATGCCTTCGCGCGAAAACTCGACCACGACTCCCTTCGCTTTCAGCGTTTCGCGCAGCTCGTCGGACCGGGCATAGTCCTTTGCCGCACGGGCCGCTGCAATCCCGGCAATGATGCCCTCCACTTCCGCCGCGAGTACGGAATCGCTGCCGCCCTGACGGAAGGCATCGGGATCCTGCTGCAGGAGTCCAAGCTGGCCGCCCAGGCGCTTCAAAAGCACGGCGAAGCGGGCACCTTCTGACGCATTGCCGGCCTTCTCCAGACGGTTGGCCTCGCGCGCGATCTCGAAGAGCACCGCCAGCGCCTCCGGCGTATTGAAGTCGTCGTCCATGGCAGCGGCGAAGCGCTGGTCGAATCCAGCGGCGTTCACGGGTTCGTCCACGCCAGCGAGGTCGAAAGAGGCCAGCGTCGTATAGAAGCGCTCCAGCGACGCCCTGGCATTGTCGAGTGCCTCGCTCGAGTAATTGAGCGGGCTGCGATAATGGCTGGCCACGATGAAATAGCGCAGCACTTCGGGCGTGTAGTGCCTGAGCACGTCGCGAATCGTGAAGAAATTGCCCAGCGACTTTGACATCTTCTCGTCGTTCACCTGCACGAAGCCCACATGCATCCAGGTATTCACGTACTGCTCGCCAGTCGCGCCCTCGCTCTGGGCGATCTCGTTCTCGTGGTGCGGGAACTGCAGGTCGCCACCGCCACCATGGATGTCGAAATGATTGCCGAGGCAGCAAGTGGACATGGCCGAGCACTCGATATGCCAACCGGGGCGGCCGGGGCCCCAGGGCGATTCCCAGGCAGGCTCGCCAGGCTTGGCGGACTTCCACAGGACGAAGTCCAGCGGGTCCTTCTTGATCTCGTCGATCTCGACGCGCGCGCCCGCCTGCAGCTCCTCGAGATTGCGCTTGGACAGACGACCGTACGTGGAAAAGGACGACACGGAGTAATACACGTCGCCATTGCTTGCCGGATACGCATGTCCGTTCAGGATCAATCGCTCGACCATGGCGATGATCTCGGCCACATACTCCGTGGCCTTGGGCTCTATATCGGGACGGACAACGCCAAGCGCGTCGGCGTCCTCGTTCATGGCGGCGATGAAGCGTTCGGTAAGGGCGTTGAAATCCTCGCCGTTCTCGTTGGCACGCTTGATGATCTTGTCATCGATGTCGGTGATGTTCCGGACATACGTGACCTTGTAGCCGGACTGCCGCAGCCAGCGCGTCACCACATCGAAGGACACCAGCACGCGGGCGTGGCCGATATGGCAGTAGTCATACACGGTCATGCCGCAGACATACATGCGCACTTCGCCCGGATGCAGCGGGCTGAAGACTTCCTTCTTTTTGCTTTCGGTGTTGTGGATGACGAGCATGGTCAGGCGTTCGCTAGATAAAGGTGTCGTGGTACCACGCTGCCCTGTCGCCGCTCGCACGAATCAGACCTCGTGTCAGGCATACGCGGCAGGGCAGGCTCCGGAGAGCCGCGGCTCTGCGTGGTGCGATAGCCGGCGTCAGGCGCCGGGCTTCCAGGAGTCGCGCAGGCCCACCGTCAGGTTGAAGACAGGCTTGCCGGGCCGGCTGTCGGCGAGGTCGCAACAGAAATAGCCTTCGCGCTCGAACTGGAACCGCTCCTCCGGCTGCGCGGCCGCAAGCGACGGCTCCACCACGGCCTGCACGATTTCCAGGGCTTTCGGATTGATGAAGGTCTTGAAGTCGACGTCGCCTCGGTCGGGAGCCGCGTCGGTGAACAGGCGATCGTAGAGGCGCACTTCGCAGGGCAGGCCGTGGCTGGCCGAGACCCAGTGCACCACGCCCTTGACCTTGCGGTCCTCGGGGTTCTTGCCAAAGGTGTCGAGGTCGCAGGAACAGCGCAGCTCGGTGACACGCCCTTCGGCGTCCTTGATCACGTCCTCGCACTTGATGATGTAGGCGTTGCGCAGGCGCACTTCGCCGCCCGGGATCAGTCGCTTGTAGCCCTTGGGCGGGACTTCCTCGAAGTCGGCGCGATCGATGTAGAGCTCCCGGGTGAAGGGAATCACGCGCTCGCCCATCTCCGGCAGATTGGGATGACGCGCCGCGCGAATTTCCTTGACCTCGCCCTCCGGAAAATTGGTCAGCACGACCTTGAGGGGTCGCAGCACGCCCATGGCGCGCGGCGCGGTGTTCTCGAGGTGCTCGCGCACGCAGAACTCCAGCATGCCGACGTCGACCACGCCTTCGCTCTTGGTCACGCCAACTCGGCTACAGAAATCACGCAGCGCCTCCGGCGTGTAGCCGCGGCGGCGCATGCCGGAGACAGTGGGCATGCGCGGGTCGTCCCAGCCGCTGACGAGGTCTTCGTCGACCAGCTGCTTGAGCTTGCGTTTGCTGGTGACGGTGTAGTTCACGTTGAGACGGGAGAACTCGATCTGCTGCGGGTGCGGCAGCACGGTGTTCTCGCCGGCCGCCGCGCCGACCTTGCCCCACACGTCGACCACACTCCCCGGCTGCGGCAACACGTGCGCAAGCGTATCGAGGACCCAGTCGTAGAACGGGCGATGATCCTCGAACTCCAGCGTGCACAGCGAGTGCGTGATGAACTCCAGCGCGTCCGAGATCGGGTGCGTGTAGTCGTACATGGGATAGATGCACCACTTGTCGCCGCTCTGGTGATGGTGCAGGTGCTTGATGCGGTAGATGGCCGGGTCGCGCAGGTTGATGTTGCCCGAGGCCATGTCGATCCTGGCGCGCAGCACGCAGGACCCGTCCGGGAATTCGCCACGGCGCATCTTCGCGAAAAGCTCGAGGTTTTCTTCCACGCTGCGGTCGCGAAAAGGCGAGTTCTTGCCGGGCTCGGAAAGCGAGCCGCGGTTGGCGCGCATTTCCTCGGCGCTCTGCGAATCGACGTAGGCCTTGCCCATCTTGATGAGCTCCACGGCATAGTCGTGCAGCACGTCGAAATAATCGGAGGCGTAGCGCACCGGGCCGGCCCAGTCGAAACCCAGCCACTGCACATCGCGGCGGATGGCGTCGATGTATTCCTGCGATTCCTTCTCGGGATTGGTGTCGTCGAAGCGCAGGTTGCACTCGCCCTCCGACTCGACCGCGATGCCGAAATTCAGGCAGATGGACTTGGCATGGCCGATGTGCAGGTAGCCGTTGGGCTCCGGGGGAAAGCGGGTAATGGCTTTCGTGTGCTTGCCCGAGGCCAGGTCGGCCGCCACCTGGGCACGGATGAAATCTTTGGGTTCGATCATGATCGCTGGAATGCGCCTGGGGTTCTCGGATCAGTATGGGCATGACAGGGGGGGATGCGCCGCCTATCATAGCGGCCCGTCCCGCCCGGGCGGACGCGGAGAAAGCAGAGAGTCTACCTGCGCCTCCCCTCCCCCTCAACCGGCATGCATCCCGAAAGGGTCTGATTTAAAAGGAAATATCACCATGGCAACCGTCGCACTGAACACCAGCAAGGGCCGCATCGTCCTGGAACTGGATGGCGTGAAGGCCCCCAAGACCACCGCCAACTTCCTCGCCTACGTGAAGAGCGGCCACTACGACGGCACGATTTTCCACCGCGTCATCGACGGCTTCATGATCCAGGGCGGCGGCTTCGACGCCCAGATGCACCAGAAGCCCACCAATGCCCCCATCCAGAACGAGGCCGACAACGGCCTGAAGAACGACGCCGGCACCATCGCCATGGCCCGCACCAACGATCCGCACTCGGCCAGCGCCCAGTTCTTCATCAACGTGAAGGCCAACGACTTCCTGAACCACTCGGGCAAGAATGCCCAGGGCTGGGGCTATGCCGTGTTCGGCAAGGTGACCGAAGGCCTGGACGTGATCGACGCGATCAAGAAAGTGCCCACCGGCCGCCACGGCTTCCACCAGGACGTGCCCAGCACCCCGGTGGTCATCGAGTCCGCCGAAATCATCAGCGAATAAGCCGCGACGCGCTCCCGGCGCCACGCCGGGAGCCTGCCTGACGCCCATGTCCCGCACCTACTTCATCTCCGACCTCCACCTCTCCCCCGACCTCCCCCGTGTCACCGCGGGCTTCCTGGCCCTGCTGGAGCACATCCGCGGCGCCACCGCGCTGTATGTGCTGGGCGACCTGTTCGAGGCCTGGGTGGGCGACGACCATCGCGACGACTACAACAACCGCGTCATCGAGGCCTTCCGCGCGCTCGCCGACAGCGGGACCAAACTGTATTTCGTGCACGGCAACCGCGATTTCCTGCTCGGCACCGGTTTTGCCGGGGCCACCGGCGGCACCCTGCTGCCGGACAGCGCCGTCGTGGAGCTCGACGGGCAGCGCGTGCTGCTCATGCACGGCGACCAGCTCTGCACCCGCGACGAGAAATTCATGGCCTTCCGTGCCCAGAGCCGCGACCCGGCCTGGCAGCAGATGATGCTGGCCAACCCGCTGGAGCAGCGCCTGATGATCGCCGGCATGTGGCGCATGCAAAGCAAGGCCAACAACTCCAACAAGCCGGAAAACATCATGGACGTGACGCCTGAAGAAGTGACACGCGTGCTGCAGGAGAGCGACGCGGCAACGCTTCTGCACGGCCATACCCACCGTCCGCAGGTGCACGAGCTCGACGTGGCGGGCCGGCCGGCCCGGCGCATGGTACTCGGCGACTGGCGCGAGGACAGCGGCGAGGCCGTGATCGGCGTGGCCGATGACGACGGCCTGCGGCTGGAGACGTGGCGCTTCTGACGAACGCCAGCCGGACGACGGCTCACCAGCGTCCCTAAACAGAAAGCCCGCCAATCGGCGGGCTTTCGTTTTCAGGGGGCAGCAGGCGGCTGCAAAGCGCGGCCTAGCGGTTCACCACCTCGCCGCGGTCGCGCATATGTTCCAGCGACTCCGCCCGCACGCTCTCGGCGCCGCTGAAGCGCTGCTTGCGCAGCTCGACGATCTGCTTCTGGCGGTCCTGCTCGCTCAGGCTGGTATTGGCGAGGATGGTGTCGCGCTCCTTGTACCAGGCGTCCATGCGCTGGTTCCAGCTCGCCTGCTCCTGATCCAGCGCCTCGAGGCGCTGCGTGGCCTCGGGGCCGACAACGCTCTCACGGATCTGGCGCAACTCGGCGGGAGAGCCGCCGCGCTTCTTCCAGTCCTGCGTGAGTGCGTCCAGGTTCTGCACCTGGTTGATGACCTTGATGGACTCGCGCATGGCCTCCGGCAGCATGTCCTCGAGGCCGCCGAGTTGCTGGGCGCGCTGCAGCGGCGAAAGGGACTTGTTCTGCATGACTTCGAGACGGGCCAGCGTGTAGCGGTCGTACACGTCCTCGTCGCCGAAAAATGCCGTGATGACCTCCGGCTTGAAGAACTGCGTGCGCAAGGCCTGGACCTGCTGCATCTGGCGGCGGATGGCGTCGAGGTCCAGCGTACTGCCGCCCGGCTGCCCCTGCTGCATGCCCTCCAGGCCGCGCTTGTAGGCCAGGTAGCTGTCGAGCAGCTGCTCTGCCTCGGCGGCGGCCGAGGCCGGCAGCTTGTGGCGGATATAGGCGCGGATGCGGGCGACGATGCTCTCCAGTGGCTCTTCGCCGATTGCCGAGAGGAAATAGTCGAACACGCGGCGCACACCGTTGGTGATCTTGAGGCGGCCGCTGGCATCCACCTCGAGCTCGCCGTCGACCTCGGTGCCCTGCAGCGAGCCGGGCAGGCTCTCCGTGCCGGTCGTGAAGGTGGCGGGCAACTGGTGCGCAGAAGGGCCATCGGAGCGGGCCGGCATGCCGGTGGCAGGGTCGATGCCGGCGGCGGACTCGTCATCCGGCGCGAGCCAGAACAGAAGGCCCAGGATGACCACGGCACCCAGGGCAAGGGCAATGAGGGCGGACTTCTTCATGTCATGTCCCGTTTCTTGTTTTTCTGCTCCGGGTCAGGCCGGAGGACACGCTGCCGGAACTGAGGCGCGACAGCCGCGAGCAGGTTACTGGTCGCGACTGCAAATTAAAACGGCCGCAAGTGCGGCCGTTATTAACCAAAGAGGACAGCGCTCAGAGGCCGGCGTTCTTCAGGCGGTTGGCATGGCCGCGGTACACCGACTTGGGCTCGGAGGTGAACAGGCCGCGCACGGCGAACAGGTGGTTGATCTCGTCGCCGTGGTTCCAGGAGTAGTTGTCGCGCAGCACGTCGCCGAAGTGGCTGCTGCAGCGGCCGACCAGGCCGTCGTTGTCTTCGTTCATGATGAGGCTGGTGACGCCGAAAAAGGTGTCCAGCGGATCGAGGATGTTGGTCACGACGCTGGTACCGGCCATGGAGTAGAAGCGCTGGCCATTGCCGGTGTAGGCGCCTTCGCCGCAGGCGGTGGCGGGCACGCCGGCCGGGAACTTGGCGTTGAAGGCCGCGGCGCCGGTGGTGCTGAGGGAGGCCATGGAGCCCTTGAAGTCCTCGTTCCAGGGGTTGCCGGCGATGGTCGTCATCAGCGTGGCGAAGGCGTTCACGACGGTGTTGGCGAAGCCGCCCACATAGGGATTGTCCACCAGCTGCTGCATCACGTTGCCGAGCGGGGTGCCCTTGACCGGGGAGCCCATGGTGGTGACGGAAGCGACCCGGGCCGGGATCACGGCAGCGACGTAACGGGCGGAGAAGCCGCCATGGCTGTGGCCGATCAGGTTGACCTTCTGGGCGCCGGTGACGGCCAGCACGGTCTTGACCTGGGCAAGCAGCTGCTCGCCGCGGGCTTCGGAGCTGTTGAAGGCGGATGCGGAGGTATTGAAGACGGTGGCGCCTTCGGAGCGCAACGAGCCGGCGATGCCGTAGAAGTATTCAATGCCGAGGACCTTGTCGAAACCCAGCACGCCCGGCGCGAGAACGATGGGATAGCGGGTCTGGGAGTAGGTACCGGCGGTGGCGATACCGGTGACCAGCATCAGGGCGGCGGCGGCAAGGAACTTCTTCATTATTGTTGCTCCATTCTTTTAGTAGTGGTCGGAGACTGCGTTCTGGCGCCCTGGAGGCGTCTTTTTCTTCCGTATGCCCTGCCTTAGAGCAGCGAGCGTGCCAGCCCTACGAAAATCTCCTTAGGAATCAGGACTATGGCC
This sequence comes from Moraxellaceae bacterium, assembly GCA_029237815.1. Lineage (GTDB taxonomy): Bacteria > Pseudomonadota > Gammaproteobacteria > Pseudomonadales > Moraxellaceae > UBA2031. Next base: position 91,463 of record JAQZBP010000003.1, read on the forward strand.
GGATAGGTCTATCCGGTGTCCGGCTTTGTGTACCCAACGGCAGTGACCAGCCGGTCTTGGCACTATGCCGGCATCGCTCTTTCGTACTACCACTCACGCCTGAATATAAGCCGTTCATCGTAGTGTTACCGGGCCACACAATGTGTTACCGGGGTAATCCTCCGCTCGGTAACACTCTGACTTGGCCGTGCCGGGATCAGGCCATATACTGGCCTTATGAACAGTACAATAAAGCCACCTCTTCATCGCTGGCGGCGCATGGTCGCCGCCGTGACGCTGGACCATTTCCAGGGGCGTCTGGAGCAGCAGGACAATCCCCTGCTCGCGGGACGTGCGGTCGGTATCGTCGGCAGCGCCAAGGGAACGCTCCTGCATGCGGTGTCACCGGAGGCGGCAGCGGCCGGCGTCGGGCCGGGGATGCGCTGGAGCGAGGCCGAGTCGCGCTGTCCAGGCCTCGCGCGCGTGGTGGCGAGCCCGGCGCGCTACGACGCAGCCTCCGCACGTCTGATGGCGGCCCTCACGGATGTCGCGCCGGCCATCGAGGTCTTCGGCCGGGACCAGGCCTTCCTGGACCTGACCGACTGCCAGGCCTACTACCGGCACGACACTGCGCGGATCGCCGCCATGATCCGCACCGCTGTGGGTGAGGCGGTCGGGCTGTCCTGCCGGGTAGGCATCAGCGGGGACAAGACCACGGCGCGGCAGGCCGCGAGACTGGCGGATAACAACCTGGCCGGCGTCGTCCCGCCCGCTGCGGCGGCGGACTTTCTCGCGCCGCTGTCCATAGAAGAGGTGCTGGGTGGCGGCTCGGGCATCGCGGAGTTCCTGGCGCGTTACGACATCCATCGTTGTGGCGATATGAAGAAGATTCCCATCCACCTCCCGGCACGCCGTTTCGGCAACCTTGGTCGCCGGCTGTGGCTGATGGCGCAAGGCCAGGACCCCGCCCCGGTACTTTCCGCACCGCCCGCCGGCGTCTCGCACAGCCAGCAACGCCGGCTCCCGGCCGTGACCCGGGACCTGGTGCTGCTGCAGACCGTGCTGGTCGACCTCGCCGGCAAGCTGGCCGGCCAGCTCCGCCGCGAGCGAGTCCTGGCCCGGCAGTTCCGGGTGGCGCTGTGTGCGCCGGAGGGTTGGCGCGAGGAGGACGTGCACAGCGAGATGGCCACGGACGACCTGCGTGCCATCGCCCCGCTATGCATGCGTTTCCTGCGCCAGCACTGGTACGGGGAGCCGGTCAGCGAACTCCGGCTGCAGGCCTGGCCCTGGCAGGAGACTGTCGCGCAGGCGGACATTTTCCTGACACAGCGGCCGGCGCGGCGGGGTGCCTGAGACAGGCGCCCCGCCCTGCCCGGCGGCTGCCGCCTGACGTGCCGGCTTTCCCGGCACGCCAGGGAACCGACGGGTCGCAAATTGTCCCGATGCCGATGCTGAAGGGGGGTGACATCAATCGAAAGTACTGCTCCTATTGGGCAGACGCCCAATAAAAAAGTACAAAATGTCCACCACTTCCCTACAAACTCCCCTGCGACGTCCCGGCCGTCCCCGCCGCGACGGATCCGCCATGGCGCGCGACGACATCCTCAAGCGTGCCTTCGCCGCCTTTGCCCGTGACGGCTACGACGGCGTGTCACTGCGCCAGCTCGCCACCACCTGCTGCATCAGCGACAGCCTGCTGAGCCACCACTTCGGCAGCAAGCAGCAGCTCTGGTACGAAGCGACCGACAGCGTCTTCGCCCCGCTCTACCGGCAGCTCGTGAACACGCTGGAGCGCATCGAGGCGGAGAACGTCGCCTGGAAGCTGCGCCGCAACCTCAAGGCCTCGCTGACCATGCTCGGCTCGCAGCCGGACGTGATCGCCTTCATGTTCCGCGAAGGTGAAGGCGAGAACGAGCGCGCCGACCACCTGCGCCAGCACTACGTCGACCCCTACACCAGCCGCATCCACGCCCTCGTGGACGAAGCCGCCGCCCAGGGCCTGATGCGACAGCTCAGCCACGAGGCCTGTACCGGCATGGTGTTCGGCATCATGCGCATGATCGCCATGCCGGGCGTGTACAAGCACGTGCTGGCGCCGCGCCTCGCCTCCCCCGAATCCGTTTCCGCCTATGTCGATGAAGTGGTCAGCATCTTCTACGACGGGCTCATGCTTCCCATGGCCAACGGACTGGCCCGCACCGGAGAGAACACGCCATGAACCGCCTGCTCCTGCCCTCCCTGCTCATCTCCGCCTCCGTGCTCGCCGGTTGCGACCGCAAAGAGCCGCCACCGGCGCCGGTACGCCCGGTCAAGCTCATGACGGTGGGCGCCGGCACCGTGACCGCCACCGCGGAACTCGCGGGCGAAGTGCGCGCGCGGGTGGAATCGAACCTCGGCTTTCGCGTGGACGGAAAACTCGTCGCACGCCGCGTGGAAACCGGACAGCGCGTGCGCCGTGGCGACGAACTCGCCCGGCTCGACTCGCGCGATTTCGAGCTGTCCGACCAGGCCGCCAGCTCGGCGCTGATCGCCGCCGAGTCCCGTCTCGAGAACGCCCGCGCCGAATACGCGCGCTACCAGGAGCTCAGCCGCAAGGGCTTCGTCTCCGCCACCGAAATGGAGCGCAAGCGCGTCGAGCTTTCGGGTGCGGAGGCGCAGTTCCGCCAGGCGCAGAGCGGGCTCTCGCTGGAACAGAATCGCCTGGTCGACACGGTGCTGCGCGCGGATGCCGACGGCGTCGTGACGGCCGTGCTCGCCGATGTCGGCGAGGTGGTCGGCGCCGGCCAGCCGGTGATCCGCCTGGCGCAGGATGGCCCGCGTGAAATCGAGGTGGAATTCCCCGAAAACCGCACGGCCCTCGCCCGCGGCGCACGCGCCCAGGCCTCGCTCTGGGCGCGTCCCGACGTGAAGCTGCCCGCCACGCTGCGCGAGCTCTCCGCCGCCGCCGATCCGGTCACCCGTACCTTCCGCGCCCGCTACACGGTGAAGGCGCCCAACGATGCCCTCGCGCTCGGCCAGTCCGCGACGGTGCACCTGCAACTGCCGGCCACGAAGTCGGGCGCCACGCGCCTGCCGACCACGGCGATCTTCGGCAAGCAGGGCAATACGCTGGTGTGGGTGTTCGACGACAAGGCGCAGGTGGTCCGGCAGCACGCCGTGAAGTCCGTGGGCGCGGACGGCAACGACGTGCTCGTCGCCGGTCTCGCGCCGGGCATGCAGGTGGTGATCGCCGGCGTGCACGTGCTGGCCGAAGGCCAGAAAGTGCAGCCCTTTACCGCCACGAACCACGACTGAGTCCGGAGAGCCATCATGTCCGGACCCCACCCGAATCCCGCACCGGAGCGCGAAAAGTTCAGCGAGCGCTTCAATCTCTCGCGCATCGCCATCCAGAACCCGGCCATCACGCTGTACCTGCTGGTGGTGCTGCTGGTCGCGGGCGCGGCCGCCTATTTCCAGCTGGGCCAGGACGAAGACCCGCCCTTCACCTTCCGCGTGATGGTGATCCGCGCCTTCTGGCCCGGCGCCACCGCCATGCAGATGGCGCAGCAGGTCTCCGATCCCATGGAGAAGACGCTGCAGGAAACGCCCTATGTGGACCGCATCCGCAGCTACTCCAAGCCGGGCGAAACCACCTTCCTGCTCGAGATCAAGGACTACACGCCGCCGGGCGAAGTGCCGCAGGTCTGGTACACGGTGCGCAAGAAGATCGGCGACATGCGCCACCGCCTGCCCGCCGGCGTGCAGGGCCCGGTGTTCAACGACGAGTTCGGCGATGTCTACGGCGTGATCTACGCCCTCTCCGGCGACGGCTTCTCGCACGCCGAGCTGCGCGACCAGGCCGACTTCATCCGCCAGCAGCTGCTGCAGGTGCCGAACGTGGCCAAGGTCGAGCTGATCGGCGTGCAGGACGAGAAAGTCTACGTCGAGATCTCGCAGCGCAAGCTGGCGCGCCTCGGCATCGATTTCCGCCAGGTCATCCAGGCGCTGAACGCGCAGAACGCCGTGGCCTATGCCGGCGAGCTGCACACCGCGGGCGAGAACCTGCAGGTGCGCATCGGCGGCCAGTTCGACGACCTCGAGACGCTGCGCGCGCTGCCGCTGCATTTCAGCGGCCGCACGCTCCGACTCGGCGACCTCGGCGTGATCACGCGCGCCTACGAGAACCCGCCCGCGCCCAAGGCCCGCTACAATGGCCGCGAGGTCATCGCCCTCGCCATCTCCATGGCCAAGGGCGGTGACATCATCCAGCTGGGCGACAACCTGAAGACCGCCACCACCGACCTGCGCGCGCGCCTGCCCGCCGGCGTCGAGCTCGAACAGATGCAGGACCAGCCGGGGGCCGTGGCGCTGTCGGTGCGCGAATTCCTGCGCGTGCTGGCCGAGGCGCTGATCATCGTGCTCGCCGTGAGCTTCCTCAGCCTCGGGCTGCACCGCAACCCGTGGCGCATCGACACGCGTCCGGGCCTCGTGGTGGCGCTGTCCATTCCCACCGTGCTGGCCGCCACCTTCCTCGTGATGAGCTGGGTCGGCATCGACCTGCACAAGATCTCGCTGGGCTCGCTCATCATCGCGCTTGGCCTGCTGGTGGACGACGCCATCATCATCATCGAGATGACGGTGCGCAAAATGGAGGAAGGCCTCGACCGCCTAAAGGCGAGCACCTATGCCTTCACCGCCACCGCCATGCCGATGCTCACCGGCACGCTGATCACGGCCGCAGGCTTCCTGCCCATCGGCCTCGCCAACTCCGCCACCGGCGAATACACCTTCGCCATCTTCGCGGTGACGACGGCGGCGCTGCTGATCTCCTGGTTCGTCTCCATCTACTTCGTGCCCTACCTCGGCTACAAGCTGCTGCGCGACCAGCCGGCAAGCCATGGCGAGGTTTTCGACACGCCGTTCTACCGGCGCGTGCGCGAGCTGGTGGACTACTGCGTGCAGCACCGCTGGCTGACGATCGGCGCCACGCTCGGCGCGCTGATGCTCGGCATCATCGGCATGCAGGCGGTGGAAAAGCAGTTCTTCCCCGACTCCAGCCGTCCCGAGATCATCGTCGACCTGTGGCTGCCGGAAGGCACCTCCTTCGCGGCCAGCGAGGCGATGGCGAAGCGCGTGGAGGCGCGCCTCGGCAAGGTCGAGGGCGTGTCGACGGTGTCGACCTTCATCGGCTCCGGGGTTCCGCATTTCTATCTGCCGCTGGAGCAGATCTTTCCGCAGGACAACGTGTCGCAGCTGATCGTGCTGCCGGCCTCGCACGAGGACCGCGAGCGCATCCGGCGCGACCTGCCGCGCCTGATGGCACAGGAGTTCCCGGAGCTGCGCACGCGCGTGCAGCTGCTGCCCAACGGCCCGCCGGTGACCTATCCCGTCATGTTCCGCGTGATGGGCCCGGACCCGCTGCAGGTGCGCACCCTCGCCGAGAACGTGAAGGGCGTGCTGCGCCAGGATGCCGACATGCGCGGCGTCAACGACAACTGGAACGAAGAGATCAAGGTGCTGAAGCTGGAGGTCGACCAGGCCCGCGCGCGCGCCCTCGGCGTCAGCAACGAATCGCTTTCCACGGCCAGCGAGACGATTCTTTCCGGCCTGCCGATCGGCCAGTACCGCGAGAACAACCGGCAGATCGGCATCATGCTGCGCCAGCCCGAAGCCGAGCGCAGCTCGCTGACCGCGCTCTCGAGCGCCTACCTGCCGACGGCCAGCGGCGCCTCCATTCCCTTCTCGCAGGTGGGGCATGCCTCGCTCGCCTGGGAGCCCGGGGTGATCTGGCGGCAGAACGGCAACTTCGCCATCACCGTGCAGGGCGATGTGCGCGAAGGCATCCAGGGCACGACGGTGGCGCTGCGCCTGAACGAGAAGCTCGACACGCTGCGCGGCGAATTGCCGCCCGGCTACCGCATCGACATCGCGGGCATCGTGGCGGAGTCCAGCAAGGGCACGAGCTCGATCTCGGCCAACGTGCCACTGATGCTGTTCATCATCTTCACGCTGCTGATGCTGCAGCTGCGCAGCTTCTCGCGCAGCCTGCTGGTCTTCCTGACGGGACCGCTGGGCCTGATCGGCGCGTCGCTGACGCTGCTGCTGCTGGCCAAGCCGATGGGCTTCGTGGCCATGCTCGGCGTCATCGCCCTGAATGGCATGATCATCCGCAACTCGGTGATCCTGCTCGACCAGATCGAGCAGGACATCGCCGCCGGCGTTGATCGCTGGACCGCCGTGGTCGACGCGGCAGTGCGCCGCTTCCGGCCCATCATGCTGACGGCGGCGGCCGCCGTGCTCGCCATGATCCCGCTGCTGCGCAGCAACTTCTGGGGCCCCATGGCGGCGGCCATCATGGGTGGCCTGATCGTGGCCACCGCCCTGACGCTGCTCAGTCTGCCAGCGATGTATGCCGCCTGGTTCAAGGTGAAGCGGAAGGAGCCTTGAGCGCAGCCGCACCGCGCCAGGGACCTGCCTGCAGCATGCCGGCGTCTGGATGCACGAAAGAAAAAGCCCGCGATATGCGGGCTTTTTCTTTCATTCGGAACGGGCGCAACGTGCCTTGGCAAGCGGCCGACTTCTCTCCATGTCACCGCACCGATGGCATTACCGCTTGGACGCGCCGGGTGTTCCCGCTCAACTGCCGCGGATGGCTTTCAGCGCGCGGTCGAGATGTTCCACGGTGCGCTCGATATGGGCCAGCTTGTCCAGCCCGAAGAGGCCGACGCGGAAGGTCCGGTACTCCGCCCCCTCGTCGCACATCAGCGGTACGCCGGCCGCCGTCTGCAGGCCCTGGGCAATGAACTTTTTTGCGTTATGCATGTCGACATCGTCCGTGTGGCAGACGACGACGCCGGGCGCGCCGAAGCCGTCGGCAGCCACGCTTTTGAGGCCGTGGCGCGCGAACAGCTCGCGCACGCGGCGACCGAGTTCGATCTGCCTCAGCTTCAACGCGCTGAAGCCGATGCCCTCCATCTCCTTCATGGTGTCGCGCAACTGTGCCAGCGCGCCGGTCGGCATGGTGGCGTGGTAGGCATGGCCACCGTTCTCGTAGGCCTGCATGATCTGCAGCCATTTCTTCAGGTCGGCGGCGAAGCTGGTGCTGGTGGTTTCCTCCACGCGCCGGCGGCCGGCCTCGCTCAACATGACGAGCGCCGCCCCGGGCGTCGAGCTCCAGCCCTTCTGCGGCGCGCTGATCAGCACGTCCACGCCGCAGGCCTGCATGTCGACCCACACGGTGCCGGAGGCGACACAGTCGAGCACGAAGAGTCCGCCGTGCGCGTGCACGGCGGACGCGACCGCCCGCAGGTAATCGTCCGGGAGCAGGATGCCGGAGGCCGTTTCCACATGCGGCGCGAACACCACGGCGGGCTTTTCGGCGCGAATCGTTGCCACCACCTCCTCCACCGGCGCCGGCACCCAAGCGCTCTGGGCGCCGCTGCCCTGCGGGCGTGCCTTCAGCACGGTGCAGGCCGAGGGAATGGCGCCCATCTCGAAGATCTGCGTCCAGCGGTAGCTGAACCAGCCATTGCGCAGCACCAGGCACTGCTGCCCGGTGGCGAGCTGGCGTGCCACGGCCTCCATGCCGAAGCTGCCGCCGCCCGGCACGATGGCCACGGCGTCGGCGTGATAGACCTTTTTCAGCGTGGTGGAGAGGTCGCGCATGACCTGCTGGAACAGTGGCGACATGTGGTTCAGTGCGCGATCGGTGAAGACCACGGAATATTCGAGGAGGCCGTCCGGGTCGACGGCGGGATACTGGGTGGACATGCAGGGCTTCCCTGTGGGCAAAGATGACCGTGTTGTGCCGGCCTTGATGGTAGCCAACCATCCCATAATCGACTGTCGGGATAAAGTGCAGGGCCGCCGCACCGGCTTGCGGGTATGATCGGCGCACCCCGACCCCGCGAGCGCGACATGGCCCAGAACGCCACCATCTTCAAAGCCGACCTGACCATCTCCGACATGGACCGCCACTACTACGCGACCCATGCGCTGACCCTGGCCCGCCACCCTTCCGAGACGGACGAGCGCATGATGGTGCGCCTGCTCGCCTTTGTGCTGAACGCCAGCGACACGCTCGCCTTCGGCAAGGGCATCTCCTCCGACGACGAGCCCGACCTCTGGCAGAAGGACCTCACCGGCGCGGTGGAGAAATGGATCGAAGTCGGCCAGCCCGACGAGAAGCGCCTGCGCAAGGCCTGCGGCGTCGCGCGTGAAGTGATCGTCTATCCCTACAGCGGCAACAGCGCCGGCATATGGTGGGAACAGAACCGTCGCGCCGTGGAGAAACTCGACAAGGTGAGCGTCGTGAACGTGCCCGGCGAGATCGCCGAGGCGCTGGCGAAGATGGCGCAGCGCACCATGCAGTTGCAGTCCACGGTGCAGGACGGCGAAGTGTGGCTGGGCGACGACAGCGGCTCGCTGCAGGTCGTGCTGGAAACGCTTAAGGCACCGAAGTAGGCACCTGCCTCACGTGGCAGGCGCCAACGCAGGTGCCGCCCTCAGGGCGGGATCAGCCCGGCGGCCCGCTGTGAAAGCGGATTTCCGTGTCCGGCCGCTCGACCAGCTCCCGCTCCACCTCCCGGAAGAATGCCACCCGCGCCGCGATGGGCTCCGGCGAATACTGCTCCGCCAGCCCCAGGTAGTACTCGAAGTGACGCGCCTCGGAGCGCAGCAGGAAGGTATAGAAACGCGCCAGCTCCTCATCCAGGTGCGGCGCCAGCGCCGCGAAGCGCTCGCAGGAGCGCGCCTCGACGAAGGCACCCACGATCAGGATGTCCACCAGGTGGCCGGGCTCATGGGTGCGCACGTGCTCACGCAAGCCGCCGGCGTAGCGCGCCGCCGACACCGGCCGGTAGGGAATGCCGCGCGCCTGCATGATCTCCAGCACTTGCTCGTAGTGCAGCATCTCCTCGCGCACGAGCTGCGCCAGCAGCACCTGCAGTTCGCTACGTCCGCTGTAGCGGAACAGCAGGTTCATGGCCGTGCCGGCCGCCTTCTTCTCGCAGTTGGCGTGGTCCTGCAGCAGCAGGGGCAGGTCGGCCTGCGCCGCCTCGATCCAGCGGGCGGGCGTGGGACAGGCAAGGAAGGCGCGGACAGGATCGAGGAAATCCACGAAGGGCTCCGGTGGCGGGCAGGCGGCGGATTATAGCCGCGGTGCCCGCCCCTGCATCGCCTTGGTCTGCCCCGGTGATTCCACTATCCTTGGCAGCCCCGCCCCTGCCTGCCGCGACGATGAACGACATCCCCTCCCGCACCCTCCAGGAACTTTCCGGCAAGGAACGCTTCTACCTGCGCCTGCTGCGCTTCTTCAGCCGCCTGCCACTCGGCTTCCTGCAGCGCATGGGCGCCTTCATCGCCGGCATTGCCATCCTGGTCGGCCAGAACAGCAAGACCGCGCACACGGTCCGCCGCAACCTGGAGCTCTGCTTTCCGGAGCAGACGCCGGAGTGGCGCGAGCGCATTTTGCGCGAGAACATCGTCTCCACCGCGATGACGGCGCTGGAAATGGCCAAGACCTGGGGCAGCCCCCCCGCCTACAGCCTGGCCCAGATCAAGGCGGTGCACGACGAGCACATCTTCCACGCGGCCATCGCTGCCGGCCGCGGCACCATCGCCATCGTTCCGCACTTCGGCACCTGGGAGTTCATGAACGCCTGGCTGAACGAGCGCGTGCCTTCCATCATCATGTACAAGCCGGGCAAGGACAAAGGCGTGGACACCTTCGTGCTGGAAGCCCGCAGCCGGCTCAGCGCCACGCTGGTCCCGGCCGACGAGCGCGGCGTGAAGGCCCTGTTCAAGGGCCTCCGGCAGAACCGCTTCTGCGCCATCCTTCCCGACCATGTGCCGCACGACAATGGCGGCATCTTCGCGCCCTTCTTCGGCGTCTCCACCTGGACCGGCGTGATGGTGCCCAAGCTGGTCGGCCGCACCGGCTGCCGCGTGGTGGTGATGGCCTGCCTGCGCCGCTCCGGGGGCGACGGCTTCGAGATCTTTTTCAGCGAGCCGGACCCGGCGATCTACAGCGAGGATGTCGCCACGTCGACGGCCGCCATGAACCGCACCGTGGAAAACGTGATCCTCACCGAGCCGGCGCAATACCAGTGGACCTACAAGCGCTTCAAGAAAGTGGAATCCGGCGAGGATGTCTACGCACGACCGCGTCGCTAGGCCGCGCCTGCGGTGGAATGAGATCGAGAAAAAGCCGGCGAGTGCCGGCTTTTTTATTGTGCCGCCAGCGGCGACGTTCAGTCGGGAGGACAGCCTCGGCGACGCCGCGCCGTTCACGCCCTGCCCAGCAACTCCGCGACCCGCCACCGGAGCACCGGCAGCACCTCGTCGGCAAACCAGGGGTTGCGGCTCAGCCAGAGATTGTTGAGCGGGCTCGGATGCGGCAGGGGCAGCACGGCAGGGACGTAGTCGCGCCAGGCCTGCACGGTTGCCGTGAGCGTGTCGCGGCGCCCGGCCAGGTGCCAGGCTTGCGAGTACTGCCCGATGAGCAGCGTCAGCTCGATGCCCTTGAGCTGCTCCAGCAGCTGCGCGCGCCACGCCGGCGCGCACTCGCGCCGGGGCGGCAGGTCGCCGCTCTTGCCCCGGCCCGGATAACAGAAACCCATGGGCAGGATGGCGACCTGGCGCGGATCGTAGAACTGCTCCCGCGAGATACCCATCCACTCGCGCAGGCGCTCGCCGCTGGCATCGTCGAAGGGAATGCCGGACTGGTGCGCCTTGCGGCCCGGCGCCTGGCTGGCCACCAGGATGCGCGCTTCGGGATGCACCTGCAGGATGGGTCTGGGCCCGAGCGGCAAGGCCTGCGCGCACAGCGTACAGGCATCGATCTGCTCCAGCAGGGACTGCAGTGTCACGGGAACCCTCCTGCCGCGCGGGCAAAGCGCGAAGGCGCGTCAGCGTCAGCGTCAGCGTCAGCGTCAGCGTCAGCGTCAGCGTCAGCGTCAGCGTCAGCGTCAGCGTCAGCGTCAGCAAAACGATGCGGTGAAAGCGGCGAAGCGCCAATGAACCTGCAATGGGGGCGCAGCAGAGAAATCAAAGGGCTCGGGGGCAACCGCGCCGCCCGCTGCGGGCAGCGCGCGGGTCAGGTTTGCGGCTCTTCGCGGGTCTCGCCGGCGAGCTTCGGATTGGCCTGGCGGAACTCGCCCGGCGTCATGCCGGTATAGCCCTTGAAGTAGCGGATGAAGGAGCGGCTTTCGGTGAAGCCGAGCTTGCGCGCGATCTCTTCCACGGAGAGCAGCGGCTGCTCCAGGTACTTGCGCGCCAGTTCCGCGCGCAGGTCGTCGAGGATCTGCTGGTAGGACGTGTTCTCGTCGGCCAGCTTGCGGTGCAGCGTGCGCACATTCATGCCCATCTGCTCGGCCACGAATTCCTTGCGCGGCGAGTTGTCGGAGAGCATGGCGCGCAGCAGGGAGCGCACCTGGTCGGCGAGCGAGTATTTTTCCTTGAGCGAGGCCATCGTGGCCTGCGCATGCTGCTCCAGCGTCTCGCGCAGCGTGGCGTCGGGACTGCGCAATGGATACTCAAAGATATGCGGCGAGATCACGACGCCCGTCATGGGCTGGTTGAAATACACGGGGCAACGGAAGATCGACTGGTAATGCTTGAGCAGCGTGCGGTCCGCGGGCGGATCGTGCTCGAAGCGGATGGCCAGCGGCGAGAGTTCCTGGTTGTCGGCCATCCAGCGCGAATAAGTCGTCCAGGACGCGATCACGTTCTCGATGATGTGGCGGCGCACCAGCGGTTCCGAGAAACGGCAGTTCCAGCGCACGAAGATGGCGCCGGGCTCGTACTCCACGCTGGACACGCCCATGTCGCCCACCAGCTTCTCGTACTGCGGCATGCGCATCACGGCCTCGGCCAGCGTATTGCTTGTCATGGCGATGTAGCCCATCACGCTGTAGGAACCGGGCTGGATGTAGTGCGAGGTCTGCAGGCCGAAAAGCGGATTGGCGCAGCGCGGCAGGATGTAGTTGAGCAGGCGCTGCAAGGTTTCACCCGGCAGGCGGCCGTTGTTGTCGAGCAGCAGCTCCGCCGGAATGTCGGCTTCGCCCAGCATCTTTTCGCGCACGAGGCCGCAGGCTTCTGCGCTGCGCAGGTACTGCTGCAGGGCAGGAACGGAAATGAACCCGAGGTTTTCCGCGACTGGCTGTGACATGGCTGTGGGCTGTTGTTGTTCTTCGGCCGGCGCGAGAGTGCGTCGCTACATAGTATGCGCAGCCGAAACAGGCTGCCAATACCGCAGGCGGGGAGGAAGCGCCGGCCATCGCCCGGCGCGCCCGCACAAGGGTCAACGAATGCCGGGATTGTCTGCCTGCAACTGATCGCGCATCGCCTGGATCCGGCGCAACTTTTCTTCGCCCTCGGCAATCTGCTCGGGTGGCAGGCCCGCCGCTTTCGCGCGCTGGATATCGGCCTGCAAGCGCGGGATTTCCTGGTCGGCGGCTTGCACGTACTGGCTATAGAGCCGCTGGTTCTGGCGTGCCTCGTAGCGCTGGTAGGCCGCAGGATCGGCGAGTTCGGCGGCGGTGGGCGCCTCGCGCGGCGCGTCACGCACGACCTTCGGTGCCTGCGGATCGCCATGCTCCATCGCCTTCGCCATGCTCTCGGCCGCATCGACCGTCGATTCGGGCATCGGCACCAGCGGCGAATCCGAGCCGGCCAGTGGCGGCGGTGCCACCTCGCCGGTCGGCGGCAGCGCCGGCAGGCGCGTGTCGGCGATCGGGCGCACCACGCTCCCCTCTTCCGGGGTGGCGGCCACCTCCCCTTCGCTGTCGTTCCAGAGCCAGCGGCCGGCGAGGACCACCAACACCGCCAGTACGGCAAAGCCGAGCATGAGCCAGCGATTGGTCGTCATCACTTCTTCCCCTGCGGACGCGCCAGCGGCGCCAGTTCCGGTTGCAGTCTGATGTCGGCCTCGCGGCGCACGCGCTCGAGGGTGCCGCGGTATTCATCCATGGCCTTCTGCTTGGCGATGGCCTGGCTGGCCAGGTAACGCACGGACTCGCTGTCCACCGGCTGCCAGCCCATCACGCGCTCTTCCACGAGCAGGATTTCCCACCCGGGCTCCTCGCCCTCCGCGCCCGGCAGGCGCGCCGGCCGCGACGGCTGGCCGGGCTGCTGCAGGAAGGCCATGCTGTCGAGCCAGCCGTGCGCCTTCTCGCCGTGCTTGATCCAGCCGAGATCGCCGCCAGTTGCGGCATCCGGCGCAATGGAAAACTGCTTCGCCAGGGCTTCGAAATTGCCCCCCTGCTTGAGCGCGGCTTCGACCTCGCGCGCGCGGGCTTCGTCCGCCACACGGATACGGCGGGCCTTCACTTTTTCGATACGGCGGAAATCGTCGCGATGCGTCTCGTAGTAGGCGCGGATTTCGTCCTGGGTCACCGATGCCTGCAGTTCCTTCAGGTGCTGCGGGTCATCGTGGATGTCGGCGGCAACGCCGAGGTGCGCCATCCAGCCGCCATGCACGAGGCGGTCCTCGATGGCGCGCCGGAGCAGGGTGAAGTCGTCAGCCCCCATGCCCTCGGCCGACTGCGCCCAGTGCAGGATGTAGCGATTCTTCAGCAGCAACCGCGCCTGCTCGGCGGCGAAGGCGGCGCTGCGGCCGTGCAACTGGTTGCGGCCCTGGATGTTCTGCGCGTCATAGACCTCGAGCAGCGTCACCTGGCCGGGCGCTTCCTTGCCGAAGCGATAGCGCATCAGCACGATCTTGCCGGCGGCGAGGCGAGCTTTTTCATCCAGCGAGTACTCGAGCAGCAGGCCGGGATCTTTCGAAAACACGCTGTTCCACTGCGCCGGCGTCGGCGCCATCTCGGCAAGGATCACGCCCTCGAGGGCGCCACCCTTCTCGCGCTTCAGGCGCGCTTCGAGCCGGTCGCGGAAGCCGGCCTGGAGGTTGGCGACCATGGCCTGCTCGATCTGCATGGCCGGGCTGAAGGCAACCTTGTTGTCCTCGATGAGGTGCTCGTGCGGATCGGTGGCGCGGGCATGAGCGGCGATCAGGCGGTCATCGATCAGCGCCTGCACGACGGCGGCCCGGGTCAGCCCGGGATCCCCGCGCAGCGCGATGCCGTGCATCAGGTCGACGAAGGCGGAAGACAGCGGCTCGCCGTTGACGGTGGCGGCCAACGCCGGGTTGGCGAGGTCGTGGCGAACGCCGGCGGCGGCCGGCAGCGCGAGGGAAAGCCCCAGCGCGAGAAGCAGGAATCGAATCGGCATGGTGGGAATCGTCATCGCATAAAAAAGGGGGCGATCTCGACGATACGCCCCCAAACCTACAGTGAAACCTGGTGCGGGACGGGCGGCAGCAACCGCCCGCCGACCATCAGAAGCGCTCGGCGGCGCGGTCCAGGATGCGCACGGTCATGGCGATGGCGTGCGGGATCATGACGCGGGCCGTGTTCAGGCGGTCGTTGGCATCCGTGCTGGAGAGCACGATGCCGCCCTGTGGCGGTGGTGGCCATCGGCGTGAAGCTGTTCAGCGCCGCGGTGACACGGGCGGAATCATTCAGCTGGTAGGTGTAGTAGTAGTCGTTCACCCAGGTTTCCCAGTCGGCGTGGCCGAGGGCGGAAGTGGTCCAGGTGTGGTGGGGCTGCAGCAGGTCGGTGGTGTGCAGCACGAAGCCCAGCTTCTGCACCGTGGGCGCTGCCAGGAACTGCTGGAACCAGTACTGGCCCAGGTTGTCGATGGGCTGGAAGGGGATCTTCTCGAAGTCGGCGTACATGCTGCGGGTCGAGTAGCCGCCTTGGCGGTAGTTGGCTTCGGTCTTGTCGTAGGCGTTGTACTTGGTGCTGTCGGCGTAGAACCAGCCCGTCAGGCCGCCCCTGCCGTCATCCAGGTAGTCGCCGACCAGCCAGCTGGCGGCCATGTTGTCGATGTCGCCCCAGACGGTCAGCTTGGCGTAGTTGTAACCGCCGAGGTCGTTGCCGTGGGCGTCAGCACCCTGGGTGTGGTTCTGGAAGTGCCAGTAGCTGGTGTACTTGACGATGCTGGCACCGGCGCCCCAGACGGGAGCCAGCTGGCAGTTGCCGGTGGTGGCGCCGCAGATGTAGGTGTCGGCGAAGTCGTCCACGTCGTAGGCACCCTGGCCGAGGGCGGCGGCGAACTGGTCGATGGTCAGGCCGGCCTTGGTGGCGCCGTTGAGAAGCTTGGCGTAGTTCGTGGTGGTCGGGTTCGCCTTCATGTAGTTGACGGCGTCGATGGCGATACGGCGGTGGACTTCCTGGCTCCAGGCGGAGGCGTCCAGGGAAGCCAGGGAAAGGGTGCTGGCGGCGATGGCGGTGAGGATTGCGTTCTTCATGTGATACCCCTGTTTTTTCTGTTCTTGTCTGCGGAGGTCTATTGCCCCGCTATGCCTTGCAGTCTATCTGGCGCACCTGGATACATAAGGACGCAAAGGGACAGTGAGGGGACAATTAATGACCAGCTCGCGGCCGACGAGCGGCCGCTACCCCCGGGGTAACGCTGACATCTGGCCCCTTCCCGCGCTGTCCGGCGACCACGGCAAGCCCCTCCCGGCCGGCGCCTTGCACACGGACTGTCGCCGGCGGGGGGGCCGGGATCCGCAGGCTAATACGGTCCCGCTGGCGACCTTGACCCGTCAGACCATCACGCTTCCCAGCGCCAGCCTAAGCTTCAGACCCGTCCGGCCATGGCAGTGCATCCGGTGCCCGCGGCGTCGGCGCTTCCATGCCGCCCCACCGCAGGCCGGCGCTGAAAAAAAGGGGGCGATCTCTCGATCGCCCCCTGGCCATTACAGCTCGACCTTTTCCGTCATGGGCGGCAAGCGCCGCCCCGTGATCAGAAGCGTTCGGCAGCGCGGTTCAGGATGCGCACGGTCATGGCGATGGCGTGCGGGATCATGACGCGGGCCGTGTTCAGGCGGTCGTTGGCATCCGTGCTGGAGAGCACGATGCCGCCCTGTGTTCAGCGCCGCGGTGACACGGGCAGCGTCATTCAGCTGGTAGGTGTAGTAGTTGTCGTTCACCCAGGTTTCCCAGCCGCTGTGGTTCAGGGCGGAGGTGGTCCAGGTGTGGTGGGGCTGCAGCAGGTCGGTGGTGTGCAGCACGAAGCCGAGCTTCTGCACCGTGGGGGCCGCCAGGAACTGCTGGAACCAGTACTGGCCCAGGTTGTCGATGGGCTGGAAGGGGATCTTCTCGAAGTCGGCGTACATGCTGCGGGTGGAGTAGCCGCCGAGGCGGTAGTTGCGCTCGGTCTTGTCGTAGGCGTTGTACTTGCTGTTGTCGGACCAGAACCAGCCGGTGAGGTTCCCGGAGCCATCGTCGAGGTAGTCACCGTAGAGCCAGGTGGCGGCCATGTTGTCGATGTCGCCCCAGACGGTCAGCTTGGCGTAGTTGTAGCCGCCAATGTCATTGCCGTGGGCGTCAGCACCCTGGGTGTGGTTCTGGAAGTGCCAGTAGCTGGTGTACTTGACGATGCCGGCGCCCAGGCCCCAGACGGGGGCGAGCTGGCAGTCACCGGTGGTGGCGCCGCAGATGTAGGTGTCGGCGAAGTCGTCCACGTCGTAGGCGCCCTGGCCGAGGGCGGCGGCGAACTGGTCGATGGTCAGGCCGGCCTTGGTGGCGCCGTTGAGGAGCTTGGCGTAGTTCGTGGTCGTCGGGTTCGCCTTCATGTAGTTGACGGCGTCGATGGCGATACGGCGATGGGTTTCCTGGCTCCAGGCGGAGGCATCGGTGGCGGCACCCAGCAGGAGGCTGGCGGTGAGGCAGGCGACGGCGGCGTTCTTCATGTCCTTATCCCTTCGTTTTTTATGATTTGCGGCGGGTTACTGCCCCGCAGTGCTGCGCAGTCTAGCTGTCGCCATCTGATGGATAAGGACGCATCAGGACAGTGAAGGGACAATTAATGACCAGCGCGGGAGGGGACGACCGGCGGCATATGCAGGACAAGTGGCAACCCGAAAGCCGATGGTCATGACGCCCTCCCCTCCACGACAGATTTGTCCAGCCGGTCATCGGAGGCCCCTGGCTTGGCGCCTAATGTCAAGAATGCTGTCGTGATGTGTCCATACCGAATTGGGCCGGCTGCCTATTCTGCGCTCCATTCCGCCGTGCAGTAGCCGGCGCCAGTGAACGCTTCACAGGGAAAACAACATGAACAAGACCGCCCTTGCCTGCCTCGCCTCCACCGTCCTGCTCACCGCGACCGATGCCTCCGCCTGGAGCCAGGAAACCCATCGCCGTATCGCCATCGACGCCGTCAACTACATGAAGGCCAACCCGACCACCACGAACTACGCCAAGCTCCTCAACGGCGCCACCAAGGCCGGCCTGACCATCGACCAGTTCGCCGCCGCCCTCGGCCAGGGCGCTTACGACGTGGACGAATTCGCCGACACCTACATCTGCGGCGCCACCACCGGCAATTGCCAGCTCGCCCCCGTCTGGGGCCTGGGCGCCGGCATCGTCAAGTACACCAGCTACTGGCACTTCCAGAACCACACCCAGGGCGTGGATGCCCACGGCAACGACATCGGCGGCTACAACTACGCCAAGCTGACGAGCTGGGGCACGATCGACGACATGGCCGCCACCTGGCTGATCGGCGATTACCTGGATGACGGTGCCGGCAACCTCACCGGCTGGTTCTGGTCCGACAGCTCCAAGTACAACGCCTACGACAAGACCGAGCGCAACTACCGCCTCGGCGGCTACTCCACCCGCAGCATGTATGCGGATTACGAGAAGATGCCCTTCCAGCCCATCGACAACCTGGGCCAGTACTGGTTCCAGCAGTTCCTGGCGGCGCCCACGGTGCAGAAGCTCGGCTTCGTGCTGCACACCACCGACCTGCTGCAGCCCCACCACACCTGGACCACGCTGGACCTGAATCACAGCGGCTGGGAAAGCTGGGTGAACGACAACTACTACAGCCTGGGCCTGAACGGCCATGCGGCGGTGACGGCAGCACTGAACAGCTTCGCCCCGCTGTCGGCTACCGCCACCGACATCCGTCCGCTGCTGACGCAGGGCGGCCGCATTTCCTACACCCAGGGCGGCATCGTGCTCTCCAGCACCGACTGGGCCGACCGCGAACGCGTGGCCCGTGTCACGGTGCCGCATTCCATCGCCATGGCGGTGCGTGTGCTGAATCGCGCGGCTGAGCGTTTCTGAGGCCTGCCGCACGCCGCGCTGCCGTCCCGTGACGGCAGCGCGCAAATAAGCAAATAAAAAGGGCAGCCCTAAGGCTGCCCTTTTTGTTGTGCGGAAATCAGCCGCGGTAGAAGCGATAGTTGGCGCGGCCGGCAGCCTTGGCCTGGTACATGGCCTTGTCCGCGCACTTGAGGAGTTCGTCGGTGTGCGTGGAGTCGTCGGGATAGATGGCGATGCCGATGCTGCTGCCGATCTGCAGCTTGCCGCCGTCCTCCAGCTCCACCACGCGGGCGAAGGCCTGCAGGATCTTGCCGGACACCAGGCTCGCCGCGCGACGCGGCTCGTTGCTCTCCAGCACCATCACGAACTCGTCACCGCCCAGGCGCGCGACGAGGTCGGAACCGCGCGAACTGTCGCGCAGATAATTCGCCGCGGCCTTCAGCACCTGGTCGCCGACATGGTGACCCTGCGCATCGTTGATGGCCTTGAAACGGTCGAGATCGAGATAGAGCAGCGCCAGGCTGCTCTCGTGGCGATTGGCCTCGGCCACGCGCTCCTGCAGCAGGCGCTCGAACTCGGCGCGGTTGTAGAGGCCGGTGAGGCTGTCGTGGCTGGCCTTGCGCACCAGCGCCTTTTCATTGCTGCGGCGCGAGGACACATCGCGGAACACCACGACCGCACCGGCGATGCCCTGGCGCGCAGGATCCCCGGGCAGCAGCGGATTGGCGGAGATTTCCACGGCGATCTGCTGGCCGTCGCGGCTCAGGAAAAGATCGTCTCGATGCACGCGCTCGCCCCGGGCACAGGTCGAGAGCAGTTCGGCCAGCGACCAGTTGGCCGGTTCGCCGTCCTCGTTCATCAGCGCGAAAATCTCGGTGAGGCGGCGGCCGATGAGATCGGAAAGGGGACTGCCCAGCATCTCTTCCGCCGTCGGATTGGCATAGAAGACATTGCCGCTCTGCGTGATGCCGAGCAGGCCTTCGGAGAGCGAACGCAGCAGGTTCTGGTTGTGGTCGCGCTCCTCCTGCAGCAGGCGCAGGCTCTCGCGCAGGCTGCGGTTCTTGCGGTCGAGCTCGAGGAAGACGCGCACCTTGCTGCGCAGGATGGCGGCCTCGATGGGCTTGAAGAGGTAATCCACCGCGCCCGTCTCGTAGCCGCGGAAGATGTAGCGCTGCTCCTTGCTGAGCGCGGTCAGGAAGATGATGGGCGTGGATTCGGTGCGCGGATTGCTGCGCATGATCTCGGCGACCTCGAAGCCGTCGAGGTCGGGCATCTGCACATCGAGCAGCACCAGGGCAAAGTCGCGCTGCAGGAGGATCTTCAGGGCCTCGGCGCCGGACGCCGCCTTGACGAGCTCGACCGGCTCGCCTTCAAACACCGCCTCCATGGCAATCAGATTGCTGTTCTGGTCATCGACGACCAGGATGGCGGGATGCGGAATCATGCACGGAGCTACCTGTGTGGACTGCAGGGCAGCCTCTTCTGCGGGCTGTTCTCCGCATCATGCCACGCGCCCGGCGCTACCTCTTCCGTGAAGGATGCTGTTCATCCGCAAAACCGGCGGGGGTATCGGACAATGGGATTCCGTGAACTGGCGCACAGGGTTGGCATTTGCCCTTCCCGGCAAATGCATTGCGGCCCAGAAGCACAAAACCCGCAGTCCTTTCGGAATGCGGGTTTCGGTGTTTGGTAGGCGCGACTGGACTCGAACCAGCGACCCCCACCATGTCAAGGTGATGCTCTAACCAGCTGAGCTACGCGCCTGGGGTCCGCAGCGGGCTGGCCGTTGCGAGGCGCGCATCTTACTGAATCGTAACGGGTGATTCAAGGCAAAAGCGGGCGCCTCGTGCAACGGAACTCAGAG
Organism: Moraxellaceae bacterium; assembly: GCA_029237815.1. Lineage (GTDB taxonomy): Bacteria > Pseudomonadota > Gammaproteobacteria > Pseudomonadales > Moraxellaceae > UBA2031. The sequence goes on from JAQZBP010000003.1 coordinate 111,408, forward strand.
CGGGAAATTCCCCCGCGCGATCCGCCGCAGGCGCTTGCGCAGGACCTTGTCGCGGTCGCCGGCCGGCCGGTAGCGCAGGGCCAGGTACAGCGTGGCGAACTCGCGCGCCTCGGCGGCGCGGGCGGGCTGGGCCCGGGCCACGCGGCGCGCGAAGGCCTGCGGCCCCTCGCCGGCCTCGCGCACCATGCCCCGTTTGGCGAGGCGCTGGCAGTAGCGCCGGTATTCCCGGTCCAGCGGGTGCAGCTCGCGGCGCTCGCCGCGCAGCGCCCACAGCATGAGCAGGCCGGCGACCAGCCCGAGCGCGCCGCCCATCACCAGCAGCCGGCGCAGCATGCCACTGTCGCCGAGCAGGCGCTCCATGAAGCCTTCCTGGCGCTCGCTGTCATAGCCCAGCACGTCGCGGTACCAGCGGTAGTTCACGTAGTCCGCCAGGTTGCGCAGGCCTTTCAGCAGCCGGTAGTTGTTGTGGCGCAGGGCGCCGCCGGCGCTCTCGCCCCAGTAGTCGCGCTGCTCGGCCGCCTGCGCCGCGCCCTGCTCGATGCGTTGCGGCGCCACGGCCGCCGTGGGGTCGACGTGGATCCAGCCCTTGCCGGCGATCCACACCTCGGCCCAGGCATGCGCATCGAGCTGGCGCACCAGCCAATAGTCGCCCATCGGGCTGGCCTCGCCGCCCTGGTAGCCCGCCACCACGCGCGCCGGCACGCCGGCCGCGCGCATGAGGAACACGAAGCTCGAGGAGTAGTGCTCGCAGAAGCCGCGGCGGGTGCGGAACAGGAAGTCGTCGATGCGGTCCTCGCTGAGCGGCGGCGGCTCCAGCGTGTAGAAGAAGCGCTCGTCGCGGTACCAGTCGAGCACCTGCTGCACGAAGCGCTCGGTGCTGGCCGCGCCATTGCGCCAGCGCACCGCCATGCGGCGCGCCTCGGGATTGCCGCCGGCAGGCAGCTGCAGGTACTGCCGCTGCATCCAGCCCGGCAGCTCCTCCGGATCGACGTGCGCCTCGGGCCAGGAGGCCACGTCATAGCTCAGGCGCTTGAACACCGGCTCGCGATGCACCAGGCGGTTGTCGCGGGTCAGGCCGACCTTCGCTGTGTCCGAGCGCGACGCCGACAGGCCGAACAGCCAGGGCTGGTCGGTGGGTTCCAGGATCACGCGGTAGCGCAGCGGCGCCGCACCCTCCTCCACGCCGGCCACCCAGTCGGGCAGCGCGCGCCCGGGCGGCAGGGGCACCTGTTCCGTCATGGGATAGCCCTGCGACCAGCGCGTGCCGTCGAAAAAGCCGAAGACGAGGCCGCGCCAGTACAGCTCGCTCGCGCGTGGCGCCGGCCCCTGGAACTCCACCCGGAAGGCGGTGGCGGTCGATTCGCTGAGGCTGGAGATGTCGCCGGGACTCATGGAATCGGAGAAGCCCGTGCGCGCGCTGCCTTGGGTCAGGTTCAGCGTCCACAGCGGCGGCAGGCGCGGGAAGAACAGGAAGAGGATGAGCATCAGCGGCACGGCCTGCCCCACCAGCACCGAGGCGCGGCGCAGGGTGCGGCGGACACCGACGCCCTCGCGCTGCTGCAGCGCGAGCATGGCCGCGACGATCGCAATGCTGGCCACGCCGACATACAGCGTCAGCGCCAGCGATTGCGAGAAGAGGAAGGCGGTGGCCAGCAGGAAGAAATCCAGTACCGCCGAAATGAACGCGTCGCGCTGGTTGCGCGACTCCAGCAGCTTCAGCACCGCGCTCACCATCAGGAAGGAGACTCCGCCCTCCGGCCCGAGCAAGGTGCGATGCGAGACATAGACGCCGGCCAGCCCCGCCGCCAGCAGCGCCACGCGGATGAACGTGCCGGGCAGCGGCACCCGCCGCGCGACCGGCGCCAGGCACCACAGGCAGGCCACCGCCACCGCAGCGAGCAGCCAGGCCGGCAGGCGGCCGTACTGCGGCAGCACGCTGGCGAGCAGCGCCAGCGCCTGCCAATGGCGCGCGGCGGCGGAGAGCGGTGCCGGATTCATTTCGGCTTCTCCTCGCGGCCGAACAGCGCCAGCGCCCGCAGGCAGGCGTCGCGCTGCTCGATGCCGAGGCCGGCGGGAATGTCGGTGCCGGGCAGGCGCAGGCCGAAGGCGTGGTTGTGCTGCGCCAGCAGCACCACCCAGAACGCCAGGCGCGAAAGCCGCGTCTCGATGGGCAGGCCGGGCATGGCGTTCCAGTCCAGGATGTCGCTGCCGGCTTCCTCGCTGGCATAGGTCTTGGTGAGCATGCCGCGGCCGCGCGCCAGGTGCTTCCAGGACACGTGCGCGAGCGGATCGCCCGGCGTGAAATCCTTGAGGCCGTCGAAATCCTCGTGGCCGCGCGTGCGCTGCCGCTCGCCCTCGCCGTCGCGGCCGGGGCCTGCGGGAATGACCTCGCTGGATTCCGGGTGCGGGTAGACGATCGCGGCCAGGTCGAGGTCCAGCCAGGTCCAGGCGCGCAGCAGGCCGAGCGGATAGGTGCTGGAGATCTTCAGGCGCGGCGGACGCAACCAGCCGCGCTTCGGTGCGGGCAGCGCCACCGCCACGTCCTGCACCGCGTTCACCCAGGGCACCGGCTGCACGACGCCGTCCCACTCCAGCAGCAGGCTTTCATGCTCGCGTTCGCGCACGTCGTCGAGGCGCAGCAGGAAGCGCGCCTCCTCGCCGGCGAAGGCCGGGCTTGCCGACAACGCCGTGATGCGCAGCCCCGAGAGGTTCGCGTAGGTATGGTGGATGGCGATCACGAACAGGCTGGCGAGGAAGAAGCTCGTCGCCAGCAGCAGGTTGTTGGCGTAGTTGATGCCGCCGATGAACAGCGCCAGCACCACGATGCCGGCGATGAAGCCCTGGCGCGTCAGGAAGATGAAGATGCGGCGCTGGTTCAGCGTGACCTGCTGCTCGCGCGGGATGCGGCGGTCCAGCCACTTCTGCCAGCGCCTGCGGTAGAACTGACTGATCCGGTCGGAGAGCGCCATGCGTCAGCCGATCACATCCACCGCTTTCAGGAGCTGCGCGGTCAGGCTGTGGGTGCGGCCGTGGTCCTCCATGCCGCCGCGCAGGCGGTGTTCGGCCACGGCGGGCAGCACCGCCTGCACGTCCTCCGGCTGCAGGTGGTCGCGGCCGGCCACGAAGGCCCAGGCCTGAGCGGCGCGCAGCAGCGCGAGCGAACCGCGCGGCGACAGGCCGTGCTGGAAGCCCGGCGCGGTGCGGGTGTGGGTGACGAGGCGCTGCACGTAGTCGAGCACCGCGTCGCTGACGTGCACCTTGCCCACCGCCTGCTGCCAGTCCTGCAGGTCTTTCGGGGAGGACAGCGGCTTCAGGCCGGCCAGCAGCACGCGGCGATCGCCGCCCTTGAGCAGCAGGCGCTCGGCGCGCGGGTCCGGGTAGCCGAGCTGGATGCGCATCAAAAAGCGGTCGAGCTGCGATTCCGGCAGCGGGAAGGTGCCCATCTGCGTCGACGGATTCTGGGTCGCGATCACGAAGAAGGGCTGCGGCAGCTTGCGCGTAGTGCCGTCGGCCGTGACCTGGTGCTCCTCCATCGCCTCCAGCAGCGCGCTCTGCGTCTTCGGCGTGGTGCGGTTGATCTCGTCCGCGAGCAGCAGCTGCGTGAACACGGGGCCGGCACGGAACTCGAACTGCTGCGCCTGCGGGTTGAAGATGGAGACGCCGATGATGTCCGCCGGCAGCATGTCGCTGGTGAACTGGATACGCTGGTAGGAGAGCCCCAGCACGCGCGCCAGCGCTTCGGCCAGCGTGGTCTTGCCCATGCCGGGCAGGTCCTCGATGAGCAGGTGGCCGCGCGCCAGCAGGCAGGCGAGCGAGAGCTTGATCTGTTCGGGTTTGCCGAGGATGACGTTCCCCAGCGCGGTGAGCACGGGATTCAGGGCTGCAGACATGGCGACGTTGTTGTTATCCAGGAGGGGCCGGGCGCGGCCGGCTTTTCCGCAACATAGCATCATCGGCCGATTGAAAAACACCTGAACAACGGATTTTCAGCGCGCCTGTCCAGTTGCTGCCGGCGCCCTCCTCCGCCTGGCCGGCAGTGCCCCCGAGCGGCGCGATGGAAAGAGGTCCAGGATCTCTGACAGCGCGTCGGGATGCCGCGCGGCCGACACCGCATGTCACCTTGACACCGGCGTCATGCCGCCACCAACCGCCGCACTGCCTCGGCCATGGCAATTCCATCATCACGACGACAGGTGCCCCACGGCGCTCACCGCCGCCGGCTGTGGCAGCTTCAGGCGCGGCTCAGGGCGCCGCCAGTCCGCGCGCGCAATCCGCCTTGATGTCCTTGATGTCCTCCAGCCCCACCGCGATGCGGATCAGGCCCTCGCCGATGCCGGCCGCCGCCTTCGCCTCGGGGCTCAGGCGGCCATGCGTGGTCGAGGCCGGGTGCGTGATGGTGGTCTTGGCATCGCCGAGGTTGGCGGTGATGGACAACATCTTCGTGGCGTCGATGAAGCGCCAGGCTTCCTCGCGGCCACCGGCGAGCTCGAAGGAAAGCACGCCGCCAAAGGCGCGTTGCTGCTTCGCCGCCAGCGCATGCTGCGGATGCGTGGGCAGGCCGCTGTAGTGCACGCGCGCCACCTGCGGCTGCGCCGCCAGCCACTCGGCCAGCTGCTGCGCACTCGCCGAATGGGCCTCCATGCGCAGGCGCAGCGTCTCCAGGCCCTTCAGGAAGACCCAGGCGTTGAAGGCGCTCATGCTGGGGCCACAGGTGCGCACCACGCCGAACACCTCCTCCATTTCCTTCTGCCGACCGACCACGGCGCCGCCCAGCACGCGGCCCTGGCCGTCGATGTACTTGGTGGCGGAGTGGATGACGATGTCGGCGCCAAGCGCCAGCGGCTGCTGCAGCGCCGGCGTGCAGAAGCAGTTGTCGACGGCCAGCAGGATGCCGTGGCGATGGGCCAGGTCGGCGAGTGCCGCGATGTCGGCCACCTCGCAGAGCGGATTGCTCGGCGTCTCCAGGAAGAAGAGCTTCGTCTGCGGCGTGATGGCCGCCTCCCAGGCGGCCACATCCGTGAGCGACACGAAGGTCGTCGTCACGCCGAATTTCTTGAAGTACTTGTCGAAGAGCACGTTGGTGGTGCCGAAGATGCTGCGCGAGGACACCACATGGTCGCCCGCCTGCAGCAGGCCCATGCAGGTGGCCAGGATGGCCGCCATGCCGGAGCTCGTGGCGACGCAGCGCTCGCCGCCTTCCAGCGCGGCCAGGCGCTCCTCGAACACGCGCACCGTGGGATTGGTGAAGCGTGAGTAGATGTTGCCGGGCGTGCTGCCACCGAAGCGCGCCGCCGCTTCCGCGGCGCTGCCGAACACGAAGGACGAGGTCAGGAACATGGCCTCGCTGTGCTCCCCTTCCGCGGTGCGCACATGGCCGGCGCGCACCGCCAGGCTGTCGAACCCCAGGGCGGGGACATCGTTGTCGTGTTCGTGGCGCATGGCCGGCTCCCGATGGACTGAATCAGGCGGCTAGTATGCCCGAGACCCCGCTCGTGCCGGAAGGCGAACGGCGGCGCGGTCCACGATCAACACCACTGCCCCGGCGTTTGACGCCAGCGCCCCGACTAAAGCGCAGAAACGACTCGGGGCCGGTGTCACTGCTGCAACACCGGCCCCGAGTCACGCCCTGATCCGGGATCAGGCGCCGTTGGACAGATCGACGATGGTGGACTCCGGAGCGCCCTCGCCGTTCTTTTTCTTCTTGGCGGCGTCGCTGCGGGCGGTCTGCAGCGCGTCGAGGTAGGCCTCATCGATGTCGCCCGTCACGTACTCGCCGTTGAACACCGAGCAGTCGAAGCGCTCGATATGCGGATTGCCTTCGCGCGCGGCGGCGATGAGGTCGTCGAGGTCCTGGTAGACCAGGCGATCGGCGCCGATCATGGTGCAGACCTCTGCCTCGCTGCGGCCGGAGGCAATCAGCTCGCTCTTGGCCGGCATGTCGATGCCGTACACGTTGGGATACTTCACCGCCGGCGCCGCCGAGGCGAAGTAGACCTTGTTGGCGCCGGCGTCGCGCGCCATCTGGATGATTTCCTTGCAGGTGGTGCCGCGCACGATGGAGTCGTCCACCAGCAGCACGTTCTTGCCCTGGAACTCGAGCTCGATGGGGTTCAGCTTCTGCCGCACGGATTTCCGGCGCTGGCCCTGCCCCGGCATGATGAAAGTGCGGCCGATATAGCGGTTCTTCATGAAGCCTTCGCGGTACTTCACGTTGAGCTGGTTGGCGAGCTCCAGCGCAGAGGTGCGGCTGGTGTCCGGAATCGGGATCACCACGTCGATGTCGTGGTCGCTCCACTCGCGCCTGATCTTCATGGCGAGGCGCTCGCCCATGCGCAGGCGGGCCTTGTACACGGAGATGTTGTCGATGATGGAGTCGGGGCGGGCAAAATAGACGTATTCGAAAATGCAGGGCGAGAAGCTCGGGTTCTCCGCGCACTGGCTCGTGAAGAGCTGGCCCTCGGCATTGATGAAGACCGCCTCACCCGGCTGCAGGTCGCGCACGACGCGAAAGCCCAGCGAGGTGATGGCCACCGACTCCGAGGCCACGATGTATTCCTTGCCGCCGTCGGTGTCGCGCTCGCCGAAGATGATGGGGCGGATGCCATTGGGATCGCGGAAGCCGACGATGCCGTAGCCGGTGATCATGGCCACCACGGCGTAGGCGCCCTTGCAGCGGCGGTGCACGGCCTTCACGGCGGCAAAGATGTCGCTCTCGGAGGGGTTGAACTTGTTCTGGGCCTGCAGCTCGTGCGCGAACACATTGAGCAGGACCTCGGAATCGGAATCGGTGTTGATGTGGCGCAGGTCGGTACGGAAGAGGTCGCGGGCGATGTCGTGAGCGTTGGTCAGGTTGCCGTTGTGCGCGAGCGTGATGCCGTAGGGCGAGTTCACGTAGAAGGGCTGGGCCTCGGCGGAGCTGGAGGAGCCGGCCGTGGGAGTGACTGGTTGACCGGGGTCTTGCCTGCAATCGCCACAATGCCGCACATAAAGAACCTCTGAGGATTACTGTTGCCGTTCGGCCGCGGCGCCGTCATCCCTTGGCGCTGGCCGTTCGCCGGCGGCATTCCGCGCCGCCTGCATCAACTTCTGCTTCAGTTCCTGCCCGAGCGGTTCTTGGCGCATGAACTCGCGCGGCAGTCTCGCCTCGTGCCACCAGGGATCCCTGCCCGTAAACGGGGCCATGAGGATCATTGCCGCCAGTACCAGTATCAGACCCCTCGCCAGGCCGAACAGCCCGCCGAAGAAACGGTCCACGCCACCGGCACCGGCAGATTCCATGAGGCTGCGGACCATGTAGCCCGCCAGGGCCGCCAGCAGCAGGGTCGCCACGAAGAGGCCGCCCCAGGCGATAACCAGGCGCAGCGAAGGCGTCCCGATGTAATCCGCCAGCAGCAGCTCCAGCGGCGCGTGGAAAAGCTGGGCCACGACATAGGCCGCAATCCAGCCGGCCAGCGCGAACGCTTCCTTCACGAAGCCGCGGAAAATGCCGATGAGCATGGAGACCGCAACGAGCGCGAGAATGACTCCATCGGCGGGATGCATGTCCCGGTTCCTCTTCGGCTGACTTCAGTGGGGCAGAAACGTGAAGCGGCAGTTGTGTTGACGCCTGCCGCCCGGCGCGAATTGTAGGAAAGCCGGCCGGAAATATCCATCGGGCCGGCAGAGAGAAGACGCTTGTAAACCAGCAATTCCCCTCAATCAGGAAACCGCTGGCCGCACGTGGCGGCCGGAAATTGGCGGTGCAACAAGACCGTCAGGGCTTGTAGGCCTGCACCCAGCCGCTGATCTTGAGTTCCGGATCCGCCGCAAGGCGCGCCTTGATGCTGTCGGCCACCGTGCGATTCAGCTCGGGCCCGACCATGACCTTCCAGTTGCTGCCCTGCGGGCGCAGCACGGCGGCATAACCCTTGCCGCGGAGCTTCTTCACGAGCGCCTCTGCCTTGTCGCGGCTGGAGAGGCTCGCGACCTGCACCACCCACGCGGAGGGCAGCGCCGCCGTTGCCGTCGGCGATGTGGCCGGCTTGGCAGGCGCCATCGCCGGGGCGGCGGGCTTGGCGACCGGCGCTACCGGCTTCACCGCGGGAGCCACAGGCGCGGCAGCGGGAGCGGATGCCGCGGGCTTCGAAAGAGCAGGGGCTGAGTCCTTGGACGCCACCGGGGGCGTCGCGACCGGTGCGGACGTTTTGGGCTGGGCTGGAGTGGCCGCAGCCGCAGGCGCACTGGCCTCACCCGCCAGTGCAGCAGCATCAGGCGCCACCTCGCCCTCACCCACCGGCGCCGCAGAGGGCTCCTCGGTCGGGAAGGTACGGTCGGCATGGGCGGCCTCGACAGCAGCGTCGGCAGTCGCGACCTTCTCGTCCAGCGCCGGCGCGATGGCCTCGACGCCAGGCACTTCGGGCGCCGCCGGGATGGGCGGCGTGGTCAGGCCGGCGCCGGACCCGTCGAGCAGCACGGGCAGGAACAGGGCCGCGCCCGCCACCAGCACGAGCCCTCCCAGAAGACGTTGCTTGATTGCCTTTTCCATCAGGTGACCTCGGGTTGCGCCAGCGCCTGCTGCGCGGCGGCAACGGTAAAGAATGAACCAAAGACGAGGATTCTATCGGCAGGCCTCGCCTGCTGACGAGCCTCATCGAGTGCGGCGGCGGCGCTGCCGTGCAGGCCGGCCACATGACAGCCCCGCTCCAGCAGCAGTGTCGCCAGCACGTCTGCCCGCTGCCCACGCGGCACGGCGAGGCTGGCCACATGCCAGCTGTCGACCGCCCCCAGACAGGCATCGATGACGCCGGCAATGTCCTTGTCGGCGAGCATGGCGAAAACGGCGTGCGTACACTGGCCGGGCCGACGCCGGGGCAGCTGCTGCATCAGGAAGGCGGCGCCATGGGGATTGTGCGCCACATCGAGGAGGACTTCGGGAGACTCGGCCACGCGCTGCAGGCGCCCGGCCAGCGCCGCCTTTCGCAGGCCCTCGCGCAGGGCCGCCTCGGGCACCGGCAGCGGCGCGGCAAAGAGTGCGGCCAGCGCGGTGGCGGCATTGCCGAGCGCGAGCGCGGGCTTAGGCAGCCCTACCAACACGCGCTGGCCATCGTGCCACGACCAGCTGTCGCCGGTGTCACGGTAGTCAAAACCGCCGGGCAGGCTCACCAGGTGCGCGCCCACCTCGCGCGCCACCTGCAGCAGTGACGCCGGCGGGTCTTCATCGCCACAGATGGCGGGTCGGCCTGCGCGAAAAATCCCGGCCTTTTCCACCGCGATCTTCTCGCGCGTGTCACCAAGATATTCGACGTGGTCGATGCCGATGCTGGTCACCACGGCGACATCGGCATCGATGATGTTGACGGCATCCAGCCGCCCGCCGAGGCCCACCTCCAGTACAGCGACATCAAGCCTCGCGTCCTTGAAGATCACGAAGGCGGCGAGCGTGGTGAACTCGAAATACGTCAGCGAGATATCGCCCTGCGCGGCCCGCACCCTGACGAAGGCGTCGACCAGCCGCGCATCGGCGACGGGAGCGCCGTCCAGGCAGATGCGCTCGTTGAAGCGGAGGATATGCGGCGACGTGTAGCTGCCGACCGCGACGCCAGCCGCACGATAGATGCTGACCAGTGTCGCCACCGTCGAGCCCTTGCCGTTGGTGCCGCCCACCGTGATGACAGGACAACCCAGCCGGCGCACGCCGAGCCGGTCGGCCACCGCCCCGACCCGGTCGAGGCCAAGCTCGATGGCCGTGGGATGCTGGCCTTCCAGCCACGACAGCCAGTCTTCAAGTGTCAGGGGTGACGTCATTGTTCTTGTACCGGAAAATGAAAAATCGGCCGCAGCGGCCGATTTTTCAAGCGAAGGAGTCGCCCCGCGGCAATGCCGTCAGAGCGGGAAGTGCGTGAGCTTGGCCAGGATGCGGAACAGGCGGTCACGCATTTCATGACGATGGATGATGATGTCCACGGCGCCATGCTCGAGCAGGAACTCCGACCGCTGGAATCCTTCGGGCAGCTTCTGCCGAACGGTCTGCTCGATCACACGCGGGCCGGCGAAGCCGATCAGCGCGTTCGGCTCGGCCGCATTCACGTCGCCCAGCATCGCCAGGCTCGCGGACACGCCACCATAAACCGGGTCCGTCATCACTGAAATGTAGGGAATGCCGGCCTGCTTCATTTTTTCAAGCGCGGCGGATGTCTTGGCCATCTGCATCAGAGAGAACAGCGCCTCCTGCATGCGCGCGCCACCGGAAGCAGCGAAGCACACCAGCGGGATGCGGTGCTCGAGGCAGACCTCCGCCGCGCGCACGAACTTCGCACCGACGACGGATCCCATCGAGCCGCCCATGTAGCTGAACTCGAAGGCCGCCACCACCATCGGCAGGTTGTTCACATGCCCCTTGATGACGATCAGCGCATCCTTCTCGCCGGTTTCCTTCTGTGCGGCGGCGATGCGGTCCTTGTACTTCTTGCTGTCCTTGAACTTGAGCCGGTCTTCAGGCTCGACATCGGCGGCAAGCTCCTCGCGACCGTCTCGGTCGAGGAACATGTCGATGCGCTCTCGTGCATTGATGCGCAGGTGATGGTCGCACTTGGGGCAGACACTGAGGTTGCGATCGAGCTCGGGCTTGTACAGCACGGCATCGCATTTGGGGCACTTGCGCCAGAGCCCTTCCGGTACGGAAGTGCGGCGCTCGTCGACATTCTTGCCGACGTTGGGAAGAATTTTTTCAATCCAGCTGGAACTCATTTTCCTGTCCTCGCACGCCGGGCGGCCAATAAGCCGCCGACCTGGCTGGTGTCTACCGCTGCCGGGAAATCAGCGGCGATCCATGGCGTGGCGCATGTCCTGCAGGATGGCGGCAAGCGCAGCAGGAATGGCACTGGTGTCGCCCTGCAGGCGACTGATGGCTTCCACCAGAACCGACCCCACCACGACACCGTCTGCATGCACGGATACGGCCGCTGCCGACGCTGCGTCCTTGATACCAAAACCCACCCCGATGGGCAAATCACTGGTCGCGCGGATCGCGGCCAGGCGTTCCGCCACCTGCGGGATATCCAGGGTGGCAGCACCGGTCACCCCCTTCAGGGATACATAGTAGACGTAGCCGCTGGCGGCCGCCGTGATCAGGCGGATGCGCTCCGGCGAGGTCGTCGGCGCCAGCAGGTAGATGGGGTCGAGGCCGCGGCTGTGCAGCTCGTCCGTCAGGGGCTCGGCCTCCTCGGGCGGCAGGTCGACGGTGAGCACGCCGTCCACGCCGGCGCTGGCGGCAGCCTCGGCGAAGGTGACGTAGCCCATCACCTCCACCGGGTTCAGGTAGCCCATGAGCACGACGGGCGTCTCGGCATCGCGCGTGCGGAATTCACGCACCATGCCGAGCACGTCGCGCAGGCTGACGTTGTGCAGCAGCGCGCGCTCGTGCGCCTTGGTGATCACGGGACCGTCCGCCATGGGATCGGAGAACGGCACGCCGAGCTCGATGATGTCGGCGCCCGCCTCCACCATCGCATGCATGGCGGCCACGGTGACGCCCGGCGCGGGATCGCCGGCGGTGATGTAGGGGATCAGGGCCTTGCGGCCACTCGCCCGGAGGGCGGCAAAACGTTCAGCGATTCGGGACATAAATCAGTGCTTCCAGGGGGCCGGGCTCAGACCGTGATGCCGTCGAGCTTGGCGACGGTCAATAGGTCCTTGTCGCCGCGACCGGAGAGATTGACGATGATGATCTGGTCTGGCTTCAGCGTCGGCGCCAGCTTCTCCACGTAGGCGATGGCGTGGCTGGATTCGAGCGCCGGGATGATGCCTTCCTTCTGCGTGAGCGTGCGGAAACCGGCGAGGGCCTCGTCGTCCGTCACGCCGACATAGTTCACGCGACCGATGTCTTTCAGCCAGCTGTGCTCGGGACCGACGCCGGGATAGTCGAGGCCGGCCGACACCGAGTGCGTCTCGATGATCTGGCCGTTGTCGTCTTCCATCAGATAGGTGCGGTTGCCGTGCAGCACGCCGGGACGGCCGGCATTGAGCGGTGCTGCATGCGCGCCGGAGTCGAGGCCGTGGCCGGCCGCTTCCACGCCGTACATGGCGACGTCGCCATCGTTGAGGAAAGGATGGAACAGGCCGATGGCGTTGGAGCCGCCGCCCACGCACGCCACCAGCGCGTCCGGCAGGCGGCCGGTCTGCGTCAGGCACTGCTCGCGCGCCTCGCGCCCGATGACGCACTGGAAGTCGCGCACCAGCATCGGATACGGATGCGGGCCGGCGACGGTGCCGATGATGTAGAACGTGTCGTCGACATTGGTGACCCAGTCGCGCATCGCTTCGTTCATCGCATCCTTGAGCGTCTTCGAGCCCGAGGTGACGGGCACCACCGTCGCGCCCAGCAGCTTCATGCGGTACACGTTCATGGACTGGCGCTTGACGTCCTCCTCGCCCATGTAGACCACGCACTGCATGCCGAGACGCGCGGCGATCGTCGCCGTCGCCACGCCATGCTGGCCGGCGCCGGTTTCAGCGATCACGCGCTTCTTGCCGGAATGCTTGGCGAGCAATGCCTGGCCGATGGTGTTGTTCACCTTGTGCGCGCCGGTGTGATTGAGGTCCTCGCGCTTGAGATAGACCTGCGCACCGCCGAGCTCACGACTCCAGCGCTCCGCATGGTAGAGCGGCGAGGGACGGCCGACGTAGTACGACAGGTCGCGGTCCAGCTCGGCGAGGAAGCCCGGATCGTCCTTCATGCGGGCGTAGAGCTTCTCGAGGTCCTGCAATGCGCTCATCAGCGTTTCGGAGACAAAACGTCCGCCGTGGATGCCGAAGTGGCCGCGCGCGTCCGGGAACTGGGAAAAATCGACGTGCTTGTTCATGTCTTTACTACTCCCGTATTTACCGCAGCGATAAATGCCTTGATGAGTCCGGCATCCTTGATGCCTTTACGTACCGTGCCGTCAGCCGCCAGGGCTTCCACCCCGCCGCTGACATCCACCGCGTACGGGGACGTGACGCGAATGGCTTCCGCCACGTTGCCGGGGGTCAGCCCGCCGGCCAGGACCAGCGGCTTGCCGCAGTCCTCTGGAAACAGGCTCCAGTCGAAGCACTCGCCCGTGCCGCCCTTCAGCTGCGGATGCCAGGCGTCGAGCAGGAGGCCGCTGGCCCCCGGGTGAGCGGCAACCTGCGCCGCCACGTCGCTGCCGGCCTTCACCGCCAGCGCCTTGAGCCAGGGGCGCCCGAAGCGCGCACAGAAGGCGTCGTCTTCCTCGCCGTGGAACTGCAGCTGGCCCAGGGGCACCTGCGCCAGAACCTGACGCACCGCCGCTTCAGTCTGGTTCACGAACAGCCCCACCGTCGTCACGAAGGGGGGCAATTGCCGGGCAATGGCCGCAGCAGCGTCCGGCGAGATGAAGCGGGGGCTGGGCGGGTAGAAGACGAAGCCGATCGCGTCCGCACCGGAGGCAACCGCCGCCAGGGCATCCTCGAGGCGGGTAATCCCGCAGATCTTGACGCGAACTCGTGCGGACAAGGGCTTATCTGCTCTGGAAAAGCCCGGATTCTAGCAGCCCCGGGCCCCGCTTCGCAGCCACAAGCACTAGACAATTCCCGCCAGGAAGGCCGGGCCGACGGGCTCTTTCGGCAGCAGGAACTGCTCCGGATAGAGGGCATCCACGAAATACAGCCCATCGGCCGGTGCCGTCACGCCGCCCAGGGTCCGGTCACGGGCCGCCAGCACCTCCGCCGCCCATTCCGGTTCCGCCTTGCCCTGGCCGATCGCCATCAGCACGCCGGCAATGTTGCGCACCATGTGGTGCAGGAAACCGTCGGCCTGGATATCGAGCACGATCAGCGGGCCGCGCTGCGTAAGGGTCAGGAAATGGACATGCCGCACCGCCTTCTTTGCCTGGCAACCGATGGCGCGAAACGAAGTGAAGTCGTGCTCGCCGACCAGGTGCCGCGCAGCGGCCTGCATGCGCGACAGGTCGAGGTCGTGGTAGTGCCAGGTGACCATGCCCGCCAGCAGGCTGGAGCGCAGCGGATGGTTGAAGATCACATAGCGGTAGCGCCGCGCCATGGCACGGAAGCGTGCGTGGAACTCGTCGCTGACCGGGGTGATCCAGCGCAGGGCGATGTCTTCGGGCAGGTTGGTGTTCACGCCGAGCAGCCAGCTGCGCTCGCCGCGCACGGCGTCGCTATCGAAGTGCGCCACCATGCCGGCGCCGTGCACGCCGGCGTCGGTGCGACCCGCCGCGATTACCGTCACGGCATGGTCCGCCACCTTCGCGATGGCCTTCTCAAGGGTTTCCTGCACGCTTGCAACGCCGGGCTGCTGCGTCTGCCAGCCGCGGTAGCCGCGACCGTTGAAATCGACACCTATTGCATAACGCATGAAATGGAGGCCCCAAAAGCGAAGGGCAGCTTTTCAGGGCTGCCCTTCGACAAGGTAAAGCGGCAAGGCATCAGCCAACCTGGGTCAGCAGCCCCTTGGCTTCGTCCTTCTGGTTCGAATTACCTTCGGTCATGACTTCCTGGAGGATATCGCGTGCACCCTCCATGTCGCCCATGTCGATGTAGGCGCGGGCCAGGTCGAGCTTGGTCGCGTTCTCATCGGTATCGGCAAGGAAGTCGAACTCGTCGTCCATGCCGAAGCCGGCATCGCCAGCCGGCGCGACATCAGCGGCCGGCGCGGCGGCAGCCACGACAGGCGCAGCTTCGGGCTCGGCCTTCATGGTGGCATCGAAATCCATGGAAAGGTCGTCGAGGCCGCTATCGGCGGCAACGGCATCGTCGAGGCTGATGTCATCGGCCTCGATCGCCGCTTCGTCCAGGTTGAACTCCATCTCGGACGCCGCAGCGGGCTCGGCGTCAGCGGTCAGCTCCAGATCATCCAGGCTGAAGCTCAGGCCGTCGTCGGCGTTCTTGGCCGCAGCGGGCTTGGACTCGACCGGCGCGAGATCCGGCAGGTTCTCGAAGTCTTCGAGCTCACCGAGGCTGGAGCCACCCGCCGCCGAAGAAGCCACTTCCGGCTCATCAAGAGAAAACTCGAGGCCAGTATCGGCCGAAGGCGCGGGTTCGGAGTCGAATGCTGCCGTGTCCAGCTCGAAGCTCAGGTCGTCGGCGGCCGCTTCCGGCTTGGCGGAGGCCTTGAATTCGCTTTCGAAATCCGCGAAATCGAGGCCCATGTCTGCGCCGCCGGACAGGTCGGAATCCTTGACCGTGTCCAGCGCAGGACTGCTGGCGGAGACGCTGGCGTTGAAATCCATCTCCAGGTCTTCCAGGGAAGGAAGCTCGTCGGACGCTCGCGGAGCCGCCGCCGGGGAGGAGGAGAAAGAAGCGAAATCAAGGTCGCCGCCTTCGTCATGCGCCGGTGCCGGCGAGCCGGACATGCCGGACTTCAGCTCTTCGGCACGCGCAATCGCCTGCAGGTCGCCGGCGCTCTCGAACCAGGCTTCCTGCTGGGCGAAACCGCTCCAGTCGTTCATCTGCGCGCAAACTTCCAGCAGCTTCATGCGCAGGTCGGCGCGCTCGGGGCTGGCGGCAATGGCCTTGTTCAGCAGGCCGGCGGCCTGCGGATAGCGTTCGTAGGCGATGTACTGCTCGACTTCCTCGATGGGATCGGCGAGGACGCGGTCGGCAGCAGGCGCGGCGGTGGCTTCGTTCAGCCAGTCGCTGTCCTGCCAGCTATCACCTGCGCCGGCGGCCGCGTCCTGCTGGAAGCCCGCGTCGGAAAGCCCGTTGTCGTCATCGCCTTCGAGGTCGGCAATTGCCGCCTCGGCCTCGGCCTGCTCGCGCCGGCGACGCTGGTTCCACCACCAGCCTCCACCCACAACGGCCAACAGCGCCGCAACGCCGCCTGCGATCATGGGCAGGGGGCTGGATTCCTCTTCCACCGGCTCTTCAACGACGGCCACGTTGGGCTTGGGAGCAGCCGGCTGCGCCGGCGCAGCGGGAGCCTGCTGGGCAGCGTCCGCAGGCGGAGCGACTTGCGCCGTTTCCGTGGCGGGCGGCGTTACAGCTTCCGGCTTGGCCGCCTCGGCAGGTGCCGGTGCCTGCGCAGTGGCCTTGGCAGACTTGGCTGCCTCTTCCTTCAGCGCCTGCGCCTTTTTCAGATCTGCGTCGAGCTGGGCCAGCTTGGCGTTCTGCAGCTCCATCTGCTTGTCATTCGCCTTGACCTTGGCATCCAGCGTTTCCACCTTGCCCGCCATCTTCTGCTTGGTGGCCTGGGCATTCTCGGTGAGGGACTTGATTTCGGTCAGTTTGCGCGCGTCTTCCGGCTTGGTGACGCCAGCCTTTTCCTTACCCGCGGCAGCAGCACCGGCCTTGCCGGACTGCGCACCGAGCAGCTTCATCTCGGGCTTGCTCTCGGGGGCAGGAGCGGCCTCCGGTGCAGGGGTCTTGGCGGTGGCATCGAGCTGGCGCGCTTCCAGTGCCGGCTTCTTGGCCGGAGCACCAGTGGCGGCACGCCACGCGTCAGTCTGCTCGCGGACCGACGCCAGCGCCTCGCGAGAGCTGACTTCACGCATCTGGGATTCGGTGGGAATACGCAGCACCTGTCCACGCTTGAGCTGGTTCAGGTTGCCGCCGGCGAACGCGTTCGGGTTGGCGCGCTGGATGGCGATCATGGCCTGGGGCGTCGTGGCTTCGCCGGCACGGAAACGTTGCGCGATGCCCGACATGGTGTCACCCGGCTGCACCTTGTAGCCATCGGCACCGAGAGCCGGCTTGGGTGCAGACTCGACGGGCGCAGGCGCCACCGGCTTGGGTTCGGGGGCCGCCACCGGTTCCGGCGGCTTTTCTTCTGCGACGACAGGCTGCGGCGGCGCTGCCTCGGCGGGCGTCACAGGAGCCACAGGCTCGACCGGGACGGACTCGAGGGGAGGCGGTTCGGTGGCAGTCACTTCAGCCGGACCGGAACTGACGGCTGCAGTTACATCAGGAGCAGCGCTATCCACCACGACCGGTGGATCCAGCAGTGCAGTGACTTCCTGCAGGCGGGCATTGCCGGGCCATGCGATGCGCACGACGAGATCGAGATAAGGTTCCACCACCGGCTTGGCGCTGGTGATGCTGATATAGGAACGCCCGCCCTGGTTCACGACCACATTGAACTTGAGGTCCGTCAGGAAATAAACGCGATCAATCCCCATGCGATCGAAGTCTTCCTGGCTGGCGAGGCTGACCTTGATTTCATCGGCATTGAGGTCGCCGAGTTCGATCAGCTCCACTTCGGCCTGGAAAGGTTCCCCAAGAGCAGATCTGGTCTGTAACTCTTTTACGGCCAGCGCATGACCCAGCCCCGGCAACAGGACACCGGCACTCAGCAAGGCAACCGCAAGCTTACGCAGGACCATCATCAGATTCCTTTATTGGTTATTCTTCGCCCCGTGAAACCCCCGGCCAATCACCGCCGGAAAGGCTGGCAGGTCATTTTTTGACCTGCCTGAAGCTACTTTCCTAGAATTTGTATCACAAGGTTTCTGTAAGTATCAATATTTAAAGTCTTTTATCCATTTTTCGAGGACATAAAGGCTTTGCCGGGCAGCCCCCTGGCGCAGGTTGTCTCCGACCAGCCAGAGCTGCACCCCTTCAAGGGGGGCCGGCAGGGATTGCAACCCGGTGACATATACCCCATCACGCCCGGACGCCTCTGTTACAGGCGTCACAAGTCCTTGTTCTTCTTCGCTATTCCCGAAGTCTATCGAGGCCTTCTCAAGCCGGGCGCGAAGCTGGTCAAGGTTTAGCGGGGTATCGGTCAGGAGCGTCACGGCCACGGTCAGGCCATAAAAGACCGGCACGCCTACGGCCGCCACGGCCACGGGAAAACTGTCGGGCAACACTCGCTCAAGCTCATCCATGAGTGCGCCTGCCCTGTCGTTGCCGACGACCGGCAATGCATTGAAGGCGATCTGGGCCGGAAAAACGGTTGCCTCGATACCGCGACCGTTGAGGAGCTCACCGGTTTGCCCGGCCAGCTCGCGGACGCCCCGGCGTCCGGCCGCGGACACGGGCTCCAGCACGGTGAGCTGCACCGAGCGGATGCTGCCGACGGCCTGCAACACCGGTATCAGCAAGGCAACGAGCGCATCGGGGCAAGCCACCAGATCAGCGGCAGGCACCGGCATGCCTTCGACCAGCAACGGCACATCACTCTCGAGGCGAAAGGCGGCGGAGTGGTCGATGACGCGGCAGCCTGCGGCGCGAGCACGCGGGACATGCTTGCGGGCAACGTCCGCCGGGGCGGCAAAGATCGCGATATCGGCGGCAGCGAAATCGAACTCCTCAAGGTCACCCACCAGCAGCGGACGGGATTTGTACATGAGGGTTTCCTCGGCGGAATTCGCCGACGCCAACACATGAACTTCCGCCAGGGAAAGCGACGCATCCTCTATCGTGGACAGAACAGCACGCCCTACTTCACCGGTCGCACCTACTATCACCAGCCTGCAACCACCGGACATTTTCATTTCCTCCACAACATCGAAATAGCAAAGGCAGCGCTCACGCACAAATGCGGGAAATGCTGCCACTCAGAAAACAACAAACCCGTCCGCCCCTTTGCGGAGCGGACGGGTCGATCCCTTGCCGCGGCGCTTACTTGCCGAGCAGGATGCGCAGCATGCGGCGCAGCGGTTCGGCGGCGCCCCAGAGCAGCTGGTCGCCGATCACGAAGGCGGAGATGTACTCCGGGCCCATGTTGAGCTTGCGCACGCGGCCGACGCCGATCTTGAGTCCGCCGGTGATGGACGCCGGGGTCAGTTCCTTCACCGAGATCTCGCGATCGTTGGGCACGAACTTCACCCAGTCGTTGCCGGACTTGATGATGGCTTCGATCTCATTGAGCGGCAGGTCCTTCTTCAGCTTCACGGTGAGCGCGAGGCTGTGGCAGCGCATGGCGCCGATGCGCACGCAGAGGCCGTCGACCGGAATGGCCTTGTCGTTGCCGAGGATCTTGTTCACTTCGGCCTGGCCCTTCCACTCTTCCTTGGACTGGCCGTTGTCGAGCTGCTTGTCGATCCAGGGGATGAGGCCGCCGGCCAGCGGGGCGCCGAAGAATTCGGTGGGCACGTCTTCACGAATGGTCTTCGCGACCTTGCGGTCGATCTCGAGGATGGCGGAGGCCGGGGTGGCAAGCTCGTCGGCCACGGCGGCGTGGATCACGCCCATGCCCTTCAGCAGTTCGCGCATGTGGTTGGCACCGCCGCCGGAGGCCGCCTGGTAGGTCATGGAGCTGACCCACTCGACCAGGCCCGCGCGGAACAGGCCGCCCATGCCCATCAGCATGATGGAGTTGGTGCAGTTGCCGCCGATGTAGTTCTTGACGCCCTTCTCCAGCGCCTTGCGGATGACATTGTCGTTCACCGGGTCGAGCACGATGACGGCATCGTCTTCCATGCGCAGGGCGGAGGCGGCGTCGATCCAGTAGCCGGCCCAGCCGGCGGCGCGCAGCTTCGGGTAGATGTCGTTGGTGTAGTCGCCGCCCTGGCAGGTCAGGATCACGTCCATGGCCTTCAGGGCATCGACGGAATTGGCGTCCTGCAGCGCGGGCGCGGCCTTGCCGCCGAAGTCCGGTGCCTTGCCCCCGGCATTGCTGGTGGAGAAGTACACCGGCTCGATGTGGGCGAAATCGTTTTCTTCCACCATGCGCTGCATGAGGACCGAGCCCACCATGCCGCGCCAGCCAACCAGACCTACCTTCATTTTGATCACCTTGGTTCAAATCATTTTGGGTGGCCCCCGCCGTCCTGCAAGACGCAAGGGAGTGCTGCCATGACGAACAGGAGCAGAACAGGGATGCGCTCCCCTGACCGACTCCCCAGGGACGGGCGGCCGGCGCCCTGCCCCTTTCCCGCCGGCCTTCCATGGCGTGGCGGCGAGTGATGGCGGTCGGCGCGGCGACACTGTCGCCTTGCCGGAACCGCTTTTTACTTGGGACCTCTTTCAGCAGGGCAGCTTGCCCCTTGTCAGTCGGGGTAAATCCCGACTCACCGAAACAGGCGCTTAAAGGGCCGCCACCACGGCGTCGCCCATTTCTTTCGTGCCGACCTTCTTCGTGCCCTCGGTGTAGATGTCCGGCGTGCGCAGTTCCTGGTCCAGGACCTTGCCCACGGCGACCTCGATGGCACGGGCGGCGGCTTCCTCGTTGAAGGTGTAGCGCAGCATCATCGCCACCGAGAGGATGGTGGCGAGCGGGTTGGCCACACCCTTGCCAGCGATGTCGGGGGCGGAACCGTGACAGGGCTCGTACATGCCCTTCTTGCTCTGGTCCAGCGAGGCGGAGGGCAGCATGCCGATGGAACCGGTGAGCATGGCGGCCTCGTCGGAGAGGATGTCGCCGAAGAGATTGCCGGTGACGATGACGTCGAACTGCTTGGGATTGCGCACCAACTGCATGGCGGCGTTGTCGACGTACATGTGCGACAGCTGCACTTCCGGGTATTCCTTGCCCACTTCCGTGGTGACTTCCTTCCAGAGCTCGGTAACTTCCAGCACGTTGGCCTTGTCGATGGAGCAGACCTTCCTGTTGCGCTGCATGGCGAGCTGGAAGGCGACGTGGGCGATGCGGCGGATCTCGCTCTCGCTGTAGACGTCGGTGTTGTAGCCCTGGCGCTCGCCGTTCTCGAGGGTGCGCACGCCGCGCGGCTGGCCGAAGTAGATGCCACCGGTGAGCTCGCGCACGATCAGGATGTCCAGGCCGGCAACGATTTCCGGCTTGAGCGACGAAGCGGATGCCAGCTGCGGGTAGAGGATGGCCGGGCGCAGGTTGGCGAACAGGTTCAGCTCGGAACGGATCTTGAGCAGGCCACGTTCCGGGCGGATGGAGCGCTCGATGGCATCCCACTTGGGGCCGCCGACGGCGGCCAGCAGCACGGCCTGGGCCTTGCGCGCGGCGTCCAGGGTGACATCGGGCAGGGGCACGCCGTGGGCGTCGATGGCGCAGCCGCCGAGAAGCTGGTGTTCCCAGCTGAGGCCGAGCTTGAACTTGCTGTTGACGGCGGCGAGGACCTTCTCGCCTTCGGCCATGATTTCCGGACCGATGCCGTCGCCGGAGAGGATGACGATGTGCTTGTTGCTCATAACTGCATTCCCTGGAGCCCCGCTGCCGCGGAGATAAAGTTCAATTTCTGTAGGTCGGGACTCAGCCCAACGCCAGAGCCATCGCAGTCCGGGCTGAGTCCCGACGCTGCTGTACAGCCGAAGTCCGGACTGCCCGTCCCCTTCCCGGGCTGAGGACCGGCTTGCCTGCCAATCTGCCTGGTCAAAACCCGGCCTTCCGGATCAACGCAGCGACTGGAAGACCCAGGGCCGCGCGGCCTTCGCCTTTTCTTCAAACGCGTGGATATCGTCCGCCACCTGCAGCGTCAGACCGATGTCGTCGAGACCGTTGAGCAGGCAGTGGCGACGGAAATCGTCCACTTCAAAGCTGAAGGATTCACCGTTGGGGCGGATCACCTTCTTCTGCTCCAGGTCGACGGTGAGCTGATAGCCCTCGCTGGCCTCGCACTCGCGGAACAGCACATCCATTTCTTCTTCCTTCAGAATCACTGGCAGCACGCCGTTCTTGAAGCAGTTATTGAAGAAGATGTCGGCGAAGCTGGAGGCGATCACCGAGCGGAAGCCGTATTCCTCCAGCGCCCAGGGGGCATGCTCGCGCGAGGAGCCGCAGCCGAAGTTCTGGCGGGCGAGCAGGACGCGGGCGCCCTGGTAGCGCGGGAAATTCAGCACGAAGTCCGGGTTGACGGGACGCACGCTGTTGTCCTGGCCGGGCTGGCCTTCGTCCAGGTAGCGCCACTCGTCGAAGAGGTTGGGACCGAAGCCGGTGCGCTTGATCGACTTGAGGAACTGCTTGGGGATGATCTGGTCGGTGTCGACGTTGGCGCGGTCGAGGGGCGCGACGAGCCCTTTAAGTACGGTGAACTTTTCCATTATCTCTGCCTCACTTTTCCCTTGCCCGGTTCAGGGCGAAGGGACGGGACGAAGGAGGCGGGACACTGCCCGCCACCCTGCCCTCTTCCCACCAGTGGAAAGAGGGCGACCTGTTTCAGAAATTGCGCACGTCGACGAAGTGCCCGGCGATGGCGGCAGCCGCGGCCATCGCCGGGCTCACCAGGTGGGTACGGCCGCCGTTGCCCTGGCGTCCCTCGAAGTTGCGGTTCGAGGTGGACGCGCAGTGTTCGCCGGCATTGAGCTTGTCGGCGTTCATGGCCAGGCACATGGAGCAGCCCGGCTCGCGCCATTCGAAGCCGGCGGCGAGGAAGACCTTGTCGAGCCCTTCGGCTTCTGCCTGCTTCTTCACCAGGCCGGAGCCCGGCACCACCATGGCCTGCTTGATCGAGGACGCGACCTTGCGGCCCTTGATCACGGCGGCGGCGGCGCGCAGGTCCTCGATGCGGCTGTTGGTGCAGGAGCCGATGAAGACGCGATCCAGCCTGATGTCGGTGATTTTCTGGCCCGCTTCCAGGCCCATGTACTGGTAGGCGCGGGTGAAGGAGTTGCGCTGCACGTCGTCCTTAGCATCAGCAAGCGTCGGCACGGTGGCAGTGACCGGCACCACCATCTCGGGGCTGGTGCCCCAGGACACCTGCGGCAGGATGGACGCACCGTCCAGCTCGACCACGGTGTCGAAGCGGGCGTCGGCATCGGAGGTCAGGGTCTTCCAGTAGGCGACCGCGGCATCCCAGGTCTCGCCCGTGGGGGCATAGGGCTTGCCACGGAAATACTCGATGGTCTTTTCATCCACGGCGACCATGCCGACGCGGGCGCCGGCCTCGATGGCCATGTTGCAGACCGTCATGCGGCCTTCCATGGACATGTCGCGGAAGACCTGGCCGCCGAACTCGATGGCGTGCCCGTTGCCACCGGCGGTGCCGATCTTGCCGATGATGGCCAGCACCACGTCCTTGGACGTGACGCCGGCGCCGAGGACACCCTCGACGCGCACCAGCATGTTCTTGCTCTTCTTCTGCACCAGGCACTGGGTGGCGAGCACGTGCTCGACCTCACTGGTGCCGATGCCGTGCGCCAGGCAGCCGAAGGCGCCGTGGGTGGCGGTATGGGAGTCGCCGCAGACCACGGTCATACCGGGCAGCGTGAGGCCCTGCTCGGGACCGACCACGTGCACGATGCCCTGGCGCTCGTCGTTGATGGTGAACTCGACCACGCCGAAGTCGCGGCAGTTATCGTCGAGGGTGGCGACCTGAAGGCGGGAGACTTCGTCGCGGATGCCGGCCACGCCCTGCTCGCGCTCGGCCTTGTCGGTCGGCACGTTGTGGTCTGGGGTGGCGACGTTGGCGTCCAGGCGCCAGGGCTGGCGGCCGGCCAGCTTCAAGCCTTCAAAGGCCTGGGGGCTGGTGACCTCGTGCAGGAGCTGCCGGTCGATGTAGATGAGGCAGGAGCCATCGTCGCGTTGCTTGACGAGGTGGTCGTCCCAGAGCTTGTCGTAGAGGGTCTTGGCCATGGCGCTACTCCCGGGGGTCCGGCCCGCACCCGTCAGGGGCGCAGGACTGGCATTGATCAGGTGGCGATGCTATGACTGCGCCACCCATAAAACAAATTCATAATTTTCATACGGCGGATAACCAACAGGAATTCCGCCATCCCGGGAGACGTTTCATGGATACCGCCGCCCTGGGTGCCTTCATCGAGGTCGCCCGCGCCGAATCCTTTTCGCTGGCCGCCGAGAACCTGCACCTGACCCAGCCGGCCATCTCCAAGCGCATCAGCGGCCTGGAGGAGATGCTGGGCGTGAAGCTCTTCGACCGGGTCGGCCGCCGCATCGGCCTTACCGAGGCCGGCCGGGCGCTGCTGCCCCGGGCGCGGCAACTCCTGCTGGAGCTGGAGGACATGAAACGGGCCGTGGGCAACCTGACCGGTCCCGTCACCGGCACCCTCAAGATCGGCACCAGCCACCATATCGGCCTGCACCGCCTGCCGCCGACGCTGCGCGCCTTCTCCACGCGCTATCGGGACGTGCGCCTGGACCTGCGCTTCATCGACTCGGAGGAAGCGTACGAGGCGGTGCTGTCCGGCGACCTGGAGCTCGGCATCGTCACACTGCCGCCGGTGCCGGACGAGCGCCTGATCGCACGTGAGATCTGGGACGATCCGCTGGCATTCGTGGCCGGCACCGAGCACCCGCTGGCGCGACAGAAGTCCGTATCGCTGGCCGACCTGACCCGGCACGCCGCCATCCTGCCGTCATCCTCCACATTTACACGACAGATCGCCTCAGGACTTTTCCAGGAGTCCGGGCTGGAATTGCAGGTCAGCATGACCACCAATTACCTGGAGACGATCAAGATGATGGCCTCCATCGGCCTCGGCTGGAGTGTGCTGCCGGCCAGCATGGCCGACCACGAGCTGCGCATCCTGCAGATTCCCGGCATCGCACTGCGCCGCAGCCTGGGCGTGGTCTATCATCCCCGCCGCACGCTGTCCCGCGCCGCTGGCGCCATGCTGCAGCTGTTGCTGCCCGACCAGGAAATGCCCGCATGAACATGCTTCGCACCGCCAGCCTCGCCCTGCTGCTACTCACCGCCTGCGCCTCGCTGCCCGGTCGCGACAGCGATATCGACGCCCTGCTGACGGCGAGCGGTCTCGATGCACAACTCGCCTGGCTGCAGCAGCCGCTGCAGCCCGACAGCGACAGCGGCGTGCTGTCACTGCTACCGGACGAATGGGTAAGCGTGGTCAACGGCACCGTGGCGGACATCGTCAAGGCCGACGTGATCCGCAGCAGCCTGCGCGATGAAATCCGCAGAAACCTGTCGGCGCGCGAGCTGGCCGAGGTGCAGAAGTTCTACGAGTCGCCGACCGGCCGGCAGGTCGCGGCACTCGAAAGCGGCCGCCTGGACGCACGCCTCGACGAGACACGCGACGGCGACACGGCCACGCTGGATGCACTGGCCGATGCCACCGGCGTGAGCAAGGCCGTCAGCCAGCTGGCCGAGAATGCGCTGGGCGACGCCGTCGACATCGCCCTCAAAAATGGCTGTTTCGGGCTGGACAAGACGCCACTGGCCAGCCTGCTCGGCGGCGTCATGAAGAAAGCCCAGTTGCGTGCGCTGCGCGCCGCCGTGAACGAGCGCATACGCGTGCGTTACGCGGCGCTGTCGCCGGACGACCAGTCGCGCTATCTGGCCTTCGCCCGATCCCGCGCCGGCAACCGCTTTTTCGCGTCACGCACCGGCGTCATGACCGGCGCGGCACAGCAGGCCGGAACGGCGCTGGGCGCGCAGCTGACGCCGCAGATCAGCAAGATCTGCAACGAGAAGTAAGCCACGGCGCCCGCAACGGGCGCCGCGCAACCCCGCTCAACCATCCGCCCACAAAAAAAAACCCGACACGGCGCATCGCCCTGCTACTTTCTCGAACGCCGGACAGGACGTCCGCTTCACGAGCCCCCTCAGGAAATTCGACATGACAGCGCATGGATTGCGCCGGCTGCTGGCCGTGCTCACCCTTCTTCCCGCCCTTTCATTTGCCACTCCCAGTGAAACCGTCTCCGTCGAGGCCATGGGCAGCGGCAACTCGCGCGACGAGGCGATCGCCGCCGCACTGACCCAGGCCGTATTGCAGGTGCAGGGCAAGCAGGCCACCGCCCGGGAACTGCAGGACATGTTCCTGAAATCCATGCGCGAGGAACGCATGATCCGGATGACCGTGCTCAACGACTACCGGATTCGCGCCACCCGCCTCAGCACCGCGGTCGCCTTCGTGCAGGACTACCAGGTACAGGAAAGCGTGCGGGCAAAGGACGACGGCGAGTGGCAGGCGCGGGTCAGCGCCGACGTGGTCGATCCCCAGAAGCGCCTGGCCAAGCGCCAGGAGCGGCTCAGCCTCGCCGTGCTTCCCTTCCAGTTCATGCAGGAAGAGGAAGCCGAGGTGGGCGGTCCGGAAGTGCAGATGCTGGTGCAGAAGACCCTGGCCGAGATCGCCTCCTTCCGCTCACTGCTGACGCGCAAGCTGGCCGGCCACGAACGCATCGACATCCGCGACGCGCCGGCGGACGCGGCCCTCGCCGCCGCCGTAGAGAACCCGGGCGAGGCCGCCTGGCCTTCCTTCACGAAGCTCACAGGCGCCCGCAACTTCGTGACGGTGCAGGCCGAGGAATTCCGGCTCGACGCCGTCGAGCTGCGCAAGGGCGTCAAGAGCGGGCGCCTGGACGGCAAGTTCGTCCTGCACTATCGCATCCTCCGTAATGCCGGCGACAAGCCCGAGATCCTCAAGAGCGGCACCTTCACCGTCGACACCCACCATCCGCAGCTGCGACCACTCGCCATGGGCGACGGCAATGTGTCAGACGCCGTGCTGAACCAGCGCGTCCGAACCGGCTACGAAACAGTCGGGCGACTGTTCGCGGCAACACTGCTCGGCGAACTGGTTCCCCCCGAC
Organism: Moraxellaceae bacterium; assembly: GCA_029237815.1. Classification (GTDB taxonomy): domain Bacteria; phylum Pseudomonadota; class Gammaproteobacteria; order Pseudomonadales; family Moraxellaceae; genus UBA2031. Next base: position 137,763 of record JAQZBP010000003.1, read on the forward strand.
GTCGTTGCCCGCGAAGGCGACAACATCCTGCTCAAGAGCGGCGCAACGCCGCTGCGGACCGGCGAGCAGCTCGCCGTCCTGGGCCCTGACATCATCGAGCCGGACGCGGCCACCGGCCTGCTGATGCGCCAGGACGGCATCCGCATCGCCATACTCCAGGTCACATCGGCCGACAGCGACAGGATCCTGGCCAAAGTCGTCAAGGGCAGCGTCTTTGGCGTGCAGCCAGGCAGCCTGCTGCGGCGAATGTCCACGCAGGTCGCCACTACAGATGCGGACACGGCGTCACCGGAAGTGGCCGGCCCGCGCTAGTCGTTCCAGTGTGCAGAGCGCAGTGCCTTTTCTCGACGCAATTCTTGATGGGAATACGGCGGACGAGGCAAAGCAGCGCAGCGGAAAAAAACGTAACCGAGGCAGGACAAATCGTTTCTCTGTCACCGTCAGACCGCCTTTAAGATGGCATCGAAAGCAAACGGATTGCTTTCAATTCCACTTCTGAAAAGAGCGGATTCCTTCGTCAATCACTTTTGCGGCACAACAGCAGGGACGCAGCAATAGCACCCCTCACGCGGGAAAGGCCTCTCCCGGGTGACGTGACATTCCCCGTCCCTGTTTCAGCCAGCCATACAGGGACTCGTCATGGTTTTCTCCTCACCCATCTTCCTGTTCGCCTTCCTGCCCCTGTTCCTCATCGCGTATTACCTGACTCCGTTCCGGGGCAAGTCCTACGTGATCCTCGGGGCGAGCTATGTATTCTATGCCTGGTGGCGCATCGACTACCTGATGCTCTTCATCGCGCTCACGGCCTGGAATTATTCCCTTGGCCTGCAGATCGCCAAACGAGAGAAAGAAGAGTCAAAGAAGTGGCTGACGCTGGGAGTGGTCAGCAACCTCGCCACGCTCTGCTACTTCAAGTACACGAACTTCGGCATCAGCAACCTGAATGCCATCCTGGAGTGGGCTGGCACGCAACCGCTGCCCCTGGCCGACATCATCCTGCCGATCGGCATCTCCTTTTATCTCTTCCACTGCATCAGCTACCTGGTGGACATCTATCGGCGGGATGCCGCGCCGGTGACGCGCTTCGTCGACTTCGCCGCCTTCATCTCGCTCTATCCGCAACTGGTGGCGGGCCCGATCCTGCGCTACAAGGACCTCGCCCACCAGTTTCGCCACCGCGTACACGACTGGACGCTGTTCTCCCACGGCGTCATGCGCTTCATCCAGGGCTTCGTGAAGAAAGTGCTCATCGCCGACTCCCTCGCGCCCGTGGTCGACATGTGCTTCGCCTCCTCCAACCCGGGCCTGCTCGACAGCTGGCTCGGCGCGCTGGCCTTCACCGCACAGCTCTATTTCGATTTCTCCGGCTACAGCTCCATGGCGGTTGGTCTCGGCTGCATGATGGGCTTCCGCTTCACAGAAAACTTCAACATGCCCTTCATGAGCCAGTCCTTCTCCGAATTCTGGCGCCGCTGGCATATCAGCCTGTCATCGTGGCTGCGTGACTACGTCTACATTCCCCTCGGCGGTAACAATGCCGGCATCCGCAAGACCTATCGCAATCTGTCCATCACCATGCTGCTGTCCGGTATCTGGCATGGCGCGGCCTGGACCTTCGTGGTGATCGGTGCCTTCTATGCCGTGATCCTCTGCATCGAGCGCGCCAGTGGCGTCAGCAACCGCCGCGATCCGGGCCTTCGCGGCGTGGTACGGACCATCGTCTGCATGACGATAACGGTCTTCGTGCTGGCCATGTTCCGCGCGCCCTCGGTACCGGACGGCATCAGCCTGTATGCCGGCATGCTCGGCCTGAACGGCTGGACCGGGGATGGCGTGCACCTCTTCTATCCGGGTTTCTCGCTGCTGATGGTGGCCGTGGCCTACGTGACCATCTACGTGATCGAGCCCCTCTATATCGGTCGGCCGCAGTTCACGCCCATCACGCCCTGGCACCAGCGCGCCGACGTAGCCTACCTGCTGGTCGCACTGCCGCTGTTCGGCCTGGCGATCTCCCGGCTGCTGGCACAGAGCTACTCCCCCTTCCTGTACTTCGCCTTCTGAGGAGACCTGCGATGGAAATGGAAACCACTACAGCGGCAATAGGTTCCAGCAAGGAGGACAGGAGGGCATCACTGATCAACAGCCTGGTCGGCATCAACGCCGCACTCTGGCTCGCGTTGCTGGGCTTCAGCTTCGCGGTGGGCGTGCCTGCCGCCATGCGCTACGAGAAAAGCAGCAACCTCACCCTCCTGGACGGAAAGCTGGCACAGGATTTTGAAAAGTTCGTGACACGCCACCATCCCTACCGCGACGTGTCGCTGAACAGCTGGGCCGCACTTGACCTCAAGGCGTTCGGCACCGGCAAGACTGGCGTGGTCGTGGGCTCGGAAGGCTGGATGTTCACCAGCGAGGAATTCCCGCTGCCCTCGCTGCGCGAGAAGGTGCTGACGAAGAACCTGGAGCAGGTCCGCACCATGGTCGAAGCCCTGCGCCGCAAGGGTATCGATGTGCTCATCGTGCCGATTCCGGGCAAGGCAGAGCTCTACAGCGAGCATGTCCCCGAGCACCTGCGCGGCCACATCTTCCCGGCGGCACAGGTCACCGACTACCTGACGCAGCACCGCATCCCCTGGGTTCCGGTGAAAGACATCCTGGACCGCGCGCGCCGTGACGGTAAGGACGTCTTCTTCCGTTCGGAAACCCACTGGACCCCGGAGGGCGCGCAGCGCACCGCCGCCGGTGTCACGCAATGGCTGGCGGCGCATGGCAAGACGACCTGGCATGCCACCCCCTTCCAGGTCACCAGCGCAGGGCAGAAGACGCTGGAAAGCGACCTCGAATCCTTCATTCCCGTGCGTCCGACCTACGCCGACCTGCTGCCGCCTGCCGAAACCTACACCGCTTACCAGGTCGTGCGGACCAACGCCAGCAATGACGCCGCCTCGCTGTTCAGCGACGCCGCCAATCCGGTCGCCCTGGTCGGTACCAGCTATAGCGCGGATGAACGCTGGAATTTCACGGGCTGGCTGCGCGCGATGCTGCGCACGGAAATCGACAACGTTTCGGAGAAGGCCAAGGGGCCCTTCGTGCCGATGGAGAAATTCCTCGCCATGCACGACGCGGGCAAGACCTCAGCGCACCTGGTCATCTGGGAGATGCCGGTGCGCAGCATCGCGATCGACTACAACCCGCGCAACGGGCACTACGCCCCCTGACCGGATGCCTCACCCACGAACAAGGAGAAGTTCATGAACCGCAGCAACGCCCCCCTTGCCGCCGCGTTCGCGCTGGCGGTGGCCCTGCCCTCGCTGAGCCATGCCGAAAAGCCCGGCCTCTACAAGGCCGCCATTCCGCCGGGCAGCGCCGGCGTACGCATGTTCAACTCCGGCGCGCCGATATCCTCCGGCAAGGCCAAGTTCGGCGAGCGCTTCGTTCGCGGTCTCGGCACCGGTGATGCCTCCCCCTACATCACCATGATCGCCGGCAGTCGCTCCATGAGCTGTGGCGGCAAGAGCATCACGGCCGACCTCAAGGAGGGACGCTTCTATACGCTCATCTGCGGTGGCAACCACGAAGGCACCCTGCTGGAGGATCCGCAACCGAAGAACGCGGCCAAGACCTTCGTCATCCTCTACAACCTGAGCCAGCAGGACGCCGTGCGCCTGATGACGGCCAACGGCAAGCTGAACGTGGTGACCGATACCCCGCCCCGGGGCATCGGCAGCCGCGAGATCAACCCGGTGCGCGTGGAGTTCGGCGTCTTCGACAAGCAGAACCACAACCTCTTCGACATCGGCCAGGTCGCGTTTGCGCCGGAGCGCATCTACAGCATCTTCGTGACCCAGGTTGCCGGCGAAGTCCGGGCCTATGTGCGCGAGAGCATCATTGCCGCCGAAATGTGAAGCCAATGCCATGAAGAAATGCCGCCTCTCCCTGCTCGCCCTCGGCCTCGGAATCGGCCTGTTCGCCAGCAACGCCCAAGCGCGCTGCGCGCCGGGCACCACCTGTTTCGAGTTGTGCCCGGAAGTCGAGCTGGAAACGTCGTACAACACTGCCGGCAAGGCCCTGCGCTACCTGTTCAACGGCGATGGCAGCTGGATATTCGCCACCGACCTCGACCTGCGCCAGGACTTCACCTTCAGTCCGGACGCCATGGCCGGGTTGGCGAAGTTGAAGCGCATCTTCGACCACCACGGCACCACCGTCGTCATCGTCTACACACCGCCGCGCGCGCTGGTGCATCCGGACAAGGTCAGCCGTTCCGGCTACTCCCACTCCCGGGCACTGCAGTCGTATTTCGCCGCCAACCAGCAGTTGCGCAGTCTCGGCTACGTCGTCCCTGATTTCGGACGCATCATCCCCGACAAGACGGGCAAGTTCTTCCAGCGCCGCGACCACCACTGGACGACGGTGGGGGCACAGATGAGCGCACGGCTGGTGGCGGACACCATTCGCGAGCTCCCAGTCTACGAGAAGCTCGCAAAGCAGGAGTTCGTCACCGAACTGAAAGGCATCGTCAAGAAATACGGCACGCTGTCCACCGTAGCGACCCGCATCTGCGGCATGAGCCTGCCCAACCAGTACGTGCAGCTCTACACCACCTTACCCAAGAACAATTCGGGCGCCAGTGATGAGGCCGCACTGTTCGGCGATGACGCCAGGAAGGCGGAAATCGCACTGATCGGCACGTCCTTCAGCAAAGGCAAGCTGGACTACAACTTCGCAGGCTTCATGGAGGAGTACCTTTCGGCAGCCATCGACAACCGCGCCATTCGTGGCGGCGCCTACAACGGCGCATTGGAACAGGTCATCCTCGATGGCATGTTCGCCAGCAACCCGCCCAAGATCCTCATCTGGGAATTGCCCGGCCAGTTCACGCTCGACTCACCCGGGTTCTACCGCCTGATAGGTGCCGAGCTCTCCGGTGGCTGCAAAGCCGCCGGACGACTCAGCGGTAAAAGCCCGGTCGGCATGGAGGAAAACGATGCGGTCGCCAACGCGGAAAATGGTGTCGTCCTGCCGCTGGTGGCCCGGAACCACCTGCTGAAATTCCGTTTCAGTGATCCCGCCGTCTACAGCTTCTTCCTCAACCTCACGTATATGAGCGGCCATCATGAAAAGCTGAAAGTCGAGCGTCATCCCTACGTCAAGCATGACGGTACGTTCTACTTCGAGCTGCCCGATACCGGGAAGTTTGCCGATGACACCCTCTATAGCGTTGGCCTGCGCCTGCCCCAGCCCCTGGAGAAAAAAGTCGATGTGGAAGTCGAGGTCTGCGAGCGAAATGTCATCTAGGAGCTGCGCCATGGCCCTGTCGCTGGTACTGCTCTTTGCAGGCAGCGCCGGCGCGGTGACGCCGGCCGCCATCGATACCGGCGATGACACGAGGCTGCGCGCCCTGCTGGCCAGCCCCTTCGACGGCCTGGCCATCAAGCCGGCCCGCGACAAGCGCAGTCCCTGCCTACGCCCACCCGACCCCTTTACCGAGGCACTGGATTTCCGCAGCAAATACGAGGGGTCGGGGAAGTCGCGGGATACGCTCAATCCGGTCGCCAACCTGCAGTACAAGATGGCGACGCGATCCATCCAGGCGCTGGAGGGCGGACTCTCCGACCTGACGGACCGCCATGTGAAAGGACAGGCCGGCGCCGCCGCCTGCGCTCTCGAGTGGATGCAGGCCTGGGCCCGTGCCGAGGCATTGCTGGGCGAGGCGAACATGACCGGGAAGGCCGTGCGCAAGTGGACGCTGGCGGCCGTGGCCTTCAATTTCCTCAAGATCAAGGATGCGCCCGGTCTCGATCCCCTGCAGCTCGAGCAGGTCAGGGGCTGGATGACGCGCATTGCCCATGTCGTGATCGACGAACACGAGGGAATTCCGCCGGAGAAGATCAACAACCATTACTACTGGGCCGCCGCTGCCGTGGGGGCTGCCGGAATCGCGACGCAGCAGCGCGAGTTGCTGGATTGGGCAATGGACGGCTACCGCCACAGCGTGCGCGACATCGACGCCGACGGTGTCCTGCCCCGCGAAATGGGGCGCCGCTCGCGCGCGCTCTCCTATCACAGCTATGCGCTGCAACCGCTTGTCATGCTGGCCGAAATCGGTCGGGTCAACGGTGTTGACCTGTATTCGGAGCGCAACTGCGCACTCTGCCGCCTGATCAAGCGAGTTACCGAAGGCCTGCGCGATCCGGCCTTCTTCGAGCAGCGTACGGGCGCCCGCCAGGTCATCGAGGAAAGCCCCGATGGCCGTGCCATGGTCTGGGTGGCCATCCTGTCCCGCGCCTGTCCGGAGGACGAGCGGTTGCGCCTGATGAAGACGAAATACCAGCCGTTCAGCGGACGCCGGCTCGGCGGCAATCTCACGGACGTTTACGAGCACATCAGCAAGGAGTTGCCAAATGCAGTCAAAAGTCAGGCCTGTAGTCATCTGTGGCGGTAACGGCTCGCGCCTCTGGCCCGCTTCCCGGCCGACCTATCCCAAGCAGTTCATTTCACTGCTGGGTGATCGCTCCCTGCTCCAGGCCACCCTCAACCGGCTGCGTCACATTACCGACGAGAAGCCGATGATGGTGGCCAATTTCTGGCACCGCTTCCTGATCAAGCACCAGATGGAAGAGATCGGCCTGCGCGATTTCGAACTCGTGCTGGAGCTGGAAGGCCGCAACACGGCCCCCGCCATTGCCCTGGCCGCCTTCACCATGCGTGGCGACAAGGGCGACCCCATCCTCCTGGTGCTGCCCTCGGACCACTTCATCGGTGATGCCGAGGCACTGGCGGCGGCCGTCGAGAAGGGTGCCGAGCTGGCCGATGCCGGCTATCTCGTCACCTTTGGCATCAAGCCCGAGCGCGCCGAGACCGGTTATGGCTATATCAAGACCGGCGCTCCGATCGGCGGGAGTTCCACCGGCCTCGCCATCGAACGCTTCATCGAGAAGCCGAATGTGGCCACCGCCCGGGAATATGTGCGATCGCCCGACTATCTATGGAACAGCGGCATGTTCATGTTCCGCGCCAGCCGCTATCTCGAGGAACTGCAGAAGTTCCGCCCCGACATCTATGCCGCCGTCGAGAAATCCGTACGCCTCGGGCAGTGGGACCAGGAAGCCTTCCTCTGCGACGGAGCTTCTTTCCTCGAGACTCCGGAGGACTCCATCGACTACGCCGTCATGGAGAAAACCGAGCGCGCCGCAGTGATTCCGCTCTCCGCCGACTGGACCGATGTCGGCTCCTGGCAGGCCGTCTGGGAAGTGCTGCCCCAGGACAACAATGGCAATGCCCTGCAGGGCGATGCCTTCGTGCTCGACAGCACCGACTGCCTCGTGCAGTCGCAATCGCGGGCCGTCGCACTGCTGGGTGTCCAGGACCTCGTGGTCGTGGAAACGCGTGACGCGGTGCTGATCACGAGCCGCCACCAGGCGCAACGGGTCAAGGACATGGTGCAGCTGCTCAAGGACCAGAAGCGCGGCGAGGCGACCGAGCACCGGCTCGTGCATCGACCCTGGGGCACTTACGACTCCCTGGACAACGGCCCCCGCTTCCAGGTCAAGCACATCGTCGTGAACCCGGGCGCGACGCTGTCGCTGCAGAAGCACCACCATCGTGCCGAACACTGGATCGTGGTGCGTGGTACCGCCGAGGTCACCTGCGACGACAAGTCCTTTATCCTGACCGAGAACCAGTCCACCTATATTCCGCTGGGTGCCACCCATCGCCTGTCCAACCCGGGGAAGATTCCGCTGGAAGTCATCGAAGTGCAGTCGGGCACGTATCTGGGCGAGGATGACATTGTCCGCTTCAAGGACAGCTACGGCCGGATACCCTTGGAGAAAGTGCTCTGACCCAGCCGAATGGCAATAAAAAACCACGCGCTTGCGTGGTTTTTTATTGGAGAGGAGTCTTCAGACCTGGCTGACTTCTCCCCTCTGAACGGCTTCATTCACGCTGGAGCTGGTGTCGATCAGTGCGGTGGGATTGACAGTGTCGCTGGACAGCGACGGCGGCGCGATTGCCAAGCGCCACGCCTGGCTACTCTCCTGCAGTGGCCTGCGCCATCGGCGACAGCTGCAGGGTCTTCTGCCTTGGCATGAGGTAGAGGATGTCCTTCTCGAAGGCATTCAATACGCCCCGGAACACCGGTCGCCGGCGCACGTCCGGGTAAATTACATCGGCCCGGTCGAGCACCACCGTATAAGGCGGCTCCACCACCATCGTACTGCTGTGGTTTCCCTCGAGCGCGACGCCGAGCAGTTCAATACGGCGTATGCCCGCCTTGCGTGGCGGCGCCTTGCCGCCCGATGACACGGCAGGAGTCGACGCAACTGTTTCCCCGCCCCCGAGCGCCATGATGCCCACGCCCCGGTTGGGGCCGATATGCTCATCCTGGAAGCGCACCTGACCGACACTGCGCATGCTGACGCCATGCCGCTGGTTATCGATGATCCGGTTTCCTGCCATCAGGACATGATCGGACCCCTGCAGGAACACGGCATCGAAATTTTGCCGGATGGTATTGCCGGCAATCACGATATCATGGCTGTCACTGATCGACAGGCCGCTGCGGTTGTTCTCGGAAATGTCGTTGCGGATCACCCAGACGTTGCGCGCCGACTTGTTGAAGTACAGCGCATAGGGCCCCTGCGTTTGCGTAATGCGGTTTTCTGCGACCACCCCGCTGCTGCCCGCCTCCAGATGGACGGCATTCTGCCGGCTCTGCAGGAAATGGTTCTGACAGATGCGCATCTCCGGGATCCCGCTTCCCCTCACGCCGCTGTAGAGCCCGTCAAGGCTGCTGCCGATGACGTGCACGCGCGGCGGCGGCGGCAGCTGGACGCCGGCAAGCCCGATGGGCCCGACCGCAAACTCGAGCCCGTGCGCCAGGTTTTCGGCAAATCCCAGCCCGCTCACCTGGGCATCATGGATGACCGTCAAGGAGCCACTCCAGCCCAGGAGGAATGGCTGGAAACCATCGCCCGCCGCTGGGGCTGCCGGGGCAGCCGCTCCGTTTTCAGCTCCGCTTCCCGGGGCAGACTGCGCCACGGCCTTCGTGGCCTCATCCCACGCCTCCAGCCGTGCGTTCTGCACATGCAGGCGACCAAGATTGATCAGAAAGGCGCCGCGGTCCCGGCTCAGCCGGAGGGACTCGCCCGACTCCACCACAAGACCGGCGCCTTCGCGAAGCAGCAGGGGCAGGCGCAGCAGGTAGGCCCTGTCCTGCCGCAGCAGGGCACCCTCTTCCGCGGCCAGCCGTGCCTGCAGTTGCGACAGGCGCCAGACGCCGGAGTGGATCACTATCGCCTTCGGGACGCCCTTCTGCTGGACCACGAGTCGCTCCAGCCGGCCGCCACCCTGGAAGAATTTGTTGAAGTAGCGATCCTTCACCAGGGTTTCGATGCTGACCGTGCCGCCCTGCGCAGCCGGCGCGGGCGGCACCACCTTGCAACCGGCGAGCGGCGCTTGCGCTTCCTTTTCCCAGTCACGCCGCTGGGGCGCCTTGTCGATGGGGGTCATGCGGTAGCCACCGCGCTCCAGTGTCGTGCTGCCGGGCAGCGCAGGCACCGTGACGGCATGGGCCGACGTCACCAACGCCGACAGCAGGGAAAGGCGAAACAGATGATGTGCATGCATTGGCTCGCCCTCAGAAGGCCCACAGGAATCGCGCACCGACAATCGTGCCGCTGACACGCGTGCCGGGATCCTCGAAGTCGGGTTCGAAATGCGAGGCGTAAACCATGAACTGTTTGCCCTCGAAGCCACCGACATTGAGGCCGCGCTGCTTGCCCACCACCGGCATGTACCAGCCGTAGGCAATGTCGACCTCGGTCCCGAGGTCGGTGCTGCCGTTCGGACGCAGACGCGAGTCGAGCAGCACGTCGTCGTCCTCCTCGGCGCGCCAGGCCTGGCGCACGGCGATAAAACCCTCGTGCCGGTTCTGGTACGAGATCGCGGCATGCAGGCCGACGATCTGCACGTTGCTGATGGTCATGCGCAGCGCTTCGCCCGTGACGGAGCCGGCCAGGCTGGTCGTGTAGAGCGGATTGCGGTTGGTATTGAGCCCGGTTTGCACGAAGCCGCCCTCCTTCGCGAGCGGATCGCCGCCGCTGGCGTACAGCCCCTCCATGCCGATGACCCAGCGCTGGTCGTACTGCCAGACGTACTCGAGATTGAGGCGGGCCATATAGCCCTGGAGATCGAGCGTGTTGCGGGTCTTCACCTGCACGCTGTCGCTGCTGAGGGTGGTGGTGCCGTAGCGCACCTGCTCGCCCTGCATCCAGGCGCCCTCTATCTGATAGCGCGGCCAGCGGTCCTCGTGGCGGCGCCGCTCGCCGTTGAATTCGAGGCCGGCCCACGTACCTTCGATGGGCTGCGCTTCCATCTCGGCCACCTCATAGGTCTGGCCGAGCTCGTACTCGTTGTCCTTGTCCTGGCGATAGGCGCCACGCAGGATGAGGAACTGGTCCAGCCGCCACTGCCAGCTCAGTTGCGCCAGGCCATAGAGCGCGCTGCTCGCCTCGGGGTCGTCGACGTCCCAATCCGTGCGCAGATAGCTGCTGCGATCGCCACCGGCGAGATAGCCCTTGAGCAGGGTGCCGTCGAAGCGGTAAGACGCGCCCGTCAAAGGCGCATCCCACCACAGGCCGGAATAGTCCTCGAAGCGCTGGATGCCGATGTAGATGCTCTGGCGGTCGTAATTGAAGGTGTGGCGCCACCACATCTCGGCGATCTCGGCGAAGTTGCGTGACTCCTCGCGCGTATTGACCGAGGTGTCGTCGGCGCCCTGGCGGTTGCTCGAATACAGGTTGCCCTTGATCAGGAACAGGTCGTTGGCATCCGGCTGCCAGGCATAGTAGGGACGGATGTAGCCGACGACGAAGTTCTCGTCGTCCTGCTCGAAGGCATCCTGTATCAGCCAGCTTTTCACCTGGAAGGAAATGCCCCGGTCGCTCATCGCGACGTCCTCGGCCCACGCCGGGGCAACGACGATGGCCATCCCGGCCATCAACCACGCCTTGTGCATTTAAAGTGCTCCTTGCATCTCCGGAATGCTTTCCAGAAGAAAATCCACCTGCATATACCCGGCCTTCCTGGCCTGGTCGGCGTACTGGTGCGCGCGCGGGGTATCGGCCACGAAGGCCGGGCTGCCCAGGTAGAGCCGGGTCAGCGAATACCAGGCCCGCGGCAGGCCCATTTTTCCGGCCAGCTCGTAGTACCGGCTGGCCGCGGCGTAGTCGGGCTCATCGAGGTAGCCGACACGGTAGATGTCGGCCAGCGCGAAGGCCGCCGCGCCCGAGCGCTCCGCCCAAGGCAATAGCACCGCCTCGGCCCGCGCCGGCTCCGCGGCCAGCAAGGTGCCCTCGATATACACATCCGCCTCCATGAGCGCCGCTTCCAGTGGCCGCACCCGCTGCAGGTAGGGCAGCAGCGCGAGGAACTTCCGCTTGGCTTCCGGGCCCGTGTTGCGCGCATAGGCCGAGAGCAGCTCGATGGCGGCATCGGTCGGGTCGTAGATCACCGGATCTTCCTGCATCTGATCCCGATCGACGATTTCCATGGCGAGCGTGGAGGTCTTGCGCACCGGCTGCGTGGTGTCGTTGAACAGATCGGACAGCAGGACTTCGGCCACTTTCATCTGCGGCACGCGCGCCACGTTCTTCAGGTAGACGCGATAGATGGAGTAACGCTCGGCCGGCTGGAAGCCGACCTTGAGCGACGCTGCCGACTTGGCCGACGCGCCCGTCTCCGGAAAGCGCTGCTGCAGTGCGATAAGCCGGCCGGCCGACTCGGGAAGATGGGGAGCGGCGTCCCGGTAATGCTTCAGGGCGCAGGGCGGATCGACTGTGCGGGCCAGCGGCGTGTCGCAGAGCATGCCGAGCTGGAGACTGCCCCGCACATCGCCCCACTCCAGGGCGCGCAGGGCCCACTGCTTCACCTCGGGCAGGTTATGACCGCCGCCGCGCGCCAGCAGCAATTGCCCGATGTCACCCGCCAGTGCCCGCTCGCCACGGTCGTGGCGACGCACGAGCTTGGTGATGATGGCGTCGATCTCCGCAGGATCGACCGTGTAATCCGTGGCATAGAGATGGGCGATGCGCGAATAGCCGCGGCTGTCGCGCATGCCCGCCCGCAGGTACCACTGGATGGCTTCCTTCACGTTGCGTTGCGCAGGAGGCCCGGAGGTCAGCATGTCGCCGAGGGCGATCTGCGCGTCGGGCAGGCCGAACTCCGCGAGTTCGCGAAACTCCCGCCCAGCCCGCTCGCGATCGCCCTCGTCGAGCAAGGCCTGGGCACGTCGCAGGTCCGCCAGCGCATGGACGGGCATGTTCACGCTACCGAGCAGGATGCCGAGGCCGCACAACAGGGCCAGCTGCCATTTGCACGCTTTCATGGCACTACATCCCGAGGCTCTGCATGAAGAGGGCGACCGGCAGCGGATGCTTGACCACATCGGCCGGCAGGCCGAGGGCCTCGGTCGGAATGCCGTCCGGGATATTGACCATCACGCGCACCACGCTGTCGGCGACCGTCACGTTGTCGAGGCGACTGCCCTCCACCCGCATCACCGTGCCCCAGCGGTGGAAGCCCAACCCCTTGACCGACACCCGGACCTCGTCACCGACGGCCAGGTCGTGTGCCGCGGCGGGATCCAGCGTCGCGGCGATCCAGCGTCGCGAATTGAAGGGGCGGAGCTGGAAAAGCGCATCGCCCTTCTGCAGCACGCCGGCTTCGCCCATGGGCAATGTCATCAGGTCGCAGTTGCAGGGACTCATGATGGTGACCTGGCGCGGTTTGCGCACGGACACCCCCGGCGGCGGCGGCGGCAGAATCTCGGTGAAGGTGCCGAGCGGCTGCCCCTTGCGCAGCTTGTGCTTGCTGGCCCGCACCAGGCTCTGGAACACGCCATCCTCCGGCATGCGCACCATGATCGTGTCGGCCGTCACGACCGCGGCGGTGCTCTGGGTCACGAACAGCAGCTTGTAGACCTGGGAAAACACATAGCTGAAGGCGAAGAGGCCGAGCAGCAGCACCGCGACCGTGCCGAGCGCTGCCACGGCACGCACGCCTGTGGTCATCTCCAGTGCCCCACCCTTGCGGGCGTTGGCCATATTGTCGCGCTGCACGATGTGCAGCATCTCGTTCAGCGCGAGCACATCGCCGGCGAGGAAGGAACTGATCACGGCACGCAGCGCATCAGCCTCACGCGGGCCGATGTCCTGGAACACGCAGCCGGTGCGACCGCTCTTGTTCCCCATGGGCTGGAAGCTGATGTTTACCGTGTAGGTGAAGGTGTCGTACTGCAACACCAGTTCGGCGCGATGAGTCCGGCGCGGATCCAGCACGTAGGTACCTGTGCTGATGGCCATGCCGCCGGCGGATATGTCGACCAGGTCGAATTCCTGGCCCTTGCCGTCCCGGTCGCGCACCCTGACCTTGCCCGGCAGCTTGATGCGCACGTGCTGGCGATGGGCTTCCGCCTCGTGAACCACTTTTCCATTTGCGGTATTGGACATGATGTTGAGCTCGCTTGCTGATCAGCTCTTTGCCAGCAGGATGCAAAGAACGAAGAAGATGCTGAAGGCCGAGAAGGTCATCGCGTTTGCACTCCAGCGATTGAAGGTCACACGCAGCGTCGACCCCTCGGGCAACCTGGTTTTCTGTCGCGTCCACGATTGCTGGTCCAGGCGGAAGATCACCCAGGCCTTCACCAGGGAACCGGCCAGCTGGTTGTAGTACAGCAGGACGGGATAGCTGGGCTTCACCGGATGCCCGCCCGACGCCAGGATCATGCAGACCACGAAACGCGTCATGCCGATCCACAGGAGGTAGGCGACCATCATGATCGGCCCGTAGATGAAGCTGGCGATCAGTGCCGTGGTCACGCCGATCAACCCCGTCCACATCGAGATGCGCTGGTCGAGCATCACGTAGTAGGTGAAGACACCGAGCCGGCGCAGGCCGAGCGATGTCGCGCGCATGTTCTGGCGCAGGGCGTTGCCATACCAGCGGAACATCAGCTTGACCGAGGCCAGCACGAAGCTCTTGTCGGGCGGATGCTCCAGCGTGCAGATGCTGACGTCGGGCACGTAGAAGGTGTCGTAGCCGAGCCGCATGACGTGGAACCAGCTCGACTTGTCGTCGCCGGTGAGGAAGCGGAAACGCCCCAGGCGCCAATGCTCCAGATAGTCGTTCTGCACGCCGTTGATGAACTCCGGATGCGTGACGACACTGCCGCGGAAGATGGACATGCGCCCCGTCAGCGTCAGTACGCGGTTGGTCAGGCCCATGGAGCACATGTTGAGGTGGCGCTGGGCGAAACGGAGCTGGTGCCAGTCGCGTATCACGCCGCTGCCGATCACCCGGCAGTGCTCATTGGTGGTGAGCGCGCCCATGTTCGGCATCAGTGAGAAGAACGGCAGCGAATCCCTGACGCAGTCCGGCATCAGCACGGTGTCCCCGTCCACCACCACGACCACGCTTTCGTGGAAGCGGCGGTTGCGCGAGATGGCACGAAAGCCGTGGGCGAGGCCGTCGCGCTTCCCGGTGCCCGGAATGCGCACGAAGATCAGGTCGATGGACGCGCCGCGCGCTTCCACGATCTCGCGGTAGACGCTGCGGATGAGGAACTCGTCCGAGCGCTCGACGATGGACGCCACGACCGAGGCGGGCCGGCCACAGTTCATCGCCTCCATGAACACGGCGCGATAGACCTGGTAGCTGGTGCTCGTCTCGATGCGGAAGCTGGTGACCAGAAAGTAGACGTGGGCCGGCAGGTCCTGCTCCTTCACCAGGTTGGCGCGGTCGCGCAGCCGGGGAAAGACCACGCGCAGGAAGATTTGCGCGCGCAGGAAATGCACCAGCGATACGGAATAGCGCCACGCGCTGATCAGCCCCAGCAGCAGGATGAACTTGGTGCTTTCCTCCAGGAAGATCATGGATGGAACCAGGGTGGCGAGAAAACCCAGGGCGCAGCCGAACACCAGCCACCCCAGCCACCACCCTGCCCTTTCCGGCAACCAGGGCCGGACCCGCTCGACCAGCATCATGGCGGCTTACCAGCAGATGCCCTGGTACCCGGGATGCTGCACGCCCGCCTCGATCCCCGTGAGGTCGATGATGGTCTTGCCCTCGGGTATGCGCGGCAGGAAGGAGCGGAACTCCGGATCGGGATAGGAGATCACCAGCGTTTCCGCATGGTCCGAGATCTCGTCCAGGCTCCCCACCAGGAGATTGGAAAGATGCGGGATGCGGTTGTTGATGTACTCGCGGTTGGCGCCGTGCATGCGGGCATGCTCGACGTTGCGGTCGTAGATACGGAGGTCGTAGCCCTTGCCGATCAGGCGCTCGCCCAGTTCGACGAAGGGGCTCTCGCGCAGGTCGTCCGTGCCCGACTTGAAGCTGAGGCCGAGCAGTCCGATGCGCCGTGCCGGCTTCTGCATGATGAGGTCGAGGCCGCGCCGGATGTGCTCCTGGTTGCTGTTCAGCATGGAGTACAGCAGCGGCAGCTGGAGGTCGCGCTGCATGGCGCGGTAGGTCAATGCGCGCACGTCCTTGGGCAGGCAGGAGCCGCCGAAGGCGAATCCCGGACGCATGTAGTACGACGAGACATTGAGCGACTTGTCCTTGCAGATGACGTCCATGACCTCGCGCCCGTCGACGCCGAAGATCTTGGCCACCGAGCCGATCTCGTTGGAGAACGCCACCTTGGTGGCATGCCAGGCATTGCAGGTGTACTTGATCATCTCGGCGATTTCCGGCGCCTTCACGATCACTTCGCCCGGCAGGCCGTCGTAGAGGCTGGCGACGCGCAGCGCCGTGGCGTCGTCGTCGGCACCGATGATGGTGAAGGGCGGATTGTCGAAGTCGCGGATGGCCGTGCATTCGCGCAGGAATTCCGGGTTCACCGCGACATGGAACTGCCGCCCCGCCACCTTGCCGGAGAACGACTCCAGCGTCGGCAGCACGAGGTTGCGCAGCGTGCCGGGCAGCACGGTGCTGCGGATGACGACGATGTGGCCGTCGGCCTTGTCGCGCAGCGCCAGGCCGATCTGCTCGCAGACGCCCCTGACATGCGACAGGTCGAGATCGCCGTTTGACTTGCTCGGCGTGCCGACGGCAATGAAGGAAATGTCGCTCTGCCGCACCGCCTCGCCCACGTCGGTGGTCGCCTGCAGCGTTTTGCCGGCCACCTCCGCCAGCAATTCCGGCAGGCCCGGCTCGACGATGGGCGCCTCGCCGCGGCGGATGGCTTCTATCTTGTCGCTGTTGATGTCGACGCCGATGACCTGGTGGCCGCGCCTGGCGAAGCAGGCAGAACAAACAACACCCACGTACCCCATTCCGAATACACTGATCTTCATGGCATCCAGGCCCTATCAGAGTTGAAGGAAAATCGTGCGTGCAAGGACAAGCCGTCACCGGCCGCTGCGAGAGCGGAGATGCATGGAAACGACTGAAGAGAGGAGAGGAATTTCCAGCCCGTCCGTGGCTGATGTGCTCGTCCTTGACGTGGCCAGTATATGAGTGTGGTCAGCAAGCGCCATCGGAAATGTTGGACATTTACAGCAACGCTGACTGCGAGAACGCGCGAGCAATATTTGCGAACAAGAGCGCGCTCTGGTGTTAACCGGACGCGCGCGTTTTAAATGCTTTCTGTATCAGGAGGCCTGACCGCAAGCGCGATTGGCCGGCACGGCGACATCCATCAGCCGGGGATTGGGCAGCTTGAGGTTGGCCATCAGTTCGACATAGGCCGCTTCGTCCGCCACCTGCAGGCGCGGGTTGCAGGCGCGCTCCTCGCCGATGGTGCTCACCGTCCAGCCCTTGTAGTCATGGCCGGGGTAGACCAGCGTATCGTCCGGCAGCGTCAGCAGGCGCTCGAACAGGCTTCGGTATTGCGCATGCGCGCTGCCGTTCTGGAAATCGGTGCGGCCGGTGCCGCGAATCAGCAGGGTGTCGCCGGTGAAGACCTGGCGACGGCCGTCGGCCTCGAGATAGAAGCTGTAGGAGTCGTCGGTGTGCCCGGGTGTGTAGATCACCTGCAGCCGATGTGCGCCGAAGGTGACTTCCGCGCCATCCGTGAAACGCGCCGACACGCAACCGGCCTGCGCCTCGCGCCCCATCCAGGTGATGCAGCCGGTGGCGTCGCGCAAGGCGCCGAGCGCGGTGATGTGATCGGCATGCACATGGGTGTCCAGCGCGGCGATCAGGCGCAGGCCCAATTCCTGCAGCAGCTGCAGGTAAGCCGGCATCTGCTCGCGCACGGGATCGATCAGCACGGCCTCCCGGCTCGTCTTGTCAGCCAGCAAATAGGTGTAGGTGCTTGACGCCTGGTCATACAGTTGCCTGAACAACATGTCCGCTTCCTCCTCGAAATTCCGCCTGCCTTCTCAGGCGAAGGTCGTGATCAGGTTCCACAAAGCCAGCAGCACGATGGCGACCACGAAGACCTGCTGCAGCCGCGGCCCGGCCAGGTGTGGCGCGAGCCAGGTCCCAGCCAGCATGCCGGCGAAACCGCCGGCCATCACCAGCAGCGCCGGCCCGGCAACCACGTCGGGCCGGGTTACAAGGAAGCTGGCGAACCCCGCCCCCGCCACCACGGCGATTATGGCCAGCGACGTGGCCACGGCCTGCGCCATCGGCAGGCCGGTGAGCAATACCAGCGCCGGCACGATGACGAAACCGCCGCCCACGCCGAACAGGCCGGACAGCACGCCCGCGAGCAGACCAACGATGCCCATGCGCAACATGCAGGGCCAGCGCCACTCGAGGTAGCCCGATTCGCTGAGGGAGCAGGCCGGCGCCGCCAGCAACGCGGACCGCCCCGTGCCGGCACGCACCACGCGCGTCGCGGCCGGGTCCTCTGCCGCCTGCCGCCACATGCGCCGCGCGATCACCCCCACCAGCAGCGTGAAGGCTGCCAGCACCGCGGCCTCCGGCAGCTGGCGGCCCAGCCACTGCCCCAGCGGTGTCGCAACGCCGCCGGCGATGCCGAGCACGGTCACTGCCGGCCATGCCACCTGCCGGCCGCGCCGCAGCAGCACGCCGAAGCCGGCGGCCAGCGCCACGGCGCCTAGCGACACGCCCGCCGCCACGGCCGGCGGCAGCAGGAGCCCCTGCATCAGCAGCGGCAGCGCCAGCACCGAACCCCCGGCGCCGGTGAGTCCCAGCACGAGGCCGATGACAGCGCCGATCAGCAAGGCCAGCATGCGTCCCCTCCCCCGGATCCGGCGCGCTCACTCGTCCTGCAGGCGCAGGATGCCGAGCGTCTTCAGCACGTACTTTTCGTAGATGGGTTCGGCATTGCCGACGCGCATCTTGCGCATGAAGTACTTCTCGAAGCCGATCTTGGCCAGGTGCACCCAGTAGCCCTGCTTCGACCAGGTGACGTTGCGCGGCGGAATCTGCGGCAGCGCAATGAACACGGCGCCGTCGTCGCCCATGTCGGCCAGGCAGAGCGCGTTCCAGGTGGCCTTCGCGGTGCCTTCGCGGCCCTCGAGGTCGGCCTTGATGTTCTCGACGATGGCCGTGACCATCGATTCGATCATGTAGCCGGTCTTGGGCGCGCCGGTCGGCACCGGCGTGACTTCCACCGGTGGGATCGCCACGCAGACGCCGGCGGAGAAAATGTTGCGGTACTTCGGGCTGCGCTGGTGCTCGTCGATGATCACGAAGCCGCGCGGATTGCACAGGCCCTCCACCTTCGCCACCGCGTCCACGCCCTTGAAAGCCGGGATGAACATGCTGTAGCGCTGCGGCAGGTCGTGCTCGCGCACCGGCTGGCCCTTGTCGTCGTGCTCGGCGATTTTCACGCGCTCCGGCGTCACTTCGAGCAGCTTCGCGTTGGTGATCCACTTGATGTGGCGCTGGCGCAGGTTGCTCTCCAGCATGCCCTTGGAATCACCGACGCCCCCCAGGCCCATGTGGCCGATATACGGTTCGCTGGTCACGAAGGTGATGGGCACCTTGTGGCGCAGCTTGCGCTTGCGCAGGTCGGCATCGAGGATCATGGCGAATTCATAGGCCGGACCGAAGCAGCTCGCGCCTTGCGCCGCGCCGACCACGATGGGGCCGGGATTCTCGAGGAACTGCTGGTAGGACTTCCAGGCATGCTCGGCATGCGGCGTGCTGCACACCGACTGCGACCCACCCTGCTCGGGCCCGAGCCCGGGCACTTCGTCGAAAGCCAGCTTGGGACCGGTGGTGATGATCAGGTAGTCATAGTCCAGCGTGCTGCCATCGGCCAGCACGAGCCGGTTCCTGTCCGCCTCGATGCTGCTGACCGCCTGCACCACTAGCCGGATGTCCTTGCGCGCCAGCGGCTTGGCCAGCGGCA
This sequence comes from Moraxellaceae bacterium, assembly GCA_029237815.1. Taxonomy (GTDB): domain Bacteria; phylum Pseudomonadota; class Gammaproteobacteria; order Pseudomonadales; family Moraxellaceae; genus UBA2031. Next base: position 157,093 of record JAQZBP010000003.1, read on the forward strand.
CCACGACCTGCGCCGGCGTGCGCCAGCCGACGGCCACCCAGGGATTGGACGGGGTGAACTGGAAATGGTCGACGGGATTGACCACAGTGATCTCGTGTCCCTGGCCGAGCTCCTTGCGCAAGTCATATGCCGCTGGCAGGCCACCCAGGCCTGCGCCGATAACCACGATATGAGCCATAACCCTCTTCTCCTCCGCCTGCGGCGGTTCACGTGTGGGGCGCATCCGGATGCCTGATAGTGCTCCTGCGGAACCGCCTTGCGCCTGACCAGGGTCAATACCGCGGTCCGCTGCCGGTTCATGCTTGCCTCAGCATGGCTTGACGTTATATTAGCTTATGCTAATTTAGCAATACCTGAATTAAAGGGAGCCGACCATGCCCCGCCCGACCGCTCTTCCCGCCGTGCCCGACTTCACGGGCATGGAGGGCCATGCCGAGGAGGCCGCCCGCCTGCTGCGCTCGCTGGGCAACCCGCACCGCCTGATGGTGTTGTGTGCGCTGTGCGCGGGCGAGATGTCCGTGGGCGAGCTCAACGCCGTGGTACCGCTGTCGCAGTCGGCCCTCTCCCAGCACCTTGCCGTGCTGCGCGAGGAGAGACTCGTGAATACGCGCCGGGACGGCCAGACTGTCTTCTACAGCGTGCCCGACAGTCCGGCGCTGCGGATCCTGGAGGTGCTGCACGGCGCCTTCTGCGCCCCTCCTGCGAAAAAGAGCGCGCGCGCAAAACCCACCTCAACGAAAGGAGCGAAATGAATGACGGCGTCCAGTGAGCTCTGGCTCGACATCCCGAACTGCTGCACCCCGGGCACCGGTCTCTGCACCGGTGGCCGCCCCCGCCCCGAGCACCTGCAGGCGGCGAAGGCCAAGGGCGTGCGCACCGTGATCAACCTCTGCCCGCCGGCGGAAGCGGTGGACTACGACGAGGCGTCCGTCGTCGGCGGCCTCGGCATGCACTACGTAAACATTCCCGTGGCCGGCCCCGCCGACCTCACGCTGGAAAACGCGAAGAAACTCGCCGCCGCGATTGCCGAGGCCGGCCCCGGCCATCCGGTGCTGCTCCACTGCGCCAGCGGCAACCGCGTCGGCGCGCTGATGGCCGTGAAGGCCCGCCTCATCGACGGCGCGAGCGCCGAGGACGCCCTGGCGCAGGGCCGCGCCGCCGGCCTGAAGGCGCTGGAGCCCTACGTCACGCAACTGCTCAACCAGAACTGACCACCTTCATTCCAGAGGAGAAATGCCATGACCGCTTCCATCGACCAGCTCGTGTTCCGCTTCGCCGGTGTGTTCATCCTGCTCTCGCTCGCGCTGTCGCAGATCCACAGCGTCAACTGGCTGTGGTTCACCGCCTTCGTGGGCCTGAACATGCTGCAGGCGTCGTTCACCGGCTTGTGTCCGCTCGCCATGATCCTCGGCAAGCTCGGCGTGAAACCCGGCACCGCCTTCTGCGCCCGTTCGTAACGCCACCTGACGAGACCTTCGCCATGCGCACAAGCCTTCCCGTCCTGACCGCCTCCCTGCTGGCCCTGGCGCTGACCGCCTGCAGCCGGGAGGACACACCAGCGCCAGCCGCGAAAGCCCCGACGCTGGACACCCTCACCGTGGGCAGCGGCCCGGCCGCGCGCGAGCAGCAGGTGGACGGCGCGCTGGAAGCCGTCAATCAGGCCACGCTGTCGGCGCAGACCAGCGCGCGCATCACTGCGCTGCCGGTGGACGTGAATGACCGGGTGCAGGCCGGCCAGCTCGTGGCGCGCCTGCGCGACACCGAGCAGCGCTCCGGGCTCGAGCAGGCAGACGGCGCCCTGCGTATGGCACAGGCACGCATGGTGGAGGCCGACAAGACCTATGCCCGCATCAAGGAAGTGTATGAAAAGCGCCTGGTGGCAGCCGCACAGATGGACGCCGCCACGGCCGAGCACGACGCCGCGCGCGCCGCGCTGAATGCTGCGCAGGCCGCGCGCAACCGCGCCGCCGAACAGCTTGCCTACACCGAGGTGCGCGCGCCCTTCAGCGGCATCGTCACCACGCGCCCGGTACAGGTCGGCGAGGCCGTGATGCCGGGGCAGCCGCTGCTCGTGGTACAGGCCCCGGGCGCCATGCGCGCCGTGGTCGATATCACCCAGCAACTCGCCGAAGCGCTGCGCAAGACCGGCAAGGCGACCGTACTGCTCGGCGACGGCCGCCGCTTCGAAGCCACGCAGGTGACCGTTTTTCCCAATGCCGATCCGGCGACGCAAACGGTGCGCGTGCGCGCCGACCTGCCGGCGAAGGTGAACGGCGACATCTATCCCGGCATGGCCGCCAAGCTCGTGTTCAGCGTGGGCGAAGCCCAGACCGTCGCCATTCCCGCCGCCTCGCTGGTGCAGCGCGGCGAAATCACCGGCGTGTACATCCAGGAAGCGGACGGCCATGTCGCGTTCCGCGCCCTGCGCATGGGCCGCGTGCTCGCCGATGGCCGCATCGAAGTGCTGGCGGGTCTCGCCGCCGGCGAACGGGTGGCGCGCGATCCCCGCGCGGCGGCCGCCGCCGTGATCCCCGAGGGGAAATGACATGAGCGAGACGCCGAAGGGCATTTCCGGCCGCATCGCGGCCTTTTTCCAGGAATCGCAGCTCACTCCGCTCCTGGCGCTGGTGGGCTTCCTGCTCGGCGTGTTCGCCGTGCTGGTGACGCCGCGCGAGGAGGAGCCGCAGATCGACGTGACCTTCGCCAACGTGTTCATCCCCTACCCGGGCGGCAGCGCGAAGGAAGTCGAGCAGCTCATCACCAACAACGCCGAGCAGGTGGCGATGCAGATCGCCGGCGTGGAGCACGTGTACTCCACCTCCTCGCCCGGCATGGCCATGCTGGGTGTGCGCTTCGAAGTCGGCGAAAAGCGCACCGACGCCATCGTGCGCCTCTACAACGCCTTCTACGAGAAGCAGGACTGGATGCCGGCAGGCGTCAATGCCGGACCGGTACTGATCAAGCCGAAAGGCATCGACGACGTGCCGGTATTCGCCGTCACTCTTACCGACAAGGATCCCGCCGCCGGCAGCGAATTGTCGCAGGCGGTGGCGCGAGCACTCGAGACCGAACTCAAGCGCGTGCCGGGCACGCGTGACGTGTACACGCTTGGCGGCCCCGAGCGCATCGTGCAGGTCGCCCTGCATCCGCAACGCCTGGCCGCCTTCGGCCTGTCGCCGGCCGACCTGCGCGCGGCGCTGCAGGCCACCAATCAGTCCGCGACAGCGGGCAACGTGGTGGCGGACAACGCCGCCATCCAGGTGCAGGCCGGCACCTTCCTCACGCGCCCCGAAGAAGTGGGCGCGCTCGTGGTCGGCCTGTTCCAGGGCCGTCCGGTCTACCTGCGCGACATCGCCGAGGTGAAGCTCACCAATGCGCTGCCGACGCGCTACGTGAACGACTGCAGCGCCGCCAGCGACCAGGGCCCCGGCCTCTGCCGCCCGGCCGTGACGCTGGCCGTGACCAAGAAGCCCGGCGAAAACGCCGTGGCGATCGCCGACGGCCTCGAGGCCCGGCTGGCGGCGCTGCACGGCATCGTGGTGCCTGACAACGTGGCGCTGCGGGTGACGCGCAACTATGGCCAGACCGCCGAGGACAAGGCGCTCAAGCTGATCGAGAAGCTGATCTTCGCCACCGGCTCCGTGGTGCTGCTGGTGCTGCTCACCCTCGGCCGGCGCGAGGCCGTGATCGTGGGCATGGCGGTGTTCATCACGCTCACCATCACGCTGTTCGCATCCTGGGCGGCGGGCTTCACGCTCAACCGCGTGTCGCTGTTCGCGCTGATCTTCTCGATCGGCATCCTGGTGGACGACGCCATCGTGGTGGTGGAGAACATCCACCGCCACATCCAGAAAGGCGGCAAGTCGCTGCGCGAGGCGATCCCGCTCGCCGTGGACGAAGTCGGCGGCCCCACCATCCTCGCCACCTTCACCGTGATCGCGGCGCTGCTGCCCATGGCCTTCGTGCGCGGCCTGATGGGCCCGTACATGAGCCCGATCCCCATCAACGCCAGCATGGGCATGCTGATCTCGCTGGCGGTGGCCTTCGTGCTCACGCCCTGGCTCGCGCTCAAGCTGATGGGCCGCGCCGCGGCGCGCGATGGCCACGCCGAGGCACACGGCCACGGCGAAGGCCGCCTCGACCGCTGGCTGCTCGCCACCTTCCGCGCCCGCATGACGCCCTTCCTGCGCGGCCGCGAAGGCCGTGGCGCGCGCGTAAAACTGCTCGCCGGCATCCTCGTCGCCATCGTGCTGTCCATGGGCCTTGCCGTGGTCAAGCTCGTGGTGCTGAAGATGCTGCCCTTCGACAACAAGTCCGAGTTCCAGGTGGTGGTGGACATGCCCGCCGGCACGCCGCTGGAAGAAACCGAGCGCGTGCTGCAGGCGCTCGGCCGGCACCTCGCCACGGTGCCGGAGGTGACGGACTTCCAGACCTATGCCGGCACCGCCGCGCCCATCAACTTCAACGGCCTCGTGCGCCAGTACTACCTGCGCCGCGAAAGCTGGCAGGGCGACATCCAGGTGAACCTGGTGGACAAGGCGCACCGCGACCGCAAGAGCCACGATATCGCCCTGTCGGTGCGCGAGCCCCTGCAGAAGATCGCCAAGGCCTACCAGGCCAACGTGAAGATCGTGGAAGTGCCGCCCGGCCCGCCGGTGATGGCGCCGCTGGTGGCCGAGGTCTACGGCGTCGACCACGCGCAGCAGGTCGAGACGGCGCGCCAGATCGCCGACACCTTCCGCAAGACGCCTGGCATCGTGGATGTGGACACGACGCTGGAGGCGCCGCAGGAGAAATGGGTGCTGGCCGTGGACCAGGCCCGCGCCGCCCGTCTCGGCGTGGACCAGGCGCAGGTGGTCGAGGCCATCGCCATGGCGACGCAGGGCAACGACCTCTCCTTCCTGCACGACCAGAACGCGAAATATCCGGTGCCGATCCGTGCGGAGTTCTCCGCCGGCGACAAGGCCGACATCGAGACGCTGCGCTCCCTGCGCGTGCGCGCCCGCAACGGCGCCCTGGTGCCCCTCGCGGACGTGACGCATCTCGTCACCACGACGCGCGACCAGACGATCTACCACAAGGACCTGCTGCCGGTGGTGTATGTGACCGGCGACATGGCCGGCGACACCGACTCGCCGCTCTACGGCATGGCCGGCATTTCCGGAGCGATCGGTGAGACGAAGATGGTGGATGGCAAGCCCGCCGACCAGCTGCTGATCTCGCAGCCGGATGTCGCGACGCGCCCGGCGCTGAAGTGGGACGGCGAGTGGCAGATCACCTTCGAAACCTTCCGCGACATGGGCCTCGCCTATTCCGTCGGCCTCATCCTGATCTACCTGCTGGTGGTCGCGCAGTTCCACTCCTATGGTGTGCCGCTCATCATCATGGCGCCGATTCCGCTGACGCTGATCGGCATCATGCCGGGGCATGCGCTGCTCGGCGCGCAGTTCACGGCGACCTCCATGATCGGCATGATCGCGCTGGCGGGGATCATCGTGCGCAACTCGATCCTGCTGGTGGATTTCGTGCGCCAGGAAACGGCGCGCGGCATCGCCCTGCAGGAGGCCGTGATCGAGGCCGCCGCGGTGCGCACCAAGCCCATCGTGCTGACCGGCCTCGCGGCGATGATGGGGGCCTTCTTCATCCTCGACGACCCCATCTTCTCGGGGCTGGCCGTGTCGCTGATCTTCGGCATCTTCGTGTCGACGTTGCTGACGCTGTTCGTGATCCCGGTGGTGTACTACGCCTATCACTACGAGGCGGAAGCGGCAGCGGCAGCGCGCCTTCGCGAAAGCTGACGGCGCAGACAGGAAGGAAAAGGGGCAGCCATGGCTGCCCCTTTCTGTTCACGGCACAAGCCAGCGGGACGCAGGCCGGAAGCCATTTCGACACTGGCGAATCGCCCGTGTCGGCATTCATGCCAACCTGCAGGAAATCAGTCAGGTGCCGTGGTCAGGACGAACGCCGGCCTACGGAGCTCGATGCTGCACGGCATCAGGCGCGGGCCCCATCTGCAGGTCGATGCGCAGCAGCAGCACGATGGCGATGGCGCAGGCGATCGCGGCCCCGTAGAAAGTCCACGCCGCATGCGCTTCCCAGATCGCCCCCGACGCCCAGGAGCCCAGCGCCACGCCCACGCCCCAGAGCATGCTGTAGAGGCCCTGCCCCTGCCCCTGATGGCCTTCGCCGAAGTGATGGAAGATGAAGCTGATGGCGGCGGCGTGGAAGGCGGCAAAGGTGGCCGCATGCAGCAGCTGTATGCCCCAGATCACCGCCGGGCTGTCGACGGCCAGCCCCGTCACCGTCCAGCGCACGACGCCGAGCACGAGGCAGAGCATCAGTACGCCCTTCTCGCCCACGCGCGGCAGCCAGCGGTGCATGAAGGCGAAAGCGACAACCTCCGCCAGCACGGCCAGCGACCACATCCAGCCGATCACCGTGCGCGCATAGCCGTGCTGCTCCAGGTAAATGCTGAAGAAGCTGTAATACGGGGCATGCGAGAACTGCATCAGGAAGTGCACGACCAGGAACACCGCCACGGCCGGCTTCTTCAGGATGTCGAGAAAGCTCTCATGGCTATGCGCGCGCACGGCGGTGACGACATTCGGCACGCCGAGGCTCGCCAGCCAGTTGGCCAGTGCGCACAGCATCAGGCAGAGTGGCAGCCAGGACACCGACACCACGTCGAAGAGCATGCCCAGCACGGCGCCGGTGACGATGAAGCCGATCGAGCCCCACATCCGGATGCGACTGTAGAGCTCGCGCCGCGCGCCAAGGTGGGCGATCGTCACCGCCTCGAACTGCGCCTGTATGGCACTCTGGAAAAAACTGTAGCCCAGCAGTACGAAGGCCAGCGCCCAGAAGCCCTGCGGCACCAGCAGGGCCACCGAGAACAGCGTCAGCATGAAGGCGCCGAAGCGCACCACGCGCAGGCGCTGGCCGCTGCGGTCCGCCACATAGCCCCAGAAGTTCGGCGCGATCACGCGCGCGATCATGAGGAAGGCCAGCACCTGGCCGATGTCTTCCGGCGTAAAGCCGAGATGCTTCTGCAGGTACAGCCCCATGTACGGCATGAAGCCGCCGAGGCCGGCGAAATAGAAAAAGTAGAAAGCGGAAAGGGGAACGGTGGGAATGCGGGTCGACACAGCATCGGTCCCTGAAGGAAAAGTCGTGTGAGACTTAGAGCATAGCCGGCGTCTCATCGAGCCAATCACCTGCCGCAGAAACTTCCGCCGTCACCCTCATGGCACCTGAGGGCGCACGAACCGAACCGGGATCAGCTTCCCGTCGCGGCTCCGTCATCCGCAGGCGCCGCGGGCCTCACCTTCAGGCCGACAGCGATGTTCAGAACCGACGGCACCATCACCATCACGAGGCCCAGAAGGAGCCCGCTACCGGGCGGCTGCGGCGACAACGCCGACAGCCCGGCAACAAGCAGCCACAACAACGACACCATGATATTGCTGCGTATCACACGGACCAGCACCGGGGCGCTCGGCCGAAAAGCCGCCTGCAAACCGCGGTAGTAAGGCAGGCAAAACAGCGGGATGGCGATGAGCCCTCCCAGCAGCATGAAGACCCGATCCGCCCCGCCTGCCGATGCGCCCAGCCTGCTGATCAGCCCCAACAGCCCCGTCGCCAGGATCAGCAGCAACATCAGGCCACTGCCGATGCCCGCGGCCACACGCAACCCCACGCGGCCGCTGCCGCCCGGGGACAATGGAGCCGCGCGTGGAGCGCTGTAAGGATTGACGCTGTTTTCCTGCTCCATGCTCAACGTACCGCACCCGGCACCGGCGGCAGCGGCGGCACCACATCGGCATTCTGCGCACGGTTGCGCAGGAAGTGGTCCATCAGCACGATGGCCAGCATGGCCTCGGCAATCGGCGTGGCACGCACGCCAACGCAGGGATCGTGGCGGCCCTTGGTAACCACCTCGATGGGATTGCCATCGACATCGATGGAGCGGCCCGGCAGCGTCATACTCGACGTCGGCTTCAGCGCGATGCTGACCACGATGTCCTGTCCGGAGGAAATGCCGCCGAGCGTGCCGCCGGAATGGTTGGAGAGGAAACCTTGCGGCGTGATCTCGTCGCGGTGCTGCTCGCCGCGCTGCTCGACCACGGCAAAGCCGTCGCCGATCTCCACGGCCTTCACCGCGTTGATGCTCATCATGGCGTGGGCAATGTCCGCATCGAGGCGGTCGAACACCGGCTCGCCCCAGCCGGGCGGCACGTTGCTGGCGATCACCGTGAGGCGTGCACCACAGCTGGAGCCGTCACGGCGCAGCTGCGTGATCAGCTCTTCCATCTTCGGCACGGCGTCGGCATCACCACAAAAGAAGGGATTCTGGTTCACGTAAGACCAGTCGAGCTTGCTCGCCTTCACGGAGCCGATCTGCGTGACATGGCCGCGGATTTCCACGCCGAACTTCTCGCGCAGGTATTTCTTGGCGATGGCGCCGGCGGCGACACGCATGGCCGTTTCGCGCGCCGAGGAACGGCCGCCGCCGCGATAGTCGCGGAAACCGAATTTCTGCGTGTAGGTATAGTCGGCGTGGCCGGGCCGGAAGGTCGCGGCGATGTTGGCGTAGTCCTTGGACTTCTGGTCGGTGTTCTCGATGAGCAGGCCGATGGTGGTGCCGGTAGTCTTCCCTTCGAACACGCCGGACAGGATCTTCACCACGTCATCCTCGCGGCGCTGCGTGGTGAACTGCGAGGTGCCGGGCTTGCGGCGATCGAGGTCGCCCTGCAGGTCGGCTTCGGTCAGCGCAAGGCCGGGCGGCACGCCGTCGACGATGGCGCCGAGCGCGGGGCCGTGGGATTCACCGAAGGTGGTGACGCGGAAAAGTTCGCCTATCGAATTGCCGGCCATGTTCCTGCTCTCTTGTTGTCGGCCGCTCCGGTCGGGAAACGGCTGTCATTCCGTGGGAGCGGCGACTGCCGCCCCCCGATCATCCTGCTGCTGTACCGTCGACCTTCCTGCAACGCTTCCAATGTCGCCCTGAGCCACTGCGGCATTCGGCCTCTTCACGCTTTGCGTCGAATCTGCATCTACCGTGCCGGCGCTAACGCCATCCGGCTGCAATGCCGGCAGGACTCATGCAGTTCCGGCGCCGAGCGGACACATGCAACTTGCAGTGCCGACCGCTCACGCCGCAGCGAGCGCGGCCTTGAACGTCTCCTGATGCTCGCGGCACTGCGCCGCCGTCAGCACGAACACGCCCTCCCCGCCGTTCTCGAATTCCACCCAGGCGAAGGCCACGTCGGGAAACTCCTGCTGCAGCGCCCACTGCGAATTGCCGACCTCCACCACCAGCACGCCGTCCTCGGTGAGATGGTCGGCCGCCTCGGCCAGGATGCGGCGCGTCAGGTCGAGGCCGTCGCGGCCGGAGGCGAGCCCGAGCTCGGGTTCCTTCAGGAACTCCGGTGGCAGGTCGGCCATGTCCTCGGCATCCACATAGGGCGGGTTGCTGACGATGAGGTCGTAGCGCTGCCCCGGCAGCTTCGCGAACACGTCCGACTCGATCAGGTTCACGTTGTCCTGCAGGTCGTGGTGCTCCACGTTCACCGAGGCCACGGACAACGCGTCCATGGAAATGTCGGTGGCGTCCACCATGGCTTCCGGGAATTCCTTCGCCAGCGCGATGGCGATGCAGCCGGAGCCCGTGCAGAGGTCCAGCACGCGCTGCGGCTCCTCTGTCAGCCAGGGCAGGAAGCGCTCGGCGATGAGTTCGGCAATGGGCGAGCGCGGCACCAGCACGCGCTCGTCCACGTAGAACGGCAGGCCGGCGAAATAGGCGATGTTGAGCAGGTAGCCGAGCGGCGTGCGGTCGTTGACGCGGCGGCGGATCAGCCCGATCACGGCGCGGCGCTCGGACGGCAGCAGCTTCGCGTCGAGGATCTCGGTGTCCGCCGACCACTCGAGACCGAGCGTCTGCAACACCAGGGCGGAGGCCTCGGCAAAGGGATCGTTGCTGCCGTGGCCGAGGTGCACGTCGTGCAGGCGCAGGCAGCTGACGCCGAAGCGGATGAAATCGCGGATGGTGACGAGGGTGGCTTCGGCCTCGGCCAGGACGGCCTCATCCAGCGTGGAATACGACTCGGACACGGGGGCACCGGGAGTGGTTCGGGAAAGGCGCGCATTCTAGCAGCAGCGCCCGCCGGCCGCCCATAACGACCGGCGCCCGGCGACTCCCGGACGCGCCGCCGTCCGCGAGGGTGGCGGGCCGGCGCGACGGTGGCCACAATAGCGGCAGGCATGGCGGCGGCCCGGCACGGCTTCCGCTCCATCCCCTTTATCTGCAGCAGGCGCTCCCATGAAAAGCCCCGCCCTCAGTGAACTGAAGAAGACCCTGCGGGAGAACCCCGCACCGCCGGCGCCCAAACCGGCGACGGTCGTGCCCCAGGCGCCGCCCGAGCCGGAAGTGGATGACGCCACCCTCTTTGCGCAAGCCACCCGTGGGGTGAGGCGCATCGAGGCGGAGAGCCCTCCGCCGCCCACGCCGGCGAAGCCGGACGCCAACGTGCTGCGCCGCCGCGCCGCCGCCGTGGCCGAGGACGCCCCCAATGCCCCCATCTCCGACACCGCCGCCCTCCTGCACGCGGTGGCGCCGGAGGAGACCCTGAGCTTTGCCCGCAATGGCGTGCAGGCGCGCGTCATGCAGAAGCTGAAGCAGGGCCAGCCGCACTGGCAGGCCGCGGTCGACCTGCACGGCTGCACGGTGGACGCCGCGCGCGAGGCGGTGCTCACGATCATCTCTGATGGCCGCCGGGAAGGCCTGCAGGTGGTGAAGATCGTGCACGGCAAGGGCCTCATGAACGGCCAGCCCCTGCTCAAGACCTGCGTCAACGGCTGGCTGCGGCAGTTGCCGGACGTGCTGGCCTTCGTCAGCTCGCTGCCGCGCGACGGCGGCACCGGCGCGGTCTACGTGCTGCTGAAACGCCGCCGCGAGGACGCGTAGGTCGGGCTTCAGCCCGGCAGACCAGTGAAAGCCCGGCCATCCGTCCCGTCAGCCTGATACGGAGAGGGGGCCTGGCATCACCCGGCGAGGTGGCAAGACTACGACCTGTCGGGCTGAAGCCCGACCTGCAGGGGAGGGACGTCAAGGACGCTGCCGGCGGGCGCCGGGAGCCCCGCTGACCATGCCCTGCCCGCTTTACCCGCCCCCCCGCTTTCCGCTAGGGTGGCGGCCCGTTCGACAGCCGCAGAGCGAGTCCCGCCATGGAAAACGCCTACGCCAGCCTGATCACCGCCGTCGGTGAGGATCTTTCCCGTCCCGGCCTCGCCAAGACGCCGCACCGCGCCGCGGAAGCCTTCAAGTACCTCTGCAAGGGCTACAACGAAAACCTCGAGACCATCGTCAACGAAGCCATCTTCCCGTCGGACAACGACGAGATGGTGATTGTGAAGGACATCGAGCTGTACTCGCTGTGCGAGCACCACCTGCTGCCCTTCATCGGCAAGGCGCACGTCGCCTACCTGCCCTCGGGCAAGGTCATCGGCCTTTCCAAGATCGCGCGCATCGTCGACATGTTTGCGCGCCGCCTGCAGATCCAGGAGAACCTGACCAAGCAGATCGCCGACGCCATCCTCGCCGTCACCGACGCCAAGGGCGTGGGCGTGATCATCGAAGCGCAGCACATGTGCATGATGATGCGCGGCGTCGAGAAGCAGAACTCGCTGATGAAGACTTCGGTCATGCTTGGCCAGTTCCGCAGCAATCCGCAGACACGCAGCGAATTCCTCGCGCTGGTGCGCTGAGCGACCGCGTTCCCGTCCCGCTGCCCGACACGGAAGACCGAAGATGACCCGAGTCCTGATCACCGGCGCCGCCAGCGGTCTTGGCCGCGCCCTCGCCCTCGCCTGGGCCCGCCGCGGCGCGTCCGTGCTGGTCGCCGACCTCAATGCCGCGCGTGGCAACGAAACCTTGAGCCTTTGCCTGGAGGCCGGCGCCAACGAAGTCCTGTTCGCCCGCCTCGACGTCACCTCCGACGCCGAGTTCGTGCAGACCGCGAACTGGGTGCGCCAGCGCTGGGGTGGCCTCGACATCGTGGTGAACAATGCCGGCGTGGCCGGCGGCGGACGCTTCGAGGGCATCACCGAGGACGACTGGCGCTGGATGCTCGACATCAACCTGCTGGGCGTCGTGCGCGGCTGCCGCGCCTTCACGCCGCTGTTCAAGGAGCAGAAGTCGGGCCAGTTCGTGAATATCGCCAGCATGGCCGGCCTGCTGAATCCGCCGGCCATGAGCAACTACAACGTGGCGAAGGCCGGCGTGGTCGCGCTCTCCGAAACGCTGGCGGTGGAACTCGAGCCCTGGAACATCCGCACGCTCGTGGTCTGCCCGTCGTATTTCCAGACCAACCTCAACGAATCACTGCGCACGCACGACGAGGCCATGAAGGCGGCGCTGCCGAAACTGCTCGCCAGCTCCGACATCAGCGCCGACGACATTGCCGAAGGCATCCTTGCCGCCATCGATCGCGGCGACTCGATGTACCTGCCGCACGAGCGCGCCCGCGCCGCGTTGCAGCAGAAGCTCCAGGATGTGGACGCCTTCCGCCAGGAGTTCTACGTGCAGGCGCGCAAGCTGGCCTCGCGCCAGGACTGAAACGCCCAGCAGTGGCGCGCATCGCCACGGCGACGCGCGCCACCCTCAGCCCGCGTCCGGATGGCCGCCCGCGCCCCCCAGCAGCAGCAGCACGCCCAGCACCTGGCCCTGCCCGTCCCGGATGGCGGCGGCCAGCGCCTCAATATCGCGTACGCCGCCGCTGCCGAGCAATTGCAGTCGCGCCGACAACGGACGCGGAGCCGCCCGGGTCCGCAGGAAGAACACCTCCGGCGAGCGCTCGACGCCGCCACGCACAGCCGGCAGCAACTCTGCGAGGGGTCTCCCCTGGGCGGCGGCCAGCGGCACTCCGACGAGCCGCTCCGCCTCGCCATTCATCCACGCCAGCACGCCCTCCGGCGTAATGCGCAACGCCGCCTGCGGCAGGCTGTCCAGGGCAAGCTGGTTGAGCTGGCTGTCGGCGGCCACCGCACGGTCATGCCGCTCGCGGATCTCGATCTCGTGCAGCACATTGCGCCGCATCAGGTTGAAGGCCTGCGCGAGATCACCGATTTCGTCGTCCTGCCAGGGGCGGTCGAGCCGCAGCGGTTCACGCAGGTTGAGCGAGGTGGTGCGCCGCATCTGCTGGGCAATCACGGCCAGGTGCCGCGTGATGAGCCAGCGCACGAAATACAGGATAAAAGCCGCCACGAGCACGAGCTTGAGCGACTGCAGCACCACCCGCAGCAGCAGGCGATCGAAGAGCCGGCTCTTGAGCGCAGAAGTGGACGCCTCCAGGTGCAGGCTGCCGAGCAACTGGCGCTCGCCGCCAGAGGTGACGAACTCCAGCTTGTCGGTGCGCTGCAGGCGATCGCGCACTGGCTGCACGGGACGACCAGCCTCGAAATAGCGGCCATCGCTGGCCACGAGCTGGGCATGGAACACCGGGGAGAGCTCGAGCAACGCATTGAGCTCCTGGTCGATGCGGATCGCATCGCCCGCACGCAGGGCGCGCGACAGGCGCGGCGCGGCAGTGCGCCGCACCGCATCCAGGTCCGAGCGCAACTGCTCGGCTTCATTGCGGTAATCGATACCGAACTCGATCAGGGTGGCGATCGTCGCCAAGGCGATGCTGACAGCCAGAATGGCCGCCAGCAGCCGGTGCGCAAGCGGATCGTGCAGGCCCTTTACAGCGGCACTGTCGCTGGCAGTCGCGGACGACGAGCGTCCTGTCACTTCCCTGTGTCCCACTTTTCAACTCCCGATCCCACCGTCCCGTTCGGGCCGGCCGGCGCCCGTCGCCGGCATCAGTTATGCGCGCAGAACTCCCGGATCGCCGCCGCCACCGCGGGGGCCTGCTCCTCCAGATGCAGATGGTGGCTGCCTTCCATCCGGCGCAGCACGCCCTGGCGCAACAGCGGCCAGCGCGCGTCGAACATTGCCGCTGCCGCGGGAAAGCCCGGCTCGGCGCGCACCAGCAACACCGGCGCGGTGATGTGCCGCAGGAAGGCCTGCGCCTCGGCCTCGGAAAAGCGCTGTGGCGAATGCTGGCGCACACGCCGGTCCAGCGTCCAGCTGAAGCCGCCCGGCACGGCCTTCACGCCACGCCGGCACAACAGACGCGCAGCCTCGTCGCTGAGGGGCGTGAAGCCGCGACGGCGGGCCACCACCGCCGACTCCATGTCGTCGAACACACGCTCCTCGCGTGGCGCATAGGCCTGCCACTCCAGGAGCGCCTCGCGCAGGATCTGGGGCGCCTGCTCCGCCTCGGCCGGCCAGGGGCCGATACCGTCGATGAGCAGCAGCCGCTCGATGCGGGCGGGCAAGGCGCCGGCCAGCAGCACGCCGATGCCGGCGCCCATCGAGTGGCCGAGCAGGGAGAATTTATCCCAGCCTAACTGGTCGAGCACGGCCAGCACGTCGTCGACGTGGTCGACGGTGTGGTAGCGCACGCCCTCGGGGCGCCAGTCGCTGAAACCGTGTCCGGCGAAATCCATCGCGACGATATGAAACTCCGGCAGCAACGGCGCCAGCCGGTCGAAGGTCGCTGCATTGTCCTGCCAGCCATGCAGCGCCAGGAGTGGCGGCAACGAGGCGTCGTGCCAGCAGCGCGCGGCGATGCGCCGGCCGCGCACGTCGAAACCGCACTCCACCACGTTCATGACGGCACCCCGATGCGCTGCAGCGTGCGCCGGATGGCCTCCGCCGTCAGCAGCGGCTTCTCCAGCGGGAACATGTGCCCGCCCTCCACTTTCTCGTGCAGCAGGTGGTGATGGCGCGCCATGCGCTCGGCGAAGCCGGTGCCGTTGAATTCGCTCTGCGCCCCGGAAAGCAGCACTCCCGGTACCTGCAACGAACGGCGGTAGCGCCAGGCATCGTGCGGCGTGCTGCGGAAGATGGCGACTTCGGTGGCCACCGGGATGGTCAGGCGCACTCCGCCCCCGGCATTGGTGAAACCGAACAGCAGGTAGTCTTCGAAACAGTCCGGGTCGAAGGCCTGGAAGAACTTTTTCTTGCCGAGGCTGGCGCGCACTTCATCGCGCGAATTCCAGATCTCGCGCCGTCCGGCACTCTTGCCGGCCGGCGTGATGCGGTCGGAGAGGCCGAGCTTTTTCATCAGGCCGAAGGACAGCGCTCCCAGGCCGTTGATCACGGGCGGATCCATGATCACGACGGCGCGGAACAGCTCGGGATAACGGTGCGCCGCCATGAAGGTGCAGAGCCCGCCCATGGAATGACCCACGCCGATCACCGGGCCGCCGTTCTGCGCGCGGACGGAGTCGGCGACCTGCTCGACCAGGTGCGGCCAGTTGTCGGTGACGGGGTATTGCGGATCGGTGCCCAGCACGGGCAGCGTGCGTATGTCGAAGTCGGCGGCAAGCGCATGCAGCATCTTGCTGTAGCAGGCGGACGGCACGCCATTGGCGTGAGCAAAGTGCAGGACAGGTATCGTCATAGTCTTCTTGTTCAGGGTCGCACGCTCATGGGCCGCGACCGACAGCAGCACTCCGGTGCACCGGGCTCGAGTTTCACGGCCCGCCGGCGCGATGGCACTCAAGGCAACCGACGCTGGCGGGCAAAAGTCAGTTCACAGCTTTTCGATGCGCAGCCCCAGCGCCTCCGCCGCCGCGGCCTTCGCGGCCGGCATCACCACCGCCGTCACTGCGCTTCGCGTCAGGTATTGCTCGCCGACGCGGCGCAGGTCGTCCATCGTCGTGGCGAGAATGCGCTGGCGGGTGCGGCGACGCTGCTCCGGCGTACGGCCGTAGAGCGCATTGTGATAGGCCGCGCGCGCCTCGCCCGACGGTGACAGCGGCTTGTCCATGTCCGAGACGATGCCGAGCACCGCTTCTTCGAGCTGGCGCTGCTCGTGCCGCTCGTTGAGCAGCCACTGCACGCTGGCGTCGAAGTCGGCCAGCGTCTCCGCCAGCCGCGGATCGCGGTAGGAATAGAAACGGAAGGCGCAGGAGTTGCTGTCGTAGCTCGCACCGCCGCCGTAGGCGCCGCCCCGCTCGCGGATGGCGCCGTGCAGGAAGCCGTTGCGCAGGAAGCCGCCGAGCAGCATGAGCGGCGCGGCGTCGACATGGTCCAGCGGCACCGTGGCATAGGCCTTCGAGCAGAACTGCACCTGGGTGTTGGCCAGCCAGGCGACGCTGTCCTGCGGCTCCGGCGTCGCGAAATGGAAGGCTTCGTCGAGCGGCGTGTAGCGGGAGCGGCCCCAGGTCGCACTCAGGGTCGACTGCAGCGCGGGCAGCTGCTCGGCCTCGCCGATCAGCAGGCAGCGCCGGCGCGCGGAGAGCACCTTCGCGTGCAGGCCGGTGAGGCGCGACAGCAAGGTGGCGAGTGCTTCGTCCTGGGCAATCGCTGCATCCAGCGCCTTGATGCGACGGATGCCATGCAGGCCCGATACGCGCTGGTTGAAGCCCGCCACGACGCTGAACGACGACGAGGCGGCCTGCATGGCCAGCGAATGCCCTTGCCCCGTGACACTGTTCTCCCAGCGCGCCTTCATCTGTGCCACGTATTCGCGCACGCGGCTGCCCTCGTCGAACCGCAGCTCCTCAAGCGTCGTGCGCATGAGCTCATTGAAACCTGCGGCCTGGTTGTTGAGCGCCTTGCCGGACAGGATGAGATGGCCAAGCCCCGCACCGGCATCGTCGATGTCACCGCGCACGGAATAGCTCATGCGCAGGCCTCCGGATACGCGCGACTGCCACTGCTGCATCTCCATGTAGTCGCGGCCGCCGGCGCCAAGCTCGCTGACCAGGGAGGTGTAGAGCGGCAACAACTCCAGCTCCTCGGTCGCCAGGGGCGGCAGGTCGAAGATCATCTGCTCGTAGACCAGCCCGTTGGTGCCCTGTGCGTACACCGCCAGCGGGACCGCCTTGTCGCCGATGCGCAGCTCGGTCTCGGAGCCCTGTGCCACGAGCAGGTCGGCCGGAATGTCCTCGCGACCCACGCGGGGCAGGATCTCCGGATCGTCTTTCTGCGTCTGACGCGCATTCAACGCTGCCGCCTCGCGGCGGATGCGCTCGGCATCCGCCGCACTCAGCGCAGCTCGGATCGCTGCCAGGCGCGCGGCTTCCTTTTCGCGGCGCCTTTCGCTCAGCGTCGTGTCCGGCGCGAGCGTCACGCGCACGCGGTGCGGGTTGTCGATCAGCCAGCGCCTGACGAGGCCCTTGATATAGTCGGGATTGCGGATGGCGGTGCGCAGGTCGGCGAGCACGGCGTCGATATCCCACAGCGATACCGGATCGCCGTCGTGCAGCACGGCGCCCAAGCCGTTCATGATGAGCTGCAGGCCGTAGGGATAGTGGTCGCCACCGATCTCGCGCTGGGAAAGCTCGAGCTGGTGCAGCACGGCCTCCACGTCTTCCTGCGGCACGCCCTCGCGCGCCACCTGGCGCAGGACGTCGAGCACGCCCGCCTCCAGCGCGTCGGCGCGCCCGGGCTCGGAGCCCTCGATGCCACAGAGGAAACTCATCTCGCGGCCGGAGTCGTCGACGCCGAGCAGGCTGGACGGCGCCGTGCCGAGCTCGGTGGTCTCGAGGAAGTGGCGCAGTGGCGACGCGGAATTCTCCAGCAGCACGCCGGACAGCAGCTCGATGTCGAAGCGCTCGCGCAGGTTCGCGGTATGCCCGAGCAACCAGCCCAGCACGATGTGCGTCTTCTCTTCCGTGTCCTCTTCATCGAGCGCATAGCGCTCCTCGACGGCCACCGGCGCCGCGTAGCGCTTCTCGTCGTGCCCGCGGATCTGCTCCGGTAACGCAGTGAACTCCTGCAGCGCCTGCGCCTCGAATTTCGCCTGCAGCTCGACGGCGGGAATGTCGCCGTAGGTCATGAACACGGCGTTGCTCGGGTGGTAGTGCTCCTTGTAGAAAGCCACCAGGTCTTCATAACGCAGGTCGGGGATGACTTCGGGATCTCCACCGGAGTTGTAGTGATACGTGGTGGTCGGAAAGAGGTGTGTGTTGATGGCTTCCCAGAGCACGGAGTTCACCGAGCTCATGGCACCCTTCATTTCGTTGAACACCACGCCCTTGTAGACGAGCGGGCTGTCGGGATCTTCAGGCTTTTCGAACTCGACGCGGATGCCTTCCTGCATGAAGTCGAGCGGATCGAGACGCGCGAAGAACACGGCATCGAGATAGACCGAGAGCAGGTTGTCGAAGTCCTTGCGGTTCTGGCTGGCGAAGGGATAGGCGGTCCAGTCGCTGGAGGTCATGGCGTTCATGAACGAGTTCAGCGAACGGCGGATCATCAGGAAGAAAGGATCGCGTACCGGATAACGCCGGGAACCGCACAGCGCGGTGTGCTCGAGGATGTGCGCGACGCCCGTGGAATCCATGGGCATGGTGCGCAGCGCGACCAGGAAGACGTTCTCGGGATTGTCCGCCGCCAGGTGATAGTGGATGGCGCCGGTCTTGCGGTGGCGGTATTCCGCCACCGTCAGGTTGAGCGAGGGGATCGGAACGGCACGGACGGCTTCGAACGCGGGGTGCGCGGGCGGCAGGGACAACTGGGTCACGGGATTACTCTGCTGGAGGTTTTTCAGGATTATGGGGGATGCCACCGGCCATCCCAAGCCTTCCTGTACTGCCTCTGTAATCCCTCAGCATTCCTGTGGCCACTCCGCCCCGGCGGCCGCTTGTGTCGCTGCTGGCGCACCTTCCCGGTCAGGGACTTGCGCCGCCTCTCCGCAACGGCCCGGCATCCGGCCCAGGCCGTTTCAATGCAGGAACTTGACGGGCTCTTCTTCGTGGTGATGGTCGTCGTCGCAGGTCTGGCCGTCCTTCTCACCCTTGTCGATATAGCCGGTGCGCTCGGTCTCCGGCAAGTGGCGGTGCTCCCAGGCGATCACGGCCTGCATGCAGGTCGCACGTTGCTCGGCGGTCACCGGGCGTCCGTCCGGCCATTTGCCGATCTCGATGGCGCGGCGGAAGGCGGCGACGAGCTCGGGCGTGAGGGAGGACAACAGCGTTTCAAAAGAAGATTCGGTCATGATTCACCATGAGTCGGCAGATGGCTGCTCCAGCCCAGCTTGGTGCGGCAGGCCTCGTAGAAGTCGTGGCCGGGCGGGTGCAGCAGGCGCACCTTGAACGGATGCTTTTTCACGTAGACCCAGTCACCGGCGCGCAGGCTGCTGCCGTGCTGCGCATCGCAGCTCACCATGGGATTGATGGCCTCGGTGCAAATGAGCAGTTTGATCTCGCTGTTGCCATCCACCACGATGGGCCGGCTCGACAGCGTGTGGGGGTGCATGGGCACCAGCACCATGGCGTCGAGGCGCGGATGCATGATGGGCCCGCCGCCAGACAGGGCATAGGCCGTGGAGCCCGTCGGCGTCGCGACGATGAGGCCGTCGGACCGCTGCCGGTAGACGAACTGGCCTTCGATATAAAGCTCGAATTCCAGCATGTGCACGGACTTGCCGGCATAGAGCACGACGTCGTTGAGGGCCGTGCCCTCGCCGATCAGGCTGCCGCCCGACTTCACTTCCATGCTGAGCATGAAGCGCTGCTCGATGCTGAAGTCGCCGGCCAGCACGGCACCGACCTTGCGTTCGATCTCGCGCGGGGACACGTCGGTGAGAAAGCCCAGGCGGCCGCGGTTGATGCCGAGCAGCGGCTTGTTGTAGCGCGCCAGCGCCCGCGCCGCATGCAGGATGGAGCCGTCGCCCCCGACCACGATGATGAGGTCGCAGACCTCGCCCAGCATGCTGCGCGCCCCGACTTGAAGGTCGTTGCGGTGCGGCAGCATGGCCGCGGTGTCCTCGTCGAAGATGACCCGGATGCCACGCTCCGTCAGGAAGCGCAGCAGGAATTCCAGGGTATCGGAAACAGTGGTGTTGCCGGGACGGCCGAGCAGGCCGACATTGCGGAATTGTTCCATGGCATCCCGCCGTCAGCGCGGCTGCGGCGTCATTCGTTGCTGGTGGTGACCAGGTAGCGGTCGCGTTCGGCGCGCATCAGCGACCAGAGCCCCCCGTCCAGGACCTGCGTATCGTACCCCAGGACGCCGAGGAGGAAAGCGGCCGCCGCACTGCGCCGACCGGTATCGCAATAGATGATGTAGCGACGGTCCATGGGCAGCAGCCGCGACTTGACGCGCAGGGACTGCAGGGAGAAGCAGGCCGCGCCCTTCAGGACTCCGCGCTCCCGCTCCTCCACCAGCCGGACGTCCAGCCACTGCGCCGTGCCCGCCTCCACCTGCTGCATGGCCGACGTGAAGTCGACCATGGCCAGGCTCTGCGCCTTCAGCAGGACATCGAAGTCCTCCTTCTCGAGGCGCATGAGCATACCGTCCGAGGCCATGGTCACGTCGGCGTTGCGCGGGCCCTCGATCAGCAGGCCCTGCTCGCCGAAATACTGGCCCTTCTCGAGCAGCGCCAGGGTCACCGGACCGGTATCGCCGGGGATGCTGACCTCGGCCACGCCTTCCTTGATGAAGTAGCAGCACTCGGATTCATCGCCCTGCTTCAGGATGACCTGGCCCTGCGTCACCACTTCCGGCTTGAGGCGCTTGAACAGCTCCAGCACATTGCCAGGCGCCAGGCGATAGAAGAAACGCGATTGCAGCAGCCGCGCGATCCAGTCGTGGCTCTCGCCCGGGTACTGGGCAGCCAGCGCCTTTTCCAGGCTTTCCGTGGATTGGTCCCAGGCCAGCACGCGGTCGAGCCGCTTGCTCTCTAGGCGCAGGACATTGATGAGCGTCTTGGCCCGGACAGTGAAGATGCGCGGCTGCTCGGGCGCGAGGGCATGCGCCGCGTTCACGTCGGCCGCATCCAGCGTCTGGACGACGCCCGCCTCGTTCTCGAGGGTGACGATGCCGCTCAGCAGATAAAGGGTATTGCCATCGCTATCGCCCCGGCGGCACAGCTCGGCACCAGGCTGCAGCGTCTCGATCTGCTGCCCTTCGAGCAGGTGGTCGAGTCGCTCCGGCGAAAGCGAATTGAGCGGAACGAAGGCTTGCAGGAGGTCGCGATTGATTCGGGCCAGCGCCATGGTCATCACCGGAAGCGCAGCACGTTGTCAATCGCCGAATCCGCCGCCTGGTGGCGCGCGCAACGATCGGACTGGCCCGCCGCGAATTTGGTGGGCGAGTCGGTACGAATGAGGCGGGCGTCGCAGCACTTGTTGTCGCCGATGGACGCGCCGCAGCGGGGATTCTCGTAGTGTGCGAGCCAGCCCCGGTACTGCGCCTCGCTGACCATGCACTTGGCGGCGGCATAGGCCATGGGGTTGCCGGCATAGTTGGACAGCTCCGCCACCGGCACGGAGATATGGCCGGCCCCCGGATGGAAGGCCACGAAATTCATGCCGAGGGATTCGAGGCGATGCAGGAATTCGTCGGCGGCGCCCTTCTGCGACTGCGTGTGGCGGGCCTTTTCCGCGTCCATCTGCCTGCTCAGGTTCGCCAGGGCGTCTTCACGCTTGGCGAGCTCGGCGCGCAGGGATTCCATCTGTGCGCGGAAGCGCGCGGCCTCCTCACCGAGGCGCTGGTCCAGCGCAATCTGGGTCTCGCCCTTGATACGGGCCTCACGCGTTTTGAACTCCTGCTCCTTCTGCGCGAGCAACTGTTCGAAACGCTGGGTCTCCTCGCCCACCTTGGCATGCAGCACGGAAGCCAGCTGCTCCTCATGCAGGCGACGCTCCGTCGCGAGGTTCTGCTCGAGTCCTTGCAGGCTGCTGATCTGGTGCCGCAAGGCATCGACCTCGACGCGCAGGGCGTCGGACTGCTCCTTCATGGCGCGGTGCTGGCCGATAAGCTTGGAGTTCTGCGCCTCGAGAATGCTCACCTGCTGCTGGTGCAGCATGCCCATGCGGGCGATGGTCTCGTTCTTCTCGGTGCTCAGGGTGTTGATCTGGAGCTGCTGGGCGGCGAGCCGTTCCAGCATCTGGTCGCGTTCCTGGTTCCAGGCGGGCCCGGTATCGGTCAGTACCGGCGGCTCGTCGGTCAGGACGGGAATGTCCTCATCGGAGGACTGGGGCGCCGCATAAGACGGCGCATGGGCCGGCGCCGCAGGGGCCCGGCGCGCCGGCCGAAGGCCGAAACGTGGAGCGGCGGCGGCCACTTCCGCGGCAATCTGGTTGAAGGTGTTGCGCTCCGGCTCCATGACCGGGTCCCAGAGCTTGGGAGCGTGCCAGGAAATGGAGCACTGACTGCGGCAGGACAGGTTGACCGGGCCACCGCCCATGTCGGGACCGCGACCGGCGATCTCGGCCATATGGCGCAACGGCAGGTTCCAGCTGCGCTCGGCGAACCCGGCATTGTCGAAAGCGATCGTGAAGAGCACGCAGGCGCGCACCTTCAGCGCCTCGTCGAGCTGCAGGTAAGCGGCCCGCTTCTCGATCCCGGCATAGGCAGCCAGTCCGACGTAGCCGTCCAGCGTCGCCTCGAAATCGGAAAACATCATGGCCTTGTCGATGCCCTCTCCTTCCCAGAAGAGGACCATCTCGGCCGACGCCAGATTGGTTTCAAACATGAAGGGGCCTGTCTGCCAGTGTTTGCATTGCCCCAAAGCCGTCCGGGGTAGGGCATTTATCTTGTTATGACCGGAGTCTAGCCCCCGCCCCTGCAAAAACAAAGGGTAGCCGAAGAGCTCGCCGCAACGGGCTGGGAGCCCCGTCACAGATATGCCTCGGCGCGAGGGCGATCAGCCACCAAGCCGAACACTTTCCTACTCCCGTCCATGTGCGGCAAATGGCTCGCGTACAAATGAAAAAGCCCGCGGGTGGCGGGCTTCTGGCTTCAGTCCTGAACTGAAGGGGATTACATTTCTTCGGCGTCGTCAGCCAGCTCCAGATCCTCGGTGGGAGTAAGGCGACCCGCCTCGATACACTCATCATTGAATTCAAGCATTTCCATGTGCGTCACTCTCATCCAGCCAAACGGTCATACGAGATAACGCTATTGAAACTGCCATACATGACGGTGTCGTGAAAGCACCTGAACGTATGGGACGGGTAACTGTAAGAAGGCGCCCTCCTCCGCACCCCCCCCCCGGCTCAGCGCACCTGCTGCGCGACGACCGGATTGATGAACTTCTCGCCGCGCAGTAGCTTGCCGTACAGGTCCGGATCCGGCCATTCGGCACGCACCTGCTCCGAGAACACGATGTCCTCCAGCGCGATCGGCCCCATGCGGGGATTCTGGACATCTTCCCGGAAGCACTGGGCATAGCCCGTGGCAGTCTCGTGCACGATGACCGACTGCAGGGCAATGTCCGCCTCGCCATTGTTCATCTCGGTGTTCCGGATGACAGCGTCGATCAGCACGAAGAACACGCGCGAGAACTGCTCGGCCGAAGGCGATACCGGCAGGCGGATCCAGCGGGCACTGAACGTTTCGCAGGCCTCGACATAGGCTGGATCATCGCGGTTCCAGTAGCAGATGGCGTGGTCGAAGCTGTCGATCAGGGTGCGGATGGGCCCCTTCATGAGGCCAAAGTCATAGACCATCTGCCCATGATCCAGGGCATGGGCCTCGAGGATGGCCTCGACCTTGTAGCTGTGACCGTGAATGGAGCGACGGCAGCGGTCGCTCGTGCAATTGCGCACGATGTGGGCATTCTCGAAACTGAACAGCTTGCGGATCAGCATGGGGGGAAACCTCCGGGCAGGCGGGCGATTCTACCCCCGGTGGCGCCCCGCCGCGATCGCATCTTGGCCCTACGGCGTGTACAATCCGCGCCGGTTTTGCGCCGTCCATAGCGGCCCCTCCGGAGGGTGGCGCGCCAGCCACCGCCCCCCAATTTTGCGGGACCCTTGCCCGTTCCATCCAGGAGTACGCACCATGAAGAAGCCCGTTCGCGTAACCGTCACCGGCGCCGCCGGCCAGATCGGCTACAGCCTGCTGTTCCGCATTGCCTCCGGCGAGATGCTTGGCAAGGACCAGCCCGTGATCCTGCAGATGCTGGAAGTGCCGTTCGAGAAGGCCCAGCAAGCCCTGAAGGGCGTCATGATGGAGCTGGAAGACTGCGCCTTCCCACTGCTGGCCGGCATGGTGGGCACGGATGACCCCGCCGTCGCCTTCAAGGACACCGACTACGCCCTGCTGGTCGGCGCCCGCCCCCGCGGCCCGGGCATGGAGCGCAAGGATCTCCTGCAGGAAAACGCCAAGATCTTCACCGTGCAGGGCAAGGCCCTGAACGACCACGCCAGCCGCAACGTCAAGGTGCTGGTGGTGGGCAACCCGGCCAACACCAACGCCTACATCGCCCAACCGCGCCCTGTCCCAGATTGCTGCCAAGACCGGCAAGCCCGTGTCCTCCATCAAGAAGATGGTCGTGTGGGGCAATCACTCCCCGACGATGTATGCCGACTACCGCTTCGCCACCATTGACGGCCAGGGCGTGAAGGCCATGATCAACGATGAAGAGTGGAACAAGACCGTGTTCCTGCCCACCGTCGGCAAGCGCGGCGCCGCCATCATCGAGGCCCGCGGCCTGTCCTCCGCCGCCTCCGCGGCCAACGCCGCCATCGACCACATGCGCGACTGGGCCCTGGGCACCAACGGTGAATGGGTCACCATGGGCATTCCCTCCGACGGCTCCTACGGCATCCCCGCGGAAGTCATGTACGGCGTCCCGGTCACCTGCGCCAACGGCGAATACACCCGTGTGGAAGGGCTGGAAGTCGACGCCTTCTCCCGCGAGCGCATGGACTTCACCCTGAACGAGCTGCTCGAAGAGCGCGATGGCGTGAAGCATCTGCTGCCGTAATATCGGCGCTTCATGAAAAAGCCCGCGCAAGCGGGCTTTTTCATTGGTTTTGCGGCAGTCGGCGGAAGGCCATGACCTGCATGCCGACGCAGCGAATACGCAGGATTGGCCTCAGGCCAGAAGATTCCTGTCGGCAACGATGACGCCATTGTTGTCGGCGTAAACGAACTCGCCCGGACGGAACGTAACGCCGCCGAAGGTGACGGGAATATTGGTGTCGCCCACGCCCTTGCGCACGCTCTTGAGGGGTATGGCCGCCACGGCATGCACGCCGAGGTCGAGGCCCGCGAGCGCGTCCACGTCACGCACGCAGCCGTAGATGATCACGCCCTCCCAGCCGTTCTTCACGGCGCTGTCGCCGATCAGGTCTCCCATCAGCGCGCAACGTAGCGAACCGCCGCCATCGACGACGAGCACCCTGCCCTGGCCGGGCGTGGCCAGCAGCTCTTTCACGCGCGAATTGTCCTCATGGCATTTCACGGTGACGATCTGGCCGCCAAACGCTTCGCGGCCGCCAAAGCTCGCGAACATCGGCTCGCAAACGCGGACATGGTCGGGATGGTCATCACAGAGATCACAGGTAACGAAAGTCATGGCAGTTTCCTTGAAGTCAGGCGTTTGATCGGAATGGCGGACTCAGGTCCGCGCGAGCCAGGCGCAAATGCGGTCGAAGTGGTAGATCTGCTTGCCGGCAGGTCCATCGGCCTCGCCACAGGCCACCAGGGCGGCGCCGAGATCGTCGCCCCGGATCGGATGGATGCGGCTCAACGGCCCACGCAGGAAGGGCGAAACCATCCCCGCAAGGCGGATGCCAAGCGCCTCGGCAGGCCGGTTCTGGCCCCGGCTGCCGAGCAGCAGCGACGGCCGGAAAATGGAGAGGCGGGGAAAGCCGAGGGCCTCCACTTCCTTCTCCAGCAGTCCCTTGACGCGATTGTAGAAGACGGGCGAATGCGCGTTGGCGCCGAGCGCCGACACGAGCAGGAAGTGCGAAGCGCCCTGCCGGCGTGTCACATCCGCGAACTCCAGCGCGTAACCGTAATCCACCTTGTGGAATTCGGCTTTGGTGCCAGCCTGGCGAATGGTGGTGCCGAGGCAACAGAAGGCGTCGTCGGCCACTAGTCCTTCTAGGGCAGTGGCGAGCTGGTCGAAGGGCGTCTCCACCCGTATCAGTTTGCTGTGCCTGATCGGCACCGGCCGGCGCGTGACCGCGATGACCTTGCGGTAGGCAGCGGACTCGAGCAGTTGCTCCAGGCAGGCAGCACCGACAAGGCCCGTGGCCCCGATGATGATGGCAGTCTTTCCGGATTCTGAAGGCATGGGTCCTCGCTACTGGCTGGGTGAGGAAGGCCGGATTATGCCCCTCCCGCAGCCGCCAGCGCACTAGCCGCCGCAAGTCTCCACAGGGAACGCGTGCCACAGTTTACGTTAACGTAAAGGTAAGCCATAATCCCGACACTCCGACACCACCAGGCCCGCCATGAGCCGCAGCTACTCCATTTCAGACCTCGCGCGGGAGTTCGACCTCACCACCCGCACCATCCGCTTCTATGAGGATGAAGGGCTGCTGACGCCCGAACGCCGGGGCCAGACCCGCATCTACTCCGCCGGCGACCGGGTGCGCCTGATGCTGATCCTGCGTGGCAAGCGGCTCAATTTCTCCCTGGCCGAGTGCAAGGAGATCTTCGACCTGTACGACCCCGAGCAGGGCAATCGCGCACAGCTCGCCCTGATGCTGGAGAAGCTCGCCCGGCGCCGGGAAGCGCTCGATCAGCAATTGAAGGACATCCGGCAGATGCAGAAGGAACTGGACACTGCCGAAGCCCGAATCCGGGATGCCCTGAGCGGCAAGCCCTCCCCCAAGACCCGCCCCGAGGAAGCAAAAGCATGAGTTACACCGGCATGAATTTCGGCCTGGGAGAAACGATCAGCGCCCTGCGCGACAGCGTCGAGCAGTTCAGCAGGAAAGAGATCGCCCCGCGCGCCGCCGACATCGACCGCGACAACCAGTTCCCCATGGACCTGTGGCGCAAGTTTGGTGACATGGGCCTTCTCGGCATGACGGTGTCCGAGGAATACGGCGGCAGCAACATGGGCTATCTGGCACATGTGATCGCCATCGAGGAAATCTCGCGTGCGTCCGCCTCCGTGGGACTCTCCTACGGCGCGCATTCCAACCTGTGCGTCAACCAGATCTTCCGCAACGGCAACGACGCGCAGCGCGCGAAGTACCTGCCCAAGCTGGTGTCCGGCGAGCATATCGGCGCGCTCGCCATGAGCGAGCCCAACGCCGGCTCCGACGTGGTCAGCATGAAGCTGCGCGCCGACAAGCAAGGCGACCGTTATGTCCTGAACGGCAACAAGATGTGGATCACCAACGGCCCCGACGCCCACACCTACGTGATCTACGCCAAGACCGACGTCAACGCCGGCCCGCGCGGCATCACCGCCTTCATCGTGGAGCGCGGCTTCAAGGGCTTCACCCAGGCACAGAAGCTGGACAAGCTCGGCATGCGCGGCTCCAACACCTGCGAGCTGGTGTTCCAGGACTGCGAGGTGCCGGAAGAGAACGTGCTGGGCAAGGTCGGCGATGGCGTGCGCGTGCTGATGAGCGGCCTGGATTACGAGCGCGTGGTGCTCTCCGGCGGCCCGGTCGGCCTGATGCAGTCCTGCATGGACGTGGTCATCCCCTACATCCACGAGCGCAAGCAGTTCGGCCAGGCCATCGGCGAATTCCAGCTCATGCAGGGCAAAGTCGCCGACATGTACACGCTGCTGAATGCCTCACGCGCCTACCTGTACACCGTGGCCCAGGCCTGTGACCGTGGCGAGACCGCCCGTAAGGACGCTGCCGCCGTGATCCTTTACACCGCCGAGAACGCCACCAGGCTGGCGCTGGACGCCATCCAGGTGCTGGGCGGCAACGGCTACATCAACGATTACCCGACGGGTCGCCTGCTGCGCGATGCCAAGCTCTACGAAATCGGGGCGGGCACCAGCGAAATCCGCCGCATGCTGATTGGTCGTGAACTGTTCAACGAAACGAAATAAGGGATCCGGCTCGCAACGCGCCCCTTTCTCGGAGGGTGCGGCGCCGGGACTGATGCGGCGTCTCCTGGAGATGCCGCCGCCCTGATGGAACATGCAGATAGCTCGCGGCGGAAGCCGCTCCTACGACAAGAAACAGGTGATGGCATGGCGGTTATCAAGACGACCATCAACACGCACGACGCGGGCTTCCAGGAAAACGCGGCTCACCACCGCGCGCTCACGGCCGACCTGCAGAAATTGCTGGACCGCATCCGTGAAGGCGGCGGCGCCACGGCGATCGAACGCCACAAGGGCCGCGGCAAGCTCACCGCCCGCGAGCGCATCAACACGCTGATCGACCCGGGCTCGCCCTTCCTCGAACTCGCGCCACTGGCCGCGCACGAGGTCTACGGCGAGGACGTGCCGGCGGCCGGCATCGTCGCCGGCATCGGCCGCGTCAATGGAATCGAGTGCGTGATCGCCGCCAACGACGCGACGGTGAAAGGCGGCTCCTATTACCCGCTCACCGTGAAGAAGCACCTGCGCGCGCAAACCATCGCGCAGGAGAACCACCTGCCCTGCATCTATCTGGTCGACTCGGGCGGCGCCAACCTGCCGCGCCAGGACGAGGTCTTCCCCGACCACCTGCACTTCGGCCATATCTTTTTCAACCAGGCCAACATGTCTGCGGAGAACATCCCGCAGATCGCCGTGGTGATGGGCTCCTGCACAGCCGGCGGCGCCTATGTCCCGGCAATGGCGGATGAAGCCATCATCGTGAAAAACCAGGGCACGATCTTCCTCGCCGGCCCGCCTCTGGTGAAAGCCGCCACGGGCGAGGTGGTGAGCTCTGAGGACCTCGGCGGCGCCGAGCTGCACAGCCGCGTCTCCGGCGTCACCGACCAGCTCGCCGAGAACGACGAGCACGCGCTGGAACTGGCGCGCGCTTCGGTGGGACGCCTCAACCGCGTCAAGCGCGTCGAACTGGACGTACGCGAGCCGGTGGCGCCGCTCTATCCCGCCGAGGAACTCTACGGCATCGTGCCCAGGGATCCGCGCCAGCCCTTCGACGTGCGCGAGATCATTGCGCGCCTGGTCGACGGCTCCGACTTCGATGAATTCAAGCCGCTCTACGGCAGCACGCTGGTCACCGGCTTCGCGCGCCTCTGGGGCTATCCGGTCGGCATCGTCGCCAACAACGGCATCCTGTTCTCGGAGTCCGCGCTCAAGGGCGCCCACTTCATCGAACTCTGCGCCCAGCGCAGGATTCCGCTGCTCTTCCTGCAGAACATCACCGGCTTCATGGTCGGCAAGAAATACGAGGAAGGCGGCATCGCCAAGAACGGCGCCAAGATGGTCCATGCCGTGGCCTGCGCGAAGGTACCGAAGTTCACCGTCGTGATCGGCGGCAGCTTCGGCGCCGGCAACTACGGCATGTGCGGGCGCGCCTACGAGCCGCGCTTCATGTTCATGTGGCCGAACGCCCGCATCTCCGTGATGGGCGGCGAGCAGGCCGCCTCCGTGCTGGCCGACGTGAAGAAGGCCTCCCTGGCCAAGCAAGGCGTGAGCTGGTCAGCGGAAGAGGAAGCCGCCTTCCGGCAGCCGCTGCTCGACAAGTTCACCCGCGAGGCCCACCCCTACTACTCCAGCGCCCGCCTCTGGGACGACGGCGTGATCGACCCGGCGAAGACGCGCGACGTGCTGGGCCTGGCCATCTCCGCTTCGCTCAATGCACCCATTCCGGAAAGCCGCTTCGGCGTCTTCCGCATGTAAGGAGGCATCATGGCTACCCTGCTGACTTCGCTGGACACGCGTGGCGTCGCCACCATCTGCCTGAACCGTCCCGAGGTGCACAACGCCTTCGACGACGCCGTGATCGGCGAGCTGAATGCCGCCATCGCGCAGTACGGCAAGCACCCGGGCGTTCGGCTGCTGGTGCTGGCGGCCACCGGCAAAAGCTTCTCCGCCGGCGCCGACCTCGGATGGATGAAGCGCATGGCCACGTACTCGCGTGAGGACAATCTCGCCGATGCCAAGGAACTCGAGCGCCTGATGCGCAGCCTCTACGACTTTCCGAAGCCGACGCTCGCCGTGGTGCAGGGCGCGGCCTACGGCGGCGCCGTCGGCCTCGTGAGCTGCTGCGACATTGCCATCGCCAGCGAGAACGCCAGCTTCTCGCTTTCCGAAGCGAAGCTGGGCCTGGCGCCGGCGGTGATCAGTCCCTTTGTCATCGCCGCCATCGGCGCGCGCCAAGCCAGTCGCTACTTCATGACAGCAGAGCGCTTCAGCGCCAGCACGGCCCGCGAGCTCGGCCTCGTGCATGAAGTGGTGACGTCCGAGGCCCTGGCCGAGACGCAGGAAAAAATGCTCGACACCCTGCTCGCCAACGGCCCGGTCGCGCTCATGGCCTGCAAGGCACTGCTGCGTCGCGTGGCGGCGGCGACCACGCCGGAGGTTGCGGCCTACACCACTGAATTGATTGCCAGCCTGCGCACCTCGCAAGAGGGCCAGGAAGGCCTTGCTGCATTTTTCGAAAAACGCCAGCCCGCCTGGCAAAAGAAGAATTAGTTCATGGCCGGGACGGCCGCCCGCCTCGTCTTCGCCGGACAGCCCTGGGCTGCCGACCTGACGTTGTCGAGCGCACACAGACCGCGCCAATTACATGCCGGAGCCGATGCATGTTCACCAAGATCCTGATCGCCAACCGCGGCGAGATTTCCTGCCGCATCACACGCACGGCGCACCGTCTCGGCGTGAAGACCGTCGCGGTTTATTCCGATGCCGATGCCGGGGCCATGCATGTCCAGGCGGCTGACGAGGCCGTGCACCTCGGCCCGGCACCGAGCCGCGATTCCTACCTGCGCGCCGAGAAGATCATTGCCGCGGCGCGTGCCACTGGCGCGCAGGCCGTGCATCCTGGCTACGGCTTCCTGTCCGAGAATGCGGATTTCTCCCGGGCCTGCCGCGATGCCGGGCTGGTCTTCATCGGCCCCTCGCCCGACGCCATCACCGCAATGGGCTCCAAGTCCGGCGCCAAGGCGCTGATGGAGAAGGCCGGCGTCCCGCTGATTCCCGGCTACCACGGCGCCAACCAGGACGAGGACTTCCTGCTTGCGGAAGCGAAGAAGATGGGCTTTCCGGTACTGCTCAAGGCGTCCGCCGGCGGCGGCGGCAAGGGCATGCGCGGCGTGCACGAGGAGGCCGAGTTCATGGAGGCGCTGCATGCCGCGAAGCGCGAGGCGGCCAATGCCTTCGACGATGACCGCATGCTGATCGAGAAGCTGCTGGTGGAGCCGCGCCATGTGGAAGTGCAGATCCTCGCCGACCGCCATGGCAACGCCGTGTACGTGTTCGACCGCGACTGTTCCATCCAGCGCCGTCACCAGAAAGTCGTCGAGGAGGCGCCCGCCCCCGGTCTCGGCGCCGACCTGCGCCGTGCCATGGGCGAAGCGGCCGTGCGTGCGGCCAAGGCCATCGATTACGAGGGCGCCGGCACGCTCGAATTCCTCGTCGACCGCGATGGCCACTTCTATTTCATGGAGATGAACACCCGCCTGCAGGTCGAGCATCCGGTCACCGAGCTGATCTCCGGCCTTGATCTGGTCGAGCTCCAGCTGCGTATTGCCCACGGCGAGCCACTGCCCTTCACGCAGGAACAGCTGCAACCGCGCGGCCACGCCATGGAAGTGCGCCTGTATGCCGAAGACCCGCGCAACGAATTCCTGCCGTCCACCGGCACACTGGAGATCTTCGATCTGCCGGCGCCGGAGGGCGTGCGTGTCGATACGGGTTATCGCAGCGGCGACGCCGTCAGCGTCTATTACGATCCGATGATGGCCAAGGTCATCGCCTGGGGTGAAACCCGCGACATCGCGGCGGAGCGACTCTGTAATGCGCTGCGCCAGGCGCGCGTGGCCGGCGTCAGGCACAACGCGCACTTCCTGACGCAGGTGCTGGCGCACCCTGCCTTCCGGCGCGGCGAGCTTGGCACGCACTTCATAGCAGAGCATCAGGCCGACCTGTTGCCGGAACCTCCTGCCTCGGTTGATGTGCTGTTGCTGCTTGCCGCACAGGTTTTCCTGGAGGACGGCAAAGCCGGGGCCGACGCTCTCTCGCCCTGGCGCGCCCTCGCCGGCTTCCGCATCGGAACGCCCGACCCGGCGCTGCTGCGCTTGCGCATGGGTGGCGCAGTGCACGAGGTGCGCCTTGTGCCGGTGCCGGGCGGCCATGCCTGGACCATCGGCGAGCGTAGCGGGCACTGCGCGATGCGCCGTGTCGATGCGCAGCACCTGCTGGTCGACTGCGATGGCCGGAGCCGGGTCTTCGCGGTGGAGCGCCGCGACGATACGCTGCACGTCTTCGTGGAAGGCGAGCACATCGAGGTCACCCGTGCCACCCGCGCCAGCGCCGGAGGCGCCGGCAGCAGCGACCACCACTACCGCGCGCCCATGAACGGCCGCATCGTCAGCGTCAACGTGAAAGCCGGCGACAGCGTGCAGAAGGGCGACACGTTGCTCGTGATGGAGGCGATGAAGATGGAGCACCGCATCCGTGCGCATGAGGAAGGGGTAATCGCCGGCATTGCCGTTGCCGCCGGCGACCTCGTCAGTGAAGGCCAGAACCTGGTCGAACTCTGACAGTGCATGACGCCGGACCCGGGGCGAAGCTGTGTCCCCGTGTCCAGCGCCCATAAAAAAGCCCGCGACATGCGGGCTTCTTTTATGGGCGGAATACCGTGATCAGGACCAGAAGTAGCTCGGCGACTTCAGCACGATGTTGTCCACGATATAGCTCGACAGCGCACAGACGGTAAGGTGCGCCCAGGTGGTCGTTTCCGAAGGCAGGATGCTGGCGTCGGTCACGAACAGGCCCTTTACCTCATGGCACTCGCCCCAGGGATTGACCACCGACGTGAAGGGATCGCGCCCCATGCGGCAGGTGCCCTGCGGTTCATAGGCCAGCATGCGCAGCGTGTAGAAGCCGATGGCGCCGAACTCGATCTGGTCGACCGACTTGTCGAGCTCGAAGACATTGCTCGCTGCCGCCAGGTTGTAGGCCGGCAGGTGCACCTTCTCGGCGCCCGCGGCGAACATGATGCGCCCGGCATGCTTGAGCGCCTCGCGGAAATGCAGGAACTCGTCGCGACTCAGGTTCCAGTCGACACGCTTCTCGCCGGTATCGACGTCGCCATCCCAATGCACATAGCCCTGGCCATGGTCATGCACGAATACGTTGAGCGCGGCATAGTGCTTGTAGTTCTGCATGAAAGTGACATGCGCCTCGCCCTCGCCGAGCTCACCCTGCGAGATCAGCTGCATGGGCGCCGCCAGGCCGCTGGTCATCAGGATGTGGCCATTTTCTTCGTTGTTGAACTGGTCGACCTTCACGCCGGTCAGCGCGCCACGCCAGCCATAGATCGGCTCCGGGAACTTGCCGAGCACGGTCACGCTGGGATGCACCGAAAGGTTGCGCCCCACCATGCCGCTCTGGCCGCCGATACCGCTCTTCTGCAGGATCAGCGGGGTCTGTACCGCGCCTGCCGCGAGAACCACCAGCTGGGCGTCGGCGTAAAAGCGCGAGACCTCCTGCTTCGTGTCGGGATCGATGATGCGGCCTTCGACGCCGCTGGCACGGCCGTTACGGATATTCACGAAGTCGACGCGGGCGTTGGTGTAGATCTCGGCGCCATGGGCAATGGCCCAGGGAAGGTGTGTGACCATTGCCGACTGCTTGCGATCGCTGGCACAGCCGGCGATGCAATGGCCCGTCAGCGCGCACTGGCGGGTGTTGCGCGACACCGGCTTCCACGACCAGCCCATGCCCTCGCAACCGCTGATGACGATGTTGGCGTTGTCGTTGATTTCGTAGGCCTCATTGGGATGGACCGACAGTCGCTTTTCGATCTTGTCGTAGTGCGCGTTCATGTCCTCCTGGGTGAGGTTCTCGAGGCCGTTTTCCTTCTGCCACTTCTCCAGCACCTCTTTCGGCATGCGCTCACAGATCGTGCCATCGACCACCGAGGAGCCGCCGACCATCGCCCCCTGCAGCAGGATTAGGTCCCCCGTGGCGTTGGTCTGCAGGCCGTAGTCCTGGAACATGCGCTGCATGCTGTCGGCGAGGTCTTCCTTGAAGTCGGCGCTGGGAATGTAGGAGCCGGCCTCCAGGATGATGACCTTGCGGCCGGCGCGCGCCAGCTCGTAGGCCGCGATTGCTCCACCGGAACCGGAACCGACCACGATCACGTCCGCATCGAGACGCAGTTCCTTGGATGAAATATCCGCCGCGCGCGTGACCGGCAAACCTTCCTGCGGCATCTCTTTGTAGATCATCTGAAGTCTCGGCTCGGAAATTTGGGCTTCTTCTTATTGCTATGGCGGGCAGGCATGCGCTCAGCGCGGCATCGGCGCATTGCCGAGGCGGCGGATGCCCCACTTTTCGGTCACGGGGCCATCGTACTGCAGTGCCGGCCAGGTGCGGACGTCCTGCCAGTAACCCAGTGTCAGCAACATCTTGAGGCTGGACATGACGCCGCGCTGCAATACGTTGCCGGTCTGCCAGTTATTCACATGCCGGGCCGCCTTGGCGTCACTCATCTGCGAAAAGCGCGAGAAGCGGTAGAGGGAGCCGTATTCGATCGTTTGCGAGCCCAGCATCAGCAGGGTGCGGGTGCGCTGATTGAGCTTGCCGACCCAGACGTCCACGTTCTGCATCACCGGGATTTCCTGGCTCGAGGGCAGCTCGAACTTCTCCGTCGGCAGCATGACGATGCGCAGCTTGTCGAAGACGCGGTATTCCAGCAGGGAGAGGTTCTTGATGCCGCTCGGCAGGCCGCCCGGAGCGGTCTCACCCGCAGCAAGCGCCTGTGCAGGCAATGCCACGAAGGCGCCGACAGCCGCCGTCGCACGGATGCCCGTGGTCAGGAAGCGGCGGCGGGAGAGCGGTTCCAGTCCCGCCAGCAGGGCGGAGTGAAGGGAATCATTGCTGTTCATCTTGCTCCTCGGCGGACACCGTCCGGGGCAAATTTGTAGTTTTCAAAGGCGATGGACTGCCAAGTCAGGCCGTGAGTCTATCCAATGAGAACATAAAACCCAACTGTCGCAACGTATCAAATGACACCCTCCCAAAGCAGGCGGCGTGTGGCTTCCGGGTCATCCGAAGCGACCGTTTCTGCCGCAATCAGGAGCGTGGCACGCGCATCTTCACGATAAGGACGCCATGTCGGCCAACCCTCGGCGGCCGGTACGGCGCCCCGGGCAAACCCGGTCCAGGCGGCGCGGACCTGGGCAGAGAGCCGTCCGGCCCCCGCCCCACCCCCGGTAAAGAACTGCCCGGTGGGCTGGTCGGTGATGCCGAACACGAACGGCACCTCCATGACATGGCAGCTCTTCATGCGTCAGTTCCAGGCGCAGGGCCAGTCGAAAAGGTAGTGGTAGGTGGGCGCGGGAGCATCGAAACGGGCTTCCGCCAGGCGAATCGTGGGGATACGAAACATGCGGTCAGTCTCATAGGCGCAGAATACCTCGCTGGCGGAGGCGCCCGGCATCAGCGTTCGGTAAGCCTCCATCATGGGACGCCCCTGGCCAGGCAGGGTGCGCTCGAACTCATGCAACAGGCGGGCTTCATCTGGCTCCGGCTGGGCCTGCCCGCGGCCCATGGCCTGCGGCGCCATATAGAAGAGGTTCCACTCATCCACAGTGGTTCCGAGCAGGACCGGGATATCGGCGGCTGCACCTTTTGCCAGCGCCACCAGCGGCGGCTCAGGCAGGACGTCATCCCCGAATACCGGCATCAATGTCATGCCGAACTGCGGCACGGGGCGGAGATGACTCCCTCGGTTGACCGTTGCCGAAAAGCAGGCACGCTGTGCGCGCACGACTCCCTCCAGCGGGCCCCGCAGGAAGGCAGCCGGGTGCCCCCCCGCCGCCGCGGCAAAGCGCTCGCTGATCCGGGCGGCCTCCGACGGCGCGACGACATGGTCGGGACTGCCGCTCTGGATGATGGCGCGGTGGAAAAGCCCACGAGCCAGCGGACTCGCCATCAGGCAGGCGATACTCATGCCCCCGGCGGACTCCCCGAACAGGGTCACGCGCGCAGGATCGCCTCCGAAATCAGCGATGTGGTCACGAACCCACTCAAGCGCCAGGATCTGGTCGCGCAGGCCGGCATTACTGGTCCCGTGAAGCTCCGGCCAGGCCGACCAGTCGCCGAAGCCGAGGATGCCGAGCCGGTAATTGATGCTGACCACGACCACCTTGTCGTCGCGAGCCAATGCCGACCCGTCATACAGCGCCTGGTGACTGGCTCCGGTGACAAAGCCCCCACCGTGGATCCAGACCATGACCGGCAGTCCTCGATCGCTGGTATCCGGACGCCAGATATTCAGGGCAAGACAGTCCTCGCCGAAGGCCCCCACGCCCATGAAAGGGATGTCCTCCTGCGGCGCGGCGGGCGCCCACGCCGTCGCGTCAAGCGCCCCATTCCACGCCGGCACAGGCTCCGGCCGACCGATGCGGCGCTCACCCACCAGGGGCAACGCGTACCGAATGCCACGGAAGTGCTGGACGCTAAGGCCCCTGCGACCGGCGATGGCACCGAGACGGGTCTGGACAAGTGGAGGAGAAACGTCGGAAGCGGGCATGCGCATGCTCCTGCAGGGCAGGTGTGCATTAGAGCAATTGCGGCCGACCCAGGGAAGTTTTGGACTGGCTGCGGCGTCCGCACCACAAATGAAAAAGCCGCGATCACTCGCGGCTTTTTGGCATGCGCCGGGCTTAGCGGAACACGATGTTGTTTCGATTCTTGTCGACAATCGAGGGACCGACCCCCGGAACCGCTTCGAACTGCTCCAGCGAGTTGAAAGGACCATTCTTCTTGCGGTACGCCACGATGGCCTGGGCCTTCTTCTCCCCCACGCCCTTCAGCGAGGTCAGCGCCATGACATCAGCGGTATTCACATTGATGCGGCCCGCAGCCGGAGCGGCAGCCGCCGCCTTGGCCGCCGGCGCGGAATCGGACTCCGTCTCCGCTGCAAGGGCCAGCGGCATGGTGAACAGCAGCAGAGCAGACGTGACAATAATACGCAAATTCATCTTGTTTCTCCTTGTGCGAGGCACATTCTTGAGTTCCGGACCGTCCTCCTGACGGCGCGACAAGGCTAGCAAGACTTCGCCGGCTGTAAATCCGCAAACCGGGGGTGATTACACCGACAGCGAGGAAATCACGGCCATAAGAAGGCCTTTTCCTACAGCGCTATCCGTCATCTGACTGCCACGCCGGACTCGGCATCTGGCAGCGACCCGGCATTCCCACCAGAAACGTCGCTCCACCGTCGTTGCTGGCGTCCGAGTCATATGGGAAAGTGGACCGGAACAGGAAGCAGCAAGCCGGCAAGAACGAAGTGGACAGCAAATAAAAAGGCCGAGTCATTTCTGACTCGGCCTTCCGTGTTCTGGTCGGGACGGCAGGATTTGAACCTGCGACCCCTTGCACCCCATATAGGTATTAAGCCGTCCGAGGACTTCCGAGGGCGTCCAAAGCAAAATACTATGTCATTGTTTTTATTAGTTTTTACAAGTTGAGGCGTCCGCCGGCGTCCGCTAGAATCCTCTCCAAGCCAATCTCAATTGGCTACCAATTGGCTACCAGGAATCGTCCGGTAGCCAATTAGGGGGAGAAAGGGCTATGGCAAACATCACTGACAAGCAACTCACCGCACGCGCCTCGGGCAAGGACAGCTGGCTCTCGGAGGTCGCCATCTGGGGCCATGGAAGCCTGGCCGCCCGCATCACCGCGAGCGGCGAACGCCTCTTCTATTTCCGCTACCAGAACAGCCGGGCCGAGCGCATCAACTTGCCTATCGGAACCTACAGCCGAGATGGGGCTGGCGGCACCATGACCCTGGCCGATGCCCGCCTGCGCGCCCAGGAGTTGGCGAGTCTCCACAAGTCAGGGCAGCGGGACATCAAGGAGCACCTGGAGGCCGAAGAAGCCGATCGACGGGCCGCCCAATCAGCGGAGCGTGCCCGGCAGGAACGGGAGCGGCTCGAGGCCGAGGCCGCCGCCGAACGCCTGGCGGCCCGCCTGAACGTTCGCCAGCTCTTCGAGCGCTGGGCGACCGTGGACCTGATTAACCGCAAGGACGGCGGCAAGGAAGTCCGGCGGATGTTCGAAAAGGATGTGCTGCCTACCTTGGGCAGCCTCCCCATCGAGGAAGTCCGTAAGCGGCATATCACTGAAGTGACCGACGCCCTCCTCGCTCGTGGCGTGAACCGCATGGCCAAGGTGATCTTCTCCCTCATGCGCCAGATGTTCCGCTTTGCTGTGGACCGCGACCTGCTGGAGTTCGACCCTACGGCCAACATCCGCAAGGTCAAGATCGGGGGCAAGGATGTGGAGCGGGATCGTGTTCTCAGTGATGAAGAGATCCGCCAGCTGAGCCGGCAGTTACCCGGCGCGGGCATGTCGGTCATGGCCGAGGCAGCCATCTGGATCGCGCTCTCCACCTGCTGCCGCATCGGCGAGCTTCTGGAGTCCCGCTGGGAGCATGTCGACCTCGAGAACGGTACCTGGCTGATCCCGGCCCCCAAGAACAAACGTGCCCACAAGGTCTACCTGTCGGACTTCGCGACGACCCAGTTCCGCCGGCTTCACGCCATGACGGGTGACGGCACCTGGATCTACCCCAACTCCGATGAGGACGGCCCCGTTTGCTCCAAGACCGTCACCAAGCAGATCGGGGACCGTCAGCGCGATCCGACCAAGGCGCCCATGAGCGGACGCAGCAAGAAGTGCGAGGCACTACGCCTCCCGGGCGGCAAATGGACGCCCCACGATCTGCGCCGGACTGGAGCCACCCTGATGACCATGCTGGGCGTGCTCCCCGAGGTGGCAGAGCGTTGCCTGAATCACCTGGAGGAGAACAAGGTAAAACGTATCTACCAACGGCATAGCTATGAGAAGGAAATGGGCGCCGCTTGGGCGCTGCTGGGAGAACGGCTGAACCTCCTGACCGAGGCGGACACCGAGAACGTGGTTCTGCTGCGGGTAGTACGGCACTGAAGGAGGCGCCGGACGGTCGGACGCCCTTCCATCCGGCTTCCACCACCTCCGCCACTATTTTAATTAAATCAATAACTTACCTGTAGTTAATGTTTTGAACCCACAAAGAGTCAGCGATTGTGGGGACCTTTCAGTCGTTGGATTAGTTGCTCTCGGACATCGAGGGTATCCGACCACGAACCAAATAGTCTCCTCTGCCCCTACTTCTTGTGCGCTGTGTCCCAGGGGTTCACCCAGTGTGTCCGGATTAGCCGGTATACCGCTGGAGCCACGAAGAGGGGCAGCAACGGCGCCGCCAACCACGGGGGCACAATCCGCCTCATTACCTCAGCCCCGTTCCGCCGCCCCAGTGAAGCGGTAACAGGCCGGCCAGGAGGACGGTCACGTCATCGCCTTTCAGCACCATGCGGCAGGCAAAACGAGGAGCGGATTTAGTTCCCGCCGGCCCCAAGCGCACCCCAGGCACCTCTGCCCAGGAATAAGACCATAGGGTCACAAAAAGAGACGCCTACTCCCCTGCAAGGGGGTGACATCAAACATGAGTGCTGGTTCTATTGGTCATACGACCAAATAAAGATAAAGAAGCCCTTGGCCAGTGCCGGCCCGCTAACGACAAAGAGAAAAAAGGCAACAGCCCATGAAGCGGACACTTTCCCCAGCCCTGCTCCTCACCGCATGCGCCCTGACGCTGACTGCCTGCAGCCGCGAGGAACCCGCCGCCGCGCCACTGCGCCCCGTCAAACTGATGACGGTGGGTGAAGGCGCCGCCGCCTTTACCACCGAACTCGCCGGCGATGTCCGCGCCCGCGTCGAATCCGGCCTTGGCTTCCGCGTCAACGGCAAGATCGTCTCTCGCCGGGTCGAGACCGGCCAGCGCGTGCAGCGCGGCCAGGAACTCGCCCGGCTCGATCCCCGTGACTTCGAACTCTCCGGTCAGACGGCGAATTCGCAGCTCATCGCCGCAACGGCACAGTTGGACAATGCCCGCTCCGAATACGCGCGCTACCAAGCGCTTGCGAAGAAAGGTCATGTCTCCGCCACCGAACTGGAGCGCAAGCGTGTGGAACTCTCTACCGCCGAGGCGCAGCATCAGCAGGCCCAGAGCGGACTCTCTCTGGAGCAGAACCGGCTTGCCGACACCGTCCTGCGCGCCGATGCCGACGGCGTCGTGGTGGCGGTGCTGGCCGATGCGGGTGAAGTCGTCGGCGCCGGCCAGCCGGTGATCCGCCTGGCGCAGGACGGCCCGCGCGAGATCGAGGTGGAGTTCCCCGAAAACCGCACCGCGCTGGCCCGCCTGGCGAAGGCACAGGTATCGCTGTGGGCGAAGCCGAACGTAAAGCTGCCGGCGACGCTGCGTGAACTCTCCGCCGCCGCCGACCCGGTGACGCGTACCTTCCGCGCCCGCTACACCGTGAAGGCGCCGCCCGGGGCGCTCGCGCTCGGCCAGTCCGCCACGCTGCACCTGCAGCTGCCCGCCATGAGCAACGGCACCGCGCGCCTGCCCACCACGGCGATCTTCGGCCAGCAGGGCCGGACCCTGGTCTGGGTATATGACGAGAAGACCTCGACCGTGAAGCGCCATCCCGTGCAGAGCGCGGGCGTGGAAGGCAACGACGTGCTGGTGGCGGGCCTGGCGCCCGGCATGCAGGTCGTCGCGGCAGGTGTGCATGTGCTGGCCGAGGGCCAGAAAGTGCAACCCTTTACCACCACGAACCACGACTGAGTCCGGAGAGCCATCATGTCCGGACCCCAACCGAATCCCGCGCCGGAGCGCGAAAAGTTCAGCGAGCGATTCAATCTCTCGCGTATCGCCATCCAGAATCCGGTGATCACTCTCTACCTGCTCATCGTGCTGCTCATCGCGGGCGGCGCGGCCTATTTCCAGCTCGGCCAGGATGAAGATCCCCCCTTCACCTACCGCATCATGGTGATCCGCGCCTTCTGGCCGGGCGCCACCGCCATGCAGATGGCGCAGCAGGTCTCCGACCCCATGGAGAAGACGCTGCAGGAAACGCCCTATGTGTACCGCATCCGCAGCTACTCCAAGCCAGGTGAGACCACCTTCTTCCTGGAAGTGAGCGACTCGACGCCACCCGAGCAGGTGCCGCATCTCTGGTACACCGTGCGCAAGAAGCTCGGCGATATGCGTAACCGCCTGCCGCCGGGCGTGCAGGGTCCGGTGTTCAACGACGAGTTCGGTGACGTCTATGGGGTGATCTACGCGCTCTCCGGCGACGGCTTCTCGCAGGCGGAGCTGCGCGACCACGCCGACCTCATCCGCCAGCAACTGCTGCAAGTGCCGAGTGTGGCCAAGGTCGAGCTGCTCGGCGCGCAGGACGAGAAGGTCTACGTCGAGATCTCGCAGCGCAAGCTGGCCCGGCTCGGCATCGACTTCCGCCAGGTCATCGCGACATTGAACGCCCAGAACGCCGTCGCCTATGCCGGCGAGATGCACACCCCCAGCGATACGCTGCAGCTACGTATCGGCGGCCAGTTCGACAATCTGGAGACGCTGCGCCAGCTGCCGCTGCGTTTCAACAACCGCACCTTCCGCCTGGGCGATCTCGGCACCATCGTCCGCGGCAGTGTGGATCCGCCAGCGCCCAAGGTGCGCCACAACGGCCGCGAGGTGATGGCGCTGGCCATCTCCATGGCCAAGGGCGGCGACATCATCAAGCTCGGCAAGCACCTCGCGGCTACCACGGCCGAGCTGCGCCAGCGCCTGCCGGCCGGTATCGAGCTCGAGCAGATGCAGGACCAGCCCGCCGCCGTCTCGCTCTCGGTGCACGAATTCCTGCGCGTGCTCGCCGAGGCGCTCATCATCGTGCTGGGAGTGAGCTTTCTCGCGCTCGGCCTGCACAGGAACCCCTGGCGCATCGACACCCGCCCCGGCCTCGTCGTCGCGCTCTCCATTCCCACCGTGCTGGCCGCCACCTTCATGGTCATGCACTGGTGGCATATCGACCTGCACAAGATCTCGCTGGGCTCGCTCATCATCGCGCTCGGCCTGCTGGTCGACGACGCCATCATCATCATCGAGATGACGGTGCGAAAAATGGAGGAAGGCCTGGACCGCCTCAAGGCCAGCACCTATGCCTTCAGTGCCACCGCCATGCCCATGCTGACCGGCACGCTGATCACGGCGGCGGGCTTCCTGCCCATCGGCATCGCCAGCTCCGCCGTCGGCGAATACACCTTCGCCATCTTCGGCGTGACCACGGCGGCGCTCCTGATCTCCTGGTTCGTCTCCATCTATTTCGTACCCTATCTCGGCTTCAAGCTGCTGCGCGACCAGCCGGCCGGCCACAACGAGGTCTTCGACACGCCGTTCTACCGCCGCGTGCGCGCCCTGGTGGACTACTGCGTGCAGCGCCGCTGGCTCACCATCGGCGCCACGCTGGGTGCGCTGGCACTCGGCATGGTCGGCCTGCAGGGCGTCGAGAAGCAGTTCTTCCCCGATTCCAGCCGGCCGGAAATCATCGTCGACCTGTGGCTGCCGGAAGGCTCCTCCTTTGCCGCGAGCGAGAGCCTGGCGAAACGGGTGGAAGCGCGCATCGCGAAGATCGACGGCGTATCCACCGTCTCATCCTTCATCGGCTCCGGCGTGCCGCGCTTCTATCTGCCCCTGGACCAGATCTTTCCCCAGAACAATGTCTCGCAGCTAATTGTGCTGCCAGCCTCGCACGAGGACCGCGAGCGCATTCGCCGCGAGCTGCCGCAGCTCCTCACGCAGGAGTTCCCGGAGGCGCGCGCCCGCGCGCAGCTGCTGCCGAACGGGCCACCCGTGCCCTACCCCGTGATGTTCCGCGTGATGGGTCCCGACCCGGACCAGGTGCGCGTGCTGGCGGAGGACGTGAAGTCAGTGTTGCGGCAGGACAGCGACATGCGCGG
This sequence comes from Moraxellaceae bacterium, assembly GCA_029237815.1. Classification (GTDB taxonomy): domain Bacteria; phylum Pseudomonadota; class Gammaproteobacteria; order Pseudomonadales; family Moraxellaceae; genus UBA2031. The sequence continues at coordinate 199,842 of JAQZBP010000003.1, forward strand.
CATCAATGACAACTGGAACGAAGAAATAAAGGTCATGAAGGTTGAGGTGGATCAGGCACGCGCCCGCGCACTCGGGGTCAGCAACGAGGCGTTGGCCACTGCCAGCGAGACGCTGCTCTCCGGCCTCCCTATCGGCCAGTATCGTGAAAACAACCGCATGATCGGCATCGTGCTGCGCCAGCCGGAAGATGAGCGCAGTGCAGTGAGTGCACTCCCCGGCTCCTATTTGCCCACCGCCAGCGGCGCGTCCATTCCCTTTTCGCAGGTCGGCCACGCCTCCCTCGGCTGGGAGCCCGGCGTGATCTGGCGCCAGAACGGCAACTTCGCCGTCACCGTGCAGGGGGATGTGCGCGAGGGCATCCAGGGCACCACGGTGGCGCTCCGGCTGGACGAACAGCTGAACTCGCTGCGTGCAAAACTGCAGCCCGGCTATCAGATCGAGGTCGCCGGCACCGTTGCGGAATCCAGCAAGGGGACGAGCTCTATCTCGGCCAATGTGCCGCTCATGCTCTTCATCATCTTCACACTGCTGATGCTGCAGTTGCGCTCCTTCTCGCGCAGCCTGCTGGTTTTCCTCACCGGCCCGCTCGGCCTGGTGGGCGCCACGCTGACGCTGCTGCTCCTCAACAAGCCCATGGGCTTTGTGGCGACGCTGGGCGTGATCGCGCTGAACGGCATGATCATCCGCAATTCGGTCATCCTCATCGACCAGATCGAGCAGGACATCGCGGCGGGCGTGGACCGCTGGACGGCGGTGGTCGACGCCGCCGTGCGCCGCTTCCGCCCCATCATGCTGACGGCGGCCGCGGCGGTGCTGGCCATGATTCCGCTCATGCGCAGCGCTTTCTGGGGGCCCATGGCCGTGGCCATCATGGGTGGCCTGATCATTGCGACGGCACTGACGCTTCTGAGTCTGCCGGCCATGTACGCGGCGTGGTTCCGGGTGAGGCGTGAAGAATGAGCGGCGTGGTTCGAGGCGAAGCACCGGTGGAATACCCGCGCCATCAGGAGACTTTTCAACCCCGGGCTCAGGGCAGCACGGCAGGATACTGGCGCTTGAGGGGCTTGAGGTCAGAGAGGGGAAGTTGCCGCTCAACCAGGCTTGAGCCTGGTGGCAACCAGCTCGCGCAGCTGATACGGCCTCAATGGCTTGGATATGACATCATCCATCCCGGCTGCCAGACAGCGTTCCGCATCTCCCTGCAGGGCCAGCGCCGTCATGGCGATAATCGGAACATGGGTGTCGGGTGACTCCAGCGCCCTGATAGTCCTGGTGGCCTCAAAGCCATCCATCACAGGCATGTCACAGTCCATAAGGATCAGGTCATATGGGACCTGCCTGTAGACCTCCACAGCTTCCTGACCATTACCCACTGCCTCCACGCGATAGCCCAGCCGCTTGAGGATTTCCATAACCAGCATCTGGCTAGTGGGATTGTCCTCCACCACCAGAATACGCCCGAAACAGCGATGACCGTGAAGTAGCGTCTCCGGCAGCTCATCGCGGGTTACTGCCCTGGCGCCCTCTGTCAGATGTTCGAAGGGCAATTCCACCCAGAAGTCGCTGCCATGACCCGGCTCACTCCGAACGCCTGTGGTGCCCCCCATGGCCTCGGCCAGCCGCCGGCAGATAGCCAACCCAAGGCCCGTTCCGCCGAAACGCCTTGTCGTCGAGACGTCCGCCTGGACAAAAGGCTGAAACAATCGCGGCTGAATGGCTGTATTGATGCCAATACCAGTGTCAACAACATGGAAGCAGACGTTCAGGGAACGGTGGTCACGGCTCACCACCTCAGACCGCAAGGTGACCGTGCCGCGATCAGTGAACTTGATGGCGTTCGAAAGCAGATTGAGCAGGATCTGTCGCAGGCGAGCCACATCTCCGCGAAGCAGATGAGCGGGTGCGGTGACGTGATTCCTCAATTCCAGCCCTTTCTTCTCAGCGCTATGCCGCACCAGCGCCAGTACCTGCGCTGCCTCCACTGCCAGGTCGAACTCCACCGGCTCCAGTTCGAGACGCCCCGATTCGATCTTGGAAAAGTCCAGGAAGTCGTTCAGCAAGTGCAGCAGTGATTCGCCGGACTCCCGAACGAGCTCCACATAGCGACGATTTTCTTCGGCAAGAGTTCCCTCAAGCAGCAACCCCGTGAATCCGATGATGCCATTCAGGGGCGTACGGATCTCGTGGCTCATCATGGCCAGGAAATCACTCTTGGCGCGATTGGCAGACTGCGCTTCCCGCAGTGCCTCTTCAGCCCTCCGGGTGGCATGCTGCAATTCCCGGGTGCGCTGCTCGACCTTGGCCTCCAGTTCACGTTGAAGCTGACGCAGGCCTTTTTCCGCCAGAACACGCTCGCTGACATCCCAGACCAGGACGATGAATCGTCCGCTCTCGGGACGATAGCTGTATACCTCGTAATATCTTCCCGTGTCCTCGTTGTACTCTTCAAAACGCAGCGTCTGGCCAAAAAGTGCCACACTGGCAAAGCGCGGCAGCCACAGTCTGGCCAATTCCGGTACATACTCATGTGCAGAGCGGCCGAGAATATCCTTCGCCAAGCCCGTCTGTTGATAAAAAGCCTCATTGGTGATGATCAGGCGCATGTCTACCGGCGCACCCTGCGCGTCCAGGACGACCTCTCCCAGAGCAAAGCCCTCCGTCATGTTGGCAAAGAGCAAACGGTACTGTCCTATCGTCAGTCCAGCACTCTTCCTCGACATTTTTATGCTCTTCATTGCTTGCTTGCCGCACCGCCCGATCACTATCGAGAACGGTCTGCATTACGGTGATGGCGCCAGCTACCGGATACCTATGCCTGGGCGAGCGGCTGGTCCGGAACGTCGGCCTCAGCCAGGCCACAGGGTGCTTTACAGACCCGGTTTCGTCCCGCTGCCTTGGCGACGTAAAGCGCGGCATCTGCCGCTTTGAGCAGCTCATCAAGAGTGGATATTCCCGGAGAAGGATAGCAGGCCACGCCGAAGCTTGCCGTCAGAGGAATCCTGACTCCATCAGTCTCCACAGGACTGGCGGCCAGCGTTTCCCGGATACGCTCCGCCACCAGGGCGGCGTCGGCCAGCGTGATGCCCGGCAGCAGAAGGGCGAACTCCTCGCCACCGTAGCGGCCGACTTCGTCGTATTGGCGGGCGCTCTCGATCAGGATGCGTGAGGCTGCCACGAGCACCTGATCGCCAGCATGATGGCCAAAGCTGTCATTGATGCGCTTGAAGTGATCGATATCCACCATGACGCAGGCCAGGCTTCCGGAACCTATGCGCTGGGCACGCATGAATTCGCTCTGACCGCGCTCCATGAAGGAGCGACGGTTGGCGAGACGTGTAAGGCCGTCAACGGCAGACATTTCGCGGTAGAGATTCTCGCGTTCCACCCAGCGCCGGATAGCAGCCATGCTGATATAGCCGATGGCGAGAAGAATGGCGCCGAGCGTTGCCTGCAGGGCCAGCCAGCCAAGTAACGGTGAGCCGTTCGGTTTGAGGGGCGCCTTGACGAACAACGGCGCTGACGGCGACAGGCCACTGAAATCGATAATCACGAGTATCGACATGGCGATGCAAATGTACACATTGGCGACCTGAACTTTGGTGACATTCGCCAGCGCCGAGGCGATGTTGATGCCGAGAAAGACCATCAGCAGGCCCTCGGTCAGGTGCGTACCGGTGGCAAAGCTGCTGACCAGAAGGGGTCGTCTCAGAAAACGGAAAATAAAGCACGTTAAGCCGGGTGCAGCGGTCGTAGCGGCCTAAACTTGCCCGCGCCGATCTTGGCGCTGCTGCGCCACAGGTAATCGCCGGTCAGGTTGATGTGTTCCCAGCCCAGCGGCGACAGGTACTGCAACAGCGCGTCATCGACGGCATGGCCGTTGCCACGCAAGGCATGCGCTGCACGCTCCAGGTAGACCGTGTTCCACAGCACGACAGCCGCCGTCACCAGGTTAAGGCCACTGGCCCGGTAGCACTGTTGCTCAAAGCTGCGGTCGCGGATTTCGCCAAGTCGGTTGAAGAACACCGCCCTGGCAAGCGCATTGCGCGCTTCGCCCTTGTTCAACCCGGCATGCACGCGGCGGCGCAGTTCCACGCTTTGCAGCCAGTCCAGAATGAACAGCGTGCGCTCGATGCGCCCCAGCTCACGCAGGGCCACGGCAAGGCCGTTCTGGCGCGGATAGCTGCCAAGTTTGCGCAGCATCAGCGAGGCCGTCACCGTACCCTGCTTGATCGAAGTGGCCAACCGCAGAATTTCGTCCCAATGGGCGCGGACGTGCTTGATGTTGAGCGTGCCGCCAATCATCGGTTTCAGCGAGTCATAGGCAGCTTCGCCCTTCGGGATGTAGAGCTTGGTGTCGCCCAGGTCACGGATGCGTGGCGCGAAACGGAAGCCCAGCAGGTGCATCAGCGCAAAAACGTGATCGGTGAAGCCCGCCGTGTCGGTGTAGTGCTCCTCGATCCGCAAGTCGGACTCGTGGTACAGCAGGCCGTCGAGCACATAGGTCGAGTCGCGCACCCCGACATTGACCACCTTGGTGTGAAACGGCGCGTACTGGTCGGAGATGTGGGTGTAGAACGTCCGCCCTGGGCTGCTGCCGTATTTCGGGTTGACGTGGCCCGTGCTCTCGGCCTTGCTCCCGGTGCGGAAGTTCTGACCGTCCGATGATGACGTGGTGCCGTCGCCCCAGTGCTCGGCGAAGGGGTGGCGGAGCTGGGCGTTGACCAGTTCAGCCAGTGCCGTCGAGTAAGTTTCGTCGCGGGTGTGCCAGGCTTGCAGCCAAGCCAGCTTGGCGTAGGTTGTGCCAGGGCACGATTCCGCCATCTTCGTCAGGCCCAGGTTGATGGCGTCGGCCAAGATCGTCGTCAGCAGCAGATTCTTATCCTTGGCCAGATCGCCTGATTTCAGGTGTGTGAAGTGCCGGGTGAAGCCAGTCCACTCATCGACTTCGAGCAGTAATTCGGTGATTTTGACGTGCGGCAGGATCATGGCCGTCTGGTTAATCAGTGCCTGCGCATTGTCGGGCACCGCTGCATCGAGCGGCGTGATCTTCAGGCCCGACTCGGTGATGATGGCATCCGGCAGGTCGTTGGCTGCCGCCATGCGGTTCACCGTGGCAAGCTGTGTTTCCAGCAACGTCAGCCGGTCGTGCAGGTACTGGTCGCAATCGGTGGCCACGGCCAGCGGTAATTCGCTGGCCAGCTTGAGGCTGGCAAACTTCGCGGGCGGCACCAAGTAGTCCTCGAAGTCCTTGAACTGGCGCGAACCCTGCACCCAGATGTCGCCGGAGCGCAGCGCGTTCTTCAGTTCCGACAGCGCGCACAGCTCGTAGTAACGTCGGTCGATACCCGCGTCAGTCATTACCAGCTTTTGCCAGCGCGGCTTGATGAAGCCGGTCGGCGCATCGGCTGGCACCTTGCGGGCGTTGTCGGTATTCATGCCGCGCAGCACCTCGATGGCATCGAGCACGTCCTTGGCGGCAGGCGCGGCCCGCAACTTGAGCACGTCGAGGAATTCCGGCGCGTAGCGGCGCAAGGTGGCGTAGCTCTCTCCGATGCGATGCAGGAAATCGAAGTCATCGGGCTGCGCGAGCTTCTGCGCCTCGGTAACGCTTTCGGCGAAGGCGTCCCAGGACATAACGGCCTCAATGGCGGCGAACGGGTCGTGGCCCGATTGCTTGGCGTCGATCAGCGCCTGACCAATGCGCCCGTATAGGCGCACCTTGGCGTTGATGGCCTTGCCGGACGCCTGGAATTGTTGCTGATGCTTGTTCTTGGCGGCGTTGAACAGCTTGCCCAGGATGCGGTCGTGCAGGTCGATGATTTCGTCGGTAACAGTAGCCATGCCCTCGATGGCCAGCGCCACGAGGGTGGCGTAGCGCCGCTGCGGCTCGAACTTGGCCAGGTCAGCGGGCGTCATCTGGCCGCCTTCGCGGGCGATTTTGAGCAGCCGGTTCTGGTGAACCAGCCGCTCGATGCCGGCAGGCAGGTCGAGGGCCTGCCAGGCTTTGAGGCGTTCGATGTGTTCGAGCATGTGGCGGGAGTTCGGCTTGGCCGGAGATTGCCGCAGCCAGGCCAGCCAAGTGGTCTTGCCGTTGTCGCGGCGCTTCAACAGTTCATCGAGGCGATGCCGGTGCCCGTTCGACAACGGCTCGGACAGCGCTTCGTGGATGCGCCGGTTGGCGCGGGTGATGGCCTCGGCACTGGAGCGCTCGATGGCGTTGAGCACAGGCAGGATGATCGACTGCCGCCGTAGATGCTCAATCAAGGCGCTGGCCAGCATGATGCCCTTGTCTGTTTGCATAGCCAGCTCGGTCAGCGTGTGGACGGCCTGCCGGTAGTGGCTCATGGTGAAAGGCTGGAAGCCGAACACCGTTTGCAGTTCGACCAGGTGCTCGCGCCGAGTCTGTTCCCGCTGCCCGTAGTCGCTCCAGCTGTCGACCGGCACTTTGAGCTGTGACGCCACGATGCGAAGCAAGGGCGGAAATGGCAGCTCATCAGCGCCCAAGATGACGCCAGGGAATCGCAGGTAGCAAAGCTGAACAGCGAAGCCAAGCCGATTCGCAGGCCCACGCCGCTGACGGATCACCGACAGATCGGTTTCGCTGAACGTGTAGTACCGGATCAGATCGTCTTTGGCATCGGGCAATGCCAGCAGGCTTTCGCGCTCGGTGGCGGACAGAATGGAACGACGCGGCATGCTCAGGACTCGCGCAGGTACTGGTACAAGGTTTCACGGCTGATGCCGAAATCTCTGGCGATCAGGGCCTTTTGCTCACCGGCCGCGACGCGCCGTTTCAATTCGGCGATTTGCTCATCATTCAACGACTTCTTGCGGCCCCGGTACGCACCCCGTTGCCGAGCGAGCGCGATCCCTTCACGCTGCCGCTCGCGGATCAAGGCGCGCTCGAACTCGGCAAACGCGCCCATCACCGACAGCATCAAATTCGCCATCGGCGAGTCTTCGCCGGTGAAGGCCAGGCTTTCCTTGACGAATTCGATGTGCACGCCGCGCTTCGTCAGACCCTGCACGATGCGGCGCAAGTCATCCAGGTTGCGTGCCAGCCGATCCATGCTGTGCACCACCACGGTGTCGCTTTCGCGCACGAAGGCGAGCAACCTTTCCAGCTCGGGGCGCTGGGTGTCCTTGCCGGATGCCTTGTCGGTGAACACCCGCACCACCTGAACCCCCTCCAATTGCCGTTCCGGGTTCTGGTCGAAGCTGCTGACGCGAACGTAGCCGATGCGTTGACCGTACAAAGTGCCTCCAAGGGGTAATGTGTCAGAGTGAAATCTATTACTCTTGACTGATTGTGTCAATAAATTTAATACTCGACTCTATTCTGACGCGATTACAGGCTATACCCTGACGTTGCGTTAGGGTATAGCTCAGTTGGACACCAACCGTAGCCACAAAGCACGGGATGGATCATCCACTAGGTGGCGATTGGGATGGACACCGGGAATGTCACATCGGCGGAGACTTCCTGTTGGCCTATAAAATTTTCTTGAGAAAATTAGCAACAACTTATATGTCGTGAAATCGCAGCTTCGCTCCCACTAGGCCTATAAGCTTGATGACAGAGGCAAAACCGGTTTGATTGTCTTCGTGCGCACAGGCACACATGCCGAGTTGTTTGAGTAACGCAATTTTGACTGATTAGCAACGAAGCTCCGCTGGCTCACGTGGTGAGCGAGTAGGGCCTTGAAAATAGGCGCATCTTCTTGAGGAGGCGTGGGAATCAACCGAGTACAAATGCAAGCAGGAATGTCGATGCCGGAGTTTCAGAAGCGCTATGGAACCGAGGACCAATGCGAAGCGGTCGTGATGGCGATGCGCTGGCCGGAAGGCTACCTCTGCCCGGTTTGCTCCGACGATTGCAGGAACGCGCGCGGCGGGTCTTCTTGATCATGCTCTGTTCCGGTTACGGCAAATCGACTGATGCGCTCGACTACGACCCTCTACGAGAAAAGGTCAAGAAGAGTGGTTTGCCGCTTCACGCGGCATGGAAACGAACAGGCTGCACGGCAGTTGGTCGATGAGGGAATGGCCTACCGATCCGCGCCACCAGCGATCAAGGGCTGAGCGGCGGTGGTGCCCAACAATAACGAGGTCGGCTTTGATCTTGCCAGCGACGGCGCCAATGGCCTCGGCCGGATCTTCCCACATACTGATGGAGCCGGCGGCGTCCAATCCCGCCTCGCGCAGGCGTGCGAGGCCTTTCTCGAGGATGGCGCTGAAGTAGGCCCGGTCTTTTTCCGACAGGTCTTCAGGCAGCGGGCCGGCGGCCAGGATGTAGGGGGACAGTGGCGGCACGACCGCGAGCAAGTGACAGCGAGCGTTGAAGCGGCTTGCAAGTGCGATCCCCTCCTCGAGCGCATCCCGGCACTCGGCGCTGCCATCATAGGCGAAAACGATAGTCTGAAACATGCGCATTGTCCTCCGATAGCGTTACAAGTATGTCGGCGATTTAGCAGGCGTTTACAGTCGCACATTCGGCAGTGCTGTCCTCACTCTATCGCCGCATGCACCTCGTTCACTGCAGATTTCTTCGGCGACGCCCGCAACAGGATTATCAGCGGGATGGCGGCCACAGTGATCCACATCATCAGCCGGAAGTCCTGCAAATAGGCCAGCGTGGCGGCCTGGCGCGTCACCTCGCCGTTGATTGCCGCGAGCCCCTGGGGCGTGGTCAGGTTGTAGGCACCCGCCTCAACCGCCTGCCTCAGCGCCAGATTGAATGGATTGATGTAGTCGGCGAACGCGGCATGATTGGCCTGCGTGCGTTGCGCCAGGTAAGTCATCACCACCGAGATGCCGATGCTGCTGCCGATGTTGCGCATCAGGCTGAACAGCGCCGTGCCCTCAGTGCGGTAATGCGGCGCCAGGGTAGCGAAGGTGATGGTGGATAGCGGCACGAAGATAAACCCCAGCCCCACCCCCTGTGTAATGCCCGTCTTTACGATGTCCCAGCCGTCGATATCCGTGTTGAAATTGGTCATCTCCCACAGGGACAGGCTGGTCAGCATGAGGCCCAGTAAAATCATGTAGCGCACGTCCACCTTGCCGGATAACTTACCCACGGCGATCATGGCGAACATGGTGCCCACGCCGCGCGGGGCCAGCAGATAGCCGACATCGATCACCGGGTAGCCCAGCAGGCTTTGCATGAATGGTGGCAGCAAGGCCATCGTGGCGAGCAGAATGACGCCCACAATGAAGATGAACAGCAAGCCCACGCTGAAGTTGCGGTCCTTGAATAGCCCGGGTTCGATGAACGGATGCTCGTGCGTGAACATGTGAGCGATGAAGAGATAGAGCGCCAGGCCGGAGAGCATGGCCTCGATCACCACTTCCGGGTTGGTAAACCAGTCGAGCGACTCGCCGCGATCCAGCATCATCTGCAGCGCGCCAATGCCGAGGCTCAGCAGCGCGAAGCCGAGCAGGTCGAAGCGTCGCGTGCGGTCGATCGGCGTTTCACGCACGAACGCCGCCAGTCCGAGCCAGGCTAGCACACCAAACGGCAGGTTGATGTAGAACACCCAGCGCCAGTTGTAATACTCGGTTAGCCAGCCGCCGAGCGAGGGGCCGAGAATCGGCCCCACCATCACGCCCACGCCCCACATCGCCATCGCCGATCCATGGCGCTCGCGCGGATAGGTATCGAGGAGCACAGACTGCGACAGCGGCACGAGGCTCGCGCCGAATACCCCTTGCAGCAGACGAAACAGCACAATCTGGTTCAGGCTTTGCGCCGCGCCGCAGAGCATCGAGGCCACCGTAAAGCCGACCACCGACCACATGAAAATGCGCTTGCGTCCCCAGCGCGCCGAGAGGAAACCGGTTAGGGGCATGAAGATCGCCGCCGCCACGATGTAGGAGGTCAGTACCCAGGTAATCTGATCCTGGGTCGCGCCCATAGTCCCCTGCATGTGCGGCAGCGCAACGTTGGCGATCGTGGTGTCCAAAGCCTGCATGATGGTCGCCAGCATGACCGACCCGGTGACCAAGCCACGATGTGCGCTTTCCGGGTTTGCGGCTGTGGCGGCAGTCATTGCTTGATCTCAGAGCGAGAAACCGAGCACGCGACGGCGATGGCCGGTGTCGATTTCCACGATGGTGCTCAGCCCTGCGCGCAGTTGCGGCATGGTCGGAGCGGCTTCGATCTTGATCCGCACGGGCACCCTTTGCGCGATCTTGACCCAGTTGCCGGTGGCATTCTGTGCCGGGATAACCGAGAACTCCGCCCCTGTAGCGGGACTCAGGCTTTCCACCACGCCCTTCCATGCCGCATCGGGGTAGGTATCGACACGGATAGTGACCGGTTGGCCCGGATGAACGTAGGTGAGATCGGTCTCGGTGAAATTGGCATCGACCCACAAGTTGCCGCTGACCACCAAGGCCAACGCTATGGAACCGGCGGCGACATACTGCCCAGGCTTGGGTGGCTTGCTCACGATGCCGGGCAGCGTGGCGCGTACCTCGGCCCGCGCCAGATCAAGCTTGGCTTGCTCCAGTTCAGCCAGCGCGACGCGATAGCTTGGGTGGCGCTCCACTGGTGACTCGACACTGCCGCCCAAGGTTTCCGCAATGCGCTTCAGGTCCTGGTCCAATACGCTGATTTGCTGCTCGGCGAGGTCGGTGCTTTGCTTCGCATCGTCGAACTTGGAAGCGGAAATGAAATTCCTGGCCACCAAATCGGCTTGGCGTCGCTGGTCTTTCTGGGAGAAGGCGTATTTGGTTCGCGCCAGCGCGATTTCCGCCTGTTTCTCGCGGTAACTCGCTTTGAGCGCTGCCAGATCGGTGCGCACCTGCGCCAATTTGGCTTCGGCTTTGGCTACGGCTACCTGAAACGGCGCAGGATCGAGCCGGAACAACGGCTGGCCGGCATTGACGGATTGGTTTTCATCAACCAGCACGTCCGTGACCGTGCCGGACACCTCGGCGCTGACGGGGACCTTGTCCGCCTTGATATAAGCATTGTCGGTTTCGACGTAGCGCCCGCCCTTGAGGTACACAACTCCGACTGCAAGCGCGGCGATCAATGGAACCACAACCAGCAGGATCAGCCGTTTCAAGCGGCGCTTGGGTGGTCGTACAACTTCGGCGATGGTTGTTTCGTTGTCGATCAATGCATTGCTCATGAACGGGTGACTCCAGGAATAGCGTTGTTTCGCGGGTTGTCACCGCGAGCCAAGGTTGTCGCGCATCTTGCGCAGTGCGACGAAGAGCATGGTGGCTTGTTGTTTGTCGAGATCGCGCAGGGCATCGGCCTGGATCGCCGCAGTGACCTGTCTGATTGCGGCCAGGTGGGAAGCGGCGGCAGGCGTCAAGAACATCTGATATGCCCGCCGATCCGCGGGATCGGCGCGACGCTCGACCAATCCGGCATCCGACAGTTGATCGATCAATCGGGCGAGCGTGATGGGTTGCACTTCCAGCATTTCGGCCAAATCGACTTGGCGAAGACCTTCATGGCGAGACAGGTAAACGAGCGCCCGAGCCTGCGCTAGGGTAAGAGAACTCCCTTCAAGACGCCGCTGAAAGCTCTGCCGAAACAGGCGAAAGACGTCCGCCAGAAGAAAACCGAGACTGTCACGCTCCATGTCCAAGTACCGAAAAGTAAGCATAGCTTATTATATCTTGCACACTTTGTGACACGCAAGGCGCGCGTCGGCACCGGCGCAGCCGGAATTCGGCGCTGAACCTGAAGCGCCAGCTTGGCGTTTCCTGCCCGACCGCCTGGTTGGTCAAGTACAAGCTGCTGACGGCCATGGCCGATCGACGATGCCGTGTTGGGCGGCGAACGCCCTGGCCGGCGCGGCGTTTCGAGGCCGAACAAGCAGTCCTTCGTGGCGGTGGTATCGACGACCGCCCGCGCTACGTAAAGCTCACGCCGTTGGCGAATGTCGCCGCCGAGTCGATGTGCGATTGGGGTGAGCATGCCTTGTCCGCTACGAACAAGGTGGTCTCCGACGGTCTGCCCGCGATCCATGCCGCAATGGCCGATACGCAGGCAAACTTTTAGCTGGTACTGAGCTACGCCGTCGCCTCGGTAGATGTTAGGCAAGGGCTTAGCGTGCTTTATTTTCCGTTTTCTGAGACGACCCCCAGAACAATGATGACAAATGAAACGATGATGAAGTCCTCGAAGGCCGGCCAGTCATCGTCGTGACGGCGGCGGCGCAGCGCGGCGCCGATGTAGCCGGCCAGCATCAGTCCATGCAAGGCAAACATGGCCAGCAACAGCCGGGCGATAACGGGGGCAAGGTAGTCGGGAGCAAGGACCATGACGGCCAGCAGCGTAAAACCGAACAGTGTCGGCGCGATCAGCAGCAGGGCACCCAGCAGGATGAAGCGGTCGATGGGCCGCCAGTCAAGCGGGTTAGAGAGCCAGGTGAAATCGTCGGCCGGCCCCGAGGATGGGGGCGATGCATGCGCTGCTGGATGGTTCATGACGACCCTGTAATGGTGCTGTACCCACCCTGGAGGCCGATCTTCGCCGGCACCCCATCGGACAGGCCGCCTGCCCTTGGCACGCCTTCCTGCCCAACCTCGCGAAAACACTCCTCACGACCCAGTTGAGCAGGCCCCGCACGCTGAAGCGCTGGAGGGAGCGCCTGCGAAAGGGGCTTGCCGCTCCCTGGCCTGCGGGAGGTCATACCTCGCCCGTTGCGCCTGCCCCGCCTCCCAGGTTCTTGCCACCCACGGGAAAGAGAAAGCGCCCGATGCATACCAGCTTGTTTTCCAGGCGCAGTTGCACCGAAACCGTCGTGATGCGCCGCCCTGCCCTCACGATATGAGGCACGGCGCAAATCGTGCCGGCGAAAGCCGGCCGCAGGTAATCGAAGGTCAGCGTGGAGCAGGCCGGTAGATCCTTCCTCTCCAGGGAGCGCGCAAGATGAATAGCGGCCACCACTTCGCCAAAGCTGGCCAGGACACCGCCATGGAAGGTCCGGATCAGGGGATTGCCGACATGATTTTCGCAAAAGTCCATGAGGTAGCGTGTCTCGCCCTCCACGACCTCCTCCCGCAGCCCCAGAAACCGGTGGAAGGGCACCGCCAACTCGACCGTTGCCGCCTCCGGACGCTCCGGTATTGTCCGCGCCAACTCCGTCATGCCGCACCCCTTCCCGTCGAGTCGAACGCCGGGCCCAGGGTATTGATGGCAAAGGAGCCGGCAACCGTGGCGAGCGGCATCTCGTCACCCTGCGCATAGCCCCGGCCGGCGATAAAGGCGACGCTGTCTGTCCAGCCGATGCATTCGACCACCGCGCGCAGGCCGCTGCCCGCCGGAATGGGACGCAGGTAATCGACGCGCAGGTCAATGGTGGCGATAGGCCGGAGCGAGCGCAGCGCGGAGAAGATGGCCAGTCCGCACGTCGTGTCGAGCAGGGTCACCAGCGGGCCCCGGTGCAACGCTCCACAGCCGTCGGCCAGCGTCTCGGAAAACGGCATCGTCATCTCGGCCCTGGCGTCGGCCACCGCCACCACGTCGATGCCGAAGGCGCTGAACAGCGGATGCTGGCTGCCGAAAAATGCCCTGGCCATGGCCGCGTGATCCAGTTCCAGCTTCAAATCAGACATGCCTACTCCTCTCTGCACTTCAACGGTGTTCAGTCAATACATCAGCGCCGCGTCGATATAGCGATGCTCCGCCGCCCGCACGGCTCGCAGGGCATCCGCGAGCTGTTCCGCCGGAAAGCATTCGCTCTCGGAGCCGGCCTTCAGCGCCAGCGCCAGCGCCGTCCAGCAGACGGCACTGTCCGCCATCAGCTGTGGCAGCCGCAGCTCACCAATGCGCGGATCCGCCAGGGCGGCCTCTTCCAGAAATTCCGCGTACATCTTGCGGAAGCCGCCACCGCCCGTGCCGCGCCGCTCGATGATTTGGTAGGCAAACCGCGTCGTCCAGCGCCAGTCGCCCTCGCGCTCCCAGCGGCCAAGATCGGCCAGCCAGGTATCGAGCGCGGCCACCCCCGTATGGGGGCCGCCCTCCCGCAGCAGGCGGGCGTTTTGGCGTATGGCCGCGGCCACCCGCTCGACCGAAAGCCGGGCATGAATGGCGGGAGGGGCGAACAGGTTGCCGGCATGGAAAAACGGGGGCAGTTCCGCGAAGCGGGCACGGGCCAGTGCGTCGCGAGGCACCGGAATGGGCGCAGGGCGCTCCGTATCCGTCACCAGGATGCTGTCATCCGCCGGCTGGCGCTGCCAGGCCACGATGGCATGGCCGGGAAAGCGCGTGCGGCTGGCGAAGTACGGCAGGTGGAAGATATCGGTCAGCAGCAGGGCCGGGCGCCCCTGGTCGAGCAGGTCATCCAGCGCCTTCGCGCCCTCCTCGATCGAGTCGTAACTGGTCCAGGCAAAGGGTACGTCGAGCGACTGGAATACCCGCTCCTCGTACCCCAGCGAGCGCACGTGAACCAGAAAGGGAACCGGCGCGGCGGGCAACGTCAGGTAGGTGATGCCCAAGCCCGAGCCCAGCCCGAAACACATGGCCTCGGTGAGGGTCGTGCCGTGGAACTCGAGCAGGTCCCGGATGGCCGAACTCCCGCAATGGCGCCCGGGCCGATGGGGAATGGCGAGGCCCGGTGCCGTGTCTGCTGCCTGTGGTGTCACTATCGATTTACCCTTCCTGAAGACTGATGAATAACCCGGGACACCTGCCGTTCCACCGCACTCGGCGTTGGCGCGACGGTTGTCCGGGTGACCCGAAAACGTTTCACGGGCGGCCGGTGAGTCCGGCGCTCGCCTCAGGCGGCCTGCGCCAGCGCCCGGTCGCCGAACACCGTATCCGAGGCCAGCATCGGATCCTCGTGCTTCCGGTACTCGGCCAGCCAGGCCTCGACTTTCTCTGGCATGCCGCTGTCCATGGGATGGAAGCCGGGCCGGAACCAGTCCAGGTAGCGCGGCACAAGACGGGTCAACAACCCTCTGGGGCCATAAAGCCGGTAAAGCCCTTTGGCGATGAGCAGAGGGTGGCGGTTCATGCCGTCGACCTTCAGCATGTGCCAGGCCACCGAACCGACCACCAGATGCACCACGGCGGTGCCGCCGAGCAACGCCGCAGCGCGCGTGAAATAGCCGCCTCCCGCCGCCGTCTCGTACACATCGAAGGCCACCGCCTTGTGCTCGACCTCTTCAACCCCGTGCCACAGGAACATGGCCCGCATGACCGGATGGGCATGGCGGAACATCTCCCCCTCGCCCTCCAAGAAACCCTCTCCCAGCGTGGCGGTGATGTGCTCGAAGGCGGCGGTCAGGGCCAGCTGGTGCTTGGGCGGCAGATGGGTCTGGAAGAGGCGGATGGCCATCTTGAGGCGGGCAACAATCTTGTCGACGTTGATGCCCTGCGCCGCCATCACGGTGTTGTAGGTGTCGTGCACGATGCCATGATGGGCTTCCTGGCGGAAGAAGTGACGGATGTCTTCTTTCAGCTTCGGATCGGTGACCCGGTCCTGATAATTGCGCACGGACTGGATGAAGAAGCGCTCTCCGTCCGGAAAATGTACGGACAGGGCGTCAAAGAAGCGGGTGAGGACGGGATCGCCGTCGTTCCAGAAGACCGGCACGTCCCTGACATCGAAGGACGGTTTGCGGGGGGTGATAGCGTGTGGCTTGGCCATGGAATCAACTCCTGCACTGGCTGGATCGTGTGGGTCGCACTGAACGGCGATGCTCGGCCAGGGAAATCCCGCCAAGTTTGCCGATGAGACTCAAATATCTTGGTCAAGCGGCCAAATGTCAAGGTGAATTCCGCTGAATAGGCGCCGCCCGCGAGTTCATCGGCAGTTGCTGAAAAGGCAGCGACCGAGCGAGGCCGGGACAAGCGTGGTCCCGCCGTCGGATGGCCTAGCCGTTGCGGTCCGTGGCAACCGTATTGATCGTCCGCGCGAGGCGATCCGTGTAGAGCTGGGTAACCGCCTGTTCGATCGCCCGGTGGGCCTCGGCCAGCACCACGGGGTCCACCAGCCGGCGCAGCTTCAGGATGAGCTCGGCGATGCGGGCCACATCCTCGGCCGGAGGGATCTGCGTGCCGTAGCTGTCGATGGCCCTGGCCAGGCGCCACAGCACATCATCCGCCGTGCGCTGCATATGGGTCCGCAGCCGCTCCGCGACATCGAGCAGATCGGACAGGCCGATGCCACTGCGCACCAGGCCGGCAGCCGCCTCCAGCATCAGCACGTCAGCCACGCGAAAGCGGACTCCCTCGGGCTCGAGGTACTGCAGGTGGACAGCGCGCTCAAGCAGCTGGCGGGGCAGGCTTTTCAGCCCGAACATCCGCATGAGCTGGGCACGCGTCACGGTTCCCGGGGTCGCCCCCTGAGGCGACTGCCCGAGGGGCGCCGTGATTGCCTCGTCCAGACCGATCAGGTCGCGCACGTTGCGCCCGCTTTCCGCCGCGGCGATCAGCTCCTGGATGCTGGCGAGGCTGTAACCGCGCTCCTGCAGGCGCAGCACCAGGCGCAGACGGTACAGGTGGGCGGCGCCGTAGAGCGCGCTCCGGCCTTGCTTGACCGGCGGTGGAATCACGCCCCGCTCCTGGAACGCGCGCAGGTTACGCACCGAGGTCCCGGCCATTTGCGCCAGTTCATCGACCGTCCAGCCGCCTTCCGGCGGCAGGGGGGGTGCCTCCGGCTCCGCGCTCTCGACAGAGTGCTGTCGATCAGCGCGGGGGGGCCCGGAGCGGGAAGTTGTAGCCATCGCGAGGCTCCAGCATAAGGCGGCAGGAAGAGTCCCTTACTTTACAGGGCCGGTGCGGGAACGTCTTCCGCAGCGGCCTCGCGGCGCGGTCACCTGCCCTGCTTGCCGTTCAGGGGGCCGGGCCGGAAGCGCTGCAGCGCCCGCGGAGGCGGGCCCCAGGCTCAGAAGGGACGCTGCCGCCGGCAAGCGATGCACGAGCACCACGGCTACCGCCCCCCCTGAGTCTCCGGACTCTGGCTTTTCCCTGTGGAGCAACGACCTATCAGCGCCACGGCTGCGTCAAGCTTCCGCCAGGGCAAAGCGCGCGGCCTGCTCGCCGATCACCATGCAGGGGGCATTTGTGTTGCCCCCGATCAGGGTCGGCATGATGGAGGCGTCGGCCACGCGCAGCCGGCCGATCCCGTGCACGCGCAGGCGGCTGTCCACGACGGCCAGGGCGTCGTTGCCCATCCGGCACGTCCCCACAGGGTGGTAGATGGTCTCGGCCCGCTGGCCCTTCAGCAGGGTTTCCATGTCCTCCGGATCGCTCAGGTAGCCAGGATCGATCAGGGGGGCGGCGCGAGGATCCGCGCTGGCCAGGCGGATACTGCCCCGGCTCCTGGGTCGCAGCTGGCAGACATGGATGGTGCAGCCGAAGCCCATGGTCAGCTGCCGCCCATGATCCCTGAGCAGGGCAGGGATGAAGTGAAGCTGGATGTCCGGACGCTGCGGATCGCCGTTGACACTCAGGAAGGCCCCCGCCTCCGCGGCGTTGCTGGCCAGAAAACCCTTGCGCGCCGTGAAGTAGCGGAAGAGGTCCCGGAACAGGCGGGGCAGGAACAGGGGGGACAGGGCGATGGCGTGACGCGTCTTCTCTTTGACAATGAGGGTCATGTCCAGATGATCCTGGAGATTCAGTCCCACGCCGGGCAAATGATGATGGCAGGCAATTCCGTGGCTCGCGAGCTGCTCCTGATCGCCAATGCCGGAAAGCATGAGAAGCTGGGGAGAACAGATAGCTCCCCCGCAGAGGATGACTTCCCGGGTCGCGTGCAACAGGCGCTGCTCGCCGGGTGCACCGGCAGGCTCGTATTCCACGCCAACGGCCTGGCCGCCCTCGATGACGACACGCCGCACAAGGGCATTGGTCAGGATGGTCAGGTTGGCGCGCCCCTTGGCCGGCGCCAGAAAAGCCTTGGCCGCGCTCCAGCGCTGCCCGTCCTTTTGCGTCACCTGGAAGGGGCCGACCCCGGCCTGGGTAGCGCCGTTGAAATCCGGATTGAAAGGAAAGCCCAGTTCCTGGCCTGCCTTGATGAAGAGCGCCGCCAGCGGATTCGGTTCGGCCACGTCCGTCACGTTCAGCGGGCCACCCTGCCCGTGATAGGCGTCGGCCAGCCGTTCATTGTTCTCGTGCGCCTTAAAGAAGGGCAAAACATCCTGCCAGGACCAGCCGGGGTTTCCCGCAGCGGCCCAGTCATCGTAGTCCTGCTGGTGGCCGCGGATATACACCATGGCATTGATGGAGCTGCTGCCTCCCAGTGTCTTGCCCCGGGGCGTGTAGAGCCGGCGATCCTTCAGGGCGGCTTGGGGCTGGGTGTTGTAACCCCAGTTGTGCCGCCCCTCCCGGATGAGGCCAATGACCCCGAAGGGAATATGGATCAGCGGGCTGGTATCCGGCGGGCCGGCCTCGATCAGGCACACGCGGCACGCCGGATTTTCGCTGAGCCGGTTCGCCAGCACGCAGCCGGCGGAGCCGGCGCCCACGATGATGTAGTCAAAACTGCTCATTGATTCTCCAAGGGAGCCTGCAGGTCATTCAGCATTGTCCTTTCTCATGATGGCGTCGGTGATCACGCATCCGATCCGAGTCCAAGTCAGTCGCGATCCCGGAAGTGACTGCCTGCATCATGCCGACACCCCAGCGAACAGGGACGGACTGATGGGCGTGGCAGCGTGGGCCCTGGGCGGATGACCTGCTGCCTAGGCAGCCTCCCGGTTGCGGTAGCGCGCATGAAGGGTCCCGCCAGCTCCGAAAAGTGCGTCCCGCCACGTGCTCTCGAGGGCCTGCGTGTCGTGCTGGCGGGGGTGGAACCGCTTGCCCAGGAACTCGGGCAGCTTTGGCAGGATGCGGGTGACGAAGCCCTGGCGACCAAACAGCATGTTCAGCCCGGCCACGTTGTCCTTCAGGTTGCCGAGCTGGCCGTCCTTGTACACCATCCAGCCCCAGGTGATGCCGAGCATGGGCAGCAGCACCGCCAGCGAGGCCACTGCCGCGACGGCGCGCTCGGCCTGGCTGTTGCCGATGGTCTCGTAGACGTCATAGGCCACGGCCTTGTGCTCGAGCTCTTCCAGCGCGTGCCAT
This sequence comes from Moraxellaceae bacterium, assembly GCA_029237815.1. Taxonomy (GTDB): domain Bacteria; phylum Pseudomonadota; class Gammaproteobacteria; order Pseudomonadales; family Moraxellaceae; genus UBA2031. The sequence goes on from JAQZBP010000003.1 coordinate 218,882, forward strand.
TGCCAGAGCGTGATCAGTTCCGCATCCGCCCTGGCCCGAAATTCCTCATCGGCCAGCAACTGCTCGGCCAGCAGCGCCGTGAAGTGCTCCATGAAGGTGGTGGCGGCGAGCCGGGTGCTGGGCGGCAGCTTGCCCAGCAGCTTCAGCCCCGCCGTCACGGTCCGCTCCGGCGTAGCCATGTCGAAGCCGCGCTTTGCCAGCAGGGCATTGAAGATGTCGTGCTCGCGTCCGTGAATGGCCTCCTGTCCCATGAAGCCGGAAATTGCCGCGCGCAGGTGTTCATCGGTGATCCGCTCGCGGAAGTGGCGCACGGACTCCATGAAATAGCGCTCGCCGGGCGGAAAGAACCCCGACAGCATGGCGAAGAACAGGGTGGCGGTGGCATTGTTGGCATAGAAGTAGCGCGGGGTATCCGTCGTGAAATTGAAGTCGATGTGGCGGGGCGGAATCCCGACCGCATGACCGCTGAGACGGCGACGACTCGACTGGGCAGAGACTTCATTCATGATGCAATTTCCTCAAGTGATGACAGCGCAACATAATCAAACCGGTGTCAGGCGCCATGACGCCGGCACAATGTTCCTCTTCCCTGAGGGACTGCTCCGGGGCTTTTCGTCGTTGTACCGCTGCCAGGACAGACGTCCCTGACGCCAGCGGCCTTCCTTGAAAAAGCCCTGTATCGAAACGCGCCGGGCTAGCCCGGCAACAGCGCCAGCAGGCCGCGCCGGGGGGCGCGCTCCTGCAACTCCTTGCCCTGCCGGTAGAAGCGCAGATGGCCATCGCTCAGAGGGCCGAAGCGGAGGGCCGGCAGGTCGCGCAGGTAGTCGTTCAGGTTCTGCCAGGGAGCCCGGCTGCCCTGGCGCGGCAGGCGATCATTGGCGCGCTGCACATACCCGGAACTTAGGTTGAGAAAGTTCGTCTCGGTGCGACAGTTTCCGGCGTCCACCGGCATCACCTGGTCGGCGCCGGCGGCGCGCATGTGGTTAAGCAGACGGCAGACGAACTCGCAGGCAATGTCGGCCTTCAGCGTCCAGGACGCGTTCGTGTAGCCGAACACGAGGGCGAAATTCGGAATGCCTTCCAGCATCACGCCCCTGTACATCATCCGCTCCTTCACCTCAGTCTTGCGCCCGTCGACGTACAGGTCGGCGCCGCCCAGCATCTGCAGGTCCAGACCGGTCGCGGTCACGATCACGTCCGCCTCCAGCCGTTCGCCGGATGCCAGCTCGATGCCCTTGCGGGTGATGGACCGGATGTGGTCCGTGACCACGGAAGCCTTGCCCTCGCGTAACACCTTGAACAGGTCGCCCCGCGGCACGGCGCACATGCGTTCCTCCCAGGGGTTGTAGCGCGGCTGGAAATGCCGCATGTCGAACCGCGGCCCCAGCTGCCGGCGCGCGGCGGCCAGCAGCAGCCGGCGCATGGCCTTCGGGCGCCGGATCGAGAAATTGAACACCGCTCGCTGCAACAGGATGTTGCGGGTCCGAGCCATGCGGTAGACCACCATCTCCGGCAGGAAGCGGCGCAGGCCTTCGGAAATGAGGTCCTGTGCCGGCACCGTGGCCACATAGGTCGGCGAGCGCTGCAGCATGGTCACGTGGGCGGCGCGGTCGGTCATGGCCGGCACCAGCGTGACCGCGGTAGCGCCGCTGCCGATGACCACGACCCGCTTGCCGCTGTAGTCGTAGTTTTCCGGCCAGTGCTGGGGATGGATGACGTCGCCGCCGAACTTGTCGAGCCCCGGCAGCGCGGGGGTGAAGCCGGCGTCGTAGTTGTAGTAGCCCGTGCACCCGAAGAGGAAATCGCAGGTGAAGACCTCCTCCTCCCCGCCGGCCTCCTCCCGGACCCGTACCGTCCAGCGCTTATCCGCGCTGGACCAGTGGGCGCTCGTGACCTTGAGGCCGAAATGAATGTGTTTCTCGACGCCGAACGCCTGCGCGGTGTCCTCGATGTAGCGGCGGATCGATGGCCCGTCCGCGAGCATCCGGGTGTCGGTCCAGGGCCGGAAGCTGTAGCCCAGGGTGAACATGTCGGAATCGGAGCGTATGCCCGGGTAGCGGAACAGGTCCCAGGTGCCGCCCATGCGCTGCCGTCGTTCGACGATGGCATAGCGCATCCCCGGGCTCTCCCGGCTGAGATGGCAGGCGGCGCCGATGCCGGACAATCCGGCGCCTATGATCAGTACGTTCACGTGCGGATGACTCATCATTTCCTCGCTAAACCGTTAACAGCGCTTATCCAGCAGGTCCGTCGACCCCGTCACCAGCACTTGGTTGGTTGGTCGCCCGACCAAAATAAGGCCGAATTGTCGGGCATTTGTCAACCGTCCCAACGACGGGTGTGACGACGACAGCCCCTCCACTGCCTCAGTTGACGCCCCGGCCGCGGCCTTCCCAGAAGGGCTGGCGCAGCTCGGCCTTCAGTATCTTGCCGGCACCGCTGACAGGCAGGGGCTGGCTGCGTATCTCGACGCTGCGGGGCAACTTGTAGCCGGCAATAAGGGCGCGGCAGTGGTCGATGATCTCCTCCGGCGCGAGCCGGACCGCCGGCCGGGGCACCACGACGGCATGCACCGCCTCGCCCCACTGCTCGTCGGGAATGCCGATGACGGCGCACTCCTGCACGCCCGGATGCTGGTAGATCGCCCCTTCGACCTCGACCGAATAGATGTTCTCGCCGCCGCTGATGACCATGTCCTTGGCGCGATCGACGATGAACACGAAGCCCTCCTCGTCCATGTAGCCGAGGTCGCCCGTGTGCAGCCAGCCACTCCTCAGCGCCGCGCGGGTTTGTTCCTCGAGCTGCCAGTAGCCGCGCATGACATTGCCGCCGCGTGCGCACACCTCCCCCACGGTGCCGGGCGGCACCTCGCGGTCATCGCCATCGAGGATGCGCACCTCGACGCCCAGCGCGGCCTGGCCGGCGCTGCGCAGCCGCGCACTCCCCTTCACGTGGTGTTCGGGCGCCAGCACGGTAATGACCGGCGCGGCCTCGGTCTGGCCATACCCCTGGGTGAACTGCACGTCCGGCATCAGCTCCAGGGCGGCGGTGAGCACGGCCTCCGGCATGGGCGAAGCCCCGTAGAGCAGCCGCCGGAGGCTGCCGAGGTCGAAGGCGGGCAACCTACCGGAGGTCACCAGCAGATTGACCATGGTGGGCACCAGCAGCGTATGCGTCACGCGCTCGCGCTGGATCGTGGCCAACACCGCCTCGACATCAAAGCGGGAAACGAAGCCGTGCGTGGCGCCGGCCAGGGTGACGGCAAAGGTGCTGGCCATGTCCGCCAGGTGGAACATGGGCGCGGCGTGCAGGTAGACGGAGGCGCCGTCGTAGCCCATCAGCGGTACGACATTGAGCGCGTTGCAGACAAGGTTGTCGTGGGACAGCATGACCCCCTTGGATTTTCCGGTGGTGCCGCCGGTGTAGAAAAGACCGGCCAACTGACTGCCGCCAGCCTCCGCATCGGGCACCGGCGCAGCAACACGGATCAGCTCCTCGTAGTCCAGGCAGCCTTCGGGGACGGCGCCCTCACCCATGAAGACAATGTGGGGGACGCTGCGCAACAGCGAACGCAGCACCGGCAGCAGCGGCGCGAAAGCATCATCCACGAACAGTACCCGACTCGCGGAGTCCTCCAGCGTATAGGCAATCTCGGGCGGCGCCAGGCGGATGTTCACCGGATTCGCCGCGGCGCCGGCCCAGGCCACGGCGTAGAAGTACTCGAGGTAGCGGTCGCTGTTGAGCGCCAGGATGGCCACCCGGTCCTCCCGACCGACCCCCAGCCCCTGCAGCGCCCCGGCCAGCCGGGCCACGCGCGCGGCGCACTCTGTCCAGGTGCGGCGGCGGGTCCCGCAGACGGTGGCAGTGCGCTGTCCGGCAGTCTGCACGGCGCGGCGCAGAGTTTGAGTGAGATACATGAATGGCTTTCCTGATGATGTCAAAGGGCTCGCCGTGCCGGTACCGGCACGGCGGGGAACTCATGGTGCAGCAGGCTCGCGCCAGAGCATTTCAAATGAGGTGCAGGGACGCAGCACGTGCGCCTCGCAATGCCGCTCAACCATGGCCGGCTTCAGGATGCAGTGAAGATCGCGAGTTACTACCTCGGAATGACCGATGGCTCGAGTCGCTAGCGCCACGGTGCCTCCTGGACGGATTATCCGCCAGATCCACCACGCCACAGGCCGGTAAACCAGCCAACTTCAAACACCATGAAGCGCCGCTACTATCAGCGTGCTGCCTACACCCCATCACATCGGCACGAAATTTACATTTTTCATGGGCACCATTTTTTTCATGCGGTTTTTAACTGACGGCCTGGTCCAGGTCGCGCCGGACCGGCGGCAAAAAGTCCAGCACGGCACTGGCGAACACATCATTGCGGTCGCCGGCCACCATATGGCTGGCATCGGCGATATCCACCGCGCGGGCATGGGGAATCAGGGCCATTAGTTCCAGCAAGCCCGCCTCGCTGACGACATCGCTACGGGCGCCGCGAATCAGCAAAACGGGAATGGCAATGGCACGGACCGCCATCAGTCGCCGCGCCAGCAGGGCGTCCTCGACACCTTCGCCGGGGCGAGGAGCGTGATCGAGAAAACGCGGATCCCAATGCCAGCGGTAGCGCCCGTCGGGGCCGCGACGCAGGTTCTTGCGCAGCCCGGCGGTGTCCCGCGGCGGCGGGCGGTGGGGGTTATAGGCGGCGATGACATCGCGGGCCTCCTCCAGCGAGGCAAAGCCATCCGGATGGGCACTCATGAAGGCAATGATGCGCGCCACCCCGGCCGCCTCCACCCGCGGTGCAATATCGACCAGGACGAGGCCGCCGGCGGCAGGTACCCTGCCCTCGCCGATCGCCACCATGGCCGTCAAGCCCCCCAACGAGGCGCCGACAATGGTTGGCCGGCCGCCCGCGACCGAAACCACCTGGCACAGGTCCGCGATCATGGCGTCGAGCCCGTAGTCGCCGTCGGCGGCCCAGCCGCTGTCGCCATGGCCGCGGCAATCGACCGTCCAGGCGCAGTAGCCGGCGCGCGCAAGGCAGGCCGCCGTGCTCGCCCAGGCATGGCGTGTCTGCCCGCCGCCATGCAGGAGCAGCACAGGTGGCGCGCCGGCATCGCCGTAGCGGTCGGCAGCCAGATGCACATTGCCATGGCCGGCCAGTGTCACAGTCGTCACATCTTTCGATGGCGGCTCAATCACTGGAATCCCGCTTGCACTGCCGGCCGGTAGTGGCCCGGGCAGCCCGGACGCATACGACGAACTCATCTGCGTCCCGCTGAATCAGCGAGCCAGTCCCTGGCGCACGGCCCGAGGCAAGGCCGTGCCTGACGAGACAAGGCAAGCGCGGGCTTCACGCCGCCTCCCGGTCCAGATCGGCCAGCATCTGCTCGCCGCTCAGCTCCGGCGCGGACTGGCCGGTAAAGTAGGCCCCGAGGCCCGCCTGCTCGTAATGCGGACGGATACGCTCGGACAGCAGGCCGATGTCGCGGATGTTGGGCACCAGACGGGTGAACATCACCTTGCGGAAGCGCTGCATGCCGGGCGAATTCATGATGAGCTGGCGCCACTGGTCGCGGGTCACGCTGGTGCCGTCGAACCACTCCTCGTACACCTCGTACGCCATGAAGCGGTTGCGCATCAGCAGCGCCACCTCGTAGGCCCAGTCCTCGCGCTCCGCGCGCTCGTTCTTGGACAGGTGATAGTTGATGTGCTCGCGCAGGGCCAGCACGCCATAGTGCACGTGCCGCGCCTCGTCCTGGATCACGTAGCGCAGGAGCTCCTTGAGCAGGGGCTCGCGGGTGTTCTGGTAGAGGAAGCCGAAAGCACCGAGCGCGAGGCCTTCCACCATGATCTGCATGCCGAGGAACTTCAGGTCCCAGCGCGAGTCGGTCATAAGGGCGTCGATGATCACGAAGAGATTGTCATTGACGTGATACAGCCGACCGAGCTTTTCGGTGAGGTAACGATGGAAGACCTCGACATGGCGGCCCTCGTCCATGACCTGCGTCGCGCCATAGAGCTTGCCGTCAAACCACTGCACGCTCTCAGTGACCTGGGCCGCGGCGAGCAGGGCCCCCTGCTCACCGTGCAGGAACTGGGACAACATCCAGCTCGCCATGGAATGGATCATGCGCTGCTGATCCTTGCCTTCCAGTTTGATACCCAGCGCCTTTGCCGCCGTCGGGTCAATCAGGTCGATGGGCGCAATGGGAACATTGGGATCGAGCGGATCCACCGAGGTATGCCAGGGCAGGCTGGAGCCGTTCCATTGCCCAAGCTTGGCGCGCTCGTAGAGCTCGTGCATTTCAGGATGGTCGTGCGGATAAGCCCAGTTGAAGTGCGCCGCATGCGAGGCCTGCATTTCCGCGGTGTCGCTCTGCTTGCCGACCTTGAGCAACAGGCCGCGCACGGCGGACGGCGCCATCGACCGCAGGACACGGGGGTTTTTCATCTCCGTGAAAATCTCGGCTGACTCCATAAAGGCGTCGATCCGGTTCCGGACATGGTTGGGAAGGATGTTGCGGATGCTGTTGAGGGGATGGTTCATTTCGGAAAGCCTCCAGTTCAATGTTTCGGCAATACACGTAACAACGGAATAGCGACTGGCCTTACCCCGCGGGAGGGGCGACCTCCAGCACGACAGGACCCAGAGGGCGCGCTATACAGGCCAGCGCATAGTTGGCCTCCCGCTCCTGCGGCAGCAGGCAGTTGGGCTCCGGCATCTCCACCTCGCCCGATACCAGCCGGACCCGGCAGCGCCCACAGCCGCCCAGCGTGCATGAAAAGGTCATGGGCGCCCCGGCGGCCAGCCCGGCCTCGAGCAGCGTCTCGCCCGGCTGGGCCGTTCCCGCCCACTGCCCACCCTGGGCGAGTATCTGCAGGTGCTGCGCGGCATACCGGGAGGCTTCCACCGGCTTCTGGGCCGGCGTGAAGCGCTCCTGATGCAGCCTCGCCTCGGGCACGCCGCGCGACAGCATTTCCTCGCGCACGCCCGCCATCATGGGCTCGGGGCCGCACTGGTAGAGCGTGATGTCCTGCAGGGCGGTCGTCTCGAGGAGGACGTCCAGCTCGCGCCCGAAGGCTTCGCGGTCCAGGCGCCCTCGCCCACCCCGCCAGCCCTTGGGCGGCGCCTCCAGCACATGGCGGACCACCAGGCGGCCCGCATGGGATTTGACCAGCCGGCGCAAGGCCTCGTGGAAAATGATGTCCTCCACGCCCCGGTTGCCGTAGAGCAGCACCACCCGGGAGTCAGGCTCGGCCAGCAGCACGCTCTGCAGGATGGACATGAGCGGGGTGATGCCGCTGCCGCCTCCGACCAGCAGCAGGTGGCGTGCCTGGCCGGCGTCCGGCGCCAGCGTGAACGTGCCGGACGGGCCCAGCACCTGTAAGGTATCTCCGGCCCGGAGGTGCTCGTTGAGCCAGCCGGACACCCGTCCGTCCGCAATACGCTTGATGACGATGTCTACCTGATGGGGCTGCTGCACCGGGCTGGCGAGCGAATACGCCCGCCGGTGCTCCTCGCCATCAATGGTCACCACGACCGTGAAGAACATGCCGGGCGTGAAAGTGATCGGCTGGCTGTCCGGCCGGGCCAGGACCACGCGGATGGCATCCGGTGTCTCCCTGACGACCTCCAGCACGTTCATCGGAATGGGCTGGAGGAGTTCGTGCGGGGGAGCGGCCGGCTGCGCGGGTCGCTGGGGCTCGAACGTCCTGAAAGTCTTGCGATTGGACGATGAGGTCGCGGCAGCCGACTGTTCAGGCCGCCTGTTATTGATGATGTTGACCATATCCCGGCGGAGATGGTTGAGCCTGCGCAGCAGCGACAATTGATCTTCCCCCTGAGCTGAACAGCTTTCATGACACATGGTCACACGACCAAATTATTTGGTCAAGCGGCCAAATACCCATGAACTAACAGGGGAGCCGGAGCCGCCACTCAGGACGGTTCACCCCTCTCGACCTCGGGGAAGATGCTGTGGCGGGCGAAGCACCTGCCTATGGACAATTACCTGTTCCTGAAGAGCAAAGATACGGGAGCATATTTCAGACCAGAGACTTCAAATCGGTACCCGAATCACTCAATGCTTCAGCGCTGACGCTCTTGCAGTGCTGGACCAGTTGCTTGCCGACCATGAAAGCAATGGGCAGATTGACCGCGTCAACAGCAATGACACAGCCCTCGCGGAGATAGAACACCGCAAATTCCCTATCCTCGGGGCTGCCGCGCATCACACGCTGATCATGATTTTGCGACAACCCCACCATCTGCAGGCGTACGTCATACTGGTTCGACCAGAACCATGGGACGCTATCGTAAGGTTTCTCCTCTCCCATCAGAGTCGCCGCCGCAGTACGAGCTTGATCGACAGCGTTGGCGACAGACTCAAGCCGTTGCATCTTCTCGAAGAAAAGATTCCGGTGACGGGTACAGTCGCCAATCGCCAGGATGGCGGGATCGCCGGTGCGTGTAAACTCGTCCACGACAATACCGTCATCACAAGGTAAGTTGGCGGCCTCAGCCAAAGTGGTTTCCGGTGTGACGCCGATCGAGACGAGCACGATATCGGCCGGCAAAGTGCCTCCATTCGCCAACGTCACGCCGGCCACACGACCCTGATCATCCGCTTCAAAGCCGGTTACCGCTGTGTTCAGGCGTACATCCACGCCGGCGCCACTGTGTTTGGCGTAAAAGAACGCCGACATCTCCGGGCCCGTAACGCGCTGCATAAGACGCTCTGCGGCTTCCAGCACCGTGACATTAACGCCTATTTTTATAGCGCTGGCTGCCACCTCAAGGCCGATAAAACCGCCACCCACAATGACCAGACTCTTCCCCGGGACTAATTGTTCACGCAGGGCATCTGTGTCAGCTATGTCATGCAGATAATGAATGCCTTTCAAGTCAGCCCCGGGCGCTTTCAGACGTCGGACGTGTGAGCCCGTGGCCAGGACCAGTCGATCGTATTTCAACGTGCTCTGGTCCGACAAGCTGATGGTCTTGTTGTCTCGATCAATTTGTTCGACGCGCACACCGAGCCGCAACTGATGGCCTGCCTTCTCGTACACCGAGCGCGGCTTCAGGTACAGCGACTCCTGATCAACATCTCCTGCCAGGTAATTCTTGGACAAAGGCGGTCGCTGATATGGTGGATGGGGTTCTTCGCCCACCAGAACCACCTCATGTTGATATTTTTTTTGCAGCAAGGTTGTCAGGAGCGCACCTGCTGCATGCCCGCCGCCAACGATGACTGTGGTCTCCTTCCGTTTGTTTACCATAGCCTCTCTCTTTAGCTGTGCCTTGGGATCGGATTGTTCAGGAAAATGCCAACCGAGACGAGCACAAGGTCGGCTGGCACGGTGATGTCAACCGCGCCCCGCGACACCCCGCACGCGGCTCTCAGCCGCCGGAGGTCTCGGCATCCTCAAGCATCATCGCGGCGCCCTTCTCGCCGATCATGGTCGCCGGCTGATTGGTGTTACCGCCGACCAGCGTTGGCATGATGGAGGCATCAATCACCCGCAGACATTGCAGTCCATGCACGCGCAGACGCGAATCGACCACCGCCATCGGATCCACACCCATCTTGCAGGTGCCGACAGGGTGATATGCCGACTCACCGCTGCGCCGCACCCATGCGGCGAGGTCGTCGTCATTCTGCAGCGCCGGCCCGGGCGACATCTCGACCTCGTGGTGCGGGGCGAAGGCCGTCTGCGCCAGGATCCTGCGCGCCAGATGAACCCCGCGAACCAGTTGCTCGACGTCGGCGGGCTCAGCCATGTAATTGGGGTCGATCAGCGGCGCCGCGAACGGGTCGGCACTGTGCAAACCAATCCGGCCGCGCGACAATGGCCTGAGCCCGTAGATCATGACTATGTAGCCATAACCACTCATTGCGGTCCTCAAGTCCCGCCCGTGATCGGCGTACAACATTGGCCCGAAGTGCAGTTGCAGGTCGGGTATCGGCTCCTCCGGCCGGGAACGGATGAACCCGCCGGCCTCGGCGCCGTTGCTCGACAGCACTCCGCGTCTACTACTCAGGTATTGCAGCAGGGCCCGCAGGCCCTTGAGCCAGTAGCTCGGGTGCATCGAGATGCTCTGACGGCTGCGCGCCCTGACGCGCATGAACACGTCGATATGATCCTGGAGGTTCTGCCCAACCCCCTCCAGCGCATGACGCAATTCGATGCCGTGCCGGGACAACTCCTCACGCGGACCGATGCCGGATAGCATCAGCAGTTGCGGCGAGTTGAACGCCCCGCCGCAGAGCACAACCTCGCGCCCGGCACGGACCTGCACCAGCCCGGTCGCGCTGCGGTACTCGACACCGGTGGCGCGAGTGCCATCGAGCAACACACGGGTAACGTGCGCGCCACTGCGGACAGTCAGATTGGAACGCCCTGCTGCGGGTTCGAGATAGGCGCGCGCATTGCTGCAGCGCGCGCCGTCCTTCTGGTAGGCATAGTAGAAACCCACGCCTTCCTGCTCACTGCCGTTGAAATCCGTATTGCGCCGGTACCCCGCCTGTGTCGCCGCCTCGACGAACACCTCGCTCAGCGAATTGGTATAGCGGCGCTCGGCAACATTGAGCGGACCATCCTGGCCATGAAATACTGCCTCGGCCGAGGTCAACTTCGGCTCGAAATGTTCGGACCTGCGAAAATACGGCAGCACCTCGGCGTACGACCACCCGTCGCAACCCAGCCGCGCCCACTCGTCGTAGTCCCAGGCATGCCCGCGGATATAGACCTGCGCGTTCATGCCGCTGGAACCGCCGAGCATCTTGCCCCGCGGCTGGAACAGCGCGCGGTCGTGCATGTTACGCTGTGGTTCGGTATTGAACTGCCAGTTGTAGCGGCGGCTGAACATCAATTGCAGGAAACCCAGCGGCATGTTCACGAAAGGATTGCGGCGGCTCTCAGGACCGGCTTCGAGCAGCAGTACCGAATAGCGGCCGCTCTCGGACAGGCGGTTGGCGACGGCACATCCGGCCGAGCCCGCGCCGACCACTACATAATCGAATTGTTCAGACGCCATCTTGGTCAGCCGGTTCATTAACTCTTAGGCGTCAGTTTAACCATCAGCTTAGAATAGCCCCGCACGAAGTTGGACTGCACTCGCTCAGGCTCGCCGACAACTTTGATGTCGTCAAAGCGCTTGAGCAATTCTTCCCAGAGGATGCGTAGTTGCAATTCAGCCAGACGGTTGCCCATGCAACGGTGAACGCCGTAGCCAAACGACATATGATTTCGCGCGTCCTTGCGATCAATGATGAATTGATCTGGGTCTTCGAATTTGCGCTCGTCCCGGTTGCCCGAGGCATACCACATCACCACGCGATCTCCCTTCCTGATGGTCTGGCCATGCAATTCCACATCCTGCGTGGCGACCCGGCGCATATACGCCAGCGGGGTTTGCCAACGGATGATTTCAGAGACCATGTTGGGAATCAGCTCCGGATTCATCTTTAGCTTAGCGAATTGCTCCGGGAACTGATTTAAAGCCAGTACACCGCCGCTCATGGAGTTGCGCGTAGTGTCATTGCCACCAACGATAAGCAGCGCCAGATTCCCGATAAACTCCAACGGACGATTAATCAAATCCTGCGTGTCTTCACTGCTCTGTAGCATGCTGATCAAGTCGAAACCGGGCGCTTCGCCTGCCTTGCGGCGTGCCTCCTTGTCGCGCCAAAGCCTGGAGAAAGCCCAAGCCATATCTGCGGCGTCGTCAAAAAACACATCTTCACTGGTAAACTCGCCGCCAGTCGCCGATGATGCGCCGGACAATCGATCAGACCAGCCAATCAACTCGTGACGTTCATCGTAAGGGAAATCCAGCAGCGTCGCCAACATGCGGCCTGTCAGTTCTTTCGAGACCGTCGGCACCCAGTTGAAGGGCTTGCCCAGAGGCAGGCTGTCAAGCACTTCACCGGTGCGCTCCCGAATCAGCCCTTCCATTTCCTTCAGATTCTGCGGTGCCACCACCCCCTGGACCGCTCGGCGCTGCACGTCATGCTTGGGCGGATCCATGGCAATGAACATTTCGACCGATAGCCCTTCCGGGGGATCACCCAGGATAATTTGCGGCTCGGAGGAAAAAAGCTCATGATTCTTGTCAACGAACAAAATGTCCTCATAGCGCGTCACCGACCAGAATGGCCCAAAGGGGCTGTTCTTCTGATAGTGCACCGGCGCCTCATCACGCAGCCGCTTGAAGTAGGCGCCCCACTGGCCCTGCCGATACAAAAAAGGGTTGCTGGTATCGATCTTCTCGAGCGCCAGAGTGTTGACGTCAGGCAAAGGGACTTCGACAAAGTTGATCTGGGGTATCTTCGTTCCGACGGCCTTTCTCTTTGCCTTCATCAGCACCTTTAGTGCCTTGATCTGCAAGTGCATAGGCACCACTCTGGATGTGGTGTTGATCAATTTTGTCTGGATCGCTCCAGTTGCGCTTGATTTCGTTGACATGGCGTTCTCTCTGCTTACATCTGGAATTCGGGCAAATGCACGGTCATGCCGTCCATCGCTTCGGTGGCTTTGACCTGGCAGCCAAGGCGCGAGGTTTTCGCCCGCTCCGGGGTCATGGACAGCATCTGTTCTTCAGCGTCGCCGATCGATCCGGTCTTGCCGAACCACTCATCCGCAACGATCATGTGGCAGGTGCCGCAGGCGCACTCCCCGCCACAATCCCCGTCGACGCCTGGAATGGCGTTATCGGCGGCAATCTGCATCAGCGTGGCACCAGCCTCAAATTCTGTGACATGTTCAGTGTTGTCATGCTCAATAAACGTGATCTTGCCCAATTTCTCTCTCCTGCGAATAACTTATGCTCGGATAGTGATTCCACGCCGGTATGACGGCGAGGTCATTTCTTGACATGCACGGGTCATTTAAAGACAATATATCCTCTGTGCAATGGGCCGCGCCAATGAAACAAAAGGCAGAGGGTTGGCAAAATCTGGCAGCCAATATTCCGTCGAACTATTCGCGGCTTATCGCCCGTGAGCTGGACATGACGACCAGGCAATTGCCCGTTTTACTGCGTGGCACCGGTCTTGACGTCGAACAGTTCCTGAGTGAGGACGGCCTGCTCACGCCGGCTCAGCAGGTGCGGATCCTGCGTAATGCGCTGTTGCTGTCAGGCCAGCCGGCATTCGGACTAAGGCTTGGCAAGCGACTGACCCCGGCAACCCACGGTGCGATGGGCTTTGCCGCCTCCAGCAGCCCGGATCTGCTCAGCGCGCTACGGGCGATACAAACCTTCCTGCCCACCCGCGCCAGCGTTATCCAGTTGCATTTACGGCAGGTTGAAGAGCACCTGGAATGCAGGCTGGATTTCCAGGTACCGCTAGACGCCGACCTCCAGCGCTGCCTGGCTGACACGATGATCAAGGTACTGCTCGAATTCGGCGAATTCATTGTCGGCCGTCCTCTGTATGAGGCTGAAATATGCTTTACCCATCCGGCGCCCGAATACCACGCGATCTATTCCGAGTATTTGTCCGGGCGGATTCGCTTTGGTTGTAGTCAGTTGACGCTCAAACTGCCGATGACGTTGTGCCAGGAGCCGAACGCCTCCGCCAATCATGAAAACTATCGCCTGGCCCTGCAGCAGTGCGAAGCCATGCTTGCGCAACTTCAAACCCAGAAACCGAGCTATCAGACCCGGCTCAAGAAGATGATGTTGTCCCGCCCCCCCGGCACGCTCAGTGAAGAAGAAGCTGCGGCCACCCTGTTCATGAACAAACGCACCCTGGCACGCAAGCTGAAACAGGAGCACAGCAGTTTTCGTCAAATTCGTGAGGACATCCTGTCCCAGCAGGCAGCAAGCTACCTGTGTGACGGCAAACTTTCCGTCGAGGCCATCGCCGCGTTGATGAACTATCACGATAGCGCCAATTTCAGGCGTGCCTTCAAACGCTGGTTCGGCCATTCGCCCGAGCAGTACAGGCAGCGTTTCAGTTCACGAGAGTCAATTTTTGATGCAAACCCTGAGGGTCAGTTTTAAGTGCAAAACAGCACCGTGGAACATAGGGAAGGAGAACTTATGATAAGTATCATGCCCCCCTATGTCATTGAAATACATGCATATCCCCCCCTGCATGCCGGGTTCTAATTCGCCCCGTAGCGCGCCACTCCGGGCGCTACACCGAGAAAACTCAATGAGCGAAATAGCACCAAGCGAAGACGGACCCAGCGACACTATTGGAGACACTGAGCAACACCAGGCGGATGAGATCACCACTGACACCGAAGCCGATATGGCCAATGCGGTGCCGGACGACGAAGACTCTGACGCCGGCGGCCCAAGCGACAACGCAGAGCCGGAAGTCTTCTCGACCGACGGAGAATTCACTAGAAGGCAATGCGCTCTACTTCGAGGGGGCGGAGGCACCCGAGCGCATCCTGACAGGGCTGGAAACCGTATGCACCGTTGTCGAGAAGGATGACGGCTTGATGCTGTACAAGGCCCGCTTCCACAAAGCCGGTGGACGCGAAGGCACACTCCTGATCAAGGGCGATGACCTTACAGGCGACATCACAAAGCTGCTGTCGAAACACGGCCTCAGGCCGCCAGCTTCTCCTGCTCGGCCAGGAATTCGTCGATCTGCTGCAGGTACTGGCGGTTGTCGTGGTCCCAGGGATGGAAGCCGGGACGGAAATACTCGATATAGCTGCGCAGCTGGATGCGCAATATGCCGATGGCGCCAAAGTTGTAACGGAACCACTGCCGCCAGCCGTCCACGTCGGAGAGCTTGCCTTCGGTGCGCAGCACCTGCATGAACACCGGCATCACGAAACTCCAGAAAACCACAGTGGCCAGCACCAGTCCGCCGCAGCGCAGGACATAGGAGGTCACGCCCCGCCCCATCACAGCCTCCCAGGTATCGAAGGCCACCGCCTTGTGCTCGGTTTCCTCCAGCGCATGCCAGCGCCAGAGCGCGGCATAATGCGGCTCCGATCCTTCCATGAGGCGCGGTTCGCGCAGCAGGCTGTCCGCCAGCAGGGCAGTGAAATGCTCCAGCGCGATGGTGCCGCTCAGCCCGAACGACTTCGGCAGATGCCGGGTGATGCGGGAAAGCACGCCCTGCACAAAGCGCTCGAACTTGGGCGCCACCGGCGTACGGGCGAACAGGGCAGCGTTGTACTCCTCATGTTCCCGGCCATGCATGGCCTCCTGGCCGATGAAGGCGCTGATGGCCTTTTTAAGATCGGGATCGGTGACCTGGTCGCGGTAGGCGCGCACGCTGTCGATGAAGAAGCGCTCGCCCACCGGCAGCACGATGGAAAAGGTATTCAACCAGGCCGTCATGATGGGACCGCCGGCGTGCCAGTCGGCGATACGCTCGGCCGGCGGATGGAAACGGACGTCGCGGCGCGTCGGCAGGAGCATGGGGGACGGCTGCGTCTTCTTGCGGGTCTGGCTCACAGAATTTCTCTCCGAAGTGGAAGCGGGCAGCACCGGTGCAAGGCGCCGCCCACTCGGGCAGGGCCTCAGTCGCGCCGGTACAGCGTGACGACGCAGGCGCCGCCGAGCCCGAGGTTATGCTGCAGCGCGATGCGCGCCTCTTTTACCTGGCGCTGGTCCGCGGTGCCGCGCAGCTGCCACACCAGCTCGGTGCACTGCGCGAGGCCGGTGGCGCCGAGCGGATGGCCCTTGGAGAGCAGGCCACCGGAGGGATTGGTGACGTATTTGCCGCCGTAGGTGTTGTCGCCGTCCCAGATGAATTTCTCGGCGCCGCCCTCGGGGCAGAGACCGAGGCCCTCGTAGGTGAGCAGCTCGTTGGCGGTGAAGCAGTCGTGCAGCTCCACAACGTCGACGTCCTCGGGGCCGATGCCGGCGGCCTCATACACCTGCCTCGCGGCCTGTTGGGTCATGTCGTAGCCGACCATCTTGATCATCGACTTCTCTTCGAAGCTGGAGGCGTAGTCCGTGGTCATGGCCTGCGCTGCGATATACACAGCGTTCTTGATGCCGTGCTTCTTCGCGAACTCGTCCGAACAGAGGATGGCGGCGCCGGCGCCGCAAGTGGGCGGACAGCACTGGAAGCGCGTCAGCGGATCGAAGACTTCATCCGAGGCCATGATCTCCTCCAGCGACAGCACCTGGCCGAAGAGCGCGTAGGGATTGCGGCTGGCGTGCTGGCGCGCCTTCTCCGCAATCTTGCCGAAGGTTTCCTTCTTCGTGCCGTGCTGCCAGCGGTACTCGCGGCCGGCGCCGCCGAACATCTGCGCGGCGGGCGGCGCGCTGCTGAAGCCCTGCGCGTCCACCATCACCTGCGCGTGCTGCGCCATGGGGTTCTCGCGATCGTTGAACTTGGCGCCGAGCGCGCCGCGCTCCATCTTCTCGAAGCCGAGCGCCAGCACGCACTCGGCGAGGCCGCCCTCGATGGCCTGGCGCGCGAGGAAGATCGCGGTGGAGCCGGTGGAACAGTTGTTGTTCACGTTCACCACGGGAATGCCGGTGAGGCCGAGCTCATAGACGGCACGCTGGCCGCAGGTGGAATCGCCGTAGACATAGCCGACGAAGGCCTGCTGCACCTCTGCATAGGGGATGCCCGCATCCTTGAGCGCAAGCTGGCCGGCCTCGCGGGCCATCTCGTGGTAGTCGGGGCTGCTGCCGGGCTTGGCGAACTTGGTCATGCCCACGCCGATGACGTTTACGCGACGCTTCATGGTTTGTGTCCTCACTCTGTTGATTCCCTCCCCCGGAGGGAGAGGGAATGGCTCAGTGCCTCAAATCAGGCCTTTGAAAATGCCGAGCGCACGCGCCGGCGCGACATCGCCGTCCACACGCAGCTTGCCATGCTGGTAGAGGTCGCGGGCATCGGCTTCACCGCGTGCCAGGGCCGCGAGATCGGCATCGTCGATGCCGAGCTTCGTTACCGCCTGCGCGCTGTCGCCGCCAGCGACGGAGGGCGGCGAAGCGCCGAAATCCACCGTCCAGCAGGCGTCCGGATCGCGCACATGGAGCTGCACGACCTGGTTAAGGCCGCTCACCTTGCCTTCCTTCGCCAGCTTCGCCTTCAGCGCGGCGAAGATCGCCGGCGCCTGCGCATCGCGTACGCTGCCGCTCGCCGCCGCGACCGGCGCCGCAGCGCCGGAGGCGACACGCTTCTGGCGGGCCTCCTCCACCAGTTGCTTGTCCATGCCGGAAAGCACGCTGAGCTTGTTGGAGGCCATGACGTTGCCGGAAATCTTGAGCTGGCCGCCGAAGAACAGCTTCTGCACCTTGGCGACATCGCCGCCGAACAGCGTTTCGACGTGCTCGGCATCGAGCTCCAGGGTGACGTCGGGCTTGTCGACGCCACCGGCGCCGGCGCTGCCCTTGCCGTTCTTGAGGTCGATGAACCAGCTCGAGTCCGGCTTGCGGACATGGAACTGGAAAGAGGTCCTGGTCTTGTCCACCAGCGACGGCTCGCGCTCGATGTAGACGGCAATGCCGGCAAACACGTCGGCCAGCGCGACGCCTTCGTCGGCGGCGGGGGCGGCAGACGCGGCGGCCGGCACGGTATCGTTGCCCGTCGTCAGGCGCTTGGCCTTCGCTTCCTCGAAGCGCTGCGGCTTGATGTCCTGCAGGATGATGAGCTTGTTGGAAGCCATCACATTACCGCCGATCTTGAGCTGGCCGCCGAAGAAGAGCTTCTGCACGTCGGCGAGCGAGCTCGTCACCACGGTGCCGAGATGCTCCTCGTCCATCTCCAGCGTGACATCGGGCTTCGCGGTCTCGCCGGCGGCGCAGCTGCCCTTGCCGTTCTTGATATCCAGCGTCCAGATGGAATCGGGATTCTTCAGCCGGAACTGGAATATCGTCTTGGTTTTCTCCGCCAGCTCCGGATGCTCGGCCAGGTATTCCGTGAGCACACCGAATACGTCGGCGGCGATCAGGCGCTGCGGCTGTGTGTTCGTCGCCGCGGCAGTGGGCGTCGCGGCGGGCGCAGCCGCCTTGGGTTTCGCCTGCGGGATTTCCTTGGAGAGCTCTATGGCGGCGTTCTTGATCACCACCTCGTTGCGTTCCTTCACCAGCGTCTCGAACACGATGCGGGTATCCGACTCCTTCCACATGCGCGTCACCAGGGTGTCACCCGGGAAGACGCTCTTGGCGAAGCGCACCTTGATGCTCTTGAAGTAACGCCCGTCGTTATTGCAGAACGCCTTGATCACATGACGGCCGCAATAGCCGAAAGTGCACATGCCGTGCAGGATGGGTTTCTCGAAGCCGAAAGCCTTCGCGAAATCCGGATCGGCGTGCAGCGGGTTCCAGTCGCCGGAAAGACGGTAGAGCAGCGTCTGGTTGGCGTCGGTCTTCTCTTCGATGACGGCGTCAGGCTCGCGCGAAGGCGGTACATTGATCTCGCCCGAAGGGCCGCGATCGCCCCCCCAGCCGCCAGCGCCCTTCACAAAGGACGTCATCTCGTTGTAGGCCAGCTCTTCGCCATTTTCATCCTGCGTGGAGATGGCGAAGGTGACGACGGCGTTGGGATCCTTGTCATACGCATTCTTGAACTTGAACACATGCTTGAGCTTGGCGTGCGGCGGCAGCGGGCGCTTCAGCTCCATGTACTGCTCGCCGTGCAGCAGGCGGTCAAAGCCGAAGCTCATGCCGGGCAACGCGAAGGTGCCGGTCTTGGCGGCGGCCAGCATGGCGTTGAGCTGCGGCATGGCGCCGTAGGTCGGCAGCGCGGCAAACTCGCTGCCGAGCTCGTAAACGTATTTCAGCTCGCTCTTGTCGAGCGGATTGCGCGCAGCGCCGACGCCGAGCGCATAGAGCGAAAGATCGCGCTCGTCATAATTCGATTCCAGCACCAGCCTGGCCTTGACGGCGGTGTCGAGATCAATGAATTCGTTGCCGCCCAGCTTCGGATTGTTGACGCCCTCCAGGATCGGCTGGAAGGACTCTGTCGTGGTCGTGGGGTGCGTGGACTCGGAGAAATCCGTGATCTTGCCCCAGTGCTTCGCAACGTCGTCGGCGCTGAAGGCGCGGCCGTTGGGGAAGGCATAGCCCGCGGTGCGCTCCCAGCGCAGCTTGGCGATGAAGCCGGCGCCAACCTCGAAGAGACCCTTGGTCTCCGGGCACTCTTCGTGGCAGAGCCAGGCCACCAGCGGACTCACCGCCTCCGGCTGCAGCATCTTGAGCAGTTCCGGCGGCAGGACGGTTTCGGTGAGGCGCGAGGCGGCCAGCGGCGCGATGGTGTTCACGAAGATGTTCTTGCTGCGGCCTTCTTCGGCCAGGCAGTTGGCGAGGCCGAGGATGCCGAGCTTGGCGGCGCAGTAATTCGCCTGCCCGAAGTTGCCGTAGATGCCGGCGGCGGAGGTCGTCATCACGATCCGGCCATAGCCCTTCTCGCGCATAATGGGCCAGGCGGCATGCGAGACGCTCATGCTTCCGTCCAGGTGCACGCGCTGGATGATGTCCCACTCGGCTTTCGTCATCTTGGCGAAGCTGACGTCGCGCAGGATGCCGGCGTTGTTGATCACGATATCCACCGTGCCGAAGGCGTCGAGCGCGGTCTGCACGATGGCGGTGCCGTTTTCAACGGAATCGTAGTTGGAGACGGCCTCGCCGCCGGCGGAGCGAATCTCCTCGACGACCTTGTCGGCAGCGGAGGACGAGTTGCCGTCGCCATGGGCGCTGCCGCCGAGATCGTTCACCACCACCTTGCAGCCGCGCGCGGCCAGGGTCAGCGCATGCTGGCGGCCGAGGCCGCCGCCGGCCCCGGTGACGATGGCGACGCGGCCATCAAAACGCAATTCGGACATTTTTCCTTTCCTCGGGAATTCCTGTCGGGGATGCGTCCCTCTCCCCGGTTACAGGGAAAGGGAGCAGTCATGCCACGGATGAGCGCCCTCAGATGGAGCGCGAGATGAGTTCCTTCATGATCTCGTTGGTGCCGCCGTAGATGCGGTTGGCGCGGGTGTCGATATAGGCGCGGGCAATCGGGTATTCCAGCATGTAGCCGTAGCCGCCATGCAGCTGCACGCACTCGTCGACCACCTTGGAGAGCAGGTCCGACACCCAGTACTTGGCGGCGCAGGCCGCTTCCACACTGAGCTCGTTCTTCAGTACCTGCTCCATGCAGCGGTCCACGAAGACGCGCGCGATCTGGATCTCCGAACGCATCTCGGCCAGCTTGAAACGGGTATTCTGGTAGGCGGCCACCGGCTTGCCGAACACCTTGCGCTCCTTCACATACTCCGCCGTGATGGCCAGCGCCCCCTCGGCGCCGGAGGCGCAGCCGATGGCGATCAGCATGCGTTCCCAGGCGAGTTCCTTCATCAGCATGATGAAGCCCATGCCTTCCACGCCGAGCAGATTGGCCTTGGGCACGCGCACGTTGTCGAAGAACAGCTCGCAGGTGTCCTGGCCGCGCATGCCGACCTTCTTCAGCGGCTTGCCCTTGGTGAAACCCGGGCTCTTGGCATCGATGATGAGCAGGGATACGGCCTGCGCGCCGGCGTTGATGTCGCCGGTCTTCACCACGACCACGGCCATGTCGCAGAGATAGCCATTGGTGATGAAGATCTTGGAGCCGTTGACGATGTAGTCGTCGCCGTCGGCCACTGCGGTGGTGCGGATGGCCTGCAGGTCGGAGCCGGTGCCGGGCTCGGTCATGGCGATGGCGGTGACGCATTCGCCGGTGGCCATCTTCGGCAGCCAGGCGTTCTTCTGCTCTTCGTTACCGAAGTTGTTGATGTAGTTGGCGACGATGTCGGAGTGCAGCGAGAAGCCGGAGGCGGAATCGCCGACGCGCGCCTGCTCTTCCACCAGGATCATCGAATAGAGGCGGTCGACGCCGGAGCCGCCGTATTCCTCGGGCATGGTGGCGCAGAGCAGGCCGAGTTCGCCGGCCTTGTTCCAGAGGTGGCGGTCGATGTGCTGCTGCTCCTCGAAGCGCTCCAGGTGGGGCGCCATTTCGGTCTCGAAAAAGCGGCGCGCCGTGGCGCGAAAGGCCTCGTGATCGGCATTGAACAGGGTGCGGGGGATCATCGGGGTGACCGGGGAAGGAATGTGAACAGTGCTCATGTCGGGCTCCAGGCAGAAAGGTTCGCGATGGGACGGCCGGAATAGAGGCCTCGCGTTGGTTCAGGGGTGCTGCACATCATATACAATACGTACGTACAACATGTTTAACTAGTAGCAGCCGCCCGGAAGCACTGTCAACCCGGCGCGGAATGCCCGTGGGCCGCGCTGGCGCCCGGCTCGCCCCTGGAACGGCGGAGCTAAGTAATTGATTGGCCAGGGTTAGCGGCCGCGGCCAGCCAAGCCCGGGAACGCGAAAAAATACCCTGCGGTCGTCCGATTGCAGGCGGCTCCCACCGGGAGCGGCTGGCCTACCGAGAGAGCTATGAGCAGTAACGCGACGAAGCCGAAAGCCAAACCCTCCCGCCGCACCCAGTCCGAGCGCCTGGTTGACGCCACCTTGCAGTGCCTGGTGACGGCGGACTATGCCAGCACCACGGTATGGCCCCGGTCGATGACCTGCTTGATGGCCTCGGCCTTGAACTCGGCCGTGTATTGCGTGTTGCTCACAGACTCCTCTTCTATTGCCATAATGATGGCCTAATGGTGTCTACGAAATCCTGGCCGCTTCAGGGAGGTTCATAACGGCCAAATACCAACCATACTCATAGGCGCCCGTCTTTACTCAGGAAAACATACAGTTACAATCAACAAGCCATTACGTCCCAGTGAGCCTCCAGTCGTCCTGCAGCAAGCACTCCGCACCCGACCTGGCTGCTCAACCAAAAGTCCGGAGTCGTTGGCCAGACCCTTGGTTCACTTCCGGGTTAGCAGAGGACGCATGCTCCGCCTCTTATGGGCCTGCAGGCACTGAGAACGGCAGACTTGTGTTTGCCAACGCTCGTCATGAAACAGTGGAACCACGGTGCCAAGCGCACCGGCACAGGCTATACAGTCACTGGACGGTTGCACGCTGCCCGTTACCCAATCGCGCCCTTTGTCGAGCTCCTCCATGAGTCAACCGCCGTCTTCTTCTGAGAAACCCCGTATCGACGCCGCAGACCGTGAACACATCCTGACGGAAGCCGCACGCCTGTTTCGTGAAAACGGCTATGAACGCACGACTGTGCGGCAGATCGCCGACGCTTGCGGCCTGCTGCCAGGGAGCCTGCATTACCGCTACCCTGCCAAGGAGGCCATACTGCTGGACATGATGAGGGTCGCGATCGAGCAAACCATCCGCGCCATCATCGACGCGACAGCCCCTGTCACTGATCCCCTTCAGAAATTGCGTGCTGCCATGCAAGCCCATATCCAGGCGCTGCTGTCCGGCAACGACATGTTTTACGTGCTGCTGTTCGAGTGGCGCTCACTAAGCGGAGAAGCCCGTGACGCAATGATTGCCGAGCGTGACCGCTATGAGCGTTACTGGGCAATCATGCTGGATACCCTGAAGGTGCAGGGCTATATCCGGCCGGAAGTAGATTTGCACATGCTGCGGCTGATAGGGCTGGGAGCGCTGAACTGGGTAGCCACCTGGTACCAGGAGGATGGACGCTACACCGCCGAGCAGATTGGAGACATGGTGTGGACAGTCCTCACTCGGGGCGCGCTGGTAGGCGCCCAGCACGATCAGGCGGGACGCATCTGACGGTCTTGCCCGCGCCGCCGGAAAAATCTTTTCAGAGATTCCAAATGTAACTGTCACGTCGTGGCTGATCTCAGGCGGAGTTGGCTTCGCGCTCATCATAGGCATGGCGGACACCACCGCATCCAGATGGCGGGATAAGCCCAGCAGGACCTCAATATCCTAATACACGTCTACCAGGCGCAGTTCCCTCTCCCCCGACTTGGTGAGCCGGACGGGATGGCGGAGGTTCATGCCTGCTAATCCCCTGGGATTAGCAGGGCCCTGCAAAAGCAGTCGGATTTCATACTTCTGAGATTTGTCAGGGTTGCGATCGAAGACTCTCCGTCGAAGCCCAGGCAATTGGTCTACCATCAGGCAGGCACCGCTCTGCAGTTCCAAGCCCTCCGCATCCTCATGGATCATCTCGTCGAAACCATGGCCTACGTCGGCGCCACCCCGTGGCACGGCCTGGGCAATTAGCTGGGCAATCAGCTGGGCACCTGCCAGCCGCTCGAGGTCTGGGCAAGGCAGGCCGGCATGGACTGGGACGTTCGCAAAACCCCGGTCCGCTTCATCACGGAGAGCGCCGGCACTCTGGGCGCGATCCAGTCCTTCCCGAACCAGAAGATCCTCTTCCGCTCGGATACGCAGGCGCCACTCTCGGTGGTCAGCCAGCGCTTCCAGGTCGGTTCAGAAACATAAAAAGTTCATCCGATATATATCGATTCAAAATCGTTTCAGATACATACCACCCAAGTGAGAGGGTAATTTCTCACTGGTTCATGAGCTAATCCACGCCTCCCCGCTTCGCACAAAGCCCGCACTGGCCATCCAGTTGCGGGCTTTTTTATGCCCTGAAAAAGGAGCCTTCATGAAAATCCCAACGCACTGCCCGTTCTGTAAATCAAACCATGTCGTCACGCACCGCCACGGCCAGAAGGTCGGCGCGACGCTGGGCACTATCGCAGGCGCCGCTGGGGGCGCAGCGCGAGCCCTCGCCGGAGCCGAGCTGGGAGCCTCCCTTGGCGTTGTTGCCGGGCCAGCAGGGTCCTTTGCCGGTGCCGTCATGGGCGCGCTGCTCGGTGCGGCCGCCGGCTGCGCAACCGGCGTCGCCGTTGGCGAAATGCTGGATGACCACATCCTGGCAAAGCACGAATGCCTGGAGTGCGGCAAAACATTCTCAGCGTAACTCTCACTTGCTTTTCAACACCCCATCCATCTTTTCACCTTTTCCATTGAGGAATTCATCATGGCTCATCTCGTTGAAACCATGGCCTATGTCGGCGCCACCCCGTGGCACGGCCTGGGCAACCAACTCACCACCAACCAACCACTTCAAGTCTGGGCCAAGCAGGCCGGCATGGACTGGGACATCCGCGAGACGCCCGTTCGCTATGTCACCGAATCGGCGGGCTCTCTGGGTGCCATCATGTCGTTTGAGGACAGCAAGGTGCTGTTCCGCTCGGACACCCATGCCCCGCTCTCTGTGGTCAGCGCCCGTTACAAGGTCGTTCAGCCCAAGGAGATTCTTGAGTTCTACCGGGATCTCACTGAAGTCTCCGGCTTCGAGCTGGAGACTGCTGGAGTGCTCAAGGGCGGCAAGAAGTTCTGGGCCTTGGCGCGCACCGGCCAGACCGGCTCCCTCAAGGGCAAGGACGTCAGTCACGGCTATGTGCTGTTGGCGACAGGCTGTGACGGCACGCTGGCCACCACGGCGCAGTTCACCAACATCCGGGTGGTCTGCAACAACACGCTGGCCATCGCCCTGAACGGACAGGCCAATGCCGTGAAGGTGCCGCACAGCACGAGCTTCGATGCGCAGGCAGTGAAGCGCCAGCTCGGCATCACGGTTTCGGCCTGGGATGACTTCATGTACCGCATGAAGGCGCTCAGTGAACGGAAGATGAAGCATGCCGAAGTGCAGAGCTACTTCCTGAAGGTCTTTACCGACTTCACGCCCAAGGGACCTGGCGTCACCAACGAGCGGGCCATGGCCAAGGCTCTCTCGCTGTACGAGGGAGCCGGACGCGGTTCAGACCTGGCCTCGGCCAAGGGAACGGCCTATGGCCTGCTGAATGCCGTCACGGAGTTCGTAGATCATGAGCGCCGAGCCCGCAGTACGGACCATCGTCTCGACTCGGCCTGGTTCGGTCAGGGCGCGGCCCTCAAGCAAAAGGCGCTGGATCAGGCCCTGCTGCTGACCTGAGGAGGTCGTATGCCTCTGACCAGCGATGATCAGGAAGTCGCCCTGCTACGGCGCAACCTGTCCGCGCTGCTGCAAGCGCTGCGCACCCTGCCCGTCTCCCTGGTGCAGGTGCGCTATGAGGGTGCCCGCGGGCGATGCCGCCTTTGCGAGGTGTCGCTCCTACCCTGCCACTCCGGTCCCCTGCTGGCGAAGCCGGTGGCCTTGCAGCGGCTCTCTGCCGATGCAGGCGCGGGCCAGGCCTCGATCTTCGAGGAGCAGGTCAACCTGGGGGAAGGCCTGAAGCGCTTCACCCTGCACTGGACCAGCCTGCAGCACGGGCACTGGCAGCGCGGCGATGGCGGGCATGGCGTCATGCGTCTGCAGGTCGCCAGTGGCGTCGCTACGCTGGACCACGACGCCCTCCACATCGAGCAGTTCCACGCCACGCTGAGGGAGTGATTCCGCTCCAACTGCGACTCCCTCCCCTACTGCTCCCAACGCATAGAGCCCGCCTCATGGCGGGCTTTGCTTTTTAAGGAGAACACCATGCTGACTGCCGCACCGAAAGCGCCGCCCGGTATTCCGCTGCCAAGAGAAGTGGCGGCCATCTGGGGGGCGTTCCTGTATGAGGGCCTGCTGGCCCATGTCCCCGACCACCAGCGCATCCGGGCCATTCTGGAGGCCTGGGGCCAGGGCTGCATCGAGTTGGTGATTGCCACCACCCTGCATCTGCCCGAAGTCTGGGAACAGATCTCGCGCAAGTGGGAAGCCGAGGACACCGACTTCCCCGGGGTGTTCGAGTACGAGGTGATCTCTCCCTTGGGCGAGTACTTCGCGGATTACCTGCTGACGCATGACGGCACACTGCCCTCCAGGGAAGCCGTCGCCGCCGAGATCACCCGGCTGATCGACGCCTTCTTTGCCGAGAAGGCGCTGGTCGTCATTCCCATGAGCAAGGCGAGCTGATCGGCCGTTCTTTCACATCACCCCCACCACGGCATAAGCGCCCGGCAGGTCTTCCTGCCGGGCGTTTTGCTGTTTGATCTCAGGAGACCTCCTCATGGGTGCATCCCCCGCCCCTTCTCGCCAGCCCCTCCGGCTCGTGTCCACCAAGGGCATGGGCCGCGAGGACTGGCTGCGCGTGCGCAAGAACGGCATCGGCAGCAGCGATGCCGCCGCCGCTGTCGGACTCAATCCCTATCAGTCCATGCTAGAGCTCTGGCTCATCAAGACCGGGCGAGATGCGGAACTGCCGCAGATCGACCCGACTGACGACAGCCACCCCACCTATTGGGGCACGCTGCTGGAGCCGTTCGTAGCCGAGTATTACACCCGCCACACCGGTCGCCGGGTCCGTCGCGTCAACGCCGTGCTGCAGCATCCGGAGCACGCCTGGATGCTGGCCAATATCGACCGCGAGGTGGTCGGTGCCCCCGACGTGCAAATATTGGAATGTAAGACCTCAGGTGGCTTCGGCGTCCGGCTCTGGAAGGATGGCGTGCCGGAGTACGTGCAAGTGCAGGTCCAGCACCAGCTGGCCGTCACCGGCCGGCAGGCAGCGGATGTGTGCGTGGTGCTCGGCGGGCAGGAAGCCCGCATCCATCGCATCGAGCGCGACGACGAGCTGATTGCCCACCTGATCGAGCTGGAGCGCCGCTTCTGGCACTACGTCGAGACTGACACCCCGCCCCCGGCGGATGGTTCTGACTCAGCGGCACAGGCGCTGCAAGCGCTATATCCCCGGGATCGCGGCCTCTCGATCGATCTCAGTGTCGAGCCGGCCATGACGGAGGCCTTTACTCACCTGGTCGCCCTGCGGGCCGAACTCGCCGACAAGGAAAAGCAGGAAGCCCTGCTGAAACAGACCCTGCAGCAACGCATGGGCGAGGCCAGCCGTGCCTGCTTTCCGGAAGGCGAGATCACATGGAAGCGGACCAAGGATGTGCAGAGCGTGGATGTCGCCCGGCTAGCCAAGGAACGCCCCGAGCTGATCGAGGCCTATCCCCTCATCCGTCCCGGCTCGCGCCGCTTCGTGATTTCCACCTGACCCTCCCTGGTCGGCAGCACGCCTGTGTCGCTGGCCATCCACCCACTCATAGGACCACCGCATGCAACCACTTCTGCGCTTTGTGCAGTGGGAGGAGGAGCTCTACTCCTTCCTGGAAGCCGACCTTGAGATCTGCCGTAGCGATGCCCAGGGCATGGCTGACGCCAAGCCGCACCTCATCCGAGACGCCTGGAACGCCGGCCTCACCGCTCGTGAAGCTGCGACCCAGATCATTCATGCCGCCACCCCGGAGGATCACCCTCATGATTAAGGGACTCGCCATTACCCCGCCCATACTGGGCCGGATTTCGATTGGTCGTGTGATCGAGAAGAACGGCAAGCGCCTGCCGGAGAAAGACGACCAGTTCACTCTGACCACCCAAGTGCAAACGAAGGAAGGGTGGTTGGCCCATCCGCTCGATGAGCAACTGCGCAAGGACTCGCCCAACGGCAAGTTGCGCAGCATCCCAGTCAGGATGCTGTTCAACGATCCCGACCTGAACCTGCGCGCGGCCTATACCCTGTTTGATCGCACGAAGGGTCGCCCGCTATGTGTGGGCGATGGAGAGACCTGCCGTCGCCTCCAGAACGGGGGCGTGGAGACCCTGCCCTGTCCCTCGCCGGATGCCTGCGAAGTCGGACGCGGGGCCTGCAAGCCCTTCGGCCGTCTCAACGTCAGGCTGCCGGGGGATGACGACCTGGGCTCGTTTATCTTCCGCACCACTGGCTTCAACAGCATCCGTGCGCTGGCGGCCCGCCTGAGCTACTTCAGCGCAGTCTCCGGCAATCAACTGGCGTACCTGCCGATGGAGCTTCGTCTGCGGGGTAAAAGCACCACCATGAGCCACAGGGCGCCGATCTACTACGTCGACCTGACCCTCCGGGAAGGCATGACGCTGGCAGACGCGGTGGCCCAGGCGAAGCAACTGGAGGCGCAGCAACAGCAGGCCGGCATCTGCCAGGACGCGCTGGATGCGGCAGCTCGGGTCGGCTTCGGCAATGGCTTCAGTGAGGAATCGGTGGAGGACACCCCTGCCCTGGCGGAGGAGTTCTTTGCCGAGGACGCGGATGCCCATATCGAGGATGCGAGTACGCCGACGCCGACTGGCGGCCTTAAGGGAAAGCTGGGACAGAAAGCGAATGGGCAGGCCGCGCCTGTCGCGGGGGCCGCATGAGC
Organism: Moraxellaceae bacterium; assembly: GCA_029237815.1. Classification (GTDB taxonomy): domain Bacteria; phylum Pseudomonadota; class Gammaproteobacteria; order Pseudomonadales; family Moraxellaceae; genus UBA2031. Next base: position 246,883 of record JAQZBP010000003.1, read on the forward strand.
AGGAAGAAAATCGCCCACAAGGAGCCTGAGGCAACGGGGTTCCTGACCGCCGACGGGAATGGCGGACTCAAGCCGGTAACGGCGGATCAGCTACTGGAGGCCGCGCGGGAGTTGGCCGCCAAACGGCTGGCCAAGGGTACGCCCTTGAACTCGCCCAGCGAAGTCAGGGAGTGCCTGCCGGCCCTGCTGGGAAGCTACACCCACGAGCGCTTTGGTGTGTTGTTCCTGGACAGCCAGAACCGGCTGATTGCTTACGAGGAGATGTTCCGGGGAACCCTCACCTCTACCGTGGTGTATCCACGGGAGATTGTGAAGGCAGCCCTTGGCCACAATGCCACCTCGGTGATCCTGGCTCACAACCATCCATCAGGATCGCTGGAGCCCAGCCAGGCGGACATTCAGATCACACAACGGGTGAAGGAGGCCTTGGGACTACTGGAGATCCGGGTAACGGATCACCTGATCGCCACCGGCACCGCCATGGTGTCGATGGCGGAAAAGGGGCTCGTTTGAGCCTCTTTTTTTGCAATCAGGCACTACATCTCCTCACGGGGCCAGGGCGCCCACACATCAGCAATGGATGGCAAGAGCAGAAGCGTTAAAAGCGAGTCGTAATGCTCGCTGTATAACTTCATCTCGCGAAGCACCATGACTCGATCAGCATGCCGAAACCAAACCTTTCCTGAAACAGAGGATCCAGCGCGGTCATGCGTGATCGCGGCATCTGCAGCAAGCGAGCCATCGGGAACAGGCACAGGCTGAGCCTTTGTCTTAAAGAATGCCCCGGCCTTTCGTGCCGACTTGCTGGACCATGCCCAATTCATGAACCCTTCTCGCGACATCACCAGAACAGCCTTTTCTTCCGTGAACTCCAGCCATTTCAAGATTGCTGCCGTCAAAGAAACGCCATACCGGTCTGCGCAATGACTGAAGAGATCAAGGTCCACCCTTCCGGATACCTGCGCACGAAAATCATTCGCCGGCATCAAAAGATGTGAAGCAAATACATCTGCTTCCGACTCAATATTTCTTTGATCCTCGCCCCAGTCAAGCATGTCGCCGTCAGTGCATTGGAATGCATCCCTTCCAACTCTGTGCAACAGGTAATGCCCGAGTTCATGCGCCTGCGTAAATCGGACTCGTCCAAGCGAGCGGAGCTGGTTGTTGTACAACAGCATCCAGGCGCTTCTCTCCTCATTCGGAAAGAGCGCTCCCTCAAAGCCAGGAATGGCCGCTGCTTTTACTTCTGTAATAGGATCCGGCCACTGAAAGAGTCGGCCGACCTCATGAGCCAGTGACACGACATCCACGGGGAAACGACCACCATGAGTGTCGCCGAAAGCATCCAATATTTTGGTCAATCGGCTAGCCGCCCGGTGTGGCGTCGAAAAATTGGTTGTCATTTCTTCTTGAAGGTTTCCATGATCTTCGTCAACTGATCCTTTGCTTCAGGTGGAAGCTTTTGATAGTTGCGAAAGAAGGCTTCGTCCTTGTGTTTTTGCTCTGGGGGTCTGAAATCATCCTCAAGAAAGTAAGTGGCACTCACGCCCAAGGCATCGGCCAGAGCCGTTAGCTTTTCAGCAGAGGGGCGTTGTGATTCCCGGTTTTCCAACTCCCAGATATAGCTCTTGCTAAGGCCTGACAGATCAGCCAGCTGGTCAAGGGTCAGCTTTTGGTCTTTGCGAAGGGCATTCAGTTTTTCGCCGAGACGACTAGCCATAAGGCGCTCCTACAGCTGTTGCAAGGGGGCCCGACAATAATACCACGGTTCCGAACTTTCCAGTTGACAATTCCGAACAGCCCAGCAATACTCCCAAAAGTTCACTATTCCGAACATTTTTTACTTCTGTTCTGGAAAGCCATTTTTCAGCGATCCGGCAGTATTTCGGCAGTTCATGTCCTTTCAGGGGGTCAGGATGTCCAGGGCACATATAGATCATCGCCACATCGTCCGGTTTGCGGAAGATCGGGTCAACCTCCCCAAAGACAAGGCGGATGAGCATCGCGCTCAAGTTCGGGGGCTTCGGGAAAAGCTGGAAAACTACCTCAATGAGCACCCCGACTTTTCGCTGCGCAAGATGCTGCTGTCAGGAAGTCTGGCTAAGGGCACGGCCCTTCGCTCTCTCAACGACATCGACGTCGCCGTCTACATTTCAGGCTCGGATGCCCCGCAGGACATAAAGGGCCTGCTTGATTATCTGGCGGAACGTCTGCGCAAGGCATACCCCAATTTCAGCCCGGATCAGGTCCAGCCCCAGACGTACTCCGTCACCGTTTCCTTTCGCACAAGCGGCCTGAATGTAGATGTGGTGCCCGTCCTCTACTACGGCGATCCCGAGTGGCGGGGCAACCTAGTCAGCCAGGACGACGGCTCCTTCCTTGAAACCAGCATCCCCCTGCACCTGGAGTTTGCCAAGAAGCGCAAGCGCGCCCAAGTAACTCACTTTGCCCAAGTCGTTCGGCTCGTTAAGTACTGGGCACGACTCATGAAGAGCGAACGCGAGGGGTTCCGGTTCAAGTCCTTCATGATCGAAATGATCCTGGCCAAGCTCTGTGACGACGGCGTGGACTTCTCGGATTATCCAGAGGCATTGCAGGCCTTCTTTACCTATGTCGCAAACTCAGGTCTTCGTGAGCGCATTGTGTTCGAGGAACACTATCCCGCCTCTGACGTGGGGGCCCTCAACGACCCGGTCCAGATCATTGATCCGATCAACCCCATCAACAACGTGTCACGCCTCTACACCTGCTCCAATGCGGATGACATTGTCGAAGCGGCTCTGGATGCAGGCGATGCCATTGATGCGGCGCTTCGGGCAACGACCAAAGAACAAACTGTGTACTACTGGCAGAAGGTGTTTGGTACTTCATTCAGGGGGGACTAACCGTGAGCTACAGCCATACCTTGAGCGAGTCTCGCTCTTTCACTATTACGCATGCCCGACAGCTTGCATCCAAGGTTGCTGCCGACCTGATGCGAATGCATCGACTCTATGGCGCCCCGTCCATTGAGAGGGTCAATCAGTTCGAGCAGGAGCTCGTCGCTTTCCTCCACCACGGCTATTTGGACACGGTAACGTATGGCTTCAAGCGTGATGGCGAATGGATTGAACCGAGCGTGCGATACGTCGCCAGTGAAATCACGACTCAAGGCTTGGACGACGACCCAGGGCGCGTTAAGCCCGGCCACAATGTCGCCGGGGCCAGCTTTTCCAGCTATCTGACCTATAGCTCTGCCTGGGATAGGCTCACTGCTACGGAAAAAAGCAATTTTGAGAGCACACTTCCCCTCCAGCGTACTGGAGCTCCCGAGCCCGGGGTCGCTAATGGCTACTTCCAAAACGACAAGACTTACTCAGCAGGCGGCATCTCCTTGGGCCGCTCCAGCATAAGGAGCTTCTAATGACCAGCATGCCTCAGATTACCAGCCTGTTTGAGCGCCCCATCACCTTGCCCGACAGCGATGCTCAGGCGCGGCTCGCCCGACTTGTCGGCATGGATGACAAAATCCGGCGCCTGGCCAATATCCTTAGCCTGCTGATCAATCCTGCTGGCCTGAAGGCGTGGCAGGCAAAACATCATGGCGAGGCAGCCAGCCTTCTAGAGGTTGTTCTGCGCCGGCCACCACTTGTGATACTGGCGGGGGATGTCGGCTCCGGTAAGACCGAGCTGGCCGAAACCATCGGGGACAAAGTCGCACGGCAGGAAGATCTCGACATAACGCTGCTGCCTTTGAGCTTGTCGTCGCGTGGCCAAGGCCGCGTCGGCGAGATGACGCAGCTGGTATCGTCTGCCTTCGAGCACGCCTATAACGAGGCTACCAAGGTAAAAGGGAGCGGGGCCAAAGCACGCGGCGGGGTAATCCTCCTGATTGATGAAGCTGACGCACTGGCGCAGTCACGTGAGTCTGAGCAAATGCATCATGAGGACCGTGCTGGTGTAAACGCGTTTATTCGCGGCATAGACAAGCTGGCGAGCGCTAGGTTGCCGGTGGCTGTTCTGATGTGTACCAATCGACTCTCGGCCCTTGACCCAGCAGTGCGCCGCCGCGCAGCAGATGTACTGGTCTTCAGCCGCCCGACACTGGAACAGCGTGAACATCTCTTGACGCTCTGGTTCTCCCAACTTGGATTCACGGCGCTACAAATCCAGGCCCTCGCACAGGCGACGGGTGAGAGCGATAGGACTCCCTATGGGTATACCTTCTCAGATCTGACACAGCGTCTGCTTCCTACCATCGTGCTTGACGCCTACCCCGACAATAGCGTGACTGCTGAGCGCGCACTCGATCTGGTGCGTTCCATTGCGCCAACTCCTCCCTTTAAGGATGGCCCTCAGGCCGTCAACTGATAGCAAGCGAGATTTGACATGAGCGGATGGTCTCTACGCGGCTTACTGGAAAACCTTCATGAAGATTTGCAGCATCGCCTGGCTTTGTCGCGAACAAGCTTTGCACACCCAGGCACCAAGGGAGATGCAACCGAGGGGATATGGCTTCAGCTTCTTCAACACTATCTGCCCCAACGTTATCAGGCGGCAAAAGCCCATGTCGTAGATAGCCATGGAAACTTCAGTGATCAAATCGACATCGTGGTCTTCGACCGGCAATATTCGCCCTTTATTTTCAACTTCGGAGGGGAGCTGATCGTCCCTGCCGAGAGCGTCTATGCCGTCTTCGAAGCCAAACAGGTCATTGATGCCGGAATGGTCGAGTATTCCCAGAAAAAAGCAGCAAGTGTCCGGCGCTTGCACCGCACTAGCCTGCCGATCCCCCATGCAGGTGGAACCTTTCCAGCCAAGACCCTCATGCCCATCCTCTCGGGAATTCTTGCGCTGGAGAGTAAGTGGAGCCCCCCCATGGGGCTACCACTTCAAGAGGCATTGAATACGGCGGATACCAATCTTCGCTTGGACATGGGATGCGTGGCCGCACATGGCACTTTCATCTTCGATGAGGCCAGTCAGACATACGACATCAATACCAACGTCAAGCCCGCAACTGCCTTTTTATTTTCTCTTATCTCACGTCTACAGAGATGTGCGACTGTACCGATGATTGATATCGATGCCTATGGCGCTTGGCTGTCGCCTGAGGGGAAAAGTACGGCCTGAGACCAGGTCATGCCCAACTAGAAGAAAGGAAATACAAATGGCCAGCTGTGAATCTGACCTGAGGAAGGCGGTATTTGATATTGAGCCCAGTCGCAGTCAGAAGGCTGGAGCGGTGAGAAGCCACAACTATCTGCGCGACCGTCTACAGCAAGGCCATTTTAAAGACCGAATCATTGGCACTTACCTGAGCGGTAGCTATGCACGAGACACAGCCATTGCCCCCTTGGACGACGTTGACATCATCTTCCTGATCGACGCGTCCTATTGGAATAGCCCGCTTCTTGCCTCGAGGCCACGCCCGAAGGAGCTTCTACAGAGCTTTGCCAGAGCAGTTCGACTTAGATACAGGGACAGCTCCGTAAGACTACAGCGCCGATCGGTATGCTTGCAGTTGAGCCATATTAGCTTGGATATAGTGCCTGGCATCGAAGTCAGCAAAGGGAGCACATTAATTGAGATCCCAGATCGGGACTCCGACACCTGGATCCGCACAAACCCTCGAAGCCACTCTGAATACTCCTCGAAAATTAATCAGGCCAATGGGAAGCGTCTCAAGCCCATAGTTAAGCTGCTCAAGTTCTGGAATTCAAAGTTGCCATCAACAGCACGCCTGAAATCATTTGCAATCGAAACAATGGCTACCAGACTTTTCGAGCACGAACGAATTACCTCCATCCAAGAAGGGCTTCTCTTATTTTTTGACTTTATTGCTCACCTTGGTCATCAACCAACCCATTTTCAGTGGCGCAGCCGATACAACATTTCACTTCGGTTCTCGGCAGTTCTTCAGGATGCCTCAGGAATAAGTAACCTTCTTGCCAACACTGATGGGGAGAAGATTGATAGATTCATTTCCCAATCAGTGCGAAGCAGGAATCTCTTATTGAAGGCTGATGATGCAGCTCGCCAGACCTCGGCATGGGGTCATGCTGCAAAGGCACTTAGATTTCCATATTAAAAATGGTTATATCTTCCCCCCTGCATACTGCCCTTAATGCCAGCCCCCCTCCTCCCATGCGCTGCCTGATCCCGGCCAAAGCCATGCATGCTGCTGAGGCCAAGGTTGGGGCAAAGGCCCGGAGCGGGCGCCAAGGACCACAGGTCGCTTGCTCTGCCGAAGGCAGAGACACTGCCCGAGTAACACGCAACGATAGCGAAACGGCGGGCAGACTGGACTCGGGTGGCCGCAAAGCCAGCCATAGCGAACGCCTGCCGGCAGCGCGGCGTAGTCAAGGAACTATTCTTCTCGCGCATCAGAAGCTGTGACGGGCGACAGCCGGTGCACCTGTATTTTCCTCACCTTGTCGCCCTGCCACCGGAGAAAGCCCTCTCCATGGCCACGCAGTTCCATCAACAACTCAGGCATGACGCCGATCTCCCGGCCATTACGCCGGGCCTGCTCCATGTCCATCGGCTTGAGGACCAGCCAGGTGGCTGCATTGCCCCGTACTTCCGCTCCAAAATGACTGCTCATCTGGGAGGCGAGGATCAACCCGATGCCAAACTTGCGTGCCTCGGTCGCCAGCAGGTTCAGGATCAGCCGAGGATCATCAACATCACCCTTCTGCGTGCTCAGGATCTTCACCTCGTCGATCACGATGAAGAGCCGGAACCGATCCAGATCGGAAGCCTCCCCCGTGGTCTCCCCCTGAAGCGCCACCGCCCGGAACACCTTGCGCAGCAGGGTATCGGCCACCAGCGTACGAATCCCGACAGGAGCCTTGCTGAGGTCCACTCGCATACCCATCGTCAGGATGTCGTCCATCACCAGATGATGCGGCCGGGAGAAGACCGGATGGCCAAACGCGCCCTGGACTGCCGAGATGCAGCTCCGGATGCTGGCGCGCTGACTCGTCCGCTCCGGGGCTTCTGCCCAGTGCTGCAGGATGGACAGCACCCAGTCCAGGGTCGGCGGCGGTTGATGCCAGGTGGCCGGGGCCTCCTCCCGCATGCCCGCACACCGGTAGGCTTCCGCTACCGCCTCCAGCAGCACGCTGCGCTGCTGACCACCCAACCGGATCGTCCGGGAGATGATGTCGACGACGGCTTCGTACTGGTCGCGCAGCCCTACCTCATGGGCCCGGTGTGAGTCGATTTCCAGCGGATTCACCCCCACCCAGCTATCAGTCCCCGAGGACATCAGCACAGAGCTGAGGCCCGGCACCCGGACATCGCCATGGAAATCCAGCACCAGCACCGGTATCCCGTGTTCCAGGATATGGCGACCGACCGCCTTCAGCGTCTCGGTCTTGCCCGAGCCGGAAGCGCCCAGGATCAGGAAGAACCCATTGGCCTCCAGCCCTGGCCGCCAGGTGACGGACTCCAAAGACTCCACGTCCTGCCCCAGCCTGACTTGCAGCGGCATGAACAGATGGGCATGTCGCCGGTACTCCCGGCTGCAGGGATAAATCTCGCAGCAGGACACCAGCGCCAGGCGGCGCAGGCTCCGTCGCACGGAAAGCAGGTCGCGCCTTCCGACATCACTCGTCATTGCCATGCTTCACGCTCCAAGGGTCTGCACTCATACGCTCTGGCGCCCTGTAGAAAAAAACATCGGCCGGCGCTAGGCGCAGGCATGCTCGTCGTCACCGAACCCGCCCAGGAACCGTGGCTCGCGCCCACAATCGAGGCCAGGGACAAGCCCCGTCCGGTAGACGCGACGTCCCTCAGGCCGCATGCGCAAGTACTGAGGCTCCTTGTCGAACTCGCCGAAGTAGGTCAGCGCATTCAGCAAGTTCTCGCACTCCTCCGGCACTGAGCGATGGATCTTGCCGATCCCACGGCGTGGATACTTGAACTCGTCGCCATGACAGTTGTGGACCCAGCCGATTCCCCCTGTGATCTGCTGCCACAGCGCGCCGATGGCTTGCCCCTTGTGCCAGCCGTTCTGCAGGAGACTGCCGTTGAAGAAGTAAGTCAGATGGAGGTGATATCCGCGCGTCCGCCCCTGCTCCAGGCACCAGATGGCCCCCACCAGGTGCTCGAACACCGGATCGAGGTAGCGCTGCCGATTGAGCACGCCCAGATGCGCGTATACGTCATCGATCGTGACCTGGTGCTGCGCCTGTGCCAGGTAACCCAGGTCGACACGCACCACCAGCAGCTTGCAGTGACGGGCGATCAGCGAGCGTGCGTAGTCCTCGATCACCAGTGTCCGCTGCCGCAGGGCGTAGGTCCGGTCATGGCCAGCCCGACGGAAGGCCTCACTGCGCGCCTCCGCCTGCAGTAGCGCCACCAGATGGCGCACTGAGTCCATGCCTTGCCAGCGAGGAAAGTACAACTCAGGCATCGACAACCCGTCGCAATCGGGATCCAGCAAGCCCAGGGCCACGCAGGCGTTCCAGAACGCTGCGATGTGCTCGCTGTAGCGATACTCCGGTTGGTAGACCATGAGAAAACGGCGGATCATCCGCTCGAAGCGGTCCGCCTCGTCCATCTCCAGGACGGCTGACGCCGGTCGGTAGTGATTGCTCATCAAGGCGCCACCCTTGATGGCGCTGATCACGAAGTCTTCGATCTGGATGAGCAGGTGAGCCTGGCTCTCGAACTGAGGAGCCAGGGGATGTGAGTAGAGATTCATGATGAGAAACACTCGTGGCTGGCATCATTGCCATACCACCAGTCATCTCCGTATGAATTTACATTTCCCCATCGCAGGCTTTTGGATTCTCCAAGCCTGCTGGTAATCCGTTCTTCCCCTAATACGATGCTCTCTGACGGAGCATCGTTAGATATTAACTATCAAGATATTGGTATTGATTATCTCATATAGCACTTAATACCCAGGGCCATGCGTACCTCGGCAAACGTGAAAACGCAGGTAGCACCCCCGATTTCAGCCGTGAAGGCGTGGTTTCCGTCACTGACAATAGCCTGAGGGCGGCGCCCGCTGAAAATTGCCCCCAAGGACAGGGCGACCTCCCATTCTCTGCCTGTGCAACCTTCGGGTCAGACGGCATAACAGCCAGCCGGCCGACGCCAGCTGGCAGGGGGTTACGCCACGGCCTTCTCGACCGACCGGGACTGGGCAATCTTCGCCTCCAACCACTCCATGACCTCCTGCTCCACCCAGCCGACCGCGCCGGGGGTCAGTTGGAAGCGCTTCGGGAACGTTGGGTCGTACCGCGGATGACTGGGGTCGCCGAGTTCGTAGATCGTGGTCTTGGAAAGGCCGGTACGGGCGATCACGGCCTTGAGCCGCAGGACGGTCAGGGGCTTCTTCGCTGGGGATGACATGGGGATACCTCGCTGGGTCAGCGCGGACTCGCTCTCCGCATATCTTCTGGCAGCTCGGTAGAAAATTACTCCTTCGGACGCCCTGGTACGCCCCCGGTGGGCGATCTCCCCCCGGCCAGCCCATTCAATACCTGAGGCCGCACGAAGGGCTGCAGCCAGAACAACCCCCACTCCTTGACGGTGGGCTCCTTGATCAACTCAGCGGCGCCGGATTTCCATACCGGCTGATCCAACGCCCCGCCTCTCCGCCGGACCGCCGTTACTGGTGCCAAGGGCCTCCCCGGCGCAAGGTCGCGGGGTATCGCCAGGATGGCCAGACGCTCCCGGCCCTGAAAGGGCGCCGACGGCAACAGGACGTAGTCACATGCCTCGGGCCTGCCCCCCAGGGCTGAGGCCGGTACGTCGAAGACCAGCATGGACTTGATCCAGTAGGCACGCCTGAGCACAAGCAAGTAGATGTAGAGTTGGAACGCCTCTTTGAACTTCTCAGGCATTTCCCACTCCTTCAGCTCCGCAAGGTTGGCGGGGGTGATGATCTCCGGGCAGATGCGCTCCCACACGACTGGCTCCACTCCCTCGGGCCAGGAACGAATGCTGCCCCAATGGTCCGACAGGAGCAGGCAGACATACTCGTCAATCTTGGATTCCAGGTAGCGCCCGAAGGCATGAATTGGGCTGCCTGCGAACAAGCGCTCCAGTTCAAAGTGTTGCTGAAGACGATGGGCAAACCAGAGCAACTGCCCCCCCAGTAGCCCCTCGGCGGGATCGAACCCTGTTCGGACCGGCATAACCTCGGGGCGGTTCTGGCTCACTTCGGCGGGAGGCTTCTTATTGATCAGGCTCGCCGCTTCATCCCAAGTCTGGTCCCTGAGGCAGTTGTCGCCATAGCGCTCAGCCCCTACCCCCTGAAACGGCAGCAGACTCCCCGGATACTGCCCCTTGATGGCCCGCCTCCCGCCTCTTGTGCGCAGCAACGTATAGAGCTGAAGGATATCGAGCAGATCCTCCGCCTGGTGAACCACCCGCTCCTCATCCTCGATACAGATCAGCACTTGGGGCAGGCGGCTCTGAAACGCCTCATGGGCGAGGTTGAGAAAGAGGGCCCCGGCCACCTGGCCAAACAGATACTTCCCCGTCAGGCCCGTGATACGCGCCCGGATGAACCCCAGGGCCGCCAGCGTCTCCAGGTGATACTCGAGCCGATCCCGCTTCATCCCGACCAGATGGGCTAGCCGGCCCAGCCCCACCTCCCGGACCACACCGCCCAGATCAGCCAGCCCGAGCAGCACCGCCAGCAACAACCGGGTGGCCGGTCTCAGCTTGTCGAGACCCGCCTTCGCCTCGCCCTCCTCCGGCAGTTGCCAGAACACCAGCTCACGGATGAGCGGCTGGAACCGGCTAGCCGCCATTCGCTGAATCAGGTCTCCCACACCGTGGGGTGGCTTGAGACGCATGGCCTCTGCCACCCCGGGGAGAGGCCCCGCATGCACGCGGAAGCAGGCTCTGGGTCTCCCGGCCTGGGACTCTCGAATTGCCGCCGACTCCTCCCTCGATGGCTGTACCAGAAAGCCCTTGGCCAGCAGCGAGTCCCGCGTCTCCCTGAAATTGCGGGCGCTCATACCAAGCCCCTGCTCGAGCTCGCGCACGCCCTTGGCGACCAGCCGCTCACCGAAAACAGCGGTGACCCGCAGCAGCAGGTAGCGCTCGTCCGCCGACAGAACGGACTCCTTGAGGGAGAGGACTTTCAGGTATTCTTCCTGCATGAGGCGTGGACCAGCCAACCTATTTTGGTTCATTTTACCCGTAGGTTCTTGTCTAAGCCAAAATACATGACGTTGTTAACGACGTTATTAACTATTTTTGAGTATTTGCACCAAGCAGTTACTTGAAGCGCTTGATTAGATCATCTGTTTGGGGAGTGCCTGGAATGCCCAGAGTGAAGCGACCGCGGACTCATCGACTGGACTGGATCGACTCAGGCAACGCGCGCCAAGTGAGTTGGGCCGTGTCCTACCTCATCTCCGGCCACTACCTGCGAGAGGGCACCTACCCTCATGAGTACGCCCTGCGCGCTCTCAGTGGAGTGGCACAGGGCTGGCCACTGACAGGGCCGGATGCGCCGCGGTGGGACCTCGTCGAAAACAAAATGCGAGCTGCGTGGCGCTCCCGGCGGTATGACGACCGCCACAAGGGCGAGAAGGTCTATGGCTTCCGGATGTCCAAGGAGGTGGGATCAAAGCTGGCGCAATTGACCAGTCGGGGAGTGAGCATCGGCCAGGCAGTGGAAGACCTGATCAACGGCGGCCTGGAGCAGGCCAGGAGGATCCGGGAACTCCAGCAGGAGAATAAGGCGCTAAGGTTCCCGCTAGGACGAAAGGACGCCCTGGACCCCATTCGCAGCCGCTACACGATCAACAAGCTGAAGGACAGGAATCAGGAACTGTCGGCCACGGCAGAGGAGTGGCAAAGCCTGTGCGAGAGCCTTGCCCATGACCTGGCGCGCCATAAGGTGGCGATGCGAGCAAAGGGGGCATCAGAGGGGGGGCAACAGTTCACCCTGTCTCCCGAGGAGGAAGTAAAGGCAACTCGCCTGCAGCAGCAGTGGATGAAGGCCTATGGCGTCAAGGTGAAGCATGCGGTCAAGGCGGAACTCGCCAAGATGGCCCTGGACGCGGAGGAACCCGCTACGAGCAGCAGCGGCCCCTTGCTGAAGAGCGCAGCACTGGTGAGTCCTGTAAGCCTTGCCGCGCCAGGCACTACTGCAGACCCGGACCCATCAAGCCCAGGTGACGCTCCAGCCGCACTCCCCGCCGCGCCCTCGCAGGCAAGTGACACTGCCGACATAACCGCAGCGGCATCAGCCACCGCCAGCAAGGCTGATCCAGCCTCTCGGGACGGCCTCCCGATCATGCCCTATATGAGCCCCGCTGAGCCTTCTGAGAAAGGCGGACCATATCCAGCGCCACCGTCAGCGTATGACTAGCAGACACCTGCTGAAGCGATTGCACGACGCTGGCCGATGCATCTGTGGATGAGGTGGTCGTGCATTCATCCAGGGATCCCGACGTGCTCGCATCTGAGTGTGCGGAGACCCTCTTCGCCGGCTGACGAAAAGCCCGCAACACGTTGCCGCGCGCCCCATGGCACTTCCTAATTGGCTACCAATTGGCTACCAGCAACACCCGAGGCACAAAAACAAAAAAGCCGGGAAAAATCCCGGCTTTCTGTTCTTCGCGAAGTTCCTAGTAAATCAGGGGGTTAGGAACCTCAAATTTGGTCGGGACGGCAGGATTTGAACCTGCGACCCCTTGCACCCCATGCAAGTGCGCTACCAAGCTGCGCTACGCCCCGACAACCACCTTTCGGTGAGGCGGCAATCATACTCAAAACCGCCGTGCTGTCCAGCCGTAACAGCCGGATTGGCAGCGCTTTTTTAGCGCCTCAGCAGGGTCGCGACCTGCTCCAGCTCCAGAATCATGTCCCTGACCACCACGCTGAAAATGCCGTCGCCCGTACCCATCAGGGAGAGCGTCGACTCAGACGAATCGCTCACTTCCTCGCGCTCCGGTTGGCGGGCTTCGGTTAGCTGGAGGCGCGCCCCGCCGATCGTGTACCCCTGCTCATACAGCAGACTGCGGATGGTGCGGATGATCATGACATCCTGCCGCTGGTAATAGCGACGGTTGCCACGGCGCTTCACCGGCTTGAGCTGGGGGAACTCCTGTTCCCAGTAACGCAGCACATGCGGCTTCACATCGCAGAGCTCGCTGACTTCCCCAATGGTGAAGTAGCGCTTGCTCGGGATTTCCGGAAGCTGCGCGTTATTGCTGGGTTCGAGCATATGCTTCTACTCTGGCTTTCAGTTTCTGACCCGGACGGAACGTGACGACGCGTCGGGCAGTAATAGGAATTTCTTCACCGGTCTTGGGATTACGGCCGGGGCGTTGGCGCTTATCCCGCAGGTCGAAGTTGCCGAAGCCGGACAGCTTGACGGACTCGTTATGCTCAAGGGCATAGCGAATCTCCTCGAAGAACATCTCCACCATTTCCTTGGCTTCGCGCTTGTTGAGGCCCAGTTCCTCAAACAGGCGTTCCGCCAGTTCAGCCTTGGTGAGTGCCGTCATTTCAATCCCTCAACGTAACCCCGAACCGCGTTTTCAACTCGTTCAGCACCGCATCGACGCGGTTCTGCACTTCTTCTTCCTGAAGCGTCCGCTCCGGATGCTGCCAGACCAGGCCGATGGCCAGGCTGCGGCATCCCTCGACAACGCCTTGCCCTTCATAGACATCGAAGAGCCGGCAGTCGCGTAGCTCGGCCCCCGCCGCTTGCGCCGCCACCGCCAGCACTTCGGCAGCAGGCAGCTTGCGATCCGCCACCAGGGCAATATCACGCCGCACTTCGGGGAACCGGGACAATTCGCCGGCGAGTGGAAGTGCGCCTGCCGGCAGGCCTTCAAGACTGATTTCGAACAGATAAACCGGGCCAGCGAGGCCCAGATCGCTCTCCAGGCGCGGATGCAGACGTCCCATCCAGCCCAGGTGGCGCTCTTCCGTAACGATCTCCGCCGTTTGTCCCGGATGCAGAGCCGGGTGCTGAGCTGCCTTGAAAGCAACTCTATCAGATGCATTTAGCAGCGCAAACAGACTTTCAATATTTCCTTTGATATCAAAGAAATCTAAAGGCTTCTTAGAGTTAGCCCACAACTCCGGCAACACTGTGCCATAGGCTACGCCGGCCAGCATCCGTTCCTGGACCAGTCCCTCGCTCCCGGGGACGAAGCGCAGACCGGTCTCGAACAAGCGCACCCGCGACTGCTGTCGGTTCTGGTTGAAAAGGACAGCCTTGACCAGGCCCGCCCACAACGTGGTCCGCATCACCGATAGGTCAGCCGATATGGGATTGGCCAGCGCCAGAGGTGTCGTCCCCGGATCGAAGCGAGCCAGCAGGCCCGGCTCCACAAAGCTCATCGTAATGGCCTCCTGCCAGCCCATGTCGACCAGAAGTCGCTTGATCCGGGGCTCGGAGGGCCTGGTTTCACTCTGTGGTGTCAGGCGCAGGGAGGCCTGGGGCACCGCCTTGGGGAAGTTGTTATAGCCATGGACGCGGGCCACCTCCTCGATCAAGTCGACCTCAATGGCGATATCGAAACGCCAGGAAGGAGGCATGGCCTGCCAGCCCCCCTCAATTCGGGTCACACTAATACCGAGGCGCGTCAGGATGTCCTCGATGTCGGCCGCCGGCAGGGTAATCCCCAGCAACTGGTCAATCCGGGCCTCGCGCAGGGTAATGGGGGCCCGGACCGGCAAATGCTCGCCCGCCACCGCCAGGGTAACCGGGCCGGGCTCGCCACCGCAGATCTCGAGAACCAGGGCGGTGGCGCGCTCGATCGCCTCGACCTGCCCGGCGAAATCCACGCCACGCTCAAAGCGGTGCGACGAATCCGTATGCAGTCCATAGGAGCGGGCACGGCCGGCCAAGGCCAATGGCGCGAAGAAGGCAGACTCCAGAAAGATGTCACGGGTGTCGTCGCCCACGGCGCTGCCCTGCCCTCCCATGATGCCGGCCATGGCCAGCGCCTTCTCGCTGTCGGCAATGACCAGGGTGTCTGCACGCAGCTTGACCGTCTGGCCGTCCAGCAACTCCAGCAGCTCCTCCTCTTCCGCATGGCGCACGACGATGCCACCGGAGAGTTTCGCCAGATCGAAGGCATGCATGGGCTGGCCCAGCTCCAGCAGGACGTAATTGGTGACATCGACCACCGGATTGATGGCACGCACACCACCGCGGCGCAGCCTTTCTGCCATCCAGAGCGGAGTTTCCGCCCGCACATTCACGTTGCGGATGATGCGGCCGGCATAGAGCGGGCAAGCTTCCGGAGCCTTGAGCACAACGCCAAGGCTGTCGGCATGGACGGATTTGTGCGGCAGGATGGTTGGACCCTGCACGTCCAGGCGATTTAGGACGGCGGCCTCACGGGCGAGGCCGCGAATGCTCAGACAATCTCCGCGATTGGGGGTGATGCCGAGCTCGATGACGCTGTCGTCGAGCTGCAAGTAGTCACGAATGCTGGTGCCCACAGGCGCATCCGCAGGCAGCTCCATAAGGCCGTCGGCCCTGTCGACCATGCCGAGCTCAGCAGCCGAGCAGAGCATGCCGAAGGACTCCACGCCGCGCAGCTTCGCCGGCTTGATGCGGAAGTCGCCCGGCAGCACGGCACCGATGGTGGCGACGGGCACGCGCAGCCCGGGGCGCACATTGGCGGCGCCGCAGACAATCTGCAGCGTTTCGGTACCGGTATTCACTTTGGTCACTCGCAGCTTGTCGGCATCCGGGTGCGGCGCCACGTCCAGCACCTCGCCCACCAGCACACCCGTAAAGGCCGACGCCACCGGAGCGATTTCATCCACCTCCAGGCCGGCCATCGTCAGCTGGTGACCAAGGGCCTCGGTGTCCAGCGCCGGATTGATCCACTCGCGCAGCCATTTTTCGCTGAATTGCATCTCGCACTCGCTTGCCCGGACAACGGGCCAAAATCTTGTTCATCATGCGGCATCCGCCGCGAATCCTGCCGCAGGTCCGGCTTCAGCCCGACGTGGCGGTCGTTGTCAGACTGGAGCCCGGCTTACGACCGAGCGAAGCCCCGGTGGAACAGGCTCGACTTACACCCGTCAGGCGAACTGGCGCAGAAAGCGCAGGTCGTTTTCGAAAAACTGTCGCAGGTCATTCACGCCGTAGCGCAGCATGGCAAAGCGCTCCACTCCCATGCCGAAGGCAAATCCGGAATACTTCTCCGGGTCGATGCCGCAGTTCTCCAGCACTTTCGGATGCACCATGCCGCAGCCCAGCACCTCCAGCCACGAGCCGGCCTTGCCGTGCCGGCGCTGGATATCCACCTCTGCCGACGGCTCGGTGAAAGGAAAATAGGAAGGACGGAAGCGCACTGTGAGCTCTTCTTCGAAGAACTCCGTCAGAAAGCTTTCCAGCAGGCTCTTGAGGTCGGCGAAGCTCACCTTCTCGTCGATGACGAGGCCCTCGACCTGGTGGAACATGGGCGAATGCGTCTGGTCGGAGTCACAACGGTAGACACGACCCGGGCAAATGATGCGGATGGGCGGCTGCTGCTGGCTCATCACACGCACCTGCACCGGTGAGGTATGCGTGCGCAGCAGACGGTGCGCGTCGAAATAGAAGGTGTCGTGCATGGCGCGCGCCGGATGGTGGTCCGGAATATTGAGCGCCTCGAAGTTGTGGAAGTCGTCCTCCACTTCGGGACCGGCAGCGACGGTGAAACCGATCCCGGTGAAGAATGCCTCGATGCGCTCCATCACACGCGTCACCGGATGCAGGCCACCAAGGTCGGCAGCACGGCCCGGCAGGCTCACATCGACGCGCTCGGATTCGAGCTGCTTGGCCAGCGCCGCCGAGGCCATCGTGTCACGACGTACGTTGAGGGCGGAAGAAATCGCCTCGCGCACCTCGTTGAGCTCGGCGCCGCGCGCCCTGCGCTCCTCTTCGCCCATCTGGCCGAGAGCCTTGGACAATTCGGTGATCCGGCTCTTCTTGCCGAGAAACTGCACGCGCACCTGTTCCAGCGCCTGCATGTCCCCGGCATCGGCAATCAGGGTCTGGGCCTCTTGCACCAGCGCCTTCAACTCGCTCATCGTGTCTCGCATCCGCGAAAAGTGAAAATTCAGGAGCTCCGCCATTTCTGCCTGGCCGCAGCCTTGGCAGCACGGGGACGCACCGTTAACGATCCGGTACGTGGCAGGCCACGGGTCCGGCATTGCCATCGCACGGGCAGTTCTCGGCGATGACCGCCCCAGTCTCGCATCGCAACACTGGTGGCACGGGCACTTTTGCCCAGCCTGTCGCCCAAATGCAGCGCAAGGCCAAAATAAAAAGGGGAAGAACCGCTAAGCCCTTCCCCTTTCCGGTCGGGCCCGAAAGCCCTTGCCTGTCGCTTACGCTGCGAGGCTGGCTTTCGCTTTCTCGGCCAGCGCGCTAAACGCTTGCGCGTCATGCATGGCGATATCCGCCAGCACGCGACGGTCGATCTCGATGGATGCCTTCTTCAGGCCGTTGATAAGACGGCTGTAGGACATGCCATTGAGACGGGATGCCGCATTGATTCGGGCGATCCACAGCGCGCGGAACTGACGCTTCCGCTGACGACGGTCACGGTAGGCATACTGGCCGGCCTTGATGACCGCCTGGAACGCAACACGGTACACACGGCTACGAGCGCCGTAGTAGCCCTTGGCACGTTCCAGAATCTTCTTGTGACGACGATGGGCAATTACGCCACGCTTTACACGAGCCATTTATTTCTCCTCCGTCTCAAGTATTCGGCAGCATGCGTGCGACACGAGCAACATCGCTGGCATGGACCATGGTCATGGGACGGAGCTGACGGATGCGCTTCGCGGACTTCTTCGTCAGGATGTGGCGCTTGAACGCCTGCTTGCGCTTGAAGCCGTTGGCGGTCTTCATGAAGCGCTTGGCAGCGCCGCGCTTGGTCTTGATCTTGAGCTTGGACATGATTACCTCGATTGAGAACCCCTTCAGCACGGCGATCAGTCCGGCCTGGGGGTAAGAAGCAGGGCTTCTTCCTGAAGCCTTACTTCTTTTTCTTGGGGCCGATGAGCATATGCATCATCTTGCCTTCCATTTTCGGCGACTGTTCCACAGTGCCGATCTCAGCCAGGTCGACCTCGAAGCGCTGCAACTGCTTCATGCCGAGTTCCTGGTGAGCCATTTCACGTCCGCGGAAGCGGAGCGTGATCTTGGCCTTGTCGCCTTCTTCCAGGAAGCGGATGACGGCGCGCAATTTCACCTGATAGTCCGCATCCTCGGTACCCGGACGCAACTTGATTTCCTTGATCTGGACCTGGTGCTGCTTCTTCTTGGCTTCCTTCTTCTGCTGCTTGAGCTCGAAGACATGCTTGCCGTAATCCATGATGCGGCACACAGGAGGCTCGGCATCAGGGACGATTTCCACCAGATCCAGTTCAACGGCTTCTGCAGCCGCCTGGGCATCGCGCAACGGCACGATACCCACCTGCTGGCCATCCTTGTCGACCAGGCGCACTTCACGAGCCTTGATCTCCAGATTGATGGCGGGACGCTTCTCTTTAGCAGGGGCGCTGCTACGTTCAGGCTTGATCGCTATTTCCATTCTCCAAAACAAGACGACCGCGCTGCGCGATATCCGCGGCAAGGCGGTCAGCGAAGTCGTTTATCGACATGCTGCCGAGGTCCTCGCCCTTGCGGGTACGTACAGACACGGTGCCGGATTCCATCTCGCGCTCGCCCACCACAAGGAGGTAGGGGATGCGCTGAAGGGTGCGGTCGCGAATCTTAAAGCCGATTTTCTCGTTTCTCAAGTCCGCAATTGCCCGGAAACCCTTGGCCTTCAAGGCTTCCTGGGCGGCCTGTACGCCCGGCGCCTGGGCATCGGTGATGCCCATGACCACGGCCTGCACCGGGGCCAGCCAAGCTGGGAAGGATCCGGCGTAGTTCTCGATCAGCATGCCGATGAAGCGCTCGAAGGAGCCCAGGATGGCGCGGTGCAGCATGACCGGGTACTGGCGGCTGTTGTCCTCGGCCACATAGGAGGCGTCCAGGCGCTGCGGCAGGTTGAAATCCAGCTGGATGGTGCCGCACTGCCAGGCCCGGCCGATGCAGTCATGCAGGGTGAACTCGATCTTGGGGCCGTAGAAGGCGCCCTCCCCCGGCTGCAGGTCGTATTTCAGGCCGGCGTGGTCCAGGGCACGGGCCATGGCGGCCTCGGCCTTGTCCCAGAGCTCGTCGGCGCCCACGCGCTTGGCGGGGCGGGTGGAGAGCTTGAGGGTGACATCATTGAAGCCGAAGTCGGCATAGACCTGCATCGTCAGCTTGATGAAGGCCTCGGCCTCGGCGCCGATCTGGTCTTCGGTACAGAAGATGTGGGCGTCGTCCTGGGTGAAGCCGCGCACGCGCATGATGCCGTGCAGGGCCCCGGAGGGCTCGTTGCGGTGGCAGGCGCCGAACTCGGCCATGCGCAAGGGCAGGTCGCGGTAGGACTTCAGGCCCTGGTTGAAGATCTGCACGTGGCAAGGGCAGTTCATGGGCTTGACCGCGTAATCCCGGTTCTCGGACGCGGTGGTGAACATGTTCTCGGCGTAGTTGGCCCAGTGCCCGGAACGCTCCCACAGCACCTTGTCGACGACCTGGGGGGTACGCACCTCTACATAGCCGTTGTCGTGCTGGACCTGGCGCATGTACTGCTCCAGGACCTGGTAGACGGTCCAGCCGTGGGGGTGCCAGAACACCATGCCGGGGGCCTCTTCCTGCAGGTGGAAGAGGTCGAGCTGCTTGCCGATCTTGCGGTGGTCGCGCTTGGCGGCCTCCTCCAGGCGGTGCAGGTAGCCGGCCAGGTCCTTCTTGTTGCCCCAGGCGGTGCCGTAGATGCGGGCCAGCATCTGGTTGTTGGAGTCGCCGCGCCAGTAGGCGCCGGCCACCTTCATCAGCTTGAAGGCCTTGAGCTTGCCCGTCGAGGGCACGTGCGGGCCGCGGCAGAGGTCGATGAAGTCGCCCTGCTTGTAGAAGGACAGGGGCTCGTCGCCGGGAATGCTGGCGATGATCTCGACCTTGTACTTCTCGCCCATCTTTTCGAAAAGCTTGATGGCCTCGGGGCGGGACAGCACAGAGCGGGTCACGGGCAGGTCGGCGGCGGCGAGTTCCTCCATGCGTTTCTCGATGGCCACGAGGTCGTCGGGGGTGAACTGGCGTTCGAAGGCGAAGTCGTAATAGAAGCCGTCGTCGATGACCGGGCCGATGGTGACCTGGGCACTGGGAAAGAGGCTCTGCACGGCCATGGCCAGCAGGTGGGCGCTGGAGTGGCGGATGATGTCCACGCCTTCCGGGTCGCGCTCGGTGACGATGGCGAGCTTGGCGTCGCGATCAATGACATGGCTGGTGTCGACCAGCTCGCCATCGACCTTGCCGGCCAGGGCGGCCTTGGCCAGGCCGGCGCCGATGGAGGCGGCGACGTCGGCGACAGAAACAGGATGATCAAAGGTGCGGACAGACCCGTCCGGGAGGGTGATAGCAGGCATGGTTTTTCCATCCTTCAGCAGTGGTGGCCGCCACGAGTGGCCACGTGACCTCGAGATTGCGGTGCCACGGATGTTTACCACCGGCGACGGGCAGACTTGCCCGATCAACCGGCCGGCCGGGGTGAACCGGATCCGAAGGCGATGAACGCAACGAGAAGCGGGCGACTATAACGGCCAGGCCTGGTTGCGCCAAGTCGCGCCAGCGCCTGCCAGAGCCATTCAAGCCAAGGGAGGCCCGCGGCCGGCATAGACGATTGCGCGGGCAACGTCGCCAGCATCCGGGGCCCGGTATCTCTCCGCTCGTTCAGTCGGCGGTGCGCCGCTCCACAAGCCACCAGGTGGGCATGACGCCCTTCCCTTTCACGTCGATGTTTCCGCGCGGCTCGGTCAGGAAGGCATCACCCAATGCCGCGCGCGTTTCCGCCGTGAGCTGTATGCGTCCCGGCTCGCCATGGGATTCCATACGGCTGGCCGTGTTCACTGTGTCACCCCAGATATCGTAGCTCAGGCGCAACGAGCCTATGACGCCAGCGATGACGGGACCGGTATGCAGGCCGATGCGCACGTCCAGGGGAATGCCGGTTTCTTCGCGCAGCGTCGCCATTTCGGTACGAAAAGCCAGGGCCAGCCCCGCCATGACGCGGGCATGGTCAGTGCAGGCCTCGGGGGCGCCGGCCACGGCCATGTAGGCATCGCCGATGGTCTTGATCTTTTCGGCCCCGGCGGACGCGAGGAGCGTATCGAAGCGCGCGAATACCCGCTCGAGCAGGGCGATGACTTCTTCCGGTTCGCGCCGGGCGGCCCAGGGCGTGAAGCCCGCCAGGTCGGCGAAGAGGACGGTGACGCCGGTGTGGCGGGCGGCGATGGCGCCGGCGCGCTGGCGCAGCACCTCGGCGATGGGGCGCGGCAGCACCACATGCAGCAGGCGGTCGGAGCGGTTGCGCTCCTCCACGAGCCCGGCCTCACTCTTGAGGACCTCGCGCTCGAACACGCCGAGCAGGAGCAGGATGATGAGCGCGGCGAACACCGTATTGCCGGCGCGCGTGAACGGCAGCAGCCAGTCCGGCAGGGAGCTGAAGTCGACCAGCGATTCGCGGAAAAAAATGAAACTGGCGGTCAGCAGGAGCAAGGGAAATCCTGTGAACAGTGCGCGGCCCGCGCCCTCGTCAGTCGGGAAGAGCACGCGCGCAAGGCCGGCGGCGACCAGGGTGAAGATGGCGACGCCGAACTCGGGGCCGGTGAGCCAGGCGAGCGCGGCGAGCTGCCCCTGCAACGTGACCATCAGCCACAGCCGTGCGGCACGGTGTGCGCCCAGCGATGCCGCCCACATGCCGATGCCATAGCCCAGCACCGCCACCACGTTCAGCAGCACGATGGACAGGAATTCCCTCGCGCCAAGGAACAGGGAGAACAGCACATAGGGCAGCGTGGCGATCGCCGCCATGCCCAGCGCGTAGCGCGTCAGGCGGATGCGGCGTGACTGGTCATGTGTGGTGGAAGCCGGCGCCGGCTGGAACAGCTCACGCCAGAAGGCGGCGTCAGGACGCCGGACATACGCGCCGAGGCGACGATCGACCGGACACGACACCTGCAGCGGGGGCTGGCGAACGGCGTTTTCCATCATGACGATCCCGGTCTCATTGCAATGAAAAGGCCCCGCCTCGCGGAGCCTTGCTGTTTCAGGGCGTCAGCCTTCAACGCGACGTTGCGCGACGGGCCGACTAACAGTACATCGCCGCTCCGTAGCACCCACCGGAGCCGATATCGGCGACCAGCTCGCCCACCGGCGGCGCGACCAGCACACCCGAGAAGTCGAATACCCATCGCCACTCGCCGCCGCTGGAATCCGCCAGCGTCACCGCCGGGAACAACGGATTGGCGAGATCGAGGCCGAGCAGCCACCAGCCGCCGTCGGTACGGGCCAGCACGCCCTGCCTCCCGAGGCTGAGCGCAAGTGCCACCGCGTCGCTGTCCGGCTGGCTGATCCGCATCAGGCCGTCAGCGATGGTGAGCGTGTAGGTGTGCCCGAGTTCGGGAATGGTGGCCTGCCCCGAGACAGTCAGCTGGAGCGTGGCGAGATCGGTGAGCAGTTGCGTGAGGAAATCCCCCGTAGCGCCCTCCTCGGGCGGCTTCTCCAGGGCGTCGGCGACGCTGTTGCGCAGGTTGGTCAGCAGCGTGCCCAGTTCGGCAATGCTGCCGTCGCCGCTCGCCTCGGCCGCGTACGACAGCACGTTGGCGGCGAACTTGGCACTGGCGGTGCCGTCCCGGCGGAGCGCAAAGCCCAGGTAATGGCCCGCGTCGGAATCGACTTCGAAATGATCACCACTTGGCAATGTAAGGCTGCCGTGCTCCACCTTGCCATTGGCGGCGATGCCGCCATTGCTGCGGCCTTTCATGTCGACGTGCAGCCAGGCATTGCCTTGCACCGCGAGCCGGCTGGTTTCCACCAGCGCTTCACCTTGCAGATCCAGTTGCGCGAGGCTGGCGCTGCCGTCCAGGGTGAACCTGGCCTCGCCCGCGCGCAGGATGCCGGCGATGGCCCCGTTCAGCGACTGCTCGGCGGCGAGCATGCCCGCTTCATCCCCATAGATCGTCGCCATCACGAGCGCCGTATAGGCGGTACGCAGCGACGTGAAATCGGTGCCGGAGGCATCGATGACGAAATCACCATCGATGCTGGCGCGGACCTTCGCGGTTTCCATCGTCCCGACGGCGCCGAAGGTGAAGAACGGACCAGGCGTGCCCTGCACATGGCCCTGCAGCGTCGACAACACCTGCGGCAGCGTGATGTGCAGGTTGACCGTGAGGTCCGGCATCACGTTGTCCGGGTCATGCAGCACGCCCTGTAGATGGGTGGTGTTGCCCTCTACCGTGGCCGTGAGCCCCTCGGGCAGCGTCGGCGCCTGGCCGAAGGACTGCATCACGCTCATGAGGGCGACCTGCAGGGCGGTGCCGCCCACCCGCACGGTATCGGCGGAGGCCAGCCAGCCATATTTGGCGAGCTCGCCGGCCAGCAGGGCCTCGAGGCTGGCCGCGCCCTTTTTGGTCATGACAAGACGCAGGTCGCCGCCCAGGCTGTTCTCACCCGTGCCGAGCGCGTCGATGAACACGTTGCTGTCGAAGGGCGCGCAATCCGGCGCGCAGGCGGCCGTGCTGAGCTCGCCGGACTGCAGCGCGGCCACGGCGTTGCCGATCCAGGTCGTGACCCAGGCCTGCACGTCGGGCGAACCGGCGATCGTGGCCACGGCGTCGGCGCCGCGATAGAGGTTGCCCAGGGAATTGCTGCCGCCGTCCTGGAGGAGATGGCCGTTGTTGTCGATGAAGGCGTCGATGTAGTTGCTGATGACCTGTTCGATGCTGAGGCCACTGCTGCGGGACAGCTCGGCAAAGGCAGCGGACAGCAGCGACACCTTGACCGCCTCGGGGCTCGCGGCGTCGAGCCAGAGGGTATCGACGATGTTGCCCGGGCGCGCCAGCAGGTCGGTCGTGCTCATGCGGAACAGCGCCGCCACGCGCAGCTGGGCGGCCTCGAGCGAGGTGGCGTCGATATGGCCGCCGCCGACATCCTCGGCATAGCGCACCAGCAGCGTGCTGACCGGCGTCATGGGCATGACAGTCAGGCTGCCATCCTCCGCCACGCTGACCCAGGTGGAGAGGCCGGGGGACGTCGTCAGCGGAGCCCACTCGCCAAAGCTGGCGCTGCCGCACTGGGCGGCGTCGCAGAGCATCTCGGTGTCGGCGGACACGCCGAGGTCGAGGCGGAGCACCTCGCCGGGCACGGGATTCGGGATCTCGAGGGAAAACTCGCCGGCACCTCCGGTGCGGGCGCTGGTCACCTGGACATAGATACCATCCTTCCAGCGCATGGCCTTGACCACGCCATTGCGGATCACGCCCTTGACTACATTGCTGCTGGCCGTGGTGGTGGGCGTGGGCGAGCCCATGGCGGCACCATCGCTGTCGCCGCAGGCGGAGAGCAGCAGCATCAGGGTGAAGGAGAAGGCCGCGAGGAGTGCGCGCATCGTGGGACCCCGGTTCTTGTGGTTATGGTGGGCGGGCCGACTGAGGACTGGCACGGACGTACAACCGATGACTATAGGCATCCGCCTGCCAGCGCCTCAACGATGCCGGTCGGCCCCGGCTACCGCTCAGAAGCGCCAGTTGTAGAAGAGGTCGATGGCGCTCTCCAGGGAGGAGACGGCTTCCAGGTACAGGCGGGAATTGATCTTGTAGCGCAGGGTGGCGGTATTGACCGGAGTGAAGATGCCCACGCCGTAGCGCAGGTAGAGCTTGGG
Source organism: Moraxellaceae bacterium (assembly GCA_029237815.1). Lineage (GTDB taxonomy): Bacteria > Pseudomonadota > Gammaproteobacteria > Pseudomonadales > Moraxellaceae > UBA2031. The sequence goes on from JAQZBP010000003.1 coordinate 271,623, forward strand.
GCTCAGGTAGCCGGAGACGGTGAACTGGGTGTCGTCGCCGCTGCCTTCGGCGTCCACGGCGAAGTCGGTGATGCCGATGGTCTCGCCGACCTTGGTGGTGATGCCGGCGCCGCCGGTGGCGCCCAGCTTGATGGCCGCCGCCGCAGCGGCCAGGTTGCCGCCACTGCCGCTTTCGCGGGTCGTAGTGTCGAGCGGCCGTCCCAGCACGAGGTAGGAGACGATCTCTTCCTGGGACATGGGCGTGTCGGCAAAGAGGGTGGCCTCGGGCGCATTGGCCCGCCCCTGCATGCGCACGCCCACCACCTTGTTGTCGATCTCGCGGATGGCCTCCACGTCAAGGCCGGGCTGCGTCAGGTTGCCGGCGAAGATGAGGCGGCCGCGGCGGATCTCGAGGCGCTGGCCGTAGGCGTCGTAGCGCGCCTCGCGGTCCAGCTCGACCTCGCCGTTGGCCTCGAGGCCGCGCCGGCCTTCCTGGCGCAGGCGCAGCCCGCCCATGACGCGGCCGTTGACGCCGTAGCCATGGAAATAGACGTCGTCGCCAAGCACCAGGCGGATGTCCGCGTTGATGTCCCAGCTCTCCACCCGGCCCACCACGGCGATCCGCTCGCGATCCGCCGCGCTGACCACCCGGATGTCCGGCGACAGCGGCACGGCCTGGTCGGTCAGTGGCTTCAGGTTGAGCCGGGCCATGGGCACGCGCACGCTGCCGGTGAGGTCGGCGCGCCCCGGCACCACTCGCAGGCGCAGGTCGGGATCGACCGCGGCCAGGAGCTCGGGGGGCTGGCGCAGCTCGAAGCGCTCGCCGCTGAGGGCAAGCTCCAGCCAGGGCTCGGCGCTCCAGTCGGCACGGCCCGCCAGGGTGGCCTTGCCCTCGCCGCCCTGCATGCTGCCGTTGATCACGGCATTGGTGCCGTTCACGTCGATGCGGCTGGCGATGTTGCGGATGTGCAGCGGCAGACGCTGGAAGCCCATTTCACCGTCACGCAACTGGATGCGGCCATGAAAGTCGGGCCGTGCCAGCACCCCGGCCAGCCGCCCTTCGGCGGAGAACGTGCCCGCCAGCGTGCTGAGCGCCGGAAAGAAGGGCTGGAACACCTCGAGACGCAATCCTGCGAGGGCCAGTTCGCCCTGCAACGGGCGACCGTCGGCATAAGGATCGACACGGGCGGCGATCCACCCCTGGCCCATATCGGCCGACTGCAGGTCGAAGCGCAGGTCGACGGCGCGGCCGCCGGCGTCGGCGGACAGGGCAATGCGCTGGAAGCCCAGCGTCAGGGAGCTGCGGGCGTCCTCGCGCAGCAGCCGCAGGCTGCCCTCGCCGGCATCCAGGCGGGCCGACAGGGACGGTCGCTGCCCGGCGGCCCAGTCACCTGCGACAGCCCCGGTCAGCAAGCCCTGCGCCTGCAGGCCCTCGGGCATCAGGGATGCGAGCCGCTCGAGGCGAAGCCCTGAAAGCGCGACCTTGACGTGGCCGGCCGTGCCCAGGCGCATGTCGTCCTCGTTGCAGAGCCGTGCCTCGCCACTGACCCAGCAATGGGGCGCCAGGCGGATCTCGCGGCCGGCGCGGCTCCAGTCGAGCGCAAACGGCGCCTCCAGCGCCCAGTACAGGTCCGGCAGGTTGACGAAGCCGGACTCCATCTGGCCGCTCCAGCCGGTGGAGAGCCAGCTGCCGGCCAGGCTGCCGCGACCCGTCATATCGGCCTGCGCCGCCTGCCACTGCAGGGCATGCCGCGCGCGCGTACCGGCCAGGTCGAGCCGGGCATTCCCGAGCTCACGCCCCGCGGGATTGATCACCCCGGCCAACGTCAGGGCCGCCTTGCTCTCCGCGTCACCCAGCGCCAGCACATTCCCGTCGATGGCCACGGACTTGGCGCGCCAGCCCCGGAAGGCGACGCCCTCGCCCTTCAGGTTCGCCTGGATGTCGGGCCGGCGCTCGGCGCCCTGCAGGGCGAGCGGGCCGGTGAGCCGCCCGCCAAGATCACTATGCAGCAGCTTCAGGTTGCCGAGGTCGAGCTGTGCCGCGAGGTCCCAGTGGCCGTCGCGCAGGCCGCCCAGGAGCACCGCCTGGTTACCGCCCCACTGCAGGCTGAGGTTGCTGCTGCGGAACGCCGGCCAGCCCTCCGGGACCAGCGCCAGCTCCAGCGGCCCGTCCAGCCGGAACGGCTCGGCGCGCAGGTCGCCCTCCAGATGTGCCTCCTCGAAGTCGAACTCGCGGCGACGGTCGCTCCAGGCGCCCGACCCAGCGAGGCGCCCGCTCAGGTGCGCCGGCCAGTCGGGCCGCAGCCAGGCGGTGGCGAAGTTGCCGAGGCTGAACTCACCACGCCACAGCACTGGTCCGACCAGATCCAGCTCGCCCTGGAAGCCCAGCTGGCCGGCGTCGCCGGCGTAATCGAGGCGTGAAACCGCCAGCCGGCGCTCGACGCCGGCCACGGTCAGCCCCCACTGTCCCGCAGGCACGCCATCGCCCGCCAGCCGGAAGTCCGCCTGCGCCCGGTAATCCCGCCGGCTGCCCTCCGCTTGCAGCTCGCCGCTGGCGCTCTGGAAGCGACGCCCATCCTCCAGCCGGCGATCGACGCCGGACCAGCGCAGCCACAGGCGCTGCGGGGACTCTGTCTTCCAGGGCCAGTCACGCCCGTGCTGCACCAGCTCCCAGCTTTCCCCCCCGGTGAGGCGCAGGGTAGCCACGATGTCCGAGTCGCCGCTTTTGGTATGACCTGTAGTGGAAAGCTCGCCTGTCAGAACTGGTACAGCCAATTCCGGGACCTTCCACTTGCGCCTGAGATCGATGCGCGTCAGCTGCGACTGCAGCTGCCACTTGAGCCCCAGCCGCCAGTCGAGCTCGCCCTTCCCTTTAGCAACTCCGCCCAAGCCATTGAAATTGAACTCATCCAGTACGGCGGAGCGCCAATCCGTACTGCCTTTCACCGCATAGCGGCCGGGCGGCAGGCGCAGGCTGGACAGTTGGGCCGAGCCCTCGCCGCGCAACCCGTCGCGATTCCCCGTCACCTTGAGATTGCCGCCCTCGCTCCGCCACATCTGGTCCGACCACCAGGGCAGACTGACCTTTTGCCATTGCAGTGACGCCTGGTAAGGCATGTCCGGCTGCAGGGGCTGCAATCGCCCCTCCCCGACCGCTGTCAGGCCGCCCGTGGACTCCAGGCGGATGGCGAGCTGCTCCAGGGAGCCGCCGAGCTGCACCGTCAGCGGCCGCCAGCCCTTGTCGCGGAACGGCAGGTAGTCGAAGGCCCCCGTCGCGGTCAGGCGCCAGGGGCCGCGCACCCGTATCTGGCCGCCAAGCTCGAGCCGGCCAAGGCGTGCATGGTCGAGGGCGAGCTGCCTGAAGCGGACCCGGGTGCCGGCCCAGCGCGCATCAGCCAGCTCGAGCCGGCGAAAGACCTGGGCCTCCTTCGCCTGCCAGCGCCAGTAACGGATGTCGGTCGCCTCGCCCTGCCGCACCACCAGGCGCACCGGCAGCAGCAGCGTCGGCAGTTGCGTGGGCTCGTCGGTGGGCGCGGTGAGCTTGTAGATGTCGACGTCCCGCAGCCGCAGCGATTCCACCTGGAAAGTGCCGCGCAGCAGCTGCCAGACCGTCCAGCGCGCCAGCAGGTGGCGGATGCGCACATCGGTCTTGCGGGTGTGGATGCGCACATCCACCAGCTCCAGGCCGCCCAGCCAGGTGCCGCGCTGGTAGCGGGCACTCAGCGTCTTCTGCATGCCGAGGCCCTGCTCCAGCAGCCAGCGGCTGCCGGTTTCGCTGCCCAGCACCGCGAGGACGGCCCCGGCCAGCAGCACCGCCAGCAGCAGCACGACCAGGAACACGCGCCAGATGTGCCGGCCGGCGCGGCGGGCATGGTGGCGCCAGCTCACAGGTTGGGCCCCATGGAGAAGTGCACGCGCAGGCCCTTGTCGGTTTCCGTGACGGGCCAGGCCACGTCGAGGCGGATCGGCCCCACCGGCGACACCCAGCGGATGCCGATGCCGGAGCCGACCTTGAAGGGCTCGCTGGCGGAGTCGAAGGCATTGCCGGCGTCCGTGAACACGGCGACGCGCCAGCGCTTCACGAATTCGTAGTCGTACTCCACGGTGCCGGTCAGGAGGTTGCGCGCGCCGATGGCGATGCCGTTGTCGTCGCGCGGCGACAGCGAGCGGTAGGAGTAGCCGCGCACGCTCTGGTCGCCGCCGGCGAAGAAACGCATGGACTGCGGCACGTCGTCGAAGTTGTCGGTCAGCACGGTGCCGCCGTCGGCGCGCAGGAGGATCTGGTGGCGGCCGGCATAGGTGCGCAGGAATCGGAAACCGCTGCGCAGCCAGACCAGGCTGGCGTCGGAGAGCACATCCTCGGAGGCGACCTCCATCTGGTAGAACTGGCGGTCGCCCCAGTGCGGATCAACGCCGCCCTTGGTGCGCAGGCGGTCGAAGCTGACGCCGGGCAGCACGAGGTCCTTCTTGATCTCCCCGCCGGGCAGCTCGGTGGTGTCGCGCAGGCCGCGCAGCGAGTAGGTGCGCTGCCAGCCGTTCTCCTGGCGCAGCTGGCGCTGCACGCCGAGTACGGTGTTCCAGGTGACGATCTCCTCCACCTCCTCGCGGCGCACGCCGTAGAGGTACTGCAGGTTGTCGTTCACGGGATGGGTCAGCGGCACCGTGTACTTGGCGTCGAGGCTGGAGCGCACCGGCGACAGCTCGGTGCCGACCTCGATGCCGTGGCCGCGGGCGTTGATGAGCGGCCGCTGCCACTTGAGCGTCAGGCGTTCCTCGACGTCGGTGGAGTAGCCGATACCGACGTCCATGTTGTTGGGCTTGTCCGCGGCGAGCACCACGTCGATGGGCACCGCGTTATCGACGCTGCGCTCGCGCTCCACCTGCACGCGCACCTCGCTGAAGAAGCGCGAGTCGAGCAGGGCACGGTTGAACTTGATGACGGCGCCGGCGTCGTAGGGATCGCCTTCCTTGAAGGTCGAGAACTGGCGCAGCAGGCCGGGCCTGAGGAAATCCTGCTCGCTACCGTCCGCCTTCTGGAAGCGGATGGCCCCGAAGCGGTAGCGCGGCCCGCTTGCGTAGACGAGGTCGATGTCGGCGCTGCGCGCCTCGGGATCGACGGCGACGGCATGGGTTTCCCACTCGCCGTCGAAATAGCCGCGCTCCACGCCGAGATTGCGCACCGCGGTCTTCATCGCTTCGTAGCGACCGTGGTGCAGGATGTCGCCCTCGCGCACCGGCAGCGTCTCGCGCAGGGCGGCGAAGGCGGGATCGCTGTCGGCATCGCCCGTAAACACGAGGCGCAGGCGGCGCACCCGCACCGGCTCGCCGGGCGTGATGGCGATGCGCACCCGTTCCCGGTCGAGGCCGATGTCGACTTCGGCGCCGTAGTAGCCCATCGAGCGCAGGGCTTCCTTCACGTTCTCGTAGAGCCGGGTGCGGGTGCTACGCCAGCTGGCCAGTTCGTCGTCCTGCAGCGTGCCGACATAGGCTTCGATGTTCTCGCGCAGGTCGCCACTCGCACCCACGATGTCGACCGCGACCGCCGCACGCGCGAGGCCGGGCAACAGCCAGGCAAGCAGGAACAGGCCCGCGATGGCCGCTCCCCGGTTCCTCCTGTCCCCAAGCCGCTCTTGCACGCGCTCTCGCCCTTGCCGCCAGTGGCGCAATTCAAAAAATGCATGATAGCCAGTTTCGCCGGCGCCTGTTACCGCGGCAGCCGGCAGCGGAACTCGGTCACACAAGCAGCACGGCCTTCGTGGCCCGGCCGGTACGGCTGGCCTGCCCTGCAGGCCTTCCTTTAAGCTTGCCGCTTCCTGCCCCTGCACGTTCAAGGGCAGCACGAATTCCATAAAGGATTGCCCATGAGCAGCCAGTTCAGCCTTCTCAAGACCCGCCGCTTCCTGCCCTTCTTCACCACGCAGTTCCTCGGCGCCTTCAATGACAACGTATTCAAGCAGGGCCTGATCATCCTGCTCACCTACCGCGCCGTGACAATCAGCAGCCTGCCGGTGGAAATCCGGGCACCGCTCTGCCAGGCGATCTTCATCCTGCCCTTCTTCCTGTTCTCGGCCACCGCGGGCCAGATCGCCGACGCCTGGGACAAGGCCGTGCTGATCCGCCTGATCAAGACGCTGGAGGTCGGCATCATGGCGCTGGCCTGCGCCGGCTTCTACGCGAACAACCTCGCCTTCCTGATCACGGCGCTGTTCCTGCTCGGCATCCACTCCACGCTGTTCGGGCCGATCAAGTACGCCATCCTGCCGCAGGCGCTGCGTGCCGATGAGCTCGTGGGCGGCAACGGCCTCGTGGAAATGGGCACCTCGGTGGCCATCCTGGTCGGCTCCATCCTCGGCGGCTACCTGATCACGCTGCCGGGGGACACCGGCATCCACGCGCTCAGCATCGCCATCGTCGCCGTCGCCGTCGTCGGCCTCGGCGTTGCCTTCTATATCCCGCGCAGCGGCGTCGCCGCGCCCGACCTCAAGGTGAACTGGAACCCGGTCACCGAAAGCATCCGCAACCTGTCCTTCATCCGCGCCAACCGCACCGTGTTCCTGTCGGTGCTGGGCATTTCCTGGTTCTGGTTCTACGGCGTGACCATGCTCTCCAACATCCCGGCGCTGACCAAGGAGGTGCTGGGCGGCAACGAGTATGCGGTGATCCTGCTCATGACCACCATGTCGGTCGGCACCGGCATCGGCTCGCTGCTCTGCGAGCGGCTCTCCGGCAAGAAGGTGGAGCTCGGCCTCGTGCCCTTCGGCGCCATCGGCCTCACCGCGTTCGGCGTGGACATCTGGTTCGCGACGCTCTCCCACCCGGAGCTCGGCGCGGTGCCGGCGGCCACGATCGGCGCCTTCCTCGACGTGCCGGGCAATACCCGGGTGCTGGTCGACTTCTTCGGCCTCGGTGTCTTCTCCGGCTTCTACATCGTGCCGCTGTATGCGCTGGTCCAGGCGCGCTCGGAACCCAGCCACCGCTCGCGGGTGATCGCCGGCAACAACATCCTCAACGCGCTTTTCATGGTGGTGGCCTCGCTCATGGCGGTCGGCCTGCTGAAGGCAGGGGTCAGCCTGCCGGGCCTGCTGGCCATTACCGCCCTGCTGTCCGCCCTCGTGTCGATCTACATCTTCACCGTGGTGCCGGAATTCCTCATGCGCTTTCTGGTGTGGATGTTCATGAGCGTGTTCTACCGCGTGGACCGCAGGAACACCGACCGCATCCCCGAGGAAGGCGCCTGCGTGCTGGTCTGCAACCACGTGAGTTTCTTCGATGCGCTGATCCTGGCGACCGCCATCCGCCGGCCGCCGCGCTTCGTGATGGACCACAACATCTTCAAGAACCCGGTGCTGAACTTCATCTTCCGCACTGCGCGCGCGATTCCCATCGCGCCGTACAAGGTCGATCCGGCCCTGCTGGAGAAGGCCTATGACGACATCGCCACGGCCCTGGAGAACGGCGAGATGGTCTGCATCTTCCCCGAAGGCCGCATCACGGACACGGGCGAGATCTACCCGTTCAAGAACGGCATTCAGCGCATTGTCGAGCGGACGCCGGTGCCGGTGATCCCGATGGCGCTGCAGGGCATGTGGGGCAGTTTCTCCAGCCGCAAGGGCGGGGCCGCCTTCACCAAGTTCCCGCGGCGCTTCCGTTCGCATGTGGCGCTGCATGTCGGCACGGCGGTGGAGCCCGCCGCCGCCACGCCGGAGCGGCTGGAGGCGGAGGTGCGTGCGCTGCGCGGGGACTGGAAGTAGGCCTGCCTGGAGCATCCGAGGCGAGGTCTCACCCGTCACCCCATGAAAAAAGCCCGCGGCATGCGGGCTTTTTTTTGGGCGGCGAGCGCCTCGCGAAGCGGCGCGCGGAGACATCCTGCGCCTGTCATTTCCCGGCCGGATGCCCCGCCTGCTCGATCGCATGCTTCACCTGCGGCGGCATGTAGGTCTCGTCGTGCTTGGCCAGCACCTCCTCCGCCACCACCACGCCGTTCTCGATACGTCCGTTGGCGACAATGCCCTGCCCCTCGCGGAACAGGTCGGGAAGGATGCCCGTGTAGGTCACGTCCACCGAGTTCTTGAGGTCGGTGATGGTGAAGCGCACCGCCAGCGAATCCGGCTCGCGCTTCAGCGACCCCTGCATGACGAGCCCGCCCACCTGGATGCGCTGGCCCTCCGGCGCCTCGTGCTGCACCAGCTGCGTCGGCGTGTAGAAAAGGTTCAGGTTCTGGCGCAGGGCATACAGGGTGAGCCCCACGGCAATGCCAACGCCGATCATCACGGCGATCAGGATGAGAAGGGTCTTCTTGCGCTTGGGCGTCAGGGTAAAGCTCATGATCCGGGATCTCGTCGTTAGCGAAGGGAGTCGTTGCCATCCGTGGACGAGGAAGCCGCCGCCTCGGGCGACGTGGCGCGCTGTTCGCGCCTGAGCAGCGCAGCCTGCTCCTGCAGCAACGTGCGGCGCCGGCGCCAGGGCTGCAGCACGTTCCAGAGCACGATGGCGAAGGTGAGCCCGTAAGCGCTCCAGACATAGGGCGCGTGGCGGCCCATGGCCAGGAACTCGGCAAAGGAATCGAAATACATCAGGCCGTCCCTCCTTGCCGCTTCACGATCTCGCGCACCCACTGCGAGCGGCGCTCACGGTGCAGGATCTCGTTGCGGGTACGTGCCACCACCGTGGCGGCGAAAAACGCGTAGAAGCCGAGAATCATCACCAGCAGCGGCAGGTACATTTCGGGCGGCATGGTCGGGCGCTCGGTGATACGGAAGGTCGAGCCCTGATGCAGCGTGTTCCACCACTCCACCGAGTACTTGATGATGGGCAGGTTGACCACGCCCACCAGCGCCAGGATGGCGGCGGCCTTGCCGGCACTGGCGGCGTTCTCATACGCCGAATACAGCGCGATCACGCCGACATACAGGAAGAGCAGGATCAGCATGGACGTGAGGCGCGCGTCCCAGACCCAGTAGGTGCCCCAGGTCGGCTTGCCCCACACGGCGCCGGTGAAGAGCGCGATGAAACAGAACCAAGCGCCGATGGCAGCCACCTGGCGCGCCATCATCTCCGCCGTCTTCACCTTCCACACGAGGTGGATGAGGCCGCAGGCCGCCATCAGCACGTAGCCGCCCATGGCGAGGCTCGCCGCCGGCACGTGGATGAAGATGATGCGGTAGCTGTTGCCCTGCTGGTAATCCGCCGGGGCGAAGGCCAGGCCCCAGACCGTTCCAGTCGCCAGCAGCGCGCCGGCCACGAGCCACAGCCAGGGCAGCCATTGCCCGCCGATGTCGTAAAAATGCCTGGGGCTCACCGTGCGCTGCAGGTAGTCCCACACCCGTTTCCACATAACAACCTCGATGCCAGAAATCCGTGGGCCGGCCTGCTCGACAGCGGCCGTGGCGCCAGACCTTCATTTCATCCAGCGCGCCAGGGCAGCGTCCACGACGGGCCTGCAGCGCGCCCCACCCTTCGCGCTAGCCACCCACCGCAATGCGCAGTGACGCCGCCACGGCGAACGGCACCAGCGTCACCGCCAGCACCAGGAAGGCCGCGAGCAGCGCCAGGTAACCGGCCACCGGCAGGCCGAGCCCGGCTGCCTGCACGGCGCCGGTGGCGAAAACGATCACCGGCACCATCAGCGGCAGTGTGATGAGCGCCACCAGCACGCCACCGCGACGCAAGGCCACGGTCAGACCCGCCGCGATGGCCCCGATCAGGCTCAGCACCGGCGTGCCGAGCAGCAGCGTGGCGATCAGCACAGGCAACTGCCGGGCCTCCAGGAAGAGCATCACCGCCGCCACCGGCGCCAGCAGCACCAGGCAGAAGCCGGTCTGCAGCCAGTGTGCGAGCACCTTGGCCAGCACCAGCAACGGTAGCGGCGCCGGCGCCACGAGCAACTGTTCAAGCGCGCCGTCGTCCAGGTCCTGGCGAAACAGGCCGTCCAGTGACAGCAGCATGGCCAGCATGGCCGCCACCCAGATGATGCCGGGCGCCATCAGGGCAAGCTTCTTCGATTCCGGCGTGATGGCGAGCGGGAACAGCGTGACCACGAGCAGGAAGAAACCCAGCGGCATCAGCCAGTCGCCGGCCTGGCGCCAGGCCAGCCGCAGGTCGCGGCCAAGCAGGGCGAGCGCGGCGTTCAAGACAGGTACTCCGGCGCGGGCCGGAAGTCGGCGACATTGAGCCGCTGCACCGGAAAGCCCGGCGCGAATTCGTGGTGCGTGGTGAGCAGCACCATGCCGCCGTCGGCGGCATGCCGGCCCAGCCATCCCTCCAGCTCGACCACGCCCTGGCGGTCGATGGCGGTGAAGGGCTCGTCCAGTATCCACAGCGGGCGCCGCTCCACGAAGAGTCGCGCCAGGCCGACACGGCGCTTCTGCCCCGCCGACATGCGCGCCAGCGGCACGTCCTCGTAGCCCGGCAGGCCCACCGTCTCGAGCGCCGCCAGCACGGCGGCATCGTCCACCGGCAGGCCGCGCAGCCGGGCGAGCCAGCCCAGGTTTTCGCGCGCGGTCAGCATGAGCTTGAGTCCGCCCTGGTGGCCGAGCCAGGTGAAGTCGCGGCGAAAGGCCGCGGGGTCGTCAGCGACGCGCCGGCCCTGCCAGAAAATCTCGCCGGCCTCGGCCGGGGCCAGTCCGGCCACGATGTTCAGCAAGGTGGTCTTGCCCACGCCGTTCGGCCCGGCGACCTGGAGCACCTGCCCGGCGGGAAGCTGGAAATCCAGCCCGCAGAAGAGCATGCGATCGTCACGGGAGACGGCGAGCTGACGGGCTTCGAGCACGGGAACGGGGCCAGGGGCGAAAAAGTCGGCGGAGTATACCCGACAGACCTACCCTCAGGCGCCCACTCCGTAACCGGTTTGTACTGACGCAGGACAGGGACGAGTCGGCTTTTTTGCCGTTAAGATGTTTACCCCGGAATAAACACAAGGACTCCCCGGATGGCGCGCCATTTCGACCGTATCGACGATTGCCTGGACGACCTCATTGCCCGCGTCGGGCCCGTGATCACCCTCGGCATCCCGCTCGGGATCGGCAAGCCCAACCCTTGGGTGAACGCCCTTTACAACCGGGTCAAGGCGACCCCCTTCCTCAAGCTGCGCATCTTCACCGCGCTGTCGCTGGAAAAGCCCAAGGCGCACAGCGACATGGAAGCGCGCTTCCTCGGCCCCTTCGTGGAGCGCGTGTTCGGCAACTACCCCGACCTCGCCTACGTAACGGACCGCCACAGCGGCATGATGCCGAAGAACATCGACGTCACCGAGTTCTTCTACAAGTCCGGCGAGTACCTGCACAACGACTACGCCCAGCAGCACTACCTCTCCAGCAACTACACGCACGTCGCCCGCGACATGCTGGTACAGGGCATCAACGTGGTGGCCCAGGCCGTGGCGGTGCGCGAACGCGGCGGCCGCACCGAGTACTCCCTCTCCAGCAACCCCGACGTCACGCTGGACATCGTGCGCCTGATGCGCAGCAGCGGCCGCTCGGTCTACCGCGTGCTGGTGGTCAACCGCGAAATGCCCTTCATGGAAAACGACGCCCTGATCGACGAGAGCGAAGTCGACGCCATCGTTACCGAGCCGTCCTGTACGCACACCGTGTTCTCCGCCCCCAACATGAAGGTGGACCTTACCGACTACGCCATCGGCCTGTACGTGAGCTCGCTGGTCAAGGACGGCGGCACGCTGCAGATCGGTATCGGCTCGCTGGGCGACGCCATTTCGCACGCCCTCATCGTGCGCGACCGCCACAACGCCGAATACCGCAACACCCTCACGGCCATGGGCGCGCCGCTTGCCGACAGCGGTCGCTTCGCCCAGGGCCTCTACGGCTGCTCGGAAATGTTCGTGAACGGCTTCATGGCGCTGATCGACGCCGGCATCCTGCGCCGCGAGGTCTTCCCGCATGCCGGGCTGCAGCGCCTGCTCAACGCCGGCAAGCTTTCTGTCACGGTCGACGCGGAAACGCTGCCCGCCCTGCGCGAGGCCGGCGTCGTCGAGTCGCCACTGTCCATGCGGGACGTGGCCTTCCTGCAGGAATTCGGCATCCTGCGCGAGGACGTCACGGTCCGCGCCGGCCAGCTCTGTGCGGGCGACGAGCGCATCCCGCTCGACATCGACACTCCGGCCACCCTGGCCGCGCTCAACCGCCACTGCCTCGGCCATCGCCTGCAGAAGGGCATCTACATGCACGGCGGCTTCTTCCTCGGGCCGCGCGATTTCTATGAAAAGCTGCGCACCATGCCGCCCGCAAAGCTGGGCGGCATCAACATGACGGCGATCAGCTTCATCAACCAGCTCTACGGCCAGGAAGACCTGGCCGCGGCGCAGCGCCGCGACGCCAGCTTCGTCAACACCTGCATGATGATGACCCTGCTCGGCGCGGCGGTATCCGACGGCCTCGACTCCGGCCGCCTCGTCAGCGGCGTCGGCGGCCAGTACAACTTCGTCGCCCAGGCCCACGCGCTGCACGACGCCCGCTCCATCATGATGCTGCGCGCCACGCGCCGCTCGAAGGGCGAGCTCATGTCCAACATCGTGTGGAACTACGGCCACACCACCATCCCGCGCCACCTGCGCGACATCGTGGTCACCGAGTACGGCATCGCCGACCTGCGTGGCCAGCCCGACCATGAAGTGGTGAAGCGCCTGCTGGCCATCACCGACTCGCGTTTCCAGGCGGAACTGCTGGCCCAGGCCAAGGCCGCCGGCAAGGTCGAGAACGACTACGAGATTCCCGTGCCGCTGCAGAACAACCTGCCGGAAACCGTGGCGGCCCGCCTGCAGGACTTGCGCGGCCAGAAGCTGCTGCCGGATTTCCCCTTCGGCAACGACTTCACCGACGAGGAGCTGGCTATCATCAAGGTGCTGCAGCGCATGCAGGCAATGGCGGACTCGCCCGTGCAGATGGTGAAGTCGCTGATCGCGAGCCTGCGCGAGGACAAGGAAATCCCCACTGCCCTGCTCGAGCGCCTGCACCTGGACCATCCGGAAAGCTGGCGGCAGAAGCTGTTGCGCCAACTTTTCATCGGCAATGTATAAGGGCGCGAAATTCTTCCGTGCAGGTCAGCGGGCCTCGCTGTAGGGCGGCTGTAGGCTCGCCACCAGTGGCAACAGTGGCGATACTCCCACCGAGGCCGCTGCGTGTTCGCGACCGCGCCGACGCCTGGAGACACACTGCCCCATGACCGATCCGATCTTCGATTTCCCCGCCAAGGTACCCGTCGGCATCAGCCAGTGCCTGCTCGGCGACCTGGTGCGCTACGACGGCAGCCACAAGCATTCGAAAATCTGCACCGAAGTGCTGGCGCAGCGCTTCGAGTTCGTCCCCGTGTGCCCCGAGATGGGCATCGGCATGGGCGCGCCGCGCGAGGCCATCCACCTGGTCGGCAGCCTGCACGACGAGGCGGTGCGCGCCGTCGGCAACCGCACGGCAGGTCTCGACGTGACCGAGCAACTGGAGCGTTACGGCCGCGACAAGGCCGCCGAGCTCGGCGAACTCTGCGGTTATGTCTTCATGGGACGCTCGCCGAGCTGCGGCCTCGGCAGCATCAAGGTCTACCACGAGAACGGCAATCCCATCGGCCGGAGCACGCGCGGCATCTATGCCCGCGAGTTCACGCAACGGCACCCGCTCATGCCGGTGGAAGAAGAAGGCCGGCTGCGCGACCCGCTGCTCTGCGACAACTTCGTGACGCGCGTCTATGCCTGGCAGCGCTGGCGCGCGCTGGAGGCCGCCGGCCTCACCCTCGCCCGGCTGCAGGACTTCCACGCCCGCCACAAATACCTGCTGATGGCGCACCGGCCCGCCGCCTACCAGCACCTCGGACGCCTGGTCGCCCTCGCCCACCAGCGTCCGATAGACGACGCAGCGCAGGACTACATCCACGATTTCATGGCGACGCTGAAGATCGTCAGCAGCAACCGCAGCCACACCAACGTGCTGCAGCACCTGGCCGGCTACCTGAAGAAGCTGCTCGATCCCACGAGCCGGCAGGAACTGGCGACCCTCATCGATGACTTCCGCCAGGGCCGCGTGCCGCTGATCGCGCCGCTGACGCTGCTGCGCCACCACCTGCGCCAGCACCCGAACGAGTACGTGCAGCGCCAGGTCTACCTGGAGCCGCATCCGCCCGAGCTGCTGCTGCGCAATTTCTACTGACGCTGGAAACAGCATTCAGCAGATGGTTCGCGACATCGCCACTGCAATTGCACAAACAGAAAGGCCTGCCGTTTCCAGCAGACCTTTCTGTTTTATGCGCGCAGGGCCGCCAGATGAACGCAGGGTCGCCGGCCCTGTCTTCAGGCGGACTTCTTCGGCTTCTTGCCGGTCGCCTTGGCGGGCGCGGCGTCCTTCTCCGCAGCCTTGGGCGGATCCGCCGGCGTGAGCGCGGCGAGACGCTGCTCGTAGGCGGCACGCGCACCGCGATCCAGGCTGGTCAGGATGCGGTCGTCCTTCACCCAGCGCCTTACATTGCCGTCCAGCCAGCGCGGCAGCACCTGCACGGCACGCGTGAAGGGCTGCAGGTAGCGCGGTGCAGTCACCTCGGGCAAACGGTGTTCGATGGCATGGAGGATGGCCGCAGCCACTTCTTCCGGCGCCGCCGTGGGAATGCCGCCGCTGCCGGTGCCGCTGGACAGTTCGGTGGACACGCGCGAGGGCAGCACAAGTGTGACGTCGATGCCCTGGTCGCGCACTTCCTGGCGTACTGACTCGGTGAGTCCGATGACGGCGAACTTGGTCGCGCAATAGACGCTGGCGCCAGGAATGGGGATGCGCCCGGCGATGGAGGCCACGTTGACGATATGACCCTGGCGGCGGGCCCGCATGGCCGGCAGCACGAGTTTCATGCCGTGGATCACGCCACGCAGGTTGATGTCGATCTGCGCATCGGTGATGGCGTCGTCCTCGGCCTCGAAGCGGCCCATGGGCATGATGCCGGCGTTGTTGATCAGGATGTCGATGGGGCCGAGCGAAGCCCGCGTCTCCTCGAGGAAGCGGGCGAAGGATTCCCTGCTGCGCACATCGAGCGCGCCGCCAAAAGCCCCCGGCAACAGGGCCGCCGCCTGACGGGCAAGGCCGGCGTCGAGATCGCCGATGCTGACGCGCGCGCCCCGCGCGGCGAGTGCCTGCGCCGTGGCGAGGCCGATGCCGCGCCCCGCTCCCGTGATGGCCACGACCTTGCCACGAATTCGATCCGACATGCTGACACTCCTGTAGAGGCTCCTGCCGCTGGGCGAGGAAGACCGGTTGCCGGGAACATCCGGTGGCGCAGGACCACGCCCCTCCGGAATTTCGGTGTTTACATACGACGCCGTATGTCCGTACTATTTCCACATACGACACCGTATGTCAATTAGAACCCGACCATGAAGAAGCCTCCCGTCCCGACGGCGCGCTCCCGCGACGAAACCAAGCTGGAAACCCGCGAGGCCCTGCTGCGCGCGGCCACCCTGCTGTTCCGCAGCGAAGGCCTGGACGCCAGCCTCGACGCCATCTGCGCCCGCGCCGGCTACACCCGCGGCGCTTTCTATGTGCACTTCCAGGATCGCGACGAGCTGATTTCGGCGGTCATCGAGCGGGTCGGCTTCAGCTTCATCGACACCCTGCTGGGTGCGGACGACAGCGACGACGACTTCCTCGTACTGGTGCAACGCTTCCTGCGCACCGTGGCGGGCGGTGACTACCCCATCAGCCGCGAGGGCGGTCTGCGCCCGTATCAGCTGCTCGAGGCCTGTGCGCGCTCGGAGGCGGTGCGCCTGCAATACCTGCGCGTCAACGCCGCCGGCATCAGCCGGCTCACGGCCGCGCTGCAACGCGCCCAGGACGGTGGCGAACTGCGCGGCGATACGGACGCAGGCCAGCTCGCACAGATGCTGATGAGCCAGGTGCTCGGCATGCAGACCATGCTCGATCTCGACATGCCGCTCGACCTGCCCGGCATGGCCCGTACGATGCTGCAACTGCTGGCGCCGACCATCGGCGCAAAATGAGCGACGCCGCATTCCGGCCGCCGGCGACGCCTGCTAGCATCCGCCTGCCTTTCTCCTGGACGTTTTCATGGAACTGATCGATTTCATCCTGCACGTGGACCGCCACCTCACCGAGTTCGTGGCGGCCTACGGCGCCTGGATCTACGCCCTGCTCTTCCTGATCGTCTTCGTCGAGACCGGGTTGGTGGTGATGCCGCTGCTGCCGGGCGACAGCCTGCTCTTTGCCGCGGGCGCACTGGCCGCCGCCGGCGCGATGAATCCCTTCCTGCTCACCGGGCTGCTGATCGTCGCGGCCGTGCTCGGCGACAGCTGCAACTACGCCATCGGCCGCTACCTGGGACCCCGCGTCTACGAGATGGATTCGCGCTGGATTCGGCGCGACCACCTCAAGAAGACCCACGATTTCTACGAGAAGTACGGCGGCCAGACCATCATCATCGCGCGCTTCGTGCCCATCGTGCGCACCTTCGCGCCTTTCGTGGCCGGCGTGGGCAGCATGGCCTACAGCCGCTTCATGATGTTCAACGTGGTCGGCGGCGTGCTCTGGGTGACCAGCTGCGTATGGCTGGGCTACGGGCTCGGCAACCTGCCCTTCGTGAAGGACAACTTCTCGGCCATCCTGCTGCTGATCATCTTCGTCAGCATCCTGCCGGGCATCATCGCCTGGGTCCGGCACAAGCTGGCCAGCAGCGCCGCCAAACCCTGACATGCTGATCAGCGCAAGAAAAAGCCGGCGTAAAGCCGGCTTTTTCATTTCTGAGCGATCCCGCCATCGGGCGGATCGTAGGCCACGGAGAGCACGTAGAAGACGCCCCGGCCTGCCGGACGCTCCACCGCCACTTCGTCGTCCACCGTCTTCTTCAGCAGGGCGCGCGCCATGGGCGCATCGATGCTGATCCAGCCCCGGGCGGCATCGGTTTCGTCCGGCCCCACGATGCGCAGCGCCAGCACCTCGCCGCTCGCGGCATCCTCGATCTCCACCCACGCACCGAAGAAGATCCGTGAGGCATCGGTCGGCCGCGTATCCACCACCTTGAGCTCCTCCATCCGCTTCATGAGGAAGCGCACGCGCCGGTCAATCTCGCGCAACAGCTTCTTGCCGTAGATGTACTCGGCATTCTCGGAACGGTCGCCCATGGCGGCCGCCTCCGACACGGCCCGGGTCACCTCCGGGCGACGCACCCGCCAGAGATGGTCGAACTCATCCTTGAGGACCCTGAAGCCTTCCGGGGTGATGAGCGCAGTGCGGGGTGCGGAGGGCGGGCGGTATCGGGACATGGGGGGCAGCGTTTGCGGGACAGGCAGTGATTCTAGCGTCTCGCGCGCCCTCGTCATCCGGAAAGAAACCGTACTGCCGGAGCCGGCTCTGGGGGGCTGAGCCGCTAGCGCTTCACCGGCCGCTTCTGCAGCTTGCGCTGCAGGGTGCGGCGGTGCATGCCGAGGCAGCGCGCGGTTTCGGAAATATTGCCGTCGTGCTCGGCCAGCACTTTCTGGATGTGCTCCCACTCGAGGCGGTCGACCGACATCGGCGGCGTTTCCAGCACGGCCTCTGGCGGCAGCGCGGTCGCGACCTGCAGGGCGGCAAGGATTTCGTCGGCATCCGCCGGCTTCGGCAGGTAGTTCAGGGCGCCCTGCTTCACCGCCTCCACCGCGGTGGCGATGCTCGCGTAGCCGGTCAGCACCACTATCTTGAGACCGGGACGCAGACGCAGCAGCTCCGGCAGCAGGTGCAAGCCCGATTCCTGGCCGAGACGAAGGTCCAGTACACAGGCGTCGGGGTTGAACGTGGCGGCCTCTCGCCGCGCCTCGTCCGCGCAGGCGGCCTGCGCCGTTTCCAGTCCGCGGCGCAGGAAGGCACGTGCCAGCACCTGGCGAAAGGTGTCGTCGTCATCGACGATCAGGATCCTCATGCCGGCTCCTCTGGCACAAGGGATAAGGATGCCAATATGCGCCATGGCAGGCGCAGGCGAACCAGCATGCCGCCCTCGGCGCGGCGCTGCAGGTGAATGCTGCCCCCCCACTGGTTCACGCTGGCATGGCTCAGGAAGTAGCCGATGCCGAGACCTTCCTCGCGACCGCTGACGAAGGGCTGCCCGAGCCGGGCAGCAATTTCGGGCGCCACGCCGGGACCGTCATCGGTGATCTCGATAAGGCAGTCGCCCCCTTCCTCACGCACCCGCACCCCGATGCATGTGCGCGCCGCCTGCGCGGCATTGTCCAGCAGGTTTACCAGCACCTGGGGCAGCGTCACGGGCGCCTGCACAGTACGGTCTGCCACCTCCAGCGCCAGCGAGAACTGCCGCTGCGGGTAAAGGATTTCGATGCGTGCGACAGCGTCCCTCACCAGTGCCGACAGCAGCACCCGGGGGCTTTCCGGGGCGGCCTGCGCGCGCAGTCCC
Source organism: Moraxellaceae bacterium (assembly GCA_029237815.1). Classification (GTDB taxonomy): domain Bacteria; phylum Pseudomonadota; class Gammaproteobacteria; order Pseudomonadales; family Moraxellaceae; genus UBA2031. The sequence continues at coordinate 289,983 of JAQZBP010000003.1, forward strand.
TGCAGAATGCTGCGACATTGCCGGAGTTGCTGCCGAAGCAGCGCCGCCTCCTCGCGCAACGGCGAGTCCGCGGCCAGCCCGGCCTCTATCTCGGAGGCGATGATGCTCATGGTCGCCAGCGGCGTCCCGAGCTCATGTGCTGCGCCGGCCGCCATGGCGCCGAGGGCCACCACCTGCTCGCGCTGCAGCAGCCGCTCATGCTGCTCCGCCAGCATGCGGTCCTGTTCGCGCAGGGCGCTGCTCATGCGTGTCACGAAGAAAGTGATGAGCCCGGCGCTCAGCAGGAAGTTCAGCCACATCCCGAGAATGTGCAGGTTGAATCCCGAAAGTCCGGCAATCTCCACTGGTGCTGGCATTACATGGTGCTCATGCCCTTCCATCGCCACGAGCTCGAGCGCAGGCGCTGCATGCGGCGCGCCGAAGGGCGCGAAGGGAATGTAGTGAAAGAGGAGAAGGCTATAGGCCGCAAGCGTCAGCGCGGCCAGGCTCGCCGTGAACAAGGGGCGCAGGGTGGCTGCCGCCAGCGTCAACGGCACGAGGTAATAGGAAACGAAAGGATTGGTGGAGCCTCCGGTCCGGTAAAGCACCAGGGTCACCAGCAGCACATCCGCCACCAGTTGCAGCAGGAGCTCCGGCTCGCCGACACGAGCGCCGTGGCGCAGACGCCAGAAAGTGTAAAGGTTGAACAGGCTGAAGAGGCCTATCGCCAGCTGCAGACCCGCATCCCGGTAGAGGGATTCGCCCTGCAGCCACTCCAGCAATCCCGCCGAGGCGACCAGCGTGACGATCAGCAGGCTGCGCAGCAGGCAGAGTCGCCCCAGGTTGCGCCGGTTGGCGCCGGCATCGCGGACAGCAGCAGGCATGCGGGAAGCGCCAAAGAAAAAAGGTGCCCAATGGCACCTTTTTCCGTTTCCGCGGTCAAGCCGGCGCGACAATCTGTCGCGGCGACTCAGGCCAGGTTCTGGTTCACGAAGTCCCAGTTCACCAGCTTCTCGAGGAAAGTGGTGACGTAGTCCGGACGACGGTTGCGGAAATCGATGTAGTAGGCGTGCTCCCACACGTCGCAGGTCAGCAGCGCCTTCTGGCCGTGGGCCATGGGCAGGTCGGCGTTCGGCGTCTTGGTGACTTCGAGCTTGCCGTCCTTGTTCAGCACCAGCCAGGCCCAGCCGGAGCCGAACTGGGTGGTGGCGGCGGCCTTGAACAGCTCGACGAACTTGTCGTAGCCGCCGAGGTCGGTGTCGATCTTCGCGGCGATGGCGCCGGTGGGCTTGCCGCCGCCGTTGGGCTTCATGCCGTTCCAGTAGAAGGTGTGGTTCCAGATCTGGGCGGAGTTGTTGAAGACGCCGGCCTTGGACGCGTCACCGGCGGACGCCTTGATGATCTCTTCCAGGCTCTTCGACTCAAGATCGGTGCCCTTGATCAGGTTGTTCAGGTTCACCACATAGGCGTTGTGGTGCTTGCCATGGTGGAACTCGAGGGTTTCGGCCGTGAGATGCGGCTCCAGGGCACTCTTGTCGTACGGAAGGGGGGGCAGCTCAATCGCCATGATCATGTCCTGTCTGGAGAAATGGAGAGTCGCGACCTGCGACGGGGAAGCGCGATTATGCAATCCTGTCAGGGCAGGGGCAATTCGACATTTCACACAGAAACGGAGTGGTCTTGAAGCTGCCGCACCATGCAATGGCAGACATCGGGGCGCCGCCGGGCGACAGCGCCAGGGAAGATTACTTGTCGTCGTCGAGGTCGTAGTCGTAGTCGCGAAGGCGACGCTGAAGCTTGCGCTCCTCCAGCAACTCATCAATCACGCGGCGCTTGGTCAGCGAATTCTTGATGGCAGCCGCCTTGGCCACCTCATCATTTTCAGGCTCGGGAGCAGGACTTTCCTCGAAGGCCTCTTCTTCGAATTCTTCGGGTTTACCATTCGCCATAGCGTCCTCGAGCCGGTAGGAACATGCTTGGGCGGCTATATACGTCAAAGCTCGAAGGCTGTAAAGCAGGCCCGGAACACGCTGCCCAAGCGCTCCCGCTCCACTCCTCTCCTCAAATGAAAACGGCCGGAAAAACCGGCCGTTTTCAGTGGATCACTACCAATCAGGCGGCGTAATCCTTGAGCTTCTTCAGCGGGCGCACCTTGATGGTGTTGCGGGCCGGCTTGGCCTTGAAGGTGGTCTCTTCACCGGTGAAGGGATTGATGCCCTTGCGTGCCTTGGTGGCCGGCTTGCGCACGACCTGGATCTTGAAGAGGCCGGGCAGCGTGAAGTGGCCAACGGCATTCTTCTTCACGTGACGCTCGATCAGGGCGGAGAGCTCGTCGAACACGGCAGCGACCTGCTTCTTGGTCAGCGCGGTGAGCTCGGCGATCTCGGTCATCAGCTGGGTCTTGTTGTGCGGTGCAGACAGGGCGGTGGTGGCGCGCTTGGCCGGGGCCTTCGGAGCAGCTGCAGGCTTGGCGGCAGCCTTCTTCACAGCAGGGGCCTTCTTGGCGGCCGGCTTGGCGGCAGCTTTCTTGGCTGCAGGCTTGGCAGCGGGCTTGGCGGCAGCTTTCTTGGGAGCGGCTTTCTTGGGAGCAGCTTTGGCAGTCGTTTTCTTGGCAATGGCCATTATGCGATCTTCCTTATTTTTTGACGTTCTGGGGCGACGCTTCAACCGGCGGCTTGGACTCCTCTCCCGGTGCAGACATCGTGTTCATGCGCCTGACTCTGCGCCATGAACTGGACTCGATATATAGGGGATTTGCCAGGGTGCGGCAATAGTGTGGGGCCTCGAAACCCGCGTTTTATCGGGGTTTTACGCTGATCCATCTCAACAAGTGGCTTTTTCCAGCGGTTTTCCTGCTTTTTTTCGCGACGACTACCCCTGAACGAAGAATCCGGCATGCCGCGCGCGGACGAGCCTTCCCTGCAGCAGGCCCCTAACAGCGCGGGGCCCGTGCAGGTATAATGCGCCCCTTTTGCAGCTCCTCCCCGCGGCACGACTGACCGGAAGCGACACACCATGATGCGCACCCACTACTGTGGCGAACTCAACGAAAAACACATCGACCAGACCATCACTCTCGCCGGCTGGGTGCACCGCCGCCGCGACCATGGCGGCGTCATCTTCCTGGACATGCGCGACCGCGACGGCCTGGTGCAGGTCGTGATCGATCCGGACACCCCAGAGGCCTTCGCGCTGGCCGACAAATCCCGCTCCGAGTTCGTGCTCAAGATCACCGGCCGCGTGCGCCGCCGCTATGCCGGCACCGAGAACGCCAACATGCCGAGTGGCCAGATCGAGGTGCTGGGCAAGGAAATCGAGATCCTGGCCCAGTCGGAAACCCCGCCCTTCCCCCTCAACGACGACTTCTCCAACGTCGGTGAAGAGGTCCGCCTCAAGTACCGCTTCCTGGACATGCGCCGTCCCGAGATGCTGGAGCGCATGCGCTTCCGCTCCAAGGTGACCTCGAAAATCCGCACCTACCTCGACACCAACGGCTTCCTCGACGTGGAAACCCCGGTGCTGACCCGCGCCACCCCGGAGGGCGCGCGCGACTACCTGGTGCCCTCGCGCACCCAGCCCGGCTCCTTCTTCGCCCTGCCGCAGTCGCCCCAGCTCTTCAAGCAGCTGCTGATGGTCTCCGGCTTCGACCGCTACTACCAGATCGCCAAGTGCTTCCGCGACGAGGACCTGCGCGCCGACCGCCAGCCCGAGTTCACCCAGATCGACATCGAGACCTCGTTCCTGTCCGATGAAGACATCATGCAGATCACCGAAGGAATGATCCGCGAGCTCTTCGACGAGCTGCTGGGCGTCAAGTTCGCTCCGCTGGCGCGCATGACCTATGCCGACGCCATGCGCGACTACGCCTCCGACAAGCCCGACATGCGCATCCCGCTGAAGCTGGTGGATGTGGCCGACCTCATGCAGGACGTGGAATTCAAGGTCTTCGCCGGCCCCGCCAAGGATCCCAAGGGCCGCATCGTCGCCCTGCGCGTCCCGGGCGGCGGCGCCATGCCGCGCAGCCAGATCGACGAGTACACCAAGTTCGTCGGCATCTACGGCGCCAAGGGCCTGGCCTATATCAAGGTCAACGACCTGGCCGCCGGCCTCGAGGGCCTGCAGTCGCCAATCGTGAAGTTCATCGAGCCCATCGTGCTGGACCTGCTGAAGCGCGTCGGTGCCGAGAACGGCGACCTCGTGTTCTTCGGCGCGGACAAGGCCAAGGTGGTGAACGACGCCATGGGCGCCCTGCGCGTCCGCGTCGGCCACGACCTCAAGCTCTTCACCTGCGAGTGGGCTCCGCTCTGGGTGGTGGACTTCCCCATGTTCGAGGAAGTGGAGGACGGCCAGTGGACCTCGGTGCACCACCCCTTCACCCTGCCCAAGTGCGACGTCGAGACCATGAAGAACAACCCGGGCGCGGCGCTGTCCGTGGCCTATGACTTCGTGCTCAACGGCACCGAGATCGGTGGCGGCTCCCTGCGTATCTACAACCTGGAAATGCAGAAGGCCGTGTTCGAGGCGCTGGGCATCGGCGAGGAAGAGGCCAACGAGAAGTTTGCCTTCCTGCTGGACGCGCTCAAGTACGGCGCCCCGCCCCACGGCGGCCTGGCCTTCGGCCTCGACCGCCTGATCATGCTCATGACCGGCGCCAGCAGCATCCGCGACGTCATCGCCTTCCCCAAGACCAAGACCGCGGAATGCCTCATGACGCACGCCCCGGCCCCGGTCGACGGCAAGCAGTTGCGCGACCTTGGCATCCGCCTGCGCGAGAAGGAAAAGCCCGCCGCCGAGTAAGGCGGGCCCCCTGGAGGCTTTGCAGGCCGGATTTCATTTCGACCTGCGGGCACCACTGCGACAAGGAACAACAAGACCCCGGCGCCCCCCTTCGGGAGGCCGCCCCCAGCAGGTGAGGAGTCCTCATGGCCGGACACAGCAAATGGGCCAACATCAAGCACCGCAAGGAACGCCAGGACGCCAAGAAAGGCAAGGTCTTCACCAAGTACATCCGTGAAATCACGGTGGCGGCGCGTATGGGCGGTCCCAGCGAGGATGACAATCCCCGCCTACGCGCCATCGTGGCCAAGGCCCTCACCGCCAACATGAGCCGTGACATCATCAATCGCGCCATCCAGCGCGGAGCCGGCGGTGAAGACGACAAGAAGCTCGACGAACTCACCTACGAGGGCTACGGCGTCGGCGGCGTCGCCGTTCTGGTCGAAGCCATGACCGACAACATCAACCGCACCGTCGGCGAAGTGCGCCATGCCTTTTCCAAGAATGGTGGCAACCTTGGCACCAACGGCTCGGTGGCATACCTCTTCAGCAAGCGTGGCGAGATCGTCTATGCGCCAGGCACAAACGAAGACAGGGTCATGGAAGTCGCGCTGGAAGCCGGCGCCGACGATGTCGAGTCGGATGCGGACGGCATTACCGTCATCACCACTCCGGAAACCTTCGGTGCCGTGCTGGATGCGCTCAATGCCGCCGGCCTCAAGGCGGAAAGCGCGGAAGTGACCATGTCCGCCGCCACGCAGGCCGACATCACCGACGTGGACCAGGCCGAGAAGATCATGAAGATGATCGACATGCTGGAGGACCTCGACGACGTGCAGGAGGTCTACAGCAATGCCAATTTCACTGCGGAAGTGATGGCGGCCCTCAACAAATAGAACGCGCGCGCGTCCCTTCCGGACGGCAGAAGGCCCCATGCCCATCATCCTCGGAATCGACCCCGGCTCCCGTATCACCGGCTTCGGCGTGATCGATTCCGATGGCACCCGACACCGCTATGTCGCCTCGGGCTGCATCAGGATGGCGGAACTGCCGCTGCCGGAACGCCTGCACCGCATCTATGCCGGCATTGCCGAGATCGTGGCGACCTATGCTCCCGAGCAGTCGGCCATCGAGCAGGTCTTCCTCTCCAACAACGCCGACTCGGCGCTGAAGCTGGGCCAGGCGCGAGGTGCCGCGATCGTGGCCCTCATGAACCATTCCCTGCCGGTGGCGGAGTATTCGGCGCGCCAGGTCAAGCTGGCGGTGGTCGGCAAGGGGGCCGCGCTCAAGGAGCAGGTGCAGCACATGGTGGTGCGCCTGCTGAACCTGCAGAAGGCCCCGCCCGCGGATGCCGCCGATGCGCTGGCCATCGCCCTCTGCCACGCCCAAGCGTCCAGCACGCTCGCCCGCATCGGCACGGCGGACCGCATGCGGGGCGGTCGCGCCCATGATTGATTCGTGCGGATTTCCGCCCGTTAGTTTGCTGCATTAACGACGCACGACCACTTCAGGAACTCACTAAAACAAGGACGTCACATATGGATCACAGCATCGTGTTCAGGGGTGAACTTCGCCAGGGCCTCACCGGCGAGGAAGTCCGCAGCAACCTCGCCCGACTGTTCAAGCTCGAGCCCGGCGCACAGCTCGACCGCCTTTTTTCGGGAAGGCCGGTAACCCTCAAGAAGGGGCTTAGTGCGGAACAGGCACAGAAATATGCGGATGGCCTGCTCCGCGCCGGCGCGGTGTGCGAGATCGTCAGCACGCGGACAGACGCGTCGCACGCCGCGGCTCGCCGGACGATCGCCACTTCCGCTGTGGCTCCCGTTGCCGCGACGGGTCTGGCAGGCCTGTCGCTGTTACCGGTGGAGAAGCCGGAACAGAAGGAAGCCGATCATGCGCCGATTCCCGCGCCGGCAATGGCGCGTCCCGCCTCTCCCTATGCGGTCAGCCCCGGTAGCCAGCGACTGGAAACGCTCAGCGACAGCAATAATTCTGGAAGTGGCGCCAATGCCAGGGTTCCCGACGAGGCACGCGGGCTGAGCTGGGGAGGCTTCCTCATGAACTGGATCTGGGGACCTTTCAACGGCAGCTATATCGCCCTGCTGTCCCTGGCGCCCATCATCGGTTTCTTCGTGCCCTTCTACCTGCTCTTCAAGGGCCGGGAGCTGGCCTGGCGGAACCGTCGCTGGGATAGCGTGGAGCACTTCAATCGGGTCCAGCGTCGCTGGGGGCTCGTCGGGCTGGTACTGGCCATCCTGGTGACCTGGTATGTCGTCGGCGTGATGGACGATGTCCGGCAGGTCGGCGAGCGAGGGCTGGCTGCCGAGCCTGGCATGAGCGACAACGAGCTCGCAGCGCAACGCGAGCAGGAGCTGGCCAGGATCGATGACCCGGCGTTGCGGGAGCAGATGCGGGAATTCTACAAGGAGATGGATCGCATCCGGGCCAGCCAACAGCCCTGAACCGTTCGGGTCCTCTACAGGCCCTGCACGCAGGACGACCATGGCGCCGCCCCCGCAACTACTGTACAGGTAGCCAGTTAACGGCCGCTGTGGTACTAATTCCCGCACATTTCCACAGCAGGACGCTGTCGGCCTCGAGGCCTCTCCGGCCTGCCCTCGCGCCGCAGCGCTCCCGCCAAATTCCGGAACCGAGAATCAACGTGATCTCCCGCCTGCAGGGACAACTCATCGAGAAACAGCCCCCCGTCCTGGTCGTCGACATCCAGGGCGTGGGCTACGAGGTCGAGGCGCCGATGAGCACCTTCTACAAGGTGACCCTCGGTGGCCCGGTCACGCTGTTCGTGCACCAGGTCGTGCGCGAAGACGCCCACCTGCTCTACGGTTTCGCGACGCGCGAAGAGCGCGACATGTTCCGCATGCTGCTCAAGGTGAACGGCGTCGGCCCCAAGATGGCGCTCGCCATCCTCTCGGGCATGGAAGCGGACGCCTTCGCGGCCTGCGTGCGCCAGAACGACGTGGCGACGCTGACCCGGATCCCCGGCGTCGGCAAGAAAACGGCGGAGCGGCTGGTGATGGAGCTACGCGACCGGGTCGGCGACGGATCATCCGGCCTTCCCACCTTCGGCGGCGTCGAGCTCCCGGCCACGCCGGAACGGGATGCCATCACGGCGCTCATCGCCCTCGGCTACAAGGCTGCCGAGGCGGAGCGCGCGGTGGGCAGGATCAAGCTCGACAATGCCTCGGCGGAGGACCTGATCCGCCAGGCCCTTAAAGGAATGGTGAAGGCATGAGTTTCCTCGACACCGACGAGCGCCTGGTCGGCGCCGCCCCCAAGCCTGGCAAGCGCGAGGAGGCCATCGACCGCGCCATCCGCCCCACCCGCCTGGACGACTACGTTGGCCAGCCGCAGGTGCGCACGCAAATGGAAATCTTCATCCACGCGGCGCGTACCCGCAGCGAGGCGCTGGACCACACGCTCATCTTCGGGCCGCCCGGCCTCGGCAAGACCACGCTGGCGAACATCATTGCGCGGGAAATGGGCGGCAACCTGAAATCGACCTCCGGACCGGTGCTGGAAAAAGCCGGCGACCTCGCCGCGCTGCTCACCAACCTCGAGGCTGGCGACGTCCTCTTCATCGACGAGATCCACCGGCTCTCCCCCGTGGTCGAGGAAATCCTCTATCCGGCCATGGAGGACTACCAGCTCGACATCGTCATCGGCGAAGGCCCGGCCGCGCGCTCCATCAAGCTCGACCTGCCACCCTTCACCCTGGTCGGCGCCACCACCCGCGCCGGTCTGTTGACCTCGCCGCTGCGCGACCGCTTCGGCATCGTGCAGCGCCTGGAGTTCTACTCCGTCGCCGACCTCTCGCGCATCGTCGCCCGCTCCGCGCAGCTGCTGAACGTGCCGGTCGCTCCCGAGGGCGCCGAGGAAATCGCGCGCCGCGCGCGCGGCACGCCGCGCATCGCCAACCGCCTGCTGCGCCGCGTGCGCGACTTCGCCGAAGTGAAGGCCGATGGCGCGGTCAGCGGCGAGGTCGCGAGCGCCGCCCTCAACATGCTGGACGTGGACCAGCACGGCTTCGACGGCATGGACCGGCGCTTCCTGCTCACGCTGATGGAGAAATTCGGCGGCGGGCCCACCGGCATCGAATCCCTCGCCGCCGCGCTCTCCGAGGACGCCGGCACCCTGGAGGACGTCATCGAGCCCTACCTGATCCAACAGGGCTTCGTCATGCGCACCGCGCGCGGCCGCGTCGCCACGCCGCATGCCTATTTGCACTTCGGCCTGCCCACGCCCGAGCGCCTGCACGAGCACCTGAAACAGTCGGACCTCTTCCCATGATGAGCCTGCAATTTCCCCTGCCCGAATTCCAATTTCCCATACGGGTTTACATTGAAGACACTGACGCCGGGGGTATCGTTTATTACGTTAACTACCTCAAGTTCATGGAGCGCGCACGTACCGAATTCCTGCGCGATCTCGGCTTCGAGCACTACATGAGCTCGGACGAGGACTTCATGTTCGTGGTACGGGGGGCGGAAATCCGTTATTTCCAGCCCGCGCGCATGGATGACGCGCTAACCGTAGTCGCCCAGGTCAAGTCCCTGGGCCGGGCATCGCTTGTGTTCACACAGGAGGTGAGGCGTGCCGACATAACTCTTGCCGCCGGGACCATTGATATCGCCTGCGTCAAGCGCTCCGACACAAAGCCGCGAGCGCTCCCCGAGCGATTGAAGGTTCTGCTCAAGCTTCGTTACGGACATGCCGGGGCAGTCTGACGCTGCTACGGCTGGTGACGGCAACATAACGATCAACAGGGCTTCTCTCCATGAATACCGTTCCTGACATGTCGGTCTGGCATCTCATCAGCAATGCCAGCCTGATCGTGCAATTTGTCATGCTGGTGCTCGTCGCCGCCTCGGTGTACTCCTGGACCATCATCTTCCAGCGCCGTGCCCTCTACTCCAACGCCCGCGGGCGCGCCGACAAGTTCGACGAGGCCTTCTGGTCGGGCGGTGACCTGAACACCCTCTACGACCATGTGAGTCGCAACTCCAACCTGCAGGGCCAGGAAAACATCTTCCGTGCCGGCTTCAAGGAATTCCTCCGCCTGCGTGAAAAGGGCGCCGACGGCGACGCCGTCATGCAGGGCGTGTCGCGCGCCCTGCGCATCGCCCTGACCCAGGAGCAGACGCGCCTCGAACACAACCTGCCCTTCCTCGCCAGCGTGGGCTCGACCAGCCCTTATGTCGGCCTGTTCGGCACCGTGTGGGGCATCATGACCTCCTTCATCGGCTTGGCGAAGATGCAGCAGGCCACGCTGGCCGTCGTCGCGCCCGGTATCGCCGAAGCGCTCATCGCCACCGCCATGGGCCTCTTTGCCGCAATTCCCGCCGTGCTGGCCTACAACCGCTACGCCTCATCCAGCGAGTCGCTGCTCACCCGCTATGAAACGTTTGCGGACGAGTTCTCCAGCATCCTCCACCGCGAAGCGCACTCACGTCAGTAAGGCGGGCCCGTCACCATGGAAAGAACGTTTCGTCGCGAACGCCGCAAGCCCGTGTCCGAAATGAACGTCGTGCCTTATATCGACGTCATGCTCGTGCTGCTGGTCATTTTCATGGTCACCGCACCCATGCTCACGCAGGGCGTGAAGGTGGAACTCCCCAAGGCAGTCACCGACAACCTGCCCCTGAAGAACCGCGACCCCATCATCATTTCCATCAAGGAAGATGGCTCCTACTGGCTGAAGCAGGGAAACAAGCCCGATCGCCGCGTGGCCCCTGACAGCCTGAAGGACACCTTGACCGAGGCAATGCACGCGACACCGGATGCGCCAGTACTCGTGAACGGGGACAGCCGTGTCAGTTACGGCGTCGTCATCACGCTGATGGCCAGGATGCAGAAAGCCGGTGTTCCCAATGTTGGCCTCCTGACGCAGGCGGAAAGGGATGCTTCACGCTGAAGAACGCCAGCCGCCCATTGACGCGGCCAGGGGCTCACTCCGGAAATCCATCGGCCTGCACATAGCCGTGCTGGGACTTGTGGCCGGACTGCCCTATCTGCACAAGCCGCCCAAGGTCGAAGAGCCCCTGGCCATGCAGGCCGTGCTTGTCGAGCAGCCGGATAGTCCCGCGCAAAAGGTGGTCGAGCCCCCGGTGGAAGTGCCGCCAGAGGTGCCTGAGCCGCCGCAGATCACGGAGCCGGAAAAAATCGTCGCCCCGGAGCCGGTGACAGAACCGCCGAAGATCGCCCTGCCCAAGGCACCGGAGAAGCCCAAAGCGCCGGAAAAGAAGCCGGAAGCGGCAAAGCCGCTGCTCAAGAAACCCTTGCTGAACCCTGCGGAGATGGATCCCGAGATGGCCGCCATGAGACGCGAGCTTCAACGAGCAGAGATGATGCAGCAGATGCAGCAGGACATGGCAAAGAGCGCGAGCACAGTGAAGGTTTCCGCCAATGCCGCCATCATTGACCAGTATCGCGGCCTGATCACACAGCGCGTTGAAAACAAATGGACCCGCCCGCTATCGGCCCGCGCCGGAATGACGGTCACGCTGCGCATAAGCATTCTGCCGGGGGGAGAAGTAGCGAATGTGGTGCCGGTAGGCAGCAGCGGCGACACGGCCTTCGACATGAGCGCCGTGGAGGCTGTGCGTAGTGCCAGCCCGTTGCCCGTCCCCAGCGACGTTGCCGTGTTCAACCAGAGCTTCCGCAACTTTGTCATCAAATTCAGCCCCAAGGACCTGTGATGATCCGCTCCCTCCTGCTCAGCCTGCTGCTCCTGTCCGCGTTCGCCCGGGCCGAACTCGTGATCGAGATCACTCGCGGCGCTGACGACGCAATCCCCATCGCGATCGTGCCCTTCGCCGGCGTACAGCCGCAGAAAAGCGACGCCATTGCCGACATCGTGCGTGCCGACCTGGAGCGCAGCGGGCGCTTCAAACCCCTGGCCGAAGCGAAGCTGCCGGTCCGTCCCTCGTCTGGAGGCCAGGTCCTTTACAACGAGTGGCGCGATTCAGGCGCCAAATTCCTGCTGATCGGTTCGGTCACCGCTACCGCCGACCAGCGTTACGAAATCCGCTTCGAGCTGTTCAGCATGGATCGGCAGGTCCGCATTCTTGGCGAGAAGCTCACCGTGAGCGCGGCACAGTGGCGCGACAGCGCCCACTTCATCAGTGACAAGGTATTCGAGGCCATCACGGGCGTGAAGGGTGCATTCTCCACGCGCATCGTCTACGTCAACCAGTACAAGCAGAACGGCAAGCCCCGCTACCGTCTGGAGCTGGCGGATGCCGATGGACAGCGCCCGCTGACCATCCTGGACTCCTCGGAGCCCATCCTTTCGCCAAGCTGGTCACCCGATGGCAAGCGGATTGCGTACGTGTCGTTCGAAAGCAGCCGACCCGCTATCTACCTGCAGACGATCACCACCCGTGAACGGCAGAAGCTGGCCAGCTTCCCCGGATTGAACGGCGCCCCCTCCTGGTCACCCGACGGAACACGTATGGCGCTGACACTCTCCCGTGACGGCAATCCTGAAATCTATGTCATGGATATCGCTAGCAAGGAACTCACACGTCTCACCAATCACTACTCGATTGATACCGAGCCACGCTGGATGCCTGACGGAAAAGGGCTGATTTTTACCTCTGACCGAAGCGGAAATGCACAGATCTATCGCCTGGGCCTCGACGACAAGAGCGTCAAGCGCCTCACCTTTGAAGGTAACTACAACGGCAGGGCGGACATCAGCGCCAATGGTCGCTACCTCGCCTTCGTCCACCGCGAGAAGGGGCAGCGCTTCCAGATTGCCGTGCAGGATCTCCAGACCCAGGTGCTGACCATCATCACGCAGACGCCACAGGACGAAAGCCCCAGCTTCTCGCCCAACGGCACGCAACTGGTCTACGCGACGCGCCGCGGGAAATACGGTGAGCTCGGCATTGCCTCGGTCGACGGTCGCTTCCAGGTGCGCCTGCCGGCGCAGCTTGGAGAAGTCCGCGAACCGGCCTGGTCGCCGTATCTGAGATAAGCCCGGGCGCCGGCAGCTCCGCTGCCAGCCCGGCAATGCATACCGGTTCGGGTACAGCCGCGATGGATCGCCATGCTGTAGCCGGACTGATTACCCAGGAGTGAGAGCCTTTCTGTCTGCACCGTCTTTCGACAAGGAGAACAAACCATGCAGATTTCCCGCACTACCAAGATTCCGGCAGTCCTGCTCCTGATACTGGGCCTCGCTGCCTGTACCACCAACAAATCCGGCAACGGTGGTGCTGATGGAGCCGCAGGAGGCGCCGACGGGGCGGGAGGCGCCAGCACCGCGGCAGGAGCCACAGGTAACGGCGTGGACAGCCAGGCGCTGGGCGGCGCCAACGGTGGCGCAGGCAGCGCAGGGGCACCGCTCTCCGTTCGTGTTTTCCGCTTTGACTACGACAGCGCCGACGTACAGCCCGGCGACTACAATGCGCTCAAGGCCCACGCCCAATACCTGAAGAGCACGCCCTCGGCCAGGATCATCGTCGGTGGGCACACCGATGAGCGCGGGACCCGTGAATACAACATGGCCCTCGGCGAGCGCCGGGCGAAGTCGGTCGCGGCCTTCCTCTCCAGCAATGGTGCACAGGCAACCCAGCTCGAGGTCGTGAGCTACGGTGAGGAAAAGCCCGTCAGCACGGGCGAGTCCGAGTCTGCCTGGGCGGAAAATCGCCGGGTTGAGCTGAATTACACGGCAGGCCGCCCCTGAAGCCGGCTACGCCCCGGCCTCTTCACGGCAGCAAGACTGCCACTCTCCCGACTGCCTGTAGCGCATGGACGCGGTACATCCGGAACATCGGGAGAGAAGCCAAAGCGTTGTCGCCGCAAATGATCTGCAACGCGACAGCAGTCGAACGGCATTGGATGCATAGGGAGATGCGATCATGCCTGCTCACCCGCTTCCGGTGGTACGCGCCCCCCGGCGTGGCCCTGGCCATGAACAGCCACCGGACCTGGATCCGTCAACGCCCGCACCGATGCCTTCCAGGGACGAAGCCAGGTGCTGCCACTCCTACCTCATCCAGGGAAAAGGCATCCATGCGGACCTCAAGCTGCTGAACCGAGGCGGCAGGCTATGGGTGATCAAGGACTTCGCCCTGCGCTCCTGGTGGATTCGCTGGACCATCGGGCTCTGGCTCATCCACCGCGAGGTGTCGGCCTTGCGCAAGCTGAAGGGCATTGCCGGCATTCCACAGCCCGCAGGTCGAATCGATCGCTTTGCGCTCGCCTATCCCTATGCGGATGGAAGTACGCTGGAGCGCACGTCGCCAAAGGATCTCACCGCCGACTTCTTCACCGCCTATGAATCGTTGCTGGAGGCCATGCATGCACGCGGAGTCGTGCACCTGAACCTGGGCAGCGGCGCCAACGTCCTGGTCACGCCTGCCCAGCGACCGGTCCTGATTGATTTCCAGTCCCACGTCTCACTCCCGCGCTGGCTATTTCGTCTGGGCAATCAACTGGAGTGGTTAGATTTCAGGAGCTTCAATACCTTCTGGAACCGCTACCTGCTGGAGCAGTTGCGCATGGAAGAGCAGCGTCAGCGCCCAGGTAATGCTTGCCCTCCCCCCGCCCGGGCAATCCCAGCGTCCTTACAGCCGCACAGGTAGTACTTCTGCCTTGTGTGCCGCCCTGTGCTTCTGCTAGAAGTCTCGGCAGTTTCCCGGCTCTTCGGGCATTCTGTCTTTCTTCTGCGGGGGTCACATGCGAAAAGGAACTTCAATCTGGAAGTCCGACTGGCTGGCGGGAACGGTCATCGTGCTGGCCCTGCTGTTCGCCTCGGTCGCCAGCGACTTCATCGACAACATCGAAAACTATGCCTACGACCTCGGCGTCCGGGCCAGCGCCCAGGAGGCCGGTGACAAGGTGGCCATCATCGCCATCGATGACCGCAGCATCGAGAACCTGGGTCGCTGGCCCTGGCCGCGCACCCGCCTGGCCGACATGATCAAGTCCTTGCAGCAGGGCGGCGCCAAGGCCATCGGCCTGCCGATCATCCTCTCGGAGCCGCAGCTCGACCCGGGCCTCGTCGCCATCCGCGACATCAACAAATTCTATTCGGAGAGCCTGCTGCCGCTGGCCGAAGGCAACGCCGCCATCGGCGAGCTCGGCACCCGCCTCGGCACGGCAGAAGCCACGCTCAACACCGACCAGCACCTGGCCGATGCCATGGGCCAGGCCGGCAATGTCGTCCTGCCCATGCAGTTCGTGCTGGGCGAGCCGCAGGGCAATCCCGACCGTGAACTCCCCGCCTATGTGACCGGCAACCAGATCACGGCGGTGCGCGACCGCATCGGTGCCGCCGACGCCGGCCTGCTGCCGCCCGACACGCTGGAAGCCCTCCCCCCGATCGCCCTGCTCGGTGAAAAGGCCGCCTTCATCGGCCATGTCGCAAGCAATCCCGATGCCGACGGCACCATCCGCAACGAGCTGCTGCTGGTCCACCATCACAACGGCTACTACCCCTCGCTCGCCCTCATGCTGGCAGCGAAGAGCCTCAACCTGAATACCGGCAGCATCGCCGTGAACCTCGGCGAGGGACTGAGCCTCGGCAAGCTCAAGATCAAGACCGATCCCTTCCTGCAGATGCGCACCTATTTTTACGGCAGCCGCGACGGCCAGCCCGCCTTCAGCGAAGACTCCTTCTTCGACGTCGCCAGCGGCAAGATTCCGGTCGGCAAGTACAAGGACAAGATCGTCATCATCGGGCCCACCGCCTATGGCCTCGGTTCGCCGCAGGTGACACCGATCTCCGCCGGCATGGAACCGGCGCGCATCCTTGCCCACAACGTCGCCAGCATTCTCAACCAGAACTTCTTCGTCACGCCCGACTGGGGCACCGCCCTGCGCTGGGGCCTGATCCTGATGGCCGCCGCCTTCGTGATCGCCGGCATGTCGCGCCTCAAGGCCGGCCCGGCCGCGGCGGTCACCTTCGTATTCGTGCTGGTGCTGGTCACCACGCATTTCGTCCTGATGAAGACTTCCGGCATCTGGGTGCAGCTCATGCTGCCGGCCATCATTGTGTCGGCCGGCTATGTGCTCATCACCACCAAGCACTACTTCGTGACGGAAAAGGCCAGGGAAAAGTCCGAAGTGCAGTCGGCCGAATCCAACCGCCAGCTCGGCCTCGCGCTGCAGCAGACCGGCCAGCTCGACATGGCCTTCGAGAAGTTCCGCAAATGCCCCATGGACGAGTCCATGGCCGACGTGCTGTACAACCTCGCCCTCGATTACGAGCGCAAGCGCCAGTTCAACAAGGCGGTCTCGGTCTACCAGGCCATCGCCGACTTCGATCCCAAGTTCCGTGACCTGTCGACCAAGTTGCAGCGCGCGCAGAAGCTGGAGGAGACCGTCATCCTGGGCGGCGGCGCGATGAGTTCGGCCGCGGCCACGATGATCCTGACGCCGGGCAGCGACGAAAAGCCCATGCTAGGCCGCTACCAGGTGGAAAAGGAACTCGGCAAGGGCGCCATGGGCGTCGTCTACCTCGGCCGCGATCCCAAGATCAACCGCGTGGTGGCGATCAAGACCATGGCCCTGAAGGACGAATTCGAGGGCGACGAGCTGGTCGAGATCAAGGAGCGATTCTTCCGCGAGGCCGAGACCGCCGGCCGCCTCAACCACCCCAATATCGTCACCATCTATGACGCCGGCGAGGAGCACGACCTCGCCTACATCGCCATGGAATTCCTGCACGGCCACGACCTGGCGCGCTATGTGAAGCCGGATGCGCTGCTGCCCGTGCCCAAGGTGGTGAACATCGTCTACAAGGCCGCGCTCGCGCTCGATTACGCGCACCAGCACAACGTGGTGCACCGCGACATCAAGCCGGCCAACATCATGTTCGATCCGGACAAGAGCGTGATCAAGATCACCGACTTCGGCATCGCGCGCATCACCGACGCCAGCAAGACCAAGACCGGCACCGTGCTGGGCACGCCCACCTACATGTCGCCGGAACAGGTGGCGGGCAAGAAGGTGGACGGCCGCTCCGACCTCTACAGCCTCGGCGTGATGTTCTACCAGATGCTCTCGGGCACGGCGCCCTTCCGTGGCGAGTCCATGGCCACGCTCATGTACAAGATCGCCAACGAGCCGCACGCCTCCGTGTTCGACGCGCGCCCCGAACTCGCGGACATGCTGCCCTGCATCGCCGGCGTGATTGACAAGGCCCTGGCCAAGGAGGCCGACGAGCGCTACCAGACCGGCAAGGAGTTCGCCGTGGCCATCAAGGCCTGCGTGGACTCCTGCAAGAAGGACAGCAGCACCGAGATTGCCGACGCCGACTAAGCCCGGCCCCTCCCTCCCCGCGCGGGGAGGGAACCCGACAAGAAGAGGAGCATCAGGCGCCCGATGAAATCCCCGACCTTCGCTGGCAGTACCGACACAGGCCGGCAGCGCGACCACAATGAAGATGCCTACGCCCTTGCGCCCGAGCTCGGCATTGCCGTGCTTGCCGACGGCATGGGCGGCCACAACGCAGGCGAAGTCGCCAGCGAGATGGCCATCGGCACCACCATTTCCATCCTGAGCCAGACCCAGGGCCTAGGCGCCCGCGACCGCCTCGAAACCGCCATTCAGGCGGCCCACGCCGGCATCCGCGAAAAGGCCGCGATTTCCAGCCGCTACCATGGCATGGGCACCACCGTCGTGGCCGTGCTGGTCGACGGGGATACGCTTGCCGTGGGGCATGTCGGCGATTCACGGCTCTATCGCCTGCGCAAGGGCGAACTCGCCGCGCTCACGCGCGACCACTCGCTGCTGCAGGAGTTCATCGACAAGGGGTTGTACACACCCGAGGAAGCCCGCGAGAAAGTCGCGCGCAACATCCTCACCCAGGCGCTCGGCCTCGAGGAAAGTGTCCGGGTCGACATCGGCGAATTTCCGCTGCAGGCCGGCGACCGCTACCTGCTCTGCTCCGATGGGCTCTACGAGATGGTCAGCGACAGCGAGATCGCCGCCCTGCTCGGCCGCCGCATGCCGCTGGCCGACATCTGCACGGCGCTGACGGAGCTGGCCAATGCCAAGGGCGGCAAGGACAACATCACGGTGGTCGTGATCGACACCTGATTGCCGCGCGGATTAAAAAACGCTCAACAGACGAGCCGGGATTTTTCACGCAGAATCCCCTCCTCACCCGTGATCACCCGAGTACGCCACATGAACCGCCTCCCATTTGCCGCCCTGTCCCTGCTGCTGACCGCGGTTACCGGGGCCCACGCCGAGATCGCCATCGAGGAGCGCTCGCTGAGCGCCCCGACCCGCCCCGCAGCCGCAGCCGCAGCCACAGCATCTGCCGCTCCCGCTACCGGCGCTGCGTCCGCCGGCGGTGCCGCGACCGGCAGCAATGCCCTCTGGGACCAGTACCAGCAGTTGCAGCAGCTGCAACAGCAACTGGGCCAGCTCCAGGGCATGGTGGAACAGCAGGGCTTCCTGATCGAAAAACTGCAGAACGACCTGCGCATCCGCTACACCGACCTCGACCAGCGCCTTACCGCCCAGCAGGAAATGCAGCAGCAGGCTGGTGGCGCCGCAGCCGCACTGCCTGCCGACCCTGCCGGCGCGGCACCGGCGGGCGGAGGCACGGCGACCGGCACCACTGTCGAAGAGGAAAAACGCGCCTATCTCGCCGCCTACGACACCTTCCGTGCCGGCGGCCCCGACAAGGCCATCCCGCCGATGCTGGCATTCGTGAAGCGCTATCCGCACTCGTCCTTCACCCCCGGCGCCTACTACTGGCTGGGCGAGTTCTACCTGAATGCCAGCACGCCGGACCCTGATGCCGCGCAGAAGCAGTTCGACATGGTGCTGAAGGAATACCCCAACAGCCCCAAGGCCGCCGCCGCGCTCTACAAGACGGCCGCGATCCTGGACCTGCGCGGCAAGACGGCCGATGCCCGGCAGAAGATGCTGGAGCTGAAGTCGAAGTATCCGCAGAGCCCGGAGGCCGGCCTGGCCGACAATTATCTCCAAGCCCTGGAAGCCGCCAGCGCCCCGGCACCGGCGCCCAAGGCCGCACCGAAGGCCGCCGCCAAACCGGCCGCCAAGGCCAAGGCCTCCAGCAAGGTCACCAAGAAAAACTAAGCCTCCCCGGGAGCCCTGCGATAGAATGACGGCCCTTTTTCAGCCGTCATTCCGTCGTGGCCGAGCTCCGCATCACCGAGATCTTTCATTCCCTGCAAGGCGAGGCCCGTAGCGTCGGCCGGCCCACGGTGTTCGTGCGCCTGACCGGCTGCCCCCTGCGCTGCGAATGGTGCGACACGCCCTACTCCTTCAGCGGCGGCGCCCTGATGGCA
Source organism: Moraxellaceae bacterium (assembly GCA_029237815.1). Taxonomy (GTDB): domain Bacteria; phylum Pseudomonadota; class Gammaproteobacteria; order Pseudomonadales; family Moraxellaceae; genus UBA2031. The sequence goes on from JAQZBP010000003.1 coordinate 309,035, forward strand.
CTGGATGACATCCTGGCGCAGGTGCAGGGTTATGGCGCCCGTCACGTCTGCGTGACCGGTGGCGAGCCTCTTGCCCAGCCCGAATGCCTGGAACTGCTGGAGAGGCTCTGCGATGCGGGCTTCGACGTTTCCCTGGAGACCGGTGGCGCGCTGGATATCGGCGCCGTGGATGCCCGTGTCAGCCGCGTCATGGACCTCAAGGCCCCCGGCTCCGGCGAGTCTCACCGCAACCGCTACGAGAATGTCGCCGCGCTCACCGTCCACGACCAGGTGAAGTTCGTACTGGCCTCCCGCCACGACTATGACTGGGCTCGTTTCAAGTGCGACGAATACCGCCTGCCCGAACGCGTAAGCGATGTACTGTTCTCGCCGGTGCACGGCCAGCTGGAACCGCGCACGCTGGCCGAATGGATCCTGGCGGACCGCCTGCCCGTCCGCCTGCAGGTGCAGCTGCACAAGTACCTCTGGAACAACGAACCGGGCCATTGAGACTGCCGGCCCTGTGCCCGGCGCAGGCCGCCACGGCCCCACCACCCGGCTACCGACCCGCAACACCCCGGCTCCCGTAAAAAAAACCGCATGCCAGACCACGCCATGACCGTCAGCAAGAAAGCCATCGTCCTGCTCTCCGGGGGACTCGATTCCGCCACCTGCCTGGCCCTCGCCCGGCAGGACGGCTTCCAGCCCGTCGCCCTCAGCTTCGATTACGGCCAGCGCCACCATGCCGAGCTCGCCGCCGCCCGGCGCCTGGCGGCCGCCAGCGGCGTGAGCGACTACCGCGTATTGCGCCTCGACCTCGGCGCCATCGGCGGCTCTGCGCTCACCGATGCCAGCATCGACGTACCCACCGAGGCCAGCGCCGGCATTCCCGTCACCTATGTGCCGGCCCGCAACACCGTCTTCCTGTCCTTCGCCCTCGGCCTTGCCGAGGTTGTGGGCGCGGACGACATCTACATCGGCGTCAACGCCGTGGACTATTCCGGCTATCCGGACTGCCGCCCGGAGTTCATCGCCGCCTTCGAGCAGGTGGCCAACCTGGCCACCCGCGCCGGGGTGGAGGGCCACCGCATGCAGATCCATACGCCGCTGATCGCCCTCAGCAAGGCCGAGATCATCCAGACCGGCCTGCGCCTGGGCGTGGACTACAGCCTGACGGTCTCCTGCTACCAGGCCGACGCGGAAGGCCGGGCCTGCGGCCGCTGCGACTCCTGCCGGCTGCGCCGCCAGGGCTTCGATGCCGCCGGTGTGACCGACCCCACACGTTATTACTAAGGGCATTTTCAGCCCCCCGACACGCTTACCGGTACCAGTGGCCGGTGATAAACTGCCCGGAGTTTTTCTCCACCAGGAAGGTCCATGGAGCACTTTCTCGTTCTCTCCGCCCTCGGTGCCGACCGCACCGGCATCGTCGACGAGCTGGCCCGCGCCGCCTCCGAAACCCGCTGCAACATCGCCGACTCCCGCATGATCGTCATGGGTCAGGAATTCGCCCTGATCATGATGGTCTCCGGCACCTGGGACGCCATCGCCAAGCTCGAGGCGCAACTGCCCAACCTCGGCAAGCGCCTCGGCCTCGCCATCATCACCAAACGCACCGAGCCGCGCGCCGTGCAGACCGAGGCCATGCCCTACAACGTGCATGTCATCGCGCTGGACAACCCCGGCATCGTGCACGAGATCGCCAACTTCTTTGCCGTCCAGGGCATCAATATCGAAGCCATGGAAACCAGCACCTATGCCGCGCCGCACACGGGCTCGCCCATGTTCGCGCTCAGCATGACGGTGAACATCCCGGCCCGTCTGCACGTGGCGACGCTGCGCGAGAACTTCATGCTGTTCTGCGACGACCGCAACCTCGACGCCATCATCGAGCCCTTCAAGACCTGAAGCCGCGCCACCCGCCCGACCCGCAACGGCACCTCACGGTGCCGTTTGCATTTCTGTAGCGGAAGGCGCCTCTTGTACGGACAAATTGTTCCGGGCCGACAGACTCCGGTTGCGATCCGGTTTTGACCACTTGGCTTCACGTTGGTTTATGGCTAGCGTGCCCCCACTCCGCATTACAAAAAAGGATGCCCTCATGACGCTCGCCATCGGTGACAAGGTCCCTGACTTCCACCTGCCCGCCACCAGCAACAAGGACGTGGTGCTCTCCGCCCTCCAGGGCTGGCACGTCATCCTGTACTTCTATCCCAAGGACTCGACCCCGGGCTGCACGCTGGAAGGCCAGCAGTTCCGCGACATGATGCAGGAGTTCACCGACGAGAAATGCCTGATCCTCGGCGTCTCCCGCGACAGCCTGAAATCGCACGAGAACTTCAAGAAAAAGGAATGCTTCCCCTTCGAGCTGGTCAGCGACGAGAACGAGGAGCTCTGCAAACTGTTCGACGTGATCAAGATGAAGAACATGTACGGCAAGCAGGTGCAGGGCATCGAGCGCAGCACCTTCCTGATCGACAAGGACGGCGTGCTACGCAATGAATGGCGCAAGGTGAAGGTGGATGGCCATGCCGAGGCCGTGCTGTTCGCTACTCGCCAGCTGAACAAGTAAAAGGCCTGCAGGCTATCGGGCGGAGCGGCTGAGGGCTCTGCAGCACGCCGCCCGCAGCCTGGAGCAGGTAGCGGAGCCGGTGCGCGCCGGCTTTCGAGGAAAAACACAGAGGGCGATCGCCCGGTTGTCAGCCGCCGCAAGGGTCGCCCGCACTCCCGACTCAGCACACCCCTCGCGGTCCGGCTAGGCAGGCGCGAAGCCAGCCGCGCAGACAGGACCCCCGCGCCGCTACGCCTCCGGTTTCTTGCGCACCAGGAAACTGAACTCCGCCTCACCCTCGCTCTGTTCCAGCAGCTGGTGGCCCGCCTGGCGCAGGAAGGCCTGGAAATCCCGCACCGACCCGGGATCACTGGTCAGCACGCGGATGTCCTCGCCCGGGGCCATGGCGTGCAGGGCCTGCTTGAGCTTGAGCAGGGGCATGGGGCAGCGCAGGCCGCGCGCGTCGAGCTGTCGCGATGCTTCGGACATTTGCAAAAAACACCATGGCAGGAAGATGCGGCGGAACAGGGCTTCCGCCAGAATAGCCGGGCCATCATAACCCTGCGTCCCGGCCCTGATGAAACTCCTGCTGCCTGCCCTCCTCCTGTTCTCGGCCGTCCTCGCGGGCACCGCCGCCACTGCCGCGCCGCAAGGCAGCGAACTGCCGGAGCTGGGCGACAGCGTCTCCAGCGCCATCAGTCCCGCGCAGGAGTACCGCCTCGGCCGCGCCTGGATGCGCCAGTTGCGCGGCCGCACGTCGACCGTGGGCGATCCCGTGGTGCAGGATTACCTGGAACGGCTCAGCTACCGCCTCGCCTTCAACAGTCCGCTGCAGCAGCCCGACCTCAGCCTCGTGATCATCCGCGACCGCAGTATCAATGCCTTCGCCGTCCCGGGCGGCGTCATCGGCGTGAACGTGGGCCTGCTGCTGAATGCCGAGACGGAGGCCGAGCTCGCCTCCGTGCTGGCACATGAACTCGGGCACCTGAGCCAGCGCCACTTTGCGCGCCAACTGGCAGAGAGCAAGCAGAACCAGTGGGTGTACCTGGCCGGCTTCCTCAGCACCATCGCGCTGGCCGCGGCGGGCGACGGCCAGGGCGCCATGGCGCTCGGCATGAGCACGCAGGCCGCCATGATCGACAAGCGCCTTTCCTACAGCCGCCAGTACGAGCAGGAAGCCGACCGCATCGGCCTGCAGACACTGGCCGGCGCCGGCATGGACCCGAATGCCATGCCCACCTTCTTCCAGCGCATGGAGCGGCAGTCGCGCATGGCCGGCGCCATACCCGAATTCCTGCTCACGCACCCGCTGACCGGCTCGCGCATCGCCGACACCATTACCCGCGCCCAGCGCTTTCCGCGCAAGCTGGCGCAGGACTCGCTGGACTACCAGCTGGCGCGCGTGCGCTTCCGCGTGCAGTTCGCGAGCGAGGGCAATGTCGTGCCCGTGTTCCAGCGTCAGCTCGCCGGCGTCGACCCGAAGACGGATCGCTACCGCATCAACCGCCTCGGCCTCGCCCTGGCCCACCTGCGCGAGCGCCAGTACGACAAGGCCACGGAAGCCATCGCCCCGCTGCTCGCCGAGGAGCCGCAGCGCGCGGACTACGTCGCCGTCGCCGCCGAAATCGAGCTCGCGCAGCGCAACTACGCCGCCGCCGTGCAACTGCTGGAGCCGGCGCTGGCCGTGAACCCCGACAGCTATCCGATGCTCATGTATTACGCCCGCGCCCGGATCGCCAACGGGCAGCCCGGTGCGGCCATTACGCGCCTCGAGGCCGCCGCCCGAGAACGCAGCGACGACGCCCAGATCTGGCGCCAGCTGATCGATGCCTACACGCAGGACAAGAACGCGCTCGGCGTGTACCGCAGCCGTGCCGAGGTGTACTACCTGAACGGCGATGACGAGAAGGCGCTGGAGCAGCTGCGCCTGGCGGCGGACAGCGTGAAGGGGAATTATCCGATGACGGCGAAGCTCCAGAAGCGGATGCGGGAGATCGAGCAGGAGAAAGAGGCTTTGAAGAAGCTGTGAGCTGCTGCTTGATACGTGCGGTAGAGAAAGATCGCAGAGAGCCTCAATAAAAATGCCCGCCAAAGCGGGCATTTTTATTGGGCAGTGCTTCAGGCGGTTTGCCAGCTGGCCGCCAGGGCCGCATCCAGTTGCTGATGCTGATCGTTGGAGAGCGAGGTCTGGCCAGCCGGTGGTGGGGTCATGCCTGCCATGGCCTGAACCCATTGTTCCAATTCAAAACCGGTATTCATCTCGCATTCCCCTTTTCCAATGCAGTCAAAAGAACAGATTTGACCTGACCGTAAACGGCAGGCATATGCTCAATATACGGCGAATACACGCTTATTCTTGCCGTGACGTTAGGAGTAACTTTCATGGTCGACCTGCATGTCACAAAGATTCGTCCATTCATATAACCAGGAATATTTCGACCATCACATGCTATTTCACTGACAGATCCGTCCGGCGCCTTCTGCTCTTTTCCAATCGGCCAATAAGCAGCTTGCTGCATCCTGGAACCGTCTTCCCTGGGCCCTGAATCCTTTAGGACCTCGATCATCCCAATATCCTGCCTAAGGATGACTTCTACTGTAGGCCTCAGCGTTCCCGGCGGGACATTCTCGCTTTTGAAACGCGCTGTTACTGCTGCAATACCCTCGGCATTAGAGCGATAACCCGATCCCCAAGACGCAACATACCGCTCATCCATAGAGCAGGAAAACCGCACAAAAACCGAAGGGCTTACCCTGCCAGCCATTTCCGCGGACGGGCCCGGCGGGTAGAAATTGGGTAGAGACCCCATCAATCCGTGATGACGGCTGGGGTGGTGCGCCTCATACCCCATGGTGTTGCCGATCGCCGATGGGACCACGAAGCGCGTTCCCCCTATCCACATGTCCTTGAACAGGATTTTTCCGTCCGCCGCTTTCTCATACCGCGGATAGGGCAAGCCTGACTTCATGATTGCGTCTGCCGACGCCCTGACACACGGATCAGGATCATCCAGCCAATAGCAACCGGCCAGGTATTCGGATTGCCAGGAGGGCGGCCGCCGTCGCATCCAGATAGTGATAGGCAGGCAATCTGCAGCGCCCCGATTCCAAAAGATAAACGGAATCTATCTCTCATCTCGCCCTCACGCTTCCATTTCCGAGCCGCATTACCGTGCCATGGAAAATGACTGCACCGCACCGACAACGCCCATTTTCCGGTAATGATGTCCGAATTAGTTAGCACAACTAGAGTTTATTGCCGTCCATTACCCTATTGTTCATGCCATGTTCTTCTTCGTCTTTTGCTGTCGGCTCGGGCAGAGCCTTTTTAATGAAATCAACAAATGCGAGCGGCCTAAGATTCACCTCATCCGCCTGTGAGCAGGGCCTCGCAATAAACCAAAAAACTGCATATTTTCCGCCTCGCGATCTAGGTGCAATTGCAAACGTTCTTCGGAGCGCGATGATTTCTCGACTGCCTCGCTCGTATGCAATTAGTTCAACGCCCGCCACCCGGTACCTTCTGTCTTTTGGTCGCGTAATTCCGCGCCATGTAATTGCATAGCGTGCAGTGGGTTCAGCAATCCCGACAAATTCCATCGGAGTAAGCTCGTTCATTGCCGCGACAACTTGCCCAGGCTTGACAAACACTGCCTGCGTGTACCCAAACATTCTTATGTAGGGCATGTCGGTCGCCTTCTGCCAGCCAACATCACGCCTTGGCTGCTCTACAAAGCGATAATTTCTAAAGGGTGGCCAGACAAAATATCCGCCCTGCTCCTCCATATCCTCTGCGATGGTCTGAAAGAGTCGCTCCATGGCGGGCGCTTCCGGTCCAAAGGGGTCTTGCAGGTACTCCTCCGTCAGCTGGTCCGGACTCATTGGCCTGGCAAAATAAAGCCCCTCGACAGGACCAACATCCCTGAACCGCCAGAATCCGGCTTCTGTTTTGCAGAGATGCCGGAAGTAGGCGTTGGCAATATCATCCTTATCGACCCAGAACTTGCTTTCACCGGCCGCAGAAAAGTCAAACGGCACCGGGGCCGGAACCGAGGCGGGCAATTTCAGCTCATGCGCAATGCGTCCCTCTGGTGTTTCCAACCATGCTGCCGGAATGGGGTAGTGCTGCCCTTCTGTCCGCACCAGCTTTTTCCACGCCAGAGGCACACTCTCCGCCTCATCCCGTTGACATCCTGCAGTGACTATTCCAAGCCCTATAATGCAGAAGGCAAAAAACAATACTCGTGCGCTGATTTTTCTCATGCCTTAGCCCCTACTTTCTTTTTCATGCAATCATCGTCTCGCGATCCTGCCTACCGCTCTCTCACACTTTCACTTCCGTGCTGCAATACAGGGCTCAGGAAATAATCGATCACCCGTCGCCTTCCCGTCTTGATCTCCACCGTCACTGACATACCCGGCACCAGCGGCACCCGCTTGCCTTCCACGGCAATCCAGGCCTGATCCATGCCCACGCGCGTCTGGTAGAGCAGCCCCCGCTTCTCATCCGCCACCGCATCCAGCGACACATTCGTCACCTTGCCGTGCAGGATGCCGTAGCGAGTGAAGGGAAACGCCTCGACCTTCACCTCCGCCTGCTGCCCCTTGTTGATAAAGCCGATGTCCTTGTTCTCCACCATGGCATCGATCTCCAGCCGCTCATTGGCCGGCACGATCACCAGCAGCGGCTGCGCCTCGGTCACCACGCCGCCCTCGGTATGCACGGCAAGCTGCTGCACCGTGCCATCCACCGGCGCGCGCAGCTCCAGCAGGTCACTGCGGCTCTGCAGCTTCACGCCCTCCTGCTGCCACTGCGCGAGCTGCTGCTCGGCCTGCACCAGCGCCTCACGGGTCTGACGCACGAAGGTAGCCACGGTGGCCTCTCGCTGCTCCCGCTGCTGCGCGATCAGCGCATCGATCTCGCCCAGCCGCCGGCGCTGCACATCCATCTCCTTGGCAGTCTCGGTGCGGCGATTCTCCTGCTCCAGATATTCGTGGCGGGGCACGTAGTTCTTGTCGAGCAGCCGCTTCAGGTCGGCCACGCGCTGCTCGTACAGCGGGTACAGCGCCAGCAGCTTGTTCAGGGTTTCCTGGGTGGTGGCCTTCTGCGCCTCCAGGTGCAGCGCCTCGGCATCGCGCGCCAGTAGCTCGCTGCGGAAAGCCTGGTACTCGGAGGCGAGCAGGCGATTGGCCTCCAGCAATTGCGCGGCGGGAATATCGGGGCTGGCGGGGATGGAGCGCACGGCCACGGCCTTCTTCTGCACGGCATCCAGCAGCGCCCGGGCACGGGCGGCGGCTAGCGTGGTATCGACACGGCTGCTGGCCACCTTCTCCTGGTCGGCGCCGAGCTCGGTGGCATCCAGCTCGATCAGGAGCTGGCCTTTCTTCACCTGCATGCCGTCGCGCACCAGCAGGCGCTTCACCACGGCCCGCTCGTAGGGCTGCACCACCTTCACCTGGCCGGAGGGCACCACCTTGCCCTGCGCCACGGCAATGATGTCGAGCTGGCCAAAGATCGCCCACACCAGCGCAATCACGACAAAGGCGATGGTGCCCCAGAGGATCCAGCGCGCCGTGTGCGACGGCGGCGTCTCCATCAGCTCCAGCGCGGCCGGCAGGAACTCCAGCTCGGATTTCAGGCGCTGCTCGGGCGCGAGCTTGTCGCGCTCGGCCCAGGCTTCACGGAAGACGGTCTTGTATTTTTCCAGAAGGCTCATGCTGTCCTTGCCTTGTCAGTCGGCTATCGGTCCGGGGGCGCGGCGTTGGTCGAGGCCACTCCCCCCACCCGCTCTCCGTGAGCGGAAAAAAGCAATGCGGGTCAGGTCTGCTGCTGGGCGAAAAGATGGCGATAAAGGCCGTCTTCCTTTTCCAGCAGCTCCTCTGGCGTGCCCTGCTCCACCAGCTGCCCCTTGTCGATCACGAAGATGCGCCGGGCATTGCGCAGGGCCGTCAGCCGGTGCGCGATGATGATCACCGTGCGTCCCTGGCAGATCGCCTGCATGTTCTGCTGGATGATGCGCTCGGACTCGTAATCGAGGGCGCTGGTGGCCTCGTCGAAGATCAGGATGCGCGGATTGGTCACGAGCGCACGGGCGATCGCGATACGCTGGCGCTGCCCGCCGGAGAGCGAGGCGCCCTGCTCGCCCACGATGGTGTCGTAGGCTTCCGGCAGCTCGAGGATGAATTCATGCGCACCGGCCAGCTTGGCCGCGGCGATCACGCGCTCGATGGGCAGGCCCGGATCGCCGAGCGCTATGTTGTCGCGGATGCTGCGGTTGAACAGGCGGTTCTCCTGCTGGACCACGCCGATTTGCCGGCGCAGCCAGGCCGGGTCCACCAGCGCCAGATCCACGCCGTCCACCATCACGCGGCCGCGCTCCGGCACATACAGGCGCTGCACCAGCTTGGCGATGGTGCTCTTGCCGGAACCGGAGCGGCCGACAAAGCCCACTACCTCGCCCGGCTTCAGCTCGAAATCGATGCCGCGCAAGGTTTCGGGGCCATCCGGCCGATAGCGGAACACGACCTGGTCGAAGTTGATGCGCCCCTGCGCCGGCGGCAGCGCCGAGCGGCTGGCGCCGGCCACTTCCGTGCGGGTATTGAGGATGTCGGCCAGGCGCTTCACGGAGATGCCGGCCTGCTGGAAATCCTGCCAGAGCTGCGTCAGGCGCAGCACCGGCGCGGAGACGCGCTGCGCCAGCATGTTGAAGGCCACGAACTGGCCCACGGTGAGCTGCCCTTCCATCACGGCCCGCGCGCCGAACCACAGCGTCAGCACCGTCACCGCCTTGTTGATGAACTGCGCGCCCTGCCCGGCGATATTGGACACCTGCCCGGCACGGAAGCTGGCCGCGACATAGGCGGCGATCTGGTTGTCCCAGTGCCGCTGCATCTGCGGCTCCACTGCCAGCGACTTCACCGTCTCTATGCTGCTGACGGATTCCACCAGGAAGGCCTGGTTCTCGGCGCCACGCGCGAACTTCTCGTTCAGCCGCGAGCGGATGATGGGCGTCGCCCACAGCGACAGGATCACGTAGCAGGGCAGCGAAACCAGCACGATCAGCGTCAGGCCGACGCTGTAATACAGCATCACCGCGATGAAGATGATGGCGAAGAACAGGTCCAGTACCACTGTCACGGCGGAGCTGGTCAGGAAGTTGCGGATGTTCTCCAGCTCGCGCACGCGCGCCACCGAATCGCCGACGCGGCGCGCGCCGAAATACGGCAGCGGCAGCGCCAGCAAATGCCGGAACAGGCGCGAACCCAGCTCCACGTCGATGCGGTTGGTGGTATGCGAGAACACATAGGTGCGCAGGCCGCCCAGCAGCACCTCGAACAGCGAGACCACGAGCAGGCCGAAGCAGAGCACGTCCAGCGTCGAGTAGCTGCGGTGGCCCAGCACCTTGTCGATGGTGACCTGGAAGAACAGCGGCGAGATCAGCGCCAGCAGCTGAATAAAGAAGGACACCACCAGCACGTCGCGCAGCAGGTGCCGGTATTTCACGATGGCGGGGATGAACCAGGTGAAATCGAACTGCGCCATGTCGCCCAGCACGGAAGCGCGCGAGGCCACCAGCACGAGCTGGCCGCTCCAGCGCGCCAGCAGCTCCTCCTGGCTCAGGATGCGCGGTGCCTGCTCGCGCGGGTCCTGGATCAGCACCTTGCCGCCCTCGGCCTTGGCGATGATGAAGAAGCCGCCGTCCAGGGAGGCGGCGATGGCGGGCAGCGGAGTCTTCTCCAGACGGTCGGCGCCGCTTTGCAGCGGTCGCGCCTTCAGCCCGAGCTTCTTGGCCGCCAGCAGCATCTCCTGGATCCCGAAGGCGGTGCCGGCCTGGCCGAACTCGTGGGCGAGCTGGGACGGCTCCACCGCCACCTGGTGGAAGCGCGCGAGCATGACCAGGCAGATGAGACCGGTATCGAGAGGGGGCGCAGCACTGGTGCCCGTGTTGACCGGGCTTTCATCCGTGACGGAGGACATCGTCTATCCCTGAAGAGGTATCTGAAGGCGCTGCTGGCGATGCGAAAAAAGGGGGGCCGGGCCTGGCCGCCGCATCAAGCCGGGCGCAACTTTAATCGTATTCCGGGAGGGGGGGAACACCGGCAAGCCCGCCTCGGGTCGTCTTTGGCGGGTCGGCGGCCGGTTGCGCGGTCACTGGCAAGGCGCTCCTGCTCGCCCCTGCTCTCACGTACGCCACCGTCAACGGGCGCCGCGGCATGGCCCTCCCGATGCGGCATGACGGCCGCGCCCAACGCCCCTCCATAAGTTTTTGGCGCCCCCCCATAACCCTGATTGCCACCTGTCTACGGACACACCACTTTCGGGGTAACGCTCTTTACAAGGATTCCATAGACTGCCACTAATCAATTGGTTAACGCCGCATTTGCTTGGGATAGCTCCATGATCGGAATGAAAGAATCACCCGCAAAGTTGTTCGTCGACTTGTCACGCCGGGAAACGGAAGTACTGATTTGCATCAGCAAGGGCATGCGCGTTTCCGACACGGCGCGCCACCTCGGCCTCGCTGACAGCACGATCGCCAGCTACATCAAGAACCTGTACCGCAAGCTGCACATCACCTCGCGCGCGGAAGCCGCGGTGGAAGCCGTCCGTCGCGGACTGATCTGACGGGCTACCGCCCCCTCCCTCCCGCAATCCTGATGCCGGGAGGCGGGGTCGCCGGGATCATGCCGCCCTTCCGGATGGCCCTCCGCTGGAGGCAACCGCAAGCGGCGGCGCGAACACTCTTATCCAGCCCCATCCTTCACCCGGCTTGGCACGCCCATGCCCGCGGACGCGTCCCGCCTGTTTCAGCCAGCCTCGATCCGCAAGGGCACAACGCTTCCAAACATTCGTGACACACTGTCCGCCGTCTTTTCACGACGCTGAAACAGCGCACCCGGGAAAGCAACGCACCACGCTTTCGCCATCGCCAAAAAGCCAACAATTCACTGCAAATCCCGCCTGCGAGTCTCGTTGAATAATTCGGCCGCGCGCCGCGTAATTCCCTGCAGTTGCGCATCGCCACCTTGCGGCTTTGTTGGAATGCGCCGCGCCGGCAACGCGACCGCACGCGGAACACTGTGTGCCAGTCGTGCCGGAAACTGCACAGGAGTTGCCATGAACCGGCTACTGCCCCTCACCCTGCTGCTGGTGCTGGCCCAGGCCGTTGCCGTCGCGGCGCAGCGCACGCCCGCGGCCGGTACCGCAAGCACGCCTGTGGTCGATCCTGCCGTCATCGGCCTGCAGCTGAGCCCCCAGGACCGCAGCTTCGTGGAGCAGTTCATCGTTACCGGCCTCGCCGAAATCGAGCTCGGGGAAATGGCCGGGCAGCGTTCCCGCCATGCCGGCGTGCGCGACCTGGCCCGGCGCATGGCCAGCGACCGCAAGGCGGCCAACCAGCGGCTCACGACACTCGTCGCGCCGATGAAGCTGGCGCCCTTGCCGGATGAACCCACCGCCGACCACAAGACGCTGGTCCTGCAACTGGAAAGCGCACAAGCGGCCGACTTCGACCGCCTCTACATCGACGGCCAGGTGCGCGACCACGAGGACCAGATCAGCCTGCTCGAGATGGAAGTGAGTTCGGGCGACCACCCGGAGCTCAAGAAATTCGCCGCGGATCTGCTGCCGGTGGTGCGCGAACACCTGCAACTCTCGAAGCAGCTGGCAACAGAGATGAAGGAGGCCTCGACAGCACCCGCCCTGCGCACGCCGGCCACTGGCGCCGCGCCACGCAACGCCCCGTGAAACATCCCGACGTACTGTCCAAAAGGAGATTGGCCATGAAGAAACTCGCACTCGTCCCGGCTTCGCTGCTCGCGCTCTGCCTCGCCATGCCCGCCGGCGCCGAAGGCACCGGCAGCACGCCGGGCAGCTACGGCGGCATGAGCAACGATTCGCCCAGTTCAGGCAGCATGCCGCCCTCGGGCAACACCGGTCCTGCGGCGACCGGCGACACCTCCGGACAGCCGGCCCAGTCCGGGCAATCCGGACAGAAGGCGAGCCGCAAGGACCGCAACTTCATCGAGGACGCCATCACCGGCAACCTGGCGGAAATCCAGCTCGGCCAGATCGCCCAGCAACGCGCGCAGAACCCCATGGTGCGCGACTACGCCGGCATGATGGTCAACGACCACACCCCCGCCCGCCAGCGGCTCATGACCATGGCCAGCCAGTACGGCGTCACGCCGCCCACCGAGCTCGACTTCATGCACCGCCGCATGGACAAGAAGCTGCGCAAGGCCGAGGTCAACGAGTTCGACGAGATGTACATCAAGAGCCAGGTCAAGGATCACAAGAAAATGGTCGAGCTCATGGAGGAGCAGATCCAGGATGGCGAAAATCCCGAACTGAAGCGCTTCGCCTCGGAGATGCTGCCAAAGATCCGCGAGCACCTGGTGATGGCGCAGCGTCTCGAGCAGCAGCTGGAACAGCAGAAAGAGCAGCGGGAACAGCAACAGGATCAGCAGCAAGGGCAGCAGCAGTGACAGCGGCAGGCGTGAGCGTGCCGGCCTCCCACTGATCGCGCGCCGCGCTTGCCCCCAATAAATCGGCCCGCATCTGGCGGGCCGATTTATTGTGTACGCAGGGTCTTACTGTCGCTGCATAGGTGATGCCGGCTCAGGCATTGCCCTTGGTCGCCAGCCGGAGCTGCGCGGCGAAATCCAGCATGCGCTGCAGCGGGATCACCGCCTGGCGACCGAGCTCGGGATCGACATGGATTTCCTGGTCGCCGGTTTCCAGCACGCGCGCCAGGTTCTCCAGGTCGTTCATCGCCATCCACGGGCAGTGCGCGCAGGAGCGGCAGGTGGCGCCGGTGCCGGCGGTGGGGGCCTCGATGAATTCCTTGTCCGGCGCGACCTGCTGCATCTTGTAGAAGATGCCCTTGTCGGTGGCGACGATCAGGCGCTTGTTGGGCAGGTCGCGTGCCGCGGCAATGAGCTGCGAGGTGGAGCCGACGGCGTCGGCGATTTCCACCACGGCATCGGGCGATTCGGGGTGCACGAGCACGGCGGCATCCGGATACACCTTCTTCAGGTCGAGGATGCCGCGCGCCTTGAACTCCTCGTGCACGATGCAGGCGCCGTCCCAGATCAGCATGTCGGCGCCGGTGACCTTCTGCACGTAGTGGCCGAGGTGCTTGTCCGGCGCCCAGATGATTTTTTCGCCGCGCGCGGCCAGGTGCTCGATCACGCTGACGGCGATGCTGGAGGTCACTACCCAGTCGGCGCGCGCCTTCACGGCGGCCGAGGTGTTGGCGTAGACGACGGCGGTGTAGTCGGGGTGGGTATCGCAGAAGGCGGCGAATTCCTCGGCGGGACAGCCTAGGTCCAGCGAGCAGGTGGCCTCCAGCGTCGGCATCAGCACGCGCTTTTCCGGGTTCAGGATCTTGGCGGTCTCGCCCATGAACTTGACGCCGGCCACCACCAGCGTCTTCGCCGGATGCGAGTTGCCGAAGCGCGCCATCTCCAGCGAGTCGGACACGCAGCCGCCGGTCTCCTCCGCCAGGGACTGCAGCTCGGCATCGGTGTAGTAGTGCGCGACCAGCACGGCATCCTGCTGCTTCAGCAACTGCTTGATGCGCTCGCGCAGCTCCTGCTTGCGCTGCGGCGAGAGCGTGTCCTGGTGGTCGTGCAGGCGGTCGAGGTGCTGTTTCACCACCTCGTGGGCGTGGGTGTCGATCAACTGGCTCATGGCAACCTGCCGCAGTGCGTCGGGAGGCGAATTCTAGCCTGCCGGCGCAGGCTGCAGTATCCGCATTTACAAGCCGGCCGCCGCGGTCTTAACTGCTGAGGTGAGGGACGCCCCGAACCGGACGCGAGGCAAGCCGACATGAATCCGCTGCTGCAGGACCTTCCCGAGCTGCCCTGCGATTTCCAGGGGCTGCGCGAACTGGAAAACCGCGACGAGATCGGCGCCCTGGAGCAGCTCATCCCGCTGGCCCGGCTGGACACGCCCGAGACGGCGGCCCTCGCCGCGCGGCTGGTGGAAAGTGCCCGCCAGCGCCGCTCCCCCGCCTTCAACGAGTTCCTGGCCACCTGGCGGCTGTCCAGCGAGGAAGGCCGCGCCCTGCTCACCCTGGCCGAGGCCCTGCTGCGCATCCCGGACAAGGCCTCCGCCAACGCCCTCATCAACGACCTCGTCACCCGCGGCAACTGGACCACCGGCCTGCACGCGAGCCCGGGCTTCGTGCAGATGGCCAGCCTCGGCCTGGCCTTCAGCAAGCGCTTCATCCTCGAGGAACGGCGCCTCTCCGGCACCTGGCACGAGCTGATGCTGAAGATGGGCGACGCGGTCTTCCGTCGCGCCATCGAGGCCGGGCTGCAGTTCCTCGCCGGCCAGTTCGTGCTGGGCGAGTCCATGCCGCAGGCGCTGGCCCGGCGCACACCCGGCCTGCGCTACTCCATCGACCGCCTGGGCGAAGCCGCGCAGACCGGGGACGACACGCGCCGCTACTTCCTCGCCTATCGCGACGCCATCGAGGCGCTGGCCGGGCAGGATGCCGCGCTGCCGCTGCTGGCGCGCGACGGCATTTCCATCAAGCTCTCCGCCCTGCACCCGCGCTTCGAGTTTGCGCACTGGGACCGGCTCGAGAAGGAGCTGCTGCCGCGCCTGCGCACGCTGGCCGAGGTGGCCTTTGAAGCCGGCATTCCCCTCACGCTGGACGCCGAGGAAAGCGAGCGCCAGGAGATCAACCTGGCCATCTTCGCCGAAATGGCCCGCCTGCCGGTACTGCGCGACTGGGGCGGCCTCGGCATTGCCGTGCAGGCCTACCAGAAACGCGCGCCGGCGGTGCTGGACATGCTGGCGCGCATCACCCGGGAGTTCCGCCATCCCGTCCCGGTGCGGCTGGTGAAGGGCGCCTACTGGGACACCGAGATCAAGCGCGCGCAGCAGCTCGGCCTGGCCGACTACCCCGTGTACACGCGCAAGGCGCACACCGACGTCGCCTACCTCGCCTGCGCGCGCAAGCTGCTCGCGCACGGCGAGGTCTTCTTCCCGCAGTTCGCCACGCACAACGCGCACACGCTCGCCTGGATCGAGGACTGCGCCCGGATGCTGGGCGCCGACTACGAGGTTCAAAAACTCTACGGCATGGGCGACGCCGTGCACGCGGCCTTCCGCGAGGCAACCGGACGGCCGCTGCGCGTGTACGCGCCGGTGGGCCCGTTCCAGTCGCTGCTGCCCTACCTCGTGCGCCGGCTGCTGGAGAACGGCAGCTCGCAGTCCTTCGTCAACCAGCTCACCGACCGCTCCGTCGCCGCCGAGACGCTGGTGGAGGATCCCTTGCTGCGCCTTGGCGCGCCGCCGACGCCGCACCCGCGCCTGCCCTCGCCGCGGCAGCTGTTCCGCCAGCGGCCGAACGCGCCCGGCTTCCATCCGGCCAACGCTGACGTGCTGCTGGGACTGAAGGGCCACCTGCCTAAGTTCCCGCCGGTAGCGGCGACCTCGCTCGTGGCATCGGCCACCGGCATCGACGTCGCCACGGAAAAGCGCCGCAACCCCGCCCATCCCGACCACGTGATCGGCACGCTGCGCGCGGCGACGACGCTGGAAGTGGGCCATGCCTTCCTCGACGCGCGCCACGCCTACCTCGCGTGGAGCGCGCGGCCGGTGGCGGAGCGCGCCGGCTGCCTGCGCGACCTCGCCGGCCAGCTCACGAAATCGCGCGACGAGCTGCTGGGCCTGCTCATGCGCGAAGGCGGCAAGACGCTGATGGACGCGCTCGCCGAGTGGCGCGAGGCCATCGATTTCTGCCACTACTACGCGGGCGAGGCGGAGCGCCTCTGCCTGCCGCTGGAGCTGCCCGCCATCAGCGGCGAGAGCAACCGCCTCACGCTGCACGGGCGCGGCGTCTTCCTCTGCATCAGCCCCTGGAACTTCCCGCTGGCGATCTTCATCGGGCAGGTCGCGGCCGCCCTCGCCGCCGGCAACACGGTAATCGCCAAGCCCGCGAGCCAGACGCCGCTGGTGGCGTTCCGCGCCGTGGAGCTGGCCTGGCAGGCGGGCATCCCGCGCGCAGTGCTGCAGCTGCTGCCCGGCCCCGGCGCCGCGCTGGGACCTGCGCTGCTGGCGCATCCCCTGCTGGCCGGCGTCGCCTTCACCGGCTCGGCCGAGGTGGCGGCGGACATCAGCCGCACGCTGGCGGCGCGCGCTGGCGCGCGCCTGCCGCTGATCGCCGAGACCGGCGGCCTCAACGCCATGATCGCCGACAGCTCCGCGCTGCCCGAGCAGCTCGCCACCGACATCCTGCAGTCGGCCTTCACCAGCGCCGGCCAGCGCTGTTCCGCGCTGCGCGTGCTGTGGCTGCAGGAGGACATCGCACGGCCGCTGCTGAAACGGCTGGAGGGCATGCTGGAGGAATGGACGGTGGGCGACCCCGGCCGCTTCGCCACCGACATGGGGCCGGTGATCGACGCCGCCAGCCGCGAGCAGCTCCACGAAGCGATCGCCGCGCTGGCGCCGCGGGCGCTGTGGATGGCGAAGGGGCATCTGCCGGGCAGTGACGGTGGCCACTATGTCGCGCCGCACATCCTGCTGCTGAAGCGCGAGGACCTGCCGCAGCGCGAGATCTTCGGCCCCGTGCTCGCCGTGGCGACCTGGAAGGCGGGCGAGCTGCCGCAGGTGGTGGACTGGGTGAACCACACCGGCTACGGGCTGACGCTCGGCGTGCAGAGCCGCATCCTCTCCACGCTGGAATACGTGGCCGCGCATGCGCAGGCCGGCAACATCTATTTCAACCGCAACCAGATCGGCGCGGTGGTGGGCTGCCAGCCCTTCGGCGGCGAAGGCCTGTCCGGCACCGGCTTCAAGGCCGGCGGGCCGCACTACCTGCTGCGCTTCATGAACGAGCGCACCGTGACGACCAACCTCTCCGCGCTCGGCGTGAACACCTCGCTGCTCGACCTCGAGTAGGTCGGGCGTCAGTCCGACGCACGTCCTCTGCCCGACGCCCCTCAGCCCGGCGCACTGCCCCCCGCCGCGACGCCCTTCTCGCGCTCGCTCTGCTGCAACTGCCACATGCGCGCGTAGATGCCGTCCTCGGCCAGCAGCTCGCGATGCGTGCCGCGCTCGATGATGCGCCCGTGCTCCATCACCAGGATCTCGTCGGCGTCCACCACGGTGGAGAGCCGGTGCGCCACGATCAGCGTGGTGCGTTCCGCGGCAATTGCGGCGAGCTCCGCCTGGATGGCCTTCTCGGTGCGCGAGTCCAGCGCCGAGGTCGCCTCGTCCAGGATCAGGATGGGCGGGTTCTTCAGGAGCGTGCGCGCAATGGCCACGCGCTGTTTCTCGCCGCCGGAGAGCTTGAGGCCGCGCTCGCCGACCGTGGTCTCCCACTTGCGCGGCTGGCGCTCGATGAACTCCAGGATATGCGCCGCGCGCGCCGCCGCCACGACCTCCTCGTAGCGCGCCGTGGGCCGGCCATAGGCGATGTTGTAGTAGATGGTGTCGTTGAACAGCACCGTGTCCTGCGGAACGATGCCGATGTGCGCGCGCAGGCTCTCCTGCGTCAGGTCGCGCACGTCGGTATCGTTGATGCGCACGCTGCCGCGGCCGGCCTCGTAAAAGCGGAACAGCAGGCGCGAGAGCGTCGACTTGCCGGCGCCGGAGCTGCCCACCACCGCCACGGTGCGGCCGGCGGGAATGGTGAAGTCCACGTCGTGCAGGATCTGCCGCTCCGGGTCGTAGCCGAAATCCACGTGCTCGAAGCGCACGCTCGCCTGGCGCGTGTCCAGCACCTGCGCCTCGGGACGGTCCTTGATCTCGGCGTCCTCGCGGATGAGCGAAAACATGCGCTCCATGTCGGTCAGCGCCTGCTTGATCTCGCGATAGGCCACGCCCAGCGAGTTCAGCGGCGAATAGAGCTGGATCAGGAATGCGTTCACGGCGACGAGGTCGCCGAGCGTCATGCTGCCGCGCGCCACGCCGTCCGCCGCCAGCCACACGAGCCCGGTCACACCGAAGGCGATGATGGCGGACTGGCCGCTGTTGAGCAGGCCGAGCGCCTGCTCGTTGCGGATCGCCGTGCCTTCCCATTCCCCCAGGGCCGCATCGTAGCGCGTCGCCTCGAAGCGCTCGTTGCTGAAATACTTGACCGTCTCGTAGTTGAGCAGGGAATCCACGGCGCGGGTGTTGGCCTGCGAATCGAGTTCGTTCATGCGGCGCAACGTGCGGGTACGCCACTCCGTGACCGTGACCGTGAACGCGGTGTAGACCACGATGGTCGCGAAGGTCACCACCGCGAAGCGCCAGTCGTAGAGCGTCACCAGGATGATGGTGATGAAAGTGATCTCAAGGATGATCGGCAGGATGGCGAACAGCATGAAGCTGAGCAGCATGCCGATGCCGCGGGTGCCGCGCGCGATGTCGCGCGTCATGCCGCCGGTCTGCCGGTTCAGGTGGTAGCGCAGGCTGAGCTTGTGCAGGTGGTTGAAGGTCTCGAGCGCGACCTGGCGGATGGCGCCCTGCGCCACTTTCGCGAACACCGCGTCGCGCAGCTCGCCGAGCGCGGTGGAGGCGAGGCGCAACAGGCCGTAGGCGACGATCAACGCCAGCGGCACCGCCAGCACCGTGGCCGGCGCGGCCAGGTGGTCCACCACGTCCTTCAGCACGAGCGGGATGGCGACGGTGGCGAGCTTGGCGAGCACGAGGCAGGCCAGCGCGATGATCACGCGCGCCTTGTAGCGCCAGAGGTAGGGGAACAGCGTCTTGAGCGTTTGCCAGTCCGTACGGCTGTAGCGCGTACGGGTGCTGTCGGCGGAGGTATCTGGGGCGGTCATGACGTCCTGGAAATGGCCGCGCGGCCAGGGGCTGGGCGCGGTGGCGAAAGAAGGCGTTGCGCCATGATGGCGGGGCCGCGCCGATTATCAAGGGCCGGCGCCGGCAGTACAGGACACGGCGGACGCGGACGCCAGACCCCCAGGCCAGGCGCTACAAGAAGCCGCCGCAAGGCCCACAAATCCGCAAACGCCCTCACCGGCCCGCGCCGGGGGCGGCTGCTAGGCTTTTTCGGGTTATCCCCGCATGGAGCACGATCATGAGCGACAAGCCCGACCACAGCATCGCCCGCGTCACCGAAGTCATCGCGACCTCCACCACCAGTTTCGAGGACGCCATCAGTTGCGCCGTCGAGCGCGCCACGCGCACGCTGCGCGGCGTGAAGGGCGCCTGGGTCAAGGAAATGAAGCTGGACATCACCAACGGGCAGGTTTCCACCTACAGCGTCGACCTGCTGATCACCTTCGTGATGGACGACTGAGCGCCGCCCGCGTGCCGCACTGCCCGTCACGGGCGGATCGTCGTGGCACGCGCCGCCGCCCTCGCGCCCGGCCGGCGCTTCTTCGCACCGGCCACCAAAACAGACAGCCCCGCTTCGGCGGGGCTGTCGTTTGCTGTGACATCGTTCTTGCGGCCGCTCAGGCCAGCACCAGGTTCTCGTCCTGCGCCACCAGCATGCGCTGGCCGATGAGGGCCTCCGCCTTGGACGCCTCCACCGGCCGTGACAGCAGAAATCCCTGCACGTAGTGGCAGCCGATGTCGCGCAGCGCGGAGAGCTGCACCTGGGTTTCCACGCCCTCGGCGATCACGTCGAGGCCGAGGTGGCGGCTCAGCGAGGCAATGGCACGCACCACGATCGCTTCCTTGCCGCCGATCTCCAGGCCGTACATGAAAGAGCGGTCGATCTTGAGCGCGTTCACCTTGAAGTTGGCGAGGTAGTTCAGCGAGGAATAGCCGGTGCCGAAATCGTCGATGTAGACGCGCACCTCGTCCTCGTCGAGGCGCTGGATGTTCTGCATGCAGAGTTCCGCGTTCTCGATGATCTGCGTCTCGGTGATCTCGAGGCGCAGGCTGCCGGGCGTCACGTGGTGCTTGCTGATCAGCGCGCGCACCTCGTCCGGCATGGCCGGCTCGGCAAAGTAGCGCGCGCCGAGGTTGACGCTGACGCTGAGCTGCACGCCCTCGGCCTGGCCCTTCTTCTGCCAGATGCCAAGCTGGCGGCAGGCTTCATTCATGACCCAGCGCGTGAGCGGCAGGATGAGCCCGGTTTCCTCGGCCAGCGGAATGAACTGCACCGGCGAGATCATGCCGCGGGTCGGGTGCGGCCAGCGCACCAGCGCCTCGAAGCCGCTGACCATGCCGCTCTCCAGCGACACGATGGGCTGGTAGTGGAGCTGGAGCTGGTTGCCCTCGATGGCGCGGCGCAGCTCGGCCACCATGCGCAGGCGGTCCACGACCTCCTCGCGCATGTGCTGGGCAAACACCACATGCGTACCACGGCCGCTGTGCTTGGCCATGTACATGGCGGTGTCGGCGTCACGCAGGATTTCTTCGGGTTCCTTGTAGTGCGGCGCGCCCAGCACGATGCCGATGGACACGCCGGCATTGACCTCCTGGCCGTCCAGCACCATGGGCTTCAGCATGCGCTGCTGCACCCGCACGGCGGCGAGCTTGGCGTCGTCCTCGTTGCGGATGTCGTCGACCAGGACGGCGAATTCGTCGCCGCCGAGTCGCGCGACCATGTCGTTGGGGCGGAATTCCTGCTGCAGGCGCGCGCTGAACTCGATCAGCATGCGGTCGCCCTTCACATGGCCCAGGCTGTCGTTGACCCACTTGAAGCGGTCGAGGTCCATGAACAGCACGCAGAAGTGGTAGTCGGGATTGCGCTGCGCGCGCGACATGGCGCCGCGCAGCTGGTCGAAGAGGTAATTGCGGTTGGGCAGGCCGGTGAGCGTGTCGTAGAGGGCCCGCTTGCGCAGGTCCTCCTGCTGGCGGCGCCGCTCGAAGACACGGGCGATCTGCGTGCAGACCTGCTCCATCAGCGTCAGCAGGTGCTCGTCGGGGCTTTCGTGGCGGGCCGACATGAATTCCAGCACGGCGACCAGCTCGTCCTCGGCGATCACCGGGAAGGCGAGGCCGCTGATCTGCGTGTCGCTCAGCATGTCCTGCAGGTGCACGGTCTGGATGTTCCAGACCGGCTCGCCGGTGCGCAGCACGTCCTGGAACATGGAGGAGGCCATGGTGGGCAGCGGCTCGGTCTCGAGGTACTGCTGCCAGTGCGGGTCGGCTTCGCGGTTGACGTAGCGCACGGCGGTGCGCTCGCCGGACTGCGGCTTCACCAGGATGGCGTGGCCGGCGACCCAGCCCATGTTGGTGCAGATGCGCCCCAGGCTGAGCTCGAGCATGGAGTGCACGTCGCTGGTCTCGTTGCTGACAGCGGCCATGTCGTGCAGGAGCTGGAACTTTTCCTGGCGGTGGCAGAGCGTCTGCAGGAAATCGCGACGTACCGTGTAGCCCATGACGCTGCCGCTGATGGCGCTGATGGCGAGCGGAATGCCGAAATACATGAAGGCCTGCAACCAGTCGATGGTCACACCCTTGATTGCCGCCGCGCCGGCGGCCAGCACGAAGGCGCCCGCGGCGCAGGCGGCCACCAGGCGCACCGAGAGGCGCAGCAGGGTGAAGGCGGCCACCATGAGGTAGATGGTCTCGAAGGCGGCGACAGTGCCGTAGTAGCCCTTGCCGAGGGCCAGCGCGGCATAGGTCGTGCCCGCGAGGCCGATCACGATGGCCGCGCCGAGCAGGGGCTCGACGTAGCGCACCAGGTGCTGCTGCGAGGTCGCGGCCCACACCAGCGTCAGCGCGAGGCCCAGCGGGAACACCGCGGTCCAGAGCCAGTCGGCGCGGAACGGCTGCTCGGGCGCCAGCAGGCTGACCGGCACCACCGCGATGAGGAACATGAGCATGAGGCCGTAAATGGATCGGCGCAGCATGTCGGCGGCCTGGCGCCGGCGGTGCACGCGAAAGGCCGCCTCCAGCCGGTCCGGCATGCGCAGCAGCGTGAACATGCCGCCGCCGAGCAGGGCACGCAGTTCGGGAATGGCTGCGGGAAATTCGGTTCGGGAGGCGAACGTGGTATCGGCAGGCGCGTGGGAGGAGTGATCCGGGGGAGAACGCATTGAGGCCCCTTGAAACGTCGAGAACCGCATCCTGCTTGTATTTATTGGCGGCCCGTCCGGGGCGTTTACCTGTCTTTGGAGGAGGCTAAGAGAGAGGTGCTACTGCTGCCAAGCACTTTCCGCGGCGGCTTCCGGACAGACGGCGCGACACGGCGACTGGACGGCGCAGTACCACCCGACAGTCGGGAAAGACGTGAAATAGGTCGCAAAATCCGGCCTGCCGACGGGGCGTCTTGTAGTACCCCCGTACGGGATGACCCGCCCGCCGCCGCTGGCTAGAATGCCGCCGCCACTTCAGATGTGGCTGTTGTCGTTTGTGCCCGAGGTCCGTCATGTCCACCGCTTCCCTGCCCGCCCTACCCGACCTGCCCGCCAAGCCCGGCGACCGCCGCCACTGGGGCAGTCTCGCCGGCGCGGGCCTCGCGCTGGCGCTTGCCGGCGTCGCCCGGCGGCACCCCGGCGTCGTGGTCGTCGTCACCTCGGGCACGCAGGCGGCGGCGCGGCTGGAGGAGGAAGTCGCCTTCTTCCTGGGCGACACGCTGCCCATCCTGCACTTCGCCGACTGGGAAACCCTGCCCTACGACCCCTTCTCGCCGCACCAGGACATCATCTCCGCGCGCATCCGCACGCTCTCGCAACTGCCCGGCCTCACCCGCGGCGTGCTCATCGTGCCGGTGACCACCCTCGCCCACCGCATCACGCCGCGCGGCTACCTCGGCGGACGCTCGCTGTCGCTGGCGGTGAAACAGAAGCTGGACATCGCCGACTTCCGCCGCCAGCTCGAGGCCTCGGGCTACCTGGCCGTGGACACCGTCTACGAGCATGGCGAGTTCGCCGTGCGCGGCAGCCTGATCGACCTCTACCCGATGGGCACCGACGCGCCCCTGCGCATCGAGCTCTTCGACGACGAGATCGAGACCTTGCGCCGCTTCGACGTGGAAACACAGCGCACCATCGAGAGCATCGACCGCCTGGAGCTGCTGCCCGCCAAGGAATTCCCGCTCGACAAGCCGGCCATCCGGCACTTCCGCGATGCCTGGGCGCAGCATTTCACGGGCGACCCCAAGCGCTCGCCGGTCTACCAGGACGTGGCGAACGGCCTCGCCGCCGGCGGCATCGAGTACTACCTGCCGCTCTTTTTCGACGGCACCGGCACCCTCTTCGACTACCTGCCGGCCAACGCGCTGATGCTGCTGGACGGCGGCGCCGGCATCCAGATGGGCAATTTCTGGCAGGAGATCCGCAACCGCTACGAGGACCGGCGCCACGACAGCAGCCGGCCGCTGCTGCCGCCGGAGATGCTCTTCCTGCGCGACAACGAGCTGTTCGAGGCCCTGAACCGCTTCCCCCGCATCGACTGGCAGACCGGTCCGCTGGAAGAACGCGCCGGCCAGGTGAACCTGCCCTTCCAGGCGCCGCCGGCCCTGCCCGTGGAAGCGCGAGCCGAACAGCCGCTCGCGGCGCTCACGAACTTCCTGAGGGAGGCCGGCAACAGCCCGGTCCTGTTCTGCGCGGAAAGCGCCGGCCGGCGCGAAGGCTTGCTGGAGCTGCTCGGCCGCGCCGGCATCCGCCCCCGGGCCGTGGCCGGCTGGCAGGAATTCCTCGCGCTGGAACAGGGCGCCGCCATCACGGTGGCGCCGCTGGAACAGGGACTCTGGCAGCAGGTGCCGCCGCTGGCCGTGATCACCGAGGCGCAGCTGCTCGGACAGCGCGTGCTGCAGAGCCGCCGGCGCAAGGCCAGCAACCAGGACGTCAACAGCGAGCAGGTCATCCGCAACCTCTCGGAGTTGCAACCGGGCTCGCCGGTAGTGCACATCGACCACGGTGTCGGCCGCTACCAGGGCCTGGTCACGCTGGAAGTGGACAGCCAGGCGCAGGAATTCCTGCTGCTGGAATACGCGGACAGCGCGAAGCTCTACGTGCCGGTGTCCAGCCTGCAACTGATCGCGCGCTACTCCGGCGCCGACGACGAGCACGCGCCGCTGCACCGCCTCGGCACCGAGCAGTGGACGAAAGCGCGCCGCCGCGCCGCCGAGCAGGTGCGCGACACCGCGGCGGAGCTGCTCAACATCTACGCCCGCCGCGCCGCGCGCCCGGGACATGCCTTCCATTTCAGCGAGAGCGACTACGCCCTGTTCGCCGCCGGCTTTCCCTTCGAGGAAACCGCCGACCAGGCGGCGGCCATCATCTCCACCATCACCGACCTGCGCGCGCCGCGGCCCATGGACCGCCTGGTCTGCGGCGACGTCGGCTTCGGCAAGACCGAGGTGGCCATGCGCGCCGCCTTCGTCGCCGTGCAGGACGGCTACCAGGTGGCGGTGCTGGTGCCGACGACGCTGCTGGCGCAGCAGCACTACGAGAATTTCCGTGACCGCTTTGCCGACTGGCCGGTGAAGATCGAGGTGCTGTCGCGCTTCAAGAGCGCGAAGGAACAGGCCGCGGCGCTGGCGCAGCTCGACGATGGCAAGATCGACATCATCATCGGCACGCACAAGCTGCTGCAGGACGACGTGAAGTTCCGGAACCTCGGCCTCATCATCGTGGACGAGGAGCACCGCTTCGGCGTGCGCCACAAGGAGGCGCTGAAAAACCTGCGCGCCGAGGTGGACATGCTGACCCTGACCGCGACGCCCATCCCGCGCACGCTGAACATGGCCTTCGCCGGCATGCGCGACCTTTCCATCATCGCCACGCCGCCGGCGCGCCGCCTGGCGGTGAAGACCTTCGTGCGCGAGTCCAGTCCGGCGGCCGTGAAGGAAGCCATCCTGCGCGAACTGCTGCGCGGCGGCCAGGTTTACTACCTGCACAACGAGGTCGAGACCATCGAGAAATGCGCGCAGGAACTGCAGGCCATGGTGCCGGAGGCGCGCATCGGCATCGCCCACGGCCAGATGCGCGAGCGCCAGCTGGAACAGGTGATGCAGCAGTTCTACCACAAGCAGTTCAACGTGCTGGTCTGCACCACCATCATCGAGACCGGCATCGACGTGCCCTCGGCCAACACCATCATCATGGACCGCGCCGACAAGCTCGGCCTGGCGCAGCTGCACCAGCTGCGCGGCCGCGTCGGCCGCTCGCACCACCAGGCCTATGCCTACCTGCTGACGCCGAACGTGAAGGCCATGACCGGCGATGCGGAAAAGCGCCTGGAAGCCATCGCCGCCGCCGGCGAGCTCGGCGCCGGCTTCTCGCTCGCGAGCCACGACCTCGAGATCCGCGGCGCCGGCGAGCTGCTGGGCGAGGAGCAGAGCGGCAACATCAATACCGTGGGCTTCACGCTCTACATGGAAATGCTGGAGCAGGCGGTGAAGGCCATCCGCGCCGGCAAGACGCCCAATCTCGACCAGCCGCTGGCGCAGGGCACCGACGTCAACCTGCGCATGAGCGCGCTGATTCCCGACGCCTACCTGCCCGACGTGCACAACCGCCTGATGCTCTACAAGCGCATCAGCAACGCGCGCACGTCGCACGAGCTGGACGAACTGCAGGTGGAGATGATCGACCGCTTCGGCCTGCTGCCGGAGCCGACCAAGAACCTGTTTGCCGTCACGGCACTGAAGCTGGAGGCGGAAGCACTCGGCATCACCAAGATCGATGCCGGCGCGGGCGGCGGCCGCATCGAATTCGGCAGCGAGACGAAGGTCGACCCGATGCGTCTCGTGAAGCTGATCCAGACGCAGCCGCGCAAGTACAAACTGGAAGGCGCGGACCGGCTGCGCTTCATGATCGAGATGAAGGAGCCGGCGGAACGCCTGCAGCGGGTCAACGACCTGTTGCAGGCGCTGCGCTAGCGGGTCGGGGCGTCAGGCAGGCCTCCCCCGCTTTCCTTCGCTTTCCTTCGCCCATGAAAAAGGGCGGTGCCTGCGCACCGCCCTTCCTGTCTTGCACCCGCTTCTGCCGGGTCAGGCCATGGCGCCCACCGCCTCTTTCGCCAGCGTCCAGCTGGCATCGGCATGCAGGCTGTCCCAGCTGTAGCGGAATTTGCCGCGCAGGGCCTCGAAGCGGCGCTGCTCGGGGAACTGGCCGCGCGCTTCCAGCGCCTGCAGCACCTCGAGCGCACCGACGCGATGGTTGCAGACCAGCACCATGTCGCAGCCGGCATCCAGTGCCGCGTTGGCGCGGTCGCTGAAGGAGCCGGTGGACACCGCGCCTTCCATGCTGAGGTCATCGGAGAAGATCACGCCATCGAAGCCCAGGCGCTCGCGCAGGATGTCCTGCAGCCAGAACGGCGAAAAGCCGGCCGGATGCGGATCAATGCGCGGATAGATCACATGCGCCGGCATGATGCCCTGCAGCTCGCGGGCGAGCTGGGTGAAGGGCACGAGGTCGTGCGACTCGATCTCGGCCCAGGAGCGCTCGTCGATGGGCAGGGCGACGTGGGAATCGGCCACCACCGAGCCGTGGCCGGGGAAATGCTTGCCGGTGGCCGCCATGCCGGCGTCATGCATGCCGCGGATGAATTCGCGCAGCAGCTTCACCGCCACCTGCGGGTCGGCATGGAAGGCACGGTCGCCGATGACCTGGGAGATGCCGCAGTCCACGTCCAGGATGGGCGCGAAGCTGATGTCGACGCCGGTGGCCAGCACCTCGGCCGCCATCAGCCAGCCGCACTGGTAGGCGCGCTGGCGGGCCTCGCCCGGATTGCTCTCGAAGAGCTCGCCGAACACCTTCATGGGGGGCAGCTTGACGAAGCCCTCGCGGAAGCGCTGCACGCGGCCGCCTTCCTGGTCCACGGCCAGGATGAGCCCGGGGCGGATGGCGCGGATGGCCTGGACCAGGGCGGTGACCTGCTCCACCGAGCTGAAGTTGCGGGCAAACAGGATGACGCCGCCCACGTGCGGGTGCCGGAGGAGGTCCTTCTCGGCATCGGTGAGGGTCAGGCCTTCGAGATCGAGCATGAGCGCGCCAAGGGTCATGGGAGGTCCTCGCTGCAGGATGGGGAGTGGCCGGTCGCGGTGGCAGGACGCCCGGACCGCGACCCGGGGCGGGAACGATGTCCCCGAAAGCGGGCGACACTAAACAGCCGGCGGCATGAAGTCAAAGCGCGAAACGCAGCCAGCCCGGGCCGTCGGCGGACCTACCACAGCCATACAAGAAAGCGTCAAAAGCCGAGGTCACGGCCTGCCATTGCCTGATAGGCCGTTGCTATAATCACCCCGACCTCCGGCGTGTCGCCGGCCTGAATTACGGTTTGCGCATGTCCGGTCTGTTATCCCGCAAGCATATGCTTGCCCTCGTCGCTGCCAGCAGCCTGGTCCTTTTCTCCGGGGTGTTCGCCAAGCAGGCCACCGCGCCCACCACCGCGACCCCGCTCGCCCCCGTCAAGGTCCAGGCCCGCACGGCCCGGGCGATGGTGAGCCTGCTCGACGAGCTCCACTACGAGCACCGCCTGCTCAACCCGGCCCTCTCCGCGCAGATCTTCGAACGCTACCTGAAAGACCTCGACGGCCAGCACGCCTACTTCACCGCCGCCGACATCAGCAGCTTCGAGCCCTACCGCAAGACTTTCGACCAGGCGCTCAAGAGCGGCGACCTGCGTGGCGCCTTCCTGATCTACAACCGCTACCTGCAGCGCGCCGGCGAGCGCCTGCGCTTCGTCATCGCCGAACTCGACAAGGGCGTGGCCGCGCAGGGCTTCGACAAGGACGAAAGCCTCGAGGTGGACCGCGAGAAGGCCGCCTGGCCCGCCAGCCGCGCCGAGCTCGACGACATCTGGCGCAAGCGCGTGAAGGCGGCCGCCCTCAGCCTGCGCCTCGCCGGCAAGAAGGACGAGGAAATCCAGTCCACGCTGAAGAAGCGCTACAAGAGCCAGCTCAACAACATCAAGCGCACGCGGCCCGATGACGGCTTCCAGGCCTTCATGAACGCCTTCTCGGAAACCTACGACCCGCATACCGAATATTTCTCGCCGCGCACGGAAGAGAACTTCAACATCAACATGAGCCTGTCGCTGGAAGGCATCGGCGCCGTGCTGCAGAGCGAGGACGACTACACCAAGGTCGTGCGCCTCGTGCCGGCCGGCCCCGCCGACAAGGGCAAGCAGCTCCGCACCGGCGACCGCATCGTGGCCGTGGCGCAGGGCAACCAGGAGCTGGTGGACGTGGTCGGCTGGCGCATCGACGAAGTCGTCGAGCTGATCCGCGGCGCCAAGGGCACCACCGTGCGCCTGCAGGTGATCCCCGCCGGCGGCGTGGACGAGACCCAGACCCGCATCATCAGCATCGTGCGCAACACTGTGAAGCTCGAGGACCAGGCCGCGCAGAAGAAGGTCATGACCATCAAGCGCGGCGAGGAAACCTTCCGTATCGGCGTGATCAAGCTGCCGGCCTTCTACGCCGACTTCCAGGGCATGCAGGCGGGCGATCCCGAATACCGCAGCACCACCCGCGACGTGAAGCGCCTGATCAACGAGCTCAAGGCCGAGAAGATCAACGGCCTCGTGCTGGACCTGCGCAACAATGGCGGCGGCTCGCTCTCGGAAGCCAACTCGCTGATCGGCCTCTTCATCGGCACCGGGCCCACCGTGCAGGTCAAGAACGCCGCCGGCAAGGTCGAGGTCATGGGCGACCCGGATCCCTCCGTCACCTATGCCGGCCCGCTGGCCGTCATGGTGAACCGCCTCTCCGCTTCCGCCGCCGAGATCGTCGCCGGCGCCATCCAGGATTACTCGCGCGGACTGGTCATCGGCTCCACCACCTTCGGCAAGGGCACGGTGCAGTCGCTGCGCGACCTGGAGCATGGCCAGCTCAAGCTGACCGAGGCCAAGTTCTACCGCATCTCCGGCGGCAGCACGCAGAACCGCGGCGTGAACGCCGACGTGCTCTTCCCGAACATCTTCGACGAGGACGAAGTCGGTGAGTCGGCACTCGAGAACGCCATGCCCTGGGACACCATCCCCTCGGTCCGCTATGTGCCCTACCAGGACTTCAGCAAGCGCCTGCCCGAGCTGCGCCGCCTCTCCGAGTCCCGCCAGGCCCAGGACCCCGACTTCCGTTACCTGAACGAATCCATTGCCCTCGCCCGCGAGCTGAAAAAGCAGAAGACGCTGTCGCTGAACGAAGCGCAGCGCAAGAAGGAAAAGGCCGAGCTGGACGAAAAGCGCCTGGCCATGGAGAACCGCCGCCGTGCCGCCAAGGGCGAAACGCTTTTGAAGAACTGGCGCGAGGCGGAAGCCAAGGCCGAGGAAGAAGAGATCGAGGCCGCTGACCCCAACCAGGAAAAGCCGGAAGACGAAGCCTTCGCGCTGGAGGCCGGCCGCATCCTCATCGACAGCATGAGCGTGCAAGTCAGCAAGCGTTAGGCCACCCCCCGCCCCGCTCCTGCCGCGGCCCCGTCGGAAACCAGCGTTTCCACGGGGCCGCGGCGTTTCCGGCGCCTGCCGGAAACGCCTCCGCACCGGCGCATTCGCCGCCGAATCGCGTTACTGAAATCCCTCAACACCCGGCGCGGCCGTCGTCGAGTCCAGCGGCCGCATGCTGTGCGATCCGTATTCCACGCCAGTCATTTGCCATGCTGGCAGAGTTCCGCAGGTTCAAGCGCAGCACGCAGCACGCGGCGGTGACGCAGTCGGTGTGGCGGTGTGACGGTGTGGCGGTGTGGCGGTGTGGCGGTGTGGCGGTGTGGCGGTGTGGCGGTGTGGCGGGAGCATCGCTCACCGCGGCTGAAATCCCCTCCCGCCAACTTGCGGGCTCGCAAAAGAATACAAGGCATGGGTGGCCTCACTCCGCTCTCTCACGTGCCGTCGCAGGCGCCAGGCGCCCAAGTCGCAACTCTCAGTTCACCGGTCGCAGGCGCCAGCAATATCGTGCTTATCAACTGCCCGCTCTGCCTTCTGCATCTGCATCTGCATAAACGCGCCCCGGCATGCCCCGGCGCCCGCCAATAGTTATCCGCCCTGCAACCTCGCGCACCGGACGTTTTTCCTGCCGCACACCCCACTTTCGTCAGAAAAATGGCCAACGCCAATGCGTTCGCCCTCGTCTTTCCCCGCTAAAAATGACGCAAACAAAATATTTCTTGCAGTACTTTCGGCTCGCTGAAGCTGAAGCCCGTCTTTTGGTTATAAGAGAATCAATAGCGGGCCGCTAATTTCGTTAACACCATTTCGATGTACTTAAGTTTTTGTAAGTTTTTTCACAGCAACTTCGTATCTATTGCCGCGCTTAAACATCCTCTTGTTATCAAGCAATAACAAAGCGCTTCTTAGTCTTTTCACACGCCCTGCTAGTCAATATTCGTCTTAGAAAAAATCATTAGAAGCCTTGCGTGCTTATGCTGCGGCATTATCGCCCCGCTGCTTTCCCCAGCACCAATTCGTCTATCTATTTCATTACATAAATTTTTTCCTAATAAACCACTAGAGAGCATTTACATAATGAAACTATCTGCAGTGCGGAAACTTCTTCCGCTGGCCCTTCTCGGCACCATCCCCCTTGGCCACGCCAGCACCACGCTCAGCGCCGACAGCGTGAGCGACGCCTACAGCAACATCCGCAACAAGCTCGGCAGCACCATCGAAGCGCCCGATTGCGCCCACCCTGAATTCGGACCGCATATCACGCAGGAGCAGGACGCCACCCTCGGCAAGCAGGTTTTCGTCTTCCACGCCCACGTGAAGCCCGACAACGACCGCTGCCTGAAGTCCGACCGCCAGCGCAATGAAATCAAGGTCGATGCGCAGTCGCCCGCGGCGCAGCGCGCCGTGCAGGGTGACCGCATGACCTATAACTGGAAGTTCAAGCTCGACAGCGGATTCCAGGCCTCGCCCGATTTCACCCACCTGCACCAGGTCAAGCCGGTGGGCGGCGATGACGACATGCCCCTCATCACGCTGATCGCGCGCAAGGACAGCATGGAGCTGACGCAGTACAACTACTCCAATTCGCGCACCATCCTGCGCAGCGCGCCGCTCAGCGCCTTCCGCGGCGAATGGGTCGACGTGCGCAGCACGCTCACCGCCGGCCGTCCCGGCACCTATTCAATGACCATCACCCGCGTGCGCGACGGTGCCGTGCTGCTCACCTACAGCAGCGGCAGCATCGACATGTGGCGCAGCGGCACCACCTACGTTCGTCCCAAGTGGGGCATCTACCGCAGCCTGAACAATCCCAGCTACCTGCGTGACGAAAAGGTGCGCTTCGACCAGTTCTGTATCGCCAAGGGCAGCGACACCTGTGCCGGCGCCAACCAGGTGGCCGCGCCGTCGTTCAGCGTGGCGCCGGGCGCCTATGCGCAGCCCCAGACCGTCGCGCTCAAGACCACCACGGCAGACGCGACCATCCGCTATACGACCGGCGACGCGATCCCGAGCTGCAGCGCCGGCACGGTCTACAGCAGCCCCGTGCCGATCAACGCCACGACCCGGCTGAGCGCCATCGCCTGCAAGAGCGGAATGGCGGCCAGCGCGCCGGCTTCCGGCACCTGGACCATCGGCAGCAGCAGCGCCGGGAAGCTCTCGCTCATGGCTACCACGGTCACCGCCAGCGCGCATGACGGCAACGTCCCCGCCAACACGGTGGACGGCAACCTCGGCACGCGCTGGTCGGCCCAGGGCGACGGGCAGTGGATCCAGTACGACCTGCAGGCGCAGAAAATGGTGAGCCTGGTGAAGCTGGCCTGGCACAACGGCAGCTCGCGCAAGTCGCGCTTCGAGATCCAGGTGTCGAACGACGGCAAGGTCTTCACCACGGTGTTCAGCGGCACGAGCAGCGGCACCACCGCGGCCGCCGAGACCTATGACTTCACCGACGTGCCGGCGCGCTTTGTTCGTGTGCTGGGGCACGGCAACAGCGCCAACCTGTGGAACAGCATCACGGAAACCCAGGTGCACGGCCTGAACTGAGGCCCACACCGCCGGCGCAGGGATGCGCCACCCTTTCAGGGCCCCGCCCGCCGCTTCCTCTCTTACTTCCTCTCTTACTTCCTCTCTTACTTCCTGCTCCTTCCCTGCTCCTTCCCTGCTCCTTCCCTGCTCCTTCCCTGCTCCTTCCCTGCTCCTACTACTGTTCCAGCTCCTGCTCCGCAGCGCCGCCTTCGCAACGGTATGCGACATCGCTGGCACACCGGCCAGCGCCTGCCAGGCACTGCCGCGCCTGCGCCATCCTGCATCCCGGCTGTCACTTCAGCGGCGCAGCCAGTCCCCCGAGACGATACGTTCCAGCCCCACGACCGGCCGCCGGTACCAATACGCCCAGGCCTGCAGTCGCTCGCCCGCCGGCCCGGTGATATCGACACGGCGTCGCTCGTATTCGTCCCCGTCGTGTCCGGAGACGCCCTCGAATTCGTCCAGCGCCGGCCACAGGGCCACGGCCTCCTGCAGCGCATACAGGTCACCCGTCACCACCTCCCCCGCCTGCGCCCCCGGCGCCAGCGCGGGATACCAGTCGACGCGATACAGGCGCGCCGGGGCGCAGTGCGCCACGCCGCGCCACTCCGCACGCGCCGCCAGCCAGGCCCCCATGGCATGACCCGCGTCACGCCGCAGCGTGCCGTAGACGAACAACAGGACGGGTTCCGTCATGACGATTTCCGTAATTCTCAATTCAGGTGGCCGCGGTTAGGATGCCTGCAACCGCACAGGAAAGCGCCGCATGGCCGACAACGGCAACGCCCAGCCCCCCGGGGGACGACGCAGCACGCAACCGGAGCGCCTGCTCGCCGAACAGGCCTTCTCGCGCACCGCCGGCGCGCCGCTCTCCGGCGGCAACGCGCTGCGCCTGCTGCGCGACGCCACCCTCAATTATCCGGCCTGGCTGGCGGCCATCCGCAACGCCCGCGACAGCATCCATTTCGAAAACTACATCATCCAGGAAGACGCCATCGGCCGTGAGTTCATCGCGGCGCTGGCCGAGCGTGCGCGTGCCGGCGTGAAGGTGCGCCTGCTCTACGACTGGATGGGCAGCTTCCTGGTCAGCTCCACCGGGTTTTTCCGCCCGCTGCAGGACGCCGGCGGCGTGGTGCGCGCCTTCAACCCGCTGCGCATCGACCGGCCCTTCGGCTGGCTGACGCGCGACCACCGCAAGGTGCTGGTGGTCGACGGCCGCATCGGCTTCGTCAGCGGGCTCTGCGTCAGCCAGCGCTGGCTGGGCGTGCGCGACCGCGCGCCCTGGCGCGACACCGGGCTGGAGATCCAGGGCCCGGCCGTGGCCGACATCCAGGCCGCCTTTGCGCAGACCTGGGCGCTCTGCGGCGCACCGCTGGACGTCGGCGAGTGCCCGTCGCCGGAGAGCCTGGCGCCGGCCGGCGACACGCTGCTGCGGGTGATCGCCAGCAGCCCCTACACCAGCGGCCTCTACCGGCTCGACCAGCTCATCGCCGCCATGGCGCAGGAAAGCCTGTGGCTCACCGACGCCTATTTCGTGGGCACGCCGGCCTATGTGCAGGCGCTCTGCGCTGCCGCGCAGGACGACGTCGACGTGCGCCTGCTGGTGCCGAGCACCAGCGACATCCCGCTGGTCTCGGCGTTCTCGCGCGCCGGCTACCGGCCGCTGCTGGAAGCCGGCGTGCGCATCTTCGAGTGGAACGGCCCCATGCTGCACGCCAAGAGCGCCGTCGCCGACGGCCGCTGGGCGCGCGTCGGCTCCAGCAACCTCAACGTGGCGAGCTGGATCAGCAACTACGAGCTCGACATCGCGGTGGAGGACGACCGCTTCGCCGCCGAAATGGAGGCCATGTACCTCGAGGACATGGACGACGCCACGGAGATCGTGCTGAGCCCGCAGCACCGGATCCGCCCGCGCGACCGCCGGCCGCGGCAGCGCCGCGTGCGGCCGAAGTCGGGTGTCGCCTCGGCGGTGCGCCTCGGCCACACCGTGGCGGCCGCCATGCAGCAACAGCGCGTGCTGGGCGCGGTGGAAGCGGCGACGCTGCTCATCCTCGGCCTTGTCCTGCTCGGCCTCGGCGGGCTGTGGATCTACTGGCCGCAGTTGCTGGCCTATCCGGTCGCCGGCGTCAGCCTGTGGCTGGCGGTGGCGATCCTGCTGCAGGCCTGGAAGCTCTGGCAGCGGCATCCGCCCGACCGCTCGTGACGCGGCGGCGAATGTGCCGCAGGTAAATCCAGTGGCCAGCGGCGGCAACGAATCCGCTCAAGGGCGGGGACCAAGGCGACATCGGCGCGCGGCAATCCGGCGCCGCGGTTGACTCGGCAGGGGCGTGCAGTATCCTTGCCCGCTTCCCGCGCCGAGCGGCCCGGGAACTGGAGGCGTGGCCGAGCGGTTTAAGGCACCGGTCTTGAAAACCGGCGAGGGTTCCACCCTCCGTGAGTTCGAATCTCACCGCCTCCGCCAGTTTTATCGCCACTGCGGCTCATGCTGCAGTGGCAATGAAGACGGGAGACCTCGCGTCCCCCTTCTTTGTTTTCCGCAGCCCCCTCCCCAGACCGTCGCTGTCTTCAGCAAAACCAGACTGGCTCCCGCTGTCCTCCAGGCAGGAATTCCGGATCGCCATGACCTTAACGGGGCTTCACCACGATATTGCCCAGCGCGGAGAAGGCTAGAGTGCGACTGTCGCGACAGCGCTTGCCATGGGACGAACCTCAGAACGGCGGCCCTGTTGACCGGTAGTCAAACAGTGCGCGGCCCGTCTTTTTCCGCTGATCCCGGGGCATCCCCCGTTCCGAGGCACCCTCGCGGGCGCGGACAAATGGATTGACAGCGCCTTGACCCAGCCCCGACTCTTGCGTCACCCCTCCTGAGAGGGGCGGGCCGAAGGAGACGGCTTGATCGGATGTCGGTCGTCTCGCACGCGCCACTAAAAGTCCCATCACATAAGAACAAGGATGAAGCTTTCATGCCGACACCGACCACCATCCCCGTCCGTTCCGGGGGGACACCCTTCCTCGCCTCCACCCTGCTCGCCCTGGGCACGCTGTTCGCCCTCCCCGTCCAGGCCGCCACGCTCGCCACCGTCGAAACCGAAGCCATGAGCCTGCCGGCCGGCGCCAGCGTCGTCGCCGACGCGGCGGCCAGCAACGGCCAGGCCGTCCGCTTCACGCAGAATGGCAGCGCCACCTACTCGCTCAACGTGAACGGCAGCACCAACCAGATCGTCGTCAAGGCGCGCGGCGTGAAGTGCAAGAGCAGCTGGCCCGCCGTCACGGTCAAGCTGGACAACACCACGGCCGTCAACGCCGTGCCGGCGGCGACCACGTCGTGGACAAACTACACGTCCACGACCAACTTCTCCCTCGCGTCGGGCCAGCACACGCTCACGGTGACGGCGTCCAATGTCGACGCCTGCGGCCGCTACCTGTTCGTGGATGTCAGCACGCTGAACGGCTCGCCGCCGGCGCCCACCGTCACGCTGACTGCGTCGCCCAACCTGATCACCCCGGGCAGCAGCAGCACGCTGGCCTGGAGTTCCACCAACGCCACCTCCTGCACGGCCTCCGGCGCCTGGAGCGGCGCGCAATCCGTCAATGGCAACGCGACGGTGACGCCCGCCGCCACCAGCACCTACACCCTCGCCTGCACGGGCGCGGGCGGCACGCGCACGGTCAATACGATCGTGACCGTGGACAGCCTGAACTCCGGCGTGGCCATGCCGACTGGCAGCGTGACCAGCGGCGGCCATACCTGGCAGCCGCTCTTCGCCGAGGACTTCATCGTCGACTCGGCCTACGGCTCCTGGTCCAAGCCCTGCGGCTCCAACCTGATCGCCTACACCGGCGCCGGCAACACGCAGTGGCAGGCCGCCCCCGAATGCACCACGGATGCTAACCCGCAATTCCCGATTCCCTACCGCGCATTCGGTATGAATACCCGCGACGGCCTGCTGGATATCTGGCTGTATGCGGATAACAACATCATGGCGCGCGGTGCGGCTATCTGGCCCATCCTTGACAACGCCACGCTCAACCGCGACCAGACCTATGGCCGCATCGAGTTCCGTGCCAAGCAGACGGCCCCGCTTCCCTACCACATGCAGAACATCCAGCTGCGGCCGCAGAACAACAGCGACTTGGCCTGCGCCCAGAGCGTGTTTCCCAAAGGCCTGATGAATGCCACCACGGTCAACTACGTGGCCCGCTACGGCTGCGGCACCGCCCAGGATCAGGGCGGCAGCAACGTCGACCGGCTGCAGTGGCACACCTACACCCAGGAATGGATGCCGGGCCAGCGCAACTACTACATCGACGGCGTGCTGGTCGGCAGCTCGACCAACCAGGTCTCGGACCAGCCGGCGCGCTGGCAGTTGCAGATCGACTCCAACGGCGCCTGCGGCATGCTCGGCCTGTCCTGCCCGGGTGAAGGCCACCTGCTGGTGGACTGGGTGGTGCTGTACGGCTACTGAGTCACCCTGAGCACGACGGGGCGGCGTGAAGCAATTCACGCCGCCCTTTTTTATGGCCGACGGCGCGCCTCTTTAGTTAATGACCGCCACAGGCAACACCATTAATGACCGGCGGCAGACGCACCTCCGCAGCCCCCGGAGGTCTGCGCGCCCGCCCGTGCT
This sequence comes from Moraxellaceae bacterium, assembly GCA_029237815.1. GTDB lineage: Bacteria > Pseudomonadota > Gammaproteobacteria > Pseudomonadales > Moraxellaceae > UBA2031. The sequence goes on from JAQZBP010000003.1 coordinate 345,975, forward strand.
GCCGGGCGTGGCGAAGTCGCCGCCGTGCGGCCTTACCTCGAACGTGGACCCTGCTACGTTTATTGCCATGGGTTTGGCACAGGACATGACACCCGATGTGCCGCCGGCGCGGCGGCCCCGGGACGGCACGATGCACGCAACCCGAGGATTGACACGCCGCCTGCTGGCCTTGCTGGCCACGCTGCCAGCGGCCGCCGCCGACAGCGGCGCGGTGTGCCTCTACCGAGCCGGTGCGGGGCGGCCAGCCGTCCTGCATCGGCACACGATACCGGGCGGCGACGTCAACAGGCGGCCCGACTTGCGGTGCGACGAATCAGGCTCCGGCGCTCGCTTCGAGCGCCGCATTTTTATGCGGCGTCGTGCAGTGGGTTGTGCTCCGGATACAGTCGGGTGAACAGTGCGGGGACGGGCCCATCTCTTCCTTTACGCCCTCGATGCCGCCGCGGCCCTGGAATGCCGGATCGATTACAAGGCCTGAAATGGATCTTGCGCGGCACGACACCCGCGACGAGCACGCTCCCTCCGAAGCCGACAAGGTCGGCAACGTCACCAGTCCCTCGCCGCGCCCTTCCGGCAAATGCGAATTGAACGCGAAGCGCGATTCGCCTTAGGTTTGGACGCCGGCCAGCGCCGTCCCCCTGCCCTGCGTCCGGGGCGGATCCGCGGGGGACCGCCTGCCCTGACAAGCCCACCCATTTCCAGGAGTACGCCATGCAGATCGCCAACCGTGTCGCCATCGTTACCGGGGGCGCCTCCGGCCTCGGCCTCGCCACCGTCGAGAAATTCATCGCCATGGGCGCCCGTGTCGCCATCTTCGACTTTGCCGACGCCGGCGCCGCCGTGGCCGAGCGCCTCGGCGCCAACTGCCTCTTCCAGAAGGTGAACGTGGCCGACGAGGCCTCGGTGCAGGCCGCCATCGACGCCACCATGGCGCGCTTCGGCGCCATCCACATCTGCTGCAACTACGCCGGCATCGGCGTCGCCGCCAAGACCCTGGGCAAGAACGGCCCGCTGCCGCTCGCCGATTTCGACAAGGTGCTGAAGATCAACCTGCTCGGCACCTTCAACGTGCTGCGCCTGGCGGCCGAGCAGATGGCGAAGAACGAGCCGGTCGACGGCGAGCGCGGCGTCATCATCAACACCGCCTCGGTGGCCGCCTTCGAAGGCCAGGTCGGCCAGGCCGCCTATTCCGCCTCCAAGGGCGGCGTCGTCGGCATGACCCTGCCCATCGCGCGCGACCTCGCCAGCTACGGCATCCGCGTCAACACCATCGCCCCGGGCCTCATCCACACGCCGATGTTCGACAGCCTGGGCGAGCAGGTGATCGAGTCGCTGTCCGCCTCGGTGCTGAATCCGAAGCGCCTCGGCCGACCCGAGGAAATCGCGCACACCGCGGTGTGGATCGTCGAGAACGGCTACGTGAACGGCGAGACCATCCGCGTCGACGGCGGCATCCGCATGCAGCCGCGCTGACGCATGGCGCCCGCCGCGGCCCGGCCGACGGGACCGCGGCGGGCGCGCAATGCGCGGTGGCGAACCGGCGCCGCGCACCGACGGCAAGCACTACGTCCTGCCTTCCTTTACTGGCCCGGCTACTGCCGCGTTGCCGCAACGCCAGGCCCGCTGTCCCTACCGACTGTCCTGACGAGATCGCCATGAGAGAAGCCGTCATCATCGACGCCGTGCGCACGCCCATCGGCCGCGGCCATCCGGAAAAAGGCGCGTTGCGCGGCTGGCATCCGGTGAAGCTGTATGCCCACACCATCGATGCGCTGCTTGCGCGCACCGGCCTGCTGCCGGCGAAGGTGAGCGAGCTCGTCACCGGCTGCGTCACCGCGCGCGGTGAGCAGGGCAACAACGTCTCGCGCCTGGCCGGCCTGCTCTCCGGGCTGCCGCCGACCACCAATGCCTTCACCGTGGTGCGCGCCTGCGGCTCCTCGCAGGAGGCCGTGCACCTGGCCGCGCTCAAGGTGCTGGCGGGCGACGCCGACTACGTAATCGCCGGCGGCGTGGAATCCATGGGCCGCGTGCCGATGTTTTCCGACATCGGCACGCACGACAACGTGAACCCGGACCTGAAGGCGAAGTACGAGATCATCCACCAGGGCGAATCCGCGGAGCGCCTGTGCGAGATCCACAAGCTGACGCAGAAGGACCTGGACGAGTTCGCCGTGGAATCGCACCGCCGCGCCTGGGCGGCGCAGCAGGCCGGCTGGTTCCGTGCGCAGATCGCGCCCGTGACGGCGCTGGACGCCGCCGGCCACGCCATCGAACTGGCGCAGGACGAAGGCATCCGCGAACACGTGGACGCGGCGAAGATGGCCGCCCTGCCCCGGCCCTTCCGCCCCGGCACCGGTCTCGTGTCGGCTGGCAACGCCTCGCAGATCGCCGATGGCGCCGGCGCGCTGCTGATCGCCGACCGCGCCAGTGCGGAACAGGACGGGCTGCGGCCGCGCGCACGCATCGTGGCGCGCGCCTGCGCCGCCGGCGATCCCACGCTGGCGCTGCTGGAGGTGATTCCCGCCACGCTGCAGGTGCTGGCCCGCGCGGGGCTCACGCTCGCCGAGATCGACCTGTTCGAGGTGAACGAGGCTTTCGCGCCGGTGCCGCTGATCTGGATGCGCGAGCTCGGCATTCCTACGGCGAAGGTGAACGTGAACGGCGGCGCCATTGCGCACGGCCATCCGCTTGGCGCCACCGGCGCCATCCTCATGGGCAAGCTGCTGAACGAACTGGAGCGTCGCGGCGCGCGCTACGGGCTGCAGACCATGTGCATCGCGCAGGGCATGGCCACGGCGACGATCATCGAGCGGCTGTAGGCTGGCGTGTGTGGCCAAGGGAGCCTGCGCTGATACGCGGCCTCCGGCCGTAGCAGTGAGCCGAGCAACGTCGTGATGCAGAAACACGTGATCCTCTGACGTCGATTCTGGCCATCCCTGTCCCGCTTCTTGGCTCCCTGCGCCGACCGGCTCATGCCTGACTGGCCATGACTGCTATACCCGTGCATGCCTGCCACCGCGCGTGCCACCGGCGCCTCATCGCCCGCTTGCAACGGCCGCGCTCGCGGTCGGGCCAAAACGGCCGGCTTCCGCTAGAATTCAGGGCATCCGGAGTGCCCATGAAGATCGCCCTGCTCGTCACCGCCCCGCCCCACCATGAAAACGCCTGGCATGCCCTGCAATTCTGCCGGGCGGCGCTGGCACGCGGCCATGCCGTGCCGCGCGTATTCTTCTACGGCGAAGGCGCCGGCCACGGCAACCTGCTGCTGCTGCCGCCGCAGGACGAGGCCCATGTCAGCCGCGACTGGGGGCGCCTTGCCGAGGCGCACGCCATCGAGCTCGTCGTCTGCGTCGCCGCCGCGCTGAAGCGTGGCGTCATGGATGCCGACACCGCCCGGCGCGAAGATAAGCCCGTCGCCAACCTCGCACCCGGCTTCCTGATCTCTGGCCTCGGCCAGCTCGCCGAAGCCATGCTCGAGGCCGATCGCCTGGTCAGCTTCCCGGGGGCGACATGAAGCGCGTCCTGTTCATCCAGCACCGCGCGCCCTACGGCAGCGAATCGCCGCAGGAGCAGATCGACGCCCAGCTCGTCGCCGCCACCTTCGGCCTGCGCGTCAGCGTGCTCTTCCAGGACGATGGCGTCTGGCAGCTGCTCTCGCAGCAGGACGGCAAGGCCCTGGAGCGGCGCACCCTGGGCGCGCAGCTGCAGGCGCTGGAGCTCTACGAGATCAGCGATTTCTACGCGGATGCCGCCGCGCTCGACGAGCGTGGCCTGGAACCGGGCCAGCTGTCCCTGCCGGTGCGCGTGCTCGACGCCGCCGCCCTCAAGACCCTGATCGCCGAACACGACCTGGTGCTGCGCTTCTGATGACGACCCTGCACATCCTTCACCGCCTCGAACAAGGCCGCCTGCCTGGCGCATTGCAGCGCAGTCTCGGCCCCGACGACGCCCTGCTGCTCTGCGGCGACGGCGTCTATGCCGCGCTCTCCGCGCGCCACGAGCTGCCGCCGCAGTGCCACGCGCTGCACGACGACGTGCGTGCCCGCGGCCTGTTGCCGCAGTGGCCGGCCGACGTGCGTCTCGTCGACCACGGCGCCTTCGTCGACCTCTGCGTGCTACACGCCTGCTCGCTGAGCTGGGGCTGAACCGGCGTGGCCGCCCTCGATCCCCTGCTCGACCCGGACGGCTACCTGCGCGACCACAGCGCCTGGAACGAGGACCTTGCCGTCGCGCTCGCCGCGCGCGACGCCCTCCTGCTGACGCCCGCGCACTGGGAAATCCTGCATGCGCTGCGCCGCTTCTATACCCGTTACGAGCTGTCGCCGGCGACACGTCCGCTGCTGAAGTACCTGGCGCAGGAACTGGGCCCGGAGAAGGCCACCAGCATTTATGTCATGCAGCTCTTCCCCGGCACGCCGGCCAAGACCATCGCGCGCATCGCGGGCCTGCCGAAACCGCCGAACTGCATCTGAAGTTGACCGCGGCGCACGTCCGCTCCCGTCGCGGCATACAATGACTGCCTGCCACCGCCTACAGGTCCCGACATGGTGATGAAGAACCTCTACCGCGACGCCGAGCATCCCTTCGCGCAGTACATCCGCATCATCGGCAAGGGCAAGACCGGCGCACGCTCGCTCAGCTTCGACGAAGCCCGCGCCGCCATGGGCATGATCCTGCGCGGCGAGGTGCTGGACGTGCAGCTCGGCGCCTTCCTCATGCTGCTGCGCGTGAAGGAGGAAACGCCGGAGGAGCTGGCCGGCTTCGTCGCCGCCGCGCGCGAGGCCATGGCGGCGCCGCGCGACATCGCCGTCGACCTCGACTGGTCCAGCTATGCCGGCAAGCGCAAGCACTATCCCTGGTTCCTGCTGGCGGTGAAGCTGCTGGTGGCGAACGGCGTGCGCGTCTTCATGCACGGCGCCAGCGGCCACACGCTGAACCGGCTGTACACGGAGGACGTGCTGCCGCTGCTCGGCCTGCGCCGTTGCGCGGACTGGAATGAAGCGCGCGCCGCCATCGCCGCCGACGGCTTCGCCTACCTGCCGCTCGACGCGCTCTGCCCACCACTCGGTGCGATGATCGGCCTGCGCAATGTCATGGGCCTGCGCTCGCCGGTGCACACGCTGGCGCGCCTGCTCAATCCGCTGGATGCGCCGTACGTGATGCAGGCCATCTTCCATCCCGCCTACCGCGCGTCGCACCAGGCCGCCGCCGCCCTCCTCGGCTATCGCGACAGCTGCGTGATCAAGGGCGAAGGCGGCGAGATCGAGCGCAACCCGGACGGCAGCTGCCTGGCGCTGCGCCTCGTCAACGGCGAAAAGCAGGAAGAGGAATGGCCGATGCTGTTCCCGACACGACATGCCCCGGAGGACGCCTTCGTGCTGGACGACTTCCTCGCCGTGTGGCGCGGCGAGAAGGCGCACGAGTACGGCGAGATGGCCGTGGTCGGCACGCTCGCCCTCGCGCTGCGTACCCTGCGCCGTGCCACAAGCCAGGACGAAGCGCTGGCCATGGCGCGCGCCTGGTGGCAGGCCCGTGACCGCAGCGCACTCGCGTGAATCCGCCGCTCCGGCCCGGCCTTAACGCTTCGCGGCGGAACGGCCAGAAATAAAAAAGGCGCCATCAGGCGCCCTTTCCTTTTTTGCAACCGCCGCGATCAGAACGGCATGCGCAGCTTCAGCGACGCCGTATCGGCGGTGAAGGTATCGCGATCCTCGAACTCGTAGAGCGCGTTGATCTCGACGCCCTTCGCCGTCACATAGCGATAGCCGATGCCGGCATTGAGCACGGTCGACTCCGGCGTCGCGCCTTCGCTGATGAAGGTCGGGCCGTTGCCCGACAGCGTGGCCGTGGCCGTGGCCGCGTCCAGCGTGTCGTAGCCGATGCCGGCATTCACCAACAACGTGCCATGGCCGCCCAGGCCCACTTCCAGGCCCAGCTTCGCCTGACCCAGCAGTGCGCTGTCGGAGCGGCCCTGCACGCTCAGGTCATAGGCGCCGGCGCCGGTCTCGGTGTAGCCGTCCAGGTGCACCTGGCGGTAGCGCGCCTGCAGCGAGGGCAGCAGCGCGAGGCCACTCGTCATCGCGACGCGGCGCGTGAGGCCGACGCCCAGCGTGGACTGCCTGCCATCGTAGCTGGCGCTGGCGATGCTGGAGGCAAAGCCCACGCGGCGGGTGCTGTCGATGCCGTTGACGCCGTGGCTGACATCGATGTCGAGTGAAGTGGAATCGCTCAGGGCCTTGCTGCCGTAGAGCGTGAATTGCAGCGAATCGATGCGCAGCGAGGAGCTGTCGTTGTCGGCGTCGGTGCGGGCGGAAGCCACTGCAACGCCGAGACGCCAGTCGTCGCCGACACTGCCGTCGAGGCCGAGCACGAAGCCGGCGCTGTCGGCTTCGAAGCCATCGATGCTGGCGACGGTCTCCTGCTCCGCGCTGCCGATGAAGGTCTTCAGCCATAGGCCGTTGCGGGCGACGTCATCCCCCGAGGCAGCGCCGGTTTCGGCCTGGCGCGCCTGCACCACCTCGCCGATGCGCTGGCTCGCACCCTGTGCGGCGCGACCGGCGGCGCCGGTGAGCGCCGGATTCAACTGGCGCACGATGGCCGCGGCGGCGGGGGCTGTCGCGGCGCTGTTCAAGGCGCCGGCCAGGGCCGCGTACCGCGTACCTTGGCGGCCGCTGACGACGGCATCGACCAGGGCAAGCTGGCTGTCGGTGAGGGCCGCGTCACTTCCGGCGAGGGCGGTGGCGGCGTCCACGCGGGTCGCGACGAGGTCGATGCTGGTGGCGTCGCCGACGTTGGCAAAGCGCCAGAACGGACTGGAATCCACGATGTCGTAGCCGCCGGCCGGCGCGACCAGCGAGCCGGCGGTGACCACATCCGCCAGCACGGTTCCCGTCGCGAGTTGCAGGGCCGGATCGAGCTGCACCACCAACCGGCCACCGGCGCCGAAGTCGGCCGTGCCGACAATGTCGATACGGCCAAAAGCCTGCGCGTCCCGCACGACGGTGGAAAGCTGCCCGCCAGCGCCCTGCGCATAGTGGCCGCCGACATGGCTGCCCTGCCCTGCGGCCAGCAGGATGTTGCCCGTGTTGAGCAGCGACACCGTCCCTCCCAGGTACACGTCCCCCGTGATGTCGCCGGCATTGGTCACCGTCCCGTCGCCGCTGGAGATCCGGATGCCATACACGTCCATCGCATCGCTGCCCGTGGCGACGATGCTGCCTGTGTTGACGAAGATGGCGCCCGCCGCCAGCTGGCTGACATACACGCCAAAGGCGGATCCGGTGGCGCTGGCGTTGGCGGAGGTGGCCGACGCCAGGATGCTGCCGCCGTTATCAAACGTGCTGGCGCTGTCCACGATGTACATGCACACGCCACATGCGCCGATCCAGCTGTCGCCACCCCTGACGGACGCGGCGATGGTGCCGGAGTTGGCGATGTAGGAATGGGTCAGCTTCCCGGTGCGGAAGCCATAGGCCTGCGCCGAGTCACTCACTGAATCGGCCGTGGCCACGATGGTGCCGGAGTTGGCGACCGTGGAGCCGCCGGAGAGGTCGTCGGTACCGATGCCATAGGCCTCCGCCCAGTCACTCACCGAACGGGCCGTGGCCGTGATGGTGCCGGAGTTGGTGACCATGGAGCCGCCGGAGAGGTCGTCGGTACCGATGCCATAGGCCTCCACCGAGCCACTCGCCGAATGGGCCGTGGCCGTGATGGTGCCGGAGTTGGTGACCATGGAGCCGCCGGAGAGATTGCCGGTACCGATTCCGAACACGGCAGCGCTGCTGCCGGTGGAGACCGCGACGTCGATGGCGCCGCCATTGCTGATCGAAGCGCCATCGGCCAGGCTGCCGGCGGAGAGGCCCCAGGCGTCGTCGGACTCGCGGCCCAGCACGGCCCCGACGGTGATATGTCCGGTGTTGCCAAGGCTGGCGTTCGTTATGGAGGTGGCGTTTATGCCGTAGTACTCGGCGGTGATGTTGCCCGAATTAACGAGGCTGGAGCTGGCCAGGTCCCCCGCATCAATGCCATACGTCGTAGCAGTGCCGCTCCCGCCAATCACCGGAGTCACGGTGATCGTCCCGGTATTGATGATGATGCTGAGTCCATCCGCCGCCGCCACCGCCGGCACCATTCCGGCCACGACGGCGGCGATGGAGTAGCTCAGGAGGGAACGCGTGAGGGCGGGCTTGCGGCGTGCGGGCATGGTCATTCCTTGTTGTCTGGTGCTTCCTGGAACCGAACGGCGCCAAAAGGGTCCTGTCGTCCCCCGGCGCGCGAAAGGTCGGACTATCGAGGGAGGGCCTCCTCCCGTCAACCCGCGCTTCAGGATCACCCGACACAAACGTCTGGTCGCCGGCGCACGTCGGCCCCTGTTCTTCACGCAACGACGCGCGACGGAGGCGCCCGCGCAGCAACCGTGGGACCGGCGCGCTCTGCCGCGCATGACGCCCCAATGAAAACGCCCGGCCGGGGCCGGGCGTCAGAGCGAAGCCAAGCCGACCGCCGTCAGGTTTCCAGCCAGCGCGGCCGCTCGATGCCGTAGCCCTGCGCATGATCGACGCCGACCTCGCGCAGCCGCTGCAGCACCACTTCGTCCTCCACGTTCTCGGCCATGGTCGCGAGGCCGAAGAAATGCGCGAGCGCATGGATGGCGCGCACCATGATGTCGTCCGCGGCATCGCTGCCCATGCCGCGCACGAAGGCCCCGTCGATCTTCAGGAAATCCAGCGGCAGGTGGCGCAGGTGGTGGCAGGACAGATGGCCCGCGCCGAAATCGTCGAGCGCGAAGCGGCAGCCTATCCTGCGCAGCTCCTGCATGAGGTCCACGGCGTCGGCCAGGTGCGTGATGGCGGCCGTCTCGGAAATCTCGAAGCAGAGTTTCTCCGGCGGAATGCCGTGCTCCAGCACGCGGTCGAGCAGGAAGCCCAGCGTCTGCGCCTCCGTCAGCGAGTGCGCCGACAAGTTGATGGAGACCATGCCGAGCCGCTCCAGCTCCGCAGGATGCTCCTTCAGCCAGCGCAGCGTGTGCTCCACCACCCAGCGGTCCACCGCCAGCATGCGGTTGTAGCGCTCGGCGGCCTGCACGAACTCGCTGGGGGGCAGGTTCTCGCCACCGTCCTCGCGCATGCCGAGCAGGATCTCGTACTGCTCGCCCGTCGCGGCGCCCGCTGTTAGCGGCTGGATGCGCTGGCAGCGCAGCGCCAGGCGCTCGGCCTCCAGCGCCTCGTTGAGCTTGGCCACCCAGACCACCACGCCGTCGCGGCGTGCCCGCTCCTCGTTGCTGGGCTGGTAAGCCTGGATGCGGTTGCCGCCATGGCGGCGCGCCTCAGCACAGGCATCGCGCGCCGCGCGCAGCACCTGCGCCGGCGTGTCGCTGGTGTAGGTGATGTCGACCAGCCCCGCGCTCGCCGTGAGCTGGTAGATCTCGCCCTCGAAATTGAGACGCATGGCAGCCAGCTCGCCGAGACGCATGCTGAACAGCTGCTGCGCCTTGCCGAGCTCGCAGTCCTCGAGCAGCAGCGCGAACTCGTCGTCCTGCAGACGCGCGACCATCATGCGCGGCGCCAGCGCCTTGCCGAGCAGGTGCGCGACGCTGCGCAGCAGCTCCTCCGCCACCGCCCGCGCGGTATTGTGGATGTCGTCGAACCGGTCGAGGCGTATGCAGGCGAGCACATGGTGCGCGCGCTGCCGCTTGGCGACGTCGAGCGCGCGCCCGACCTGGCGCATGAATTCGGCGCCGTTGGCGAGGCCGGTGAGCGGATCGTGAGTCACCTGCCAGGCGAGACGCTCGTAGAGTCCGTAGCCGGCCGCCTCCAGGGCGTCGTCGACCGGCGAGCGGCGCTCGCCGTCACAGGCCAGCACGTTGCCCGCATGCATCAGTGTCGCCAGTTCGCGGTCGCTGAAGCTGTTGGCCTTCACGCCGAGACGGTTCACGAACAGGAAACGGGAGCCGTCGCCGCTGCGCCAGGCGAGGCGCAGGCACTCGGCCCCGGCGCCACGATGCCGCAACTCCAGCCAGTCGCCGGGCTGCAGGCGGTGGGTGCGCTCCAGCCATTTCTGCAGCCAGCGCTCGAGGCCGGCGTCGCCCTCGTCCTTGCGCGCCAGCACCTGCACCCACTCCACGTCGCCGAGCAGTCGCTGCGGACCGGAGAGGAGCTGCTTCAGCTCCACCACCGCCTGCTGCTGCAGGCGGCCGTTCACGTCGGCGCCCTCCTGCATGCCGGCCTTGAGCTGGCGCAGCAGTCCGCGCAGGTCGAAATGGCGGTGCACGTCGGCGGCGATGGCGAGAAGCTCGTCCAGCACGCCGGTGAACTCCTTCCAGCGCGCGCTGTGCTCGCCCTCGCGCAGGCCGGTGGTGACGAGCAGGTCGCGCCAGCCCGCTTCCAGCAGGGTCAGCACGGCCTGCGGCACCCGCTTGCCGGCGAGGCGCGCATCGAGCGCGTCCTGCACGCGCTGGCGCGCCACGGCGAGACGGTTCTCGCCCTCCGCCATCAGGCAGGCGCGCTCGGTATTGCGCCGGCAAGACTGCTCCAGCCACGCCGCCAGGGGCTCCAGCTCCTGCAGGACCGTGCCGAAGAGCTCGCGATCGCTGTCGAATTCGCGCGCAAGGCGCGTCACGAGCTCGTCGATGGACTTGCGCTGGCCGGCGGCCAGCGGGCAATCGCGCAGGCCGAGACGCGTCAACCGGTCGAGGATCTGCCGCAGCGGATGCTCGCGGTCCCGGTAGAAACCAGCGTCTGTGAGCAGCACGTAGAAAAGCGGCAGCTCGAGCCGGCGGAACCAGTCGCGCGCCGCCTCACCCTGCTGCTCGCCCTGCACCAGGTGCTGCACGATGCTTTCCGCAAACTGCTGCATGGCCAGCAGCGTGCTGCCAGCGGCGGGGCTGCCGGCATGCTGGGCCAGCTTTTCCAGCGCCGGCTTCCAGCCGTCGTGTGCCGCTTTCAGCATGGTGACGACGCGACTGGCCTCGGCGACCTCGAGCGGCAGCGTCGCCGCGCCTGCCATCGTTACGTCCGCCGATCCGGACACCTGCCGGTGCAGGGCCAGCAGCTGCCGGACGGCGTCCAGACCACCGCCCGTGCTGCCCGCTGCGACAGCGGCAGGCGGCCGCCCGGTGCGTTCCAGGAATTCTGTCGCGCTCCGCGGAGGCGGCGGCTTGCCGCCCGGCTTGACCCGGGCCGCGGGTACGGCGGCGACGGTCGTAGCTCCCGTGGCACCGGAGTCGGTGGTCCCAGCGTCCACCTCAGGCGCCGGCGTCGTCGCCAGGCGCGGCAAGACATTGTTCTGCGCCAGCGTGCTGTTGAGCAGGTCGTAGAGGCCCGGCAACCTTTCGATCACCGTCTCCTCAAAGCTGCGGTAGAGCAACTTTTCCACGGCGGGCGCCGGCTGCAGGCGGGCCAATACCGCCTGAAACGCCAGGCAGACCGGGAGCGGCCCGAAAGGATTGGGCTGCCCGGCCGCGCCGCTCGCCAGCGCATCCAGGCGCGCCTGCAGAATCGAGAGACCGCCGTGGCAGCGCTCCTCCGCCCGGGCCGCCATGACCTTGACCACGAGCCATTCCTGGAACTGCTCCCGATCCCCCTGCGTATGGCCGAGGGAGTCGGACGATGCAGCCGCAGGCGCTGCAAAGGCCGCGGCGAGTTCCTTGAGGAAACGGGCGCGCAGGTCGTCGCGCTCCTTGCGGAGGCGGGTTGCCGCCTCAAAGAACAGACGCTGCTCGTCGCTGTTGTGGGCATGCTCTGCAGAGGCCAGCAGCAGCTCGTCGGCATCGCGGAAGAAGGGGCCGAGGGTGGACGCGCAAAAGCCCAGCACCTGCTGCCCGAGGCGCTCGAGCAATTCGCGCGCATCGGCAGACAGCTCGGGGCGAGGCGCCGGCGCAGCGCCGGCCGCCTCTAGCAGTCGGGACAAGGTAACCGGATCGGGATTGAAAAAGGAAACGCCGAAGAGATGGCCGTCGGCATGGGCGATACGGGCGCGTAGTTCCTGAGTCGAGGCGGACTCGCCCTCGCCGAGCAGCAGGCGCAGCAGGACGACTTCGCCACGACGAAGGGAGCGGCCCTCGCTGCCGCCACCGTCCAGCATCTCCACCAGGGCGCCGCCAGCGCAGATGTCCTTCATCTGGCAGGCACGCTGGTTCATCCCGCGCGCGACCAGCAGCAGGTTCTTCTGCAGCGGCAGACGCGGATGGACGCGCAGCTCTGCCGGGGAGTCACCGGCGTGGGAATGATCCGCCATACCTTCTTCCTTGCAGGCAAGTAGTTATTATTATGGGAAGGAATCGTAGTTCACCGGAAAAGCCTAGCGGCTACAAGCCACGGATTCCGTAACGGGTACAGGAATAAATTCGGCGGGAACGCAGAAAAAACAAAACGCGCTGGCCTTTCGGCGAGCGCGTTGTGTCTTGTATGGCGCAGCGGACGGGACTCGAACCCGCGACCCCCGGCGTGACAGGCCGGTATTCTAACCGACTGAACTACCGCTGCTTGGTTATAGGGAGTTAGTTTGCGGAGTCAAAGGGAAATCCATGCTTTTTTTCACTGATATTTCAGACGCTTAATTTTCAGTCAATCGCCACGCCGGACCCGGCGCCCGACCGTGGCCGGCACCGCCAGTCCCGTGTATCCCGGGATCAGGTACGGGCTCGCGCTGACAAAAGACCGACTTCCCTATCGACAGTGTCCCGGTCCTCTCGTCCGCTCCGACCACCGTCGCCGAAAAGGACGTCGGCGCTGGCAAGACCCCGGGCCTGACGCCGCCAGGCGGGACAGTCGGCCGCCAGACAATCCCGGCGCGCGATTAGCGCGCCGTTATTCGCCCCCGGGGGCCACCCCCGCCGCGGGCGGATTACCCGATGAGGACCGGCGTATACAGCGGTACGCGCTCGAACAGGTCGATGATGTCGGCATTGCGCATGCGGATGCAGCCGTGCGAGCGCGGCTCCCCCATGGGCTCCGTGTCGGGCGTACCGTGGATGTAGATGTAGCGGCGCATGCTGTCGCAATTGCCGAGGCGGTTGCGCCCGACCTCGGTCCCGGAAAGCCAGAGGATGCGCGTCAGGATCCAGTCACGCCCGGGGAACTGCGCCTGCAGCGCGGGCGTCCATATCTCGCCGGTGGGACGCCGCCCGCGGAATACCGCGCCGGCCGGGGCGCCGGCGCCGATCCTGGCCCGCACAACATGCGCGCCTCGCGGCGTCTGCTCGCTGCCCGACTGCTCGCCCGGCCCCTTCAGCGCCGTGGAGACGGCATACGCCTCCAGCGTATTTCCGTCCTCCACCAGGCGGAGGGTCTGTTCGGCAATCGAGACCTGCAGCGACTTCATTCCTGTTCCGACTCCACCATGCGCTGGTGATAGTAATCGATGATGATGCGCGCGCCCTCTTCCACACTGTCGACCACCTGGAAGAGGTCGAGGTCGCTCTCGCTGATGCAGCCGTCGGCCAGCATCCTGGCGCGCAGCCAGTCGATCAGGCCGGCCCAGAACTCGCGACCGTAGAGGATGATGGGGAAAGGTTCGCTCTTGCCGGTCTGGATCAGCGTCAGCACCTCGAACATCTCGTCGAGCGTGCCATAGCCCCCGGGGAAAATCACGAAGGCGACGGCGTGCTTCATGAACATGAACTTGCGCACGAAGAAGTAGCGGAAGTACAGGCTGATGTCCTGGTAGGGATTGGCGGCCTGCTCCATGGGCAGGGAGATATTTAGGCCGATGGAACGCGCACCCTGGTTGTGGGCGCCCTTGTTGGCGGCTTCCATGATGCCCGGCCCGCCGCCGGTGATGACGTTGACGCCACCCTGCGAGAGCAGCCGCCCCATTTTCTCCGCGGCCTGATAGTACGGGGACTCCGGCGGGAGACGCGCACTCCCGAAGAGGATGGCGGCATAGGACACCTTGATCAGGTGCTCGATGCCATCGACGATTTCCGACTGTATGCGCAGCACACGCCACGCTTCCGGCATTTTCTTGTCAAACATGACGACTCCGGTCTGCTCTTCTCGTTGTTTTCGACCCGAGTCTAGCAGCCGGCTCCGCCCGCCGTGTCGCAGGCGTGTCAGCAACGCGAACGACGGCACAACGCGCGGATGAAAGGTCGCAGGCGGATGCTCCATGCGGCAACAAAAAGGCCCGCGACGCGGGCCCTTCAGCAGGTGACACGAACGGCGCGCAGCGCCCCGCTCAATGCAGCAGGCGTGGCTCGTCCTCATCGACAGGCAGCGCAGCGGCGAGGCGCTGGGTGGCCTGCATGCCGGCCCCCATCATGGCCAGGGCGACCTCGCCGAGATGCGTGCCCAGCATGGCACGAACCTCCGGCGAGAAGCGCAGCGACACCAGTGGCTCGCCACTGCCCTCGCCCGTGTCGGTGCGGCGCAGGACCACCTCGCCTTCCTCGTTTTGCACCACTTCCAGATAATTTGCAGCAGACATGTCGGCCTCGGAAAACCTGTTAAGCCAGATTACCGGGATACATGGGGCCAGGGATCAGAAATTCAAACCGGCGCGCGGCCATCACCACTCCGCCATCTCGCGACGGAAGTCGCGGATGATGCCGGTGAGCTCCTGGTGCCAGCTGCGGATGGCCTGCAGGTCGGCGGCGGAGAGCGCCTCGTCGCTGGCGACATTGGTGACACTGATGCTCCTGGCGCCTGCTGCCGCGTCGGCCTCTTCCGCGGCGAACGCCGGGACCACGTCCGGCGCGATCAGGCAGTCCTGGTGCGCACGCAACAGTTGTGCCAGCCAGGCATCATGCCGTTGCTCGAGCTGCTGCAGCACTGTGATCTCGGGCGACACCTGCCCCTTGGCGGCCATGGCGACGCGCAGGGCTTCGCTCGTCATCAGCGGGCCCTGCAGCTTGTAGAAGCGCACGAGCTCCTGCAGGAAGGCCAGGTAGGCGCCATGCAGGTGCAGGACGGCCGCCTCGCGACAGGACAACGCTTCCGCTTCCCAGGCGAAGGCAGACTTCTCGGCCAGCAGCTCGTGCACGCGATCCAGCTGCAGCCGCGCGAAGTAGAGCTTCTGGTTGGTGCGTCCCTGGTTGGGACGCAGTTTGCCGGTGTCGATGGCGCCTTTCATGCAAAAACCTCAACTGCACCTGTCGGTCGGGCTGACGCCCGCCCTACTTCTTGGCGGGTGTCTCGACCCACTTGTCATTGCGGAAGAAGGCCTGCCAACCGGTGGGCTTGCCGTCCTTCTCCGTCACCACGAACTGCTCGCGGCTCTTGCGACTGAAGCGTAGCACGCTCTTGTTGCCCTCCTTGTCCGCAACCGGCGCCTGGAGCAGGTACTGGTGCTTGGGGTCGAGCTTTTCGCCCACGCTCTTCAGTTCCTCGATCGTCGGCGCACGTGTCTCGCGATGCTTGGGGAACTGGCTTGCCGCCAGGAAAAGACCGGCGGCGCCATCGCGCAGCAGGAAGAAGTCATCCGACTTTTCGCACTTCAGGTGCGGCATCGGGATGGGATCGGCCTTGGGTGGCGCCGCCTCGCCGTTGCGCAGCAGCTTGCGGGTGTTGCCGCATTCGCTGTTGGTGCAACCGAAATACTTGCCGAAGCGGCCGGTCTTCAGCTGCATGTCGGAGCCGCACTTGTCGCATTCGATCAGCGGGCCTTCATAACCCTTGATGCGATAGTTGCCCTTCTCGATCTCGTAGCCGCTGCAGTCCGGATTGTTGCCGCAGACGTGCAGCTTGCGGTGCTCGTCGATCAGGTAGCTGTCCATGGCTGTGCTGCACTTCGGGCAGCGACGACGCGCCAGCAGCTGGCGGGATTCGCTTTCCTCGTCGTTCTCGTCGAGCGCGACGATCTCGCCGCCCGGCACCAGGTTGATGGTGCCCTTGCAGCGTTCCTTGGGCGGCAACCCATAGCCGGAGCAGCCCAGGAACACGCCGGTGCTCGCCGTGCGGATCTGCATGGGACGGCTGCACTGCGGGCAGGGAATGTCGGTGGTCACCGGCTGGTTGCGGCGCATGCCGTCATCCTCGCCGGCTTTCTCCAGTCGCTTCCGGAAGCCCTTGTAGAAATCGTTGAGGACCTTCTTCCACTCCAGCGAACCTTCGGCCACCTTGTCGAGCTCCGCCTCGAGCTCGGCGGTGAAGGCGTAGTCCATCAGGTCGTCGAAGTTTTCCGTGAGGCGGTCGGTGACGATGTCGCCCATCTTCTCGGCATAGAGGCGGCGTGCCTCCAGCTTCACATAGCCGCGCTCCTGGATGGTGGAAATGATGGCGGCATACGTGGAGGGACGGCCGATGCCGCGCTTTTCCAGCTCGCGCACGAGCGTGGCTTCCGTGAAACGTGCCGGCGGCTTGGTGAAGTGCTGGCTGGGATCGAGCTTCTTCAGCGCGAGCACCTCGCCCACCTTCACATCGGGCAGCACCACGTCTTCCTTGTCCTTCTGCGCCGGCACCATCACTTTCGTGAAGCCGTCGAACTTGAGGATGCGGCCGCGCGTGCGCAGCTCGAAACGGTCGGCGCTGACGCTGATGCTGGAGGACAGGTATTCCGCGTCCGGCATCTGGCAGGCGACGAATTGCCGCCAGATCAGCTCGTAGAGGCGCTCGGCGTCGCGCTCGAGACCGGCCAGTTCGCCCGGCTTCGCATTGACGTCGGAGGGACGGATGGCCTCGTGGGCCTCCTGCGCGCCTTCCTTGCTGGAATAGAAATTCGGCTTCTCCGGCAGGTACTTCTTGCCGAACTCGCCCTCGATGAAGGCGCGCACCATGGCGATGGCGTCCTGGCTCAGGTTGGTCGAGTCGGTACGCATGTAGGTGATGTGGCCGGCTTCGTAGAGTCGCTGCGCCAGCGTCATGGTCTTCTTCACGCTGAAGCCAAGGCGCGTACTCGCCGCCTGCTGCAGCGTGGAGGTGATGAAGGGCGCGTTGGGACGCGTGCGCGTCGGCTTGTCCTCGCGCTTGGCGACCTTGTACTCGGCCTTTTCCAGCAGCGTCAGCGCGGCGTCGGCCTGCTGCCTGCTGGTCGGGCGGAAGGCGGCGTCACCGTCGCGGGTCACTTCCAGGCGCAGGCCTTCTTTCTTGGCCGTCAGCGTGTCGGCATGGATTTCCCAGAACTCTTCCGGAATGAAGGCGCGGATCTCGCGCTCGCGCTCGACAACAAGACGCACCGCCACCGACTGCACACGGCCGGCGGAAAGGCCACGGGCAATCTTCTCCCACAGCAGCGGCGAGACCATATAGCCCACGACGCGGTCGAGGAAACGGCGCGCCTGTTGTGCGTTGACGCGCGCCATGTTGAGCACGCCGGGCTGCTTGAAGGCCTCGGTGATGGCGTTCTTGGTGATCTCGTTGAACACCACGCGCTTGAAGCGGCTGTCGTCGCCGCCGATGACCTCGCGCAGGTGCCAGGCGATAGCTTCCCCCTCGCGGTCCAAGTCGGTGGCCAGATAGATGGTGTCGGCATCCTTGGCGAGCTTCTTCAGCTCGTCGATGACCTTTTCCTTGCCGGGCAGGATCTCGTAGTGGGCCTTCCAGTCCTTCTCCGGGTCGACGCCCATGCGCGCCACCAGCGCGCTCTTGCCGCGGCTCTCCTTCTGCAGGGCCTTGGCCTCGGGCGACAGCTTGCGGGTAGCGGCGGCGGCGCGGGCGCGCTCGGCCGGGTCGACCTTGTTGCCGGACCCGCTCACGGGCAGGTCGCGGACGTGGCCGACGGAGGACTTCACCACGAAATCCTTGCCGAGGTACTTGTTGATCGTCTTGGCCTTGGCCGGCGACTCGACGATGACCAGCGATTTACCCATGAGAATTCACAGCCAGTGGAGGGAAAAGACGGCCGAGCCCGGCCAAAGAGTCGGCATATATAAGAGGCAGGACAGGCGGGGTCAAGCCGGACGTCCTGCCGCCACTCCGCGCAGGGCACTGGAGTGGACAGGACAAGCAACTGAATTCACTGCAGTTTCTGACGCAGTTGCTGGAGCAGCAAATACAGCGCGGGCAGGGCCTCGGGATTCGCGCCCTCGGTCCACCACAGGCTCACCGAGTTGGCGCGGGTTTCCAGGGCCAGCAGAGCATCCGCCTCGGGCGGCAGCGCCAAGCCGGCCCAGGCGGCCGGCTGCCCCGCACGCACTTCCCAGGTGCCATCCGCGCGGCGCTCGGCCCGGAAATAGGGAAGGCCCTTTTCGTCCTCACCCAGCAGCAGTGCGTAGCAGGCCAGCAGGCCACCGGCGGGCCGCTCGCCGTGATACCACTCCGGCGGAGCCAGCAGGCGCGGCTGCAGGCCGAGCTTCCGGGCTTCGGCACGCAGGGCCATCAGGCGATTCTCGCGGGGGTTGGGCCGGAGCAGCATGAGCTGCCCGACCACGAAAGCGACAACGATCAGCAGCGCGAGCGCAAACGTGCTCACGAACCGGCGCTGTCGGCGGGGAAGAAGATCGGCTTGACCTTGGCGAGCTGCGCATCGAGCGAAGAGGACACGCTGGAGGACAGCGTGAAGAAGCTGAGCAACGCCTTCGAGTTGGCGTCGTTCTGGAAGGCCGTGACGGTGCGCTGCCAGAAGGCATGGTTCACCAGCTGCAACTGCTCGTTGGTCTTCACGAGGCCCTTGAGCTCCCAGTCCGGCGTACCGCCCTCGCGGGCGATGAAGTACTGGCGCATCAGGTACATGGAAGCCGAGCGGGTGATGAATTCATGCGGCGACGCGAACGGCAGGTGCATGCGGGCATTGGCCTTGAGCGCACCGAACACCGGACAGGCGCTGGTGGCCATGATCAGGCCCATCAACGCACGCACGCCCTCCTCCAGGCCGACGCGCTTCACGTACTCGCGCTCCGGCGTGACCACGCGCACATGCGCCTTGGTATGCGAAGGCAGCTTCTGGAAGTCGCGGGCCACCTTGTCGAGGTCGAGTGCAGCGGGGCAATGCGAGTGCTCGGCCTTGCTGAGCGGGCAATTGCTGCACTGGTTGTTGCCAAGCAGGGTCCAGTCGGGCGTGCCGGCGGGAATCTTTTTCGGATCGTAAGGCCGATCCAGGTCGACGCTGAACTTGAGTTCCAGGCCGTCATCAAAGGTGAAGTAATAATGGATGCTGTTCATTTTTTTCTGTCGAAGGCCGCAGCCGCGGCAATGTGTTCCATTCAGGTTCCGGCCGGAAAGTCCGGAGCCGGCAGGGCCCCTACGTTAAAGGATGGGGCCAGCAAATATCCATAGGCCCGCCACACATTGCTTCCCAGGGCTATGACTGTGACGGCGGGACCCATGGACACCTGCTGAGGAGCTTCAGGTAGCAAAGCGCAGGCCACTCCCGCGGCACTACCTCCAAAGGAAGTGTCGCTCAGCAGCCCTTCCGCCTGGAACTGCCTCGAATGACGATTTATTCGAGGATTTCCACCCGGTCACCTATCCGCAGCCGTGCGCCGGCGCCAGTCCGGCTGACGATGACGTTCTGGCCAAAATACGTTTTGCCGTCGGCGCGGGCGCGATAGCTGCGCAGAATCGTCAGAATCTGACTGTTCTTGACGGCGGTATCGGGGTCGATGGAAGGGATCACGCAGCGCGAGCAGGGCTTCACCACCGACAGCTCCACCGCGCCGATGCGCAGACGGCGCCAGCCGTCCTCGGCATGCGGCGGGCAGGCGCCGGCCACCACGAGATTGGGCCGGAAACGGCGCCAGTCGACCCCCCGCTCTCCTGCTGCCTGCAACCGGCCATTCAGATGGTCCAGCGAAGACTGCGTGGCGAGCAGCAGGGGAAAGCCATCCGAAAAAGCGGTGCGATGACCGGGACCCGCGTACTGCGGATCGACCGGACGCACCGCCTGCTCCGGCATGAACACCAGCCGCACCGCCATGCCCAGGAACTCGCTGCACCAGGCATCGGCCTCGGCAGTGGTGGCCTGGGCATCGACGCGGTCATTCCATACGATGGCGGCAACCGGCACGGCCGCCGCGCAAGGCGCCACCAGGAGATCCGGCATGCCGGGGGCGGCCAGATGGAGCATGCCCTCCGCCATCACGACCGCCGACACGAGACAGAGGCGCGGGTGCGTGCGCTGCGTGATGAAGTGGCCGGTCGTGTCCACCAGCATCCAGCACCGGTCCCATTCCGGCCCCAGCGTCGTGAGCGGAAGCACCTGCACATTGACCGCGCGGGCCGACTTGAGGGGATGGATGGCGAGCTCGCCGATATGCATGGAAGTGTCCGTCGCCACATCTGGAAGCCGCGATTCTAGCCGCGGGCGTCGCTTTTCCGCTGGTCCGGATGAGGGGCTGAACATATTTACAGGACTGTACACATGGACAGTGCCCGTGCTAGCGTGTCGACATCACCTGCTTTGTCCCTGATTGCGAGGAAAGCGCAATGGAAGGCTTGACCACCCGCCAGGCTGAAATCCTGGAGTTCATCCGCGAAAACATCGACCGTACCGGCATGGCGCCGACCCGGGCGGAGGTCGCGCTCCGTTTCGGCTTCAAGTCGAAGAACGCTGCTGCCGACCACCTGCGCGCGCTCGAGCACAAGGGCTACATCAAGCTGCACGCCGAGCTCTCTCGCGGCATCCAGCTGCTCGAGGAGTCCGACCCCGACCTGATTCCCATCATCGGTTCCGTGGCGGCGGGCCTGCCCATCGAGGCGATCGAGAACCACGATCACGCCCTGCCCGTGCCGCAAGGCATGTTCAGCAAGCGGCCGACCTACCTGCTGCGCGTCAAGGGCGATTCCATGAAGGACGCCGGCATCCTCGAGGGCGACCTGATTGCCGTGTACAAGACCAGCATCGCCCGCAAGGGCCAGATCGTGGTCGCGCGCATCGACAACGAGGTGACGGTGAAGTACCTCGACCAGGAAGACGGCAAAATGAAGCTGGTACCGGCCAACATGAACTACCAACCCATCTTCGTGTCACCGGATGACATGGTGATCGAGGGCGTGTTCGTCGGGCTCATCCGCGATTCCTTCAGCCACTAGTTCTCCCGTCGAACTCGCGGACAGCCACCGCGCCAGCAAAAAGCCCGGACACTATCCGGGCTTTTTGCGATCTGCGGCAGCCTCAGGTCTGGCCCTTGCGCCTGATCAGCCGCTGGCGCCACCAGCTCCAGTCGTGGTCCCTGGCGCGAATCGCAAAAAGCTCGTCCATCTGCCGGTAGATCGCCTTCTCCACCTCGTGCCGCACCTGCCACTGCGCGTGGCGGTTGTGCGCCGCCGCCTGCAGGTGCCGGGTCGGAATGCGCTCGCCGAACATGAAGTACATCTTCTCCGGCCGGGGCAGCGGGCTGCCGGCCACGCCGGTGGCCAGGGGCATTACGGTATCGCCGCCGCGGAAGACACGGTCGAGCAGACCGGTTCGCCGGGCCAGCCGTCCGGCCCAGGAGCGCTGGAAGGTCTTGCTGTCGTAGCGGATGTCCAGCGCGTCATCGGCGCCGATGGCAGCGAAGGGAATGATGTCGTAGCCATGCTCCATGGCCATGCGCGCGAAGCCGGTGCGGCGCTTCCAGACCAGCCGGTATTCCTCGCCGGCGTTTTTCATCACCTCCCGCGCGCCACCGGGGTAAACCATGATGTGGGCCCCCGATTCCATGAGCCGCGCGCAGTTCTCCGGCGTGCCGTCCACGGCGCCGAAGCGCAGCAGCATCCGGCCCCAGACCGGCGTCACGAAGTGGAAGTGATCCCCCAGCGAGCGCAGGAATATCCCGGTGTGCTCGTAGACGCCCTGCACCATCAGCGGCGAGTCGATCACGCCATAGATGGTGTGGTTGCCGACATAGAGCGCCGGGCGCGCGGCATCCAGGTGTTCGAGACCGAAGAACTGCGGGGCGAACCAGAAGCGGCGCGGCCCCAGCAGGGTGCGGAGCAGCGCGCGCGGCGGGGGTGAAAAATCCAGGGGGTCTGGCAGGCGACGGGACATGGACAGGCTTGGTCGTGAAGTATTCCCGCATGATAGCCAGTCACTCATCCCCCGGCACCCGCCGAGGAGGCCAGCCTGCTCCTGTTTCGGGTAGAATGCGCGCCTCACTGTGCCGCCCGGACCTACCGATGAGCGACAACCCGCATCAGATGAAGCGCCTCAAGACCGGCGCCTTCGAGCGCCGACTCTCCCTGGCCAAGGCCGGCCTGGTGGCCGGCACCCGCTTCGCCGCCGGTGCTGCGGGCTCCATGTTCGCGAGTCCGGAGGACCGCGAGGAGCGCCGCCGCCGCAACGTCGCCGAACAGGCCCAGTACCTGGTGCGCGAGCTCGGCAAGCTGAAGGGTTCCGTGGTGAAGATCGGCCAGATGATGGCGCTCTACGGCGAGCATTTCCTGCCGGAAGAGATCACCCGCGCCCTGCACCAGCTCAACGACGACACCACGGCCCTCACCTGGAGCGCGCTGGAGCCGACCGTGCGCCAGCAGCTCGGCGACACCCGCTTCGCCGAACTCGCCATCGATCCCGAGCCGCTGGGCGCGGCCTCGCTGGCCCAGGTGCATCGGGCCCGGCGCCGGAGCGACGGCACCGAACTCGTACTCAAGATCCAGTATCCGGGCGTGGCCGAGGCCATCGACTCCGACCTCAACCTCGTCACGCAGATGCTGCGCCTGACCAAGGCCGTGCCGCAGACGCGCGAGTTCGAGGAATGGCTGGACGAGGTGCGCATGATGATGCACCGCGAGGTGAACTACCGGCAGGAAGCGGAAACCACCCGCCTTTTCTACTCCTACCTGCGCAATGACGACCGCTACATTGTCCCGCGCATTTACCCGGAGTACTGCACGGACACCGTGCTGTGCATGAGCTTCGAGCGCGGCGTCCCCATCAACAGCCCCATCGTGTTGGGCCTTCCGCAAGAGCGCCGCAACCGCATCGCCGAGGCCGCGCTCGACATCTGCTGCCGCGAAGTCTTCGAATGGGGCGAGATCCAGACCGACCCCAACTTCGGCAACTATCTCGTCCGCCTGGGCGAAAAGGACGGCGACACCGATCGTATCGTGCTGCTGGACTTCGGCGCCGTGCGCGACTTCCCGGAGGACCTGCTCGCGCTCGCCCGCAAGCTGACCCGCGCCGCCTTCTTCCGGGACCGTACCGCCATGCTGGCCGCGATGAAGGGCTTCAGCTTCTTCGACAACATGCCGGACAGCGTGAAGACCAGCCTGGCCGAACTGTTCTTCCTGGCCATCGAGCCCTTCTCCGACCTGTCGACGGCGCCGGCAGAGGCGCTCACGCCCGAGGGACGCTATGACTGGGCAAAGGGACGGCTGCACGCCCGAGTCGCCACCTTCGCGGCGAAATCCGCGGCGACGCGGCATTTCTCGGTGCCGCCCAAGGAAGTCATGTTCATCAGTCGCAAGTTCATGGGCGCCTACACCTTCATGACCGTGATCGGCGCCCAGATCCATGCGCGCTCGCTGCTGGAGCCCTACCTCGGGCAGGAAGCGGGCAAGTGAGCCCGGAATGAAGGAAAAAGGCGCCTGCGGGCGCCTTTTTCGTGTGTGCTCTCCCGCAGAAGAGGTAGTGTGGCGCCTGCCACCCGCACCCAGCTTGCGACGCGGAACGGGGACGCCCTCTTCACTCAGGCGACGACCGTCGCGCAGGCCCGACATAACGCCGTCCGGCTTGACGCCACGCACTTCATTTCAATGCAAGGATAAGGTAATTAAACAGTGATGCCGGTCACAGCCGGTCGCCACTCCCCCAATGGACAAAAAGACGCGCCACGAGCGCGCCAGCCCCAGCCAGTGAGGCTCCACTTCAAATGCTTCAGCAGATCGGCAAATACCGGATAGAGGGCACGCTCGGCCATGGTGCCATGGGCGTGGTGTACCGCGGCATGGACGATTCCCTCCAGCGTCCGGTGGCCATCAAGACCATCCACGCGCACCTGCTCGGCGACGAGTTCGGCGAGCAGCTGCTCATGCGCTTCAAGACCGAGGCGCTGGCGGCCGCCCGCTGCCAGCACAACAACATCGTCACGGTCTACGATTTCGGCCAGCACGACGGCATGCCCTATATCGCGATGGAGTTCGTGAAGGGGCGCGGCCTCGACGACATCATCAAGGAGGCCGGTGGCGCCCTGCCCCTCAAGCGCATCAACACCATCCTGATGGGCATCTGCCGCGGCCTGCACTTCGCGCACCAGCAGGGCATCGTGCACCGCGACATCAAGCCGGCCAACGTGATGGTGCTGGAAGGCGACGCGGTCAAGATCGCCGATTTCGGCATCGCCCGCATCCCGACCTCCGACCTGACGCAGATCGGCTCGCAGCTCGGTACGCCATCGTACATGCCGCCCGAGCAGCGCGACGGCGTGGAAGTCGACCAGCGCGCGGACATCTTCGCGCTCGGCGT
The DNA here is from genome assembly GCA_029237815.1 of Moraxellaceae bacterium. Lineage (GTDB taxonomy): Bacteria > Pseudomonadota > Gammaproteobacteria > Pseudomonadales > Moraxellaceae > UBA2031. The sequence continues at coordinate 370,230 of JAQZBP010000003.1, forward strand.
GATCATCTTCGAGATGCTGGCCAAGTGCCCGGACATTCCCGAGACCTTGCGCGTGCAGACCGTGCAGGCCCTGAAGGAGCTGCCGCCCAGCAAGAAGCTGGACCGCAACCAGCATTTCCCGCGCAGCATCGCCGCTTTCCTGGAGAAGTGCCTGAGCCCGGAAGCCGCCACCCGCTTCGCCAACATGGCGCAGGTGGTGGAAGGCTACAAGCAGGCCCAGCTCAACATGCGAGGCAACGCGGCCGCCCCCGCCGGCGGCGACCCCGACGCGACGCAGATCGGCGGCGCGCCTGCGCGTCCCGCCCGCGTCCTGCCGCCGACCAAACCGGCCGAACCCGAGCCTGATGAAGTCGCGCCGGTGCGGCGTGCCTTCCCGGTACTGGACGCCATCCGTGCGCTCAAGGCGCTGGACCCCGTGCTCAACGACGACTGGCACGACCGCCTCTGCGCCATGCTGGAACCGCTGGACGAGCAGGGCCGCCAACGCGTCTACACCAACGTGATCAAGCCCAAGAACATCACCTGGGACGAGAAAGCCGCGAAGTACGTGTTCGAGGGCCGCCCCACCCTGCGCGACCTCACCGTCGGCCTGTCCACACCACAGCTCGCGCAGCTGGCGGACAAGCTGATGAAGACCCTGGAGGACCTGCGCAGCAATCGCGACATCATGGTGATCGCCGATGCCCTCGAAGGTGGCCTCAACACCATCGACCGCTTCAACCCCGACGAGAACCAGTCGCGCCAGAAAGAGAAGCTGAAACTGCGCGACGCCTATCTCTACGATTTCGCGCTGGCTGTCCGGCAGATGGACTTCGACCCGCCGAAGAACCAGCGCGGCCTGACCGTCGACGCCATCAAGACCTTCATCATCGAAGTCTTCATCAAGCACCAGCTCATGGGCTACTGGTTCGCGACCGTGCCGCTGTACGACCTGCGCCAGGATGAAAACCCCTTCGTGGCCAGCACCGTGGTCAAGGAAGCCCGGGTGCGCCGCTTCGACGTGGTACGCACCGCGCGCTACTACTTCCTCGTCGGTCCGGTGCTGAAGTACGAAATGAACCAGTACTCGGTGCGCCGCTTCCTCTCCGAGGACACGGCCATGGGCGGCAAGCTGGTCTACTTCAACAGCCTGGCCGTGGATCGCACCGCAGTGCACGACCCGGCGGTGCAGCAGAAGGTCAGCCACGACATCACGCGCATCATCACCATCCAGCGCCAGCTCTCCGCGCGCATCATCGAACTGGTCGACAGCTTCGACACGAACCAGCACAAGTATCTGCTGCCACTGCTCTTCAAGCCGCTGGAGGCCGACGGCACCAGCCTCGATGCCGCCATCGGCCAGCGCCTGCTCGACTACGAGCGCAATCTCGCGCGCCTCGTGCTGGGCAAGATTCCCGTAGCGCTGCGCGACCTGGCCAAGAACCAGGACGACTACGAATACCTGTTCTTCGGTCTGCGCACCTTCCTGCTGGAAGTGCTGGGCAACGTGCAGGATTTCGCGGCCCAGTCCTCCGCGCAGTGGAGCAACGAGAGCCAGGACCTGGAGCACCGCATCGCCTCCTACCTGCGCCTGCTGGAAAAGCGCAAGCCCTTCACCTTCACGCTCGAGCGTGACCAGGCCATGGCGCTGGACCCGAACCTCGACACCTCGCTGCCGGTGAAGGAGCTGAAGAAGATCGTCGACGACTGCGAGCCGGCGCTGGCCGACCTGACGGAAAAGCTGAAGGAGGCCATCAACGACGCGCAGGAGGAAATGAGCCGCACGCAGGCCATGTTCGCGCGCGTGTTCAAGGGCAAGCAGAAGGTCGAGCCCGACGAGGTGCGTGCGGAAATCGCCAAGACCCGTCGCGACTCCTTCCTCGCCATCGTGCGCGTGCCGAAGCGCTACCTGAAGGTCACCGTCTACCTGGAATTCGAAGACCTGGTGCCGGTGGACGACAAGGTGCGCCACTACGCCTTCCCGAACGGCGACCTCGGCTTCTCCCTGCTGCCCATCCTGGTGACGCTGCCGGAAAACAAGGACGAGTTCGACATCCGCGCCGTGCGCAAGGTGGTGGAGTTCGACCTGTTCAAGGCGGCCTCCAAGTGGAATGCCGAGGCCACCGGCGCCCTGATCTGATCCGCCTACAGCGCTACAGCTGACCGCAGGACGGGGAAAGCGCAGGATGACAGGCCGGGGCAATGCTCCGGCCTTTTCATTTGCGCGCGCCTTCACCGCCGCGGCAGCGGCGGCGGCCGTCTTCCCGGCGGTCGGCTCCGGCCGGCCCGTCATGTCCACCCGGCAAGGAGAACCGACATGTCTGCTGCAGAACTGTTCCAGGACGCCGCCCTCTGGGTACATCGCCGCCTGCAGAAACGCATTCCCTACGGTGCCACCAATCCCTTTCTTGAAGGCCCCTTTGCGCCGGTGGCGCAAGAGGCGACGGAGACCCGACTGAAGGTCAGCGGCAGCATTCCGAAGGAGTTGAACGGAATCCTCGCGCGCATCGGCCCCAATCCGCGCCATGTCGAAAACCCCGCGGCCTACCACTGGTTCCTCGGCGACGGCATGGTGCACGGCCTGAAACTCGAAGACGGCGAGGCGCGCTGGTACCGCAGCCGCTTCATCGGCACAGACAGCGTGCGCCGCGACATGGGCCTGCCCGCCCTGCCCGGCCCGCGCCGCGGCGTCATGGACGTCGTCAACACCAACATCATCGGCCACGCCGGCCAGCTCTGGGCACTGGTGGAAGCCGGCGCGCTGCCGGTGGCGCTCACCGGCGAGCTGGAGAGCGTCGGGCATGGCCTGTTTGCCAGTGGCGTGCGCCGCGGCTTCAGCGCGCATCCGCACGCGGATCCGGCCACCGGCGAGCTGCACGCCATCTGCTATGACGGTTTCGACCAGCGCCGCGTCTTCCACGAGGTCATCGACAACAAGGGCATGCTCGTGCGCAGCGTGGCCGTGCCGGTGCAGCACGGCCCCATGATCCACGACTGCGCGCTGACGCAACGCCATGTGGTCATCCTCGACATGCCGGTCACCTTCTCGGTAACGCGCGCCCTGCAGGGCGCGGCACTGCCCTATGCGTGGAATCCGAAGCACCCGGCACGCGTTGGCCTCCTGCCGCGCAACGGCGAGGCGAAAGACGTGCGCTGGTTCGGCGTCGATCCCTGCTTCGTCTTCCACACCGCCAATGCCCGCGACCTCGAGGACGGCAGCGCGATCCTCGACGTCGTCGTGCACCGGCGCATGTTCGACCGCTCGCGCCAGGGCCCTGAAGACCAGGAAGTGACCTTCGAGCGCTGGACGCTGAATGCGCAGACCGGGCGCGTCGAACGCCGCGTGATCCATCGCGGCAGCCAGGAGTTCCCGCGCTTCGACGAGCGCCGCAGCGGCGCGCCCTACCGCTACGTCTATACCGTCGGCATCAGCGTCAGCGCGCCGCAGCCGAATGCGCTGTACCGGCACGACGTGGAGAGCGGCGAGACGATTGCCCACGCCTACGGCGCGCGCCTGCTGTCGGGCGAAGTCGTGTTCGTGCCGCGCAGTAGCACCTCGGCCGAAGACGACGGCTGGCTGCTCTCCTTCGTGCACGACCTCGACTGCGGCCCCAGCCGTGTCGTGATCCTGAATGCCGGGGACGTGGCCGGTCCGCCGCAGGCGGTGATCGAGCTGCCGCTCCGCGTGCCGCTGGGCTTCCACGGCAACTGGATTCCCGCCACGGCCTGACACCGCGGCCATAAAAAAGGGCGAGGGAATTCTCCACTCGCCCAAGGCCATTTCCTTACCGTCGCGGCATCTGGCCGCGGCATTCCGCATTCAGCGCAGGTGCTGTTCGATCACGGCTTCCGGAAGATGGTCGCTGATGTCCCGACCGTAATAGGCCACGAGCACCCTGCCTTCCTCGTCGATGATGAAATCCGCCGGCACCATGTTGATATCGCCTTCCATCTTGCCCGGCATGAAGCCTTCCTTCATGGCCGCGCCGAACTTGCCGAGCTGCAACCCGCCCTTCAGGAAGGCGCCCCAGGAGCCCTCCACGCCGTACTGGCGGTAAAGGCCGCGCGTGGGGTCGGGCAGGATGGCGAAGGGGCGCGGCTCGCTGCCCGCATGCTCCAGGATGCTCTCGCGGGGCGACTGGAATACGGCGACGAGGTCGAGCCCGCGCGCCTGCCAGGCGGGCGCCTGCCGGGAGAGGTGATGCACGCGCAGGTTGCAGAAGGGACAGGAGGCGTAGCGGTAGAAGGACAGCAGCACCTTGCGGCCCCGGAACTGCTCCAGGCCGACAGCATTGCCGTAAAGATCGGAAAGGGAAAAGGCCGGGGCCTGGACGCCGGGAGAAAGCTTCATCGAGGAACTCCTGGGAGCGGGAGGCCGGAATCCGCTCCGGCCTGACACTTTGATACATATCAAACTATCGAAGTGGGAGACAGCCCCGCCGCAGCGCACCCGACCGGCGGCAAGCGCCGCCGCGTGCCTGCCCTGGGCTCAGATCAGCGCCAGGGTCCGCAGCAGGCCGGCAAAGAGCACCAGGAAGCCGCCGATCTCGCCGACGATCAGGGCGCCCATGAAGCCATGCAGCAGCACGCCCGGCAGCGTCAGCGGCCCCAGCCGGTGCGGCCGCGCCAGCTGGTTGTCGGTATCGCGCAGCAGGCCGTGCAGCACGTAGGTGAAGATCGCTGCGCCAAAGAACAGCACCGGCAGCAGCGCGGCCCAGACATTCACGGTCGCCGACCAGGCGCTGAGTGCGGCGAAGACCGCGAGCAACTGCGCCGCGAAGGCATACATCAGCGAGCTGCGGTGCGCGATGTTGACGTAGTAAGGCGCCTCCGCCTTGTCGCTGCCGGCCATGGCCAGGTACTTCCAGACGCCGGTCAGCAAGCCGGTGAGGAAGAACAGCCCCGAGGCGACGAGGGCGACCGCCACGGCGGGCGTTGGGGTAAAGGGCATGGCGGGATTCCTTGCAGACGGAAGACGGGACGCGATTGTAGCGGTGGCGGCTACTGCGGCCCCAGCGCCATTTCCAGCACCAGGTCGGTGAGCTGTTCCAGCGTCACCGGACCGTTGCGCTTGTACCAGTTGCGCGTCCAGCCGATGGCTCCGGCCAGCAGGCGGCGGGTGATGAAGGGATCATGGCGCAGCAGCCCCTGGGCACGAGCGTCGGCCAGCACCTGCAGCCAGAACGCCTCGTAGTCCTCGCGCATCGCCAGCAACTCACGCTGTTTGTCCGGCGACACCGCGTTCCATTCATAGACCAGCACGGTCATGGCGTCGCCAGTCTCGCCGAGGATGGACTCCAGCTCGGCACGGATCAGGTTGCGCAGCTGCTGGCGGGGACCGGTGCCGGTCTCCACCGCCTCCTTCATGCGGTCGTGGTTGAAGCGGATGCCCTCCTCCATGACGGCGCAGAGGATGTCCTCCTTGGTCTTGAAGTGGTGGAAGAGCGAGCCGGACTGGATACCGACCACCTTCGCCAGGTCGCGCACCGTGGTGCGCTCGTAGCCCTGGGTGCGGAACAGGTGGGCGGCAGCGCGCAGGACCCGGCCGCGGGGGCTGTCGTCCAGGCCCCCCATGAGCGGAATGCTGCTTAGCGACGATACGGCGGACATCGGTGAAACCCTCCAGGAACCGGGCCGCGGGCGCGGTTCGTGCCCAAGGCCGCGGATTCTCCACAACCTCAAGCAAAACAGCCACTTGTCCGTGGCTTTTGTTCTTCGGTGGCGAGCCCGGGGCTGATGCCGAGACAGCCAAACCAAGCGCTTGCTTTGTCGCGCTTCGGGTCGTATCGTAGCCCTCGTTTTTGGATAACGCCAGTACCCTGCCATGACCCAAGCATCTGTCCGTATCGGCTGCGCCTCCGGCTTCTGGGGCGACACCAACACCGCCGCCTTCCAGCTCGTGAAGATGGCGAAGATCGACTACCTCGTCTTCGATTACCTCTCCGAAATCACCATGTCGATCATGGCCCGTGCGCAGGAAAAGGATCCGGCCCAGGGCTATGCCACCGACTTCGTGACGCGCGTCATGGGCCCGCTGCTGAAGGACATTGCGGAAAAGAAGATCAAGGTCGTGAGCAATGCCGGCGGCATCAACCCGCTCGGCTGCCGCGACGCGCTGAACCGGCTGATCGCCGACGCCGGCCTGAACCTGAAGGTGGCCGTGGTGGTGGGCGACAACCTCACCGACCGCCAGCAGGAATTCCGCGCCGCCGGCACCCAGGAGATGTTCTCCGGCGCTGCCATGCCGGCGCAGCTCGCCAGCATGAACGCCTATCTCGGCGCCGTGCCCATCCGCGACGCGCTCGCCGCCGGCGCCGACATCGTCATCACCGGCCGCTGCGTGGATTCCGCCGTGGTGGTGGGCCCCTTGCTGCACGAGTTCGGCTGGTCGCTCGACGACTACGACAAGCTCGCCCAGGCCTCGTTGGCCGGCCACATCATCGAATGCGGCGCGCAGTGCAACGGCGGCAACTTCACCGACTGGGAGAGCGTGCCGGGCTACGAGAACATGGGCTTCCCCATCGCCGAAGTCTTCCCGGACAGCAGCTTCACGATCTCCAAGCCGGCCGGCACCGGCGGCCTGATTACGCCCGCCACCATCAGCGAGCAGATCGTCTACGAGATCGGCGATCCGCAGGCCTACCTGCTGCCGGACGTCACCGCCGACTTCTCGCACACGACGCTCTCGCAAGTGGAAGAGAACGTGGTGCGCGTCTCCGGCGCGCGCGGCACCGCGCCCACCGACTCCTACAAGGTCAGTGCGACCTATCCCGACGGCTATCGCACCATCGTCAGCTTCATGATCGGTGGCATGGACGCGAAGCGGAAAGGCGAGCGCGTGGCCAACGCCATCCTCACCAAGTGCGAGCGCGTGCTGGCAATGCGTGGCGCGCCCGGCTTCACGGCGAAAGACGTGGAGATCATCGGCACGGAAACCACTTACGGCGCCCATGGCCGTCATGCCAACACGCGCGAGGTCGTGGTGAAGATCGCCGTCACGCACCCCGTGAAAGAAGCGCTGCTGTTCTTCGCCTCGGAAATCGCGCAGGCCTCGACCGGCATGGCACCGGGCCTGGCGGGTATCTTCGGCGGCCGTCCCAAGCCCTCGCCGGTGGTGAAACTGTTCTCCTGCCTCGTGAAGAAATCACAGGTGCCGGTGGCGATCGATCTCGACGGCGAGCGCCGCACCGTGGACATCCCCGCCGGCTCCGGCGCGCCGCTGCCGACACCGCTCGTGGCGGGCGAAACCGCCCGTCTCGCCGGCGATGAAGTCGAAGTGCCGCTGGTGAAGCTTGCCTGGGGCCGCAGCGGCGACAAGGGCAACAGCTCCAACATCGGCATCATCGCGCGCCGCCCCGAATACCTGCCGTACATCCGCGCGTCGGTGAACGAACAGAGCGTGCGCGCATGGATGGCGCATGTGCTGGACGGCGACAACAGCGTGATCACCCGCTACGAGCTGCCCGGCCTCCACGCCGTGAACTTCCTGATGACGAACGCGCTGGGCGGGGGCGGCATTGCCAGCCTGCGCATCGATCCGCAGGGCAAAGCGCTGGGCCAGCAGTTGCTGGAGATCCCGGTGAAGATTCCCGCGGCGCTCCTGAAGTAACGCGAGACTGACGTGCGCGCCTTGTGCGTGCACAACCCGCACAAGGGCCGGACGGCACGCGGGCAATGGCAATGCCGGACACCCGCGGAGCCGCTGCCGGCGATGTGCAGGCGCCTTCACCGACCGTGATCGGGCTGCACGGTGAAGGCACACCCACCCAGTTCAAATGCCCCGCTGCGTTCGCGCTGCCGATGCGCGCGAGCCCGGGCAAACCCCGAAAGGACGAATCGCATGAAATACCAGTCCCAGTTCCACCCCGAGGCCTTCAAGGGCAAGGTCGTCATCGTCACCGGCGGCGGCTCGGGCATCGGCCGCTGCACGGCGCATGAACTCGCCGCGCTCGGCGCGCAGGTCGTGATCACCGGCCGCAAGATCGAGAAGCTGGACAAGGTGGTGGCGGAGATCACCGAGGACGGCGGCCGCGCGAAAGGGCTTGTCTGCGACATCCGCGTGGAAGAACAGGTCAAGGCGACGATTGCCGAAGTGCTGAAGGAATTCGGCCGCCTCGACGGTCTGGTCAACAATGCCGGCGGCCAGTTCCCGGCACCGCTGGAGGCCATCTCCGCCAACGGCTTCGAGTCGGTGGTGCGCAACAACCTGCAGGGCACCTTCCTGATGATGCGCGAAGCGCATAACCAGTGGATGAACCAGCACGGTGGCGCCATTGTCAACATGACGGCCGACATGTGGGGCGGCATGCCCGGCATGGGCCACTCCGGCGCCGCCCGCGCCGGCGTCGACAACCTCACCAAGACGGCGGCCGTGGAGTGGGCCAAGGCCGGCGTACGCGTCAACGCGGTGGCGCCGGGCTGGATCATGTCCTCGGGCATGGACACCTACCAGGGCGATTTCCGCAAGCACGTGATCCCCATGCTGGGCTCCAAGGTGCCGCTGAAGCGCATGGGCACGGAATCCGAAGTCTCGTCGGTGATCTGCTTCCTGCTGTCACCGGGCGCCGCCTTCGTGAGCGGCGTGACGGTGCGCATCGACGGCGCCGCTTCGCTCGGCACTCCCATCTTCCCGCTGGTGGACCACCAGAATTCCGAGCCCTACAACGGCTTCCACCGCGCCTACATCCCTGACGTGTTCAAGGAAAACGAGTAATGGCCGCCATCGAGTCCGCCGTCGACTGCCTGAGCCCCGAGTTCCGCGCCAACGCCGAGGCGCTGGAGAAGACCATCGCCGAGCTTCGCGCCATCCAGCAGAAGGTGGTCGACAAGTCCTACGAGGCCCGCCCCAAGTTCGACAAGCGCGGCCAGGTGCTGCCGCACGAGCGCCTGCAGCTGCTGCTGGACCCGGGTTCACCCTTTGTGGAGTTGTGCGGCCTTGCCGGCTACCAGCAACATGACGACAAGGACGGCTCGGAGGCCGGCGGCGGCATCCTCTCCGGCATCGGTTACGTCAGCGGCGTGCGCTGCCTGGTCAATGCCAGCAACAGCGCCATCAAGGGCGGCACCATCTCGCCCGCCGGCCTGCAGAAGACGCTGCGCCTGCAGGAGATCGCGCTGGAAAACCGGCTGCCCATCGTGACGCTGGCGGAAAGCGGCGGCGCCAACCTCAATTACGCGGGGGAAATTTTCGTGCATGGCGCACGCGGCTTCGCCAACCAGGCCCGCCTCTCGGCGGCCGGCATTCCGCAAATCACCGTGGTGCACGGTAACGCCACCGCGGGCGGCGCCTACCAGCCCGGACTCTCCGACTACGTGATCCTGGTGCGCAAGCGCTCCCAGATGTTCCTGGCCGGCCCGCCCCTGCTGTTTGCCGCCACCGGCGAGGTCGCGACAGAAGAAGCCCTGGGCGGCGCCGAAATGCATGCCCAGGTCGCCGGCACCGGCGAATACCTGGCCGAGAACGACGCCGACGCCATCCGCATGGCGCGCGAGATCGTCGCGATGCTGAACTGGAAGGAAACGACGCCGGCCGTGGGCCAGGCCTACAGCGAGCCGCTGTATCCGGCCGAGGAACTCATCGGCCTGGTGCCGAGCGACGCCAAGAAGCCCTTCGACATGAAGGAGGTCATTGCCCGCCTGGTCGACGGCTCCGACTTCCTGGAATTCAAGAGCGAATACGACAGCCAGACGGTGTGCGGCTGGGCCCGCATCGGTGGCTTCGTGGTGGGCATCATCACCAACAACGGCCCCATCACGCCGCAGGGCGCCAGCAAGGCCTCGCAATTCATCCAGATGTGCGACCAGACCGGCCGCCCGCTGCTCTTTTTGCACAACACCACCGGCTTCATGGTGGGCACCGATTCGGAACAGCAGGGCGTGATCAAGCACGGCTCCAAGATGATACAGGCCGTGGCCAACTGCCGCGTGCCCAAGATCTCGCTGGTGGTGGGCGGCTCCTACGGCGCCGGCAACTATGCCATGTGCGGCCGTGGCCTGGACCCGCGCTTCATCTTCGCCTGGCCCAATTCGCGCACCGCGGTCATGGGCGGCGCCCAGGCCGGCAAGGTGCTGCGCATCGTCACCGAGGCCAAGCAGCGCAAGGCCGGCATCGAGGTCAACCCGCAGATGCTGGACTTCATCGAGCAGAGCACGGCGCTGAAGCTGGACGAGCAGTCCACCGCGCTCTTCAACACCTCGCGCCTGTTCGACGACGGACTCATCGACCCGCGCGACTCGCGCCGGCTGCTCGTGTTCCTGCTGCAGACCATCGCGGAGGCGCAAGCCCGTACCCTGAATCCCAACAGCTACGGCGTGGCGCGTTTCTAGCGCTGATTTGCACGCCCGGCCTTTTTGCAGGAGTAAAAGAAGATGAAATTCACCCAGGAACACGAGGAACTCCGCCGCACCGCGCGCGCCTTTGTCGAGAAGGAAATCAATCCGAACGTCAAGGAGTGGGAAGAAAACGGTCCCTTCCCCGCCCACGAGCTCTTCAAGAAGATGGGCAACCTCGGCCTGCTCGGCATCTGCAAGCCCGTGGAGTACGGCGGCATGGGCCTGGACTACTCCTACAACCTGGTCGTTGCTGACGAGTTCGGCCGCGCCCATTGCGGCGGCGTGCCGCTGGCCATCGGCGTGCAGACCGACATGGCCACCCCCGCCCTCGCCCGCTTCGGCTCCGACGAGCTCAAGCGCCGCTTCCTGGCCCCGGCCATTGCCGGTGACATGGTCGCCGCCATCGCTGTCTCCGAGCCGCATGCGGGCTCCGACGTCGCCGCCATCAAGACCACGGCGAAGAAGGACGGCGACGACTACATCATCAACGGCACCAAGATGTGGATCACCAACTCCACGCAGGCGGACTTCTTCTGCCTGCTGGCCAACACCTCCGACGACAAGCCGCACTTCAACAAGTCGCTGATCGTGGTCCCGGCGAAAACGCCCGGCATCACCTTCTCGGAAAAGCTCGACAAGCTCGGCATGCGCTCCTCCGACACCGCCCAGGTCTTTTTTGACAATGTGCGCGTGCCGCAGGCCAACCGCATCGGCGCCGAAGGCATGGGCTTCATGATGCAGATGATGCAGTTCCAGGAAGAGCGCCTCTGGGGCGCCGCCAACGCCCTCGGCGGCCTGCAGATCTGCGTGGATGCCACCATCGAGTACTGCCGCCAGCGCACCACCTTTGGTTTGCCGCTGATCGACAACCAGGTCGTGCATTTCCGCATGGCGGAACTGCAGACCGAGATCGAATGCCTGCGCGCCCTGGTCTACCAGGCCACCGAGGCGCATATCGCCGGCGAGGACGTGACCAAGCTCGCCTCCATGGCCAAGCTCAAGGCCGGCCGCCTGATCCGCGAGGTCTCCGACTCCTGCCTGCAGTACTGGGGCGGCATGGGTTTCATGTGGGACAACCCCGCCGGCCAGCTCTACCGCGACGGTCGTCTGGCCTCCATCGGCGGCGGCGCCGACGAGATCATGCTCGGCATCATCTGCAAGCTGATGAACATCCTGCCGGGCAAGAAGAAAAAGGCCGAGTGATCTGACGCCCACTCCCCGCCAGCGGGAAGTGGGAATGGAGTCCTGAAAATGAATCTACCTACAGTCGAGACCCTGCAGCTGCGTGAGGACGGCTTCGTTCTCCACGTCACGCTGAACCGTCCGGAATCGCGCAACGCCATGAGCCTGCAGATGACGCAGGAACTGCGCGCCGTGTTCACCGCCATTCATGACAGCGACAGCATCCGCGCGGTGGTGCTGCGTGGCGCCGGCGGGCACTTCTGCGCCGGCGGCGACATCAAGGACATGGCCGGCGCCCGCATGCGCGCCATGGAAAGCAGCAACGACGAGGCCTATGCCGAGCTCAACCGCGCCTTCGGCCACATGATCACGCAGGTGGACCACGCGCCTCAGGTGGTGATCGCGGTGCTGGAAGGCGCCGTCATGGGCGGCGGCTTCGGCCTCGCCTGCGTCAGCGACGTGGCCATCGCCCGGCAGGACGCGAAGTTTGCGCTGCCGGAAACCGGCCTCGGCATTCTCCCCGCCCAGATCGCGCCCTTCGTGGTGCAGCGCGTGGGCTTCACCCAGGCGCGCCGGCTGGCGCTGCTGGGATCGCGCTTCGACGGCGCGGAAGCCGCGCGCATCGGCATCGCGCATCACGTGGTGGCGGATTCCGCCGAACTCGACGCGGTGCTCGCGGCGACGCTGGACCAGGTGAAGAAATGCGCGCCAGAGGCCAACCGCGCCACCAAGGCCCTGCTGCATCGCGTGGGCCACGAACCGCTGGAGGCCCTGCTCGACGATGCCGCGCGCCAGTTCGCGCGGGCCGTGGCCGGGGCCGAAGGCGCGGAAGGCACCCTGGCCTTCGTGCAGAAGCGCCCGGCGAAATGGGCGGAATGACCGCGCTTTGACGGGTGTCGTCCCGGCGTACGGGGCGGGACAAGAGAGATAGAGATATGGCGTTTAGCAAAGTACTGATCGCAAATCGCGGCGAAATCGCCGTTCGCGTCATCCGCACGGCCAAGGCCCTGGGCTATCGCACCGTCGCCGTGTTCTCCGACGCCGATGCGAAGGCGCTGCACGTGCAGCTCGCCGACGAGGCCGTGCATATCGGCCCGGCGCGCGTCGCCGATTCCTACCTGCGCATCGATGCCATCATCGACGCCTGCAAGAAATCGGGAGCCGACGCCGTGCATCCCGGCTACGGCTTCCTGTCCGAGAACGAGGAGTTCGCAGAGGCCTGCGCGGACCACGGCATCACCTTCATCGGACCGACGCCGAAGGCGATCGAACTGATGGGCTCCAAGCGCCTCGCCAAGATCAGGATGATCGAGGCCGGCGTGCCCTGCGTGCCGGGCTACGAAGGCGCCGACCAGGCCGACGCCACCTTCGTGAAGGAAGCGCAGCGCATCGGCTTCCCGGTGATGGTGAAGGCCTCCGCCGGCGGCGGCGGCCGCGGCATGCGCCTGGTGCAGGCCGCGGCCGACCTGCCCGCGGCGCTCGCCACCGCGCGCTCGGAAGCACAGAACGCCTTCGGTTCCGGCGAACTGATCCTCGAGAAGGCCGTGATCGCGCCGCGCCACGTGGAGATCCAGGTCTTCGGCGACACCCACGGCAACTGCGTCTACCTCGGCGAGCGCGACTGCTCCATCCAGCGCCGCCACCAGAAGGTCATCGAGGAGGCGCCTTGCCCCGTGATGACGCCGGAGCTGCGCCGCCGGATGGGCGAGGCCGCCGTCGCCGCCGCGAAGAGCGTCGACTATGTCGGCGCCGGCACGGTGGAATTCCTGCTCGACGCCGAGGGCCACTTCTACTTCCTGGAAATGAACACCCGCCTGCAGGTGGAGCATCCGGTCACCGAGCTCGTCACCGGCCAGGACCTCGTGGAGTGGCAGCTGCGCGTTGCCAACGGCGAGGCGCTGCCGCTCGCGCAGGACGAGATCACGCTCACCGGCGCCGCCATCGAGGTGCGCCTCTATGCCGAGGACCCCGGCCACCACTTCCTGCCGCAGACCGGCGCCGTGCTGCGCTGGCACCCGGCGAAGCTGCCCGGCGTGCGCATCGACCACGGCATGACCGGCGGCGGCGAAATCAGCCCGCATTACGATCCCATGGTGGCCAAGGTCATCGCCTACGGCCGCACCCGCACCGATGCCGCGCGCCTGCTGGCGCGCGCGCTGGACGACACCGTGCTGCTCGGCGTGAATTCCAACAAGCAGTTCCTCGTCAACATGCTGCGCCATCCGGTGTTCATCGCGGGCGACACGTCCACGGCCTTCATCGACCGTCACTTCACGGACGACGCCAGCCTGAAGCCGGCAGTGGCCGATGCCGAATCGCTCGCCATCGCCGCCGCGCTGATCCTGCAGCGCCGCCATGCCGGCAGCTTCCACACCGGGCTGGCCGGTGCCACGCCGGTGAAGCTGCAGGTGGGCGAGCAGCAGCTGACGCTGGCCGTGCAGTCGCGCGGCACTGTGCTCGAGGTGAGCCACGGCGGTGCCTGCACCCTCATCACCGTGCTCAGCGCCGACGAGCACGCCCTGCACTACGAACTCGACGGCGTGCGCCGCCGCTGCGCCTGCGCCTGGAGTGGCAGCACGCTCTACCTGGATCGCGCCAACGGCAACTTGGCGCTGACGGATATCACCCACGCACCGGCGGTGTCTGCCGATGCCGAAGGCGACGGCCTGCTGCGCGCGCCCATGGACGGCGCCATCGTCACCCTGCTGGTGAAAGAGGGCGACGCGGTGCTGAAGGGCCAGACCCTGGCGGTGATGGAAGCCATGAAGATCGAGCACCAGCTCAAGGCCAACCGCGACGGCCGCGTGGCCAGCGTCAGCGTCAGCGAGAAGCAACAGGTGAAAAAGCGCCAGCAGATCCTGCTGGTACAGGACTGACCCCGCAGGTCGGGCCTCACCGGGCCCGCCAGCGACAGCACTCGAACTGGTAGCTCGGGCATCCGTCCGATAACGGGGAGAGGGTCGGGCTGATGCCCGAGCTACACATCAAATCGGGCATTGGCCCGGCAACGACAGCCGTAACGCCGCAGGTCGGGCCACAGCCCGACAACAGAGAAGGAGAAGCAGATGGGTTCGCTAAAGGGCCGTACCGTATTCATCACCGGCGGCAGCCGGGGCATCGGCCGCGCCATCGCCCTGCGCGCCGCGCGCGATGGCGCCAACGTGGTCATCGCCGCCAAGTCGGCGGAGCCGCATCCCAAGCTCGCCGGCACCATCTTCAGCGTGGCGGAGGAAGTGGAGGCCGCCGGCGGCCGCGCCCTGGCCCTGCAGGTGGACGTGCGCGACGAGGAGCAGGTCCGCGCCGCCATGGCGAAGGCCGCCGAACACTTCGGCGGCATCGATTGCCTGGTCAACAACGCCGGCGCCATCAACCTCATGGGCGTCGAGCACACCCCGCTCAAGAAATACGACCTGATCCAGGGCGTGAACCACCGCGCCACCTTCCTCTGCGCCCAGGCTGCCCTGCCCTATCTCAAGCAGTCGCCCGCCGCCCACATCCTCAGCCTGTCGCCGCCCATCAACATGGCGCCGCACTGGCTCAAGCCCTTCGCGCCCTATGCGGTGTCCAAAT
The DNA here is from genome assembly GCA_029237815.1 of Moraxellaceae bacterium. Classification (GTDB taxonomy): domain Bacteria; phylum Pseudomonadota; class Gammaproteobacteria; order Pseudomonadales; family Moraxellaceae; genus UBA2031. The sequence continues at coordinate 385,293 of JAQZBP010000003.1, forward strand.
ACGGCATGACCATCCTCACCCTGGGGATGGCCGAGGAGTTCCGCGACTACGGCATCTCCTGCAATACCCTCTGGCCCGCCACCTATATCGCCACCGCGGCGGTCGAGGTGAACCTGGGCGGTGAAGCGGCCGCCGCCGTCAGCCGCAAGCCGGACATCATGGCCGACGCCGCCCATGCCATCCTGGCCTCGGCGCGCGGCGAACTCACCGGCCAGGCACTCCTGGACGAGCAAGCCCTGGCCCGTATCGGCATCACCGACCTGCGTGGCTATGCCTGCCAGCCGGAGAACGCCGACAAGCTCCAGCGCGACTTCTTCCTCGACTGAGTCCACCCCCCGAGGCGCTTCCTGTCCGACAGGAAGCGCCTGACGCCGGGGCCACGCCTCGCGGCAAAACCCGCCTGAAATGCCGATTTCTCAAGGCTTTGCCCCACTTTGGACAAACGTCTGTCAAGGCTTTATCCGGCTTGAAGTGTGGCCATCGGGCAGGTACTTTAGGCCCTCGTTTTTGGGACGGTACGCCCGTCCCGATTCTCGACGCGCCCATAAGAATTACCGGCCAGCGGTACCCCATTCCGCTCCCGAGGACACATCAGAATGAGCAAGCAAGACGTCATCACTCCCATTGCCTTCGCCAAGAAGTTCGCCGAGATCACCCCCCGTCTGCCGAAGATGGTCCAGGGCCTGCTGCTCGCTTCCAACACCGACCCGACCAAGAACGTCGGCCTCGGCTGGGCCATCGAAAAAGCAACGCGTGAAAATCCGCATGGCAGCGCCGTCCTCTACAAGGACGTGCGCCTGACCTACACGCAGTTCAACCAGTGGGCCAACCGCATGGCCCACTTCTTCCAGTCCCAGGGCCTGCAGAAGGGCGACGTCGTCGCCGTCTATGTGGAAAACCGCCCGGAGCTGCTCGCCATCGTCACCGCGCTGGGCAAGATCGGCGTCGTGTCCGCCATGATCAACACCTCGCAGACCGGCAAGGTGCTGACGCACTCCGTGAACCTCGTGAAGCCCAAGATGGCCATCGTCGGCGAGGAGCTCGTCAACAACTTCAACGAGGTGCTGGGCGAGCTCAACTTCGACCACAAGAACCTGTTCTGGTTTGCCGACCAGGACACGCTGCAGGCGCCGGGCAAGGCCCCCAAGGGCTACCGCAACCTGGCGGAAGAGATCCAGGGCCAGCCCGTGTACAACCCGGCGTCCACCAGCCAGATCTATCCGCACGACGGCCTCTTCTACATCTATACGTCCGGCACCACCGGCCTGCCCAAGGCGGCGATCTTCTCGCACGGCCGCTGGATGAAGGCCTACGGCGTGTTCGGCTACACCATGCAGCTCGGCAAGACCGACGTGATTTACGCAACGCTGCCCTTCTACCACGCCACCGCCATGGCCGTGTGCTGGGGCTGCGCCATCGCGGGCGCCGCTGGCATCGCCATCCGCCGCAAGTTCTCCGCGCGCGAGTTCTGGGACGACTGCCGCAAGTACCGCGCCACGGCCATCGGCTACGTGGGCGAGCTCTGCCGCTACCTGAACGAGCTGCCGCCCAAGCCCAGCGACCGCGACCACCTGGTGCGCCAGGCCATCGGCAACGGCCTGCGCCCAGGCATCTGGACGCCGTTCAAGGAGCGCTTCGGCATCGAGCGCGTGTATGAGCTCTATGCCTCCTCCGAAGGCAACATCGGCTTTTCCAACATCTTCAATTTCGACAACACCGTGGGCTTCTGCCCGCTGCCCTACAAGATCGTGAAGTTCGACAAGGACAACGACCAACCCGTGCGCGGCAAGGACGGGTTCATGATCGAGTGCAAGAAAGGCGAGCCCGGCCTGCTGGTCGGCGAGATCACCGAGAAGACGCCGTTCGACGGCTATACCGATCCGTCCAAGAACGAGGCCTGCATCCTCAAGGACGTGTTCGTGAAGGGCGACCGCTACTTCAACACCGGCGACCTGCTGCGCGACATCGGCTTCCGTCACGCCCAGTTCGTGGACCGCACCGGCGACACCTTCCGCTGGAAGGGCGAGAACGTCTCCACCACCGAAGTCGAAAACATCATGACGGGCCACCCGACCCTGCAGGATGCCGTGGTGTACGGCGTGGAAATCCCCAACACCAACGGCCGCGCCGGCATGGCCGCGATCACGCCGCACGAAGGCCACAGCATGGACGAGCTCGACCTGCCGGGCCTGCTTGCCCTGCTGCGTCGCGAACTGCCCCCCTATGCCGTGCCCGTGTTCCTGCGCGAGCGCCGCGCCGTGGAAACCACCGGCACCTTCAAGTACCAGAAGAACTCGCTGAAGAAGGAAGGCTTCGATCCGAAGCAGGTGGGCGGCGAGCCGCTCTACGTGCTGCTGCCGGGCGGCAACGGTTACGAGCCGCTGACGGACGAGATCCTCGCCAATATCGAGGCGGGCAAGTACCGCTTCTGATCGCGAAGCGCTGCAACGAAAAACGCCGGCAACTGCCGGCGTTTTTTATGGGCGCGCTGAAGGCTCCGGCTCAGTTCAGCCACACGATGCCGGCATTGAGATAGGTGGCGAAGGCAATCCACAGCAGATAGGGCAGCAGCAAGGCGCCGGCGACGCGGTCGATGCGCCGGAACACCAGCAGGGTGAGCAGCACCGCGGCATCCAGCATCAGCAGGTCGACGAGCGCGAACACGGGCTGCTGCAGGCCGAAGAAGAACACGGTCCATGCCGCATTCAGGAGCAGCTGCAGGTAGAAGAGGCGCAGCGCCGCCTGGCGCAGCGGATGCGAGGTGCGCGCCACGCGGGCCACGGCGATTCCCATCAGCAGGTAAAGCAGCGTCCACGCCACGGGAAAGACGATGCCGGGCGGCGTGCCCGCAGGCTTCTGCAGGGCCGCGTACCAGTGGCCCGGCGTGAACGCGATGCCGGGCAGCGCGGCTGCGAAGGGCAGCAGCAGGTAGTAGATCGTCATCAGGGAAACGGTTTTGCGCATGGCGGCGGACACGGCAGGGAAAGTCCAAAGCCTAGCTGATTCCCGGCCGGCGCGGGGCCTGTTCGCCGCGCGCAACACCTGCACGGAGGCGGCGCGCAAAATGCCTGCCGAAAATTCTCCGGCCGGACTCATGCTTCCTCGCGAACGGCCTCCTGCCGGCGCTGCCAGGGCCAGCGCCCCTCCAGCTCCACGGCGAGCGTGAAACTCAGGAAGGTGCGGATCAGCACGATGACCGCGAGCGAAAGCACATCCTGCAGCGTTGGCGTCAGCGCCACGGTGCGGATGATGTCAGCCGCCAGCAGCAGCTCGAGGCCGAGCAGGATGCCGCGCCCGAGATCCTGGCGGAAGCGCCGGTAGGTGCTCAGCCCCGGCGGCAGCGGCAGGCGCAGGCGCAACAGCGCCGCCGCCAGCCCGAACAGGATGGCAAACACACCGGCGGCATCGATTACGAGGCTGATCACCTCGACCATGTCCGCAAAGGACTTCATTCGGCACCCGGCATGGCGCTAGAGCGGCTCGGGCGCCGGCCCGTCCTGCGCTTGCGCCTCGATTTCCGTGATGTCGCCCTCGGTGAAGAGATAGGTGCGCATGTGCGCGTCGAACACCGGGTTGCTGCGGCGCAGGTATTCGAGCGCCATGATGGCGTGCTCGATCTCCTCGTTGCGGTTGTGCAGCAGGATGCGTCGCAGCTGCTCGTCGTGCGTCGCCTCGGCGCGCTGGTTGTACCAGTCCACCGCCTCCAGTTCCTCCTGCACGGACTTCACCGCACGCGAGAAGTTCAGCGCCGCCTCGCTCATGTCGCCGTAGTTCTCGTGCCATTCCGCGCTCGTGGCCATGCCGCCTCCGCTCCCGAAAACCGTTGCTCATCCGGAGAGGATAGACGACGAGCGTGAAAGCACCGGCGCGCGCCGGCAATCCTTACCAGCGCCCAACAGAGCGGCGGAAAGTGACGGTCAGCCGCGCGCGTCGCGCAGGCGCGCCGCCAGCCATGGCGAGCCGAACATGAAGAGCAGGCCGAAGGCCATGAGTCCGCCTTGGCGCAGGTCGTAATCAGACAGCATGCGTTCGGCACTGTAGCCCAACGCCAGGCCAACGCCGACCTCGAAGGCGATGGTGAGCAGCACCCAGCAGGCGCCGGCCAGGAGCTGTGCGCGGCGACCCGGCAGTGCCATCCAGCGCCCGCACAGCCAGGTGACGAGGAAGATGATGGCGGAGCCGCTCAGCACGGCCATCTGGCGCGCCGGCATGTCGCCCACCACGGGCGCGAGGAAGAGCTGGCGCAGCGTCCCGTGTACCGACTCGGCGAGCGCGATCAGCAGCCACACGGCAATCACCCGGCCCCAGCGTATCGCTCCGGCTCCCTTCCGCCACACCGTGTCATCGTGTGCGTGCGGAGCAGGCAGCCAGTCGCGGGGTGCGCCTTCATCGCACTTCACACAGTTCAGCGCGCTGCCGATGTGCGCCTCGCGCCCCGCATGTGTGGTCACCCAGCGTCGGTTCGTCCATGGCGGGTTGTGGCGCACGTGCTGGTTGTGCCCGCAGTCGAGTTCGGCAACCCAGTCGTCTTCCGTGTCGCGATGGTAGCCGCAGATGTGTCGCTGCATGAGCGCCTCCGTGTCCGTCAGACCGGCATCGGCGCGCACCGCGGCTGATAGCAGAGCGGTGATTCGTCGAAGGCCAGCCAGCCGAGCTCGTCGCAGATGTGCTGCACGATGTCGCGGTAGTCGGCGCGCAGCGAGCAGCGCAGGGACAGCGTGCCGGCCTCGCCGCCGGGATGGAACTCCAGCCAGCGGCCATCGCGCTGCAGGCGCCCTTCCGCGTCGTCGACCCACTCGATGTCGGGAAACAGCAGCGTGAGGGCCGTCTTCACGGCCGCCGCATCCGTGAGCGGCACCACGGTGTCCTCGCCGAGATCGGCAGCGGTCAGCGGCAGGCGCGTGGCGGCGAAGAAAAAGTAGCTGTAGGCCATGAGGCATCCTGTTGCAAAGCGGAGGAGTCAGCGGCCGCCCGGGCGCAGCGCCACGGCGACATGACCGGCATGACCGGCATGACCGGCATGACCGGCATGACCGGCATGACCGGCATGACCGGCATGAAGCCGTAATGGCCGCTCACTGTCCATGCCGGCGCAGGCGAAGCCGGGCGCGACCGCGCCATCGTCGTGCATGTGCGCCTCACCAGAGCGAGACCAGCAGGGTGATGGCGAGGACACACAGCACATTGAGCACAAGACCGGCGCGCATCATGGTGCCCGCCGGCACGAGGCCGGTGCCGTAGACCAGCGCATTGGGCGGCGTCGCCACCGGCAGCATGAAGCCGCAGGAGGCCGCCGCGGCGATGGCCACAGCCATCACCGCGGGCGAGAGACCGAAGGCGCCCGCCATGCCGGCGAACACCGGCACCAGGAGCGCCGCCGTCGCGGTATTACTGGCCAGCTCGCTGAGGAAGACCACGAAGGCCAGCACCGCGAGCAGGAGCAGCAACACCGGCGCGCCGGCGAAAAGGTCGATCAGCGCATCGGCGAGGAAGCGGCTGGCGCCGCTCTTCTCCATGGCCAGGTTGAGCGCGAGCCCGCCGCCGAAGAGCAGCAGCACGCCCCACTGCGTGCCGCGCTCGGCCAACTCCCAGTCGAGCACGCGGCTCGCCACCAGCGCGACGACGACGGCAAGCGCCACCAGCGTGTCGAAATCCGCCTTGATGCCGAGCCAGGCTGACAGCGGCGCGCCGCCGATCCAGCCGGCTGCCGCCAGCAGGAATACGGCCACCACGATGCGGCGCTCGCGTGTCCATGTGAAACGGCCGGGCGCGACCTCGAGGCGACCGGTGAGCGCAGGACGCAGCGTGAGCGTGAGTGCCAGCACCATCAGCGGCATGAGCAGCAGCACGAGCGGAATGCCGAAGGCCAGCCATTCCACGAAGCTGATGCCGGCATGACCCGCAGCGATGGCGTTGGGCGGACTGCCCACCAAAGTGCCGAGACCCCCGATACTGGCGCTGTAGGCGACGCCGAGCAGCACATAGGTGCGTTCGCGCGTGGCGGCCGCGTCCGGCAGCGCGTCGTCCGTCACGCCGCCGCCCGCACCGTCCGGCACCAGCAGGCCGAGCGCGAGCGGCAGCATGATGGCCGCCGTCGCGGTATTGCTGATCCACATGGAGAGCAGCGCCGTCATGCCGAACAACAGCCACACGGCGCGGCGGCGCTCGCCGCGCGCGCGACGCAGCACCCAGCCGGCGAACTCGCGGTCGAGGCCGTGCCGCTGCAGGGCGGTGGCCAGCACGAAGCCGCCGAGGAAGAGGAAGATGATCGGGTTGGCGAATGCGGCCAGCGCGGCGCGGGTATCGAGCAGTCCCGCCAGCACCGCGAGCAGCGGCACCAGCAGCGCGGTGATGGTGAGGTTGATCGCCTGCGTCATCCACAGGCTGCCGATCAGCGCAAACAGGGCGAGCCCGGCGCGCAGCGAACCGGGCTCCGGCGCCAGCGCCCACACGGCGGCCCCAATCGCGAGGCTGGCGGCCAGGCGCCCGGTGTCCTTCAGCGGTGGCATCGAAACGTTCTCCTTCCACAGGCGCTACTCATGCCCACCTCTCGCGCTCCGACGTCATACCTGACTCTCTCCCTGCCACTGTCGCCATTCGCACAACAATACGCGAGGCGCGTCCGCTGCGGAGCATTCGACCAATGCATGCCGACTGGCCACATCACCCTTTTCCCGTCACGGCAGCGGACAGAACACGGGGCCGTCGGCCGTGCCGCGCAGGAAGCCCACCGGCTCCACCAGCACACGTACGCCGGCCTCCGCATTGCCCCCGCCCCCGCCCTTCGACAGCTGGGCGAAGCTGGCCAGGCCGGCATTTCCGCCCCCCGCGCCATCCGCCGCGGCGGACAGCAGCACGCTCACCCTTGCCACCGGCACGATCTCCTCGCCGTTGAAACGGATGGGATCGCCGAACAGCGTGCGCGCGCCGCCCAGCGCCTGCAGCGTTTCCGCGAGTTTCTTCATGATGGCATCGGTGATCAGGTCTTTCATGGCGTCCTCCTGTGGTCATGCCGTGTTTTTCGCGCCGGTCGTTTCAGGCCGGGGGAGCGGGCAGTGTCGCCACGATGAACAGGCCGAACAGCACCATCGCCCACCAGGCCGCGCCCGCCAGCAGCCAGAACGCGTTGGCGAACGTGATCCGCCTGTTGGCAAGCCCGCCGGGATCGGCGCAGGCGGCATTGATGGCGCGCTGCGCCTGCGCCAGCACGAATACGTGGGCCGCGAGCTCCGGCAACAGCGCGAAATGCGAATATGGCGTCGCCAGGTCATGCTTGGACAGCTGGTCGGTGACCAGGCTGACGAGCGCCACCACGACATACCCGGTGGCGAGGGCCATCGGCTGCCACGCGAAGGCCACCGCGGAATCGCGCAGCTGCGCATCGACGCGGCGGAACAGCCGGTGCACGAAGAAAATCGCGAAGACGCCGCGCAGGACCGGCAGCATCGGCTCGCCGGTGGCGTCGCGGCACTGCTTCCAGTTCCGGTAGAACCAGTAGATGGAATAGATGCCGACCGTCATCACCATCAGCAGCACGAGCTTGCGCGGCGCCACCACGTAGAACGGTGCGGCGGCGGCCACCGCGCAGTCCGGGTCCTTGAGCACCGCCTGCGGCGCGGCGTAAGGATTCACATCCATGTGTCTCTCCCTGGCATGAAAAATGGTCCTAGAGCAGCTCGATGCCGAAGCGGCGCAGGAAGAGCGCCGACGCGGCAAAGCAGGCCAGCGTGATCACCACGCAGGCGAGTAGCGTCGGCCAGAAACCGAAGCGCACATGCAGCGCCGGAAAGGCGAGGAACATGGGCAGTGTGGGCAGCACGTACCAGAAGGTGTACCAGGCATGGTTCTGGATTTTCAACGCCGGCTGTTGCTCCACATGCAGCCACACGAGCGTGAGCACGGTGACCAGCGGGAGCGCGGCGATCAGCGCGCCGGCGCGGTCGCTGCGGCGCGCCGCTTCCGACACCAGCACCACCACGGCGGCGGTGATCAGGTACTTCACCAGAAGGTAGGGCATGCGTTTCCCCCGTGCGGTCGGCGCGCGGCCCCGCCGTCAGTTGTCGTGTGTCTGCGCCGGGTGCCGGTGGCGCGCGAGTGCCAGCCAGAAACGGAGGCACCGCTGCAGGAACCAGCCGCCCAGGAACAGCGGCATGACAGCCTGCACCAGATGGACGAGACGGCCGAGCAGCCACGCCCGGTACAGCGCGTAGCCGCCGAGGACCAGCAAGGCCAGGGCCACCACCGTCAGTGCAAGCATGCCGAGCAGCAGGCGCGGCGGAACGTCGGCGGTATCGTGCATGGCCCTGTGCCGCCCCTAGACCGCGACCGCCGTGCCCCAGTAGTTGTACATCAGCGGGCGCGGGCCCGGCAGGTACATCTGCTGCAGGTCGGGGGAGCGGAAGCCGGCTTCCGCCAGCAACGCGGGAATGTCGCGATTGAGGTGACAGCCGCCGGCAAACGTCGACCACAGCGGCGTCAGGCGGTCCTGCCAGCGCTGCACCGACGCCTCCGGCGCGCGGCCGTGCTCGCAGAACACCAGCCGCCCGCCCGGCTTCAGCACGCGGCGCATCTCGCAAAGCGCGGCGACCGGGTCGGGGATCGTGCACAGCGAATACGTGACGAGCACGGTGTCGAAGCTGGCGTCGTCATAGGGAATGCGCTCGGCGGAGAGCCCGACGAGTTCGAGCTGCAGCCCGGTCTGCGCCAGGCGCCGACGCGCCAGGCGGTGCATTTCGGTGCCGGGGTCGAGGCCGATGATCTGCCGGACGCGGCCGCTGTCGTAGTGCGGCAGGTTCAGGCCGGTGCCGATACCGATCTCCAGCACGCGGCCCTCGGCCAGGGGCACGACCTTCTGGCGTTGCCGCGACACCGCATCGATGCCGCAGGCCTTGTCGAGCAGGTAGGGCAGGAGGTGTTTTTCGTACCAGTCGCGCAGGGACATTGGTGTACTCCATGTCATCGCAGGTTCAGCGCATAGCCATTGCACAGGCGAATCCCGAGGGTATGCGCCACGCGGCGGACTGTCACCGGCTGGCGTCAAACCCCGCGGCATTTGTCCCGCCCCGGGAACAGTCCTGTGCATCGCCGCCGGTTTTTCCGGGGCCGCGGATGGGCGAGACTCGGCTCATCGACAGGAGAATCGCCATGACCACCGCCCCCTTCACCCCCGCCACCAGCCGCCGCCTCACACGCGTGGTACGGGGCATGCCCGCCAGCGACGGCGCCGGCGTGAAGCTGAACCGCGTGATCGGCACACAGCAGGTGCCGGACATCGACCCCTTCCTCATGCTGGACGAATTCCGCTCGGACGACGCCGCCGACTACATCGCCGGCTTCCCGGACCATCCGCACCGCGGCTTCGAGACCGTGACCTATATGCTCGCCGGCCGCATGCGCCACGCCGACAACCACGGCCACAGCGGCCTCATGGAGGCCGGTTCGGTGCAGTGGATGACGGCCGGGCGCGGCATCGTCCATTCGGAAATGCCGGAGCAGGAGAACGGCCTCATGGCGGGCTTCCAGCTCTGGATCAACCTGCCGGCGCGCCTGAAGATGGGCGCGCCGCGCTACCAGGAGTTCCCGGCCGCGGCCCTGCCCGTGCTGCAGCCGGCGCCGGGCGTCTCCGTGAAGCTCATCGCCGGCGAGCTGGACGGCCAGGCCGGGCCTGTCAGCGGCATCGCGACGCAGCCGGTCTACCAGGACATCGGCATGGACGAAGGCTGCGCGTGGACCGCGCCCGTGCCGGCGACGCACCAGGCCTTCATCTACGTTTTCGAGGGCAGCGTGGAGGCCGGCCCGGCCGCATCGCGCCATGCCGTGGCGCGCGGCCAGATGGCGGTGCTGGGCCAGGGCGACCACCTGGAGCTCGCCGCCGGCAGCGAGGGCGCGCGCCTGCTGCTGATCGCGGGCATGCCGCTACGGGAGCCGGTGGCGCGCTACGGCCCCTTCGTCATGAACACGCCGCAGGAAATCCAGCAGGCCTTCACCGATTACCAGAACGGCCGCTTCTGATGGCATCGTGCCGGAATGCAAAAAGCCCCGCACATGGCGGGGCTTTTTCATGCACTGACGAAGCGGCGGCGGTTCCGACGGCTCACGTACTCAGGTCGATGCCGGCCAGGTTCACGAGGCCGCCCGGCACGCCCGCCGCGAGCTTCTCGCGCACCGTCTCCGGCACCGCCGTTTTTTCCAGCCCCTGCGCGCTCACCATCACGTAGGTGACCTCCGTCACCGCGATATGGCGTCCGGAAAAGAATTCGCTGACCTCGACGCGCACCGTATACGAGGTGGTGCCGATGCGCAGCGTGGCGACATCCAGCGCCAGCACCTCGTCGAAGCGTGCCGGCGACCTCCAGTCCGTGGCCATGCGCACTACCTGGCTGTCCAGCCCTTGCTCCAGCAGGCTCTGGTAGCTGCCGAAGAGTGCGCGGAAATATTCGGTGAGCGCGACATCGGCATAGTCACCGTAGCGGGCATTGAACACGACCTGCTGGGCATCGCACTCGCAGTAGCGCACGCGCAGCAGCACACGGAAATGGCTCACGACAGGGATCCTCCAGACGTCAATGTCACTGCCCCATCACCCAGGGCAGCCACAGCGCCGCCATGATGAGCAGGATGCCGCCGATCGCCCGCAGCGCATAGGCACGGCCGCCGGTGACGACGGCCATGACGGATTTCGACACGAAGTTGGTGCTGAGCGCGACCAGCACCGGCAGCTCCACCGCCGCCGGCGCGATCTTGCCCGCCTGCACGAGCGCCGCAGCCGAGGCGGCGGCGGCATGCACGTCGGCAAAGCCGCTGGCCGCGGTGGAAAGCAGCACGCCGGGATTGCCCATCCAGTGGAAGAACAACGCCGACAGCAGCTGCACGAGCGCGATGACGAGCGCGGCGCCGAGTGCGATGCGCCAGTCGAAGATGTGGCCGTCGAGGATGCCGGCCTCGCCCGACTCGACCTTGTGCCCGATCGCGAAATGCGCGGCATAGGCGGCGGCCATGAAGAAGGCCAGCGCGAGGTTGAGCGCCAGCTGCGGCAGGATGCGGATGTCGATGGCCGCCAGCACCATGGCCATGAGCAGCATGGTGGTGGCACTCGACATCGTCGCCGCCGCCACCGCCGGGCCCATGATGGCCGGCTCGTGGCGCGAACGCTCGCCCATGCTGGCCACGGTGGCCGTGCTCGAGGCGAAACCGGAAATGAAACCCGCCAGCGGCAGGCCGAAGCGCGGCCCCGCCACGCGCATGGCGAAGTGGCCCAGCGCACCGATGCCCATCATGAGCACGCAGAGCATCCACACGGTGCGCAGGTTGACGGCCTCGTAGGGGCCGATGAAGCGGTCCGGCACCAGCGGCAGCACGACCAGCGCGGCGGCGGCCAGCACCAAGCCGTCGCGCACCTCGGTGTCGGTAAGCTGCGCCCGGGCCAGTCGGTGCAGGCCCTCGCGATAGGCCAGCAGCAGCGCCAGCACCACGCCGAGGCCGGCGGCGAGCGCCGGGTTGGCCCGGCTGAAGGCGCCGAGCAGCAGCACCAGCAACAGCGCCACCTCGGTGGTGAGGCCCGGCTCCGCGGTGGCACTGCGGAAATAGGAGATGGCGAGCAGGGAAGAAAGGCCGATGGCGACCGCCGCCAGCAGCACCGGCCCGCCCAGCGCCAGCGCCGCCCAGCCAAGCAGTGCGGTGATGGCGAAGGTGCGCAGGCCGGCCGGCCCGTGCACTTTCTCGCGCAGGCGCTTGCGCTCGCGCTCGAGGCCCACGAGCAGGCCGATACCGAGCGCGGCGGAGAGGGTGAAGACGTCGGGCGGCAGCGACAGCGGCATGGACAGGCGTTTCCGGTGTGGCGACAGGTCGGCCGGCATGATAGCCCGGCCCCCTCGCCTCAGTCTGCGGGGCGCTCACCCTCCGGCCACTGCCCGTAGATCTCGACCGGGCTGATGGCGTCGTAGGCGCCGGGGCCGTCGCCGCGCACCAGCAGCACCGGGCAGGTCGCCTCGCGCGCCACCAGCTCGGCCACGCTGCCCAGCATGAAGCGCTTGAAGCCGTGGCGGCCGTGCGTGCCCATCACGATGAGCTCGGCGCCGGTATTGCTGGCTTCCTCGAGGATGGCGCGGGCCACGCCGTCGTCGCGGCACTCGGTCTGGTCGACCAGCAGGAGGTCACCGTCGAGGTCGCGGGCGGCCAGGCGGCGCGACACGACATCGAGCAGCACCCGCCCCTTGCTGACGGCGGCCAGCTCGGCGTTGCCGGCATCGGTGGCGTCGCCGTGCAGGAGGCGCCGCGGCAGGCTGTCGCATTCGGCGATGGTCACCACCGAGAGCTTGGCGCCCTCCGCGGCAAAGCGCGCCGCTTCCTGCAGGGCGAGGTCGGAACAGGCGGTTCCGTCGTAGGCCAGGAGCACCTTGCTGTACATGGGGGCCGTCCGGGGCTGCATCAGGGAGATGCCCGCAGGTTAGGAAATACGGCGGCAAGGGGCGTTGACCTGCATCAACCGGACCGGCGGCGCCGGCGCGTGGGCGGGCACGGACGGTCTCCCTCCAACAAATTACCTCTTCGGAGATAAGCCAGTGTTGACCGACCAATACATAAACACTACAACTGAGGCTGATCCTTGATTTGCATCAAACGGCTCCGGGCCGTCTCCTAGGATCATCATCAGGTCTCCTGCCAGAGCGCTTTTCCATGGAAATTCCACGCCGCCACAACCTCATCCGCGCGCTGCGCCAGACCCACTGCTCCGATTGCGCGCTGAACCCGGTCTGCCTGCCGCCGGCCATCGAGGATGGCGAGATCCAGCAGCTCGACGACATCATTTCCCGCAACCGCCCGCTCGCCCGCGGCGGCGTCCTCTTCCACGAGGGCATGCCCTTCGACGCCGTGTTCGCGGTGCGCTCCGGCGCCATCAAGACCTGCAGCAGCACGCCCACCGGCGAAGAACAGGTGACCGGCTTCTACCTGCCCGGCGAAATCGTCGGCCTGGACAGCATCGGCAACCCCAGCGGCAACTACGGCAGCACCGCCATCGCGCTGGAAACCACCGCGGTCTGCGCCCTGCCCTTCGACGCCCTGCAGGACCTCGCCGGCAAGCTGCCCAGCCTGCAGCACCACCTGTTCCGCCTGATGAGCTCGGAAATCCGCGCTGACCAGCAGATCATGCAGCTGGTGGGCCGCCGCACCGCCGACGAGCGCATCGCCACCTTCCTGCTCACGCTGTCGGCACGCTACAAACGTCGCCACCTCTCGGAAAACCACCTGCACCTGCCGATGTCGCGCTCCGACATCGCCAACCACCTGGGGCTCGCGCTGGAAACGGTCAGCCGCATCCTGACGCGCTTCCAGAACATGGAAGTGCTCAAGGTGAACGGTCGTGACGTGGAAATCGCCAATCGCCAGCGCCTGATGGAGCTGGCCAACGGCGACCAGGAAATCGCGGCCTGCAACAGCCACGCATAAGCGGGAACAGACGATTCACGAGCAAGGCCCGCCCCTGACGGGGGCGGGCCTTGTCGTTTCAGACGAGGACGGTTTGCGGCAAGTGCGCGAGCAGCGGCTCGCACTGCAGGCTGATCTCGCCCGCCTCGTCGGCCGGCACGACCAGGAGGCGACAGCGCGACTCCGGGCGATCCAGCACTTCCCGGCCCGCCGTGTTGGCCTCGTCGTCGAGCGCCACGCCCAGCCAGGCCAGGCGGCGGCAGATGTTGCTGCGGATTTCCGGCAGGTTCTCGCCGATGCCGCCCGTGAACACGATGGTCTCGAGCCCTTCCATGGCGCAGGCCAGCGAGGCGGCCATGCGTGCCGCGCGATAGCAGAAATAATCCACCGCGAAGCGGGCGCTGTCGCAGTCGCTGGCGAGCAGGTCGCGCAGGCAGGCGCTGGTCCCGGACAGCCCAAGCAGGCCCGACTGGTGGTAGAGCAGGTCGGTGAGGCGCGACTTGTTCCAGCCCTGCTCCAGCAGGTAGAGCAACACGCCGGGGTCGAGATGGCCGCAGCGGGTGCCCATGGGCAGGCCGTCCAGAGTGCTGAAACCCATGCTGGTGGCGACGCTGCGACCGTTGTGCACGGCCGTCATGGTGCTGCTGTGCCCGAGGTGGGCGACCAGCACGCGTCCCGTCGCCTGCAAGGGATGGCGCGCGCGCAGCTGACGCAGCACGTGCTGGCAGGAAATGCCGTGGTAGCCCTGGGCGGTGACGCCCTGCATGCGCACCGAGGCGGGCAGCGCATAGGTGGCCGCCAGCGCCGGCTGCGGCCGGTGGAAGGCGGTGTCGAACACGGCGAGGTGGGGAATCTCGGGCCACAGCTCGCGCAGGTGGCAGAGCACCTCGAGGGCCGGCGGCTGCTGCAGCGGGCACATCACCTCGAGGTCCTCGAGGTCGTTGACGAGCGCGTCGGTGATCCACTCGGGTGCCTGGCGGTGACCGCCGTGCACGATACGGTGCGCCATGGCCACGAGATGCCCATCGGGCCCGGCGGCGTGGCAGGCAATCAGCGCGACGATGTCGGTGATGTCCTGGTCGGGGTCGAAGGCCTGCAGCTCTTCCGGGACCTGGCCGCGCCCGTCCACCTGCCGCGACGCCATGTCGAGCGTCAGCTGGAAACGGGGAGCGCCCAGTTCCCCCAGGGCATAGGCCGCCACCTTGAGCGTCGCGGAGCCCTTGTTGAAGGCGAGCAGGATCTCTTTCATCTCGTCTGACGGTTCCGTCTTCGTATCGAGTCGCACTCCGCCGCGGCAGCGGTCACGCCGGCCGCCATGCGGACTACTCCAGCGGTGGATATTGCCCGGACGCCGAAAACCTACCTTGACCTGCGTCAGAAAGGCACAGGGTTGAAAAGGACATTTGCCGGAACGTGAAGCCGCGCGCGCTCCCTTGAGGTGCATCAAGGGCCATGACCGGGCGCTATGGAAGGATGTCGGCATATCGCATCCGCCCTCTCGGGAGAGACTGTCATGTACAAGCACATACTCGTCGCGGTGGACGGCAGCCCGACGGCCGACCGGGCCCTGCAGGAGGCTGCACGTCTGGCGCCGGGCGACGGCATCGTGCGCCTCGTGCACGTGGTGGAGAGTCCGGCCTGGAGCGTGCCGCTTGAGCCCGGCGTGATCATCGACACGGAACTGGTGCACCGCTCGTTGCTCGCCGCCGGTACGGCGCTCCTGGCACGCGCCGAACAACAGCTCAGGGGACAGGGAATCGACGCCCACAGCCGTCTGGTGGACCTCGTCCAGACCGGCCTCGGCGGCATTCCGGAGGCCTTGCAGCAAGAGGCCGAGCGCTGGCCGGCGGATGTCATCGTGATCGGCACGCACGGGCGCCGCGGCGTGCGGCGACTGGTCATGGGCAGTGTCGCGGAGTCGGTGTTGCGCGCCGCCACGAAGCCGGTGCTGCTGGTGCGCTCGCCCTCCGGCGCGGAAGCCCCTGCGGCGGCGCAGGACACCTGAGCCGCTTCACGATCGCCGCCACGGCGGCCACATCCGGCGCGCACCGTATTGCGGCTGACCTGCGTCAACTTCGGGTATAACAGGGCAGCTAAAGTAAGCCTGTCATTTCCGGAGAATCTCCCCCATGGACCTGCAATTCCTCGGCGCCACCGGCACGGTCACCGGCTCGCGCTACCTCCTGCACCGCGGCACGCACCGCGTGCTGGTGGACTGCGGCATGTTCCAGGGCATCAAGCGCCTGCGCGAGCGCAACCGCGCGCCCTTCCTCATTGCCCCCGACACGCTGCATACGGTGGTGCTGACCCACGCCCACATCGATCACTCCGGCTGGCTGCCGGCGCTCGTGCGCCAGGGCTTCAACGGCCCCGTCTACTGCACGCCGGGCACCCAGGCGCTGTGCGAGATCCTGCTGCGCGACGCCGCCAAGCTGCAGGAAGAGGACGCCGAATACGCCAACCGCAAGGGCTTCTCCAAGCATCATCCGGCCGAGCCGCTCTACACGCTGGAAGACGCCGAAAAGGCGCTCACGCTGCTGCGCCCGGTGCAATGGAACGAGCACCGCAACATCGACGGCATGAAGGTGTCCTTCCGCCCCGCCGGCCACATCATCGGTGCCTCCTCGGTCTATGTTGCGACCGAGACCGGCACCCTCGCCTTCTCCGGCGACGTCGGCCGCCAGGTCGATCCCGTCATGCATCCGCCGGCGCCCCTGGCGGCCTGCGACTGGCTGGTGACGGAATCCACCTATGGCGACCGCCTGCACCCCGACGTCGATTACATGTCCGTGCTGGCCGACACCATCACGGCCACCGCGAAGCGTGGCGGCGTCACCGTGATGCCCGCCTTCGCGGTGGGCCGCGCGCAGATGCTGCTGCACCTGCTGGTGCAGTTGCGCAATGCAGGCCGCATCCCGGACATCCCCATCGTCCTCGACAGCCCCATGGCCAGCAAGGCGACGCAGGTGCTGCTTAAGTTCCCCGAGGAGCACTCGCTTGATCGCGCCGCCTGCGACGCGCTGGCGAACAAGGTCGACCACATCGATTCGGTGGAAGAGTCCAAGGCCCTCGCCCGGCGCCACGATCCCATGGTGATCGTCTCCGCCAGCGGCATGGCCACCGGCGGCCGCGTGCTGCACCACCTGAAACGCCTGCTGCCGGAGCCGCGCAACCAGGTCATCTTCGTCGGCTACCAGGCCCCGGGCACGCGCGGCGATACGCTGGTGCGTGGCACGCCGGTGGTGAAGATGCACGGCGAGTACGTGTCGGTGCGCGCACCGGTGATCAACATCGACGCGCTCTCCGCGCACGCCGACCAGGACGAGCTGCTGACCTGGCTCGCCACCGCGCCGAAGGCCCCGCGCCAGGTCTTCATCACGCACGGCGAACCGGAAGCCTCCGACGCGCTGCGCCTGCAGATCAAGGACCGCCTGGGCTGGCGCTGCTTCACGCCGGAGCCAATGGAGAAAGTCGCGCTGAAGTGAAGCGGCGCGATAAAAACGCAAAAAAAAGCGCGTGGGCTGAAGGGCCACGCGCCTTTTTCATTGCACCGGAATTCTCGCGCAGGCGCCTGAGTGACTGATCGCCAGCGCGAAGCGGCCACCCGGGCGGCCGCTGGTGCGCGGAAGGGCCGCTTGCACTGAGGGACCAGCCGAACCAGCCGCTCACGGGCTGTTGCGCCCGCGCCCTGCCACACCCGCTCCGCCTTTTCCTGCTCGCCGTTCCCGCTGCTCTCCAATCTTCCGCCGGCCGCAGACGCGATCACTGCGCCTGCGCGTCAAGCGCCTGCAGCACGGCCGGATCGCGCGTGTAGACGTCGGGCCGAAAGGCGACGTAGCCATCGGGGTCGACCTGCACCGTCCAGTAGGCGAGCAGGATGGGCACTTTTTCGGGCAGGGGCACATCGCGCGTGCGTCGCTCGTCGATCGCCGCCTGCAGCGCCTCGCGGCTCCACTGCTGCGCGTCGTCCAGCAGCAGCACCGCCAGCTCGTGGATGTTCTCCACGCGGATGCAGCCCGAGCTCGTGGTGCGCCGGCTGGCGTCGAAGAGGTCCTTGTGCGGCGTGTCGTGCAGGTACACTGCATAGGGATTGTCGAAGCGCAGGACAAGTTCGCCCAGCGCGCCCTCCGGCCCCGGCTCCTGGCGCAGCGAGATGTTGCCGGGCCGCCACCAGTTCACCGCGCTCGGAGAAATGCGCTGGCCCGCGGCGTTGTAGACATGCAGCCGGTGCTTCACGAGATAGTTTCGGTTGCGCCGGATGGCGGGCAGCGCATCTTCCTTGAAGATCGTGGGCGGCACATGCCAGGACGGGCTCAGGGTGATCCTGTCGAGCTGCGACTGGAACACCGGCGTGGCACGGTAGTCGCGGCCGATCTGCACGCGCGCGCTCCACTTCGCCTCGCCCTCCACCAGGTAGAAGATGCGGAAGCCGGCGAGATCCACCACCACGGCGCGGCCCGAAAGCTTGTTGTGGAACCAGCGCAGGCGCTCCAGGTTCACGCGCAGCTGGTCGATACGCGCCGCCACGGGCACGTTGAGTTCGGTGCGCGTCGCGGGCCCGACACGGCCGTCGGGCAGGAGGCTGGCCTCGCGCTGGAAACGCAGCACGGCCTCGCGCAGGAACTCGCCAAAGAGTTCGGGCTCGGGCACCGCGGTCGCGGGCAACAAGCCGGCAAGCTGCAGGCGTTCGCGCAGCAAGGGCACGCGCGCATCGCGCATGCCGGGCTCCAGCGTCGGACCCGACGGCAACGCCGGCCAGCCCCCCGCCGCCGCGACTTTGCGCAATCGCGCCAGCGCCTCGCGCAACTGGTAATAGAACGGCAACTGCGGGCGCGCGCGCTGGAACACCTCGTCGAGGCGGTTCTGTTCCACCGCCGCCTGCACGAGCAGGAGCCCTTCGCCCGGATCGACGCGCGGCCCGTCGAAGTTCCAGTGCGGATCGAGCTGCTGCGGATCAACCTTGCCGTGATAGAGGTGCAGAAGCGCCAGCAGGCAGGACCGGGTAGCCAGCAATTCACGATCGGCCACGCGCGCCGCTTCCGTGGTCGCAGGCAGGCGGCGCAGCTGCGACAGCGCGTAATCCTCCGGATTCAGCCCGTCGGCCTCGAGACCCGCGAGCGCGGCCAGCAGCGCCTGGTAGCGCGGCGCGTCCCACACCGGCTGCCAGTCGCGCATGGCATAGAACTGCGCGATGGCGCGCGGCGCCGAACGCGGCGCCAGGGTCAGCGGCGCATTGCCGGACAGATGGCCCTCGAGGCGGCCGCGCAGCACGTCGGCGGCGGTTTCCGCCTGCGCCGGCACACCCAGGCAAAGCAGCCAGGCCACGACCAGCAAGCGCCAGCCCGACAGCCCCCTTGCATTGCGCCGCAGCGCCCCCATCACATCGAAAGCACAGCTGTTCGCCACGTCGTTCATCACCACTGCATGTCCGCCCGGCGCCCTTAAGCGCCGGTTAATGTTGCGGCGGCTGACAGCCGCCGGCAGGGCTGCTACCTTGCCGGCTTTATCGGGCCTCGGCAACGGATGCAGCACAGGCTTTCCTTTTGCATCGCGCCGCGGCAGCGACCGCCAGCGCTTTCGGCCACGCCGGCCTGAAGTACATCCGGCGCGCGGCCCCGACGCGGAGTTTTTTCATGCGCCGTCATCTTCTTGCATTGCTGGTCGGCCTCAGTCTAGTTAACGCCGCCGGCGCCAGCACATTGCCCGAACGCCTCGCCAGTGCCGCGCCGGATGCCGATCCCGCCGTGATCGGCCAGGCCGTGGCCGCCATGCAGTGCGCCACCGGCAACGGCATGGCGCCGTCGCAACGCCTCGCCGTCATCGACTATTCGCGTCCGTCCAGCCAGCCGCGGCTCTGGGTCTTCGACCTGGAGCGGCAATCACTGCTCTTCCGCGAGCTCGTCGCCCACGGCCGCAACACCGGCGAGCTGATGGCCACGCGCTTTTCCAACGAACTCGACAGCCGCACCACCAGCCTCGGGCTTTTCCGCACGCTGGACACCTACCAGGGCAGCAACGGCTATTCGCTGCGCATGGACGGCCTCGAGCCCGGCATCAACGACCGTGCGCGCGATCGCGCCATCGTCATGCACGGCGCGCCCTACGTGACCGAAGACCACGTAAGGAAGTTCGGCCGCATCGGGCGCAGCTGGGGCTGTCCCGCGGTCCGCCTCGGCGTGGCGAAGCAGCTCATCGACACACTGAAGGGTGGCCAGTTCGTGTTCTCGTATTACCCGGACAGCCAGTGGCTGTCCTCCTCGCGCTATCTCAACTGCACGCAGCGCACCGCCAGCCGCTGATTGCCTGCGCTGCCACCACCACGGTGGCGGCGCCTTGCTCCTCTCCCCCGCCGCGCGAATCACGCGCAAAAAAAAGCAGCCCGAGAAGGCTGCCGTGGCGACACGTCCGGCTCACTGCACCAGCTTGGGCGGCAGCGTGGTGCCGTAATAGGGGCCGCCGCCACTGCCATCGATGTGGCAGCCCATGATCATCTGCACCTCGACGAATTTGTCGCTGCCGCCCTCCGCGCGCAGGATGCGCACACAGGCGAAGGCCACCACCGGCGTGCTGGAGTGCGTCTCCACGTCATCGGTGATGATCACCGGCATGGTGACGAACTCGCAGCTGCGGTCGCCGGCGGCACTGCAGTCGTTGGTGTAGCCGTAGATCGTCGTCTTCACGCCGGGCTCGAGCCAGGTCGGGTCGCTGATCGCGAGCGAGTCCGGATTGCCGTTGGTGATGAGGTCGCGGATGGTGGGCGTGTCGTTGCGGTCCAGCTTGAACGACGTCCATTGCCCCGCGGAGCAGCCGGCATAGTGGTAGGCCGAGCCGATGCGGAAAATATAGGGATCGCCCGTGACCGGGTCCAGCTTCGGATTGTTGTTGGCGTAGTCCCAGAAATTCTGGAACAGGCAGCGCGTGAGCGCGATGGGGAAGAGCCCGCCCGGATAGACCACGCCGGGCGGCACCACCACGGCCGTGGCGGACGCCGACACCGGCAACACGTCCGTGCCGACGAAGTCGCCGAAGATCAGCTCCACCGGCCCTGAGTTGCCGGCGCCCTCGGCTCCGCGGCGCACGGTGACGCGCAGCGCCGCCGCATCGTCCGCGGTGGGCGTCATGGGCAATGGCTGGAAGCCGTCGGTGACGTTCCAGTAGCCGGAGGTGATGTCGCCCTCCGTGAGAGTGCCGCGGAAGCTGCGGTTCAGGCGTATCGCCAGCGCCGCCTTGGCCTCGGCCGCCGGAAAGTCAGGCGTGCTGCTGGCGGGCGTGAACAGGTATCCGGCACCGGCCAGCACCGCGGCGTCGGCGTCGTTCTGCAGTTCGTTGCGCACCATGAAAAGGTGGAAAGAATCCACCGCCAGGGCCGCGAAGCCGAGGATCATGAGCAGGAAAAAGGCCACCATGATGGCGACCGCGCCGCGCTGCCGGGAGCGATTCCCGGGCGCACCTGACCTGCTGGCCGTCACTGACATTTGCGCGCTCTCCCCTGGCCTATTCGATCTTCATCGTGGTGCTGGCGGTGAGGTCCATGGGCTCGGTGACAGCCGTCAGGATCGCACCGAGCCCCAGGCCCGAATACTGGTAGTGAACCGTGACCGTGAGCAGGTCCTGCTCGAAATCGGGCGAGTCGGTGACGGCGATGGCGACCGTCGGCGCGGCGTCACGGTGATTGAAGGTGATCAGGCCCTGGCTGCTGGCCAGCGCGATCGCCCGGATGCGCTCGTCGCTGAGGCGCGTGCCGGGGCCGACGTAGACGATCCCCGAGCGCGCCGCCTCGCGGCTGGCATTGGTGATGATGGCCTTGTTGTAGAAGGCCACGCTGAATTCGACGATGCCGAAAAACAGGATGAGCAGCAGCGGCAGCACGAAGGCGAATTCGATCACCGCCGCACCCGTCGCTGAAACCTTGTTGCGCCGCATACACCACCTTCCCCGCCGCGGGCTCGCGCCCCCACGACGTCAAATTCCGGACTCCCGCCACGTGCGGAAGCGATTCCCCGCCGGGATCACGGGGCCGCCCTCGGGCACCCCGGCATCCCGATTGCCTTTGCAGGCAGGACTTACTCGGCCGGTGCGGCCTCGGCTACCGGCGCAGCTTCAGCGGCCGGCGCGGCGGCAGCCTTCTCCAGCTTGTTCAGGCGCTTGTGCAGCAGCAGCACCTCGACCTGGGACACGCCGGCGAGCTGGTGGATGCGCACGACGGAGACGAGGCCGAACACGAAGGCGAGCAGCGCCAGGGTGAAGGTCACCGCGATCCACAGGCCATGGCGTTCGGTTTCGATGATGTGGTTGGACATTTCAGGCACCTCTTGTTGGTTGGGTCGGAAAGACGGGACGCATCAGAACTGCCGGAACATCGGCAGCAGGATGCGGTGGATGCTGAGCACGGCCGGGCCCATCAGCACCACCAGCAGCGCCGGGAAGATGCAGAAGATCAGCGGGAACAGCATCTTGGTGGGAATCTTGGCGGCCATCTCCTCGGCGCGGATGCGGCGCTTGGAGCGCAGCGAATCGGATTGCACGCGCAGGGAATCGGCGATGCTGGTGCCGAAGCGGTCGGCCTGGATCAGCATCGCCACCAGCGCGTCGATCTCCTCGACGCCGCTGCGCAGCGCCAGGTTGCGCAAGGCCTGCTCGCGCGAGGCGCCGGCACGCAGCTCCAGGGTCACCAGGTGCAGCTCGTCGGCCAGCGCCGCGCTATTGATGCGCACTTCCTCGCCGGCGCGGGCGATGACTGCATCCAGCGACAGGCCGGCCTCGATGCAGACGATCATGAGGTCGAGCGCATCCGGGAAATTCTCGAAGAGCTCGCGCTGGCGCAGCTTGACCAGATGGGCGAGCACGATGGTCGGCAGGTAGTAGCCGAACGCCGCCGAGAAGGTGATGCCGAGGATCACCATCATGGAGTTGGTGCGCTCGCTCCAGAGGCCGACGTAGCTCAGGAACAGCGCCGGCACCAGGAAGGTCAGCACGGTCTTGGCGGCGAAGTACAGGGCCGGCGCGGACGCATTGCGCAGGCCGGCGTTCATGAAGCGGGTGCGCAGGTGCGAGCGCTCCCAGCCGCCCTTGGGCAGCGAGAGCTTGCCGAGCGGGCCGGCCATCGCCAGCACGCGCTCGTGCCATTGCCCTTCGGAGGCCAGCTCGTCGCTGGCGGATTCGTCGGAGAGGCGCTTCAGGCGCTGCTCCACCGGCGTGCCGACGACGAACTGCAGGAGCAGCCACATGGACGCCGTGACCGCAAGGAAGAACAGGAAGTAGAAGCTCATTGCGTAGATATTCATGACGCCGTCCTCACACGCGGATCCGCGTGATTCTCCACAACCAGAAAACACCGACGAGCATCAGCACGAGCGAGCTGGCCACCACCTGCCGGCCCGTGGGGTCCAGAAAGAGCACTTCCATGAAGCCGGGGTTCAGCACGTTCAGGATCGCGGCCAGCGCGAAGGGCATGATCACGAGGATCCAGGCCGAGAGCTTGCCCTCCGCCGAGAGCACGGCGATGGTGCCCTTGAGCTTCATGCGTTCGCGCATGAGGTGGCTCAGGTTGTCGAGCAGCTCGGCGAGATTGCCGCCGGTTTCGCGATGGATGAGCACGGCGATGACGAAATAGCGCAGGTCGTTGCTGGGCACGCGCGTCGCCAGGTTCATGAGCGCGGTGTCGAGCGGCACGCCGAAGTTGATTTCCTCGAAGGTGGTGCGGAACTCGCCGGCCACCGGTTCCGGCGACTCGCTGCCCACCATCTGCAGGGCGCCCTGGAAGGCATGCCCGGCGCGCAGGGCGCGGCCGATCAGGTCGAGCGCGTCAGGCAGCTGCGCATCGATCTTGTCAATGCGCTTCTGGCGCGCGTTGATGATGAACAGCAACGGCACGAAGCCGAAGGGCAAGGCAGCGACGAGCGCGAAGGTGGCGCCCAGCTTCAGCAGCACCAGGAACAGCACGCCGGCGCCGTAGGCGGCGGTCGTGAGGCCGATGAGGCCGCCGAGCGAAAGGCGCGTTCCGGACTGCAGCAGCACCCGGTCCATGGCATGCACGCGGGGAATCGCCAGCAGCAGCCGGTCCAGCCAGCCGGCGCTGCTCAGGGCGCGGTGCTTGAGCAGGTTGCGGCGGATTTCCTCCGCCGGCCCGCTGGCGGAGAGGTGCTCCAGCCGCCGCGCAATGCTGCGCGCCTGCGCGCCGCGCCGGGAGCTCCACGCGAGGTAGAGCCCCTCGATGAGCAGCACGACGGCGAGGACGCCGAGGACGATGAACAGGTAATAGGTCGAGAGCATGTCGATCCCTCAGGAATAGGCCTTGGACGGATCGAAGACGGCCTCGTCCAGGTCCACGCCGCGCGTGTGCAGGCGCTGGATGAACTTGGGCCGGATGCCGGTGGCGCGGAAGTAACCTTCCACCTCCCCTTTCGCGCTGACCCCGGTCTGCTCGAAGGTGAAGATTTCCTGCATGGACACGACGTCGCCTTCCATGCCGGTGACTTCCTGGATGCTGGTGATGCGGCGGTGGCCGTCGGACAGGCGCGAGATCTGCACCACCACGGAGATCGCCGAACTCACCTGCTGGCGCATGAAGCGTGTCGGCAGGTTGAGGCCGGCCATGCTCACCATGTTCTCGAGGCGGGTCAGCGCGTCGCGCGGCGAGTTGGCGTGGATGGTGGTCAGCGAGCCTTCATGGCCGGTGTTCATGGCCTGCAGCATGTCGAGCGCTTCCGCGCCGCGCACCTCGCCGATCACGATGCGGTCGGGACGCATGCGCAGCGAGTTGCGCACCAGCGCACGCTGGGTCACTTCGCCCTTGCCCTCGATATTGGGCGGACGCGTCTCCAGGCGCACCACGTGCGGCTGCTGCATCTGCAGTTCGGCGGCGTCCTCGATCGTGACGATGCGCTCGGCCGGCGGAATCGCCGCCGACATCGCGTTCAGCAGCGTGGTCTTTCCGGAACCGGTGCCGCCGGAGATCAGCATGTTGACCTTGGCCCGCACGAGGCCGTGCAGCACCTGCGCCATCGGCTCGGTCAGGCTCTTGTAGCCGATGAGGTCCTGCATCATCAGCGGCGTCACCGAGAAGCGGCGGATCGAGAGGATGGGCCCGTCGATGGCGAGCGGCGGGATGATGGCGTTGACGCGCGAGCCGTCCGGCAGGCGCGCGTCCACCATGGGGCTGGATTCGTCGACGCGGCGGCCGATGCGCGAGACGATCTTGTCGATGATCTTGAGCAGGTGCGCGTTGTCGGTGAAGCGGATGTCGGTCTTTTCCAGCTTGCCGCGGCGCTCCACGTATACGCTGTCCGCCGTGTTGACGAGGATGTCCGAGAGCGTCGGGTCGGCGAGCAGCGGCTCCAGGGGCCCCAGGCCGAGGACCTCGTTCTGGATGTCGCTGACGAGCTGACGGCGCTCTGCCTCGTTGACCAGGGCGTGCTCCTTCTGCAGCAGGCCCTGCACGAGGTTGCGGATCTCGTCGCGCAGGCGCTCGCCGGACATGCTCTCCATGGCCGCGAGATCGGCGTTCTCGAGCAGCTGACGGTGGATACGGTTCTTCAGCCCGAGGTAGGCCGGGTCGTTGCGGCTCTCAGCGGCCGTCTCGGCCCCGGCGGGAGTGCTGCTGAACTGGTCACGAAGCGACATGCGCGTCTCCGGAAAAAAATCAGTGGTGAAGCAGGCGGCGCAGCCAGCTTTCGTGGCTCTGCGCGGTGCCGGCGAGGTCGTCCGCCATGCCGTTGACGGCCGCGACGACCGGATGGTGGGCGGTTTCCAGCGCGGCCAGCGGCACGCCCTGGTTAATCGACGCCACCACGGCGTGGTAACTGTTGGGCACGGTGCGCCACACCTTGAGGCCGAGGCTTTTCTCGATGTCCTCCACGCCCACCTGCTCCGACTTGCTGAAGCGGTTGAGGACAGGACGGATGCGCTCCTGGCCGTAACCCAGCGAGGCGAAGATCTTCTGCAGGCGCGCGGCGTCGCGCAGGAAAGGCAGGCTCTGCTGCAGCACCGGAAAAATCAGGTCGGCATGGTCGAGCGCGGCGATGCTGACGGCGTCCAGCGCGCGGTCCACGTCCAGCAGCACGAAGTCGTAATGCAGGATCGCGGCCTTCAGGATGCGCACGACATGCTCCGCCTTCACCTCCAGCGCCTGCTCGGGATCGCCGGGCGAGGCCAGCACGCTGAAGTTCGGGTGGACCTGCGTCGCGCTGCCCGCGAGGAAGGACGGATCGAGGCGGTGGATCTGCCGGCACACATCGGCCAGCGTGAATTCCGGCGCCTTGTCGCTGACAAAGAAGGCAGCGTCGCCGACCTGCAGGTTGAGGTCGATCAGCAGCACCGACTTGCCCTGGTGCTGGCTGAGCGCGTAGGCCAGCGACGTGGCGAGGAAGGTCGCGCCGCTGGAGCCCTTGGTGGGCAGGAAGGCCAGCACGCGGCCCTTGTCGTGCACCGCACCGCGCAGCAGGTGCTGCTCGACACGGCCGACCAGGCGCGCCACCTCGCCGCTGCCAGGCGGCAGCACCTCGCGCACGCCGGCGCGCATCGCCAGGCGCAGGAACTCCGGCGACTGGTTCTCGGACACCACCGCCGTCACGAGCTGCGGCAGCGCCTGTGCCAGCTTCTCCAGCTGCGGCCACAGCGCCGGCTCGGGCTCGCGGGCGTCCACCAGCAACAGGTCCGGCGCTTCCTGGCGCAATGCGGCCGGGTCGGCGAGCATGACCAGGGGCGCGCCGGACAGCGCATGGCGGCCTTCCGTGTCGGCCAGCGACGCGCGGAGCTCGTCGACGCGGGCGGGGTCAGCGGACAACAGGAGAATCTTCACGTCGAATCCTCGTCTCGCCGGCTCAGTGGCGCGGCTGCGGCGTCATTTGGTGCCGACGCCGATCTTGAACACGTCGGCCGGCGCTTCCGGCTTGCCGTAGGCGTTGTGGTAGCGGTCCATGGCGGCATTGCTGACCTGGCCTTCCACGGTCGCGTCCGGCTGGTCCACCGGCGCCCTGGGGTTCGCCAGCTGCTGCCGCTGCGCGGCCTGCTTGGTTTCACCGAAGTGCTTGTTCAGGTAGGGCGTGGTGCAGCCGGCCATGGCCAGCGCGACGGCGCCGATGAGCATCAGCTTTTTCATTTTTTCTCTCCTGCCGAAGGCTTGCCGTCGGACGCGTCTTCCTTCTTCGCCGGCTTGTCGTCAGCGCCGAAGTGGAAGCCTTCCATGCGGCCGTTCAGCATGAAATTGAACTGGTTTGGTTCCTTGAAGTTGTCGGTGGGCAGCTTCACGGCGGTGTCGACCGGCTTCACCAGGCGCGGCGTGACCACGAACAGCAGCTCGGTCTTGTCGGACTGGAACACGCTGTGGCGGAACAGCAGGCCGATCAGCGGGATGTCGCCCAGCAGCGGCACGCGCTTGACGGTCTCGGTCACGTTGTTCTTGAGCAGGCCGGCGATGGCGAAGGTCTCGCCGTCGCGCAGCTGCACCGTGGTCGAGGCGCGGCGCGTGGTGATGGAGGGGAACACGCTGGTGATGCCGCCGACGCTGAACGCGGAGCCGTCCTTCGCGAGCTCGGAGACTTCCGGCGTCACCTGCAGATCGACGAGGCCGTTACTGAGCACGGTGGGCCGGAAGCGCAGGCCGACGCCGTATTCCTTTTCCTCCAGCGTCACCGTGCCGTTCTGGTCGCGGCCGGTCGGGATGTAGATCTTGCCGCCGGAGAGGAAGCTGCCTTCCTGGCCGCTGATGGCCACGATGGTCGGCTCGGCGAGCACCTTCACGAGCTCGTCCTTTTTCTGCGCGTCGACCGTGATCTCGGTGCCGTTGGTCTTGAGCGCGGTGAGCAGGCTGTTGTCGGTGCCGGCGGGGCCGGAGAGCAACTTGCTAACGACGCCGTAAGTCCAGCTGCCGTCCACGCTGCTGCCGGTGAGCTCGGCGCCCAGCCGGTTGAGCAGGGTCTTGGAGACTTCGGCGATCTTCACTTCCAGCATCACCTGCTGGGCGCCGCGCACCTGCAGCAGGTTGATGATGCGGTTGGCGCCGAGGCTGGAGGTCTGCACGTTCACCGGCGTCTCGACGTTGGCGCCGCCGCTGCCGCGCACGCGCACCGTGGTACCGGTTTCGTTCTCGGGCGCTTCGTAGACCTTGGCGTCGCCGACCAGCTCCTGGTCCAGGCTGCGCACATAGGCCTCGGCCATGGCCACGATCTGCTTCACCGCCGGGGCGTCGGCGACCGTGCCGGTGAGCACGATGGAATCGGCCACGCCGGTGACGCGCACGTCCTTCTCCTGCGGCAGCAGGCGGCCGATCTCGGCCTGCAGGCCGGCGGAGTCCAGCGTCACGGTGACGGGAATGCGGTAGCGCTTGCGGTTGGCGCCCCAGATCATCACTTCGCTGGCGCCGACCTTCTTGCCGCGCAGGAAGAGTTCGCCGCTGCGGTTTTCCTGGAACACGTCGATCAGCGTGCGGTTGCCCGGGAACACCTTGTTCACGGCGCCGATGCTGGACAGGTCGAGCGGCACCGACTGCCCCACCGTCATGCTGATGGCGGGATAGTTGAGGGTGTCGGCGACCAGCACGTTGGCCGGGACTTCCTGCGCCACGCCCATGCTGGCCAGCGGCCCCACCGCCGTGGTGGCCAGCAGCAGCGCCGCCAGCAGCGTTTTACGGAAGGGATTGAATGACTTGTTATGGCTCACGGTCGCATCCTCGGGTTATTCGCTGACCTGCACGCCGTCGATGTAGACCGGCCGCTTGGGTTCCTGGGGGGTGGATTTCGCGTCGGGTGCCTTCTTCACGGCCGGACGCTTGGCGACGGGCTGGCGCACCGGGGCCTTTGCCGGGGCGGCGGCCACCACGGGAGCCGGTGCCGCGACCGGCACGGGGGCCGGGGCCGGGGCGGAGTTGCCCGCCAGGTCGGCCAGCTGGGCGCCGTCGGTATTGGCGGGCGCGGTGTCGACCTGGTTGCGCAACACCAGCGAGAGCGAGCCGATGCCGCGCGCCAGGTCGAGCTTCTCGGCCTCTTCCGGCGTGACCTGCAGGGTCACGGCGTTGACGATCTTGGGTTTGGTTTCATCACGGTCGGCCTGCTGGGCCACTGCGAGCACGAGGATGCGTTCCAGCACGATGCGGGAGAACGGACGGTCGCGCTCGTCCTCGGCATGCACGAGCACGTCGACGTAGTTGCCCGGCAAGGCGAAGCCCGCGACTCCGACCACCTCGTTCACCTTCACGCTGATGGCGCGGGTGCCCGGCGCGATCAGGGCGGAGAGCCCGGCCTTGCTGCCTGGCGCTGCCAGCTTGGCCTCCAGGATGGGTTCGCCGGCCAGGAAGGTGGTGTTGGCCACGCGCCCCGGCAGCAGGCTCTCGTTATGGAAGACGCCGGTGGGCTGGCTGGCCGCGGGCCAGCGCACCACCTTCAGCATCTCGCTGTCGATGCGGGAGCCGAGCGCGATGTCGCGCGCCGCCACCACGACATCGGTGGTCGACACGCGGGACCGCTCGTTCATCAGGCGGACCGCCATGGTGACGGCCAGCACACCGACCAGGATGGACAGGGCCAGCAAGGCCAGCGCTCTCGTGTTTTTCATGTTCGTCCCGTAAGGCAGTTTGAATTCAGTTGTCGGCGCGTCATGCCGCCGCTCCCCACCACCACGCCAGGCTGCCCAGCAGGATGGCGACGCCGTAGGGCAGCCTTCCCGCCGACACCGGTGTTGCCGTCGCGGGCGTGCCGTCGGATGCGAGGCACGGCACCGTCATGGCCTGCACATTGCGCAGCGCCTGCTGCAGGCGCCCCTTCCCCACAGCCACGGCCAGGGCCATCAGGCCGCCGGCGAGCAGGGTGTAGAGCGCGATGGCCACGGCGCCGGCGGGACCGGTAAAGGCCCCCGCCATCGCCAGCAGCTTCACATCGCCTGCGCCCATCACGCCGAGTGCGTAGAAGGGCAGCAGGCACAGGAATCCGAGGGTGAGACCGAGCAGGCTCCAGGCCGGCCCGTGTCCCCCGGGCAGCAGGGACAGGACGAGGGCGGCGCCCGCGCCGCCCAAGGTGAGGACGTTGGAGATGCGGAAGCGGCGGATGTCCTGCCAGGCCGCAAGACCCAGCAGCGTCATCAGCAGTGCCGTACCCGCCAGCGTCATGTCCATGTCCTTCTCCGCTGCCGGCCAAGCCTCCCCCGTTGGCGACCCCGGCTGGCGGAATCACCTCGGTGAAGAGAATTGACTGTTTCTGGCGCGGGACGCTGGCAGCGCCCCGCGAAACCACTGGTCTGCGTTCGATCAGACGGCGGCGTCGAGCGCGTTGGCGATGGCCTGGAACACGGCCTTGAGGTCGGTACCCACGAGGATGAGCACGCTGATGATGACCACGGCGATCAGGGCGGCGATCAGGCCGTACTCGATGGCGGTGACGCCGTCTTCGTCGCGGATGAACTTCTGGGTGGCAAGCTTGAGGCTCTTCATGGTGTGCTCCTTGGGTCTTCAGGGGGCTGAACAAATCCTGGATTCCACTGGCCCTGCCTCCACTGCGTGTCGCGGTGGAAACGCTGCAGCTCCGCGCTGCAGGTGGCGCCCGGTGGCCCGGTTTCGGAAAGCGCTGCAGTGCATCCCCGGCGGTTCAGCCGGCGTGGTGCCTACTGCTTTCTTATCCCCATAGTAGTAGTTGTGTTGGGGGCAATATTGATTGGGGTCAACAACCGTTCGACTTGCGTAACAAACCAACGGACGGCAGCAGGCACGTCAGGCAAGGGCGTCGAGCCTGGCTGAGAAGCCGGGAGTCCGGCGGAAAGGCGGAGGGGAATCGGGTTTGGCAGGAACGCGCGAAGAATCGCGGCCCCAAAAGAATCGCCGCCGTCCCGTCACCCGGTCAGGACCGGGGCGGAAACGGCGGCGCGATAGAGCAATGGCGCGAAACGCCGGCGAGTCAGCCGGCGCCCGGGGACGTCACTCGTCCTTGAGGGCGCACTCGTAGTTCTGCGGGTCGGCCTGGCAGCGCACCCGCTTCAGCAGCTTCATCATCTGCGGATCGTAGGTGCCGTCCTGCGTCATGCCGAGGCGGGCTTCGCGCAGCAGGCGCATGTACTTGTCCTTTTCCACCGGCGTCAGGTCCATCCAGTATTTCTCGTCGATGTCCTTTTCGCTCTTGCCCACGAAGGCGAACGCCTCTTCCACGCTGGCGGCGGCGAACTGCCGCATCAGCGCCACGCGCGCATCGAGGTCGGGGATCTGCTTGGACAGTTTTTCGCGATTGATCACGATGCTGCCGGAGATCATCACCACCGGGAAACGGAAGATCGCGCCCTTGGTGCCGAGGCCGCGATACAGCTCCAGCGGACGATAGACGATGGCCGGCGCCACCACGATGTCGACCTGGCCGTTGTTGAACTTGCCGGCGAAGGTGGTGATGTCCGACGCCACCGGCTGCGCGCCGAGCTGCTGCACGAGCTTGGCCTGCGACTTGTCCCACTCCAGCACGGCGATCTTCTTGCCGGCCGCCTTCTCGATGGAGTTGATGCTGCGGTCGTTCACGAACACGAAGGCCGCGCCGAGCGGAATCGTGCCGATCACCTGGTAAGGACCCTGGATGGTCAGGGGGACGATCTTGGGGCTGGCCAGCGTCTGGATGACCGAGCGCATTTCCTTGTAGTCACGGATGCCGCCGATGGCGTCGACGCTGCCCATGAACTTGTTGAACTGGCGCGCGCGCAGCGAGGTCACCACCACGCCGTCGCACTGGCCGACCTTGAAGTCTTCCGCGGCGATGCGCTCGTCGATGTAGACCTTGATCGTGGTATGGATGTTCCACTTCTTCGCGGCCAGGGCGAGGTCATTGGCGCGCGTGGAGGCGTCTCCCTTGGTGCCGACGGGGTCGAACACGCAGAAGGTCATGTTCAGGGGCTTTTCGAACAAAGGGGTGTTGGCCACGGCGGTACCGGCCGAGAACAGGAGGCCCGTCGCCACGAGCAGGCCGGGGAGGAGCTGCTTGGTCAGATTCATGGTGTACTTCCAGGATCGATAATTCTTGTCGCGCCGGACGGCGTCTGTTTTTCGAATCACTGCCAATACTAGCGGGAAGAGCCCGCTCCGCATTGGCTGCCCTGACACTGCTGCAGGACTTATCGGCAGCATCGGCGGCTTTCCGGAGGAAAAGCCGCTTTCTTAGGGACACACCAGAACAAGAAAGCCCCGCTAGCGGGGCTTTCTCATGCCGGGATTACTGGCCGCGCAGCTCGCGGCGCAGGATCTTTCCGACGTTGGTCTTGGGCAGGTCCGTGCGGAAGGTGATGTGCTTGGGCACCTTGTAGCCGGTGAGGTTGGCGCGCAGGTGCTGCAGCAGCACGTCCTCGGAGAGGTTGGGGTCCTTCTTCACCACGAAGAGCTTCACCGCCTCGCCGGACTTCTCGTCGGGCACGCCGATGGCGGCGGACTCCAGCACGCCGTCGTGCTTGGCGGCCACGTCCTCGATCTCGTTGGGGTACACGTTGAAGCCCGACACCAGGATCATGTCCTTCTTGCGGTCGACGATGCGCATGTAGCCGTCGCGGTCGACGATGGCAACGTCGCCGGTCTTCAGCCAGCCGTCGGCATCGAGGATCTCGTCGGTGGCTTCCGGACGCTGCCAGTAACCCTTCATGACCTGCGGGCCCTTCACGCAGAGCTCGCCGGCATGGCCGGGCTCCAGTTCCTTGCCCTCGTCGTCGATGACCTTGACCTGGGTATTGGGCAGCGGCATGCCGATGGTGCCGATGCGGATGGCGGAGAGCGGATTCACGCTCACCACAGGCGAGGTTTCGGTCATGCCGAAACCTTCGCAGATGGTCACGCCAGTAAGCTTCTCCCAGTCCTCGGCCACCTTCACCTGCATGGCCATGCCGCCGGCCATCACGCGCTTGAGCGACGAGAAGTCGAGCTTGCGGAAATCGGCGTTCTGCATCAGTGCCACGAACAGGGTGTTGAGGCCGGCCAGCGCGGTGAACCGCCACTTGGCCAGCTCCTTCACGAAGCCGGGGATGTCGCGCGGGTTGGTGATCAGCACCGAGTGGCCGCCCTGGTCCATCATGCCGAGGCAGCACACCACGAAGGCGAAGATGTGGTAGAGCGGCAGCGGGACGATCAGCACTTCCTTGCCCTGCTCGATGCCGCCCAGGGCGGAACGCATCTGCAGCAGGTTGGCGACCAGGTTGGCGTGGGTCAGCATGGCGCCCTTGGCGACGCCGGTGGTGCCGCCGGTGTACTGCAGCACGGCGATGTCGCCGGCCACGGGCTTGGCATCCTTGACCTGGTATTTCGCGCCGCGGCTCATCACCGTGGTGTAGGGAATGGCGTTGGGCAGGTTGAAAGCCGGCACCATCTTCTTGACCTTCTTCACCACGAAGTTGGTGAGCAGGCGCTTGACGCCCGGCAGTGCATCGCCGAGGTCGGTGACGATGACGGTCTTGATGCCCGTCTGCGGCAGCACCTTCTCCACCTTGTCGCAGAAGTTCGACACGACCAGCAGCGCCTTGGCGCCGGAATCGTTGAACTGGTGCAGCATCTCGCGCTCGGTGTAGAGCGGATTGGTGTTGACGATGATGAGGCCGGCGCGCATGGCGCCGAACACGGCGACCGGGTACTGCAGGATGTTGGGCATCTGCAGCGCGATGCGGTCACCCGGCTTGAGGTCGGTCTCGTTCTGGATGTACGCGGCAAAGGCCGCGGTGAGGCGGTCGAGCTCGCGATAGGTCAGCGTGCGCCCCATGTTGGAGACAGCGGGGAGATCGGCGTACTTGCGCACCGCCTCGTGGAAGACCTCGTTGACCGACTGGTAGACCGTGGTGTCGATCTCGAACGGCATGTCCGCCGGGTATTTGTCTTTCCAGAAATCCACTTGCATGAAGAAGCTCCTTGGGGGTCGAGACCGGTCTTGTCTGGCGCGGGATTGTGCCAAAAAGACCGGTGATTCCGGCAGCCCTGCCGGGTGTTTTTATGTCCTTTCCGCCGCACGGGCCGAATGGCCGATGCGGCTTGCCGCAGGGGTCAGGCGCCCATCGGGGCGCCCAGGATCCAGCGCTCTGCCTGCGCCCGGCGGATCGGGTCGGCCGCCAGCGCCAGCACGCAGGTATCGGCCGGAGCCGGGGCCAGCGTCAGAGTGAAGGTCATGAGTTCGTCGCGCCGGAAGGCGTGCAGTTCCAGGCGGTCGCCCGGGGCGTAGCCGGCCAGCGTCTTTTCGATGGTGCCGCCATTCACGCGCAGGCCGTTCACGGCGATGAGCAGGTCGCCGGCCGAGAGGCCGGCCTGCTGCGCCGGGCCGTCGGTGAAGACGTTCAGGAGGCTGGCGCCGCCCTCCCCGTTTCCGGTCCTGGCGCCCAGCCAGCCCTTCGGCCGGGCGTCGGCCGCGCCCGGCTTGCCACCGGCGTCGGCGGCATTGTCGGCAGGCCGCAGCAGCCAGTCCACGCCGCGCGTCGCCAGCAGCTCCGCGAGGGGGAGCTCGCCGGTGCCGTGCACGGCATTGGCCCAGAAATCCGGCATCGGGTCGCCGCATAGCGCTTCGACCAGGCGCGGGAGATCGTCCTCACCCAGGCCGCGGCCGGCCAGGGCGTAGTCCCGCCAGAGGTGCTGCATCAGCGTATCCAGGCTGACCCGGTCGCCGGTCCGGTCCCGCAGCAGCAGATCGAGGCAGAGCGCCACCAGGGAGCCCTTGATGTAGTAGCTGACGATGGCGTTGGGCGAGTTCTCGTCCTGCCGGTAGTACTTGCTCCAGGCCTCGCGGCTGGACTCGGCGACGCTCTGGCGGTGCCGTCCCGGCGTGCGCAGGAGGCGGGTCACCTGCTGGGCCAGCAGCTCCAGGTAGGCCTCGGGCGTGATGACCCCGGCGCGAACCAGCAACAGGTCATCGTAATAGGAGGTGAAGCCCTCGAAGACCCAGAGCAGCGAGGTCTGGGTCTCCTGCCGCAGGTCATAGGGCAGGAACACGGCAGGCTTGATGCGCTTGACGTTCCAGCTGTGGAAATACTCGTGGCTGCAGAGGCCGAGGAAGCCCTTGTAGCGATCCCCCGGCGCCTCGGGCTCGCCGGGCCCGGGCAGGCTGTCGCGCGAGCAGGACAGTGCCGTGGATGCGCGATGCTCGAGTCCGCCATAGCTGCTGTCCTGCGCCGCGACAAGGAAGACGTAGCGGTCGAACGGTGCCGGCTCGCCGAAAAAGCGGATCTGCTCCGCGCAGATCTTCTCCAGGTCGCGCACCAGGCGCGCCAGGTCGCAGCGGTGGCGCCCGGTGATCACCACCTCGTGCGGCACGCCGCAGGCGGAGAAGGTGGCACGGGTGAAGCTGCCCATCTCCACCGGGTGGTCGATCAGGTCGTCGTAATCCGGGGCCGAGTAGCGGCCGAAGCCGAGGTCGGCCGTCTCCGGCGCGCGCGCCAGGCTGGTGGCCACCTGCCAGCCCTGCATGCCATCCGGGCAGTCGAGGGTGACGTCGTGCGGCAGGTGCTGCTGCCCCACCACTTCAAGGAAGACCGCAGTGCCATTGAAAAAGCCATGGGTCTGATCGAGGTGCGCGCCGCGCACGGACGGGTCCCAGGCATAGGCGTCGTACGTCACGGTGAGCGGGCCCTCGGCAGGCGCACACTGCCAGGAAGACTTGCCGGTGCGGGTCAGCGTCACGGGCCGACCGGCGCCGTCGCAAACGCTGATCGGCCCCAGGTTGCGCGAAAAATCACGGATCATGTAGCTGCCGGGTATCCAATTCGGCAGCTGCAGCTGCTGTCCGTCCGGTGCCGGCTTGGCGATGGTCAGCGTGAGGTCGAAGATATGCGCTGCAGGCCGGCGCGATCCGATCCGGTAGTGAATGGCGGCAGTCATGCCGTGACGGCTCCAGCAGTAATTAAGTGAAGGCTTGTAGAATAATGAACAATCTCGTTGTGGGCCACGCCATGTCTGCCATTAGTTCTTCCGATGCCATCGAGTGGCTCACCACCAGCGACGGACATCGCATCCCCCTGCGCCACTGGCCGGTGGAGAACGCCCGCGCCGTGGTGCACATCGCGCACGGCATGGCCGAACACTCCGGCTGCTATGCCGACGTGGCCGCGCTGCTGAACGCCGAAGGCCTTGCCGTGATGGCGCACGACCATCGCTGCCATGGCCTCGCCGTCAGCAACGGCGCGCTCGGCAACACCAGCATGCTGCAGCACTGGAGCGGCGTGTGCAGCGACATGAACGTGGTAAATGCCGAAGTCCGCCGGCGCTACCCCGAACTGCCCCTCGTCCTGCTCGGCCACAGCATGGGCTCCTTCGTCTCGCAGCACTTCGCGCAGCGCCACCCGGAGCGCATCAACCTGCTGCTGCTGGAAGGCAGCTCCTACCAGGCGCCCTGGTTCACCCGCATGGCCGGCCTGATGTGCCGCTTCGAAGGCTGGCGCCAGGGCGACCACGGCCGCAGCCCGCTGATCCACGCCCTCTCCTTCGGCGGTTTCAACAAGGCCTTCAAGAATGCACGCACCGATTTCGACTGGCTGTCGCGCGACGAGGACTTCGTCGACCGCTACATTGCCGACCCGCTCTGCGGCTACCAGCTCTGCAACGGCTACTGGCGCGACTTCATCAAGGGCCTGAACGCGATCTACCAGCCCGAGGCCATGCGCGGCATCCGCACCGACCTGCCCGTCTACCTCTTCGCCGGCTCGCGCGACCCGGCCGGCCACAACGGTCGTGGCGTGGTGCGCCTTGCCAACCTGTACCGCGAAGTCGTGGGCAGCCGCGACGTGACCCTGCGCCTCTACCCCGGCGCGCGCCACGACATCCTGCATGAAACCAACCGCGACGAGGTCCTGACCGACCTGCTCGGCTGGCTGCGCCGCCACCTGCCCTGACTTCCGCACCGGCCTTGGCCGCGCTGATCGCACCATGAAAAAAGCCCGCTCACAGCGGGCTTTTTTCATGGTGTGCAGTGTGGCTCTCCCGAAAGGGCGACCCGTGCCATCCGGCGGCACAGGGTCGCCACAGAAATCGGGGAACAAGACTCCGATGCTACGCCTGCGGGAACGATTTGTATCCGTCTCGCCTTGCGCTCCACGCGTCCCTAGAATCCGTTGCCGAGAGCTTTCACGACAGCCGGGCCGGCTGTCGTGAAAATTTTCAGCATTGAAGGTAATCCCATGAAGAAGCTGCATCAGATCGTCGTCGTCGGCGGGGGTGCCGGCGGGCTCGAGCTCGCCACGGCACTGGGCCGGCGCCTCGGCCGCAAGGGCTTGGCCCGCATCGTCCTGGTGGACGCCTCGCTCACCCATATCTGGAAGCCCCTGCTGCACGAGGTCGCCGCCGGCACCATCAACTCTTTCGAGGACGAG
This sequence comes from Moraxellaceae bacterium, assembly GCA_029237815.1. Taxonomy (GTDB): domain Bacteria; phylum Pseudomonadota; class Gammaproteobacteria; order Pseudomonadales; family Moraxellaceae; genus UBA2031. The sequence continues at coordinate 421,998 of JAQZBP010000003.1, forward strand.
CTGAACTACTTCGCGCACGGCGCCCGTCATCACTTCGAATTCCAGCTCGGGCGCATGGACGGGTTGGACCGCGAGCGCAAGACACTCCACCTCGCGCCGCTGACGGGAGAAGACGGCGAACTGCTCGCCGAAGGCCGCGACCTCGCCTACGACACGCTGGTCATCGCCGTCGGCTCCACTTCCAACGACTTCGGCACACCGGGCGCACACGAGCACTGCATCTTCCTCGACTCGCGCGCGCAGGCCGACCGTTTCCAGAAAAAGCTACTGCAGATGTACCTGCAGGCCCATGCCCTTCCGGCCTCCTCCGGCGCCGCGCCGGAGCTGAACATCGCCATCGTGGGCGCCGGCGCCACCGGAGTCGAACTGGCGGCGGAGCTGCACCACGCCGCGCACGAGTTCGCCGCCTACGGGCTGGACGAGATCACCCCGCAGCACGTCAACATCACGCTGATCGAGGCTGCGCCCCGCATCCTCACGGCGCTGCCGGAACGGGCGGCGGAGCAGGCGTACCGGCAGCTGATGAAGATCGGCGTCACGGTGCTGGCCGGCCAGCGGGTGACCGCAGTTTCGGCGCAGGGCCTCAGGACCGCCAGTGGACTGGACATACCGGCGTCGCTGCGCGTCTGGGCCGCGGGCATCAAGGCGCAGGACTTCCTGAAGGATATCGGCGGGCTCGAGACCAACCGCATCAACCAGCTGGTGGTAACCCCCTCGCTGCAGACCACGCGCGACGACAGCGTGTTCGCTTTCGGCGACTGCGCCAGCTGCACCCTGCCCGGCATGGAACGGCCGCTGGCCCCGCGCGCGCAGGTTGCGCACCAGCAGGCGGTCTTCCTCGTGAAGGCCATTTCCGCGCGGCTGGCGCACAAGCCGCTACCGTCGTTCCGCTTCAATGACTATGGCTCGCTGATCTCGCTGAGTTCGGCGGATACCGTGGGCAGCCTGATGGGCAACCTGCTCGGCAGCGTGAACATACGGGGCCTGGTGGCACGTCTCCTCTACCGCTCCCTCTATCGCATGCACCAGATGTCGCTGCACGGCGTGTTCCGCATGCTGGTGCTGCTCGGGAAGGACTTGCTGAGCCGCAGCTCGGGACCGCGACTGAAACTGCACTGAGCCGGCAGGACTGGTCCGCTGCGCGCAGCCCTTCGGCCTCATGAAAAAGCCCGCAATTCCAGCGGGCTTTCTTGTCGGGGAGCGAAGCGGGACGACTATCGGCTCAGGTAGCGCATGCCGTCCTCGATGCCCTTGATGGTCAGCGGGTACATGCGGTTTTCCATGAGCTGGCGGATCTGCACGATGGACGTGGTGCCGGCCCAGGCGCGCTCCGCCTCGGGGTTCAGCCAGATCACCTTCTGGAAATGCCCGGTGAGGCGCTGCATCCACACCGAGCCCGGCTCCTCGTTGAAGTGCTCCACCGAGCCGCCCGCGGCCACGACCTCATAGGGACTCATGGTGGCATCGCCGACGAAGATCACGCGGTAGTCGTTGCCGTATTTGTGGATGATGTCCCAGATGGACATGCGCTCGCTCCAGCGTCGCATGTTGTCCTTCCACACGCCCTCGTAGATGAAGTTGTGGAAGTAGAAATACTCCAGATGCTTGAACTCCGTGCGTGCCGCCGAGAACAGCTCCTCGCAGGTCTTGATGTAAGGGTCCATCGAGCCGCCGATGTCGAAGAATAGCAGCACCTTGACCTTGTTCTTGCGCTCGGGACGCATCTTGATGTCGAGCAGCCCGGCCTTGTGCGCAGTGGAGCGGATGGTGTCGTCGACGTCCAGCTCTTCGTCGACACCGGTGCGCGCAAAGCGGCGCAGGCGGCGCAGCGCCACCTTGATGTTGCGGATGCCGAGCGCGACGGAGTCGTCGAGGTTGCGGAATTCCCGCTTCTCCCAGACCTTCACCGCCTTCTTCATGCGCGAATCGCCGGCCAGGCGGATGCCTTCCGGATTGGCGCCGTAGGCGCCGAAGGGAGAAGTGCCACCGGTGCCGACCATGCGGTTGCCGCCCTGGTGGCGCTTGTGCTGCTCCTCGAGGCGCTGGCGGAACTCCTCCATCAGCTTTTCCAGCGAGCCGGTCTTCTGCAGCTCCGCGAGCTCGTCGGGCGACAGGTGCTTCTCGATTTCCTTGCGCAGCCAGTCCTCGGGCAGCGCCTTCGTCAGCAGCTCGGGATCGATGGACTCGATGCCCTCGAAGTACTTCGCGAAGGCCTTGTCGAACTTGTCGAAGTGGCGCTCGTCCTTGACCAGCACCGTGCGCGCGAGCAGATAGAAGTCGTCCACGCTGGCATAGACCAGGCCCTGCTCCAGCGCATGGATCAGGTCCAGCAGCTCGCGAATGGTGGTGGGCACCTTGTGCTCGCGCAGCGTGAAGAAAAAATTGATCAGCATCTGGGCCTCTCCCCCTTCTCTCCGCTGCCGGGGAGAAGGTCGGGGTGAGGGGGTGCCTGCCGGAGCCGCTCACCCCCGCCCCGCTCCATGCCCCCGTCCCTTGCCCATCGGCAAGCGGCACTGCGGGGAACGAAGCGGTGCTTCGTTGGATTCCCCTCCGCCCGCACCCGCGGAAAGAAGGGCGACAACACTCAGCTCTCGCGACGGTTCATGAAGGCGAGGCGCTCCAGCAAATGCACGTCCGACTCGTTCTTGAGCAGGGCGCCGTAGAGCGGCGGGATGGCCTTGCGCGTGTCGCGGTTGCGCAGCACGTCCTCGGGAATGTCGTCGGCCAGCAGCAGCTTCAGCCAGTCGATGAGCTCCGAAGTCGAGGGCTTCTTTTTCAAGCCCGGGACCTTGCGCACGTCGAAGAAGAGGTCCATCGCCTCGCGCACCAGTGACGCCTTGATGCCGGGGTAATGCACCTCGACGATCTTCTTCATGGTGTCGGTGTCGGGGAAGGTGATGTAGTGGAAGAAGCAGCGGCGCAGGAAGGCGTCGGGCAGCTCCTTCTCGTTGTTCGAGGTGATGATGACGATGGGCCGCCGCACGGCCTTGATGGTCTCGCCCGTCTCGTAGACGAAGAATTCCATCTTGTCGATTTCGGTGAGCAGGTCGTTGGGGAATTCGATGTCGGCCTTGTCGATCTCGTCGATCAGCAGCACGACGGGCACCTCGGCCTCGAAGGCTTCCCAGAGCTTGCCCTTGCGGATGTAGTTGCGGATGTCGTGGACGCGGCCGTCGCCGAGCTGCGAATCGCGCAGGCGCGAGACAGCGTCGTATTCATAGAGGCCCTGCTGGGCCTTGGTGGTGGACTTGACGTGCCACTGGATGAGCCTGAGGCCCAGGGAATTGGCGACCTGCTCGGCCAGCATGGTCTTGCCGGTGCCGGGCTCGCCCTTGATCAGGAGGGGTTTCTGCAAGGCGATGGAGGCGTTCACCGCCATCTTGAGATCGTCGGTCGCCACATAGGCGTCGGTGCCCTGGAACTGCATGAAATGCTCGCCTCCGCTGGACTGGGTATTTTTCGGCCTGCCAGTATAGGCAGCGCCCCCGGCCTTTCACAGTGGCCGGCCCACCCCTTCGGAGCGTCCCGCATGCCAGCCGTCAGTCCCGCGTCCCCGGCCTTCGATCTCGCCGTCCTGCCGACCGCTCCGCCCCCGGAGGCGGACGAGGACGCCGCGAGGGCGACCGCCGATGCGCTGCGCGAGGAGCTCGCGACGCTGCAGGAACTGCTCTACGCGAATCGCCGCCACGCTCTGCTGGTGGTGCTGCAGGGCCTGGACGCCAGCGGCAAGGACAACACCATCAAGCGCGTGTTGCGGACGCTTTCACCGTCGGGACTCGCCGTGCATGCCTTCCGGATGCCCGAGCCGCAGGAACTGGCACACGATTTCCTCTGGCGCGTGCACGCGCGCGTGCCGGCTCGCGGCATGATCGGCGTGTTCAACCGCAGCCACTACGAGGCCGTGGTCAGCGATGTCGTCCAGGGGTTGTGCAGCGAGACGGAGCGGCAACAACGCCTGCAATCCATCCGCGATTTCGAGCGCCATCTGGCCGCCAGCGGCACGCTGGTCTGCAAGTTCTTCCTGCATGTGGGGCGCGAGGAGCAAAGGCGGCGCCTGCAGGCGCGCATCAGCGATCCGACCAAGCAATGGAAGCTGGGCCCGGACGACCTCGAGGTGCGCCGGCGCTTTCCGGAGTACGAGTCGCTCTGGAGCGGGACCATGGCAGCCACGGACGCCGTGCACGCGCCCTGGCATGTGATCCCTGCAGACCGGAAAGGGTACCGGGACCTGCGCGTGCTGACCGTGCTGGTCGATACGCTGCGCGCGCTCGAGATGCGCTATCCGGTGCCGGCACGGCGCCTGCGTCCGGAAGACGTGCCGGACTGAGTGGCGGCGTCAGTCGGCTGTCGCTGCCGGCTTGCCGGCGCGCAGGACCTCGAGCAGGTAGAGGACACCGAACACCAGCACGCCGGCGAGCAGCAGGGGCAGCGCCGCTTTCATGACGCCAGGCCCCGAGCGGGCGAGCACATTGAACAGCACGCCGATGCAGGCCGGCACCACGTACACGCCCGCCTCCGAGTCGACCAGGCCTGGCGTGAAAAGGCCGATGCCGAGCACGCTGCGCGCAAACACCAGGCTGCGCCGGTGACTGATGTAGCCGGCCAGATAGCGCTCGAAACCCACTATGAGCAATACCGCCATGGCGAGGTAAACACCCCAGGCAACCAGATACGCCATTCCTTCCACCCCTTTTCAACGCATGCGGATCCAGCGGACCACATGCTCGTCATAGTCGTCTTCATCCACCGCCGTCTCCGGCAGCACGCGGCCGATCACTGAAATGCCGGCCTTTTTCACCGCCTCGGGATCGCCGCTCAGCAAGGGGTGCCAGCGCGGCAGGCCGCGTCCCTCGTTCAGGCGCCGGTAGGCGCAGGTGGCCGGCAGCCAGTTGATCGAGTCCAGGGTCTGCGGCGTGAGCCGCACGCAGTCCGGCACGTGGCGCTTGCGGTTCGCATAATCGCCGCAGCGGGCCGTGCCGAGGTCCAGCAGCTTGCAGGCGATGCCGGTGTATTCGATCTCGCCGGTGTCCTCGTACTCGAGTTTGTGCAGGCAGCAGCGGCCGCAGCCATCGCACAGCGACTCCCACTCGGCCGGCGTGAGGTCGGCCAGTGCATGGCGCTCCCAGAATCGCTCGCGCAATTTTTCAGTCATGGCGCTGCCCCTAGGCCACGGCCAGATAGTCGAGGCCGTGGCTGGCAAGCTGCACGGTCAGGAAATCCTGCCACACGCCTTCCGGTCGCCAGACGGCATGCAGCGCGGCTGCGGCCGTCTCCAGCGCCTCGCCCTCATGCACCACGCGGTAGAGGAAGACAAAGGCCGAGGCGCGCATGTTGCAGGCGCAGTGCACCAGCACGGCGTCGTCGCGCATGGCGTAGAGCATCTGCGCGAAGAGCGTGAACTTCGCGGCCGTCGGGCTCTCCCACGGCACCGGGATGTGCACGTAGTTGATGCCTTGCGCCGTGAGCAGCGCGGCCTCGTCGGCCACGGCGTGGTCGGAATCGGGCAGCGCGAGGTTGATGACATGTTTCACCCCGGTCTCGCCGAGCGTGGCGAGCTGGGCGGCGGAAGGCTGCGCCGAGGTGCACAGGTTGGCGTCGATCACGCTGAGCGAAGCGTTCTGCATCAGGGCAGGTCCCGGTACTTGTTGTCGTCGGGGTTGTAGAGGTCCAGCAGGTAGTCCTCCTTCGGCGGCGGCATCTGCAGGTAGTAACCGTTGCGGTCGATTTCCTCGCGCAGCTTCTCACCGCCGACGCGCGCCAGGTCGCGCCCCGGCTTCAGCGGAATATCCATGACGTGGACCGGTACGCCGAACAGCTCCAGCAGGGGCGCCGGCACGCCGGTCAGGCCACTGGCCTTCGGCACGTACAGGTACATCTCGTCGCGCTTGCGGCTCCGGTACACCGAGATCAGCAAGAGGCTCATGTGTCGTTCTCCACGGCGCGGCGGCGCTCCTCGCGCCAGGCCAGCAGGTCCCGCTCCGCGGCGTCCAGCACCGGCTCCAGCACCGGCAGCAGCAGCTCGCCGCGCCAGCCGTGGAAGGCGCGCGGCAGCGCGGCGGCCTCGCCCTCGTCGACGCGGCCCAGCACCAGCGCTTCGACGTGCTTCTTGCGCAGCAGGACCTCTTCCGGCACGCCGGTGTCGCGCGCCACGGCGGCAGCAGCCTTGCGCAGCGCGTCGAAGAGCTCTCGCGATTCGCGCGGCAGCGGCGTCGGCAGGCGTGAGGGCCATTGCTCGCGCGGCAGGTTCCGGGCCCGCTCGAGGACGGCGAGGATGCCCTCGCCCTCCTTGCGCAGGATGCGGGGGTTCATGTCCTCGATGGCGGACAGCGCCTGCAGCGTAGTCGGCTGCTTGCGCGCCAGCTCGAACAGGCTGCCGTTCTTGATGAGGAAGCCGCGCGGCAGGTCACGCGCGCGCGCCTCGCGGTCGCGCCAGACGAGCAGCTCGCGCAGCACCGCCAGCTCCTGGCGGCGCAGGCGCCAGGCATTGCTGACGTCGCGATAGAGCAGGGTCGGCTCCGGCGCGAAATTCAGCTCGTCGAGCAGCAGCTGGCAGTCCTCCTCGAAATACGGAACAAGGCCGCGCTGCTCGAGTCCGCGCCGAACCTGCTCGTAGAGCGCCGGCAGGAACTTCACGTCGAGCGCGGCATAGGCGATCTGCCCCGGCGACAGCGGACGCACGAGCCAGTCGGAGCGCGACTCGTCCTTGCGGATCTCCACGTCGATATTGTCCTGCAGCGCCTTCTGGTAGCCGACCTGCAGGCCCTGGCCCAGGAAGGCGGTGCCGATCTGCGTGTCGAGGATGCCCTTCGGCAGTGCCCCGAACAGACGGCTCAGCACTTCGATGTCTTCCGAGCAGGCATGCAGCAGCTTGCGCGGGAACTCCTCGAGCATGAGCGGCGCCAAGGGCGAGAAATCCGAGATCGTCAGCGGGTCCACCAGGTACTCGGTGTCGCCGTCGCCGATCTGGATCAGTGCGAGCTTCGGGTGGAAGGTGTCCACGCGCATGAACTCGGTGTCGAGCGCGATGGAGTCGCGGCCGGCAAGCCGGCCCGCCATGTCGGCGAGCCCCGCGTTGTCGGTGATGTGGACGATGTTCAATCAGAGCCCCAGTTGCTTGGCGATCACTTCATTCATGATCTCATGGGTACCGCCGCCGATGGCGAGGATACGGTTGTCGCGGTAGAGGCGCTCCACCAGGGTTTCGCGCATGAAGCCCATGCCGCCGAAGATCTGCACGGCTTCATAGGTCACGTAGTCGCTGGTGCGGGTGGCGAAGTTCTTGGCCATCGAGACTTCCTTCACGGAAGGAATCCCGGCCTGGATGCGCGCCGCCACACGATAGGTGAACTCGCGCGACGCCTCCACCTGCGTCGCCATGTCGGCGAGCTTGTGACGGATGACCTGCAGCTTGGCCAGCGGCTTGCCGAAGGCGGAGCGCTCGTGCACGTAGCGCAGCGATTCTTCCAGCGCGAGCGTGGCGGTCATGTTGGCCATGACGGCGAGGTTCAGCCGCTCCATCTGGAAGTTGGTCATGATGACAAAGAAGCCGGCGTTCTCGCTCCCGATCAGGTTGGCCTTGGGCACCTTCACGTCGTCGAAGAAGAGCTCGGCGGTGTCGGAGGCCCACCAGCCCATCTTCTTCAGCGGCTGGCCGGTGGTGAAGCCGGGCATGCCCTTCTCCATCAGCAGCAGGCTGATGCCCCCGTAGCCTTCGCCGCCGGTACGCACGGCGACCGTGTAGTAATCGGCGCGGATGCCGGACGTGATGAAGGTCTTGGATCCCGAGACGCGGTAGTAGTCACCGTCGCTGACGGCGCGCGTCTTGATGTTCGCGACATCGGAGCCGCCGGAAGGCTCGGTGATGGCGAGCGCGGCGATCTTGTCGCCGGACAGCACGGCCGGCACCACGCGCTGCTTCATCTCGTCGCTGCCCCACTTCACGATGGGCGGCAGGCCGATGTCGAGCGAGCCCAGCGAGGCCACGAGGCCGCCGGAGCCGGAGCGCATCATTTCCTCGCTGGCGGCGATCTTCATGAACACGTCGCCCTCGCCGATGCCGCCCAGGGCCTCGGGATAGCCGATGCCGGCAATGCCGGCGTCGGCCAGGGTCTTGTACAGCTCGCGCGGGAAAGTGCCCGCCTCTTCCCACCCGTTGATGTGCGGCGCGATATGGTCGGCCACGATACGGCGCATGGTGCGCCGCACGTCCTCGTGAGTGGCGTTGAAATAGTCGTCGAAGCTCATGGGATTACCCTTTTGTGCGGCCGCCTTCGGCAACACGGCAGAACTCGCCGCGAAGGCCGGCCTGTTGGCTGGAAGGGGGCACTGCCCCCGCGCCGGCCAGCAAAAGGAGCGGCTGGCGGCGGTGCCTATTTAGGCCTGCCGGCGGGTACCGGCACAAGCCCAAAGCACTAGGGCGAGGCCTGCAATGCCGCCGCCTTGCGCACGACGGGCTGCAGGAGGGACTCGAGGTCGGCCGGATCCTCGAATTTCAGGCCGACGATCACATAGGCCAGCACCACCCGGCCCTGCTGCACCAGCACCATCTCGCCGACGACGTTGCTGCCGTTGCGGATGCGGGCCCAGTAGCGGCGCTCGCCGAGCGTCATGGGGTTGACGGCGACCTCCTCCACGGTGACCTCGCCGCCGCTGCCCATCATGCCGAGGTGGAAGCCGCCACGGTACGTCCAGTAGTTCTGGTAAGCCGCGAGGGGATTCCAGTCCAGCAGGGCGACCGAGGACACATACAGCGGCGCATCGGCCGCCTTGGCGTCGTCGTATTCGTAGCTGATCTCCAGGGCGGTGCCCTGGCGCCGGCTGGCAAAGTGCGCGCAGGGCTCGCCGCAGGTGGGGGTCACGCCGTAGTCCGCCAGCGCCGCCACGGGCAGCACCAGGGCACGCTTGTCGGCCTCGCCGAGCAGCATGCCGCGAAAGCCCTGCCAGGCCTGCCAGCCCATGGCTGCAAGCACCGTCAGCCCCAGCACGCCGATGCCGATCCAGAGATATTTCCGGTTCATGGTGGTGCTCAACCCAGCGTCTTGCGTCCGGCCAGCGCGTGCGCCAGCGTGTTGCCGTCGACGAACTCCAGCTCGCCCCCCATGGGCACCCCGTGGGCAATGCGGCTGACCGCCACCTCCGGCTGATTGCGCAGGGCCTCGCGCAGGTAGTGGGCGGTCGCTTCCCCCTCCACCGTCGGATTGGTGGCCAGGATGAGCTCTTTGACCTCGCCGCCCCGCACCCGCTCCAGCAGTTGCGGAATGCCGAGCTCGCGCGGGCCGACGCCGTCCAGCGGCGAGAGGTGTCCCTTCAGGACGAAGTAGACGCCGCGGAAGGAGCCCGAACTCTCGATGGCGATCTGGTCCACCGGGTTCTCCACGACGCAGAGCAGGCTGCGGTCGCGCGAGGCGCTCGCGCAGATCGAGCAGAGCTCCTGCTCGGACAGGCCCTGGCACTGGCGGCACTCGCGGATGTTGTCCATGGCGCGCAGCAGCACGTCGGCCAGGCGACGGCCGCCCGCGCGGTTACGCTCCAGCAGCTGCAGCGCCATGCGCTGCGCGGACTTCGGCCCGACCCCCGGCAGCACGCGCAGGGCCTCGACGAGTTCGGTGACGAGCGGCGTCAGGAACATGGATCAGGGACAGGCCAGCGGCGTCTTGGCGTCGACCTTCTCGACGCGCTCCAGCCACGCCTGGTCGAACACATTGCCCCCGGTTTCCACGGTGTAGCGGGTGATGACCACGCTGGCCTTTCCGCTCATGCCGCAGCTGCCGGCGGGCGGTAGCGCCGCGAGCTGGAACTTCTCCAGCGCGGCCCGGTGGTTGGAAAAGCAGAAGTAGCGAGTACCGCCCTTGCCTTCGGCAGAGGCCGGCAACTTCGCCTGGGCGGCAGCATCCGGATGGAAGCAGACGCGGTCGCCGCGCCAGACCAGGGTCTCGGCGTCCTGGCGACGGTCGAACTGGCCGCTCAGGCGCAGTTCGCCCTCGTACTCCGTGAGGCGTCCCTCGCGGCCAATTTCGCGGAAACCATCGGCCAGGGCCAGGTCCATGCAGGTGGTGGCCAGCACCGCCAGGGCAAATCTGCGCATCTGCAGCTCCTTATGTGTATGCCGGTTCAGAACGGCAGCTTCATGCCGGGCGGCAGGTTCAGGCCCTGGGTCACGCTGCCCATCTTCTTCTGGCTGTGGTCCTCGACCTTGCGTACGGCATCGTTCACCGCGGCGGCAATCAGGTCCTCCAGCATTTCCTTGTCTTCCTTCAGCAGGCTCTCGTCGATGCTGACGCGCTTCACATCATGGCGACCGGTCATCACGACCTTGACCAGGCCGGCGCCGGCCTCGCCCGTCAGCTCGGTGTTCGCCAGCTCTTCCTGCGCCTTCTGCATCTGCTTCTGCATCTGCTCCTGCATGCGCTGGGCCTGTTGCATCAATTGCTGCATGTTCATGATCAACCTCAATCAATCGGAGTAATCGAATCCGGCAGGATGTCCGCCTGGAAATCCCGCATCAGCACCTGCACCACCGGGTCGTTGCGCAGCGTCTGTTCGGCTTCCACGAGGCGCGCCTGCTTGCGTGCCGCAATCACCTGCATGGGAACAGTGTAGGCCGGCTCTTTCTTGGCGAGCCGGAGCCGGAAACCGGGGAAGTGACGCGCGAAGGCGGCCTCGACCTGGCCGAACGACAGGCCGCTGGCAAGGATTTCATGACGCGCCGAGAGCTGCAGCTCGAAACTGCCGTCTTCCAGCGCCACCAGGGCCGTGTGGCGGGCCAGGTTCATGGCGCCGCCGGCAAGGCCGCTGTCGCGCACCCACTGCTCCCAGCTCGCCGGCGTGCAGATGCCCACCGGGTCGCCGGGAGTCACCGGTGCCGGGCGGCGCACCTCGGGCTCCGGCACGGCAGACGGAGGCACGGTGACGGCAGGCGCCGCGGGCGGGAACGGCACGACATTGGAAACCGGCGCCTGCTCCGCCCGGACCTGCATCGCCGCCGCGGGCGCGGCCACGGGCACGGTTGCCGCGGCAAACGCCGGCGCGCGCGCCATGGCCTGCGGCCCCGCGGATGTGGGACGCGGCGCCGGGCGCGCGCCACCGGGAGGCGCGTTGCGCGGGGCCGCGCCCGGGCCGCCCGCCTGGGTCCCCGGCGCCGTCGGCACCGGGCGGAAGGCCAGCATGCGCAAGAGGGTCATCTCGAAACCGGAGCGCAGATCCGCCGCCCAGGGCAGGTCGCGCCGGCCGTGCAGGGCGATCTGGTAGTAGAGCTGGGCATCCTCGGCCGTCATGGCCGCGGCGATCGCCAGCACGCGGTCCCGGTCACCAAGTGCGTTGTCGACGGCGTCGGGCAGCATCTGGGCGAGCGCGATGCGGTGCAGCGTGGACACCAGCTCGGCGAGCGCGCCGGCAAAGTCCACGCTCTGCTCGGCGAGCTGCGCGCAGACCTCGAGCACCGCCGCGGCGTCGCCGGAATTCACGGCCTCCAGCACGCGGAAGACGAGGTCGCGGTCGATCGAGCCGAGCATGCTGCGGACTTCGGCCGTGGTGAGCCGGCCGTTGCCGAAAGCGATGGCCTGGTCGGTCAGCGAGAGCGCGTCACGCATGGAGCCGTTGGCGGCGCGGCCGAGCTCCCAGAGCGCGGCATCCTCGAAGTTCACCGCCTCTTTCTGCAGCACGGCCGACAGATGCTCCACCACGCGCTCCGGCGACATGGCCTTGAGCGCGAACTGCAGGCAGCGCGACAGGATGGTGATGGGCAGCTTCTGCGGATCGGTGGTGGCGAGCAGGAACTTCACGTGCGGCGGCGGCTCCTCCAGCGTCTTCAGCAGCGCGTTGAAGGAGTGCCCGGAGAGCATGTGCACTTCGTCGATGAGGTAGACCTTGTAGCGGCCGCGGGTCGGTGCGTACTGCACGTTGTCGAGCAGCTCGCGGGTGTCCTCGACCTTGGTGCGCGAGGCGGCGTCGACCTCGATCAGGTCGACGAAGCGGCCCTCGTCGATTTCGCGGCAAGTCCCGCAGGTGCCGCAGGGCTCCGAGCTCACGCCGGTTTCACAGTTCAGGCACTTGGCCAGGATGCGCGCGATGGTGGTCTTGCCGACACCGCGGGTGCCGGTGAACAGGTAGGCGTGGTGCAAGCGGTCCTGATCCAGGGCGTTGATGAGGGCACGGGCCACGTGCTCCTGCCCGACGAGCTCGCGGAAGCTCCTCGGGCGGTACTTGCGGGCAAGAACCTGGTAACTCATGCGTATCGTCCTGGGATCACGGCAGGGGCCAAGGGGGCGCCTGAAAAGAGCGCCTATCGTAACGAATGGTGAGGACCGGCAGAAGTCGCAACGCCACCGGCAGGCCCATCTTTCAGCGACCACGGCGCCAGCCGACGTTAGCAAAAAGCCTCCAACCCGCACGTTGAAGGGCTCCGCAGGCGCCGCCTATGGTGAAAGAAGCCTTTGGGGGAGCCGGAGCCATGGAACAGGGAGTGATGGCGCAGACTGCGCAGTACGTTTCCCGCGTCGCCAACGAAACGTACGGGCAATCCCGGCGCATCATGCCGGAGCAGCCCTGGTGGGATAACCTCGACCCCGCCTTCCACCGCTTTCCGGACGATTTCTACCTGGACCTGCCGACCCAGCTCCTGGTGGACGGCACGGCCCTCGTCGACAAGCTGGTCCGTACCCTGAGCAGCTCCTTCGTGCTCAGCCTCGCCCTGCCCGGCCTGCTGCGCGAGGGCCGCCTGAAGAACGACCTCGGCCAGTGGGGGTTCTACCAGCGCCTGGCCGACCAGCGCGATCCGGCCGTCTTCTTCCCGCGGCCACGCCAGCGTGTCGTCATGCGCAGCAAGCTCGGTGGCCGCCTGGACTACCGACCGCAGGAAGGCTTCGTCGAGGTGCTCTCCTTCGAGAGCGAGTTCGAGCCGGTCAACCCGGCGCTGCGCGAGGATTACGGCCGCTATGGCCGCAACCGCATCGCCTGGGCACAGCACTGGCGCCATGACGGCCCGCCGCGCCCGACCATCTGCCTGGTGCACGGCTTCATCGCCGACCCCTACTGGCTGAACGCCCGCTTCCTCGCCCTGCCCCGCTTCTACCAGATGGGCTACAACGTGCTGCTCTACACCCTGCCCTTCCACGGCCCGCGCCGCGAGCCGACCTCGCCCTACAGCGGCCACGGCTATTTCTCCTACGGCCTCTGCCACATGAACGAGACCATCGCCCACGCCGTGCACGACTTCAGGCTGTTCCTGGACTATCTGGAAATGTCCGGCACGCCGCGTTTCGGGGTGACGGGAATCTCCCTCGGGGGCTACACGGCTGCGCTACTGGCGGCCATCGAAGACCGCTTGAGTTTTGCCGTGCCCAATGTGCCGCTCGCCAGCATTCCCGACCTCGTGCTGGAGTGGACGCCCATCGGGCAGCTGCTCAAGATCGGCCTGCGCATGGCCGACCGGGGCATCCGCGACCTGCGCCACGCCAATGCCGTCGTGTCGCCGCTCAGCTACCTGCCGAAGATTCCGCGCGAACGCCTGCTCATCATCGGTGGCGCCGGCGACCGCTTCGCGCCGCCCAAGCATGCCCGCCTGCTCTGGGACCACTGGAACCGGCCGCGGCTGCACTGGTTCCCCGGCAACCACCTGATCCACCTCGACCAGGGGCGCTACCTGCGCGAGATGGCGGAATTCCTGCACGAGATCGGCTTCGACCGGCCCTGACCGCGCGGCCCGGGCCATGCGCGCGATGACCAATGCCCGGCACGAATCCGCATGCTAGGCTCGTTTTTGTACTTCACTTTCCGGCGCCAGCGCATGAGCAACGTCCTGCCCTTCCAGAAACCCGTCAAGGCCAAGGGCCTCTGCCAGCACGGCTTCCACAAATGGAAGATCTGGCAGGACAAGCAGTTCGACGTGCAGCAGGGCAAGCTCGTCACCGTGCTCCGTTGCGAGCGCTGCGGCGAGCAGAAAGTCAAAGCACAATAAGATCAGCGCAGCATGGAGACCGGGGCATGAAAGCAGGCTTTCACCAGGATTATCCCGCCACGCCCGAGCGGCTGTGGGAGGTGTTCGGCCAGCCGGATTATCCCCACCGCAAATACCGGGCACAGGGCATCACCGCCTACGACGTGCGCCGCTTCGAAGTCTCGCCCGAACACATAAGCCTCGACCTGGAGCGGACGCTGTCGGTGCCGCTCAACCGCATCCCCCACTTCGCGCAACGCTTCGTGCACCCGGAGCAGACCCTGCACTATGTCTCGCACTGGCACCGCAACGCGGCCGGCCTTGCGGACTTCGACCTCGACATCATCGCCAACGGCCTGCCGGTGAAGATCCGCGGCAAGGGCGAGTTGCGCCAGACGGCCGACAACAGCTCCCGCCTGTCCATCGAGTTCGACGTGCAGGTGCACGTGCCACTGCTTGGCGGAAAGATCGAGAAGATGCTGGCCTCATTCATCGAGAAGTCTTTTCGCGACGACCATGCCTTCACGCTGCAGTACCTGTCGGAGGCCGGCCAGGCCCACGCCACCTGACCGCCGCGCGCCCCTGCCAGTTGCATGCCCGAAGCGAATGGCACTGGATGCCCACAGGAGCAGGGCAACTCCCCTGGTAACGGCAATAAAAAAGGCGCGAATTTCGCGCCTTTTTTATTGCCCGCCTGTGTCACGCGTCGGCCGTTGCCTTCCTGCCACCGGCCTTCGTCTTGTGTTGCCTGGCGCACTTCACCACGTTGTACTCGGAGGTATCGAGCTTCCGCGTCTCCAGCCAGAACTTCCAGGTGGAGAACGGCCACAACACGAAGTTGCCGCCTTCGGCGCTCTGGTACCAGCCCTTGCACCCCGTCGTCCACACAGTGCCGGCGAAACCGTCCTGCACCTTGCGGTTGAAAGCGTCCTGGGCGGACTGCCTGACGTCGATATAATCAGCGCCGCTGTCCTTCACCAGCTTGATGGCATCCATGATCATCTTCGCCTGGGACTCGATCATGAAGATGATGGAGTTGTGGCCGAGCCCGGTATTTGGTCCCACCAGCTGGAACATATTGGGATAGCCCGCCGTGAACACGCCGTAGTGCGAGGTCGCCATGTCCTTCCAGTCGTCAACGATGCTGCGGCCGCCCAGGCCGGTGAGCGGGAAATCCTTCATGTAGACGCGCGGGTCCACGACAAAGCCGGTGCCGAGGATGATGCAGTCGGCCGGGCGCTCCACACCGTCGCGCGTGACGACGCTGTTCTCGCGGACCTCCTTGATGCCCTCCGTCACGAGCTCGACGTTCTGGCGATTGAACATCGGGTACCACTTGTTGGAGATCAGCACACGCTTGCAGCCGATGGTGTAGTTGGGCGTCAGCTTGGCGCGGATCACGGGATCCTTCACCTGCACGCGAATGAAAGTCTCCGCGATGCCCTGGAAAAAGCGCGCCAGCGAAGGGTGGATGATCGGCCAGACGCGCGATTCGTTGGTCCAGTACAGGCGCGCGCGGTGCAGCTTGCGCAGCAGCGGGAAGCGCTCGTACATCTTCTGCTCGATCTTCCAGTAGCTGCGCGTGTCGCGCGGGATGACCCAGGCCGGCGTGCGCTGGAACACATAGAGCTGCTTCACGTCAGGGGCGATTTCCGGACAGTACTGGATGGCGCTGCCGCCGGTGCCGATGGACACCACGTTCTTGCCGTGCAGGTTGTAGCCGTGATCCCACTGCGAGGAGTGCATGACCTTGCCCTTGAAGTTCTCAATGCCCTTGATCGGCGGCACCGCCGGCACGTGCAGGGGACCGGAGGCCAGCACGAAATACCGGCAGTCGATGGTGTCGCCAGCTTTGGTGCGCAGCGTCCAGCGCCCGGTGTCGTCGTTGAAATGCGCCTCGCAGACTTCCTGCCTGAAGCGGATGAAGGGGCGCAGGCCGTATTTCTCGGTGGTATCCAGGATGTAGTTGTGGATCTGGCGCCAGTCGGCATAGCGATGCGTCCAGTCCGGCTTGGTGGCGAAGGAGAAGGAGTAGAGATGCGACTGCACGTCGCAGGCCGCGCCCGGATAGGTGTTGAAGTACCAGGTCCCGCCGACATCTTCGCCCTTTTCGAGGACCACGAAATCGTCGATGCCGGCTTCGCGCAATTTTATCGCCTGGCAGAGGCCGCCAAAGCCGGCGCCCAGAATGGCGACTTCCACTGTCTGGATCTTGGTTTGAATGGGGGCCTTGCTCGTCATGTCCTACCTCGGCATTCGTTATCAGGTGAAGCGAGTGTCTCCTGTTTATTCACGATGCCGGTTTGATCCATGTCTAATGCGGCGCCCGTCGGCCCGATATGACAGACAACTGGCATTTTCAGCCTGCATAATCGAATGCTTTTTCATCGCCACTTCGCTGAATAAATTAATTTTTACAGCGCCTTCTGCATGCACTCCTTTAGGCTCGTCTTGCATTCATTTATTTGCCCTACCACGCTTGAGACTTTGTGCAGAGGCCAATCCATATTTTCTCTAAATCTCACTGCAACCAACACAATCAATCCGGAAATTAAAAAGGCCGGCGGATGCCGGCCTTTTTTGATTGATGAGCTTCTTCAGGCCTTTTCCGCCACTTTTTCCGGCGCCGCAAGCTTCGTCGAGCAGATGCCGAAAACGTAATCCTCCGCGTTCACCTTGCGCGTTTCCCGCCAGTACCGGACCGTGGAATACGGCCAGAGCGCGGTGTTCTTTCCGTCCTCCTGCTGGTACCAGCTCTTGCAGCCGGAGGTCCACACCGTCCCGGTGAGATCACGCTGCACCTGCGCATTGAACGACTGCTGCACCGATGCCCTGACGTCGAGGTAGTCCGCCTGCTTCTGCTGCTGCAACTTCATGCACTCGAGCATGTAGTGCACCTGGGACTCGATCATGAAGATGATGGAGTTGTGGCCGAGGCCGGTATTCGGGCCCACCAGCTGGAACATGTTCGGGTAGCCGCTCACCGTGATGCCGAGATAGGCCTCGGCGGCGTCCTTCCAGTCCTGGCGCAGGTCACGCCCGGCCACGCCGATGACGGGGAAATTCTTCATGTAGATGCGCGGGTCGACGATGAAGCCGGTACCGAGCACGATGCAGTCCGCCGGACGCTCGACGCCGTCGCGCGTCACGATTCCGTGCTCGCGGATTTCCTGGATGCCCTCCGTCACGAGCTCGACGTTCGGCCGATTGAACATGGCGTACCACTGGTTGGAAATCAGGATGCGCTTGCAGCCGATCGTGTAGTCCGGCGTCAGCTTCTCGCGCAGCGCGGGATTCTTTACCTGCAGGCGGATGAAGCCCTTCACGAAGGCTTCCAGCGTGCGCGCGATGGCCGGGTGGATATTCATCGCCAGGCGCGCCTCGTTGCTCCAGTAATAGCGCGCGCGGTGCAGCTTGCGCAGCAGCGGAAAGCGGGCGAAGAGCTTCTTCTCGATGCCGAGATAGCCGCGCTCGTCACGCGGGATGACCCAGGCCGGCGTGCGCTGCATCACGGTGAGCTGCTTCACCTGCGGCGCGATGGCCGGGCAGTACTGGATGGCGGAGGCGCCGGTGCCGATGGACACCACGCTCTTGCCGGCCAGGTCATAGCCGTGGTCCCACTGCGCGGAGTGCATGACTTTGCCCTTGAAGTTCTCCAGGCCCTTGATGGCCGGGAAAGCCGGCACATGCAGCGGGCCGGAAGCCATGATGAAGTAACGGGCCGTGTAGGTGGCGCCAGCCTTGGTGCGGACAGTCCACAGTGCCGTCGCCTCGTCGAAGCGCGCCTCGTTCACTTCCTGGCCGAAGCGCACGAAGGGACGGATGCCGTAGCGGTCGGTGACGTCGTCGATGTAGGCCTTGATCTCGGGCTGCGGCGCGAAGCGCTTGGACCAGTTCGGGTTGCCCGCGAAGGAGAAGGAGTACATGTGCGACTGCACGTCGCAGGCTGCGCCCGGGTAGCTGTTGAAATTCCAGGTACCGCCGACGTCCTGGCCCTTCTCCAGGATCACGAAGCTGTCGTTGCCCGCGTCACGCAGCTTGATGGCGGCACAGAGGCCGCCGAAGCCGGCGCCGACGATGACGGCGTCCAGGAATTGCGTCTTGCCCGGATGAATGGGGGGCTGGCTGGTCATGGTCTTGCTCCCGTGTGCGGCACTCTGCCGTGCTTCTGGTTGTTTTTGGGAAGCCCGGAGCTCCCGATGCAGCGCAATCTAGCGGCTTCCGGGAACTGGTGGATATGTTAGGCTCCTCCCCGAAGTTGATATTTTCGGCCAAGCCATGTCCACCCGATCCATCCTCGGCATGCTCTACACCCTGCGCGGCGTCCGCGACCTCGGCGAGGACATCGGCCCGGTGCTGGCCCGCTTCGGCCTCGACCTGGATCGACTCGATCCGGGCGCCCGCATCGATCGCGCCCTGGAACTGCGGGTCTACATGGAGCTGGCCCTGCACCTGAAGGATCCGCTCACCGGGCTCCGGACCGGCAACTTCTTCGGCTTCACGGGCTATGGTCCGCTGACCATGCTGCTGATGACCTGCAATAACGCCTACGAGGCCATCCAGGCCGGCATCCGCTACCAGCAGCTGACCTACCTCTTCGGCACCCTGCGCTTCGAGCCCGGCCAGGAACTCAGCGCGCTGATCCTGACCCCGCTGCGGCTGCCCGAGAAGCCTTACCGCTTCCGTGTCGACGGCGAGGCCTCCGGCACCTACAAGCTGGTGCGCGACATGCAGGCCACGCTGGGCCTCGACATCCATGCCGAGCGCATCGACCTGCCGTATGCGCGCCCACCCGAGGCCCGGGCCTATGAGGAGCACTACCAGTGCCCCGTGACCTTCGGCGACACGAATGAAGTGCGCTACTGGATGCGCAACGATTACCTGCAGGTGCGGTTCCCCACGGCGGACGCCACGGCGCATGCACTCTTCCGGCACCAATGCGACCAGCAGCTGGCCGAGCAGGCGTCGACCCGGCTCGACAAGCTGTCCGAGCAGGTGGCCGCGCATCTCGAGCTGTTCAGCGGCGGCTTTCCTTCCGCGGCAGAGGTGGCCTCGGCCTTCGACATCGCCGAGCGCAGCTTCCGGCGCCAGCTGAGCGTCGAAGACAGCTCCTTCAGGGCCCTGCTGGACGGCGTACGCTTCCGCAAGGCGCAGCAGCTCCTGAAAGGCAGCCGACTGCCGGTCGAGGCCATCGCCCAGCAATTGGGTTATGCCGAATCGGCCGCCTTCATCCATGCCTTCCAGCGCTGGGCGGGCTGCAGCCCGGCCGTGTTCCGCAACGCCCCGACACCCTCCGGCAGCTAGACGGTCCGCCTCATCGCAGTGCACCGGCTGTGCCTACTGCCGCACCAGCGCCGCCGGCGCACCATGCTGGCGCGCCCCCTCCGAACAAAGGCAGCGAACGCCCGGCATCCTTCTTGCTAAATCCGCTTCAGGACCTGCCTCGGCAGCCCGGGCACAGGGAAACGCCCCTCACTGGACCAGAAGACGCAAAGCCATGACCCAGTCCCTTCATTTCCCGTCCCAAGGCTTTCTGCGCGAGGAGAATGCGATGAGCATCGGAGTACTCGGCGAGCTCGAACTCAGGAGCAGCTACCAGGCGGTAATCAGCCCAGCGCTGCAGCGTAGCGTCGGCATGGAGGCGCGCTTGCTGGCCCACCGCGAGGGCCGCCTGGACGCCGTCGACGTCATGGTCGGCGACATGGACGATCGGGAAATCGCCGCGCTGGACCGGCTGGCCCTGGCCGTGCACATCCGCAACGCCCCGCCGGCGCCCCATGGCAATGAATGGCTGTTCCTGCCGGTGCACCCGCAGACCATCCGGCAGCGCCTGTTTTCCCCCGAGCAGGCGCTCAGCGAGCTGTCCGCACTGGACGTCAGCCCTTCCCGGGTCGTCCTGCAGATCGCCGACAGCGCCAAGCTCACGGACGCCGAGCTGCAGGGCTTCGTTTCAGCCTATCGCGAGGCGGGCTTCCGGATCGCGCTGGACGACTTCGGCTCGGGCGCGTCCAACTATGACCGCGTGCTGGCGCTGCAGCCCGATATCGTGCGTCTCGATCCGTCCCTGGTGCAGAACGCGGCGCGGTCACCGCGCGCCGCCCGCCTTTTCCCGCATATGGTATCGCTGCTGCGCGAATCAGGTTCGTTGGCCCTGGTGGACGGCATCGAGAGCGAAGCCCAGGCTCGGATCGCCGTGGACGCCGATGCCGAGCTGCTGCAGGGCGACTGGTTCGCCCTGGCCGGCGCGCAGCTGGCACCGGCGGAAGTGATTCGTGACAAGGCTGCAATGCTGATTGGCGTGGGCAAGGGGCTGCCGGATCGCGTCGAGCTGCGGATGCGTGGCCGCTTCATGACTGCCTGGAACAGCTTCAGGGACGGGAAGGCGCTGGAGGACATCGTCCACGACATTCCCGACATCGAGATCACCCGCCTGTACGCCATCGACAGCTCGGGTTACCAGATCGGCGACACCGCGCTGACCCCGCATGCGCTGCGCGGCCGCGGCCATCCACTGTCCGATGCCCGCGGCGCCTGCTGGGCACGCCGCCACTACTTCCGCAACGCCATGGAGCAGCCGGGCCGGGTGCAGATCACCCGTCCCTACCTGTCCCTGACGGAACAGCGCCTGTGCGTCACTTTTTCCTGCATGGTGATGCGACCCGGCCTCGGCCAGGTCGTGCTCTGCATGGATGCGCTGCTGGCCTGACGCCAAAGGCAAAGCGGGGAAAGACCACTATTCGCCAGGGGAAATTTGCCGGGGAAACCACAAGCGGCCTGCAGCGGATCACTTCCGTGACTCCGAATGCCTGCAGTATCAGGACGGCAAGCGCGGGAACAACATCGGTGCGATCGAGAGGAGGATCGGCGCAAAGGAGCGCCTGGGGCGCGGCCCGGTTCGAACCTGCGCGTGCATGTCCTGTTGCGACTCGAGGCCGCGACTGGACATTGCAGAAAATTGGAGGCCCCCCTGCCAGCCCGACCCCGGCACACGCGTCACAACTACCGTTGCTTCCTTCCGGACCTGGCGGGGTTTGCTGTTTAGCGTTGCGGGGGAACCGGCAGGGTTGCCACAGCGGGCGCGCAGTATAGGGCCTGCGTGGAAAAAAACCAAAGTACCTTGCGCGGACGCGCCGTATTCACGGGCAGCTCCGGCCCATGCCGGCCGCTCGCCTCCTGCCGGCTCGCCCGACCGCTGCGGCACGCACCTGCAGGGACGGCGGCCATAGCTCGCCAACACGCGACTGCCTCACCCAGGCGGAGGGTTCATACACACCAGTCCTGTTCCTGCCCACCGAAATAGCGAATTGCCATAAGGCCAAAACAAAGCTCAAACACTGCCTGTCTGTTGGCTGTCATCTTCAGGTGACAGACTCAGGCCTGCATGACGACAGGAGCGCCGCCATGAATCCCCCCCTTTATTTCGACGTGATCTCTTCCCCCTTGGGCGTCCTGCTGGTCGCCCACTGCAGCGGCTACCTGTGTGCGCTGGACTTCCAGGATTACGAGTCCCGCTTCCGCCAGGTGCTGGCCCGCCGCTTCGGCAATGTACCCATCGAGCAGCGCCCCGCCCCCGAGGCGATACGGGTGCCACTCGACGCCTATCTCAGCGGCGCCAGCATGGAGGCCCTTACCGACATTCCCGTGCACGCCCCCGGCACCCGGTTCCAGCAGCAGGTCTGGAAGGCGCTACGGCGAATCCCGGCCGGCAAGCTGTGGAGCTATGGCGATCTGGCCCGGGCCATCGGCCTGCCCGGCTCCGCGAAGGCGGTCGCTCAGGCCGTCGCCCGAAACCCCGTCGCCATCATCGTGCCCTGCCACCGGCTCGCGGACAGCGACGGCCGGATCGCCAGCTACACCGGCGGCCTCGCCCGCAAGATCTGGCTACTGGCGCATGAAGGAGTTGCAGGGATCGACCGTCATCTGGAGGCGGTCCTGCCCGCCTTCCTGGGCGGGCAGGCAGCACAAGGTGGCGCCCCCGGCAGCTGAGCCCTGGTCCGGCGATGGTGGCCGCACCCGTAGAGAGTCACGCAACACAGCAGGGCCACCGCCCGTCAGACGGACAGGAAGCAAGGGGCTATTCATAGGGAAGCGAAGGCGGCCAGCCGGCACAGGGGCCTGAGCAACAAGCCGGGACGCGCAAAGCCCAAAAGAAAAAGGCCTCGCAAGCGAGGCCTTTTTCATTCAGTTCTGGCGGTGAGGGAGGGATTCGAACCCTCGATACGGTATTAGCGTATACACACTTTCCAGGCGTGCGCCTTCAACCACTCGGCCACCTCACCGGGGATCATTTTCTCGGGTCGCCGCTTGATCTGGGTGGTTGCCGGCCACAGGGCGAGCAGGTGTAAGATGCGCACCCTCTCGTCAATGGCCGCCGCCGGCCTAGTCTCCGCATCTGCCCGCGACCCCGCGCCGTCGTCCGGGGGAAGCCTATCCGGGGATGACGAAAAGCAAAGGGGATACCTCCTATGCAGGCGACTGCAGACCACGGTCATAAATCATCGACTACCGCGCTGTCCCTCGGAGCGCTCGGCGTCGTATTCGGCGACATCGGCACCAGTCCGCTGTACGCCCTCAAGGAGTGCTTTCACGCCAGCCACGGCATCCCCATCACGCACGACAATGTACTCGGCATTCTTTCGCTGATCTTCTGGTCGATTACGCTGGTGGTGTCGCTGAAGTACATCGCCTTCATCATGCGAGCCGACAATAACGGCGAAGGCGGCATCATGGCCCTGCTCGCGCTGACCCTGCGCTCCGAGCACAAGGGCGCCGTACGCCGCCGCCTGCTGATCATGACCGGCCTGTTCGGCGCTGCACTGTTCTTCGGGGACGGCATCATCACCCCGGCGATTTCCGTGTTGTCCGCGGTCGAGGGCCTGGAGATCGCCACGCCCGTCCTCAAACCCTTCATCCTTCCCATTACCATCTCGGTGCTCATCACACTTTTCGTGATCCAGCGTTTCGGCACTGGTTCGGTCGGCCGCTGGTTCGGCCCTGTGATGGTGATCTGGTTCACCACGCTGGCCGCGATGGGCGTGGCAAACATCAGCCGCTACCCGCACGTGCTCGAAGCCGTGAATCCCCTCTGGGCCATCAGCTTCGTCGCCGAGCACCGATTCATCGCCTTTGTCACGCTGGGTGCCGTGGTGCTGACCATCACCGGGGGCGAAGCACTTTACGCTGACATGGGCCACTTCGGACGCCGCCCCATCCGCCTTGCCTGGTTCTACCTGGTGTTTCCCGCCCTGCTGCTCAACTACAGTGGCCAGGGCGCATTGCTGCTGACCGACCCTAGCGCTGTCGAGAATCCTTTCTATCGCCTTGCTCCGCAGTGGGGCCTGCTGCCACTGGTGGTGCTATCCACGCTGGCTACGGTGATTGCCTCGCAGGCCGTGATCTCGGGAGTTTTTTCGATTACCCGCCAGGCCGTGCAACTGGGCTACCTGCCACGCATGCATATCCAGCACACCTCTACCAAGGAAATCGGCCAGATCTATATTCCCGCGGTGAACTGGGCGCTGCTCGCCAGCATCATCCTGCTCGTCATCACTTTCCAGTCCTCCAGCAACCTGGCCTCGGCCTACGGCATTGCTGTCACGCTAACCATGATTTGCGACACCATCCTCGCCGTCGTGGTGGCCCGCAAGCTGTGGAACTGGCATCCGGTGGCGGCCATCCTGGTGGCCGTGCCTTTCCTGCTGATCGACCTGGCCTTTTTCGGCGCCACTTCGCTCAAGGTGCTGCAGGGCGGCTGGTTCCCGCTGCTGGTTGGCCTGACCGCCTTCACCATCATGTCCACCTGGAAGCAGGGCCGGCAGCTCCTGTTCCGGCGCCTCGCCAACGAGACCATGCCGCTCGGCCTGTTCGTGAACTCCATTGGCGGTGGCTCAGTGCAAACGGTACCAGGCACGGCCGTATTCATGACGGGCAGCCACCAGTACGTGCCACACGCCATGTTGCACAACATGAAGCACAACAAGATCCTGCACGAACGCAATGCGCTGCTGACACTGGTCACACGCGACATTCCCTTCGTGGACGACGCCGAGCGCGTCGTCATCTCCGAGGTCTCGCACAATTTCTACCTGATCACCGGCTACTACGGCTTCAAGGAACAGCCTGACGTACCGGCGCTGCTGGCGAGTTGCGCGGCGAAGGGGCTGGAGTTCGACATGATGGACACCAGCTTCTTCCTGTCGCGAGAACGAATCGTCGCCAGCGTCGCCCCCGGCATGGCCATGTGGCGCGAGCTCCTCTTCGTGGCCATGTCGCGCAACGCCGCTGCCGCAACCGACTTCTTCCAGATCCCCACCAACCGCGTGGTGGAGCTCGGCACCCAGATCGAGCTGTAGCGGCACCACACCGGCCAGCGGCCCGTTGGCGGGCCGGACGGCCGGGCCGCCGGCAAGCCCGCTTGCTAGACTGGCGACGCCAGCGCCGTACAGGAATGTCTGCCATGCCGCCCTGCGCCGTCCTTCGCTGCATCATTCCCGGACTGTCTTCGCTACTTCTGTTGCCACTCCCCGGCCTCGCGCAGGCCGCCCCTGAGGCAGTGCCGTCCTACCGGGAAAGCATCCAGCCGCTGCTCAACCAGAAATGCGTCGCCTGTCACGCCTGCTATGACGCGCCCTGCCAGCTCAACCTGGGCAGCAGCGAAGGCGTCCGTCGAGGCAGCACGCAACTGAAGGTCTACGACAGCAAACGCACCCGCACGCAGGCCCCCACCCGGCTTTTTACCGATGCGCAAGATGCGGGCGAGTGGCGCCGAAAAGGCTTTAGCTCAGTCCTCGAATCACAGGGCCCCGCGACTGAAACGCTGCTCGGCAGCATGCTGGCGCTCGGCCGGCAGCATAAGCTCCAGCCCGGCCGTAAACTCCCCGCTGACATTCCCGTCGGCATCGATGCCATCCATGCCTGTCCGCAGGACGCGGTCGAATTCGCGCAATTCCGCCAGAAATATCCGCACCGCGGCATGCCACTCGGCGTCACTGGCCTCACCGACAGCGAATACCGGACGATCACCGCGTGGCTCGCCGCCGGCGCGCCGATTGACGATCGCCCGCCACAGTTATTGCCACAGGAAATCGATCAACTCGCCGAGTGGGAGGCGCTGCTGAATCCGGAGGGCGCGCGCGAGCAACTGGTGGCGCGCTGGCTTTACGAACACCTTTTTCTCGCCCACCTGTATTTCGACAACGTGGCGGAAGGCAACTTCTTCGAACTGGTGCGTTCGCGCACGCCGTCCGGCCAGCCCATCGACCTCATCGCCACCGCGCAGCCGAACCATCCGCCCGGCAGCGCCCGGATCTATTACCGGCTGCGGCCGCTGCAGGGCGCCATCGTCCACAAGACGCACATCACCTACGCCCTTGGCGCACAGAAGATGGAGCGCATCCGCACGCTCTTCTTCGACAGCGACTGGGCGGCAGGGCCGGTTCCCGCCTACGACGAGGCGGCTCGCGCCAATCCCTTCACGACCTTCGCCGCGATTCCGGCGCGTGCCCGCTACCAGTTCATGCTGGATAATGCGGAATACTTCGTGCGCACCTTCATCCGCGGGCCGGTCTGTCGCGGCAGCATCGCCACCGACGTGATACGCGACCACTTCTGGCTGCTCTTCCAGGCACCCGAGCGCGACCTCTACGTCACGAGTGCCGCGCACCGCAGCCGCGCCGATGCCCTGCTCGGCCTCCCCGGCCAGCGCAGCGGGCTGGCTGACCTGCCGTCACAGTGGGCGACCTACACGCGGCTGCGCAACCAGTACAGCGCAGTGCGCGCCGACGACTATGCGCGCGCCCAGCCCGACGGCGCGGCACTCACGGACATCTGGCTCGGCGAGGGCCGCAATCGCGACGCGCTGCTGACCATCGTGCGCCACCACGACAGTGCCTCCGTCACGCGCGGCCTGGCGGGGCCCCTCCCGCAAACCCTGTGGTGGATGGACTTCCCGCTGCTGGAGCGCACCTATTACAGCCTGGTGGTGAACTTCAACGTCTTCGACACCGTCTCGCACCAGGCGCAGACCCGCCTCTATTTCGATCTCATCCGGCATGGCGCCGAAACGAATTTCCTGCGCCTGATGCCGCCGGGATCGCGGCAGGCCCTGATCGACGACTGGTACCAGAGCAGCGGCAAGCTCAAGGTCTGGCTGTACTATCCGAAGACGGACACGTCGCGCCCGGTGGCCATTCCCTATCGCACGGACACGCCCCGGCAGGAATTCGTCGACCGCCTGCGCGTGCGCATGGGCGACCTGGCGCGGCAGGACCCGCTCAACGGCTGCACCAACCTGCTCTGCTACCGGCCGGGAATCCCGCTATTCCTGCGCGTGTCCGACCATGCCCTGAGCCGGCTGACGCACGACACCGCCGCCACGCTGCCGGTGATCCTGCAGCTGCCGGAGGCCACGCTGCTGCGCGTGCAGGCGCCGGACGGCCAGCGCGAGGTGTACACCCTGCTACGCAACCGCGCGCACAGCAACGTCGCCTATATGGCCGGCGAGACCCTGCGCCATCAGCCGCAAAAGGATCGCCTGATGGTGTATCCGGGCCTGCTGACCAGCTACCCGAATTTCGCCTTCGACATCCCCGCCGGGGAAATATCGCTGTTCGCGGATGCGCTGCTGGCCGCGCGCGGAACGGCCGACTTCACGGCGATCGTGGAACGCTGGGGCATACGCCGCACGCATCCGGATTTCTGGCGCCTGTTCAATGATTTCACGGCCTGGCAGCGCGAACGCGACCCGCGGGAGGCCGGCATACTGGACATGAGCCGCTACGGGAATCTCTGACACGGGCGACTCGGTTGATCTGCCGCCGGAGTGACATCTGTCACTTTCCGGCCGTGCCCGGGCGCCCCCACAATCGAACGGATAACAAGAACAAGACAGGTAGGCCTCATGACGTCACCCCTGCCCTCCCTGCTGCTGCTGGGCTCGCTGCTCGCGCTGGGCGCCTGCGGCGATGACCGCAGCGGCAGCCTCACCCGCGACGACGGCCCCACCGCAACCGCGACCGATGCCTCCTCTCCCGACTACTGGCCTGCAGAGGGATGGCGAACGGCAACGCCCGAATCTCAGGGATTCCCGTCCGGCGCCTTCGCTACGCTCGCCGACGATGCCGCCACCGCGCTGCCCTACTACACCAGCCTGATGGTGATCCGGAACGGCTGGGTGCTGCACGAGAGCTACCACCCAACGGACTCAGAGGCGAGTGATGCCAATACGCCCCATCACGTCTGGTCGATCACCAAGAGCGTGACCTCCCTGACGCTCGGCCGCGCCTGGACGCTCGGCGATCTCACCGACCTGGACGAGACTGCCGACAGCGTGTTCCCTGCCAGCGTGATGGACACACTGCCGACAGACGATGCACGCCGCGGCATCACGCTGCGCCACGCCCTGCAGATGCGCTCCGGCCTGGCCTGGAACGAGCCGGCCTGGCTGCTGAACTTCACGGCGATGAAGGACCCGCTCTTTCGCGCCTACTCCGGCCTGGACCCCGCCTGTCCCACCGACGCCGGAATCCTGGCCTGCTCCATCCTGAACCAGCCACTGGCCTACGCGCCGGGCACGACCTGGAACTACAACACCTATGACACCTACCTGGCGTCGGCGTTTTTCACCGGGCTCACCGGACAATCGCTGAACCAGTACGCCGCCACCCATCTGTTTGCACCGCTCGGCATCACCTTCGACGTCGCCAGCGACTGGCCCAACGTCCCCGACCCCGTCACCTTCGGCGGCGGACTGCTCAATATCCGCAGCCGCGATCTGGCCCGCCTCGGCATGCTGGCGTTGTACGACGGGCGCTGGCAGGACCAGCAACTGATTGCGAAGGACTGGATCGACCTCACCACCACGGCCCAGGGCACCGGCCGCGTCGCGCTTTTCGACGTTGATGGGAATCCGCGCGCGCTCACCGCCGACGACCCCGAGGTCGACATTCCCTACGGCCTGCAATGGTGGCGCATGACAGGCCCCGGCCTCGGCGGGACGCCCTCGCTGAGCGCCCGCGGCCTTGGCGGCCAGATGATGCACATCTTCAAGGACAAGGAGCTGATCATCCTCATCACCTGCGACAGCAATGTCCTGTCCGGTCGCGAAGCGGCCATCAACGACTTCCTGCAGACTCGAATCCTGGACAAGCTGACGCTGTAGTGGCCGGCCCGACAAAACCGGCGCAAAAAAAAGCGGGCTCATGCCCGCCTTTTTTATTCCCCCGTGCTCACAGGGGGCACTGCAGGTCCTTGTAGCGATGCTCCGCCAGCTTGCGGCACCCCATGGCCTTGAAGCCCCCCATGGTGTCGCAGGTCTTGAAGGCCGCGGAACGCTCGGTGCACTTGACGGCCAGGTTGGCCACGGCGTCGACCGCTTCATTGCCGGAATTCACTTTCACCACCTGATCGCCGGTAGCCGACACTTCGATTGCCGGTGCGGGGGCCGCCCCAACAGCGGGCTCGGCAGCGGTTGCAGCAGGTTCACACGCAAAAGCGGCAGGTGCCAGGGCAAGCGCCCCGGCAAAGGAAACAGCTTTCCACAGCTTGTTCATTCTGATTCTCCTTGATGGCTTGGTTGGTCACCCCCAGAGATGACCCGTCCACGCTACCTACTCGAGCCAACCCCACCAAACGGCTTCCGCCGAACGTCCCCATGGCGTGACCGGTTGCGCATTTCCCCCACAAGCGACTCACACGCATAAAAAAAACCGCGGCTTGTGGCCGCGGTTCCGTGTCCCCTCCACCCCGGATCAGGGGTGTCAGGAATTACTTGAGGCGTTCGATGACGGTCGCGATGCCCTGGCCGAGGCCGATGCACATCGTGGCGAGGCCGAGCTCGGTGTCCTTCTGTTCCATCACGTTCAGCAGCGTGGTGGTGATACGGGCACCGGAGCAGCCCAGCGGGTGACCGAGGGCGATGGCGCCGCCGTTGTGGTTCACCTTCTCCTCGGCCTTGTCGAGGATGTTGAGGCCCTTCAGCACGGACAGGCCCTGGGCGGCAAAGGCTTCGTTCAGCTCGATGGTCTGGATGTCGTCGATGGTCAGGCCGGCGCGCTTCAGCGCCTTCTGGGTGGCGGGCACCGGGCCCCAGCCCATGATGGCGGCCTCGCAGCCGGCCACGGCCATGGAGCGGATCTTCGCACGCGGCGTGAGGCCGAGGGCCTTGGCGCGTTCGGCGCTCATGATCAGCATGGCGGACGCACCGTCCGACAGCGCGGAGGAGGTGCCGGCGGTGACCGTGCCGCCCTTCGGGTTGAAGGCGGGCTTGAGCGCGGCGAGCTGTTCCAGCGAGGCGTCCTGGCGGATCACTTCGTCGATTTCGCAGAGCACGCGGAAGCCGTTGGCGTCGTGGCCCTCGATGCCGATGATTTCATTCTTGAAACGACCGGCCTGCGTGGCGGCCCAGGCCTTCTGGTGCGAGGCGAGACCGAACTCGTCCTGCATCTGGCGGCTGATGCCGTTCATCATGCCCAGCATTTCGGCGGTCAGGCCCATCATGTTGGAGGCCTTGGCGTAGTACTTGGAGGCCGCCGGGTTGAGGTCGATGCCGTGCATCATGCCGACGTGGCCCATGTGCTCCACGCCGCCGATGACGAACACGTCGCCCTGGCCCGTCATGATCTGGGCGGCGGCGGTGTGCAGCGCCTGCATGGAGGAACCGCAGAGACGGTTCACGGTCTGGCCGGGCACGGTGCGCGGCATTACGGAACATGCCGGCCTTGGAACGGCCCATGGCGCTGCGCACGCCATCCACAATCACTACATCACGCGGATTGAGACTCATTTTTTAACTCTCCAATCTCGTTGGGCGATTAGCCGAAAAATTTCGTGTTCGCTGCAGCCATGTCGCGCAGCAGTTTCGGCGCTTCATAGGCCTTGCCCAGAGACGCATACTTTTCACAGAGCGCCACGTAGTTGGCCACGCCCATCTGGTCCACGTAACGGCAGGCGCCGCCGCGGAACGGGGGGAAGCCGATGCCCATGATCAGCGCCATGTCGGCTTCGGCCGGCGAGGCGACGATCTTCTCTTCCAGGCAGCGGGCGACTTCGTTGACCAGCGGAATCATGCAACGGGCGATGATTTCATCGGCGTCGAATTCCTTGCGCTCGGCCACCACGCCCTTGATGAGCTCGTAGGTGGTCGGGTCGACGGTCTTCTTGGGCTTGCCCTTCTTGTCGGCCACATAGATGTAGTAGCCGCTGCCGTTCTTCTGGCCGTAGCGCTTGTTTTCGAACATGATTTCGGTGGCGGACTTGTAGTCCGGCTGCATGCGGTCGGGGAAGCCCTCGGCCATCACCTTGGCCGCGTGCACGCCGGTGTCGATGCCGACCACATCGAGCAGATAGGCCGGGCCCATGGGCCAGCCGAACTTCTCCATGACCTTGTCGACGGCCTGGAAGTCGGCGCCGTCACGCACCAGCATGTCGAAGCCGCCGAAATACGGGAACAGCACGCGGTTGACGAAGAAACCCGGGCAGTCGTTCACCACGATGGCGGTCTTGCCCATCTTGCCGGCCAGCTTCACGGTGGAGGCGACAGCGGCGTCGGAGGACTTCTTGCCACGGATCACTTCGACCAGGGGCATCATGTGCACCGGGTTGAAGAAATGCATGCCGACAAAGTTCTCGGGGCGCTTCAGCGATTCCGCCAGGAAGGAGATGGAGATGGTGGAGGTGTTGGACGCGATGATCGTGTCTTCCTTCACCAGGCCTTCCACTTCGGAGAGAACGGCGGCCTTGACCTTGGGGTTTTCCACCACGGCTTCGATGATGATGTCGACTTCCTTGAAGTCGCCATAGTTCAGCGTCGGGCGGATGCGGGACAGGGTCTCGCCCATCTTGGTGGGGGTCAGGCGACCCTTTTCCACCTGGCGCGACAGCAGCTTGGTGGCTTCGCCCATGCCGAGGTCCAGCGCCTTGGAGGCGATGTCCTTCATGATGATGGGCGTGCCCTTGCTGGCGGTCTGGTAGGCGATGCCGCCGCCCATGATGCCGGCGCCGAGCACGGCGGCCATGTTCACTTCCTTCGACGAACCCTTCTCGTGCTTCTTGGCGGCCTTCTTCACGGCCTGGTCGGCGAGGAAGAGACCCACGAGGGCGTTGGCCTGCGGGGTGACGGCGGCCTTGGCGAAGTGCTGCGCTTCAATCGCAATCGCTTCATCGCGCTTGCTGTTGGCCTGGGCCTGCATGTTCTGGATGGCGAGCTTCGGCGCCGGATAATTCGGACCGGCCTGGCCGGCGATCATCGCGGTGGCCGTGTTGAAGGCCATCATCTGTTCCATGTTGTTGAGCTTGATCGGGTCCAGCTTTTCCTGGCGCTTGGCGCGCCAGTCGAGCTTGCCATTGATGCACTGCTTCACGAGGTCGAGCGCGGCAGCCTGCAGCTTTTCCGGCTCGACAACGGCATCCACCGCGCCATCTTTCAGCGCGACATCGGGCTTCTTTTCCGCGCCGGCGGCAATCCACTCGGCGGCATTGTCCACGCCGATCACGCGCATCAGGCGCACGGTACCGCCGAAGCCCGGCATGATGCCCAGCTTCACTTCCGGCAGACCGACCTTGGCGGCGGTGGACATGACGCGGTATTCGCAGGCCAGGCACATTTCAAAGCCGCCACCGAGTGCGAAGCCGTTGATGGCCACGACCTTGGGCACGTCCAGGTCTTCGAAAGCGGAGAACACCTTGTTGGCATTGATGCCCCATTCGGCGATCTGCGCTTCGCCGCCCCCGAACAGCGCACCGAATTCGGTGATGTCGGCGCCGACGATGAACACGCCCTTGCCGGACGTGACGACCACGCCCTTCACGTTCTTGTCCGCCTTGATCGCGTCGGTCGCCGCGGCCAGCTCGGTGAGCGTGGCGCGGTCGAACTTGTTTACGGATTCGTTGGCGAGATCGAATTTGAGTTCAGCGATGCCGTCGCCAAGCAGCGAGACGCTGATGGCGGATCCCGAATAAATCATGAGTGATCTCCGTAGTGGGATGGTGAGCGTTAGCCTGCAGGGTAGACCCCGGCTACAGGGGCGGCAGGTAGCGCAGCGCACTGTGGGATGCCGGACAGCCGACGGGTGGCAGCCTTGGAAGAGTAGCCAAGCGGGCGTCCGGGCGGCGCACAGGGTGGCCAAGTGTATGCATCCGAAGGAACTTTGTTAACGCAAAGGGGGGACTAAGAATGACCGGGTGGCCACGCTGCCAGCTGACGATGGCAGGGCGGCGGGTGTCCGCAGCGGCCCACCTAGCCGGCGCTAGAACGGGGACTCAGGACAGACGAGCAGAGCTGCTATCAACGGGACTGCGCAAGCAGTGAAGAGTGTGCTCCATCAGGCCGGTCACTTCTGAGCAGCGGAAGCTGCCGCCAGGCCGGGGCCGGCCACGGGCTGGACATCATGTGGAGTCACGGGCGCGCGGCACTCCGAGCAGACCATGGTCGGCCGGAACTTGTGCCCACAGCTCTTGTGCACGTACTCCAGCGGCACGCCCTTGCCCTCGTCCAGCCACTTGTCACCCCAAGTGGTCAACGCCAGCAGCACTGGGTAGAGGTCACGTCCCATCTCGGTCAGGCGGTACTCATAGCGGGGCGGATTGTCCTGGTACGCCACCTTCTTCAGCACGCCGGTTTCCACCAGCCGGCTCAGCCGCTCGGCCAGAATATGGCGAGTCACGCCCAGCTGGGACTGGAAATCATCGAAGCGACGGACCGCCAGGAAGGCGTTGCGCAGGATCAGCAGGGTCCAGCGGTCGCCCAGGATGGACAGGCTGCGTGCCACCGAACAGGGCATCTCCCCAACGTCTTGCCACTTCATGACCGTCTCCGAAAAACCGTCTGGTCATTCTAGGGACATCCTTGCGGCTTGACGAGTTCCATTTTGGAACTTACTCTGCCATCAAGCACTGACAACGTCGGTTCGACGGTCGTCCGTTGGCGACTGTGCCCCCTCCATTGCCCGGAGTTCGCAATGACCCCCACGCAGTTCATCCGATCCGGCGACGTCGATCTCGCCATCCACACTTGGGGCTCACCGGGAACGAGAAAGAAACACCGCCCGGTCGTGGTACTGGTCCACGGCTATCCCGATTCCGCCGAGGTATGGTCCGGGGTTGCCGAACAACTGGCCGGGACCTGCCACGTAGTGGCGTATGACGTGCGGGGCGCCGGCCTCTCCACGGCTCCGGCCGGCAGCGCTGCCTATGCACTGAAGCACCTGGTCACGGATTTGGCCGCCGTCATTGATGCCGTCAGCCCGAACTGCCCGGTCCACCTGGTGGGCCACGACTGGGGCGCCCTGCAGGGCTGGGAGGCCCTGATGTCCGCGCACCTGCAGGGCCGTATTGCTTCCTACACTGCCGCGGCGCCGTCACTGGACCATGTCGGACAGTGGTTTCACCGTCGCTTGCAGTCACCGACACCGCGCAAGCTCGCTGAATTTGTCGGCCAGGCCCTGGGCTCCTCCTACATGCTGGCATTCCAGTTGCCCCTGCTGCCGGAGCTCACCTGGAAGCTCGGGCTCGGCCGCCAGTGGCCGCGTCTGCTGGGCCTGATCGAAGGGGTGCAAACTGCGGCGCGTCCCACCCAGGTCGCCGACGGCTACCACGGCCTCGGCCTCTATCGCGCCAACCTGCTGCCCCGCCTGCTACGTCCCCGACCGCAGCGCACCGACGTACCGGTACAGCTGCTGGTCATGCGCCGCGACCGCTTCGTTCCCCCTCACCTCTTCGACGGCGTCGAGGAATGGGCGCCGAACCTGCGCCGAACTGAACTCGACGCCGGTCACTGGGCCTCGCTATCCCACCCCCAGGCCTTCGCCCAGGCCATCACCACGTTCGTCCAATCCCTCGAGGAGGCCTGAGCCATGTCAACCCGCCCTTCTGCATCGTCCGCTCCCTACGACATCGTTCCTCGCGAAGTGAAATTCAACTGGGGCGATTCTCCCCTGCATTGGCTGAAGGACGACGCGTTCGCCAGCCATGCCGTCAACGAATTCAGCTATCTGCTCACGCAGGGCGAAAAATTCTTCTGCCGTGTCTTCCGCGAGGCCTTGCCGCTGGTCAAGGACAAAAAGCTGTGTGCCGACGTGCAGGCTTTCATCAAGCAGGAAGCCGTGCACAGCCGTGCGCACCACGACTCCATCGAGGGCTACCTCAAGCGCCTCGGCATCGGCGGCGGCGATTTCGAGCGGAACAACGCCGTGCTGTTCGACCAGCTGCTCTCCGCCGAACCCTTCGGCCGCAAGCCGCCCCGCTTCCTGCAAAAGCAGTGGCTGGTGTTCCGTGTCGGCGCCGTGGCGGCAATCGAACACTTCACCTCCGCGCTCGGCGTCTACATCCTGGACGCGAACTGGGAAGGCAGTGGCGCCGATCCCGTCGTGGCCGACCTCTTCCGCTGGCACGGCGCCGAGGAGATCGAGCATCGCACCGTTGCCTACGACCTCTACCGCCACCTGGGCGGACGCTGGCCACTGCGCACCCTGCTCATGGCCATCGTGCTGCCGACGCTGGTACTGCGCATGGGCGCCGGCACAGTGGAACTGATGCGCCAGGACCCCAGCATGAAGAAAAAGAATGCAAGCCTGATGAGTCCCGGCTTCTGGTACGCCTGGCGCCAGGCCGCCGTGCGCGGCAACGTGCCCGACATTGTCTGGTTCACCTTCCACTCGCTGCGCTTCGTGCGCCCGGGCTACGAGCCGCTGCATGAGGCCTCGACCGAGCAGGCGCTGGCCTATATAAACAGCTCGCCGGCCGTGCTGGCGCACCAACACTAGGAGATCCCGCATGGCCGACACGCTTTCGCTCTACAACCGCTTCCGCCGCTTTCCCCTCGGCAAGGGCCTCTTCTCGCGCGCCATCTGCCTGAAAGCGCCTTACTTCCGCTCGATCAGCCCGCTCGTCTCCGAACTCAAGCCGGGCCACTGCGAAGTGCAGATGCGCAAGCACCGGGCCGTGACCAACCACATCGGCACGGTGCACGCCATCGCCATGTGCAATATGGCCGAGCTCTCGGGCGGGCTGGTCACGGACGTCACGCTGCCCGCCTCGCAGCGCTGGATTCCCAAGGGCATGACGGTGGAATACCTGAAGAAGGCCGAAACCGATCTCGTGGCGACGGCGCGCCCCCTCGTGGCGATCGACGGATTTGCAGGCGGCGAGCTCCCGGTGGAGGTCCTGGTCACGGACACGGCCGGTGACATCGTGTTCCGGGCCCGCATCGCCATGTGGGTCAGTGCCAAGAAAGGCTGAACATTCCGACCGCTTCAGGAAACCGACATGACAGCCATCATCCTGCACCAGTGGGAAATTTCCCCCTTCTGCCAGAAGGTCGCGCGCGCCCTGCGCTTCAAGGGCTTGCCCTTCGAGGCCATCGACTACAACGGCCTGCTCGCCACCCGCGTCATGGGCCTCTCCAAGGTCGGCAAAGTGCCGGTGCTCGACATCGACGGCCTGCGCCTGCAGGACAGCACCCGCATTTGCCGCTATCTCGACGAGCACTATCCGCTGCCGCCGCTGTTTCCACAGGAGCCGCAGCAGCGCGCCCAGGTTGAACTCTGGGAGGACTGGGCCGACGAGACCCTGTACTGGTTCGAGGTGTATTTCCGCGTGAAAGATGCGGACGCCTTTGCGCAGGCAGTGGCCTTGGCCGCTGCCGGCCGTCCTGCGATCGAGCGCCTGCCCACGCGGCTCACGGTAAAAGCCATGCTGGGCTTGCAGCTCTATGCCCAGGGTCTGGGCCGTCAGTCGCGCGAGGATGTGGAGGCGGAATTCCTGCGCCACCTCGATCGCATCGAATCGGTGCTGGAGGCCGGCGACTGGCTGGTGGGCAAGCGCCAGACCATTGCCGACATCGCCGTCGGCAGCCAGTTGCTTGAAGTGTTACGCACCAGCGATCGCATGCGTCCCGAGTTGCTCACGCGGCCGCGCCTCGCAGCCTGGCTGGAACGCCTCTAAGGCGCCGCCCCATTCATTGAAGGAGTCTTAGTCATGACCGCGATCAGTCCCACGGCGCGACAGGAAAAAACCGCCTGCATCCTCTGCTCGCGCAACTGCGGCCTGGTGGTCGACATCGACAACGGCAACTTCGTGAAAATCCGCGGCGACGATGATCACCCCGTCTCCAAGGGCTATATCTGCCAGAAGGCGGCCCGTCTGCAGCACTACCAGCAGCATGCCGATCGCCTGCAATACCCGCTCAAGCGCCAGCCCGATGGCAGCTTTGTCCGCGTCAGCTGGGATGAGGCGCTGGGTGACATCGCACAAAAACTGCTGGCCATTCGCAAGGCGCACGGCGGTGATGCGTTTGCGTTCGTGGGCGGTGGTGGCCAGGGCAACCACCTGGGCGGCGCCTATAACCGGCAGATCCTTGCCGCCATGAAAAGCCGCTACGCCTATAACGCGCTCGGCCAGGAAAAGACCGGCGATTTCTGGCTCAACGGCCGCTACTTCGGGCGCCAGACCTGCCACACCACCGAGGATGTGGAGCACGCCGACTACGTGCTCTTTATCGGCACCAATCCCTACCAGGCCCACGGCATCCACAATGCCCGCGACACCCTGAAGGCCATCAAGAAAGACCCGGATCGCACCATGGTGGTGATCGACCCGCGCCGCAGCGAAACCGCGAAGCAGGCCGACATCCACCTGCAACTCAAGCCCGGCACCGATGCCTTCCTCATGAGCGCGATGCTGGCCATCATCGTGCGCGAAGGCCTGCACGACCGAGAGTTCCTGGCGCAGCACTGCAACGGTTTTGACGCTGTCGAGAAGGCGCTGCGCGAGCTTCCGGTCGAGGACTACGTGGCGCGCGCCGATGTGCCGCTGGAGCTCGTCACGCAGGTCGCCCGCGATTTCGCCAAAGCGCGCCGCGGCTGCGTGCGTATCGACCTCGGCCTGCAACAGACCTTGCACACCACGCTGAACGGCTATCTCGAGAAGCTGCTGTACCTGGTCACCGGCAACTTTGGCAAGCAAGGCGGCAACAACCTGCACAGCTTCCTGCTGCCCATCCTCGGTCACACCGACGAGCGCCAGGTGAGAAAGGGCAAGTCGCTGAAGCGCACCGCCTATCACGGCATGCATCCCATCGCCGGCATCTATCCGCCCAATATCCTGCCGGATGAAATCCTGCACGCCGGCGAGAAGCGCGTGCGCGCGGTGTTCGTGGACAGCGCCAATCCGGCGCTCACCTATGCCAACACCGGCGCCTATGAGCGCGCCTTCCAGTCGCTGGAGCTGCTCGTCGTGATCGATGTCGCGCTGAGCGAAACCGCGCGCCTGGCGCACTACGTGCTGCCCGCGGCCTCGCAGTTCGAGAAATGGGAGGCGACCGGCTTCAACCTGGAATTTCCGGAAAACGCCTTCCACCTGCGGCATCCGCTGTTCCCGCCGCTGGGGGAGTCACTGCCGGAGCCGGAAATCTACACCCGCCTGCTGGAGAAGATGGGCCTGATCCCCACGCGCTTTCCATTGCTGGAGCGCATTGCGCGCCTGGAGCCCGCGGCCTCGGGGCACCTGGGCTTTATGGCTGCCTTGGGTGCGACGCTGGCACGGCACAAGGAATGGATTCCCTTTGCCGCCTCCATCGTCTACCGCACCCTCGGCAAGGCGCTGCCGGACAATGCCGCCGCCGCGGCGCCACTGCTGCCCTTGTCCATCGGCTACGCCAACGAGCACTACGCCGCCGTGAAGCGCGCCGGCCACAAGGGCAACCGCCTCACCCTGGGCAGCGCCTTCTTCAAGGCCATTCTTGATCAACGCGAAGGCATGGTGATGAGCCGTCACGAAATGGCCGACACCTGGCGCTTCATCAAGCACAAGGACGGCCGCGTGCATCTCGAAATCCCCGAGATGCTGGCCGAGCTGCGCGCGCTGAAGGACGAGGTTCCGCCCGGTGCCGACGCGCCCTTCATCCTCATGGCCGGCGAGCGCCGTAGCTATAACGCCAACCAGATCTACCGCGACCCGGCCTGGCGCAAGGTCGATCCGCACGGCGCGTTGCGCATGCATCCGGAGGATGCCGCCGCGCTGGAGCTGGCCGATGGCGACAAGGCGCTCTGCGATTCCGGCCTGGCCGCCATCGAGGTGGTGGTCGAGATCGACGACAGCGTGCGCCGCGGCATGGTCACGCTGCCGCACGGCTACGGCCAGCGCTATAACGGCGGCGCCCCGGCCGGCCCCGAGATCAACCGGCTCACCGCCAGCGACCATTGCGATCCGCTCTCGCGCACGCCCTTCCATAAGTACGTGCCCGTACATATCCGCAAACCGGCTGCGGCTAACTGAAGGCACTGCCGCCATTTACTGCCAGTTGATCGAACCGACCTTGATCGCACTGATGTAGAACTCACCCACCAGCACATCACCCACCGGGCTGCGATTGACACAGCGCAACTTCACGGTCTTGGCCTCGGTCGGGTTGAACGCGGCGGTATCGACCAGCGTGATCGTGCGGCGAGAGCCCACCGAGGCCTCGCTGGCCACCGTGGCGAGGGTGCCGTCGGCAACGTTCAGGGCACACTTGACGTCAGCCACCTCGGCCTCGGTCGTGGAGCGGTTGACGATGCGGCTCGCCTTGGCCGTGATCACGTAACTGCCGGCCGGCAGATCCAGTGTCGCGACATCGGTCCAGGCTTCGTTCGGAAAGCTGCCGGCGGGGGTCACCGGCAGCACGGTCAGGGGCTGGCCATACTTCACGTAGGCAGCCGACGGGCCGGTCGGGCCCTGCGGTCCCTGCAAGCCCTGTGGCCCCGTCTGGTTCCAGACATGCACCGCTTCCTTGTTGGTACAGGCGGGCAGGCTGTTGACCAGGATACTGCTGGGCCGGACCTGTTTGTTGCCGGTGTCGGCACAGGCGCGGTAGACATCCCCCGCAGCGGCCTGCCCCGCAAGGCCCAGGCCCATCATCGTGCCCACCACGATGCCCACCACGTTGCGCTTCCCTGCTGGCATTGCACTCTCCCTGTCCCTGGCGGATTCACGGCATCAGGACGCGCGGCGATATCCGTCCGGTGTCCCTGCCGGAAAGCAGCGTAGCGACTGCCGAGGCGGAAACCATCGGGCGCAAGACCCAGAGGGCGGATGAATTGCTCGACTCAGGACGTCACGCAAGCCCCCCCTCGCTGCAACCGCGGGCGGGCCCAGGCATCGCGCAATAAAAAAGGCGGTCGCCGCAGCGCCGCCTTCTTTAATACTTCCAGCGTTATCAGCGCGCTTCGGCCTTCAGATCGATGAAGGGCGTGGCGCCCCCAGTCACTTGCGGCAGGCGGCCATCCCATTTTTCGATGGCGCGCTGCTGCATCTCGATCTTGCGCAGCTCGATCAGGTTCTCCGTCACGATTTCCTTCTGCAGGCGCAGGGACTCGGCCTCGGCCTTGGCAGAGCTGATCTTCTGCTCGGCCTCGATGCGAATACGCTCGAGATCGCGCAGCGCCTTGAGCTTGAACTGCTCGGCCGTGGTCTTGGCCTCGATGGCGTTGCTGAATTCCTGCGAGAAGGCGAAGTTGACGATGGAGAACTCGTCCACGATCACGCCGTTCTTGGTCAGGCGCTCGCGCAGCTGCGCGCGGATCTGGTCGCGCACTTCCTGGCGGCGGGATACCAGTTCCTCGGCCGTGTAGAGCGCCGTGGCCGCCTTCACCGACTCCTGCACCGCGGGCAGGATGATGCGATCGCTGACCGCCTGGAGGGTGCCCACGGTCTGGAAGGTTTCGCCCACGCGCGCCGGATCGAGGTGGTAGTTGATGGCGACGTTGGTGGTGACCTGCTGCAGGTCCTTGGAGGCGGCATCGCCCTGGCCTTCGCCCTTCTGCACCTTGACGTCCATGATGACCACGCGCTGCATGATGGGGATCCGCACGTGCAGGCCCTCGCCCATGATCTCCTTCTGCACGGCGCCGAAATTCATGACGACGCCACGCTCGCCCGGACCGATGACGACGAAGGGGTTGAGGATGAAGAGCAGGATCAGCGCCACCACCAGGGGAATGACGATGCGGGCCAGTTGCACGGGCATGAAAATGTCCTTTTTTGATTCAGGGATTTGACGGATTGACCGGGGCGAGCATCGCGCAAAGCCCCCGGCTTGTCAGCACTTGCTTCGGACTGTCCGCTTGTAGGCGCCGGCGCCAGCCCCGACAATCGCATGACGTCCCCTGGGAGCCTGCCGTGACCCCGTCCTCCGCCACCCGCCTCGTCCGTCTCTGGCTTTCCCTGCTGCTGGTGCTCGGCGTTCTGCTGCCCCTGCCCGCGCTGGCCGAGCTCAAGAAGATCGGCTCTGCCGGACAGCCCCAGTTCCTGCGCGCCGAGGAGGCCTTCCAGCTGGTGCCGAGCCGCACCGCCGAGGGCCTCAGCCTCGATTTCCAGGTCACGCCCGGCTACTACCTCTACCGCGACCGCTTCCAGTTCACCGCGCAGGACCCGGCCCTGACCCCGGGCACCCCGGCTTTCTCCAGCGAAGGCGAGTGGAAGGACGATCCCAACTTCGGCCGTGTCCGTGTGCACCACGACAGTCCCGTCGTGACCCTGCCCGTCACCGGTACGGGGCGTCTCGCCGTGCGCTGGCAAGGCTGTGCCGACGCCGGCCTCTGCTACCCGCCACAGGACATGGTGCTCGAGGTCGGCACTACGTCGGTCACCGAAGTGATTCCCGAAACAGCGGCCAGCCCGCCCGAATCCACGGGCCGCCTCACCCAGCTGTTCATCGTGTTCCTGCTCGGACTCACGCTCAGCTTCACGCCCTGCGTGCTGCCCATGCTGCCCATCCTGGCCGGCATCGTGGCGCGCCAGCACACCAGCTCCGCGCTACGCGGCTTCCTGCTCGCCCTCGCCTACGTGCTCGGCGTGGCCACGGTGTATGCGCTGATCGGCTTTCTGGTGGCGCTGTTCGGGCAGCAGGTCAACCTGCCCGGCTGGTTCCAGCAGCCGGTCGTGCTGATCGTGTTCGCGCTCCTTTTCTTCGCGCTGGCCTTGAGCCTGTTCGGCCTGTTCGAGCTGCGCCTGCCCGCCGTGCTGCACGACCACTTCCATTCGCTGAGCCAGCGCCAGCAAGGCGGTGCCCTGCTGGGCAGCTTCGTGATGGGCCTGTTCTCCGCACTGGTGGTGTCGCCCTGCGTGTCGGCGCCGCTGTTCGGCGTGCTGCTGCACATCAGCACGACCGGCGACGCCGCCTTCGGCGCGCTCTCGCTCTTCCTGCTGGCGCTCGGCATGGGCGTGCCCCTGCTCGTGCTGGGCGCGACCGAAGGCCGGCTGCTGCCGAAGTCCGGCGCCTGGATGACGGAAGTGAAGACCTTCTTCGGCTTCCTCCTGCTCTTCGTGGGCGCCGAGCTGCTCACCCGCCTGACCTCCGCGCCGGTGGCGCTCGCGCTCTACGGGCTGTGCACGGCGGCGCTGGGACTCTGGCTGTGGCGACTGGGGCATGCGCGTAACGGCGTCGGCCTGCTGGTCCGCGCCGCGTCCTTCTGCGCGCTGGTCTTTGCGGCGGCGCTGATGGTCGGCGCCACGGCCGGCGGCGACGACCCGCTGCGGCCGCTGGCCTCGCTCAGCAACCAGGAGCAGGCGGCAAAGCCCACGCCCTTCGTGCGCATCAAGACGAGTGCCGACCTCGATCGCGAGATCGCGCTGGCCGTGCAGGAGGGCAAGCCGCTGATGCTGGACTTCTATGCCGACTGGTGCGTGAGCTGCAAGGTGATGGAGCGCCATGTGTTCCGCCGGCCGGACGTGGCCACGCGCCTCGCCGGTTTGCGGCTCGTGCAGGCCGACGTCACCGCCAACGACGCGGAGGATCGCGAGCTCATGAAGCGATTTGCGCTTATGGGGCCGCCCAGCATCATTTTCTTCGACCGCCACGGGAAGGAGTTATCCCAGGCCCGGCTCGTCGGCGAGAAGGATGCGGAAGGCTTCCTTGCCCACCTGGATGAATACGGCTTGTAGCTCTCGGGCCCGCCCCGTGCCCCGGCTCCGGCCGGGTCGCGACGGTCGCGCACGGCGCGCCCGCCATTCCTGACATCGCTCCTGCGGAATTTTTTGATCATGCCTCACGCCGAACCTCACCAGCTCATGCGCAACCTGCTGCAGGAAGTCGAAGCCGAGATGCGCGCCTGCGGCCTGTGGTCGGCGGCGCCGCCTTCGGCTGCGGCCATGAACTCCGTCATGCCCTTCATGTACGACACCCTGCGCCTGCACCAGTGGCTGCAGTGGGTCTTCCTGCCGCGCACGCGGGCCGTGATCGACGCGGGCGCCGCGCTGCCGGGCAACTGCCACATCCATGCGCTGGCCGAGCATGAATTCGCGCGCCTTGAAGACATCGACACGGCACGGCTGCTGGACCTTGTCCGTCAGGTCGACACGCTCATGAACACGCCCTGAGATCCGCCCGCGGCACCCGCAATGAAAAAGGCGGCCCGAGGGCCGCCTTTTTCATTTGCTTTGCTGCGCATACCGCCGCTCAAGCCCGCGTCTTACCGACGACGGCGGCCCTTCGTGTGCTTCGGCAGCGGCACCTCGTCGGGCACGGGATGGTGCTTCTCCTTCAGCTTCTCCTCGAGGATGTCCTCGTCCTCTTCTTCCTTTTCCTTGTCATTGCGCTTCTCGGCGTCGTGCCACTGCTGCAGGCGGTCGGCGACCTTGCGGAACACCGTGTTTTCGGGAAAGCGGCCCTTCTTGTCGGGCCGGCCGGCCGGCATGCCCATGAGCAGCTCGATGGCCTCTTCCACATGGCTGACGGCATGGATGAAGAACTTCTTCGCCTTCACCGCCTCCAGCACGTCTTCGCGCAGCATCAGGTTGCGCACGTTCTGCACCGGAATCACCACGGCCTGCGGACCGTCGTAGCCCTTGAGCTGGCAGGCGGCGAAAAAGCCCTCGATCTTTTCGTTCACGCCGCCGATGGGCTGCACTTCGCCGAACTGGTTCATGGAACCGGTGATGGCGACGTGCTGGCGGATGGGAATGCGACCGATGGCCGAGAGCAGGCCGCAGAGCTCGCCGAGGGAAGCGCTGTCGCCGTCCACGCCGCCGTAGGACTGCTCGAAGGCGATGTTGGCGGCGAAGCGCAGCGTGTGCTCGGCGCCGAAGATGGATTTCAGGAAGCTCGTGAGGATCAGCACGCCCTTGGAATGGATGGCGCCGCCGAGGTCCACGTCACGCTCGATGTCGTTGATGTCGCCATGGCCATAGTGCGCCGTCACCGAGATGCGCGACGGCATGCCGAACTCGGCGTCAGCGTACTGCACCACCGTCAGGCCGTTGACCTGGCCGACGATCTCGCCCTCGCCCGTGAAGAGCTGAGTGCCCTTGGCGATCTCCTCCATGTACAGCTTGCGCAGGCGCTCGTGACGACGTTCCTGTCCCTGTAGAGCACGGCGAATGTGCGTATCGCGGATCAGCTTCACGTTGTCCTGGCCGGCCCAGAAGTTGGCTTCGCGCAGCAGGTCGCCGACGCTCGCCGCGTGCAGCGAGAGCTTTTCCTGGTCCTCGGCATCGCGCGCGGCTTCCTCGACGAGGCGCATTACGCCGCTTTTATCGAGCGGGCGCAGGCTTTCCTTGTGCACGAAGTCGGCGAGGAAGTTCGCATAGTGGCGCTCGTTATCCGGCGTGCGCGGCATGCTGTTCTCGAAGTCCGCGCGCATCTTGAAGAACTCGCCGAGCTCGGGGTCGAACTGGCGCAGCAGGTAGAAGGTCTCGCGGTCGCCGAGCAGCACCACCTTCACGTGGAAGGGAATGCCGTCCGGCTCGATGGAGATGGTGCCGGTCAGCGTCAGCATCTGCTCCAGCGAGGACAGCTTCAGCGACTTGGAGCGGAAGGCGCGCTTCAGGCCCTGCCAGGCATAGGGTTGCTCCAGCACCTGCTCGGCCTCGAGCAGCAGGAAGCCGCCGTTGGCGCGGTGCAGGGCGCCGGCGCGGATCAGGGTGAAGTCGGTCGCCACGGTGCCCATATAGGTCACCTGCTCGACATGGCCCATCAGGTTGTAGTGCGTCGGCAGGTCCTCGAAGACGACCGGCGCGCCCTTCTCGGGATCGTTGCTCACGATCACGTTGACCTGATAGCGCGAGGGGATGCCGCTGTCGGTACTGACCGTGGCGACCACGTCCTGCTGCGCCTCCTGGGCGTTCAGGATGACGTCGACGTTCTC
This sequence comes from Moraxellaceae bacterium, assembly GCA_029237815.1. Lineage (GTDB taxonomy): Bacteria > Pseudomonadota > Gammaproteobacteria > Pseudomonadales > Moraxellaceae > UBA2031. The sequence continues at coordinate 466,044 of JAQZBP010000003.1, forward strand.
GATGACATCCTTCTCGTAGGCCTCGAGGTACTTCAGGAATTCCGGGAAGGCGGCGTACTTGCTGCGCATCTTCTCGAGATGGGCATCGATGGCGCGCGAGGTGACCTCGTCGTTGAGCTGGCGGACCTTGTCGCGGTTCTGCTCCTCGGCCTGGTTGAGGCCACGGGCGACCTTGCGCAGCTTGGTCTCCATGTCGCTCATGATGTCGCGCAGGCGCTGCTGTTCCTTCTTGGGCAGCTTGTTGAACGCCTCGACGCTCATCACCTCGCCCTGGTCGTTCATGGGCGAGAAGCCGTAGCCGCCCGGCGTGCGCAACACCAGCTTGACGCCCTGCTTCTCGCCGTCGCCGGCAAGGCCGGACAAGGCTTCCTGCTGGGCACGCGAGAGCTCGCCCTTGAGCAGCTCCATGCGCTCGAAATACTGCTCGCTCTCGAAGGAGGCAATGACGGCCTCGGACATGTCGCGCCAGAGCATGGCCATGTCCTTTTTCACTTCCTTGCCCATTCCGGCCGGGAATTCCAGCACTGCCGGATAGCGCGGCTCGGCGAAGTTGTTGACGTAGCACCAGTCGGAGGGCGCCGGGCAGCGCGCCGCCACCTCGTTGAGGAAGCGCCGGATCATGGTGCGCTTGCCAAGCCCGCTGGTGCCGACCGCAAAGATGTTGTAGCCGTCGTGCGGCAGCGCCACGGCCATGGCGACCGCTTCCTTGGCGCGCTCCTGGCCGAGGAAATCGTTGAACGGCTCGCACTCCTTCGTGCTGCGGAAGGGGAAGTCGGAAGCCTTGCAGGCCTTGTAGAGCTGGCTGGCCGCCAGCGGCTTGGGAGTAGCCATCAATTACACGTCTCTAGATTCGTTTTATTCAGTCTTCACGGCCCGGACAGGGTCGCGAAAGGAAACCGTCTGGCTCAGCCCTTGCCGGGCGGAGGCAGGGAGTAGGTGCCGGTGGCGTGGGCCACCACCTCGGGGCTGCCGGCGGAAAAGATCTTCACGTCCAGCACTACGGTGCGCCGGCCCATCTTCAGTATCTCCGCCTCGGCCACGAGGTCGGCGGGCCTGGGCCGCGCCAGGAAGTTGATGTTCAGGTTCTGCGTCACCGCCATTTCGATCCGGCCCAGGCGCGCCAGGACGGCGGCATACATGGCGGCATCCGCCAGCGTCATCATGCTGGGGCCCGACAGCGTGCCACCCGGGCGCAGGTGGCGGTCGTTGTAGGGCAGCCGGCAAACCACGCCATGTTCGGTCACGGATTCCACCAGGAAGCCGCTGTCCTCCGATGCCGGTACGCCTTGCCGGATGACATCGGTAATAGCGGCGGAGGTCAGTGTCATGCGGAATTTCCGGGCAGAAGAGGGATAAACAGGACGCGCCGGATGCCTGGCGCTGGCTGAAGTGTAACCGAGACAGGCATCCCCTGCCGAGGCGAGCCGATTGGAGGTGGAGACCGGGTTACAAAGGCATAAACGATTGTTGCCCTCCGACCCGCCTCGTACAATTCCGCCCTTTCCACTTGCCGCCACAGGAACTCCCATGCGCGTCAGCCGCCTGCTGCTTGCCACCCTGCGCGAAACCCCCGCCGATGCCGAAGTCATCTCCCACCAGCTCATGCTCCGCGCGGGCATGATCCGCAAGGTGGCCACCGGCCTCTACAACTGGCTGCCGCTGGGCCGTCGCGTGCTGCACAAGGTGGAGCGCATCATCCGCGAGGAAATGGACCGCGCCGGTGCCCTGGAAGTGCTGATGCCGGTGACCCAGCCCGCCGAGCTCTGGGAAGAGTCCGGCCGTTACGTGCAGTACGGCCCCGAGCTGCTGCGCTTCCAGGACCGCCACAACCGCCCCTTCGTGCTCGGCCCCACCCATGAAGAGGTCATCACCGACCTCGCCCGCCAGGAACTGCAGAGCTACAAGCAGCTGCCGGTGAACTTCTACCAGGTGCAGACCAAGTTCCGCGACGAGATCCGCCCCCGCTTCGGCGTCATGCGCTCGCGCGAGTTCATCATGAAGGACGCCTACTCCTTCCACACCGACCAGGCCTCCCTGCAGGAGACCTACGACGTGATGTACGACACCTACTGCCGCATCTTCACGCGCCTGGGGCTGGACTTCCGCCCGGTGCAGGCCGACACCGGCTCCATCGGCGGCACCGGCTCGCACGAGTTCCATGTGCTGGCCAGTTCCGGCGAGGACGACATCGCCTTCTCCAATGCCTCCGACTACGCCGCCAATATCGAGATGGCCGAGGCTCTGGCGCCGGCCGCGCCGCGCGCCGCCGCCAGCGAGGCGATGCGCGAGGTGTCCACGCCCACCCAGACCGCCTGCGCCGATGTCGCCGCCCTGCTCGGCATTGAAGTCACCCGCATGGTGAAGGCCGTGGCCCTGTATTCCGAGAGCCAGGCCGACGCCAAGGCCCCCGTGGTGAAGCACTTCACCCTCTGCCTGCTGCGCGGCGACCATGACCTGAACGAGGTCAAGGCCGGCAAGATCGCGGGTCTCAAGGATTTCCGCCTGGCCTCCGAAGCCGAGATCGTGGAATGCCTGGGCTGCAAGCCGGGCTTCATCGGCCCGGTACAGGTGAACGACAAGGTCCGCGTCATCGCAGACCGCACCGTGGCGGCCATGAGCGACTTCGTCTGCGGCGCCAACCGTGAAGGCTTCCATCTGGCCGGCGTGAATTTCGGCCGCGACCTGCCGGAGCCGTCGCTGGTCGCCGACCTCCGCAACGTGGTGGAAGGTGATCCTTCCCCCGATGGCCGGGGCACGCTGGTCATCAAACGCGGCATCGAAGTCGGCCACATCTTCCAGCTCGGCAAGAAATACTCCGAAGCGCTGAAGCTTTCCGTGCTGGGTGAGGACGGCAAACCCTTCATCGTGACCATGGGCTGCTACGGCATCGGCGTCACCCGCGTGGTGGCCTCCGCCATCGAGCAGAACTTCGATGAGAAGGGCATCATCTGGCCGGACGCCATCGCGCCCTTCCATGTCGCGCTCATCCCCATGAACTGGGGCAAGTCGGTGCGCATCCAGGAAGAGAGCACGAAGCTGTACGAGGAACTGACGGCGGCCGGCTACGACGTCTATTTCGACGACCGCAACGAGCGCCCGGGCGTGAAGTTCTCCGATGCCGAGCTGATCGGCATCCCGCACCGCATCGTGGTCGGCGAAAAGGGGCTGGACGCCGGCACGCTGGAGTACAAAGGCCGCCGCGACGCGGAGTCGCGCGACATCGGACGCAGCGAACTGATGGACTTCCTGGCGCAGACGGTCAAACGCTGAACAGGCCGTCGCGTGAAACGGTCAACGGGGCTTGCCATGCCTCGATAAACCGTTAACATACGCGGCCTCGCTTCACAGCGGGCGGTTAGCTCAGCGGGAGAGCATTGCCTTCACACGGCAAGGGTCACTGGTTCAATCCCAGTACCGCCCACCAAATATCCCCTGGAAACAGGGACTCGAAACGCGCCGAAAGGCGCGTTTTTTGTTGGCGCCGGCGGCCCCTGCCGCGATGCCCCGGCCCCTACGCTCCCGGTAAGCGCGCCGCCCTCAGGCTGTCAACTGGCGCAGACGGTTATGGATTGCCGTAGCGGCGGTGGCAGCTTCCCCGGCCGCCACCGTCATCTGGTTGAGCGCCTTCACGACATCGCCGGCGGCATAGAGCCCGGGCACGGATGTCTGCATGTGCGCATCCACCAACAGCTCGCCGTTCGGGCTGCACGCCGCGCCCAGCGCAACCGCCAGCCCGGAACGCAACGTGGTGCCGAGGGCCAGGTAGAGGCTGTCGAAGCTCCGGCGCCCGTCCCCCGCGAACACACAGGCGAAGCGACCGGAATCGACATGGCCGGAGACCACCGCCTCTGTAACGACGGCAATACCGGCGGACCCCAGGTGCGCCAGCGTTCCGCGCTCCGCCGACAGCGCACCGCCTCCCGTCAGCAGCGTCACCCGTGGCGTGAAATGCCGGATGAACAGCGCCTCCTGTGCCGCATGCTCGCCGTTGCCGAGGACCGCCAGCTCACGGTCGATCACCTCGAAGCCATCGCAGATCGGGCAGTAGCGCAGATACCCTCCACGCACGGACTCTTCCAAGTCGGGCCAGTCAGGCGACGTGTCGATGCAGCCGGTCGCGAGCAGCACCGTGCGCGCCCGCCGCACGCCTGCCAGCGACTCCACCATGAAGCACTCATCTGCCCGTTGCAGCCGCAAGACTTCCGCCGGCGCGACGGAAACGCCGTAGCGCGCGACCTGCGCGGTAAGGACGCGCAGCAGTGCCAGCCCGGCAATGCCTTCCGGAAAGCCCGGGAAATTGTGCGAAGCGGGTATCAGCGCCGCGCGGCTGGCGCCCGTGTCCAGCACCGCGATGTGGCGCCGGAAACGCGCAAGGTAAAGTGCCGCCGTCAATCCCGCAGGGCCGGCGCCGATGACGGCGCAATCGAGACAGTCCGTTTCCATCATGCCGCGCCCCTTCAGAAATGACAGGGCGCTGCCTGGTTCCGCCCCGTGGGTATGCCGCAAGTTTTCGTGCGACAGCCGGCACAGCGTAGTACAGGCCGAACCTGCTGCGGGCCGGCGCGCCGCCAGAGGAGACTGTTCCCGGTCCGACCCCATGTGCCCGGACGCGCGCGACGCTGTCTGGGCCGTGACAATTCAGGCGCATGATTTTGCTTGGTTTTACCGCCCGGCCCGTGTAGAGTCCGCGGCCGTTACCTCCCCAGAACCGCGATACACGGTTAACGCCCTCGGCGACAACCCCATCATCGCTGTAATGCATGGCCTCCAGAGGCCCTCTGCTTGTCCGGGACATCCCGGACGCAGGTAACAGCACTGCTGCTTGACCTGCTGAAAGCTCCCACAGCCGCCCCCTTTGAAGGCTCAGGAACTTTCCAACATCGTTCCTGACCTTGCCTCCTGCCCCTGCGCAGTGAAATCCGGTTGGCGACGATACCGCCGCCAGCCGTCTGTGGGCTCATCGCCCCGATCCCGGCTTGCATTTGATCGACCATCAGGGCCATGAGCCCCGGAGTAGTACATTGTCTTTTTCCTCGCTGAACCTGCACGAAGCCGTGCAGAGCGCGCTGGCGGCTGCCGGCTATACCGAACCCACTCCCGTCCAGGCCGCCGCGATTCCCCCCGCGCTGGAAGGCCGTGACCTCATCGTTTCCGCGCAGACCGGCACCGGCAAGACGGCCGCCTTCATGCTGCCGGCGCTGTCCGCCATTGCCGACGATCCCCGCAAGGCCGGCCGCGGCCCCCGCGTGCTGGTGCTGACCCCGACCCGCGAACTGGCGCAGCAGGTCACCGCCGCTGCCCAGAAATACGGCTCCACCCTGAACCAGCTGCGCACCGTGAGCGTGCTGGGCGGCATGCCCTTCCCCGCGCAGAACCGCCTGCTGGCCCGCCCCTACGACATCATGGTCGCGACCCCGGGCCGCCTGCTCGACCACATGAGCCGTGGCCGCATCGTGTTCGAACGCCTCGACATGCTGGTCCTGGACGAAGCCGACCGCATGCTGGACATGGGCTTCATCGAGGACGTCGAGCGCATCGCCGCGGCCTGCCCGGCCGAGCGCCAGACCCTGCTGTTCTCCGCGACCTTTGAAGACCGTATTGCCAAGCTGGCGGGCACCCTCATGAAGGAGCCGCAGCGCATCGATATCGCTGGCCACAAGACCAAGCACGAGCAGATCGAGCAGCGCGCCTATTACGCCGATGACCTCGACCACAAGAAGAAGCTGCTGATGAACCTGCTCACCGGCACCGACGTGAACCAGGCCATCGTGTTCGCCAGCACCCGCGTCGACAGCGATGCCCTTGCCGACGAACTGGCCGGCTTCGGCTTTCCCGTGGACTCGCTGCATGGCGACATGAAGCAGACCTCGCGCAACCGCACCCTGACGGCGCTGCGCAGCGGTCGCACCAAGATCCTGGTCGCCACCGACGTGGCCGCCCGCGGCATCGACGTGCCCGGCATCAGCCACGTGATCAACTACGACTTGCCCAAGAACGCCGAAGACTACGTGCACCGCATCGGCCGTACCGGCCGCGCCGGCCGCACCGGCATCGCCTGCTCGCTGGTCGGCCCGCGCGATCGCAGCGTGCTGCGCCGTATCGAGCACTTCCTCGACCAGAAGCTCGAGATCCAGACCATCGAAGGCCTGGAGCCGCAGCGCCGCTTCGACAGCGAGCGTCCGCGCCGCGCAGGCGAAAAGCCGCGCTGGGGCCACAAGGACCGCGAACAGCGGGACGACCGCCAGAAGCGCTTTGTTGACCGTGATCGTCAGCCGCGTAGCGAAGGCTTTGCCGATCGCGCACCGCGCAGCGAAGGCTTCGGCGACCGCCAGCCCCGCACCGGTGGCGAGCAGCGTCCCCGTTTCGCCGCTGGCGAGGCCGGTAACCGTGCTCCGCGTGGCGAGGGCTTCGGCAACCGCCAGCCGCGCGACTTCGGCGATCGTCAGCCGCGTGACTCCGGCGATCGTCAGCCGCGGGAACTCGGCGAGCGCCAGCCGCGCATCGAAGGTGACGTTGGCGAATTCCAGCGTCGCGACTTCATGGAGCGTACCGGCCTCGAGCGCCGCCCGCGTGGCAACGACGGCTTCAAGCCCCGCACCGGCGAAGGCTTCAAGCCGCGCACTGGCGAAGGCTTCAAACCCCGTAGCGCCGACGGCTTCAAGCCGCGTGGCAACGAAGGCTTCAAGCCGCGCAAGCCCCGCCCCGAAGGCGGCTTTGGCGAGCGCCGCAGCTTTGGCGCCGCCCGCAGCACGCCGGACGCGCGTTTCGGCGACGCCACGCCGCGGGACAACAGCGTCAAGCCGGCCGTGAGCATCAAGGCCAAGCCGCGCCGCAGCGTCGGCGATGACAGCATGCGCTTCCCGCAGGCGGACGACTTCGGCAATCGCTGAGGCTCCCGTCTGAATAAAAAAGCCGGCTTTCGCCGGCTTTTTTATTGGGGAAAATAACTCTCCTGGCACGGCAGCCGCATCACGCCTTCTGTGCCACCGTCGTCCAGGTCGCCGCGCGGTTACGCCCCGCCGTCTTGGCGAAATACAGCGCCTGGTCGGCATTGGCGATGAGCTGGGTCGTGTCGGCACCGCCCTCCGATGGCAGGACGGATGCCACGCCGATGCTGACCGTGACGCGGTCACAGACCCGCGACGTCGCGTGCGGCAGTTGGCGGGAAAACACGTGGGCCACCACTTCCTCTGCAATCGCCAGGGCATCGGCTTCGGAGGAGCCCGGCAGGATGAGCGCGAACTCCTCGCCACCGTAGCGCGCCGCGACATCGCCCGGGCGACGGGCATACAACGCCAGCGACTGCGCCACCTGGATGAGGGTCTCGTCGCCCGCCTGGTGGCCATAGGTGTCGTTGTACTGCTTGAAACTGTCGACATCGACCATCAGGAGCGCAAGCGGATAGGCCGCGCGCTCGGCGCGGCGAAATTCATCGGTGATGCGTTCGTCGAAATAGCGGCGGTTGGCGATGCCGGTCAGGGCGTCACTGCGCAACAACTGCTCGAGATGCGAGTTGCTCTCCTCGAGATCCTGCTGGCGCAACTCCAGCAGGCGCTGCTGCAGGTAATCGGAGCGGGCCGAACGCTCCATCATGTAGTTCGCCACGATACAGAGCATGCCGGCGAAGACGATGAGCATCAGGTCGATGATGCGCTCGTCCGGCTTGACCGGAAACGGCAGCTTGAAGAGCGCCAGCGCCGTCCCGACGGCAATCACCACTACGCACACAAGCGCATAGCCGAACTGCATGCGCAGCAACGCAAGCCCGAATATCTGGATGAGTACCAGGGTATCGATATAGATGCGCCCCATGGGCACGGTGACGAAGAAGGCCATCAGCAGGAAGGCAGACGCGCCGCCCAGCGTGGAGAATACGAGGATGCCCTGCTGCCAGGCGGCCATCGCCGGCCGGCGAATCAGCAGCAGCAGCGCAACCACAGTCGGCATGACGACGCCAAAGCGGATGAACAGCGGCATGAACCGCTGCTCCGGCGGCAGCATGAAGTCCTCGAACACGGAGAACACCATGGCCAGCGCGCCCACCGCGAGGCCCAGGGCCATGTGGTCGCGATAACGTTCGGCGTAGTAGGCCTGGAAGTCTCCTTCCAGCGGGGAGTCCCAGGAGAGTCGCCAGCCGCCTTTGCCGCTGGCCTTCCACGCCGTCTCGAAAAGGGAACCGTCCTGTGAGGGCGTGGGCGCTGAGGTCATGACTGCGGTTTCAGGGGCTGGGGGACGCTCAGGTTAGGCAAAGTCGCCCCCTCAGGGAAGCGACTGCCGGCCCCATCGGAGAGGAGGCGGTGTTTCCCCGATTAATAGCCCAGGGACCAGAGGAAACTGAAGAAAATCGTCGGCTCTGCCGTGAGCTTCGTCTTGCCGACTTCCAGCGGCTCGGCGGCACCCACGCCAAGTGTCAGTTCGGCGCGGGTGTATTCCTTCACCCAGTGATAGCCCATTTCAGCACCGGCGCCCAGACGGTGGTAGGTCTCCTCCACCAGTTGCTCGCCCGCCACCTGCCCCCCGAAGAGTCCGATGTAGTAGCCGGACGCATGGCCGTCGTCGCCCTCAAGCGGCTTGCGCCAGCTGACGTTGGCGGCAAGCCCTTCGTTGTCGCTGAACTGCCCGACGCGCACCAGGAAGTTGCCCCAGCGGGTGACCTCCTGAACGTTCAGGTTGAGCATGTCGCTGAACACGCCAACGCCTATATAGAAGTTGTCGACGTCACCGGTGGCGGCAGCCGGCTCGGAGGCCTCGTCGGAATGGCTCACGTCGGCATGCGCGGCCGGGACCATCAGGGCGAACGTCAGGAGAAGGAGCTTGGACAGTCTGGACATGGATTACCTGGAGCACCGCCGCCGATGCCAAGGCTCCGCGGCTTTGTTGTTTTCTGGGTAGGACGCAGTAATGCCTGCGTGCAGGCGGCTCAGTTTAGGGAGCCTCCCCGCAAATATCCATAGCCGGCAGCCGTCCAGAGCGGCATTGCCTCAGGCCGGCCGGAAGCCGAACCGGGTCAGGAGCGGCCAAAGCGCGTTCGCTTCGGGCAAAGCGACACGATGGGCCGTGAACTCACGGCGCGGAGGATAGTGCCTGCGCATGTCATCAAAGGCGGCGCCAGGCTCGGCAGTCGCCATGCTCCGACGCAGCGCGGCATCGTCACGCAGCAGCGGACAGGCCTGCAGGAGGAGGTCGCGAAGGAGCTCCGCTGGCGTCGCGCCCGTGGCCAGCAGGGGCGCCGGGGCCGGCACACCGGCCAGCAGGGCGGGCAGCGAATGCCGGGGCGCCATGCCGGCAAAGTCGCAAAAGGCCCGGTAGACCATTTCGGTGCCGCGCCACTTGCCTTCCTGGCTGTAGCCCGCCACATGGGGCGAGCCCAGGCGCACCTGCTCCAGCAGGGCAGGAGCAATCCGGGGCTCCCCTTCCCAGACATCCAGCACGGCCGTGACATCGGCGCGGGCAGCCAGCAGCGACGCCAGAGCCTGGCCGTCCACCACCTCGCCTCGACAGGCGTTGACCAGGATGGCCCCGGCAGGCAATGCAGCCAGCACGGCTGCATCGACGAGGTGATGAGTGGCGTGGGTGCCGCCGCGGGTCAGCGGCACATGCAGGGACAGGATGTCCGCCTTCGCCCGAAGCTCCGCGAAGGTTAACTGCCGGATGCCAGGCAACGCCTCGAAAGGATCACAACCCAGCACCTGGAAGCCCATGGCCTGCGCCAGAGCCACTACCTGCCGCCCGGTGTTACCGAGGCCGACCACGCCGAGCGTCCGTTCCTGCGGACGCCAGCCCTGGTCGGCCGCCAGACAGGCCAGGGCAGTCACCACGTATTCGCCGACGGCGCGGGCATTGCACCCGGGGGCCGAGGCGACGCGTACGCCCAGCTCGCCCAGGCCGGCCAGATCGATATGGTCGGTGCCGATGGTGGCGGTCCCGACGAAGCGGACCGGCGTGTCCGCGAGCAGTGCACGGTCGACCCGGGTGACGGAGCGCACCAGAAGGGCATCCGCCTCCAGCAGATCGGCGCGCGAGATCCCCCGGCCCGGCAGGCGGCGGACCTCGTGCCCGGCAAAGAACTCCGCGACCAGTGGCATGTTTTCATCGGCAACGAGGCGCATGGCGGCCACTCCCGCAAAAGAAGCCGGCACTTTGCCGCCCGCCTCGCGCGCTGACAAGCCGGACAGGCCGTGTCGGGACTGCGACTCCCCGGGACGAGCGGCCGGATTCGCGGGACGAGCGGCGCGCCACCCCCCGACAGGCCCGTCAAAAAGCGGCTCCCGAATGAACTTGCCGGTCAGGGAATCGCCCCGGATTGCAGCTGAAGCCGGCATGAAAAAATGCTCACAACCTGCTGAAAAACCGCCATTTCAGGTCTTTGACGGACGAATACTGTTGTGCGTTAATACCTCGCGATCGACGGTGTGAAGGGTTGCCGTCCCAAAGGGCAATCTCGCACGGGACCCTCGCCGCCCGGCCTTGTCCCTGGCGCCGGACGCGCTACGCACCGCACATAAAAACAATATCTGGATCAATAAATAATGATTCGTGGACGACTGCTCGCCCTGGCCTTCCTGGGCCTCGCCCTCTCCGGCGCCCTTCCGCTGACGCAGGCCCATGCCGCCGGCGCCCCGCTGCCCAAGGATCTGCAGGGACTCAAGGGCGAACTCCTCAATCTCAATCGCGACATCTCCCAGATCGAGAAGGACCTGCTCTTCCCGAGCACTGAAACCGCCGTGGTGTTCGCGCTGGAGCCCAGCTCACCGCTCAAGATCATCGACGCCAAGCTGCTGGTCGACGACAAGGACGTGGCTTATCACTTCTACAGCGAGCCCGAACTCGCCGCGCTCGCCAAGGGCGGCATGCATCGCCTATTTACCGGAAACGTGACCAGCGGCCAGCACAACCTCAAGGTCGTGATGACGCTGCGCGGCGCCAACGGCGCGGAACAGCAACGCACCGCCAGCTACACGTTCACCAAGGGGGCGCAACGCAAGGTCATCGAGGTCAAGCCCGTGGTCCAGGCGACCACATCCCAGGGCGACGTGCGCTTCCGGGAATGGGAAGTCCAACAATAACCGGAAGTCACTTTTCCAGACCTTTGGCACTCGCGTTTTTTCAGGAATTTTCCGGGCCATGACACAGACCTCTCGCCTTCGATGCGCGCCGCGGCTCCTGACGCTTGCGGTCGCCCTGCTCGGAATAGCGGCCCCTGTCGCGGCCACCGACCTGCGCGAGCGTCTCAACGTGCGCCAGGAATCCAGCGAAGTGGTCATCGGCGAGACGATGTACAACTTCTATCTCGGCGACAATTTCACGGCCCTGAACCACATCCTCCTGGCCAAGGCCATGGGCCGCATCGACGAGAGCATCACCACGTCCGAGCTGCTGCTCGGCGACCTGCTCACCGCCTTCGGCATGCCCGACGAGGCCGACAACATCTTCGCCCGCATCGCAACCCGCGACACGCGCTCGCAGACCCGCAACGAGACGATGTTCCGCCAGGGCCGCCTGCAATACCGCCAGGGCAACTATTTCGAAGCGGAGCGCATCCTCAACGTGCCGCTCGACACCAAGATGTCGACGATCGAGACCGAGCGCCGCGTGATGCTGGCCAACGTGCTGATGACACGCAACGCCTTCCTCGAGGCGCGCGAAGCACTCGCCCCGATCTCGCTCGACAATCCGCTCGGCCCCTACGCCACCTACAACATCGGCGTCTCACACCTGCGCGCCAACCACGGCACCGAGGGCATGCAGCTGCTCGAGCGCGTGATGAACCTGCCGGTGAGCGATACCGAAACGAACGCACTGAAAGACCGCGCGGCGCTCGCGCTGGGTTACGACTACCTGCAGATGCAGCAGCCCGAGAAGGCGCGCGAGGCGCTCGTCAACGTGCGCCTCAAGGGACCGTTCTCCAACAACGCCATCCTGGCGCTGGGCTGGGCCAACTACGAGCGCAAGGACTACAAGCGCGCGCTCGCCTACTGGCTGGAGCTGCTCACGCGCAATACCGCCGACCCCTCCGTGCAGGAGGCCATGCTGCTCGCCCCGCGCGCCTATGAGGCGCTGCAGGCCAACCAGCAGGCCCTCTATGGCTACAAGCTCGCTGCCTCCACGCTGACCGGGCAGCTCGATACGCTGGAGCGGATCGAGAAGGACATCGCCTCCGCCGGCTGGCTCGATCGCCTGGGCGCCAGCGCCAACCTGGATCCGTTCGGCGATCCCCTGGCCGTGCCGGACTCCATCGTGCCCGCCGACAAGGTCGCCGTTGCCCAGCTCTTCGCGCTCTTTGCCAGCCATCCGTTCAACGAAGGCTATCAGCAGTACGAGCAGCTCAAGCGCCTGCGTATCGTCCTCGACGAGCGCAGCAATGACCTGCGCGCGATGCGCGAGATGTCCGCGCTGCTGCGCAAGCGCCAGTCCGACCTGCCGGCGATTGCCGCCCGCGTGACCGAACTCCGGCAGCGCCTCGACCTCGTCGCCGAGCGCTTCCCCATCCTCGACAAGCGCGCCCGCCAGGCGGCCCGCAGCAGTGCCACCGCCCCCGCCCGCCCTGCCGGCCTGAAGACGCTGGAGCAGCAGTTCAAGCTGCAGCAGATCGAAACCTCCCTGTCGCGCCAGCCGGACAGCCCGACGGTGCGCGCCCTGCGCGACCGACTGGCCGTACTGAAGGGACTCATCCTCATGGACAACGCCAGCAAGGTGGCGCCCTCGCAGGAAGAGATCTATGCCGACCTCGCGCGGAGCGAGTCGCAACTGCGCATCCTGCAACAGCGCATGGAGGCACTGCAGAAGCTGCTCGCCGACAACCAGCGGCAGGCCGCCGCCAATAACGAAGCAAGGATCAACGACATGGAAAGCCGTCTGAAGACCAGCTACCAGGCCCTGGACGCGGCCCTCGCCGAATATCGCGGCTACCTGAACCAGCTCGCCTACAACGAGCTGGAGGACCGCCGCAACCGCATCAACAGTGATATCGCCGAAGCCCACCTCAGCATTGCCCGCCTCCAGGACGCGTCGCTCTTCCGTGACGATGGCCAGGGCACTTCCTCTGCGAAACCGATGCCATGAAAGCACGCCAGACTTTTCACTACCGCCTGACTCCCCTCTCGCTGGCCATCGTGCTGCTGGCCGGCTGCGCGAGCGCGCCGCCCCCCGCGCCGAAGGCCGAGAACAAGACCCGTTTCACCGGTACGCTGGCCGACCTCGAGAGCCGCGAGATCGACATCAAGAACGAGCAGGTGCTGCCGCAGAGCGCCGAAGAGGTGCTGGCCAACTACCAGACCGCGCTCAAGCTTTTCCGTGACCCGGCCGCGCGCCTCGACACCCTGAAGCGCATGGCCGACCTGACGATGGAATCCTCGCAGGCGCGCGATGCCGAGAAGGATCCGGCGGCAGCGCCGAAACCCGCCTTCGAGGATGCGCAGCATGAGGACTACATGCAGGGCCTCGACAAGGCCAGCGGCAAAGGCGCTGCCAAGCAGAAGGGCGCGACGGCCCTGCAGGCCCAGCTCGAGGTCAACTACGGCGAGGCGGTGGAACTCTATGCCGCCGTGGTGAAGAACGCGCAGACGCCGAACGAACGCGCCGACGCCTACTACAACCTGGCCAAGGCCTACGACCTCAACGGCCAGCGCGCCGAATCCGTCGACACGCTGCGCCTGCTGGTCACGCAATTCCCGGACAACCCCCTTGCGGTGGAGTCCCGCTTCCGTATCGCCGAATACGAATTCACGGTGGGCCAGTACCTCGCCGCCGCCGACAACTATGCCCTCGTGGTGAAGACGCCGGGTAATGCCGATTTCCGCGACCAGGCGCTCTACAAGCAGGGCTGGGCGCTGTACAAGGCTTCCGACTACGATGCAGCCCAGCCGATCTTCTTCCAGGTGCTGGAGGAGCTTGAGACCAAGGTGCGCAGCGCCGACCCCAAGATCCGCTCGCACGCCGGCAAGCTGCGCGAGGACACCTACAGCATCATCAGCCTCGGCTTCATCCAGCAGGAAGGCGCGAAATCGGTCGAGCAGTATTTCAAGAAGGTCGGCCCCAAGAATTACGAAACCGACGTCTACATGAACCTCGGCAAGGCCTACATGAACCGCCGCCTGTGGCGTAATGCGGCCGAGTCCTACGATTTCTTCGTCGCCAAGTATCCGTTCAGCGCGCGCGCACCGGAATTCAGCACGGCCTCCATCAAGGCCTTCCAGGACGGCGGCTTCCCCTCCGAAGTGCTGCCCGCCAAGGAACGGTTCGTGCAGCGTTACGGCCGCACCAGCGAATTCTGGGGCCGTGCCGACGAGAGCACCCGCCAGAGCCTGCTGCCCTTCCTGCAGTCGCACGTGATCGACCTGGCCAAGCACTGGCATGCCGTCGCCCAGCAGTCGCAGAAGGAAGAGGATTACCTCAAGTCCGCCAAGTGGTATCGCGAGTTCCTGACGCTGGATCCGGCCCCGGCCGAAGCCGTCACCATGAACCAGCTGCTGGCGGAAGCGCTGTTCGCCGCGAAGAAATTCGACGAGGCCATCGTCGAGTTCGAGAAGACCGCCTATGGCTATGCGCAGAATCCCAAGGCCGCCGAGTCCGCCTATTTCGCGCTGCTCGCCTACAACGAACAGGAAAAGGCCGGCCTGAAGGGCACGCCGGAAGAACAGAACGCCTGGTGGGGCCGTCGCACCGACAGCACCTACAAATTCGCCAAGGCCTTCCCCGCCGACAAGAACACGCCCGTGCTGCTGCAGGGCCTGACCAACGACCAGATCGCGCGCAAGGACCTGACCGGCGCCATGAAAACGGCCAGCACCATCCTGCAGCTGTATCCGCCGGCACCGCTGGCGATCCAGAAGGAAGCCTGGGCCGTGGTCGCCGACGGCGAGTTCAACATGGGCCGTCCGGAAGCCGCCGAAGTCGCCTATGGCAAGGTCCTCGCCTTCACCGACCTGACGCCGGAAGAGCGCCGCACCTACCAGGAGCGCCAGACGGCATCGATCTACAAACAGGCCGAGAAGCTCAAGGACTCGAAGGACGTGGATGGCGCCGTGTCCGCCTATCTGCGCGCCGCCAAGGTCACCACCGACATCAAGCTGAAGTCCTCGGCCGAGTTCGACGCCGCCACCACCTACTTCACGGCCGAGCGTTATGCCGCCGCGATCCCGATGCTGGTGGCCTTCCGCGCGAGCTATCCCGACAACACGCTGAACAGCACGGTTCCCGACAAGCTCGCGCTGGCCTATGAAAAGACGGGCCAGTTCGACAAGGCCGCGGCCGAATACGAGCTGATCTCCGCCGCCAACGCCAGCAGCAATCCGGAAGTGGCGCGCGAAGCCATGTGGGTGGCGGGCGAGATGTACAACAAGGCCGGCCGCAACGACGAAGCACTGCGCATCTACAAGCGCTACGTGGCGGCGTATCCGAAGCCCATCGATGTGAACATGGAGGCGCTGAACCGCCTCTACACGCATTATGACAAGCAGGGCAACGCCGCCGAGACCACGACCTGGCTGACGGCGCTGTCTCAGGCCTACGACCGCGCCGGCGGCGACAACACCGCGCGCACCAGTTATCTCGGTGCCATGGCGAAGTTCAGGCTGAACCAGCCCGTGTACGAGGAATTCGCCGCAATCCAGCTGACCCAGCCACTCAAGAAGAGCCTGGGCATGAAGAAGGCGGCGATGCAGCGCGCGCTCGATGCCTATACGAAGACGGCAGCGATCGGCGTCGCGGAATTCACGACGGCCTCGAACTACCAGATCGCGGAAATCTATCGCAAGCTCGCCGCCGATCTCATGGCCAGCCAGCGCCCCAACGGCCTCTCCGAGCTGGAGCTCGAGCAGTACGCCATCCTGCTGGAGGAACAGGCCACGCCGTTCGAGGACAAGGCACTGGACCTGTACATCGCGAATGCCAACCTGGCCAAGCAGAACATCTACGACGACGGCGTGCGCAAGAGTTTCGCTGCACTCGCCAAGCTTTCACCGGGCCGCTACAACAAGCACGAGCAGCCTGAACCCTTTGTCGACGTGATCTACTGAGGCCGCCCATGAGCATTCAGCAACTTCCCGCCAAAAGCGCGCTTGCCGCCGCCCTCGCGCTCTCGCTGCTGCTGGGCGGCTGCAGCAGCGCGCCGAAGAAGCCGGTCGAGGCCGCCGGGCCCGAGAGCAACGAGCCCGACCTCGTCGCGCAGCTGCGCGAGCGCATGGCCTCCGGCAACCTGCCACGCAAGGCCAAGGTCGAATCCACCGGCCCCACCGCCGTCACCGGCGACACCTCGAGCGCGCCCACCGTGACGGTGGACCCGGTCAAGCAGCAGGCCGCGATGGCCGTCGGTGCCGACTATGCGCGTGCCCTCGGCCTGATGAAGGCGGACAGCGACGCCGAAGCGCTGGCCCTGCTGCGGCAGATTGGTACCCGGGCGCCGCAGTTCTCCGGCCCGCTGGTGAACCAGGGTGTGATCCTGCTGAAGCAGAAGAAATACGCCGAGGCCGAGACCGCACTGAAAGCAGCACTGAAGGCCAACCCGCGCAGCCCCTATGCCAATAACCTGCTCGGCATCGCGCTGCGCGAACAGGGCAAGTTCGGCGACGCGAAAGCTGCCTACCAGGCGGCGCTCGCCCTCGACCCGAACTATGCCAAGGCGCACTTCAACCTTGGCGTGCTCGCCGACCTGTACATGCAGGAGCTGCCGCTGGCGCTCTCGCACTACGAGAAGTACCAGGCGCTGCAGTCCAAGCCGGATCCGGCGGTGGCGAACTGGATCATCGACCTGCAGAAGCGCACCGGGGTGTACAAGGCCCCGCCGCGCCCGGCCCCGGTGGAACCGGTGGCCACGCCCGACGAGCCTGCTGCCGAAACGGCGCCGGCGACCGAACCACAGGCCCCGGCAACGGATGCCGCGGCCGCGGAACAGAAGAGCGCATCATGAACAAGGCACTCAGTGTGGGCCTGCTGGCCCTTAGTCTCGGCAGCCCGTTGCTGGCGGCGCCCGCCGCCACGGACAAGAAGCCCGAGGCGGCAGCGGGCGGCGCCGCCACGCCGGCCACCGCTCCGGCGGCACAGACCGACATCATCGGCACGCAGGAAGCGCCGTCGGTGTTCAACGTGGTGCCATGGAAGGACAAGCCCTCGCGTCTGCCCAAGAAGGAGGTGACCACCTCCATCCTGCGCGAGACGCTGCAACCGCTGGACCCCGAAGTGCTGCGCCGCGAGATCGAGCTGCAGAAGCGCCTCGGGGAGCAATGACATTTACCGGGTCATGCCGATTGCGGCAGGCGCTGCATGACCCTCTTCGAACAACTGCCGTCCAGTTTCGCATTAACAACTTGGGCAACGTCGCCAGAACAATAAACAGGAGTCCCCGATGAACATGTTCCAGAGCTTTGCGTCCTTCATGCAGGAAGGTGGTGTGTGGATGTATCCCATCCTGCTTACCCTGGTCGCCGGTATCGCCATCAGCATCGAGCGCTGGCTCTATCTCTCCAAGGTGGAACGGGTGAACAAGGAGCTGTGGGCGGAAGCCTTCGCGCTCGTGTCCAAGGGCCAGGTCAAGGCCGCGCTGGAGAAGACCAAGGTGTCCGACTCCGCGCTCGGCATCATCCTCACCAACGGCCTTACCCGCCTCGTCACCTCGCGCAAGATGGACGACGTGGAAATGGCGATGGAAGAAGGCCTGATGGAGTCGCTGCCGCGCCTGGAAAAGCGCACGCATTACCTCTCCACGCTGGCCAACGTCGCCACCCTGCTCGGCCTGCTCGGCACGATTATCGGCCTGATCCACGCGTTTACCGCCGTGGCCTCCGCCGACCCCGCCGAAAAGGCGAACCTGCTCTCCGCCGCCGTGGGTGAAGCCATGAACTGTACGGCCTTCGGTCTCATCGCCGCGATCCCGATGCTGGTCATGTTCTCCCTGCTGCAGTCCAAGACCGGCGCCGCCGTGGAGTCCCTGGAAGCCGCTTCCGTGAAGTTCCAGAACGTCATCCGCCAGATCGGCAACCAGCAGACCCCGCAGCAGTGAGGCCCGCCCCTACCGCATTCCGGAGTGAATTCCCATGAGGCGCCGTAAACCGCGCGAGTTGGAAGCCGACCTGGACATGACCACCTTCATCAACCTGATGGTGGTGCTGCTGGCCTTCCTGCTCGTGACCTCTGCCTTCACCGAACTGTCGCGACTGCAGGTGAACCTGCCGTCCGGCGGTGGCGGTGCAGGGGGCGCTGACGCGCCCAAGCCGCTGGTCCTGGAAATATCGATCTACAAGGACAAGTTCGTGGTGGCCGACCGCCAGTCGGGCCCCATGAAGATCGTCAACGCCACGCCGCAGGGTCTGGACTTCAAGAGCCTCAACGAATACCTGGTCGGTGTGAAGGCCAGCTATCCGGCGATCACCGAAGTCACCCTGCTGCTGGAACCGGACACCGACTACGACACCCTGATCCACACCATGGACTCCGTGCGCTACAAGCCGCGCGAAGTGAACGGCAAGTGGATCAAGGCCTCGCTGTTCCCGGACATCGGCATTGGTGACGCGCCGACCGCCGCGGAAGCCGGAGGTGCCGCATGAGCAAGCAATCCGCCCAGCTGGCGCGCATGGCGCGCCGCCACCGGCTGAAGAAGCCGGCGTCGATCCAGCTCACCTCGCTCATCGACATCCTCACGGTGCTGGTGTTCTTCCTGCTGGTGAACTCGCAAAACGTCACCAACATCCCCGACAGCCAGCAGCTCGACCTGCCGAAATCGACCGCCGACACGCGCGCCGAGGAAACGGTGCTGACGGTGATGGTGAACGCGAAGGACATCGTGGTGCAGGGCGTGAAGGTGGCCAGTACCGCCGAAGCGCTGCAGATCCAGGGCGATGTCATCCCCGGCCTCGCCAAGGAACTCGCCTATCGCGCCAGCAAGGCGCCGCCCAAGCTGAACGAGCAGGGCATTCCCGAGCGCGAGGTCATGATCCTCGGCGACAAGGGCATCCCCTACTCGCTCTTGCGCAAGGTCATGGCTACCTGCTCCGCCTCCGACTACAGCAAGATCGCCTTCGCGGTAATGCGCACGAAGGAGGGCAGCCGATGAGCAATCTCGTCCTCGAGTACATGCGCCCCACGCTGCCGTGGGATCCGCAGCCGGGCGAAAGCACCCGCTTCCGCGCGCTGATGGCGTTCTTCCTGATCCTGGCCTTCCTCATCTGGATCATCGTGCCGCGCATCGAGATCCCCAAGGTCGACCGCGCCAAGGCCGAAGCCGTACCCGAGAGCCTGGCCAAGGTGGTGATGCAGCGCAAGGAAGTGCCCCCGCCCCCACCCCCGGTGGAGACGGTGAAGAAGGAAGAGATCAAGCCCGAAGAGACGGTAAAGAAGGAAGAGGCCGCGGTCCCGCAGCCGAACCCTGACGCCGCGCCCAAGCCCGTGGTCACGGACCTGCAGCGCAGCGCCGCCAAGGCTCGTGCCAGCCAGGCCATCCAGGACGCCGGCTTCGACGACCTGGCCGACCTGCGCGACATGGACGTGGCCGCCGCCGGCGCGCCGCGCGGCATGCCCGGCCAGACCGGCAACGGCACGGGCGGCCTCATCACCAGCACCGAGGAAGCGGGCACCAGCCGCAACCTGATCACCAGCCGCGCCGGCTCCGGCTCGGGCTCTTCCGCCGGCGCCTACAGCGGCGGCGTGAGCACGGGCTTCGGTGGCGGCAAGGCCGGTGGCAAGGGCACGGCGGGCCTGCTCGGCGCCGCGGGTGCCGGCGGTGGCAGCGCGCAGCTGCAGAAGGTGCAGAGCACCATCGGCAGCGGCGGCGCCGCCGCCTCGGAAAGCCGCGTCGGCAAGGACGGCAAGTCGCGCCGTACGGCCGAGGACATCCGCAAGGTCTTCGACCGCAACGGTGCCCGCCTGAACAACCTGTACCAGCGCGCCCTGCGCGACGATCCCACCATGCAGGGCCTGGTGAGCCTGTCCCTGACGGTGGCGCCGGACGGCTCGGTGTCGAATGCCTCGATCACCTCCAGCCAGCTCAACAACTCCGAGCTGGAAGGCAAGATCCTGGCGCTGGTGAAGGGCTTCAACTTCGGCGCCGCGCCGGTGGACGTGTGGTCGGGCAACTACAGCCTGAACTTCTACGCCAACTGACGCTGTCACCCGGAACGAAAAAGGCGCGGATTTCCGCGCCTTTTTCTTTTCTGCGGCCCGTCGTCCCCGCCCTCGCGCAGCCGCACGCCATCTGCGACCACGCTGCCGCCACAGCGGCATGATGGCGGCGTGCTCGCCGCTGCGCTCCTGCTGCCCTGCTACACTTCGCGATTCCTGCCGAGGCGCGCATGTCACCCACTCCACCCACCTCCTTCGGCCACGAGCTCCGCGCCCTCGGCCTGCTGCTCGGCCCCATCCTGACCAGCCAGCTCGCGCAGGCCGCCTTCGGTTTCGTCGACACGGTGATGGCCGGACAGGCCTCGCCGCTGGACCTGGCCGCGGTCGCGCTCGGCGCCAGCCTCTGGCTGCCGCTCATGCTGCTGCTCACCGGCACGCTGCTCGCCACCACGCCGCTGGTGGCGGCCGCGCGCGGCCGGCGCGACTATGCGGAAATCCCGCACCTCGCCCACCAGGCGCTGTGGCTGGCGGCGGCGCTCGGGCTGGCGGGCGTCGCGCTGCTGCACTTCGTGGAGCCGGTGTTCGTGCTGCTCGACACGCCGGCGCACCTGCGCGAGCTCACGCGGCGTTTCCTGGCGGCGATCTCCTGGGGCCTGCCGGCGACCGCGCTCTTCGCCGTGCTGCGCAACTACTGCGAGGGCATGGGGCGGCCGCTGCCGGTGACCCTGGTCAGCCTCGCCGGCCTGGCATTGCTGGTTCCGCTCAACTACGTGCTCATCCACGGCAAGCTCGGCCTGCCACGCCTCGGCGGCGTCGGCTGCGGCGTCGCCACGGCGATCGTGTCCTGGCTGATGCTCTTCATGCTGCTCGCCTACGTGCTGCGCGCGCCGCACTTCACGCAGGTGCGGCTGCTGCACGCACGCAGCCGGCCGGAGCCGGCGCGCCTCGCCGCCTTCCTCCGGCTCGGCCTGCCGATCGGCATCGCCATCTTCTTCGAGGTCAGCGTGTTCGCCATCGTCGCCATCCTGATCAGCCCGCTGGGGGAGCTGCAGGTGGCCGGCCACCAGATCGCGCTGTCGCTGACCTCGCTGCTGTTCATGTTCCCGCTCAGCTTCGCCTTCTGCATGACGATCCGCACCGGACACGCCTTCGGGCGCCAGGACCTGGCCGCCATCCGCCACACGCGCCGCGTCGGACTCTTCGCCATGACGGTGTTCGCCAGCCTCTCCGCCCTCTTCCTCGTGGCCATGCGGTATCCGCTCACCGGCCTCTACACCGACGATCCCGCGGTGCGCCTGCTGGCCGCCGACCTGCTGCTTTTCGCCGCCGCCTACCAGGTCGTCGACGCACTGCAGGTGGGTGCCGCCGGCAGCCTGCGCGGGCTGCACGACACGCGCGGCCCCATGGCCATCACGCTGGTCGCCTACTGGGTCGTGGCGCTGCCGCTCGGCTATGTGCTGGGCCTGACCTTCGCCAGCGGGGAGCGCCATGGCCCCTACGGTTTCTGGTTCGGCCTGGTCGCCGGCCTGACCCTGGCCGCGGTGATGCTCAACTGGCGCCTCGGCCACCAGGTCGAGCGCCTGCGGCGCGAGGGCTTTCCAGCCGCGCACTGAGCCGTCGCCGGGCGGCAGTGGCCACCATCCATCCTCATCTGTTGGTTGTAAGACATTTCACGGGCTAGGGTTTTCACACTGCCGTTACCGTGGGCGCTGCAAAAAATGGAAGCCACTGAGGGACCACCATGACGCTCATGCAGCGCCTGCTATTTGCCATCCTCCTCGCCGCCAGCGGCCTTGCCTCGGCCGCCCCGCCCGCCAGGGCCCTGCAGAAAGTCACCTTCTGCATCTACGATCCGCTCGGCACCCGCGGCGACGCCTTCTCGATCGCCCAGGACCACGCGCTCGTCGCCCGCCAGTGGGGCGTGGAAATGCTGCTGCGCCCGTACACCGACGAGCGCGTCGCCGCCGAGGACTTCAAGGCCGGCCACTGCGACGGCGTCGCCATGACCACCATCCGGGCGCGCCAGTTCAATGCCTTCGTGGGCAGCGTCGACTCCATCGGCGCCGTGCCGAGCGTGAAGCACATGCGCCTGCTGGAAGAAACGCTGGCCAACCCGAAGCTGGCGGCGCGCATGGTCAACGGGGATTACGAAGTCGTCGGCGTCGTGCCCATGGGGGCCGCCTACGTGCTGGTCACCGACCGCCGCATCGACTCCGTGGAGAAAGCCGCCGGCAAGAAGGTCGCCGTGCTCGACCTCGACAAGGCGCAGGCGAAGATCGTGCAGCGCCTCGGCGCGCAGCCGGTCGCCTCCGACCTCAGCAACTTCGCCGGCAAGTTCAACAACCACCAGGTGGACGTGCTGGTCGCGCCGGTCGTGCTCTACCAGCCCATGGAGCTCTACAAGGGCGTGGGCACCAGGGGCGCCATCTACCGTTTTCCGCTCGGCCAGATCAGCGCGACGCTGCTGATCCACCAGAAGCGCTTTCCGCAAGGCTTCGGCCAGAAGAGCCGCGAGCACGTGCTGACGCAGATGGACAAGGCCTTCGCCGTGGCGACGCGCGCCGAGAAGGAAATTCCGGAATCGCAGTGGCTGTCGCTCTCGGCCGCGGACGAGGCGCGCTATTTCAAGATGATGCGCGAGGCGCGCATCCAGCTGATGAACGAAGGCATCTATGACAAGGCGATGATGCGCCTGCTGAAGAACATCCGCTGCCGTGTCGAGCCCGGCCGCGCCGAGTGCGCGATGTCGGACGAATGAGCCCGGCCTGGCTGCGCTGATCGCTGACCTGCGGCCATCGCGGCGCAGGCAATAAAAAAACCGGCATTGCCGGTTTTTTTATTTGGGGCATCCGCCAGGACGGCCGCAGGAAAGCTGCTCAGCCGCCCTTGCGGATCACATAGCGGAACTCGCCTTCCGCCGGCCCCGCCTCCTGCTGCACGAGCTCGTGGCCGAGGAAACGGCAGAACTTGGGGATGTCGCGCTGCGTGGAGGGATCGGTGGCGATGACTTCCAGCAGCTCGCCGGCGGCCATCTCGCGCACCTTGTTGTGCAGCATCATGACGGGTTCCGGGCAGTAGAGGCCGCGGGCATCGAGGTGGTGGGCGATGTCGGAAGTCATGGCGCGCCGTGGAAAGCTTCAGGGGCGCGCATTGTCGCCCAGGAATCAGGACGCCGGAAGCCTGCCCGCCGCCAGCTGCGGCAGCCGGTGGCAGTACACCGCCGCCGGCCACAGCAGTACCAGCCCGATCAGCGCCGACACCAGGAAATAGCCGGTGTAGCCCAGCGCCTCGGCCACGATGCCGGCGACCAGGTAGAAGCTGCCGCCGAAGATGGCGAGGATGCTCACCTGCACGGTGAAATCCGCCGCGGCGTGCTCGCCGCGCGACAGGTCCATCACCGCCGTCAGCAGCGCCGCCATCGCCATGCCGCTGACGAAATGCTCGATGGCGTTGATGCCGTAGATCAGCGCCAGCGGCACAGGCAGCCCCTGGTCGTGCTGCCAGGGCAGCCAGGCGTAGATGGCGACGCCCAGCGCCTGCAGCGCGCCAAAGCCGATGATGGCGCGCGCGCGGCCCATGCGCGCCGTGAGCCAGCCGCCCAGCAGCGCGCCGGCCAGCGCCGCGAAGGAGCCCACCAGGCTGACCATGAGCCCGATCTGCTTCAGGTCCAGGCCCATGTCGACCAGCATGGGTTTCACCATGGCCGAGCCCAGCGACTCGCCGACCTTGTAGGTGACGAGCACCACGAGCCAGCCGCGCAGGCCGGGCCGCGCGAAAAAGCTCGTGAAGATCTCGTGGTAGCGCAGGCGCGGGCCGGAGGGAGGTAACGGCGCCGGCTCGCGGAAGCGCAGCACCGGCAGCGTCAGCAAAAGCTGCAGGACCACCATGAGCAGGAAGGCCGCCTGCCAGTTCCACGCGCCGATCAGGTAGAGCAGCAGGCCGCCACCGATGATGAGGCCGATGCGGTAGCCCGCCACCTGCACGCCGTTGCCGACGCCGCGCTCGTGGAAGTCGAGGCTGCGCACGGCGAGGCCGTCGGTGGCGATGTCCTGCGTCGCGGCGAACAGGTTGACGAGGAACATCAGCACGAAAAATTGCGCGACGCCTTCCGCGCTCGCCAGGCGATACGGATCGAAAAAGGCGATCACCAGCAGCATGGCCAGCGCGGCGAGCTGCATCGGCAGGATCCAGGAGCGGCGCTGGCCCCAGCGCGGCGAGAAGTGCCGGTCCACGAACGGCGCCCAGAGGAATTTCAGCGCCCAGGGCATGGCGAGCAGGCCGGAGAAGCCGATCACCGTGAGCGGCACGTCATAGCGGCGCAACAGCGCCGGCAGCGCCTGCGTGAAGACCCCGGTGGGCAGGCCCTGGCAGATATAGAGGGAGAGCAGCAGCCCGAGCCGGGCGCGCAGGGTGGCGTTCGGATCCATGGGAACTCCGCCGTAGGTGCGCGCAGGCTCGCACAGCGGGGCGCCGGTCGCAAATGCACAAGGCAGTCACAGGAACGTAGCGCCGACAGGTCACCGGTACGGCCTGCCCCCCCGGATAGCGACGGTGACAGCAGGGTCGAACCGCAGCAGGCGCCGCGGAGCGATGCGACGTGTGCCCTTCAGCAGCCGTGCGCGCCCGCCGCCTCGCAGCGACGGACCGACGCGGCTAGAGCAGGCTTTCGATGGACTCCCGCACCGCCGCATCGGTGGGCGGCGTGCGCGGCGTGAAGCGCGCCTTCACCGTGCCATCGCGGCCGATCAGGAATTTCTCGAAGTTCCAGGTGATGTTGCCGGGAAAGCCGCCCTGCTCGTCGGCCAGCCAGGCATAGAGCGGATGCCGGCCGGGGCCGTTCACGTCGGTCTTGGCCAGGAGCGGAAAGGACACGTCGTAGTTCGACGCGCAGAACTGGCTGATCTGCGTGGCATCGCCCGGCTCCTGGCCGCCGAACTGGTTGCAGGGCACGCCCAGCACGGTGAAGCCGCGCGGCCCCAGGTCGCGCTGCAGCTGCTCCAGCTCCCGGTATTGCGGCGTCAGGCCGCACTGGCTGGCCACGTTCACCACCAGCACGACTTTGTCGTCGAGTTGCGCCGCCGGCAGCGGCGTGCCGTCGAGGGCGGTGAGGGAAAAATCGGTGAGCTTCATGGCAGCCTCCGGTTGCGCCTGTTGAGCGGATGCTCCGGCCAGGACCGCGGGTTCTGGCTTCAGGAGTCTAGCTGTCCTGCCTCGCGGCAGGACCTGTGCAAGGGCAGGACACAGTCCCTCGCCTGGCTGTGACAACCAGCGCCGGCGAAATGGCCCTTCGCTCAGCTGAACACGATGGTCTTGTTGCCGTGCACGATCACACGGTCTTCCAGGTGCCAGCGCACGGCGCGCGCCAGCACGTTGCGCTCTACGTCCTGGCCAAGCTCGCGCAGCGTGTCGACATCGTCGCGGTGCGACACGCGGTCGACGCCCTGTTCGATGATGGGCCCCTGGTCGAGATCGGCGGTGACGTAGTGCGCGGTGGCGCCGATCAGCTTCACACCCTTGTCATAGGCCTGCTGGTAGGGATTGGCACCGACGAAGGCGGGCAAGAACGAGTGGTGGATGTTGATGATGCGGTGCGGCCATTTCGCCACGAAGTCGGCGGAGAGCACCTGCATGTAGCGCGCGAGCACGACGAGGTCGCAGTCCTTGATCAGCGCCTGGATCTGCGCTTCGGCCTCGGCCTTGGTGTCCTTGCCCACCGGCACCACGTGGAAGGGCACGCCGAAGCGCTCCACCTGCTGCTGCAGGTCGGGATGGTTGCTGACCACGCAGCGGATGTCGCAGGGCAGCGCGCCGCGCGACCAGCGCCAGAGCAGCTCCAGCATGGCGTGGTCGACCTTGCTGACCAGCACGGCGACCTTCTTGAGGTCGGCGGCGTAGCTGATGGTCCAGTCCATGCCGTAGCGGCGGGCGACGGCGTCCTCGAAGGTTTTGGCGAGCACGTTGCGGGAGAGGTCGAGGTGCGGCGTCTGGAATTCCAGGCGCATGAAATAGGTGCCGCCTTCGGCTTCGGTCGCGTGCTGGTCGAGCGCGGTGATGTTGGCGCCGTGGTTGTAGAGGAAGCTGGAGACGGCGTTGACGATGCCGGCCTTGTCGGGGCAGGTGATGAGCAGGCGGGCGGTGGTGTTGTCGTGGGGCATGTGAGGGGCGGCCGGGGGTTGCGGAAGCGGATGACTTTAACGGATTTGCGGGGGTTGGTGCAGGCGGGGTTGGGCTTCGGTCGGGGCGGGGTTGTCAGGCGTGGGGGGCTCCTTTCAAAAAGGGGTGCCCGGTTCCCAACCCTCTTTTTGAAAGGGGGCCCCCACGCCTGACCACTTTCACGGCGGGTGGGGCTTCGGCTTTTACACCCGACTTCGGGGAGGCCTCGGGTGGAGATCGGGAGCGGTGGCAGTCAAGGTGGCCGGCGGGCGGTGAATGCGCGTGGCGGCGGAGGACAAGATTCCGGGGAAGTGGAGGGAGGAGCAGCGGGAACGGAGGGAAGACCGTGTGCCGCCGGTGGCCCGGCAGTGCCGCTGCTTCAGCCGGTGACCCAGCCTTCTTCGTCGTCGTCGGACTCGGGGGGCAGGCCGAGGAGTTCGCGGCGGTAGCCGGCGGGGGTCTGGCCGGTCCACTTCTTGAAGGCGCGGTGGAAGGAGCTGGCTTCGGAGAAGCCCATCATGAGGGCGATCTCGTCGATGGAGAGTTCTTCCTTGGCGAGGTAATAGCGCGCGGCGTCCTGGCGGATGTTGTCCTTGATGGCCTGGTAGCTGGTGTTTTCTTCCTTCAGGCGGCGGCGCAGCGTCTGTGGCGTCATGTTGAGGCTGTCGCAGACCTGGGCGAAATCGGGGAAGGAGTTGCCGTAGCCCTTGGAGATGATGGCCTTGATCTGCTCGGTGAGGCCGATGGGCCGCTGGTTGCCGACGATGATGAGCGCCAGCGAATCCCGGAGGAATTTCGACAGCGACAGCGGGTTCTGCACCAGCGGCAGCGACAGCCACGGCGTGGGGAAGACGATGGCGTTGCGCGCGTTGTTGTAGGTGACGGGGCCGCGGAAGATCTTGCGGAATTCGTCGGCCTGCGGCGGCTCGGGAAAATCGAGCTGGATGGAGATGGGCTCCAGCGTGCGGCCGGTGAGCCAGCTCCAGAAGCGCACCATGATGAAGATCATGGCCTCGAGGATGTTGTCGCGCTCGGGTGCCTCGGTGGTGAGGATGAAGCGGCTCTCGGTGGCGCCCTCCTCCAGGCGCAGCTCGATGGGCAGGTCGACGATGCGGTAGAACTGCGCGGAGCGCTCGATGGCATGGCCGAGGTTGGGGCAGTTGATCACCGCGTGCGCCATCATGGAGAAGGTGCCGGGCTTGCTCTTGGTGCCGCGGCCCAGGCCGATGAACTCGTCCTCGGTGCGCCGCATCACGATCTGCATGAGGCGGATGAATTCGTGGGTGGCGATGCGCGCCTCGGGCTGCTCCAGCAGTCGGGCGTCGAGCCCCGCCTCGCGGAACAGGCTGCCGGCGTCCACGCCCTCGCGCGCCGCGTCCTGCAGCAGGCGGGTGACATAGGCGATGGTGATGGCGCCTCGGCTCACGTAATGACTTCCTTTCCGTCGCGCCGGGTTCGGCGCAGGGGAAGGCTATCAAAAGCCCCGCGCCCCTGCACGGGCCGGGGCCGGACCGGTGTGGCGGGCCCGGGCCTTCTGCACGAGTCCTCCTCACACGACCCCGCGCCGCAGCGCGGGCTCAGTAGGTCTTGTACGGCAGGAACTTGCCGCTCATCACGATGCGCACGCGGTCGCCCTTCGGGTCCGGCTCGCGCGTCATGGCCATGGAGAAGTCGATGGCGGACATGATGCCGTCGCCGAACTCCTCGTGGATGAGCTGCTTGAAGGTGGTGCCGTACACGCTCACGAGCTCGTAGAAGCGGTAGATCAGCGGATCGGTGGGCACCGCCGTCGGCAGCGAGCCCTTGTAGGGCGGCACCTGCAGCAGGGCCACGGCCTCGCCCGGCAGCTCCAGCAGGTCGCCCAGGGTGGCGGCGTCGGCGGCCGTCAGCGTCATCTGGCCGAGGCAGGCGGCGGTGACCCACTCCTTGCTGTGGCCGAGGGCCGCGGCGATGCCGGCCCACTTCAGGCCCTTGCGGACTTTGGCGGCAACGATCAGGTCGGTGACGTCTTCACGGTTCATGGCGGCTCCAGAGCGAGGCGGTGAAAGGGGCGCGTGCCTTGGAATGACGCAGGCCGGTGGCCACGGCGGCACGCCGCGACACGCAGACGGGACCCAAGCAAAAGCCGCGCCTTCCCGCTGGCGGGGCGGCTGGTTATAGTCCGAACAACTCCTTATTGCGTCCCTCCCCCATGTTCGAACTGCACCCCCGCCTTGCCGCCGACACCCTCCTGCTGGGCGACTTCCCGCTCTGCCGCTGCCTGTTGATGAACGACATGCACTATCCCTGGCTGATCCTGGTGCCGCGCGTGGAGGGACTGCGCGAGATCTTCGAGTTGCCGGAGGCCGACCAGCAGCAGCTGATCCGCGAATCGAGCTATGTGAGCGAGCGCCTGGCAAAGCACTTCAATGCCGACAAGATCAATATCGGCGCGCTCGGCAACATGGTGCCGCAGCTGCACCTGCACCATATCGCCCGCTACCAGAACGACGCGGCCTGGCCGGGGCCGGTGTGGGGCAAGCACCCGGCCCAGCCGTATACGGATGACAACCTGCAGATGATGAAGGCGCGCTTAAGGGAAGCGTTTGCCGATGCGGAGAAGCTGCAGTTCGAATGGGCGTGAGGATGAGTGCGCATGGACGCGGAACAACGAAACACGCTGCTTGAGCACTGGCAGCAGTTGTGGCGAGAGGCCGGCGCAATGCCGGGCCCGGCGCTGTTTGACGCGCTGATCGATCGCTACCGCGAGCCGCACCGGAAATACCACACCCTCCAGCACCTGGGCGAATGCCTCGCCAATTTTCAACAACTGGCCGCCGTGGCCGCCCATCCGGTCGAGGTCGGGCTGGCCCTCTGGTTCCATGACGCCATTTATGACCTGGGGCGCCACGACAACGAGGCGTGCAGCGCCGACTGGGCGCATGCGGAAATGCTGGCCGCGGGACTGCCAGCGGCCATGGCCGACCGGGTGGCGGACTTGATCCTGGCGACCTGCCATAACACCACGCCGGTGGGGATCGATGCCGAGGTGGTGGTGGATATCGACCTGTGGATCCTGGGGGCGCCGGCCGGGCGATTTGATGAATACGAGCGGCAGGTGCGGGAGGAGTACGGGCATCTGGCGGATGAGGTGTTTCGGGTGGGGCGGTTGGGGATTCTGCAGCAGTTTCTGGAGCGGCCAAAGTTGTTCAGTACGGCGGTGTTCTTTGAACACCATGAGGGACAGGCGCGGGATAACCTGAGTCAGTCCATGGCGGCACTTACATTGGCCAACTCCGACCCAAGGCATTAATGAAGTTGCAGGTAGCGGCCTACCCCGACCGGTTGCGGACAACACGCATTTCGGCATGGGACGGCTTGAGTTACCGTCTAATTCATTGTGCCGATAACACCTCGTAGCTAGCCGTCAATTTGGCGGCCACTTATTGTCAGTTCAATCAAACAAAAAAACGTAATCTACGTCAGAAGTATAAATATCATGACTCTAGCTACACATACCAAGACAGACGGCGCCGCTGCGGCGAGATTTGCAGCTGGGCTTCTCGGCATCGCTACTTGCGCCGAAACCACAGCTACGACAATGACGGAGGATGCTGCGAAAGTTGATGTCAAATTCTCGTTCCGTCATATTGCGAGGAAAGAGAAACTGATCACTGCGCACGCTCAAGTAAAGGCCGGCCCTTCATACAGAAAGGACTCATCAAACAGCACGCATTTAACACTTGGCATAGATAAGGACACGTTACAGGCTTTGTCAGGCACAGGCATGCCTGGCGTGGTTATCTGGGTACCACCGCCCCCGATGGACCGCCTATATTGGTATTCAACAGACCCGCGAAGCGCCTCTAAAAGTCCAGTGAAGATCAGAAGGACTCAGTACATACGTCCTTCGCTTCGCTATGACTTATCTAGGCTCTACGACTATGCTTCTTGGACCCGGGGATACACCAAGCAAACAGTTGCGATGCTTCCGGACCCCCAAGTAATGGCAAGGGCAAAACAATCATATAAAGCGCTAAAATCACAGAGTTGGCACAACCCTCTGGTAGGCCCCCTTCACGTCACCCGACTTGCTTGGCGCCATATAACGAGGCGCTCAAAATCTTCGACTCGCAGAACAATGTCCCTTCGGATCGTTCCTTACCTCAAGGCATTTCTAGCAAGTCCTCCCGACAGGTATGCCTGCAACTTTGTAGGCATTAAGGAGTCGGGGGCAATGACAATTGAGACCAGATACCTTATGTGCTGGTATCGACAAGCGCTTACTGTAAACGGAGAAAGCCACTCACTGCTTGTCCGAATTCGAGAAGAAATTACTTACCCGACAAATTGGAGCTCTCGCCCACTTAGTGCCAATGCCATAAAGCAGGTGGCAACCTTGGCATCTTGGTGGTGCAAGAAAGATAAGTGACGTACCCGCCTCGGGTTGCTGTACTGACACCTTGATAGAACAACTAATCGTCCTATCTTAATGTCATCTAACCAGTATGGTTGAGACGGATACGCCACGGAGAATTGTACAACCTAGATATTGTCGGGCCAAGACATAAACATTTTTATCTGACCACCAATCCACTCAAATATAAACCGAAGAAGCCATTTTGCGAGATTTAACCGTTATCCCTTTCAGATCAAATGACATGCAATACATCAAATGCGAACACTGCAAGAGCTCGTAAAAAGGTCTTTCATTAGGCCACTAACCCGTTCGACAAAAAAGACTCTTCATTTCGGGGGAATCTACCTGTGCAAATGATCAACGTTAGCTCAAGTGCAATTTCTGCAGTTGGCTATAACCCTTCGTCCCAGCAGCTTTATATCCGCTTTCATAAAGGGCACACATACTCTTTTTGCAGGGTTCCGCAAAGCATATTTGAGGGCCTTCTCGCCGCAGGCTCCAAAGGCAGCTATTACGATCGCCATATTAAGGATAGGTACCATTGCTAGACACTTAAAAAGGTGCATGCCAGCCCCACGGCAAGCTATGCACATAAATTGGTTTAGGCCGACATGCTACATGCGAGACCTTAACCCCAACTGATAAGCTAGGGAGAGTGCGAAGTGAGGCTACGACGGCTAGAAGTACAAGGATTTCGGTCGCTTCAGCAGTTCCAGATCACCTTTGATAACGACTTGACCATTGTTGTGGGAGAAAACGACGCTGGAAAGACGTCACTCATAGAATGCCTTAAAGTAATTACGCAGGGCCGGTCAGTAAACCCAGATGACTTCACATATGGGCGTGAGCAGCTTCTGATAACTATAGAAATAGAAGACTTCGTCTTTCGAAAGGAATACAGAAGAAGTGGCAATACTGTTACGGAAGAACCACTTATAGCATTTCCCACCACTGCTTATGTGCAGAAAACCCTCGACAGGCTCCGAAGCGAAAACTTGGATATTTCCTCTGACGAGGAGAAAAATTTCATAAGAGAAGTAGCAAAACTTTTTGGATTAACCGTAAGGTCAAATTCGGTTATTGAAAATCTCAGAGTTCAACTGATAGATAGGCTCAGCGCTGACGGGGATTTAATAATAGATGGCGCCACCTTCCCGAGATTCAACCATATCCAATTAGATGGAAGGCACTTTGAAAATATTCCAGCCTTCTTTAAGGAAGTTTTTCTTAAAGAGAAGCAAGCAAGTATTTGGCGTGAGAATGTAAATGAAGGGATAACAATAGAGACTTTTGTTAGATCTCACCTCGAAGCATACTCAAACGAAGTATCACGACAGATACAAGACCGCGGCATTACCGATAAGCTAAGACTATTTCTCCCGGAGTTGACGGAGGTCAAAGTCGAACCGGTCTTCCACGCGCGCGACCTGAATGTTGATGCCAAGGTTAAGTTTCTCGAGAACGGAACAGAAATCTCAATTGAGAATAAGGGAGATGGCACAAAGCGCCGAATGACAATGGCACTTCTTGAGTTCAAGAAGGACCAAAGTCTTGCTTCAAGCGACAGTCAAACAGTCTATCTGCTCGATGAGCCAGATACACACCTACATGTGCGCGCCCAGCTCGATCTCGTAAAGACAGTTGAAGGATTTTCTTTCGCTGGCAATCAGGTGATCCTGACTACGCATTCACCATTTATCGTGAATGCCGCCAAGCCAAGCCAGGTTCGGCTACTTGTTCGGAGTAACGGAACCACTTCCGTTAGGTCGTTAGTAGCAGATCCAAGCCACTCCTCAAAAATACTAAGAGCGCTAGGAGTAGAAAACACTCACCTTTTCTTCTCAAGAAAGATTGTGATCGTAGAGGGAGAAACTGAAGAAGCCTTTCTGCCTGCTCAATATCTAAAGCTGACTAACCGCACGCTATCTTCCGGTCTAACCAAAGTCATTAACGTTCATGGCGTCCAGAACATAGTTGGTTTCTCCCGAGCTATATTGGAGCTCCACGACCCTGAAAGGATATACATCCTTTGCGACAACGATGCATCACCGGAGCTGCAGGAACTAATTAATCAGCTTGGGGTTACTCAAGAGCATAAATTTCAGGTTGGCACTAGAGAGTTTGAGGATGCATTCCACTCAAGCGTTATTCAGCGTGCATGGGCGCAGTATCACTTGGATTGCGGGAAAGAACCTCCGGCGGACTGGACTGAGGAGGCAATTGAGCAGCTAAAGTCACGCTGCATTGCAGATGATAAGAAGTTTTCAAAGGAGCTTCGCGCACTAGGCCGAGGCGGAAAATCTATGAAAAAGCCAGTTTTTGGTGCGGCGTTAGGTGAGCGTGTCGAATTTGGCGAACTTCCTCATCAGCTGCGTAATCTGCTAGATCTTCTAGCCATTCCATAATAATTCAACGCATCATATGCCCAATATGGACCGCCACCGCACTCAACAGTCAGCCTTGTAGAGATAGAAAAATGAAAGATTGGGAAAGATTTCGACCAATATTACTTTTTGTCTTTGGCGCCTGGTTTATTTGTTTACTAATAGCACTTGGCGGTCCCGCCGATATCTCCGATAGAGGCCAATTTGGCGACGTCTTTGGTTCGGTCAATGCCCTATTTAGTGGTCTTGCATTTGCAATGCTTAATTTACACAATTCTCTTGCAACGAAATGAGCTTAATCTTCAACGTGAAGAGCTGAAGCTCCAAAGAGAAGAGCTAAAGCTTCAAAGAGAAGAAACTTCAAGGTCAGCTGATGCACAAGAGGCTGCAGAATTAGCCTTAAGAGCACAGGCAGCAGCAACAGAGAGAACAGCCAAGCTATCAGCAATTAGCATGCTTATTAGTCACTACTCAGTCGAAATATCGAAGATTCAATCTTACTCTCCCGGCACTCCAGCAGCCAAATCCCACCTTGACTTATCAAACAGACTTCAAGCCCTGCGAAACAAAGCAAATGAAGCATACCAAGAACTAATATCGGATTAGTGAAGACACAGCGAATAGTTCATTCAAGGCCGATAGCCCGCCGCTGCGCAATAGCTTCCGTTAACTCCAACATTTGAAGCCAAGGAATGATGGCCCCGTGAACACCAACAACCCATACGCAGCCCCAAAGTCGTCCGTCACCACCGCCACCCACAGCGAATGCCGCCGGGACGGAAAACATGCCTTTGTTCCCACCGGCAGCGACCTCCCGCCCCGCTGCATCGTCTGCAATGACGCCGCCCAGACGCCCATCAAGGAGAGAACCCTGTATTGGCACTCTCCGTGGCTATACCTCCTGGTCCTCGTTAACCTCCTCATCTATGCCGTGATCGCCCTCATCTTCAGAAGCAAGACCAAGGTATCGCCCGGCTACTGTGCAACTCACCTGGCCGCGCGCCAACGCAAGATCAACTGGTTCCGCATCCCCGCATTTCTGCTGATGCTGGGCGGAATCGGCATCATGGTGGTGGATGAACCATCGTCAGGGATTATCGTGGTGGTTCTGGGCTTCCTGCTCGTAATCCCGGCCATCATCGTGTCGAACACATTCAGGGCTGTCCGTATCGACAAGAGCGGCGCCAAGTTTTCCGGCT
The DNA here is from genome assembly GCA_029237815.1 of Moraxellaceae bacterium. GTDB lineage: Bacteria > Pseudomonadota > Gammaproteobacteria > Pseudomonadales > Moraxellaceae > UBA2031. Next base: position 500,228 of record JAQZBP010000003.1, read on the forward strand.
GCAAGGAGCCGTTTCTGGCGTCGCTGGAGTAATCGCCCCCATCAATCGCTACAGGCGTAACCGCCCTGGCAGGCCATGGCCTTTGTGGCCGGCTTCATCAGCGTCGCCTCCTTTCTAGGGCTGGCCATTTCGGCGGGCAGCTATGGCGAGGCCGTGCGCAAGGTCGTGATCGCCGATGCTGTCGCCATTGTCTGCCTCGGCATTGCGGCACTCCTTTATTGGCTCGGCAGCCGGCAGGGCTGACAATCCGCACAAGGCTGGCGCATTCGCCGCCCCTTGCCCCGCATCAGCTAAATCCACAGGAGCGAGTCGCATGAAAATCAGCGTCGACACCACTGTTCGCGCCCCGATCGAACAGGTCTGGCGTGCCTACACCACGCCTGCCGACATCATGGCGTGGAATGCCGCCTCGGCCGACTGGCACACCACGGCCGCCACGGTCGACCTTCGCGAAGGCGGCGCGTTCTCTTCCCGCATGGAGGCCCGGGACGGCAGCATGGGTTTTGACTTTGCCGGCACCTATACCAAGGTCGTGAAGCACCAGCTTATCGAGTACACCTTCGGTGGCCGCACCGCCCAGGTCGAATTTTCAGAGAGCCCTGAGGGCACCAGGGTGCAGGTCACCTTCGACAGCGAAACGACGCACTCCCCGGAGCAGCAGCGCGAGGGATGGCAGGCCATTCTCAACAGCTTCTGCCACCACGTGGAGTCGGCGGCGACCCGCCAGCCCTCGTGAACGAATCGGTCTATCCTCTGGTAGCGGCCGCGCACGCGGCCCGTCTTTCAACGGGCTTCGCCGTTTGCGCCGGTGCGTAACTCGCAGAGCCTGCTTGTGCCGGTGACGCTGTACTCCCCACGTTCGACACGCTCCACCGATGGAGGGCCGCATGCACTACCTCGCTGAAGCGGTCCTGCTCCTGCATCTGGGCTTCATCGGCTTCGTGCTCGTCGGCGCGCTGCTGGTGGCGCGCTGGCGATGGCTGGCCGTGCTGCACCTGCCCGCCGTCCTGTGGGCGCTCTTCATCGAGATCAGCGGCGGCACCTGTCCCCTGACGCCCGCCGAAAACTACTTCCGTCACCAGGCCGGCCAGGCGGGCTACGCGGAGAGCTTCATCGAGCACTATCTCGTGAGCTTCATTTATCCGGCGGGCCTGACGCCGGCAATCCAGTGGGCCCTGGCCGCCGTCGTGCTGGTGCTCAACCTCGCGCTCTATGGCTGGATTTTCCTGCGCCGGGGTCAGCGCCGCCCAAACTCCTGAACGGCAGTTCACCCGGAGCTTCGCACGGGGCAGAGGCTGTGGCGCGCAGTCCCGACACGGCGTCAGGTTCCCTAGCGGAACCGCCGCCGCGTGCGGCTGCTACGCTCAGTCATGTCCCGCTCCTCCTGAAGGTCGACATGCCCGAGCAACTGACCCGGCATCCTGAAGTGACGCTTCTGGTCCTGCGAAGCGCTGGCGCCCGCTGCGGCGAAGGAGCCGCGCAGGAAATCCTCAAGACCTGCCCGGCAGCCCGCTTCTGCAAGCTCCCCGGCGGTGAAATATGTGTGTACGGCCTTGGCGAGGCGACCCGGATGACCCAGGTGTCCCCGGCGGAACTGCAGGCAGCCGCTCGAGGCGCGCCGCCGTCAGAGCCGGCCGCTCCCGCTGCCTCAGGCGTCGCGCTACCCGTCGCCGCGATCCTGGCGTTTGTTGCCGGCGCACTGGTGAGCTGGTTCATCCTGAGACACAGGGCGCGGTCCCGATCCAGGTAGACCGTCAGGGCGCTGTCCGACGGCGGTGCAGGCGCGCATCGGGCCTGACCCCCGGGCGGATATCATGTGACGTGACCCTCATGCCATCCGGTGGTGGCTGTCCCCCTGGATAAAAAACATCAGGGAAAATTAAAATCTTCGTTGCCTGCCCATTCATCAGCCCTCGCGCGTCACCTCTCTGGAGAAACACATGAAACGGATCATTCACGGCCTCGTTGCTGCCACGGCCCTGGCCGCCCTCGCCGGCTGCAGCGGCAACCCCTCCGCCGTCGTCGCCGCACAGGCCAGCAATCGCGACATGGAGAAATCGTTCTCCCCGCTGCGCCTCGTCGCCACCTCCGTCGACAAGCGTGCCTCGCAGTTGACCTTCGAGTTCGCCGGCACGCCCGCCCCCAGCATCACCGCCAACGCCGGGCAATTGCGGGGCGACATCTTCCGTTCCCTCTCCAGCCATTGCGGCTTCACGGAAAGCGATCTCGTCGAAACCCGGGTGGTCCGGCACCGGATCCCGACGTTTTACGAAGTCTGGGTCTTCAACGATCCGCAGTCGGAGCGGCCAGACAAAAGATCCGGCCTGTCGGTGGTCATGAAGCAGCTTCCCAACAACGGGGGCGTAGACTTCCAGGTGCACGGGAGTTGCCACACCAAGGGCGCGACCTTTGTCATGACCCGCTAAGGCGGGCCCGCGCCGATCGCGCTAACGCCCGACACGCATTCAGGCCGAGCCGCGCAGGCCGGGCCGCGCAGCCCGCTACATCCGCACCATGGCGCTTCAGGGCTTGCCCTGAATACCGCCACCGCAGGAGCCGCCATGCACGAGCACGAGCAAGTCCTCGCCTTCTGGTTCACGGAAATCGACCCCAAGCTCTGGTGGGCGGTGGACCCCGCCTTCGACGCGGACCTGCGCACGCGCTTCCTGCCGCTCCTGCAGCAGGCCGCGCGCGGCGAGCTGTTCCGATGGCGCGACACGCCGCGCGGTCGCCTGGCGGAAGTGATCGTGCTCGACCAGTTCTCGCGCAACATCTTCCGGGAGACTCCGCGGGCCTTCGCGCAGGACGCCTTGGCCCTCGCGCTGGCACAGGAGGCGGTGGCGGCCGGCGCCCTCGCGCCGCTGGCCGCGGTGGAGCGTGCCTTCCTGCTGCTGCCCTACATGCACAGCGAATCGGCGCTGATCCACACCGAGGCGGAGCCCCTGTTCCAGCAGTGGGCGCCGCCAGGGAATTACGACTTCGAGCGGCGCCACAAGGCCATCATCGACCGCTTCGGCCGCTACCCGCACCGCAACCGGATCCTGGGGCGGGCCTCGACGCCGGAAGAAGAAGCCTTCCTTACGCAGCCGGGTTCCAGCTTCTAGCCGCCGTCCTGCCCGGGCGCATCAGCCCGGTCGCGCCGCCACGAAGGGGACAGCGCTCCGCATCCTACGCGCCTTAACGCAGCTGCTGTTCCTTCGCCGCCTGCCCCGGCGTCATGCCGAACCAGCGTCGAAAGGCGCGCGAAAACGCGCTGCTGCTGGAGAAGCCGAGGATCAGCGCGAGCTCCGTCAGCGAGCGCAGCTTGCCGGCCGAGCCGGAGAGCCACTGCTTGGCCAGTTCACGCCGCGCATCGTCCAGCACTTCCTGGAAGGTCTTGCCCTCATTGCCCAGATGGCGCTGCAGGCTGCGCGTGCTCACGTGCAGGCTGCCGGCGACCTCGGCGAGCGTCGGCTCGCCATGCGCCAGGCGCTGGCGGATCAGCTGCATGGCGCGGGCGCTCCAGCTCGTCGTGCTCTCCAGGCTCGCCAGGCGCTGCTCGAGCAGGGGCTCGAACTGCCGCGCCACCTCGGCGCCGGCCGGCGTCTGGCGATAGGCGCCGAGCGGCAGCACCAGCGTGGTGGCGGCAGCGTCCTGCTCCACCGGGCAGGCGAAGAACTTTTCATACGCGCCCTGCCCGGCCGGGTTGTTGAAGGCCAGCGCCACCGAAAGCGGGTTCGGCGGCGGATTCAGGCGCAGGCGCAGCAGGCCGATCAGGAGGCCGGAAACGAATTCCACGGCACGCCAGTGCGGATCGAAGTTGGTGTGGATGGTGAGCGCGAGGGTGTCCTCGTCCTCGCTGATCTCGTAGTGCATGGCGTCGGTGAGCAGGCGGTGGAAGCGCGCCACGCGCTGCAGCACCTCGGGCAGGCTGCCGCCCGCCACCATCACCACGCCGAGCTCGCCGAAGTCCACCGGGTCGATATAGCCGAGGATGGTCAGGCCGAGCACGGGATCGCCGCTCTCCTGCTCGGCCACCTGCCAGATGCGGCGGGTGAGCTCGATGGGCAGGCGCCCGGCCTCGGGACCGGGCAGCTCGATGCCCTCGCGCTGGAGCGCGCCGTGCAGGTCGCGGCCCTGCGCGGCGAGGGCGCGGTCGAGGATGCGGATCCAGTTGTGGAAGGTCCCGAGCATGAGGCGGTCTGTCCTGTGACGCATGGCGGCGGGTGATTATCGGCCACCGTCCAGCTCCCGGGTTGGCCGGCCGCCCGGGCAGCAAGGCGCTCTCGGTCAACAAGCTGGCATGTTGGGCACAGCATACTGGCCCTGTCGTTTCATAGCCTAGCGGCCACATCCAGGCCCCGGATCTCACCGGAGGGGGCTACCCAGGGAAGTCAGCAGCAAAAGGAGGCCACACCATGAATGCAGAAACCCGCCTGCCGTCCGAACAACGTATCAACGCGGAAGACGCCGCCCGCAGCCAGCGCATCCGCCAGGGCATCCTGGAGGCCGGCAACGCCCTGCGCGCCCGCCACCCCTGGCTGGAGCGCCACCAGAACGCCATCGGCATGGGCATTTTCCTGGTCAGCTGCGCCGCCATCATTGCCACCGCCGTGGCCTATTTCCAGGGCGCCCTCGCCTGGTACGTGGTGATACCGGTCGCCGCCTTCTTCATGTCGCTGCTGCATGAGCTGGAGCACGACCTGATCCACTCCATGTACTTCCGCAAGAAGAAATTCTGGAACGATTTCATGCTGGCCGGCGTGTGGGTGTTCCGCCCCAGCACCATCAATCCCTTCGTGCGCCGCCGCCTGCACATCCACCACCACAAGGTCTCGGGCACCGAGTCCGACCTCGAGGAGCGCGGCATCACCAATGGCGTGCCCTGGAGCCTGAAGCGCCTGGTCATGACCGGCGACAACATGCTGGCCGTGTTCTTGCGCCCCTTCGAGACGCGCAAGATGGTGAAGGCCTTCATCAAGGCGCAGGGCGACATCTCGCCGGAAGAAAAGAAAGCGATCGCACGCGAGAACGTGATGGGCTATTTCCCGCTCGGCAACCTGAACTACCTGATCTGGCACGGCTTCATCGCCTGGCACGCGAGCGTGTTCCTGCTCGGCCTTGCCGGCGTCACGCTCGCCGTGCCCGCGATGGCCGAGGGCCTGCTCGCCTTCGTGAACTTCTTCGCCGTGACGATCTCGGCGCCGAACGCGCTGCGTACCTTCTGCCTGCACTTCGTGAGCTCGAACATGCACTACTACGGCGATGTCGAGAAAGGCAACATCGTGCAGCAGTGCCAGGTGTGGACGACGCCCTGGGCGATTCCGCTGCACCTGTTCTGCTTCAATTTCGCGGGCACGCATGCCATCCACCACTTTGTCGTGCGTGATCCGTTCTATATCCGCCAGTGGATTGCCCCCGGCCTCTACCCGCTGCTGCGCGAGAACGGCGTGCGCTTCAACGACTTCGGCACCTTCCGGCGCGCCAACCGCATGAACGAGGCGGTCGCCGCCTGACCCGGATAGCCCGACTGCTTGGCTTAAGCAAAGGCCCGCGAGTGCGGGCCTTTTTTTATGGCGGGGGTTCTACGTCGCCAGTGTTCCGCAACGCTGCTGCGTTGGCGTTATTCAGGGCATGCGCTGTGGCGCGCGATGGGCTTCGTAGGGCGCCGCCATGGGCGGCACGCGGCCGTCGATCACCCGTGGCGGGCCGTGCCGGGCGGCCTGCCGTGGTCCCCGCCTCTGCGGGAAACCAGCCTCAGAGCTTGCCGACCAGGTTGAGGAAGAATCCCTGGTGGTCGTAGCTGAGATCCGTGAGGTCATCCGAGAAGGAGCTGAAGTTGTAGCCGGCGCCGAACTTCACGTGTTCGTTCAAGTGACGGTAGCCCGCGACCAGTACGCCGCTGCGGCGGTCGCCGGCATCCGGCAGGTCGAGCTGGCGGGCTTCCAGGGTGGCGTCCCAGTGGCGCATGACATGCCAGTCGGCGCGCACGATGCCGAGGGTGGCGCGGCTGTCGAAGAAGGTGGGGTTGGCGCGGTCCTGGCTGACCTGGCCGAGGCGGTAGGCGATCTTGCCGCCCACGCTCCAGCGTGCCGTGAGGTCGTAGAGCGAGTCCACCGAGAACACATGGCTTTTCTGGATGAACTCGGCCGCGGTGTTGGCGATGGTCACCTGGTCCGCCGTCGGCAGGTTGTAGAAGTAGGTGTACTTCGCCAGCGCGTTGAGGCGGTCGTGGCTGACCGGGCGGAAGCCGTAGCCGGCCACGGCCTCGATGAAGCGGCCATCGTAGAACTCGCCGAGCGAACTCTGGCTGTCCGAGTAGTTGAGCTTGCCGATGAAGCGCCAGTCCGGCGTGAACTGGTATTTCAGGCTGTTCTTGGTGAGCCAGGTCTGGCGCTCGGCGGTGCTCAAGTCGGGCTGCTGCAGGTTGTCCGTGCGCCATTCCAGCACGCTGGCGAACTTCACGGCAGCGAAGGCGTAGCCCAGCTTCAGGCCCAGCGCCTGGCGCTCCAGCTCGGCGCCGGTCTGGTTGTCGCGCAGGGTGCCGAAATCTAGGCTGGCGCCGTAGTTCCAACGGTCGTTGGGCGCGAGGTCGATGCCGGTGGCGTGGGTGAGGCCGGTGGGCACGTCGCCGTGCGTGTAGCGCTCCTCCAGGTAGACGCTGGTGGTGTCGGACCAGTGCGAGCGCACGCCGGAGGCGAGGTTGCCGCGCTGGGCGCGCACGCCGTTGTCGCTGCGCTCATTCTCGAGGGCGTAGTTGAGGTAGACGTTGCTGCGGTCGGTGACCAGGTACTCGGTGCCGACCTTGGCGCCCGTGCCCATGTCGCCGGAAGAGGCCTCGGCGCTGGTCTTGAAGCGGTCGGTGACGCGCCAGGCGCCGCCGGCGCCGACGCGGCCGTTGTCGTCCTGGTTGCCGCTGACTTCGATGGTGTCCTGCACATAGCCGTAGGCGGTCCAGCGGCCCTTGGAGTCGTAGGCGGCGCGCAGCACGGCGTCGGTGCGCTCGCCCTCCACCTGCGTCAGCGGCACCAGCGGCGAGTGGTCCTCGCGGCTTTCCTGGCGCAGGCCGGAGCTCAGCTGCCAGCGTTCGGTCAGGCGGTAATCCACATTCAGTTCGGCCGCCTCGGTGTCGAGGCCCTGCACCTGGGTCTTGCTGTCCAGCTTGGCGCGCACATCGACGCGCGCGGTCACCGGCACGGCGACGGTGGCGCCGACCTGCTCGGTTTCCTTGCCGGTGATGAGGCCCGGCGCGGCATAGCCCGCCTCCACCGTCTGCTGGTAGACGGTCAGCTTGCCGTCCACGCTGGGGAAGAAATCGCGGAAGCCGAGGCTGGCGTCGAAGCGCGAAGCGCCGGCGCTGAGCTGCTCCTCAAAGCCGGGCAGCGCGCCTGTGCTGGCCGCGCCGAAATTGAAGCCGCCGTCGTTGGACAGGAAGGCGGAGGCGCCCGCGCCTTCGCTCTCCGACAGCTCGGCCTTGAACCAGGTGTCGGCACTCTTGCGCAGGGTGATGTCGCCGGCGCCCAGGCGGTTGGCGTTGCCGGGCTCGCTGCTGTCGTTCGCGGTCAGGCCGACCTTCAGGAAGTCGCCCACCCAGTAGTGGGCCCGGCCGCCGGCGGACAGGTTGCCGACCTCATCGAAGTTCGTGGAGTACTCGTAGCGGGTGACGAGATAGACCTCGTTGCCGCCGCCCGCCTCGCTGGACACCAGCAGGCCGTCCGCGCTCACCGGCGAGAGCGGCTCGGTGAGCATGACGCGGCCTTGCAGGTAGTCGATGTCGTAGTCCAGCGCGGGGGTCAGGTTCTTTACCGCGAGCACGAGGCCGGAGACCTTGTCGCGCACTTCGATGCGCACGCGCTCGGAGCCGGTCAGCAGGTCCTGGTGGCGCAGGTAATAGACCGAGCCGCCGGTGCCGCGGAATTCGTCGCGGCCGGCCACGGTGCCGGGATCGGCGACGAAGCCGTCGATGGCGAAGCGCTTTTCGCCGAAGGAGGTGGTGGCGTCGGTCTCGTAGTGGGCGTTGCCGCCGTAGAGGTTGCGGTCGACATGGGCCAGGGAGTTGTCGGTGTAGGCGACGCGGAAGTTGCCCCAGAGGCCGTAGTCGTCGTCGCGCTTCAGCTTCAGGTAGAACTTGCCGAGGGTGGGGGCGCCCTCCTCCACCGTGCTGTCGTCGCCGAAGGTCGGGTAGGCGTAGTCGGGGTCGATGCGGCGGAAGAGCGCATCCGGCGACTTCTGCATGAAGTTGCTGAACAGGTCCTCGACCGGGCCGTCCAGGGTGTCGGCGCTGGCGGTGAGCTGCCAGTCGCGGCCGAACTTGCCCTGCGTGAAGAAGGCCAGGCGGCCGTCCACGCTGAGGTCGTTGTCGTAGTGCGCGCTGTCGTTGGTGACGAGCGCCGCGGGACCGCTGGTGTCGTTGAGCGAGGCGGTGAGATCGGCGATGGCAACATAAAACCAGTCGCTCTTCTGGAGCTCGAGGTCGCGCAGGAAGAGGTCGCCGTTGCCGGCGTCATCCAGCACCGCCACTTCCACGGTGTGCAGGCCGGCGGGCAGCACTTCCTCCACCACGAACTCGCCGCTCGCCGCCACCGGGACCGCGCGGCCGGCGACAAAGACATGGCGGCCGGCGGGAATGCGCGTGCCGTGGACGCGGATGGTGCCGCCGTTCAGGGGGATGTCCTGGCGGGCCAGGCGGTTCTCGCCGTAGCCGACCAGCAATTCCGTTTCGGCATCGGCGGTAAGCGTTTTCGCATCGACGCGATCCAGCACCCAGAGCGCCTGGGCGGCGGTTTCATCATAGCGGCCGGCCTTGTCGTAGACGCGCAGCAGGTACTGCAGCTCGCGGCCCGGCGCCTGGTAGCGGTCGAAGGTGGCGAGCCATTCCGCGCGGCCCTTGGCATCGACCGGCACCACGGCCAGCGGCGTGTCGCGCAGGGATTTTCCGGCCTCGAAGACGCGGATCTCGGCCCGGTCGATAAAGGCGGGATAGTTGCTGTAGACGCGGAACTGCACACGATTGTCGGCGGCGTCGGTGGCGGGGTCGTCCTGGTAGCGCACGCTGGCCGGCCAGGCGGTGGCGTTCAGGCGCGGCTTCAGGTTGAGGTTGTCGAACTTGAACTGGACGTCGGCCTTCTCGAGGGCGACGTCGGTGCAGCGCTGCACGTCGGGCGAGCCCTTGTTCGGGTCGTCGATGGGCCGGCCGTCCACCGTGATGCGCATCAGGTTGAGCGCATAGGGGTTGACCGGCGTGATCTCGCGGGTCAGGCGCTGGATGTCCATGGCGTCGAGGTCGTCCATGGCGGCGAGCTCGTCGTACACCACCTGCACTTCCACGCGGGCGATGGCGCTTTCCACGAAGCCGGCATTGACCACGTCGTCGGTCTGCACATAACCGCGGCCTTCGGATTCCACCTGCGCGTCGGTGAGCCCCAGGGCCGGCTGCACCCGTTCCAGCACGCGCCGGGCACGCGCGCTGGAAAGGCCGATGTCGTCGCCATAGACCATGGCAGTGCGGCGATCGAGGCGCTCGTTGGGCGTGTAGCCGATGAAGCGCAGGCGGACATTGGTGCGGTCCTTCACTTCGGCAAGGATGCCGCGCAGGCGCTCGAGGTAATCGGCCACCACCTGCGGCTGGCCGTTGTCGAAAAGCACGGGCTTCAGCGGGCCGGAAGGCGGCGTGTAGACGCGGGTGACGGTTTCGGCGGCGGCGGCTTCCGGGCAGAGCTGGGGCTCGTCCGGCAATTCCTGCAACAGGTCGTCGTACCAGAACTCGACTTCGACGCGGCGGTTGAGGGCACGGCCTGATTCCGCGTCATTGACGGCGATGGGATTGGCGCTGCCGCGGCCGTCGCTGTCGATCATGGCGGTGGGCAGCTTGAGCGCGTCCTGCAGGGCCAGCACGGCACGGCGGGCGCGCGCCCGCGACAGGCCGACATGGTTGCCGTAGATGCGCGCGTCGCGCTCGGCGAGCGGCGCGTCGTCGGTGTAGCCGATCAGCTTCACCACCACGTTCTGCTTGTCACCCAGGTGGTTCAGCGCCTGCAGCACCTGGGTGCGGAAAGCCTCCGGCACCTGTGCCGACTCCTCGCTGAAATGCAGCGGCGGCACCAGGTTCTTCACGCGGGTGCGGCGCGCGTGGCCCTCCTTGTAGGTCAGCTTGCAGACCGTCTCGACGCGGCAGACCTTGATGCGGTTGAGCTGCTCGGTGACGACCACCTGCTTCTCGACGGTCTTCTCCTCGATCTCGTCGTACCAGACCTGCACTTCCACGCGGCGGTTGCGCGCCTTGCCCGCCTCGGTGGCGTTGCTGGCGATGGGCTGGGCCTCGCCCATGCCTTCATAGGCAATCGACTCCGGCGGCAGCCCGAGCGCCTGCTGGAAGAATTCCGCGGCGGTGCCGGCACGTTCGCGGGAGAGACCGACGTTGTCGCCGAAGCGCGCTTTCAGCGCGGCGCGCAGGCGCGCGTTGTCGGAGTGCCCCACGAAATGCAGGCGCACGTTGCGGCGGCCCTTCATGCGGGCGAGCACGTCGCGCAGCAGGCCGACATAGCTCTCGGGAATGGCGGCGGCGCCGGAGCCGTAATGGATGGGCGGCACGACATTGGCCAGCTTGATGGTCTTCACCACCTGCTCCTGCACCTGCTGCGTCTCGATGCGGTCGCCGCGGTTCTGCTGGTACAGGCTCTCGTCCTGCTGCCAGCGCGAGGGCTCGATATAGAGCGGCAACTGGCGCTCGACGGCGGCGCCGAGCGGCGCAGTTTCGCGCAGCGGCGCGGGAAGCTCGACAGCATCGGCGGGCGTCGGGGTAGCCGCGCCTGACGGCGTTGCCGCTTGCGCCGCGCCCGATGCCAGCACCACGGCGAGCGCGAGCGCCGTCAGCGTGGTGGCAGCGACGCCCGGGCGCGTGGCCGGACGGTGGCCCGTCACGCGCTCATCACGCGCGGGCCCGGATTGCGGCAGCTCGTTGCGCCGGATCATTTCGCGACCCTCCTCACAGGAGGCGCGCCCGTGCGCCAGAACACTTCCGTTTCAATGGTCAGCTCGTAGGGTGTGCCGGCCTCGGCCCAGCGCTTCGCCATCTCCGCCTTGACGGCGGCCAGGCGTTGCGCCACCAGCGCCGCGTCCTCGGTCTCGGCCATGTAGGCCAGGCGCAGCACGGCAGGCCCCTGGCGCAGCGTGTCGAGCAGCAGCGGCAGGCGCGTCGTCCATTGCAGGCGCAGCGTGCTGCGGCCCGGCTCGAACACGCCGTTGGCGATGTCGAGGCGCACCAGCTTGTGCAGGGCGGCGCCGAAGTTGAATTTCGCCATGTGGCCGCGCGTGGCGCGCTGCACCAGCGGATTCTCCGTACTGACGCGGTAGCCGCTGGGCAGCGAGCGGTCGTCCAGCTTCACGATGAAGTTGGCGCCACGGTTTTCATCCGGCAGCACGGCGCAGGTGAAGTGGTAGCGGCCGAAGGCGTCGGTGGTGCCGATAAGGCCGCGCGCGGTGACCACGCGCACGCCCGGCAGGCCCGCCTCGCCCTTGTCCTGCACGCCGTTCAGGTTGGCGTCGTCGAAGACCTTGCCGATGACGTCGGTGCAATCGAAGACGGGATCCGGCACCACGCGCACCGTGGCCTTCGCCTCGCCCGAGGCAGCGCCGCCGGTAACGGTGTTGAACACCTGGGCGCGATTGACGTACTCGCCCTCGCCCACGCCGGCGCCGACGATCATGAGCAGCTTCAGCACATGCTCCTCGCCGGCCTTGAGCGTGACGCCATCCCAGGCGAGCTCGCGGTTGTCGCGCACCGGCTCGCGCGCCACGCCGTCGAGGCGCGCGGAGCCGGCGACGTACTTGAAGCCCGCCGGGAAGCGGTCGGCGATGCGCATATCGGCCAGCGGCACCGGCAGCGCGCTGCGCACGCGGATCACATAGGGCACGAGCTGGCCTCGGCTCACGTTGACGAGCGCGGACACCTTGCTGATGGAGACGGCGTCGTTCAGGCGCGGGTCCAGCGGCAGGTGGTTGTTGAAGAGCTGGCTGTCGCCCGGCACTGCGCCGTTGGCGAGCGTCACGTGCAGGTAGTGGCGGGTGCCGGCGCCGGCCGGCACGCCGAGCGCGGGCGCCTGTTCGGAGGCCTGCGCCTCGCATTCGTTCGCGGTGGCGGGCACCGCGTCATCGGCGCTGCCCGGGCAGGACGGCACGGCGAAGGCGGCCGTGGTGGCGTCGGTGGTCGCCGGAATCAGGCGCGAGGGCCCGACGACATAGCCGCGCGCCGGCGGCGTCACATCGATGCGGTAGTCGCCGCCGGCCGGGCAGGAGGCGTCGCTGAAGTTGAGGTCGAACTTGTAGTAGCCAAGCGTCGTGGTGACCTGGTTCTGCTGCGCCGGATCGTCGAAGCAGCTGCTGGCGACCGGCAGGCCGCTGCCGGCGGCGACCAGGGTCAGCGTGGCGCCGGCCACCGGCGCGCGCAGGATGGCGTCGTAGACGACGCCGTTCGGATCGATGGGCAGGTTGAGGTCCTGCAGGCTGCTGCCGCCCGCCGCCGCGATGCCGAAGATGCGCTGCAGGCCGTTGCCGAAGGCGGAATCAGCGAGGCCGAGCAGCGCCGTGGCAGCGCCCGCGCCGGGCGCGCGGAAGCGGATCTCGTACTGGTCCGCCGCCGTGGTGGCGGGCGCCAGGCCGCTGAAGCGGTAGAGGCCGCCGGCATCGGTCTGCGTGCTGCCGAGGCGCGATGCGCCGCGGTAGAGCTCGACGGTCCAGCCGGCCAGGTCGCGCTCGCCGCTGTCGTGGGCGTTGCTGAAGTTGGCGTCGTGCCAGACATGCCCGTTCAGCGTGACGGTGCCGGGAATGCCGCCGGTGGCGATGGTGACGGTGCTCAGGGCGCTCAGCGTCGGCGTGTTCCAGCGCACTTCGCCGGTATTGGTCAGCGTGGTGCCCTGCGGCACGGCGCTGTCGACGAGTACACGGAAACGCAGCGTCGCGGTCGCGCCCGGCGCGAGCGTGCCGAAGGCCGCCGCGTAGTCACCGCTCAGCAGCGGCGCGCTGTAGCTGATGCCCGCGGTGCCGCCGTTCAGCGTGGCGGAACCGGCGACATAGCTCGCCTGGCCGGCGAGCGCGGACAGGTCGTCCTGCAGCAGGACCTGCGTGGCCGGCACCGAGCCGGTGTTGGTCACGCGCACGGTGTACTCGAGCAGGCCGCCGGCGGCGGCGAAACCACCGCCCACCACGCTGACCTCTTTCACGATGGCGAGCTGCTGGCCGCTGCCCACCACGATCGTGGTGGGCTGGTCGCCGTTGGTGTCGATGCCGTCGGCGTCGGTGGCCTCCACCGGCAGCTCGGTGCTGTCGACGAAGCCCTGGTTGCTGATCACGGTGGCGGCGGCGACACCGGCGTTCACCTGCACATCGAACACCACCACGGCGCTGGCGTTGCCGGCCACGGTGCCGCTGGCGGCCGCCGGCGAATTGACGGCGATGCCGGCCGCGAGCGGCGAGCCGCCGCCGGCATCGGCCACCGCCGCGCCGTTCAGCGTGGTGGAGCTGGCGACATAGGTCGTGTCGGCGGGCACGGCGTCGGTGAACGTCACGCCGGTCGCGGGCACCGCATTGCCGTTGCGCAGCGTGATCGTGTAGCGCAGCACGTCGCCCGGATCCGCCACGCCGGGCGAGCCGTTGTCGACGGCGATGGCGACGGTCTTCTGGGCATCGAGCAGCGGCAGAAAGCCGACGATGTCGCGCGTCGGGTCCGCCGCGACCGGCGTGGCCGGATCGTCGGAGAGCTGCTCGGGGAAGCTGCCGCTGCCGGCGCCCGCGCCCGTCACGACGCCCTGGTTGGCGAGAATGGTGCCGCCCAGGGTGTCGGCGTTCACGCGCACCTGGAAAGTCACGGTGGCGAGGCTCGCCGCCGTTGCCGCCGGATCGGCGTTCATGGCACCCGGGGTCGGGCTGCCCGGCGTGCGCAGCAGCAGGCCGGCTGCGAGCGGCGAGCTGCCGCCGGCGGCATCGACAACCGTCGCGCCATTCAGCGTGGTGCTGCCGGGCACATAGATCGTGAAGGCCGGCACGGCGTCACGCAGCGTCACACCGGTGGCGTTCTCGTTGCCGGTGTTGCGCACGGTGATCGTGTAGCGCAACACGTCGCCCGGCATCAGCACGTCGGGGTCGGCGGTGAGGTCCTGCGAGATCTTCTGCACCTGCCAGGCGGGCGCCGAGCCGATCAGCGTCGACGTCTGGTTGCTGGTGGCGAGCGGCACGCCGGCGGCAACGAGTTCCGCGCTGTTGAGCACCGTGGTGCCGCTCGGCAGCACCGCGGCCAGCGTCGCCTCGAACACGATGGTGCGCGTGGCGGTGGCGCTGCCGCTCGCGCCCAGCGTCAGGTTGCGGATGTCGACCAGCCCGGTGCCGTTGGCGCCACCGGTGGCGGTGGTCGCGGCCGAGCTGGCGCCGGCGTCGGAGACACTGACGAGCTGCAGCGTGCCCGGCGCGAACTGCGCGGCCAGCGTGTCCACCACCGAGGCGTTGCCCACCGCCACCACGCTGTCGTTGGTGACCTGCAGCGTGTAGCGCAGGGTGTCGCCCGGCGCGGCATTGGCGCCCGGCGTCTGGCCGGTGCTGGCGTTGACCACCGACTTCACGAAGGTGACGGCCAGCGGCGTGCTCACGGTGACGGTGGCCGGCAACGTGAAGTAGTCATTCTCGGCGGGCGTGCCGCTGCCGTTGCGCTCCAGCGCATTGCTGCCGTTCTGCCCGGTCCAGCGCGCCACCACGCTGTTGGCGAGCGCCTGGCCGGCGGCCACGCCGGGCAGCACGCGCACCTGGTAGGTAATGGTCGCGGTCGCGCCTTCGGCGAGATCGATGTCGATGCCGTTGGCCGGATTCCAGCTCAGCGATTGCCGCGTCGCCGTGCCGTCACCGGTGCTCGCGGGATCAGCAAGCACGGCGCCATTCAGGCGCGCCGTGCCCGGCTCGTAGCGCAGGCCGAGATCGAGACTGTCTTCCAGCGTGAGATCGAAGGCGGCGGCAAAGTTGTCCCCCGCGCCGGCCCCGGCGGCGTTCAGCGTCAGCGTATAGGTGAGCAGCGAGTTCACCGGCGGCGTCGCCGTGGAGGCCGCCTTGGCCACCGTCAGCAATGGCTCCACCACCGTGAAGGGCGCGCTCGTGGACGCGGTGACAGTGCCGGGAGCCATGCCGGTGTAGGTGTAGTCGGCGGTATTGGCGATGCTGGCGCCGGCCGTGGCGCTGGCGTTGTTGGCGAGGCGCGCGCGCAGCGTGATGCGCGCCTGCTGCCCGGCCGGAATGGCGGCGATGCCGAGGCTCACCTGCCCCGGCGCCACGCTGGTGTCGGTGAGCGCGAGCGGATTGCCCTCCAGCGTGGCGGTGGCGCTCTCGTACACCAGCGCACCATGCAGCGTGTCCGTCACCACCACGTTGTTCAGCGCGACGTTCATCGCGACCGCGGGCACGCGGATCTCGTAGACGATCTCGTCGCCGACGGTGGCCTCGACCGGCGAGAGCAGGGTCTTCAGCAGCTGGGCCGGGCCGGCCAGGTTGGTCATCCACACTTCGGCGCGCTCCACCGGCGCGTAGCGGCGCCCGGACAGCGCCGGCAGCGACCAGTACTCGACGAGCTGCGCGCGGTTGCTCCAGCTCGTGGAAGCTGTGACATCGGTGTGGAAGCCGAGGTTGTAGTCCACCGTGACACAGGCGCCCGGGTTCACCGGTGCGGCATCCGCCAGCACGATGCGCAGCTCGCCGCCACGCGCCGGCGCGCTGTAGCTGTAGTGCGTGCCGGCCACGAGCGTGGTGGCGCCGATACGCACCACCGGCGGCGCGCTGGCCAGATCGCCCTCGTCGAACTGCGTCGCGAGCAGGTCGCTGATCGTCACGCCGTAGGCTGGCGCCAGGCCGCCGTTGCAGGTGGACAGGCGGAAATTCATGACGTCGGTGGCGAGCCGCACCTGGTAGGGGCTGGCGGCGGTACCGCTGCCGGTGCGGCCGCTGCCGGTGTCGACCTTGGTGATGGCGCTCATCAGCGGCTGGCGCACGTCGACCCGCTCCGTGGCGCGCAGGCGCGCCGGATACACGGCGGGATCGCCGCCCGTGTAGGCCAGCGTCGCCACGTTGTCGCGCGTGATGGCGGTGGCGTAGCCGACGCCGGTGGCGGGCGCATCGGGCAGCACACGCGCCACGTACTGGATGACCAGCGTGTCGATAGGCGTGCCGTCATTGCTGGGCGTATTGACGATGTCGCCGAATTCCCAGCGCAGCGTGCCGGTGGCGCCGGCGGCCGGCTGCGCCGCGAGCGTGTAGGCGAAGGAAGGCCCGGCGGTGATGGACGCACTCTGCAGGGCGAGGCCCACCGGCAGCACGTCCTCCACCACCACGTTGCGTGTCGTGTACTCCTGCAGGTTGAGCGTCAGCGCATAGGTGATCGTGTCGCCGACGCGCACCAAGGGATCGGTGACGCTAGCCGGTGTCTCCGCCCAGCTGTCACCCTGCACGGCCTTGGTGAGGAAGGTGTTGTCGACGGTGCCGACCGTGGCGGTGACAGGGCCGACGCAATAATCGTTGGGCTGCACGAGGGTCGGGCAGCCGTTTCCGTTGCGCTCGGCGCTCTGGCCGTCCTGCAGCGAGGTCCAGTCCGCCAGCACGCGATTGGTGGCCGGCGCGCCGCTGGCCGCCTCCACCGTGACGCGATAGGTGAGTACCAGGCTCTGTCCGGCGGGAATGTCGAGGCTGCCGTCGCCGTTGGCACGGCCCCAGGCCAGCTCGCCGCTGACCAGCTCCGTCGGCGTTGCCACGAAACCCGCCACGGCGACGCCATTGATGAATGCCGTCGCGGAATTCGCGACCAGGCTCATGCCGGCGGGCAGCGTGTCGACGACGCGGGTGTCGAAGGCCGTGGCGTCGCCGCTGTTGGCGAGCGTCACCGTGTACTGCAGCACGTCGCCCACCGTGGCCGGGTCGGCGGGCGTCTTGGCCGCCGGGCTCACGAAACCCACGGCCTTGCTCGCCGCCAGCAGCGGCTCCGTCACCGTCATGCTGCCGGCGTTGGCGGTGCCGCCGGATTTCTGCGTGGTCGCATTGCCGTTGACGCGGTTGTAGGTAAAGGAGGCGCTGTTGCCGAACACCAGGCCGCGCTGGTTGGTCGCGGTGTTCTGCAGCTCCACCGTGACGTCGATGACCACCTGCGCAAACGGCGCGATATCGAGGCCGGTCACGGTGTCGGCGATCACCGGCGTGGTGGCCGTGCCGACGTTGCCGAGCGTCCAGCTGCCGCCAGAGACCACGGTCGCACTCACGAAGCGCATGTTCGCCGCGGAGAGCGCGAGGTCGTCCTGGATGCGCACGTCGTAGAGCGGCACCGGCGTCGGCACGGCCGGCACGGTGAGGCGGTAGCGGAACTGCTCGCCGATGGTGGCGGTGGCCTGCGTCGTCGCCTTCGCCAGGGGCCCCGGCGTCTGCACCAGCACCTGGGTGGGGTCCTCGTCGCCCGCCACGGCAGGATCGGCCACGCCGTTCACGTAAGGATCGTCGCTCAGCGCGGCAAAGCCTCCGGCCGCGGCCAAGCTGGCCTGGTTGCTCACCACGGTGCCGTGGGTAAGGCCCGCCTGCAGCGTGATCTCGAACTCGATCTCGAGCTCGCTGCCCAGCGAGAGGTTGAGCGGCGCGCCGCTGCCGGTGATGGTGAGCGCACCGGTCGCCGTATTGAAGCTGTGGGTGGCGCCCGGCGGCAGCACCACGTTGCCGAAGGAGCTGCCGACAAACCGCGTCGCCACGTCCAGCGTGTCGGTGATGGTGATGCCGTTGATGTTCTGGTCGACGTTGAACAGGCGCAGCCGGTAGCGCAGGCGGTCACCCGGCGCCGCGGTCGTGGCGGGATAGGCGCCGGTGGCCAGGTTCTCCACCGTCTTCTCGAAGTAATAGCCGGAGAGCCCTGCCGTCACCACCTGGTTGTCCTGGTGGTCGAGCAGCGCCGGCGTGCCGTCGGTGAGGCTGCGGTTGAAGGCGACGCGGGCGGCGTTGCTGGCGGCGTCGTTGAACCACTGCACGGCGCCGGCCACGTTGGTGAGCAGCGCGCCGTCGCTGGTGAAGCCCGGGTCGAGCTGCGCGTCATAGGTCACGAGCAGGCGCTGGTTGGGCGCGATGGCGCCGCCGGCCGCGGTCAGCGCCACACTCAGCTGGCAGGTCGGCGACGGCGCGAAAGTGACGGTGTAGTCGGTGCCGGCGGCGAGCAGCCGGACCAGCGTGATGCCGTCGGCCGCGACGATGCGCGCGCTGACGCTGGCAGAGGGGTCGGTGGCGCACATGCCCACCGGCACGTTGTCCTGCACGGTCGGGTTCCAGGCCGGCGCCCCGCCGCTGTTCTGCACGTCGATGCGGAAGGTGGCGGTATCGGCCAGGTCCAGCGCCGTGGTCGTGCTGGACTTGGTGACGACGAGGTTGGGCGCGGCGATGGTCATGGCCGGCGAGATGCCCGACTCGCCCGGAAGCGGATTGAAGAACTCGCCGGGCTCGATGACGCCGTCCTCGTCGATGTCGACGGCGCGCGAGAATTCCCACTTCGCGGTGTTGGTGAAGACGGTGCCGTTGGCATTGCCGGCGACGTCGTCGAGCACGACCGTGATCTCCACCACGATCTGCTGCCCCTTGGGGATGTCGGGCAGCGTGAAATCCAGGTGCTTGCTGTCGCCGGTGTTGGTGATGGGCACCACGGTGCCCGAGCCCTCGTAGTAGGCATTGATGCCGACCAGCGTCATTTCCGCGCCGGTGGCCGCCGCCGTCAGGTCGTCGGTGACGTGGATGTTGCCGAGGTCGTTGGCGGAGGGGAACGGCGTGGTGGTGCCGGTGGCCGGATCGAACATCACCGGGATGGTCAGCGTGTAGGTGAAGGGCACGCCGATGCTGGCGGTGGCGGACGGCGCGGCCTTGTCGATCTTCTCGACGGGAATGAAGAGATCCTGGCAGGAGTTGTTGCCGGCGAAGATGGCGCTGTTGGTGAACCAGATCTTGAACTTGTCATCGGTGTTCGAGCACGCCATGTTGCCGGTGTAGTAGACGTTGTCGAAGACGATGAGCGAGAGCGGGTCGCCGGACTGGAAATTGAAGTTGATGGTGGTGGTCAGCGGCTTCGATTGCGGCCAGTTGCGGAAGGTGCAGCTGGTGTCGACGGAGATCTGCGTCGGCGGATTCGCCAGGACATTGCCGTCGATCACGCCGAAGTAAGGCGCATCGGAGCAGAACTTGTCGGCGGCCTGGGCGCTACCGGCGAGGCCGAGCAGGAGCAGCAGAAAAAGCAGCGCCCCGCCCTGCCCGGCCCGCTGCAACCGCGGAGCGCCGGCAGTCGTGTCGATTGCCGCCGTGGCAGCTGCAGTGGCAGTGGTCACGACACCCTTGGAACGTGAACCAGCGCACAGTCGCAGTGCCAGCACGATCGTGCTCCAGTCCCTGAGCATGCGAACCACGCCGGGAAGGAATCGGTTCAGTGCGACTGGCCACCCGCGGGTGGAATGCCACTTCAACCTTTGCACGTAACTCACGACACCGCTGTTGTTGTAGGCGGATTCTAGAAATCGCAGCGCCCGAATAACGTGAATTCACGCGCACTCGCCCGGCCGGAATCGCGATTTAGTGTGACTGCCGTCTAGAAACACCAAGAAGGCGGCGCGGCGCCGCGAGAGGAGGAACACTCACGCCAGCGCAAATGCAGAATTCCGCTCACGGCATTTTCCAGTTCGCATTCATGGATTGATGGCGACATGAATGCGAAGCGACGTTGCCGATACCGCTCGCGGGAATGCCGCGACGCCGAAACGTCAGGCAAAAAAAAGCCACCGCCATCCCTGGCGGTGGCGAGGGGCGTCACATCAGCCGGCCGGCAGGAAGTCGATCGGGTACAGGATCTTGGTGACCGGAACGCCGTCCTTCGCGCCGAAATTGAACTTCAGCACGCGGTCGACGACATCGGCCGACAGCGCCGGCGAGTTCATGTCGGTGGACTGCACGCGGCAGGCCGAGACGCGGCCGTCCGGTTCGATGGTGAGGGCGAGCACCATCTTGCCGCGCAAGGTCGGATCATTGCGCAATTCGCGGTTGTAGAGACGGTAAAGCGCGGCCTTGTAGCGGTCGAAGACGATCTGGATCTCCTCGTCGGTTCGTGCCGGACCGGCACCCTTGCCAAGCGGACGCGACGCCTCGCGCACGTCGGCGGCGACGCTGCTCTGCGCACGTCCCACCTGCATGCCGCTGCCGGTGATGGCGCCGCCATTGCCGTTGCCGACGCCGCCGCGGCTGATGCCGGCATTGGCGATGCCGCCGCTGCCGCCATTGGCCTGCGCCGCGATCAGGGAACGCGTGCCGGCAGCGCCGTAGCCCGGTGCGCCACCATTGGCCTGCGCGCCGGCGTTGGTGATGCGCGCATCAGCGCCCAGGCGGGACGGCGCGGCATCGTCGATCAGATCGGAAAAGCTGTCCTTGAAGGCGAGCACGCCCTTGGTTTCGGCACGGGCACGTGCCTGCCGGACCTCGGTCGGCCGGGCCTCGGCCACCGGCGTCGGCTTGTCTTCCTTCTTCGCCGTCTTCTGTTCTTCCGGCTGCTCGCGCTTGATCTCGCGCGGTGTCTCGACCGGCTTCGGCTCCTGCTTCTTCAGCATCTGCACCAGGCGGTCCGGTATCTCCACCGGCTGATTGCGGTCGCGCACCGGCAGGGTCCAGAACTGCGGCACCACGCCGATGAAGAGCATGAGCAGCAGGGCGAAGCGCAACACCTTGCGCAGGCGACGCTCGTCCTCTTCGCGCGCCGACCAGGGCATGACGGCGGGCCGGAAGGCCGGCGTCACCGCGTCGCGGTCGACGACGAATTCGAACTTCACGTCCTCTTCCGCCTGCACCACGTCGGCGAGTGCATCCTCGAGATCCGCCACGACGTCACGTTGGCGCTGCAGGTCGGCCACCAGGCCGGCCCGCGCCTGCTCGACGCGCAACACCTCGTGGCTGAAGGCGTCGAAGGCGCCGCGAACGCGACGCAGCACGGCCGCCTGGTCTGCCTCTGCAAGACTGTCGCCCCAGAACGCGGCCGCCGCGCCCATATCCTGCAGTTGCTCCAGCGCGGCGCAGGCCGACTGCAGCAACTCGTAGCGGGGCCGCTCACCGGCCAGCGCCGCGAGCTCGGCGTCGACTTCGCGGCAGCTCTGCTCGAGCCCGGAAGCCAGCGCCTGCGCCCTGGCGATCTTTTCGCGCAGTACCAATTGCCGCTGTGCAAATGAGGTAGTCACGGGATCATGCCATTCCGGAAATCATTTCTGGTTTACCGCCAGCGAGATCTTGGTGTAGCCGGCAGCGGTACAGGACGTCATCACACGCTTCATGGCCCGGAAATGGACCTTCTGGTTCGCCATGACCGTGACTTCCGTGTCCTGCCCTTCCGACTGCGTCGCCAGGCCGACCGCGCTCTGGCGGATCTGCGTCATGCGGTCGCGGATGGACGGGATCACGTCGCCGGGGCTCGCCATCACCTCCGCCATGGTGGCGACGCGCTCGCCCTGCACGATCACGTCGTCGTCGCTGACCATGACCACCAGGGTCTCGCGCGGCTTCTTCTCGACGATGGAATTGGGCAGCTTGATGTTCTTGGGTGGCTCCAGCACGGTGCCGGCCGACTGGTTGACGAGCAGGTAGAGCAGCAGGATGGTGAAGATGTCCATCAGCGAGGTGAGGCTGAGCGACGTGACCTGGTGCTTGTTCATGCGCGCCATGCGCTGCATGCGTCGCGTGTTTTTCATGGCGTGTCTCCGATGGAGACTTCCGGGAAGAGGATGGTCGCGGCCGCGGCCGCCTTCGGCTTGTACACCTTGACGGCGTCCATCACGGCGATCATGTCGTTGTATTCGATGTCCGGCTCCAGCAGCACGGTGACGTCCTGCTTCTCCGGGTAAGTCGCCTTGAGGTCGCGCAGGCGCTCCCCCAGCGCGGCGAGATCGTACTTGTCGTCACGGCGGGCGATGGTGTCGGTAATGCGCTTGCCATCGCCGATCTCCAGCCCCGACTTGCGCACCATGACCTCGATGGTCACGAGCGGCGCGTCCGGCACGGCGCCCCCGGCGGCCTGCGTGGGCAGGTTGAGCTCCTGGATGTTCACCTGCGAGAAGACGGCCGTGGCGAGCAGGAAGGGAATCAGGACCACCATCAGGTTCATGAAGGTGGTGACGTCCAGCTCGAGCTGGGGGCTCTCCTTCTTGTAGTGGAGTTTGCGGGCCATGCTCAGGTCATCTGGTGGTTGCGCTTGGTCATGGTGCTGATGTACTTCAGCGTCTTGACCGAAATCATTTCAAGGCTGCCCGCGATCGCCCCGGTGCGCGCGCCGATGTAGACGTAGCAGACCAGCAGCGGGATCGCGACCATCAGGCCGAAGGCGGTCGTGTTCATGGCCACGGCAATGGAGCTCGACAGCAGCGCCGCCTTCTCCGCCGGATTGGCGTGCGCCACCGCATCGAAGGCCGCGATCAGGCCGACGATGGTGCCGAGCAGGCCGAGCAGAGTGGCGATGTTGGCGAAGAGCGCGATGTACACGGTGCGCGATTCCAGCTGCGGCACGATCTCCATCATGGCCTCCTCCATCGCGATCTCGATGTCGTCGCGACGGCGCACCGAGCCCTGCGCCTCCAGGCCCATGGCGAGCAGCTCCGACACCGCGGACTTGTCGCTGGCCACCATTTCGCGCGCCTCGTCGAAACGGCCCTCGGCCAGCACCGGGTGCAGTCGCTCCCACATCCGCCGGTTCGCGCGCTCCAGCAGCCGCAGCTTGATGTAGCGCTCGATGGCGAAGGCGCCGCCCAGCGTCCCGACCAGCAGGATCGGGTACATCCAGAAGCCGCCTTCCACGAAGAACTTGATGATGTAATTCAGGGTGTCCACTCAGGTATTCCTCGCGTCAACAGTTTGGTTTCAATGATCAGCACTGCTGATCCGGTGGAACTCCAGTTCCCGCATGAACACCGGCTTGTCCACCGGCGTCGGCTCCTCGTTCAGCAGGCGGGAGGCCAGCGTCGTCTCCGAGCCGATCTCGGAACTCTTCCAGGGCACGATGTAGAGCGACTTGGGCGTTTCGTTGTTGCCCAGGATGGACATCCCCGACACCACCTTGGCGTCGTCGCCCTCCGCCACCGCCACGCTGGCTGCCAGTAACAACCAGGCTGCATTACCCGCAATCCGTTTCATGACGCCCCCTACTTGCCCATGCGCTTCTGCAGATCGGCGACCCACATGCGGGCGGCCTTGTCGTCCGGCACCGCGTTGCTGTAGGCCTCGTAGTGCTTCAGTGCGCAGTCGTAATCGCGCAGGTACAGGTCGCAGAGCACGCCGAGGTTGCGGTTCGCCAGCGCGAACGACGGATAGCGCTGCAACAGTCCTTCATAGTGCGTTCGGGCTTCCGCAAAACGTCCCGTCTTGCGCAGCAGCAACCCGAATTCGTTGTTTGCCACCGGATTTGCCGGCTCCATCGCGAGCGCCCGTTTCAGGCTTTCTTCGGCGCGCGGCAGATTGCCGGTTCTGGTGTAGGCCATCGCCAGATTAATGTGCGGCACCGGGTTGTTCCGTGACTGGGTTGCCACTCGATCCAGCAACTCGATCGCCTTTTCGAGCTTTTCTTCACCGAGCAACTGCATTGCCGCGTTGAAATCGTCGATTGCCTGCGGCGTCAGCTCGGCACTCGCAACGGGCGCCGCGTCCTGCTCGACGACCGGGCGCGACGCGCAGCCGGCCAGCAGCGCCACTGCCAGGGCGAGCGCGGCGTGGCGCATGGTCAACATCGGTTTCCGGCGATTCACTCTCATCTCCCGTGTGACGCGCTGGCCCGGCCGTGCGGCGGACCAGCACGTTTCAGCCGCCACTAAGGACAGGTTCAGGGGCCGGCGCGCTCACCGGCAGCGTGCCGCCCGGCTTATCCGTCTCGCCGATCGCCGGTGCGGACGTGGCCGGTGCAGGCGGCGGCGGAGGCGGAGGCGGCGCCGGATGCGTCAGCGCGACATAGCTGACGTTGACGAGCGTGGCGATATAACCGCTGCTCACTTCATGCCGCGCATAGCGACCCGGCATCAGCACGCCGAGGCGCGCCAGGCTCTTGTCGACCCAGCCGTTGTAGATGCCCACGCCGATCAGGCTGAGGTTCTTCTCGTGGATCTGGATGGCCTTTTCCTCGAAGGGATAGGACTGCTCGTCCAGGGCCTCCTCGTACTGCTCGCGCTCGAGCTCGTCGAGGTCACCGGGGCGCTCCGAGGTTTTCAGGGCCTCGCTGAAATTGGAGTAGGCCTCGGCGATGTAGTAGGTGGCGGCCGCCGTGACCTCGCCCACTTCATAGGCCACCAGCTTGCCGAAGGCGTCGTTGACGCCCTTCATGGCGGCTTTCTTCTTCTTCAGGCTCTTGTCGAAAGGCTGCGTCAGGCGGATCTCGGCGAACTGCGTGTACAGCGGCTCGGTCAGGGTCAGCGCCGCACCGGCGGCGAGCACGCGCATGCGGTCGGTGCGCTGGGCGCCCGCCTTCGCGTCGATGTCGACGATCTGCCGCAGCTCCTTGCGCCAGGCATCCTGCTCGCCGCGCGCCTTGAGGAGGTCGGCGAGGCGCTGCCGGGTCTCCAGCGCCGGCTCCAGCGGCAGCGGGAAATAGCCGATGAAGCGGCGGTAGACCTGCAGTGCGTTGTCCTGTGCCGCCGCTTTCAGGTAGAGCTCGGCGGCGAAGAGCAGTGCCTCGCGGCGCACGGCCTCGTCCTTCGATTCGGTTTCGATACGCTCGTATTCCGCCGCCGCCAGCGTGAGCTTGCCGGCCTCGTGGTAGACGTGTGCGATCTTGCGCGTGACCTCGGGCTGCAGCGCATGGCCCGTGTAGCGCTTGCGGAAGTCGAGCAGCACGTCGGCTGCGCGGTCCCAGGCCTTGAGCTGCACGAGCGCGGTGGCGGCGTCGTAGTCGGCGGCGGGACGAATCTTCGAACCCGGCGCGGCCTGGCCGACGCGCAGGAAATGGCCGGCCGCCGCCTCGTAATCGGCCGCGGCGCTGGCCTGCTCGCCCTGCTTGTAGATGGCGGCGGCCAGGTTTTCGGTGAGCCCGGCGCGCGAGGCGTCGTCGGGGCCGGTGAGCTGCAGCACATTGCTGTAGCCCTCTTCCGCATCGCGGTACTGCACGAGCTCGAAGGCGGAATGCGCGACCACGAGCCAGGCGCCACGGCGCAGGCCGGGCTCGGCGGCCGGGAAGGTGGCGATCAGCTTGCGGCCCGTGGTGACGGCGAAGGTGTAATCCTTCAGCGCGTAGATGTCCTCCAGCGCCGCGCCCATGACGAGGGCGGCCTTGTCGTGCTGCGGGAAGGCGTCGGCGAAGCGCAGCGAGCTGCGAATCACCTCGCGCTTCACGCCGTCCTGCGCGGCCGGGCCTTCCTTGGCCACCGCCGCCAGCTGCTCGCGGTGGGCATACACCGCGGCAAAGCCGGCGGCGGCGGCCTTGTCGTGCGCCGGGTAGTCGTAGGCGGTGCGCTCGTATTCCCGCGCGGCATCACCGAAGGCGCGGTGCTCCAGCAGCAGGTCGGCGAGCTGGTAGTTCATGACGGGCGCTTCGGCGTCCTTCGGGAAGGAGTCGAGGAACTCGCGGTACCAGTGGCCGGCTTCGGCGAAATTGGCCGGCTTTTCCTTGTCGAGGCGCTTTTCCTGGTAGAGCGCGTGGTAGTAGTTCGCCAGCTCCTTCAGGTTGGTCTTCAGGTAGCCCAGCACGTCCGGATAGTCGGCGACGGCGAAGTGCGTCCAGTAGGGGGCCTTCAGGCCGTAGCGCGTGGCGAATTCCTTGTTGGCGTCGATCACGAGCTGCGGGAAGCCGCCCTGCTTGTAGATCTCGATCACGCGCATGTCGAAGTGCGGTGCGATCCGGTGGAAGGGGTTGCGGCCGACGAAGGCCTTGTAGGAGGCGGCGGCGTCGGCATAGCGCCGCTTCTCCAGGTAGTGCTCGCCGAGGTTGCGGTAGACGTTGACCTCGTAGCCGCGGCGGCCGTGGCGGTCGAAATAGGCGGTCACGGCGTCGGCACCACCGAGCGAGGAGAAGCTCAAGCTGATGACGCGATAGGTGTCCTCGACGCGCTGCTTCTCGAAATCGTCCCGCGCGGTCTCCAGGTCGAAGCCCTGTTTCTGCTTCAGGTCCAGCAGCGCCACGAACTGGTGCAGCGCCTCCTCCTGCATTTCCTGCTTGTAGAAGGTCCAGCCCAGCTTGTAGCGGGCCAGCTCGTAATAGAAGGAGCCCTCGCCCATGGCGACGATGGCCTTGTAGGCCTCCTCGGCATCGATGAATTTCTTGCGGGTGAAGTAGAACTCGCCGCGACGGAACTGGATCTCGTCGAGGTAGCGCGAGCGCGGGTATTCGCGCGCAATGCGGTTCATCACGCCCATGGCGTCGTCGACACGGCCGAGTTCCTCGTAGGCGCGCGACATCTGGTAGAGCACCTGGTCGTTGCGCTCGTAGCGCGGGTACTTGTCGAGCAGCTGCTGGTAGAGCGCGAGGGCCTCGAGGGCGCCGGCGTTGTGCAGGTCGGCGCCCTCCTCCGGCAAGGCCTCGGGCGGCGCGGCCACCACCCGGTCGGCGCCGGCGGCGCGCTGCTCGAAATCCTTCTGGGCTTCGCGGCGCCCCTTGCGCTTGCCAACGGCGACCGGCAGCGCGGCCTTCACCGCCACCTTTGCGGGCGCAGCGAGCGTGGTGACCGTAGCGTTCGCTGCAAGAGCAGCGGCTGGTGCTGCCAACGCGGTGGCAGTGGCCGCCGACGTCGGTGCGGTGGCGGCGACCACAGGCGTAATTGCTACTGCAGACACCGGCGCGGTTGCCGTGGCGGTGGCCGCGGACAGCGCCGGAGCTCCCGGCGTAGCCGAGACGGCGGCCGGCACTCCGCCACTGCCGCCGCCCGCTGCCGCAGCACGGCCACGGCCTGCGTTCTCCAGCTGGCCATATTCCCTTTCCAGCTTGAGGTCGGCGAGGCGGCGGATGGCCTCCGGTGTCATGGCCGAATCCGGCGTTTCCTGCAGGAACTTCTGGTAGCCGGCCATGGCCTTCTCGATGCCGCCCTCGATGCGCTCATCGGAGAGTTCGGGTTTGACGTGGCGGAGATCGGCAAGCGTGCCCTTGTCGACACTCGCCGAGCAGGAGGCCAGCAACACGCTGGCGGCAAGCAGGGACAGCCGGAAGCGCTTCATTTCGCCCGCCCTCCCGCCTGCTGCTGCGCCTTGATGGCACGGTCGTAGCTCTCCGCCATCGCGAAACGGGCCTGCACCTGGTACTCCTCCAGCCGGCCGCGGCGCAGCTCCAGTTCGCTGACCGCCATCTGCTCCAGCATCTGGCCCTGGCGGGCCATGAGGGCGGCGACGCGCGTCTTCGCTTCACCGAGGCGTTCGCGCGCCTGGCCGATCTGCGCGTCGTAGCCCTGGTAGCTCTGCGTCGCGGCCTGCCGCGTGCGCACATAGCCGGCATGGATCTCGCGCAGGCGGGCAACGTCGGCGTCGAGCGCGTGCAGGTGCACGTAGGCGTCGGTGAGACGCTGGTCGTAATTGGAGTGGATGTCCCAGTGGATGACGCCCTTCAGGCGGGCAATGCGCCGCCGCGCCTCCTGCCCGGCCGGAGTGTCGTCCCCGGCATGGCGTGCCTCGAGCGCGGCGATCTGCTCGCGCAGCAGGCGCTCGTCGGCCGTGGCGAGCAGCTCGGGACGCGGCGCCACGAGCAGGCGCTGCAGGCGGTCGTCCAGGCTCTGGCGCTGCTCCAGGCGCAGGCGCATCTGCGAATCCAGCGCGCGGAAGCGCCGATCGATGTCCGGCAGCAGCGGTTCGTAATAGCGGCGGCGCAGCGCGATCAGTTCCGCAAAGGCCTCGACGCTGCCCTCCCAACGCAGCAGGCGCAGGCGCAATGCGTCGAGGTCGCGGTAGTTCTGCAGCGCGGACTGGAAATCGTTCGCGGCCATGAGCTCGGTCAGGTAATAGGTTTCCGGCGTTTCCGGCAGCTCGCGCAGGCGCACCACCCAGTTGCTGTCCTGCTTCAGCTCCTCGCGCACCAGCGCGGCAAGAAAGCGCCCGGCGCGGATGCTCTCGACCGACGCCTTGAGCCGCTCGATCTCCTGCCCGAAGGACTCCAGCGCACTCCCATACAGGAGCGCGGCGCGACCATGCTTGTCGAGCTTCGCGTAGGCGAAGGGCACGCCGAGCAGCGCCTCCTGCACGGCCTTGCCGGTGGCATTGCGCTGGATGAGCAGGCTCCACGGCACCAGTGCGCGGTCGTGACGGCCCTGCGTCACGTCGGCCCAGCCCGAGCCCAGCAGCGCGTTGTCGGAGAAAGGGCCGGTGAGGCGCACGCGGTCGAGGTACTGTCGCGCCTCCTCCGGCTTTTCCGCCTTCAGCAGGCGAAAGCCCAGTGTCAGGTTGGCCTTGTCGCGGATGGCGCGTGCGGCCTCGTCCTCGGCCTCGATCTGGCCGGCGCGCGCCAGGGCTGCGTAGCCGTCGCGCGTGTTGCCCTGGCGCAGCAGTGCGACGCCGAGGTTGTAGCCGGCGAAACCCTCGACGCCACTGACGCTGGTGAGCGGTTCCAGCAGCGCGACCGCCTCGCCGAAGCGGCCATTGGCGATGTCGATCTGCGCGCGCAGCAGACGCTCGTCGTCATGCAGGCGGTCGGGAAGGCGACCGTTGATACGCCCGATCACGGCAAGCGCCTGTTCCGGCTCGCTCTTCTCGTAATAGAGACGCGCCAGGCGGTAGGCCGCCTCGTTGCGGATCACGGGGCTGACATCGCCCTCCAGCACGGCGCGGATGGCGCGTCCGGCGCGCTGGTGCATGCGATATGACAGCTCGAAATCGCCGACGGAAAATTCGGCGTGCTTCAGATGGAAGTGCAGTGGGTCGCGGTCGGGCTCGTCGACGCGGCGGAACTGCTGCAGCTCGGTGTCGAGCCGCGCGATGGCGTCGAAATGCTCCCCCTGATGGGCGTAAAAAAAAGCCTCGCCGAGGAACAGGTCGCGGGGCGATTCCGGCGCAGGCGACTCCGCCGCCCCGGCATTGATGGCAATGCACAGGCCAAGCAGCGCTAGGGGACGACCCGTCATGGCCTACCGGTCTTGGAAGCTGATGGAGGTGCTGCCCGGGCCGGCCAGTGTGATCTCGACCAATCGCGGCCCCGCCTCCTTGGTGAAGCGGTAGGTGGCACTCTCGCGGTAGTCCTCGTTGGCCGCGGTCTTGCCGACGAGCGTCACTTCGAGGGTGTGCTCGCCGACGCGCACATTGCCGGTGTACAGGCGCTGCACACCGCCGCTCTGCAGGGCCTCGAGTTCCTTGTGCGTATAGATGTGGTGCGTGGCCGGATCGCCGTCGATGACGGCGTGCACCGCGTCGAGCCGGAACGGCTTGCCGGGCGCGAGCGCCACGAAGAGCGAGACCTGCGTGCTGGAGGGATGGATCAGCTTCTCCTCCAGCTGCAGCAGCTCCGTCGACATGGCAAGCACGTCGGACTTGATGTCCTGGACCTGCTCGTCCAGCCCCTTGATGGCTTCCCTGGACACCGGCTCGGCCGCACCCGCCGCCGTGCTCCACGCGCTCAACATCACCGCCAACGTGATTCCCGGAAAGTTCCGCATGACTACCACCCGCCCGACAGCGAAGCTGCTGTTTGTGGTGGCCATGAAAACACGCGCGCAAGGCCCGCTTCCTTCGACCAGGCCGCACTATGCCGCGCACGCAGTTCTCATTTTTCAACAGTGGCGGGCAGCTGCGACGACTTCCTGAAGCAATTAGCCAGCTGCATGACGATATTTCTCGTCGCGTCGCAGCCTCGACTGCGTGGCAATCGCTGCGTGATGCAGCTCTCATTAATCGGTGTCGGCAGACCCGCGTGAGACGACGCCGGCATCTGGTTCATCGGCCTGGCCAGTCGACGCAGGAGCGCCGAGGCTCGCGAAGCGTAGCGCACGAGGGCTGCGCCGCGCCGCCGTCGTCCAATGAAAAAGGCCCGCAGTGCGGGCCTCTTCCGGTTGGCAGGTCTGATCAGTCGCGATCGTGGTCGCGGTGATGCTTGCGGTAGTGCTTGTAGGCTTCCCGGTACTCCTTCTTCGAGTGGCCCTTGTGCCGACCGTGATGACGATCCCAGCCGTGGCCGTCGTAGCGCACCACCTGGCGCACGGGCTGATAGATGACCGGTGCGGAGTGATACACCACGGGTGCCGGCCGGTAGACGACGACCGGTGCGGGACGCACGTACACGACGCGCTCGCGCACCTCGGGCTGCACATAGACGACGCGCTCGCGCTCGTAGACCACCTCGTCGCGGTCGTCATCGCGGTAGATGTACTCGTCGCGACCGCTTTCGCCGTCGCTGTAGCGGCGTTCGCTGCTTCGGGGCGACGTGGCCACCGCCACGCCGGTCGCCGCGCCGATGGCGCCGCCGACGAGGGCGCCATCGCGGCCCCCGACATGATGACCGATGACAGCGCCCGCGGCGCTGCCGATCACGGCGCCGGCAACGGCGCTGTTGCGCTGGTCGGCGGCAGCTTGACCGGCCACCATGGCCAGCAGGAGGGCAGGAATTGCGAGCGTGGTTTTCATTGTGCTGTCTCCAGGAAAGGCCCCGTAAAAAATTCGGGAACAGTGATGTGCCTGGCAATGAAAACGCCCCACCGTACCGCCGGTTGACGCGGAGATTTGTAATCGGGGCAAGCGACGCGGTTTTGTGACGGACTACTCAGATTGCGGGACGCCGCCCGGCGCTGCCGCCAGTTCCAGCGCCACCAGCAATTGCTTGCGGGGCACGCCCCAGCGATAGCCGCCCAGCACGCCGCTGGCGCGGATGACGCGGTGACAGGGAATCAGCAGCGCCACCGGATTGGCCCCGACCGCCGAGCCGACCGCGCGACTGGCCGCGGGCTGGCCGATGCCGGACGCCAGCGCGCCATAGGTCACGAGCCGGCCGTCCGGTATGCGCAGCAGTGCTTCCCACACCTTGAGCTGAAAGGGCGTGCCGCGCAGGAACAGCGTCAGCGGTTCGGGCGCGCGGTAGCGCGCGAAAATGCGCGTCGCCAGCTGGTGCGCGCCGGCATCGTCGCGCACCAGCCTTGCTTGTGGCCAGTCCAGTTGCAGGGCGGTGACGGCCTCGTCGCACGCCACCGTCCCGCTCACCGCATCAGGGATTGAAGCGCCCTCGCCCGACACAATTGCGGCGCGCTCCGTCGCGTCAGCGACACCGGCGTGCAGGGCACTCGTGGCGGCGGCCACGTCATCTGCCAGGAAGGACATCTGCATGAGGCCGCGCGCGCTCTGCGCCAGGAAAGCCCGGCCGAACGGTGTCGGCGCCGTGCCCCAGGCAATGGTCAGCCCGGCGCCGCCACTGCGCACCTCCCCCGGCGTCGCCGCCTCACAGCGCACGAGCAGGTCGTGCAGACGGCCGGGGCCGGACAGGCCGGCCTCGTGGCTGGCGGACAGGAGGTCGTTGCCCGCGAGCAGCGCCGCCAGCGCCCGCTCGCGCGCCAGGTGCTGCAGGAAGCGCTTGGGGGACACGCCCGCCCAGCGGGTGAACAGGCGCTGGAAATGAAACTCCGACAGGCCGGTGCGCGCCGCGAGTTCGGCAAGCGACGGCTGCTCCTTCGCGTGCTCGCGCAGCCAGGCCAGCGCCTCGGCAATCAGGCGGTAGGCCTCGGCGCGTTCGGCGGGGTCTGCCGGGAGATCAGAAAAATTGCTCATGGCCGGCATCATAGAGAGGCGCCCTGCCCCTGCCCACCCGCTTCTTGCGCTCACACCAAATCATGATTTTCGGCCGCGCCCGTATGGGCGGCAGCGACCGGCGAGTCAAATTCTCCCTCCGTCGTGGTAGTCTCCCGGCCCCGCGACAAGGACCCGTCGCGGGCTCGCAGCGTGAGGCGGCCCAGCCGCCCCGCCACGGCCCCGAGCCGCCGGCGTAACCTCGACAACAAGGAAAAGGACTTCATGGATCAGCTCGCCCTGTTCTGGCAGGAGCTCACTGCCCGCCCCGATTTCTGGGGCTTCATCAGCATTCCCCTGGTCGCCGCCATCGTCACCTGGCTGCATGTGTGGTGGGCGATGCAGATGGTGTTCTACCCCCTCGAATTCATCGGTCTCACCGTGCCCACCGGGCAGGGCCGCGGCCTGCACGTGTTCGGCTGGCAGGGCATCATCCCGCGCAAGGCGCGCAAGATGTCGGATATCGTGGTCGAGCGCGTGATCTCGCGCGTGGGCTCGGTGGGCGACTTCATGCGCCAGATGGAACCCGAGAAGGTCGGCCGCTTCGTCGCCAGTTCGGTGGAGTCGCATATCGAGGAATACACCGACGAGGTGATGTGCGAGCGCAACAGCCTGCTCTGGGAAAACCTGCCGGTACGCATCAAGCGCCGCGTCTACGACCATGTGCGCCGCCACCTGCCCGCGGTGATGGAGGGCCTGGTGGCGGCCATCATCGGCGACATCGAGGAGCTGGTGGACGTCAAGGAGATGTGCGGCCGGCAGATGGAGAAGGACAAGGCGCTGGTCGTGCGCATCTTCCAGGAGGTCGGCGACAAGGAAATCCGCTTCATCATCAACGCCAGCTTCTGGATCGGCCTTGCCTTCGGCGTGGTGCAGATGGCGCTGTTCTACTTTTTGCCCTGGCACGGCCTGCTGCCGGTGTACGCCGCGGTACTGGGCCTGCTCACCAACTGGATCGCGCTATCCATGGTGTTCCGCCCGGTCAACCCGGTGAAGATCGGCCCCTTCATGATCCAGGGCCTGTTCCTGCGCCGGCAGGCCGCGGTGGCGGACAAGTTCGCGGCGCTGACCTCGCAGGAAATGCTCACCATCGGCCGCTTCATGCAGGAAGTGCTGACCGGCGAGCGCTCCGGCCGCACCCGGCAGCTCATCCGCCGCCATGTCAGCAACATGGTGGATTTTTCGCCGCTGGCACGGACCGGCGCGCAGCTCGCCTTCGGCCCGGCCGGCTTTGCCGACCTGAAGACCACCATCGTCGACAAGAGCGCGCGTATGGCGTTGGAACCGCTGGAGAGCAAGAGCTTCAACCGCGATCGCGCGGATGTGCTGGCCACGCTCTTTGCCGGCAAGATGAAGGAAATGACCCCCAACGAGTTCCAGGACCTGCTGCGCCCCGCTTTCCAGGAGGACGAGTGGATCCTGCTCGTGCTGGGTGCGCTCACCGGCCTCGCCGCCGGCATCGTGCAGCTGATGCTGGGCTTCCAGTAAGGCTCACGCAGGGCCTCCGTGGCAGGCAGTGGCCTCACTGCCTGCCACGGGCCACGCCACGGCCACGACAACGCAGTTGCTCCAGCTCCCACGCCCCCGTCTCCCTTTCCGCGCTTCGCTCCACATGTCCTGCTGACTTGCAGGCGCGTATCCGGCCCACGCGACGCCCCGTCACGACAGGTCGCATCCGACAAATCCAATACAAGAAACCCTGCCCCCGGACTCACGCCGGGCGAAAGTTGTAACTACTTTTTTAGGGACTTCCGTTAGGACAGGGCGGGACTGCGGGACACCGTTCACGGCACCACCAGTTGAACGCACCGCCGTCTCATTCATCCACGGACACACGAGGAGATCGACATGCGCACCATCATCAAGAGAACCCTGCTTTGTACGGCCCTGGGGATGGCCACCGCCACCGGGGCGGCATTCGCCGAGGACGAGGAAAACGGCGTGACGCTGGGGCTCGACGCCGGCCAGGCCGAGGCGCGCAATGCCTGCGACAACGTGATCAACTGCGAAAGCGACGACAACGCGGTGCGCGTCAGCCTGGGCTACCAGTTCAACCGCATGCTCGGGCTCGAGGTCGGCTACAGCAGCTTCGGCACGGTATTCGAGTCGAACAACAACCAGGGTGTGCTGTCGCAGGATGCCAACGCCTGGACGCTGAGCGCGACCGGCACCGTGCCAGTGGGTGACCGCTTCGGCATCTACGGCCGCGCCGGTGTCGCCCGCTTCGATAACGAAACCAGCAGCACCGTGCAGGGCGTGCCCGTCAGCGACGACAACGAGACCAAGCCCTACTTCGGGGCCGGCGTGAAAATGGGCCTGACCGGCAACTTCGCGCTGCGCGCGGAGTACCAGCGCTACAAGGACCTGGCCAATGTCGGCGGCGTGAAGGATGACGTCGACGCCTGGTCCGGCGGCGTGGTCTTCACTTTCTGAGGCAAGGCGTAACCCGCCCCCTGCGTTCGGCAGGGGACGGTCGCTGAAACGCGCTTCCTGATAACGCCACAGCCGTGGCGTTATTTCATTTGGGCAGTGGCGCGGCAAGACGCCGCTCTATCTCTCCCACGCGGGGGCGCTGCCCGACGCCGCGTTATCCCTCCAGCAGATTCCGCAGTGCCAACGCATTGGCCAGCGCCGCGCCCTCCGCCGTGTTGTCGAATATGCACCAGGTGTCCTGGCCGGCCGCGCAGTGGCCGCTCAGCGTGGCGGCTAGGGCCTGCAGGAACTCGTTGCCATAGGCCGAGTGATACATGCGCGGGCTGCCGTGCAGGCGGTAATACACGCGCTCCTGGCAGGCCCCCGGCAAGGCCGCTGCCGGCACCGGCGCGGGATCGGCGGCGGCGCGAGCGATCGCGACGCGCCGCAGCAGTGCCGTAGCCTCGGGCTGGAACCAGGTGGCATGGCGCGGCTCGCAGATCACCGGCGCCCTCTGGTCCTCGGCCAGCAGATGAAAGAAAGCCTCGG
The DNA here is from genome assembly GCA_029237815.1 of Moraxellaceae bacterium. GTDB lineage: Bacteria > Pseudomonadota > Gammaproteobacteria > Pseudomonadales > Moraxellaceae > UBA2031. The sequence continues at coordinate 534,884 of JAQZBP010000003.1, forward strand.
CCACAGCGGCTTCGAACGGCAGGCTTGGCGGCAACTGCAGCAGCAGTACGCCGAGCTTGTCGCCGAGGCCCGCCACTTGCTGCAGGAACTCCGCGAGCGCCTCCCCGGCGCCCTGCAGGCGCAGCTCGTGCGAGATGCGGCGCGGCATCTTCACGCTGAAGCGGAAATGCGGCGGCACGCTGGCGGCCCAGCGCTGGTAGGTTTCGCGCCGATGCGGACGGTAAAAGGACGAGTTGATTTCCACGGCGGGCAATTGCGCCGCATAGCGCTGCAGATGCGTGCCCTCGGCAGGAAATTGCGGCCATTGCACGCGCGGCAGCGACCAGCCCGCGCAGCCCACATGGATCGGCGCCGGAGCGATGGTCGCAGGGATCACTGAGCTCGCCATCAGGCGACTCCCCGGTGGAATGCGCCGCCTTCAACGCGCGCCGGAAAATTTTGCAACTGCGCCTCCCGATGTGCCGTTCTCACCTACGCTTTACTTCCGGCTCGGCAGATTTCGACTCGACTGCAGAGCGGGGCCGCACACAGGACGTGGCGGCCGGACCAGGGCAGCGCACGCAGGGAGAAGTTGATGATGTCCGAGCTTCTGGAACGAATGTTCATGTTTCCCCTCTTCCACACGCCCGAGCCGCACCCGGCGCCACCGCCGGACCAGCCCGGCCGCCCGCCGCGCCCGGACCCGGTACCCCCGGAGCCGACCCCCACGCCGACGCCGCCCGATCCTGCACCTACGCCGGGACCGGGACCCGGGCCGGATGCGCCGCCACCGGATTCGCCGCCGCCGATCTGGGCGATGCACTAGCGCCGGCCACGACCCCGCTCACGCATTCCGTGAGCGGGCCTCCACCGGCAGCAGGCCCGCGGGCACCCTGTGCATGACCATGTCCTCCGACATGTGCAGCGCATGGCCCGCCATGCGCTCGAACTCGGCGACATCGTGGCTGCAGAAGACCTCCACCTCATCGGCATGGTGGCGGCGCAGCTCGCGCAGGCGCTCCTGGTTGTGCAGGCGGCTGTCGCGATCCTTCTCCATCAGCCACTGGTAGAGCCGCAGGCCCGGCGTGCAGTGCGGATGCGCCCCGTCCATCTCGGCATGGAAGAAATAGGCGTCACCCGCCTGCAGCAGCCAGTGCCCACCCAGGTCGATGGCGACGCCGGCATGGCCGTGCGTGTGGCCGGGGAGCGGCACCAGCGCGATTTCAGGCGGTAGCCCCTCCAGTTCGCGCACGCGCTCGAAGCCGAACCAGCGCTCGCCGCCGCCCGGCGCATAGGTACGCCAGTCATGCTTGGTGGACCACTGCTGCGGGCGGAAGCGCTGCCGGTCCAGCCAGGTGCGCTGCTGGAAGGCGTAGTCGCGCTCGCGACCCAGCAGGTGGACGGTGGCGTTGGGGAAATCGTCGAGGCCGCCGGCGTGGTCGAAATCGAGATGGGTGAGCACGATGTGGCGCACATCCTCGCGCCGGAAGCCGAGGTTCTCGATCTGCCGCGCCGCGGTCATGTCGACGCGGAAATCCGGGCTGAGCAGCGCCAGGAAGAAGCGGCTCAGCCGGCGTTTCGGCTCCATGACGTCGCGCAGGCCGAGGCCGGTGTCGATGAGGATGAGCTCGTTCGCCGTTTCGACCAGCAAGCAGTGGCAGGCGAGTTCACCGCGGGCGAGGAAGGCATCGCTGTGGCCGTCCATGAGGCGGCCGCCCAGCGGGCAGGTGGAAATGCAGTTGAGGTGGTGGATGCGCATGGCGGTCTCCGCGGGCCGGCGCAGGCGCGGAGATGTGGCTCATCCCTGACGCCGCCAGCGCCTTGAAAAAGGAACGCAAACGGAGGGCTGGCAGCGCGGAGCGCTCGGCCCTGTCAGTAACCTTAGTTCAATCGCGGGAGGAGTATTGCCGGGCTGATTTCTGCGGGGAGCATTACCGCGGAGATGCGGTCAGCTCCTGAATCACTACGATTGGTGGCGGACAGAGCATTGGCGCTGACGGGTAGATTCTGACAGCAGCAAAGCGCATCGCTTAGATCCCTGCCCTTAATGCACGTCTGAAAGTAGAGCGACAGCTCACTGGAGGAGCCGCCGTTCTGCACTACCGGTCAGCGCGGCACCGTGCTGGCGATGGCGCGGGAGTAGGTGGCAATATGCTTCAACTCATCAGCCGCACTACCCGTCATGGTCAGCTGTTTGCCAATCGTGAGCAGATTGCCCATTACGCCGCTGGAGACGGTCATTTCCTCGGACTGGTAGTTCGCAAACTCCTTGCCGTTCTGCACCAGGCTCGACGAATAGGTAAAGCGAGAGCCGCCGAAACCCTTGTTGAGGCCAACCGCCTCTCCCATGAAGACGCGCTTGTAGCGGATATCCACGCTGACCTCGATGGCGTCCTCGCCCGTTGCGGCCAGCAGGCCGTTCTTCTGCAGCTCCTCTGCCACCAGGTTTGAAAACAGCGTGGTCAGGGCGGCGCTGTCGGGGAACTTGTCGTTAGGCTTCGCCTGGTCCAGCGTGACCTTGACCTGGCCCAGCCTGTAGGCCTTGCGGCCATTGAACTGAGACATCGAGGAATCCTGCAGCGCGAAGGGCGCGAAGGGATTAGGCGATTTTGCGGCCGGGGCCGAGGCGCAGCCGGCAAGAACGAGGGCAAGCAGGGTGAGGGTTATCTTCCTTAACATTGGTATAGCTCCTTGTGGTCATTTCCTTACGCAAATCTCATCTTTCTATTTCATAGCCAGACTTTCTAAAAATAAAGTCAGGCCCCCTCCCTCCAATGAGGCTTTCCACTTGAGAAGAAAGGGTCAATAAGAATTCCAGATATGGATGCCAGCCGCATCTACACGAACAGCAGAACAAGTCTCACCAAGTAGCCTCCAACCTAAAAGACACTCAGGGCTTACATGCTGGATATGTCGAATAGATGTAATGCTTGCAATAGGCGCTGTTTAGCCTTCTCTCTGTGTTTCGTATCGGAACAATTGCCCTATCCCCACAAGCGTCAAGATTAGGCAAAGACTTGCAAATGAGAACCGATTTTTTTGCCCTGAATCCCGCCCCCTGCATGCAACGCTCTACCAATGCATAACTCTCAAGCCCTTTCCCTGCCGGATACGGAAACATCTTGCTGTCGCCAGATGGATTATTAGCCCCGCATTCAAGTAGCGCGACCATTACTTCATTCTCCTCGACACCAGCCTTTTTCCATAACATGAAGGTAGGAGGTGATGGTTGTCCAGCAAGGCAGCCGTTGAGCACAAGCAAAACGAAACTTGTCATCAATAGAACAATCAGCCTCATAACTCAGAGCCCACCAAAAATTTGTTTCGGCCTTGGACTTGACAAGACATTGCAATTGGATCACCCCATCGCCCATAACAACGCTTATACTTGGTGGATTGATTATTGCCGCGCCGCAAGAAATGCATCGTTCAGTAAGCCCGCCAGCAAAGGCGCATCCCCCCCTAAAGTCCAGGCGGCACAACCTGTGTAAATTCGCCATTGAATTCAATACTGTCCTTAGATCGCTGCAACCGTTCTTCAAGGTCGCGCTTTAATGCCTCTACATCGACATTAACCCCGTCTTTTACGCGGCGATCAGAAACTACTGTATAGGAGGTAATCAGAAACCTTCCCTGGACTCCATTGAGAAAGCCATCGCAGCTCAGGCTGCTGAAGTATTCTTCAGATCCTTGGCCAGCCCACTTCCCACCTATTCGGGGATCGGCATCTGGCCCTTGATGAATATCGTGCTCGTAGGCAACGCATTTATAGCCTCTGAAATTAACCACCCTTGCCTTCATGTTCCTTGGACGCGGCGGAGGATCAGGGCGATCATATTTTGGGTTATTGAGTAGCTCCTCAATTCGTCCTTCCGGATCACCCTTCTTTAGGTGAATCAGAGCATCTTTCTTGTATCCGTCATTTTTACTGGTTAATGAAAACTCCACCTGATGAGAGACATAAGGCCCATCAAACCCAAGAAATGAAATAGCCCCCCTTGGATGAGGGCCTAAAACATTCCAATACCCCACTGGCGCCAACATTGAAAACGTCTTTGTTCTTTGAGAAAAACGAGTGCTCTTGCCTCGCTGCTCAGACACCTGATACCGCATTTCAGGCGATGAGGCCTCGTAACCACTTGTCATGCACCCGGCTACCAGACTAACGCAAAATATGGCTATAAGTGCTTTCACTAAAATTCCTACTTTTTATCTTCGCAATTTATTACACAGGAATAGGATGAGTGTGGCGAGACAATGTTTGTCTGAATGGTTCTTTCTACATCCTTGTAAATTGGATACTTATCTTCCATTAGTATTTTTAAACTCGAGAGCCCACCATTTGATAATAATCCTCCCCCATCAAAAACATAGTCGTTAATATTGGCTCCATCATTTATCCATACGTCTTTATTACCACCCAACCTCTCAGCCACAAAGTCCCCAGCGTTTGCCGCAGATGCAGAATATCGCACTCCACTAACGTCAAGTGCCTTAAGCATATCGCTAGTAGCAACAGGCGAACCGTAAGATGCGACTGTTATGGCTTTTGTGCCCTCACTTGTCTGAAATCCTTCAAATGCGCCCGCGCCAAACATATTTAGCCCCGCACGTGCGAGTATGTTTGCCTGCGAATGGAGCGCAAAATTCGCCCCGCTACTACCTCTAGCAGAGGCAACGTCAAACATGAACTGGCCCGTCTGCTTCGCCACACCAGTAAATGTAAAGTTCAAATCCAATCCTGTGGCACTCGCAACCGGCTTCAACCAGTCGCTCAACAAATTCCCGACTTTATCAACGCCAATTTCGAGCATGTCCGCCAAGAATCCGTGCCGTGGATTGTAGTTCTGGCTAATCCCGAATCCGATATCGAATTCTCCGCTTTCAGAGTTTTTCTTTGTTGTCTGCTCGATCGCATTGACCATCGCCTCGGCGTCCGTATTCATCATTCCATTTGTCGCGTTGCGGTAGGTCGCATTCGTGGAGTTGATCGCAACGAACTCCTTCGACACCATCAGCCCAGACAGCGCCGCCTTACCCTCCTCAGCCAACTCATCGTAGCCGGGGAGGCTTTCTGCCGGCATATAAAGATCCGGCCGCTCGGCAACTCTTGGATCATCTGCCTTGAATATCTGCCTGGTCCCTCCAAAGGCGTCTCTCGCCCCGAGAAGACCAAACACCTGTGAGCCCATGCCACCATTATCATGCTCAGAGGCGGGCAATAGGCCCAAGCTGAAGAACTCCAGCTTTTCGACCACGGCATTTTTGAGCTCTTTATCCGTAATCAGATCAACCGACAGGAGCTGAATGTCACTCTCTATGCCCTTGGCAACTATCTGCGCATTACGGACGGAATTTGCTAGCTGACTGACTATTTCCTTGGGACCACCGTCCGTGAACCACCGATTATCAATCGACACACTCGCATTCAGCCCGCCAATATCCTGATCCCGGATAATCTCCTGCGCGATCCCCAGGTCCCGGTTCAGCCCGGACAATCCCAATTCCGCCGCATTCGCCGACGTCAGCTCCTGCCCCCCCACCACGATATTCCCCAGCCCCAACGTCGCCCGGGTCACCTGGTCCGTCTCGTGACCAAAGTACTGCCCACCCAGCATCGTCTGGCCCCTCGCCTCGCCGCTGACATCGGGCTTGAATGCCGACGTATTCAGCGTCGTGCTGAAATTGAAGCCCGTGGTCTTGCTGTACTGATAATCCTGCAGGTCGTTGACCGCCAGTGTCTCGGTCGCAAAATCGAGATTGCCCCTGTCGACCAGCTGCCCGTCCGGACCCATCTCGGCATTGGCGATCACGGCGCCCGTGAGCACGGTGTCCACTGCCCGTACCCGGATGCTGTTGCTGCCGATGATCTGCGTCTGCTGCGCCACCCAGCGGCTGCTGCCCGAGCTCTCGCTCTGCTCGATGCCACCGCTGGCCGACGTTGGATCCATCCCTGCAGCACCGCCATAGCCGAAGCTCATGCCGACGCTGCCGCCACTCGTCTCGCTCTGGCTGCGTGACTCGTCCTGCAAACTGGCGACAAACAGCTCGCGCGTCTCGATGTCCACGTCCCCGGCCATGATCTGCGCCCCGACCACGCGCAGCACGTCGCTGCGGCTGACCAGCGTGCCGGCACTCACCTGGCTGTTCACATAATGCAGGGCGGTACTGTCGGCATCGGTCTGGCGGGTGCTGAGCCCGACATTCGCGCTGATCGTCGCGGGCGTAACGTTGACGCCCACGTTCTCGTGGCTTTCAGTGGCCTTGCTGTCCTGCGCGAAATGCTCCGCGCCCGCCGAGATCTCGATCGTGTCGGCCTCCAGTGCCAGCAGGCCCGCCGTCGCCACGTTGCTCCCCTTGACCTGCAGGGTGTCGGCAGCCGTCAGCAGCGCATTGCCGCCAACGGCCAGCGAGCTGCCCTGCCACATGGTCTGCGTTGTCGAGCTGGTCGTGGCCATCGTGTCGTGGGTCGCGCTGCCCGTGGCATAGAAGCCGGTACCCGCCGAGCCGGCGGCCGTCGTTGCCGCGGCCGCCAGCGCGCCTGCCGCGCCGATGGTGGCCTGGGCCAGGTTCGCCGCGGCAGCCGCCACGTTCACACGGAAGAAATCGATGTCGTTCGCCGCGAGCTGGCCGAGCGCCACCTTGCGCTCGGCTTCATCCAGCGCATCCTTGGCCGCCTGCAGCGCCTTCTTGGCGTCACTGACCGCCTCGATCGCCTGCACGGCATCGTGGTAGGCATTGCGCACGGCCACCGCGAGTGTGATGACCTCGGTCTTCTCCTCATGCGTCGTGGCCACACTGCCCTCGCGCCCGCCCAGGGTCAGATCACCGCCGGCGGCCAGGATGGCGTTGCCGACCACCTCGAGCTGCGAGCCCAGCACCTCGATGTTGTTGTCGGCCTGGAGGATCAGGTTGCCGGCGGCGAAGGTGCTGCCCTTCCACTCGACCACGCTCTGCTGATCGCTGACGCTGGTGCGCGTCTCCTGCACGCCGCCGATGCGGTATTCGCCCTTGTCCCGGTCGAAGTTGGCGCCCAGTCCCTGCACGGTGTCGCTGCCGGCTTCATGCCGGTAGTCGTGGGTCTCGGCCGCGGCATCGATTACGATGTCCTGCGCGGCGATGCCGATGGTCCCGGCCGCCTCCACCTGCGCGCCAATGAACGTCGCGCGCTCCTGCACGCCGATTGCCATATTTTGCGCATAGAGACTGGAGCCGGCCTGGAGGACATCGCGGCTACGCGTGTTCTCATGCTCGCCTATCGACAACTCCGGCAACTCGGCCATGCCTAGCACATAGGAGTTGAGGAAGAGCGCCGCCCCTGCCGACACCACGCGGACGAGCTCCTCCATGGGACCGGTGAAGCCCTTCTGCGTTTCGTCCCAGCTCGTGTTGGTCAGCGCCAGCGTGCTGACGTTGAGGTTGAGCGGGCGGATGGCCGCCACCTCGCTGCCCGGCAGGGGCAGGATGGTCAGCGTCGCCGGATCGACCGTGACGTCGCCGATGCGCAAGGTGGCGCCACTGGCCAGCTCCGAGGCCACGACGTTGACGTCGCCCGTCGTGACCAGGCGGAGGTCGCCGCCGCTCGCGATCCGGCTGGCGACCGCTTCCTGCCGCACATAGCCTTCGCTGTGGTTCTCGAAGGTGGCGGCCGATTCTTCGTTGCGCTGCTCGCTGTGGGAGACGGTATCGACCCCGGCGACCAGGTTGATCGCCCCGCCCGCCGCGACGGTCGCCGCGCCGCCGGCCGTGGCCGAGGACGCATACAGCGTGACGTCGCCCTGGTGCGCGGTCAGCGCGAGATTGCCCCCGGCGCTGATGCTGCTGCCCAGCATGCGCGACGCGTCGTGCGTCATGTCGCTGCGCGAATCCTCCGCCGTGCCGTCATGCTGGCTGTGCGTCTCCTGGTGATCGGATTCCTCCGCCGCCAGCAGGCTGACGCTGCCGCCCGCCTCCAGCGTAGCGTCGCCACCAGCCCGCAGCGAGGCGGCAACCGCCGTGATGTCACTCGCCGCCAGCAGGCGCAACTCCTGCAGCGCCTCGACCTCCGTCTGCAGATGCCGCACGCGCTCCTCGGCCTCCTGCCAGTCGGCGGTCGTGAAGGCAAAGCGCTCACGGGTCTTCACGGAGTCCAGCACGATGTCCTGGCCGGCCAGGGTGACATTGACGCCGCTGAGCGCAGCACCGCTCAACTGCAGCGTACCGCCCGCCACCTGCAGCATGTCGCCGCGGGCCATCACCGTCGCCGTGTCGCCGACGCGCGTGCTGCTCCCCGTCATGCCGCCCGCCGCCTCCTCGTCCTGCGTCGATGTCGTGCGATGAACGATGTCGCCGACGGCGGCGAGCCGTACATTGTCGCCGCTCAGCTGGCCGCTCTCGTTCAACAGGTCGCCGCCGCTCTGCAGCGCCAGGTCGCCACCGGCCCGGATCGTGCCACCGAGATTGGCCAGCAGGTCCGCAGCATTGACCGAGACGCTGCCGCGCGCCTGCACCAGCCCGGCATTGCTGAAGCTGTCGCTCTCGACGCTGAGGGCGCCGCCGCCGATCACCGAGCCGTCGCGCAGCACCCGCGTACTGCCCTGCGCCAGATAGACCACCGGCACCAGTACCTCGTGGTCGCCGATTCGGCGCTCCTCCATCCAGACGATGTCGCTCACCAGCGCATCGATCTGGTCACGCGTCAGCGCGATGCCGGGGCTCAGGTGCAGGCTCTCCGACGCCGCGATAGCGTTGCTCATCAGGTACTCGAACTGGGTGCGCTCGTCGGCAATCGCCGGATCGATGAAGCGCGTGCCGAGACTGGCGAGCAGCGCCTCGCGCACCAGCATGAGCTCGTAATAGCCGTCGCCGAGGCGACGCTGGGTGATCTCGGGCGCCCAGCCTTCCAGGTGCGACAGCAGGTAGGCCGAGTCGAGAAAGCCGTCATAGGTGTTGAGCGCCGGATCCGTCTCGATGAGATACGGATGCGACGGATCGACATTGAGGTGGAAGAGGCCGTTGCCGGGCAGCTGGAAGCCCGGCCATGACGTGGGGTCGGCAATGCCGAGCTGCAGGTTGCCGGGCGGCGGCAGGTCATCGGGCGTGACGGCCAATCCGGCGAACGCGCCTTCATCGCTGACCTGCGTGCTGCCGCGGCGCTCGGGCTCGCCGTTGACGACGACACCGCCGCGCAGGATCACGTCGACGCCGCCCTCGAGAATGGCCGGCAGGTTGTCGAAGTAGCTTTCCGAATGGCTGGTAAGGGGCCCCCACGCCACGGGCCAGCAATCCAGGTCACCCATGTCGTATTCGCAGGTATGCCAGCGCGTCACCTTCAGCTTCGTGATGGCGTCGTAGAGCGTGGTGCCGCGATTGGTGATGGAGTTCGCCGTGATATCGAGCACGCCAGCGGCGCTGATCGTGCTGTGTTCGTTGAGCAGATCACCCAGGTCCAGCGTGATGTCGCCCCCGGCCACAATGCGGCCGGCGTGGCCGCGGGAGGCGAATGTCGTGCGGTCCACCCGGGTCTCGGTGCGCGAGCTGTGGACGTCTTCGCCCCAGCGGTCGCAACAGTAGTGATAGGTATTGAAGGACGTCTCGCCGATGCTGTACTCGAAGGTCGAAGGCAGCCGCTCCGTGGCAGACAAGCCCCAGTCGACATTGAGGTTGTTCAGCGCCTCGGCACGGAGCGTGATGTCGCCGGCCTGCGACTCGATCAGCCCGCCGAAGTTATTGACGACGCCGACGCGGCCGTCCGCGGCCGCGGCAATGTGGATGTCGCCCTCGCTGAGGATGTAGGCCGCCTCATACGTCGCGGCATCGCCGTTGGTGAGCAGGTCCCGGACCTGCAACCGGATGCCGGTACGGCCGAACAATACGCCGCGATTGCGCACCTCGTCCGCCGTCACCTGAAGCTGCGCCTGCGCGGCCACCACGGCGGTATCGCCGAGCGCCACGGAGGCCGCCGTGACGCGGGTGTCGCCACCACTCACGAGACGGCTGTCGATGCGCACGCCGGCACTGCCGGCGTCCAGCCACACGCTGCCCGGCGTCGCAAGTTCGGCGCCGTCGATGACGATGTCACCGGTGGTGTGCAGGGCCAGCGCCTGCTGCGTCAGCAGCTCGCCGCCGCTCGCCGCGCGCGCAAAGGCCGGCAGCCACAGCGTTAGGTCCTGCCCTGCGCGCAGTGCGCCGGCCGCGTTGGCTAGGCCGGCGGCCGTGATGGCGATGCTGCCGGTCGTCTCCACCAGGCCGGCATCGTTCTGCAGCAGTCCCTCGCCCAGCGCCAGCGTGATGTCGCCGTTGCTGACGACCTCTCCCCCGCGGGAGTCGAGGCCGGTGCTCGACAGCGTAATGCCGGCATTGCCCTGCAGCAGGCCTGCCGCATTGTCGAGCGAGGCGCTGCCGGCGACGTGAATATCCAGATTGCCTTCGCTGGCGATTTCGCCGCCAGCGTTATCCAGTTGCAGCGCCTGCACGCCGAGCGTGTCGCCGCCGTGACGGATGACGCCCTCGGCATTGTTGAAAGCACCGGCGAGCGTAAAGGTGGCAGCACCCGCCGCCACGTCGACCTGCCCGGCATTGCGAAAGCTGTCGGCCTCGAGCACAAGGCCGCTGGCCGCGGCCAGGTGGCCGGTGTTGGTGATGGCGCCGCCCTGCAGCGACAGCGCCCCGGCCGTGCCGAGCGTACCGGCAAAATGCTGCTCTGCCGCGCTTATGGCGATGCTGCCGCGCGCAGACACCGTGGAACCCGTCGCCTGCGCGACGCTGACCGCGTTCAGCGACATCGCCTCGGCCGCGACCTCTGCGCCGTCGGCCAGCGCCAGCGCGCCGCCGGCCGTTACGGCGAGATCGCCGCCGGCGGTCACCGCTTCGGCAAACTCCACGTCGCCCGCGGCCTGCACGTCGAGGCGGCCCTGCGCGCTGCTGCGCGCCATGCGGACATCGCCGTTGGCGAGGATTTCCAGGTGGCCGGTGAGTGCGGCGACCGGCGCGGCGAGGCGCATGCCGACGCCCGCCTCGGTGCCGATGAGCCGGATGGTGCCGGCGTACATGCCGCCCAGCGCCGTGCTGTCGATGGCATAGGCCGGTGCCGTGCCGGTGCCGGCCTGCGCGGTGGCCGCGCCGGTCTCCGCGTCGATCAGGTTGGCGCCGGTGACGACCTCCAGCGCACTCGCATACAGCGCGGCATTGAGTTCCAGCGTGCGTGCGTAGAGCGCAAGGCGCTCGGTGTTGTCGGCGTTCAGGCCGAGGCCGTCGATGCGCAGCGTGCCGCCCTGCACGTCGAAGCCCTGCAGCGAGCCGTCGGAGTTCCAGCGCGGCGCGCCGGTGCTCAGCGTCGCCAGGCTCGTGTTGATGAAGCCGCAGCCGTCGCAGGTGATGCCGTAGGGATTCGCCACCACCACGCCGGCGCGCGCGCCGGCAACTTCCATATAGCCGCGCAGCAGGCTGGGCGAGGCCGCGGTGACCTCGTTCAGGATCAGCCGTGCGCTGCCGGCGCCCAGGTTGGCGTTGCCGGTGATGTAGCCGCCGAGCTGCGAATTCACCGGCTGCGCGCTGTTGTTGAGGATTAGGCCCTGCGTGCCGACGTTGAACCGCGAATACCGATTATGGGAAATCCCGGCGGCATTGGGCTTGGCGATGTTCACCACCGGCACGCCATTGGCGGCCTGGTCGACCGTCACGCCGCCGGTCACGGGATTCACGCCTCCCGCCCACGCGGCGCCGCTGAAAGGCTGCAGCAGCTGCAGCACGATGAGCGCATGGATGGCGGCCGCCCCGCGGCGGGCGGGAACAGGACGGCGCGCGTTTTCAGATGTCATGGGCATGAGGGTCTTCCTTTACCACTGCAGGCTGAAACTGGCGTCCAGTTGCCAGTCTTGCGGGGCTTCCACGGTATTGATCGCGTTGACCGGAACGGCGACGCCGAGCGAGGCCACGGCATGTTTCCAGGCCAGCGTCACGCCCGTGGTCGCCGCGGCGATTTCATCTTTCACGAAGTTGCCGCCGGCATGCGGGGCGAGCGCCCAGGCCACGCCGAGAGAGGGCCGCAGCGAGGTCAGGCCGGCGACCGACAGGGCGACGGGCCGCGCCGCTTCCAGCTGCAGCCCGGTGCCGGAATTGCCGTTGATGCCGAGCGGCGCAAAGCCCTGCACCAGTCCGGTCAGGGCGAACTGCTCGCTGGGCGCGAGGCGCGCATCGCTCCACTGGCCGCTCAGCGCGGCGGAAAACACGGCGGCCGTGGCGTGGTACTCGAGGCGCGTGTTGCCGAGCGCACGCACATAGTGCGCATCGAGCGGGGCATAGATGGCGGGCGAGCGGCCACGGCCGTTCTCGAGATCGAGGCTGGCGTCCCAGACCCAGGGCGCGGCCACGCGCGAGACGTCGAGGCGCGCGCCGGCGATGGCGAGGCGCGTGGTGGACACGCCGAGGGTGACGTCGTCGATGAAGTTGTCGTTGTGGCGGCGCCGGCCGTGCAGCGCGAGGCCGACGCGGTAGCGGGCGTCGCGGTAAAGGCTGCGCGCCGCCTCCAGGCGCCAGGCGCGGCTCTTGCCGCTGGCGGTGAAGGTGGTGAGGCCGGCCTTCACCGGATTGCGGTAGTCGAAGCGGTCGGCGCCGGCGCTGAAGCGCCACCAGCCCCAGGGCAGGTCGTAATCCACGTTGGCGCCATGGGCGTCGTCCACCTGGCCGTCCTGCAGATGGCCGTTCACACCGAGCGTGAGCCGGTCCGCAAGGCGCAGGGGACTGTCGGCCACCGCGCTGGCGCGCACCGAGTGCGTTTCCTTTTCGTTGAGGGCCTCGCCCTGCCAGGCCAGCGCGGCCTGCCAGGGCCGGCCACGCGCGACCGCGAGACGGGCGATCGAGCCCCCGGGCTGCTCGCCCGGCAAGAGCTCGACGCTGGCGCGGAAGGAGGCCAGCCGGTTGAGGTTGCCGACGGCCTGCTCCAGGGCGCGCAACTGCAGCAGCGCCCCCGGCTGCAGGGGATTGGCGAGGGCAAGCTCCGCCGTCGACAACGCCGGCGCCTGCACCGCCTCCAGGCGGCCGGGCCAGACTTCGACCGCAAGCGCGCCGGCCGCGAGGTTCTGCTCCGGCACGACCACGCGCGTGGTCACCAGCCCCTGCGCGAGGGCCTGGGCATTGAGGGCGTTCTGCAGCGCGGCAAGGTCGGCGGCGCCCAGGCAACGGCCAGTGTAGGCAGCGAGGATCGCCGCGGTGCGGGGGGCGGACAGGATGCCTTGCGGATGCAGGCGGATTTCGCGAACGGGAAAGCAGGGCCCGGCAGCTGGCGCCGGCAGCGCGGGCGCCGTCACGGGCGGTGGCAGCGCCACGCCGGGCGAGTGGCTGTCGTCCCAGCGCTGCTCGCGGCGCTCCTGCTCGCGGCGGTCGATGTCCTGCTTGAGCAGGCGCTCGGCGCCCGTCTCGGCCTGCGCCAGCGGCATGGCCAGCATCAATGCCAGCACCGGCACCACCTTCCCTGGGGTCATTGCGGCTCTGCTTCCTTCAGAGGCTGGGGGTCGCCGTCACTTGGCGCCAATGGCGCGCATTGCCCCGACGGCCGCCCCGCGACGGGGGTCGTAAAGGGGCGCGAGTTAACCCGAAACCGGGGTTGCCGATCAATATCCAGAGGAACGTTGTGCGTATTTTTTGAGGAATTTTCGTCGACTTGGTAACTAATGCTCAGCCCCCTCCCGGCGCTCGCGCCCGCCCGGCCACCAGGATGCGCAGCGACTAGGCTTAAGGACTGAACCGGGGCCTCGGCGCCGGCGACTCTGTCACTCAAGGCAACCAAGGAGGAAGCGACCATGCAGGTCCTCAACATGGGCGGCCTCAAGCTGGGCACGCTGATGAAATGCACCGTCAAGGATTTCATTGCCGACGACATGCCGACCTATGCCTCGGCCCTCGCCTACCAGGCCTTCTTCTCGCTGTTTCCCTTCGTGCTGTTCCTGATCGCCCTGGTGGGCTTCCTGCAGATCCCGCAGTTCTTTACCTGGCTGCAGCAGCAGGCGGCCGTGCTGCTGCCGGCCGAGGCCATGGACGAGGTGATGCCGGTGATCCAGCAGTTGCAGGACCAGAAGGCCGGGCTGCTCTCGGTCGGGATCATCGTGGCGTTGTGGTCGGCCTCGTCGGGCATCCGCTCCATCATGAACGCGCTCAACGTCGCCTACGACGTGAAGGAAGGCCGGCCGGCCTGGAAGACGGTGCCGCTCTCCGTGCTCTACACGGTCGGCTTCGCCGCGCTGCTGCTGCTCGCCGCCGCGCTCATGGTGACGGGCCCGTCGGTGATGGAATGGATTGCCGGCCTGGTCGGCCTGCAGGACCTGATCGTGACGGTGTGGACCTGGGTGCGCTGGCCGGTGGCCGTCGTGCTGCTGATGCTGGTGGTGGCGCTGATCTACTACGTGGCGCCCGACGTGGAGCAGCAGTTCCGCTTCATCACGCCCGGCTCGGTGCTCGCCGTGCTGGTGTGGATCGCGGCGTCGGTGGGCTTCGGCTTCTACCTGCAGAACTTCGCCAACTACAACGCCATGTACGGCAGCATCGGCGCCATCATCATCCTGCTGCTGTACTTCTATCTGTCCGCGGCGGTGCTGCTGCTGGGCGCGGAGCTGAATGCCGTGATCGAGCACCACTCGGCCGAGGGCAAGAACCCGGGCGAGAAAAAGGTGCACGCCTGAGGCAGGGCAACGCCCGGCCGCCACGGGCCCGCCCGCGTCACCGCCCCCCCCGGGGGACACCGCCCGGGCTGGCGCCTGACATCGGGTGCTGAACTTGCACCGCTATCCGTTCAGGGCCTCGCGCGGACCAGCCGCCACGCGACCAGGGCGAGGCCGGCCGCGATCGCGACATGCAGTCCCAGCGTGAAATGGAAGAGCACCGGATGCTCGGCCGCCTGCACCACGCTCCCGCCCAGGCGCGACGGAAACCGGATGCGCTCCTCGCCGTAGCCTTCCAGGGCGGCCAGCAGGAGCAGCGGCAGCCAGAGCGTCAGAAATGCCGCCAGCAGCACCCGCGCGCGTCGACTCCTCTTTTGCGTCATGGCAATCCTCCCGCGTTGAAACCCGGATGGCGCCCCCGCCTGGTGCGTTCGCACCTGCGCTACCCCGCCATCGGCGGCGGCAGGCGGCCATTACATTTGTCACTACCCGCCCGCGTGGGCCACCCCTAGCATCGTTGCCGCGACAACTACAAGAATGGACCCGCCATGCGCCACCTGCTTGCGCCCCTCCGGCGCCTTTGTGCCTCGACCGCCCTGCCCGCGCTCCTGCTTGCCCTCCTGCTCCCGGCCAGCCTGGCCCAGGCCGGCGCGCTCGACAATGCCAAGCCGCTACCGAAACCCGTGAAGATGCGCTTCTGCCTGTTCGACCCCATGGGCGCCGGCGGCGACATCACCTCGCGCGCCCGCGACCTCGCGCTGGAAGCGCAGAAGTGGAACCTCTTCGTCGAGATCAAGAGCTATATGGACGAACGGGTCGCCGCCGAGGACTTCAAGGCCGGCCAGTGCGAAGGCGTGGCCATGACCACGCTGCGCGCAAAGCAGTTCAACCGCATGGTCGGCAGCATCGACTCGCCCGGCAACCTGCCCGACTACGAGCACGTGAAGTCGCTGCTCAAGACCCTCTCCAATCCGGTGCTGGCCTCGCTCGGCATCAATGGCCGCTACCAGGTGGTGGGCGTGGCGCCCATCGGCTCGATCTTCGTGGTGGTGAACGACCGCAGCATCAACTCCATCGAGAAGGCCGCCGGCAAGAAGGTGGTGGTGCTGGACTGGGACCCGTCCATGGGCAAGATGATCTCCTCGATCGGCGCGCAGCCGGTGCCGGCCGACCTCACCACCTATGCCGGCAAGTTCAACAACGGCCAGGCCGACATCATTGCGGCCCCCGCCATGGCCTACCAGCCCATGGAGCTCTACCGCGGCATCGGCAAGAAAGGCGGCATCATCAATTTCCCGCTGCTGCAGGCCACCGGCACCGTGCTGATCCGGCGCGACCTGCTGCTGCCGAAGATTCCCGACCTCGACCTGCGCCTCACGCAGGTGCGCGAATACGGCATGCAGCACATCGACACGCTGATCGACATGCTGAAGAAGGGCGAGAAGGATATTCCGAAGCACCTGTGGGTGGAGCTCTCCGCGGAGGAGAAGCTGAAGTACTCGCGCATGCTGCGCGAAGCGCGCATCTACATGACGCGCGAAGGCGTGTACGACCCGACCATGATGAACATCCTGAAGCGCGTGCGCTGCAAGCACAGCCCCGCCAACGAGGAATGCGCCACCTTCGACGAGTGAACCCGCGGGGCATCCCGTGTTCGGCCCGGCTGCCGCCAGGCAGCCGGGCCTTTTTTATGACGGATCATCCACGGCGACGGACACCACAGGCCCCGTTGCCTTAGCGGTAATGGCCGACGCAGCCGGCGTACTTGCTGCAACCACCACCGTGCGTCAACCGTGTCACGCGTCCGCGGCCTCGCGTCCGGCACGCCAAGCCGACCACAGCGACCAGCCCATCAAGGCAAGCGCGCCAAGGCGCAGCAGGAAGGCCAGCGTCGTGTCCCACTCCAGCACGCCCCAGCGCGTGAGGATCTCCGTCCAGTCGTGCGAATACTCGGGATCGAGGCCCCCCACCAGCGGCAGGTCGTGGGCGCGCGCATCGGCCATGTAGCGGGCCACGTTGAGCAGGTTCTCGGCAAGCCAGATCAGGCAGAAATGAAAGCCGGCGAGCTTGTTCTCGCGCAGCGCCTCAAAGGCGGCCGCCGCGGGAAACAGCAGCTGCATGAAGGTGCCGCCATACACGGCGAGATCCTCGCTGACGAAGCCGAAAAGCGGATGGCCGGCCTCGTGGAAGGCCAGGTTGGCGGAATCGAGGACGGGCACCCAGCCCCACAGCAGGTGGCAGAGCAGCAGGATGCCGGCCCAGGCGGCAAGACCGACGAACATGCAGCGCTCCTTGCAGAACCGGACTGCTGGCATCTTGTCGGCCCGGCAGGCGATGGGGCAACGCCGGCCAACGGCGGAGGCGCCCGCCCGGCGCCTGCCGCCCAAAGCAAAGGCCCGGGCCTGTGGCCCGGGCCGGTGCCGTGGCGCATGCGCGAGGATCGGCCCGCGCCTGCGCCGGTGCGACTCAGAAATCGTACTTGGCGCTGAACTGCAGGCGGTTGAAGTCGCCGTCGCGGCCCGATTCCAGCGCGTGGTTGGCATGGCGCAGTTCCACGCCGACCAGGAACTTGTCCGCAACCTGGTTGATCAGGTTCACGGCGACGCTCTCCACCTGCTTCGTCACGGCGGTGCCGGTGAGGGCGACATCGTTGTCGACGGTGAGCTGCGAGAGGATCAGGCTGGAGCGCCACTTCTCGCTCCAGTGATGCTTGCAGGCCGCGGCAAGGGCCGTGACGCCGATGGCCTCGAGGTCGCCGCTGGCGGACACGACGGCGTCGTTGCTCGCGTTCAGCGCGACATAGCGACCGAGGCCCTCGCCGTGGTTCACGGACAGGCGCAGGTCGTCCTTGCCGGACAGGTTGATTTTCGCGGAGACGCCGACGCCGTAGCCCAGGGCGCTGTCGTTGATCGTGCCGGCCTCGTAGGCGAGCTCGCGGGCCAGCGCGGCCAGCGTCAGCGAGCCCCAGGCCGCACTGTGATTGAAGCGCGCGACGAGATCGGGCACACCGTTGTCGTCGGTGGTGATGCGTGTGCCGCCAGCGAACGGCGTCACCGTGGTCTGCGGGTTTTCCACGGCGAACTGAAAGGCGCCCGTGCTGTAGCGGATCAGGCCCTGGCGCACGAACACGGCGCCGTCGGTGTTGCCGATGAAGTCGAGGCTGTCGGGCAGCACGGCGGTGTCCATGTAGGTCGACCAGGTCTGGCCCAGGGTCCAGTTCTCATAGGTCATCACGGCGTGGCGCAATTCCGGCGAGTAGCCGTTGGTGATGCGCTCGTCGCCGCCCGCGGTCGACATGAAATCGATTTCCACATAGCCCTTGATGGTCTTGCCGTTGTCGAGCGTGGTGGAGGTCTTCGTGAACAGGCGGGTCTGGCGCGCGTGCATGTCGACATTCGCGCTCTCGTCGCTGACACCGGCCGGCGTCAGGCCGGGCACATAGAACTCGCGGCCGATGCCGGTGGCGATCTGGCCGCCGTCGGTCTGCGTCACCATGGCGTCGAGCTTGATGTAGCCACCGAAGGTCACGTCGGTCGTGCCGACGGTGACGGCGTGGGCCGGCAGCGCGGCGATGCCGGCACCGGCAATGGCGGCGCGCATGAAGCAATTGAGGGCTGTGCGTGTTGTCATTTTTTTATGGACTCCGGAGGCGGGAGGTTTTTTTGCGTCCCCCGACAGTGGCGTCCGCATGCCACTGCCGCCATTCGCCTTTAGTCGAAGCCCGGTCACGCTCCACATGCGCCACCCTCTGCCACACCGCCGCCACGCGGTCCGGCGCGGATTCGCCCCGGGTCATCCGCGGACGGTTGATAAGCCCGGCGTTAGCGGCTTAACTGCCCGACACGACATCCGGCCACAGTGGCCCAACGGCCGCGGCGGCCATCGCCGTCGCCAGCCTGCCGGATAACGCCCTCACCCCCACAATGCGCCGCCGCACGGCCCGGGCAGACCATGGCAAAGCTGATCGTCGCGGATGACCATCCGCTGTTCCGCAGTGCGCTGATCAACGCGATCAGCGGCCTCTTTGCCATGCGCGAAGCCATCGAGACAGATTCCTTCGGCAGCACCTGCGCGGCGCTGGAACAGCATCCCGACGCCGACCTGCTGCTGCTCGACCTGCACATGCCGGGCGCCTACGGCTTCTTCGGACTGATACAGCTGCGCAAGGGCTGGCCGACGCTGCCCATCGTGGTCATCTCGGCCAGCGAGGACATCGACGTGATCCGCCGCTGCATGGCCTTCGGCGCGTCCGCCTACGTGCCCAAGTCGGCGCGCCCCGCCGACATCAGCGCCGCGCTCAATGCCGTGCTGGCCGGTGACCTCTGGGTGCCCGCGCATTTGCGCAGTGCCGTGCTGGAGCAGCGCGACGACAGCGCCGACCTCGACCTTGCCGCGCGTGTCGCGCAGCTCACCCCGCAGCAGTACAAGGTGCTGTACTACCTGACCGAAGGCTGGCTGAACAAGCAGATCGCCTATGACCTCGAGATTTCCGAGGCGACGGTGAAGGCGCACATGACGGCGATTTTCCGCAAGCTCGGCGTCAGCAACCGCACGCAGGTGGTGATCGCCGCGCAGCGTCTCACGCTGGAGCCGCCGGTGGACCGCGCCATGGCGCAGCACGGCAGCAGCTCGCCCGACAGCACGGGCTGAGCCCCCCTCCCAATTCCCGGCGGCTGCCGCAACGGCAATGCACAGAGTGCAGTCGTGCCTGAAGCGCAGCACGCACCAACTGTCAGCCGTGTGGATTGCTTTCCGGTAGCGCCACCTGTTGCGACCGCCCTTGTAAGGCCGGCTACTCCGTGGCGCGGCGCAGCGTACGCAGGTGGTTGAGGCTGGCGCGCAAGGCGCCGGGCTTGATGGGCTTGGCGAGGAAAAGCATTTCCGCCTCTCTCGCGCGCGCCGCGAGATCCGGCTCTGGCGCCGCCGATACCAGGATGCCCTGCACTGCCGGCCAGTGCCGGCGCAGCTCAACGAAAAGCGCGAGCCCGTCCATCACGTCACGGCCCAGCTGGTAATCGATGATCACCACGTCCGGCGCGGCGTTCGCGGCGGCATGCGCGAGGGCGGCGTCCGGCGCATGGAAGCCGCCCTCGCAGCGGATCTCCCACTGCTCCAGCAGGACCTTGAGCGCGGCCAGGTTGGCGTCGTCGTCGTCGACACACAGCACGGCGAGCCCCGGAAGCGGGCGCGTCGCCGTAGCCGCCGGCACCGGCTCGCGCTCGGCCGGCGCGGCCGCCAGCGGCAGCGTGATGCTGAACACGCTGCCCTGCCCCACGTCCGATTTCACCGTGAGCTCGTGGCCGAGCAGCCGCGCCATGCGCGACACCACGCCAAGGCCGAGCCCCAGGCCCTGCGCGCCGGCCGCGGTGGCCTGCACGCGGTAGAAGTCGTCGAAGATGTGTTCCAGGTCGTGCGCGGCAATGCCGGGACCGGTATCGCGCACCTCGATGGTGACGCATTCGCCGCGCACCTCGCAGCTCACGAGGATGTTTCCGGCAAGCGTGTACTTCACGGCGTTGGAGAGCAGGTTCTGCAGGATGCGGCGCAGGTAGGTCGGGTCGGTGAGCACGGTGTGCTCGGCGATGCGCACCCACAGCTGCAGGCCCTTCTGGCTGGCGAGCAGCTCGTACTCGTCGGCGAGTTGCGAGAGCAGCTCCTTCAGGTTGACGCGGCGCAGCTCGGGCTTCATGCGCCCGTCCTCGAGCTTGGCGATCTCGAGCAGCGTGGAGATGAGCTCCTCGGAGGCCGCGAGGGACTTGTCGAGCTGGCCGAGGATGGCAGTGCGGCGCTCGTCGGTGCGCGCCGCGGCGAGCGCCGCGGTGAAGAGGCGCGCCGCGTTCAGCGGCTGCAGGATGTCGTGGCTGGCGAGCGCCAGGAAGCGGGTCTTGGAGGCGTTGGCCGACTCGGCCAGCGCCGTCGCCGCGAGCAGCTGCTGTTCGGTGGCGCGGCGGCGGGCGATCTCGCCGAGCAGCTCCTGGTTGATCTCGGTGATGGTCTGCGTGCGCTCCTGCACGCGCCGCTCCAGCGAGTCGCGGGCCTCGGCGAGCGCCGTCACGGAGCGCACGTACTCGCTGATGTCGGTGAAGCTCGTGACGAAGCCGCCGCCGGGAATCGGATTGCCGCGCATCTCCACTACGCGCCCGTCCGGCATGATGCGCTGGAACACGTGCGCATTGCCGCGGCGCATGTGGTTGATGCGCTTGTCCACGTGCTCCTGCACGCTGCCCGGCCCGCACAGGCCGCGCCCGGCGTTGTAGCGCACGATCTCGGCCACCGGCTTGCCGACGCGGATCATGCCCTCGGGATAATCGAACAGGTCGAGGTAGGCGCGGTTCCAGGCCACCAGGTTGAGGTCCTTGTCCACCACGCTCACGCCCTGGCCAAGATGCTCCAGCGTGGAGTTGAGGATGGTGCGCGAGAACTGAATGACCTGCTGGGTGTCGTCGAAGAGCGTGACCACGTCCTCCACGCCGAGCTGGCGGCGCTCGAGGATGGCGCTGATCACGGCCACCGCGGACGAGGCGCCAATGACGCCCGCGAGCTCGCGCTCGACATGCGCGATCAGCGCCGCATCGGGCAGCCGCGCCGTATCGTGCAGCGCATGCTCGTGGCCGGTGAACTCCCCCAGGCAGGCCTGCGCGCGCTCGCGGCCGACGAAGCGCTCCAGCAGCGCCTGCAGGTCTTCGGTGCTGATGTGCGCGCGCCGCACCTGCGGATCGACGTCCGGCGGCAGGTTGGGGCTGACGAAGGCCGAGGCCTGCAGGCGATCCTGCAAGCCCACCTCGGTGTTGATCGAGACCAGCACATAGGCCAGCACGTTCACGCCCAGCGAGAGCAGCACACCCTGGGTCAGCGCGCCCGGCGCGAGACCGGGCGCCAGGGCGGCGCCGGGGCCGCCCGGCAGCAGGCCGAGGTTGGCGAGCTGCGGCACCACCAGCGTGGCGAACCAGAGCCCGAGGCCGGCGGCGAGCCCGGCGTACACGCCCCAGGCATTGCCGCCGCGCCAGTACAGGCCGCCGACCACGGCCGGCGCGAGCTGGATGACGAGGGCAAAGGCGAGCAGGCCGGTTTCAGCCAGCTCGTAGTTGCGCGCGAACACGCTGTAGTAGGCGTAGGCCAGCGCCATCACCAGCACGATCATGCTGCGGCGCACGAAGAGGATGCGCCGGCTGAGGTCCTGCGACGGCTCGGCGGCGCGCCCGCGCAACAGCGCCGGCATCACGATCTCGTTGCTCAGCATGATGCTGAGCGCGAGCGTGGCCACGATGATCATGGAGGTGGCGGCGGAAAAGCCGCCGAGGAAGACCAGCACGGAGAGCCCGTGCCAGCCCGACTCCGCGGGAATCAGCAACACGAACTGGTCGGCGGCGGCCAGCTCGCCGGGAAACAGGCGCATGCCGGCCACCGCGATGGGCACCACCACCAGCGTCACGACCGCGAGATAGAGGCTGAAGCCGTAGCGCGCCTGTCGCAGCGTGTCGGGGTTGTCGTTCTCGATGAAGGCGACATGGAACTGGCGCGGCAGCAGGAACACCGCCGCCATGGCCAGCACGGTCTGCGTGGCGAACTCCATGACGTTGAAGCCGCCCGCACGCACCTGCTCCTGCGCATGGTCGACAAACGCCGCCAGCACCGACGGCTCGCGGTCGAGCAGGAAGACGCAGGCGGCCACGGCCAGCGCCACCAGCGCCACCAGCTTGACCACCGACTCGAAGGCGATGGCGAGCAGCAGGCCGCGGCGCTGCTCGGTGAGCATGATGCGGCCGGTGCCGAAGAGGATGGCGAACACGGTCATGGCGATGGCGCTGAGCAGCGCGCTGTTCTGCCACAGCGGCACGCTGGCGCCAAGGCCGGGCGCGTGCGGCCCGAGCAGCACCTGGTAGGAGGCCGATACCGCCTTCAGCTGCAGCGCGATATAGGGCACGACGACCACGAAGCAGGTCAGCGCGGCCAGGCGCGCGATATTGCGGCGCTTGCCGTAGCGCGCCGAGACGAAGTGGGCGATGGAGGTGACGTTCTGCTTGCGCGCGACGAAGGCGAGCTTGCGCAGGAAAGGCTGGCCGAACAGGAAGAGCAGCATGGGCCCGAGGTAGATGGGCACGTAGTCCCAGCCGTGGCGCACGGCGCTGCCGACGGCGCCATAGTAGGTCCAGGACGTGCAATAGACGGCGAGCGCGAAGCTCATGACGAGGCCGCCGTGGCGCCGCAGCAGGCGGTCGTCCGCGTGGCGCTCGCCCCAGCCGGCCACCCCGAAGATGAGGCCGACGTACAGCAGCACCAGAACCGCAATCACCCACGCCGACACTGCCCGCCCCCTCCTGCCGCCCTCGCGAGGGCCTGTGGCTACTCTTGGCCGCGGTCAGGGCCAAGTCAACCGTGCCCGGCTTCGACCAAGGTCGAAGGGCGGCGAAGGACGCGCGCTCCTAGAATCCGTTTCCGAAGGCCACCCGCCCTCCTGCCTCCCCTGCTCGACGATGCGCTCGTGCGGCCCGCCAGGCCTCGGCGATCCCGACCTGGCGGGCGGGGTGCAACCTTCTTGCAGCACGCTTGGCTCCGGCGTCCCCCGGAAAAAAGTGACTTGGCCCCGCACGATGCGGGGCCTTTTTTTGCGCGCGCCGCGCCCGCTTCAGTGCCGGCGCAACAACAGCCAGGCGGCCACGACCGGCATGGCGAGCAGCGCATAGTCCTGCGTCACGCCGAGCAGGAAGGCCGCCGAGCCGCCGATGCCGGCCCAGAGCGTGGGCAGCACGAGCAGCGCCCTGGGCACCGGTCGCGCGGCCATCAGCAAAAGACCGAAGGTGTAGAGCGTGGCCGGGCACGGCAGGCCGAAGCTCGGCGCCGCGGGAAAGGCATGGCCGAACACCGGACCCAGGGCCGGGTACAGCACCAGCGCGAACACGGCGAGGGCGGCGCCGGCCCCGCGCGACACCGCCCCGGCCTCGGCGAAGTGCAACGCGCCCTGGCGCACGCCCAGGCGCAGGAAGAGCAGCGC
This sequence comes from Moraxellaceae bacterium, assembly GCA_029237815.1. Classification (GTDB taxonomy): domain Bacteria; phylum Pseudomonadota; class Gammaproteobacteria; order Pseudomonadales; family Moraxellaceae; genus UBA2031. The sequence continues at coordinate 558,488 of JAQZBP010000003.1, forward strand.
CGCCCCCACGCAAAGCGCGGCGAAAAGCGGCGCGGCCGGATTGATGCGCCAGAAAAACCCCAGGTGGTAGACCAGGCCCGCCCAGCCCCAGAGCAGGGCGAGGAAGAGCGCCGCCGGCCGCCCGGCCCGCGCCGGCGCGCGCAGCACCAGCCAGAGCACGCCGGCGCCGAGCGCGGTGAGCAGCAGTGGCAGCGGCCCCACTGCGGCATGGTAGGCAGCGAAGCGCTCGAAGAACTGCGCCGGCGTGAAAGGCAGTGTGATCACCGCTGCTTGCCGCCTTTTTCCTGCGCGCGGATGAACTGCTCCGTGGCCGCGTACTGGGGATCGCCCTTCACCTCCGGCCTCAGCTTCGCGATCAGCTCCAGCGCCTTGTATGCCAGTTCGAAGCGGCCGAGGCCGGCATTGGCACGACCGAGCGCGAGGATGAACTCGGCGTCCTGCGTGAGGTCAGAGCGCTTGGCGGTCGCTTCCGCCGCGGCAAGCAGCGCCTCCTGGTAACGACCGAGTTCGGTGTAGCCGATGGTGAGGTCGCGGAACACCAACCAGACCTGGCTGTCGGCCGCCGTGGCCTTCTCCAGATTGGCGACCGCCTCCGCGTAGCGCCCCTGCAGCATGTGCAGGCTGCCGAGCTCGCGGTAGCCCTCCGGCCGGCCCGGATGGGCCTTGATGTATTCCTCCCAGCTGCCCGCGAGGCGCGCGGCGTAGTCGGTGTCGAAGCGGCCCGTCGCGACATGCTCGCGGGAATCGTTGAGCAGGTACATGAGCTCCGCGAGCCAGGCGTATTCCGAATTCAGGCCGTCGATGCCCTCCAGCGTCGCCCGCGCCTTGGCGAAGTCACCCAGGCTGGAATGCACGAGCGCGAGGCGCGACTCCCAGGCCACCGTGCCGCGGCACTCGGGCGCCAGTTGCTGCCAGCGCGCGAGCAGGCCGTTGAAGTCGTTGCGCTGCAGATAGTCGGGCGCCTGCGCGCGCCACTGCTCCTCGCACCAGCTGGCGGGACGCTTGGCCGCGGGGGCGGCAAGCACAGCCGGAACGAGCAGGCAGAGGGTCAGGAGCGCGGTCAGGGGGCGGATCATCGGGAGGCATCCTCGGGGCAGGTGCGGCGGCACGGACACGCGGTCCGGGGCAACGCTGGTGGCGGTGAGCCGGCATGCTACCGGCGAAACGGCGTGGCAGACCAGTGCGGCGGCGCGCGCGGAATCGGCCCGCGGGCGTCGGGGTCGCGCGGGATGCAGGCCCCGGGAGAGCAAATCGCCCGGGCCCTTGCGACGCTGAGGGACAGGCGCGCTCCGGGCAAAAAAAAACCCGGCCTTCCAGCCGGGCAAACAGGTTCAACCCTGGTGACATCAGAACGGCTTGAACTCCGGATCAGGCGTGAAGGGCGAGCCGTCGCCCCAGGTGGAGGTATTGCGCGGGGCCGGCGCGGCGGCGCGTGGTGCCGCCGCCGGCGGCACCGCATCATCGCCGGTGCGGAAGAAGCCGATCAGGCTGGCCAGTCCCTCCGACTGCGCGCTCATCTCCTCGGCCGTGGAGGCGAGCTCCTCGGCGGCAGAGGCGTTGCGCTGCGTGACCTGGTCGACGAGGCCCATGGCCTTGTTCACCTGCGCGATGCCGGCGGACTGCTCGCCGGAGGCGGCGGCGACTTCCTGCACGAGCTCCGCGGTGCGGCGGATGGCCGGCGCCAGCGCGGCGATCTGCTGGCCGGACCGTTCCGCCACCGCGACCGTGCTGCCGGCAAGCTCGCCGATTTCCTTGGCGGCGACCTGGCTGCGGCTGGCGAGCTGGCGCACTTCCGCCGCCACCACGGCAAAGCCGCGGCCGTGCTCGCCGGCGCGCGCCGCCTCGATCGCCGCGTTCAGCGCCAGCAGGTTGGTCTGGTAGGCGATCTCCTGGACGATGGAGATCTTCTGGGCGATCTGGGTCATGGCCGCCACCGCTTCCTGCACGGCGCGGGCGCTTTCCTCGGCATCGCGGGCGCCGCGCACGGCCATGGCCTCCATCTCGCGGCTGTTCTCCGCGTTGCGCATTATCGACGCGCTCATCTGCTCGAGGCTGGCCGAGGTCTCCTCAACCGACGCCGCCTGCTCGCTGGTGCCCTGCGACAGCGACTGCGACGACGCCGACACCTGCTGCGCCGCCATCGCCAGGCCGCTGGCGCTGCTGCGCACGTCGCCGATGATGCGCGAGAGCTTGTCGCGCATGCTGGCGAAGGCATGGCCGAGCTCGTCCTTGTCGGAGCGCGGCGCCACCTGCACGGCAAGGTCGCCGCCGGCAATGCGCACGGCGACTTCGGTCATCTGGCGCATCGCGGCGATGTTGCGGTTCAGGTCCTCGGCCATGACGCCGAGCTCATCGCGGCTGTTCACGCTGACACTCTCGCTGGTGTCGCCCACGGCCAGCCGGCGCAACGCCGCCGATACGCGCAGCACGGGCCGCGAGATGCCGTTGGCCAGCCACACCGACACCGCAAGCCCGGCAAGCAGCAGGGCGACGATCAGGACATAAGTCAGGTTGCGCGCCGTCAGGGCAGTGTGCTCGGCCGCCTTGAGCTCGGTGTCCTTCTGTACCGAGAGGTCGGCGGCGATCTCGCGAATGATCGCCTCCTGCTTCTCGCGCATCGGCATGTATTCATCGAAATAGGTCTGCGTCGCCTGCTGCACGCGGCCCTGCGCGACCTGCTCCAGCACCAGGTTCTCGACGCGGTCGACGCCGGTCTTGTCGAGGTCGCGCACCTGTTCGATCTTCTTCAGGATGTCCGGGGTCAGCTCCGAGGCCTGCATGGCCTCGAGCGTCGCCAGGAAGGCCACATCCTCCTCGAGCTTGAGCTGCTTTTCCTTGTCGTCCTTCGGATTGAGCATGTAGCCACGCAGGTGGTTGCTCATTTCGGACATATGGAAAAGCAGTTCCCGGCTGCGCATCTCGGTGACGCTGGTGACCGCCGCGGAGTGATCGAGGCTTTCGATGCTGTGCGAAAGGACTTTCAGTTCGAAAAGGGAAACCGCGGCGCCCGCTGCCAGCAGGCCGGTAAAGGCGAGAATGAGTTTTTTTCTGATATTCATGAGGAAGCGTCCTGTGCAAGTCGTGTGCAGGCAGCCGGCAGACTTCCAGTCCTGCCATCCTCTCTATCCTGAAGAGGTAGTGGCAGACGCCCCGCCGGACTCCTGTCCCGCCATCATTCGCTTCGGCCAACGCGCCGTAACTCGCGAGAGGATGCAAGGAACGAAATCCCGACAGCCGGAACCGCAAAGAAGCCCTGCGGAAGCGAAGGCGACATTTTCAAATCGACAATTCACAGATAACTCAAAGCAATATCTCTTTTTCGAATAAAAATTCGCACCGCGCGGCCACGCTGAACCTCCCGCCGCAACAGTTACCCTTGTTCAAGGGAGGGCCGTGTTTCGTGATGGAAGTCACAGCCTCCATCGTCGTGCTTGATGCTGCATATGTTCGGTGCCGGCTTTGCGTGACGAACGGCGTTACCACGTACGAGGTACACGCCCCGGGCAGCACCGCGAATTTCCGTACCGCACGGGCACTCCGCGTTGCCGGGCCGGAGCCGCCCGCCTGCCCTGCCCCGCGCATTGCAGGCACGCCGTCCGGCGGCATGGCGGCCGTCCCCCTGCAGCGCCACGCTAGACTGCAGGGGCAGCAATGCCCGAGTGCCGCAAATGCCCACGCCCCTGCCGCTGTTCATCGTGCACAACGCCGCCGCGGGCCATACCGGCGCGGACGCCTGCATTGCCCTGATCCGCCAGGAACTCACGGCTGCCGGGCGCACCTTCCACCTGCTGCCGGCCCGGCGGCCGCAGGACCTGCCGCGCGTCGCGCAGGAGGCGGTGCGCCAGGCCCGCGACGCGGGCGGCGCCGTCGTCGTGGCCGGCGGCGACGGCAGCGTGCATGCCGCCGTGCAGCAGGTGCTGCCGGCCGGCCTGCCCTTCGGCGTGATCCCCGTCGGCACCTTCAATTATTTCGCGCGCGCCCACGGCATTCCGGAAGACGTGGCGGCGGCCACGCGCGCGCTGCTCACGGCGCGCGTCGCGCCGGTGCAGGTCGGCCGCATCAACGAGGAATATTTCACGGTGAACGCCGGCCTTGGCGTCTATGCCGCCTCGCTCGCCGACCGCGAGGCGTTCAAGCAGCGCCTCGGTCGCTCGCGCCTGGTGGCGTTCTGTGCCGGCCTCGCCACGCTGCTGCGCACGCATCCGGCCTGGACGTTGCAGATGGAGGTGGACGGCCGCCTGCGCACCGTTCGCGCCGCCACCGTATTCATTGCCAACAACCCGCTGCAGCTCGCGCAACTCGGCCTCGCCGAGGGCGAGGCGCCGCAGCAGGGCCGGCTGGTGGCGGTGCTGGTGCCGCCGCGCGGCCCGCTGGGCGCGATCGGACTGCTGCTGCGCGGACTCGCCGGGCGGCTCGGGCAGGTCCCCGAAGTCACCAGCTTCGCCTTCCGTGAACTGCGCGTGCGCCCCGGCCGGCCCTACCTGCCCGGCCGGCTGCGCGTGGGTTGCGATGGCGAGACGCTCTGGCTGCGCGCCCCGCTGCGCGTGCAGGTGGCCCAGCAGCCGCTGCACCTGCTGCAGCCGGCGCCGGTGGAGGGCGCGCCGTCATGAGCGTACTGCTGCATGTGTCCGACCCGCACTTCGGCACCGAGCGGCCCGAGGTGATGCAGGCGCTGCACGCCTTCGTGCGGCAGCAGGCGCCGGCGCTCGCGGTGTGGTCCGGTGACATCACGCAGCGCGCCCATGCCGCGCAGTTCGCCGCCGCGCGGCGCTTCATGGACGCGCTGGCCCTGCCGCAGCTGGTGATCCCCGGCAACCACGACATCCCCCTGTTCAATCCCTACGCCCGGCTGTTCGCGCCCTATGCGAATTTTTGCGCGGCCTTCGGCGAAGTACTGGAACCGGTGCTGGAAACTCCCGACTTCCTCGTCATCGGCCTCAACACCACGCGCCCCCGGCACCACCGCGACGGTGAAGTGTCGGAGGCACAGATCGCCGCTACCGCGACGCGACTGGCGCAGGCGCGGCCCGGCCAGCTGCGCATCGTGGTCGTGCACCAGCCGCTTGCCGTGATCACGGCAAGCGATCGCCACAACCTGTTGCAGGGCCACGAGGCCGCGCTGCAGGCCTGGCGCGATGCCGACCTCTTCCTCGGCGGCCACATCCACCTGCCCTACGTCTGCCCGGTCGCGGACGCGGGCGGCGCGTCGCCGACACGCTGGGTGGTGCAGGCCGGCACCGCGGTGTCGCGTCGCACCCGCGACGGCATCGACAACTCCGTCAACCTGCTCCGCCACGACGCTAGCGCCGGCGAGTGTCACATCGAGCGCTGGGATTTTTCCGGCGCTGCGCAGGCCTTCGTGCTGGCCGCCACCACCTCGGTGATACTGCGACACTACACGCGCGCCTCCTGATTCCTGCACGCCCGTGCATGACTACTGCAGCGCGCCCGTCACCACGCACCGGCCTGCTCCGCCGGTCGCGCAAACCTGCACCCAGTCGGTGTGGCGCGCCGCCTCTGGTAAGCGCTTGCTAGTCTGGCCGGAAGGAAAACAACTACCAGCGCTCAGGGATAGCCGACACCGCATTCCAGTGGAGCCCCCGATGCCCGCCGCCCTCCGGGAAATCGTCAATCACGACACGCCTGCCGGCCGCAGCCTCATCGCCATCGTCACCTCCCTGCCCTTCGTCCTGTGGCAGGGCGGCGCCTATGTGGCGGCGCTCAACGATCCCTCCTCCCTGCACGAGATCAATGCCGATGTCGTCGGCGGCATCGTCCTGCTGATGGTGCTCGGTACCTTCATCCAGCTCGGCACCGGACTCTGGCTCTGGCCGCGCCGACGCTCGCCGGAACCGGTGTTCGGCGCGGCGCTCACGCTCGCGCTCACCATCACCGTCGTGTTCTGCGCGGTGATGATCGCCTTCGGCGCCTTCACCTCGGGCGCCAACCTGATTCCGGTGGGCCTGCTCGCCATCGGCCTGCACCTGTTCGAACGTCGCGTCGTGGTCATCACCTTCGCCACCTGCCTGCTCATCCTGCTGGCGGCGGACATCCTCGTCGTCGCCGGCCGCTACCACTATGCCCCCGCGCTCACGGGCGAGGCCTTCGACGGCACCACGCCGGCGGCGTGGTGGGGCTACTGGCGCACCTGGCTGTTCTATATCGGCACCACCATCCTCGCTTCCATCCCGCTCTGGCTCTACAACCAGCTCGACAACCAGCGCCGGCAGCTCGAGGAGCTCTCGCGCACCGACGGACTTACCCTGCTGTCCAACCGCCGCCACTTCATGGAGCGGCTGGAAACCGAGATGCTGCGCGCGCGGCGCTACAAGCGCCCCTTCTGCGTGGTGCTGGCCGACGCCGACCACTTCAAGAACGTCAACGACAGCTACGGTCACCACACCGGCGACGAGGTGCTGCGCCATATCGGCACGCTGCTGGGAGGCGGCGTGCGCATTCCCAACGATGTCGCCGCGCGCCTGGGTGGGGAGGAATTCGCGCTGCTGCTGCCGGAAACGACCGCGGCGCAGGCGCAGGGCGTATGCGACCGTATCCGTTGCCAGCTCCGCGATCACTTCTTCGAGGTCGACGGCTTCCGCTTCAACGTCACCATCAGCATGGGCATCGCACAGGGGCTGGCCGATGACGATGCCGGCACGCTGCTCAAGGCCGCGGATCGCAACCTGTATGCGGCCAAATCCGGAGGGCGCGACCGTGTCGTATCAACTGTGGCCAACTGAGGCCGTCGGCGTGCGCAACCGCTTCTGGCAGCACCTGCAGTGGCTGGAGCCGTTGCTGTCAGCGCACAAGAGCGTACCGGGTTGCGTCGTGCTCTCGCTGTGCATGCTGCCCTTCCTGCTGCTGTTCTGGGGCATGCACAGCTGGGCGCTCTTCGATTCCGCTGCCGGCCAGTTCTACCGGCGCGAACTCCTGATGCCGGTGCAGTCGCTGCTCACCATCAACATCCTGCTGCTGGCCGGCATCGCCGTGCTGTACTGGCCACGCTACCGGTCCGAGCAGTCGCGGCCGCTGCTGGTCCTGGTCACCACCTGCACGCTCTTCTTCACGCTCTCCGGCCTCACCGTGCTCTACGGTCACAAGGACGCGCCGCTCGCCATCGTGCAGCTCGGCCTGCTGCTGCTCGCGCGCGGCCTCTTCACCACGCGCCAGCTGCTGCCGGCCCTCGTGATTGCGGCGCTGCTCGTGCTGGGCACCGAGGCGCTGGTGGCGCTGGGCAAGCTGCGCTACGCGCCGCTCCTCGTCGAGCCCATCTTTACCGGCGGCACGCTGAACTGGTGGTGGGACATCTGGGTGCGGGTGATCTACAACATCGCCGTGCTGCTGTTTTCCGCCATGCTGTTCTTCCTGTTCTGGATCATGGACCGGCGCCAGGCGCAACTGGAACAGCTGACGCGCGTCGACACCCTCACCGGCCTGCTCAACCGCACCACCTTCATGCGCCAGCTCGAGGAAGAAGGCCGCAAGCAGCTGCGCACGCAGCGCCCGGCCAGCGTGCTGATGTGCGACATCGACCATTTCAAGCAGATCAACGACAACCACGGCCACGCCGCGGGCGACCTCGTGCTGCAGCGCTTCGGCGAGCTGCTGCGCAACGCCACGCGCCATCCGGTGGACGTGGCGGGCCGCTTCGGCGGCGAGGAATTCGTGGTGCTGCTGCCGGAGACGGACCTGCCCAACGCACGGGTGGTCGCCGAGCGCATCTGTGAGCAGCTGCGCGACGAGCACTTCGAGGTGGATGGCAAGAGCTTCCGTGTGACGGTGAGCATCGGTCTCGCCGAAGCCCGCGACGGCAATGGCGAACGCGCCCTGCGCATCGCCGACGAGCACCTCTACCGCGCCAAGCACACCGGGCGCGATCGCGTGATGTCGTACTAGCGAAGATACTGACCCGCGCGTGGCGGTTTGCTGGCAGGCGGCTGGCGCTTGCCGCCGTGCGCGTGGCGTCGCCGCAACGCCGTGCCGGCCGCGCCCCGCCCATCCTGTCCCCGCCCTGACGCGGCACCGCGCACGCATCAGCGCCCGCGCCGGTCTTACTGCCCGGCGACGGCTTCGCCTTCGCTCGCCACGACCACGCGGTTGCGTCCCGCGGCCTTGGCCGCGTACAGCGCACGATCCGTGGCGGCGAGCAGCGCGTCATAGCCACCGGCATTCACCGGCACGAGCGCGGCAACGCCCACGCTGACGCTGACCGGCACGGCGCGACCCTCCACCAGGAACACCATCGCCTCGATGTCCGTGCGGATGCGCTCGGCGACCACGCGCGCGCCCTCGGCGTCGGTTTCCGGCAGCACCACGCAGAATTCCTCGCCGCCGAAGCGCGCCACGCGGTCCACCTCCGAACGCACCGAGGTCTTCAGCGTGCGCGCGACGTAGCGCAGGCAGTCGTCACCGACCAGGTGGCCATGGCTGTCGTTGAAATGCTTGAAGTGGTCGATGTCGAGCAGCAGCACCGCGATGGAGTGCCGGTAGCGGTAGCAGCGCACGAACTCTTCGCGCAGCAGGTCGTCGAGGAAGCGGCGGTTGCGCAGCCCGGTGAGCTGGTCGGTGGCGGAAAGCTCGGCCAGGCAGAGGTTGGCGATCTCGAGCTCGCGCGTACGCGCCTGCACATGCTGCTCGAGCTCCTCGTTGGCGCGACGCTGGGTGTCCAGCACCTCCGCCTGCGCGAGGCGGGCACGGCGCTCGGACTGCAGCGCCTCCTGCTGTGCCTCGAAGCGCAGGCGCTTTTCCTGGTTGATGCGTTCGGCGAGCGCGAAGGACAGCAGCAGCACCTCCAGGATGGAGCCGAGCTGCGTCGCGTTCTCGGTAACGAGGTTCTGCGGCAGCACCTGGAACTTGTTGAGCGCGAGGATGATGCCGCCCATCAGCATCGCGCTCCAGGCGATGGCGTAGTAGCGCGCCGACACGTCGCCCTGGCGCCAGCGCAGCACACCGACCACCAGGCCGGCGGCGCAGGCCCCTGCCGCCACCACGATGGCCAGCCGGATCAGGAGCGCATACGACAGGAAGAAGGCGAGCACCATGATCAGGACGGACGCCGCCATCAGTGCGCGCATGGCCGGCATGACCCGTGGCAGGTGGCGTGGCGCCTGCAGGAAGCGGCTGGTGAAAAGCACGCCGAACAGCACCGTGCCCGACAGCGTGACGATGATGGCCTGGTCGTTCCAGTCCGTGGCCTCCGGCCAGAGGAACTGGAAGGCCAGCCCGTTCAGGCTGGCGAGGAAGAACAGCATGCTGAGCACGTACAGTACGTAGTAGGCGTAGTTGCGCTCGCGGATCAGCAGGAAGACGAAGAAGTTGTAGAGCACCATGGCCAGCATGGCGCCGAAGTAGATGCCCTGGCTGACCAACCGCATCTGGTCATGCGCGATGTAGGCGCCCTTCTGCCAGAGTTTGACGGGCACCTGCACGGAGCTGCTGGTGCGCACGCGCAGCAGTACCGTGTAGTCCTGCCCCGGCTGCATCTGCAGGGGCGCGAGGAAATAGCGGTGCGCGATGGAGCGGCTGGCAAAGGGCAGCTTGTCGCCCATGCGGAAATGCGCCTGCTGGCGGCCGTCGGCCAGCAGCCAGACCTCGACCTCGTCGAGCACGGGATAGGCGACTTCGAGCAGCGGCGCCTCCGGATAGCCCGGCGCCACGCGCACGTCGAAGCGCAGCCACCAGGCCGCGCCGTTGTAGCCGCGGCTGAACACGTCGGCGTCGTTCTGCTGCCAGTGCGCGCGCGGCAGCGCCAGTACCTGGCCGAGGCCGAGCGTCGCGCTGTCGTCGCGCAGGAAGGTGAGCTCACGGTGGACGGGATGCTCGGCGTCGGTGGCGGCCAGTTCGATGGCGGCGCGTGCAAAGCCTGCGCACACGCAGAGCAATACGACACAGCTCCGGAGCCACCACTTCATCCCGTCTCTCCTCGTGCCGAGGACACGCCCGTGCGATCCGGACGGCATTCGCCACGCCGTTCCGTCGCGCCCCTTTCAGTGCAAGGGTGGTGGGCAAACCGGGAATGGACAAACGCGCACCGACCGGGGGCAGCGGCGGGCGACGTGTGAAGCAGCGCACACTTCCGGCGCGCCGCCGCCCCCCCCCCGTTCCGGGAGGGCGGCAGGCGCCAGGCCGCGCTCACACGTCGATGGCGGTGGCGGAGCCCGCCTGCCGGCGCAGCTCGAACTTCTGGATCTTGCCGGTGGAGGTTTTCGGCAGCTCGCCGAACACCACCGCGCGCGGCACCTTGAAGCCGGCGAGGTGCGCCTTGCAGTGCGTGACGATCTCCTGCGCGGTCACGACGGCGCCCGCCTTCAGCTCGACGAAGGCGCAGGGCGTCTCGCCCCATTTGTCATCGGGTTTCGCGACCACGGCGGCGGCGAGCACCGCCGGATGCCGGTAGAGCGCGTCCTCCACCTCGATGGACGAGATGTTCTCGCCGCCGGAGATGATGATGTCCTTGGCGCGGTCCTTCAGCTTTACGTAGCCGTCCGGCTGCAGCACGGCAAGATCGCCGGTGTGGAACCAGCCGCCGGCGAAAGCCTCCTGCGTCGCCTTCGGATTCTTCAGGTAGCCCTTCATCGTGATGTTGCCGCGGAACATCACCTCGCCCATGGTCTCGCCGTCGGCGGGCACCGGCTGCATGGTCGCCGGATCGATGACGGCGAGGCCGCGCTGCAGGTGATAGGCGACGCCCTGGCGCGCGTTGAGGCGAGCCTGCTCGCCCACCGGCAGCGCCTTCCACTCGTCATGCCCCTCGCACACGGCGGCGGGGCCGTAGACCTCGGTGAGGCCGTAGGTGTGCGTGATCTCGAAGCCGAGACGGCCCATGCCCTCGATCATGGCGGCGGGCGGCGCGGCGCCGGCGACCATCGCCTTCACGCCAGTGGGCAGGCCCGCCTTCAGTTCCTCCGGTGCGTTGATCAGCCCGTTGTGCACGATGGGCGCGCCGCAGTAATGCGTCACGCCGTGCGCGCGGATGGCGTCGAAGATCGCTTTCGGGTCGACCTTGCGCAGGCAGACGTTGACCGCGGCGCGCGCCGCCAGCGTCCACGGAAAGCACCAGCCGTTGCAGTGGAACATGGGCAGCGTCCACAGATAGACGCTGTGCTTGGGCATGTCCCATTCGAGGATGTTGGACACCGCGTTCATGGCCGCGCCGCGGTGGTGGTAGACCACGCCCTTTGGATTGCCGGTGGTGCCCGAGGTGTAGTTGAGGCTGATCGCCTCCCACTCGTCCGCCGGGTAGTGCCAGGGATAGTCCGCGTAGCCCTCCTGCAGGAAGGCCTCGTAGTCGATGCTGCCGATGCGTGCGCCCTCGCCATGGTATTCGGGGTCATCGGCGTCGATCACGAGTAGGGGGCGCTGGTGCTGGCGCAGCGCAATCGCGCGCTGCAGGACGGCGGAGAATTCGCGGTCGACGATCACCGCCTTCGCTTCGCCATGATCGAGCATGAAGGCGATGCTCTCGGCGTCGAGACGGATGTTGAGCGCATTCAGCACGGCGCCCTGCATGGGAATGCCGAAATGCGCCTCCACCATGGGCGGCGTGTTGGGCAGCATCACCGCCACGGTGTCGCCGCGGCCGATGCCGCGCCGTGCGAGCGCCGAGGCGAGCTGGCGACAGCGGTCGTAGAGCTCGCGCCAGTTGCGACGCAGTCCGCCGTGCACGACGGCCAGTCGCTGCGGATACACCGTGGCGGTGCGCTCGATGAAGGCGAGCGGCGAGAAGGCCACGAAGTTGGCGTCGTTCCGGGGCAGGTCCTGGTCGTAGATGCTGGTCATTGTCGTGGTCTCCGCGAGGCAGAGCGTCTTGATACGCCAGCGCCCCTGCCGATGGCAACCGGCGCCGGGGCCGACTTTGGTCGCAGGGTGGAATGGCGCAGCGGGCACCGCCTGGCGCCGCCTGCACAGGTCGGGCGCCAGCGCGCCATGAGCCGGCCTTCGCGCGCAAGTCCTGCTATGGCTGCCAGCACCCGACGCACTTCGACCCCCGCGGGCTCACCTGCCGCGCCTGGTCGTGACCGCGCCGGACGGCACGGCGCAGCAGCGCGCGCCCGCAGGCCCGTGACATAATCGCCGGCACTTCGTCCTGAACGCCCGATCGCCATGCCGTCACGCCGCCTGCTGTCCCGCCTCGCCCTCGCCCTCTGCTGCAGCGCCATGCTGGCGCCCGCCGCCGCCGACGACCTGGGCATCACCTCGCTGCAGCGCCATGTTGGCCTCCGCGAATACCGCTTCCCCACCGTGATGAGCTTTCGCCCCGACGTCACCGCGCGCGTGAACTACCAGCTCTTCGCCACCGTGTTCTCGCCACTGCCTTACGGGCTGCCACCGGTCAATCCCGGCGACAGCCTCAAGCTGCCCATTCTCGACAAGGACGGACAGCAACCGCTCGTGCGCCTGAATTACCGCCTGTTGCGCAACGACACGCGGGTGTTCGCCGTCGAGTTCCAGGGCGAGTACTGCACGACGCGCTGCGACACCGTGCGGCGCCCGGCCGCCTTCGATCTCGCCAGCGGCCGCCTGCTGACGGCGCAGGACCTGTTCACGCCCGACGGCCACGCCGCGCTCATCGCCAGCATGAGCGCGCGGCAGCGCGGCACGCTGGAGCGCGAAATCGCCATCCGCCGCCAGCCTGGCGCGCGGCGTGACGCCGATGCGCAGGCCGCGCTCGCCATCTACCAGCAGTGCCTGAAGGAGCGTTATGCCGGGCGCGACTGGCCCTACGCCGGCGACATGGCGATCGAGCCCGAGCACATCACCTTCTCGCACGGCAGCTGCAGCACGCCGGCCACGCGCACGCTCGACGAACTCGGCCCCCTGCGCCACCGCTTTACCCTGAACCAGCTGCGCCCCTGGCTCGGCAGCTACGGGCGTGCCGTCCTGCTTGGCGACCCTGCCGCCGCCGCCACCTCGCCGCAGGGGCAGTTGCTGGCCGGCACGCTCGGCGGCGCGCGTGTGCAGCTGCACCTGGTGCCCGCCAGTGGCCATCCGCTGGCGCGCGACGGCGAGCCGGTCAGCGCGTATTACTTCCACGAGCGCGAACGCCGCCATATTCCGCTGCAGGGGCAGTGGCGGCAGGGCGTGCTGACGCTGCAGGAAATGCAGGGCCAGGAGCCGCGCCCGACACTGACGTTGAAACAGCAGGGCTCGACGCTCACCGGCAGCTGGAAAAGCAACGCCGGCACGAAAGCGCTGCCGGTGTCGCTGCAGATTCCCTGACGCGACGCCGCTGATCGATGCAGCGCGGCCCGGTCAGCGAGTTGCGCTGAAGCCAGGCGGGCTTTAGCGCAGGCGCTGGAGCAGAAGCTGGAATCAGCGTTGCAGTTGCAGTTGCAGTTGCGGTTGCGGTTGCGGTTGCAGTTGCAGTTGCAGTTGCAGTTGCAGTTGCAGTTGCAGTTGCAGTTGCAGTTGCAGTTGCAGTTGCAGTTGGTAATGCTGACCCCGCTACACCCCGATAAAAAAGGGGCCTCAGTCGAGGCCCCTTTTTCATTCCACCGATTCGCCGCAGGTGTCGCGTCACGGCACAGGCTCCCGGCCGCACTCAATCGTGCCCGTCAGCCATTCCCCGCTTCCACCCCGCTCTCCCTGCCGCCGCTGCGGAAGGCCCGCGGCGTCATCCCCGTCCAGCGCTTGAAGGCATGGATGAAGCCCGCCGCCTCCGAATAGCCAAGCCGCTCGGCGATCTGCTCGACGCTGAGATTGGGCAGCGCCAGCAACTCCTCGGCGAAGGTCTTGCGCACCTCGTCGCAGAGCGCGAGATAGGTGGCGCCCTCCTCCTGCAGGCGCCGGCGCAGCGTGCGCGCCGACAGGCAGAGCTCCGCCGCCATGGCATTCATGTCGAGCGGACGGCCGCCGCGCAGCGCGAGATGATGGCAGACCCGCGCGGCGAGTCCGCTGCGCGCGCGCCGCTCGGCGAGCAGCCGGCGGCACTGCTCCTCGGCCTGGTGCAGCGCGAGCGCACTGCCCGGCAGCATGGGCCGCTTCATGGCGGCGGCATCGAGCACGATCAGCGTGCGCGGCGCGGCGAAGGTCGGCGTGGCGCCAAGCAGTGTCTCGTAGAGCCGGACGTCGCCCGGGTGCGGAAAGCCGAACTGCAGTCGGCGCCCGATTTCCCGGGTGCCCCCGAACAGGCCGGCCAGCCCCTGCAGCACGCCCACCGCGCGCTCCAGCGCAAAGCGGTGCAGGTCGGGCGGCACGCCCTCGTCGGTGAGCACGATGCGGCACTCGTCGCCCTCCTCCTCCAGGTGGAAGGCGGTGAACGCGAAGGTCAGGTCCATGTAGCGCAGGCCCACTTCGAAGGCCTGGTACATGGAGGCGCAACTGGCCACGGCGAAGCCGACCGCGCCCAGCGCCGTGAAGTGGTAGCGCTGGCCCACCTCGAGCCCGAGGCCCGGCACATCGCCGAGGTGGCGCAGCAGGTTGCGGGCGACGCCGAACTCCTGCTCGATGCTCACGTTCATGACCGGATCGTTGAGATCGTCCGGGCGCAGGCCCGTCCCCGCCAGGCAGTCACGCACGGCCATGCCCCGCCCGATCCCGAAGGCGGTCATGGTCTGGATGCTGCTGATGCTTCTTTCCGAGGACGTGGTCTTCATGGCCTTCATTATCAATTTATTGTCCGCGGCTTGCCTACTCCCCGCCCCACCCCCTCCCTAGCATGGCCCCACCAAATCCACTACCTGAGGAGGGAACCATGAACTACCTGGTGACGGGCGCAACCGGCTTTATCGGCAAGTTCCTGCTCGAGCGTCTGCTCGCGCACCCCGATGCCGCGGTCTACACCCTGGTGCGCGACGGATCGCGCGTAAAGTTCCAGGCCATGTGCGAGCGCTACGGCGAGGCCGCGGCGCGCATCCACGTGATCACCGGCGACATCACGACGCCCGGCCTGATGAGCGCCGCCGACCGCGACGGCTTGGCCGGAAATATCAATCACGTCTTCCATCTCGCCGCCGTGTACGACATGTACATGGACGACGCCGCGGCCGACCGCGTCAACAATGAAGGGACGCGCAACGTCGTCGACTTCGTCAACGGCCTGGGCGGCAACGTCACCCTGCACCACGTGTCCAGCATCGCCATCGCCGGCCCCGACTTCGTCGGCACCTTCCGCGAGGACATGTTCGACGAGGGCCAGTCGGTCGACCATCCCTACTACCGCAGCAAGTTCCAGTCGGAAAAGATCGTGCGCGAGGAAGCGCGCGTGCCCTTCCGCGTCTACCGCCCCGGCATCGTCGTCGGCGATTCGCAGACCGGCGAGATGGACAAGATCGACGGCCCCTATTACTTCTTCAAGGCCATCCAGAAGCTGGCGCAGGCCATGCCCCGCTGGCTGCCGCTGCTCGGCGTGGAAGGCGGCCGCATCCCCGTGGTGCCGGTGGACTACATCGCCGACGCCATGGACGCCATCGCGCACAAGCCCGGCCTCGACGGCCGCGCCTTCTTCCTCGTGCCGACCAACGCGCCGACGCTCGGCGAAGTGCTGCAGGTGCTCCTGCAGGCCGCGCACGGCCCCGAGTTCGCGCGTCGTTTCGAACTGCCCGCCGCCACCGACCTGCTGCGCCGCGTGAAGCAGAAGCTTGGCAAGGCGATCTCGCAGGACATGCAGCGCCGCATTTCGGAAATCATCGGGCTGCCGGTGTCGGCGCTCGGCCAGGCCTTCAACCAGACCGTCTACGACGACCGCCAGGCGCGCACCGCGCTGTTCGGCACCGGCATCCACTGCCCGAGCTTCAAGGACTATGCCGACAAGCTGTGGAGCTACTGGGAAAACTACCTCGACGCCGAAACCGGCATCGGTCCGGTCGAACAGTCCGCACTGGCCGGCAAGATCGTGATGGTCACCGGCGCCACCTCCGGCATCGGCTTCCTGACCGCGCGCAAGCTGGCCGCCGCCGGCGCCAAGGTGATCCTGGTGGCGCGCACCCGCGAGAAGCTCGAGGAAACGCAGACGATCATCCGCTGCCACGGCGGCGAGGCCTTCGTGTATCCCTGCGACCTCAGCAACCTCGAGGCCATCGATGCCATGGCCGACGCCGTGCTGCGCGACTTCGGCCACGTGGACGTGCTGGTGAACAACGCCGGCCGCTCCATCCGCCGCGGCGTGCTGGAGAGCCTGGACCGCTTCCACGACTTCGAGCGCACCATGAAGCTCAACTACTTCGGTGCCGTGCGGCTGATCAACAAGCTGCTGCCCTCGATGACGGCGCGCCGGAGCGGGCAGATCGTCAACATCAGCTCCATCGGCGTGCTCTCCAACATGCCGCGCTTCTCGGCGTATGTGGCGAGCAAGGCCGCGCTCGACGCGTTTGGTCGCTGCCTCTCGGCAGAGGTGAAGGCGGACAACATCGACATCACCGCAATCTACATGCCGCTGGTGCGCACACCGATGATTGCGCCCACCAAGCTGTACAACTACATCCCGACCTGGAGCGCCGACCGCGCCGCCAACACGGTGGTGCGCGCCATCGTCGAGCGCCCCAAGAGCATCGCCACGCCGCTCGGCACGGCGGCCGCGATCAGCTACTCTCTGTGGCCGCGCGTGAACGACAGCATCCTGTCGCGCGGCTACCGGCTCTTCCCCTCCAGCGCCGCCGCCAAGGGGCAGAAGGAAGAGAAGCCGACCATGGAAGGCGTGGTGTTCGCCAACGTGTTCAAGGGCGCGCACTGGTAAGTGCTGCTGGCGAAATCAGCAGCCCCCGTTCCCGCAACGGCGGCAAGGCAGAAGGGCAGTGACTCTCGGGTGCTGCCCTTCTGCCTTTTCACCCTTCTGCTTTCCGGCTCTCCAGCCGGTCTCACCGTAAGCCAGTGGCTCGCCAGGTGGTGCAGCGCCATCGAGAATTCCCGGCAGGCGGTCGGCACGAAATTGCCCGCCGGCCCGGTGTGCCACATGCTGGCCCCATGACCCGCCCCCGCCAGCAGTTGCAAGGAGCACCACACTGGACAGCCCGCTGACCTGCCAGCTGCGCCGCCTGCTGGCCGACCAACCCGACGATCCGGAGGCGCACTACGCCCTTGGCGTCGTGCTGTTTCACGATGCACTGGAGAGCGATGCGGCGACCGCGCTTGCCGAAGCCCGCCGCACATTGCAGCGCGCCATCGAGCTGGCGCCGGCGACAGCCCGTTTCCACGCCATGCTCGGCCACACGCTGGACTGGGACGACGATACGGTCGATGCCGCACGCGAACACCTGTGCGAAGCCTATCGGCTGGCACAGGACGACCCGCTCTATGGCGTCTATGCGCTGACCCTGCGGGCGGAATCACTGCCGGATGACACCCTGCTGGCCGACGTGGCGTCGCTGGCGCGCCAAGCGCGCGTGGACCTCGAGGCCACGCGCCGGGAGCTGCGCGCAACCGGCTTTCCGGAAGACGCCCTGACTCTGCTCAGGAACGCCTTCCTGCATCCGCGCAATTACTTTGCCGCCCTGCACCGCGACGAAGTCCTGCGCCTGGAAGCGGAAACGGGCGCCCGTGCCTTCTGCTAGAACGCCTCGCCCTGCGGCTCCGTCAATGACCACCGCCTGCCAGTTTTCTTCCATCCCAACCGCACCAGGAGTCCCCATGGCCTGCCTCGGCGTTCACTTCGCCCTTACCGACGACGACGTCACCGCGCTGAAAGCCCTCACGGATGAGCAGGAACGGCTCGAGTTCCTGATCGAGGAACTCGAAGAGAAGTACGTCGACGCAGATGACGGCTTCTGCGCCGAGAGCGACAAGGCCTGGGACGCCATGCACCGTGCCCTCGCCGACGGCGAGCTGACCTGGGACGGCGGCGAGTACCCGCTTCGGCACGCGGTACTGGCCGGCGAGCTTCTCTATTCGGGCGAGGACTACATCATGAGCCTGAAGACGCCGGCGCAGGTGCGGGACGTCGCCGCCGCGCTCCAGCCGATCGGCGAGGCAGAGTTCCGCCGGCGCTACTTCGCCATCAATGCCGAGAGCTATGGTTTCGACCTGGGCGACGACGACTGCGCCTACACCTGGGAATGGTTCCAGAACGTGCGCGACCTCTACCGCAAGGCAGCGGCCGCCGGCCGCCATGTGCTGTTCACGGCCGACCAGTAGGCGCCACCCTGAACGGGAGCGGTGCCGGCCTTACTCCTCCAGCAGGCTGCGCAGCATCCAGGCGGTCTTTTCGTGCACGTCGAGCCGCTGCGTGAGCAGGTCGGCGGTAGGCTGGTCATTGGCCTCGTCGACCAGCGCGAACAGGCTGCGTGCCGTGCGCGCAGTGGCCTCCTGCGCCGCCACGAGATGGCGCACCATGTCCAGGGCCTTCGGCGTGCCCGCCACTTCCTGGATCGAGGCCAGCTTCACGAATTCCTTGTAGGTGCCGGGCGCATGGAAGCCCAGGGAGCGGATGCGCTCGGCGATCAGGTCGAGGGCATTCCACTGCTCCGTGTACTGCTGCATGAACATGACGTGCAGCGTGTTGAACATGGGGCCGGTCACGTTCCAGTGGAAGTTGTGCGTCATGAGGTAGAGCGTGTAGCTGTCGGCCAGCAGGCACGACAGGCCGCCGGCGATCTGCCCGCGCAGCTTTTCGGAGATGCCGATGTCGATGGGCATGGCCTTGCCGTTGCCCGCCGTCTTCGGGGCCTTGTCCTTGGTCTTTGTGCTCATGGTTGCTCCTTCGCTTTCAGGTCTCGTCTATCACCCACTCGCGCGGCATGCCGAAATCCGGCCGGGCGCGGCTTTGTTTCCTATGCTTCACCGGTAGCCGCCCCTCGGCAACATGACAATCGTGCCGCAGGTCGGCTGGAGCGTGAACGCAGTCACCTTTTTTGCAGTCGCGCCGGCGCCCCGGCGCAGGAGCCCCGCCATGACCCGCAAACAGCAGCAATCGCCGGAACAGACCCGGCGCGACCAGAGCCGGTCGGCGCAGACCACCAACCGGAATCCGCACCAACAACAGAGCTTCGCCAGCCGCGACATCCAGCGCGGCACCCAGCGCAGCGAAACGCAGGTCGAAGGCGGCCAGCGCCGCAACGACGGCGGCAGCCCCGACACGGGCGCGCAGAACCAGACGGAGCACGGCGACGACAAACGTCCCCACAAGCGCGCCGGCCGCTGAAGCCGGTTCGGGCCGGCACCGTGCACGCCGCCATGTCCCGGGCCGTTAGCGCGTCCTGGTGCATGGCTCGCGGCTTGCCGCGCTGGCGCCCTGAAACCGGAATTCCAAAGTGGCGGGGCCAACGGCTGACGATGACTGATTTTGTGGCGCGGCTTCAGGAAGTCCGGCCCGCCGCGTGCCGGCTCCGCGACGCTGCCGCGGCACTGGACCGGCGCGCACAGGCATAAGCGCTGCGGGCCCAGTCCGCCATGCAGTCGGGCTCGTCGAAGACGTCCGGCGGCGCCTCGAAGTAACGCAGCGCCACGGCCCGCCCCTTCGCCGTGTAGGTGAAGGGCCGGAGCCCGCGCTGCACGAAGTCGTCCTGCGTCTGCGCATCCGCCTTGAAGTAGAGCCGCTCCTCCACGATCAGGGCGAACATGAGGCCATCGTGATAGAGGCCAAAGCCGCCGAACATGCGCCGCGCCCGTACCGGGCCGAACTGCGCCATCTGCTCGACGACATACTCTGCAAATTCCTGCCGGGCCGATGCCATGGCGGTTTTCCCTGTCTGTCCGGTTCGTCCTGCCGATCCCGCCCGCGCGGGCAGGCGCAGTGCGCCGGGTGCATTCCTGAATGCGCGGGCCTGCGCCTCAGGCGTAAAATCTGGCGACAGAAGCGCGGCGGCGCAGCAGCGCATGCCACAGCAGCGTGCCTCTGGCTGGCGTGCAACGCCCCCTGCCCAATCGCTGCACAGTGATGCAACGGCCCTCCCGCGGCAACTGCCTGAAAATTGGCCGACCGCACGACGGACGCCTTGCGCGCTCCTGACGGGCTCGCTATAAAGCCCGCCCTTCCGACCCCGGGGGCACGATGAAGCAGTACGAACTCCCCGTCACGAAACCGGTGTTCCGCATCAAGGGCGGCACGCTCTCCGCCACTGTGCTCGAACTGGGCGCGATAAATCCGGCCGCGCTCGAACGCCAGCTCGCCGAGAAAGTGGCGCAGGCGCCCCAGCTCTTCCAGCACTCGCCGCTCGTGATCGCGCTCGACAAGCTCGGCGTGGAGGACGGCCCGCTTGACCTGGCCGGCCTCCTCGACACCTGCCGCCGCCACACGCTGCACCCGGTGGGCGTGCGCGCGACACGGCCCGACGACCTCGCGCAGGCCGCCAGTCTCGGCATTGCCGTGCTGCCGGGCGGGCGCACGCGTGAACGGGAGCTGCCGGCCGCCCTGGCCGCCAACCACGACGGCGGCCCGGAAAGCCCCCTGCCGCTGGTGCCCGAGCTCTCCGCCGAGCTGCAGCAGGGCAACGGAGCAGCGCTCAACGGCGCGGAAAATAACCAGGCACCGGCGCACAGCGACCCGGCGCTCGCCGACCCGAACACGTCGGCGTCCGCCGCCGGCGAACTACGCCCCAGCCGCGTCGTCACGCAGCCCGTGCGCGGCGGCCAGCAGATCTACGTGCCGGGCGATCTCGTCCTGCTCGCGCCGGTGAGCGCCGGTGCCGAGGTCATGGCCGACGGCCACATCCATGTCTATGCGCCCTTGCGTGGCCGCGCCCTGGCCGGCGTGCAGGGCGACACCGGTGCGCGGATCTTCTGCCGCGAACTCAGTGCGGAGCTGATCGCCATCGCCGGCCACTTCCGCATTGCCGACGATCTGCGGGCGCAGCCGCTGTGGGGCAGGAGCGCACAGGTTTGCCTGGAGGGCGACGAGCTCAAGCTCATCAGCCTGTAAAGCGACGCACTGCCATTTCCGCGAGCAGGCGGCCCTCCCGACAGCGCTACTGCGGCGTCGATTTCAGCCGCCGTATTACAGTCCGCCATATTCACCAGATGTAATACGACGCAGCATCCGCAAAGCGCAACTGAAATGCGCTGCTTCCTCTCGGGCCTGGGCGACTGCGGGCGCATCGCCGCATTTTCCGCATCTGCCCCGCGCGACAGCCACACCCGTTCCCGTATTCACGCCCGTTTCCGTACTACACACAGGCGAGCGCACACCGCTTCACCTGCCGCATTTTCATGCAATCGAACCTGGTGTATCGATTAGAAAATCAGCAAATGCTTTTTAACTTTTGAATTCCGTTTTCTTCTGACCAATTTCAGGTTGAACGCGCAATCCCTTTCATGAATACTCGCGCGCCTTTTGCACCAGCTGCTGAACCACAATAACGTCCATCGCTGGCAACACCATTATCAGGATTTCAACGTGGCCCGAATTATCGTTGTGACTTCCGGCAAGGGCGGCGTGGGCAAGACCACGACCTCCGCCGCCATCGGCACCGGCCTCGCCCAGCGCGGGCACCGAGTCGTGCTCATCGACTTCGACGTCGGCCTGCGCAACCTCGACCTCATCATGGGTTGCGAGCGGCGCGTGGTGTACGACTTCATCAACGTGATCAACGGCGAAGCCGGCCTCAACCAGGCGCTGATCAAGGACAAGCGCCTGGAGAACCTGTGCGTGCTGGCCGCCAGCCAGACGCGCGACAAGGACGCCCTCTCGCAGGAAGGCGTGGAGCGCGTGCTCAACGAGCTCGCCAACCAGTTCGACTTCATCCTCTGCGATTCGCCCGCCGGCATCGAGAAAGGCGCCCACCTCGCCATGTACTTCGCCGACGAGGCCATCGTCGTGACCAATCCGGAAGTCTCCTCCGTGCGCGACTCCGACCGCATGCTGGGCCTGCTCTCCGCCAAATCGCGCCGTGCCGAGCAGAACCAGGAGCCGATCCGCGAGCACCTGCTGCTCACCCGCTACAACCCGGAGCGCGTGGCGAAAGGCGAGATGCTGGGCGTCGGCGACGTCGAGGAAATCCTCTCTATCAAGCTGCTCGGCGTGATCCCCGAGTCGCAGGCGGTACTGAAGGCCTCCAATTCCGGCGTGCCGGTGATCCTCGACGGCGAGTCCGATGCCGGCCAGGCCTATGCCGACGCCGTGGAGCGCCTGCTCGGCAACGAGGTGCCCCATCGCTTCCTGGAAGTGCAGAAAAAAGGCTTCCTGAACCGGCTGTTCGGGAGCTGAGATGAACCTGTTCGAATTCTTCCGCGACCGCAAACCGCAAAGCAGCGCCAGCACCGCCAAGGAACGCCTGCAGATCATCGTGGCGCACGAACGCTCGCAGCGCGGCCAGCCCGACTACCTGCCGCAGCTGCACAAGGAACTGCTCGAGGTGATCCGCAAGTACGTGCCCATCCGCGACGACCAGGTGCAGGTCGCGCTGGAAAGCCAGGGCAACTGCTCCATCCTGGAACTCAACATCACGCTGCCGGAGCGCTGAGGCCGGCGGCCCGGCGTGGGGCGCGACAAGCCTGTAGCACTGCTCTTCCAGGCAATAAGAAGGGGCGGCATTCCTGTGAATGCCGCCCCTTTTTTTGCCCCGCGCGGATACGTCCGGAGGTACGAGCAATCGATGGCCGTCCCCGTCAGGCGGCCCCGCCTTGGCTGCCCTTACGTTCACCGCCGGGGCGCCACGCCCTCACCGCTCCGCTGCTGCCGCCACCCACGCACGGCGCCGGCGCCGTCGCCACGCAGCCGCGCCGGCCTGTGCTTTACTCGACGAATCCCGGCGCTGCCCGGGCCGCATCCGACCCACCCGAATCCCGGAGTCGTCATGACCGTCATCACCCTCACCGGAAAACGCGTCCTGCTTACCCAGGCCGACGCCTTCATGGGGCCCACCCTGCGCGATGTCTTTGCCGAGGCCGGCGCGGAGGTGCTGGCCACCACCTGCGACCTCATCGAGCCCGACGAAGCCGACGCCATCGTCAGCGACGCCGGCCGCATCGACGTGCTGCTCGCCAATCTCGCGCTGCCCGCGCCCACCACGCCCGCCACGGAGGTGGACGACCTGGAGTGGGAGCGCGGCTTCCAGCAGATGGTGCATCCGCTCTTCCGCCTCTGCCGCGCCGTGCTGCCGCAGATGATGGAGCGCCGCGCCGGCAAGGTGCTGCTGATCGGCAGCGCCGCCGCGTTGCGCGGCATGAAGCGCACGTCCAGCTACAGTGCCGCGCGCGGCGCGCAGCTCGCCTACATCCAGGCGCTCGGCGTGGAGATGGCGCCGCACAATGTGCAGGTCAACGCCATCGCGCAGAATTTCGTGGAGAACCCGACCTATTTTCCGCCTTCGGTGCAGGCCAACCCGGCGTTCCAGGAGCGGCTGCGGCGCGAGGTGCCGCTCGGGCGCCTGGTATCGGCGCAGGAAGACGCGCAATTCGCGGCCTATCTCTGCAGCGAGGCGGCGAACTGTTTTGTCGGGCAGGTATTTCCCGTGTGCGGCGGCTGGGTGACGCGCTGAGGCGGCACATGCCGCCCTCACCGGCCATGCCGGTGCTCGCCTCGGGCAGCCTTTAGTGACTCCGGAGCGGGCAATTCAGGGGCACGTGTGGCGTCAGGCGCGCCCGGGCGGAGCAGTGCGCCCGGCTCTGTCTCCGCGTGGCGAAATGGCCTGTCGATACGGCTAGTCCGTCGTGCCGTTCGCCGTCGCCCGATAGGCCTCGGGGGTCACACCGTTGGCCGCCTCGAAAGCGCGGCAGAAGGCCGCGACGCCGGGATGGCCGGCGCGCTCCGCAATCGTGCGCAACGCCAGCGACGGCTTGCGCAGCAGGCGCCGGGCAATGTCGTCCTGCACCTGGCTGCGCAGATCGCGGAAAGTCACGTCCTCTTCCTGCAGCCGGCGCGCGAAGGTGCGCTCGGACATGTTGAAGTGCAGGGCCACCTCTTCCATGCCGGGAAACAGTCCGTCGTCGGCCGCGAGGCTGAGGTGCTTGCGCACGAGGAAGCTCAGGCGTGCCTGCGCCGCCGCGGCGGTGCGCAGCGCCTGCAGTCCCTGCCGCGCCTCGCGGTACAGCAGCGGCGCGTGGTGGCCGTTGGCGCGCGCGGTATCGTCCCGCGCCAGCGCGAGCCCATAGTGCCGGTGCCCGAAGCCGGGCTCGAGGCCGAAGCTGTCGCGGTAGAAGGCCGCCGGCAGGCGCCGCTCGTGCGCGAAGCGCAGCTCCGCCGCCAGTGGCTGGCCGCTGACGTCGCGCAGCAGCGCCACCGTCATCAGCAGGATGAGCTCCATATAGGTTTCGGTGATCTCGCCGAGGTCGGCCGTGAGCCGGATCTCGAAGCCGCGCGCGGTGTCGGTATCGCGCGGAGCGATATCCAGCATGGGCGCGAGCAGGTCGGCGTTGCCGGCCCAGAGCGACAGGCTGTCGTCGAGGGTGGGCGCCACCTCCATGGCCCGCCCCACCGCGCCCAAGTGCCAGGGGCGGATGTCCGTGAGATAGGCCAGCAGGAACTGCTCCGGGCCGAAGAGGTTGCGGGCCACGCGGAACACGCGGCTGAAATCGCGCAGGCAGATCAGGGTCTCGGCCGGCGGCTCCGCCTGCACGTCGACCTGCAGCAGCACGCGCAACAGCTCGACCCACTCCTTCTGCGACAGGCCGAAACGCGCCAGCGACTTCTGCGGGATCTGCAGCAGGAAGAGCGGCACGAACACATCCTGACCGGTTCTTTTTTTCATTGATGCTGTCACGTCGTGGTCACGCGGCGGCCCGGCAGCGCGGGAGCGCGGGCGGGCCGGAGGCCGCTACCCCGGAACGGGGGAGTGCCTGATTGTCGGCGCGATCCCGCCTCCTGCCAATATCTTCGCGGCAAGTGGCTCAGTTCATTGCGGGGGCAGAAACGCGGAGAGCGGGGAGAAACGGGTAGCGATTGAGGGGTTGTCGCGCCGTCATCCGGCGTGCGGACTACCGGGCCCGACGGCTCACGCCGTGAGCGCGACGGTCTCGACGCGATTGCGGCCCAGCTCCTTGGCGCGGTAGAGCGCCTCGTCCGCCGCCTTGATCAGCGCCTCTGCGCCGCGCCCGGAAGGCTGCAGCGCGCCGGCCACGCCGAAGCTCGCACTGATGGCGAAACGGTCGCCGTTGTCGGCGGTGATGGTGATGGCCGCCAGCTGCTCGCGGCAGCGCTCGACGAGGGCGGCGGCGCCGGCCAGCGGCGTTTCCGGCAGCAGGATCAGGAATTCCTCGCCGCCGTAGCGGCCGACGGCATCGCCCTCGCGCAAGGTGGCGGCGAGCACGCGCGCGGCCTCCTGCAGCACGCGGTCGCCGGTGGGATGGCCCCAGGTGTCGTTGATGCGCTTGAAGTGGTCGAGGTCGAGCAGCACCACGACAGGGCCCGGGCCGCGGCGCTGCGTGCGTGCCACCTCGCGCTCCACCAGGCCGAGGATGTTGCGGCGGTTGTGCACCTGCGTCAGCGCATCGGTGCGGCTGATCGCCACCACCTGCTGTCCGCGCTGGCGCCAGCGCCCCAGCGTCTGGTCCGCCAGCACCAGGATCACGGCCATGGCGGGCACCGTGAACTGGTAGAAGGTGAAGACCCAGAAGAAGGAGTGCGGCTGGTAGCGCTCGATGTGCCCGGCCAGCATGGGCGCGTACGGCAGCACGCCGAGCGCGGAGGCATAGGCCAGCACCACCGTCACGACGAAGGAGGTTGCAAAGGACAGCAGTACGAGCGGCCGCGAGAAATAGATGAACCCGACCAGGGGCAGGCCCACCAGCATCACGCCGACCGGAAAGGAGAGGATGCCGGTGACGTAGCCGCTGAACACCAGCGTCAGCGCGAAATACTGCTGGCACACGAACTGGTAGAGCCAGGAGTTCGGCCAGCGCCGGCGGATCAGCACGCCGACCCCGATCAGCCCCAGAAAGCCGAGCACCACGGCGCCGAGGTAGAACAGCAGCGGCAGGGCGAGCGCCATGTCCACGAACTGCCCGCGATCCTCGCGCATGAGCATGACAACGCCCCAGGCGGCGAAATTCAGCGTCATGAGGGCGGACACGCCGAGGAAGAAGATCTGTTTGTCGGCCTGGTTCCAGGCGGGCCAGCCGGCGAGGAATTCCTGCAGCAGGCGCAGGGCCCGCGCCCGCGCCGCCGGCAGGGCCGTGGCGCTCCGCAGCACCCGTGGCGGCGTCACCTCCGCCGGCGCCGGACTGGCCGCCGTCGTGGCCGCGAGCTCACGCGCCACCACGCGGTTGCGGCCGGCCTGCTTGGCCTCGTACAGCAGAGCGTCGGCGGCGTGCACCAGCGCCTCGGCCGGCCCGCCGGCCACGTACCAGGCGACGCCGAAGCTGCCGCTGACCGGCATGCGCTCGCCGCTGCCGGCGTGCAGCTCCAGCGCGGCGAGCGCGCCGCGGCAGCGCTCCGCCAGGCGCACCGCCGCGTCACCGGCGAGGCCAGGCAGTACCAGCAGGAACTCCTCGCCACCGAAGCGGCCGATGGCGTCGCCCTCGCGCAGGCAGGCGCGTAGCGCCCGGGCCGCCTCCTGCAGCACGCGGTCGCCCGCCGGATGGCCCCAGGTGTCGTTGATGCGCTTGAAATGATCGAGGTCGAGCAGCGCCACTGCCAGCGGCGTGCCCGCGCACTGCGCACGCGCCGTCTCTGCGGCCAGCAGGTCGAGGATGCTGCGGCGGTTGTGCACGCCGGTCAGCACATCGGTGAGCCCGAGGCGCAGCACGTAGTTCTCGCGCTTCTGCCAGAAGCCCAGCATCAGGGCCATGGCGCCGACCACGAACAGGATGTGCGGCGCCGCGAGGAAGAAGGTGACGTGCGTCCACAGCAGTGCGCTGGCCGAGTCGGTCGGCGCACGCAAGGCCGGCGCATAGGGGAGCAGGTCGAAGGCGGTCGCCAGGTTGAGGCCCAGTATCGCGAAAAAGGCCGTGCCGAAGGCGGTGAGGATGACGCGACGCTCGAGCGCGATATACCCCGCCAGTGCCGACCCCATGAGCACGACGCCGGCGGCATAGCCCAGCGGCCCGGTGAGGAAGCCGGCCCACACCAGCGTGAGGCCGTAGTACTGCGCGCAGACATGCTGGAAGAGCAGCGAGTCGGATGCGCGCCGGCGCATCCACAACCCGGTCAGGATGAGCAGGATGGCACCGCCGACGATGGCGGCGAAAACCGGGATCTGTCCCTGCACCACTCCCTCGTCGATCACCCGCGCGCGGTCGTCCCGGCCAAGCAGGAACAGCGCGCCAGCCAGGTAATAGCTGTAGACGAGCAGGACGTGCAGGGCGGGCGCGAGGGCACGCTCCACCCGGGTCCAGCGCAGGCCGGTGAAGGCCCTGGTTATTTTTCTTGTCAGCATCGAACCACTTCACCCTGAAGTCCGGTGCCCGGCCCCGAGTCGCGCCGCTGCTGTCCAGGCGGCGGGCCGGCATCACCTATATCCCGAGGGGTATGCTGCCGGCGCCCGTCGTCGCCTCCAAGCCCGCGCCGACCAAGTGCCGCCGGTTGCCGACTGTCGCCCGGGCCGCGGCGACGGACGGGCTGCGGGCCTCGCGACGGGGGCGCCCGCCGCGGCAGGCTGTCGTGCCCCGGCGACGGCGGGCCGCACGGCCGGCGCGGGCTGCGCGTTACCTCGCAAGGGTCTTCGGCATACCGGACACTTACATCCCTGCGGGCGCCTATACGAATCAGCAGCTCTTCCTCTGCATTTCTCACGAAACATCACCGTCGCACTCCTGATTTCTTCTGAGGGCGCCGGCACTGTGGCCGCGGGACCTAATGCCAGGGACTGAGCCCGGGCGTGGCAGGTCCGCCTGAAGCGAACAGGAGATCTTTGATGAGCAAGCAATGGACTGCGCGGGCCACGCTGCTGGCCCTCGCCATCGCCACCTTGAGCGCCTGCAACAGCGACTCTTCCTCGGTGGTGGGCGCCGCCCCCGCCGGGAACCAGCAAAACGCCACCGCCGCCAGCTTCGCCGTGACACCGCTGCTGTCCGGCGACACCGACCAGGGCGGCATCAGCCTCGACGGCAGCCTGATCAATCCCAGCGGCCTGATCTTCAGCGACACCCTCGCCTGGGTCGCCAACGGCAACACCGGCACGCTCTCGCCGATCGATGCGCAAGGCATGCCGCAACAGCCCTTCGTGCGTCTGGCCGACGGCAACAATCCCGATGCCCGTCCCACCGGCATGGTGTTCAACGGCCAGGGCACCGGCTTCCGCGTGACCGCCAACGGCACCACCGCGCCCGCCACCGTGATCTACGCCACCGAAGCCGGCACCCTGGCCGCGTGGTCGGGCGCGACCGGCTTCGGCACCAACGCCGTGACGGTCTACGACGGCGGCGGCAACAAGGGCCTGTACAAGGGGCTGGCGCAGATTGACGCGGGCGGCAACCGCTACCTTTTCGCCACCGACTTCCGCAACGGCCGCATCGACACCTTCGACAGCAGTTTCAGCCCGGTCACCACCAACGGCAACTTCACCGACCCCGAGCTGCCCGACGACTACGCGCCCTTCGGCATCCGCGCCATCGGCGACCGCCTCATCGTCACCTACGCCAAGCAGCGCGGCGAGAACGACGACAAGGTCGAGACCGGCGGCGGCCGCGGCTATGTGAACGAGTTCGACAGCAGCGGCCGCCTGGTGCGCCGGCTGGTCTCCGGCGGCGAGCTCGACGCGCCCTGGGGCATCGCGGTCGCCCCCGACAACTTCGGCCGCCTCGGCGGGCGCCTGCTGATCGGCAATTTCGGCGATGGCCGCATCAACGCCTACAACCGCCAGAACGGCAATTTCGTCGAGACCCTGGAGGACCCCAGCGGCAAGCCCATCGAGATTCCCGGCCTGTGGGCCATCGTGTTCGGCAACGGCAGCAACGACCAGCCACGCAACAGCCTGTTCTTCACGGCGGGCACGCCGGATGGCAGTGATGGCGCTTACGGACGCATCGACGTGGCCGAGAGCTGCCGGGGCGAACAGCAGCGCAACCGCAACAACGGCGGTAGCGGAGCCGGTGGCGCGGGTGGAAATGGCGGTGATGGCACAGGTGGCGTTGGCGGAAACGGCGGAGCTGGCGGAGACAATGCCAACCGTGATGGTGACAACCAGGCTGGCGGTAATGGCTCGGGCACCGGAAGCAATGGCGGCAATGCCGGCGCCGGCGCAAACGGCAACGGCAACGGCAACATCGATGGCGACAACAATGTCGGCGCTGACGGTGACGCCGATGGCAACTCGGACTGCATCAGCGATGGCAGTGGCCAGCGCAACCGCAACCAGAACGGCGGCAACGATGGCGATGGCGATGGCGATGGCAACGGCAACGGCAACGGCAACGGCAACGGCGGCAATAACACCGCTGGCGGCAATGGCAATGGCAATGGCAATGGCAATGGCAATGGCAATGGCGGCAATAACACCGCTGGCGGCAACGGTGCCAACGCCGGAAACGGTACCAATGCCGGCAACAACCAGGGCAACCGCAACACTGGCACTGGTGGCAACAACACGGCCGGTGGCAATGCGGGTGGCCAGAACAATAACGGCGGCAATGCAGGTGCCGGCAGCAACGCCGGCGTGAATGGCGGTGGTACTGGCGGTGGCACTGGCGGTGGCACTGGCGGTGGCACTGGCGGTGGCACTGGCGGTGGCACTGGCGGTGGCACTGGCGGTGGTAGTCAGGCCGGGCAGAACACCGGTGGCGCCGGCGCGGCTGGTGGAGCCGGCACTGGTGGAGCCGGAAATGGCACGGGTACTGGCGGTACTGGCGGTACTGGCGGTGCTGGCGGCACTGGCGGCACTGGCGGCACTGGCGGCACTGGCGGCACTGGCGGCACTGGCGGCACTGGCGGCACCACCAACAATGGCGGCGCCATCAATCCGGTGATCGAAGAGAACCCCGGCATCGGCATGGGCAACACCGGCAACACGCTCTGACGCTGCACTGACACGGCAGTGGCGGGCGGAGTCTGGCCGCAATCTGGCCCAGGCCCGCCCGTCCTTCCGGAGCACCGGGTTCCGGATGCAGTTGCCCGAACTTCGCGGCACCCGGCGGGCCCGCATTTTCCGTGACACCCCGCAGGCCTCGCTGCGGGATGCCTTTTACGGCGCCGCACCAGGGTCGGGATTCCAATGCCCCCCGCGCTCATGCAGCATTGCCGCCGGATCGGCGCCCTGCCCACACCGGGGCCCGCCATCGCCGCACGCCCAAGGAGTCCGAAATGCCCACGCCCACCCTGCCCGCCAATGCCACGCCCGAGGACATCGTCTACCGCTTTTTGCATGCGCTGGCCGCGCAGGACCACGACCAGGTCGCCGCGCTGCTCGCCCCAGAGCTGCGCTACACCAATGTCTCGCTGCCCACGCTCCGCGGTGGCGAATTCGTCGCGAAGCTCCTGCGCCGCGTGATCAGTGGCCGCCGCAGCTTCGACGTGCAGGTGCACAGCATCGCGGCGAGCGGCGACACCGTCCTCACCGAGCGCACCGACGTGCTCGCGCTCGGCCCGCTGCACGTGCGCTTCTGGGTCTGCGGCACCTTCCGCGTGGAGAACGGCCGCATCACGCTGTGGCGCGACTACTTCGACTGGTGGGATCTCGGCCGCGGCACCGTGCGCGGCGTACTCGGCATCGCCCTGCCCCGCCTGCGCGCCACGCTGCCGGCGCAGCCCGGCGAATGAACGGGAGCGCGGCCATGGGCAACGAACTGAAGATCGAGGATCTCGTGGTGGGCGACGGCAAGGAGTGCGTGAAAGGCGCGCTCATCCTCACCCACTACACCGGCTGGCTGGAGGACGGCACGAAATTCGACTCCTCGCACGATCGCGGCCGGCCCTTCGAGTGCGTGATCGGCACGCGCCGCGTCATCGCCGGCTGGGACATGGGCATGATGGGCATGCGGGTCGGCGGCAAGCGCCGCCTGTGGGTGCCGGCGCACCTCGCCTACGGCGAGCGCCAGGTCGGTCCCTTCATCAAGCCGCACTCCAGTCTCCTGTTCGAGATCGAGCTGCTGGAAGTGCGCACGCGTGACGAGTGAGGGGCCCCGCCCTCAGGCAAACACGTTGGCGAGCAGATAGAGGCCGGTCTTCACCAGCGCGTAGACCACGCCGGAGGTGAACAGCACGGCCAGCGTGCCGGTCACGAAGCCCGCCAGCACCCACAGGCCATCGCCCTCCAGGATGCCCAGCGCGAACAGGCAGATGGCGAGCGCGGGCGGCATGTTGCTGAGCGGAATCGGCAGGTACAGCACCACGGAAAGCAGCAGGCAGGCCACGCCGACCAGACGCTCCGACGACGGCCGCACCAGCAGCGGGAGCCGCGGCCGCAGCAGGCGTTCCGCGCGCTGCAACCAGGGCGCCATGCGCCGGGCCACCGCGGCGAAGCGTTCCCGCGAGATGCCGCGACGGGTGATCAGCTGCGGCAGCCAGGCGGGACGGCCGAGGGCCAGCTGCACCGACAGCAGGATGAGGGGAATCCCCAGCAGCGACGAGGTGCCCGGCGGCATGGGCACGATGTTCGGCAGCGCGAAGAGGAAGAGCAGCGCGGCCAGGGCGCGATCCTGCATTGCCGCCAGCAACTCGCCGATCGAAATCTGTGAACTCGAGGAGGCGTCGGCGACGCGCAGGAGGAAACGCGAGAGCGGCTCCCGCGTCATGTCGGGCGCGTGGCCGCCGCCGGGAAGGTCTGCTGCGGGAGGCAGGTCTGGAAGCATTGCGGGTTCTTGCGGTCGTCGGGGTGGCTGGCAATTCAGGGAGCGTCGGGAAAGCGGCACGACTTGCCGGCGTTGCGCGGCCGCCGCAAGCACTTCCTGCGGCCTGCGGTACCGGCGCAGGTCGCCCCTGCCGGCGCGTAAGCTACCACAGCCGGATACCGGCGCCGTACTGCCAGCAGGCTGACGGTCCGGGCACGCAAGCGGCGCACGTGGCGCAACCTGGCGCCACCGTGACGACCCGCCTTCTGTCGCCCTGCCCACTGCCGCCGCGCTAGTTCCTGCCCGCTCCGGACCTCTTGTTGTGACCGCCGCCACGCAGGCCTAGTGCGGCTTCAGCCGGCCCTCGATGGTGTCGTCCAGCGTCTTGCCGGTCGCCGCGCCGATCAGCATCTTCACGCCCGCCACCATGTCGCCGTGCTTGTGGTCCCAGTAGTAGCCACCGGTGGGCGTGACCTTGATGACCGTGATGCGCGGATCATCCATGCCCGCGGTGAACCAGGTCTTCAGGATGGGCGTCCAGAGCTCCTCGATCTTCTGGCGGTCGCGCGACACCGTGGCGCGGCCGGACAGGTGCAAGAAGCAGCTCTGCCGCCCGCCCTGGAAGAACAGCTCCACCCTGGCGTCGGCCGCCAGCTCCTGGTTCTTCAGGCTGTCGCTGGAACTCAGGAACCAGAGGTTGCCCTCCGCGTCCACCTGGCGGACGTTCATCGGCCGCGTCTCGAGCGCCTGCCCCGCGCCCTCCACGGTGCAGAAGAAACAGTTCTGCGTTTCCTTGACCATGTCGCGCAGCTGCGTCACCGCGGCCGAGCCCTGCAGGTCCTGGTAGTTCTTCTCGGGTTGCTGCTGCTTGATGGAATCCATGTGCTGGCCCTCCTGTTGCGGGTGGGGACGAATCGCCGGACTGCCGGAACGCCGGAACGCCGGAACGCCGGGCCGCCGGGCCGGAATCGCCCC
Source organism: Moraxellaceae bacterium (assembly GCA_029237815.1). Taxonomy (GTDB): domain Bacteria; phylum Pseudomonadota; class Gammaproteobacteria; order Pseudomonadales; family Moraxellaceae; genus UBA2031. Next base: position 590,969 of record JAQZBP010000003.1, read on the forward strand.
GCTGCCGTCGCCGCCGGCGGCGGGACGGGAAAACCTCAGTGTAGTGAATGGCCGTGGAGGGCAACGGCAACGCATCCGTCGTGCAGGCGGCGGCCTCAAAAAAATAACGCGCGAGCGTGCAATTCAAACGTAATCGCTACAGCCGATTGCGAGAGCTGCATTGCCGCGCATGAGCCTGACTGGCAGCGTGGTGTATCGGCACAGGCGTGCCGCCCACGGATCGCCTGCCGCGTCGCTGACGGTGGCACTGCGGCGCAGGGGCGGCAGGGACCGGCCGCCTTTCCCGGCAAAAGGAGATTGCCATGAAGCTCTCACTGCGCACCTTCGCCAGTGCGCTCACCGCAGGCGCCTGCCTGCTGGCCGGCACACCCGCCGCGGCCGCCATCATTGCCACCACGTCGATCGACGTGCCCATCGTGGACCTCAACAATCCCTGCACCGCCGGGCATGACAGCATCGACGGCACGCTCAACCTCAATGCCATCGCCGAGCGCGATCCCGGCGGTCTCATCACGGTGCGCTTCAGCGGCCGCGGCTCGGGCGCGGACGTCAACAATCTCTTCTACCGCTTCCTGACGGCGGGCACGGTGCAGTTCCATGACCCGCTACCGGCGGACATCCTGCTGAGCGTGCGTCTCGGCACCAGCACGACCGGCAGCAACGCACGCCTCGGCCTCTCCCTGCATGTCAACGAACAGGGGCGCGTCACCGACATCGGACAGAGCGGCCTGCAATGTGGCGGCCTCTAGCACGGCGGGGTGGTGTGCGGGCATGAAAAAGGGCGGGGCCGCCAAAGCGGCCCCGCCCTTGTCTCCGCCCCCGACGTTACCCGCGGGAGCTCGCCCTGCAGCGGCTTACAGGAACTGCAGGACCGGTACCAGTGTCGCCGCCGGGTCTTCCTCGTGCGGCACGTGGCCCAGGGTTTCGAACAGCACGACCTGGCTGCCCGGGATGTCCTTGCCGAAACGCCCGGCATCCGCCGGCACCAGCAGGCGGTCACGACCGCCCCAGAGCACCAGCGTGGGCTGGCGGATGGTGCGGATCTCGGCGCTGTAGTCGGTCACCAGGTCCTGCTGGGCGAAGCGCTCGCGCAGCGCCGCGCGGTTGCCGGCGCGCAGTGTCAGGTCGTAGTAGCGGTCCACGAGCTCGGGCGTGACCTTGGCCGGATCGCCGTACACGTCACGCACGCTGTCCTCGACCATCGAACGCGGCAGCGTGACTTCCATCAGGCGGTTCAGGCCTGGCATCTGCGCAATGCGAAAGGCGATGGGCATGTCGTTGTCGTGCACCGGATAACCGCCGGCGTCCACCAGCACCAGCTTCTTCACGCGCTCGGGATGGGCCACGGCCACACCCCAGGCAATACGGCCGCCCAGTGAGTTGCCACCCAGTGTGAACTCCTGCACGCCCAGCGCATCGGCCACGCCGGCGACGAACCTCACGTAGGCCTCCAGGCGGTAATCGTTGTCGGGCGCGGGACCGGTCAGGCCGAAGCCCGGCATGTCGAAGCGGATGACGCGACGCGTCTTCGCCAGCTCCTGAGTCCAGCCGTCCCAGGTGTGCAGGCTTGCCGAGGTGCCGTGCAGCAGCACGATGGGCAGCGGATCCTCGCGCGGGCCCTCGTCACGGAAATGCACCTGCATGCCGTTCACGGTGATGAACTGCGAGGGCGGCGTTGCCCAGCGCGCCTTCAGCTCGTCGACGTTCCGGTCCGGCGCCCAGGTGGCGGCCACGAAGCCCCCGGTCGCCACAATCACCACCACCACCAGGGCCAGGAGGCCCTGCACTGCACGCTTCATGTGATTCTCCCTGCGTCCGCTGCGGGATCGCGCTCTTTGAAAAAAATCCGCCACGCTCGACGGCCTGCTGCAACTGGAATGACAGCGCAAGCGCGCCGCCTCCGGCCGCGCAGAGTAGCACTGCGGCGGCGCGATCCCCATCGCCCGCGAGGCCGGACACACCACGGCCAGTGGCCCGTCCTGCTTCCGGCAGTGCAGAGCAGGTACACGGAGCAGCAGGGCAAGGCGTACTCGGTCGCACGGGAAGTGCCGGCGATCGGGCCGCGCGCATCTAGACTTTCCGTTGTGGGGTCGCTGTGCGGCCTGGCAAGCGGTACAGCAGGGGAATACGCCGACGCCCTTGCCCGCTGCCGTGCCGCCACCTTTCGACAGCACGACGCAGCCACGTGGCACGCCACGCCATGGCCTGACTCCCTACCGCCATCGTGACCGCGCTACCAGCCGGTCAGGAGGATCTCATGCAGTTCAGTGAATTTCTGGGACAGGTGCAGCATCGCGCGCAACTGCCCTCCCTCGGCCATGCCCTGGCCGCCACCCGTGCCACGCTGGTTACGCTCGGCGAGCGCCTGGCCGGCGGCGAGCCCGCCGACCTCGCGGCGCAGCTGCCGCGCGAGATCGCGCATTTCGTGGTCCGCGGCGAGCCGTCCAGCATGGGCACGGGCCAGCGCTTCGACCTCAACGAGTTCATCACGCGGGTGTCGCTGCGCGAGGGCGTGGACATGCCGCTGGCCGCCCAGCATGCCCAGGCGGTGCTCGGCGTGCTGAATGCGGCGGTCTCGCCCGGCGAAATGGCGCAGGTACGCGGGCAATTGCCGGAAGACATCCGCCGGCTGCTGGAGGGCGGCGCCAACATCGTGCCGGAGGGCATCGCGGCGAGCGCCGCCAGCGCGGGCTTCTGAACCTGCGCCCGCACGCCGGCCGCCGCCGCGGCAGCACGCCGCAATTGCCGCGCTGCATTTCGTGCGCCTGTCTCCCGGGCGTCACCGAGTCCCCGCACTGGTCGCAAGCGTCAGGCACCGCCGCAACTGAGTGATTTTCCGGGCGTTGTGTAAGCGCGACAGCAATGCCGGCCGCGCTTGACTAGATTGTCCGGGCGCCCTCCTCGCCTGCCGGACCGACCGCCCATGGACCACACCGAACTGCACCAGAAATCCTTCCTGCTGCTGCTCATCCTGGCCACGCTGGGCTTCGGCTGGATCCTGCTGCCTTTCTTCAACGCCGTGTTCTGGGCCGCGGTGCTGGCCATCGTGTTCACGCCGCTGCACCACCGCCTGCAGCGGCGCCTGCCGCGGCGGCACAACCTGGCGGCGCTCGCCACGCTACTGCTCTGCCTCGTCATGGTGATCCTGCCGCTGCTGCTGCTCGGCAACCTGCTGGCGCGCGAAGTGGCAGAAACCTACGAGAAATTCCAGTCGGGACGCATGAACCTCGGCACCTATCTGCGGGACGGCATCGACCTGCTGCCCGAGTGGCTCGGCCGGCTGCTCGAGCGCCACGGCTTCGCCAACATCAACACCGTGCAGGACAAGATTTCGTCCTCCGCCATGCAGGGCGGCCAGTTCCTGTTCAGCCGCACGCTGGTGGTCGGGCAGAACACGATGAACTTCCTGATAGGCTTCGCGCTCATGCTCTACCTGCTGTTTTTCCTGCTGCGCGACGGTGTCGCGCTGACCGCCCGCATCCGCCAGGCGCTGCCGCTCAGCATGGCGCACAAGCAGCGGCTGCTCACCAAGTTCACCACCGTCATCCGCGCGACCATCAAGGGCAACTTCGTGGTGGCAGCCGTGCAGGGCACGCTGGGCGGCGTGATCTTCGCGCTGCTCGGCATCGAGGGCGCGGTGCTGTGGGGCGCGGTGATGGCCTTCCTGTCGCTGCTGCCGGCCTTCGGCGCCGCCCTCGTGTGGGCGCCGGTGGCCCTCTATTTCCTGTTCAGCGGTGAGCTCTGGCGTGGCGTGGTGCTGATCGTGTTCGGCATGGGCGTGATCGGGCTGATCGACAACCTGCTGCGCCCCATCCTGGTGGGGCGCGACACGCGCATGCCGGACTATGTCGTGCTGGTGTCGACGCTGGGCGGGCTCGCGCTGTTCGGGCTGAGCGGCTTCGTGATCGGCCCGGTGATTGCCGGCCTGTTCATTTCCGCCTGGGACATTTTCGAGCCGGGTGCCGAAGCGCCGCCATGATGCCGCGGCCGCGCGACAGACTCAGGGTGCCGCGACGGGCTGCCGGCGATGGAAGCGCCAGCTCAGCCACAACATCGGCAGCAGCAGCACGGCGTTGGCGAGATAGGGCAGGTGCGGATGCAGCTGGTAGAGCCCGGTGCCCAGCACGGGGCCGATGATGGAGCCCAGCGCCGGCACGGACGAGGTGAGGCCGGCCAGCGCGCCCTGCTCCTCCGCGCCGACCGCGAGCGAGGCCAGCGCCAGGCAGGCGGGAAACGCGAGCCCGATGCCGAGGCCGCAGAGGCCGACCCCGAAGAAGAGGCCGCCGGTGCTGCCTGCCACGCCCAGCGCGGCGGAGCCCGCCACCAGGCTGGCCATGCCCCAGAAGGTCAGGCGCGCCGGCGCCCAGTTCATGCGCTGCACGAGTAGTGCCTGCGCCACCAGCGCCACTGCCGCGGACAGCATCAGCGCGAGGCCCACCTGGCGCGCCGCCTGCTGGCTGTCGAGGCGGAGCACGTCCTGGAAATAGAACGCCAGCGTCTGCTGTACCACCGAGTAGGCAACCAGCATCGCCACCGCGATGAGCAGCACCACGCGATAGCGGCCGTCGTTGTAGCCGAGATGGATGCGCGGGGCCTCGCCACCGTTGGCGCCGTGGCGCGGCGATTCCGGCAGGCGCCAGACCATCAGCACAAGGCAGACGCCGGTGATGGCCGCGGCAAAGAGCAGCGGCGCCAGCAGGCTGATGGCGGCGAGCAGGCCGCCGCAGGCAGGACCGATGATGGTGCCCATGCTGTTGGCGGCGCCGAGCCGGGCAAGACCCGCAGTGCGGGTCGCGGGTGTCGTGATGTCGCAGATATAGGCGTTGGCCGCCGGCATGGTGCCGGCCATCACCAGCGACTGCGCGCAGCGCGCCACGATCAGGCAGCTCCACAGCATGAGCCCCTGCAGCCAGTCGAGCATGCCGAGCCAGAACAGGCCAGCGAAGAGCAGCGTGCCGGCGGTATAGCCGGAGAGGCCGACCAGCATGACGCGGCGGCGTCCCCAGACATCGCTCTGCCGCCCCCAGTAGCGCGCCGCCAGCGCATACACCGCCGACGACGCGGTGATGATGACGCCCACCTGCAACTCCTTCAGCCCGACCTCGCGGCCCAGCAGGGGCAGCAGCGTGAACACCAGCGTCTGTCCCAGCACCATGGACATGATGGCGAGGAAGAGCAGCGTGAAAGGCGCCGTGGCAGGGGGCGGGGTCGTGGACATGGGCAGGCCGGTCAGGAATCGGGACGCGCCCGGGGCGAAGCGGCGACCGACTGATTCTAAGGGCCGCGCGGGCGCATGCCAGCGGCTTTTCCATGGCCGGCGACGGCGGCCCGACCGCGGCACCGTGGCGCACTCGTGCCCACCATCGCCATCACGGCCATTCGCGTCTCGCGCTGCCGCTATTACCGGTGTGCCGTTGCCGCCGGGGCGGCCGGACAAGTCGCCACCGGCCGCCTACAAATCCCGGCCGGCAATTCCGCCGGCGTCGCCAATACTGCCGGTTCAACAGCGGCGCTTTCCGGAGAGCCGGAATGGATGACCTCTTGCGGCTCACGTCCGCGTGGTGGGAGCTGGTGCTGCGCGGCGCGCTGGTCTATCTGGCCATCCTGGCGTTCATGCGCCTGTCCGCGCGCCGCGAGGTCGGCAAGTTCACGCCCTTCGACCTTGCCGTCCTGCTCATCATCAGCGAGGCGGTGTCGCCGGGTCTCACGGGGGAGGAGAAATCCGTGACCGGCGGCGTCATCGTGGTGCTCACGCTGCTCGCGCTCAACTGGATCGTCAGCGAACTGAATTTCCGCTTCCGGCGCGTCGAGCGGGTGCTGGAGGGCGAGCCCGTCGTGGTGATCCGCGAGGGGCGCGTGCTCTACCGGCAGCTGCACCGCTGCCGCATCACCAACAAGGACCTGCTGTCCGCGCTGCGCCAGCACGAGTGCACGACGCCCTCGGAGGTGGCGCTTGCGGTGGTGGAACCCAACGGCAGCATCAGCGTGAGAAAGCGCATGGGCTGATGCCGCGCCACCGCTTTACTCCCTTATCGGGCAAGGGGCGCTCCACTGGACTACGGTTAGTGCTCCCCTCTCGTTCAAGGAGACACGTGATGGCACACGAACAGTACGCCACCTGCATCGAAGCCTGTAACACCTGCGCCGACGCCTGCGACTCCTGCGCAACCGCCTGCCTGCAGGAGTCGGACAGCCAGGCCCTGGCACGCTGCATCGCGCTCGACATCGACTGCGCGCAGGCCTGCCGCATGGTCGCGGGCTTCATGGCGCGCGGCAGTGAAATGGCGGCCTATTTCTGCAAGTTCTGCGAGGAGATGTGCGAGGCCTGCGGCGAGGAATGCGCCAGGCACTCGATGGCGCATTGCCAGCAGTGCGCCGAAGCCTGCCGGCGCTGCGCCGCGGAATGCCGGCGCATGGCCGTCAAGATGCCGGGCGCGCGTGCCGCGCAGGGCGCCTCGCCGGCGCACTGACGCCACGACAGTGGAGGTCCGCCATGACAGACCGTCCGCGGCAAAAGCGTAGTGACCGCAGCCACCGCCCGGAGGCCGGCAACCGCCACGACACGCCCGACGTTCACCAGGAACGCAACACGCCGGCGCGCCGGCCCGGCACCACGGCGGCGCCATCCGGCGACACTGATAAACGCCCCCCCGCACCCGGCAAGGCCACCGCGGCCGTGACGCAGGAGGTGCGCCAGGTCGTCAACGACCTCGACGAGCGTTACCGCAAGAGCCATAGCGACAGCGCGCGCGACCCGGCGGGTCCGCTGCGGGGCACGCTGGGCGGGCCCGGCAATTTCGGCGGCGGCAATCTCGACGAGGAAGAGCTGGAGCCGCCGCAATGAAACAGGCCACCGGACGGTGGCCTGTTTCATTGCCGGGCGCTGGCGCCGCGCGCGCGTGCCGCGGCTGTATATGTCGCGAAGCGCTTATCCGGCCACGTCATCGGCCGGTGTCACGCCAGGCTCAGCCGCGCCGGGCTCGGCGTCGCCACGGCGGTATTCCTGCGGCGTCTGTCCGCTGGCCGCCAGGAAGGCGCGCGAGAACGCCGAGAGATTGGCAAAGCCGGTCCGGTCCGCCACCGTCTTGATGGGCAGGCTGGTCTTGCGCAGCAGACGCTTGGCCAGGGTGAACTGCGTTTCGGTGCGCAGGTGGCGAAAGCTGGAGCCCTCGTCGGCCAGGTGCCGCGTGAAGGTGCGCGCGGCCATGTTGAATTGCTCGGCGGCTTCCTCGAGCGACGGGAACTGGCCCTCGTCCGCGCGCCGCTGCAGGAACTGGCGCACGCGGAAGCTGAGCCGCAGGTGGCTGCGGATGTTTTCCTGCAGGTCGCGGATGCCCTGCAGCGCCTGCTGGTACATGAGCGGGATGTAATAGCCGTTGGCCCGGTTCGTCTGGGCACGATCGAAGGTCAGGCTGTTCACGTCCTGCCCGAAAACCGGCTCAAGGCCGAGCGTGTCGCGGTAGAAGGCCGGCGGCAGCAATCCGGCATGCGCGAAGCGGACCTCCGCGACGACCGTGCCACCGCTCATGCTGCGCACGATGGCGGCCGTCATCAGCAGCACGAGTTCCATGTAGAGGTCGGCGATCTCACCCATGTCGCAGGTGTAGCCCACCTCATAGACACGACGGTCGGCGGTTTCGCGGGCGAGGATGTCCAGCATGGGGGCCAGCATGCGGGCGTTGTCGCGCCAGATGTCCAGCCCGTCGTCGATGGTGGGCGCCGCCTCCATGGCCAGGCCCACCGGCCCCATGTGGCGGGCGCGGATGTCCTCGAGGTAGGACTGCAGGAAACTCTCGCGCCCGAAGCGGAGCAGTCCGACGCGGAAGATCGCGCAGAAATCCTCCAGGCTGATCAGGCTCTCGTTGACGCTGCTGTCGTTGACGTCGATGTCGAGCAAGGTGGCGAGCATCTCGACCCAGTCGGCCTGGTCAAGCTCGTAACGGGCAAGGGTTTTCTGAGGAAGCTGCAGCACAAAAAGTGGCAGGAAGACATCCTGACTGAAATTCTTCATTTTATTCGTCAGCCACTGGCTTTTTATTGGGAAGCCCGGAGACACCCGGTGCTTACTACCCCTGCTGCCATGCTAGGGCTGCGGCCATTCTCGACAAGCGGGCATGGTTTTCCAAGCTTTATTGCAGCTTTAGCACGCCAGTCCCAGCCACCCGAGACGGCCGACGCCCACTCTGCGCTTCCGTCCGCCACGCCGGCGGCGTCAATCCGCCACCGGCCACGGCGTGGTTTTCGTGCCCTCCACGAAGCCATACACGGCAATGCCGAAAGCGATCGCCGGGTCCAGCTCCTGCTGCAGGTTATGGATGAGCAGCGCCACGGCGCAGGCGGCGGCCTTGCCTGCCTCGACGTTGCCGAGGCCGTGCGCCGCCTTGATCGGCGCGAAGGCGCGCTCCAGGCGCGGCTGCGTGTAGGCGAAGGCGAGCAGCGGCATGTGCTTGTCGGCCTTGGTGTCGAGCGCGGCGCGCACGCGGTCGTCCGGCAGGCGCAGGCCGAGCCGGGCCAGCACCTCGTGCGCGAGGTTCATGAGTTCGGGGCCCTTCGCGTTGGCCTCGTCCGAGAGCACGGCCTGTCCAGGCACGAGCTGCAGGGCGGCATAGCCGAAGGAGCGGAAGTAATAGGTGCCGGCCATGCGCGCCAGGGCGGCAATGGCGGATTCGGGCTGCAGGCGGCCTTCCGTGGCCAGCGCGGATTCCACGGCCTTGGCAAAGGCCTGGGCCACGGCGGCGCGGGTGGCGGCGGTGTCGGTCATGGAAAATCCTCGGAGGCGGCGGGGCAGACGACAGGACAGCCCCGGCAGGCGGATATTCTGGAAGTGAAAAGGGGCGGCGTCATCTTTATTGACGCGGCCCCTTCAGCGACGAGTGCTGTTTTTTTCGGCACGGCTCACGATTGTGACGCCGCGCCTGCATCGCTGCGGCGCCCTGCCGGCACCATTTCCCTATCGACCCGGCTCCTGCCGCGCGGAGGCGCGCTGCCCGAAGCCGCCCCGCTTCAGCATTGCCCGAGGTGGCAGCGCGGCCGCCACGGCACGGAGCAATCGCTCACCCTGACCCGTGCGCGGCCGCAACCGGTGGCCGCCTAGCTCGCCGTGGCAGGCTTGTGCACTTCGCCCGTGCCCGTGCCGCCACCCGGCAGCGAGAAGCGCAGGATCTTCCACACCGTGGTGCCGAACTGCCGCGTCAGCGAGCCCGTGTTGTAGGGCAGGCCGTAGCGCGTCGCCAGCGCACGCACGCGCGGCGAGACTTCCGGGTAGCGGTTGCTGCACATGTCCGGAAACAGGTGGTGCTCGATCTGGTGCGAGAGGTTCCCGGAGAGGATGTGGAAGAGCTTGCCGCCGCCGATATTGGCCGAGCCCAGCAGCTGGCGCATATACCAGTGCGCGCGCGTCTCGCCCTCCACTTGCGCCGGCGTGAACATGTGCACGCCGGCCGGGAAGTGGCCGCAGAAAATGATGATGAAGGCCCACACGTTGCGAATGATGTTGGCGATGAAATTGGCGCCGGCGACGAGCGCGAACACCGTCCACGGCGACTCCGGCACCCACAGCGAGATCGGCCAGGCCACGAGCGCCGCCGCGCCCGGCCACATGATGTAGTCCTTCAGGATTTCGCGGCGCATCTTGCGCCAGATGTGCTGCATCATGGGCCGGATCTCGGCCCAGGTCTTGCGCTTCTCGACCCAGTCGATGATGCACTGCTCGTGCAGCGCCACGCCTTCCTCGAAGAACATCATGAGCAGAAAGGCATAGATCGGCTGCGGCAGGTATTTCGGCTTCCATTCCTGCAGCGGCGTGACGCGCAGGATGCCGTAGCCGACGTCGAGGTCCTTCTCCAGCACATTGGTCCAGGTGTGGTGCACCACGTTGTGCGAGTGCATCCAGCGGTCGGAGGGGCTCATGTTGTCCCACTCCCAGGTGTTGGACTGGATCTCCGGGTCCTTCATCCAGTCCCACTGCGCGTGCAGCACGTTGTGGGCGATCTCCATGTTCTCCAGGATCTTGGAGAGGCCGAGCGTCAACGTGCCGAGACCGATCAGCGCGGCCACCGTGATCCAGCCGGCCAGCACATGCCCCCAGGCCGGCAGGCAGAACAGCCCGGCATAGATCAGCACGCGCCCGCCCAGCGCCATGCTGCGCTGCACGCGGATGAGACGGGTGATGTAGCGGCGGTCGCGCTCGCCGCGGGAGTCCATGACCTCGTCACGGATGGCGTCCATCTCGCGGCCGAACTCCTCGATCTGTTCCGGCGTCAGGGAACCGGGATAGCGCACAGTGCTCATGGTTTCATTCCTTCGCGTCAGGCTTCGGGAAAATCGTTACAGGTCGAGGGTGCAGTCGCCGGCGGCGGCGCAGATGCAGGGCTGCACGATGCTGCCCGCCTCGTTGCGCACCTCGCCGGTGCGCAGGTCGCGCACACAGCCGGACAGCAATGTGGTGTCGCAGGCATGGCAGATGCCCATGCGGCAGCCGTGCGCGGGATTCAGGCCGGCGTCCTCGGCCACGCGCAACAGGCTGGTCGCCGAATCCGCCTGCGCCGTGACGCCGCTCTTGGCAAAGGCCACCGCGCCACCCACGGCATCGGCGGGCACCTGCGCGAAGGCCGCGCGGAAACGCTCGACGTGCAGGCGGCGCGACAGGCCGGCCTCCTGCCAGAGCGCCTCCACCGAGGCCAGCAGGCTCTGCGGGCCGCAGGCATAGCAGTCGCGCTCGCGCCAGTCCGGACAGAGCTGCTCGAGCTGGGCCAGGCTGAAATACTGTTTCTCGCGCTGCTGTTCGCCGAGCTCGCGCGTGTACACCGGGTGGAAGCGGTAGCGCGGATGGTGATCGGCCATCGCGCGCAGCTCCTGCCCGAAAATCGTGTCGAAGGCGTGCGGCGCGTAATGGATGTGCACGGTGTCCGGCAGGCGCTCCTGCGCCAGCAGGCTGCGCAGCATGCTGCGCGCGGGCGTGATGCCGGAGCCGGCGGAAATGAAGAGCGGTTTCACCGGCTGCGCGTCGGGCAAAAAGAATTCGCCCTGCGGCAGGCCGATGGGCAGGTAATCGCCCGGCTTCAGGTTGCGCACGATATGGCGCGAGATACGTCCGCCCTCCACCACCTTCACGGTGATGGTGAAGCAGCCGTCGGGGCGTTCCGGCGGCGAGGAAATCGTGTAGGTGCGGGTGTAGTGCTGCCCTTCCACGGGCAGCCCGACACGCACGTGCTGGCCGGCGCGGTGGCCGCGCCAGTTGAGGCCCGGCTTCAGCGTGATGGTGCGGGCATCGCGGGTTTCGTCCCACACTTCCATGACGCGCGCCTGCAGCTGGTGCGTGGTCCAGAGCGGATTGACGAGCTCGACGTAGTGCGAGGTGCGCAGGGGAAAGGTGAAGAGGTCGGTGATGCGGGTAATGGCGGAGAGCAGCGAGCCCTGGGGTCGGGGCTGCGCGCGTGCGGTGTCGGTCACGGGGTCTGCCTCGTCCTGCGTCGCAGGAAGCATGTAATTGTTCTTGTCCGCTGCAGTAGTAGAGCCGACGGGGCGCCAGGCGCGCCACGCCAACTTCACCCCTGATTCAGCCACCGCCCCCCGGGCGCCGGGCGGGAAATCCTCCCGGCGGCAGGCCTGGGGGGACAGGTGGCAGGTACGACCGTACCCGATCCGGACGGAGTGCGCAGGGCTGCCGCCCCGTCCGTTGTCCATCGGGACACTGCCGTATTGGCGCGGCGGGCGTTTATGATCGCGCCCGACGCGCCATGCCGGCGCCATCACATGCCACAACAGGGAAGGACGACCGTGCAGGAATTTGACTATGTGATCGTGGGCGGCGGCTCCAGCGGCTGCACCCTGGCCGGGCGCCTCAGCGAGGACCCTGCCGTTTCCGTGGCGCTGCTCGAGGCCGGCGCCGGCCGGGGCGACAGCTGGCTCGTCAACACGCCGGCGGCGGTCGTGCTCATGGTGCCGCACAGCACCAACAACTGGGCCTTCGAGACCGTGCCCCAGCCCGGCCTGAACGGTCGCCCGGGCTACCAGCCGCGCGGCAAGGTGCTGGGTGGCTCCTCGGCCATCAACGCCATGGTGTATGTGCGCGGCCATCGCAGCGACTACGACCACTGGGCCGCGCTCGGCAACACCGGCTGGTCCTTCGCCGACGTGCTGCCCTACTTCAAGAAGGCCGAGTGCAACCACGAGATCGACAATGAATGGCACGGCCAGAACGGACCGCTGCACGTCAGCGCCCTGCAGACCGACAACCCTTTCCAGCAGCATTACCTGAAGGCCGCCGCGCAGGCGGGCTATCCGGTCAACACGGATTTCAACGGCGCGGAACAGGAAGGCGTCGGCCTCTACCAGGTGACGCAGCTCAACGGCGAGCGCTGGAGCGCCTACCGCGCCTATGTACAGCCGCATCTCGGCCGTCGCGACAATCTCCACGTCGAAACCGGCGCACTGACCCAGCGCATCCTTTTCGAGGGCAAGCGCGCCGTGGGCGTGGAATACCGCCAGGGCCGGCAGGTGAAGACCCTTCGCGCACGGCGCGAGGTCATCCTCAGCGCCGGCGCCTTCCAGTCGCCGCAACTGCTCATGCTCTCCGGCGTCGGCGATGCCGCCGAGCTGCAACAGCACGGCATTCCCGTGCTGCAGCACCTGCCGGGCGTCGGCCAGAACCTGCAGGACCATCCGGATTTCATCTTCGGCTACAAGTCCAGGGACACCAACCTGCTCGGCTTCTCGCTGAAAGGCGCCGTGCACGGCATCCGCCAGATGCTGCGCTACCGGCGCGAGCGCCGCGGGCTCATCGCCTCGAATTTCGCCGAGGGCGGCGGCTTCCTGAAGACGCGGCCCGAACTCGACGCGCCCGACATCCAGCTGCATTTCGTGATCGCCCTGGTCGACAACCATGCCCGCACCCTGCACGGCGGCCACGGGCTGTCCTGCCACGTCTGCCTGCTGCGCCCGAAGGGCCGCGGCACCGTGACGCTGAAGGACCGCAATCCGGACTCGGCGCCCGTGATCGACCCGAAATTCCTCGAACATCCGGACGACCTCGCGACCCTGGTCGCCGGCTACAAGATGACCGAGCGCCTGATGAAGGCGCCGGCCCTCTCGCGCTTCATCACCGAAGACCCGTTCACGGCGCAGGTGAAAACCGACGACGACATCCGTGCCGTGCTGCGTGCGCGCACCGACACCGTCTACCACCCGGTCGGCACCTGCAAGATGGGCACGGACGCCATGGCCGTGGTCGACCCCGAGCTGCGCGTGCATGGCCTGGAAAACCTGCGCGTCGTCGACGCCTCCATCATGCCGACGCTGATCGGCGGCAACACCAACGCGCCGGCCATCATGATCGCGGAGAAGGCCGCCGACCTGATCCGTGCCGCCCGCAGCACGGCGACGTCGGCCAGCCGCACGACCGGGCCGGCGCTGCAGGACGCCTGACACTGCGCTGCCGGACGCGGGCGCGACCACGCCTGCGTTCGTGTCTGACCCGCGGCGCGACCCCGGGGCGTCCGCCGGCACCGCCATCCGCTCAATTCCCCGCCACGTCCCCCGCGTCCAGGTGCTAGTGTTTGCCCTTGTGCCATTTTTTCCGGGCGCAGGCGTCTACATTGCGGCACCCGCACTGGCCCTGCCGCCCCGGTAATCTGTCCCCTGCGGCCAAGCCGGCACGGCGCCGGCAATGGCATGCTGCGTCCCCGAACGGTCCGTCTTCCCGCACCGTCTCCCGCTCACCCGATTCCGGCACCCCCACCATGACGGCACTCACGCACTTCTGGCAGGAACTCACGGCCCGCCCCGACTTCTGGGGCTTCATCAGCATTCCCTTCGTGGCGGCCATCGTTACCTGGGCGCATGTCTGGTGGGCCATGCAGATGGTCTTCTATCCGCTCGACTTCATCGGCATCAAGACGCCGCAGCTGGAGAAGGCCCTCGGCCTGCACCCCTTCGGCTGGCAGGGCATCATTCCGCGCAAGGCGCGCAAGATGTCGGACATCGTGGTGGAGCGCGTCATCAAGAAGATGGGCTCGGTGAGCGATTTCCTGCGCCAGATGGAGCCGGAGAAAGTCGCCGCCTACGTCGCGGAATCGGTGGCGGCGAACATCGAGGACTACACCGACGAGGTGATGCGCGAGCGCAACAGCATTTTCTGGGACAACATGCCGGTGGCGGTGAAGAAGCGCATCTACGCGCATGCCCGCCAGCGCCTGCCGCGGATCATGGACGGCGTGGTGCAGGCCATGATCGAGCAGATCGACGAGCTCGTGGACGTGAAAGAGATGTGCGGCCGCCAGATGGAGGCCGACCGCGCCCTCGTGGTGCGCATGTTCCTCGAAGTGGGCGACCAGGAAATCCGCTTCATCATCAATTCCAGCTTCTGGATCGGCCTCGCCTTCGGCGTGGTGCAGATGGTGCTGTTCTGGTTCCTGCCCTGGCACGGCCTGCTGCCGCTCTATGCCGCGGTGCTGGGCCTGCTCACCAACTGGCTGGCGCTGGCCATGGTGTTCCGCCCGGTGAACCCGGTGAAGCTCGGCCCCTTCACGATACAGGGCCTCTTCCTGCGCCGGCAGGCCGAGGTGGCGGACAAGTTCGCCGCGCTGTCCGCGCAGGAAATCCTCACCGTGCACCAGTTCATGAAGGAAGTGCTGACCGGGGCGCGCTCCGCCCGCGCCCGCCAGCTCATCAAGCGCCACGTCAACCGGCTCATCGATGATTCGCTGCTGGCACGCACCGGTGCGCAGATGGCCTTCGGCCCGACCGGCTTTGCCGACCTCAAGGCGCTGATCACCGACAAGAGCGTGCACATGGCGCTGAAGCCGCTCTCCGACAAGAAATTCAGCCGCGAACGCGCCACCGAGCTGGCCACGCTCTTCGCCGGCAAGATGAAGGAGATGACGCCGGCGGAATTCCAGGACCTGCTGCGCCCCGCCTTCCAGGAGGACGAGTGGATCCTGCTCGTGCTGGGCGCGATCACCGGCCTTGCCGCCGGCACCGCGCAGCTGCTGCTGGGCTTCGCCTAAGGCGGTACACCCGCACGCGGCGGCGGTCGTTGCGCGCCGCGCGCGGCCGCCTTGCCGGGCACCCGGACATTCCCTCGCGGGCACCCACCCCGCTGCGCGCCACAGCCCTGCGCCGCCGGCTCCTGCCGCCTGCCCGATCGACGCCCTGACCGGCCCGCACGGGCCAATCTGCACGAGGGTCCGGCCCGACCGGACCGAAGCGCCGCAAAAGCGGTTCCCGTCTTTCCCCGCATCGCTTATTACTGACGCCGCGGCTGTCCGCCCGCCCCGATCCGCCACGAGACCTGCAGCATGACCGACACGCCTTCCTATCGCAGCGCCCGCGACCTCGTCGCCGCCATGAGCCGTGGCGAACAGAGCAGCCGCGCGCTGCTCGAGGCCAGCCTCGCGCGCATCGCGCAACACAACCCGGCCATCAACGCCGTGGTCGCCCTCGACCTCGACACCGCGCGCCGTGCCGCCGATGCCGCCGACGCCGCCGCGCGCCGCGGCGAGACGCTGGGCGCGCTGCACGGCCTGCCCATGACCATCAAGGACACCTTCGAGGTGCCGGGCATGGCCTGCACCGCGGGCGCGCCGGCCTACCGCAACCACCGGCCACCGCGCGCCGCCGTCGCGGTGCAGCGCCTGCAGGATGCCGGCGCCATCGTGTTCGGCAAGACCAACGTGCCGTATCTGGCCTCCGATTTGCAGAGCTACAACCGCGTCTACGGCGTCACGCACAATCCCTGGAATCGCGCGCTCACCGCGGGCGGCTCCTCAGGGGGCGCCGCCGCGGCGCTGGCCGCCGGCTTCACGCCGGTGGAACTCGGCAGCGACATCGCCGGCTCCATCCGCATCCCCGCGCATTTCTGCGGCGTCTACGGCCACAAGCCCACGCACGGCATCATCTCGCTGCGTGGCCACGTGCCGGGCCCGCCCGGCACGCTGAGCGAGCCGCAGCTCGCCGTCGCCGGCCCCATGGCGCGCACCGCGGACGACCTCGACCTCATGATGGACGTGCTGGTCGGCCCCGGCCCCGCCATGGCCGCGGGCTGGCAGGTCAGCCTGCCGCCGGCGCGCCGCGACACGCTGCGCGAGTTCCGCGTGCTGCTGTGGCTGGACGATCCGCACTGCCCGCTCGACGACCGCATGCTGCCGGCTTACCGCCGCCTGCAGGACACGCTGGTGCAGGCCGGCGTGACGGTGGATGTCGGCGCGCCGCTGGACTGGCCCCTGGACAAGCTCTATCCGGTCTATGTGGAGCAGCTGAGCAGCGGCATGCTGGTGGGCGCGCCGGGCTATGTGCGCAACGCGATGCGCGCCTTCGCCCCGGCGGCGAAGCTGGCGCGCCGCGTGATCGACGTGCCGCGCCACGCCGACCGCTTCCTGGCCGGCGCCGGCATGAGCCACGCCGACTGGATCATCTCCATGGAAAAGACGCAGCGCCTGAAGGAGAAATTCCTGACGGTGTTCGAGACCTACGACGTGATCCTGGCGCCGCCCGCGCTGACCACGGCCTTCGCGCACGACCACTCCGGCAATCTCGGCCAGCGCAAGGTCGACGTGGCCGGCCAGAAGCGCCACTACCTCGACCTGTTCATGTGGATCGCGCCGGCGACGCTGCTCGGCCTGCCGGCGACGAGCGCGCCGGTCGGGCGCACCGCGGAAGGCGCGCCGGTGAACATCCAGATCATCGGCGCGCCCTATGAGGACCGCAGCACCATCCGCTTCGCGCACCTGCTGGCGGAGGTGGCCGGCGGCTTCCAGCCGCCGCCCGCGCTAGCCTGAGCGCTGGCGCCGGCCCGCCGCGCCGACACCTGCCCACACCTGACGCAGGGCCTGAACCAGAGCCCTGGCCCCAAACCGAGCCAACGCGACGGCTGCGACCGGCCAGCGCGGCACTATGCCGCGGTTCAGTGCGGCGCGCTGCCCGCCCGCGAGATGTCACGCACGACGTCGGCCGCCGCGTCCGGCGAGGCGCGGGTGGCAATATCCGCCTGTGCCACGATGCCGCAGCACACGCCCTTGGCATCCACCACCGGCACGCGGCGGATGTTGTGCGCCTCCATCTGGCGCAGGCACTCGTCCAGGTCGTCTTCCGGCTTCACGGTATAGACCGGCGTCGACATGATCTCGTCCGCCGTGGTCTGCCCCGTGTCGCGCCCCTGCGCCACGGCGCGGATGCAGATGTCGCGGTCGGTGACGACGCCGACCGGACGCTTCTGCGCATCCACCACCGGAATCTCCCCGCAATCGCACTCCGCCATCTTCTGCGCGACTTCCTGCAGTGACGCGCTGGCGACGCAGCACGCCGGGTTCTTCGTCATGATGTCCTGCACGTGCATGGCCCTTCTCCGCTGACTGGATGTTCATAAGGAGTAGCACAGGCGATTGCGCGGCGTCGGCAACCGGCGCAATTGCAAACACGCTTTTTCAACGTAGAGCGACACAGGCAAATCGCCATTTATTCAGTTCACCCTCTGCAAGGCCATATTCTGCACTGCAGTTCATGACTGAAGTTCGTGAGCGAACGACACGATTCCGTGACCATTTCACCCCGTCCAGGTCTAGCGCTAGTTCATCAAAAGCACACAAAACGCTTCCGAGCTGAAACACAACTGTCGTGTTCGTGCTGTTGAAGCAAAGAGCTGTAAATTGGATGTTGCGCCTCCCAACTAAAGTAGTATTTGGAAGGAGCTTTTTATCCATGCAAAGAATTAGCATCCGTAACGGAATTTTTTCGTTCATCGCTGTCTCGTTATTCAGCGCTCCGCTCTCCGCCTCCGCCGGCCTGCTGGACCAGCTCGCCGCCCTGCGCACCTCGGGCGACTCGACCACGAGCACCACCACCAGCAGCGGCACGCGTACCGTCACCTACACTCCGACAAACTGGTCGCAGGCCCTGAAGGGCGACCTTTACCTGCCCGCCAACAACGGCGCGACGCGTCCCGTGGTGCTGCTGCTTCACGGTGGCGCCTGGCAGCGTGGCGACAAGAGCAGCATGAGCGGCACCGGCCAGACCCTGGCGCAGCGCGGCTATGCGGCCTTCTCCATCAATTACCGCTTTGCGCCCGGCTCCACCTATCCGGCGCAGCTCCAGGACATGCAGCAGGCGGTGCGCTACCTGCAGCAGCACGCCAGCGAGTACCGCCTCGACATGAACCGCCTCGCGGTCTGGGGCTACTCCGCGGGCGGCCATCTCGCCACGCTGCTCGCCGTGCAGCCGGCCTCCGACCTGCCGCCGGTGCGCGTCGCCATCGCGGGCGCACCGCCCTCCGATCTCGCCGCACCGGAAGCACGTGAAGCCTCGTCGGTGAAGATCTTCATGGGCGGCTCCTATGCGCAGATCCCGGCACTCTACGAGCAGGCCTCGCCGCGTCGCCAGGTGCGCACCGGCATGGCCCCGGTCTTCCTCTACCACGGCACGCTCGACAAGGTCGTGCCGCCGGTGCAGTCCGAGAATTTCGCGAAGACGCTGCGCGAGGCGAGCGTACCGGTGGAGCTGGTCTGGCTGCAGGGCAAGGACCACAGCACTGCGTCCGGTGCGACCTCGCTGTACCGCCCGCAGGCCTTCGCCTTCCTCGACCGCCACATCAACGGCACGGCCGGCACCACCACGGGCAGCACGACGCCGGTCGTACCGGTAGTCACCGAAGACCCGGCGGTTCCCCTGCCGCCGGTCAGCGAACCCGTGACGACGGAATCCGACGGTATCGCACAGCGCCTGCGTGACTTCCTGAGCCGCTGAGTCCCCACCAACCGTGGTTCCGGCCAGCATCTGCTGCCGAACCGCGCGATCTTCCGCTTCGCTGCAAGCGGGCCCGGCCGACCGGCCACCAGTGACGGAACCCGGTACAGGGATGTACCACCCCCCACCTTCCGGCCAACTTCCGCACAGCACGGCATTTTCTGGGCAGCACAGATTTCCTGCGCTCCGGCTGATGCATCGCACCCGTGCCGTTGCAGTCGATGCACGACTCGACCGCGTCGCGACCATCCTCCGCGGATGCCATCCCTTCCCCTGCGATTTCTTCCTATACTGCCGTCGGTGATCGGCGCGCGTTACTCCCGCGCTATCTCCTTCTTGTCTTGCGCGGATCCTGCGCTGGAATCGCATCCAGGCCGTTGCGCTGAAGCTCATCCCGCCGCTCAGCCGGCGCTGATAGTGCTTCGCTGAAGCTCATCTGCCAGTGCGCAATGCGCTCTCGCCCCGCGAATATAATTCGAAAAAAGCTGCGTATTTTTTTGCAAATCCGCTCGGATTTCCTACTTTCATCCCCATGTATATCGCTACGAACGCAATGACGATGCCGCGCGACAAATGAGCCCGAAACGGCTCAACCGTTCAGGACGACGACACTGGCGGCCGTAACCTGGCCGCTCTCCCGCAAGGACTCCCCGCGCATGCACCACCCGCAGGCGCTCCGGCCGAGGCCGGGCGCTCCTGTGCATTGCGTTCGCCTCGGGCAACGCCGTCGAGGTCACCTGTGATGCAAGAAGAGGAAAACGCCGCCAGCTGGCGTCAACAGGAGGAGCTGGAACAACAGGAATGGGAACTAGACGAGCGCCGTGCCGCAAGAGGCCGGCGTAATCCGGAGATGAACAATGGCAAAAGTCTATCAGGCAATCTCGGCGGTGATGGCCGACCTCGCTACCGAGGGGATCGGCAAGAACCGTCGCAACGTCCAGCAGGGCTACCAGTTCCGCGGGATCGACGATGTCTACAACGCGCTGAGCTCGACGCTGGCGCGGCACGGGCTGCTCATGCTGCCGCGCATCCTGAGCCGGACCTGCGAGGAGCGAACGACGCGGAATGGGAGCGCCCTGTTCTACGTCACCGTCGCGGCGGAGTTTGACCTCGTGTGCGCGGAGGACGGCAGCAAGCACGTCATCCGCACCTACGGCGAGGCCATGGACAGTGCCGACAAGGCCACCAACAAGGCCATGAGCGCCGCCTACAAATACGCCGCCATGCAGGCCTTCTGCATCCCCACCGAGGGCGACAACGACGCCGATGCGACCACGCACGACGTCACGCCGGCGGTGCAGGAAGCGCCGGCCGAATGGATGGCGCGCGTCGAGACCTCGATCCGCAACGTGGAGAGCCCCGCCAAGCTCGAGGAGATCCGCGCCTACATTGCCAGCAAGCCGCTGCCGCAGGTCCAGATCGCCAGGCTCAACCAGCTCTGCGACGAGGTTGAATCCCACTTCACTACGGAGAATGCATAAATGCGAGGCGTGAACAAAGTCATCCTCCTTGGCAACCTGGGCCGCGAACCGGACGTGCGCTACCTGCCTTCCGGCGGTGCGGTGGCCAAGCTCAGCGTGGCCACCAGCGAAGCCTGGCGCGACAAGAACACCGGGCAGCCGCAGGAACAGACCGAATGGCACCGCGTGGTGTTCTACGGAAAGCTCGCGGAAATCGCCGGCCAGTTCCTGCACAAGGGCAGCAAGGTCTATGTGGAAGGCACGCTGCACACGCGCAAGTGGCAGGACAAGGAGAGCGGCCAGGACCGCTACACCACCGAGGTCAAGGGCCTGGCCATGGAGATGCTGGACAGCAAGGGCGAGAAGGTGGAGGCCAGCAACGACAGCCACTTTCCCGCCTTCGAGGACAGCGGCGATGCGGGCGCGCCCAGGCGCGGCATGGAGCGGCGCGTGCCGGCGCAGAAAGGCGCGACGGCACAGGCCTTCGACTTCGACGACGACATTCCCTTCTGACGGGGAGCCATTGCGCAGGAGCCACCATGGGGAGCCCGCTTTCGCTCTACCTCATGACGGAGGAGTACCGGCAGGCGCTGGCCGTGCTCTCCGACTCGGAGCTGGATGAGCAGACCGTCGCCGACACGCTCGAGGGCCTGCAGGGCGAGCTCTCGCACAAGGCCGCCAATGTGGCGGCCTTCGTGCTCAACCTGGAAGCCGAGGCCGAGGCGGCGCGCGCCGCCGAGGAGCGCATCCGCAAGCGCCGCCAGGCGCTGGAGAAGCGTGCCGCGCATCTGCGCGACTACCTGCAGGGCAACATGGCGCGCGCCGGTATTTCGGAGATCGCCGCGCTCGACCGGTCCTTCCGTGCGCGCCTGATGGCGGGACACGAAGCGGTCGAGATCGAGGACGAGGCGGCGCTGCCGGCGGATTTCCGGCGCGTGAAGGTGATCGAGGAACCGGACAAGCCGCTGATCGCGCGCGCCCTCAAGGAAGGCTATGCGGTGCCGGGCGCGCGCCTGGTGCGGCGGGCGACGCTGAAGATCGGGTGACGCCGTGCCGGACCGGGGCAATCCGCCCGCGCGCGGCCGCACAATCGTGCCGGACATCCTGAAATCGTGGCAGCGGCGCCGCTCGCGGCAGACCGACGCGCTCGAGATCACGGCGGACAAGGTCTACGTCACCTGCTACGAGGGCGAGGACAGCAGCGCGGTGGGCTGCACGCACGCTGAATTCCGTGCCGGCAAGCTGCAACAGGTCGTGTGCGACACCTTCGGGCCCGGCGTGCTCGCCGAGGCCCTCGCCTATCTGCGCCCGCGGCACTGACGGCAGCATTGCACCGCTTGCCGCTGCCGGCGCCGGCAGTCCCACGATCATGATTGTCATGACGCCGGCGCCAGCTGATGCGTCCTTTCGCTTCTACCTTGCGCCGGTGCGTGGCGCTCAGCGCGCGCCGGCCGGCGCCAGCGTGTAGCCGTCGCGCGGAAAATGCACGTGCACCGTGCCGACGTCCGCGTGCTCGCGCGCCAGGATCCAGCGCGTCGGCGTGGCGCCGGCCAGCCTACCTTCGCTCGGCACCTGGCCGTAGTCGGACGGCGCGATCGTCACACGGCTGCCGATCATTTCATTCGTCAGGAATTCCGCCGCAATCGCGCGCGGGCTGGCCTGCCGGGCAGCAGCGAGGGCCGCGTCGATGGCGAGCGGCCGCGGCGTGCCGTCGCCGAAGGCGCGCATGCGGTCCATCCACGCGTTCAGGCGCGGAAAGCCCTGCAGCATCCGCGATTCGGCCAGCTCGCGGATCATCCAGAGGCCGTGGTAGGCGGTGAAATCGGCGTGGTCGGGCGTGCGGCCGAACAGGAAATCCTGCGTGAGCATCGCCTCTACCTGCGCGGCGTGCGCCAGCACCACGGGCCGCGCCTCGCGCAGGCTGACGATGCGCGCGGTCGCCGTGCGCCCCATGTTCACGCGGTCCCAGGCGAAGCGCAGCAGGTCCGGCACCGACATGGAATCCCAGGCCTTGCGCCGCAGGGTGCGGTTGCCGGCGGCCAGCACGCAGGCGAAGAAGATGTCGAGGTCGACGCGCGCCACCCAGGCCTGGGCGTCGGCGCCCAGGTTGCCGAGGGCGAGCTCCGGCTTTTCGGCACGGGCGGCGATCTCCTCGGCGATGATGCGTGAATCGCAGAACACGTCGGCGCCATCCTGGGCCACCGGAATCTTGCGGTAGCCGCCAGCCAGCGCGACCAGGTGCGGCCGCGGCGGACTCTCGCGGACGGTCACCGACTGCCAGGGCAGGCCGGCATAGCCCAGCATGCTGCGGACCTTCTGGGAAAACGGCGACATGGGGTAATGGTGCAGGATCAGGTCGGGCATGGCAGCGTCCGGCAGGAGGAGAGGCGGCGATTATCGGGGCAACGCCCCGACATTCGATACAACGACAGGACAGCTGTCCACCTCGCCGCCCGGGGTATCGACACCGGAGGGGGCACCGGGCAAATCCTCCGCTTGACGCACGCGGCGCCCACCGGACACCCCGTGCCGGGGGCGAAGGGCGGTGCCCTGCCACATGTCGGCGGCAGTCACCTCCCGTGCCGTGGCGGCTGGCAGGGCCGCGGTCCCGCTGTATAGCTAGCCCCTGCAGATGTTCGGACCGGGAGGCCCGATGCCAACAACACTACACTCCTGGCGGCGCAAGCTCGCAGCCGTGCTGGAATGGTCGCCCGTGGACAAGGGTCAGATCCCCCTGTTCATGCTCGTGCCCATCATGTCGCAGTACGTGCTCTGGGCCTATGTCGTGCTGCAGCGCCCCGACCGCGAGCGCCTGGTGGTCGTGCCCACGCTGGAGCTCCATCTCATCCTTTGCCTGGCCATCATCGCCGGCGGCGTCCTGCTCATGCTGCTCGGTGCCTGGCTGCGCCGGCGCACGCCGGCGAGCCTCTTCTTCCAGCACCTGGCCGTGCAGTATTACGCGGCGACGCTGATCTTCATGGGCTACCAGGTCGGCCTGACGGAAATTGCCGCCGGCCTCGTGCTGCTTGGCGCACCGGTGTTCGGCTTCATCGTGCTGGACCGCCGCGCCGTATGGCTCGGCACGCTGACCTCGCTCGTCCTGTTCTTCGCGCTCAGCCTGGCCACCCTGCACGGGCACCTGCCCTATGCACCCATTCTTGCGCCCGCGGCCGATGCCTCCGCCCGGCAATTCCATTTCTACAGCCTGATCGGCTTTTCCGCCCCGCACTTCATCTTCATCCTGCTGCTCGCCGACCAGACGCTGCACTTCTGGCGCCGGCGCGAGGACACCATTCGCGAGCTCTCGCGCACCGACGTGCTCACCGGCCTGCCCAACCGCCGCAGCATCCTGGAGCTGCTGGAGAAGGAAACCGCGCGCACGCGCCGCCATGGCCCGCCCATGTGCGTCGTCATCCTCGATCTCGACCATTTCAAGCGCGTCAACGACACCTGGGGCCATCCCACCGGCGACAGGGTGTTGCAGACGGCCGCGCGCGTGCTGCGCGAGAACCTGCGCACTTGCGACACCATCGGCCGCTACGGCGGCGAGGAATTCCTGATGGTGCTGCCCGACACTTCCGTCGAAGGCGCCGCCGCCTTGCTGGAGCGTTGCCGCGCCGCCCTCGCCGCCACGGAAATCCGCACCGGTACCGGCGAGCACTTCCACATCAGCGCCAGTTTCGGCGTGATGAGCAACCACAAGGACTTCGATGTCGATGCCGCGGCGCTGATCAAGGCCGCGGACGACGCGCTCTACCGCGCCAAGGAAAATGGCCGCAACCGCGTGGAGATGGCGGCCTGACACCGGCCTCCCGCAAGCGCTCCGCAAGGCGCTAACGGCGCCTGGCGCTACCACCCGTCACGCCCGCACCCGTCCCGCTTCCGCGGCTCCCTGACGCCATCGCGCCGCAGGCCGGCGCGCCAGCGTCTATCTTTTCCTCAAGTGCAGCACCCGGTGCTGCGGGATGACGTCCATCTCCGGAGGAAAAGGAAATGAGTTTGCTGAAAAGGGCGACCGAGGTCGCCGTGGCCACCCTGGGCGGCGCTGGCGAGACGGCGCGCACCGAGGCGAACGTGCGTGGCGTGCACCTGCGTCCCGTGGCCGAGTTCACGCACCAGGTGACGGGCGTGGCGGTGTCGCGGCGCGGCCGCGTGTTCGTGAATTTTCCGCGCTGGACGGAGGACACCGAGGTCTCCGTGGCGGAAGTACTGCCCGGCAGCACGCTGCGGCCCTTTCCCGACGACGACTGGAACGCCTGGCGCAACAGCCGCAAGGACGAGATGGCGCCGGCCCGCCATTTCATCTGCGTGCAAAGCGTGGTGGTGGATGCGCGCGACCACCTCTGGGTGCTCGACCCGGCGGCGCCCGCGCAGAGCCATGTCGTGCGCGGTGGCGCCAAGCTGGTGGAGATCGACCTCGCCACCGACCACGTCGTGCGCACCCTTCTTTTCGACGAGGACGTGGCGCCGCTCGGCAGCTATCTCAACGACGTGCGCATCAGCCCGGACGGCGCCTACGCCTACATCACCGATTCCGGCGCCAAGGGCGCGCTGGTCGTGGTGCGCCTGGCGGACGCGCAGGCCTGGCGCGTGCTCGACGGCCATGCCAGCACGCAGCCGGAAAAGGACGTGCAGATAAAAGTCGACCGGCGCGTGCTGCGCCGCCCCGACGGCCGTGGCGTGGAGTTCGCCGCCGACGGCATCGCGCTGTCCACGGACGGCCACTGGCTCTACTGGCAGGCCATCAAGGGCCGTACGTTGTACCGGCTGCCCACCGCACTGCTGCAGGACCGCGGCGCCGACGCGGCGATGCTGGCGGCCGCCGTGGAGCGTGTCGGCGAGAACGGACCGGCCGACGGCCTCCTGATCAGCACGAGCGGCCGCATGTACATCAGCGCCGTGGAGGAGAACGCCGTGAAGGTCCGCGAGGGCGACGAGGTCAGCACGCTGCTGCAGGACCGGCGCCTGCGCTGGCCGGACTCCTTCGCCGAAGGCCCGGACGGCACGGTGTACGTCACCGACTCGCGCATTCCCGACATGGTGTGGTTCCGCCCGCACGGCCCGGCGCAGCTGCGCACGACGCTGTACCGGATCGAGGACCTGCGCTGAGGGGCGGTAGAGATCGGCCTGAAGGCGGAGCCAAGGCGCACACCAGGTGCCGCCGAACCCGTATGCTTGCCTTCCCGGGCCCTGGAAATTTCCCGCATGAAGCACCTCGCCTTCGTCCACCGCAACGACACGCGCTTTGCCGTCGGCGACTTCTCGCCCGTGCTTTCGGTGTTTTCCCATCTCGAACTCGGCAGCACGGTGTCGCCCTTCCTGCTGCTCGACCATATCGGGCCGGGACGACTGCTGCCGTCCACGCGACGCCAGGGCGTCAACGAGCATCCGCATCGCGGCTTTGAAACCGTCACGCTGGTGTATGCCGGCGAGATCGAGCATCGCGACTCCACCGGGGGCGGCGGCGTGATCGGCGCCGGCGACGTGCAGTGGATGACCGCTGCCGCCGGCGTCGTGCACCGCGAGCTCTTCAGCGAGGCCTTCACGCAGCGCGGCGGCCGCTTCGAGATGATCCAGCTCTGGGTCAACCTGCCCGCCGCCGACAAGCTCGGCGCGCCGCGCTACCAGAGCCTTGCGCGCGCCGCGATTCCGGTGGTCACGCTGGCCGATGGCGAAAGCCGGGTGCGCGTCATCGCGGGAACGTTCGCGGACCGCCAGGGGCCGGCGCTGACGCACACCCGCATGAACGTGCTCGACGTCGAGCTGGCGGCAGGCGGGCAGCTCGAGGTGGCCACGGAAGACGGCGACACCGCGCTGGTCTACCTGCGTTCGGGCCGCCTGCAGTTTGCGCCGGAGGAGCCACTGGAAGAACAGGGCCTGGCCGTGCTGTCGAACGCAGGGAATGGCTTCCCCGTCACCGCTATGGAGCGCAGCCGGCTGCTCGTGCTGACCGGCGCGCGCATCGACGAGCCCATCAACGGGCACGGCCCTTTCGTGATGAACAGCTACGAGGAAATCCTGCAGGCCTACGAGGACGTCCGCAACGGCACGCTGGGTGCGGTGAAGCCTGCGGGCGAGTGAGCGACTGACGCCGGCCGCGGCATGCCATCAGGCGTCGGCGTGCACCGCCCCAGCCGTGGTGCCAGACCCGGGACGGCGGCACGCCGACGCCGCGGCCCTCACGTCGTCAGTTGCGCGGGGCCGTCGCCGTAGGCATTGGCGCCCGGCTCGCCTTCCAGCGCCAGCAGCACAAGCAACGCCAGCGTGCCGAGCACGGGCACCAGGGCGAGCAGCACCCACCAGCCGCTACGGCCGGTGTCGTGCAGGCGGCGCACCGCGGCCGCGATGCCGGGAACGAGCACCGCCAGGCCATAGAGCCCGCTGAGCGCCCCGCCGATGCCGACCAGGCCTTCCACCGCGGTCAGCGCCAGATAGATGACCACGTTGACCAGGAAGAAATTCCAGTACTCCGCGCGGTGCGCGCGGCCCGCGAACTCGGCGTATTTGTTCAGCACCACTTCCTTGTACCAGTCCATGTCGGCTCCTTGCGGCCTGCGGGAACTGCCGCATCAAGCAGGCAATCCGGCGCGCCAATAAATCCGTCCCCTGTATTGCTCTCGTGACGGTCACGCGCGGGGAGCGGCGCGCAAGCCCCGCATGCGCCGCCACCGTGCCCCGGCGTAGCCGCCCTACCACCACCCCGTGGCGACCAGCCGTTTCTGGATCATGGTCGCCAGCAGCTCGTGCCCGAAAGGCGAGAGATGGAAGTCGTCCGCGAACATCCAGCCCCGCCACCAGCCGGGCGCGAGACCGTCGGGAAGCGCGGCATCCAGCGCCGCGGAAGAGCATTCCGAGAGGGTGTAATCGTGCAGGCCGAGGTCGTCGACACTGACGCTGGGGCAGGACGCCTGCGTGGCGTTGCTGATGCCGTAACGGCTGGCATGGTTCACCAGGACACTGAAGCTGCCGTAGAAATCCACGATCGCCACGCGCGTATCCCCGGCGAAGCGCGCCTCGAGCTGCGCGTTATAGGCCTGCGACCATTGCCGGAAAATGCTCCGCGCGGCATCGGCCTGCGCCGCGTCACGCGTCTCCGCCACCACGTCCAGCACCATCCGGAAGCGCGGCGTCAGCGCGATGTCGGGAACGTTCAGCACGGCCACGCGCCGGGCGCCGTGCTCGAGGGCGTGCGTGCTGATGGCGCCATGATAGGTATCCGCCAGCGCCTGCATGTACAGCCGGCCGGCTTCCGCGGCGCCCGGCCTGCCGGTTGCGAGCAGGGGGTCGACGACGGCCGCGTCGAGCAGCTGCAGCAGCATGGCGCGGAACAGCTCGCCGTCGCCGCGTCCGGCCTTGATGAAGGTGATGGCAAGATCCGAGAGGTCGTTGATGCCGCCATCGACCAGCAGCAGCTCCTCGCCGCTCCATTGCCCGCCCGCGGCGGCCACCGCCTGCTCCAGCTGCGTCGGGATATTGAGGGGCATCGCGGCGCCGCCGCGGGTCACCGGATTCACGATGCGACTGCCGCCGACCGCGAAATTGGTGCACGCCGCATTGGTCGTGAAGCCGGCGCTCTCCGGATCGTAAGCGAAGAAGTTGCACTGCTCCGCCATGCCGAAGTACTTCGCCACGCGCTCGGGAAAGATCGGGAAGCCGGCTGCCGGATCATCCGCGTTCTGCACCGTGGCTTTGCCGCCGTACGCGCCGACATCGGCAAGGCTGTCGCCCGCCACCACGACCTTGATGTTTTCGCGCTCGGTGGCCCCCGCGCGTTCAACCGGCTCTCTATCGCTGTTGCAACCGGCCAGCAGGGCCGTGCCCAGCGCCAGGGCGACAGCCTGTCGCCGGAAATTGATGTTCCTCATGCCGTGCCGCTCCATCCATGGAAGGCCGCCATTCTCGCCTTGCCGGCGCGGTTGCGCATTGCGCCGAAGGTAGTCCCGCGCAAGTGCCAGCACTGCGACGAACGACCGACGCGCAAATCGAAGGGAAAGCCGTCGCCGTTAATGAAGGGCCAACGAGCGCGACACGTTGCCGCAACACTTTTCGGCTCGACTCTTACGGCCGCGCTACGAATCTCGCTCACTACCTCAGCGCCCGTAACGCTTCGCCCGCGGCGTCCCTGCCAGCCGGCGCAGCGGGTCTACAGTTCAGTAGAGCCGCAGGTGGTCGCTGCCGGGCAGCGCTCACGGTCGGGGCCGCATGCCGCCTCCCTGCGGCGGCGTCGCCGCTTCGGTTGTCACAACGCACGGCAGCGTCCCCTCACAAGCCACAGGGAGGTGCCAGGCAATGGTGGAGCGCAAGGCGCTGGTGCGCGTGGTCGCGCTGTTCGCGAGCATGGCGCTGCTGATCGCCGGCAACGGCCTGCTGTGGACGCTGCTGTCGGTGCGCATGGAGCTCGAGGGCTTTTCAGCCACCAGCATCTCTGCCGTGCTCGGCATTTATGCGCTGGGCTTCATCGCCGGCAGCATGTGGCTCGACCGCGTCATCCACCGCGTCGGCCATGTGCGCTCCTTTGCCGCCTTCGCGGCGCTGTACTCGGCCTGCATCCTGATGTTCCCGCTGCATGTCTCGGTGCCGGGCTGGATCGGGCTGCGACTGCTCACCGGCTTCTGCATCGCCGGGCTCACGCTGGTCACGGAAAGCTGGCTCAACGGCCGTGCGACGGTGGAGAACCGCGGCCGGCTGCTCGCCATCTACATGGTGATCTATTACCTGGCGGCCGCCTGCGGGCAGTTGCTGCTGCGCGTCGGCGATCCGTCGCAGCTGCTGCTGTTCAGCCTGGCCGGCATCCTGACCACGCTCGCCGTGATCCCGCTCGCGCTGACGCGCGAGACCGCGCCGGAAATCCTGCCCGCGCCGCGCATGAAAATGGCCGACCTGTTCCGGCACGCGCCGCTCGGCGTCGCCGCCGCCTTCACCACGGGCATCGCAACGAGCGCGTTCTCCGGCACCGGCCCGATCTACGCGCTGCGCATCGGGCTCGGCCCGGAGACGATCGCCTTCTTCATGGCCGTGCCGATCGTGGCCTCGATGCTGGTGCAGGCGCCGGTGGGCTGGATCTCGGACCGGCTGCCGCGCCAGTCGGTGCTCGCCGTCACCACGCTGGTCGCTTTTATCGCCGCGCTGGCCGTGCCCTTCGCGGGCGCGCTGTCGCTGTGGCTGCAGGTCGGCCTCATCGCGCTGCATGTCGCGCTGGTGTCGGCGCTGTATCCGCTCAGCCAGTCCATCACGCACGACACGCTGGACGCGCATCACGTGATTCCCGCCAGCGCCACACTGCTGCTCGCCTACGGAATCGGCACCGTGATCGGGCCCCTGGCGGCACCGGGCGCCATGGCCGCCTTCGGGCCGGCGGGACTGTTCCTCTTCCTTGCCGCGGTGCTGGCCGCGCTCGTGGTGATGCTGTTCGTGCTGCACAGGCGCCAGCCGGCCGTGCCGGTGGAGGCTCAGCTGCACGGCGTCGTCGCCGCGCTGCCGGTAGGCACGCCGCTCGTGACCGAGCTCGACCCGCGTGCCGACCCGGAGGACTTCGCGGCGCTGCACCACAACCTGGAGGAAGCCGAAGAGCTGCGGCGCAGGGCGTGACGGGGCGTCGTCGCGGTCAGCAGCGTCATCACCCGATGGAAGCAACGGATGCGATGCGGACGGACCCGCAGACGGCCCGGTTCAGTGCGGACCGAACAGCGTCAGCGCCCCGAACAGAATCGGCGCGGTGACCAGATCGTAGGGAACGGCAAGCGGCATCAGGACATACCAACCCCTGTTGCCCTTCTTCCTGTCGGCAAATGCAGGGGTGTCTCCGACATACACCCGGTAATCGTGGGTGTCGCCGATATGCGGACGCACGGAATACAGCGAGAACGCGGACGACGTCCGCTCGTGGTACACGAATGTCTGCCGGGCCCCGGCGAGTGCCGCTACAAAGCCGGCGTCGCTGACCGGCAGCTCCCGGCCCGACACGGTGCAGCCGGGCTGCGCGTGCGAAGCATGGAAATCCGCGAGGTAGGCCTTGCCGCTGTCATCCTGTCGCAGGTTCAGCGCGGGGGGAGGCGCGACCACCGTGAACTCCCGCGTCTCGCCCTTCACCGTCGTGCTGAAGCAGATATAGACCCGGACATCGTCCGTCGCCGCCTGCCGGAGTACCAGGCCCGATGCCGACGGCGGACGCTGCACCGGTCGATCGCGCGCGCGCTCGAGAATGGCGTTGGTGGCGCAGCCCTGCAACAGCAAGGCTCCGGTGAGCCCCGGGAGAAGTGCGCTCAGCTTTCCGACTTTCATGACAGGTCCTTTTTCCCCGCCCCGGCAATGGCTCCAGGGCAGCCAGAGGATGCCGGCAGACCACCCGGCCTTCACCACCCGGCCCTGCCGCAGCGCCGGACGCGGCGAAATTCGCGCCGGACGGCAGCCCAAACCCGGCAGCGACTGCTAGCGTAAGCTCCATGGACAGGGCCGCCGGGCCCGACACCGGAGCAGCCGCAGGCGTCGCGGCTCCAGGACGGCATGATGCAGGCACGTAAGGAAAGCGTTCTCGCGCTGCTGGCGCTGCTGGCGGCGCCCCCGGAATCGGCCGGCGCCGCCGCGTCGCAGGACCCGGCTGCCAATGCCGACCTCCTGTCGCTGCCGTTCGAAGACCTCGGCCGTCTCCGCGTCGATGTCGCCACCGGCACTCCCACGCCCCTCGCCGCCACCCCGGCCGCCACCAGCCTGCGCCAGGCCACCGACATGAGCACCCTCGGCAGCCGCACCGTGGACGAAGCCCTGGCCGGCATTCCCGGCCTGCACGTCTCCTCCTACAGCGGCCCGCAGGGCACCACGCGCTATTACTTCCGCGGCCTCTCCGCCGGCCTCAACACGCAGGCGCTGATCATGGTCAACGGCATTCCCATCACCTCCGTCGGCATCAGCAACCTGCCGCTGGAGGGCGGCCTGCCGATCGCGCAGGTGCGCCGCATCGAGGTCATCCGTGGCCCGGGCTCGGCGGTGCACGGCGTCGACGCTTTCGGCGGCGTCATCAACATCATCACCCGCGACGCCGCCGACCTGCCCGGCACCCACGCCGGCGCCAGCTACGGCAGCTTCGACACCTTCAGCAGCCACGTCTCGCAAAGCGGCAAGGTGGCCGGCGCCGACGCCCTGCTGCAACTCGCCTACAGCGGCACCCGGGGCGACGACGCGGGGCGTATCGCGGTCGACACGCAAACCTTTTTCGACCTGCGCGACGGCACCGCGGCCTCGCGCGCGCCGGGGCCGGCCCACCAGCAACTGAAACGCTTCGACGCCTACAGCAGCTTCAAGTGGCCGGAGGTCGACGCCCACTTCTTCGTGCGCCAGATCCGCGACTTCGGCGTCAGCCCCGGCGTCTCCGGCGCGCTCGACCCCATCGGCCTGCTGTCCTGGCAACGCATCGGCGGCGATATCGGCTGGCATCGCGAGAATCCGGGCGGCTGGAGCCTGCAGGCGCAGCTCAGCGCCTGGCATCTCGACGTCGACACGCAGGAGCCGCTGCGGCTGTTTCCGGCCGGCGCCTTCAACAGCTTCCCGCAGGGGATGCAGGAAAAGCTGGAGCTCAACGAGAACACGGCACGCGCCACCGTCACCGCGATCTTCGACGGCTGGCAGGGGCACCGCCTGCGGCTCGGTGCCGGCTGGGGCCTCAACGACCTGGTGAAGGTGCGGCAGTGGACGAACTACCTGGTCACCGGTCCCGGCACCTATGCGCTGCGCCCCGGCGGCCTCACCGAAATCAGCGACACGCCGGCCGCCAGCCTTCCGGAGGAGGACCGCGAGGTGGCCTTCGCCATCCTGCAGGACGAGTGGCAACTGCATCCGCAATGGCATCTCACCGCGGGCCTGCGCCATGACCGCTTCGACGATTTCGACGAGGTCACCACGCCCCGCGTGACGCTGGCCTGGCAGACCCGGCCCGGCCTCACCACCAAGCTGATCTACGGCGAGGCCTTCCGCGCGCCTTCGGTGACCGACGTCGCGCTCGGCACGGGTACCATCGGCGCGGAACGCCTGCGCAGCACCGAACTCGGGCTGTCCTGGCAGCCCGACACGCGCTGGCGCGGCGAACTCAATCTGTATCAATTCGTCATGCGCGATCTCATCACGCTCGTGCCCGGCCCCACGTTGCAGGTGCAGAACAGCGGCCGCGGCCGTGGCAAAGGAGCTGAACTGGAGATCGGCTACCAGGAGGCGGGCTGGCGCGTCGCCGGCAATGTCTCGGTGCAGCGGACGCGCGACGAGAACCGGGGCGAGGCTCTCGGCCTGGCGCCGGATTACCTCGCCTATCTGCGCGTCAGCCGCGATCTCGCGCCCGGCTGGCAGCTCAGCGGCCAGCTCAACCACGTCGGCCCGCGCCAGCGCGCGCCGGGCGACACGCAGCCTGAACTCGACGGCTACACCACGCTGGACCTGCACCTGCGCCGCCAGGCCGCCGCCGGCCTCGAAATCTTCCTCACCGGGCGCAACCTGCTCGACGACGACATCCGGGAGCCCGGCATCCTGCCGGTGCCGGCCAGCATTCCCCTGCCCGGGCGCAGCGTGAGCGTGGGCTTCAACAAGGCCTGGAACTGACGCGGCCGCCGGTCGCGCGTTTACGTGGCTCGCTCTGCCATCGCGTTGCGTCCGCTCCACCGCGTTGTTTTCCTTCCGCCGTGTTGAGTCCGCGCTCCTCAACCCGCCTGGCGAAACGTGAAATTGATGCGCTGGCGACCCAGCTCCGGATGCGGGTCATCCTTGAGCGGCAACACGCCATGAAAGCGCAGCCGGTCCACCCCGCCCCACACCACCACATCGCCGTGGTAGAGCGGAATCCGCTCCGCCTTGTCCGTGCGCGCATGGCCGCCGAACAGGAAGGTCGCGGTCATGCCGAGCGACACCGACACCACGGGCGCCGCGAGATCGCGCTCGTTGCGGTCCTGGTGCAGCGACATCTTCGCGCCGGGGACATAACGATTGACGAGGCAGGCATCGGGCTGGAAATCATCGAAACCGGCCGCCGCCGCGGCCTCGCGCGCAAGCGCGGCAAACACGCCGGGCATAGCGGGCCAGGGCCGGCCGGAATCGGGATCGAAGGTGGAATAGCGATAGCCGCGTCGGTCCGTGGTCCAGCCGAGCCGGCCGCAATTGGTCAGCGCCACCGACATGGTGAAGCCGCCCGGCGTGACCATGTGGCGAAACGGCGCCGCGGCCTCGAGGGCGGCAATCGCCGGCAACAGCGCCTCGGCATGGGGCAAGGCAAAGCCGCGCAGCACCAGCGACTGCGGCCCCAGGGATTCGCGCTGGCCGATGCGCTCGTGCGCGAAAAGATCGGGCGTATTCATGTGCACGATTCTAGAGTGAATTGGCGCGACAGGAACGGACGCTAACGCCCTGGCGCGGCGCGCTGCTACTCCGGCACGCGCGCCCGGCTGGCGCGCATCTGCCGCCATTGCCGGAACGGGTACAGGAACTGCGCGACGATGCCCTCCGGCAGCGGCGCGCCGCGCGTGCTGTAGCGCTCGGGCAGGTGCGACGGCAGGTAAGCGGTGCCGAAGAGCTTGTCGTAGACCGGCAGGAAGCCCGCGTAGTTGATGTCCACGCCCTCGTCCTGCGAGGTGTGGTGCCAGTGGTGGAACTCCGGCGTCGCGATCAGCCAGCGCACAACCGGAAAGCGGAAACGCACGTTGGCGTGGATGAAGATGGCGTGGAAGGAAATGAACACCAGGTAGGCATAGACCGCGGCCGGCGCAAAGCCGAGCACGAAGATCGGCAGGTAGCCGAGCAGGCGGTTGGCGAAGATTTCCAGCAGGTGCAGGCGCGACGACGCCAGCCAGTCCATCTGCTCGCTGGAGTGGTGCACGGCATGGATTTTCCAGAGCGCCGGCACCTCGTGCATGCGGCGATGCATCCAGTAGGTCGTGAAATCGACCACGGCCAGGATCTCGATGAACTGCAGCCACACCGGTTGCGCCGCCACCAGGCGCTGGAAGTCCGCGTTGATGAGCCAGGCGAAGAAATGCTGCGCCGGAATGACGGTGAAAAAGCTGATGAGCTGGATGCCGACGTGGCTGAACAGGAAATACTTCATGTCCGTGGTCCAGCCCTTGCGCAGGGTTTTCTGCGCGGGGTCCTTGGGGAAGAGCCGCTCCATGGGAATGAACACCAGCGCCAGCACCAGCAGCGTCAGCACGAAGTAGTCGAGGCCGGCATAGAGGCTGCGCTCGGCGGGCATGGTGCGCTCGGTCTCCATGCTGCCCAGCACGGCGGCCAGCACGGTCAGCGCCAGCCCCGTGAGACCGAGGCCGCGCGACTGCCCGCGCATGACGCTGTAGAAGCCGCAGCCGAAACCGATGGCGATGCCGGCATAGAGCAGGTTGCGCAGGAAGCGGGTGTTGTAGAGCGGCTGGAAATCCGGCGAGGTCAGCAGGTCGGGGAACAGGAAGCAGAGCGCGCCCATCACGCCAAGCAGGCCCAGGGCCACCGAGAGGGTGCCGCTGACACGGCCCTGCCCCGGGGTGAGGTCCACTTCTTCGAGGTTCTTGCGTAGAAATTCCGTCATGCCGCCCTGCTCCTGATTGCGCGAGCCGGAACTCTACAAGCCGGTGCCGATGGCGTCACGCGCCGGCGGCACCGGCGGAGCGAACGCGGAGACCGCGGCGCCTGGCGGCGACCGTCACACCAGCATTTGCCGGATCAGCGCCTCACAGGTCTTCTGGTCCATGTAGCGCGGCACCGCGTAGCTGAGGTGCGCCTCGGCGAGCGCGGCTTCGGCGATGGCGGGAATGTCGTCCGCGCGCAGGTCCTTCAGGCCTTCGGGAATGCCGAAATCGGCTTTCAGCTGGCGCACATGCGCAATGAAGGCATCGGCGAGCTGCGCGTCGCTCTCGCCGCCCTTCGCCAGGCCGCTGACGCGCGCCAGCTCGGCCAGGCGTTCCCTGCAGTCCGCCTTGGAGTACTCCAGCACGTAAGGCAGCACGATGGCGTTCGCCCAGCCGTGCGGCGTGTGGTAGTGCGCGCCGAAGTTGTGGGCGATGCCGTGCACATAGCCGAGGCCGGCGCGGTTCATGGCCATGCCGGCGCGGTAGGCGGCCCAAGACATCATCTGGCGCGAGTCCTCATCCTTGCCGTTTTCCATCACGCGCGGCAGGTGGCGCATGATCAGGCTCACCGCTTCCAGCGCGTACTGGTCCGACTCGGGAATGGCGATGCGCGCGATATAGGCTTCCACCGCATGCGTCAGCGCATCCATGCCGGTGGCGGCGGTGCCGGCGCGCGGCAGGCCGAGCATCAGGCGGCCGTCGAGCGCGGCCATGCGCGGCACCAGCTTGTGGTCGATCACGGGCAGCTTTTTTTGCTGTGCAGGATCGGAGACCACGGCGCCGACCGAGACCTCGGAGCCGGTGCCGGCCGTGGTCGGGATGCAGTAGATCGGCAGCGGCGCGTGCTTCACCTTGAAGAAGCCCGTCATCTCCCACACCGGCGTGTCGTTGGTAGCGCGCGCCGCGACGATCTTGGCGCAGTCCATGGCGGAGCCGCCGCCCACGGCGAGCACGGCCTCGCAGCCGTGCTCCTGCAGCACGCGCAACGCGGCCTCGCACTGCTCGACGCCGGGGTCGGGCAGCACGCCGTCGTATACCGTCACGGCGACGCCACGCGCTTCCAGGCGCGCACGCAGGGGCTCGACGATGCCGAGCTTGACCAGCATGGCGTCGGTGACGAGCAGCACGCGCGGCGTATTGGTGCCGGCCAGCGCATCGCAGAGCAGCAGCGAGGCGCCGGGGCCGGCGAAGATTTCCGGCGGACGGATGATCAGCTGCAGGACGCGGCCGACGTATTTGAGGCTGCCGGTAAGGCCGCGGTAGAAACGTTCCTGGAGCGGGAAGGGAATGCGGCGGGCAAGGGAGTTCATGGCGCGTCCTGTCTGGCGGAGACCGGATTCTGAGCCACGGCAGGGCCGGTCGGGAAGGCAGAACAGGCCAGAGTACGGCAGGAAAATGCGAGCCAAATGCGAATGCGTGAACGCCTGTACACGCCGGCTGCCCGCGCCGACGCCGTCCCGACCCCTGTCGCGCCCTGCGGGCGGCGCGGCGCGTCCGGTCCGCCATCCGGGCCGTTTGACGTCCAGGGACACTGCCATGGCGCCCAATGACATTACGCTGCGGGCAACGCCCCCTGACACTGCCTCACCGCGCGCCGCCCCGCGGCCGCCAACAAGAACAAGGTGCCGGCCCCATGCCCCACGAACACCTGACGCCCGCCCACGTCATCCTCATGCCGCTCTACATGGCGCTGGACGACATCGACTTTGACGAGCTGCTGGAGCACGCCGGCATCCCCGCCTCGCGCGTCGACGACCTCGACGGCGCGATCAGCCTCGACGATGTCCTGAAGCTGATCGAGAGCGCCCTCGCCCTCACCGGCGACCCGGCGCTGGGGCTGCACCTGGGACAGGAGATCGGCATCGAGATCCTCGACCTGGTGGGCACGCTGGTGGCCAGCGCGCCCGACTTCCGCACGGCGCTCCAGCTCGTCACGGAATACAGTCCCCTCGTCAGTACCCTGTCGCGGATCGAGCTGCACGAAGGCCCCGAGCACTCCCGCCTCGTCATCCACCTGAATGACGACGTGCGCCGTCTCGACAGCCCGTTTTTCGAGGAGTTCTGCGGCGCGGCGTTTTTCTGCCTGTCGCGCCGCCTGGTGGACGGCTCCTTCACCATCCGCGCCCTTAGCTGCCGCCGGCCGGCGCCGGCGTGGTCGGCCGAATACCCGCAGGTGTTCGGTGACGACGTGGAAATCCACTGCAACGCCGACGAGGACAGCGTGACCTTCGACAGCTACCTGCTCGACCTGCCGCTCAAGCGCCACTCCCCCGGGCTCTACCAGCAGCTGCGCCTCCAGGCGGCACGCCGGCTGGCCAGCATGGCGCCGCAGGAGAACGTCAGCGGCAGCGTACGCCGGCTGATCGACGACAACATGGGCGAGCGCCTGCTGGACCTGCCCAGCATCGCCGAGCGCATGGGCCTGACGCCGCGCACGCTGCAGCGCCACCTGAAGGCCGAGGGCACCAGCTTCCAGGCGCTCTACGACGAGCGCCGGCGCGAACGCGCACGCAGCTACCTGCTGGAGCAGCCGGACGGCGACATCGAGACGCTGGCCGCGATCCTCGGCTATTCGGAGCCGGCGAATTTCTATCGCGCCTTCCGGAGCTGGTTCGGCGTGACGCCGCGCGAGTTCCAGCGCCGCTACGAGGCGGCGGCGCGCTGAGTCGCCTCACACTTCAGCGCACGCGCCCCGGCCGTCACGCCCCGCATCACAGGCGCAGGCCCAGGACGCAGGGCAAGCATCACGGGGCGTGCGCCCGCTTCCACCGGAAGGCAGCTCCCGCACGGCGCCGGCGTGCAGCTCAGGACGACGCGCCGGAGGGCAGCACGCCATCGCGCGCGGCCGCCGCGCGTGCCGCGGGCGAGCGCGCCAGATACGCCAGCGCCTGCTGCGTATCGCCCTCCGTGACCGGATGAAAGCGCGGTGACACCCAGCGCAGCGTGGCACGCACGATGAAGCCGAAGGTCGGCACGTTCTGCGTGCGCCGGCCCGTACGCTCCAGCTCCAGCAGCATGCGCAGCACGGAGCGACGCGAGAGCCACTGCGCGTAGGGGTCCGGGTCCTGCCTGCCCAGCGCCCGGCCGCCCTCGGCCAGGAAATAGAGAAAGAGCGGGAACACCACGGCCATCAAGGCCTGGCGGCTGACATAAAAGCCGAGCTCGCTGCGGCACAGGTGGCGGAAGAGATCGAAGGCCACGGTGCGGTGCTCCACCTCCTCCGCCAGATGCCAGCGGAACAGATCGGCCATGACCGGGTGCGCACGGTCCCAGCTCCTGTTGTCCATGCACCACTGCCCGAGCAGGCCGGTGAAATGCTCGATGGCGGCGATGACACCGACACGCGCGATCAGCCAGCGCTTCTCCA
This sequence comes from Moraxellaceae bacterium, assembly GCA_029237815.1. Lineage (GTDB taxonomy): Bacteria > Pseudomonadota > Gammaproteobacteria > Pseudomonadales > Moraxellaceae > UBA2031. The sequence continues at coordinate 629,119 of JAQZBP010000003.1, forward strand.
GCAGCGGCCGGCGCAATGCCGGCACGCCGAAGGGCGCATCGCCGAGAAAGCGCTCGAACAGCCACTCTGCCTTGCGGCGATAAGTGTCGGTGTCGAGGCCATGCGCCTGCAGGTACTGCTCGGCCTTGGCATGGCTGCGCGCGTGGATGGCCTCCTGGCGGATGAAGCCTTCCACGTCGGCGCGCAGCTGCGCGTCGCGCACCAGCGGCAGCGCCTGGTTGTACACGCGGCAGAACCACAGCTCGCCGGCGGGCAGCAGCAGGTTGATGCCGTTGATGAGGTGGTTGGCGAGCGGATCATCCGGGATCCAGTGCAGGGGTACGTCCTGAAAGTCGAACTGCACGCGACGGGGTTTCAGCTGATGACGCAGGGCAGCGGTCATGAGGCGCTCCGGTCTGTTTTCTGTCGGGGATCAGGGAGTGAGGTCGATACGCGCGACGCGGCGCGACAGCCCGGGCGCGAAGCGGCTGAGCAGACGCGTGGCCCACGCTTCGGCGCCGACCAGCGCGAGTGCAGGGTTGTCCCGCACGGCGCGGAACACGGCGGCCGCGACATCGTCGGGCGAGAAATTGCGGCGCTTGTAGAGCGCATCGGCCCTGGCGCGTTTCTGCGCCTGCTCCGCCTCGTCCAGGCCGGCATACACCGTGGCGCTTGCAATGCCGGTGGCGACGAAGCCCGGGCAGATCGAGGTGACGCCGATGCCATGCGCGGCGAGCTCCGCGCGCAGGCATTCGGTCAGCATGTGCACTGCCGCCTTGCTGGTGGCATACGCGGCCAGCGTGCGGCTGGGCGCGAACGCCGCGGCCGAGGCGACGTTGACGATGTGCCCGCGGCGCCCGGCCGCGACCATCTGTTCGGCAAACAGCCGTGAGCCGTGGATCACGCCCCAGAGGTTCACCTTGAGGATTTTTTCCCAGTCGGCGACCGAGGTGTCGAGCAGGCCGCCGGCCATGCCGATGCCGGCGTTGTTGACCACGATGTCGGCGCCGCCGAATTCGCTCTCCACTTCGCGCGCCAGCATGTCCATGGCCTTCGCGGAGCCGACATCGACGGTGCGCGCCCAGGCCTGCGCGTCGAGCAGGCGGCAGAGTTCCGCGGTGCGCTCGGCCGCCGCCTTGTCGATGTCGACGCAGACGAGCGCGGCACCCTCCTCCGCCAGCCGGAGCGCGGTGGCCCGGCCGATGCCGGAGCCGGCGCCCGTGACCACCGCGAGCCGGCCGGCGAGCGGCAGCGCACGGCGCGTTGGCGTCACCCGCGCCCGCTGCAGCGCGCCGCTGTAGCCGCCGCTTTCCACGCCTTCCACGAATTCGTGGATCCAGCCGGCCAGGCGCTCGGGATCGCTGAGTGGCAGCCAGTGGCCGGCGCCGATATCGCGGCGATAGAGCTCGGGCACCCAGCGGTGCAGGTCCTCGAAGAGTTGCGGGCTGACGTAGTGGTCGCGCGTGGGCACGATGAGCTGCACCGGGCAGGCGGCATGGCGCGCTTCCGGTGCAATCAGCTTCTGGCGGAAATTGGCGCGGTAAAGCTGCACGCCATTGACGCCGTCCGCGGTCTGCGTGGGATTGGGCGCCGCTTCCGCCACACCTTCGCGCTTTTCGAGAAAAGTCGGCCAGAGCTTGCCGACGCCGGCCTGCCAGCTCGCCTGCGGCAACACCGGCAACTGGAACAGGCCGATGTACCAGGACGACAGCAACTGCTTCATCACCTTCGCCTTGGCCGTCGGCGAGAGGCTCAGCGTGCGGTCGCGTACCCAGTGCGCCGCATGGTCGAGCGACGGGCCGGAGATCGTGGTGTAGCTCGCGATGCGCGCCTGCAGGCGCGGCGTCGTCACCGACTCCCAGCTCTGGATCGAGCCCCAGTCGTGGCCCACCAGATGAAACGGGCGCCCGGGAATCACGGCGTCGACCACGGCCGCGAGATCCTGCGCCAGCAATTCCAGCGTGTAGGCGCGCGCGCCGCGCGGCGCATCGGAGGCGCCGGCGCCGCGCACGTCGTAGGCAATCACGAAATGGTGTCGGGCGAGGCGCTCCGCCACCGGCTTCCACACCTGGTGGTTGTCGGGATAGCCGTGCACCAGCACGACGGGCACCTTGCGGCTGTCGCCAAAACCCACCACATGCAGGCTGACGCCGCCGGAGTTGACGCGGGCAGTCATGGTCTTCATGCGGCCCGCCCTCCGGCCTGCTGCGGCGCCGGCCAGAGGCCGCGCGCCTGCCAGCGCTTCACATGCGGCGATGCATCGTCCAGCCAGTACGCGTCGCTCTCCGTGATGACGAGCAGCTCCTCGAACTTCGCGCCGACGCCGCGGAAACCGAGATGCGGCTCCACTGCCCAGAGGCCGGGCACCGGCGCATGGTTGGAGCTGTCGTTCGAGGACCAGATCGGCGACCAGCCCTGGCGCCGGGCGACGAGGCCGAGCCGCCCCAGCGACTCCACGGCCTGCAGCCCGAACTTGAACAGCGTGGTCGGCGTCTGCTTCTTCCGCTGCGGCATGGGCTGCACGGTGTGCGCCAGCGTCTCGAAGGGATAGGCCTTGTGCCGCGGCGCGTGGCCCTGCTTCAGGATCAGCGCGTCGACGGCGCGCGAGACCTCGCTCATGGGCCGGCGCTGCCGGATCAGGTCGAGGATCAATGCGCGGTGCGCGGCGAGATCGTCGAGCAGCAGGTCGAGGATTTTGTTTTCACCCAGCACGCCGGCATAGCCGATGTCGGCGACATACCCGTCCACCACCGGCGCGTTGTCGAGAATGAAGGGCATGTTCTCTTCCAGGCGGCGGTTGGTGGGCAGGAACTGCAGCGCCACCCTGAAGCCCTGGAAGGCGGTACGGTCGCCGAACCAGGCGAAGGGCGAGTGGAACCAGTCGGTGACGCCGTGATCGAGCAGCCAGACTTCCTGCAGGCGGGCCGCCTGCTTCTCGGTCATGCCGGGTTTCAGTTCCCTGGCCACGGCCTCGGCGGCGGCGTAGGCCAGGCGCTGCACCTGACGGAAGCGCTCCAGGTCGTGGGCATCGGGCAGGTAGCCCCGGTGGTCCGGGGCAGGCGTGTTGATGAGGGGCATGCAGGTCTCCCGCGTCACGACGGTGGAATAGGAGGAAGTCGTGAGCCGCAGGCCAAACTAGCCTTTACTTTGACATTGATGAATGACACATTCGCTAATAACTTGACACTTGGGGACAGCTACATGACCCGCCCCTACTGGGATATTCCCCGCCCGGTCGCCACCGCCCGCCTCGCCGTCGAGCTGGCCGCCGATCACGGCGTCGGCGCCACACACTGCCTGGCCGGCACCGGGATAGACCCCGCCGCGCTCGAGGATCCCGCCGCCACCGTCGCGGCCGCCCAGGAGCTGCAGCTGTTCCGCAACCTGCTGGCCGCGCTCGGCCACGACCGCGGCCTCGGCCTGGAGCTCGGGCACCGCATCCATCCGCTGGCCTACGGCCTCTGGGGCTTCGCCATCCTGAGCAGCCCCACCGTCGGCGGCGCCGTCGACATGGGATTGCGCTTTTTGCGCCTGACCTCGACCTACTGCCGCATCCGCCCGGCCGTGACGGCCACGGACGCCCTCCTCGTCGTCGACGACCGCGAAGTGCCGGCGGACCTGCGCACCTTTCTCGCCGAGACCACGCTCAGCGCCATCATCAACATGCAATACAGCCTCGATCGCGCGCGCGTGCCGGTGAAGGAGCTGCGCATCAAAGGCCCGGCGCCCGCCCATGCGCACCGGTACGAGGAGCTCTACGGCGTGCGCCCGCGCTTCGATCAGCGCGAGCACGCCGTGGTGATCGACGTGCAGTGCCTGCTGCTCGCGCTGCCGCAGGGCAACGCCCTCACCCAGCGCCTTTGCGAAGAGGAATGCCGGCGCCTGCTGCAGCGCCGGCGCCGGCTCGCCGGCCTCGCCGGCCAGGTGCGGGACCTGCTGACACGCAACCCGGCGCAACTGCCCGGCATGCCCGCCATCGCCGCCGAACTGGCGATGAACCCGCGCACGTTGCGCCGCCGCCTGGCCGACGAGGGTGTGGATTTTTCGCGCCTCGCGGACGAGGTGCGCGGCACCGTGGCCGAGGAATTGCTGACGACCACCACGCTCAGCCTGGAGGAGATCGCGAGCCGCCTGGGATATTCGGAAGCGTCGGCCTTCACGCGGGCGTTCAAGCGCTGGAAAGGCGTGGCGCCGCGCCGTTACCGGCAGGGGCCGACACCCTGAGGGGCATGACGGCCCCGCACCGCCGGGCGCTGCCTTGCCCCGGGCAGGGATGCACTCATGTCCGGGCCGCTGCGCGCCGCGCCGCGCGGTCATCGCCCCCCGGATGACACCCGCCCGAGCGCGGCGGCGTCACAATAAACCGCAGGAAAATTTCTGAATGTCGCCAACGCTTCTGCAATGGTGTTCAGCAGACCGGCGTAGTCGCGCCCTGCGGCGCCCTCGCCGCGCGTGGCGCCGGCCACGAATCGCTTACGCACCACGACCAGGAGAATCCCATGGGCATGGAAGCCAGCCGGGTCATCGACCGCTATCTCGGCAAAGAGGACATCGACACTTTCGGCGCGGAGCTGGAGGCGCTGCGCCAGCGTATCCGCCGCGACCTGGGCGCGCAGGACCTGCGCTATATCCGGCGCGTCATGCGCTGGCAACGGCGCCTGGAGCGCGGCGGCCGGATCGCCATCCACGTCGGCGTGCTGAACCCGCTGCTGTGGCTGGCGGGCGTGGGCGCGCTCGGCGCCTCGAAAATCCTCGACAACATGGAGATCGGCCACAACGTCATGCACGGCCAGTACGACTGGGCGCGCGACCCGGCGCTGCAGGGCCGGCGGTTCGCGTGGCAGAACATGACCCCGGACAACCAGTGGCGGCACACGCACAACACGATGCATCACCGCCTGACCAACATCCTCGGCCAGGACCGCGATGTCGGTTACGGCTTTCTGCGCGTGACCGAGGCGCAGCCCTGGCGGCCCTGGCACCTGGTGCAGCCGCTGATGGCGCTCGCCAGCTTCATCGCCTTCGAATGGGGCCTCAGCCTGCACGCCCTGGAGCTGGATCAGATCCTCGAGGGGCGCTGGCGCTGGCACGAGCACCGCGAGAAGGTCCCCGAGGTGTTGCGCAAATGGCGCCAGCAGATCGTGCCCGAGTACGTGGTGTACCCGCTGCTCGCCGGGCCGTTCTTCCTGCCGGTGATGCTCGGCAATCTCGGGGCCAACGTGCTGCGCAACATGTGGGCCTTCACCATCATTTTCTGCGGCCATTTTCCGGCGGGCGTGATGCACTTTCGCGAAGAGGAATGCCGCAACGAAACGCGGGGCGAGTGGTATGTGCGCCAGTTGCTGGGGAGCTGCAACCTCGACGGCGGCCGCTGGTTCCACCTGATGTCCGGCCACCTCGGCTTCCAGATCGAGCACCACCTGTTTCCCACCATTCCCGCGCACCGCTATCCGGAAATGGCGCCGGTGGTGCGCGCGCTGTGCGCGAAATACGGGCTGCCCTACAACACCGGCCCGCTGCACCGGCAGTTCGGCTCGGTGGTGAAGCGCCTGCTGACGCTGGCGCTGCCGCCCTTGCCGACGCTGTCGGCAAAGCCGGCATCCATCGCCATGGCCCCATGACGGCAGCGCGGTTGACGCGCAGGGCCATGCGGAAGGTCAGTGGCACAGGCCTCCAGGCGATCGCGGCCGCCGTGCCAGGCGGCGTAGAGGTTGGCGTCCGCCACGCAAAGGGCCAGTGCCCCGTCGCCATCGACCGCCTGCGCGATGCCGATGCTGAGCGTGACGAAAAAGCGCTGGCCGTCGCTCTCGAAAGCCGAGCCGCGCGGTTGCTCTGCCAGGCGAGCAGCGCGTAGCAGACCTACGCATGCCAGAGAAAGAACGGAAAGCCCGTGGCCAGGGCGATCCGGCAGCGGAACGCCGGGGTGGTCCGCGCAGGGCCGGCAACGACGGCCGCGTCTGTGACCACTCTCAATCCGTGACCACCGTCGTGTTGCGGCCGCACCGCTTGGCGGTGTACAGCGCCTTGTCCGCACGCACGTAAATATCCTGCGGGCACTGGTCTGCAGAGGCAGACAGCGTGGCGCCGATGCTGACCATCAACGGCAGCGCAACCCCGCCATGGGCGATGCAGAGTGTCTCAACGGCAGTGTTGATGCGCTCGCCCAGGCTGCGCAGGCCGTCACGGTCGATGGCCCCGCTGCACAGAATGGCAAACTCGTCGCCGCCTATGCGAAACACCGTCTCCACGTCATGGCGGGTGCTTTCCAGCAGGACGGCGGCGACCTTTGCCAGGGCCGCATCGCCAGCGGCATGGCCATGCACATCGTTCAGCGTTTTCAGGTGATCCAGGTCCACCAGCACGAGCGCATAGCGCTCATCCGAGCGATTCAGGCGGGCAAACGCCTGCTGCAGGCGCTTGGTGAAATAGCGGCGGTTATAAAGGCCGGTCAGTGCGTCGGTAATGCTTTCCTGGGTAAGGCGCTCGTTGGCCTTCTCCAGCTCCGCCAACAACTGCTCGCGCGCCTGCTCCAGCAGCATCCGGTTCAGCTCCGCCTGCACCTTCTGGCAGAACAGCTCGGACAACTCGACAATGAGCCGCCGCTGATCGTCATCCTCCATATCCCGCTCATAGAACAGCGCGACATGGCCGATCATTTTTCCCTTTCTGCTCCAGAGCGGGATGCCGATAAAACTTTCGTAATTTGTGCTGCGCGTGGCGTCAAACAGCTGGCAGACGTTCTTCGCGATGGCCACCGTCTGTCCGATACGCATCTGCGTCCAGGGTTGCCCGGCATCAGTCTGGTAAATGAGGTCGCAAGGCGTGCCATGCAGGTCGAAGTTCCAGCCCGCCACCGCCTCCCCACTTCTCCAGGCAGCGAGCACCTCCACCGTTTGCTGCTCATTCCCGATGACCTTCGTAATGAAAACGAAATCTGTCTTCAGCTCGACCGCCATGGCTTTCACCGCGGCCGTGATGAAATCGCCGCCGGTGAAGTTGGCGGTTTCCTTCAACAGGTTCCGCAGGATGGTGTATTCATTTGTCATGCAGAGTGCTCACTGTCTCTTCTACTGTTGGCCGGCAAAAACCATCGCCGTGATGTCATGGCGGAGGCTCGACCCGGAGCGCTCGGCCGAACTTGATGGCGCCGCTATCGCACAGCCTTGCGCGCGGCCTCTGCAAACCACCTCGCTATCCGGATTGATGCGTCCGGCATCAGCGCCTCGCCATTTCAGCTTGCGGCGCGCCCGAGCAGCGCGGCCACGTGGGTCAGCAGCTGATCCCGTCGGTAGGGTTTCGCCAGAAAGTCCGCCCCCTCCCCCAATTCACTTTCCAGCTGATGCACCTCATCGGCAAAACCGGAGGCGAAGAGAATCGGGAGCCCGGGACAACGCGCGCGCGCGGCCCGGGCCAGGGCCGGACCGGAGAGGACACCCGGCATGACCACATCGGTCAGCAGCAGCGCCGGCGTACAGCCCTGCTCCAGCAGGACGAGCGCCGCATCGCCGTTGACCACCGCCTGCGTGCGATAGCCGGCCCGCTCGAGATACTGCGCCGCCAGGTGGCGGATGCCGTCGTCGTCCTCGACGATGAGAATCTCCCGCCCCGCAGCCCGGGTGACGCCCGGCGCCGACGCGGACGTCTGCTCCTTTGTCATGCGCTCCGTGCGCGGCAGGTAAAGCCGGAAGGTGCTGCCCTTTTCCGGTTCGGACGCGACCGTGATATGGCCACCGGACTGCGTGATGAAACCGAAGGCGGTGCTCAAACCGAGGCCGCTGCCCTTGCCCGCGTCCTTGGTGGAGAAGAAGGGCTCGAAGACCCGGTCCAGGTGCTCGGGCGCAATCCCGCTGCCGGTATCGGACACCGCCACCCTCACGTACTGCCCGGGAATGACATCGGCATGCTCCCGGGCATAAGCCTCGTCCAGCGTGGCGTTGTCCAGCGCGAGCACCAGGCGGCCATTGCCCTGCATGGCGTCGCGCGCGTTGATGACCAGGTTCAGCAGCGTGCTTTCCAGCTGCCCGGGATCGACCATGGCGGTCCACAGCGGCGCCTGGATCTGCAACTCCAGTCGGTGCTGCCGGGTCAGCGACGTTTCGAGGATGGGCACGAGCTCCCTGACCAGCTCGTCGATCGCCACGGGCTCCGGCGACAGCGATTGCCGACGCGCAAAGGCGAGCAGGCTGCGCACCAGGCTTGCGCCCCGGTCCGCGGCCTGCACGATCATCCGCGCCAGCGGGACGAGGTCCGGATCGTGCTCCAGCTGCTCGGCCAGCATCTCGGCATTGCCCAGCACCACCGTGAGCAGGTTGTTGAAATCGTGCGCGATGCCGCCGGTGAGATGGCCGACGGCTTCCATGCGTTGCGCGACCTGCAGCTGGCGCGCCAGCTGCTTGTGCTCGGTGATGTCGCGCTCGATGGAGACGAAATGCGTGTAGCGGCCGCTCTCGTCGGTGATGGGCACGATGTCGAGATCCGCACAGAACGGCGTGCCGGCCTTCGTGTAATTGATCATCTGCACCCGCACCGGCTCGCGCTTCACGACGGCGTCGATGATCCGGTCGATCGCCTCCTGCTGCGTGTCCGGCCCGTGCAGGAACTGGGGGCTGCGTCCGACCACCTCCGCCTGCGTATAGCCGGTGATGCGCTCGAAGGCCTCGTTGATGAAGAGGATGCGCGGGCCGCCCGCGTCGATCGCGTCGGCCTCGGTGATCATGATGACGTCGTTGATGCGGGACACCGCCGTGCGCAGCAGCAGCAGCTCCTTCTGTTCCTCGCGCTGGCGGGTGATATCCAGGAAGTAGACGGTGAGGCCGCCGCGCGACGGATAAATGCGGATGTCCAGCCACAGGCTCTGCGGCGCGAACCATTCCTGCACGTGCACGGCGCTCTGCTCTGCCATGGCACGGCGGCAATGGACGACGAAAGGGCTGGCGTCGTCTCCCGCGCCGTCCGCCCAGAGGCGTTTGCCCAGCAATTCTTCACACGCATGGCCCAGTACGGACGCGGCCTTGGCATTCACGAAGGTGAACCGGAATTCCCAGTCCAGCGCGAAAAATGCATCGTTGATGCTTTCGAGCTTGTTGCGCATGCGCGTGGCCAGGTCCTGCGCCTCGGCCCGCAGCCGCTGGATGTGGTCGATATCCAGCGTCGAGCCCAGCCAGCGCACGATGTTGCCGCCGGCATCGCGCTCCGGCATCGCGCGCGCAAGATGCCAGGCATAGCGCCCGTCCGTGGTACGGAGGCGACACTCGCATTCGTAGGGCGCACCGGTCGCGACGGAGTGCTGCCAGCGCGCGAGCGTCGCCTCCCGGTCTTCCGGGTGCACGGAGCTCGGCCAGTCGGCCAGGAGTTCCGCCCGCGGCCGGCCGGTGAGACTTGCGAACTGGCGGCCGACAAAATCGATCACGCCCGCGGGCGTGGCGGTCCAGATCTGGATCGGCAGGCTCTCGGCCAGGGTTTCAAAATCCCGCTGGCGGGCACGCCGGAGTTCGCGGTCGCGCTGGTAGAGCAGGGCCTGATGGCGGCAGGCCAGGTACAGCGCCAGCAGCGCCGCGGTCGCCGCCGCGCTGTCCAGCAGCATGGCGGCAAGGGCATCGCCCCCACGCTGCGAAGGCGACACCTGCCAGCCCAGCCAGACCGCGAAAATGGCCACGACGGTCGTGCGCCAGGCAATCACCTGGCTGGACTGGAAATGCGCCAGCACCACGACGGGCAAATACCACAAATCGCGCACCAGCCACGGCGGGGCATGGTAATTCCAGGCGAACACCAGGAGCAGGCCGCACCAGGACACCAGCCTGACCAGCAGGTCCTGGCGCGATGCCGGCAGGCCGGCTTGCCGCATTTCGTTAGCGTCTGTCAAATCGGTACCTCTCGTTCTCTCACCGCAAACGGCATGGGTTGGCGTTGGTCATTCAGGGCATTGAAAGAGCCGCCCGCTCCCCGCCCCTGCGGGCAGCGGACCGTCAGTGCGGGAGGCGCCGGGCCTCGTGCGCGAGCAGCCACGGGATGACGGCATCGGGCGCGAGGGCGCGGGAAATCCAGTAACCCTGCACGCTGTCGCAGCCCAGCTCCTTCAGGTAGCGCAGGGTGGCCTCGTCCTCGACGCCTTCGGCGGTGATGGACAGCCCCAGGCTGCGCCCGAGATCGACCACCGAGCGCACCACGGCCCGCGACTCCTCGCAGGACGTGGCCCGCATCACGAAACTCTTGTCGATCTTGATTTCGGAGAACGGCAGCTTGACGAGCTGCACCATGGAGGAATAACCGGTGCCGAAATCGTCAATGGAGAGATGGCAGCCCTGCAGGCGCAACCGCGTCAGGTTGTCCAGCGCCGTAATGGCATCCTGCATGGCGCTGGTTTCAGTCAGCTCCAGCACCACCCGTTGCGACGCAATGCCGAGCTGCCGGCACCGCAGCACCATGCGCTCGAACAGGGCCTGGTTGCCGAGCGAGAGCGCCGACACATTCAGGGACAGCTGAACCTGCTCCAGGCTGCTACGCACGGTGGCACTGCAGGCCGCCGCCTCGCGCGCGAGCCCGGCCAGCCAGGCCAGCGCCAGATCGGTCACCCGGCAGGTCAGTTCGTCGATCAGGCCATGCTGTTCGGCCAGCGCGATGAAGACCTCCGGCCTGACATGCCCCAGCTCCGGACGTATCCAGCGCGCCAGTGCCTCGAAGCCGACCAGTGCGCCCGTACTGCAATCGACCTTGGGCTGGTAGGCCAGCCTGATCTCGAGGCGGTCCAGTGCGGTACGCAGATCGACCACTGACGGCCCAGGTTCCGCCGCGGGACTCCGCACCGCCACCAGACGCTGGCGGGCTGCCACCGACAGCTCTCGCTCCGGGAGGCTGGCCGTCTCGACGACAGGCGGGCGCTTGGCCAGCCGCGCCTGTGTTTTGAGCAGCAGTTGCCGCAAGGTGGCGGCGGAAAACGGCTTGGGCAGAAAGCCCACGATATCCAGTCCGTGGGCACGCGCGGAACGCTCGGCCGCCTCCAGGATGCGGCTGCCGACGCCGCTGGTAATGATCAGGAGGGCTTTCTGCTGCTGTCCGCCCAGGGAGCGGATCACTTCAATGCCGTCCATGCCGGGCATGACCAGGTCCAGGGACACGACATCGGGGGCCCACTCTTTCAGCAGACGGAAGAAATCATCGGCATTGGTGGCATGCCGCGCCGCGAAACCGCTGAGTGCCACCATGCGCTGCAGGGTGGCGCCTGTCATCGCTTCGTCATCCAGGATCAGCAGGCGCGGCAAAGCGGCCTCGGCAGGGCGCATAAAGCGAAACATAGGGTGTTCCTGATTAGCTAATTTTATTGATTAGATTTTCTTAATTTTCGATACGTAAATATTTAATTTGAATCCTGATTCAGCAGCGCGGGCTACCGCGCAACACTGGCGCCTCGTAGCAATTCCCAAACACTGGCTTTTTATTTCCGGCACGAAACATCTCGTTGTCTAGTCGACGTGGCTGCGGAAATTTGCGCTCAAAATTTATGCAACGCAATAACGCTCGCGCGCAATTTGCGCGCAAATAGAGCGGCAGTTCCTGATGCGAAGTCCGCCGCCCCGCCGCTCAACCAAAAAAAGCCGGACGCCTTGCGGCGCCCGGCTTTTTTAACGTGTTGCAGCGATCAGAACGGCAGCTTGAACTTGATCGACGCGGTCTGTCCCTGGAAACCGTCGCGGCTTTCCAGATCGTAGACGGCATTGATCTCCAGGTTCTTGCTGGTCACGTAGCGGTAACCGATGCCTCCGGTGAACACCATGGCATCCGGCTCGATACCGTTGGTGACGAAGGTCGGACCGTTGCCCGACAGCGTGGAGGTGGCGGTCGCCGCATCCACGGAGTCGTGCGCAATGCCCAGATTCGCACTGAACACGCCCTTGCCCAGCGTCAGCTCGTAGCTGCCCCTGGCGGCCACCAGGATCGACTCCTCATCGGCGTCCTGCACGGACAGGTTGTAGATGCTGGCACCGGTTTCGGTGTAGGCATCCAGGGCAACCTGGTTGTACTGCAGGGCCAGGGACGGCACCAGCGCACTCTTCTCGCCGAGCTTGTAGCTGCGCGACAGGATGGCGCCGAAGGACAGCTGCAGGCCATCGAAGCTGGACAGCGAGCGGCTGTTGTCGATGTTCAGACGCGAGCCGTCATAGCTATGCTGGGCGGCACCAATGTGCAGATCCAGCGCCGTCCGGTTATCGATGGCGTAGGAGCCGTACACCGTGGCCTGCGCGCTGTCGACGTCCACGTCCGAGATACGGCCTTCCACATCGCTCTTCGCCGTCGCCAGCGCCGCACCGACGCGCCAGGCATCGGACACCGCACCATCGACACCAATCACGACACCATCCGTATTCGCGTCATAACCGCTGACGCCGTTGGCCGCATCCTGCTCGGCCTTGCCCACGAATGGCTTGACCCAGACAGCGGCATCCTTGAAGGCGTCGCCCGAGGCCGCACCGCGGGTTTCCACGATGCGCGCGCCGATGGCGCTGCTCACGCCCTCGCCGGCGACACGGGTGGCCTGCGCCGCGCCGGCCGTCAGCACCGGTGCCATATGCTCGATGACATCCGCGGCAGCGGCAGCGGTCGATGCGCCGTTGAGCGCGGCCGCCAGCGTGGCGTACCTGCCGGTTTCACCGTCCGCAATCACGCCATCCACCAGGCTCGCCAGACTGGGCGACAGGTTGAGACCCGTACCGAACACGGCATTCCGGGCATCGACATAGCGGGTCACCAGGTCCACATAGGAGCCGTCGATAGCCGCATCGAAGTTCCAGAAGACGCTGTTGTCCGTCACGTTGAACGCGCTGGCCACCAGATCATCGGAGGCGATCACGTTATAGAGCACGTCCCCGTCGACGAGCAGATGCACCGGATCCACCTGCACATGCAGCTTGTTGCTGGCCGCGAAGTCGGCGGTGCCGGCCACATCGATCTTGCCGTAGTGGTCGACGTCGCGAACGACGAAGGTCATCGACCCGCCCGCCTGCTGGGTGTAATCCCCGCCCACATAGCTCGGGCTGCCGATCAGGTGGGTGATGCTGCCGGAATTGACCAGCGAAATGCCCTGGCCGCTGTAGTCGTTGACGAAGAGGTTGCCGGTATAGTTCTCGTGATCATTGCCCGCTCCCAGGTACACGCCCGCCTGCATCGTGCCACTGTTGATGACCAGGCCGTCGCCCCGCTCGGCATAGACCGCGTAGGACTGACCCTTGGCATTGCCGTTGGCGAAGATGGTGCCGGTATTTTCCACCCGCGCATCATCGTCCAGCGCTTCGCTGACATAGATGCCGTAGGCCGAGGCCACGCCATCCGATGCCGCCGCGGCCACGATCGTTCCGCTGTTGCTGATAACGGCGCCGTCATCGACGTCGGACGCATAGAGGCCAAACGCTTCTGCACTGCCTTCACCATCGGTGCTGCTGTGCATGGCCCTCGCCATTACGGTACCGCTGTTGCGGAGCGTGCTTTCACCGGACAGGGTGCTGGCGCGCATGCCGTAGGCCTGCGCGGAGGTGTCGCCCACGCCCTCGGCCAGGACGGAAATCGCGCCGCTGTTGCTGACGCTGGCGGTATCCGTCAGGTAGCTGGCGCGCATGCCGTAGGCATCGGCGGAGGACTCGTCCGAAGACGCGCCGCTGGCCCTCGCCACGACGGAGATCGTGCCCTTGTTCATCATCGACGAACTGCCATACAGGCTGCCGGCGCGCATACCGTAGGCATCGGCAGACGAGCCGCCAGCCGTGGCCTGCACGGTGATCGTGCCGCCGTTGCTGATCAGGGCGCCGTCAACCATCTCTCCATCGAGATGGATGCCGTAGGCCTCGGCCGATTCGGAGGCCGACGTCGCCACCGCGTTGATCACGCGCTCGTTGATCAGCTCGGCATTGCCGCCCATGTAGTCGACTTCGATGCCGGTCGCTTCCGCGTCTTCATTCTCGGAAGAGGCCGTGGCCGTGATCGTGCCGGAGTTGGTCAGGCGGCCGGAGGCTGTTTCCTCGAGCACACCGATCGGCATGATGCCGGTGAAATGGTCGTTGTAATCCAGCGACTGGAGCGAGATGCCGTAGGCATAGGCGTCGGCATCGCTGTCGTCACCCGAGATCACCTCGGCAGTGATGGTGCCCGTATTGGAGATGCTGGCCCCGTCCACTTCATCCGCGGCGATGCCATAGGCAGAGGCGTAGGACATTTCATCGCCGGCCTGCGCCGTAATGATGCCGGTGTTGAGGATTTCGGAGCCTTCCCCCACATACCCCGCGTCGATGCCGTAGGCTTCCGCCCCCACGCGACCGCTGGCGTCGGCCGTAATCCGGCCATTGTTTACGATCTGCGATGCCAGCATGGCTTCATCGATGCGGACGCCGGCGGCATTCGCAACGTTCTCGTAGCTGGAGTGGCTCAGGGAGAGCGCAGAGGCGCTGATCGTGCCGTCGTTCTGCAGCAGGGAACCGGACAGGACATACGCCGCCATACCGCTGGCAGCGGCATGCTCATAACCCTCGGCGGACGCGGCGATCGAGCCGCCCGCGGCGTTGGTGACCGAGCTGTCGCCCAGCCAGTCCATGGCGACACCGGCGGCAAAGGCAGCGCCGTCATCCGTCGCTGCATCTGCCGTGATGGTGCCGGTGTTGCTGACGTCTAAGCCGCTCGCGCCGCTGGGCATCAAGCTCACGCCAAGGCCCAGCATTTCGCCACCCAGCTGCAGGCCGGCCGCATGGGCATAGCCTTCATCGCTATATGCCCTGGCCGAGAGCAGGCCGCTGTTTTCGATCACCGCATGCATGTCTACCGGCGCGGCGTCGTTCAGCGCGAAGGGAATCATGGACGGCTCGCTGCCACCGACCGACAGCGCCACTGCGTCGACCTCGCCATAACCATCGCTGCTGGCCGAAGCGGAGATGACACCGGTGTTGGACAGGCGATCCCCCACGCTGCCCACGCGCATGCCGTAGGCAGACGCATAGGCATAATCTTCTGAATAATCGCCGTAGCTCGACGCATCAGCCGTCACCGTGCCGCTATTGGTGACAATGTCGGCAACGTACACGGAAATGCCGCTGGCCGCCGCATGCTCGTCACCATAGGCCTCGGCGCTGATCGTGCCGCTGCTGTCGAGCAGCCCGGAAAAGTACAGCGAGACACCATTGGCATAGACATCGTCATCGCCTTGGGCGGACGCATGAATGGAACCGATATTGGCAAGCGACTCGACGCCTTCGCCAGTGATGCCGTTGGCGCGTGCGTCATCACCACCCGCCTGGGCCAGGATGGCGCCGCTGTTGGTGAGAACGCTAATGCCGCCGAAGCTCAGGCCATCCGCGTTGACATCGCCATACCAGCCACCGCTCTGCCAGGCCCCGGCTTCGATAGTGCCGCTGTTGACCAGCGTATCGGCCCACCCCAGGCTGATGCCCTGGGCGCTGGCATGGAAAGACTCTTCCGAGTAGTAGTCGTCGTCGCCCCACATCCAGGCATCGGCCTTGAGGGTGCCCCGGTTTTCCAGGACGCCCACATATTCTGCATTGATGCCGGTGGCATCGGCGTAGTCGCCGGCGGCACGGGCACCCAGATTGCCGCGGTTTACCAGGGAATCCGCTTCGCCCACGTAGATCGCGACGGCATCGGCCTCTTCGCCTTCGGCTTCAACCGCGATATTGCCGCGGTTCTTCAGGCTGCCGGCATAACCGAAATCCAGCCCGGTGGCCTCGGCGTAGTCGCCGTCGGCGCGCGCGCCGATATCGTCGTCGTTGATGAAGGCGGCAATGTCGCCGCCGACACGCACCGCCGTCGCCGTGGCGCCAACGCGGATATCGCCGTTGTTGACGAGGCTGCCCGACATGCCCTGGGCACTGTTGATATAGCCCGTGGTCGGTGTCGAGGTGGTGGGCGGCGGCGGAGAGTAGTTGTTGTCCACCCAGGCGCTGGCGTCGGCAAAGATGGTGCCGCTGTTGGTCAGCAGCGACGCGTCGCCGTCGATGTTCACGCCCGTGGCATCGGCGTGGGCGGCAGAATCGTACCAGCCGGACGCGTCCGCATGGGCAAAGGCGCCGATGAAGCCGTCGTTGCGGACGGCGCCGGCACTGGTCACGCTGCCGGCGATATTCACGCCAGCGGCGGTTGCATCGGCATAGGCATCGTCGCCATTCGCGTCGGCATCGGTTTCAGCAACGATTTCGCCGCTGTTGCTGAGGGAGGCGGCCATATCGCCGTCAACATGGATGCCGGCGGCATAGCCACGCGCATATGCGGAAGAGGTTTCGGTAGCGGAATAGCTGCTGGCTTCCGCGTCGGCACTGAGGGTGCCCGTATTGCTTATTGCCGAGCTTGCGGTGCGGTCCATATAGAGCGCGGCCGCATCAGCACTGGAGCCGTAGGTATACTGCGAGATATGCCCGTCATTGGTGACGGCGACATTGTCGGCAGCGCCGGCGGCACCGTTTTCGAGCGCGCCGGTGGCGGTCACCGTAAGCGAGGCGTTCGTGACATCAAGCGTACAGGTATCTTCTGTAGCCAGTGTCGAGATGGTGACGGAGGACTGGCCGACACAGAGGTCTAGCGCTACCGCACTCTGCGCCATGCTGCCGGCCGCGAGCGCGACCGCATAACTCAGGACTGACAGCCTGAAAGCTGGTTTGACGTTATTTCGCATAATAAACCTAATTAATAATTAATTTTCTATTGAGATAGTTGGACGTATAGGCACGAATAGTTTTTACATTTCCTTTCGTAGGGAAAATGTAAGGCTGAATTTCCGCTTCCCGATGAACGGCGTCAATATTTAATTTCAGAAAAGCCGAAAAAACATTTTGGTTGGTTTTCTTCTTATCTGAACGTCCTTTTTCAGGGCTTGGAAGCTCAAGCTCAAGCTTAGAACTTCCGGAACGGCCTCGCTTGCCCATCAGAAAAGCTGCGCAACATCACCACGCCCCGCAGCATTGGCGCCGGGTAGTGCCGGCTCTTCCAGGCATCACTGCCGGACCGGCAACATGAATTTATTCAGCCGAAGGGTAGGCACAGGCTGATGGCGAGTGGGCTGCAAGCCCGTACTCAAGCTCAGCAGGAGCACGAGGCGATTCCGGCATTTTTTCCAAAACCGCCCGGTTCCACGTGCCTTCAGCACAGCCTGAAATCGCGAGCTGGCGATAATTCCACTGCTCGCGCCCGGGTCGGTCGCGGTTCACTCCGCTCCGCCCGCTTTCCGTGTCGTGACGGCGGATCAGGCCGAGGTGACGGCGAGCTTGTTCCTGCGGCGCGACAGTGCCAGGGCCGCCACGGCCGCCAGTGCCGCGGCAAGAATCGGCAGTGCCGTGAGGTTGACCGCGTGCCAGCCCCAGGCCGCGAGCAACTTGCCGGCGGCGAACGACGCCAGCGCCGTCACGCCGAACACCAGGAAATCGTGCGCCGCCTGCACGCGGCCCTTCTCGGCAGGCATGTAGGCCTCGGTCAGCAACGTCGTGCCGCCGATGAACAGGAAGTTCCAGCCCACGCCGAGCAGGATCAGGCCGGAGACGTAATGCAGGAAGGCGTGGCCGGAGAGCGCAATGGCGATATGCGCGCCGAACAGCAACGCGCCGGCCGCCATCACCGCCAGCACGCCGACGCGGCGGATCAGGGCGCCGGTGAAGAAGGACGGCACGAACATGCCGAGCACATGCCACTGGATGACCAATGCCGAGGCGTCGAGATGATGGCCGTGCTGGTGCATGGCCAGCGGCGTCGCCGTCATCACCATGCTCATCACGGCAAAACCGGTGGTCGAGCACAGCAGCGCGGTGAGGAAGACCGGCGTGCGCAGGATTTCCGCCAGCGGCCGCGCCTCGCCGCGCACCTCCTCCGCGGCGGGCGGCGGCAGCGTCAGGCGGCTGATGGCGATCGCGGCCAGCACGCCCAGCATCGCGAGTGCCAGGTACGACGCCACGAAAGGCAGCGGGCCGAGCGCCTGCGTGGCGCGCGCCAGGTTGGGGCCGGCCACCGCCGCCACCACGCCCCCGGCGATCACCCAGGAAATCGCGGTGCTGCGGAAATCGGGGCTGGCCACATCGGCCGCGGCAAAGCGGTAGAACTGCGCGAAGCCCTGGTAGCTGCCCATCAGCATGCTGGCCGCGACGAAGAGCGCGAAGTGCTGCGTGCCGATCGCGAGCGCCGCGAGCAGGCCCGCCGCGACGCCGAGCGCCGTGCCCAGCAGGAAGCCCGCCTTGCGGCCGATGCGCTGCATGAGCAGCGAGGCGGGAATCGTGGTGAGGGCGGTGGCGACCATCATCAGCGCGATGGGCAGGGTGGCGAGGCCCTGGTCGGGGGCAAGCTGCAGGCCGACGAGGCCGGCCAGCGTGATCATCAGCACGGTGCCGGTCTGGAACAGCGCCTGGGCGGTGGCGAGCAGGAGGACGGTGCGTTTCTCGGCGGCGGCGGGCATGGCGCGGACTCAGGTGAATGCTGGGCGCGATACTCCCATAGCGCCACGGAAAAGAAACTTGCGGCGTCGCCCTGTGCCCTGCCGCAGGTGCCGCTCAGGCCGGGGCCGACGCCACCACGCGGTCGCGGCCGGCGCGCTTGGCGGCATAGAGGTTGGCGTCCGCCAGCCGCAGGGCCTGCTCCGCGTCGCCGTCGACCGACTGCGCGATACCGATGCTGAGCGTGACGGAGAAGCGCTGCCCGTCGCTCTCGAAACCCTCGCTACGCACCTGCTCGGCCAGGCGATCGGCCACCACCTGCGCCGCGGCGAGCTCGGTCTCTGGCAGCAGCACCACGAATTCCTCGCCGCCGTAGCGTGCCGGCACGTCGAGCGGATAGCGCGTGGCGCTCTTCAGCAAGTGGCCCAGGCGCGCCAGCACGAGATCGCCGGCCGCGTGGCCGTAACTGTCGTTGACCGTCTTGAAGTGATCGATGTCACACATCATCACGCAGGCCGGACGCGCCGTGCGCATCTGCTTGGCGCACTCCTCCTCCAGCAGCTTCATGAAGGTGGCGCGGTTCAGCAGCCCGGTCAGCGTATCCAGCCGCGAAAGGTCATGCAGCACCTGGTCGCGACGGTCCATGAGCGCGAACAGGTAGAGGATGGTCGCCAGGAAAAACAGCGCCGTCACGGTGTAGATCAGCTGCATGCTGATGTCCCAGAACAGCAGCAGCGGTTGCCCGGTGAAAATGGGCGTCGACAGGAGCGGGGCATAGCGCAGGACGCCCTGGCGGACCAGCGGCTCGACCGCCAGCAGCAGGAGCAGGGACACGACGATGCCGGGCGCCAGCACCCGCAGCGGGAACCACACCCGCGCCAATGCCAGGCCGGCGAAGAGCATGACGATAAAGGGCGAATCCAGGTGCCCGTAGAGCACGGCGACCAGCGTCGAGCTGACGAGCAGGAAGGTGACGAGGCCATAGGCCAGCCACGGCCGCGGGCGACTGGAGCGGAAGCGCGGCCAGCAATACGCCACCACCGCGGCGTAGAGGAGCACCGCCGCCGTGTTCATCACCAGGGTGCCGCGCAGCACCACCGGATCGAAGAGCGGGGCCACCCCGGGGTGGAAGAGCCCGATCAGCGACATGAGCGCCAGCGGCACCGCCACCACCAGCGCCACCAGCGCCACTAACAGGCAGCCGGCCGTGTCGCGGCGATGGTTGAGCTGGTCCTCCAGCCATTGCAGGGCGCGGGCGAGCTGCGACTTCATGTGCCGGCCTCCGCGAGGGTCGCGACCACGCGATCGCGGCCGCCGGCCTTGGCGGCGTAGAGTCGCGCGTCCGCCGTCTTCAGCAACGCCTCGGCGCTGCCACCCTGCCAGGCGGCAATGCCCATGCTCAGGGTGACGCCGAAGGGGCGGCCGCCGGCGCTGAAGGGCTGCGCCTTCAGCTCGCGGCGCAGGCGTTCGCAGACCCGCGCGGCCTCGGCCTCGTCGCATTCGGTCAGGAGCAGGGCGAACTCTTCACCCCCTAAGCGCGCGGCCACGTCGGCCGGGATGCGCAGGCCGCCGTTCAGCACCGACCCGAGACGGCGCAGCACCTCGTCGCCGGTGTGGTGGCCATGGCTGTCGTTCACCTGCTTGAAATGATCGGCGTCGCAGAGCACCAGGCTGAACGTGCTGCCGTAGCGCTCGGCGCGCCGCTGCTCGATCTCGAGCCGCTCCATGAAATGGCGGCGGTTGGAGAGCCGGGTCAGGCCGTCGGTGCGCGACAGGGTTTGCAGCTCGAGCCGCTGCCGGTCGAAGCGCGCGAAGGCCCAGAGGATGAAGGTTCCGCCCAGCAACACGTGGATATAGAACTCCTCGACCCGCAGCGCCGCCCACCATGCCACCGGCTGGCCCCCGACAAAGCTCGCCGCCGGCAGCACCGGCGCATACGGCAGCACGCCCGCGTTGATCAACCCCTGCAGTGCGAGGGACAGCGGCACATTGACGTAGACGGCGACCAGCACCACGCGCCAGCCCAGGAGCGCACAGCCGATGACCGCCGTGGAGATGGTGGCGGTCACGGCAAACGGCGAAGTGAGGTGGCCAAAGGCAAAGCTGATCAGCGTGTAGCCGGTGCCCTGCAGGAGCGCCACGCCGAGGGCGAGCCGGGGCACGGGCGTGAGGCTATGACGGCGGCGCCAGAGCAGGGCGAACAGCACGGCGTCGGCGGCGCAGAGCAGGGCGATCAGCACCACGAGGCCGGCCATCATGGCGGGCTGCGTAGTGGCCAGCAGCGCTGGCGACTGCAGCACCGGCCACAAATGCCGGGCCACCAGCGCAAAGAACGGCGCGCAGGCCAGGATGGCGAACATGCAACGGCCGGCAGGCGTAAACGGAATCAGCGAAAAAAGCCGCTTTGCAGCCATGGCCACCATGAAAATCCTTGTCCTGTGGAGAGCAGACCCTGAATGAAAACTCAGCACCCCGACGGGGCACAAGGGCTCACGACGACCGCCCGGACGATCCGTCGCTCCTGACGGCCGCAGCAGCGGCGATCTCCCTGCGCAAAAACGCCGTGCCGACGGCCACGCCGGCGGCGGACACAGGAGGGGCCCGGTGTCGCGCGGCCCCGCCTGTGGCGGGCAAGGGTAGATGCGCCGGACACCGCAGGGGAAGCCGGCGAGCCGCGGGGGACCGCATCCGTTTCGCCGGAAGAAAAATGAATCGTCCCCCTGCGCGCCGACTTCGTCAGTAGCAGTTGCCCTCGTAACGCCAGTCCTGCTGACCATAGGTCTGGCGCTGGATGGATTCGGTCTTCTTGCGCATGCACTCGCTGCGCGCGCGTGCCTCCGCGTCGGACAAACCGCTGCCCGTGGAGTAGACATTCCAGAGCCGCTGCGTGTTGGCGGAGTCGGCGCGCGCATTGTGCTGGCGCTCCATCTGCCGCGCCTGCACCGTGTAGTCGTGGCAGCGCGGACCGCCGGCCTTGCAGTAGTTGGCGACGTCCACATTGAAGGCCATGAGGCTGGAGCGGTCGGGACCGTCACGGTGGATGCGGTCGATCAGGGCCTGGGCCTGCGGGCTCGGTTGCAGCAGGCCCTTGGCTTTCAGCCAGGCCTCGCCCCGGGTGCTGCCGTGCGCGTAGGCGGTCTTGTACCAGTACAGCGCCAGCGCCTCGTTGGCGGGCACCTCCTCGCCTTTTTCATACAGCTGCGCGAGCTGGAACATGGCCACGGTGTTGGGCTTGCGCTGGCGCGCCGCGGCGCGCTCGTACCAGTAGATCGCAGCTTCGATGTCCTTCACGCCGAGCAGGCCTTGCCGCGAGATCGTGGCCAGCACCAGGTGGCAGTAGTCGTTGTCGAGCTCGGCGCCGAGGCGCGCCCAGTAGCGCGCTTTCTCGAGGTCCTTCGCCTGGCCGTAGTCGCCCTCGTAATAGCCGCCCACCACCATGCTGATCGCAGGGCGGAAGCCCATGTTCGCGGATTCCAGAAAGGACTCGAAGGCGCCCTGCTTGTCCTGCTTGGAGTTCAGCAGGTACATGCCGCGATCATAGGAGTAGCCGCCTTCGTAGATGCCCTCGCTGGGGAACTCCGTGGGCAGGCGATCCAGCCACTGCGGCGCGTCGGGGTGTCCCGCGAGCTTGGCACGCTGGGCCCAGAAGCGCGCCGTTTCCAGGTTTTTCGCCACGCCGTCGCCGGTCTCGAAGGCGCCGACAATCATGGTCATGGCCTCCAGGTTCTTGCGATCGGCCGCGGCAAACAGCATTTTCACCGCCGCCTTGGGATCGCGCGCCACGCCGTCGCCTTTGAACAGGCGCGGGCCATAGAGCACGGAAGCGTCCGCATCACCGAGCTCGGCCGCGCGGGCCAGCCAGCGCTGCGCTTTCGCGTCGTCCTTGGGCGCGAGGTCGCCCTTCGTATAGACCTGCCACAGGCGGGCCGCGGCTTGCCGATGGTCCTTCCCGACCTTCTCGTACAGCGCCAGCGCCTGCGCCGGATCGGCCGCGCCGCCTTCGCCGCGCTCCAGCATGGTCGCTGCCGCATAGGTCGCTTCCGCGTTGCCCTGCTCCGCAGCCTCCAGGTAGAGCTCGCGCGCCTCCTCGGGGTCGGCGTCCACGCCCTGCCCGTTACGGTACAGCGTGGCGCGGATCAGCATGCCGGACGGGTCTTTCTTGCCCAGCTTCTTCGCCAGCCTCATGGCCTGCTTGTAGTCCTGGGCCCGCATCGCCTTCCGGGCCCCGTCATAGATCTCGACCCATTCACTGGCGCTGCGCGCGGCCACCGTCGTCGGGAACGCCAGCACGGCGAGCAGGAGGGAGAGAAAAAGTCTGCGCATGGAAAGTTCCGTCTTGAGGCAAGGGAGATGCCGCGAGCTTACCGCAGCGCCCGCACGCGGACAGCGCAGACCATCCGTGCGGCAGACAGCCCGTCGCGTGGGGCGACCGGGCCATGGCGTGGCCACCGCGCCCATGGCGTCGGGCCGGCGCCGGGACGCGTGTCGGCGCGACTGGCAAAGACAGCAGCCAAACGGCGCAAAAAGAGGTATCCATAAGGCACCGACTCCCGCCCCGGACCGCGCCGCCATGTGCAATGTGTATGTCCCCGCCTCCGCCACCGACCTTGCCCGCCAGTTCGGCGTCGCCGTCCAGCGCCAGTACCACCCGCACGAGATCTATCCGCGCGCGCCGGGCTGGTTCATCCGGCGCGACCGCGAGGCCGCGGGCTATGCGCGCGAACTCGTGCAGGGACAGTGGGGCCTGATTCCCTGGTTCGCCAAGACGCCGAAGCTCACTTACGCCACCAACAACGCGCGCGCCGAGGAGCTGGAGCAGAAGGCGAGCTACAAGCAGCCCTGGGCGCGCAGCCAGCGCTGCCTGATTCCGGTCGACCACTTCTGGGAGCCGTGCTGGGAGACGGGCAAGAACGTGTGGTGGCGCTTCCGGCGCCAGGACGGCGATGCCTTCGCGCTCGCCGGCCTGTGGAATGCCTGGGTCGACAAGGAAAGCGGCGAGGTGCACGAGAGCTACACGATGCTGACGCTGAATGCGGACGCGCATCCGGTGTTCCGGCGCATGCACAAGCCCGACCCGAAACTGCCGAAGGAGGCGCAGGACAAGCGCATGGTGGTGGTGCTGGAGAAAGATGCGTGGGATCAGTGGCTGGAGGCGAAGCCGGAGTTGGCGCGCGGGCTGATCAAGCGGGCGCCGGTGTCGGTGTTCATTGCGGAGCCGGATCCGGAGAAAGGTTCGCGGCGCAGTTAAGCAAAACAGGGAAAAGCGTTTCTTATCGAGCTGGATCAGGCGGAGGCAAATCCCCTGAGTCGCTCCGCTCTGCCTGCATTTCTTGAGTTAGCGCGACCACAACGACTTCTGCGGCGTCAGCACAAACTTCCTGTTGTATTTCTCGCTGGCTCGGCCGGTGCCGCGCTCGCCTTCACGGTTGCGGCCGAAGTACCAGGCGCTGCCGTTCTCGTCGATATAAGCGAAATCCGCCCCGCCTGCTGCCAGCTCCACGGCCCGGGTTCCGCGCTGCAGGACCGCAGGCGAAACAATGTTATGGCGCGCGATTTCATGAAACCCGATGCCACCTTCGTAATACAGGCCTCCCCAGTACAACAAATCGCCATCATCGGTAAGTGCCAGCGCATATTCGCCAAAGGCCCTGATGGCCCTGATCCGGCTGATGCTCTCGACACGCACCGGCGTTGCGCTCGCCTGCCGATGGCCCAGTCCGAGTTGCCCGGAGCTGTTATGTCCCCACGTCCAGACCTGGCCGTTCTCGAGCAGCACGATCGCCATGCCGAATCCCCCGAGATCGACATCCACCGCCTTGGCCGGCAGCGGCACGATGCCGGTCAGCTTCTCCGGCTTCGCCGAAACAGAGGGCGCGCGACCGCTTTCCAGGCCATAGCCCACGGTCCACAGGCGTCCCTGCTCATCAATGCCGGCAATGACCGCCGGACTGGCGCTGATTCTCACGATGCGGGGTAACCCGTGGATGGGGGTCGGCAGGCGGCGATCCGGGACTCCCCCATCAACACTGAACAGCGTATTCCTGCCACCGCCTCCCCAGGCCCAGACAACACCACTCTCATCCAGCGCCACGCTCATCTCGCCGGCCTGACTGATCGCGACAATTGGCGGCAAGCCCTCGATTTTCGTGAAGTAGACAGGGTCATCCTGCGACTGCTCGTGTGCAGGCTGACTGGGAGTGACATGCAGAGGGTGTAGTTGCCCCGCTTTAGTGGACACCTCTTTCTAACCAGAGGAGGTGCACCATGCCCCGCAGTACCCGCCCCAAGAAGACCTGGCGCTATTCGCCAGA
>JAQZBP010000012.1 GCA_029237815.1 Moraxellaceae bacterium
TAGCCCAACCATCGAAACAGGCATATTAGGCAATTAGGGATGTTAGGAAGTGGAGCGGCGAACCTCCCCACTCCAGAGTCGGCATAAAAGTCTTAACAGTTGGCCTGACCCTAATCCCAGGATGACAAAAGCCCGCCATTGGCGGGCTCTCAACATATGGAGCGGCAAACGAGGTTCGAACTCGTGACCTCAAGTTTGGGAAACTTGTGCTCTACCAACTGAGCTATTGCCGCTTTTGGGGGTGGTTTTCCACGTTTTACAGGGGTGTGTCGGATTCCTGCCGCCCTTTTTGGGAAGCTACGGTAATACCTTTTTACAAGGTTCAGCACTGCGTCTGGCCCTGTATCGCCTGTCGCCAGGCTCTGCTGACAGCCACCAGGAGATTGACCCCCTCATCATTGTCGCCGCTGCGATATCGCGTCAGCGACTGCACCAGCTCGGGTAGGGCTGCCTGGATTTCCACCAGGTCATACCCCGGCGCCCGCTGTTGAATGCTTTCACACAATTTGGCCAGTCCCCACTTCAGCTCACCGGTGTAGTTCAAGGCTGCGCACTCCATCAGATAACCCAGCTCGCTCACGGGGGTTAACAACTCGTTTCGCGTCATGGTCGCCTCTCTGCAAAACCTGGACTTTCAATTGAAATGGCGCTCCCCGTTGAACGTCCTCTCCGGTCCCTGCTCGGGCAGCCATTCTCCTTCAAGCCATGAGCGCCTCACCGCACCTTCCGTGATGCCCTCCTTGGCCCTCCCTATGACACTTCCTATGAAGTGCTTTGCATATTGGATGCCAGAGTCATTGCGAAACAATGAAAACGGCGCGCTCGAGACCGGTCGCCGCTGCAGTTGACGTGTCTTTCAATGAAAGGTGCCTGCAAATGCAGGCTCTCAATAGATGGAGCGGGTGATGGGAATCGAACCCACGGCACAGGCCATGGCTTTCCATCGGGCAATAAAAAACCCCGCCGTGGCGGGGTTCTTGCTGCAGGGACGCCCTTAACGGAGCGGCCACAGCGACTACGGCTGGTTCATCTGCAGACCGAGCGCCTTGCCCTTGCCAGGGAAGGGCAGGCCGCTGGGCAGGGTCGGCCCGGCGTTGCCGCCGGCACTGCAGATGTCCGTGGTGCCAGCCGGGAAGGGCTGCGTGAACTGGCTCTGGTCGGTAATCAGCGTGCCGCCGACCGGCGTGCCGAGCAGCGGGCTTGATTGCGGCGCCTGCACGATACCGTTCAGGGTCAGCGCGACGGATTGCACGCTCGCCGGCAGCGTGTAGGCGCCGCCGTTGTCGTTCTGCAGGTAGCCGCGGTCGACGCCATTCACCGTGTAGCCGACCTGGCGAGTATTCATGTTCAGGTAGAGGCCGACGCGGTAGTTGCTGGGCAGCGGCAGCGACAGCGGCACCACGTTGGGGTCACCCGCCCAGGTCACGGTGCCGCCCGAGGAGGCACCGCCGTAGATCGTGACGTACGAGCCCTGCGACAAGCCGGAATTGATCAGGAAGATCTGCACGACCGCGCCATCCAGGGCCGCGGTGGGGATCAGCTTGCGCGTGCTGGTGAGGGCGACGCCGAGGTAGTTGTTGACATTGCTTTCCGCGGTTGCCGGGAAGCGGTCCACCAGCATCTCGAAGGCGACGATGCCGGAGGACGGCAGCGTCACATCGCCGCTGGGCACGCCGGTCGTGGCGGATTGCGCGATGGCATCGAGGCCGGTGTCGGAGTAGGCCTGGTAAGTGATGGTGGAGCCGGTGCTGTAGTAACTGCTGGTATCGACCGTGGTGTATTCGGCCGACTGGAAGTTCACGTAGGGGAAGGGCGTCAGGTTGCCGGCGGCATACTGGGCCGCGGTGGCATCGAGCGGATAGGTGCAGGCGGCGGAAGCCAGCGGCGCAACAGCAGCCAGCGCGGCCGCAAGAAAGGTACGTTTCATGGGGATTTCCTTATTGTCCTTTTGGAATGGCGGCAGTCCGTTTCTTGCCCAGGTACTGCATGTCGGGTGAAAAGCGGGCCGGGCAGAGCCCGGCGCAATGGACGATACAGTAAAAACGGAAAGGGGCAGCATATGTAAAAGCCCGCGATTGCGGGCTTTGATTTGGCGGGGGTAATGGGAGTCGAAACCATGCAAACCGCTTCGGGAGCTGCCGTGCTTCCGTTGAACGCCCCCACCTTGCGCGACCGTCGCAACACTCTGGGCAGTCCCTATTGTCGGCATCAAGACACAGAGAGGAACGCCGGCGCTACCAGTTAAACGATGCTGCGCTGCCGTAAGCGGCTGATTTTACGGGTGGGGTGGTGGCCAATCATCCCGCGCCCTGGCGGACGCCCGCTACCAGGAAGCCAGCCCGACCGCAAACTTCACCGAAATCCCCACGTATTCCGCCAGCTCTTCTATACCTGTAGGTACACGACACGATTCACGTCGTGCGCAGCATATTCCTCGCCAGGGAGGCGTCGATATGAGCATGGAGCAATGCGTGCCAAGGGCCCGGCTTGTCGCGGGCGGGCCATCTGTCAGGCGGAACGTTACCCGGGGTCAGCGGGACGCGCCGCGGGCACTGCAATGTCGGGCTCTCATCGGGCCGCGAGCGGGACCGCTCTGCCAGAAGAATTCGCGCGAGCCTCCTCCGAGCCTCATCCGCACACCCCGACGCCCGCTCCGCGCTGCACTCGCCTTCCTGGCTGCAATCGCCCTGCCCAGCCCGGGCTATCCCGCGCCAGCGCCAACCGACGGCCGCATCGGCGCCACCTCCACGGGCTCCACCACGATCACCCTGATCATCCCCAACCGGATCCGTGTCACGGGCATCAACGACATCACGCTGGGCACCTATAGCGGCGCGTCGCTGACGGGCAGCTCGCCGGCCTGCGTCAGCCAGAACGGCCCCGGCACCTACAGCGTCACCCTGACGTCGGCCAATGGCCGCTTCGCCCTGGCGTCCACCACGCAGGCCGCCACCGTCCCGTATGCGGTCGCCTGGGCCGCCACATCCCTCCGATACAACACGGCCTCCGGCGCCTTCGCGACCGACACGCCCTCCTTGGCCGCTTGCACGCCTGTCGCCAACCGGCTGACAGTCACGGTGCCGCGCGAAGCCATGGACGACGCGCCACCCGGCGCCTATGCCGACACGCTAACCGTCATGGTGGCGCCGCTGTAACGCCGACAAGGCTTCAGGCCCACGCGATTATTTAGCGAAACAGAAAGTGGGAAATGCAGAGCGCGCAGAAGTGATGCAGCAAACAAATCGCGGTCTCTTGAGCTCAGCGCAGCGCCAATTCACCTTCACGGTGGCGAGTCGGCAGAGCGCACTTAACAGCGCATCCGTACCGCATGGCTGATGCTCTTTCTGGTCCGCACGGGTTAACAGTTCAGCTATGAAGTGCTGTCGACCATCGCTCGCGGAATTCGTACCATGCCCACTGCCTGCTGATGCAAATCACAGGCGGCAGCGGAGCAGGCCGGGTAACCATTTCCCGTCGACTCCCGGCCAGTGAGGCGGGCGAGTCTTTCATCATCTGCTCCCCCTCCGCCTTCGCGGAGAACGTTCCCGGCACGGCAGCCCGGACCAGTGAACTTCATACGGAAATCAGTGCTCCACCGCTCGCAGTCCCATCGCGGTGGCTGAACCTATTGCTATCGATTGCTACGAGAACTCTATGTCGTCGTTGCGCAAAATGCTGGCCGCGCTCTCGCGCGGGCAACTGGGCCTCGCCCTGCTCGGTCTGTTCCTGCTCTCCGCCACCATCTTCCTGGCCCTGCCCTCCTCGCCGGCGCGTGTCGACCGCGCGCTTTTCATGGAGCAGAACGCCGCGCTCTGGTTCCGCCAGGAACGTCCGCTCAGCGCGCTGATGGCCCTGCAGCCGGGCGCGATCAGCGAGGCCGGCATCGGTGGCAGCTATCTGCTGCTGTCGCAGGGCGACAGCCATTTCTATGTGCGCCTGCCCGCCGTGCTGCGCGACGCCTCGTCCTTGCAGGCGCTGCTGCCTGCCGGCGTGCCGCTCTATGCGCTCGATGACGGCCTGACGCCGCAGCGTGCGGCCGGCGGTGTGTTGCGCGATCTGCCGCTCGGCAACATCGCCGGCCTCTCTGCGCTGGTGGTGTTCGCGCTGCTGCTGGCCAGCGTGCTGCGCGGCGCAATGAGCCCCTTCCAGGTGTTGCGACCCTCGCGCAGCGAGGAAGGCTTCGACCAGGTGATCGGCGCGCACAGCGCCAAGCGCGCGCTGGAGGACATCGTCGGCTACCTGCGCGACAACCGTTCCTTCTCGCGGCTCGGCGCGCGCCCGCCCAAGGGCGTCATCATGGAAGGCCCGCCCGGCACCGGCAAAACCATGCTGGCGCGCGCGCTGGCGGCAGAGGCCGGCGCCAACTTCATCGCACTCACCGGCTCGGATTTCTCCAGCAAGTTCGTCGGCGTCGGCGTGAGCCGCGTGCGCAGCCTGTTCAAGGCGGCGCGGGCGAAGGCGCCCTGTATCGTGTTCATCGACGAGATCGACGGCATCGGCCGCCGCACTGGCGAAGAAAATGCGGTGGGCGCGGAGAACAACCGCATCATCAACGCGCTGCTGGTCGAGCTCGACGGCTATCACCGCAACGACGGCGTGATCGTGGTCGGCGCCACCAATTTCGGCGACCTGCTCGACACCGGCCTGCGCCGCGAAGGCCGCTTCGATCGCACCTGCCGCCTGGAGCTGCCGGAGCGCGAGAGCCGCGAAAAGCTGTTTCGCCGGCAGATGGAGCTCCTCGCCCGCGAGGCGGGCAAGACCGTGGCGGCGGATCTCGACTATGCGTTGCTCGCGCGCCTCTCGACGGGCCTGTCGCCGGCCGGCATTGCGGCGGTGGTGAATGCCGCCGCCGTCGTGGCGGCGAAGGAAGGCGCGATGCTGCTGGCGACGGTGCATGTGCAGCGCGCCATCGAGCGCCACCGCATCGGCGACATGGCCGAGCAGCGCGTGCTCAGCGACGAGCTGCGCCACCGCATCGCCGTGCACGAGGCCGGCCATGCCGTGGTGGGCCACCTCACGCTGCCCGGCATCACGGTGGAGAAGGTCACCATCCTGCCGCAGGGCCACGCGCTCGGCGTCACGATCTTCAGCGAGGAAGAGCTGACCGCACTGGCAACGGCCTCGGAAATCCGCGCGCGCATGGAAATGATGCTCGCCGGCCGTGCCGCCGAAATCCTCTATCTCGGCGAGGCCTCCACCGGTGCCGCGCAGGACCTGGAGCAGGCCACCAAGCTCGCCATCGAAATGGCCGGCGCCTACTCCGCCCACGAAGGCGCGCCGGAGCTCTCGCTCGCCGCGCTGCCACCGGTGCTGCAGGAAGCGCGCGGCCGCGCCGTGACGACGGAGGCTCTCGCCACCCTGCAGGCCGCGCATGAAAGCGCGATGGAAAAAATGAAGGCGCATGCGCCGGCCATGCAGCGCCTGATCCGCGTGCTGCTGGAACGCGACGAAGTTGCCGGCGAGGAACTACAGTGGATTCTGAAGGCGCGTCGCGGCGAGGAATTCCAGCTCGAGCTCGACGTGGCCTGAACGCTTTGCGCGTGTTTCTGACGACTTGTCAGCGCCCGGCCCCGGCCGGGCTTTTTTATGGTGCGAGGCCGTTATTTTTTTAGCCGCGAGGCGACGCTGTCGTGCATGGCGCCCGAGAGCAGGCGAATTCAGCTCAGCCTTGCGGTTTGCGCAGCACCCACAGATAGCTCGGCACGAGCCAGACGGCCCAGCGCGCGACCAGGTTGGCGATGCGGTGCTTGCGGCTGCCCGGCGTCAGCATGTAATCGGCGGCGAACTGCTCGGGCGTGGCGATCACCAGGCGCGTGTAGTCGACCAGCTCGAAGGCGCGCACCAGGTGGCGCAGGCCCCAGTAGCTGAGGTGCTTCTCGTAGTAGTAGCTGGCCTTGCCGGCCAGGCGCACGTACAGGTGGCCGAGCGGGCGCGGCAGCACGGAGAGGAAGGGCAGGTGGTGGTGCGGTTCGTCCACGCAGAGGCGGTTGCCGGCGGCGAAGAAGCAGGCGCCGCCCGGTTTCAGCACGCGCAGGATCTCGGCCATCATGCGGCGCGCGTCCGGCACGTGCTCGTAGACGTGGGAGCAGATGACCACGTCGACGCTGGCGTCGGCAAAGCGCAGCTGCATGGCGTCGCCCTGCTCGAAGCGGAGGTTGGGGATGTGGCCGAAGCTGGCCTCGGCCTGGGCGATGGCGCCGCTGTCGATGTCGAGCCCGGTGAGGGAGCGGAAGGCGGGGGCGAGCACGCTGTCGATGTAGCCGCTGGAGGAGCCGACATCCACGGCATCGAGTTCCGCCAGGCGGGCCGCGCCGAAGTGGTGGGCGAGGATGGCGCGCATGGTCTGGGCCTTGCGCTCGCGGCCCTGCTGGTCGTACAGGCCGGCCGGCAGCTTGGAATACTCGTACTGATAGCCGCGCGCCATCACGTCCTCGCTGGTCGTTTAGTGAGCCGGCAGGATATCAGATTGATTTGGGTCCATGCCGCGGGCGCCCTCCCTCCTTTACAGTGGCTTTCCGGCAGTGGCTGGCACGCTCGCGAAATAGCGTTTGACAGTACTGCAGGCAATCTTGAGAATCGTTCTCGTTAACTTTCAGGTAGTACGCCGTGCGCCTTTCCGAGCTTCCGCGCCACGCTTCCGCCACCGTGCGGGCAGTCGAGCCGACCTCCGCGGCGGACCCGATTGCGCGTCGTCTGGCCGAGATCGGCTTCGTGCCGGGCGAGACCGTGCGCCTGGTCGCCACCGGGCCGGTGGGCGGTGACCCGCTGCTGGTGCAGGTCGGCTTCACCCGCTTCGCCCTGCGCCGTACCGAGGCGGACCGCGTGACCGTGGAGATGGGCGCATGACGACCATGACGGCGCCGCTGCGCGTTGCCCTGGTCGGCAATCCCAACTGCGGCAAGACCTCCCTCTTCAACCAGCTCACCGGGGCGCGCCAGAAAGTCGCCAACTACGCCGGCGTCACCGTCGAGCGCAAGGAAGGCCGCCTGACGCTGCCTTCCGGCCGCCATGTGCAGGTGCTGGACCTGCCGGGCGCCTACAGCCTCGAGGCCGCGAGCCCCGACGAGGCCATCACCCGCGCCATCTGCCTTGGCGAATATCCCGGCGAGGCCCTCCCCGATCTGCTGGTCTGCGTCGCCGACGCCACCAACCTGCGCCTGCACCTGCGCTTCGTACTGGAAATCCGCCGCCTGGGCCGCCCCATGCTGCTCGTGCTCAACATGATGGACGACGCCCGCCGGCGCGGCATCACCATCGATGCGCACAAGCTCGCCGAACGCCTCGGCATTCCGGTGGTGGAAGCCGTGGCCGTGCGCCGCGACGGCGTGCGCGCCCTGCTGGACCGCCTGACCGATGCCCTGCCCACGGCGCCAGCCGCCCCAGTCTCCGAAGATGCCGACCTTCACGCCGAGGTTCGCTCCCTGATCGCCGAAACTGTCGTCATGCCACGCGACACTGACGTGCGTGACGACGCCATCGACAGCATGCTGCTGCACCCGGTCTTCGGCCTGGTCTGGCTGGCGGCGCTGATGTTCCTGATGTTCCAGGCCGTGTTCTCCTGGGCCGAGCCCTTCATGGGCGGCATCGAGGCCGGCGTTGCCGGCCTGGCCAGTCTGACCACTTCCGCCATGCCCGACGGGGTGCTGAAGAGCCTGCTCGTTGACGGCATTTTCGCCGGCGTTGGCGGCGTATTGGTCTTCCTGCCCCAGATCCTGATCCTCTTCTTCTTCATCCTGATGCTGGAGGAGTCCGGCTACCTGCCGCGCGCCGCCTTCCTGCTCGACCATGTCATGTTCAAGGCCGGCCTTACGGGCCGCTCCTTCATTCCGCTGCTGTCGAGCTTCGCCTGCGCCATCCCCGGCATCATGGCCACGCGCAGCATTGCCGACCCGCGCGACCGGCTCACCACCATCATGGTGGCGCCGCTCATGACCTGCTCGGCGCGCCTGCCGGTCTACACGCTGCTGATCGCCGCCTTCATCCCGCGCACCACGGTCTGGGGCCTGTTCAATCTGCAGGGGCTGGTGCTGTTTGCGCTGTATGCCGGCGGCATCCTCTCGGCCATGGGCGTGGCCTGGATCATCAAGCGTCTGCGCAAGGATGAAAGTGAGCATGCACTCATCCTGGAGCTGCCCAGCTACCGCGTGCCGGACTGGAAGAGCGTGGGCCTCGGCGTGTACGAGCGCGGCAGCATCTTCATCAAGCGCGTGGGCGGCGTGATCCTGGCGCTGACCATCCTTATGTGGTTCCTGGCCACCTTCCCGGCACCGCCGGCGGAGTTCACCGGCCCTGCCATCGACTACAGCTTCGCCGGCCGTATCGGCCACTTCCTGGCGCCGGTCTTCGCGCCCATCGGCTTCAACTGGCAGATCGCCGTGGCGCTGATTCCCGGCATGGCGGCGCGCGAGGTCGTGGTGGCGGCGCTCGGCACCGTCTACGCCATCTCCGGCAATGAAGAGATGGTGGCCGACCAGCTCGGCGGCCTGATCGGCGCGCAGTGGCCGCTGTCCACAGCACTGTCGCTGCTCGTGTGGTTCATCTTCGCGCCGCAGTGCCTGTCCACCCTGGCCACCGTACGCCGCGAGACCGGCTCCTGGCGGCAGGTCGGCATCATGACCGTCTACCTCTTCGGGCTCGCCTACTTCGCCTCCTTTCTCACCTTCCACCTGGTGGAGGCGCTGACATGAACGCTGCGCTGCAGATGGCCGTGGTGGGCCTGCTCCTGGCCTGGAGCCTGTGGGTGATGCTGGGGCGCTTCCTGCCGCAGGTCGCGCTGGCCCTGCGCCTGCGCATTGCCCGGCTCGTGGCCTGGCGCGGGTCGAACCGGCTCTCGCGCTGGCTGTCCCGCACGCCGGTGGCCAGCGGCGGCTGCGGCGATGGCTGTGGCAGCTGCAAGACCGGCTGCGCGCCCTTGCCGGCCCCCGCCGAGCAGGCGGTGCAGTGGCGTCAGCCGTCCTCCGGCGCCTGCCACTGAGCCTTTCTCTCTCTTCTTATCTGCAAGCTCCAGGACGGATCGGGTCCCGCGACAAGTCGGTGCTGTAGCGTCGACACGTCGTTACCGCCGGCCGGCGCTGGCGCCGGTTTGCGCGTGACCAACAAAAGCGCCTTGTCCTGAAACGCTGGCCAGTCAAAAATCCCGACACTTTCGTATTCCCTGCAAGGAACTGCTCATGCGTGCGCTCAAGATCGCCGGAATCGTCTTCGGCTCGCTGGTCGGCCTCGTGGTGCTGGCGGTGGCGGTGTTGCTACTCGTCATCGACCCCAACGACTACAAGCCGCAGCTCGCCGCCCTGGTGAAAGAAAAGACCGACATGACGCTGGCCATCGACGACCGCCTCGAGTGGACGATCTGGCCCAGCATCGGCGTCAAGCTCGGCAGGACCAGCCTCACTGATGCCGACAAGAAAGAGACGCTGGTGGCGGTGGGCAAGGCCGCGGTGAGCGTGGAGCTGATGCCGCTTTTCTCCAAGCGCATCAACATCGACGCGGTGACGCTGGAGGGCGCCAGGGTGCGCTTCATCCAGTACGCCGACGGCAGCACGAGCTGGGACCGCATGCTGGCCAAGCTGGCCAGCGCGCCGGAAGAGGAAGAGCCGTCGCAGGCAGTGAACTTCAATGTGGAAAAACTCGAGGTGAAGGATTCCTCCGTCTACCTGCGTGACGAGCAGGCGAAGGTCGAGCGTGCCATCGAGGCCTTTGCCGTGACGGCGCGCGATATCAGCATGGACGAACCCTTCCCGCTCCAGCTGCAGTTCACCTTCCGCCAGCAGGACGCCGAAGGCAAGACGCTGATCGCGAAGAACACGCTCGCCACGACGCTCTCGCTGAACCAGGAAAAGAAGCTCTACGAACTCGCCAAACTGAAGCTGACCAGCGCGCTCTCCGGCACCTCGCTGCCGGCGCCGGCGGATATCGACCTGCAGGGCGATGTGCGCGCCGATCTCGCCGCCAACAAGGTGACGGTCGCCGGCCTGCAGCTCAAGGCCAACTACCAGGACAAGGCGCTGAAAGCGCCGGCCACGGTGGAGCTGGGCGCCGAGGTGCTCGCCGATCTCGGCCAGACGCAGCTCACGCTCAGCAAGCTGCAGCTGCGCGCCAACTGGCCCGATGCGGCGCGTCCGCAGCCGGTCAACGCCGCGCTGGCCGGCACGCTCTCCACCAACTGGGGCACCGGCGCGCTTGATGTGCCGCAGCTCGCGCTGAATGCCGTGGTGCCGGACAAGGCGTACCCGAAACCGCTCAATGTCAGTCTCAACATCCCGGTGAAGGGCAACTGGAAGGAAGGGCAGTTCTCGCTGCCGGCGTTCGTGCTGACCGCCGCCGGCCTGCGCGCGGAAGGCGCGCTCGAGGCGAAGCTGCCGGCAATGAAATCCGCCGAGCCCGCTGCCGATGTGCCGGTCGCAACCGCTGCGAGCGCAACACCGGTCGCTGCCAGCGCGGCTCCTGCCGCAGCCAAAGCGGCGGACGCGACTCCCATCACCAAAGGCATGACGCTGAGCGGCAAGCTCGCAGTGGCGCCCTTCAATCCGCGTGCGCTGATGGCCGCGCTCGGCATCGCCGCGCCGCAGACCGCCGACGCCAATGTGCTGAAGCGCGCCAGCCTGAATACGCTGATCGACGGCGACGAGAAGAAGGTCCTGCTGAAAAACCTGCGCATCACGCTCGATGACACGACCATCAGCGGCGAAGCCGGCATCAGCGATCTGGACAGCCTGCGCCAGTACGCACGCCTCACGCTCGATCGCATGGATGTGGACCGCTATCTGCCGCCGCCCGCGCCGGCCGCCCCGGCGAATGCGAAGACCGCGCCGCCCGCCGCCAAGGCGCCGGCCGCCGGTGACCTGCTGCCGGTCGAGATGCTGAAGACGCAGAACCTCGATGTCGCGCTGAGCGCCGGCTCGCTCAAGATCATGACCTACCCGATCACGAACTTCCGCGTCGCGGCCACGGCGGGCAACGGCATCGTCAACGTCAGCGAATTCCGCGGCAGCATTTTCCAGGGCGGCTTCAGCGCGCCGGTGAACATCAACGTGCAGGGTGCGCAGCCGGTACTCAGCCTGCAGCCGCGCCTCGACGGCATGGAGATCGGTCCGCTGGCCAAAAAGCTCCTGGAAAAAGACCTGCTGGAAGGACGCGCGAGCTATAACGGCGCGCTTACCCTGCGCGGCAACAGCACCGACGCCTGGATGAAGACCGTGAGCGGCACCTCCGATCTCAAGTTCGAGAACGGCGTGCTGAAGGGCGTGAACGCGATGAAGGAGCTCAACAACGCGCTCGGCAAATACCAGGCGCTGCTCGCGCTGGCCGGCAAGGATCTCGGCGCCGAGGCGGAAAAGCAGAACGATACGCAGATCGCCAGCTTTGCTGCGGTGAACACGCTCGACAACGGAGTGGTCAACAGCAAGTCGCTGAACGCCGACCTGCGCAAGGCGAAAGTGGCGGGCAGCGGCACGTTCAACCTCGTGACGCAGGCGCTCGACTACCGCTTCGCGCTGAACCTCGACAAGGCTGTCGCAGGTGAGCGCTATGCTGCCTATGCGCTGCCCGTGCAGTGCAAGGGCAGCCTCGCCGGTAGCATGGCCTCGCTGTGCAAACTCGATGGCAAGGCGGTGCAGGAGATGGCGCTGAAGGTCGCCGCCGGCAAGGGCCTCGAGAAGCTCGGGCTGAAGGGCGACACGCCGAAGGAGGCCGTGAAGCTGAAGGCCGAGGAAGAAAAGGCGAAGGCCAAGGAAAAGCTCAACGAAGAGCTCGACAAGGGACTCAAGAAACTGTTCGGCCGCTAAAGGCGGGCGAGCCACTCACGCGGCCGCTACCGTCACGCCCCTGCCATTGCAGCGTGACGGTAGCGGCCGCGGCCTTCTGGCCTGAGACATAAAGCGCGGCTCGATGAAGAAAGACAGGTTTCATTTCGCGACCGCCGTGCTCCGCTGGTTCGACGACCACGGCCGCAAGACCCTGCCCTGGCAGCAGGACATTACGCCCTACCGGGTGTGGGTGTCGGAGATCATGCTGCAGCAGACGCAGGTCGCCACCGTGATTCCCTACTACGAACGCTTTCTCGCACGCTTTCCCGATGTGCAGACGCTGGCCGACGCGCCTGTCGACGACGTGCTGCATTTGTGGACGGGGCTCGGCTATTACGCCCGCGCCCGCAACCTGCAGAAGGCGGCACAGGTGCTGGTGGCGCAATTCGGCGGCGAATTTCCGGCGACGGTGGACGAGGTGGCGACGCTGCCCGGCATCGGCCGCTCCACGGCCGGCGCCATCCTGTCGCTGAGCCGGCAGCAGCGCGCGGTGATCCTCGATGGCAACGTGAAGCGCGTGCTCGCGCGCTTCCACGCCGTCGCCGAGACCGGGCCGGCCCAGGAAAGAATCCTCTGGCCGCTGGCCGAGCAGCACACGCCTGAACAGCGCGTGCACCACTTCAACCAGGCGATGATGGATCTGGGCGCCACCGTGTGCATGCGCACCAGGCCGGCCTGCCTGCTGTGTCCGCTGCAGCCGGCGTGCACGGCGCTCGCCGAAGGCACGCCCACCGCGTATCCGGGCAAGAAGGCGACGAAGGCACTGCCGGAGAAATCCACCACGCTGCTGGTCCTGCTCAATGCCGAAGGCGAGGTGCTGCTGGAGCAGCGCCCATCGTCCGGCATCTGGGGCGGCCTGTGGAGTTTTCCGGAAACGGCGGCGGCGGATGACGCCACCCTGAAGCTGGTGTTGAAAGAGGAGTGGGCGCTGAAGCGCCCGCATCCGGAATGGTTGCCCGAGCGCGGCCATACGTTCAGCCATTACCACCTGCGCATGCGCCCGGTACTAATCCGCAAAGCCGCGCCTGCGCAGGTCTGCGACCGCGCACAGCGCTGGTGTAGACTCGACGCCCTGCCGGCATTGGGCTTGCCGGCCCCCATCAAGCAGATGCTGGGCGAACTCGCCGTCCAGCTACGAGGTGATCAATGACGCGCATGGTGCTCTGCCGGAAGCTGAAGCAGGAACTCGAAGGCCTGGCCTTCCCGCCCTTTCCCGGCCCGGCCGGCCAGCAGATCTTCGAGACGGTCTCGAAGCAGGCCTGGCAGGAGTGGCTGAAGGAGCAGACCATGATCATCAACGAGAACCGCCTCAACGTGATGGATCCGCAGGCGCAGAAGTTCCTCGCCGAGCAGCGCGAGAAATTCCTCGCCAATGACGGCTATGAGCGCCCCAAGGGCTGGGTGCCCGAGAAGAAGTAATCGCGACGACGCGGGGCCGCCTCAGTAGAGCGGGTGGCCCTGCGCTGCATAGTGGCGCAGCACCTCGAGCGCGGCGTCACGTTCCACATCGGCGGCCACGTCGATGCCGCGCCGGCGCAGGCCGGCGGCCCAGTCCACCGCCTTGTCCCCTTCATCGAAGCCGATGGCCTCGGCGTCCTCGCTGCGCGCACCACACACCACACGGCTCACGCCGGACCAGGGAATGGCGCCGAGGCACATGGCGCAGGGCGCGCAGGTGGTGACGAGCGTGCAGCGGCCGATGCTGCCGAGGTCGTGCGTGCGCAGCTGCCGTTGCGCGAGCATGAGCGCCACCATCTCGGCATGCAGCACGGAATTGCGCTGCTCCGTCACACGATTCACGCCGGCTGCTATCACGCGGCCCTGCGCATCCAGCACCAGCGCGGCGAAGGGTCCGCCGCCTTCCTGCACATTGCGGCGCGACAGCGCGACGGCGTGGGCCATGGCGGCGACGTCGTCACCGAAGATGAGCTCCCCCGCGGGGAGCAGCCAGTCGGGCAGGGACAGGGACAGTTGCATGCGGGCCTCGGCGAGCATCGAGAAGCGGGACAGGTGTCCAGAATAAGGAAAAAATAGGAACCGTACACGGCCGGCCTCGTTAGCCTTCCTGTCCCGATCGACTGCAACAGGACTGCCTCGTGCCCGTGATTCGTTTCCTGCTCCTCATTGTCGGCCTGCTGACCGGCGCCACCGCGCTTCATGCCGCGGAGAATGGTTGCCAGACCCAGGGCCTCCTGCGCGTGGACGATCACGTCCAGATGCTGAATTACTGCCTGGCCAACCAGGGCACGGAGGCGTCCCGTTTCCGCCGCATGTGCGCCGACCTGAAAGCGTCGCAACTCGACGGCGTCAGCCCGGAGGCCGCGCGGAAAATCACCTTCCGCACGGTGGGCAGCTGTCCGGGCAACTTCAGGGCGGCCTGCGATGGCGCCTTCGGCGAGAAGGCCAGCCTGCAATACATGGCCGACGACAGCATGCTGAAGAGCGGGATGGGCAAGCTTTTCTGCCAATCCATGGAGGGGCGCTGGAAATAGGCCTGCAGTGCGGCCGCGCTGGTTGCCGCGACAGCCAGTTGATGCAGCGTGCATTGCCGGGTGCAGCTCCACTATTGCTTGCGGGCGCAGTTGCCATCAATAAAAAAGGCCCGCAATTGCGGGCCTTTTATATTGTCGGGCTGAAGCCCGAGCTGCGGGCGCGGATCAGCCGGCGCGGCTGGCGCGCTTGCGCTCGTTCTCGTTCAGGTACTTCTTGCGGATGCGGATGGACTGCGGCGTCACTTCCACCAGCTCGTCGTCCTCGATGAACTCCAGCGCCTGTTCCAGCGTCATGCGGATGGGCGGGGACAGCGTCAGCGCCTCGTCGGTGCCGGCGGCACGGATGTTGGTGAGCTGCTTGGCCTTGGTGGGGTTGACCACCATGTCCTCGCCACGCGCGTTCTGGCCGACCACCATGCCTTCATACACTTCGGTCTGCGGGCCGATGAAGAGGCGGCCGCGGTCCTGCAGGGTGAAGAGGGCATAGGCCAGCGCCGTGCCGCCGGTCATGGAGACCAGCACGCCGTTGTTGCGCGAGGCGGCGGCGCCGGACTTCACCGGACCGTAGCTGTCGAAGCTCGAGGTCATGATGCCGGTGCCGGAGGTCATGGTCAGGAACTCGGAACGGAAGCCGATGAGGCCGCGCGAGGGCACGGTGGCGGTGATGCGCGAGCGGCCCTTGCCGTCCAGCACCATGTCGGTCATCTCGCCCTTGCGCAGGCCCATCTGTTCCATGACGGCGCCCTGGTGCTGTTCTTCGACGTCGAAGATCACGCTCTCGAACGGCTCCATCTTCACGCCGTCGACTTCCTTCATGATCACTTCGGGACGCGACACGCCGAGCTCGTAGCCTTCACGGCGCATGCTTTCGATCAGCACCGACAGGTGCAGCTCGCCACGGCCGGAGACCTTGAAGCGGTCGGGGGAATCGGTGGGCTCCACGCGCAGCGCCACGTTGTGGATGAGTTCCTTTTCGAGGCGGTCCTTGATGTTGCGCGAGGTCACGAACTTGCCTTCGCGGCCGGCGAAGGGCGAGTTGTTGACCTGGAAGGTCATGCTCACGGTCGGCTCGTCCACGGAC
>JAQZBP010000004.1 GCA_029237815.1 Moraxellaceae bacterium
GAACGTGCTCACGCTGTTCGGCATGGTGCTGGCCATCGGCATCCTGGTCGACGACGCCATCGTGGTGGTGGAGAACGTCGAGCGCATCATGAGCGAGGAGGGCCTGCCGGCACGCGAGGCCACGCGCAAGGCCATGGGCCAGATCTCGGGCGCCATCGTCGGCATCACGCTGGTGCTGACCGCCGTGTTCATTCCCATGGCCTTCTTCTCGGGCTCGGTGGGCAATATCTACCGGCAGTTCTCGCTGTCGCTGGTGGCCTCGATGATGTTCTCGGCGCTGCTTGCGCTGACGCTGACGCCGGCACTCTGCGCGACGCTGCTCAAGCAGGTGGACGCCGGGCATCATCACGAAAAGAAAGGGTTCTTCGGCTGGTTCAACCGCGGTTTCTCGCGCACCTCGCGCACCTATCAGGGCATGGTCGAGCGCATCATCGCGAAGGCCGGTCGTTACCTGCTGATTTACGGGGTGATCGTCGCGGCCGTGGTGCTGATGTTCTCGCGCCTGCCGTCCTCCTTCCTGCCGGAAGAGGACCAGGGCTATCTCGTCAGCATCGTCATGCTGCCGACCGGTGCCACGCAGGAGCGCACGCTGCAGGTGCTGGACAAGCTCGAACAGCACTACATCAAGGATCCGGCCGTGGAGCGCGTGATCACCGTGGCCGGCTTCAGCTTCTTCGGCGCGGGCCAGAACGGCGGCATCGCCTTCACCACGCTGAAGCCCTGGGATGAGCGCGAGAGCCCCGACCTGCACGTGTCGGCGGTGGTGGGCCGCGCCTTCGGCTATTTCATGACGATCAAGGATGCCTTCGTCTTCCCGCTCAACCCGCCGCCCATTCCCGAGCTCGGCAACTCCTCCGGCTTCGACTTCCGCCTGCAGGATCGTGGTGGGCAGGGCCACGCCAAGCTGATGGAAGCGCGCAACATGCTGCTGGGCATGGCCTCGCAGAGCAAG
The DNA here is from genome assembly GCA_029237815.1 of Moraxellaceae bacterium. Lineage (GTDB taxonomy): Bacteria > Pseudomonadota > Gammaproteobacteria > Pseudomonadales > Moraxellaceae > UBA2031. Next base: position 953 of record JAQZBP010000004.1, read on the forward strand.
ATCGTGACCGGCCTGCGTCCGGAAGGCCAGGAGGACACGCCGCAGCTGCAGGTGGACGTGGATCGCGGCAGGGCGCGCGCGCTGGGCCTGCAGATGGCCGACATCAACACGACGCTGGGGGTGTCCTTCGGCTCCGCCTACATCAACGATTTCGTCTATCAGGGCCGCGTGAAACGCGTGATGGTACAGGCGGATGCCACGCGCCGCATGCTCCCGGAGGATGTGATGCAGCTGCGCGTGCGCAATGCCCGGGGCGGCATGGTGCCGTTCTCTGCCTTTGCCACGGCGAAGTGGGTGATGGGCTCGCCACGCCTGGAGCGCTACAACGGCTTCCCTTCGGTGAAGATCGCCGGCGCCGCAGCGCCTGGCTTCAGCACGGGCGATGCCATGGTCGAAATGGAAAGGCTGGCAAAACAGCTGCCGCCGGGCTTCGGCTTCGAATGGTCGGGGCAGTCCTTCGAGGAACGCATGTCGGGGGCCCAGGCACCGCTGCTGTACGCGCTCTCCATCCTGACGGTGTTCCTGGTGCTGGCGGCGCTCTATGAGTCGTGGTCGATTCCCTTTGCCGTGATCCTGGTGGTGCCGCTCGGCATCCTCGGTGCCGTGCTCGGGGTCACCCTGCGCGGCATGCCGGACGACGTGTACTTCAAGGTCGGCCTGATCGCAATCGTCGGCCTGTCGGCCAAGAACGCCATCCTGATCATCGAGTTCGCCAAGGACCTGCAGGCCCAGGGCATGAGCATGCGCTCGGCCATCCTGGAAGCGGTGCACCTGCGCTTCCGGCCCATCCTCATGACGTCCCTGGCCTTCATCCTCGGCGTGATGCCCCTGGCCCTCGCCTCAGGGGCCGGATCGGCCAGCCAGCGCGCCATCGGTACCGGAGTGATGGGCGGGATGATCACGGCCACCGTCCTGGCCGTGTTCTTCGTGCCGGTCTTCTATGTGGTGGTGCGCAGCTTCTTCCGGGGCAGCGAGCGCCAGCGCAAGCTCTATGCCCATGAGCTGGAGAAGGAGAACGCGGCGGACGACATCGATCCCCGGTTCTAGCCGGCCACCCTGGTGTCCAGGCCCGGCTTGTCCGGGCCCTTTTTCTGCCCAGCGGGCGGTTGGCACGCGAAAAAGGTGACATTTCAGGGGGTATCAGTAGGTCTGCTGACCCTCTTTAGGGGTAGGCCTCGCCTACCTCTATGTATATAATTTCAACAATTATCAGTCCGGTGGCTTACATGGCTGCCGGTCTGCATCCAAGACAGGTGTAGGGAAACGCAATTGCCTGCCCGCTGGATCGGCTGCTTACCTCAAGGCAGGGGTATGCCGGTCCTTCAACGAGCGCCGCCACTCCGGCGGACCTGTCACAGAAGCGCTGTGCGCCGGGTAACAGTACTGATCATTCGCTGGCGCTAGCCTGCGTCCAGAAGGGGTGGCGCGGCTTGGAAGCGTTGGTCAACGCCTCCGCGGCCAGGGCTGCGACACAAAAGGATTGAGGCCGGTCGGGTCCCCCCGCCGGCTGCCAAGCAAGGGCACATAGAGACCGTCATGGACGAAAACAAGAAACATTCCCCGGGTAATCGCCTGCTTGCAGCGCTGGCGGCCTTCGTGATCAGTGGCTGGACGCTTGCGCCGGCCTACGCCAGCGACACCGAGGTGTATGCCCGCGAGGTCGACTTCAGTGCCGACACCACACCGGTGCTGATGATGGTGCTGGACAGTTCCGGCTCCATGAACGACTGCCTGGAAAACTGTCCCAACGGCTTGACGCGCATCGGCGCCCTGCGCAACGCCATGCGCAAGGTGCTCTTCGGCGATCCCACGCCTACCGGCACGGACCCGGTGGTCAAGCCCGCCCCCGACTTCATCAAGATGGGTTACACGCGCTTCAACCCCGACGCCAACGACGGCGGCTGGACGCGGTACCCCGCCCTCAGGCTGAGCGAGACAGTGCCTGACAAGTGGACCGAGCAGTCCACCATCGACGTACCGGTCCGGTCGGACGCCGACGACGTCTCCGGCACGACGCTGGTCAACGGCGATACCTATGCCGTCGGCACGACCATGAGCTCACTCGGCCTGCGTTATATCGACCTGCAGATCCCGCGTAACGCCACCATTACCGGCGCGATGCTGCTGTTCACCTCCGACGGCACCGGCAGCATTCCCCGCTCCCTGGATGTGGCCGTCGACAATGTCGGCAATTCCGCCGCGCTGACCGCGACCGGCACCGGCGACCGCGCCACCTGGACGGCCAACACCTCGCCGGACACCGACACGTCTCCCAACCCGTTCTGGGTCGATGTGAAGAGCCTGGTGCAGACCGTGGTCAATCGCGCCGACTGGTGTGGTGGCAATGCGCTGACGCTGCGCGTGAACAATAATGGCGGTAGCCGCACCACGCAGGTCTGGAGCGCCACCTACGCCAACGCCCAGAAGTTGCCCGAGCTCGCTCCGCGCCTCATCGTGAGCTACGAGATCAAGGGTGCCGCACGCGCCAGCAGTTGCATCAGTGCCCCGCTGGATTATGTCGTGGGCGTGAAGAATTCGCTGGACGACATCGAGTGGCCCGATGGTGGCGGCAGTAATTCTGTGGAATACAGCCAGTCCTCCATCTACCCTGCCGCCATTCCGGATGGTGTGCGCCAGATGGCGGCGATCCGCTTCCCGAAGGTTCCCGTTCCCGCGAACGCCACGATCGACAAGGCCTGGCTCTACCTGACGTCCTCCAAGACCGACACGACAGCGGCCAGCATCCGCGTGAGCGCCTTCGACACCAGCAATGTGCCCGAGTTCTGTACCGTCGATGCCGTCACCAAGCGCGTGTCCTGCACCGTCCCCGCCTACAGTCCGACCGTGTCTGCCACGCTCGCACTGCCGGCCTCTGCAGCGGGATCGGGTACCGACGGCGTGCACCGCGTGGTCAATGTCACCGCGCCCGTGAGCGCCGTGGTCTCGCGCATCGGCTGGCAGGCCGAAAACGCCATCGGCTTCCTGCTCCACGCCAATGATCCCAACTCGGCTTCCAGTAACAGCAGCCTGCACACGGCGGACAGCGCCGTGTCCAAGGCGGCTTTCCTGCACGTGGTCGCACGCAAGACGTTTACCGATCTCGACAAGCTGGACAAGACGGCACGACAGGACCTCTTCGATGACGTGAACGTCCGCATGTATGCCAGCGGTGGCACGCCGCTCGGCGACGCCTATGTCGAAGCAGCGCGCTACATGCTCGGCATGAGCCCGTATTCCGTGGATACCTTCACGTCCACCTTCGACGACCAGGCGCCGAGCCAGACCTACTACCAGCCCGACCCGCGCACGGCGGACGCCATTACTGGCAAGTACGTCGCGCCGCTCGAGAACATCAGCGAGTGTTCGGCGAACTACATCTACCTGATGTCGGACGGCGAGCCCAACAACGCTTCCAACGTCAACAACAACAGCAATGCGGTAACGAGCGGCTACAACGCGAGCTGCAACGCCTACAGCGGTGTCCCGCTGACCTCCGGAAACGCCAAAGCGAACTTCGCGTGCATGCTGTCCATCGCCAAGCACCTGTCGTCCGGCACGAACCAGAAGAAGGCGGTCATCCGCACCAACACCGTGCTGTTCGACGATGCCCTGACCGGCGCCGTGGTGACCGACATGGAGCGGGTCAGCAAGGACGCCTACGGCAAGGGTGAGTTCTTCCACGCCAAGACGTCCTCGCAGCTCACCGATTCGCTGCTCAAGACCATGACCCGCCTGATCGACACCGACGGCTCGATTACCGCACCGGGCGTGGCCGTCAACCAGTTCAATCGCCTCAACCACCTCGATCAGCTCTACTACGCCGTGTTCAAGCCCGAGGCCAAGCGCGCGCGCTGGCTCGGCAACGTGAAGCGCTATCGCCTGCGCTTCGAGGAAACCGTGCTGAACGACGGCACCAAGGTCAGCGACAGCACCATCGTCGATGCTGACAACAAGAATGCCATCGATCCGGCCACCACCTTCTTCGCACCGGGGTCGCGCAGCTTCTGGCGCGACCTGGCAGATGGCGCCGACGGCGCTGATGTCGCGACGGGCGGGGCGGCGGGCAAGATTCCGCATCCCTCGCTGCGCAGCATCTATACCTACCTGCCGGCCTACTCCAGCTCGACGATGTCGCTTTCCAACCTCGACAGCGTCACCACCGCCGACGGCATGACCGTAACCGGGCTGGCCTCGGCCAACCAGTTCTCGAATGTCCGCAACTGGCTGAAGGGCTACCGCATCGACATCAAGACCTCCGCCGGCGACGCCATCCGCACGGACCTGGTGCCGGTCAGCGCCTCCACGCTGGTGCGTGGCGAACTCGGCGGCGTGCTGCACTCGCAGCCGGTGCTGGTGAACTTCGGCTATACCAGCGCGACGGCCCAGGAGGCCGCCACCGACGCCTCCAAGCAGGACAACATGGTCTTCTTCAGCACGCAGGAAGGCATGCTGCATGCGGTCGATGCGAATAGCGGCGTGGAGAAGTTCGCCTTCATGCCCAAGGAAACCCTGGCACGCATCGACGAACTGGTCGTGAACGGCTCGCAGGACCTGCCGGAATTCGGTCTGGATTCCTCTTGGACGGTCCTGCGCATCGACGGCAACAAGGACGGCAAGATCACTACCGACTCGACTGCAGGCGACAAGGTCTGGCTCTTCGGCGGCATGCGCATGGGCGGGCGCAATTACTACGCCCTAGACGTGACCAACCGGAACTCGCCGAAGTTGAAGTGGGTGAAGCGTGGCGGCCTCGACACCGGGTTCCTGAAGATGGGCCAGACCTGGTCCAAGCCGGTGCTCGGCGATGTCAAGATCGGCACCACGGTGAAGACGGTGCTGTTCTTCGCGGGCGGTTACGACACGAAGCATGAGAGCGCCGGCTACACCAGCGCCAATGCGAGCGACACGCTGGGCAACCAGCTCTATATCGTGGATCCCGATTCGGGCGATCTGCTCTGGTCCGCCAGCAGTTCCGGCGCAGACCTGAACGATGCAGCCATGAAGTTCAGCATTCCCACCGAGCCCAAGCTCTTCGATGCCAACAAGGATGGTCTGGTGGATGCCGTGTACTTCGGTGACCTCGGCGGCCAGGTCTTCCGCGTGGATATCAAGAACGGCAACAGTGCCAGCACGCTCGGGCACCGGATCAAGCGCCTGGCCGCGGTCGGCCAGACGGTCGAGCAGAACACGATCAACCAGCGCCGCTTTTACGAGCCGCCCAGTGTGGCGATGCTGCTCGATCCCGCCACCAACATGCCCTATGTAGTGGTGGCCATGGGTACGGGCTATCGCAGCCATCCGCTCGACCTGGACACTGACGATTTCTTCTACGTGTTCAAGGATGACGATGTGTTGCGCGGGGACCTGCTCACCGTGGCCTCCAGCGAACTGCAGCCGCTCATCACGCCCAGCCTGCTGGCCGAGCTGAACCTTGCCAGTCCGAGCGGCGTGGACCTGACGGCCAAGATGGGCTGGATGGTCGACCTGCCCCAGGACGGCGAGAAGGTGCTGGGCGCGCCGATCATCCTCTTCGGCGAGGTGATCTTCAGCACGTATGTGCCGCAGCAGAACCTGAGCACCAGCAAGTGCTCGCCGGTGATCGGTGCGTCCAATACCTGGTACATGAGTGTGCGCGATGGTGCCGCCTCGCGCGACAACGACAAGGATGGCGACATCGATGACGACGATCGCACCAGCGCGAACGTGGTGCAGGGGCTCGGCGGGCCGCCCCAGGTCGTGGTGGGCGACGATGGCCGCAATGTCATCATCACCGGCACGGGCGTGGAGCGGAACACGGACCTGGATTCCGCCAACATGCGCCGCACGCGCTGGTACCAGAAGTCCAGCCAGTAACCCGACTGTTCGAATGGATGAAAATGAGCCCGCCCTGTGCGGGCTTTTTTCATGGCAGCGACGATGACGAGCGGACCTCTCGGGGGGGGCACGGTGACGGCTTCTCTGTGCAGTTCTGGCCATGCGTGCGGGTGTGACTGGCAGGGCGCCACGGCCCCATGCCGGGATGGTTCGGCGGGTGGTGGCAGGACTCAGTTCAGCACGCGGTAGCCACGCCCCGCCATGCAGTTGCGGAGCACCTGGTCACGCTCGGAATAGCCCGCACCGGCCTGCGAGGCGCCACCGATCACGGCTCCGCCGCCTGCCATACGTCCGGCGCTGCGGCTGTCGCCAAAGATGCCACCGAGCGCGCCGCCGATGACGGCGCCGCCCAGCGCACCACGCATGGCGGAACTGCCAGGCTTCGCCTGGTCGGCGAGAGTGCTGCATTCGGCGAGGTCCTGCTCGTACACTGCCGGGTCCATGCCCTTGGTGTCGACGATCACGCGCTGCTTCGGACTGCTCTGGCAGGCCGCGAGACCCGACACCGCGAGCGCCGCCACGATTACCCTCAGGATTGCGCGCATGCGGAATCACCTGCTTTCCCGTGAACAGACTGCCAGAAGAGTAGGCGCACGCGTCGTGGCGCTGCTGCTGGCGCTGTACTGCGTTTGTAATGGCAGCGCCCTGGCCCGCGACAGCGACTGCACTCCCCTGGTACGTGAGCCGCGCCCCGTTCCGGTGGCCACGGCCGGCGAGGTCGTGCTCGGCACGCAGAACCTGCGCCGCCTCTTCGACGACCTGGACAGCGCCGAGGCGCTGCCGGTGGACCCGGCCGAGTATCGCGAGCGACTGCAGCGGCTGTCGCGCCAGGTCGTAGACGTGCTGCGCCTGCCGCAGGTGCTGGCGGTGCAGGAGGTGGAAAATGAAAAGGTACTGGCGGATCTGGCCCTCGCCATCGAGGCGCGCAGCCGGGGCATGCGCTATCGCGCCCTCGTGCTGGACGGGCACGACTACGGCGGCATCGACGTCGGCTTCCTGGTACGCAGCGACTGGCAGGTGCTTGCGCTGGAGCAGCTGTTTGCGCGCGAGAAGCTGGGCCGGGCGTTTCTCTTCGATCGGCCTCCGCTGCTGCTGCGCGTGAAGACCCCGCAGGGCGACGAGCTCGAGCTCGTGAATGTGCACCTGAAGTCGCTGCATGGCAGCGACCGCGGCAGGAAGGAGGCGAAGCGCATCGCCCGCAAGCGCCAGCGCCAGACCGATGTGCTGGTCGACTGGCTGCGCGCCACGCTGGCGCTGCGGCCGCAGGCGCGCCTGGTCGTGCTGGGGGATTTCAACGCGGCACCGGAGGTGCTGGGCGGGGTGGACATCCTGGGCCGGCTGCAGGCGGCCGGCCTCGCCAATCCGATGGCAGGATTGCCGGCGGCAGAGCGCTACACCTATGTGCACGATTGCCGTGGCGTGGCGCTGGACCATGTCCTGCTGAGTCCGGCGCTGCAACCCGAGGTGCGCCGGCTGGCGGTGAGCCGGGGCAATGCCGGGGCGTCCCGTGCCCGGGAAAAGGCTCTCACGGCACGCGGCAGCTCCGACCACGACGGCGTGGTGGTCTACCTGCGGCGCTAGCCGGCGTGGCGTTTGCGACGGCCTCTGCTAGAGTCGGGCTGGTCGCCTTCCCGCGGGCGCCGCTTTCCTTTTTGACTCTTGCCGATGGCATGCGATGAAAAAATTCCCGCTTCCGCTCCGGACGCTTTCCCCTTTCCTGGCCGCGCTGGTGGTGCTGGCCCTGGTGGCCATGGTCAGCGTGGGCAGCATCGACCGCTTCGACCGCAACATGCAGGAGCAGGCCCGCCAGGCGCGCATCATCGGGCAGCTGCACGAGGCCCGCGTCGCCCTCGTGGGGCCCGCAGTGCCGGGCGCGGTGGGCACGGTGCCACTAGAGCAGGAACGGCGCCGCCTGGCCGAGGCCGACCGTCATCTCGATGCGCTCGAGCAACTGCATGCGGCCAATCCGGCCGCGCTCGAGCGACTCGCCGTCATCCGCACCCTGCAGGACCAGCGACTGCAGGCGCTGGGCGAGGAGGGTGGCGCGGCGCCGGTGACTGACGCGGGGCAGTTCGCGCAGCAGCAGGGCGCGGTCCTCGCAGAGTTTGATGCGCTGCTCGAGGAGGCCGCCGCCGCGGAGTACCGCGCGCAGGAGAAGACGGCCGGGGCGCGGCAGGACGCCTGGCAGTTCCTGTGGGCCCTGCTGGGCCTGATGGCGACCATGCTGGCGTCGGCCATCTGGGTGCTGGCGCGCGAAATCAATGCGCGTCACCACCTGGCGGAGCGGCTCAAGTACGAAGTCACGCACGACAGCCAGACCGGCCTGCCCAATCGCCGCTTCTTCAACCAGTGGCTGGAGCGGGCGCTGGCACAGGCGCGACGCGAGCGCCGGCAGATCGCGCTGCTCTATCTCGACCTCGACGGCTTCAAGCACGTCAACGACCGGCTCGGCCACGAAGTCGGCGATCGCCTGCTGCGCGTCGTGGCCAAGCGCTTTCGCGAGACCATCCGTGAGTCCGACATGCTGGTGTCGCTCGGCGGCGACGAGTTCGCCATCCTGAGTCCGGCCACGGTCGAACCCGACAATGCCGGGGTATTCGCCGAGCGTCTGCAGGCCGCGCTCGCCACGCCGCTGCTGCCACAGTACGGCGAGGAATATCCGGTCGCCGTGAGCATCGGCGTGGCGTTCTACCCGCGTGACGCCGCCTCGCCGACAGATATCGTGCTGGCCGCCGAACAGGCCATGCACGTCGCCAAGCGCGACGGCGGCGGTTGCTGCCGTTTTGCCCGGGATCGCGCCGACAGCCCGGTGTCGCTACCCGGCGACTGATCCGGGCCCGCCCCCGCTCCGCCATTTCCGGAAGTCCCTCATGAGCAAGGAAAAACTCGCCGCGCACGAACCCCACCTGCGCACCCTGCACGCCCGTGACCGCCTGCTGGCACGACCGCGGCACGGCCATCCCGTCTCCGACCACTGCAATGGTGAGAAGTTCTTCAATCGCGAGCATCCCGAGCGCGCGCTGACGCAGGTCTTCACCTGGCTGCGCACACGCAAGCCGTCGCGCTGGCCGGGCTGGGTGGACAACGAGGTCTTCGCGCCGCCGCCGCGCCGGCTTTCCACGCAGTTGCGCGACTGGCGCGCGACCTTCGTCAACCACGCCACCGTGCTGCTGCAGATGGGCCCCTACAACCTGCTCACCGATCCGGTGTGGGCCGAGCGCGTCAGTCCCTTCCGCAACCTCGGGCCGCGCCGCGTGCGCGCCGCCGGGGTCGCGCTGAAGGACCTGCCGCCCATCGATGTCGTGCTGCTGAGCCACAACCACTACGACCACATGGACCTCGCCACGCTGCGCTTCCTGGAGCAGCGCGACCATCCGCACGTGGTGACGGGGCTCGGCAATGCCGCGCTGCTGCATGCGCACGGCATCCGCCACGTCACCGAGCTCGACTGGTGGCAGTCGGTGCAGCACAAGGAGCTCACCATCCACTTCACGCCGGCGCAGCATTTCTCCGGCCGCGGCGTCCGTGACCGTGACATGACGCTCTGGGGCGGGCTGTGGGTCGAGACGGCGGCGGGCGGGTTCTTTTTCGCCGGCGATACCGGCTACGGCGGCCACTTCCGCGAGATCGCAGAGCGCCTCGGCCAGCCGCGCCTTGCGCTGCTGCCCATCGGCGCCTACGAGCCTTACTGGTTCATGGGGCCCGTGCACATGAACCCGGAGGACGCCGTGAAGGCGCACCGCGACCTGGACGCCGAGGCCTCGATCGCCATTCACTTCAACACCTTCCAGCTCACTGACGAGGGCATCGGCCAACCGGTGACCGACCTGGCCGCGGCGCTGCGCGAGCATGGCGTCGACCCGGCCTGCTTCCACGTGCTGAAGGAAGGGGAAGGGCGCAACGCCTGACCCCGGCGGGGCTCCCTCGCCACTTGACCCGCGTCAAGGAGCGCGGGCAGTGCCACCGGGCATGATTCGCGCGGGGTGCGAGCCCGCGCCTTGTCCACTTCTTTTCAAACAGCGGGCATGGAAGCCTTCGCACCATTCCCCACTTGTCACCGCTTCCGGAGATCTCCGTGACCGATTTGCTCTTCACGCCCCTCAAGGTCGGCGCGCTTACCCTGCCCAACCGCGTCATCATGGCGCCGCTGACGCGCATGCGCGCCACCTTCCCGGACGACGTGCCCAATGCGCTCATGCAGGCCTACTACCTGCAGCGCGCCAGCGCCGGCCTCATCATCTGCGAGGCTTCGCAGATCTCGCCGCAGGGCAAGGGCTACATGGACACGCCGGGCATCTACAGTGCGGCGCAGGTGGACGGGTGGCGCGCCATCACCGGCGCCGTGCATGCCGCCGGCGGGCGCATGTGCATGCAGCTCTGGCATGTGGGCCGTGTCTCCCACCACAGCCTGCAGCCGGACAATGCGTTGCCGGTGTCGGCCTCCGCGCTGCCCTACCGGAACCGCACCTCGGTGCGCGGGCCCGACGGCAAGCCGCAGCGCGCCGATTGCGACACGCCGCGCGCGCTGGAAACCAATGAAATTCCCGGCCTGCTCGACGATTACCGCCGCGCCACGGTGAACGCCCGTGAGGCCGGCTTCGACATGGTGGAGGTGCACGCGGCGCACGGCTACCTGCTGCAGCAGTTCCAGTCCGCCGAAAGCAATCACCGCACGGACGCCTATGGTGGGACTCTGGAGAATCGCGCCCGCCTGACGCTTGAGGCACTCGACGCCGTCATCGATGCCTGGGATGCGGCCCATGTCGGCATCCGCATCTCGCCGCTCGGCGTGTTCAACGGGCTGGACGACGCCGCCGGCCTCGAGATGGGGCTCTATCTCGCAGAACAGTTCGCCGCCCGCGGCATCGCCTACCTGCACCTGTCCGAGCCGGACTGGGCGGGTGGTCCGGCGCTGAACGAGGAGTTCCGCCGCGCGCTGCGCGAGAAATTCCCGGGCGTGATCATCGGTGCCGGCAACTACACGAAGGAAAAAGCCGATACCTTGCTGGCGAAGGGACTGATCGACGCCGCCGCCTTCGGCCGTCCCTTCATCGCCAATCCGGACCTGCCGCGTCGCCTGCAGAGCGGCGCGCCGCTCAATACGCCGGACCAGAAGACGTTCTATGGCGGTGGGGCGGAGGGCTATACGGATTATCCGGCGCTGGCCTGACGCCCGCCGTATCCGGACAGTGGAAAAGGCCCGTGGTTGCGGGCCTTTTTCATGGGCGCGGGATTCCGCACAGCAAGAGAGTCCGCCGTAGCAGGCGGGTGCGATCAGCCGGTCAGTGGCCGGCGCCATCCGCCAGCCACTGCTGCACCTGTGCGATCACCCAGTCGCCATCGTCCAGCGTGAGATCGTGGCCGGCGCTGGGGTGGGAGACGAGCGGCCAGCGCCAGCTCTCGGCGATGCGCGTGGTGCAGACCGGATCCACCACGTGGTCGCCCAGGCTCTGCAGCAGCAGCACGTGCTCGTGCGGACGTGCCGCCGGCGCGTGATAGGTGGCGGCCGCCAGCAGCTGGCGCAGCGCATTCATGCGCGTCGTGGGCTGCGCCCTCGCATAGGCGGCCCATTTTCGCGCCAGGGCATCCTTGTCCGGATACAGGTTGCTGGTGAGCTCCAGGATGAAGCGTTCCCGCTCCACGGAGGAGTGGAAGACCAGGCTCCTCAGGATGTCGAGATAGTTCTCGCGTCGCAGGCGCTGCATCAGCGGACTGAAGCCGCGCAAGGACGTGTTGATGAGCACGGCGTGCTCGATTTCCTCAGGATGGCGTTCCATCCATTCGATGCCGATCATGGCGCCCATCGAGATCGCCAGGAGCTGCACCGGACCGGTAATGCCGTGAGCCTGCACCTGCTCGCGCACGGCCTCGACCATTTCCGGCACGCTGGTCGGGCTTTCGTGGTCGTGCAGGTCACCATTGCCGGGAATATCGGGAAGCAGCAGTTGCGCCTCGGGAAAGGCAGCCTGGAACTTCTGCGGAAAATCTTCCCAGTGCAGGTGCTGGCGCACGAGGCCGCGCAGGAATACCCAGTGGGGTCGCGACATGGATCCTCTCTTGCCGTGCGGCGTTGCCGCGCCCCCGCGGCGCGGCTCCAGGAAACTTACTTCGTCGTATAGGTATATACGCCATCCCAGGGTGCGGGGGGAGGAGCGAGGCGGAACTGCGCGATGCGCTCCGCATACAGCCGATAGAGCGGGCGATCGTCACGGGCGATGAGCGCGCGCAGCCGGGCGTCGGCTTCATCCCACTGCTGGTGGCAATAGGCGGCGAGGATGGCGTCCCATTCCTCGAGGTCGGCGCGCGTGGCCGGGTCGAGTGCGTCGGCGGGCCCGACCGGCTCGTAGATGCGCACGGGTTCGAGCTTGCCCTTTACCCGCACGCAGTCGAGCGTGCGATAGGCGTAGTCCGCAACGGCATTACGGGTGGATTCGCTCACCACGATGGTCACGCCGTAGTTCTTGGACAGGCCCTCGAGGCGCGAGCCGAGGTTCACGGCATCACCCATCACGGTATAGGCCATGCGGAACTCGGAGCCCATGTTGCCGACGTTCATCGGCCCTGTGTTGAGGCCGATGCCGATATGGAGCGCTGGCCAGCCGCGCGCGCGGAAATCCACCTGCAGCTGCACGAGGTCGGCCTGCATGTCCATGGCGGTCTGCAGGGCAAGTCGGGCATGGTTGGCGTCGCGCACCGGTGCGCCCCAGAAGGCCATGATGGCGTCGCCCATGTACTTGTCGATGGTGCCGCGATGCTTGTGGATGAGGCGCGTCATGGCGGTGAGGTAGGCGTTCATCAGCGCCGAGAGTTCGGTGGCGGAGAGGCCTTCCGAGATCGAGGTGAAGTCGCGCACGTCGGAGAAGAGCACGGTGAGCTCGCGCGATTCGCCTTCCAGCGTGATGGATTCCGGATGCTGCGCCATTTCCTCGACGAGATCGGGCGGCACGTACTGGCCGAACAGGCGCGTGATGGAGCGCTTGCCCTGCGCCTCCACGAAATAGCCGAAGGCCATGTTGCTGGTGAAGAGCAGCGCGAGCAGCAGCAGCACCGAGGCCAGCGGCAGCACGAGGCCGCCGTTCCAGGCCATGAAATTGACGGCGATGACCGTCACACCGATGCCGATCGACACCGCGACTTGCCCCACCGGCGCCAGCCGCGTGGTCAGCAGCAGCGTGACGAAGCCGACCACGAGCAGCATCAGCACTTCGACGCCCAGCACCCAGGCCGGTTCGTGGCGCACCATGTCGTCGAGAATGCCGGAGATGATGTTGGCGTGGACCTCGACGCCAGGATAAGTCTTTTCCAGCGGCGTGGAGCGCAGGTCGAGCAGGCCGGGCGCCGTGGTGCCGACCAGCACGATGCGGTCCTTCAGCTCTTCCGGCGCCACTTTCTTCTCGAGGATGTCGATGATCGAGTAGTAGTTGAATGCGTCGCCATGACGGCCGCGCCAGGGCACGAGCACGTTTGAGTGCGCGTCGCTGGGAATGTGGAGATTGCCGGCTTCACCAAGTTCCAGGGTCACGCCTTCGAACGCGGTGTAGCCCCCGTTATTTTGCATGGCAGGAATCAGCCGGGGCGCGCCCAGCGCCATGTGCACCGTGGCGAGGGCCAGCGAGGGATAGAGCTTGCCATCGTAGAGCTGGAACAACGGTACGCGGCGGAAAATGCCGTCGGCATCGATGGCGGGATTGTCGAAGAAGCCCGTGGCGCGGGCGTTCTTGCTCAGCGCATCGAGGTTGGCGGTGTAGCTGCGCGGCTGCGGCAGGTCGCGCAGCGCGCGTGCTTCTGCATCGGGTAGCGTGGCATAGGGCGGTGGCAGGGCGTTCAGGTTGTTGCCGCTGCCCTGGTTGAACACCATGCCCATCACGACGTTACGCCCGGCCACGGCACGCGCGAAGCGGCCATCGTGGTCGAGGGCATCGGTGCGCGCACTGAATTCGCGAAGAAAGGCTGCGTCGTTCTGCAGCGGTCCCTGGGCCAGTTCGGTCAGCAGGGCCAGGCCGGAATTCTTTTCCGGCTCGGCAAACACCACGTCGAAGCCGATCACGCGCACCTGGTAGTGGTCGGTGAGCGTGCTCACCATGTTCCCCACCACCTCGCGGTTCCAGGGCCAGCGGCCCAGCGCCTTCAGGCTCTTCTCGTCGATGTCGGCGATGACCACGCGATCATCGAGCGTGCCCGGCACCGTGGCGCGCACGCGCAGGTCGTAGGCCTGGCGCTCGAGGCCGTCGAAAAAGCCGAGACGCAGCGCTGCATTGGCGAGAAAAGCGAAAAGGATGACGAGGCCCACGAAAAGCCGTGGCTGGCCGCGCAAGCGCTGGAGCAGTCCCTGCATGGTCGGATTCTCTGCTGGTTGACCCTGAAAAAGAAAAATCCGTCACCCATGCCGCGGCAGGAGTGACGGATGCAAGAAGGAACCCGGACTCAGTAGCCGCGACGCGGCGTGCCGTAGCCGGCGGCGCCGGAGAAGGGCGGGTTGCGGCCCACCAGCGTCTCCACCAGCATGAGTTCCTCGTCGGTGTGGTTCTTCATCGGTGCCGGCAGGATCAGCTTGCCGCCTTCGGGATTTTTTACGATGAAGCGCGGCGCGTCATGGTGCTGCGACACGATGCTTTCGGTGGCCTGCGGGTCGGCGCTGGCGGCGATCTCGGTGTGGCCGTAGCAGGTGCAGACGTAGCTCGAATCCTTTTCCGACTCTGTGTACACGCCGGTGCCGCGGATCCCGATGGTCGCCGTGGTGGTGTGGATGGCGAGGCGCTTGCCGCCGGTGCGCTGGCCAAATACGGACAGCACCTTGCCGGTGAAGAGACGCATGGCATCGGCGAATGCTTCCTTGCCTTCGAGCTGCAGGCGGCTGTTTTCGCGCAGGATGTGCGCGTCCTGGCCGACGGCGAAGATCACGTAGCTGTTGCTGGTGGTCTCGACCAGCGAGGTGGGCTTCACCTTGGTGCCGGGGTTGGCGACGCGGCCGTCGACCAGCACGCGGCCGCGCAGATCGTAGATGGACTGGCCGGGGAGCAACTGCTTCGGCACCTTGCCGAAGGCATGCACCAGCGGGGCCAGCAGGCTGCCGGTGGCGGCGACGCCGCTGGTGGCCAGCAGCATGCGCAGGAAATGGCGGCGGGCTTCGATAGGGTCGTCGCGATCCATGGGGATACTCCTTGCGTGGTATACGGGTGCCCGGGCGGCTGCCCTAGGATGAATGGCGGATTTATAACACGCCATGCGGGGCCTCCGGCTAGGACCGCCGTCACGGTCCGTTGCCTTCCGTCAGGGGCTGGAAGGAGGTTCCGGTGCCGGGCCCAAGGGCGCCCGTTGCCCTGGTCCGGTGCGTGCTGGAGGGCGGGCACCCTGCCTTTACCACTGGTCCTGCGACAGGAAAGCTGGCTTCTTTGGCTCAGCTGTTTTTATCATGGCGGCATAAATAGATAAGGGCTTCGGAGTACCGGGGCCTGTCAGGTCGCGCTCCCCATTGGAGGGCGGCCTTTTCCTTTTGGGGAGGAACCAGGAATGTCATCCCGTATCGTCGCATGGGCCGTGCTGGCCGCATGTCTGTTCACAGGGGGAGCCGCCCGGGCCACCGTCACTTACGACGGCACCGATGGCGTTGCCGCCAACTTCTTCGACAACAATTCGCAGGGGGCCTGCACGGGCTGCCATGTCGGCACGCCCGACATCTACTACCAGAACGTCGTGCTGGACACCTATGCCCGCGCGGTGACGTACGCGTCCATGGCGCTCAATGCCGCGGACTGGAACGACGGCGTCTACGACGGCGAGGTGGCCGGCAACTGGCGCATGCCCCAAGGGGCGGCGGCACAGGTAACCGAAGCCGAGCTCACGCTTCTTTCAACCTGGATCGCCAACGGCAAGGTGCAGAACGCCCTGCCCACGGTGTCCGGTCTCTCGACAGGCGCGGCAGCCCGCTATACGCGCACGCTTTCCGTGTCCACGCTCAACGACAACGGCGCCGACACGAGCTACGTGGTGGAGTGGCGCATCGTCGGCGCGCCGAGCTATACCAGCTCCGCGACCTACTACACCATCGCGGCATCCTCGGCGGCCACCACCGTCAGCACGGACAGCGCCACCTGGACCGGCGGTGGCCTCACCACCAAGTCCATCAGCCACTCGGCAACCGGGCTGACCTGCGGCTCCAACTACGAATTCCGCGTGCGCGGCGTGCGCTCCGGCAGCACCGTCACCACGACGTCGGCAACGGCCTTCAGCACCAGCGCCTGTCCCACGGTCAGCAGCGTCACCGGCACCACCACGCTCACTGAAGACCAGGCCTTCAGCGTCACCTACAACGGCAATACCGGGGTCAACAGCTGGTCCCTGGTCGGCGCTCCGACCGGCATGACGATAGGGGCGGCCACCGGCGTCATGTCCTGGTCGGCGGCGAACACGCCCGACAGTCCCACCAGCAACACCACCTACAATTTCTCGGTGCGCGTCGGTGACGGCACCAGCACCACCGATTACGCGGCCTCGGTAACCGTGACGCCGGTGAACGATCAGCCGGCGCTCGCTACCATTCCCGACAACACCGCCACCAAGAACAGCCCCTTCAGCTACACCCTCGGCACCTATGCCAGCGATGTCGACGACGCCAACAACGGCACCGCCCTGACCTGGACGCTGGTCTCGGCGCCCGCCTGGCTGTCGCTGTCCACTACCGGCGTGCTGTCCGGCACGCCGGGCGATACCGCGCTGGCATCCGAGAGCGTCACCGTGCGCCTCGAGGACGGCAAGGAAAACGGCACTGTCGCGGTCGAGGACACCTTCCTCATCACCGTGAGCGGCACCAACGTCGGTCCTACCCTGGGCGTCGTCTCCAACCAGACCGTCAACGAGGACGCGACGCTCACGCTCAATGCCGGCGCCCTCGTCACCGACCCGGACGATGCCAACAACGGCACCGGCGCGCTCGTCTGGTCACTGAGCGGCCAGCCCACCGGCATGGCCGTCAGCAATGTCGGCGTGATCAGCTGGACACCGACCCAGGCCAGCCTGGATGCGGGCAGCCCGCAAACCGACAAGGTCTACAGCAACATCACGGTGCAGGTGGCGGACGGCGGCGAGAACGCCGCCCTGGCGGCGAGCCGCACCTTCAGTGTCACTGTGACCGCGGTAAACGATGCGCCCGTCGTGGCGGCCATCACCGACAGGACCACGAGCGCAAGCTCCATCCCCAGCTTCACGGCCAGCGCCACGGATGAGGACAACGCCGCCAACACGCTGACCTGGTCGATTTCCTCCACGCCCCAGGCGCCGACGGTGGCCACGCTCACCGGCATGAGCATCGTCGCCACCGGCGCCACGCGCGGCCAGATCAGCTGGAGCGGCACCGGCGCCAACGTGCCGGGCACCTGGACCGTCACCGTCACCGCGACCGATCCGCAAGGTTCGCCGCTGGCCGGCAGCACGACCTTCGATTTCACCATCGAGGATGACGACAGCGATGGCGTCGAGGACTACAGCGACAACTGCGCCGCCACCGCCAACGCCGACCAGCTCAACACCGACGGCGACGGCGAAGGCGACGCCTGCGACCTGGATGACGACAACGACAGCCTGCCGGACACCGTGGAAACGGATAACGGCTACAGCACCACCGTCGCGCAGGACCACGGTACGCTGGATAAGGACGGTGACGGCCTCACGAACCTCGACGAATACACCGCCTGTGGCGGTGACACGTCCTGCACCAGCATCAGCAACGACTCCGTGGCGCCGGTGGTCACGCCGGTGGCTGTCGCCGACGTGACCGCCTCCGGCTACCTGACGCCGGTGGACCTCAACGCCAGCGCCACCGATGCGCCGGACGGCGTCATCGTGCCCAACATCTACAGCGTGGATGGCGTGGTGGTGTATGGCGCGCCCGATCCCTACCTGTTCCGCCCGGGTGCGCACGAGATCGTCTGGGAAGCCTATGACAACGCCGGCAACCGCGGCACCGCGGCGCAGACCGTCAACGTCAAGCCGCTGGTCACCATGGGCGGCAGCCAGGTGATCGGTGCCGGCCAGACCGCCTACGTGCCGGTGCGCCTCATCGGTACGGCGCCCAGCTACCCGGTGGTGGTGACTTTCAACGCCAGCGGTGCCTCCGCGGGCGTGGATTACACGATCGCCGCCAGCAGCGTGCAGTTCGACAGCCCCGACACGCTCCAGTACATCGCGGTGGACGTGATCGACCATGGCGCCGCAGCCGACAAGGACCTCGTGCTGACCCTGAGCGGCGTGACCGGCGACGCCGTGCTGGCCGATGCCTCGCAGATTTCCTACCGGCTGCGCCTGACGATGCTGCCGGCGCCGCCCGAGGCGCGCCTGCAGGTGTCGCAGTCCGGCGAGATCCGGCCGGTGGTCTATGCCGACGACGGCAGCTTCGTCGTCGACGCGCTCCTCTCCGATCCGAATGGCGACCTCACCGCGAGCTGTGACAGCTGGACCGCTCCCGGCCTCGTGGTCGGCGCCGGCGGCAGCGATTGCCAGGTGATCATCGATCCCGCCGCGGTCGCGCCGGGCGTGTACACCATCACGGTCGGCGTCACCGACGGCAGCTTCACCGTGAACCGCAGCATCGACATCGCGCTGGCCGGCGGCAACGCGCCCGTGCTCTCCGGCGACGATACCGACGGCGACGGCGTCACCAACGACGTCGAGATGGCGGTCGATGCCAACGGCAACGGCCTGCTCGACTATTTGGACGTTACCGGCAGCGATTCGCCGGAATCCATCCAGCTCAGCCTGGGCGCCAGCAGCCTGCCGCTGATGGCCGTTACCGACAGTGGCCTGCGCCTCCTGGCCGGCACCTTTGCGATGGCGGCGCAGGCTACGACGCAGGCCGGCATCCAGGTGTACGAGTCGCAGATCGGCTCCGGCGCCACGCCTGTCATCGACACGAACTTCGCCGCCATCGGCGCGCTCTACGACTTCGCCGTGAGCGGCCTCGGCGCGACCACGACCACCGCCCACGTCGTGCTGCCGATGACCGTGGTGCTACTCGACAACACGCGCTGGCGCGTGCTCGGCGCCAATGGCAAGTGGAGGGACTTCACGGGTGCCGGCACCGGCGGCTTTGCCGACTCGCCGGTCGGTGCCGTCACCGGCGGTGCGGGTTCGGGCAGTGGCGATGCGCTGCTGTCCGCACCGCGCAACGACGACGGTTCCTGCCCGTTGCCGCAGGACCCGGCCTACACCCGCGGCCTCACCGCCGGCAATGCCTGCGTGCAGATGGTGGTCACCGATGGCGGTCCCAACGACGCCGACGGCGAGGTCAACGGCAGCGTGCGCGTGACCGCCGCCCCGACCGTGCCGCGTGACGAGATCGCCGCGGTAATCCCCGACGACAGCCAGAGCGGCGGCAGTGCCGACTTCTGGACCCTGATGCTGCTGGCGCTGGCCATGCTCGCATTCCGCCGCAAGGAGCAGGTGCAATGAAATTGTGGAATCAACAGGGACGACTGGCGGCGGCGCTGCTGGTGCTGGCGACGGCTGACGCGCACGCCATCGAGTGGTTCGTCGATGGCGAGCTCACCGCGACCCAGGACAGCAACGTCAGCCGCGCCGAGCGCGAGCGCGACATCATTGCCGACGAAAGCGTGCTGGCCGCGGCCGGCGTCGTGCTGGCCGCGGAGCCGACCTTCTCCACGTCGCTGAGCCTGCGCGGCTTTGCCGAGGCGGAAGCCTTCAACGAGACCGACACGCTCAACCGCACGACCACCGGCGGCCAGCTGACGGGCCGCTGGCAGCCGACGTCCGGTTATCGCGCGCCGCTGCTGCAGGCGGTGTTCACCGGCCAGGTCGACGACTACGACGTGACGCAGCGCGACAGCCTCGTGTACTCCGCGCAGCTGTTCGCCTCGCAGCGCGCCAACGACCGCATCATGCTGTCCTATGGCGTGGAGGCGGTGGAGCGACGCTCCGACGGCACCGTTTTCGACACCACGCACGGCCGCGCCTTCATCAGCGCGGACTTCGAGCTGGATCCGAAGTGGAACGCCTACAGCTCGTTCAGCCACCTGCGCGGCGACACCTTCTCGTCGGCGCAGTTCAGCTTCTGCAACGGCGCGGTCGCCAACGACATCTTCGGCCTGATCAACGCCAGCGAAGCGCTGGAAAGCGACGTCGCCTTCAACGAGGTCTACTGCGGCAGCTGGATCACCTACCGCATCAAGGCGGTGACGAACGCGCTGACGGTGGGCCTCAACCACGGCTTCAACCACAGCCTCTCCGCCGACATTTCCGTGCAGGGCGTGCAGGTGATGGGCAAGGGTGACAACGATTACGACCGCGTGCTCGTGCGCGCGGGTCTGCTGGCGAGATTCTGATCATGCGCATGAATGCAATCCTGGGCCTGGGACTGGCCTTCCTGCTCGCCGGCTGCGTCGGCGACGAGGACACCACGGTGACGCCGGCGACCCTGCCGGCTGACGTGCCCGACTCCTTCCTGACCTATCCCAACACCATCGCCAGCCTCGGCGCCGGCACCTACGATCTCGAGATCGGCGCCGCCTCCGGCGCAGCCGCCGGCAGCTATCGCCTTCAGGTCACCTACGACGACGGCCGCCAGGAAATCCTGGAGGGCAGCTGGGGCGCGGGCAGCAGCGATGTCCGCACCGGCGCCATCGTGCTGGCGCGTGCCGGCGGCCTCACGGTCGCGGAACTCACCAGCACCACGACCCGTCTCGTGCTGAAGCGCAATGGCCAGGTGGTGGCCTCCGGTACCGACGCCATCGACCTGCCGCTCACGCAGATCAGCTCCGCCACGTATGCGCAGGCCTATTACGACGCCGTGGACCCGCAGCAGGAGCGCAACACACTGGAGAAGTGGAAGCAGCGCAACGGCTTCTACCAGAACGACCCGGCCATCAGGATCACGCACATCGTGTTCCGCGATGCGCTCGACCTCGGCTATGGCCGCGACATGTACGTGCTGAAGAACAGTAATACCGGCCGCATGGCCTTCATGGTGAACAATTACATCGTGGCCCTGCAGCCCGGCAGCAGCGTGAACTACGGCCCGCTCAACGTGGACGCGGCGATCTCCGGCGACAAGCGCTACTTCAAGGGCACCAACGCCATCGAGTTCAGCCCCGCCAACGAGGACAGCACCAGTCCCAACGGCGACATGAAGATCACCAAGTTCTTCACCTTCGATTCCAGCGGCAACCGTCTCACCTCGGCCGACCTCGACGGCCGCGGCGTGAAGCACATGCCCGGCATGTGCTGGGCCTGCCACGGCGGCCAGACCATGCCGCTCGACGAGAACGGCAAGTTCCAGGCAATCTCGCTGCGCAGCGCCAAATACAACATCCTCGGCGTGGCGGAGTTCGAGTACTCGCTGCAGGACGGTTACCACCGCGACCAGATGGAAGACGACTTCCGCCTCGTCAACAGCTACGTGAAGGAAAGCTACGAGGTCATGCAGGCGCGCGACATCGGCAACACTGCGAATGGCCACGGCAAATGGGCGGCGGACTACGGCCTCGAACTCGTGAACGGCCGCTATAACGGCGATTTCACCCAGGGCCGCTATCAGGACGACTTTGTCCCGAGCGGCTGGCAGAACGGACCCGGCCAGGAAAACGCCGAGCTGCTCTTCAAGCGCGTGGTCGGCCCCCACTGCACCGCCTGCCATTCGTTGCAGGGGCGCGAGGCCGCCGGTCCCGACAGCGCGGCCAACCTCGGCCTCGCCATCAATTTCTCCTCGTATACCAAGTTCATGGCTTACCGCAGCCGCATCGCCGACTACGTGTACCGGCGCGGCATCATGCCGATGTCGCTGCGCAACTTCGAAAACTTCTGGGAGGATCCGGAGGGCGCGCCTTCCATCCTCGCCGCGGCACTGGCCGACCCGACGCTCTTCCACAACGGCAAGGTGGTCCAGCCGGGCCGTCCGGTGGCGCGCATCGGTGCCAGCCGCACGGTGCGCTCGCCGGTGCAGCTCGACGCCACTGCCAGCTCCTTCGCGAAGACCTATCGCTGGAGCGCCAGCTCGCCTGCGGTGGTGTTCAGCGACGCCACCTCGGCACGCCCGCTCATGACGGCGCCCGACGGCAGCTACACGCTCACGCTCACGGTGACGAATTCGAAAGGCAGTGACACCGAGACCGTCGTCTATACGGTGGACAGCGCCGGCGCGGACCAGGCGGCGCTGACGTTCGAGGACGATATCCGGCCCATCCTGGAGTCCAATAGCTGCACCAGTTGCCACAGCAGCAGCAATCCCGGTGCGCTCAACGGCATCCCGGTGTTCTGGTCCAATGAGGTCGATGCCGGCGGCATCAAGCTTTACCAGCGTGTGCTGACTCGCATCGATCTCGACGATCCGGAAAACAGCCGCCTGCTGCAGCGCCCGACCAGCCTCACGCATGGTGGCGGGATGCTCATCAACACAGCCACGCCCTCCGGCCTCGCCGACTACAACACCATCCTGAACTGGATCCGCGAGGGCGCCGTGTGCGGCACGGACGCCTCCATCGGGTGTCCGCAGTAAGGGCGCCGCAACAAAGATAAAGGCCGCGAATGCGGCCTTTATCTTTGGGCTCTGGCGCGGCGGATCAGAAGATCAGGCCGACGCCCGCCTGGAAGTTATCGAAGCGCGGCTCGTCGTGGTATTCCTCGCCGGCAAAGGAGAAGGTCAGCCGCGAACCGAAGCTCTGGTTGTAGCGGTTCTGCTTGCGGTTGGTGAAGAAGTCGATCATGCGCGAAACATTGATGTCGGTGCGCACGCGGGTCAGCGAGCCTTCCGTGCCGTGGCCGTACTGCAATTGCACGAGGCCGGAGAGGCCGACGCCGACATAGGCATTGCTGACGTGGTCGTCATAGTGCTTGTAGGAGACGCCGCCGTTCAGAAAGATGTGGATGTAGTTGACGTCGAGGAAGGTCGCGGTGCCCTCGCTGCTCGCTTTCTGACGGCTGTGCGCCTGGCCGATGCTGAGCACGGTGCCTTTCAGCACTTCGGGGTTGATGCCCTCGGCGCGGGCGACGGGGGAGACAGCGGGGAGGCAAAGCAGCAGGGCCGCAAGGGCCGTTCCTCGAAAGCGCATGGCAGACCTCATTTATGGTTCTTGTCCCTGTGGCGTGTATCCGTCCGCGGCAGCGCACGCGGCTCCTGGGCCGGGATTATGCCCCGTTTGCCCTACTGCGACCATGCCGGCCCCCGCAGGGGGTGTGCTAAAAAGGGGCGTCAGCCGTCAGGACAGTTTCATGGAATCCCTTTCGTTCGCCTTTTTCCTCATTTTTGCCGGGGCCGCGGTGCTCGCCACCCTGGCGCTCTACAGCCGCCAGCCGCTGCTCATGGCGTATATCGTCCTCGGCATGCTGATCGGACCCTACGGCCTTGCCCTCGTCACCGATGTCGACGCGCTGCAGCAGATGGCCAGCATCGGCATCATGTTCCTGCTCTTCCTGCTCGGCCTCGACATGCAGCCCTCGGCGCTGCTGGCCGTGCTGCGCCAGGCGTCCTGGGTGACGGTGCTGTCCAGCCTGGTGTTCTTCGCCATGGGCTACGGCGTGGCCGCGGCCTTCGGCTTCACCGGACGCGAATGCCTGATTGTGGGGCTCGCGGTGATCAACTCCAGCACCATCATCGGCCTCAAGCTGCTGCCCACCACGGTGCTGCACCACAAGCACATGGGCGAGCTCATGATCGGCCTGCTGCTGGTGCAGGACTTCATTGCGCTGTTCATCCTGATCGCGCTCTCGGCCATGGCAGAGGGCGGCGCCAGCGGCCTGATGCTGGTCCGGGTGCTGGCGGGGCTGCCGGTGCTGGTGCTGGTCGCCTGGCTGCTGGTGCGCGAGGTCCTGGTGCGGCTCTATGCGCGCTTCGACCGCTTCCAGGAGTATCTCTTCCTGATGACCATCGGCTGGTGCCTCGGCATCGCCCAGCTCGCCCACCTGTTCGGGCTCTCCGCCGAAACCGGGGCCTTCATTGCCGGTATCACGCTGGCCAGCCACCCGGTGTCGCAATACCTCGCGCTGCAGCTGCGACCGTTACGCGATTTCTTCCTGATCCTGTTCTTCGTCGCGCTCGGGGCGAGCTTCGATACCGGCCTGCTGGCGAAGATCTGGCTGCCCTCGATGCTGCTGACGCTGCTGGTGGTGGCGGTAAAACCCGCGGTGTTCCGGCTCCTGCTGGGACGTTTCAGCGAAGAGCCCCGCCTGGCCTGGGACGTGGGCTTCCGTCTCGGCCAGATCAGCGAGTTCTCGCTGCTCATCGCCTTCCTGGCACTGGGGCTCAAGCTGATCGGACCGGAAGCGGCGCATGTGATCGAGGCCACGGCGATCCTGACCTTCGTGATCTCGTCCTATATCGTGGTGTTCAACTATCCCAACCCGATCGCCGTCTCGGAGCGCCTGCGCCGCGACTGACGCTGGTCGGGCCTCGGCCCGACAGTTCCTGCGGGGCGTGGTTCAGCCCGTCGGTCCCCGCAGGCCGGGTGCTAGCCCGACGCCACGCCCATCATGAAAAAAGCCGGCATTCGCCGGCTTTTTCTTTCCCTGCACAAGAAGCCCTCAGAGCCAGTTCTTCTTGCGGAACCAGAGGTAGGGCGCCACTGCCGAGGCCAGCATGAGCAGCAGCGCCCAGGGATAGCCCAGCTGCCATTTCAGCTCCGGCATCATCTCGAAGTTCATGCCGTAGACGCTGGCGATCATGGTCGGCGGCAGGAACACCACCGAGGCCACCGAGAAGATCTTGATGATCTTGTTCTGGTTGACGTTGATGAAGCCGAGCGTGGTGTCGAGCAGGAACTTGATCTTGTCGAAGAGGAAGCTCGTGCTCGCGATCAGCGACTCGGAGTCGCGGATGATGTCGCGCAGGCGGTCGCTCTGCTCGGCGTTCAGTATGCCCGAGCGCAGCAGCAGGTAGAGCATGCGCTGCAGGTCGACCATCGAGACGCGCACCTTGCCGTTGATGTCTTCCTGCTGGGCGAGGTCGGTCAGCACCGCCTCGTTGTCGTCGTGCTCGGCATTGCCCAGCACCTGACGGCTGGTCTTCTCGAGGTCGGCGGCGATGCGCTCGACGATGTCGGCGAGGTTCTCCACCTTGGTTTCGAACAGGCCGAGCATGATGGACTTGGAGTTGGTCAGCGTGATCAGGCCCTTGCGCGCGCGCAGGCGGAACAGGCGGAAGGCGGCAAGCTCCTCTTCGCGCAGGGTGAATAGGCGATCGCCGTTGAATACGAAGGCGGCGGAGATGTTCTCCGAGTTCTCGTCGGCGTAGTTCAGGAAATAGGAGCTGATATGCAGGCCGAACTCGTTCTCATAAAAGCGGGAGGTGGCCTCGATCTCGTAGATGTCGTCGATCGTCGGCAGTTCCTGACCGTAGGCCTCCTGCAGCCACTGGCGTTCTTCTTCGGTGGGGGCAATCGCATCCACCCAGATCACCTCGGTCGCGAGGTCGGTGGCGGCGTTGATGGCGACTTGCTCGAGAAGTCCTTTGTTCAGGGTGAAAGCCATCAGCATGGGGCAACACTCTCAAGGCTGTGCGGCCTTCATCTCACGAGGAAGACAGCGGAATTCTGGTTCGATAGGCGAGGTTCCTGCCGGACAGGACATGGGCTGAAAAGCGCGGCCATTCTAGCAATGCGGGCGCGGCCGCGGCCAGCGGCAACGTACTGTTTCCGCGCCCCTGCGCCGGTTCAGGGCGTGCGCGCCACCACCCAGAACTCGACGCCGGCGATGCCGGCCTCCTGCAGCACCCGGGCAATCTCGGCGAGCGTGGCACCGGTGGTCATCACGTCGTCCACCACGGCGACCCGGGCCGGGTGGCCGAGCGCCGCCAGCCGGCGGGCATCCACGCGGAAAGCCTGGCCGGGATTGCGGACACGCCGGGCGGCGTCGAGCGTCATCTGCGCCGCCGTCGCGCGGTGGCGCTGCAGCAGCCTTGTTTCGAGCGGCAGGCCGGCGGCCTGCGCCAGCGGCCGGGCAATCTCCAGGGCCTGGTTGTAGCCACGCTCGCCGAGGCGTCGCGTATGCAGTGGTACCGGCAGCACGAGATCGGGTAGCGGACCTGACTGGTCGAGCACGGCGTCGCGGAGCAGGCTGCCCAGCAGCGGCGCGTGGGCGAGGCGGCCGTGATATTTGAGGCCGGCGACCAGGTGGTCGACCGGGAACTCGTAGCGCAACGGCGCGATGGTCCGTTCCTGGCGCGGCAGGCGACGGTCGCAGTGCCCGCAGCAGTCCTGTCCGGCCGGCACGGGGAGGGCGCAGTAGCGGCAGGCATGGAGGTTCCAGGGCAGGTCGCCCAGGCAGTCGTCGCAAAGCGCTGCGGATGGGACGGAGGCATCGCAGAGCAGGCAGCTGTGCGGCAGGCGGGGCAGGGCAGGGCGCCATCCGTAAACCATCGCGGACTCCGTGCGGGTTGACGGGGCATCCGGCCCCGGTACACTGCCGTAAACCATACGGATTAAGTTCCGGTTCACGGGAGGTCCGCCAATTTGCGGGCACCGTCCGTCCCCGGCAATCCCGCAACCGGCTTGTTCACCCCGAGGAAGGCCCCATGACCCTGCGCCACGACTGGTCCCGTAACGACATCCGCGCCCTGTTCGACCTGCCCTTCATGGACCTCATGTTCCGGGCCCAGACCGTGCACCGGGCGCATTTCGATCCCAATGCCGTGCAGGTGTCCACACTGCTGTCCATCAAGACGGGCGCCTGCCCCGAGGACTGCAAGTACTGCTCGCAGTCGGGCCATTACGACACCGGCCTCGACAAGGAAAAGCTGCTCGCCATCCAGAAGGTCGTGGAAGAGGCGCTGAACGCCAAGGAGAAAGGCGCCAGCCGCTTCTGCATGGGCGCCGCCTGGCGCTCGCCGCGCGAAAAGGACATGCCCTATGTGCTGGAGATGGTGAAGCAGGTGAAGGCGCTCGGCATGGAGACCTGCATGACCCTCGGCATGCTCTCCGCCGAGCAGGCGCTGCAGCTGAAGGATGCCGGCCTCGACTACTACAACCACAACCTCGACACCTCGCCCGAGCACTACAGCAAGATCATCACCACGCGCACCTATGACGACCGTCTTGCCACGCTGGCGCATGTGCGTGACGCCGGCATCAAGGTGTGCTGCGGTGGCATCGTCGGCCTCGGCGAGGCACGCGAGGATCGCATCGGCCTGCTCATGCAGCTCGCGAACCTGCCGGCGCATCCGGAATCGGTGCCCATCAACATGCTGGTGAAGATCGCCGGCACGCCGCTCGGCAATGTCGACGACCTCGATCCCTTCGAGTTCATTCGCACCATCGCCGTGGCGCGCATCCTGATGCCGGAAAGCTACGTGCGCCTGTCCGCCGGCCGCGAGACCATGAACGACGAGATGCAGGCGCTCTGCTTCATGGCCGGCGCCAACTCCATTTTCTATGGCGAGAAGCTGCTGACCACGCCGAATCCGGAAGCGGCGCACGACCGCCAGCTCTTCACGCGCCTCGGCATCAATTCGCAGCAGACGCAGGATGTCTCGGACGAGTCGAGCGAGGAAGCGATCGCCCGCTCGCTGCGCCAGCAGCAGCTGGCGGCGCTGACGCGCGACGCCTTGGCCACGGCACAGCCGCGCGAGGCGGTGACCACTCCTATGGAAACCCTGGCTGCCGCAGCTGAAGTCCGCTGAGGGTTGTTTTCACCTGGTCGCCGCCGGGCCTTCCCCGCAGGTTGGGCTTCAGCCCGACATGTGGTTGAGCCCGGCCAGCGACTGGTGAGTGTGGCCTCCCGGGGCCTGCGGGCTGACGCTCAGGCTGCAGGCCCGACCGAGGGGCTCGAGCTGAAGAAGGCATGTCCCGCTACGTGTGCCGCCGCGCGTGCGCAGGCCGGATTCTTTTTCGCGTGAGGAATGCATTCCATGGGTTTTGACCTCGACGCCGCGCTGGCGCAGAAGAAAGCCGCTGGCCTCTATCGCCGCAGGCGCCTGCTCGACTCCCCGCAAGGCACGCGCATCGTCGTCGATGGTCGCGCACTGCTGAATTTCTGCAGCAACGATTATCTCGGCCTCGCCAGCGACGCGCGCCTCACCACCGCATTCCAGCAGGCCGCCGCGCGCTTCGGGGTCGGCAGCGGCGCCTCGCATCTCGTGTGCGGCCACTCCAGCGAACACCATGCACTGGAGGACGAGCTCGCCGCCTTCACCGGCCGCGAGCGCGTGCTGCTGTTCTCCACCGGCTACATGGCAAACACCGGCATCATCCAGGCGCTGTTGCGCAAGGAGGACTCCGTGTTCGAGGACGACCTCAATCACGCTTCGCTGATCGATGGTGGTCGCCTCGCGCGCTGCGATTACCAGCGCTACGCCCACAGCGACGTGAGCGATCTGGTGCAAAAGCTGAAAGCCTCGGGCGCGGAGCGCAAGCTCGTGGTCACCGACGGCGTGTTCAGCATGGATGGCGACATCGCGCCGCTGCAGGCGCTGGCCAGTGCCGCGCAGGCGCACGGCGCATGGCTGATGGTCGACGACGCACACGGTTTCGGTGTGCTGGGCGCGGAGGGTGGGGGCGTGGCTGAAGCCTGTGGACTCGGCATGCGCGAGCTGCCGGTGCTGGTGGGGACGCTGGGCAAGGCCTTCGGCACCTTCGGCGCCTTTGTCGCGGGCCCGGAGGCGCTCATCGAGTACCTGATCAACTCGGCGCGCGCCTATATCTTCACCACGGCGCTGCCGCCCGCGGTGGCGGCCGCCACGCGCGAGAGCCTGCGCATCATCCGCGACGGCACGGCGCTGCGTGATTCGTTGCGTGACCATATCACCTACTTTCGCCGCGAAGCCGGCAGTCTCGGCCTCGACCTGATGGCGAGCGGGACGCCCATCCAGCCCATCATCCTCGGCACGAACGAGCGTGCCCTCGCCTGGAGCGCCGCGCTGCAGGAAGCCGGCCTGCTGGTGGGCGCGATCCGCCCGCCGACGGTGCCGGCCGGCACCGCGCGTTTGCGCGTGACACTGACGGCGGGCCACGCCCGTGAGGATATCGACCGCCTGCTCGAGGCGCTGGCCCGCTGCCAGCGCATGCTCGGCTGACAACTGGAGACGCCGGCGCTGCGCCGGCGTGAACGGCCATGAAAAAATTCTTCGTGACCGGCACCGACACCGGTGTCGGCAAGACCACCGTGAGCTGTGCGCTGCTCGCCGCCGCCCGTGCACAGGGCCTGCGCACGTTGGCAGTGAAGCCGGTGGCCGCGGGCTGTGTGCAGACGCCCGAGGGCCTGCGCAATGACGACGCGCTGGCGCTCATGGGAGTCATGACGGAGGTCATGACCTACGAGGAAGTGAATCCCGTGGCGCTGCCGGAGCCGCTCTCGCCGCACCTGGCGGCGCTGCATGCCGGGCGCCGGCTCAGCATCGCGCAGATCGGCGGCTTCGTGCGGGGCGCGCTGATGCGTCGCGTGGATTTCGCCGTGGTGGAA
Organism: Moraxellaceae bacterium; assembly: GCA_029237815.1. Taxonomy (GTDB): domain Bacteria; phylum Pseudomonadota; class Gammaproteobacteria; order Pseudomonadales; family Moraxellaceae; genus UBA2031. The sequence goes on from JAQZBP010000004.1 coordinate 30,218, forward strand.
GGCGCCGGCGGCTGGCGCGTGCCGATCTCCGATCGCGAGATCCTGTCGGACCTGCCGCGCGCGCTCGGCCTGCCGGTGATCCTGGTCGTGGGGCTGCGTCTCGGGTGCCTGAACCACGCCATCCTCACGACCGAGGCCATGGCACGCGACGGCGTGCGACTGGCCGGCTGGGTCGGCAATGTCCTCGATCCCGACATGGCCGCGCTCGACGGCAACGTCGGCACCCTGAAGACCATCCTGCCCATGCCCTGCCTGGGCGTCATTCCCTGGCAGCCCGGTGCCACGCCGGAGGCACTCGCGGCACATCTCGACCTGCACCTGCTGCTTGGAGGAATAGGGTGAGGCGCGTCGGCGGCAGGTGAGCCCGGAGGTCTTCTTGCAACGCAGGCGGCATTTGCCTAAGCGGGCTCACGTAGTCACGCAACACGGCGGCCGGCATCCCTGAGCAATCGGCCCCAGGGAGAACGCCGGCCGGTGTTCCGCCTCGCGAATAAAACGCAGTCGACGCCATTGAATTGCCGTGGCTATACAGTCACTGCCTGAAAATGCGGCTTGTCTTGTACAGACCAATCGGTCGTCGCTCTTTGTAGCAGCGTCTTCCTGCACCTGCAGGCATAGATTCCCCCTTGAAAGCCGCGCCAGCTCTGGCTCTGCCGTGAACTATCGGTCAGGAAAAAGTGTGGGATATGCCAGGGTCCTGCTTCATACTTCCGCGGCTTTTGCATCCGTCAAGGCTATTTTCGTCTGATGACTGCGGATGCAACCGGTAACTGCCGGGCGTTGGCCCGAACTTGCGAGGTCCTAAAAATGGCTCAGTACAAAGCTCCCCTCCGTGACATGCAGTTCGTGATGCACGAAATGCTGGACGTGGAAAAGCACTATCAGTCCATCCCGGCGTTCGCGGAAACCAACCGCGAGCTGGTCGACAGCGTGCTGGACGCCACGGCCCAGTTCGCCGAGAACGAACTCTCCCCGATCAACCAGTCGGGTGACGAGGAAGGCTGCACCTGGAACGACGGTGTCGTGACCACGCCCAAGGGCTTCAAGGAAGCCTACGCCAAGTTCGTGGAACTCGGCTTCGGCGCGCTGGCCGCCCCGGTGGCCTACGGTGGCCAGGGCCTGCCGCCCTCGCTGGGAATCGCCGTGTCCGAAATGACCGGCACCGCCAACTGGTCCTGGGGCATGTACCCCGGCCTGTCGCACGGCGCCATCAACACCCTGGAAGCCCACGGCACCGAAGAGCAGAAGCAGGTCTACCTGACCAAGCTCATCGAAGGCACCTGGACCGGCACGATGTGCCTGACCGAGTCCCACGCGGGCTCCGACCTCGGCACCATCCGCACCAAGGCGGAACCGCAGGCCGACGGCTCCTACAAGGTCTCCGGCACCAAGATCTTCATTTCCGCTGGCGAACACGACATGGCCGAGAACATCGTCCACATCGTGCTGGCGCGCCTGCCGGATGCCCCCAAGGGTACCAAGGGCATTTCCCTGTTCATCGTTCCCAAGTTCCTGCCGGACGGCACGCGCAACGGCGTGGTCTGCGGCTCCATCGAACACAAGATGGGCATCAAGGCCTCGGCCACCTGCGTCATGAACTTCGACGGCGCCACCGGCTTCCTGATCGGCCCGCCCAACAAGGGCCTGAACTGCATGTTCACCTTCATGAACACCGCCCGCGTCGGCACCGCGCTGCAGGGCGTGTGCGCCGCCGAAGGCTCGTTCCAGGGCGCGCTGACCTATGCCCGCGAGCGCCTGGCCATGCGTTCCCTGTCCGGCCCGAAGAACCCGGAGAAGGAAGCCGACCCGATCATCGTGCACCCGGCCGTGCGCAACATGCTGCTCACGCAGAAGGCCTTCGCCGAAGGCGGCCGCGCGCTGGTGTTCTGGCTGTCCACCTTCACCGACATCGTGCACGGCGCGGAGTCGGAAGAGGCCCGCAAGACCGCTGACGACCTGATGAGCTTCCTGACCCCGATCGCCAAGGCCTTCCTGACCGAAGCCGGTTATGAAGCTGCCAACCATGGCGTCCAGGTCTACGGTGGCCACGGTTTCATCCGCGAGTGGGGCATGGAGCAGATCGTGCGCGACACGCGCATCGCCTGCCTCTACGAAGGCACCACTGAAATCCAGTCCCTCGACCTGCTCGGCCGCAAGGTGCTGCAGACCCAGGGCGCGATGCTGCGCAACTTCACCAAGCTCGTGCACAAGTTCTGCCAGGCCAACGAAGGCAACGCCGCGATGGCCGAGTTCACCGGTCCGCTGACCGCGCTGAACAAGGAGTGGGGCGACCTGACCATGCGCATCGGCATGAAGGCCATGCAGAACCCGGACGAGGCAGGCGCCGCGGCCGTGGACTACATGTACTTCTCCGGCTACGTCACCCTCGGCTACCTCTGGGCCTGGATGGCCAAGGTCGCGCAGGACAAGATCGCCGCCGGCACCACGGAAGAGGCCTTCTACAAGGCCAAGATCCAGACGGCGCAGTTCTACTTCAAGAAGATCCTGCCGCGTACCCGTTCGCATGTCGAAGTGATCGACAGCGGCCTGGAAACGCTGATGGCCGTGGACGCGGAACACTTCGCGTTCTAAGACCGTCCGCCGGCGCCGCACGACAAAAGGCCCGCACAAGCGGGCCTTTTGCTGAACACGCCGCCGGCGTTTTTCCGGCATTTTCGCGCAGGACGGACTCCGCGCAGGCCACGCGCCGCAGCCCTGGTGGCCAAGCGCCGCGCGGCAGTAAAAGAGGGGCTCCCCGGAGCCCGAAGTATCGCCATCGCTCTCCCGCCTCCGTGCGGGACGCGGTGCCCACGCGAGAGGTAAATGATCATGGCAGTCTACAAGGCACCCCTGCGCGACATGCGCTTTGTCCTGGATGAGGTCTTCAAGGCCACGGAATTCTGGCAGTCCCTCCCGCCGCTGGCGGAGGTCGACCGCGACGTGGTCGACGCCGTGCTGGAGGAGTCGGCCAAGCTCAATGAAAACGTGCTGTTCCCGCTGAACCGCACGGGCGACGAGGAAGGCGCGCAGTTCAACAACGGCGTCGTGACGACTCCCAAGGGCTTCAAGGAAGCCTTCCGGCAATTCGCCGAAGGCGGCTGGATCGGCCTTGGCGCCGACCCGCGCTGGGGCGGCCAGGGCATGCCCAAGACCGTCACCGTCATGACCGACGAGATCATGTTCGGCGTGAACCCGTCGTTCGCGCTGTACCCGCTGCTCGGTATCGGCGCCGCGCTCGCCATGAGCCAGCACGCCACCGACGAGATCAACGATTTCTACCTGCCGCGCATCTACTCCGGCGAGTGGGCCGGCACCATGTGCCTGACCGAGCCGCATGCCGGCACCGACCTCGGCATCATCAAGACCAAGGCGGTGCCGAACGCCGACGGCTCCTACGCCATCTCCGGCACCAAGATTTTCATCACGGGCGGCGAGCACGACCTGGCGGACAACATCGTGCACCTGGTGCTGGCCAAGCTGCCCGACGCGCCGGCCGGTTCCAAGGGCATCTCGCTCTTCCTCGTGCCGAAATTCATGCCCAACCCCGACGGCTCCCTCGGCGCGCGCAACACCGTTGCCGCCGGCTCCATCGAGCACAAGATGGGCATCAAGGCGTCCGCCACCTGCGTCATGAACTTCGACGGCGCAAAGGGCTGGCTGATCGGCAAGCCCAACGAGGGCCTTGCCGCCATGTTCGTCATGATGAACTACGAGCGCCTCTCGATGGGCATCCAGGGCCTCGGCGCCTCGGAAGTCGCCTACCAGAACGCCGCGGCCTATGCGCGTGACCGCCTGCAGGGCCGCTCCGCCACCGGCGCGAAGTCGCCGGAAAAGCCCGCCGACTCCCTGCTCGTGCATCCGGACGTGCGTCGCATGCTGCTGAAGACGCGTGCCTACAACGAAGCCGGCCGCTGCTTTGCCATGTACACCGCCAAGTACCTGGACCTCGCCAAGTACGCCGAGGGCGAGCAGGCCCGCCTTGCCGCCGACCGCGTCGCACTGCTGACGCCGGTGGCCAAGGCCTTCATGTCCGACCGCGGCCTCGAGGGCACGCTCGAGGCGCAGATGTGCTTCGGGGGCCACGGCTACATCCGCGAGTGGGGCATGGAGCAGTATGTGCGCGACACGCGCATTGCGCAGATCTACGAGGGCACCAACGGCATCCAGGCCAACGACCTCATGGGCCGCAAGGTGGTGAAGAACAACGGCGCCTATGTCGCGACCTATGTGGCCGAAATGCGCGCTGCCGCCGAGCGCCTGCAGGGCGCGGACGTGGCCGGCCTCAAGACGGCCTTCCTTGCATCCGTGGCTGCGCTGGAAGCGCTGACCCAGGCGGTGATCGCCCGGGCTGCCGGTGCGCCCGACGAAATCAACGCCGCCGCGGTGGATTACCTGCAGGCATTCGGCCTTGTCACCTACGCCTACATGTTCGTGCTGATGGCCGCGGAAGCGGCGCCGAAGAAGGCCTCCGACAGCTTCTATGCCGACAAGCTGGCGCTGGCCGACTTCTATATGAGCCGCGTCCTGCCCGAGCTCGATGGCCGCGTACGTGCGGTCGAGGCCGGTGCGGCGCCGATCATGCAGTTCGCGGAAGGCTACTTCTGAGGCGATTCGCCGTCCCAAAACAAAGCCCGCGCAAGCGGGCTTTGTTGTTTCTGCGCAGGTGCCGGGGACGTCAGTGCAGCGTGCCGGCTTCGTGCATCAGCGCCTCGAGACGGGCGCGGACTCCGCTGTCCACCTGCGTGAAGCGGAAGCCCACGCCGAAGTGCTGCGCGTTGGTGGGCGCCGTGCGGCACCAGACGCTTTCCGCGGCAATCCGCAGGCTGGGCACGGCATGTCCCTCGGGTGTGCGGATTTCGATCTCGAAAATCCGGCCGACCGGCAGCTCCTGCATGGCAATCAGCATCATGCCGGTGATACTCAGGTCGACCATGCGGCCGAGCGGCTCCTGCGATGCACAGTCGAAGACCGGCAGGAACTGGCGCAGCCGCAGCCGGGCGGCACGGTCGGGAGGAATCTGGTCCGTCACGGTTTGGCTCATTTTTTGAGGTCGGAACAAGGATTGGTTGAGAGTATTTCGGTAGCCTTGAGCACAAGGCAATAAAAGACGCGCAAGGATGTCAGATTTGCGAGCGGGTAGCCAAATAGTGACAGGCAATCGACGGCGGGCGGCACGGGTGAGCGCAGCTTTGCCCTGGGGTGCCTGTGTCTGGCTGCTGTGCGTTGCTGTCGCGCCAGTGTTCGGGGACGAGATGCCAGGACAGCCGCCCGCGCTTGCCGAGGCCGGGCCCCAGGCAATTCGCCCGGGCAGCGGCGCGGACCTTGCGTCCGGATCGCTGGGGGAGGTCGGTGCCGTGCCCGACGCTTCTCCCGCAGCAGTGGACCTCTCTGTGCAGGCCACCCGGCAGACCCGTCCAGCGCCAGGTCCGGACGCTGAAGCCTATCCCTTCCTGATGCTTCCCGAGCTGCGTGCCGCCCTGACGGCGGTGCCCGACGACGCCGGTCCTGCCACGCCACCGCTGCGCTCGCACGCGCTGGCGCGCAGCCCCGTGGAGGCAAGCTGCCTGCGGCGCGACGAGTCGGGCCGCTTCATGGGCTGGATGGACTATCAGCACTGCGTGTTCTCCGGCCACACCTTGACCACGGCGCGCTGGCTCGACGACCTCTTCGGCGACTGGCATGAGGACGAAGCCAGCATGCAACTGCGCATCGTCAGCCAGGCCGAAGTCGTCGAGGGCGAAGGCATCGAGCCGCGCCTGACCGTGCGCGCCAGCGCCCGCCTGCCCAACGCCAAGCGGCGCCTGCGCCTCATCGTCACCGAGGAGGCGGACGACGTGGCGGCGACCGACGCCGGCGTGCCGGGCGGCCCCCGCGAAGCCGATAGCCGCCTCTCCGCCGCACTGCGCTGGGTGACGCTGGAGAAAGCGGGGGTCGAGTCGGACTTCGATCTCGGCGTGAAGGGGCTCGACCCGCCGGACTTCTTCGCACGCATTCGCGCACGCAAGAGCTGGGGCCTGACGCGGGACTCCATCCTGCGTTTCGGCCAGACCCTGCGCTATGGATCGGAAACCGAGGAGCGTGCGGTCTCGCAACTGGATATCGAGCGGGCGCTGGGCAGGCGCACCGTGCTGCGCTTCGGCAACCTCTACGACTATGCGGCCGACACCAACAGCGACGGCTTCCTCTGGACGCATGGCGTGTCCCTGTCGCGGGCGCTGGGCGCGAACCGCTCTGTGAGCGGCGGCGTCGCCGTGCGCGGTCATACGCAGCCGGACTGGCGCGGGGAAAGCTGGGGCCCCTGGCTGGCCTACCGTCGCTCCTTCCTGCGGCCCTACCTCTTCGTCGAGGTCGAGCCCCGTTACACCTGGTATCGCGAGAAGGCATGGGGGGGCGTGGTATCGGCGGTGCTGCGCGTGGAAATGCAGCTCGGTTTCCGGCGCTAGGGCGCGCCAGACGCAAAAAAACCGGGCACGTGGCCCGGCTTTTTTTGACGGCGTCAGGCGGGGGCTTGCGGGCTGCGCGCCTTCGCCCAGCGCAGCAGTGCCTCCTGCAGCTCGGTGAGTTCGATGGGCTTGGACAGATGCTCGTTCATGCCCGAGAGCCGGCTCTTCTCCCGGTGCTCGTCCAGGATGTGCGCGGTCAGTGCCAGGATGGGAATGGCCTGGCGCCCGGTCAGGCGCTCCCACTCGCGGATGGCCTGGGTGGCAGCATAGCCGTCCATGAAGGGCATGTCGCAGTCCATGAGCACCATGTCGTAGTCGTTGCGGCTCACTTCCTCCACGACCTCGCGACCGTTGGCGACCACGGTGGTAGCGCTCACGCCGAGCTTGCCCAGCATGCCGCGGATCACCTTCTGGCTGAGGTGGTTGTCCTCGGCGATGAGCACGCGCAGGCGCTTCAGCAGCTCGTTGTCCTGGCGGTTCGGCACCGCCGACTCGGTGTGGATGCGCTTGATGTAGCCCAGCTCTTCGGCGATGGCGGTCTTGAGCTGGCGCTCTGTCACCGGCTTGGTCAGCACGCGGCGGATGCCGACATTGCGCGTCATGGTGTTGGACGGCGCGATGTTCACGCCGGTCAGCATGATCACGATCACGTCATTGCGGATGATGGGGTCTTCCTTGATGCGCGCCGCGAGCTGCAGCCCGCTCATGCCCGGCATGTTGTGATCGACCAGGATGATGTCGAAGGGCTCGCCCAGGTTGGCGGCATTGCGCGCCACGGCGAGCGCCTCGGTACCGTTATCGACGGTGCGCACCTTCATGCCCCAGTGGCCGGCCTGTTCCTGGATCACGCGGTTGACGGTGTGGTTGTCGTCCACCACCAGCAGGCGCATGCCGCGCAGCCAGGGATCCTCGGCACTTTCCGCGATGCCGGCCTGCGCGGTCAGCGGCAGGTCGAACCAGAAGCGCGAACCTTCGCGTGGCTTGCTGTCGACGCCGATCTCGCCGCCCATGAGCTGTACCAGCTGCTTGCAGATGGACAGGCCGAGCCCGGTACCGGTCTGCAGGGGCGAGGCGTCCTTCTGCTGGTGTGGCTGGAAAATGCGCGAGATCTGGTCCGGCGCGATGCCGATGCCGGTGTCGCGTACCTCGACATGCAGGCCGAGCTTGCCCGGACGCAGGCTGATCTCGATTTCCCCGCTCTGCGTGTATTTGATGGCATTGCGCAGCAGGTTGCTGATGACCTGGCGCAGGCGCGTGGGGTCGCCGACCACCTTGAGCGGCAGCGCCGGGTCGATGGTGGCGATGAGCTCCAGGCTCTTCTCTTCCGCGCTCACGCGGAAAAGCCCAAGGCAATCGTTGAGCAGGCTGCCGAGGTCAAAGGGCTCTTCCACGATGGAGAGCTTGCCAGCCTCCATCTTGGCATGGTCGAGGATGTCGTTGAGCACGCGCAGCAGCGAGTTGCTGGAGGCATGGATGGTGTTGGCGTACTCGCGCTGGTTGGGCGTGAGCGGCGTGTCCATCAGCAGCTCCGTCATGCCGAGGATGCCGCTCATGGGCGTGCGGATCTCGTGGCTCATCTGTGCAAGGAAGTTGTTCTTGGCGCGCGCTTCGGTCGCGCTGACCAGGGCCTGGTCGTGCTCGCGCAGCGACTCCTCGCGCATTACCTGCAGGCGGCTGGACAGGCCCAGCGCCAGCATGACCGCCTCGAAGCAGGTCGTGGCCATCACCAGCCAGCCGAAATCGAAGGGCAGCGGCACGATGCCGTAGAGCTCCAGCACGGCCAGCAGCACGGCGCCAAGCATGAACACGCGCGCGGCCAGGTAGTGCCGCGCGGGCCGGTAGTCGCGCATCACCGCGGCCAGGGCGGCGGCGAGGATGGCCACGCTGGTCAGCAGGGCTGTGGCGAGCGCAACCTGCGCGGCGAGCTGCGCGGGGCCCATGAGCACCGCCAGCATCACGGCGGCGAGGATGACGGCATAGCCCCGGGCGAGGTGGGACGCCAGCGGCGGCAAGCCCTGGCGGAGAAAGCTCGACATGAAGAAGAGCGCCGCGACCTGCGCGAGGAAGATGGCGGTCAGCTCGAACACGTTCTGCAGATGTGCCTGGCCCAGCCACTGCACGCCCAGTACGCCGCGCTCGGCCAGCAGGAAGCCGCTAAGCGCAAACAGGAGCAGCACGTAGTAGAGGGCGGAGCGGTCGCGATAGCTGCTGTGGAGCAGCATCAGGTTGTACAGGGCAAGACCGAGAATGAGGCCGAGGCCGAGGCCGAAGACGATGCCGCTGCTGCTCTGGGCGGCGGCGGAGGCGGCCGGCGTGCCGAGGTAGATGCCGGTAGACAGGCCGAGATCGGTCTCGAGCCGCAGGTAGTAGGTGGTGGTGCGCTGCGGTGCCGCCTCGATCTCGAACCAGTAGCCGGCGGCGGGAATGTCACCCTGCACCTCCGCGGTACGGCTGCCAGCGACGCGCTGCGTGTAGCCGCCACCCGGCGCGGGCGCAAAGAGGCGGATCTCGCCGAGACTGGCGCTCGGCAGGCTCAGCACCAGGAGCCGGCTGTCCGCGCCGGGATTGTCCACGGTCAGGCGCAGCCACCAGGCGGAGCGGGTGAAGCCCATGTGCAGCAGGTCGTTGGGCGAGGGCGTGAAGCGTTCCTGGAAGGCCGGGCTCAGGACCTCGTTGAGGCGGAGGTTGCGGTCCGTGTCCTCGAGATAGGACAGGTAGCGTCCCACCGGCTGGTGTCCGAAGCCGTCGTCGAGCGTGAGGACGGGCGCTGCGACGACACGGGCGGCGGTGAGGAGGCAAAGCACTGCCAGGAGCAGCGCGTGCGCCGCGATACGCCATACCTGGCGAGACTTCTCCATTTCCACCCTCCCTGACTTCTATAGGGGAATTTAAGCGAAGCCTGCATTCAAAGGCCAGTTAAGGCAGACCGGTAACGCGGCATTTCGGCCCGGGAAATCGCATTTCGTCCCTTCACGGCAGCCGGGCGGCTCCCTAAGCTAGGGTCGGGGCCGTTGCACAAGAAAAAAATACATTTCGGAACAGGGCCGTTTGGCCATCAGGGGGCGACAATGGGCGACAGGATCCGCGACACGCTGAAGAGCGTGCCCGTATGGGTGGGACTGGGCATTGTCATGGCCGTGCTGGCCCTGCAAGTGCTCAGCCTGAACGAGGACAGCCGCCTCAGCCGGCAGGTGGCGCAGCCGCTCACCCGTCTCGATTCCCTGATCTACGACTGGCGTTTCCAGTGGCTGACGCCGCGGCGACCCGACGGTGCGGTGCCCGTCGTCATCGTCGACATCGATGAGCAGAGCCTGAAACGCGAAGGGCGCTGGCCCTGGGGCCGCGACAAGGTCGCGACCCTCGTCGGCGCGCTGGAGCGTCAGGGCGTGCAGCTGATCGGCTTCGACGTGGTCTTTTCCGAGCCGGAGAAGAACCCGGCCGACGCGCTGCTCGCGCCCGGCGTACTCTCCGAGGCTGTGCGTGCAGAGCTGCAGCAGCAGCGCGACCGCTTCGACAGCGACGCCCGCCTTGCCGAGGTCGTGCCCGCGCACACCGTGCTGGGCTATTTCTTCCACACCGACGGCGTGAAGAGCGGCAAGCTGCCCGAACCGCTGCTCGACCTGGCGGAGGACGAGGCGCGCGGCTGGCGCGTGCTGGCCCTGCGCGATTACACCAGCAACATTCCGATGCTCATGGATCGCGCGCTTGCCGGCGGCTTCGTCACCACGCTGCCCGACCGCGACGGGGTGATCCGCCGCTCGCCGCTCGTGCTGATGCACGACAACGCCGTGTACTCGTCGCTTTCCCTGGAGCTCGCGCGCCTCTACCTGAAGGCGCCCTTCGTCGAGGTGCGCCCGGTGCGCTGCCGCGGCGAGCAGACCTGCGTCGAGAGCATCCGCATCGGCGACCGTACCGTCCGCACCGACGAGCACGGCATGGCGCTGGTGCCCTACAAGGGCCGGCGCGAGAGCTTCACCTACGTGTCGGCCACCAAGGTGCTGCGCGACGAGATTCCCGCGGGCATGCTGAAGGACGCCATCGTCATCGTCGGTACCTCCGCGCTCGGTCTTGCCGACCTGCGCATCACGCCGCTGGAAACGCAGTTTCCCGGCGTGGAAGTGCATGCCAACCTGCTCGACGCCATGCTGCAGAGCACGGCCGGCACGGACTACTTTCCTTATCGCCCCGACTGGGAGCCGGGCGCCACCTTCGTGCTCCTGCTGCTGAGCGGCTTGCTGCTCGCCGTGCTGCTGCCGCGCCTGGAGCCCGGCACCATGCTGGTGGTGGTGCTGGCCTGGTTCCTGGCGCTCTTCCTCGGCAACTTCATGCTGTGGAAGCTGGCGCGCTTCGATTTGCCGCTGGCGGCCATCCTGCTCATGGCCTTCCTCGTCGCCTCGTTCAACATCTTCTTCGGCTTCCTGCGCGCCAACAACCAGCGGCGCGAGATCAAGGCCATGTTCGGGCAGTACGTGCCGCCGGCGCATGTCGAGCACATGCTGGCGAATCCGGACGCGGTGACGCTGGAGGGCGAGTCCCGCGAAATGACGGTGCTGTTTTCCGACGTGCGCAACTTCACCACGCTCTCGGAGGGCCTGTCCGCACAAGCGCTGAAGCAGCTCCTCAATCGCTATTTCACGCCCATCACGCAGATCATCTTCGATCACAACGGCACCATCGACAAATACGTGGGCGACATGGTGATGGCGTTCTGGAATGCGCCGCTCGACGATCCGCGGCACGCCGCCAACGCGATTGCCGCCGCGCTCGCCATGCAGCAGAAGGTGGAGGAGCTGAAGGCGGAGTTCGCGGCGGCGGGGCTGCCGGAAATCAACATCGGTGTCGGCATCAACACCGGCCTCATGAACGTCGGCGACATGGGTTCGGAATTCCGTCGCGCCTACACGGTGCTCGGCGATGCCGTGAACCTGGCCTCGCGCCTGGAAAGCATCACCAAGTTCTACGGGGTGAGGGTGCTGGTGGGCGAGGCCACGCAGGCGCAGGTGCCGGATTATCTTTACCGCTGCGTGGATCGGCTGGTCGTGAAGGGCAAGCACGAGCCCATCACCGTGTACGAGCCGGTGTGCCTGCTGGCGGAGGCGAGCGAGTCGCGTCGCGCCCGCGTGGAGAAGTACAACGATGCCGTGGGCTATTACTTTGCGCGCCAGTGGGACGCCGCCGATGCGCTGCTGCGCGAGCTGGCTGCCCAGGATCCGGAGCGGCGCCTCTACCGCGTATTCATCGAGCGTATCGACGAACTCCGCCAGCACCCCGAGCTCACCATGAGCTGGTCGGGCGTCTACGAGCACACGAGCAAGTAAGGGCCGCCACCGGCGCTGGCATTCCTGCCGGGGCGGTGCCGCCGGCGGGGCAGTGACTCCGCGGCGTCTGTCTCAGGCCTCCGGCGGGGCGCCGGGTCCTGCCGGGGCAAGCGCATCGCCGTCGTCCGGTGCTGACGACGGATGCAGCCGCTGCAGCCGCTGCTGGCGGATCGCCTTGGGTGTTTCCCCTTTCCACTCGCGAAAAGCGCGCGTGAAGGACGCCTGGTCGCTATAGCCGACGAATCCCGCAATGCGCTCGATGCTCAGGCTGGTCGTGGTCAGGTAGCGCATGGCCACTGACATGCGCACGTCGAGCCGCGTCGTGTTGAAGCTGATGCCGCAGTCGGCGAGGCGGCGCCGCAGCGTGCGCACGCTCATGCCCATCGACGAGGCGATGTTCTCCGCGCTGTCGCGGCCGTTCAGATGGCTGAGCAGGTGGTTGCGCAGGCGCACCACGAAGCCGGTGTCCTCGAAGGGGTCCTGCTGCGCCGTTTCCAGCTGTGCCTGCGCCGTATCCGGGTCGCCGCTACGCGCCACGGCCGACGCGTAAAAACGGATTTCGTTGCAGTCGTGGTCGCTGTTGAGCTCACACTTCAGCAGCGCGCGGGCCGCGCCGGGATCGTCGAACAGGTCATGCCGGCAGTGGATGACGATATTGCGCGCCACCGGGCTGCACAGCGAGTGCAGGCTGCCGATGAAGGTCTGTACCAGGAAGCCCTCGATTTCACCGCTGATCCGGCAGGCCAGCCGGATGCCGAAGTAGCCCCGACCATCCCCCATTTCGATCGACATCAGCGGAAAGCGGACGCGCAGGTAGGCCACAATGGACTCCATGAGCGCACGGAACTCGCCCTGCCACATGTAGACGTGGCCCATCAGGCCGTGCGTGATCAGGTCGAGGCTCTGACCGAAGCGCAGGGCGGGCAGGGGATGGGACGATAGTCCCGAGTAGCAGCGGAAGAGGGCGGTCGCCTGGCGCGGCGTCAGCATGCTGTTCGGACGCGACATGAGCTTCGGATTGATGCCCGCCTCGCGTAACAGCGTGTCAGTGTTGAGCTTTTCCTCGTTCATCAGCTCCACCAGGCGGTGGGCATAGACGATCGGGAGAATGGGGATATCATCCATTCGGGGGTGGTTTTCTTGTTATTTGCCGCGAATCTACCCACATGGCGTGACGAATGGAATATGGGGCGGATGAGCGACGTTGACGCGCTCATGCCGAATGGCCGGTTTTGCAAAGAATCTGACCGGCCCGGGGCGTGACACCCGCATACCCCGGTTCGAATAATGCGCAACCCCCAAAAACAATAAAACGGGTAGCGCCATGAGCGAAAACAACAAAGGCGGCGTGCTGAAGGCCGCGTACTCCCGCGTCGAGAAAATCGACGTCCACGTCATCCGCCAGATGTACAAGGTCTTCTCGCAGTACTACGAGAACACGAGCTGGGAGGTCTTCCTCCAAGACCTCAGCAAGAAAACCGGTGCCTTCATCCTGCGCAACCCCGCCGGGCGCGTGGTCGGCTTCTCCACCGTCATGACCTGCAAGGTCAAGGTGGCCGGACGCGCCGTCAACGGCGTGTTCAGTGGCGACACCATCATCGAGCGCGAGTACTGGGGTTCCCGGGCCCTGCAGCTCGAGTTCTTCAAGTTCCTGATCGCGGAGAAGGTGCGCCACCCGCTGGAGCCGATCTACTGGTTCCTGATCTCCAAGGGCTTCAAGACCTACCTGCTGCTGGCCAACAACTTCTTCACGTACTTCCCGCACCACGAAGGGCAGGACAGCTACCTCGGCGACATCGTCGACGCCTACTGCGAGCAGATGTTCCCGGCCTATTACAACCGCGAGCGCCGCATCCTGGATTTCGGGCACGACTATTCGCCGCTGCGCGGCGACGTCGCCGACATCACCGATCGCATGCGCGCCGACAATCCCAAGATCCGCTTCTTCGAGGACCGCAATCCGGAATGGCGGCGCGGCACCGAGATGCCCTGCTGCGGCGAGATCCGCTGGAAGGACCTGCTCAAGTTCACGCTGCGCTACGCCACCAAGCCCGTCAGCCAGGGCCGCCTGGATGCCCAGGGCAACAAGATCGCCGCCAGCATCGTGAAGCTGCGCTCGGTCGGCAGCTGAGGACGGCATGCTCAACCGGCTCACCCATCAGGCCTTGCGCCTGGCTTGCTGGAGCGGTAACCGCCGCTTCCAGGGCCAGTCCCATGAGCTCGAGCGCGTGCAGCGCGAGAAGCTGCAGAAGCTGCTGCGGCAGGTTCCCGTGCAGGGCCGCCCCGCGATCGCGAGCTGGGAGGAGTTCCGCGAGCAGTTGCCGCTCACGCGCTACAGCGACTGGCGCGAGCGCATCGAGGCGCAGCGTCAGGGCGGCGACCGCCTGAGCCTGAGCCCGCTGGTGCGCTACCAGCCCACCAGCGGCTCTTCGGAAAAACTGAAGCTCATTCCCTACACACGCGACTTCCTGGCGGAGCTCGACTCCGCCATCGCGCCCTGGGTCGGCAGCCTGTACCGCCAGCACCATGGCCTGCGCAGTGGTGTGCACTACTGGTCGGTGTCGTGGCTGCCGGAGAGCCAGCGCCACCTGCTCGACGGTAATTTCAACGACGACAGCGAGTTGCTGGGCGGTGCCAAGCGATTCCTGGCGGCGCATTCGCAGGCGGTGCCGGCGGGGGTGGCCCTCGCTGGCGGCGCGGAGGATGCCATGTTCGCTACGCTCGCCTATCTCGTGGCGCGTGACGACGTGCGCATGCTCTCGGTGTGGAGCCCGACCTTTGCGCTGCAGATGCTTGACGCGCTGCAGGGCTGGGGCGATGAACTCGTGCGGGTGCTGAACTCGGGCGACTGGGGCCAGCGCCGTAGCTCGCTGAGCAACCTCGCCGCGCCCCATGCGCCGGCCCGTGCCGGCGTGCTGGCGGCGGCGCTCAGGGCGCCGGCGGCAGAGCTAGGCCTGCGCCTGTGGCCCGGCCTCGCGCTCGTGTCCGCCTGGGACACCGCCGACGCCGCGCCCTGGGCCGCCCAGCTGCGCCTGCGTTTTCCCCAGGCGGCCTTCGAGGGCAAGGGCCTGTGGGCCACCGAAGGCGTCGTCACCATTCCCTGGGAGGGCCGCTACCCGCTGGCCTACCAGAGCCATGTCTACGAATTCGAACGCATCTCCGACGGCACCGTGCTGGCGCCCTGGGAGCTGCGCGAGGGCGATGAAGTCAGCCCCATCCTCAGCACCGGAAACGGCCTGCTGCGCTATCGCATGGACGACCACCTGGCCGTCACCGGCTTCATGGGCAGCGTGCCCTGCTTCCAGTTCCAGGGCCGCCGTTTCGGGGTCGACCTCGTCGGCGAGAAGATGTCGCCGGAGGCTGCCCGCCAGGTGCTGGCCGACACCGCGCTCGCCTTCGACCTCGAGCCGGTCAGCCTGATCGCGGTGGACGCCGCCGGCGCCGGGCGCTCACGCTATCTCGCCCTGTTCGGTCGTGGCCTGTCGGAGGCGGCGGTGCTGCCTGCTCCGGACAGGATCGCCGCGGCGGTGGAGGCGGGCCTGCGCCGCCACTTCCACTACGAGCTCGCCCGCGACCTCAAGCAGCTCGAGCCCGCCTGTGCGCTGATCGTCGAGGATGGCTGGGCCACCTACCAGCGGCTCGCCGTGGGCGGCGGCATGATCGCCGGCAACATCAAGCCCGAGCCGGTGCGCCGCGTGCCGCTGCCGGTGCTGATGCGCGAACTTCCCGAGGCCGTGCCCACCCTGCAGGGTGCCGTCACCGCGCCCGAGCGGAGCTGACGCCATGAGCGCCTACGCCTTGCGGACTGCGCTGCCCACCGATGATGCCGGCATCCTCCGCCTCGTCGGCGCGCCGCAACCCTCGACCGGCCTCACGCTTGGTTTCGAGCGCGCGCCCAGCTATTTCCTCTCCGCCGCGGTCTCGCACGAAAGCCCCGACGTGGTGGTGGCGACGCTGCGCGATGGCAGCGACAGCGTTGTGGCCGTGGTGAACATGGGCACGCGCCAGGTGTTCGTGAATGGCGAAATGCAGGCGGTGGTCTACGGCAGCGACATGCGCATCGACCCCGCCCACCAGGGCGGACGCCTGCTCGTCTATTTCAACCGTCCGGTGAAGGAGCGGCTCGGCGATACGCGCTGGTTCCAGACGGTGATCCTCAAGGAAAACGCGCGCTCCCGCGCCACGTTCGACCAGGGCGGGCGCGCCGGCATTCCCATCTATTTTCCGCAGCAGAGCGTGGTCACCTACACGCTCACCGGCTTGTCGCCGGCGCGGGCGCAGGAATCTCTCGCGGTGCGCCAGGCGACGGCCGCCGACGTGCCGGCCATGAATGCCTTCGTCCGTGCCATGGCGGCGCACTACCAGTTTCTGCCGGCCTACGACTTCCAGGGCGTGGAGCGCGGCGATCCCTACTACCGCGGCCTGCGCCTGGAGGATTTCCTGCTGGTCGAGCGCGACGGTGCGCTCTGTGCGCTCGGCGGCCTTTGGCGGCAAAAGGAGTTCAAGCAGACGCGCGTTCTCGGCTATCAGCCCGCGCTGGCGTGGCTGCGGCCTTTCTACAACCTGTGGACGCGCTGGCGCGGAGGCCTGCGGCTGCCGGCACCGGGCGGCACGCTCGACTACCTGATGACGCATTCCGTGCTGTCCGCGCCGGCCGACAACGACGCCTTCGCCGCGCTGATGACCGCCCTCTGGCAGCGCCTGAGCGCGACCGGCGGGCAGGCGCTCTGCCTGAGCCTCGCCGACAACGATCCCCGCCGCGCGGTGCTGCGCCGCTTCCGGCACCACGCCATCACCGGCACCCATTATCTGGCGACGTACAACCCGGCCTGCCTGCCGGCCCTGGATGCGTCGCGCATCGCCTATTTCGAATGCGGGAGGTTGTAATGAAGATGTCCGCCGACACCCTGTCGAGCCTGAAGACCCGGCTGCGCGGGCCGCAGATGCGCTGGATCGCCGGTGGCGTCGGCGTGCTGGTGCTCACGGCGCTGGTTTGGCCGCGCGAATCGGTGAGCTCGCTGGCGAGCGTGCCGTCCGCGCTGGAGCTGGCGCCGGCCGACGTCGCCACCGTCACGCAGACGACGCTGGAAATGCGGCTGCCCTTCAATGGCACGCTGACGCCGGTGCGGCAGATCCTGCTGAACGCGCGCGTGGCCGGCGAAGTCACCGAAGTCCGCGCCCGCGAGGGCGAAGCGGTTGCGGCCGGTACCGTGCTGCTGCGCCAGGACAGCCGCGAGGTCGGCGCGCGCCTGGCGCAGGCGGAGGCTGCCGTGCAGTCCAGCCGCGCCGAGCTGGCGACATCGGAGGAGCAGGCGGACAAGTTCCGCACGTTGGCAAAACAGCAGTTCTTCTCGCGCAACGAACTTAACAAGGCCGAAACCCAGGTCGCTGTCTACCGTTCGCAGCTCCGCGCCAACGAGGCCGCCGTCGCCATGGCCCGCAAGGAGCTCGAGAACGCCACGTTGCGCGCGCCCTTCGCCGGCATGGTCGCCGAGCGGCTGGTCGAGCCCGGCCAGCTCGTCATGCCCAATACGCCGCTGCTGCGCGTGGTCGACCTGCGCGAGCTCGAGCTCGCCATTCAGCTCCCTTCGGTGGATATCTCGAACATCCGCCAGGGCCAGAAGGTCACCTTCCAGGTCGATGCCTTCGGCGACGAGCAGTTCACCGGCACCATCGTCCGCCTCAATCCCATGGCCAAGACCAGCAACCGCAAGATCACCGTGTATGCACTGGTGAAGAATCCTTCGCAGCGCCTGCGTGGCGGTCTCTTCGTGCGCGGCCTCGTGCGTGACGACAGTGGCTCCGCCGGCCTCGCCATCCCGGTCACCGCCGTGCAGCAGCACGATGGCGAGCCCGGCGTGATGGTGGTGCGCCAGAACCGCCTGGTGTGGCAGCCCGTCACCCTCGGCGTGCGTGATGAATCCGGTGGCCGTGTGCTGGTCACCCAGGGCCTCGCGGCGGGCGAGACGGTGGTCGCCACCCGCGTGCCGCACCACCGCGCCGGCGCACCCGTGCGCTATGCCAAGGCTGCTACCGACACCAACCGGGGCTGATCATGTTCCTGACACGGCTCTGCATCCGCTATCCCGTCCTCGCCATCATGATGATGGTGGCGCTCATGGTGCTGGGCCTGTTTTCCTGGCGCGCACTGGCCGTCGAGGAATACCCCGACATCGAGTTTCCCTACGTGGTGGTGACCACCGACTACCCCGGCGCCTCGCCGGAAGTGGTCGAGAACGACGTCACCCGCCGCGTGGAAGAGGCGATCAACACGGTCGCCGGCGTCAAGCGCATCATGTCCACCTCCTTCGAGGGACGTTCGCGCATCGTGGTGGAGTTCGTGCTGGGCGTGCCCATCAACGTGGCGGTGCAGGACGTGCGCGACAAGGTCGCCGTGGTCAAGACGCGTTTCCGCGACGAGGTGAACGAGCCCCTGGTGGAGCGCTTCCGCCCGGATGAAGCGCCGGTGCTGTCGCTGGCCTTCATGGCGCGCGACATGGCGCCGCGCGAGCTCAGCAACATGGTGCAGCAGGAAGTGGTGCGGCGCCTGCAGAACGTCGCCGGCGTCGGCCGCGTCGACGTGGTCGGCGGCGTGCCGCGCGAGATCCGCGTCGAGCTCGTGCCGGAGCGCATGGAGGCGCTCGGCATCGGCGTCGACCAGATCGTGGGTGCGCTGAAACGCGACAACGCCTCGCTGCCGGCCGGCACCGTGTCGCTGGGCTCGCAGGAGCGCGTGGTGGAGATCTCCGGCCGCCTGCTCGACCCGTCTGAATTCCGCACCATGGTGGTGGCCACCCGCGGCCAGTCCGCCATCACGCTGGAGCAGGTCGCCAACGTGATCGACGGCGAGCAGGAGGCGCAGTCGCTGGCGCTCCTGAACGGCCGTCGCGCCGTCAGCGTCGACATCGTGAAGATGTCGGGCGCCAACACCATTGCCGTCGTGGACGCGCTGAAGGCGCAAACACAGCTGCTGCGCGACAACCTGCCGCCGGAAGTGGAAATGCTTACCGTGGCGGACAGCTCGCGCAGCATCCGCGCCTCGCTGGCCGATGTGCAGAAGACGCTGATCGAGGGCGCCATCCTCGCCGTGGTCATCGTCTTCCTCTTCCTGGCGTCGTGGCGTTCCACCGTCATTACCGGCCTCACGCTGCCAATTGCGCTGCTGGGCACGCTGTTCTGCCTGTACGCCTTCGGCCTCACGCTCAACACCATGACGCTGATGGCGCTCTCGCTGTCCATCGGCCTGCTCATCGACGACGCCATCGTGGTGCGCGAGAACATCGTGCGCCACGTCGCCATGGGCAAGACCCACGAGCAGGCGGCCATCGACGGCACGCGCGAAATCGGCCTGGCCGTGCTGGCCACCACGCTCACCATCGTCGCGGTGTTCCTGCCGGTGGCCTTCATGGGCGGCATCATCGGGCGCTTCTTCTACCAGTTCGGCATCGCGGTTTCCTGCGCAGTGCTGCTGTCGATGCTGGTCAGCTTCACGCTGGACCCCATGCTCTCCAGCCGCTGGCACGACCCGGATGCGCACGGGCCCAAGGGCGACGGCCATCTCGCCCGCTTCCTGCGCGGCTTCGATGCGCGCCTGGAAAAACTCGGGCATCACTACGAAGGCGCCATCCGCTGGGCACTCAACAACCGTGCCCGCACGCTGGGCTATGCCGTGCTGACACTGCTCGTGGCCTTCATCGGCGCGCAGTTCGTGGGCAAGGAGTTCGTGCCCGAGCCCGACCTGGGCGAAGTCAGCGTGAAATTTTCCACGCCGGTCGGCTCGACGCTGGCGCATTCGGAAATGAAGGCGCAGCAGGTGGCGGATGCGTTGCGCGAGTTCCCGGGCGTGGTCGACATCTACACCACCGTGAACACCGGCATGGATATCGGCAAGCACCGCGTGTCGCAGCGCGTTCTCCTGAAGCCGAAAGCCGAGCGCAAGGCCTCGCAGAAGGAGATGGTACAGGCCTTCCGCAAGCGCCTGATGGAAGTCGCCGGCATCGAAGTCACCTCCGTGTCGGCCGCCAAGGAGTCTATCGGCGGCATGAAGCCCATCCTGATATCGCTGCAGGGCAGCGACCTCAACCAGCTCCAGCGCATCGCCGACGAGTTCGGCGGCAAGATGGCCACGATCCCCGGCCTTATCGACATGGAAAGCTCGCTCAAGGAAGCGCGCCCGACGTTGTCGCTGCAGGTGGATCGCGCCCGTGCCGCCGACCTTGGCCTGTCCGTCGGCCAGATCGCCGCCAGCCTGCGCCCGCTGCTGGCCGGCGAGGCCGTGACGAGCTGGCAGTCCGCTGACGGCGAGAATTACGACGTGCGCGTGCAGCTGCCGGAAAGCGGCCGCGAGAGCGCCATCGACGTCACCAGCCTGCCGGTGGCGAGCAGCCTGCTGAATCCGGTCACGGGCCAGCCCGAGATGATCGCGATCGGCCAGGTCGCCACCGTGTCGGAAGGCCGCGGCACGACGCAGATCAACCGCCGCAACCTCTATCGCGAGGTGCTGTTCTCCGCGAATGTGCAAGGCCGCCCGGCCGGCGACGTCGGCGCCGAGATCGAGGCGCTCGCCGATGCCATGAAGCTGCCCGTGGGCTACCGCATCGTCACCCAGGGCGCCAACAACGACATGAAGGAGTCGGTGGGCCATGCCACCGTCGCGCTGCTGCTCGGCGCGCTGTTCATCTACATGCTGCTCGCCGTGCAGTTCAACAGCTTCCTGCATCCGCTCACCATCATGACGTCCTTGCCGCTGTCGCTGATCGGCGTGTTCGGCGGCCTGCTGATCTGCAAGAGCACGCTGAACGTGTTCTCGCTGATCGGCCTGCTCATGCTGATGGGCCTGGTGACGAAGAACGCCATCCTGCTGGTGGATTTCATCCAGGTCGCGGTGCGCGAGGGCATGGACCGCACCGAGGCCATCCTGCGTGCCGGCCGTACCCGCCTGCGCCCCATCCTCATGACCACGGCCGCAATGATCGCCGGCATGGTGCCGCTGGCGCTCGGCCTCGGCGAAGGCGCGGAGCAGCGCTCGCCCATGGCGCATGCGCTGATCGGTGGCCTCATCACCTCCACCGTGCTGACGCTGATCGTGGTGCCGGTGATGTATACCTTGCTCGACGACCTGCCCGCGCTAGTGCAACGGCTCTGGCGGGAGTGGCGGCATGCGGGGAACCTGCCGTTGCCCAAGCCGCCGGCAGCCCTGGAGCGCGGCCCGCAGGAGTGACACCTCAGCCGGCGCTGGCGTCCGCTCGTGTCACGCATGACGCCATGCTGCCCGAGCGTTCTTTGGCGCGTGGCCCTTTGTCCTGCAGCGGCCGGCGAGGGCTGTGCGGGTGGCGTCACAAGGCCGCGAGGATGCGCCGAAAAGTGGATTGCGTGCCGCTCCCCCGCCGGGCTATTTGACCTGACGCGCCGGGACTACCGCCACGGACGCAACGCGCCGGCAGTTCAGCCCGCGCAGACATAAGAACATCCGAGGACAAGAACATGAACACTCCGTTGGCAGGGATGCCCTCCGCTTTTTTCGACAACCAGGTCCGCCCCCCCGTCGTGATCGCCGGCAACCGCAAGGTCTGGGATCCGGTCGGCATGTGGTATGCCGCGCGCAAGCAGCGCGGCCAGGATGACCGCATGTGGTTCGGCCTCTACCGGCAGGGCGGGCTCGGCCCGCAATGGCATACCTGCTCGCACCGCCACTGCGATGGTATCGGCGCCATCGCGCTCCTGCTGAAGGAACAGCGGCTGCCCGGCGTGCCGCTGCCGCAAGGGCGCGATGCCACTCCGCCGGAGTGGCGCGAGCTGTGGCGCGGGCGCAACGCGGCGCCGCCCACCAACGTCAACCAGCAGTGGAAATGGCTGGACCCCTCTCTGCGCTCCTGCTCCAGCCACTCACCCGTGAGCATGCTGCTCGATACCGACCAGACCCTGGCCATCGAGGAGGCGGCCGCAGCCGCTGGCGTGAGCAGCACGGTGTGGCTGCTGTGGACGGCAGACCGCGCGCTGCGCGCCACGCTGGCGCTGCCGGAAAGCGTGAACGGCTGGATCTATCCGGTGAATCTGCGCGGCGCGGTGCGGGGTGTCGACGAGTTTGCCAACCACTGCAGCGGCCTCGTGCTCACCATTGACAAGGGGGCTGATGCCGAGGACTGCAAGCTGCAGATCCGCGAGCGCTTCGAGCGCCACGAGCACTGGCGGCAGTGGCTGCTGCTCACCCTGGGCCGCTGGATCGGCCAGCGTGGCGTCAACCTGCTCTATCGCCTGGCCGAGGCGGCCCCGGGCCGCTATGCGGGCTCCTATTCCAACCTCGGCGAATGGAACGTGCCGGGTCTGGAGGGAATCTCCGTCAGCGCGCCGGGCAGCGCGGCCTATCCCGTGGCGGTGGGCACGGTGCTGTGCAATGGCCGGCGCACCCTGAGCTGCCGCCTGCATCCGGTGATCGGCGGCTACACCGGGCATGCCATCGAGTTCGTGAAAGTGTGGCGCGAGCTTGCCACCGACGTGCGTCAGCAGCGGCGCGCTGGCGCCGCCTGATGCGTCTCACGAGCGCAGGGACTTGGGCGTCTGCCCGGTCCAGCGTTTGAAGGCACGGTTGAAGGCGCTCTGCTCGGAATAGCCGAGCAGCAGCGCGATCTCGGAGAGGGTGAGGTTGCCCTCGAGGATGTAGCCGCGCGCGAGCTCCGCGCGCGTGCGGTCCAGCAGCTGCTGGAAATTCAGGTCGATCTCTCCCAGCCGGCGCTGCAGCGTGCGCGGCGACATCGCCAGCCGTGCCGCCACGCGCTCCAGCGTCGGCGTTCCCTCGTGCAGGCTGCGCACCAGCGCTTCCTTCAGGTCCGTCTGAAAATCCTGCTTGCCGGGCAGTGCCCGCAGCAGCGACTCCGCCTGGTTCTCCAGCAGCGTGCGCAGGCCCGGGTCGCTGTGCGCGATGGGCAGCATCAGGTAGGAGGTAGGGAACGTGACGCAGGTGACGGTGCCGCCGAAGGTCACCGGGCAGCCGAAGAAGTCGTCGTAGGGCGCGAGGTCGACCGGCCGCGGGTTGACGAAGTTGACAGAGGTCGGGGCCAGGCGCTGGTTCACCAGCTTGCGCACGATGGTGGCGAAGGCGGCGATGGCGGTTTCATCGGGGAGCTGGCCGGGCAGGCCGTGCTCGATGCCCCAGCCGAGGGTCACCACGTCGCCGTGGATGCTCATGGCCGCCGGATTGCCGTCGTAGACCAGGCGGTGGAAGCGGTCGAAGCGCATGAAGGCCTCGCCCAGCGAGTCGCAGGAGAGGGCGATATAGCCCATCAGGCCGGCGTGCCGCGGCGCGATGCACTGGCCGATGTGCAGGCCGAGCGCCGGGCGCGGGTCGACGGCGGCGATGGCGTCGAGCAGGCTGATCCAGTCGGCCAGCGGGATGCGGGCATCCAGCGGCCACTCTTCCAGCCGCGCACGGCACTCCGGTGCCGCGAGGCCGCGGCTGTCCAGGTAATCGCGCAGCATGCCCACCAGGGCGCCGCTGACAAACATGCCGCCAAACATCACGGTGCCGTACTCCCGTTTTCCGGTTTTTCCGCCCCCGCCGGAGGGCAGGTCATGTGCTGGAACTTTGGCGGCCGCCGGGGCCGGTGCGGGCAACAACGCGCGCTTGTCCCGGGCGTCCGCCACCATACCCGGGCTCGCGCGGTTTGCACCGCTGAAGGCCGGGATTTGGCGTGAATTGTCAAAACTGGGGCCTGAACGGTCAAGCCCGTTGCCGCCCGCCGGGCCAGAATGAACCTGTCCCCGTCACCGGCCCGCAGAGGCCGGGCACATAACAGGAGCAGGCCATGATCGGTTTCCCCATCGCCCTTGTCGTTGCCAACGGCTTCGAGTGGTATGCGCACAAGTACATCCTGCACGGAGTGCCCCGCAAGGGACAGCCGCGCTACAGCCCGCGCCCGGTCAACATGAAGAGTCACTGGGCCCACCACAAACTGGTGCGCACCCAGGGTTATTACGACGAGGGCTATGTGGAGGGCTGGAAGAACTGGCGCACCCGCAACGAGATCCAGTCGCTGCTGATGGTCACGGGCGTCATCACGCTGGCCTTCCCGGTCGCGCCCTTCTTCGTGCTGGGCAGCTACTACGCGGCCGGCAAGTATTTCTACGTGCACCGCCGCTCTCACCTCGACCCCGAGTGGGGCCGGCAGGCGATTCCCTGGCACTTCGACCACCACATGAACTCCAACCAGGACGCCAACTGGTGCGTCACGCGGCCGTGGTTCGACTACATCATGGGCACGCGCGTGATCTCGAGCCAGGACCTGGCGGAGACCAATCCACTCGGCATCAAGCTGCCGAAGTTCGTGGAGAAGCGCGTCAATGCGCTGGCGCGCCGCCTGCTGCCGCACGCCTTTGAGCGCCTGGAGCAGAACCGCGTGGACGAGGCCCGCAACCGCATGAAGGGCGTCGACCTGCCGATGCCGGACGTGGCGGAAAAGGCCGCCTGACACGGCGAACCGATCTGGCCCGATAAAAAGGCCCCGGAAACCCCGGGGCTTTTTGCTTTTCAGGGCCAGGCTTCGTAGCGGCCGCGCTTGCCGGCGCAAGCGCGGCACGCCCGCGCCGCCTGACCTGGATCAACAATCCCGCTGCCTTGACGCGATCTGTCAAAAACTTGGCCGGCATCGGTCAATCGCGTACCCGGTGTTTGCGGGAAAGTCGGTGGCACAGGCCGGGCGATATGCCGCCCGGCCACAAAAGAAATCCGCAGAGGAGCACGCCATGATCGGTTTCCCCATCGCCCTTTTTGTCGCCAACGGTTTCGAGTGGTACGCGCACAACAAGCTCCTGCACGGCACTCCGCGCAAGGGCCAGCCGCGCTACAGCCCCATGCCCGTCGCCATGAAGAGCCACTGGATCCACCACAAGATGGTGCGCACCCAGGGCTACCGCGACGAGGGCTATGACGAGGGCCTTCGGAACTGGCGCACCCGCGGCGAGCTCGGCAACGTGCTGAAGGCCACCGCCATCACCTCGCTGGCCTTTCCGGTCGCGCCCTTCTTCGTGCTCGGCACCTACTACGCCGCCGGCAACTACTTCTACACGCATGCCCGCTCCCATCTCGATCCCGAGTGGGGCCGCAAGGCGATTCCCTGGCACTACGACCACCACATGAACACCAACCAGGACGCCAACTGGTGCGTCACCAAGCCCTGGTGGGACTACATCATGGGCACGCGTGTCATCGCCGACGCGGCGCATGCGGAAACCAATCCGCTCGGCATCAGGCTGCCGGCGTTTGTCGAGAAGCGCGTGAACGCCGTGGCGCGCCGCCTGCTGCCGCATGCCTTTGAGCGCCTCGACGAGAACCGCCAGCTCGAGCAGAAGAACCGCATGAAGGGCGTGGACCTGCCCATTCCCGAGTACGCTGAAAAGGCCGCCTGAACCGGCCGCGGCCCGCCGCTCCCCGGCGGGCCTTTTTCTGCAACCGGTTTCCCGAAGCGCAGGCTCCCTCCTCGGGCTCGAGCAACTCTCCTGCCTGCCCACGCGAAGAAAATCCGGCGCCGGTCACTTGCCCGATTTTCCGCTGCCTATACTCAGGGCCCCACATCGCAATGCAGGTGGGAGGGTTCCACCATGCGACCGCATTTTTTTCCCGGGCACGGAGCCGGTGGCGCGCTGCGGCAGCGTCTGGCGGATGCCTGGTCCCGCGTGCGCCGGATCGCGGCGCCATGTCCGGCGCTGACCGGCTCCGCCCTGTGGCTGCAGGGGCCGCGCAATCTGGCCCACGCCTCCACCACGCTCCTGGCCGACGCCTCACGATTGCTGCTGGCAACTTCACGCGGTCACCGGCTCGCGCAGTGGCCGTTGCTCGCCATGCAGGCAGGCATGCGTCCGCCCACCACGCTCTTCCTCTGCGGCGACGTGATGACCGGGCATGGCATCGACCAGCTGCTGCCGCGCGATGCCGGCGATGACTTCGCCTTGCGTACCGTGCAATCCGCGCTCGAATACGTGCGCGATGCCGAAGCCAGCCGCGCACCGCTGCCGCGGCCGGTGAGCTTCGAGTATCCCTGGGGCGATGCGCTGCACCTGCTGAAGCGCGAACGCCCCGACCTGCGGCTGATCAATCTCGCCACCACCATCACCACACGCGGTACGCCCGACTGCACGCCGGGCAGCAACGGATTCCCCCGCATGAAGCCACTGCACGCGCGCATGCACCCGCTGCATTTGCCGACGCTGGCGGCGATCGGTGTCGACGGCGCCGTGCTTGCCAACCACCACGTACTGGACTGGGGCCACGACGGCCTGCACGACACACTGCAGAGCCTGCGCGCCGCCGGCATCGGCTGCGTCGGCGCCGGGCACGACTGCCGCGAGGCGGCGGAGGAGGGCCGGTGGCTGATTCCCGGCAAGGCGCGCGTGCGCCTGTTCGCCTTCGGCCACGCCTCCAGCGGCGTGCCCGAGCACTGGGCCGCGGACGCGGGCCGACCCGGCATCAACTGGTTGCAGGCGCTGGATGACAGCGCGGTGGCGGTGCTCGCCACACGCATCCGCGAGACGAGAGAGGAGGGCGACATCGTCGTGGTGTCGCTGCACTGGGGCAGCTGCTGGGGTTATGAAGTGCCGGAGGAGCAGCGCCGCTTCGCGCATGCGCTGATTGACGAGGCCGGCGTTGACCTCGTCTGGGGCCACGCCTCGCATCACCCGCGGCCCATCGAGGTGTATCGCGGCCGCCTGATCCTCTATGGCGTGGGCGACTTCATGAAGGACACGGCAGGCGCGCCCTGCCACGAGGCCTACCGGCCCGAACTCGCCGCGCTCTACCTGCCGCGCCTGGCCGCCGACGGCTCGCTGCAGGAGTTGCGGCTGTGGCCGATGCGCGTGCACCTGTTCCGCCTGAAGCGGGCCTGCGGCAGCGAGACGCAGTGGCTGGCGCAAACCCTGAGCCGCGAATGCCGGTGCCACGGCACCGGCCTTGCCCCGCAGGGGGACGGCAGCCTGCGGCTGTACTGGCACTAGGGGGCGGAGAGGCGACGGGCCACTCTTTTGAAGCCGGCTGGAGCTTCCGGTCAGGGCTCGGTCGAGCGAGCGGCGCGCGCGCCGGCAGGGCTGTTCTCTTGCAGCATCTGGCGTCGGTACCACATGCCAGAGCTGCCCTCGAACGAGCTTTCGCCTACCATCGCGACAGCTTCCGTTACCGACCAAAACGACAATGTCCTCCTCCCTCGTCCTTGCCGCCGGCCGCCGTGCCTTTTCCCGCCTGCAGGAGCAGGGTCTCGCCCCGGGCCTCGTGCACAGCATGCTGGCCGCCAGTGGCGGCCCCAAGGGGCTCATGCTGCTGCAGCTCGACCGCTACCTCACGAGCGAATTCCTGGCGCAGAGCATGCAGCCGATCGACGTGCTCGGCACGTCCATCGGCGCTTGGCGGCTCAGCACCTACACGCAGGCGGATCCGCAAGTAGCGCTGGACCGCTTCGAGCATTTCTATTTCAGCCAGCGCTTCTCCGCCAAACCGACGCGCGAGGAAATCACCGCCGAGCTCTCCCGTGTGCTGGCCGGCATCCTCGGCCCGCAAGGCGCGCAGGAGATCGCGGAGAACCCGCGCTACCGCCTGCATGCCATCGCCGCGCGCGGCAAGGGCGGCGCCGCCAGCGACGACAAGGCGCGCCTGCTGCTCGCCATGGGCCTGCTCGCCGCCGGCAATGTGCTGACACCCGCCGCGCCGTTCTGGTTCTACGAGCGCGTGATGTTCCGGCACCGGCAGGGCACCTTCCCCTGGCACACCAGCCTGGCGCTGGCCGCGACGCCGGAATTCACGGCCGAGAACGTGTTCCCCGCGCTGCTCGCCACGGGTTCCATTCCCCTGATCCTGAACGGCATCCGCGACATTCCCGGCGCGCCCGCCGGCACCTATCGCGACGGCGGGCTGACGGACTATCACCTGTCCAATCCGCTGGACGAGAAAGAGGGCATCGTGCTCTACCCGCATTTCTTCCCCAAGGTCGTGCCGGGCTGGTTCGACAAGGGCCTGCGCTGGCGCGGGCCGGACGTGGCGCATTTCGACAACGTGCTGATCGTGGCGCCCTCGGCGAGCTTCATCGCGAGCCTGCCTTACGGGCGCATTCCCGACCGCCAGGACTTCCTGAACTTCAGCGCCGAGGACCGCGTGCGCTATTGGCGCCAGGTGCTGACGGCAACACAGCGCTTGGCGGACGAATTCCACGACCTCGTGAGCACGGGGCGCTGGCGGCAGGTGCTGCGGCCGCTTGCCTTCGGGCGCGGTGGCGACCTGGAGCATTGACGTGACGGACCGGCGCCATCGCGCACGGTCGAGGTGAAAAGTAGATGAGCGAATTCGTGGAGCTGCACCTTGAACCCGAAACACTGGCCGAGCTGGGCCTGCCCGACATCGGCTATCCCGTGCCGAAGGCGGAATTCGATATCGTCAGCGACAAGCTGCACCTGGCGACGCTGCTCTATGGCCTGCAGTGGAAGAGCACGCAGGCCGGTGTGGACTGGCCGGCGCTGGAGCCCGCCATGGCGCGCCTGGCGCTGCTGATGACGCCGGATGACGAGGAGGCCGTGGTCACCGCCGAGGGCGATGACTGGGAGCTCGCCATCGGCGGCGTCGATCTCATGGGCAACGACCGGGACAAGCGCGTGGTGACGATCCAGCGTGGGGCGCATCTGATCGCGGCGATCCGGCCGCTACCGAACGGGCAGCTGCGCGTGGCCGCGTACCGGCCGCTCGATGCGAAGAGCGCGGAGCTGCTGGTGATGCTGTCGCGGCGGCCGCATCCGGAATACGGCGTGAACATGTTCAAGAACAACTGGGAGTACGCGCTCGATGTCGCGGCTGGCAGCGGCAGTGCGGGCGGGCGCGGGGAAGCCTATGTGTCGTTCTGGGAGAAGGGCCTGGGGGTTGGCGCTGATGGCGCGGAGATTCCCGCATGGCGGAGGCAAGTGGCGTTGCCACCGCAGCGGGCGGCGTCGATAGCCGCGGCGCTGGGTGCCTGGTACACGTTTGCTGAAGCGGAGTAACCTTTCCCGCGCATTCACCGCCGCCTGATCACGCCGCGTTCGGCCGCCAGGGTTGCGCGCGGAGCCGGAGCGGTTGCCGTCGCGGGCTGTTGCGGACTTCGTGGTCGATGTCCCGCCGGGACACGCCTCCCGGCATGGGTTGCCGTGTGCGCCCGGCCCGTCTTCCCGTGTCGCCGACCCGCCGAGTCCTGTAGCCTTGCCTCCCATCTCGACCGGCCCCGGCCGCGCTTGCCAGCGCCCCGGCCTGTCGCCCGCTACCCGAGGAATCCCCCATGAAAATTCCCGACACCCTCCGCACCCAGGACACCCCGCTCAGCGATGAAGAACTCGCCCGTCTCGACGAGATGCTGCTTGGCCTCGCCGAGCGCCAGGACGCCGCCCGCGGCGATGAAGACCCGGCCGACTGCGTACGCGACGTCTCCGAACTCGACGGCTTCCTGCTCGCCGTCACCGCCTGCCCCCTGGAGCTGACCCCCGAACAGTGGCTGCCCGCCGTCTGGGGCGGCGACGCGCCAGCCTTCTCCTCTGACGCTGAATCGCTCGTCGTCCTGAGCCTGATCCTGCGCCACTACAACAGCACCCTCGCCGTGCTGGAGGACGACATCGACAACTATGAGCCGCTCTTCGCCTACGAGGTGGACGACGAAGGCCAGGAGTTCGAGAGCGTGGACGAGTGGTGCATCGGCTTCCTGCGCGGCATGGAGCTCGCCTGGGACGCGTGGACGCCCGTGATCGAAAAGGAGATGGATCTCTTCGGCATCCTGCGCCTGTTCGGCTCGCAGGAAGGCTGGGAGGAGCAGGAGGGCTATCCCGACGAGGAGATCGAGGCGCTGCAGGACGGCATTCCGGATCTTGCCCGCACGCTCTTCGCGCTCGGCATGGAGCAGCGTGCCGCCACGCCGACCATCCGCCGCCTGGAGCCCAAGACCGGCCGCAACGATCCCTGCCCCTGCGGCAGCGGCAAGAAGTTCAAGCAGTGCTGCGGCGCCTGAGGCGCGTCCTGTGCTCTTGACCACGGCCCGGGGCTGAACAACCCTCGGGTTGACACCGCACCCGGGGACGCCACCTTGCCCGCACTGCCGAATTCCACGCCCGCCCGTATCGCCCTTGCTCTCGCAGCGTTGCTCGCGCTCGGGCTCGTCCTGCGCGCCGCGCGCGGTCCCGAGTTGCCGGGCTATGTCGTCGAGGCGCGCCCGCTGGTGCAGCGCGTGGTGGCGAGCGGACAGGTGAGCTCGCAGTCGCTGGCGCGGGTCGGCAGCGAGATCACCGGCGTGGTGCAGGCCCGCCATGTCCGCGAGGGCGACGCCGTGCGGCCCGGCCAGCTCCTGCTGGAGCTGCAGGCCGACGAGCAGCAGGCGCGGGTACGCGAGGCCGAGGCCGCGCTGCGCCAGCTCGCCACCAGCCGCCGTCCGCAGGCCGAGGCGCAAGTGAAAGAAGCCGAAAGCAATCTGGCGAAGGCCGCTGGCGAGCGTGCCCGGCGCGAGGAACTCTTTGCGCGCGGCCTGCTCTCCGCCGAGCAGCGCGAGCAGGCGCGGAACGCCGAGGTCGCGGCGCGTGCCGGGCGCGACCAGGCCCGGCTCCAGCTCGGCGCGCTGGGCTCGGGCGGCGCCGAGGAGCAGGTCTTGCGGCAGCGCCTGGAGCAGGCCCGCGCCGCCCTCGCCAAAACGAAAATCCATGCCCGTGTCGCCGGCATCGTGCAGACGCGCGACGTGGAGCCTGGCGATCTCGTGCAGCCGGGCCGCACGCTGCTCGAGATCGCCCGCGCCGACAGCCGCGAGATCGTCGTGGCGCTGGACGAAAAGAGCCTCGCGCCGCTCGCCCTTGGCCAGGGTGCGCAGGTGGTGGCTGACGCTTTTCCCGAGCGCGTGCTGCCGGCGCGCGTGAGCTTCATCGCGCCGTCGGTGGATGCGGCGCGCGGCACCGCCGACGTGCACCTCGAGCTCGCCGCGCCGGCGGACTTCCTGCGCCAGGGCATGACGGTCTCGGTGAACATCGAGACCGCGCGCGCCGACCGCGCGCTGGTGCTGCCCAACGATGCCCTGCGCACGCTGCAGGGCGACCGCGCCAGCGTGTTGCGCGTGCAGGGCGGCAAGGTGGAATCCGTGCCTGTGCGCCTCGGCCTGCGCAGCACCACGCTGAGTGAGATTCGCGAGGGCCTGAAGGCCGGCGACGCGGTGCTCGCCGTCGAGGCCGCGCCCGGCAGCCGTGCGCGCGTGCTGCCGCAGGCGCTGCCAGCGGTAGAGGCCGCCACCCAGGTCGATCCTTCCGCGCTGCCCCTGCCGGGCGGGAGCTGAGGCATGCGCCTCGCCGACGCGTTGTGGACGGAGTGGAAGATCGCGCTGCGCTTCCTGGCCGACAATCGCCTGCAGACGCTGATGATCACGCTCGGCATCGCGGTGGGCTCGGCGGTGATCGTCTTCATTACCGCGCTCATCACCGGTCTGCAGGCCAACATCATCGAGCGCACGCTGGGCACGCAGTCGCATATCCGCATCCTGCCGCCGGACGAGGCCAATGCCCTGCTGCCGCTGCCGCGTGACACGGCGCTTTTCGTACTGGAAACGCCACGCGCGCAGCGCCTGCGCTCCATCAGCAACTGGCAGGACGTGATGACCGGCGTGGAAGCGCAGGGCGAGGTACGTGCCGTGTCGCCGCTCCTCAGCGGTCCGGCGCTGGCGCAGCGCGGCGCGGCGCGCAATTCCGTCGCGTTGATGGGCGTCGACCCCGAGCGCTACCAGCGCATCATTCCCATGCAGGCAAACATGGTCGAGGGCCGCTTCGAAGTGGGCGCGGGGCACGCCGTGATCGGCCGCGAGCTGGCGTCCGACCTCGGGCTCGGCGTCGGCGACAAGCTGCGCATCGATGCCGGCGGCGGTCGCGCCGCCGTGCTGGATATCGCCGGCGTCTTCGAGCTGGGCGTGCGCGAACTCGACAACCGTTATGTCTATGTCGACCTCAGGCAGGCGCAGACACTCCTCGACCTGCCGGGAGGCGTCACCGTGCTCGACGTGACGGTGCAGCGGATCTTCGGGGCGGAAGCCGTGGCGCAGCGTCTTGGTCGCCTCACCGGCCTCAAGGCCGAGAGCTGGATGAAGACCAACGGGCAGCTCCTGAACGCGCTGAAATCGCAGAGCATGACCACGCAGATGATTCGTATCTTCGTCGGCATCTCCGTCGCCTTCGGCATCGCCAGCGTGCTGGCCGTGAGCGTGGTGCAGCGCACGCGCGAGATCGGCATCCTGCGCGCCATGGGCAGTCCGCGCGGGCAGATCCTGCGCGTGTTCCTGATCCAGGGCGGGCTGCTCGGCTTTATCGGCGCCGGCGCGGGCGCGCTGGTGGGCTGGTCGCTGGTGCAGTTCTTCAATATTTTCGGGCCGAAGCTCTTCAGCATTCCCGTCGATCCGGCGCTGGTGCCCGTGGTGCTCGTGGTGGCGACGGTGGTGGGCGTGATCGCTGCCGCCGTGCCGGCGCGGCGCGCGGCGCGGCTCGATCCTGCCGTGGCGATCCGCTATGTCTGAGCGCAGGTCCGGTTTCATTTGCGCCGCTGGTGCATACGGGCGTGCGCACCCTGCAAGGGTGGGCGGTCATCATGGATGAGTCCGTAGGCAGCATGGCCGGCCGTCGCGAGGTTTTGCGCCTCGAAGGTCTGCGCAAGAGCTACAACCCCGGCACGTCGCTCGAGACCGAGGTGCTGCACGGGCTCGACCTGCGGCTCCAGGAGGGCGACCTGGCGGCGCTCATCGGCCCCTCCGGCTCCGGCAAGAGCACGCTGCTCAACCTGATCGGCCTGCTCGACACGCCAAGCGGCGGCGAACTCTATCTGCTGGGCCAGGCCACGCGCGCCATGGACGACGACAACCGCACGCGGCTGCGCAACGAGAGCATCGGCTTCGTCTTCCAGTTCCACCACCTGGTCAACGCCTTCAGCGTGCTGGACAACGTGCTCATGCCGCTCATGATCCGCCGCGGCAAGCCTGAGCCTGCGGATGTCGAGCTGGCCCTCGGCCTGCTGCGCGAGGTCGGGCTCGAAGCGTTTGCAGCGAAGAAGCCCAGCCAGCTTTCCGGCGGCCAGCAGCAGCGCGTGGCCATCGCACGCGCCCTGGTGACGCGGCCGGCCCTGCTGCTCGCCGACGAGCCCACCGGCAACCTCGACACGAAAACCGCGGAGAGCGTGTTCGAGCTCTTCGGTCGCCTCAACCGCGATTTCGGCTGCGCCGTGCTGGTCGTCACCCACGATCCGCGTCTTGCGGCGCGCTGTGCCCGCACCATCACCCTGGTGGACGGCAGCATCGTCAGCGATGCCGGGAATCCGGACGCGCCGGCATCCCTGTCGCCTTCCGGGACCTGACGCGCCACAGGCGCTGCCGCCAACGCCATTCGTAGCTCCGAACCCGATCCACGGGTCAGGGTGCCGAGCCTGACGAATCCGCCCGGCGGCGCTCTCCGCCAGCGTGTCCCGCCCCTCCTTACGGGGGGGACACCATCGGGGGAAGGCCCCTGCCGTCTCATCCCGGCATTGTCCGGCTGGTCTTGCCTGCAAGGGGCGTGTATGTTCCTGCGCTTTATCATTGCGCGCGCGACGCACAGGAGAACTAGATGAAACGGCAGATCATGGCCGCGGGGCTGGTGGTGGTAGCGGGTTCGGCCCTGGTGGCCTGCAACAAGGAAGGCAAGAAGCCCGAGACCGTCGAGCAGCGGGCCGCCTACAGCGTCGGCTACGTCAGCGGCAAGTCCAGCGTGACCCAGGCCCCGAAGCTGGACATCGACCAGTTCATGGCCGGCTTCAAGGACGCCTACGCCAAGAAGGACAGTGCCCTCACCGAGGAAGAAATGCGCGCGGCCCTCTCCGCCTATGAAGAAACCCTGAAGAAGGAAGCCGAGATGGCCCGCAAGAAGGGCGCCATCGAAGGTGCTGCCAAGGGCAATGCCTTCCTCGCCGAGAATGCCAAGAAGCCCGGCGTGAAGACCACCGCCAGCGGCCTGCAGTATGAAGTCGTCACCGAGGGCAAGGGTCCCAAGCCCAAGGCCACCGACGTGGTGAAGGTGCACTACGAAGGCAAGCTCGTGGACGGCACCGTGTTCGACAGCTCCCGCCAGCGTGGCGAACCCATCGAGTTCCCGCTCAATCGCGTGATTCCGGGCTGGACCGAAGGCGTGCAACTGATGAGCGTGGGTTCGCGCTACAAGCTCACCATTCCGGCCGCCCTCGGCTACGGTGAAGAAGGTGCAGGCCCGATTCCGCCGAACTCCGTGCTGGTGTTCGACGTCGAGCTGCTGGATATCGTGAAGCAGTAAGCGCGGATTTCCGTGTCATGAAAAAGCCGGCGAATGCCGGCTTTTTTGTGCCTGCCTGTTCAGCAGGGCCGGGGCAGTACGGCGCTGAGTGATGCAAGCCGCGTGGCCCGTGCGGCAGCGTCGCATCGGGAGGGCTGTGATGCGGTCAATGCGGCGCGTCCTGCGCCGTGTCGGCCTGCAGCTATTGCCAGCCGAAGCGCCATTTCCCGTCGTCCTTCAGCTCCTGCCAGTCGATGTGGCGCTGCCGGCGCGTCAGCACCGCCTCGATCACGCATTCCTCGACATCGAGCTCCTCCTCGTCCAGCACGGCCTTGACCACGACGAAGTGCTTCTCCCGGTTCACGGGTGCGACGGCCGTCCATTTGCTCTGCAGCAGTTTTTTAGGGTTGATCCGGTTCATGGCGGGCGGGGTCAGTGAATACTGCCCTGATTGTAGTCAGGCCGGCGTGCAGTGCTGCTGGGCAAGCACGGGACAGTGCGCAGTGGACGCCATGAAAAAAGCCGGCATTCGCCGGCTTGTTCCAGTGCTGCGGACGGGCCGCGGCGACGCGCTTACTTCGCCGTGTTCGTGGCCGCTTCCGCCACGGTCAGTGCCGTCATGTTGATGATGCGGCGCACGGTGGAAGAGGCGGTGAGGATGTGCACCGGCTTGGCCGCGCCGAGCAGGATCGGGCCCACCGTCACGCCACCGCCCACCGAGACCTTCAGCAGGTTGAAGGCGATGTTGGCGGCATCCAGCGTCGGCATGATCAGCAGGTTGGCTGCTCCCTTGAGCCGGGAGTTCGGGAACACAGAATGACGGATGGCCTCGTCGAGCGCGGCGTCACCGTGCATCTCGCCCTCCACTTCCAGGTCCGGCGCGATGTCCTGCAGGATGCGCCAGGTCTGGCGCATCTTGGCGGCGCTTTCGGTGTCTTCCGAGCCGAAGCTCGAGTGTGACAGCAGCGCCACGCGCGGGGTCAGGCCGAAGCGGCGCACGCCCTCGGCCGCCTGCAGCGTGATCTCGGCCAGTTGCTCGGCGGTCGGATCCGGGTTCACGTAGGTGTCGGCGATGAACAGCGTGCGGTTTTCCAGCATCAGCAGGTTCATGGCGGCGAACTGGTTCACGCCCGGCTTCTTCGGGATGATGCGGCTCACATAGCGCAGGTGCAGGCCGTAGTTCGCGAACGTGCCGCAGATCATGCCGTCGGCGTCGCCGAAGTGCACCAGCAGCGAGGCGATCAGCGTGGCGCGGCGGCGCACTTCCTTCTGCGCGAGTTCCGGCGAGATACCCTGGCGCTCCATGATCTGGTGGTAGTGCGTCCAGTACTGCTTGAAGCGCGGGTCCTCGTCCTGGTTGATCAGCTCGAAGTCCACGCCCGGGCGGATGCGCAGGCCCAGCTTCTCGATGCGCTTTTCGATCACCGCGGGGCGGCCGATCAGGATGGGCTTGGCCAGGCCTTCGTCCACCACCACCTGCACCGCGCGCAGCACGCGCTCGTCTTCACCCTCGGCATAGGCGATGCGCTTGGGCTCGGCCTTTGCCTTGGCGAACACCGGCTTCATGATGAAGGCGGAGTTGTAGACGAACTCCGACAGCTTCTGGCGATACGCCTCGATGTCGTGGATGGGGCGCGTGGCGATGCCGGATTCCATCGCGGCCTTGGCCACGGCGGGCGCGATCTCGAGGATCAGGCGCGGGTCCAGCGGCTTCGGGATCAGGTATTCGCGGCCGAAGGTGTTGCTGCCGGCGGTGCCGTAGCCCGTCGTGGCCTCCGACTGTTCCACATGCGCGAGCTTGGCGATGGCGTACACACAGGCCAGCTTCATCTGCTCATTCACCGTGGTGGCACCGACGTCGAGCGCGCCGCGGAAAATGTAGGGGAAGCAGAGCGCGTTGTTCACCTGGTTCGGGTAGTCGGAGCGGCCCGTGGCGATGATGGCGTCCGGGCGTGCTTCCTTGGCCAGCTCCGGCATGATTTCCGGCGTCGGGTTGGCGAGCGCGAAGATGATCGGATCCTTCGCCATGTCCTTCAGCATTTCCGGCTTCAGCACGCCGGCGGTGGAGAGGCCGAGGAACATGTCGGCGCCGGGCAGGGCGTCGGCCAGCGAGCGCGCGGAGGTGTCCTGTGCGTACTTGGCCTTGGACTCGTCCATGCCGGCGCGGCCTGCGTAGCAGATGCCCTTGGAATCGGCGACGAAGATGTGCTCCTTCTTCACGCCCAACGACACCAGCACGTCGAGGCAGGCGATGGCGGCGGCGCCGGCGCCCGAGCAGACGATCTTGAGGTCGCCGATGTTCTTGTTCACCACCTTCAGTGCGTTGATGAGCCCGGCGCCGACGATGATGGAAGTGCCGTGCTGGTCATCGTGGAAGACCGGGATCTTCATGCGCTCGCGCAGCTTCTTCTCGATGTAGAAGCACTCGGGCGCCTTGATGTCTTCCAGGTTGATGCCGCCGAAGGTCGGTTCCAGCGAGGCGATGATGTCGACCAGCTTGTCCGGATCCTTCTCGTCGATCTCGATGTCGAACACGTCGACACCGGCGAACTTCTTGAACAGCACGCCCTTGCCTTCCATCACGGGCTTGGAGGCCAGCGGGCCGATGTCGCCGAGGCCGAGCACGGCGGTGCCGTTGGTGATCACCGCGACCAGGTTGCCGCGGGCGGTGTAGCGGGCGGCGGCGGAGGGATCGCGCTCGATTTCCTCGCAGGGCGCGGCGACGCCGGGCGAATACGCCAGCGCCAGGTCACGCTGGTTGACCATGGCCTTGGTCGGCGTGACGCTGATTTTTCCGGGCTCGGGGAATTCGTGGTAATCGAGTGCGGCTTTGCGCAGTGCCTCATCCATCGTCGTTCTCACCTGCAATGGTCCGGGCGTCCCGCAGGCCATTGGGCTGCGAGTGGGGCTCGGCATTCAAAAGAAGGCGCGGAGGATAGCATTTCCAGGCTGTTCCAGCCGCTTTTTGTGTGAATTCGCAGTCAGCAACCACTGTTTTGTCGACGTATCCGGACAAAGCCCGGACAGCTCCCGGGGCATTGCCGGGACAGGTGTTCTTCGCGCGCAACCGATGCGGCGGGGCCGGCCTATTGGGCGGCCCCGCCGTTGCCAGCGCGCGCCGGCCAGACAAGAAAAAGCCCGCAAGGCGCGGGCTTTTTCGGCAGCAGCGGGGCGGACGCCGGGGATTACCGGCCCTGCTCACGGGCTACGGCGCGGTAGCCGATGTCGGAGCGGTGCTGTTCACCTTCCCAGCCGATGACCTTCACCAGTTCATAGGCGCCGGCCTGAGCCTCGGACACGGTCTTGCCCAGCGCGGTTGCACAGAGGACGCGGCCGCCCGAGGTCACCACCTTGCCGTCCTTGAGCGCCGAGCCGGCATGGAAGACCTTGCCGGGCAGCGCCGCGGCGGCGTCCAGGCCGTGGATCTCGTCGCCCTTGCGGATGTCGCCGGGGTAGCCGCCGGCCGCCATCACCACGCCCAGGGCGGCGCGCTCGTCCCACTCGGCGGTGGTCGTGCCCAACTGCTTGGCTATGCCGGCTTCCACCAGCGCCACCAGCGAGCTCTTCAGGCGGACCATGATGGGCTGCGTCTCGGGGTCGCCAAAGCGGCAGTTGAACTCGATGACCTTGGGTGCGCCGCTGGCGTCGATCATCAGGCCGGCATACAGGAAGCCGGTATAGGCGTGGCCTTCCGCCGCCATGCCGGCGACCGTCGGGGCGATCACCTCGCGCATGACGCGGGCATGCACTTCCGGCGTCACCACCGGGGCGGGGGAGTAGGCGCCCATGCCGCCGGTGTTGGGGCCGGTGTCGCCGTCGCCGATGCGCTTGTGGTCCTGGCTGGTGGCCATGGGCAGCGCATTCGTGCCGTCGACCATGACGATGAAGCTGGCTTCCTCGCCCTCCAGGAACTGCTCCACCACCACGCGACTGCCGGCGCTGCCGAAGGCATTGCCCGAGAGCATGTCAGTGATGGCGTCCTCGGCTTCCTGGAGCGTCATGGCCACGATCACGCCCTTGCCCGCGGCCAGGCCGTCGGCCTTGATTACGATGGGTGCGCCCTTCTCGCGCACATAGGCCAGCGCGGCATCGGTCTCGGTGAAGACCTGGTAGAAGGCGGTGGGGATGCCGTGGCGGGCCAGGAAGTCCTTGGCGAAGGCCTTTGAGCCCTCGAGCTGGGCGGCGTACTGGGTCGGGCCCCAGATGCGCAGGCCGGCCGCCTGGAAGGCGTTGACCACGCCATTCACCAGCGGCGCTTCCGGGCCGACGATGGTCAGCGCGACATTGTCACGGGCAAAGGCCACCAGGCCCGCGTTGTCGAGGATGTCGAGCGCCACGTTCTGGCACTTGGCCTCGGTGGCGGTGCCGGCATTGCCCGGCGCCACGTACACGGTCTCGATGCGCGGATCCTGCGCGCACTTCCAGGCCAGTGCATGCTCGCGGCCACCCGAGCCAAGAATCAGGATCTTCATGGGACTTTCCTCAATCCAGTGCCCAAGGCAAAGACCCGGGCCAAATATTCAAAAAGTGAGCTGAGGCCGCGCTGCGGGGTGCAGGGCAAGGCGCGGTCGGGAGCGAGCAGCGCAGCATGCTAACAGCATGTGAGCACGCGCAGCCCCGGCCGCAACGCAGCCCTGCGCCCCGCAGCGCGAGCCTCAGTGGCGGAAGTGGCGCATGTTGGTGAACACCATCGCCATGCCGTGCTCGTCGGCGGCGGCAATCACTTCTGCATCACGCATGGAGCCACCCGGCTGGATGATGGCGGCAATGCCCACC
Organism: Moraxellaceae bacterium; assembly: GCA_029237815.1. Classification (GTDB taxonomy): domain Bacteria; phylum Pseudomonadota; class Gammaproteobacteria; order Pseudomonadales; family Moraxellaceae; genus UBA2031. Next base: position 69,033 of record JAQZBP010000004.1, read on the forward strand.
TTCGCGGCGTTGTCGATGCCGTCGCGGAAAGGGAAGAAGGCATCCGAGGCCATGACAGCACCAGCCACCGGCAGGCCGGCATGCTCGGCCTTGATGGCGGCGATGCGCGCCGAGTTCACGCGGCTCATCTGGCCGGCGCCGACGCCGATGGTCTGGCGGCCGCGGGCATAGACGATGGCATTGGACTTCACGTACTTGGCGACCTTCCAGGCGAAGATCAGGTCGTGGATCTCGGCCTCGGTGGGGGCGCGCTTGGTCACGATCTTGAGGTCCGTGTCCTTGATCATGCCCAGGTCCTGGTCCTGCACCAGCAGGCCGCCGGTCACGCGCTTGAAATCCCACTGCGCGGCGCGGGCCTCAAGGGCCGGCAGCGCGCCGCATTCCAGCACGCGCACGTTCTGCTTGGCGGCGGTGATTTCCAGCGCCGCCTTGCTGATCGAGGGCGCAATGATCACTTCGACGAACTGGCGCTCGACGATGGCCTTGGCGGTCTCGGCGTCCAGCTCGCGGTTGAAGGCGATGATGCCGCCGAAGGCGGACTCGGTGTCGGTGGCATAGGCCAGGTCATAGGCCTTGCGGATGCCGCCTTCGTCGTCCGGCACCACGGCCACGCCGCAGGGGTTGGCGTGCTTGACGATGACGCAGGCCGGCTTGGCAAAGGACTTCACGCATTCCAGGGCGGCATCGGTGTCGGCGATGTTGTTGTAGGAAAGCTCCTTGCCCTGCAGCTGGCGCGCTGTGGCGACGGAGGCTTCCTTCGGCTGCGCCTCGGTGTAGAAGGCGGCGCGCTGGTGCGGGTTCTCGCCGTAGCGCAGCTCCTGGGCCTTGAAGAACTGCGTGTTGAAGGTGCGCGGGAAGGTGTCGCGCGCCGTCAGGTCGGCCTTCTTCTCGCCCACGAGCGCGCCCAGGTAGTTGGCGATCATGCCGTCGTAGCCGGCGGTGTGCTCGAAGGCCTTCACGGCAAGATCAAAGCGGGTTTCATAGGACAGGCCGCCGGTCTGCCCGATCTCGGCCAGCACGCGGTCGTAGTCGGCGGCGCTCACCACGATGCCGACGTGGGCGTGGTTCTTGGCGGCGGAGCGCACCATGGTCGGGCCGCCGATGTCGATGTTCTCGATGGCGTCGGGCAGGGTGCAGTCCGGCTTGGCCACGGTCGCGGCGAAGGGGTACAGGTTGACCACCACGAGGTCGATGCCGGAGATGCCGTGCTCGGCCATCACCGCGTCGTCCTGGCCGCGGCGGCCGAGGATGCCGCCGTGGATCTTCGGGTGCAGGGTCTTGACGCGGCCGTCCATCATTTCCGGAAAGCCGGTGTGGTCGGACACCTCGGTCACGGTGATGCCGTTGTCCTTCAGCAGCTTGAAGGTGCCGCCGGTGGACAGCAGCTTCACGCCGCGCTGGCTGAGGGCGCGCGCAAACTCGACGATGCCGGTCTTGTCGGAGACGGAGATGAGGGCCTGCTTCACGGTCTGGCTCATGGGACTACCTGCTTCAATCAAGGGGATTCTGCTCAACCTCCGCCCGCCGGCACTAGGTCAGCTTGCGGGGGCAACTCTGGCTGCCGAAGGCCGCCTCGTGGCACCCGGCCCTTGATCGAGAGGCCGGCCATGCCCGGGAGGCGGGAGTGGCTGCTCTGCGGCCGGCGAGGCCTGTGGCGCCGCAAATAAAAAAGGGCGTAATCGCCCTTTTTTGGTGTGTCTGTATTCCTACATCAGCCCATGGTCCTTGAGCTTCTTCCGCAGCGTGCCACGGTTCAGGCCAAGGATCTCGGAGGCACGGGTCTGGTTGCCGCGGGTGTACTCGAGCACAACTTCAAGAAGTGGAGCCTCGATCTCGGCCAGCACCATGTCATAGACATCGGTCACCTGCTCGCCACCAAGGTTGGAGAAATAGCTGCGCATTGCCTGTTCAACATGGTCGCGCAGGGTCTGCTGGGCGCTCGCATTGGGAAACTGCTGTTTGAGAGTGGACATTTCCATGCCGTTATTGCTGTCGTTGAGGAGTAACGGTTCCATGTTGAGGTTGTTCATGCCGCTCTTACCTCTCCTTCGATAAGCTGTCCGAAGCTGTCGCGGACAAAAGCCAGTTGCATTGCCGGTGACTCCAGGGAATTGAAGCGACGAGACACCGCTGCGCCTCCCGGAAGATGTTCGACATACCAGCCGAAATGCTTGCGGGCGAAGCGCAACCCCTGAAGGTCGCCATAAAACTCGTAAAGGTCTTCCAGATGCCCCTGAATGATCGACGCTGTCTCGCTGAAGGATGGTGGAGGCAGGTGTTCATGGGTGCGGAGGAAGTGAATTATGTCGCGAAAAATCCACGGACGGCCGTGAGCGCCGCGGCCGACCATAATACCATCGCAGCCTGTGCGGACAAGCACCATTTGGGCCTTTTCAGGTGAGTCGATGTCCCCGTTGGCCAACACCGGAATGCGTACGGACTGCTTGACAGCGGCGATCGTGTCGTACTCGGCACTGCCCATGTATTTGTCCGCGCGGGTGCGGCCATGCATGACGAGCATCTGTATGCCGGCGTCCTCGGCGATGCGCGCAATGCGCACGCCATTGCGGTTCTCCGGGTTCCAGCCGGTGCGTGTCTTCAGCGTGACGGGCACGTCCACTGCGTTGACGACTGCTGCCAGGATTTCCGCGACAAGCGATTCATCCTGCATCAGGGCGGAGCCGGCGAGACGGTTACAGACTTTCTTGGCCGGACAGCCCATGTTGATGTCGACAATCTGGGCGCCATGGTCGATACAGGCGCGTGCCGCATCCGCCATCATCTGTGCGTCGTAGCCGACGATCTGCACCGTGCGGGGCTCGGGCTCGCCGTGGTAATCGAGCCGCGAGGCCGATTTGCGAGACTTCCAGAGCCGCGTATCCGAGGCCACCATCTCCGACACCACATGGCCCGCGCCCCAGCCCCGGCAGAGTTGCCGGAAGGGACGATCGGTCACGCCCGCCATCGGAGCGAGGGCGACGGGAGTGCTGATGAGGTGGGGGCCCAAGTGGAACGGTTTGAGCATGACGAACCGGGTCGCGCGGGAAAGGCGCGGATGATACCGGCAGGCAGGGGGCGGGCAAAGCGAAAGGAATCGCCCTCCTGACCTGCGGCAAGTCCGGGGTCAGGCGGGCGCGACGGGGCGGCTGTCCCGGGTCAGGACTGGGGTTCGAGTCCGTAGCTGACGGCTTCCTGCCCCGGGTCCACGATTTCCAGTGACACATGCACCGGAGTTTCGGGCGGAATGCGGCGCAGCAGGCGGGCCTCACCGCGCAGGTATTGCAGCGGCTTGAGCTGGCGGCTGGCGATGACCTCGTCGGCGCTGTTGCTGAAGCGCAGCTTCAGGACCGGGAAGGGCTGGGGGAAGCTGGCGCTGTTCTTGAGGATGGCGTCCACCACCAGCGCACCCTCGATCTCGGGGTGCTTGCGCACGACAAGCTCCTCGATCCGGAGCTTGGAGGGATCGGGAATATCCGGGAGATAGCAGCCAGCCTTGGCGCAGACCTGCTCAAACAGGGGGCGCGCCCGCGGGTCGACAGCGAGCTTCTCGAAGTTGAAATAAATGTATTGGGTGACGAAAAGGGCTGCTGCGATCAGGCAAAGGAAGATCCAGCCCAGTACATAGCCCCAGCGGATAGGGTCGCGTTTCTGCTTGAGCACCACCGGCGCATCCACGTGGGCCAGGGGGCGATCCAGCGAGAACGGGTTGGCGGCGGGCGGCGGCGCGGACGTTGGGCCCTGGCTCAGGTCGTCGTCGTCGAGGAAGCTCAGCACATCGGCGTCACCGCCGAGGAAGTCGTCTGACAGCGGCGTGCTCTTGGCCGGCGCGGCGCGCGGGGCGGGCGGGACGGGCAGGGCGCTCTCTGGAGGCGCCATGCCGACGGCGGCAGCCAGTTTGGGGTTCTTGGGCTTGCCCTTGGACTTCTCGTCCACAAGCTCCATGCTGTACTTCTTGCGGGCCTCCTTCTGCTCTTCCGTTTCCAGCTCGGAAAGAATGTCCTGTGCCCAGGATTCGTCGGCATTTTCACTGATGCGATGGGTCTCGTGCTCGCCGGACATGCCCGGGGGCTCTATGCCGTCGAGCTGGTCACTGAGTTCGTCGTCGAACAGCAGCGACTTGCCCTGTGGCGCCGCCTCGGGTTCGGGACCTTTTTCCATGAACTCGCTGATGTCGTCGTCGCTGAAGCCGAATTCATCCGATGACGCGGCGCCATCCCCCGGCAGCTTCCAGTCCTCCGCTGCCGCGGGAGCGCCTTCCTTCTTCATCAGGTCCATGGCCCAGTCTTCGTTGGCACCTTTCTTCTGGGGTTTCGCTGCCGCCGGGGCAGCAGCGGCTGGCGCTGCGGGCGCGGCGCCGACCAGATGCAGATCAGCGCGGAATACCTGCAGGCAGGATCCGCAGCGCACGCTGCCACCCTTGGCGGCCAGCTGGGCGTCGCTGATGCGGAAGGTGCTTCCGCAGTGAGGGCATTTGGTCTGCTTGGCGTCGGTCATCTTCAGGTCCTGGATCCTTTGGCGTACTGAGCGCTGCTACGCGGGCCGATCATTGTTATCTGCCTAATCTACTGCGCTGTCCCGGATTTTTACAGCGAGTTGCGCGGACATGTGCGCAAGTTCCGCTATTTGCGTCGTTGTCCGGAGAGCCGGCACCAGTCTTCCTCCCGCGTCGCCAACCCGTTCATGTCGAACCACTCACAGTAGACCTCGCGTAGCTCGTCGACCTGCGGGCGAATGATGCCGGAAAGGGCAATCTCGGTGCCGGCGCGGCTGTGGGCGGCCAGCGTGGGTGCCAGCATGGCCAAAGGTCCGGCCAGGATGTTGGCAACGATCACGTCGGCGGCGACTGTGGCTGGCATCTCGTCAGGCATGAGGGTGTGAACCTTTTCCCCGACCCCATTGTGGGCGGCATTGTTGCGTGTGGCCGTCAGCGCCTGGGGGTCGTTGTCCACGCACCAGGCCTCGCGCGCTCCGAGCAGCAGCGCGGCCACGGCCAGGATGCCCGAGCCGCAGCCATAGTCGATGACGACCTTGTCCTTGAGGTCGAGACTGTCCAGCCACTCCAGGCACAGGGCCGTGGTGGGATGGGTGCCGGTACCGAAGGCGAGGCCCGGGTCCAGCAACAGGTTGGTGGCGTCTGGCTCCGGCGGGGGCGTCCAGCTGGGCACGACCCAGAGGCGTTCGCCGAAGCGCATGGGGTGGTAATGGTCCATCCAGGCGCGGACCCAGTCCTTGTCTTCGAGGACTTCCATGCGGTGCGGCGGAAGTGGCCGGCCCAGGCGCCGCTCGAGGTATTCGACGATGGCGTCGATTTCCGAATCCACAGTGAAGACGCCGATCACACGGGTCGCGTCCCAGAGCGGCGTGGCGCCGGGCGGAGGTTCGAGCAGGGGCTGGTCGGCGGAGTCTTCCATGAGGACGGCAGCGGCGCCGATTTCCTCCAGAAGTTCCTCGAAAACGGGGGCGTCGGCCTTGGTAGTCTCGATCTTGAGTTGCAGCCAGGTCATGGTGTCACCTGAAAAAATAAAAGCGGAGCCAGACGCGCTCCGCTTCAGGGATAGGAAGCGCGGCGGTCACAGGCCGAGTTTCTTCTCCAGGTAATGGATGTCCACCCCGCCCTTGGCGAAGTTGGCATCGCGCAGGATTTCGTCACGGTGCAGCGGAATGTTGGTCTTGATGCCATCCACTACAATCTCGTCGAGAGCATTGCGCATGCGGGCCAGCGCCACGTCGCGCGTGGGGCCGTAGGCGATGAGCTTGCCGATCAGCGAGTCATAGTTGGGCGGGACGGTGTAACCCGAATAGACGTGCGAGTCCATGCGGATACCGGGGCCGCCGGGGGCGTGGAAATAGTTGATCTTGCCGGGCGATGGCGTGAACTTTTTCGGATCCTCGGCATTGATGCGGCATTCGATGGCGTGGCCCTGGATGCGCACTTCCTTCTGTGTCACCGAGAGGCCTTTGCCGGCGGCGATGCGCAGCTGTTCCTTGATGATGTCGATGCCGGTCACCATTTCCGTGACGGGATGCTCCACCTGCACGCGAGTGTTCATCTCGATGAAGTAGAACTGCTCGTTCTCATAGAGGAACTCGAAGGTGCCGGCGCCCCGGTACTTCATCTGTTCGCAGGCTTTCACGCAGGATTCGGCGACTTTGTTCTTGGTCTTCTCGGGGATGTGCGGTGCGGGGGCTTCTTCCACGACCTTCTGGTGGCGGCGCTGCAGCGAACAGTCGCGGTCGCCAAGATGGATGGCTTTGCCTCGGCCGTCACCGATCACCTGGATTTCCACATGGCGCGGATGTTCCAGGAACTTCTCCATATACACAGTATCGTCGCCGAAAGCCGCCTTAGCTTCGGAGCGAGTCACGAACAGGGAATTCAGCAGGGCCGACTCGGTGTGCACGACGCGCATGCCGCGACCACCGCCGCCTGCAGCGGCCTTGATGATGATGGGGTAGCCGATGCGACGAGCAGCGACAACGGCATTCTCTTCCGTCACCGGGCCGCCGGAGCCGGGCACCGTCGGCACTCCGGCTTTTTTCATGGCCTCGATGGCGGACACCTTGTTGCCCATCAGGCGGATGGTTTCCGCGCGCGGACCGATGAAGGTGAAGCCCGACTTTTCCACCGCCTCGGCAAAGTCCGCGTTCTCGGCAAGGAAGCCGTAGCCGGGATGAATGCCGCGTGCATCGGTGACTTCGGCGGCCGAGATGATGGCCGGAATGTTGAGGTAGCTGTCCTTTGAGGCCGCGGGGCCTATGCAGACTGCTTCATCGGCCAGCCGGACATGCAGCAGGTCGCGGTCGGCCTTGGAGTAGACGGCGACCGTGCGAATGCCCATTTCCTTGCAGGCCCGCAGGATGCGCAGTGCGATTTCGCCACGGTTGGCGATGACCACCTTCTCGAGCATGTTGGAAATATCCGGTCAGACGATGGTGAACAGGGGCTGGTCGAACTCAACCGCCTGGCCGTTTTCGACGAGGATGCTCTCGATCACGCCACTCTGCTCGGCTTCGATCTGGTTCATCATCTTCATGGCTTCGACGATGCACACCACGTCGCCCTTCTTGACCGTCTGCCCGACTTCCATGAAGGCGGCCGCACCCGGCGAGGCGGAGCGATAGAAAGTGCCGACCATGGGCGAGCGCTGCACAAAGCCGCGGGTCACCGGCTCAACGGCGGCCGGGGCAGGGCCCTGGGTTGGCTCGACACTGGCGGTTGACGGCATCGCCGAGGGCGCAGTGGCAGGGGTTGCGGCGGTTGCCGGGGAGGGAACAGCGATGCTGGTCTGCATTACGGGGGCACGATGGCGCGCAATTCGAACCGACTCTTCGCCCTCGGTAATCTCCAGCTCATCAATGCCGGACTCTTCCAGAAGCTCGATAAGTTTTTTGACTTTGCGGATATCCATGCTGAATTCTCGTTGAAAATATCTAAAAAAGGTCGAATCAGGCGGGCTGCTGGCCAAGCTGGCGAAGTGCCGACTCAAGGGCAAGTTCGTAGCCCTGGGCGCCCAGGCCGCAGATCACGCCGATCGCGATGTCAGAAAAATAGGAGTGCCGGCGAAACGCTTCGCGCGCATGCACGTTTGAAAGGTGCACCTCTATAAAGGGGATATTGACACCCAGAAGGGCATCCCGCAGGGCAACCGAGGTGTGCGTGAAGGCTCCGGGATTGATCAGGATGAAGCGGGTGCCATCACTGCGGGCTGCGTGGACGCGGTCGACCAGATGCCCTTCATGGTTGCTCTGCAGGCAGTCAAAGCCGACTCCGGCCTGCTGGCAGCGAGTAGCAAGCCGCTGGTTGATGTCTTCCAGCGTGTCGGCGCCATAGATGCCGGGCTCGCGCGTTCCCAAAAGATTCAGGTTGGGACCGTGAAGCACAAGAATTCTGCTCATGGGGTGATTACCTGGTGAGTCGCCGGGTTGGGGCAGCGTCACTCCCTGTTGTAAGCCGGCTTTTGGCCGGGCAACCCGGACTGCCATTTACATTCCTTGATGACGTTAGCAGTCCGTCACTTTCTACGAAAAAACGCCCATCTGGCGGCGAAGTTCCGGAAATTTGCAGCACGATACCCAAACCGGCGAACCATGGCAATCGCGGAAGACTCACATGGCGGGCAGGAGTTTGGCGTTGATCCATTCGATGAAATCAGCGGCTGGCATCTCCCCGAGAAGGCGGAGTTCAGGCCGCTCCCGGCCTGAACGGTCAAATACCAGCAGAGCCGGAAGTCCGGCCAGTCCGTACTGGTCAAGCAGTGCTTGAACGTCCGGAGTGAGCTCCGTGGCGTCGACCTGCAGCAGGACCAGAGGCTTCATGGCTCCTTGGACGTCACTACGGGAAAACACCTCTTTCTTCCAGACCAGGCAGCTCGTGCACCAGTCCGCATAAAACTCGAGCAGCACCGGCTGGCCATTGGCTGTCGTCAGCGCGGCGGGCAACTGGGCGGGCATGATTACCTGGAAGTGCCCGGCGGGGGTGGTTCGGACGAATGACGGGGCGGGTTCTGTGGAGGTGTCGAGCCAGAGCCGGCCACCGATGTAGCCAAGGGCGGTGCTGGTCAGGAGCAGGAGTGTCCCGGCCGCCAGCGATTGCCGGCCAGACCGGCGTAGCAGTAGCCAGAGCCCGGGCACACCCAGCACTAATGAAAGGGACAGCAGAATGAGAATGAGTTTCATGGCGGCGCAGATACTAGGAGAGCTTTTGTGAAAACGCCAAGACCGATGTCGACTTCGTCTGTCGGTCTTGAAGGGGCTCAAGCTAGAATCGCCCGACCTGGCGTCGCCGGGTCAACGTGGCATCAATCTCACCAAAATACATATAAATGGATGCATGGCTGAACAAACTGCTCTTGCGTGGAGCGGAGCTGAGAGGGCGGTGGGGGCTACAGGAGAGCGGGTCGCCGCTTTTCCTTTTCGTTCTCGCCTTCCTTATCGTCCAGTTGGGCCTTGGCTGGTATTGGGGACGGGAGTTGCCCACCTTTGCGGTGGGCGCGCCTGATGTGGTGGACCTCCGGCCGGGAGGGGTGCTGGCGGCCAGCCTCGCTCAGGTGGGGGAGCGGCTGACGGGCAAGCCCGGTGGCTATCTGCGTAACGACCTCATGCCTCCGGGTGTCCTGCTCGATAACGTGCCGGCCTGGGAAAAGGGGGCGCTGGTGCAGGCCCGGGATCTCGTGCATGTGATGTATCAGGGTACGGGCCAGCCGAGTGCAGATGCTGACCTTGCCGAGGCCGAGGCAGGTTTTGCAGTTGCAGATGACTCCTGGGCCATGCCCTCTGCTGAGGCCGAGATCCGGCGCGGCTCTCTGGCTCTGGAGCGGTACGGCCGGCGTCTCGGGCAGGGAGGGACTGGGGTAACCGCCTTTGATGAGCGGCACCTGCTGCAATGGCTGGCCGTTACCAATGAGCGCCTGGAGCGGATGTCTGCCAGGCTCAATGCCGCGCTCCCCGCCTATTCAGCTGCTCCTGCGGTTCCGGCCCTGGATGGCGTGACGCAGATGCCGGAGACATCCTGGTGGGCGATCGATGATGTTTTCTATGAGGCCAGGGGCAGCGCCTGGACGCTCCTGCATCTGCTGAAGGCGGCCGAGATCGAGTTCAGGCCGCTACTCGCGCGCCGGCATGCCGAACTCAGCCTGCGAGCAGCAATCCACGAGCTTGAGGCTACCCAGCAGCCGGTCTGGAGTCCGCTGGTACTAAACGGATCCGGTTTTGGCCTGTTCGGCAATCACTCTCTCGTCATGGCCAACTATCTCAACAGGGTGCAAGCGGATCTGGAGGATGTGCTGGTCCTGCTCAGAGCAGGGCAATAGCCTCCCTTCCCGTGGTTACCTCCATTGGGTTTTCACCTTTTTGCCTGGTCGAGGCGAGCCTTGGACGGGGCCGGTCCAGGTAGCCTGGAAAGGAGGCGGATCATCGTTGAGAGCCGCTTTTGCCAGTCTTCCCGGCGCTGGTTCCAGGGGAGAAATTCAGGGAAAAATCCCTGTAACTGTATGGACATCACGGGGCTCAGCCCATAAATTACGCAGCCGACACAGTGGGTGGGTTTCGGGTAGCCCATCGTGGGCGGCGGCCTTCTTTTCGGCTGCTACTGGCCTCTGTTCTTCAAGCACTGACAAGCAACTTGCACTGTCTGCTCGTGCTGAGGCCGTTTGCCTATTGGTGTCAAAGGTAAAGCTGGCGAAGTCGTCGACACGGCGCCAGCCACATAAAGAGGCAGGCCCGCAATAATAGCGGGCCGCCGCGCAATCGGGAGTAGACGCATGCGGTCATCTCTTATCGTCCGTGCCGGGGCAGCATTTGCTGCGCTGGTGCTGGCCACTACGGCCTCGGCCACCCAGCTCGACATGACGCCGGGTGTCACGGAGATCAGTCAGAAGGTTTTCGAACTCCACCGCTTCATGCTGTACATCTGCATCGCCATTGGCGTGGGTGTCTTCGGCGTGATGTTTTATTCCATTTTCAAGCACCGCAAGTCCAAGGGCGTCAAGCCCGCAGACTTCCACGAAAGCACGCTGGTGGAAGTGATCTGGACCGTGATCCCCTTCGTCATCCTGATCGTCATGGCTATTCCTGCCACGCGGGTCATGATCGAGATGAGCGATACCGGCGATGCCGACCTCACTGTTCGTGTGACGGGCTCGCAGTGGAAGTGGCACTACGAGTATCTGACCTACGGTGATACCAAGGATGTAGGCCTCGGTTTCCTGTCCGTGCTGTCCACACCGCGTGAGCAGTACGAGCGTCAGGGCAAGGGCCTGGCTGGCAGCAACATCCCCGATTTTGCGAATCATCCGAACTATCTCGTCGAAGTGGACAAGCCGCTGGTGATCCCGACGGGCAAGAAAGTCCGCTTCCTGGTGACGTCCGATGATGTGATCCATGCCTGGTGGGTGCCTGATTTCGCGCTGAAGCGTGACGCCGTCCCCGGCTTCATCAATGAGATCTGGACAGAGGTCCCGGCTGGCAAGGAAGGCATCTATCGCGGTCGCTGTGCCGAGCTCTGCGGCAAGGATCACGCCTTCATGCCCATCGTGGTGGAAGCCAAGTCCCAGGCCGATTTCGACAAGTGGCTGGCCGACGCCAAGGTGAAGGCCGAGGAAGAGGCCAAGGCCGCCGCCAACTCCGCCGACTACAAGTTCGCTGACCTGGCCGAAGCCAGCAAGCTCGGGGAAGAGGTCTACAACGCCCGCTGCGTCGCCTGCCACCAGGCCGGCGGCGTGGGCATGCCTCCGATGTTCCCGGCGCTGAAGGGTTCCAAGATCGCCGCAGCCAAGGACCAGCTGCCCGCGCACATCGACATCCTGAACAACGGCAAGAACGCCATGCCCGCCTGGAAGGGCGTGCTGACACCGAAGGAAATCGCTGCCGTCATCACCTATACGCGTAACGCCTGGGGCAACAGCACGGGTGACCTCGTGCAGCCTTCCGACGTTGTGGCCAAGTAATCAGGGGAGAGAATAGAAATGAGTCACGCCGCTTCCCACGATCACCACGATCACCACCACGAGCTTGCGCCCTTCTGGAAGCGCATGTTCACCACGTCGAACCACAAGGACATCGGTTCGATGTACCTGATCTTCGCGTTCTGCATGCTGCTGACCGGTGGCGCCGCCGCCATGGTCATCCGTGCCGAACTGATGTATCCGGGTCTCCAGCTGGTGCAGCCGGACTTCTTCAACCAGATGACGACCGTGCACGGCCTCATCATGGTGTTCGGCGCCATCATGCCGGCCTTCACCGGCTTCGCGAACTGGATGGTGCCGATGATGATCGGCGCCCCCGACATGGCGCTGCCCCGCCTGAACCTGTTCAGCTTCTGGCTGCTGCCCTTCGCTTTCAGCCTGCTGATCTTTGCCGTCATCATGTCGATCATGGGCCTGGGTGCTGCGCCGAACTTCGGCTGGACCTTCTACGCTCCGCTCTCGACCACCTACGGCCCGCCCAGCACCGACCTGTTCATCTTCTCGGTGCACCTGATGGGTATCTCCTCCATCCTCGGCGCCATTAACGTGGTCGTGACCATTTTCAACTTGCGTGCCCCCGGCATGACCATGATGAAGATGCCGCTGTTCGTGTGGACCTGGCTGATCACCGCTTTCCTGTTGATTGCCGTGATGCCGGTGCTCGCTGGCGTCGTGACGATGATGCTGACCGACCGGCACTTTGGCACGAGTTTCTTCGATGCCGCCGGCGGTGGTGATCCTGTGATGTTCCAGCATATTTTCTGGTTCTTCGGGCACCCCGAGGTCTACATCATGATCCTGCCGTCGTTCGGGATCGTGTCGGCCGTGATTCCGACCTTCGCGCGCAAGCCCCTGTTCGGCTATGCCTCGATGGTGTACGCGACGGCCTCCATCGCCCTGCTGTCCTTCGTGGTCTGGGCGCACCACATGTTCACCACGGGCCTGCCGCTGGCTGGTTCCCTCTTCTACATGTACATGACCATGCTGATCTCCGTGCCCACCGGCGTGAAGGTGTTCAACTGGGTCGCCACCATGTGGAAGGGCGCCATGACCTTCGAGGCCCCGATGCTGTTCGCCGTAGCCTTCGTGATCCTGTTCTCCATCGGCGGTTTCTCCGGCCTGATGCTGGCCATCGCGCCGGCCGACCAGCAGTACCAGGACGCCTATTTCGTAGTGGCCCATTTCCACTATGTGCTGGTGTCGGGAGCGCTGTTCTCCATGTTCGCCGGCGCCTACTACTGGCTGCCGAAGTGGACCGGCCACATGTACAACGAGAGGCTGGCGAGCTGGCACTTCTGGAACTCGCTGATCTCGGTGAACCTGCTGTTCTTCCCCATGCACTTCGTGGGCCTGGCCGGCATGCCGCGTCGTTATGCCGACTACTCGCAGCAGTTCGCCGACCTCAATTTCTGGATCTCGATCGGTGGCTTCTGGTTCGGTCTGTCCCAACTCCTTTTCCTGGCGGTCCTGCTGACGTCCAAGAAGGGTCCGAAGGTGGGTGACAAGCCCTGGGAAGGCGCGGAAGGTCTGGAGTGGACTGTGCCGAGCCCGGCGCCCTACCACACCTTTGAAGTGCCCCCGGTTGTAAAGTAATTCGTCGCTGGGCAGGGACGCTCGCATTAGCGCTACAGGTGAGCGCATGAGTGAAGAGACAGGCAATACGAAGCTGACCACCTCGCAGAGGAACCACCGCCTTCTAGCCAAGCTGGGGGGCGTGGTGGTTGGAATGTTTGTATTTGCGGTATTCATCATGCCGCCTATCTACGATGCCTTCTGCGAGCTTACCGGCCTGAATGGAAAGGGCTCTTCCAGGCCAGCGGATGCAGCTGCCGCAGCTGTGGACCAGAGCCGGGAGTTGAGCATGGAGTTCCTGGTGTCCACCGATAAGGGGCTGCCTTGGGACTTCACGTATGAAACGCCGGTGGTGAAGGTTCACCCCGGACAGATAACGAAGACCATGTTCTTCGTTAAGAACCGCGACACCCGGGCAGTTACCGGCAGGGCTGTGCCCTCCATTTCCCCGGGTGAGGCGGCGCGCTATGTAAAGAAGACGGAGTGCTTCTGTTTTCGCGAGCAGCGGCTCGAGGCGGGTGCGGAGAAGGCAATGCCGATGATCTTCTATATTGATCCGGCAATTCCTTCCCACATCACCACGGTGACGCTCTCCTACAAGTTTTACAACCTGACGGACCAGGCCCAGACGGCGAGTCGTTGAGCCGGTCCCTGCCATAACAAACCCTGCGCCAAGGGAGACAACGCAATGTCTGAACATCACAGCCCCGCTGTTCCGGGCCAGAAGCCGACCAGCTACTACGTGCCGGCTTCCAGCCCCTGGCCCATGCTGGGGTCTTTCATCCTCTTCATCCTGGTGATTGGCGCCGCCAACCTGATCCAGGGGCATGGCGTGACCGAGCTGAGCAAGGGTATGCAGGCTAATGGTGCCGGCAAGCTCTGGTTCCTGTTCCCGATCGGACTGGCTGGTGTTTTCTTCCTGATGTGGAAGTGGTTTGGCGACACCGTGAAGGAAAGCCTGGCCAATATGAACTCGGCCCAGATGGACCGCTCCTATCGGCAGGGCATGACCTGGTTCATTTTCTCCGAAGTCATGTTCTTCGCGGCATTCTTCGGCGCACTGTTCTATGCGCGCTGGCTGGTCGTTCCCTGGCTGGGCGGCGAAGGCAAGGGTGTCATGACCCACGAGCTTCTCTGGCCCGAGTTCCAGGCCATGTGGCCGCTGGTCAAGACGCCGGGCGGCACCCTCACCGAGGCAATGAGCCCTTGGGGACTGCCCTTCATCAATACGCTGCTGCTGCTGACTTCTTCCGTGACGCTCACCATCGCCCACCATGCCCTGCTGGTCGGTGATCGCGTGAAGCAGCGCAACTTCCTGATCGCCACCGTGGCGCTCGGCGTGGTCTTCCTGGGGCTGCAGGTCGAGGAATACATCCACGCCTATACCCACATGGGCCTGACCCTGAAGTCCGGCATTTATGGTTCCACGTTCTTCATGCTGACCGGCTTCCATGGCCTGCATGTGACCATCGGCACGATCATGCTGGCGGTGATGCTGGTTCGCACCATCAAGGGCCATCTGACACCAGATAACCACTTCGCCTTCGAGGCGGCCGCCTGGTACTGGCACTTCGTGGACGTGGTGTGGCTGTTCCTCTTCGTGGCGGTGTACTGGTTCTGATCGTTGTCGCGCACTGAAAAAAGCCCGGATCATTCCGGGCTTTTTTTATTATTCATCCTCGGCGTTGTCGTCCCGGGCTTTTATGGGTTGGCGGGGGCGGTGGCGGTGGGAGGTTGTTGTGCCTGCGGCAGGCCATGTGGGGCAATCAGGCCGAAGAATGAGGCAAGGTAGAGGCCAAGGAAAATGGCGATGGAGATTCCGAGGCGCCATGTCAGCGACCTGAGCGTTCTCTTTGAGGCGCCTTCTCCTCCCCTCGTGAGCTGGAAAAGTGCGTAGAACAGATTGGCCAGCACAGCCACCATGGCAACGAGAACGATTATCTTGATCCACATGAGCCTTTTCCGTCGTTTCTGTTCCGGAGAGTTTAATTGATGCGTCGGCTACTCACGAGGCAAATGGGCTTCAGGCTGGGCAATCGCGTCTGGGCTGCGCCGCTTTGGGCACTATTGCTCGCGATGGTGGGCGTGGCCCTCTTCTTCCGGCTTGGGATGTGGCAGCTCGGGCGAGCCGATGAAAAGGCAATGATGGCCGAGCGTTATGAGCAGAGGGCGCATATGCCCCCGCTTGATCTTGGCCAGGTGATCGACAGAGGGATGGATATCGAGGACGCTCCCGTCAGGCTGCAGGGCCGTTATGACAATACCCGCACGGTTTTTCTGGAAAACCAGACACGGCGGGGGCGGGCGGGCTTCCATGTCCACGCGGTTTTCTTCCCGGCGGGTGACCACATCGGCATCCTGGTGAACCGGGGCTGGGTCGCTGTGGGCGCCGACATGCAAAGGCTGCCCGGGGTGCCTCCTGCCCGGTCGACCGACGTGACCGGGACACTTGCCATCCCGTCCCGTTTCTTCACGGTCGGCGAGCCGGACTATCGGCAGCGCCCCCTGCGTGTGGCACGCCTTGAAATGGATAAGTTATCTAATGCGCTTGGTGTAGAATTGCGCCCCTTCGTTATCCGCCTCGATAGTTCTGCCGCTGATGGATTTGTACGGGAATGGGCCCCGGCAGCCCGCCTTGGCGTACCCCCCGAAAAACACCGTGCCTACGCATTCCAGTGGTTCAGCCTGGCGGTGGCGGTTATAGGGGTTCTGATTTTTGTGAATCTGCGCAAGAGCGACAATTCTGAAAATGAATGAGACATCCCCCCAGCCTTCCTCCGGAGTGGCCCGCAAGAATCGGATTGTGCTGCTGATTCTCCTGGCCAGCTTCGTCATTCCTTTTGTTGTCGGTGACCTTGCCTATCGCCTTGGCTGGTATCAGGGGGGGCAGACGAACAAGGGGCAGCTTATCGATCCTCCCGTCAGCTTTGCCGAGTTGCATGCCGCTGATGCTGTCGGCAAGCCTGCCGCTGCGGACTTCGCTGCCAAGCACTGGTGGCTGCTGTATGTCGTGCCATCGGACTGCGACGTTGCCTGCCGCAACCGTCTTTTCCAGATGCGCCAGGTGCGCAAGGCATTGGGCCGCGAGGAGGATCGGGTGCGCCAAGTGCTGGTATTTACTTCGGCCCCCTCCAGCGAGCTCGAGGCGCTTCTCGAGGCGGAGTTCAAGGACTTTGTCCGGATCACGGCTCGAGCCCCGGCGGTTGATTCTGCACTGCAGCGTTTGCTGCCCGACGCAAGCGGGGCGGGACAGCTCTACATCATGGATCCTCTGGGCTGGATCATGCTGGCCTATCCGCCCGAAGCGGACGAAAAGGCATCGGTGGTGAAGGCCGAGGACGTGCTCCAGGATCTCAAAAAACTGTTGAAGGCATCTCGAATTGGCTAACTCGTATTCGTTCGCGCGTCTTTGGCTCACGCGCCTTGCGGTGATCGGTGTGCTCGTCACGGCCACGGTGGTGGCGCTTGGTGCGTGGACACGTCTTGAGGATGCCGGGCTCGGCTGCCCGGACTGGCCGGGCTGCTATGGCTCCATAACGGTACCGTTGTCTGAAACGGCGATCGAACGCGCTGCACTTCTGTACCCGGACCAGCCACTGGTGGCCGAGAAG
Source organism: Moraxellaceae bacterium (assembly GCA_029237815.1). Classification (GTDB taxonomy): domain Bacteria; phylum Pseudomonadota; class Gammaproteobacteria; order Pseudomonadales; family Moraxellaceae; genus UBA2031. Next base: position 85,678 of record JAQZBP010000004.1, read on the forward strand.
GCCTGGCCGGAGATGATCCACCGGCACTTTGCCAAGACCATCGGCCTTATCTGCATCTTTATTGCCGGCTTCGCGTTCGCGGCGGCGCGCCGCGAAAAGAACATCCCGGTGAAGCATGCGGTGTTCCTGCTGGCGCTGGTCTGCCTGCAGGGTGCCTTTGGTGCCTGGACCGTGACGATGAAGCTGTTTCCGCCGGTCGTGACCGGACACCTGCTGCTGGGCTTCCTCACCTTCACGACACTGCTGCTGCTCGTCGTCCGCCTGTCGCCATTCCTGCGCGCCAGCGGCAATCGCGCCGTAGCGTCGCTGCTGCCGATGGCTGTCTTCGCGACGGCGGTGCTGGTCGCCCAGATCGCACTCGGCGGCTGGACAGCCTCCAACTACGCGGCCACCATGTGCACCGACTTGCCGATCTGCCAGGACGGATGGATACAGCAGATGGATTGGCGGGAGGCGTTCACCATTCATACCTATGCCGGTACGACTTACGAGTTCGCGCCTCACCTGGAGTGGGAGGCCAAGCGCACGATTCACGTGGCGCACCGTATCGGCGCCATCGTCGCCACGGTTGTCCTTGCGCTGCTTGCGTTGCTGGTGTGGGTTAAGGGGGCGGCACCGCGCTACCGCCGGTTTGCAGTCATCCTCACGCTCGTGCTGGTGGCGCAAGTCAGCCTGGGTGTGGCCAATGTGATTTTCCATCTGCCGCTGGCCGTGGCCGTGGCCCATAACTTCGTTGCTCTGGTGCTGCTGCAGGTGCTGGCCACCCTGACATTCAGCCTGGTGCAGGAGCGCAAGCGAGCATGACGACCCTGACCGAGAAGCCTGTCCAGCCCTTGTGGCGTGCCTACTGGGAACTTACCAAGCCCGGCGTGGTGGCGCTGCTGATGATCACGGCGGTGATCGGCATGTTCCTGTCGACGCCGGGCATGGTACCGGTCCGTGTTCTGGTGCTCGGCTCGCTCGGTCTGGCGCTGGCCATGATGGGCTCGGCCGTGGTCAACCAGGTCATGGACCAGCGCATCGACGCCATCATGGCGCGCACTCGCCAGCGCCCGCTTGTACAGGGACGCGTGAACACCACTGCGGCACTCGTGTTCGCCGCCGTGTTGTGTGTGCTTTCCCTGCTGATCCTGGCTGTGTTCATCAATGTGCTGACAGCGGCGCTGACGCTATTCGGCGTCATCGGCTATGCCTTCATCTATACGCTTTGGCTGAAGCGCGCGACGCCCCAGAACATCGTGATCGGCGGCCTGGCGGGCGCCATTCCGCCGCTGCTGGGCTGGACTGCCGTTACGGGTGAAGTGCATCCCCATGCGCTGCTGCTCGTGCTGATCATTTTTGCCTGGACACCACCGCACTTCTGGGCGCTGGCCATCCATCGTCGTGACGAGTACGCCAAGGCCGACATTCCCATGCTGCCGGTGACGCATGGTCTCGAGTTCACCAAGACCTCGGTGTTGCTCTACACCGTGATTCTTTTCCTGACGACCCTGCTGCCTTATCTCGCGGGCATGAGTGGCCTGATCTATCTGTTCGGCTCGACTGTGCTCGGCGTGATCTTCCTGGTCTATGCGGTGAAGCTGAAGTTCCGTAACGACCCCAGGGTGCCAATGCGGACGTTCGGCTACTCCATCACCTATCTCTTCCTGCTTTTCCTGGTCCTGCTGGTCGACCATTACTTCCCCTTCCAGCTGGCCTGAGGTCAGCTGGAGCCCCCGCCGTTCGGCACTTTTTGTGCCCCCGTTATCACCTTGGCGGGGTCACCGCTAGTTCGTTCGAGTGACCGCTGATATGTTCTTCCCGCGCCTCTCCCACTTCCGGGAGGCAGGCTTTTCAGGGAGAACTCCGCATGGTCGGACTGCTGCTGTTCCTTGGCGTCATTGCGCTGGTGCTGGTGTATTTCGTGGGCGTTTTCAACGGCTTGGTGACGCTGCGAAACCGCTTCAAGAACGCCTTCGCCCAGATCGACGTGCAGCTGCAGCGCCGCTATGAGCTGATCCCTAATCTGGTCGAGACGGCGAAGGCCTACCTGGCCCACGAAAAAGACACCCTGACCAATGTCATCGCCGCCCGTAACCAGGCCTTCGCGGCCGAGCGGGCTGTGGCAGGCGCTGTGGACGATCCGGAGAAGATGGCGAAGCTGGCGCAGGCCGAGGGGGTGCTCGGTGCATCGCTGGGCCGCCTGCTGGCGGTGTCGGAGAGCTACCCCGACCTCAAGGCCAACGAAACCATGCAGCAGTTGATGGAAGAGCTGGCGTCCACGGAGAACCGTATCGGTTTTGCGCGCCAGGCCTTTAACGACGCCGTGATGGAGTACAACATCAAGCGCGAGAAGTTCCCCAATTTCTTCGTCGCGGGCGCCTTCGGCTTCAGTGCGGCAGCCCAGCTCGAAATTCCCAATGTGGAAGCCCGGCAGCCCGTGCAGGTGAAGTTCTGATTTTTCCTTTGCGACCGCGCGCATGAACTTTTTTGAACACCAGGCAAACGCCCGGCGACAGACCGGGCGTTTGCTTGTGTATTTCTTGGCGGCTGTACTGGCGACGGTGCTGGCGCTCAACGCGGGCATGTTCCTGCTGGCGGGATTTGCCTTCGGGGGCCTCGCCGGCACCTGGCTCTGGCATGACTGGAGCCTGCAGGTTTCGATCGGGACGCTGCTTGTGATCCTGGGCGGCAGCCTGATCGAGTACCTGCGTCTGCGTGGTGGCGGCGAGGCGCTGGCAAAAATCCTCGGGGCGCGCCGCATCGATTTCTCGACGGTGGATTCCCGCGAACGCCAGTTCATCAATGTCGTGGCCGAAATGGCGATTGCCTCCGGCGTGCCCGCTCCCCTGCTCTATGTGATGGACAAGGAGCCGGGCATCAACGCCTTTGTGGCAGGGATGGACATCGACAGCACGGTGATGGTGGTGACGGCCGGGGCGCTGGAAGCGTTTGACCGCGACGAGCTGCAGGCCGTGGTCGGTCATGAGTTCAGCCACATCTTCCACGGGGACATGCGGCTGAACGTACGCCTCATGGCCCTGCTGGCCGGTATCCTGGCGCTGGGACAGATGGGCAGTTTCCTCATGCGCATTTCCAGCAATGGCAACTCGAGCGGTCGTCGCCGCGGCGGCATCGTTCATCTTTTCTTTGTAGGGCTGCTGCTCTGGCTGGTGGGCTCCATCGGGTTGTTCTTCAGCCGGCTGATCAAGGCGGCAATTTCCCGGCAACGGGAATTCCTGGCCGATGCTTCCAGCGTCCAGTTCACGCGCAATCCGGATGGCCTTGCCGAGGCACTGCTGAAGATTCGTAACCATGCCGGCCTGTCATGGCTCGACAATCTCCGCGCCGAGTCGATGAGCCATATGTGCTTTGCCGAGACTCTGACCTTCTCCTCCTGGTTTGCCACGCATCCTCCGCTGGAAGAGCGCATCGCATTGCTGGGCAAGCACTACCTGGTTCGCGACCGGGTGCGTCAGCGCGAGCGGCAACGGCAGGTGCAGACGGCGGGCGAGGTGGCTGCCGTCCAGGGGCTGGCCGCTATGGGCGAGGCCGCGGAGTTACCACCGATCGCCTATCTGCCCGGCGCCTCCACGGGGCTAGCGGGAGGGGCTGTTGCCGCAATGGTGGCGCCGGCCACCATGGGGGCTGCGGCGTTCGTGGCTCGCACGGGAACCGTCAATCCGGCTGACCTGGCCTCTGCCCAGGCCCTGCACCGGCGCTTGCCACCGGGCATCAAGCAGGCGCTGGAGTCCAGCGAGGGGGCACAGGCCCTGCTTTTTGCCCTGGTCGCGCGCTACAGCACCGCACCGGCTGCGGTCATCAGCGGATTCCTGCAGGAGCATGAGCCGGCCCTGGCCGCAAGGGTGAAGACCCTCTACAAGGTTATGGAGGGCCTGGATCTTGCGTTCGCTCTCCCGCTGACCGAGCTGGCCCTCCCACGCCTCCATCTGATGGCGCATGACTCCCGGCATACGCTGCTCCAGCGCCTGCAGAAGCTCGCTCAGCTGGATCGCCGGCTGACAACGTTCGAGTTCGCGCTCCTGATGCTGCTACGCAAGCATTTGCATGCTGCACCGCGTGCGCGTTCAGTGCGGCTGTCGCAATGTCAGTCGGCGGCCGCGGTTCTGGTGGCCACGTTATTGCGGGCCGGAGGCATGCAGGGTGACGCGCTGGAGCGTACGTTCCAGCGCATGATGCGTACGGTCTTCAATCCTGCACCCATGCTGCCACCGCCGGAGCTCACCCGGTTACCAATGCTTGCGAAGAGCCTGCAGGTTCTCGCCGGCCTTGGCCTCAACGACAAGAGGCTTCTGCTCGAGCTTGCCGGCACGGCAGCGCTGGCGGATGCGGAGGTCCGCCTGGAGGAATATGAGTTGCTCCGGGTCGTGGCGGCCCTGCTGGATTGCCCCATGCCGATGCTGCATGACTGACGTTTTCCTGGGTGATTTGCGCACCGCTCCGGTGCATGAAGAAGCAGCGATGAAGGGGCTTTTGGGGCGCCCGGCGGGCGATTGCAAGGCATCGGCAATCCGTGTCTAATCGGGCTGATCCGTTGTTCTACTATCACGAACCGATGTGCCAAACAGGCGGTTGCTGTGGATGGAAGCTTCAGCGGCGGTCTGAGATTTCGAGTTGAGGTTATTGCAACATGTCCAATCGTGAACAGGGCACCGTGAAGTGGTTCAACGATGCCAAAGGCTTTGGTTTCATTCAGCGTCCGGGTGGTGAAGATGTGTTCGTTCACTTCCGTGCCATTCGCGGCGATGGTCATCGGTCGCTGAAGGACGGCCAGAAGGTCGAATTCACCGTGGTGAAAGGCCAGAAAGGCTTCCAGGCTGAAGACGTCCAGGCTGTCGACTGAACGTCACCGGGGCCCCGCGCAAGCGGGGCCTTGTTGTTTCTGCTTCCCGCATTCTGCCGCAATGGCAGCATCGTTCTATTCTTTTTGCCCTCGCTCCCGGTTTGATGTTGCGCTTGCCTCGCGGTAGGGAAGTGCTGCCGCTGCTGCCCGAATGTAGTTGCCGACTTCCCGTCGCTCCTCGTCTGCAAAGCGGCCAATGGCCGCCTGGAAAGCTGGCTCGCCAAGCCAGTGCAGCGAGCGTGTTACTACCGGCGCAAATCCCCTCAGCAGCTTGTGTTCTCCCTGGGTGCCGGGGTCGAAGTCGGTGAGACCCATGCGCAGGCAAATTTCCATGCCCTGGTAGTAGCACACCTCGAAGTGGAGGCCGTCGGCCCGGCGCATGCTGCCCCAGTATCTGCCATAGAGCGTGGTGGCCGAGTGCAGGAAAAGCGCGCTGGCCATGGGGCCCTCGCGATCTTCGGCAATTACGAGGCTCAGGCTGGCAGGCATCGAATCGGCAAGGGCATGGAAGAAGGCCGGGCGAAGGTAGGGCTGCTGTCCGTGCTCAAGATAGGTTCGCTCGTAGCAATCGTAGAAGAAGCGCCAGTCCGCCTGTCCAATTTCATGACCTGTAATGGTCCGGTAGCTCACCCCCTGCTCCTCCAGTCGTCGACGCTCCCGGCGGATGTCCTTACGCTTCTTGCTGGTCAGCGTGTCCAGGAAGTCAGCAAAGTCCCGGTATCCCGGGTTCGTCCAGTGGAAGCGACAGCCGTCGCGGCAGACCATGCCCGACTGCTTGCCGGGCGCCAGCCAGTCATCTCCCACGAACAGGCCGTGCCATCCAGATGCGCCGGCCTGCAACACCTGTTCCTTGACTGCCTCAAGCACATGGGGAATCCATTCCTGCGGCGAAGCTCCCGGCGCAAGCAGCAGTCGCGGACCAGGAACAGGGGTGAAGGGAATGGCGGTCACCAGCTTCGGGTAGTAGGACAGTCCATGGCGGAGATAGGCATTGGCCCAGGCGTGATCAAAGACATATTCCCCGCGGGAGTCATACTTCAGGTAGAGCGGAAGGAGGGCGGCGGGCCGTCTCTCCTGCGTGAACAGAAGGTGGGCCGGCTGCCATGCGGTTCCTGTCCCCACTGCGCCGGAGGTTTCCAGTGCGGACAGAAAGGCCGGGCGCAGGAACGGGTTCCCGCTGTCGGAAAGGCCTGTCACGGCGCCGATCGCGCCCGGTTGGGTCAGGAGCTGCCAGGGGCGGGAGGACATGGGGATAAGCCTAATGGAAACAAGCGTTTGAAATGCGTAAGCTTGGGCGGACCTTTTTGCCTGGTCAATGATTCACCGGTTTTCAGGCTCGCTGGATTGCGGCACTACCCTGTTCGCCCTAGAAGCGCCCAAGGATAACTACATGAAAAAGAAGCACCTCATCATTCTCATCTATTTGGTACTGGCTCTTGGATTCCTCAGCAACGGCCTTCTCATGCTGGTCGCCCCCGGGGCCTGGTTTGAGGCAATGCCGTTTCCTCTCGAGAAGGGCATCGTTCCGTTTTATTTCATACAGCTGCTCGGCATCGCCAATATTGCCGTGTCCCCGCTGTTTATCTGGTGTGCACGCAACCTGAAGCGTCGCAAGCCCGTGCATATGGCGCTCACGCTTTATGTGCTGGGCGGGGCTCTTGTGACGGCGGCACAGATATCCGTTTTGCCGGTACTGCCGGCAACTCCTGCCTTTTGGGCGCCGATTGTGGCGTGCGTGTTCATGCCGGCCGTGTTGATGCTGGTCATGGCGCTGCCGCCGCTGCCATCCCGAGTCAAGGGGCCTCGCGAGAGCGGCAAGGTCAAGTGGTTCAATGCAACGAAGGGCTTCGGCTTCATTACGCGTGAGCAAGGCGATGACGTGTTCGTCCACTACCGCTCGATCCGCGGCGAGGGGCATCGCACCCTGCGCGAAGGCCAGCGCGTTGAATTCGTCGTCGTGAAGGGCGACAAGGGTTTGCAGGCCGAGGATGTCCTTCCACTCTGATGGGGCCGCCGTCGTTGCCCCGTCCTTCGGCGCGGGGAGACTGCAGATGCTCCGCGGTTCACCAATACTTCTCTTCATGACAAGGGCGGTTTACCTCGCAAACGGCCCTTGCGGCACGGGATGTCACTAAAGATGAGCAAGGCCCGTTACTTCGAAGCCGTTCCGGCGATCGATGTCGAAGAGTTCCGCAAGGTGGTGATGAGCCGACGCTCGATCCGCCGCTTTGACCCTTCGCCACTGCCGGACGATGTGCTGAACGACTGTCTCGACATGGCCCTGCTGGCGCCGAACTCCTCCAATCTCCAGCCCTGGGAGTTCCATGTGGTGCGTACCGAGGCGTTGCGCAAGCAGCTCGCCGTGGCGTGCCTGAACCAGAATGCCGCCCGTACGGCGCAGGTGCTGGTGGTGGTCGTGGCGCGCACGGAAACCTGGCAGGAGCACTGCGACCTCATGCTGGAAAGCTGGCCGGAGGAAACCGTTCCCCGGATCGTCGACAACTATTACCGCAAGCTGGCGCGTATCCACTACCGGCAGGGCCCGCTCAACCTGTTCGGCTGGGGCAAGCGCGCGGTCGCGGCGATTGCCGGCCTCAGGCGTCCGATGCCGCGCGGTCCTTTCAGCCAGGCCGACATGAATGTGTGGGCCGTGAAAACGGTGGCACTCGCGGCAGAGAATTTCATGCTCGCATTGCGGGCCCATGGCTTCGACTCCTGTCCCATGGAGGGCTTCGACGAGCATCGCGTGCGCAAGGTGATCGAATTGCCCCGGGATGGCCTGGTGGCCATGATCATCGCCTGCGGCAAGCGTGCCAGTGACGGCGTCTACCATCCGCGTATCCGCTTTGCGCGCGAGCGCTTCGTGAAGGAATACTGAGGCGGTGACCGGACCAGTCCTGCTACACGCTGTCGCGTCCCTGTTCGCGCCTGCACACTCCAGCGCCTATCCTCCGGGCGGGACCCGGGGTCCCGCGTCGCGCCGTCCGCTGCCATGCTATGCCATCACGACATCCCCGATAGCCCTCGCATCGACTACGATGACGTCGGCCATGTGTCCGCGGAGCAGGCCCCGGCCCGCGCCGCTCGGGATGTCGAATGTTTCCTGACGTCGCCGGCGCCTGCCGGAGACCCCGTTACTTCTTGATTGTGGATAGATAAACCGTGAGTGCTGATACACAAGACCGCTTCAATTACGACCCCACCGGCTGGGATCCCGCTGCCTACGAGGTGCCGGCGGCGGAAGGCAAGCTGCCCTTCGCCGACCTCAAGCTGCCCGTGCCGGTGCTCCATGCCATCGCCGATCTCGGCTTCCAGTACTGCACCCCGATCCAGCAGCGGGTGCTCAAATTCACCCTGGGCGGCCACGACGCCATCGGCCGTGCCCAGACCGGCACCGGCAAGACAGCCGCCTTCCTGCTGACCATCCTGGCCGACCTGCTGAAGAATCCGCCGGATGAAGAGCGTTATACGGGCGAGCCGCGCGCGCTGATCCTGGCGCCCACGCGCGAGCTGGCCATGCAGATCTCCAAGGATGCGCAGGCACTGGCCAAGTACACCGACCTCAAGATCGTCACCGTCCTGGGCGGCATGGACTATGACAAGCAGCGTCGCCAGCTGACCGAGGATTTTGTCGATATCCTCGTCGCCACCCCTGGCCGCCTCATCGACTTCGCCGGCAAGCAGGACGTCTACCTCGACCGCGTCGAGCACCTCGTCATCGACGAGGCCGACCGCATGCTGGACATGGGCTTCATCCCCGACGTGAAGCGCATCGTGCGCATGACGCCGCCCAAGCTCAGCCGCCAGACGCTGCTGTTCTCGGCGACCTTCACGCAGGACGTGATCAATCTCTCCGAGCAGTGGACCCACAACGCCGTGAAGGTCGAGATCGAGCCGGAGACGGTGACGACGGACACGGTGGAGCAGATCGTCTACATCACGACGGCCGACGACAAATACAGCCTGCTGTACAACCTCATCACGCAGAACAATCTCGAGCGCGTGATGGTGTTCGCCAACCGCCGCGACCAGACCCGCAAGCTCGCCGACATGCTGCGCGACCACCGCATCTCCTGCGCGCTGCTGTCGGGCGACGTGCCGCAGGACAAGCGCATCAAGACGCTGGAGAGTTTCCGCGAAGGCAAGATCAAGGTGCTGGTGGCCACCGACGTGGCCGGCCGCGGCATCCACATCGAGGGCGTCAGCCATGTGGTGAACTTCACGCTGCCGGAGCAGACCGATGACTACGTGCACCGCATCGGTCGTACCGGTCGCGCCGGCGCCAGCGGCACCAGCGTGAGCTTCGCCTGCGAGGACGACGCCTTCATGATTCCTAAGATCGAGGAAGCCATCGGTCGCAAGCTGCCGAGCAAGTATCCCGAGGCCGAGCTGCTGCTGCCGATTCCGCCGGTGCGGGGCCAGCGTTCGTGAGCTGGCAGCGCATCGCGCCGGATGCCGCGGCGGAGCTGATCGCCACGCGACAGCCCGCGGTCGTCGACATCCGCGATCCGCAGTCCTACGGCGCCGGCCACATTCCCGGCGCCGTGCACCTAGATGGGCAGTCGGCGCCGGAGTTTCTCGCGGCAACGGCGAAGTCGCGCCCGGTCATCGTCTGCTGCTACCACGGTTTTTCCAGCCAGGGTGCGGCGGGGTGGCTGGTCGCCCAGGGCTTCGCAGAGGTGTACAGCCTCGACGGTGGCTTCGAGGGCTGGCGCTGGAACAATCCGGTCGAGAGCTGATCCGTTCAGGGATCCCGGCGGGAGCGCTTTCGCCGACGCCACATCCGCTCGCAAGGGGTTCCCTGGCGTTGCCGATTCAGGCCGGGTCGCCGCTCCTGGCCGCGCTTCCGTCATCCATTCCGTTGCGGATCCAGTTTGTCCGATGCCTGCTTCTTCCGGGGCCGCCTTGCGCAATGCGGGGGCTCCCAGTGGCCAACAGTGGTACGCCCCGCTTCCTTTCACGCCACTCCCCCATAAATTGCGCCCGACGTCGCGCACATCTGCCTTTTGACCTGATTCCGTGGGGTTTATTCGGGCTCACCATGGTTGCGGCGCGCAGCGCGGGTCGACACCTTTTTCGGGCGGCGCCGGCCGACCATCGACCAAAGTCGGAATGCGCGGGGAGGAGCCGGCACGTATAACGATCCTGCCGGACAATTATTCCAACAGGAGCGGCCCATGAACCACAAACCCATCGACTGGTACGCGGTCGCCGCGGACCCGCGCTTCATCGACCTTCACCGACGCAAAAGCCGCTTCCTCTGGGGCCTGATGGCCTTCTCGCTCGCCTTCTATTTCCTGCTGCCGCTGGGCGCCGCCTATACGCCTGAACTCTTCAGCATGAAGGTGTGGGGGCCGCTCAACTTCGGGCTGATCTTCGCGCTGTCCGAGTTCGCGGTGGCCTGGGGCGTGGCCGTGGTCTATTCCCGTCGCGCCAATCGCGTCTTCGATGCGCTGGCGGCCGAAATCGTCACCTCCGTCAGGGAGAGCAACACATGATCAAGCGCCTTCTTCCGCTCCTGGCGTTCGCGCCGGGGCCCGCTTTTGCCCAGGAGGCTGGCGCGGTCGCGCCCGAGTACCGCTTCCTGACCTTCCTGGTCTTCGGCAGCATTATCGCCCTGACCATGTACGTGACCTGGCTCGCCGCCAAGCGCGTGAACTCCGCCCATGACTTCTACACGGCCGGTGGCGGCATCTCCGGCCTGCAGAACGGCTGGGCCATTGCCGGTGACTACCTGTCGGCAGCGTCCTTCCTTGGCATCGCCGGCCTGATCTCGCTCTACGGTTATGACGGCTTCATGTATTCCGTGGGCTTCCTGATGGCCTACATCACCGTACTGCTCGTCATCGCCGAGCCCTGCCGCAACATCGGCAAGTACACGCTGGCGGACATCCTCGCGTACCGCAACGATCCGAAGAAGACCCGTGTCGCCGGTGCGCTCTCCGTGATCACCGTGTCCACGATCTACCTGACGGCGCAGATGGTCGGCGGCGGCGTGCTGGTGAAGACGCTGATCGGCATCGACTATGAAGTGTCGGTGGTCGCCGTCGGCGTGCTGATGCTGGCCTACGTGCTCTTCGGCGGCATGGTGGCGACGACCTGGGTGCAGATCATCAAGGCCATCCTGCTCGTGATCGCCTCGCTCGTGCTCGTGGCGCTGGTGTGGGCCCCCTACGGCTTCTCGCTGCCTGCCTTCCTTGAAACCGTCGTCAACGACCCGAAAGTGCAGGGGCAGGTCGCCAAGCTGCTGGGGGATTCCGCTGGCAACATGACCGGCGCCGAGCTCGGCCAGCGCTTCATGGAGCCCGGCCTCTACCTGAAGGATCCGCTCGACCAGATCTCGCTCGGCCTCGCGCTGGTGCTCGGCACAGCCGGCCTGCCGCACATCCTGATGCGCTTCTTCACCGTGCCGACCGCGCAGGAAGCCCGCAAGTCCGTGATCTGGGCAATGGGCATCATCGGCGGCTTCTACGTGCTGACGCTGTTCCTCGGCATGGGCGCGGCCATCAACGTCGGCGCCGGCGACATCGCCCTCATCGACAAGGGGGGCAACATGGCGGCCCCGTTGCTGGCCCAGTACCTCGGTGGTGGCGCCAACTCCATGATGGGCAACCTCTTCCTGGCCTTCGTCGCCGCCGTCGCCTTCGCCACCATAGTGGCGGTGGTGGCCGGCCTCGTGCTGGCGGCCGCCAGCGCCATGGCGCATGACATCTACGTCGGTGTGATCCGCGAGGGCCATGCCTCGGTCGCCGAGCAGGTGAAGGCGGCCCGCATCGCCACGGTCGTGGTGGGCGCGCTGGCCATCGTCATCGGTATTGCCGCCAAGGGCCAGAACGTGGCGCACCTCGTTGGTCTCGCCTTCGCGGTGGCGGCGTCCGCCAACCTACCGTGCATCGTGCTGACGCTGTACTGGCGTCGCTGCAACACCGGCGGCATCATCGCCGGCATGGTGGTGGGCACCTTCACCGCCATCGGCCTCGTGCTGGTTTCGCCCAACATGACCTATCCGCTCAAGGTGCAGGCCGACGCCAGCAAGCTGCTGGCCGAAGCGCCCGCCAGGCAGGCCGCCCTCCAGGAGAAGCTGGCGGCGACCGGCGACAGCGACGCCCGGCAGAAAGTCGGCAAGCTGATCGCCAAGCTGGAAAAGGACGTGAAGAAGGCCGAGGACGACCTGCAGAAGACGGCCGGCAAGACCACCTCGATGGTCGGCCTGGAAAAGCCGCTGCTGCCCCTCAAGAATCCCGGCATCATCTCGATTCCGCTCGGCTTCCTGGCCGTGATCCTGGGTTCGCTGCTGTGGCGCCGCGACCCGCGTGCCGATGAGATGTGGGAAGAACTGTATGTGCGCCAGAATACCGGCATCGGAGCCTCCGGCGCGCAGCAGCACTGAGTAGACCTGTTGCCGCGGGCCTGCGGAGCGGGCCCGCGGTCGTTATCGATGACCCGGGAAAAATAAGGAGCGTGACGTTATGAGCACCATTGATTCCATCCTCACAGAAAGCCGGGTATTCCCGCCCAACGAACAGTTCCAGCGGCGCGCCGTCGTTTCCGGCCGTGCTGCCTATGATGCGCTTTGCGCCGAAGCCGCGGCTGACTACGAAGGCTTCTGGGGCCGCCTCGCCCGCGAGAACATGAGCTGGCACAAGCCCTTCACCCAGGTGCTGGATGAGTCCAATGCCCCCTTCTATCGCTGGTTCCACGACGGCGAGCTGAATGTTTCCTACAACTGCATCGACCGCCACCTGCCGCTGCTCGCCAACAAGGTCGCGCTGGTCTTCGAATCCGATAATGGCACCGTGCGCCGCGTCACCTATGCCGAGCTGTCCCGCCTCGTGGGTCAGTTCGCCAACGGCCTGAAATCGCTCGGCGTCACCAAGGGCGATCGCGTCATCGTCTACATGCCGATGAGTATCGAGGCGGTCGTGGCCATGCAGGCCTGCGCCCGTATTGGCGCCATCCATTCCGTGGTGTTCGGCGGCTTCTCGGCCAAGAGCCTGAATGAGCGCATCATCGACGCGAAGGCCAAACTCGTCATCACTGCCAACGCCGGCATCCGTGGCGGCAAGGTCGTGCCGCTCAAGGCCACCACCGACGAGGCCATCGCCATGGGCGGCTGCAGCACGCTCGAGCGCGTGGTGGTCTACCGCCGCGCCGACGAGAAGGATGCGCCCGTGGACTGGCAGCGTGGCCGCGATATCTGGTGGCACGACCTCGTCTGCGACAAGCCCGAGTACTGCGAGCCAACCTGGGTGGGCGCGGATGATCCGCTGTTCATCCTTTACACCTCCGGCTCCACCGGCAAGCCCAAGGGCGTCCAGCACTCCAGCGCGGGCTACCTGCTCGGCGCGATCAATTCCATGCACTGGGTATTCGACTACAAGCCCGACGACATCTTCTGGTGCACGGCCGATGTCGGCTGGATCACTGGCCATTCATACGTCGCCTACGGTCCGCTCGCGGTCGGCGGCACGCAGGTCATCTTCGAGGGCATTCCCACGTATCCGGATGCCGGCCGCTTCTGGCAGATGATCGAGCGTCATCGCGTCAGTGTTTTTTATACGGCACCGACCGCCATCCGCTCGCTGATCAAGCTGGGCGGTGATCTGCCGAAGCGCCACGACCTGTCCTCGCTGCGCCTGCTCGGCACCGTGGGCGAGCCGATCAACCCCGAGGCCTGGATCTGGTACCATGAACAGGTCGGCGGCGGCCGCTGCCCCATCGTGGACACCTGGTGGCAGACGGAAACCGGCTCGCACATGATCGCGCCGCTGCCCGGCGCCGTGGCCACCAAGCCTGGCTCCTGCACCCTGCCGCTGCCGGGCATTATGGCCGACATCGTCGACGAAACCGGCGCGCCGGTGGAAACGGGCGGGGGCTTCCTGGTCATCACGCGCCCCTTCCCCTCGCAGGTGCGCACGCTGTGGGGCGATCCGGAGCGTTTCAGGAAGTCGTACTTTCCCGAGGAGTACCAGGGCCGCTACTACCTGGCCGGCGATTCCGCGCATCGCGACGATGATGGCTACTTCTGGATCATGGGGCGCATCGACGACGTGTTGAACGTGTCCGGGCATCGCCTCGGCACGATGGAGATCGAATCGGCGCTGGTGGCCAATCCTCTCGTGGCCGAGGCGGCCGTGGTGGGGCGTCCCGACGCGCTGAAGGGCGAGGCGATTGTCGCTTTCGTGGTGCTCAAGGGCGCGCGGCCCTCCGGGGAGGAAGGCAAACGACTCATTGCCGAACTGCGCGACTGGGTGGGCAAGGAGATCGGTGCCATCGCCAAGCCGGAAGACATCCGATTCGGCGACAACCTGCCCAAGACCCGTTCCGGCAAGATCATGCGCCGCCTGTTGCGTGCCATCGCGCGTGGCGAAACGATCACGCAGGACGTGTCGACGCTGGAAAACCCGGCCATCCTGCAACAGCTGCAGGAAAGCATCTAGGCTGCGTTCGCCAGTTAAAAAGGCCGCATTCATGCGGCCTTTTTTTCATCCTCGCCCGGTGGAAACTTTGGGGCTGAGTCACGAGGGGGCCAGAAAAAACGCAGCGGGCTGCGCAGGAAGCGACGCCCGATCATGCCCAGCAGCGGCAGCCACTGGCCGTAGCGCACGCCACGGGCGCGCAGCGCAACGACCAGCGCAAGGCCGAAGCTCACACTGAGGTTGACCAGTCCGATCGCCGCAATGCCGGCAATGCTTGTCAGCAGGACATCTGCTGCAAGTTGAAACTCACTGCCCATCAGCGCAAAGCCAAAGTTGGCTGACGAGAAGGTGATGTGACGGATGTCGAGCGGCAGGCCAAGAATGAAGCCAATCGTGCTCATGCTGCCCAGCATGATGCCGAAATAGAAGTTGCCCGCCAGCGCCCCCAGATTGTTTCCGAGGTAGGTGGTCACGGCGTACAGGCGCTGCTCGCCCAGCAGTCGCTGCAGCAATGGGCGCTGGCGCAGTCTCTCGGGGATCCGGTTGTAAAGCGCCTTGTTGTCGTAGTAGCCGGAAATCAGCCCGGCGAGGAAGAGGCAGACACCAGCGATCGCTGCATGGAAAAGGGCGAGGCTGTTCACCGGATCCAGTTCATGCAGGAGTGCCTGCGCCTTCGCCGGGTCCGCAAGGTGGTCGCCCGTGACGGCACGCCATGCCCAGGCGAGCAGCAGTGCCGTCGGAAGCGCGAGCAGCACATTGCCGATGATGGCAATGAACTGTGTGCGGAACACGCTGACGCAGAGGTCTGCCAGTGCGTGCAGGCTGCTGTCGCGTCCGCGCTCGGCTTCCTCGATGACGGCCGCTATGCGTGCTGCCGTCATTGCTGGCTGCTTGGTCGCCACCGTGAAGTGCAGCATGTGGATCAGCATGAAGCCCAGCGAGTAATTCAGGCTGAACAGGAAGGCGGCCCCGATCGGAGCGAGGCTGAGCTTTGCTGCCAGTGCTTTCAGCAGGGCCATGAAGCCGATGACGAAGCCCGCGCCGAGGCCAGAGCGCAGCATCGCGAAATAGTCTCGCCGGCTGGTGGTCACATAGTGCTCGCCCGCATGCCCGGCATTTTCCGTGACGCGTAGCGCAAGCAGTGAAGTATGCGTGGCGAAGACCTCACGCAGACTGAATTTCCGGTTGTCCTCCCGCACCAGCTCCTTGAACAGGTGGATGGCGTTGAGCTGGCGTGCCTCGCCCGTGCTTTCCAGCAGGCGGAACAGTGTTTCCATGCGCGCCATGATCTGCAGCATGCGCACCATCAGTTGGGTGAGACGTATGCTGACGCCGGTCTCGGGTGCCCGGCGGCGGATGCGTTGCAGCAGGTCGCGGCACTGTGTGATCAGTACGATTGCCTGGCGTTCGTCCTGGCGATCCGCGCGATGCGCAGCGAGAAACTCATGATAGTCCCGCACGTAGCCGGTGACCTCGGCGTTCAGCGCGAGGAAGGGCGATTCATAAGACTCGATCTCCGGGTAGACCCGTACCAGGTGCGGGTCCAGGCCGAGGGAGGTGAGCCGATGGCTGAGGGTGGTGATGCTCTCCAGGAGTTCCAGCAGTGGCTGGTACGACATCCTGGCTGTGCTGGCGGACCCGAGTTGCAGTGCCGTGGCCAGCCGCAGCCATTCACCGTCGTCTGTGGCGTCGACCCAGACGCCGTCGTCGCGCCAGTTGAACAGCTGCCCAAAAATGTCACGGAAGCGGGTGTCGTTGACCTCCGGGGGAAGCAACTTCCAGCTCAGCCGCTGGCGCAGCTCCGAGAAGAAGCCCGTGCCATCGAAAATGCCGGTGTCCGAGTAGAGGTGGGATTGCTTGCGACTACCGATGATGCGCAGCAGGTAGTCGCGCAGGCCTTCCGAAAAGGCGGCGGAGCTCTCGAGCAGGCGGCAAAGCTCCTGCAGATTCTTGCAGGCCTGTGCATGGTCTTCTGCGTGTTTTGGCCGCAGTCGGCCCACCAGCGCGATCAGTAAGTCGGGATCGCTGGCAGCGCTGATCGCAATACGCTCGAGAAGTGTTTCCATGACGGGCAATGTCACGATGCGGGCGTGCAGTATGCCGCGCAATCGCCTTGCCGCAACATTCGAAGGCAGGCGTATGAGAGTTTACGCAGGAAAGGGAAGTGCGAAGAAAAAGTGGTCGGGGTGAGAGGATTTGAACCTCCGGCCTCTACGTCCCGAACGTAGCGCTCTACCAAGCTAAGCTACACCCCGACACGGGTTGCGACCCCTGAGCCGGGTCGCGAGGCGCGCATTGTATAGAAGCCGTTGCGCATTGGAAAGCGCTGCATGCGCCTGTTTTTCTCCCATCCCGGCGGGAGGGCTGCCGGTCCTCAACTGTCGCGCGACAGTGCCAGTCGCGTCAGGTCCTGGAGTGCCGTCTTGTATGGTGATTCGGGGAGGGCGGCGAGGGCGGCCAGGGCCTGCTCCGATTCAAGTTGCGCCCTCTGGCGGGTGTAATCAAGCGCGCCGCAGCGCTGCACGATGGCGATGATCTCCTCCAGGTGCTCAAGGCCTCCAGTACGGATGGCGTTTCGGATCAGCTCGGCATCACCCGGGGCGGATGCCTTTATGGCCTGAATCAGTGGTAGCGTGGGCTTGCCCTCGCCCAGGTCGTCCCCCACGTTCTTGCCCATGACCTCGGCCGAGCTGGTGTAGTCCAGCACATCGTCAACGATCTGGAAGGCGGCGCCCAGGTGCCGTGCGAATGCTGCACAGTGGGGCTGGTAGTCCCTGTCGCCGAGGCTGGCCCCTGTCTCGGCGGCAACCTCGAAGAGCTTGGCGGTCTTTCCGTAGATGACCTGCAGGTAGCGGTCCTCCGTGGTGTCGGGGTCGCGCTGGTTGATCAGCTGCAGGACCTCTCCTTCGGCGATTACGACGGTGCCGGCAGACATGATGTCCATCACTGCCGGCTCGCGCAGAGCGACCATGAGGGCGAAAGCACGGGAAATTAGATAGTCCCCGACCAGGACGGCGGTGGGGTTGTCCCAGCGGGCATTGGCCGTGGCGCGGCCGCGACGCAGGCCGGACTCGTCGACAACGTCGTCATGTAGGAGCGTCGCGGTGTGCAGCATCTCGATGATGCCGGCAACCTGGATATGACGATCTCCCCGGTAGCCGCAGGCGCGGGCGGCGAGTAGGCAGACCAGCGGTCGCAGGCGCTTGCCGCCGCCCTGGACGATGTATTGCCCGACCTCGTGGATCAGGGGGACCCGTGACTCCAGGCTCTTGCGGATGAAGGTGTCGACGGCCGCAAAGTCTTCGGCCACTACAGCGACGATGCTCTTGTAGTCCATGCGATGAGGATCAGCCCGGGGTTGCAGAGGCCGCGAATCCTAGCAGCAGTGGGCCCGGGAGGGCTACGGACGGAACGGGGGAATGCGCATGCCCGGTCCGCCCTTCAGGCTGGTAAATGCGGCTTGCGGCGGCTGGGTGATTTCCGTAGAATTACGCGCCTTGCAGATTCTGGCAGGCGGGTGCGTCGCGCCCGGCCTGTGCGACAGGCCGCTACCAGCGAGGTAGCGGTAGACCCAAATAGCGGGAGTGGCAACATGTACGCGGTTATCAAGAGCGGTGGCAAGCAGCATCGCGTGGTTGAAGGCGAGCTGCTGAAGGTCGAGCTGCTGGATGTCCAGCCGGGCCAGACTATCACCCTCGAAGACGTGCTGATGGTGGTGAACGGTTCTGACATCAAGATCGGAACCCCCGTGGTCGCCGGTGCCAAGGTTCAGGCCGAAGTCGTGAGCCACGGCCGTCACGACAAAGTGCGCATCCAGAAGTTCCGTCGCCGCAAGCATCATCGCAAGCAGGCCGGTCACCGTCAGTATTTCACTGAACTCAAGATCACCGGCATCAGCGCCTGAGCGCTGGCCCCAAGCAAAGATCCAGGAGTAATCCGACATGGCACATAAAAAGGCAGGCGGTTCCACCCGCAACGGTCGCGACTCAGAAGCCAAGCGACTTGGCGTAAAGGTGTACGGTGGCCAGCAGATCCAGGCCGGCAGCATCATCATCCGCCAGCGCGGTACGCAGTACTGGCCGGGCGAGAACGTCGGCATCGGCCGTGACCACACGCTCTTCGCCAAGGCGAACGGCGTGGTCAAGTTCGTTGTCAAGGGCCCGCAGTCGCGTCAGTACGTCGTGGTGGAAACCGCGGCCTGAACGAAGCGCCAGCCAAAAAAAGCCCCGACTGGTCGGGGCTTTTTTGTTGGTGGTCCTTTTATTGCAGCAAGGCCTTCCACGCCAAGCCGATATAAGCTGGAGCGTGTAGTGACCCCTGAGGGGGCGGAGCGAATACCATGCGTTTTGTCGATGAGGCCGTGATCAAGGTCGAGGCGGGAAGCGGCGGCAATGGCTGCATGAGCTTCCGCCGCGAGAAATTCGTGCCTTTCGGCGGTCCGGACGGTGGTGATGGCGGTCGTGGCGGCAGCATCTTTGTCGAAGCCGACCCGAATGCCAACACCCTCGTCGACTTCCGCTATACCCGCCAGTTCCGTGCCCAGCGTGGCCAGAACGGCATGGGCGCCAATTGCACGGGTCGTAGCGCCGACGATATCGTGCTGCGCGTGCCCGTGGGAACGACCATTATTGACGAGAGTACCGATGAGGTACTGGGCGACTTGGTGGAGCCCTGGCAGCGCATCATGGTTGCCAAAGGCGGCGATGGCGGCCAGGGCAATATCAACTTCAAGAGCTCGACCAATCGCTCGCCGCGCAAGACCACCAGCGGCTTCGCCGGTGAAGCCCGGCAGCTTCGCCTCGAGCTCAAGGTATTGGCCGACGTCGGCCTGCTGGGCCTGCCCAATGCCGGCAAGTCCACATTCATCCGCGCCGTGTCTGCCGCCAAGCCCAAGGTTGCTGATTATCCGTTCACGACGCTGGTGCCGAACCTCGGCGTGGTGGACGTGGATCGTCATCGCTCGTTCGTAATGGCGGATATTCCCGGGCTGATCCCCGGCGCCTCCGAGGGGGCCGGTCTCGGCATCCGCTTCCTGAAGCATCTGGCCCGTACCCGCTTCCTGCTGCACCTTGTCGATGTCGCGCCTTACGATAATTCCGATCCGGTCGAGAACGTGCAGGCCATTGCATCTGAGCTGGAGAAGTTCTCGCCGACGCTCGCCTCGTTGCCGCGCTGGCTGGTGCTGAACAAGATCGACCTGGTACCCGCCGACATGGCGGATGAGATTTGTGAAGACATCGTGAAGCGTCTTGGATGGACGGGCCCCGTCTTCCGAACCTCGGGCCTCACTGGTGAAAACGCCAAATCCGTCTGCTACAAATTGATGGATGCCATCGAGGAGCAGCGCGAGCTGGAGGCGGAAGATCCGGAGCTTGCCGAGAAGGAGGTCGCCAAGCGCCGCCGGCTCGAGGAGGAGGGGCGCGAGAAAATCCGCCAGCTAGCCGAGAAGCGCAAGGCGGCCCGCCGTGCTGCGCAGGAAGCGGGCGAGGCGCTGGAGGACGACGACTGGGACGAGGACGACTACGAGGTCGAATTCGAATACCGTCCCTGACAAACAGCTGGCGGGTTAGCATTCCCGCCGGCTTACAGAAGTAGGCTTTTCAGCACGAGCCATCATGAACAAAAACAATCGCCAACGTCTCGCTACAGGTCGCCGCTGGGTCGTGAAGATCGGGTCGGCACTGCTTACCGCGAATGGCCAGGGCTTGGACCAGGTCGCCATGGCCAGTTGGGTGCGCCAGATGGTGGCCCTGCAAAAGTCCGGCGTGGAGCTGGTGCTGGTGTCCTCGGGTGCCGTGGCGGAAGGCATGGTGCGCATGGGCCTGAAGTCGCGGCCAGAGTCGGTACACGCACTGCAAGCCTGCGCCGCAATCGGCCAGATGGGTCTCGTGCAGGCCTATGAGTCGCATTTCCGCGATCATGGCCTGCGGACGGCCCAGGTTCTCCTGACGCACGACGACCTTTCCGATCGCCAGCGCTATCTCAATGCCCGCAACACGCTGCGTACGCTCATTGAATGGAGTGTGCTGCCGGTCATCAACGAGAATGACACGGTCGCCACTGACGAAATCCGCTTTGGTGACAACGACACCCTGGGAGCGCTGGTTGCCAACCTGGTCGAGGCCGACACGCTGGTCATCCTGACCGATCAGGACGGCATGTTCGATCGTGATCCACGCAACGACCCCGATGCAGTGTTGCTGCCGGAAGTGCAAGCGATGGACGAGCGCCTACTTGCAATGGCAGGCGGTGGCGGCGCGCTGGGGCGTGGCGGCATGGTGACGAAGGTGCGCGCCGCACGCCTCGCGGCACGCTCCGGTTGCGCCACAGTGATCGCCAGTGGGCGCGGTGAAGATATTTTGATACGCCTACGCGCTGCAGAAAGTGCTGGCACCCTGTTGTTGCCTGAGCAGGATCGACTGGCGGCACGCAAACAGTGGCTGGCCGCGCACTTGCAGCATGCTGGGCGCGTCGTCATTGATGCCGGGGCGGTACGGGCGCTGCGCCAAGGTGGCCGCAGTCTCTTGCCTGTCGGCGTGAAGTCGGTGCAGGGCAATTTCCAGCGTGGTGAAGTGGTGGCCTGCGTGGACGAGCAGGGCGCCAGTGTTGCCGTGGGCATCGTGAACTACACTGCCGAGGAGGCGGCACGGATTGCCGGCCAGCCGTCGGAGCGCATCGAGTCGCTTCTGGGCTATGTGGATGATGCCGAGCTGATGCATCGCGACAATCTGGTGATCGTCTAGGCCTGCGATTGCCGGAATCCTCTGAAAGGGAAGTTCCGGAGGGCAGATTGACGCGCAGTCGCATTTTCCTGCTGACATTGTTGTTGCTTTGCCCGCTTTCGGCGCGGGCTGCCTTCAATGCCATCCTGTGGGACAACGATGTATTGTCGCCCGGCGAAACCGATGCCTACTACACCAACGGCATCGTCTATCACCATGTTTCCGACCCTCTGCCGCCCGAAAAGGGCGCGCGGTGGCGCGCCTGCCCCGGCGTGACGGGGCTTTCCCGTCTGCTATCCGGCTGGCTGATCCGCACGGATGAACACACCCGCTACCGTCACTCCTGGGAGGTGGGGCAGGTCATCCAGACTCCCTTGGACAAGCAGGCCAGTCCGCCCGACCCCGATGACCAGCCCTATGCCGGACTGCTGTATGCCGGATGCAATTTGCATGCGAGATCGGCAGATCGTGCCGAGGCATTGGGGTTGCAGGCAGGCGTGGTGGGGCCCTGGTCGCTTGCCGAGCAGAGTCAGGCGCTGGTGCATCATCTTGCGGGCGTTCGGGAAGCGGCAGGCTGGGATGGACAGCTGCGCAACGAGTTGGTCGTGAACCTGCGCTACGATCGCCAGGAAATTCTTCACAAGGCGGAACTGGGGTCGCACGGACTCAGCGTTTTTGACAACATGGATTTTGCCCTGGGGCCGTTGATGACATCTGCTTCGGCAGGCATCAACGTGCTTTACGCGAGCGACCCCGATGCTGTTTTCGGCCTGAACCCCAACTACCTGGGGCGTTATCCGAACATGACCGGGCACTCCGTCGGCTTCTACACAATGACCAGCCTGCAGGTGACGGGTGTGTTGCGAAACCTCTTTCTTAACGGCAACACCTGGGTCGACAGCCCTGCCTCCGTTGATCATGAGCCCCTGCTGGGCGCGGCCCAGATTCTCGTCGGTTACGGATTTCGCTGCTGGGCACTTCAGCTCGGTCTCAACGTCAGCACGCGTACGTTCCAGCAGCAGGACATCGAGTGGCCCCGCTATGGCTCGCTGGCCGTGACCTGGGGCTGTGGCCGATGACAATGCGTGCGCCGGTCCTGCTGGCCTTGCTGGGGGTCTACCTGATCTGGGGCTCTACTTACCTTGCCATGCGCTTTGCCATCGAGAGCATTCCGCCGCTGCTGATGGGTGGAGTTCGCTATGTTTGTGCGGGAGCGCTGATCTTCGTGGCGCTGCGTCTGCGCGGGCAGCCAGCGCCCACCGTTCGCCAATGGCGCGATGCCGGCGTCGTGGGCGTGCTGCTCCTGCTGGGCGGAAACGGCATGGTGGGGTTGGCCATGGAGCAAGGTGTGGGGTCGGGGGTGTCCGCTCTCACTGTTGCCGTCACGCCACTATTCGCGTTGGGCTTCGGCTATCTGTGGGGGCAGTCGGCGCATGGCCGGGAGTGGCTGGGTATCCTGCTCGGGCTCGCGGGCGTGGGGATCCTCAATCTTGGCCACGAACTCTCTGCCACGCCCCTCGGGGCGGGCCTTCTGGTCATGGCGGCGCTGTCCTGGGCCTTTGGTTCGATGTGGGGCAAGCATCTGCAGATGCCGGCGGGTTTCATGGCGAGCGCCGCTCAAATGCTCATCGGGGGCTCTGCGATGCTGCTGGTTGCCCTGCTGCGGGGTGAGGCAATGCAGGGTCCGCCCTCTGCGAAGGCCCTGTGGTCGCTGGCCTATCTGGTGTTCATCGGCGCCATCCTGGGCTTCTCGGCCTACGTCTACCTGCTCAAGACGGTCCGGCCGGCGTTGGCCACGAGCTATGCCTATGTCAACCCTGTGGTGGCCGTGGCACTTGGAGTATGGCTGGGAGGCGAGGCCGTGGATGCGGCTGAGCTGGCCGGGCTGGCCGTGATTCTGGCGGGCGTGGTGCTGGTGTATCTGCCGCGAAGCGACGAATCGCTGCGGCAGAAAGGCGAATTACAGGCATGAAAAAGCCGGCTTCCGCCGGCTTTTTCATAGATCGCAAACCCTGAGAAGGTTCAGGCAAGCGCCTTGATCTGGGCGTTCAGGCGGCTCTTGTGACGAGCGGCCTTGTTCTTGTGGATGATGCCCTTGTCGGCCATGCGGTCGATGACCGGGACGGCGGTGGTGTAGGCATTCTGGGCGTCAGCCTTGTTGCCGGAGGCAATGGCGTTCACCACCTTCTTGATGTAGGTGCGCACCATGGAGCGCAGGCTGGCATTGTGGGCGCGCACCTTGTCGTTCTGGCGAGCACGCTTCTTGGCTTGTGCGGAATTGGCCACGTGGGCTCTCCTGAAAATTCTGTTGAAACCGGGGTTCGGGCAATACCCGAAACGAGGCGCGGGATTTTGCCGAGGGGGGCGGCGTAAGTCAACACCACCGGGACAAAGGGGTCAGCCGGGCATTCCCGCCGCTACCTCGGCTTGCGTCAAGATCCGCCATTCTCCCGGTGACAGGGTGGGATCCAGCTCGATCCCTGCCACGGCCTCCCGGTGCAGGGCTTCCACGTGATTGCCCACGGCTGCGAACATCCTGCGCACCTGGTGGTAGCGCCCCTCCTGCAGCCAGACAAGTGCTTCGCAGGGGCCGATCAGCTCCAGTCGCGCCGGCAGGGTGGGATGGTCTTCCTCCCCTCGGAGCTCCAGTCCCTCTGCAAAGCGGGCGGAGGTGTCGGGCGTGATGGGGCGGGCGGTGCGCACGCGGTAGCGCTTCTCATGGCGCCCGGGTGCCTTTACGCGGTGAGACCACTGGCCATCGTCGGTAATGAGCACGAGGCCGGTGGTATCGGCGTCCAGGCGACCCGCTACGTGCAGGCCCTTAGGGTCCTGGCCGCGCAACAGGTCTATCACCGTGCGGTGGTGGCTGTCGGTGGTGGCGCAGATCACGTCCGTGGGCTTGTTCAGCATGAAGAAACGGGGCCCCTGCAGGGTCAGTACCTGCCCGTCCAGAGTCACGATCGACTGATCGTGAAGGGCGAGGCCGGCATCCCGGACCGGCTCGCCGTCCACCCGGATGCGGCCCGTGCGCAGGAGCTGGCGCACTTCGCTGCGGGAGTGGGGGGAGGCGTGGGCGATGAACTTGTCGAGGCGCATGGGGCGGCATTCTAGCCTCCGCCAGCCGGCTTACGAATCGGAACCGGCCGGCAGGTTTCCCAACCGGGGTGCCTTCGTTAACATGCCGCCTTTCCTGCGCAGGGTTTTCCATGTCTACGCCTGTCTCCCCGCTGCCTGCCGGCGCGCCCGTCCCGAACAAGCGCAGTCTCTGGCGCTCGACGTTCGTGGTCAGTCTCATGACCATGCTGTCGCGCATCGCCGGCCTGGTCCGCGACATGGTCTACCTGAATATCTTTGGCGCCGACCGGCTCATGGACGCCTTCCTGGTCGCCTTCAAGATTCCCAACTTCCTGCGCCGGCTCTTTGCCGAGGGCGCCTTTGCCCAAGCCTTCGTGCCGGTGTTGTCCGAGGTGAAGACGCAGCGCGGCAACGAGGCGGTCAAGGAGTTGGTAGACCGGGTGGCGGGGACGCTGTCGGTGGTGCTGGGAGGAGTCACGGTGCTGGCGATCGTGGCCGCGCCCGGCATCATCTTCCTTTTTGCGCCCGGGTTCCGCAGCGACCCGTTCAAGTTCCAGCTTGCGGCGGACATGCTGCGCATTACCTTTCCCTATCTCCTGCTGATCTCGCTGACCGCCTTCGCGGGGGGCATCCTCAACTGCTACAACCGCTTTGGCGCCTCGGCGTTCACGCCGGTGCTGATGAACCTCGTGATGATCGGTTTCGCGCTCTGGATGGCGCCGCTGATGGAGCAGCCGGTGATGGCGCTGGCTTGGGGCGTGCTGGTCTCGGGCTTCGTGCAGCTCGGCTTCCAGGTGCCCTACCTGCGGCAGATCGGCATGCTGCCGAAGCCGCGCTTGGGCTTCCGGGACCCCGAGGTGAAACGCATCCTGAACCTCATGGTGCCGGCCATGTTTGGCGTCTCGGTCAGCCAGATCAACCTGTTGCTGGATACCATCCTCGCGTCTTTCCTGGTGACGGGCTCGGTGTCCTGGCTCTATACGGCGGAGCGCCTGACGGAGCTGCCGCTGGGCCTGATCGGCATCGCCGTGGCCACTGTCATCCTGCCTTCGCTGTCGGCCAAGTACGCCGAGAAATCCCATGACGAATTCAAGGCCATGCTGGACTGGGCGCTACGCGTGATCGTGCTGGTCGGCCTGCCGTCCTCGATTGCCATGGGGCTGCTGGCCGAGCCGCTGATTGCCGCGCTCTTCATGCATGGCAAGTTCACGGCGCAGGATGTGCAGATGTCGGCCGCGGCGCTGCAGGCGCTGTCCGGCGGCATCCTGGCCTTCATGCTGATCAAGGTCTTCGCGCCGGGCTATTTCTCGCGCCAGGACGTCAGGACGCCGGTGAAGGTCGGCATCATCGCCATGGTGGCCAATATGGCCTTCAACCTGGTCCTGGTGCTGGGCTTCGACATGGCGCATGTCGGGTTGTCGCTGGCCAGCACGCTGTCTGCCTTCCTGAACGCCGGCCTGCTGTACTGGGGCCTGCATAAGCGTGGCGTGTTCCGCGTCGAGCGGCACTGGGTCAGGCTGGGCGCGCGCTACCTCTCGGCCAACGCGGTCATGGCGGTGGCGCTGGTGGCCATTACACCGGCCGCCGGCTGGTGGCTGGCGCCGCAGGGCAACTTCCTGAAGGTAGCGGCCATACTGGGCATCTGCGCAGCGGGCGCGGCCATTTATTTCGCGGCCCTCTTCGCCTTTGGATTCCGCTTCCGGGAGATCCGTCATCACTGACGGGCGGGGCGTCTTTCTTTATACTGCGCCGCTTGTCCGACCAGCCCTGACGCCCCGATGGAACTGATCCGCGGCCTCCACAACCTGCGCTCCCGCCACCACGGCTCCGTGGTGACGATCGGCAATTTCGATGGCGTGCACCTTGGCCACCAGGCCATCCTGCGCGCGTTGCGCGAGGCCGGCTCGCGCCTGGGCCTGCCGGACACGGTGATGATTTTCGAGCCGCAGCCGCAAGAGTTCTTCCAGGGCGAGTCGGCACCCGCCCGGCTCATGCACTGGCGCGACAAGGTCGACGCGCTGGCTGCCGCGGGCGTGGCGCGAGTGCTGTGCGTGCGCTTTGACGAGCGCTTCCGGGCACTGACCGCGCGCCAGTTCGTGCAGCAGTTGCTGGTGGACGGGCTCGGTTGTCGCCACCTGGTGATTGGCGACGACTTCCGCTTTGGCTGCGATCGCAGCGGTGACTTTGCCCTGCTGCAGGCGGCAGGCCGGGAGTTCGGCTTTGCCGTGCAGAACACCCCCACGATCGAGGTGGAAGGGGCGCGTGTCAGCAGTACCCGCATTCGGAGCGCTATCAAGGCGGGGAATTTCGCGCTGGCGGAAAATCTGCTGGGGCGGCCCTACAGCGTCAGCGGGCATGTGACGCATGGCGACAAGATCGGACGCACGCTCGGCGTGCCGACGGCGAATGTGCTGTCCCAGCGTATGGTGTCGCCATTGAGCGGCATTTATGCGGTCACCGTGACCAACGCATTGCCGCAGCCGGTGCACGGCGTGTGCAGCGTGGGCAAGCGGCCGACGGTGAACGGACAGGATGAGCGCATCGAAACCTACCTGCTGGATTTCGAGGGCGATATCTACGGCCACCGCATTCACGTGACGTTCCGTCACAAGATTCGCGAAGAGTTGAAGTTCAACTCGCTGGAAGAACTGAAGGTGGCGATGGCGCAGGACATTGCCGATGCGCGCCGCTATTTCGGAATTTGAGACAACAGAACCGTCATGACTGAACAGAACGCTGTGGACTACAAGCCGACGCTGAACCTGCCGGAAACCGGCTTCGCCATGAAGGCCAGCCTCGCCACGCGCGAGCCCGCCATGGTGGCCGCCTGGCAGGAAAAGAAGTTGTACGAGAAAATCCGCGAGGCCCGCCGCGGCGCCCCCAAATACATCCTGCACGATGGCCCGCCCTACGCCAACGGCGACATCCACATCGGCCATGCCGTCAACAAGATCCTCAAGGACATAATC
The DNA here is from genome assembly GCA_029237815.1 of Moraxellaceae bacterium. Taxonomy (GTDB): domain Bacteria; phylum Pseudomonadota; class Gammaproteobacteria; order Pseudomonadales; family Moraxellaceae; genus UBA2031. Next base: position 112,706 of record JAQZBP010000004.1, read on the forward strand.
GTCAAGTCGAAGACGCTGTCCGGCTTTGACGCGCCCTATGTGCCCGGCTGGGATTGCCATGGCCTGCCCATCGAGCTCAATGTCGAGAAAAAATTCGGCAAGCCGGGTGACAAGGTTTCCGCCAAGGAATTCCGCCAGCACTGCCGCGAATACGCGCAGTCGCAGGTGGAAAAACAGCGCAGCGACTTCATGCGCCTGGGCGTGCTCGGCGACTGGTTCAATCCCTACCTGACCATGAACTTCAGGCAGGAGGCCGACATCATCCGCGTGCTGGGCCGGATCGCGCAGAACGGCCACCTGCACAAGGGACTGAAGCCCGTGCACTGGTGCATGGATTGCGGCTCCGCGCTGGCCGAAGCAGAGGTCGAATACGACGACAAGCAGTCGCATGCCGTGGACGTGGGTTTCCCGGTCAAGGACCTGGCGGATCTTGCGAAGCGCGCGGGCCTGGCCACTCTCGACCTGCCGGTCGACGTGGTGATCTGGACCACGACGCCTTGGACACTGCCTGCCAACCAGGCGGTGAGCCTGCACCCGGAATTCGACTACGCCATCGTCGCGGCCACCATCGCCGGCGAGCGCCGCGCCTTCATCGTTGCCACCGCCCTCGTGGAAGGCGCGCTGGCGCGCTACGAAGCGACCGACGCCGAGACGCTGGCTACCGTCACCGGCGCCACCCTTGAGCACCTGACGCTGCTGCATCCCTTCTTCGAGCGCGAAGTGCCCGTCATCGTCGGCGAGCATGTCACTGCCGACTCCGGCACCGGCGCCGTGCACACTGCGCCCGGCCACGGCCAGGACGACTTCGTCATCGGCCGCAAATACGGCCTCACTGTTGATAATCCGGTGGACAACGCCGGCGTGTTCCTGCCCAGCACACCGCTGTTCGCCGGCATGCACGTGAACAAGGCGAACGAGCCCATCATCGAGACACTGAAGGCGAAGTCGCGCGCCAACCGCTCGCTGCTGCTGGCGCACAAGAAGATCCAGCACAGCTATCCGCATTGCTGGCGCCACAAGACGCCCATCATCTTCCGTGCCACGCCGCAGTGGTTCATCAGCATGGAACAGGCCGGCCTGCGCGACAGCGCCATGGCCGCCATTCCCGGCGTGCAGTGGGTGCCGGACTGGGGCCAGGCGCGCATCGAGGGCATGATCGCCGGTCGCCCGGACTGGTGCATCTCGCGCCAGCGCACCTGGGGCGTGCCCATCACCCTGTTCGTGCACAAGGAGAGCGGCGAGCTGCATCCGCAAACCGCCGAGCTCATCGAACAGGTTGCCCTCAAGGTGGAACAGGCCGGTATCGACGCCTGGTTCGACCTGGCGCCGACGGAACTGCTGGGCGATGACGCCAAAAATTATGACAAGGTCACCGATACCCTGGACGTCTGGTTCGACTCCGGCGTGACCCACACCTGCGTGCTCAAGCGTTTCGACGGCCTGCAGTACCCGGCCGATCTCTACCTGGAAGGCTCCGACCAGCACCGCGGCTGGTTCCAGTCCTCGCTGCTGACCGCGCTGGCCGCCAATGGCCAGGCACCGTTCAGGACGGTGCTGACCCACGGGTTCACCGTGGACGGGCAGGGCAAGAAGATGTCCAAGTCGGTGGGCAATGTGGTGGCGCCGCAAAAAGTCATGCAGACCCTGGGCGCGGACATCATCCGCCTCTGGGTGGCCGCCACCGATTACCGTGGCGAGATGTCGGTGAGCGACGAGATCCTGACGCGCATGTCGGACTCCTACCGCCGTATCCGCAACACGCTGCGCTTTTTGCTCTCCAACCTGAACGGCTTTGATCCGGCGCAGCACCTGGTGCCGGCCGACCAGATGCTGGCGCTGGACCGCTGGGTGGTGGATCGTGCCGCGCTGCTGCAGCAGGACATCATCGCCTCCTACGACAGCTTCCAGTTCCACCAGATCTACCACCGGCTGCACGGCTTCTGCGTGGCAGAGCTGGGCGGTTTCTATCTCGACATCATCAAGGACCGCCAGTACACGACGCAGCCGGATTCGCTGGCGCGGCGCTCGGCGCAGACGGCCCTCTATCATATTGCCGAGGCCTTCACGCGCTGGATGGCGCCCATCCTGAGCTTCACCGCCGACGAGATTTGGGCGGTGCTGCCGGGGCAGCGATCCGAATCCGTGCAGCTCGAGACCTGGTACACGGGCCTGGCGGAGCTGCCGCAGAACGCCGGCGAGCCCACCCTGACCCGCGCCTACTGGGACGAGGTCATGGCGGTGAAGTCGGCGGTGAACAAGGAAATCGAGGAGGCGCGCAACCGCAAGGAAGTCGGCTCCGGCCTGTCCGCGGAGATCGACCTCTATGTGTCCCCGGCGCAGCAGCAGGCGCTGGCCGCCATGGGCGATGAGCTGCGTTTCGTGCTCATCACCTCGGCGGTGCGCCTGCAGCCCTATGCGGAGCAGGGCGTGGCCACGGAAGTGGAGGGGCTGCGCGTGGAGGTGACGGCCTCGGCGCACGCCAAGTGCGCGCGCTGCTGGCATTACCGCGCCGATGTCGGTGCGGATGCGGCGCACGCCGACATCTGCGCGCGTTGCGTGGACAACCTGCCGGGTGGCGCTGGCGAAACGCGCAAGTTTGCGTGACGGCCCTGCCGCGAAGGCGTCCGTGCATATCGAGAGAAATGAAGTGAACGCGCAAACCCGCAAGAATCTGAACTGGCTGTGGCTGGCGCTGGCAGTGCTGGTACTGGACTACCTGACCAAGGCCTGGTTCAGCGCCAACATGCAGCTCGGCGAGTCCATCGACCTGCTGCCTTTCTTCAGCTGGACGCTGGCGCACAACTACGGTGCCGCCTTCAGCTTCCTGCACGACGCAGGTGGCTGGCAGCGCTGGTTCTTCGGCGCCATCGCCATCGTGGTGAGTGTCGGCCTGACCTGGTGGCTGGTGCGGCTAAAGGACAACGAGCGTTTCCTCGCCTGCGCGCTGGCGCTCGTGCTGGGGGGGGCCATCGGTAATCTCTACGACCGCATGGTGCTGGGCTATGTGGTCGATTTCATCCACGTGCACTACGGCACCTGGCATTTCCCCGCCTTCAATATTGCCGACTGCGGCATCTCGGTGGGGGCGTTCATGCTGGTGATCGATTCCCTCTTCTTTGAAAAGAAACGGCAGGCCGTCCATGTCTGAACGCATTGGCCCGGGCAAGAAGGTCACGCTGCATTTTTCCGTTGCCCTTGCTGACGGAGAAGTCGTCGACAGCACGCGCCCGAAGGAGGTGCCGGCGGTGTTCACCGTGGGCGATGGCAGCCTTCTCCCCGGCTTCGAGAAGGCGCTCTTCGGCCTGAAGGAGGGCGACCGCCGTTCCGTTTTCATAGACGCTAAACATGGCTTTGGCGACTGGAACGCCGACAACCAGCAGGTGTTCACCAAGGTCCAGTTCAGCGGCATGCAGCTCGAGCCCGGCCTGGTGATCTCCTTTGCCGACAAGTCGGGCGAGCTGCCCGGCGTGGTGAAGGAGGTGGGCGAGGAGACGGTCACCGTCGACTTCAATCACCCGTTGGCCGGTCGCGACCTTGTCTTCGAAGTCGACATCATCCGCGTCATGGATGCCGACGCCGCTCCGGTGACCCTGGGGCCGAAGTAAACCCTTACTGTGCCCGTGGTTGATGCGGGTCGGGTGCAGGGGCAGCATGGCCCCTCCGGGAGAAATCAGAATGCAGATCAAGCTCGCCAATCCCCGCGGTTTCTGTGCCGGTGTCGACCGCGCCATCGAGATCGTCAACCGTGCCCTCGAGGTCTTCGGTCCGCCGATCTATGTGCGCCACGAGGTCGTGCACAACAAGTTCGTGGTGGACGACCTGCGCAACCGCGGCGCTGTCTTCGTCGAGGAGCTGCACCAGGTGCCGGATGATGGCGTGGTGATCTTCTCCGCCCACGGCGTTTCCAAGGCCGTGCAGGAGGAGGCGGGCCGTCGTGGCCTGCGCGTCTTCGACGCTACCTGCCCGTTGGTCACCAAGGTGCACATGGAGGTGAGCCGCTACGCCCGCACCGGCACCGAGGCCATCCTGATCGGCCACGAAGGTCATCCGGAGGTCGAGGGCACCATGGGCCAGTACGACCGCCGCCAGGGCGGCGACATCTACCTCGTGGAAGACGAGGCCGATGTGGCGACCCTGCAGGTGCGCAACCCGGAGCAGCTCGCCTTCGTGACCCAGACCACCCTGTCCGTGGACGATACCGCCAAGGTAATAGATGCCTTGCGGGCAAGGTTCCCGGCCATCCATGGCCCGCGCAAGGACGACATCTGCTACGCGACCCAGAACCGCCAGGATGCCGTGAAACAGCTGGCCAGTTCTGCACAGGTGGTGCTGGTCGTCGGCTCCCCCAACTCCTCCAATTCCAACCGCCTGCGCGAACTGGCCGAGCGCATGGGGGCCCGCGCCTACCTGATCGACAATGCCGATCAGGTCGAAAGGGCCTGGCTGGAGGGGGTACAGGTGGTAGGGCTGACGGCAGGGGCGTCCGCGCCCGAGGTCCTGATCCAGGGCGTCATCGACCGCTTGCGCGAGTGGGGCGGAGAATTGCCCCAGGAACTTGAAGGGCGCGCCGAGAGCATCGTTTTCTCGATGCCGAAGGAATTGCGCATTCCGACGCGCCCTGTCTGACAAAATGCCCATTTTTGGGCCCCGCCGGGCTTTGCCGGGCACTCATCGCCACCCATTGCCGCTCGTCCTCCGGCGTCGCTAAGTCACTGAAATCTGAACGGGTTCACATGTCGTGAACACCCGTTTCCGTCCAGGGGCTGCAATGCGCCGGCCGTCCTGTTGGCGGTTGTGATGGACAGGGCCCCTCACTATGGTTCACACATCCGAGAAGGGTATCGGTTTGTCACTTTTGGACAGGATATGTCACTAAGTAAAGCCAAGGGCTTCACCATCTTCGAGCTGATGATCACGGTCACCATTGCGGCCGTGCTCGCTGCCGTCGCCATCCCGAATTTCCAGGACATGATGGCGCGCAACCGGGTCAGTTCGTCGACCGAAGAGCTGATGAATTCGATCGCCACCGCCCGCAACACGGCGGTTCAGCGCCGCCGCACGGTGGTGCTGCGGCCTGACACGACGGGCTGGACCATCCGCCTGGACACGAGCGCGGGCCCGATCGTGATGCGTCAGAGCTTCGATGCGCGCATGGGCATCGCTATCGACGTCACGGCCAAGGAACTCAGCTTCCGGCCGTCCGGCATCGTGCAGCGTAGCGCGACGGCCGGCCTGAACGGCACCATCACGGTGTGTGACGCGACGTCCCGCCGTGAAGTTGGCAAGGACATCGTGATCAATCCGATCGGCAGAATCATTACCCGCAACCATGCAAACGTGAGCGTCTGCAATCCATGAACAGGCAATCAGTCATCTCAGGAAGAGTCAGAACCGGAAGCCAGGCAGGCTTCGGCCTCATCGAAGTCCTCGCGGCCGTGCTGGTGCTGGCGGTCGGCGTAGTCGGCTTCGGGGCCTTGCAGCTGCGTGCCGTGCAGACCTCAGGCGACTCCTATTACCGCACCCAGGCCATGTCGATCGCCCAGGACCTGGCCGAGCGCGCCCGCTCCAACAGCAGCCAGATGGCCGGCTATCTGACGGCCACCAACTGGCCGACGACGGCGGTAGGAACGCCGCCGACCGCCTGTATGACCGGCAACTGCCTGCCTGACGCCATGATGAACTTTGATACCCAGAGTGTGCGCTACAGCGCACAGACACTGCTGCCGCAAGGCCTTGTCCGCATGGAAACCTGCCAGGACCCCACGCCGGGCGGCACGCCGCTCAGCTGTATTTATGTCGCCTGGGACGGCCTCCTGCCCACCGCCGGCGCTTCCGGACAGTGCGTGGATGCCAACGGCCTCTACAAGGCGCCGCCCGCCAATCGCGCTTCGTTGCCCTGCGTGATGCTGGAGGTGCAGTGATGAAGCGCATTCGCGGTTTCTCCATGCTCGAACTGATGGTGGCGATGGCTCTTGGCCTGCTGATTTCCGCCGCGGCCATTCAGCTGTTCATCGCCAACCAGGTATCGATGAATTTCCAGCGCGGCATGAATGACGTGCAGGCCAACGGCCGCTTTGCCATCGACCAGATGGTGCGCGACATTCGCCTGTCGGGCCTCGGTCCACCCACCAGCAGCTCCGCCCCGACACCCGCTGCCGTGCTTGGCCTGCCGTTCTTTTCCACCGAGATCGCCAACCTCGCGACACTCAACGCCGGCAGCACGGCCATGAACCGCAATGGCATTTCGACCACGGCGACGGTAACCGGCCTGCTGCAGGCCAGTGACCAGCTCGTGACGCAGCGAATTGCGCTGACCTCGACCGAAGTGGATTGCGAGGGCAATTCCGTGGCCGCGGGCCGTTATATCGTCGCGCGCTATTTCATCCGGCTCGACGGCGGTGTGCCGTCGCTAGCCTGCGACGGCGGCAATCACAATGGCACCAGCCTCGATACCACCGCCGGTCGCCAGTATGGCGATGCCGGCGTGGTGCTCATGAGCGGCGTGGACAGCTTCCAGGTTCTCTACGGCGTGGACGACCGCATTATCGACGGCAATGCCAACAGCCTCGCGCGCGTGGCCCGCTATATCGATGCCGGCACCTATGCCGGCCTTGCCGCACCACGCCCCACCGTGCTCACGGTGCGCATCGGTCTCTACATGCACTCGCAGGAACGCGCCGGCAGCGCCACGCCGCCCGAGGTCGATGTGCAGGTGCTCGACGGCACCATCGCCGCGGCCAATGTCCCGAATGACGGCTTCCTCCGTCGCCTGTTCATCACCACGGTTGGCCTGCGTAACGTCAGCCTGAGCGGAGTGTGATCAGCCATGACACACGAAATGTCCTTTTCCCGTAGCCAGCGTGGCGTCGCCCTCATCGTGACGCTGTTCATCCTGCTGGTCGTGACCTTCATGGGCCTGGTGGCCATGCGCACCGGCCTCATGCAGGTCGCCATGGCGACCAATTCCCAGGTCAGCGTGGTGCTGTTCCAGAACGCGGATGCCGGCACCGGCACCGTCGAGAACGTCATCAACAGTTCGAGCATGGCCTATGCGAACGGCCCGACCGGCCCGATCACGCTGATCAAGGACAATCCGGGCGCCGAAGTCGTGGGTTGCCTCACCAAGGACGGCCTGGTGCTGGCGACCTCGGTCGCCGCGGCCGACAAGAAGAAGTGCGACCTCGACAACAACGCCCAGTACGTCAGCGGCCGTAACGTGGTCGCGGTGCAGGTGGCGGTGCGCACGCCGGTGGACGCCTCCGGCAAGTCGCAGAGCGTGATCAATTACGGCACGGACGAAAGCGTGCTGCCGGGTGGCGGCGGCGCACTGGTGGCGGTGTATTCCACTTCCGTGATGCCGGCGTTCGGCAGCGCCACCACCAGCGTGATCGAGGGCTGCCTGAACCTTCCGCACGAAGGCACGGCCGGCAATACGGTGACGGATTGCCTGACGACCAACAACGCATCCTTCCAGACCGTGGTACAGGAATTCGTCTACGGCTACGGCGGATACAAGTAAGCAAAACACCCACGAGGTGATGTCATGAACGCTGCAGATAAAAGAAAAATGAAAAGTCGCCTGCTGTCGGCCCTTGGCGCATTCCTCCTGGGGTCCTGGACGCTGGCGCCCGCCTATGCGAGCGACACCGAGGTGTACGCCCGCCTCGTCGAGATCGACAGCGCCGACGCAGCACCGACGCTCATGATGATGCTGGACTCGTCGCTGTTCATGAACCACTGCATGGCGAGCACGGCGTCAACTCCGAGCGGCAGTGACTGCACCGCCGACGTCGACGACATGCGCATCAACCACCTCCGTCGCGCCATGCGCAAGGCCCTGTTCGGTAACCCGAACCCGCTCGACGGCGAGATCGTCAAGCCGGCCCCGGGCTTCCTGCGCCTCGGTTATTCCCGCTTCCTGAACTCCGGTTCGGGCGGCGGCTGGGTGCGCTATCCGGCACTGGCGCTGGATGACCTGGCTCCTTCGGCGGCAGGCGCCGGCTTCCCGACCACGACCTGGACGGCCCGTGTCACCAGTTCCGACAGCGACGCGGTCTGCACTCCTCCGGTGATCATCGGCGGCCCCTGTGTCATCAACTCGACCGGGGTCGATTTCAGGATCGAGAGAGGAGGCAACCCCGTCGGGCTGCGCTTTACCAACCTCAATATCCCCAAGGGCGCTACCATCGCCTCGGCCACGCTGACCATGACGGTCAAATCCAGCTCGAGCAGCGCGCCGACCTATTACGTCGACGCCGAGATGACGGGCGAATCCGACCCCTTCACCCTGCTGACCCCGTTGTCCAGCCGCAGCTATGTCGACAGCGCCGTGGGCAAGACGACCTACGGGGCAGTTGACGTGAAGGCGCAGATCCAGTCCATCGTGGACCAGGCGTCCTGGTGCGGTCGCAACACGCTGGGCTTGCGCATCCGTCCTGAAAGCGGCTCCGGCGGCGGCTCCCGCGTGATCTACGCCTACGACGGCACGCTGGGCGGCACGACCACCGACGTGGCACGCCGTCCGCGTCTCAGCATCACCTGGAGCCTCACCGATCCGACCAAGCTGTCCAACAGTTGCCAGAAGGTGGCCCTGGACTCCGTGAGTCTCGTCGACAGCGTGTGGGACGACATCGAATGGCAGGCCGGCTCCACCGCCGTGCAGCCGCGCAACAACACCCTGAAGGCCGCCGGTATCTTCGACGGCAACAAGAACCAGGTCGCGGCGCGTTTCGACAAGCTGCAGGTCGCGCGCAACGCAACCGTGGAGTATGCCCGCCTTTACTCCACGCTGAGCGCGGGCGAGGCCGACTCGGTGGAGCCCGTGATCAGCGTCAAGGCCATCAAGGAAGGCAACGTTCCGAAATTCTGTGACAACTCCGTCAAGCCGGTGGTGTGCTCGGTGCCGAGCGCGAACCGCACCACGGCGGCGTCGACCTTCACCATTCCCAACTACACCGACACCGATGGCAATCCGGTCAGCGCCGGCAAGCACTTCGTGGCCAACGTGACGTCCCAGGTGCAGGAGGTCGTGAACCAGGCGGCGTGGAACCAGGGCAACACCATGGGCTTCGTGATGGAGAACAACGCTGCGACCAGCAGCCTGCGTGGCATCGCCGCCGCCGACAGTGGCCTCAGCAAGGCCATGGTGCTGCATGTGCGCGCCCTCAGCGCCATCACGGACCTGAACAACCTGCGCAAGACCGTGCGCCAGGACTATGTCGAAGACATCGAGAGCCTGATGATTCCGGACGGCGGCACGCCGCTGGGCGCGGGCTACCAGGAAACGGCGCGCTACCTGCTGGGGATGGCCCCGGCGGATACCGCCACCGGTATCACCTTGCCGGGCCTCGCCGAAACCTTCACCGCGCCCGACAGCCGCACGATGAGTGGTGGCAAGTACGTCTCGCCGGTCGACCGGACCGGTGAGACCTGCTCGGCCGCGTATATCTTTGCCTTGACCAGTGGCTATGCGCAGAGCATGTCGGGTGTCTCCCAGAAAACCGAAGAGATTCTTGCCCTCACGCCGACGGCGCCGGGGGTGACCAAGTGCGGTGACGGCTTCAGCTTCCCCGCCGGCTACACCATGACCGGCAACGATGACGGCAACCTGGAGTGCATGGGCTCGCTGGCCAAGTACCTCTACACCAAGGACCTGCGCGACCCCAGCCTGGTTCCGGACTACAAGCCCATCATTCGTACCAATGCCGTGCTCTTCAACGGCAATACCGCCGGCCAGCAGCAGATGAAGCTGGGTGTGGAAGCGGTCGCGACGGCGGGTGGTGGCAAGGCCTATGTGGCGACCAACGAAGATGACCTGCTGGCGGCCATCCTCGAGACCCTGCGTTCCGTGATCGAGAAGACCGGTTCCATCACGGCGCCGGGCGTGGCCGTGAACCAGTTCAACCGTCTCACGCACCTCGACCAGCTCTACTACGCCGTGTTCGATCCGGACCAGGGCAATGCGCGCTGGCGCGGGAACGTGAAGCGCTACCGCCTCAAGTTCACGGATACCGAGGCGCTGATCGTGGACAAGAACGACCGTCCGGCGATCGACAGCGACACCTTCTTCTCGGACGAGGCCTGGAGCTTCTGGACGCAGAGCGACAAGGACGGCAAGAACACCACCCTGGGCGGTGTCGCCAGCCGTCTGCCGGCGCCCACGCTGCGCAATGTGTTCACCAGCTTTGACGACTACGCGGTGGTGAACGCCTCGACCTCTGACACCAGCCTCACCAAACTCACGGTCACCGGCGCCACCCTCACGGCCACCCAGGCCGATATGGTGGACAAGGCTGCGGCCGTGATGGGGCAGGGCACGCGTCCCAAGACCCAGAACGTGCTGAACTGGCTGCTGGGCTATGACCTCAACATCGTGGACCCCAGCAATGCCAACCTGGTCAAGGGCACTCTGGTGTCCACCACTGGCGTGAACGCCCGCAATGCTCTCGGCGGTGTGCTGCACTCCCAGCCGATCCTCGTCAACTACGGCTGGGATGCCGGCTACACCGCCGAACAGGCGTCTGCCAATCCGGACCTGCAGAAGAACTACGTGTTCTTCAGCACCATGGAAGGCATGCTGCATGCGGTCGAAGCCAAGAGCACGAGCGGTATCGAAAAGTTCGCCTTCATGCCGAAGGAAGCGCTGGCCGATGCCGATGAGCAGGCCCTCAATATCGCGCGTGACCTGCCGCTCTTCGGCCTTGACCTGACCTGGACGGCCTACCGCGTCGACGGCGACAAGGACCTGCAGATCAACAAGGACGGAGTCGGCGGCGACAAGGTGTGGCTGTACGGTGGCCAGCGCATGGGCGGCCGCAACTACTACGCGCTGAACGCGACCGACCTCACCGATCCCAAGCTGAAGTGGGTGGCGCAGGGTGGTACCGGCGACTTCGCCGCCATGGGCCAGACCTGGTCGCGCCCGGTGCTCGGCGACGTGAAGATCGGCACGACGGTGAAGACGGTACTGTTCTTCGCGGGCGGCTACGACGAAAAGCATGAAGTGGAAGGCTTCAGTGCCACGGACAACGCCAAGGACGACTTCGGCAACCAGATCTACATCGTCGATCCGGAGTCGGGTGACGTGCTGTTCTGGGCCAGTGGCACCGGCTCCGGCGCCGACCTGACCAGTGCCGACCTCAAGTTCAGCATCCCGAGCGAACCGAAGCTGTTCGATGCGAACAAGGATGGCCTGGTGGATGCCGTGTACCTCGGCGACCTGGGCGGCCAGGTGCTGCGCCTCGACATCGAGAACGGTGTCGCCAGCGCCAGCAACCTCGGCAAGCGCGTCAAGCTGCTTGCCACCATCGGCCAGGGTCTCACTGCCGACACCTCCAACCAGCGCCGCTTCTACGAGGCGCCCAGCGTGGCGCAGATGTCGGATCCGGTGACTGGCCAGCAGTACGTGGTCGTCGCGATGGGCACCGGCTACCGCAGCCATCCGCTCAACGAAGCGACCGAGGATGCCTTCTTCGTGATGCGGGATACCGATGTGCTGCGCGCCGACGTGCTGACCGCGACCGACCTGCAGGCCACGATCCAGATGTCCGACCTCGCGGTGGTGGATTCGTCCAGCGCGGCCGCCGCCAGCATGACCGGCAAGATGGGTTGGGTGATGTGGCTGCCTGAAGACGGCGAGAAGGTGCTGGCCACCCCGATCGTGCTGTTCGGCGAGGTCTTCTTCACCTCCTACGTGCCGAAGCAGACCTCGACGTCGAACAAGTGCTCGCCGGTGATCGGCATGACCAAGCTGTGGCGCATGGGTGTCGCGGACGGTGGCGTCATCAAGGACTTCGACAAGGATGGCGACATCGATGAAGACGACCGCGTGCAGACCAACCTCGTGGAAGGCCTGGGTGGCGCGCCGCAGCTCCTCGTGGGTGAGGACGGCAAGAACGCCATCATCGCCGGCACCGGCGTGGAGCGTAACAACGACCTCGATACGGCCAACATGCGCCGTACCCGCTGGTTCGAGAAAACCAAGCAGTAATTAGCTGTAGGCCAAAGCCAGGAAAAAGCCCGCCCCGTGCGGGCTTTTTCTTGCGCCGATGACGGGCATGGCCTGCGCGTTCTCGCGTACAAGTACCGGCTGCGACCCCTGCTAGCGTGCCCCACTCGCCAGGGCAGGCAGGACGCGGGGCATCATGAGGCAGGGAAAAGCAGCGGAGCGGGGATTCACCATGGTCGAGCTCCTGCTGGCGCTCTCCATCACGATGCTGGTATCGACCTGGGCGGTGGCCTCCCTGCACGAGTGGTGGCAGGGCCTGCGTATCACCGCTGCCGGCAACCACTTCATCGGCATGCTCGAGAGCCTGCGCCACCAGTCCTTCTCGATGCAGGGCGCACTCACCATCTGCGGCACGCCGGACGGGCAGCGTTGCGACAAGGACCTGGGGCGCAGGCTGGTGGCTTTCCGCGACAGCGACCGGGACGGCGTCGTCGACGCCGGCGAGATCGTGCTGGTGCAGGAGGAATTTCTCGACAGCGCGGATTACTGGCTGGTCTGGCGTTCGTTCCAGAACAAGGACTTCCTGCGCTGGGCCTCGGGACGGACTGACAGCATGAACGGGACCTTCACGCTCTGTAACCGGCAGCGCAAGGACAAGTGGTTGCGGCAGATGGTGGTCAACAGGGCGGGCCGTACACGCAGTGTGGTGCCGGCCCGTCTGGGAGAGGCGGCGTTGCAGGCCGCCCGCAAGAGCTGTGGCTGGTAGGAGCGATTACTTCCAGGTCGGATCGGTACCGACCGTGCAACTGGTGACGCTCGCGCCGAGCGGCTTGTAGCACTTGCGGCCCTCGCTATCGATCTTCAGGGCCTCGCTCTTGCCGGTCGCGAAGTTGCTGCCGGAAACCGCCAGGATTTCGTAGCGGGCAACGACGGAGCCCGGAGCCGCCACGGAGCCCCCTGCCGTGAGGAGGATGAGGCTCAGGTTGTATTTTTCCTTGCCGGCCACCGCGTCGTTCGGCGACAGGCTGGAGAAGGTGTCGGTGGTTGCGGTGCCGGCCGTGGCGCCCGCGTAAGTGAAGTTCTGCGCCTTGCGACGCTCCATCGCGGCAGCGGCGGACACCAGGTCGGCCTGAACATTGGCACGCGCGGCGCGCTCGGAGTAACCCTGGTAGGCAGGAACGGAAATCATGGTGAGGATGGCCACCAGGGCTACCGCGATCATCAGTTCAATCAAGGTAAAGCCGTTTTGAGTTTTCATGAGTGCCTTCCCTTATTAGTCTTATAGAGTAGTTGCGTAGGCAGCTGGCCTGTAATCTCTGAGCTTATCTGCTCATATTCCCTGCGGCAATTGCGGGTACCGGGCCCATCCTTCACTTGTGAACAGGTTCCTCTCTCGATGTCTTCGCCTCGCCCTGAAAACGCCGCGGATGTAATCGTCGTCGGCGGTGGCGTCATCGGCATGATGACGGCGCGCGAGCTCGCCGTGGCCGGCAGGCGGGTGGCGCTGCTCGAGCGCGGGCACACCGGCTCGGAGGCGTCGTGGGCAGGGGGCGGCATCGTCTCGCCGCTCTATCCCTGGCGTTATCCGGAGGCAGTGACCGCACTCGCGACGCCAGCACAGGAGGCCTATCCGCGCCTGGCGGCAAGCCTGCTCGCGGAAACCGGCATCGATCCCGAACTATTCCCCTGCGGCATGCTGATGCTGGACGCGGCCGATGCGTTTGATGCCCGCACCTGGGCAGCGGCCCAGGGCCGCCGGCTCGAGGCATGGGGCGCTGTCCGGTTGCAGCAGGAAATGCCCGGCCTTGCCACGCACTGGACGTCCGGCCTGTGGATGCCGACGGTCGCCAACATCCGCAATCCACGCCTGCTGCAGGCCTTGCGGGCATCGCTGCTGGCGCTGGGCGTCGTCATCCATGAGCAGGCTGAGGTCGTGGCGTGGCGGCAGGGCGCCGGCACGGTCAGCGCGGCGCTGACATCGGACGGCCGCGCGTTCGACGCCGCTGACTTCGTCGTGTGTGGCGGGGCATGGACCGGAAAGTTGCTGCAGCAGGCGGGACAGGAGGTCGCCTTGCGGCCGGTGCGCGGGCAGATGCTGCTCTACCGGCTTGAACCGGGCGAACTGTCCTGCATCGTGCTGGCCGAGGGACGCTATGTGATCCCGCGTCGCGACGGGCATGTGCTCTGCGGATCCACGCTGGAGGAGACCGGCTTCGACAAGTCGACCACGGCGGAAGCGCTGGCCAGCCTGGCGGCTTCCGCTGCACGGCTGTGGCCGGCCCTGCAGGGGAGAGAGCCGGTGGCGCAGTGGGCAGGCCTCCGGCCGGCGGCACCCAACGGGATTCCCTACATCGGGCGTGTGCCGGGGAGCGGCAATCTATGGGTGAACGCGGGGCAATTCCGCAACGGGCTGGTGCTGGCCCCGGCTTCGGCGCGACTGCTGGCGGACCTGCTGCTGGCGCGCACGCCGGCAGTGGACCCGCACCCCTACCAGATTCTCCAGCAGGACTTAACGGCGCGATGAAGAATCACTTTTCCTCGTCGTCGCCGCTGTCGTCGTCGAGGCCCATCTTCTTCAGGCGGTAGCGCAGCGAGCGGAAGGTCATGCCGAGCTTCTTGGCGGCCGCCGTGCGGTTCCAGCGGGTATCTTCCAGCGCCTTCAGGATGGCGTTCTTTTCGATCTCGAAGAGGTAGTCCTCGAGCGAGCCCCCATGCCCGTCGGGCACGTTGATGCCGGTGGTGTCGCCCTCGGGGTGCGCGGCATGTTCGGGCAACTGCAGGTGCTCGGGCAGGATGCTGCCGTGGTCGCACAGCGTGAGCGCGCGCTCGAGGATGTTCTGCAGTTCGCGCACGTTGCCCGGGAAGGTGTAGCGACGCAGGGCATTACGCGCGGCGTCGGAGAGGGCCGGCTCCTCCATTCCCCAGTCCTGGCTCAGCTTTTTCAGGAAGGTCTGGGCGAGGTAGAGGATGTCGTCGCCACGCTCGCGCAGCGGCGGCACTTTCAGCTGGATCACGTTGATGCGGTAAAACAGGTCCTGGCGGAAGCGGCTGGCGCCGACCTCGGCGGAGAGATCCTTGTGGGTGGCGCTGACGATGCGAACGTCCACCGGTATTTCCTTGGGGCTGCCCACCGGGCGTATCGATTTTTCCTGAATGGCGCGCAGCAGCTTGACCTGCATGGCGAGCGGCAGGTCGGCGACCTCGTCGAGGAAGAGCGTGCCCTCGTGCGCGGCCTGGAACAGGCCCTGCTTGTCTTCGGTGGCGCCGGTGAAGCTTCCCTTCTTGTGACCGAAGAATTCGCTTTCCATGAGCTCGGTGGGAATGGCGCCGCAATTCACGGGCACGAAGGGTTTTTCGGCGCGCGGCCCAAGCTCGTGGATCAGGCGCGCCACAAGTTCCTTGCCGGTACCGGACTCGCCGCTGATGTAGACGGGCGCCTGGCTGCGCGAGAGCTTCTGGATTTTCTCCTTGAGCTCGCGCATGGCGGGAGAGCGGCCGAGCAGGCGGCTGTCCTCGGGGAAGGCGACGTCGTCGGGCTTCAACTTGAGCGCCGTGTTCACGAGTTCGCGCAGGCGCGGCAGTTCGACCGGTTTGGACACGAAGTCGAAGGCCCCGGCCTTCAGCGCGGCGACGGCCGCCTCCATGCTGCCGTAGGCGGTGACGACGGCAACCGGCAGGTTGGGATGCTCGCGCTGTATGGTCTGCACGAGACTGATGCCGCTGCCGTCGGGCAGGTTCATGTCGGTGAGGCAGAGCTGGAAGTTTTCCTTGCCGAGCCAGGCGGTGGCGCTCTGCAGGCAGTCGGCACTGCGCGTGTCGATATCCATGCGGGCGAGCGTGATTTCCAGCAGCTCGCGGATATCGGGCTCGTCATCGACGATGAGGGCTAGCGGTTTGCTCATGGTGTTGTTCTAGTTGAGCCGGTCGGGATGGGCGAAGGTGATGCGGAAGCAGGCGCCCGTATCCCTCGGAATATAATCCAGTCGCGCCTGGTTGGCCTCACAGATTTCGCGGGAAAGATACAGGCCGAGACCGGTGCCCTGGCTCTCGGTGGTGAAGAACGGTTCGAACAGATGCGAGCGCTGCGTCTCCGGCACGCCGGGACCGCAGTCGATGATGTCGAGGTGGGGCAGCTGGTTGACGGCACCGGTCTCGAGGCGGATCCAGGCGCGTCCGGAATGCTTGCGGCTGTAGCGGAGGCCATTCATCACGAGGTTGCCCACCACCTGGTGCAGTTGCTCCGGATCGAAGCGCACCAGCAGGGCCTTTTCCGGTAGCTGGAATTCCATCTCGATGTCCGGTTCCGGCAGGACCAGCGCTTCGTCGCGGAAGCGCGTCAGCCAGTCGTAGAGCGGAATGGCCTGCGGGCTGGACTGCTGGCGGCGGGACAGGCTCAGCACGTTTTCAATGATGGCGTTCACGCGCCGGCAGTGCTGGTCGATGATTTCCAGCAGGCGCCGGTCGGGCCCGGTGATGACCGGCGACTCCGCCAGCAGCTGGCTGGCATGACTGATGGCGCCTAGCGGATTGCGCACTTCGTGCGCGATGCTCGCGGTAAGGCGCCCGAGCGAGGCGAGCTTGAGCTTCTGCGCCTGCTGGGTGAGCTGGCTGGTGTCCTCGAGGAAGATCAGCACCGTGCCGCTCCGGTCGTCGTCCGGCGACAGCCGCGCGAAATTCACGGAGATCTCGGGGCTCTCCCCGGTATTGCGGAAGGGCAGGCTGCGCGCACCGGGATTCTTCTGCCAGGCGAAGTGGGCGCCATCCAGCAGCAGCGAGACGCCGTCAAGAGGCGTGAGCGGTGCGATGGGATCGGCCAGGCCGAGCAGCTGCTGGCAGGCCTCGTTGCTGAGCAGTATGCGCCGGTCCGCGCTGATGGCGAGGATGCCGGTACGCATGCGACGGATGATCTGCTCGTTGAGGCGTTGCAGGTTGGCGATGTCCTGCGCCTGCTGCTCGGCGAGTTCCTCGCCCTGACGCATGCGGTGCGCGATCAGCTGGCTGAACAGCGCCACGGCGAAGAAGCTGATGCCGAGGATGGAGGACTGCACCAGCGCCAGCGAGTCGATGGCCTGGTCATTGATGATCGAGAAATAGAACTGTTCGTAGAGGATGCCGATGGCGGCCACGGCCGCGACCAGCGTGCCCATGCGGCCGGAAAGCAGGATGTTGCCGGCGGCGATGGTGACCAGGAACAGCAGGCTGAGCTGCGTGCTGAGGCCGCCGCTGGCGTGCGTCATCAGGGTCAGCACCAGCAGGTCCACCAGCAGCAGCATCAGGCTGTAGACCGGTAGCTGCCGGCGCGGCCGGCGCAGGAACAGCGACGCCGAGACGGTGGTCAGGAAGTAGGCGCAGGCGGTGATGAAGAAGAGGGCGGGATTGCTGCCGCCGACCATGGCCGGCTTGATCGCGAACAGCCCCAGCAACAGGACCGACAGCAGCAGCCGGTACCACGCATAGATGCGCAGCAGCCGCCAGTCTTCACGTTCCTTGCGCTGCAGTTCCACTAGCGGGTGTTTCCCTTGAAATAGGCGTCGCGGTGGGCCTCGCAGCAGAAGAACTGCCCGCGCGACTGGGTGCTCTCGCCTTCCGGCACATGGACGTTGCAGTGGGCGCAGCGACGCATCACCGGCGAGGTTGAGCCGTCGCCCGCCGGATTGGCGCCTTCCTGGCCCGGCAGGATCGGCTTGCGCTGCAGGTAGCGGAGCGCGAACCAGGCGATCGCGACCAGCAGGATGAGTTGTACCAGCTTGCCCATGGGGTTGCCCTTTGCCCGAAGATGGATGGGGATTTGCAGCGGCCTAGTCTATCCTATGCACCCCCTCGATTTGCCAGCCGCCAGGATCGCCATGACTGTTCCCGCTCTGCGTATCGCGCTTGCCCAGGCCGACTTTCTGGTGGGGGACATTCCGGGCAATGTCGACAAGGTGCTGGCGCTTTCCCGCCGCGCCCGCGACGAGCAGGCAGCCGACCTTGTCGTGTTTCCCGAGCTCTGCCTGGTCGGCTATCCGCCCGAGGACCTGCTGCTGCGCCCGAGCCTCGAGGGGCGTATCGCCACGGCGCTGGCGCGCCTCGGCGAGGTGCCGGGCATCCATATCCTGATCGGTTATCCCGCTCGGCGGGACGGCCGGTTGCGCAATCTCGCCGGTCTCTATCGTGACGGCCAGTGCTTGGCGGAATACGCCAAGCAGGAGCTGCCCAACTACCAGGTCTTCGATGAGCGTCGCTACTTCACGCCGGGGCAGTCGGCCACGGTGGTGGAGCTGAAGGGGCACCGCCTCGGGCTCACCGTCTGCGAGGACATCTGGCATGCAGGCCCCGCGATGGCGGCAAAGGCCGCCGGTGCGACGCTGCTGCTGAACCTGAACGCCTCGCCCTTCCACCAGGGCAAGCAGGCCGAGCGCATGGCCGCCGTTGGTGCGCGCGTGCGCGAAACCAGCCTGCCGGCGCTGTACCTGAATACCGTGGGGGCGCAGGACGAACTCGTGTTCGACGGCGGCTCCTTCGCCATGAACGCGGACGGCGAGGTACAGGCGGAGCTACCGCGCTTTGCCGAGGCGCTGGTGACGATCGAGTTCGGTGCTGGCGGCTTCGCGCCTGCGGCGCGGGCCGGGGCGCTGGCGCCCGAAGCCGAGGTTTACGAGGCGCTGGTACTCGGTGTGCGTGACTATGTTCAGAAGAGCGGATTTCGAGGCGCCGTGCTGGGGCTCTCGGGCGGCATCGATTCCGCGCTCACCCTGGCCATCGCCGTGGATGCCATCGGCGCCGACAGAGTGCAGGCGGTAATGATGCCGTACCGCTACACCTCGACCATGAGCCTGGAAGACGCCGAGGCCGAGGCGCGCATCCTTGGCGTGCACTACTCCGTGTTGCCGATCGCGCCCATGGTGGAGGCCTTCAGCGAGACGCTGGCGACGGAATTCGCCGGGCTTGCAAGAGACAAGACCGAGGAGAACCTGCAGGCGCGCGCGCGTGGCGTGCTGCTGATGGCCATCTCCAACAAGAAGGGATTGCTGGTGTTGACCACCGGCAACAAGTCGGAGATGGCGGTGGGCTACGCCACGCTCTATGGCGATATGGCCGGTGGCCTGGATGTGCTCAAGGACGTGCCCAAGACCCTGGTGTTCCGCTTGGCGGAGTACCGCAATGCGTTGACGCCCGAGCATCCGCCGATCCCGCAACGCGTGATCGACCGTCCGCCCTCGGCGGAGCTGGCGCCGGACCAGAAGGACGAGGACTCGCTGCCGCCCTATCCGGTGCTGGATGCGATCCTCAAGCGCTATGTGGAGGAAGACGAGAGCGCGGAGGCCATCATCGCGGCGGGTTTCGACGGCGAGACCGTCATGCGCGTGATCCGCATGGTCGATGGCAACGAGTACAAGCGCCGCCAGGCCGCCATCGGACTGCGCATTACCCGCCGCGGCTTCGGCAAGGACCGGCGTTATCCCATCGTGAATGGATGGAAGGCCGGGCACTGATCGGATCGCTCTAAGCCTGCTCCCGGAGGCGCCTCGTCCGGCCTGCAGGGGCGCTTAATCCGACGGCTGGAAAGCATGTTAAACATTTGATTTACAATGATTTAACTTATTTCCTAGGCGCTAGTTTGTCGTTTTGTCACACACCTTCTCTACGGTGTTGCGGCCTTCACCCCCATCATTTCCCCACTCGTGTGTTTCCCTTCCCGGAAGGGCCTGGACAGGCCGCCTGAACGGCTTTCCTGCGCCATCGTTTTCCGGAACCGCACGGATTTTGACTGTTTTGGCGCGAGGGGGTGCTGCTATGAACATCTATGACGTGCTCAGGCACGAACACTTTGTGATCAAGGCCTACCTGAAGAAGATCCACGATCTCGGCGAGCGCAAGCCGGTGACCCGTCAGCGGCAGTTCCTGCAGTTGCAGTCGCTGCTCATCGCGCATGCTGCGGCCGAAGAGGAAATTTTCTACGGGCCGCTGCGCGGGCATGACGAGACCGATGCGCTGTCACGGCAGGCACGCGTCGAGCACGACCTGGTGGGAAGCCTGATGGAGGTGATTGCCGGTCTCGAGCCTGGCGATCCTGACTGGACGGCCTACTTCGCCGTGCTGCGCGAGACTGTCGAGAATCACATGCGGCAGGAAGAAAAGACCCTGTTCAGGAAGGCGGAGGCGGTGCTGGACTCCGAGACCGAGCTGCGCATGGGCGAGGAGATGCTGCTGGTGGGGAAGGGCCGCGAGGCCATGGCAAAGGTGGAGATACAGGATCCGCCGGGCAGCGGCTCCCGCTCGCTGCATTGACGGCCCGGGCGGCGCTCAGCGGCCGCTGTCGCCGAACAATCCGAAGGTGGCGACGTTCACCCAGGAGCGCTTGCCACTCCCACCCAGTTCGCGGGCCAACGCCTCGAGTCCTGCGTAGCTGGGATAGTTGGTTTTCAGCAGGGCGAGCTGGCCCTCCGCCAGGTCCTTCATGCCCAGCTTGCCGTAGGCCCACACCTGCAGGGCGATGGCTTCCGGGGTCTGCGGCGCACCCGGGAAGTTTTCCACGACGGCGCGCGCCCGGTTCAGGGCGGACAGATAGGCCTTCTTCTTGGCGTAAAAGCGCGCCACGTGCATTTCCGATTCGGCGAGCTGGTTGCGGATATAGATCATGCGGGCACGGGCATCCGGCGCGTACGCGCTGTCGGGAAAGCGCGTCAGCAATTCACGGAAGTTGCCGAAGGCATCCCTGAGGTTGGCGAGGTCGCGCGCCGGCGCCTTCACCGGAAGGTAGCGCGCGAGGAAGTCGCGGTCGGCCTCGTAGTCGGCAAGGCCGCGAATGTAATAGGCGTAATCGACCTGCGGGTGGTTGGGGTGCAGGCGGATGAAGCGATCGGCCGCCGCGGCGGCGCCGGCATGGTCGGCATGGCGGAACTTGGCGTAGATCAGCTCGAGCTGTGCCTGGTCGGTGTAGACGCCTACGGGGTAGTGCGACTCGAGCGACTCGAGGTTGTCCGAGGCCTTGGTGAAGTTGCCGGAGCGCATGCTCTTCTGCGCGGTCTCGTAGTATTCCTTCTCGGAAAGCACCTTGGGCTGCTTGGAGGCGCAGGCGCCCAGCAGGATGGCCAGGAAGGAGAAGATCAGCGCGCGGGACAGCACAGGCGAGAAGCGGGGCATTACGGATTCCGGTCGGACAGCGAAGCGTGTTCGGGACAGGCCGGTGGCCGGCCGCTACAATGCGGCGCCATTGTAACGTTATCTCCTGCCTGGTCCACACGCATGTCTGTAACCGTCTCCCATACCGCCGATGTCCCGCCCGAGTGCGCCGGCATGCGTCTCGACCAGGTCGCCGCGCAGCTCTTTTCCGATTTCTCGCGCGAGCGCCTCAAGGACTGGATCAAGGATGGCCGGCTCACGCTGAACGGTCGCCCCGGCAAGCCCAAGGACAAAGTCGTGGGGGGAGAGACCCTGGTGCTGCTGGCGGAGCTGGCCGTGGAGACCCCGGCGCTGCCGCAGGACATCCCGCTCACCATCGTCTACGAGGACGAGGCGCTGCTGGTGGTGGACAAGCCCGCCGGCCTCGTCGTGCATCCCGGTGCCGGTAATCCCGACGGCACATTGATGAACGCGCTGCTGCACCACTGGTCCGACCTCAACCTGCTGCCGCGCGCCGGCATCGTGCACCGTATCGACAAGGACACCTCCGGCCTGCTGGTGGTCGCCAAGACACTGCAGGCCCATACCGCCCTCACGGAGCAGCTTGCCGACAAGACCGTGTACCGCGAGTACGAAGCGGTCGTCTGTGGCGTGATGACGGGCGGCGGCACCGTGGATGCCCCCATCGACCGCCATCCTACCGACCGCACGCGCATGGCAGTCGTGAGCCGGCGCCATGACGAAGACCTGCGTGGCCGCGATGCCGTCACGCATTACCGTGTCATTGCCCGTTTCCGCGGCCACACCCATGTGCGCGTGCAGCTCGAGACGGGCCGCACGCACCAGATCCGCGTGCACATGAGCCACATCGGCCACCCGCTGATCGGTGATCCGGTCTATGCCGGCCGGCCGCGCCTGCCCAAGGGCGCCAGCCCGGAGATGATCCGGGCCGTGCAGCACTTCCCGCGCCAGGCGCTGCACGCGCGTCGCCTCGGCCTCGCGCACCCGGTGACAGGAGAAGCCATGAACTGGGAATCGCCCCTGCCGGCCGACATGCAGGAGCTGCTGGCCATCCTCGCGGGTGACGCCAAGAGCTGAGGACCCGTCTGCAAGACCTCGCTCGGCACGGCCTTCCCTCATTGAGACTTTCCCCTCCGGCTGCCTAGAATCCGGAGTGCTTACTGCCGGCGCCAAGACCGGCTCTTCCCTGCCGCAAGGATGATTCCATGCCTGTCTCGCGCCCCTGGCACGTTGCCGCGCTCCTGTTCATTTCCGCTTTTTCCCTGTCTGCCGCCGCCGAGTCGCCTGCCGTCGTGCAGTTCTCGCCGCAGGGCGAGCTCGAGTCCGTGCGCCAGGTGACGGCGCGTTTCGCGACCGACATGGTGCGGCTCGGCGATCCGCGCGTGAAAAACCCGTTTGCCATCAAGTGCAACGCCAAAGGGCGCGGGCGCTGGGTGGATACGCGCAACTGGGCCTATGACTTCGAGCAGACGGTGCCGCGCGGCCACTCCTGCGAATTCACGCTGGTCCAGGATCAGCGCGATGCGGGTGGCGCACTGCTCGGCGGCCAGCGCCGCTTCGCCTTCAACACGAGTCCGCTGGCGCTGGCGGCGCCCGCGGCGCCGGTCGGGCAGATCGGCCTCGATTTCTTCACGCCGCAGGGCGAGGCCTACCCGGTACGCCAGGTGCAGGCGCGCTTTTCCGAAGACATGGTGCGGCTCGGTACCGGCAACCTCTACAACCCGTTCGGCGTCGGCTGCGCGGTGAAGGGCAAGGGGCGCTGGGTCGATACGCGCAACTGGGTCTATGACTTCGAACAGGACCTGCCCTCCGGCATTGCCTGCCAGTTCGTGCCGACGCCCGGGTTGCGCGGGGTTTCCGGCAAGCCGGTGAAGGCCTATCCGCCGCAGAAGTTCACTACCGGTGGTCCGCGCATCGTCGATGTGCGGCCGTGGCGCAACGCCGGCAACATCGACGAGAACCAGGTCTTCCTCATCAAGTTCGATGGCGAGAACAGCCGCACCAGCCTGCCGGCCTCCACTTACTGCCTGGCGGAGGGCATCAAGGAAAAGATTCCAGTGCGCTTCCTGACCGTGGAAGACACCCGCGCTTTCGTGGCGCAACTGCCGGAGGAATACCGGCAGTGGTGGGCGACGCGCGACCGCACTCGTGAGTGGCGCGCGCTCGCCTGTGCCCGGCAGCTGCCCCCGGGCGCAAAGCTGAAGGTGGTGTTTGCCAAAGGCCTGACCTCCGCGACCGGCGTGGCGAGCTCGGCCGACCAGGTGCTGGAATTCCGTGTGCGCCCGGGCTTCTCCGCGAAGTTCAGCTGTACGCGCGAGAACGCCCGTGAAGCTTGCGCCCCCATGACCGACATGCGCCTCGACTTCACCGACGTGGTGCCCGCCGAACTGCTCAAGGCGATCCGCCTCGAAGGCGGCGGCAAGTCCTACGCGCCGAAACCGAACGGCGGCTATGAAGGCGACTACGAAGGCGGTTATGAAGAATCCGCGGGTACCACAAGCACCGAGTTCGTTGCCGGCGACCACGTGGTGTTCACGGGCCCCTTTCCGGCGGAGACGGACTTCGTCCTGCGCCTGCCACCGGCGCTGCGCGACGAGAGCGGGCGGCCCCTGCTGAACGCCGTGCGCTTCCCGCTCGCGGTGAAGACGGCGTCCTACCCGCCGCTGGCCAAGTTCGCGGCCAGCTTCGGCATCATCGAGAAAGCGGCGGGGGCGGTGCCGCTGACGGTGCGCAACCTGGAGCCGGGGCGCGGCATCACGCCGGAGGCGCGGCTTTTCTCGCTGAAACTCCCCGACGGCGACATCGAGCTGCTGCGCTGGCTGGCACGCTTCCGCAAGCACAACAACCGACAGGAGAACTGCTACAACTGTGGGCGCCGCGACGAGAAGACCGGCCTCCTGATCGATCCCGATCCGCGCTCCGTGTCGCTGCTGGCACGCGAGCCCGGCGTCACCGTGCAGACGCTGCCGCGCCAGCTGGCCGCAAAGGAGTTCGAGGTGGTCGGCCTGCCGGTGCAGGGCGGCGCCTGGATCCATGAGGTGGAAAGTCGCTACCTCGGCGCGGCACTGATCGAGAACAGGGCGCCGATGTATGTCTCGGCGCTCAGCATCGTCACCAACCTGGGCGTGCACCTGCGCACCGGCAAGGACGAAAGCCTCGTCTGGGTGACGGCGATGGACAAGGCGCAGCCGGTGCCGAACGCAGACGTCGCCGTCTACGACTGCGGCCGCGCCACGCTCGTGTGGCAGGGTCGGACCGATGCGCAAGGTCTCGTGCGTTTCCCGACCCCCAAGGATTTCGGCGACTACTCCAGCGACTGCATGAGCCGCTTTGCCGTAATCGCGCGCGCCGGCGGCGACCGCGGTCTCGTGTTGCCGGGCTGGAACGACGGCATCGAGAGCTGGCGCTTCAACCTCTCGGGCTGGCAGGGCAGTGGCAACTTCGTCGCGCATGCCATCCTGGACCGCACGCTGCTGCGCGCCGGCGAGACTCTGCACATGCGCCACGTGGTGCGCGAGATGACGCTGCGTTCGCTCGCCGCACCGCGCGCGGCGCGCTACAAGCGCCTGGTGATCCAGCACGAGGGCAGCGGCCAGGAGTACGAGCTGCCGGTGGCCATCGGCAGCGATGGCAATGGCGAGAACACCTGGACGATCCCGAAGGCCGCCAAGCTGGGCCGCTACCAGCTGTCGCTGGAGATCAACGACCAGCAATACGCGCTGGGCAGCTTCCGCGTGGAGGAGTTCCGCCTGCCGGTGCTGAAGGCACAGCTGCAGCTTCCACCCGGCCCGCAGGTGGCGCCGGACACGCTGCCGGTGGACATGCAGCTGCAGTACATCAACGGCGGCGCCTATGCGAACGCGCCGGTGACGCTGCGGGGTCGCTTGACGCCGGGAGGCGTAGTCTTTGCCGACTTCGAGGGGTATTCCTTCAGTCCTGCCTACGACCGCGAGGAGTACAGTGCCACGCAGGGCAGCGTGCCGCTGGAAGAGCAGGCGCTGGCGCTCGACGAGCGCGGCGGCCTGCGTGCCGAGAGCAGCAAGCTGCCGGCCTTCCGCGTCATCAGCACCGTCGACATGGAGATGGAGTACCGCGATCCCAGCGGCGAAACCAGCGCCGTGCGCGCCAGCACCACGCTCTGGCCGGCCGGAGTGATCGCCGGCGTGAAGCTGCCCGGCTGGATCAGCACTGGCGGCGGCAAGCCGCAGGCCGTGGAGATCGTCACGCTGGGCAGCAATGGCAAGGCGCAGGGCAACGTGCCGGTGGCCGTGACGGCCGTGCTGCGCAGCTACCAGTCGCATCGCCGGCGCACGGTCGGCGGCTTCTATGCGTATGAGAGCGTCGAGAAGAACGAGCCGGTGGCGCTGCAGTGCCCCGAGAAAAGCGGCGCCGACGGGCGCATGCGCTGCAGCTTCACGCCGACGGTTTCCGGCCAGCTCGTGGTGCATGCGCAGGCCTCCGATGCGGCCGGTCGCCACATGACCAGCAGCACCTCGACGTGGATCAGCAACGGCGAGCGCTGGTGGTTCGACCAGGGCAACGACGACCGCATCGACCTGCTGCCGGAGAAAAGGGAATACCGGGCCGGCGACACCTTGAAGCTGCAGGTGCGCATGCCCTTCCCGGAAGCGACGGCACTGATCGGTATCGAGCGCGACGGCGTACTGGAAACGCTGGTGCAGAAGATCAGCTCCGCCAACCCGGTGATCACGCTGCCGGTGAAGGCGGAGTACGCGCCCAACGTCTATGTCTCCGTCTTCCTCGTGCGCGGCCGCAACAACGCCGTGGCGCCGACGGCGCTCGTCGACCTCGGTCGCCCGGCCTTCAAGCTCGGCGTGGCGGAAGTGAAGGTGGGCTGGGATGCCGTGCGCCTCGGCGTGCAGGTGGTCACCGACAAGCCCCGCTACCAGCCGCGCGAGAAAGCGCGGGTCAGTGTGCAGGTGACGCCGCCCGCGGGCCAGGCCCTGCCGCCCGGCACCGAAGTGACGCTGGCGGCGGTGGACGAGGCGCTGCTGGAACTCGCCGGCAATGACAGTTGGGATGTACTGACGCCCATGATGCAGCCGCGCGGCCACGGCGTGGACACCTCCACGTCGCAGCTGCACGTGGTGGGCAAGCGCCACTTCGGCCGCAAGGCGTTGCCGCCGGGCGGTGGTGGTGGCCGTGGCGCCAGCACGCGCGAGCTCTTCGACACGCTGGTCTACTGGCAGGCGCGGGCGAAGGTGGATGCCGGCGGCCGCGCGCAGTTCGAGGTTCCGCTCAACGATTCGCTCTCCGGCTTCAAGGTGGTGGCGGTGGCCACCAGCACCGATCGCTTCGGCACCGGCAGCACGCGCATGGAAAGCTACAAGGATCTCTCCGTGCTCTCTGGGCTGCCGCTGGTGGTGCGCCAGGGCGATGCGCTGGACCCGGGCTTCACGCTGCGCAATTCCAGTGACCGTGCGCAGTCGGTCAGGTTCACCGCGAGCGTCGCGGCCAACGACGCGCCAGCGAAGCTGCTGCTGGAGAAAACGGTGCAGCTGGCGCCCGGCACGTCCGGGATTGTCGCCGTACCGTTCCGCGTGCCGGCCGACATCAGCCTGCTGAAGTGGACGTTGACCGCCGACGGCGAGGGCCTGAGCGACCGCCTGGCCGTAAGCCAGAAGGTGCTGGATCCGGTGCCGGAACGTGTGTTGCAGGGCACGCTGTTCCAGCTCGACGGCGCGCGCGAGATTCCCGTGCAGCGTCCGGCCGACGCGCTGCCGGGCGGCGCGCTGGTGGTGTCGGGCGAGGCCCGTCTCGCCGACAGCCTCGGCACCGTGAAGGAATACTTCCGCAACTATCCCTATGCCTGTCTCGAGCAGAAGACGGCCAAGGCTGCCGGCATGCAGGATCGCGCGCGCTGGGACGAGATCATGGAGATGCTGCCCGGGTACCTCGACCAGAACGGTCTTGCCGCGTTCTATCCGGGCAGCACCGGCTATCCCTTCCTCACTGCGCACATCCTGCGTGTGTCGAAGGCGCTAGGCTGGCCGGTGCCGGAGCAGTCGCGGCAGCGCATGCTGGATGGCCTGGCGGCCTACCTGGAGGGCCGTATCGGCTTCGATGACTGGCGCCTGCGCGAGACCGACGACGCCCATCGCCGCCTGGAAGCGATCAGCCTGCTTGCCCACTACGGCCGTTTCCGCCCGCAGTACCTCGACACGATCACTATCGATCCGCCGCGCTGGACCACGCCCATGCTGGTCTACTGGTTCGAGCTCCTGCGCGCCGCGCCCGCGGTGCCGAATCGCGCGGCCTGGCTGACGCAGGCGGAGAGCCTGCTGCGCTCGCGCCTCACGCTGCAGGGCAGCGCCTATCTGCTCAGCGAAGGCGAATTCACCTGGTGGTGGCTGTACGAGAACGACGAGTCCACCGTTGCGCGCCTGATGCTGGCCACCATGGACCTGCCCGCCTGGCGCGAGGACCAGCCGCGCCTGCTGCGCGGCCTTCTCATGACCCAGCGCGAAGGGCGCTGGGTCACCACGGTCGCCAATACCTGGGGTGGCTTCGCGCTGAAGCGCTTCAGTGAGACCTTCGAGCGCGAGCCGGTCTACGGCCGTACCACGCTTGAACTTGGGGCCCAGAAGAAGGCACTGGAGTGGACCACGGCGAAGCCGGCCGCGGAGCGCCTCGACTGGCCGACGGGTGCCGGCGCGCTGAAGGTGGCGCAGGAAGGCAATGGCAGGCCGTGGATCACGGTGCAGTCGCGTGCGCGCATTCCCTTGAAAGCGCCCTGGGGCACGGGCTTCACCGTCACCAAGACGGTGCAGCCGCTGCAGCAGAAGGTGAAGGGCCAGTGGAGCGTTGGCGACGTGGTGCGCGTGCGCCTGAAAATGCAGGCGCAGAGCAATATCGGCTGGGTCGTGCTGGATGACCCGATTCCCGCCGGCAGTACGCTGCTTGGTCGCGCCCTCGGTCGCGACGGCGCGCTCGCCGAGGAATACGGCGATGGCTGGACCTGGGCCACCTATGCCGAGTTCGGCGCCGACAGCTACCGCGCCTATTACGAGCGCATATACCAGGGCGAATGGGAAGCGGCGTATACGCTGCGCCTGAACCAGTCCGGCGACTTCCGCCTGCCGCCCACGCGCGTGGAAGCGATGTACGCACCCGAGATGTTCGGCATGACGCCGAACGCGAACTGGGTGGTGAAGCCCTGAACGCGACGCCTTCCGTGCCGACTGCTGCCTCCGCCATTGCGGCAGGAGCGGTGGCGGCGCGTCGGGCAGCGGCAGAGCGCGCTGCATCGGGCGCAGGGCGGAGGAGGCTGACGGGGTGTGTCTCGATGGGTCATTACCGTGGTGGCAATCAGACATGACCCTGCTTCGACGCGCCGCGCCGGGGTTCCGTTTTTTTGTCCTGACGCTTTTCCTGTTCGGCATGTCCGCTGCTAAGGCGGCCGTGCCGGCCTTCGCGCAAGTGCAGCAGGAATTCCGCTCCTCCTATGCCGAGCTGCTCGACCGCGAGGGCCGGCTCCTGCACGCCCGTCGCCTCGATCTCCAGGTCAACCGTCTTGCCTGGGTCCGGCTCGAGGATATTTCGCCGGCGCTGCAGGAAGCGGTCGTCTTTGGCGAAGACCGCGACTTCTACCGTCACCGCGGCGTCGACTGGGGCGCCACCGCGCGCGCCACGCTGAAGCTGCTGGGGGGCGACCGCTCGCGCGGCGCCAGCACCATCAGCATGCAGCTCGCCGGTCTTCTCGACGGAGAGCTGGCCTGGCGCCGCGGCGGCCGCAGTGTCGGCAACAAGTGGAAGCAGATGCGCGCGGCGCAGCGCCTGGAAAAAACCTGGAGCAAGGCGCAGATCCTCGAGGCCTGGCTCAACCTCGTCACCTTCCGCGGTGACCTGCAGGGCATTGGCGCGGCCAGCGCCGCCCTGTTCGGCAAGTCGCCCGCCGGCCTCGACCGCAACGAGGCGCTGCTGCTGGCGGCACTGCTGCCCTCGCCGAACGCCACGGCGGCGCGCGTGGCGAAGCGGGCCTGCACGCTCGTCGAGGCCGGCTTTGCCGGCGCGAACTGCCAGTCCGTGCGCGACCTGGCCCTGCTGCAACTGGACCGTCGCCGCGCGCCCTACCCGGAAAGCCCGGCCCTCGACGCCCTGGCGGTGCGCCTGCTGTCGACGCCCGGCGAGCGGCTGCGGACCACGCTGGACGCCGGCCTACAGCGCCAGGCCGAGGACATCCTGGCGACGCAGCTCGCCGAGCTGGACGAGCGCTACGTGAATGCCGGCGCCGTGCTGGTGCTGGACAACGCCAGCGGCGAAGTGCGTGCCTATGTCGCCAATGCCGGGCGCGTCGCCACGGCCCGCTTTGTCGATGGCGTGCAGGCGCGGCGACAGGCCGGCTCCACGCTGAAGCCCTTTCTCTATGCCCTTGCGCTGGACCGGCGCTACCTGACCGCCGCTTCCGTGCTGGAGGACGCGCCGCTCAGCCTCTCCACGCCCACCGGCCTCTACACGCCGCAGAACTACGAGAAGGACTTCAAGGGGCCGGTCAGTGTGCGCGTGGCGCTGGCCGGCTCGTTGAACGTGCCGGCAGTACGCGTGCTCGACCTCGTCGGCGTCGAGGATTTCTGGCGCGTGTTGCGCGGCGTCGGCTACGACAGCCTGACCGAGGCGCCGGATTTCTACGGCTACGCGCTGGCGCTGGGCTCCGCCGATGTGAGCCTGTGGACGCAGGCGAATGCCTTCCGCACGCTGGCCAATGGTGGCCGCTTCTCGCCGGCCACGCTGCTGCCGGGGCCGGCAGCCGAGCCGGAGCCCGTGCTGGGGGCCCCGGCGAGCTTCGTCGTGGCCGACATCCTGGCGGACCGTGGCGCGCGCGCCATCACCTTCGGCCTCGAGAATCCGCTCGCCACACCGTTCTGGAGCGCGGTGAAGACCGGTACCAGCAAGGACATGCGCGACAACTGGTGCATCGGCTTTTCGCGCCGCCACACGGTCGCCGTGTGGGTGGGCAATCTCGACGGCGCTCCCATGCGCGACGTCTCCGGCGTCAGCGGCGCGGCGCCGGTATGGGCCGGCCTCATGCATGCTCTGGAAGGCGGGCGTGTGCATCCTGGTGGCGACCTGCCGGCGGCGCCGGCAGGTGTCGTGCACCAGCGCGTCGAGTTCGCGGGACTGACCGAGCCGCCACGCAGCGAATGGTTCCTCGATGGCACGCAGATGCAGCGCGTCGAGTTCGTCACCGCCGCCGCGGCCCGCATCGCTTATCCCGCTCCCGAAACCCTGGTGGCCCTCGATCCCGATATTCCCGTGGCGCGACAGCGGCTGCGCTTCCGGGCCGAGGCGGTCGGGCAGGGCGTCGACTGGTGGCTGGACGGCCGGCGCCTGGGCCTGGCGCGCGACCTCGACTGGCTGCCGCAGCCCGGCGGCCACCGCCTGGAGCTGCGCGACAGCGCTGGCCGCGTGCTGGATACGGTGCCGTTCACGGTGCGGGGCCGCGCCCTGTCCCGCTGATTCGGCACCGGTTTTGGGCTACGCTGCGCACCTTGCCTGCGAGGAGGACGGATTCATGGCAGCGGCACGACGTTTCGATGTGGTGGTATTCGGCGCCACCGGTTTCACGGGCGGTCTCGTGGCGGAGTACCTGGCGAAGGTCTCCGTGCTGGAGAAGTTCCGCTGGGCGCTGGCCGGGCGTAGCACGGCCAAGCTCGATGCGGTGCGTGCGCGCCTCGCCGCCATTCCCGGCGCAGTGTCACCGGAGCTCCTCGCGGCCGACGTGAACGATGCCGCGTCCATCGCCGCCCTCGCGGCCACCACCACGACAGTAATCACCACCGTCGGCCCCTATGCCCTCTTTGGCGAACCCCTCGTTCGCGCCTGTGCCGAGAGCGGCACGCACTACGTCGATCTCACCGGCGAGCCGCAGTTCGTGCACCGCATGCGCGAGCAGTACGACGCCGTGGCGCGCCGCACCGGCGCGCGCATCGTGAACAGCTGCGGCTTCGAAAGCATTCCTCCCGACATTACCGTGCTGCTTGCGCTGAAGGAACTGCGTCGCCGTGTCGGCGATCGCGTGTTCGAGGCTTGCGACGTGGTGGTGAAAGGCGGGGTGGAAGGCGGCGGCGGCTTTTCCGGCGGCACTTGGCATTCCGCAGTGGAGGCGATGTCGCGCACGCGCGAGTGGTGGGGCCAGCGCCCGGCGCACCCGGGGGACAACGTGCACGCGGTGAAGACGCCGTTCTTCCGCGAAAACAACTGGCAGCGCTGGGCCATGCTGATGCCGACCATCGATCCGGAAGTGGTGCGGCACTCGGCACGCGTGCGCGGCGACTATGGCCACACCTTCTCCTACGGCCACTACCTCGTGATGCAGAACCCGCTGGCGCTGGCCGGCCTCGCTGCCGGCGTCGGCGGCATCTTCACGCTGGCACAGTTCGGCCCGACCAAGCGCTGGCTGCTGTCGCGCCGCGCGCCGGGCGAAGGCCCGACGCCCGAGCAGCGTGCCAAAGGCTGGTTCAACATGCATGTCACGGCGAGCGCCGGCGGCATCACCGTCGTGGCAAAGATGAGTGGTGGCGACCCGGGCTACGGCGATACCGCGAAGATGATGGCCGAAGCGGGCCTCTGCCTCGCGCTGGACGCCAAGCTGCCTGCCGCGGCCGGCGTCATCACGCCTGCTTCCGCCATGGGCGAGGCCCTGGTGCCGCGGCTTGAGCGTGCCGGCCTGCGCCTTGAGGTGAAGACGCTGCGCCTTCGCGAGCCCGCGAGCGCCTGAGCGTCACGTCACAACGGGTCCGGGAGGACGCCCTCATGCCCACTGATCTGCCGCTGATCCACGCCGACTGGCCGGCGCCGGCCCATGTGCATGCCGTCGTCACCACGCGCCTGGGCGGCGTCAGCCTGGCGCCGTGGGACAGTCTCAACCTCGGCACCCATGTCGGCGACGATCCGCCGCACGTGCGGGAAAACCGTGAGCGTCTGCTCGCGGCACTGCGCACCATTGCGCCGGCGGAAACACCGCAGTGGTTGAATCAGGTGCACGGCACGACGGTCGTGGAGGCGGCGGCCGACGCGCAGGCCCGGCATTTTTCTGTGCCGGATGCCGACGCCGTGTTCACGACCCGGCCCGGCCTGCCCTGCGTCGTGATGACGGCGGACTGCCTGCCGGTCTTCTTCTGCGACAGCCGCGGCACGCGTGTCGCCGTGGCGCATGCCGGCTGGCGTGGGCTCTGCGACGGCGTGCTGGAGGCGACCCTCGCGCAGTTTGCGGACCCGGCAGAAGTGTTCGCCTGGATGGGGCCGGCGATCGGCCCCGCGCGCTTCGAAGTCGGGGAAGAGGTGCGTGCCGCCTTCCTGCAGCGGCACGCCGGCGCGGCGCTGCATTTCGTTTCCCGCCCGGGCAGTGACCGCTGGCTCGCCGATATCTATGGTCTGGCGCGGCTTCGCCTCCTGCAGGCAGGTGTGCGTGCTGTTTCGGGCGGCGGCCTGTGCACCGTCAGCGATTCCGCCCGCTTTTTCTCCTACCGACGCGACGGCCGTACCGGCCGCATGGCGTCGGTGATCTGGATCGGCTGATTCCCTTCAGCGTTTCTTCGCTCCCTGGTCGCTATCCGGCGCGAGGCCCCTGCCGAGGATGGGCAGGTCGTCGCTCCCGGGATCGGCGCCGGCGGCTTCGGCGTCGTGCACCGCCTGCAGCAGCAGGCGGTGTTCCGTCGCGCTCTGTCCCGAATGCAGGTAGCGCTTTGCAGCGTCCAGCGTGCGTTCCAGCTTGAGCACGCGGTAGTGCAGGTTGAGCAGGGACTTGGCGACGAAGTCCGGGTCGCTTCCGGACTCGCGCATGGTGATGGCGCGGTCCAGGGCCTGGCGCAGTTCGGCAGTGGTTGGCTTGCCCATGATTCCCTCCAAGGCGATTGGCCATTCCAGTCTAGCGCGACGAATCCCGGCGGATTTGACGCAGGTCATTACCGGCGGGGCGATCCTTTCCTTGAATTAGTGCAGATGGCCCTTATACCTAGGGCAACAACCCGTTTACTGCTGAGGACTCCCATGCGTTTCGACCGCCTCACTGCCAAGCTGCAGGAAGCCTTCTCGGATGCCCAGTCGCTTGCCGTCGGCCGCGACAACACGGCCATCGAGCCCGGCCACCTGCTCGCCGCCCTGCTGGAGCAGCAGGGCGGCAGCGTGCGTCCGCTGCTCGCCCAGGCCGGCGCCAATCTCGGCGTGCTCGGCCCCGAGCTTGCCCGCCACCTCGACAACCTGCCGCGCCTGCAGCATCCCACTGGTGATGCGCCGGTGGGCGCCGAGCTTTCGCGCGTGCTCAACCTCGCCGACAAGCTCGCGCAGCAGCGCGGCGACCAGTTCATCGCCAGCGAGCTCGTGCTGCTGGCGTTTTTTGATGCCAATACCGATATCGCGAAGCTGCTGCAGAAGACCGGCGTGCAAAAGGCCGTGCTGACGCAGGTGATCGACCAGGTGCGAGGAGGAGAGACCGTGAAGGACGCCAATGCCGAAGACAACCGCCAGGCGCTGAAAAAATACTGCATCGACCTGACCGAGCGTGCCACCAGCGGCAAGCTCGATCCCGTGATCGGTCGCGACGACGAGATCCGCCGCACCATCCAGGTGCTGTCGCGCCGCACCAAGAACAACCCGGTGCTGATCGGCGAGCCCGGCGTCGGCAAGACTGCCATCGTCGAGGGCCTGGCCCAGCGCATCGTCAACGGCGAGGTGCCGGAAGGTCTGCGCAACAAGAAGGTGCTGTCGCTGGACATGGGCGCGCTCATCGCCGGCGCCAAGTTCCGCGGCGAGTTCGAGGAGCGCCTCAAGGCTGTACTCAACGAGCTGGCCAAGCAGGAAGGCAATGTCATCCTGTTCATTGACGAGCTGCATACCATGGTCGGCGCCGGCAAGGCCGAAGGTGCCATGGACGCCGGCAACATGCTGAAGCCGGCGCTGGCGCGCGGCGAGCTGCACTGCGTTGGCGCCACCACCCTCGACGAATACCGCCAGTACATCGAGAAGGACGCTGCCCTCGAACGCCGCTTCCAGAAAGTGCTGGTCGACGAGCCGAGCGTTGAAGACACCATCGCGATTTTGCGCGGCCTCAAGGAGCGCTACGAGGTTCACCACGGCGTCGACATCACCGACCCGGCCATCATCGCCGCGGCCAAGCTGTCGCACCGCTATGTCACCGACCGCAAGTTGCCGGACAAGGCCATCGACCTTATCGACGAGGCCGCCTCGCGCATCCGCATGGAGATGGATTCCAAGCCGGAATCCATGGACCGCCTCGAGCGTCGCCTCATCCAGCTCAAGATGGAGCGCGAGGCCCTCAAGTCCGAAGAGGACGCCGCCAGCAAGCAGCGCTTCGCCAGGCTCGAGGAGGACATCACCAGGCTCGAGCGCGAGTACGCCGACCTGGACGAGATCTGGAAATCGGAAAAGGCCTCGCTCAAGGGCGAACAGCAGGTGAAGGAGGAGCTCGAGAAGGCCCGAATCGAGTTCGAGGCCGCGCGTCGCGCCAACGATCTCGAACGGATGGCCAAGCTCCAGTACGAAACCATTCCCGGCCTGGAGAAGCAGCTTGCCGTCGCGCAGTCGCAGGAAGGCAAGGAACACACGCTGCTGCGCAACCGCGTCACCGACGAGGAGATCGCCGAAGTCGTCTCCAAGGCCACGGGCATACCTGTGTCCAAGATGCTGGAGGGCGAGCGCGAAAAGCTGCTGCGCATGGAAGACGAATTGCACCGGCGTGTCGTCGGCCAGGACGAGGCCGTGGTCGCCGTGTCCAACGCCGTGCGCCGCTCGCGCGCCGGCCTGTCGGATCCCAACCGCCCCAACGGCAGCTTCCTGTTCCTGGGCCCCACCGGCGTCGGCAAGACCGAGCTGTGCAAGGCGCTGGCGCGCTTCCTCTTCGATTCCGACGACGCCATGGTGCGCATCGACATGTCCGAGTTCATGGAGAAGCACTCCGTGTCCCGCCTCATCGGCGCCCCGCCGGGCTACGTCGGCTACGAGGAGGGCGGTTACCTGACGGAAGCCGTGCGCCGTCGCCCCTACAGTGTCGTGCTGATGGATGAAGTGGAAAAGGCGCATCCGGACGTCTTCAACATCCTGCTGCAAGTGCTGGAGGACGGCCGCCTCACCGACGGCCAGGGCCGCACCGTGGACTTCCGCAACACCGTGATCGTGATGACCTCCAACCTGGGCTCGGACATCATCCAGACCCTGGCCGGCGAGGCGCAGTACGACGCCATGAAGTCAGCCGTACTCGAGGTCGTGGGCCGCCATTTCCGCCCCGAGTTCATCAACCGTATCGACGAGGTCGTGGTCTTCCACCCGCTCGCCGAAGGGCAGATCCGCGGTATCGCCGAAATCCAGCTCGAGCGCCTGCGCGCCCGACTCACGGAGCGTGAACTTGGCCTCGAAATCTCGGAAGCCGCCATGTTGCGCCTGGTTGCCGCGGGCTACGATCCGGTCTACGGCGCGCGTCCGCTCAAGCGCGCCATCCAGACCCTGCTGGAGAACCCGCTCGCGCAGAAGCTGCTGCAGGGCGACTTCGTGGCAGGCGACACCATCCTCGTCGACGACGAGCACGGGCAGTTCGTCTTCCACAAGAAGCTGTACCACTGACGCGGCACTGATAAAAAAGCCCGGGCAAGACCGGGCTTTTTTCTGCCGTCCGACAGCGCCCCCGGGCCAGTGCCGGCCCGGCTTTTTTCATACCGACAAGGATTCCCGCATGTCCATCCGTGTTCACAAGGCCCCCATCGGCAAGCTGGCCCAGACCATTGAAAGCGACCCCCATACCCTGTTGACCGACGTCAACGCGGCCGACGGCGGCGACGATCTCGCCCCGGATCCCCATGCGTTGCTCGACAGCGCCCTGGGCGCCTGCACCGCGCTGACCGTGAAGATGTACGCCGCGCGCAAGGGCTGGCCGCTGGAGAACGCCGATGTCGTCATTACCCATGAGGAATCGCCCGGCCATTACCGCCTGCTCCGCCAGGTGACCCTGCGGGGCGAGCTGACGGAGGAGCAGCGCACGAGGCTGCTGGAGATCGCCAACAAGTGCCCCATCCACCGCGTTCTGTCAGGGGAGATCAGCATCGAGACGGAGCTCACCTGACGCGGCTGCCGGCCCGGCGCCCGCCCTGCTATGATGCGGGCCCTTGCCGGGCATCGCCGGCGCGCTGGAGTCCGGTGATCCGGGGCCAAGGTTGACGTGAGCAAGTGAACAAGGCTGTACCCCTTACCGTAAGCGACCTCGCACGTAACCTGTGGGCGGCCTGCCACTTGCTGGCTTTCCGGCGCAGTGCCTTGCGCTGGCTGGCGCCCACGCCGCTCAACTTCATCGTCCTCCTCCTGCTCAGCCTTGCCGTCAGTTTCTTCTTCGACTTCACCAGCGAAGGCTGGCCCGGGGCCTGGTCTCCGCCGGGCGTGGCCGTCTACGTCATTCCGGCCTTCGTCCTGCTGGTGTTCGGCCAGATTCTGGCCAATCGCCATGGTCTCTGGCGCATGGGCCTGGCGCCGGCCAGTGTCTGGCTGTCCGCCGACATCCTCCTCGGGCTGGCGCAGTCGTTGCTGCTGTATGCGCAGCAGAACAACTGGGTGCCGGCGACCATCGCCGGCTACATTCCGCTGCTGTACACCGGTCTCTATGCCTGGCCGATCCTGGCCGTGGTCTTCGTGTTCACCCGTGCCCTCGCCTGGCCCTGGTGGGAGAGGGCGGTGGC
Source organism: Moraxellaceae bacterium (assembly GCA_029237815.1). Classification (GTDB taxonomy): domain Bacteria; phylum Pseudomonadota; class Gammaproteobacteria; order Pseudomonadales; family Moraxellaceae; genus UBA2031. The sequence goes on from JAQZBP010000004.1 coordinate 149,477, forward strand.
CTTTGCCGTATTGCTGGGTGTCTTCACTGCCTGGAGTCTGACCTTCAGCGACCAGCGGCTCTGGTACTCCACCCAGGCGGAGGAGCCGCTGCCCACGACCTCCCGTCTCGTCGAGGACGAGATTTGGCAGGCACAGCCCGAGCTGCTGCAGCGTGCCCTGAAGGGGCTGCAGCCGGAGCGACCGGATCGCACGGACTGGTACTTCCTCGGCATCGGGGGCGTTTTCTACCAGGGCGTTTTCAAGCAGGAAACCGAGACGGTGCGCGCGCTCTTCGATACGCGCTTCGGCACGTCGGGCCGCTCGCTCGTGCTGATCAACAGCGATGACACCGTGGCCAGCCAGCCTATCGCCACGCGCACGACGATCGCCCGTGCGCTCCATGCGATGGCTGCGCATATGGACCGCGACAAGGATGTGCTCTTCCTCTTCATCACGTCGCACGGTAGCGAGGAGCATGAGATCGAGCTGAACTACTGGCCCCTGGAGCTGGCCGGCATCACCCCGGAGTGGCTACGCAGCACGCTGGACGAGACCGGCATCAAACACCGGGTCATCGTGCTCTCCGCCTGCTTTTCGGGGGGCTTCATTCCGGTGCTGCAGTCCCCGGACACGCTGGTCATAACGGCTGCGGATGCCACGCGCAGCTCTTTCGGCTGTCTTGATGACGCGGAGATGACCTATTTTGGCCGGGCCTTCTTCGACGAGGCCCTGCGGCGCAAGCACAGCCTGCGATCCGCTTTCGAGACCGCTCGAGCCTCCATCCAGGAGCGTGAGCAGGCTGAGAACTTCGAGCCCTCCGAGCCGCAATGGTGGGTGGGGGAGCAGATGCAGGCGGAGCTGCCCGAGATCGAGAAGAGCCTCTTCCCGGGCAGGCCCTGATCGGTTTCGTCATCGCCAAAAGAAAAAGGCCGCCTGAAGGGCGGCCTTTTCGTTGGCGCACAGTCTTATTCGCAGAAGGCCTTGATCTGGCGCTGGACCTCGTCCTGCTTGGCATTCTTTTCCTCTTCCGAGAGCACACGGGCTTCGCCGCCGCTACCATCAGACACCCGGATACGAGCGTGTTCCTGCATGGTCTGCAGGTCGGACTGGAGCTTCTTGCAGCGCTCGGCGTAGCGCTCGGAGCCCTCTTTCGCGTCCTTGGCCTTTTCCTTTTCCTTTTCCTTCGGCTTGTCCTTGTCCTTGCCCTTTCCGGCCGCCTTGTCGTCCTTGCCCGGCGCTGCAGTGCCACCTGCGGCGGCAGCCGGAGCGGCCTTGGCGGCCTCTTCCTCGGACTGGTAGCGGCTACGGACCTTCACTTCGCTGGCGCCCTTGGCGGAGCTGGGGGGCGGCTCGGCCGTGTAGTGGGTCACGCCGTGCTCATCCGTCCACTTGTAGAACTTGCTGCCGGCATGGGCGGGAGCAGTGGCGACGAGTACGGCAAGGCATGCAATCAAGGGGCTTATCGTTTTCATTATGAGGTCACCGGTAAAGCAGTTTTCGCGACTATAGCGGGGTAGGCAGGGCTTGGTAAGGGTATGGATGGGAGATTGCCTACAACTTGACATTTTGCGGTGCTGTCGAAAAAATCGCCGCTCCCGATGTGGGTGTCAGGACGGTGGTCACCCTCCACCGAGCTGACGCCAGGGCTAGTGCCCTGCCCGGAACGGCCAACCGCCGCGTCCGTACCACCTGTAAAGCATCGCCCCTGGCAAGCGGCGGCGGTGCCCGCGCGACCGAACCCGGTCAGTGCGGCAGGTATGGCAGACCCCATCATGCGCCATCCGGCGCACCTCCTCGTGCTAGAATGCGCCCCCCACGCCAGGCCGGTCTTTGCGTGGCTTTGCGCTTTTTCAAGGGTGAATCTGTGGAACAGTTATCTGGTGGTGAAATGCTCATCCGTGCCCTCGCCGACGAAGGCGTGGAGTACGTGTTCGGCTATCCCGGCGGCGCCGTGCTGCATATCTACGACGCCATCTTCAAGCAGGACAAGGTCAAGCACATCCTGGTCCGTCACGAGCAGGCCGCCGGCCATGCCGCCGACGGATATGCCCGCGCCACCGGCAAGGTCGGCGTCGTCCTCGCGACCTCGGGCCCCGGTGCAACGAATACCGTCACGGCCATCGCCACGGCCTACATGGATTCCATTCCCATGGTGGTCATCTCCGGCCAGGTGCCCTCGCACCTGATCGGCGAGGATGCTTTCCAGGAAACCGACATGATCGGCGTGTCGCGCCCGATCGTTAAGCACAGCTTTCAGGTGCGCAAGGCCGAAGACATCCCCGTCATGGTGAAGAAGGCGTTCTATATCGCCGCCACCGGTCGTCCGGGTCCTGTTGTGATCGACATTCCCAAGGACTGCACGCTTCCCGCCGAAAAGTTCCCCTACGAATATCCGGCCAAGGTGAAGCTGCGTTCTTACAACCCGCCTGGTCGCGGCCATGCCGGCCAGATCAAGAAGGCGGTGGATGAACTCGTTGCTGCCAAGCGCCCGGTCATCTACGCCGGCGGCGGCGTGGTGCAGGGCAACGCTTCTGCGCAGCTCACCGAGCTGGCGCACAAGCTCAACTATCCGGTGACCAATACCCTGATGGGCCTCGGCGCCTTTCCCGGCTCCGATCGCCAGTTCCTCGGCATGCTTGGTATGCACGGCACTTACGAAGCCAACATGGTCATGCACCACTGCGACCTGATCCTCGCCGTGGGCGCGCGCTTCGACGACCGTGTCACCAATAACGTGAAAAAGTTCTGCCCCAACGCCCGCATCATTCACATCGATATCGATCCGGCCTCCATTTCCAAGACCATCATGGCCGATGTTCCCATCGTGGGCGCGGTCGAGCCGGTGTTGACGGAAATGCTGGCACAGCTGCCGACGGCCGCCAAGCCGGATGCCGACGCCCTTGCCGGCTGGTGGAAGCAGATCGAAGAGTGGCGCGCCTACCATGGCCTGCGTTACGAGCCGGCCAAGCCCGGCGAGATGAAGCCGCAGCAAGTGGTGGAGATGCTTTACAAGGTGACCGAGGGCAGGGCCATCGTCACGTCCGACGTGGGCCAGCACCAGATGTTCGCCGCGCTCTACTACAAGTACGACCGTCCCCGTCAGTGGCTCAATTCCGGCGGCCTAGGCACCATGGGCTTCGGCCTGCCGGCGGCCATGGGCGCGCTCTTCGCCTTCCCGGAAGAGACCGTGGTCTGCGTCACCGGCGAAGCCTCCATCCAGATGAATATCCAGGAGCTCTCCACCTGCATGCAGTACGGCCTGCCGGTGAAGATCCTTAACATCAACAACCGCTCGCTCGGCATGGTGAAGCAGTGGCAGGACATGCAGTACGAAGGGCGTCATTCGCATTCGTACATGGACTCGCTGCCCGACTTCGTAAAGCTGGCTGAGGCTTATGGCCACGTCGGCTTCAAGATCACCGACCCGGCGCAGCTCGAAAGCAAGATGCGTGAAGCGATGGCGATGAAGGACAAGCTGGTTTTCCTCGATGTGTATGTGGATCCCTCCGAGCATGTGTACCCGATGCAGCTCGCCGGTGGATCCATGCGGGATATGTGGCTGTCCAAGTCGGAGCGTACGTAATCATGCGCCGTATCATTTCTGTTTTGATGGAAAACGAACCCGGCGCGCTGTCCCGCCTGGTGGGTCTCTTCTCCCAGCGTGGCTACAACATCGACTCGCTGACCGTGGCGCCAACCGATGACCCGACGCTGTCGCGCCTTACGCTCACCACCTTCGGTGATGAGCACAAGATCGAGCAGGTGACCAAGCAGCTGAACAAGCTGGTGGAAGTGGTAAAGGTCGTGGACCTGACCGAAGGCGGCCACATCGAGCGCGAGCTCATGCTGGTCAAGGTCAAGGCCACCGGCGCGGCGCGTGCGGAAATCAAGCGCACCGCCGACATCTTCCGCGGCCAGATCGTCGATGTGACCCCGAGCATCTACACGATCCAGCTCACCGGCGCGAGTGACAAGCTCGACGCATTCGTCCAGGCCCTGAGCGAGAACGCCATCCTGGAAGTGGTGCGCACCGGTGTCTGCGGCATCGCCCGCGGTGAAAAGGTTCTGAGTGTTTAACGCCTGATGCCCTGCCGCCGTCCATTGCAGGAGGCGGGCAGGGGAGAGGGATCATCAAATCGCAAGTGTCCGGCCAAAAGCGGGACTTTTTAACAGAGGAAACATCATGCACGTTTACTACGACAAAGACGCCGATCTCTCCATCATCCGTGGCAAGAAGGTCGCCATCATCGGTTACGGCTCCCAGGGCCACGCCCACGCCCAGAACCTGCGCGACTCCGGCGTCGATGTCACCGTCGGCCTGCGCAAGGGCGGCGCCTCCTGGTCCAAGGTCGAAGCCGCTGGCATCAAGGTCGCCGAAGTCGACGCCGCCGTGAAGGCCGCCGACGTCGTCATGATCCTGCTGCCGGACGAGAACATCCCCGAGGTCTACGCCAACAACGTCGCCCCCCACATCAAGCAGGGCGCCACCCTGGCCTTCGCCCACGGCTTCAACGTGCATTACAACCAGGTGGTCCCGCGCGCCGACCTCGACGTGATCATGATCGCTCCCAAGGGCCCGGGCCACACCGTGCGCTCCGAGTACCTGAAGGGCGGCGGCGTGCCGACCCTGATCGCCGTGTACCAGGACAAGTCCGGCAACGCCAAGCAGATCGCCCTGTCCTATGCCGCCGCCAATGGCGGTACCAAGGGTGGCGTGATCGAGACCAACTTCCGCGAAGAAACCGAGACCGACCTCTTCGGCGAACAGGCCGTGCTCTGTGGCGGCGCCGTCGAGCTGGTGAAGATGGGCTTCGAAACCCTGACCGAAGCCGGCTATGCCCCGGAAATGGCCTACTTCGAGTGCCTGCACGAGCTGAAGCTGATCGTTGACCTGATGTACGAAGGCGGCATTGCCAACATGAACTATTCCATCTCCAACAACGCGGAGTATGGCGAGTACGTGACCGGCCAGCGCGTCATCTCCGACCAGGCCCGCGAAGCCATGCGCGAATGCCTTAAGAACATCCAGAACGGCGAGTACGCCAAGCGCTTCATCCTGGAAGGCAAGACCAACTACCCTGAGATGACCGCCCGCCGTCGCCTGAACGCCGAGCACCCCATCGAGGTGGTCGGTGCCCAGCTGCGCGCCATGATGCCCTGGATCGCCAAGAACAAGCTGGTCGACCAGAGCAAGAACTGATCCCCTGCCGCCCCATGTGGTGGCGAGTGATCCCCCTGAATAACGCGGCCCCGGCCGCGTTATTCATTTCAGGTGGCCTGCGCCACCCCGTCTCGGATGGTCAAGAAGGCCGGCGCTGACTATCATCCCGTCACCGCCAGGCGAAGAGAGCAGGACATGCATACCCCCCAGAACGATCGGGATACGGAACAGGAAGACCACGACGGCATCACCTTCGAGGTAGTCGAGGAAGAGCGGGACGAAGGCGGCCGGTGGGTTCGCAACAGGGGCATTTACCTGTTGCCCAACCTGTTCACGACAGCAGCCCTGTTCTCCGGTTTCTACGCCATCATCGCCGCCATGAATGGCCGCTTCGAAGCCGCCGCGATTGCCATCTTCGTGGCCGCGCTCTTTGATGGCATGGATGGGCGTGTCGCCCGTATGACCAATACCCAGAGCGCTTTCGGTGCAGAGTACGATTCGCTCTCCGACATGGTGTCGTTCGGGGTCGCCCCGGCGCTCGTCGTTTTCAGCTGGAGCCTGCAGTCGCTCGGCAAGATGGGCTGGATCTGCGCTTTTATCTATGCGGTAGCCGCGGCCTTCCGCTTGGCACGCTTCAATGTGCAGATCAACGTCGTCGACAAGCGCTACTTCATCGGGCTTGCTAGTCCGTTGGCTGCGGCCATCATCGCCAGCATGGTATGGGCCGGATTTGACAACCGAATCGCCGGTCGCGAGCACGAGCTGGCGATAGCAGTGGCAGTCATTACCGTTGTGACGGCATTTCTTATGGTGAGTAATTTCCGTTACTACAGTTTCAAGGAGCTGGATCGTTCACGAGTTCCGTTTGCGGTCATGCTTCCGGTGGTGCTGGTGCTGGGCATCATCAACTACGATCTGCCCATTGGTCTTATGACCGTGTCGCTTGTTTATGCCCTGTCCGGACCTGTTGCGACCATCTGGGCACGGCGGAGGCTGACGGGGACCCCTGCCGCTCACAGCTAGCCCGGTCCCGCGACGAGGAGGGAAGTCATGCTGATACGCCACCGTACTCCAATGGATTTGCTTTCCAGCGAAATCACCTCCAAAACGGTCTATCAGCAGAGACGCGAGTTCCTTAAAGCCGCTGGCCTGTATGGCGCAGCGGCTTTTTTTTCGCCGCATGTGCAAGCCGCAGCCGCCACGGCTTATGAGCCCGTGCCGGACCGGAGTGCCATGCCACGCTTCCTGAAGGAGAAGCTCGCTGCGCGTCGTGTTGCGACGCGCCCATTTCCCGAGGAGTTGACGCCGTACGATGCGGTCAGCACCTATAACAATTTCTATGAGTTCGGCCTGGAAAAGGACGATCCTGCTCAAAATGCAGGGAACATGCGCCTTGATCCATGGTCCGTAAGGGTGGACGGACTCTGCGAGAAGCCCGGCCTCTACACGCTTGAGGACATCCTGCGACCTCATACCCTCGAGGATCGAATCTATCGGCTGCGTTGTGTCGAAGCTTGGTCCATGGTGGTGCCTTGGCTCGGGTTTCCATTGGCGGATCTGGTTCGGCGCTTCCAACCCGGATCGAATGCCCGCTACGTAGAGTTCACGACGTTGCATGACTCCGCGCAAATGCCGGGTCAGCGCTCCTCCGGCCTGCCCTGGCCCTATGTCGAGGGTCTGCGTCTTGATGAAGCAATGCATCCTCTTGCGATGCTGGCGGTTGGTGTGTACGGCCGGTCCCTGCCTCCACAGAATGGCGCGCCGCTTCGCCTTGTCATTCCATGGAAGTATGGCTTCAAGAGCATCAAGTCCATTGTCCGTATCCGCTTCACGGAGACCCTGCCGGGCACGACCTGGGCGCGTATTGCTCCGTCCGAATATGGCTTCTATGCCAATGTAAATCCTGCGGTAGACCATCCACGCTGGACGCAGAAGCGCGAAAGACGGCTTCCAGGCGGCCTATTTACCCCGAACTGGAGGGAAACCCAGATGTTCAATGGCTATGCCAGGGAGGTCGCCAGCTTATATCGTGGAATGGATCTGAAGAGGCACTTTTGAAGCCCGGATTACCCTTGAGCCGGGATTGGCGCAGTAAGCTGTTGTTTCTGCTGGGGCTGATGCTTCCGCTGGCTTGGGTGATTTGGAGTGGAGCGAGTAACCGGTTGGGGCCGGATCCTGCCAAGGCGCTGGTAGATTTTTTCGGCCTCTGGGCCTTCCATATCCTACTGCTATGCCTTGCCATGACGCCCCTCCGGCTACTGACGGGAAAGTCGTTCTGGATCCGGTACCGTCGCATGCTCGGTCTCGCGGCGTTCTTCTATGCCCTGCTGCACATCTGTAGCTACGTACTCTTGCTTTATGGAGGGGGCTGGGCAGAGGTCTGGGGTGAGCTGTTGAGGCGGCCCTACGTGGTTGTCGGGGCTAGCGCATTCCTATGCCTGCTGCCCCTCGCTCTGACCTCGACGAGGAGCTGGCAGCGACGCCTAGGCAGGCGCTGGGTGATGCTGCATCGTTTAGTGTATCCAGGTGCGCTGCTTGTCTTGCTGCATTTCGCCTGGGTCAAAAAGTTAGGATTCCTAGCTGTCTGGCCCTATGTGCTGCTGCTCTTCGTACTGCTGTTTGTACGTCTTTTCGCCTATCTCAGAAATGCATCGTTTAAAAACTGAAATTTTTTCAGAATCCCGTTGACGCATTCGTTTGGCTCCCTATAATGCGGCCTCCCAACGCAGATGGCGACGGTAAGAAGTGCAGCTAAAGCACTGAAATATCGGCAAAAAAAGTGTTGACACCCTGAGGTATCGCTGTAGAATGCGCGCCTCTTGAGTGAGACGGTAGTAGCGACGAGCGCTGCCGAGATCTTTAACAGTTTGAC
>JAQZBP010000010.1 GCA_029237815.1 Moraxellaceae bacterium
CGAGCACACCGTTCCGGCCCTGAATGACGCGCTGAACTACGTCAACAAGCTGGCCTCGAACAAGAACAAGGTGCTGTTCGTGGGCACCAAGCGTGCCGCCGCCCCCATTATCCGCGAACAGGCCGCACGCTGTGGCATGCCCTTCGTCGACCATCGCTGGCTGGGCGGCATGCTCACCAACTGGAAGACCATCCGCATGTCCATCAAGCGCCTGAAGGATCTGGAAGCCCAGATCCAGGATGGCACGTTCGCCAAGCTGACCAAGCGCGAAGCGCTGGAACGCACCCGTGAAATGGAAAAGCTGGAAAAGTCCCTCGGCGGTATCAAGGATATGGGCGGCCTGCCCGACGCCATCTTCGTGGTCGACGTCGACCACGAGTCGATTGCCATCACTGAAGCCAACAAGCTGGGCATTCCCGTGATCGGCATCGTCGACACCAACTCCAACCCGGCAGGCGTGGACTACGTTATCCCGGGTAACGACGACGCCATCCGTGCCGTGCAGCTGTACGTGCGCGCCATGGCCGACGCCGTGCTGGAAGGTCGTGAGTACTCTGCCTCCCATGGTGGTCGCGAGACCGACGGCTTTGTGGAAGTGGCAGAAGGTGCCTCTGCCGAGTAATACGGCGCGGCACTATCTGACAATAAAGGGGGCATGGCCCCCTTTATTGCTCCTGCAACTCGCTGAACCCAATCAATTTTCCCGCCGCGGGCCTGTCGCCCCGGCTTGCTAGAGAGGATGACACCATGGCAGAAATCACCGCCAGCCTCGTGAAGGAACTGCGCGACCGCACCGGCCTCGGCATGATGGAGTGCAAGAAGGCGCTCACTGAAGCCAATGGCGATATCGAAACCGCCATCGACAACCTGCGCAAGTCGGGGCAGGCCAAGGCCGCCAAGAAGGCTGGCAACATCGCGGCCGAAGGCGCCATCATCGTTGCCCAGTCTGGCGGTACTGCCATCATTCTGGAAGTGAACAGTCAGACCGACTTCGTTGCCCGCGACACTAACTTCAGCGCCTTCGCCAACAAGGTCGCCCAGATCGCTCTGGCTGCCCGCGAGACCGATGTCGCCAAGATCGCCGGCCTCGCCTATGACGGCCAGACCGTGGAAGAAGCCCGTATTGCCCTGGTCCAGAAGATTGGCGAGAACATCCAGGTCCGCCGTGCCCAGCTGATCGAGGGTGCCCTGCTGGCCTCCTATATCCATGGCCTCAAAATCGGTGTCGTGGTCGCCCTGGAAGGCGGCAACGACGAGCTGGCCCGCGACGTCGCCATGCACATCGCCGCCGCCAAGCCCGAAGCCGTCGCCCCGGAAGACGTGGATCCCGCCCTGGTCGCCAAGGAGCGCGAAATCGCCGCCGCCAAGGCCGCCGAGTCCGGCAAGCCTGCCAACATCGTCGAGAAGATGGTGGAAGGTTCGGTCAAGAAGTACTTGGCCGAGGTTTCCCTGGTAGAGCAGGCCTTCGTGAAGGATCCGGACACCAAGGTCGGCCAGCTGCTGTCCAAGAACGGAGCCAAGGTGACCCGCTTCGTCCGCCTGGAAGTCGGCGAGGGCATCGAAAAGAAGGAAGTCGACTTCGCCGCCGAAGTCGCCGAAGCGGCTGCCGCAGCCGCCAAGTAAGTCCTGGTGCTTCCTGGAAAAGGCCCCTTTTTGGGGCCTTTTTAATGGGAAAATCTTCCATTCATCCTGTAAGATTCCCGCACTTTCCGGGCCGGACACCAGCCGGCCACCTACTGCCCGAGGACGCCATGGCTGACCGCAACCCCGCGCACAAACGCATCCTGCTCAAACTCTCCGGCGAAGCCCTGGCGGGCGAGGTCGAGTTCGGCATCGATCCTAAGGTCCTGTCCCGCATCGCCCTGGAAATCGGGCAACTGGTGGGAATAGGTGTCCAGATCGGGATCGTGGTCGGTGGCGGCAATCTCTTCCGCGGCGCCGCCCTGCAGGCCGCGGGCCTCGACCGGGTCGCCGGCGACCACATGGGCATGCTGGCCACCGTGATGAACGGCATCGCCATGCGCGACGCCCTTGAGCGCAACAACATCAAGACCCGCCTCATGAGCGCCATTCCCATGAGCGGCGTAGTCGATCACTACGACCGCCGCGCGGCCGTGCGCCACCTTCAGGGCGGCGACGTGCTCATTTTTGTCGCGGGTACCGGCAATCCCTTCTTCACCACGGATACCGCGGCCTGCCTGCGCGGTATCGAAATCAATGCCGATCTCGTGATCAAGGCCACCAAGGTGGATGGTGTCTACAGCGCCGATCCCGTCAAGAATCCGGAAGCGGTCAAGTACGATTACCTCACCTTCGACGAGGTCCTGGACAAGAAGCTCGGCGTGATGGACCTGACCGCCATCTGCCTGTGCCGTGACCACGACATGCCGCTGACCGTTTTCAACATGAACAAGGCCGGCGCCCTGCTCAACCTGATGGTGGGCGAGAGCGAAGGCACCCTGATTGGCACCAAACCGCGCTGACAGGCCGGTCGCAAGGAGAAGACCATGATCAACGATCTCAAGAAAGACGGCGAAGTCCGTATGAAGAAGAGTGTCGAATCACTTGAGGGGGCGTTCTCGAAGGTACGTACCGGCCGTGCCCATCCAGCCATCCTCAAGGACATCATGGTGCCCTACTACGGCGCCGACACGCCGCTGACGCAGGTTGCCAATGTGGGCGTGGAAGATGCCCGCACGCTCATCATCCAGCCGTACGAGCGCACCCTGCTGGCTGCGATCGACAAGGCTATCCGCATGTCGGACCTTGGTCTCAATCCCATCACTGCCGACGTCATTCGCGTGCCGCTCCCGGCACTGACGGAGGAAACCCGTCGCGATATGCAGAAGGTCGCGCGCGCCGAGGCGGAAAATGCCCGCGTCGCCATCCGCAATATCCGCCGCGACATCATGGCCGACCTCAAGGACCTCCTGAAGGAAAAGGAAATTTCCGAAGACGAGGAGCGCAAGGGTACCGAGGACGTGCAGAAGCTGACGGACAAGTACGTGGCCGAGGTGGACAGGATGCTGGCCGCCAAGGAACAGGAACTGATGCAGGTCTGATGCAATGACAGCCCCTGCTGCGAGCAGTGCGCCCGATATCGGCTCGGTTGCCGGTATATTGCCGCGCCATGTCGCGATCATCATGGACGGCAACAATCGCTGGGCCAAGAGGCGTGGTTTGCCGGGCCCGGAGGGTCACCGCGCCGGTGAGGTGGCGGTTCGGCAGATTGTCGAATATGCGGCGCGGGTCGGTGTCGAGGTCCTGACCGTGTTCGCATTTTCCAGCGAGAACTGGCGGCGCCCGGAGCAGGAGGTTGCCGCCCTCATGAGCCTCTTTCTGGAGGCGCTCACCAAGAAGGTGGCCGAGCTCCACCAGAATGGTATCCGTGTCCGCTTCATTGGCGACCTTTCCCGCTTCTCCCCCGAACTACAGGCCGGCATGCTCGAGGCCGAGGCGATGACCCGCAACAATGTCCGCATGACGCTGGTGATTGCCGTGAACTACGGTGGGCAGTGGGATATGGCCAATGCTGCACAGATGCTTGCCCGGGAGGTGGCGGAGGGGCGTCTTACCCCGGCCGAGATCACGCCCGAGCGCATGGGGTACTTCGTGCAGATGGCGGATCTTCCGCCGGTGGACCTGTTGATACGGACTGGCGGCGAAATGCGCATCTCCAACTTCCTGCTCTGGCAAACCGCCTATGCCGAGTTCTATTTCACCGACGCCCTATGGCCTGATTTCGATGCGCATGAGCTGGATGAAGCCCTCGCCGACTATGCGAGTCGTCAGCGCCGCTTTGGTCGCACCTCAGAGCAGGTCGAGGCCGCAGGTTTCGCCTGAGTCTTGCTGCATCCAACAAGGATGATCTTCTTGAAGCCCGAACTCCGCCAACGAATTGTCACTGCCCTCGTATTGCTGCCTATCGTCATCTGGTGTGTGTTTTTCGCGCCAGGCACATGGGCTTTCCAAGTGTTTGCCGCGGCGATTGTTGCAGTCGCCGCCTGGGAGTGGGCGGGAATGTCGGCATTCGGGCATCCATCCCTGCGGGGCGCCTATGCCTTGGGAGTGGTGGTGGTTCTCGCCGCCCTGGCGCTTCGGCCTGATCTGGCCAGGCAAGTACAAACCCCGGTGTTGGCGGTTGCTGTCCTGTTCTGGCTGGTGGCGCACCGGCTGGTCAGGTCCTATCCGTCGGGCGCTGACGGCTGGGGTAACCCGTTGGTTCTGTCTGTCCTTGGCTGGGTGCTTCTGGTGCCGGCCTGGCTGGGGCTGGTGATTCTCCATGCCCAGTCAGCAGCATGGCTGATGTATCTGTTTGTGCTCGTCTGGGGTGCAGATACGGGAGCCTATTTCGCGGGTCGGAAATTTGGCAAGACCAAGCTCGCGCCGCATGTGAGTCCCGGCAAGACATGGGAGGGCTTCTTTGGCGGCCTGGTGTTGACACTGTCCGTGGCGGTGGCGGTGGGTTTTTACCGTGATCTGTCCGGGCAGCGTTTCATGGCGTTTTTCGGATTGTCGCTGCTGACGGTGCTGGCGTCGGTGCTGGGCGACCTGTTCGAGTCCATGGTCAAGCGACGTGCCGGCATCAAGGATTCCGGCACAATCTTCCCAGGCCATGGTGGCTCGCTTGATCGCATCGACAGCCTGACCGCTGCCGCCCCTATTTTTGCGCTTGGCTGGGTGCTGGCCGGTGGCTTCTGACGCCATGTCACGCCCACTGCGGCTGACTTTGCTCGGCGCGACCGGCTCGATCGGCCAGAGCACGCTGGATGTCGTGGCCCGCCATCCCGAGCGGTATGAGGTGTTTGCATTAACGGCCTTCCAGCGAGTCGATGCACTTGCCGATCTATGCCGCCGTTTTCAACCTGCCTATGCCGTAGTGGCGAGCGAAGTCGACGGCACGCGCCTGCGTTCCCTCCTGGAGGGCTCCCGCACAACGGTGCTGCACGGTACCGAGGCTCTCGTGGCCGTCGCCGCCGACGCAGAAGTGGATGTGGTGATGGCGGCCATTGTCGGCGCCGCAGGCTTGCTTCCAACGTTGGCGGCAGTGAACGCGGGCAAGCGCGTGCTGCTCGCGAACAAGGAGGCCCTGGTAATGTCCGGGGGCCTGTTCATGGATGCGCTAGCCCGCAGCAATGCCACGCTCCTGCCTATCGACTCGGAGCACAATGCGATATTCCAGTGCCTGCCGGGCGGGTACCGCTGTGGTGAAGCCGCGGTCGGAGTTGAGCAGTTGCTGCTGACTGCCTCGGGCGGCCCCTTCCGCTCCTGGACCCTGGAGTCCATGCGCTCAGCCACGCCGGCGCAGGCAGTGAAGCATCCCAAATGGATCATGGGGCGCAAGATTTCAGTGGATTCGGCGTCCCTGATGAACAAAGGCCTGGAGCTGATTGAGGCTTGTTGGCTGTTTGGCCTCGGTCCGGACAGGATCCGGGTGGTGATCCATCCGGAGAGCATTGTTCACTCCCTTGTGCAGTATGAGGATGGTTCGACGCTGGCGCAGCTGGGCAACCCGGACATGCGTACTCCGATCGCCCTTGGCCTGGCCTGGCCTGATCGAATTGCGGCCGGGGTAGGGACCCTGGACCTGGTCGCGGCAGGTGCGCTGCACTTCGAGGCGCCCGATGAAGTACGGTTCCCCTGCCTGAGGCTCGCGCGCGAGGCGTTCCGGCAGGGCGGCTGTGCCCCGGCCATGCTGAATGCTGCCAACGAAATCGCCGTTGCAGCCTTTCTGGATGAGAAGCTCGCATTTACCGATATTCCGCAGGTGATTGAGCGGACACTTACAGAATTGCCAATGATGGCTGCCGAGGGCCTCCCCACAATTCTTGAGGCTGACCGAATCGCCCGTGAGCATGCCACCCGGCTGCTGGCGACTCTGCACTGAGGGTCCTCAATGAGCGTGTTTTACATGGTGCTGGCGGCTTTGATCGTGTTGGGGCCGTTGATCGCTATTCATGAGTTTGGGCATTTCTGGGTTGCCCGCCGTGTCGGGGTAAAGGTGCTGACCTTCTCCATCGGCTTTGGACCCGCCCTCCTCAAGTGGAAGGACCGCAGGGGTACCCAGTACCAACTGGCAGCGATTCCCCTGGGTGGCTTCGTCCGCATGGCGGATGAACGGGAGGGAGAGGTGGCGCCAGAGGACCTGCCGCGCTCCTTCAACCGTCAGCCAGTATGGGCTCGCATGGCAATCGTTGCTGCCGGTCCGCTTATCAATCTTGTTTTCGCCGTGTTCCTTTACTGGATCATCTTCATGCAGGGCACCGAGACCCTGCGCCCCATCATTGGCCGGGTGCTACCTCAGACCCCCGCGGCGGTAGCCGGCATCGAGGAGGGCGATGAGATTCTGGCGATTGATGGCAAGCCCGTTGCCGACTGGGAATCCATCAACTACGCCCTGATCGACAGGATGGGCGAATCCGGAGAGCTCAGCATCCGCCTGCTCCCTGCCGGCGGCGGAGAAGCCCGCGAGCTTTCACTGACCCTCAATAATTTTCTCAGTGGGCGCGAGATAGATCCGTTTCGTGAAGTTGGCTTCAAACCGTATCAGCCGCCTATCGATCCTGTGATCGGAGAGGTTCTCAAGGAGGGTGCGGGCGCGCGGCAGGGCCTTAAGGAAGGCGACAGGATCGTCAGTGTCGATGGCAGGCCCGTCAAAAGCTGGCAGGATTTTGTCGAGGCGGTGAGGGCTCAGCCGGAGCAGCTGCTGGAGGTGCAGGTCCAGCGTGGCGCGCAGGTGGTCGCTCTCCGGCTCATTCCTTCTGGTGAAAAGGATGACCAGGGCATCGTCCGGGGCAAGCTGGGGATAGGGGTCAGGGAGCAGTCGATCGAATATCCTGCCGCATACCGCCAGAGCGTCGAGCATGGGCCCGTCGAGTCGCTCGGAATGGCTGTCCAGAAGACCGGCACCCTGATCGTCTTCACCCTCGAGTCCATGGCCAAAATGGTGCAGGGACTGATCAGTGTGAATAACTTGAGCGGGCCTATCACGATTGCTAAAGTGGCGGGCCAAACGGCAGCCATGGGCTGGATGGCTCTGCTGGGTTTCATGGCGTTGTTGAGCGTCAGTCTAGGGGTGCTCAACCTGCTGCCAATTCCCGTCCTGGACGGAGGTCATCTTGTCTATCACGCCATTGAGGGCGTTATGGGCAAGCCCTTGTCCGAGCGCGTGCAGATGTTGGGCCTGCGTGTCGGGATATTCATGTTGATGAGTCTCATGCTCCTGGCAATATTTAATGATCTGAGCCGCCTGTGAGCGCGGAGTATCCCCTTTGATGAGTTTTTTTCGACGCTTGCCGCATCTGGTTTGCGTGGCAGCGGTTTTTATTGCGTCCTTGGCGCATGCCGATGACGGCAGCTTTGTCGTACGGGATATCCGTCTGGAGGGGTTGGCCAGACTGTCTGCTGCAAGTGTCTATGGCAGCCTGCCCATCAATGCGGGTGACACGGTGGATGCGCAACGCATTGCCGATGCCGTCAAAACGCTGTTCAAGACGGGGAACTTCGAAGACGTCCAGGTTGGCCGCGATGGCGATGTGCTGGTATTGCAGCTCACCGAGCGCCCCACGATCGTCAGTATCGACATTACCGGGAACAAATCGCTGGAAAAGGACAATCTCCTCAAGGGCCTGAAGTCCGCAGGGCTGGCCGAAGGAGAGGTGTTTCAGCGCGCCACGCTGGACCACGTCAAGAGCGAGCTCGAGCGGCAGTATATTTCGCAGGGCCGCTATGCGGCGCGGATTGACGTTGAAGCCACCCCGAAGCCGCGTAACCGTGTAGGACTGAGCATCAAGATCAAGGAAGGCCCTGCCTCGAAAATCCGTCGGATTGGATTTGTCGGCAACAAGGTTTTCGATGACGAGAGCCTGCGGGACGTGTTCCAGCTCAAGGCGTCGCACTTCACTTCATTCTTCAAGGGAGACGACAAGTATTCTCGCGAGAAGCTGTCCGGCGATCTGGAGCGGCTGCAGTCCTGGTACAAGGACAGGGGCTATGTGAATTTCACCGTCAACTCGACGCAAGTGAAGCTTTCACCCGACAAAAAGGATGTGTCCGTCGACGTCAGCCTGAGCGAAGGTGACCAGTTCCGTATCGGCGAGGTGAAGCTGGCGGGGGAGTTGCCGGTTCCAGAAGATGTGCTGAAGCGGCTGGTGCTGGTGCGGAAAGGTGACATCTTCTCCCAGACCAACCTGACCCAGACCAGCAAACTGATAACGCGCCGCCTCGGCAATGATGGCTATATTTTTGCCGAGGTCAACGCGATTCCGGAGCTGCATTCCGACACTCGGGTTGCTGACGTCACCTTCTTCGTCAATCCCATTCGCCAGGCGTATGTCCGGCGCATCAATTTCTCGGGAAATCAGAAAACGGATGACAATGTGTTGCGTCGCGAGATGCGGCAGTACGAGGGGGCGCTCGCCTCCAGCGAGAAGATCGATCTCTCTAAGCTGCGCCTGCAGCGCCTGGGATTCTTCGAAGACGTGGCGGTGGATACGGCGCGGGTTCCGGGGGCATCTGACCAGGTTGACCTGAATGTCGCCGTCAAGGAGCAGCCATCTGGCTCCATTAGCGCCAGTATCGGCTATTCGCAGGGCGCTGGCGTGATCTTCAGCGCCAGTGTGAGCCAGACCAATTTCCTCGGGACCGGGAACCGGTTCTCGCTGGGGCTGAGTCGCTCGGAGGTGGTGGACTCCTACAACTTGTCGTTCGTGGATCCCTATTTCACCCTGAACGAGGTCAGTCGCGGCTACAACTTCTACTACAAGGCCACCAAGCTCGACGCGCTCAACGTCAGCACCTACACCACCGACTCGCAGGGCGCCAATATCAGCTTCGGCTACCCGATTGATGAAACGGAGCGGCTCAGCTTTGCGCTGGGAGTTGATGAGACCTCCATCACCCTCGGGGCGGGGGGGCTTGCATCCCAGTATGTTTCCAACTTTGTCACGGCCCAGGGCAGTGACTACCTGACCTATACCGGTAGTCTGGCCTGGAATCGCAATACCTTGAACCGTGGCGTGTTTGCCGATCGTGGCGCGTCACAGTCGCTCAGTCTGGATTTCGCATGGCCGGGAAGTGACCTGACGTACTACCGGGTCAATTACAACAACCAGCTCTATATTCCCATCAGCGGTCCCTGGGTCGGGCGCCTGCATGGCAGCCTGGGCTATGGTGACGGGTATGGGGATTCGGACCTGCTGCCTTTCTACAAGAACTACTTTGCCGGCGGCTTTGGCTCGGTCCGAGGCTATCGTGACAACCGCATGGGGCCCCGGAGCTGTGCCATCGCCTTCTGTCCAAATGATCCGGATCCCGAAGTCGTCGGCGGGAACGTGCTGATAGAGGGCGGTGCCGAGCTGATTGTCCCGACCCCCTTCGCGGCCAACAATCGACAGGTTCGCACGGTTCTCTTTCTGGATGCGGGAAATGTCTTCGACACCAACATTTCTGGGTATTATCCGGAGATGGGTGACTTGCGCTATACCGCCGGTATCAGCCTGTCCTGGCTGACGGCGATCGGACCATTGAGCTTCAGTCTCGCCCGTCCGCTGAACAAGCAGCCTGGCGATGAGACCCGAGTATTCCAGTTCACCATCGGTCAGGGCTTCTGACTTTAAGAAATGACAATAAGCAGGGATGAAATGCCCTTTCACAAACGGCCGAGAGGCCACCAGTAGAGGAAAGATGCATGCGTTACTCCATCATGGTTGCCGGTCTCGTGGCCGGGCTGCTGGCAACGCCGGTGCTGGCGGAAATGAAGATCGCTGTGGCGGATAGCCAGATGGCGCTGATGGCTAGCGACGCAGCCAAGAAAGCTGTCGAGAAGCTGCAGGGTGAGCTCAAGGTGCAGCGTGACCGCATGAGTCAGCTCAAGAACGAAATCGAGGGCCTGGATGCCAAGGCCAAGAAAGACGGCGCGGTGATGAGCGCCAAGGACAAGCAGGACCTGCAAAAGCAGGCGGAAGGCAAAATCCAGGAATACAACAACCTGGGGCAGACCATTCAGCGCCGCACGCAGGAAGTCCAGAATGAGCTCCTGCAGCGCATGCTTCCGAAGATGGAGGCCGCGATTGAAGAGCTTCAGAAGACCAACAAGTTCGACATCATTATTGAGCGCAAGAGCGCGATCTTTGCTGATCCGTCCGTGGACATCACCAAGAAGATCACTGAAAAGCTCAATGCGGCGACTGCCGCTGGCAAGTGAGCCAGGTGAGCGGTCTCTCCCTAACGCTTGCTGATATCGCCGCGCGTCTCGGCGCCGAGCTGCGCGGCGACGGGGCGAGGGTGATTCGGGGTCTGCATACGCTTGCGGCTGCAGGTCCCGAGCAGCTCAGCTTTCTCTCCAATCCGCTTTATCGCTCGGCCCTTCAGGGAACGCGGGCAGGGGCGGTGCTGCTGCGGCCCGAGGATGCCGTCGATTTCGACGGCGACGCCCTGTTGCTGGCCAACCCCTATGCGGGCTACGCCCAGCTGGCTGCCCTTTTTGACCGTACCCCCCGGCTTCCGGCCGGCATCCATCCGACGGCGGAAATTGGCAGCAATTGCCTGGTCGAGGCCGGTGCTGCTATCGGTCCGCACGTTGTCCTCGGCGACGATGTCGTGGTAGGGCAGGGCTCGATCATCGAGGCTGGAGCCGTGGTGCAGGCCCGGACCCGTATCGGCCGGGACTGTCGGATTCGCGCCAACGCGGTGGTTTACCACGACTGCGTCATCGGCAATAGGGTAAACATCCATTCTGGCGCCATTATCGGCGGAGATGGCTTCGGTTTCGCCAATGATCGCGGGCGTTGGCGGAAAATTTCCCAGCTTGGACGGGTGGTGATCCACGATGACGTGGACATCGGCGCCAACACGACCGTAGATCGTGGTGCCCTTGATGACACCGTGATCCATGAGGGCGCGATCATCGACAACCTGGTGCAGATTGCCCATAACGTCGTGGTCGGTGCCCATACGGCCATCGCTGCCTGCTGCGGCGTTTCCGGGAGCACCCGGATCGGCTCGCACTGCGTGCTGGCAGGCGGAGTGGGGCTTGTCGGTCACATCGAGATTGCCGACAAGGTTCAGATCACCGGGATGACCATGGTGACGAAATCCATTACCCAGCCAGGCAGCTATTCTTCCGGCACGGCGTTCGAGCCCAGCGAACGCTGGAAGAAGACGGCGGTCCGGGTCAGGCAACTGGATGACATGGCGCGCCGCTTGCGTCAGCTGGAGTCTGAGGTAGAGGCCCTGCGTCGGTCGGCGGATTCGCCAGACTGATTGATTTTCCTGCTAAAAAGGCTGCATGAGGGCTGTCGAGTCCGTACAATTGCCCGGTTTTTGCGGCCGGCAATTTGACGCCGCCCGAAGCTGACACAAGGGCTGTACACCATGATGGACATTCTTGAAATCCGCCAGTTCCTGCCGCATCGCTATCCGTTTTTGCTGGTGGATCGTGTGACTGATGTGCAGCCGGGCAAGCTGATTACGGGCTATAAGAACGTAAGTGCCAACGAGGAGTTCTTTACCGGACACTTTCCGGAAAAGCCCATCATGCCCGGGATGCTCATTCTCGAGGCCATGGCGCAGCTGGCCGGCATCCTGGGCTTCCACACGACCGGCAAGCGTCCGGCCGATGGCTATATCTATCTTTTCGTAGGGGCGGACGATGTCCGCTTCAAGCGCCAGGTGGTCCCCGGCGATCGGCTGGACCTGTATGCCGAGGCGGGCGCCTCAAGGCGTAATATCTACAAGTTCAGCTGCCGCGCCAGTGTGAATGGCGAGCTGGCGGCAAGTGCAGAAATCCTCGTCGCGGAACAACTGGTCTGAACACGCAGCTATCGGGGGCACCATGATCCATTCCACAGCGATTATCGATCCGGCGGCGCGTCTGGCCGCTGACGTGGAGGTCGGCGCCTACAGCATCATTGGCGCCGATGTCGAAATCGGGGCGGGCACCGTCGTCGGCCCCCACGTCGTCATCAAGGGGCCGACCACGATCGGCGAGCGCAACCGCATATTCCAGTTTGCCTCTGTCGGTGAGGAATGCCAGGACAAGAAGTACCGCGGTGAGCCGACACGCCTGGAAATCGGAGACGACAACGTCATCCGTGAATACTGCAACATCCACCGCGGGACGGTGCAGGACCAGAGCCTGACCCGCATCGGCAGCCGTAACCTGCTCATGACCAGCGTGCACATCGCGCATGACTGCATTATCGGTGATGACAACATCATCGCCTCGGGGTCCGGCGTCGCCGGCCACGTTCATATCGGCAACCACGTCATCCTCGGTGGCATGACCGGCATCCACCAGTTCTGCCGCATCGGTTCATTCTCGATGGCTGCGGGCTGCAGCCTCGTGGTGAAGGACATTCCCGCCTATGTCATGGTTGGGGGAAATCCCGCCTCCGCCTACGGCATGAACTTTGAAGGCATGCGCCGTCGCGGCTGGACGCCCGAGACCATCAATGCCCTGAAGCGCGCCTATCGCATCGTGTATCGCGACAGCCTTACGCTCGAGGTGGCGATAGTCGAGGCGGAAAAGCTCGTGGCCGAATGCCCCGAAGTGCAGCTCTTCATCGACTCCCTCAAGGCATCCACGCGCGGCATCGTGCGCTGATCGCCATGCCGTCCGGCCCGGGCAAGCCCCTGAAAATTGGTATCGTGGCCGGGGAGGTGTCCGGCGACACGCTCGGGGCGGGTCTTATCCGCGAGCTGAAAGCACGCTATCCCGATGCCGAGTTCTTCGGTATCTGTGGATCCCAGATGGAAGCACAGGGTGGTAAATCGCTCTTTCCCATGGAGCGGCTTTCGGTCATGGGCCTCGTCGAGGTCCTCGGGCGCTTGCGCGAGCTGTTTGCCATCCGTGATGAACTCGTCCGCAAATTCACCGAAGACCCGATCGATCTCTACATCGGCATCGATGCACCGGACTTCAATCTTCGCCTTTCCGCGCTTCTCAAGGCGGTCGGCATTCCCACCGTCCAGTACGTGAGCCCCTCGGTCTGGGCATGGCGCCAAGGGCGAATCGAAGGCATCCGTCGCAGCATCGATCTCGTGCTTTGTCTCCTGCCGTTCGAGCGGCAGTTCTATGTGGACCATGGTGTTGGCGCCGAATTTGTCGGCCATCCGCTGGCGGATTCCCTGCCTGTTGCCAACGATACGGCTGCGCTGCGTGGGCAACTGGGCCTGGAGCCTGGCGCGGAGTACATCGCGCTGCTGCCGGGCAGCCGCGGCGGCGAGGTCAGCCGCATCGCGCCGGGCATGTTCGCCGCAGCGAAGCTGATCCGCGAGCGCCGTCCGCAGGCAAAGTTCATCATTCCGGCAATCAATTCAGCTCGGCGCGCCGACATCGAGGGGCATCTGGCCGCCGCAGGCCTCGAGGCCCGGGTTTTCGATGCCGGGCTCGGTGCCGGGGTCGGCCGCATGGTCATGGGCGCAGCGGATGTGGTGGTGCTGGCGTCCGGTACCGCCACGCTGGAGGCCATGCTCCTGAAGAAGCCCATGGTCGTGGCGTACCAGTTGCACTGGCTTACCTTCCTGATCGCGCGCCTTCTGGTGAAGACGCCCTACGTCAGCTTGCCCAACCTGCTGGCCGGGGAGGAATTGGTGCCGGAGCTGATCCAGCATGCGGCGACGCCGTCGTCGATCGCCGCGGAGACACTGCGCTGGCTCGAGGATGCCGGCTATCGTGAAAGCCGCCTGCGTCACTTCGCCGGCCTGCACGAGAAGCTGCGGCAGAATGCCGACGTAAAGGCAGCCGACGCGATCGTGCAGTTGCTGCAAGCAAAAAGGGCCGGCTGATGGCGATTTCTCGAGCACCGGACGACCTGTTTCCCCCGCTGCCCGATCTGGCGGGACTGCTCGTGGCCGGGGTCGACGAGGTCGGTCGTGGCCCGCTGGTGGGGGCCGTCGTGACGGCCGCCGTGATCCTCGATCCGGCACGGCCCATCCAGGGGCTGGCGGACTCCAAGGTGCTGACCGAGAAGCGCCGCCTCGCGCTGGCGGAGGAGATTCGCGAGAAGGCACTGTGCTTTGCGCTGGGACGCGCCGAGCCGGAAGAGATCGATACCCTGAACATTTTGCAGGCCAGCCTGCTTGCCATGCAGCGCGCCGTGGCGGCGCTCGCGATCGTGCCCCAGCATGTGCTGGTTGACGGCAACCGTGCGCCGAAATTCGCCTGTGCGGCCACAGCGGTCGTGAAGGGCGACGCCCGCGTTCCTGCCATCAGCGCCGCCAGCATTCTCGCCAAGGTGCAACGCGACGCCGAGATGGCGGCGCTGCATGAACTTTATCCGCAGTACGGGTTCGGCCGGCACAAGGGCTACCCGACTGCCGAACACTTTGCCGCGTTGCAGGCGCATGGCCCGATTGCCGGGCACCGCCGCTCCTTTGCGCCGGTGCGAGAGGCCCTTGCGCTGCGCCTGGCTGGAGAGTCCTCATGACGAATTTCGTCCACCTGCATGTCCGCAGCGAGTTTTCGCTGAAGGACAGCATCGTGCGCATCGACGACCTGGTCAAAGCCACGGCGAAGGCCGGCATGGCCGCGGCCGGCCTGACCGACCTGATGAATTTCTACGGCCTGGTGAAGTTCTACAAGGCCGCGCAGGGCAAGGGACTGAAGCCGGTGTTCGGCGCCGACCTCGTGATCGCCGAAGGCGAGGAGCGTTGCGAGGTCACCGCGCTGGTCATGAACGAAGCCGGCTACCGCAACCTGATCCAGGTCATCTCGCGCTCCTACATCGAGGGGCAACAGCTGGGCGAGGCGCTGGCGCAGCGTGCCTGGATCGAGCAGCACAGCGAAGGAATCATCCTCCTGCTGGGCAGGCACAGCGATGTTGGCAGGTCGCTGATCGGCGCCGACGCACAGCTGGCGCGCCCCTGCCTCTCGCGCTGGATGCAGCGATTCCCGCAACGCGTCTACCTGGAACTGACCCGCACGGGCCGTCCAGGCGACGAGGAATTCCTGCATGCGGCGGTGGGCCTGGCCGGTGAACTGCAGTGCCCGGTGGTGGCAACCAACGACGTGCGTTTCATTTCCCCCGAGGACTTCGAGGCGCATGAGGTGCGTGTGTGCATCGCGCAGAGCTATGTGCTGGATGACCCCAAGCGCCCGCGCGATTACACGGCCGAACAGTACCTGAAGACACCTGAGCAGATGGCCGAGCTTTTCTCGGACATTCCCGAGGCGATTGAAAACACGGTCGAGATCGCCAAACGCTGCACGCTGGAGCTGATGCTCGGAAAGAATTTCCTGCCCAACTATCCCGTGCCGGAAGGGATGACCCTCGAAGACTATTTCGTCGTGCATACCCGCGAGTGCCTCGAGGAGCGTCTCAGGCACATCCTGAATGCTGCCGCGCCGGACCATGCGGAGCGTCGCAAGGTCTACACGGACCGACTGGAGTTCGAGCTCGGCATCATCAACCAGATGGGCTTTGCCGGTTACTTCCTCATCGTGATGGACTTCATTCGCTGGGCCAAGGAGAACGGCGTGCCGGTCGGTCCCGGCCGTGGCTCCGGTGCCGGCTCGCTGGTGGCCTACGCGCTCAAGATCACCGACCTCGACCCGCTGCCCTACGACCTGCTGTTCGAGCGATTCCTGAATCCCGAGCGCGTGTCCATGCCCGACTTCGACGTCGACTTCTGCATGGATGGCCGTGACAGCGTCATCGATTACGTGGCCAACGCCTACGGTCGTCAGGCCGTGTCGCAGATCATCACCTTCGGCACCATGGCGGCCAAGGCCGTGGTGCGCGACGTGGCCCGCGTGCAGGGCAAGTCCTATGGCCTTGCCGACAAGATTTCCAAACTCATCCCCTTCACGCCCGGCATCTCGCTGGAGGAGGCGCGCAAGGAGGAGCCGCAACTCGACGAGTTGCTGTCCAATCCGGCGTTCTCCGACCACGAGGATGCCCTCGAGATCTGGGAGATGGCGCTCAAGCTGGAAGGCCTTACCCGCGGCGTCGGCAAGCATGCCGGCGGCGTGCTGATCGCGCCCGGCAAGCTCACCGACTACACCGCCGTCTATTGCGATGAAGAGGGCCGCTGGGTCAGCCAGTATGACAAGGACGACGTGGAGGCGGTCGGCCTCGTCAAGTTCGACTTTCTCGGCTTGCGTACGCTGACCATCATCGACTGGGCGCTGAAGGACATCAACGCCAGGCGCGCGGCGCGCGGCGAGCCGCCTCTCAACATCATGGACCTGCCGCTCACCGACAGGCCGTCCTACCAGTTGCTGCAGGACGGGCACACCACCGCAGTGTTCCAGCTGGAATCGCGCGGCATGAAAGAGCTGCTGAAGAAGCTCAAGCCGTCCAACTTCGAAGACCTCATCGCGCTCGTGGCGCTGTACCGTCCCGGTCCGCTGGAATCGGGCATGGTGGACGACTTCATCAACCGCAAGCACGGGCGCGCGCCCGTGGCCTACCCGGATGCGCAGTACCAGCACGAATGCCTGGAGCCGATCCTGAAGCCGACCTACGGCGTGATCGTGTACCAGGAGCAGGTGATGCAGATCGCGCAGGCCATGGCGGGTTATTCGCTGGGTGGCGCCGACATGCTGCGCCGCGCCATGGGCAAGAAGAAGCCCGAGGAAATGGCCAAGGAACGCGTCAAGTTCATGGCGGGCGCCAAGGAACAGGGCATCGATGCCAACCTGGCCGGCCATATCTTCGACCTGATGGAGAAGTTCGCGGGCTACGGCTTCAACAAGTCGCACTCCGCCGCCTATGCGCTGGTGTCCTACCAGACCGCCTGGCTCAAGCATCACTACCCGGCCGAGTTCATGGCCGCGGTACTCTCGTCGGAAATGCACAACACCGACAAGATCGTGACCTTCATCGAAGAATGCCGCGGGATGAAGCTCAAGATCGAAACGCCCGATGTGAATCACGGCAGTTACAAGTTCGTCACGCGCGACAACGGCGCCATCGTCTACGGCCTTGGCGCCATCAAGGGCGTGGGCGAGGGCCCCGTGGAGAGCATCGTGCAGGCCCGCGAGACGGGGGGGGTCTTCAAGGACCTCTTCGATTTCACGCGGCGCATCGACCTGCGCAAGTGCAACAAGCGCACGCTGGAGGCGCTGGTGCGCGCCGGCGCGCTCGACGCGCTGGGGCCGCACCGTGCCGCCGTGATGGCGTCGCTGGACGAGGCTGTCGCGGCCGCCGAGCAGCAGGCGCGCAATGCCGATGCCGGCATGGTCGATCTCTTCGGGGACGTCGTCGAAGCGGCACCCAGCGGTGAATTCGTGGACGCCCTGCCATGGACGGACGACGAACGGCTCATGGCGGAAAAGGAAACGCTGGGGCTTTATCTCACCGGTCATCCCATCGACCAGTACGAGACCGAGCTAAAGCGTTTCGTCGAGCAGCGCCTCTCCGACCTGCAGCCGACGCGGCGTGGCGTGACCACGACCGTGGCGGGCCTGGTATTGGCCTCGCGCATCCAGAAGGGCGCGCGTGGCTCGCGCGCCTTCGTCCTGCTCGATGACCGCACCGGGCGCATCGAGGCGGCGCTATTCAGCGATACCTACGAACAGTTCCGCCACCTGATCGTCAAGGACACGGTGGTTGTGGTCGAGGGCGAGGTCAGTCACGACGACTACGCCGGCGGCCTCAAGATGATCGTACGCAAGGTCATGAGCCTTGCCGAGGCGCGCGCCGCGCGCAGCCGCGGCCTGGAGCTGCGCCTCGAGGGGGCCAGTCTGGGCGCCCGCTTCGCCCAGGAGCTGCAGCAGCTCCTGGGCTCTCACCGTGCGGCCGAAGGCGGTGGCTGCCCGGTGCGCGTCCGCTACCGCAATAGCGCCGCCGAGGCGACCCTCAAGCTGGGTGACGGCTGGCGCGTGCAGGCCAGCGACGAGCTCCTCAAGCGGCTGAGGCAGCAGTTCGGCAGCGAGGCCGTGGAAGTGCTTTACTGAGGCCATTCCCGGCGGTTGCCGGGCTTGCGCCAGAAATCAGCCGATGGCCGGTTCACGTCCCTGTTCAGGGGCGGTTAGACTCTCCGGCAGCAAACGGACCGGGCGGAGCCCGGACAGACAGGATGGAAGCATGAATCCGAACTACCTGGATTTTGAGCAGCCGATCGCCGAACTCGAAGCCAAGATCGAGGGCCTCCGGCTGGTGGGCTCGGGGACCGGGCTCAATATCGAAGAAGAAATCGTGCGCCTGCAGGACAAGAGCCTGCGGCTGACCGAGGAGATCTTCTCGAACCTCACCGCCTGGCAGGTGTCGCAGCTGGCGCGGCATCCACGCCGCCCCTACATGCTTGACTACATCGAGCGCATCTTCACCGACTTTGACGAGCTGCATGGTGACCGCGTGTTCGGCGACGATCCCGCGATCGTGGGTGGCCCGGCGCGCCTGCAGGGCGAGGCCGTCATGGTGATCGGCCACCAGAAGGGCCGTGACGTGAAGGAGAAGGTGCGGCGCAACTTCGGTATGCCGAAGCCGGAAGGTTACCGCAAGGCACTGCGCCTGATGGAGATGGCCGAGCGCTTCAAGATGCCCATCCTCACCTTCATCGATACGCCTGGCGCCTATCCCGGCATCGATGCTGAGGAGCGTGGACAGTCCGAGGCCATCGCCCGCAACCTTGCCGTGATGTCCCGCCTTCAGGTACCTATCGTCTCGACCGTAATCGGCGAGGGCGGCTCCGGCGGCGCGCTGGCCATTGGCGTGGGCGACAGCCTGCTCATGCTGCAGTACAGCACTTACTCCGTCATTTCCCCTGAAGGCTGCGCCTCCATCCTCTGGAAGACTTCCGACAAGGCGCCCGAAGCCGCTGAGGCCATGGGGCTTACGGCCGAGCGACTGAAGACCCTGGGCTTTGTCGACGAGCTGGTCAAGGAGCCCCTTGGCGGCGCCCATCGCGATTTCGACGTCATGTCGGATAGCCTGCGCAAGGCGCTGATACGCCAGCTCAAGAAGCTGCGCGCGATGGACACGACAGTATTGCTGAATCGCCGCTACGAACGCCTGATGAATTACGGCACCGCCACCTCGGCCGAAACGGGCGAGGCCTGAACCAGAAAAGCGCCGGCGATTGCCGGCGTTTTTTCTGGCATTGCCCCATCCCTGCCACGACTTCTGCGCCCCATGCCTGAACGAGCACTGCGGAAATTTCTCGAAGAGCATCTGCCTGCGAACCCGGATGTGCGGGGGCTCGTGGTCGCCTTTTCCGGCGGCCTGGATTCCTCGGTGCTGTTGCATGCGCTGCTTCCGGTGGCGGAGGAGTTCGCCATGCCGGTGCGGGCAATCCACGTTCACCATGGCCTGAGCCCGAATGCCGACGCCTGGGCGGCGCATGCAAGGCACTTCTGTGCCGATTGCCGCGTCGCGCTCGAGGTACTGCATGTGCAGGTGCCCCAGGCCGCCAGCCTGGAAGCCAGCGCTCGCCGCGCACGCTACGAGGCATTCACAGGCGCGCTGCAGCCTGGCGAGGCATTGCTGATGGCACAGCATCGCGACGACCAGGCCGAGACTTTTCTGTTTCGCCTGCTGCGCGGCGCCGGCGTGACCGGATTGGCCGCGATGCGGCCCCAGCGAATGCTGGAGCTGGCGCAGGGAGGGCATGCGCCGCAGTGGCGTCCCTTCCTCGGCATGTCGCGTACGAGCCTGGAGCACCATGCGGAAGCCCGCGGGATCAAGTGGATTGAAGACGAGTCCAACCAGGCGCTACGGCATGCCCGCAATTTCCTGCGTCATGAGGTGATTCCCCTGCTGGAGACGCGTTGGCCGGCTGCCCGGCAGGTCATGGCCGCCACCGCAGCCCGCATGGGTGAGGCTGATGCCTTGCTTCGGGAATACGCAATACTGCTGGGGGAGGGCTGCATTGATATGGAAGGCCGCGTGTCGCTGCCGGCATTCAGCAAGCTCTCCCTGCCACAGCAGCGTCTGGTCCTGCGGCACTGGTTGCAGGGGCGGGGGTTCCTGATGCCCCCCGAGGCGGTCCTTGAACAGATCCAGCGCAAGCTGATTCCGGCCCGGCAGGATGCGGCCCCGGTTGTCATCTGCGGCGATGGTGAAATCCGCCGCCATCGCGACCATCTTCATGCCCTGAAGCCGCTGTCGGACATTCCGGATGCCTGGGAGGCGGAGTGGGATGGCAGGCAGCCTCTGCAACTGCCGGATGGCCGGCTCCTGCATCTGGAGCAGGGTACGAGGCCGAAGTGTGTCTGGCGTGTCCGCTTCCGACGTGGAGGCGAGCGCTTTCGCCCGGCCGAGGGGCGTCCCACTCGGGACCTGAAGAATTTTCTGCAGGAGTCTGCCATTCCGCCCTGGCAACGAGCACGGCTACCGCTGGTATTCGATGGTGAAGAGCTGGTAGCCGTCGCCGGGCTGGTGGCGCCGGGGCTTGAGAAGCGGCTTCGCTTCCGGATCGAGGTGCCGGAGCATTCCCCCCGCGTAAAAGATCGCCAATAAAAAAGCCGCATCAAGCGGCTTTTTTATTGGGCGGGCAGTACCGGCCTTTTTGCTCGCGCTCAGACCTTGCGCATGATCAGTGAGGCATTGGTACCGCCAAAGCCGAAGCTGTTGGACATGACAGTACGCAGGCCGGCACCACTGATGGTTTCACGCACGATGGGCATGCCTTCCGCCTCGGGGTCGAGTGTCTGGATGTTGGCCGAGCCGGCGATGAAGTCACCTTCCAGCATCAGCAGGCAGTAGATGGCTTCGTGCACGCCGGCAGCGCCCAGCGAGTGGCCGGACAGGGATTTGGTGGAGCTCACCTTCGGCATGTTGGCGCCGAACACCTGGCGGGCGGCGCGCAATTCCATGATGTCGCCAGCTGGCGTCGAAGTGCCGTGCGCATTCAGGTAATCGACAGGGCCTTCCACCGTGGAAAGGGCGACCTGCATGCAGCGGATGGCGCCTTCGCCGCTCGGGGCGACCATGTCCTGGCCATCACTGGAGGCGCCGTAGCCGATGATTTCGGCATAGATCTTCGCGCCGCGCTTGATCGCGTGCTCGTAATCCTCCAGTACCAGCATGCCGCCGCCGCCGGCGATGACGAAGCCGTCGCGGTTGGCGTCGTAGGCGCGCGATGCGATCTCCGGCGTGGCGTTGTATTTGCTGCTCATGGCGCCCATGGCATCGAAGAGGCAGGAGAGGGTCCAGTGCTCTTCTTCGCCGCCGCCGGCAAACATCACGTCCTGCTTGCCGAGCTGGATCTGCTCGGCAGCGCTGCCGATGCAGTGGGCGCTGGTGGCGCAGGCGGACGAGATCGAGAAGTTGATGCCCTTGATGCTGAAGGCCGTGCAGAGGTTGGCGGAAACCGTGCTGCCCATGCAGCGCGGGACCATATAAGGACCGACGCGCTTGACGCCCTTGTTGCGGGCAATGTCGGCCGCGTCGACGAGGTTGGCCGTGGAGGCGCCACCCGAGCCGGCAATCAGGCCGGTGCGCGGGTGGGACACCAGGTCGGCAGAAAGGCCGGCATCGTCAATGGCCTGCTGCATCGCCACGTAGGCGTACGCGGCAGCGTCGCCCATGAAGCGCTTGTCCTTGCGGTCGATCAGCGTGTCGAGGTCGATATCCGGGCGACCGCTGACCTGGCTGCGGAAGCCCATCTCGGCATAGACCGGGTTGGCGCGAATTCCAGAGCGCATCTGGCGCAGGTTCTCGCTTACGCGCTGCTTGTTGTTACCCAGGCTGGAGACGATGCCAAGGCCGGTGATTACTACACGTCGCATGACGTTACCCTCGTGTATTTCAGCTTCCTGCTGTCAAGATGAGCCGGCGGTGCCGGTTTGTGTTGCCATCCAGTGGCGTGCCTTGAGGGTGGGCCCGTGGTGACGAGCGCCCACCGGCAGGCTAGAAATCCTCGGTACTGGTGAAGAGACCGCAACGCAGGTCGTGGGCGGTGTAGATTTCGCGGTCGTCGACATACATGCTGGCGTCGGCAATGCCGAGGACGAGCTTGCGCTCGACAACCCGCTTGATGTGCAGGTGATAAGTCACTTTCTGGTGGCGCGGCAGCACCTGACCGAAGAATTTGACCTCGCCACAGCCAAGGGCTCGTCCGCGGCCGGGGTTACCGCGCCAGCCGAGCCAGAAGCCGAGCAACTGCCACATGGCATCGAGGCCCAGGCAGCCGGGCATGACAGGATCGGTTTCGAAATGGCAGCCGAAGAACCAGA
Organism: Moraxellaceae bacterium; assembly: GCA_029237815.1. Classification (GTDB taxonomy): domain Bacteria; phylum Pseudomonadota; class Gammaproteobacteria; order Pseudomonadales; family Moraxellaceae; genus UBA2031. Next base: position 22,124 of record JAQZBP010000010.1, read on the forward strand.
GGTCAGGGCGGATATCGAGCTCGGCGATCACTTCGCCCTTGCCGAAGTTCCCGCCCTCGTCGCTGATGGTCGTGACCCGGTCCATCATCAGCATGTTCGGCAGCGGAAGTCGGGCGTTGCCGGGGCCGAACAGGTCGCCATGGCCACAGGCCAGAAGGTCGTCACGGGTGAAGGAGTGCTTGCGCATTTAAAACTGTCCTTGCAAGTAAAGGCAGAGCGTCGGAGGCGGCCTGGTTTGGAGTTTTTTTTCTGCCGCGCGGGTGCCGCGAGAGTGGCACGATTCTAACAGCGCCAACATGACGGTCTTGAGGCACTGCTCCAGAACATGTTTCCAAATGTGTAGGGCGCGGCGACGGCCCGCAGGACTTTGAACGTTCTGTAACTGGACATGCCGTAAGCCCTGCGTATGATGGCGCCGGCCTTGTACGAAGGACGGGTGTATCTCGCGTCATATCCGGCAGTTTCCAGGGGTTTCGTGGCGTCTGCCGTGGCGGCGTCATCCTTTGTATAAGGCGTGTGGCACTCCGGGTGCCGGCGGCGCTACGCGCTCCGGACTGGCTGTGCATCAAGCCCCTGCATTGCGTAGGGGCCCTACCGATCGGAGTCCCAGATGCTTGCGGAACTCGGCCACTTCGCGCTGGTACTCGCCCTTGTAGTGGCAGCGGCCCAGATTGCTGTTCCCCTGTACGGTGTGTGGACGCGGAACGGCGCGGCACAGGCCGTCGCCCACAGCGCGTCCTATGTGCAGTTCGCACTGCTGGCATTTTCCTTCCTCGCCCTGGCGGCAGCCTTCATCAGCAACGACTTCACGCTGGACTACGTGGCGCGGCAGAGCAACACGCGTCTGCCGGCGATTTACAAGGTCTCGGCCGTGTGGGGCGGCCATGAAGGCTCACTGCTGCTGTGGGCGCTGGTGCTGGCGGGCTGGACCGCGGCGGTGGCCCGCTTCAGCCGCAGCCTGCCGCTGATCATGAGTGCGCGGGTGCTCGCCATACTGGGCGGGGTGAGCGTGGCCTTCCTGCTCTTCATCCTGCTGACCTCCAATCCGTTCAACCGCCTCCTGCCGGATTTCCCGCCCGACGGGAACGATCTCAATCCGCTGCTGCAGGATCCGGGCCTCATCATCCATCCCCCCATGCTCTACATGGGGTATGTCGGCTTTGCCGTGCCGTTTGCCTTTGCCCTCGCCGGGCTGATGGGGGGGCGCCTGGACTCCGCCTGGGCGCGCTGGTCCCGGCCGTGGGCATTGGCGGCCTGGTGCTTCCTCACCCTCGGCATTTCGCTGGGGTCGTGGTGGGCCTACTACGAGTTGGGCTGGGGCGGCTGGTGGTTCTGGGATCCGGTCGAGAACGCGTCATTCATGCCCTGGCTGGCCGGTACGGCGCTGCTGCATTCACTTGCCGTGACGGAAAAGCGCGGTGTGTTCAAGGCCTGGACGGTGCTGCTGGCCATCATCGCCTTCGCGCTGAGCCTGCTGGGCACTTTCCTCGTGCGCTCCGGTGTGCTCACTTCGGTGCATGCCTTCGCTTCCGATCCTTCGCGCGGCATGTTCGTGCTGGGCATCCTGGCCGTGGTGGTGGGTGGTTCCCTTGCGCTCTTCGCTGCGCGAGCGCCGGTGCTGTCCAGTGAATCACGCTACGAACTCGTGTCGCGTGAAATGTTTCTGCTTGCCAATAACCTGCTCTTGCTGACGGCAACGGTCGTAGTGCTGCTGGGGACGCTTTTCCCCTTGGTCGCGGATGCATTTGGCCTTGGCAAGATTTCTGTCGGTCCTCCTTACTTCAATCTGTTGTTTGTCCCACTCAGTCTCTTGCTGGTGCTGTTCCTCGGGGTCGGACCCCAGGCGAACTGGAAGCGGGACAATGCCGGGCGACTGTTGCGCCCCTACAGCCTGATCCTGCTGGCCGCGCTGTTGCTGGGCGTGGCCTTCCCCCTGATCTGGTTCGGCAGCGGCAGCGCACTGATCGCGGCCGCCTGCACGCTGGTGTTCGCCGTGCTGATTGCGATCCTGCGCGATGTCGCACAGAAAACAGCAACGGCGAAGGCCGGTCGCTGGGCCGGCATCCGGCGTCTCTCGCGCAGTTATGTCGGCATGCAGCTGGCGCATGTGGGTCTGCTGGTGATGGTGGTCGGTGTGGCGCTGACCTCGCACTACAGCCTCGAGCGTGACGTGCGCATGGCGCCTGGCGACACGCTGACCGAAGGGCCGTATACCTTCGTGTTCCGTGGCGTCAGCGATCGCGAGGGCCCGAATTTCCAGGCACGCCGCGGTGATTTCGCCGTGCTGAAAGGCGGCCGGCAGGTCGAGACATTGCATCCCGAGAAGCGCATGTATGCCGTACAGCGCAACGTGATGACCGAAGCAGCCATCGACGCCGGACTTTTCCGGGATCTCTACATCGCGCTCGGCGAGCCGCTCGACGTGTCGGCAACGGGGCAGGCCTGGGCAGTGCGCCTCTATTACAAGCCATTCGTGCGCTGGATATGGCTGGGCTCCATCTTCATGGCGCTCGGCGCCGTCGTGTCCGCGAGTGACCGGCGCTACCGCCTCCGTGCGGCGGCGACCGCCACAACCCCCGCGGCGGGCGCGGAGGGCGTGTCATGAAGACGCCCTGGAAGATTGCACTCTATGCCGGGCCACTGCTGGTGTTCGTGGCGCTGGCGCTCCTGCTCGGCAGTCGGCTGGGCACGGATCCGACGGTGCTGCCGTCGGCGCGCATCGGCCAGCCGATGCCGGAATTCCAGCTCGGCACCGTGGCCGACCCCGGCCGGGTGGTGACCGCTGCCGATCTCAAGGGGCAGGTCAGCGTGCTCAACGTGTGGGCGACCTGGTGCATTTCCTGCCAGGTGGAGCATCCCGTGCTCCTGCAGATGGCCGCGCAAGGCATTCCCATCATTGGCGTGAACTACAAGGACTATCGCGAGGCCGCGCAGAAGTATCTCGAGCTGAATGGCGACCCCTTCCGCTTCAGCATCTTCGACGGCAAGGGCGACCTGGGCCTCGATCTTGGTGTGTACGGCGCGCCTGAAACCTATCTGGTGGATCGCGACGGCCGTATCCGTTATCGCCTGATCGGCGTGCTGGACGAGAAGAAGTGGGAGGCGGATCTCAAGCCGCGCTTCGAGTTGCTGCAGCAAGGCAAGCCGTTGCCGGAAGACGGGGAGGGCGGGGCATGATGAAGACCCTGTGGCTGCTGCTGGCCTTGTTCGCGGCGCCGGCGCTGGCGGCCATCGATGTGCACGAGTTCGACAGCCCCGAGCAGGAGCAGCGCTATCGCCAGCTCGTGAATGAATTGCGCTGCCCGAAGTGCCAGAACCAGAACCTGTCCGGCTCCGATGCCCCGGTGGCCAAGGATCTGCGCGACCGCACCTATGTTTTGCTGCAGGCGGGCAAGTCCGACGCGGAAATCCGTACCTACATGGTCGAGCGCTACGGCGACTTCATCACATACCGGCCACCGCTGCGTACCGGCACCCTGCTGCTCTGGGCGGGGCCGTTCGTATTGCTGCTGGCGGTGGCGGCGATACTCGTCTGGCGCGTCCGGCGTCCCGCTGCCGCACCGGCACCGCTGTCCGATGAGGAGCGGCGCCGTCTGGCGCAACTGCTCGATGATCCGAAACCCAAGAACTGATTGCCGCCCATGACACTTTTCTGGATTTTCGCCCTGCTGCTTGCCCTGGTGTCGGCTGCTGTGGTCGCACTGCCTTTATGGCGGGGCGTTCGCGCGCCGGCACAGGACATGGTGACCCTCAATCGTCGTGTTTTCCGCGAACGTCTCGCCGAGCTCGAGAAGGACCAGAGCGAAGGTCGCATCGATGCGGCGACGCTGGCGGAGTTGCGCACCGAACTCGAGCGCAATCTCCTGACACTGCAGGCCGAGCGCCCCGACGCCTCCGGGCCGGGCGCGTCCCGCCGCCGCCTGACCGCACTCACGCTGCTACTGGTGCCGGCCGTCGCCGCCGGCTTCTATTACGGCGTGGTGGCGCCGCGTGAGCTCGGCAAGTGGTGGACGCTCCGCCAGGAGATGGGCCCCGCGGTCGACCGGCTCCTCAGCGGGCAGCCCCTCACCGACGCTGAAACGGCCAATCACACGCTGCCGGACTTCATCCGGCTGCTGCAGGACCGCCTGCAGCGCCAGCCGGTGGATGCCGAGGGCTGGTTCATGCTCGGCATCAGCTACATGCAATTGAATATGGGGCAGCCCGCCCAGACGGCGCTGGAGCATGCCTGGCGCCTGGCGCCCGACGAGCCGCGCCATGCCCTGGCGTATGCGCAGATCCGGATCTTCGGCAACGAAGGCCAGCTCGACGCCACCAGCCGGCAGTTGCTGGAGGGCGTGCTTGTGCGGGAGCCCGGACATGAGGGCGCCCTGGTACTGCTCGGTTTCGGCGCCTACCGCAGCGGCGACCATGCCACGGCAGTCACCATGCTGGAGCGGCTCGAGCAGGCGCGCGCCGCGCGCGGTGCCACCAGGGCGGTGGGCCTCACCGAGCAGCTCGGCGCCACCCTGGCGGACGCCCGGAGCCGGCTGGCGGCAGCGAAGAGCGGCCAGGCGCCGGCTGCCGTCAGCGCCGCCATCCGGGTCAAGGTGCGGATCGACCGCTCACTGGCGGGCAAGTACACGCCGGACGACACCCTCTATATTTTCGCGCGGGCCCTCAATGGCCCGCCGATGCCGCTTGCCGTGGTCAAGCGCCGTGCCGGTGAGCTGCCGCTGACCATCGAGCTCGATGACAGCCAGAGCATGATGCCGGAGCGGCCGCTGTCGTCGGTGCGCGAAGTGGCTGTCAGCGCGCGTATCTCGCGGCATGGCTCCCCCGAGCCGCAGCCCGGTGACCTCGAGGCCATCGCGGTACCGGTGCGCCAGGGTGGCGGCGGACAGGCTGTGGAGTTGGTCATCCGCAACCTGCGCTGAACCTACCGACCTGCCGTTCTTGCGCTGCCATCGGGGGTGGGCGCGGGGTGTTTTACAGGGCTGGCTGACGCGCAATTCCTGGTCGCCGCGCCCTGTCCGGCCGCGGCTATTCGACCTTTGTCGATGCTTGGCTTGAGGGGTGCCCGCGTGTATTGTTGCGGGCTTCCCGTGCCGACACGACGCCTTGGGCCGCACGCCTTCTTGGGCCCGTCTGCGCTTGATTCACGATCATATTCAGTTGCTGTTTTTGGGAGTTATCACGTATGCGCATCATCCTTCTGGGCGCGCCCGGTGCAGGCAAGGGCACCCAGGCTCAGCTCATCATGCAGAAATACGGCATCCCCCAGATCTCCACCGGTGACATGCTGCGCGCCGCAGTGAAGGCCGGCACGGAACTGGGCCTGGCAGCCAAGAAGATCATGGATGCGGGCGGACTCGTGTCGGATGACATCATCATCGGCCTGGTGAAGGACCGCATCGCGCAGCCCGATTGTGCCCAGGGCTTCCTGTTCGACGGCTTCCCGCGCACGATTCCCCAGGCCCAGGCCATGATCGATGCCGGCGTGAACATCGATTACGTCATCGAGATCAACGTCGAGGACAGCGAGATCATCGAGCGTCTTTCCGGCCGCCGCGTGCACCCGGGTTCGGGGCGCGTCTACCACGTCACCTACAATCCGCCCAAGGTGGCCGGCAAGGACGACGCCACCGGTGAAGACCTGGTGCAGCGCGATGACGACAAGGAAGAAACCATCCGCAAGCGCCTCGAGGTTTACCACACCCAGACCGAACAGCTCGTGGGCTTCTACCAGAAGCTGGCGGCGGCTGGTCTGACCACGGCGCCGAAGTATGCTCGCGTTGAAGGCGTGGGGCCGGTGGACGAGATCTCCGCCCGCATTTTTGCCCTGCTGGCCTGAGCTGCTTTCTATATATAGAAGCAAGACTTCAGCCTCATGAACGCCGTGCCTCGCACGGCGTTCTGCTTTTCGGCATTTGCGCGGTCCGCTGGTGGCGTGTTGCTGGCGCCATTTCTTCTGGCGGCTGTATTCTTTCGGCGCCCCGGCGTATTTGTTTAAATCCGGCGCAATCCCACTTGCCGGAGTCTTTCATGCTGGAGTCCTCGCGCCCCCGAGTCGGGGTAGTGCTCGCCAATCTCGGTACCCCCGATGCGCCGACGCCATCTGCCGTGCGCCGCTATCTGCGCGAGTTCCTTTCCGACCCGCGCGTGATCGAAGTCCCGCGCCTGATCTGGTGGATGATCCTGAACCTCTTCATTCTTCCCTTTCGTCCGCGACGGGTGGCGGCGCTGTACGCATCAATCTGGGAGAACGGCGATTCGCCAATGCGCCGCATTCTCCAGGAGCAGACGCGACTGCTACAGGGTGAATTGGCCGTCTCGTTTCCGGATGACGGCATCCGGGTGATGCCGGCCATGACGTATGGGAATCCGGCGCTTGGCGCGGTGATGGATCAATTGAAGGCGGAGGGCATCGAGCGGGTCGTGGTATTGCCGCTCTTTCCTCAGTATTCGGCGACGTCGACGGCCGCGGCCTATGACGTGCTCAGTCGCTGGCTGGCCCGGCAGCGCAACCTGCCCGCCATCACCGTGATCAAGGACTACTACTGCCATCCGCTGTATGTGGCGGCGTTGGCGGCGTCCGTCCGCGAGCACCGGGAACGGCATGGTGCGGCCGAGCGACTGTTGTTTTCCTTTCACGGCATTCCGGAGTCCTATGCCCAGAAGGGTGACCCTTATCCGGATCGTTGCCGTGCCACCGCGGCGGCGGTAGCGGCGGCGCTGCAGTTGCCAGCGGATGCCTGGGCCTGCAGTTTCCAGTCCCGCTTCGGGCGCCAGCCCTGGGTGCAGCCCTATACCGATGTGCTGCTGGAGGAGTGGGCGAAGAGCGGCGTTGCCTCGGTGCAGGTGGCTTGCCCTGCGTTCTCGGCGGATTGCCTGGAAACCCTGGAGGAAATTGCAGAGGAGAACCGCGAGAACTTCCTGCACGCCGGCGGCAAGCACTACGAGTACATCCCGGCACTGAATACCCGTCCCGACCATATCGCGTTGCTGCTTTCCCTGGTCCAGCCCCATCTCGACGCCCATCTGCGCACCTGATTCGACCCGCCGGCGACGTCTCGGGCGATGCCGGCGGGTCGAATCACCTCCTGAATCCGTTTTCCGCTCCGGTTTTGCAATTCGGCCTCTCCAATCTGCGGCGCCGGGGACGATGCCGCCGCGCGACGGACGCAGAAGCGGGCGCGCGTCTGGATTTCTGCCTGGAATTGCCGCGGATGGACAAATAAGGACAAATTTTCCTTCAGCGGTCGTGCGAGCGGCGGATCAAAACCGGAAATTTCGCCTCGGTTGTCACCGCATGGACGCTGTCGATGTTCGCGATTCGCGTTTTGAGTCGCTGCCCGGGTGTCGCTCAGCAGTCCCTCAACCTGGAAAATCGGCCCCTGAAATTTTCCGCGCGGCATTTTCAAAAGTGCCGTTTGAATGGAAACCGGTGGCGCAATTGCTGCCGACAAATCCTGCCGATTCGGGAGAGTGAGCGCGCTGATTTTCGCGAAATCGGTTTTTTGAGAGGAAAAAAATCAGAAAAGAGCGTTTTTTTTCAAAAAAAGGAGGAAAAACAGGTGTTAAGTGCTTGTCTTTTGTACCACCTGGTTTTTTTTTGTGCTAATTTTCCTAACCGTAGTACACGCAATTCGCAAGTCAAAACTCCAAAGGAGGAGATCCTTAAATGGCTCGTTCCACGAAGAAAGCTGTTGCGAAAAAGCCGGCTCGCAAGGCCGCTCGCCGTACCGCTCCCGTGACTACTGCTGCCACTTCCAAAGCCAATGAAGCCGTCGCCAAGGCAACTGCCGCGCTGAGCGCTGCTGCTGCCGCTGCGAAGGCTGCCAAGTCCCCCTCTGCCAAGGCCAAGGCTGCCGCCAAGGTGAAGTCTGCTCGTACCGCGTCCCGCGTTGCGAAGGCTGCCCTGTCGAAGGCCAAGGTGCAGGCTGCTGTCGAGAAGGCCAAGGCTGCTGCCGATAGCCGCGTCGCCAAGCTGGCTTCTTCCCTCGAGAAGAAGCGTGCGATCGCAGTTGCGCGCGCCACCAAGGCTGCCGAAAGCCGTATCGCCAAGGCTGATGCTGCCAAGGTGAAGGCTGCTGCCAAGAAAGCTGCTGCCAAGGTGAAGGCTGCTGCCAAGAAGGCTGCGACCAAGCTGAAGGCGATGGCAAAGCGCGAAGCTGCGCGTGCCAAGGCTGCCGACAAGGCTGCTGCCAAGAAGGCTGCTGCTGCTGCCAAGCGCGCTGCCAAGAAGGCTGCCAAGGCTGCCAAGCCCAAGCGTGCTGCGAAGCCCCGCAAGGCTGCTGCCAAGAAGCCTGCTGCGAAGAAGGCTGCGAAGCCCGCTGCGAAGAAGGCTGCTGCCAAGAAGCCTGCTGCGAAGAAGGCAAAGCCCGCTGCCAAGAAGCCCGCTGCAAAGCGTGCTGCGAAGCCGAAGGCTCCTCGTCGCGCCAAGCCGAAGGCCGCTGCCGCTCCGGCCGCTGCCTGAAAATGAAAAACCCCGCTTCGGCGGGGTTTTTTCTTTGCTGCATGCGATAAATCATCGCAGGGGGACACGTCTCCCCTGAATCCAGCGGAGTGCCGGTTCCGGACTCCCTGCACGGGCGGCACTAGCGGCCCGGTATCGACTAACCGTTTTCCTGGCTGGAAAGCGGCGGCTTCTCTCCCTCCAGAATTTTCTCCGCTGCGGCGATTTCCTCTGCCGTATTCAGGTTGCTGAACGCGTTGTCGTCGATGATCCGGACGATGGCGGGATTTTGCGCCAGGCACCAGCTTTCCACCTTGCGCCCGCCGTTTTGCAGCCAGGCCGCGAGCGCCGGCAGCCGTTCGCGGCGTAGCAGCAGGAAGAGCGGCTGCAGGCGCTCGCCATCGTGGGCAATCGCGAGCGCATGATCGGCGGTCAGCGCCGCGGCGAGTCGCGCCTGAAGGTCGCGTGGCAGGAAAGGGCTGTCGCAGGGCACGACGAGGACGATGTCGTGGCGACAGTGCGGCAGCGCGGCGGCAATGCCGGCCAGCGGCCCGGCAAAAGCCTCGCCGGCATCGCCCACCACGGGATGGCCGAAGCCTGCGAGGGCGGCAGGCGCGCGGTTGTAGTTGATGACGATGTCATCAACCTGCGGCGCGAGCCGTTCCAGCACATGCGCCAGCAGCGGCTTGCCGGCAAGGGGCACCAGCGCCTTGTCCGCGCCGTCGAGGCGGGTGGCGCGGCCGCCGGCGAGGACGATGGCGGAGCAGGCGGGTGAAGGTGCGGTCATCGATGGGGTCAGCCGTTATCGAAGGACGGGACGGCGCATCCGTACGCGCCGGAAGGCAGTGAATCGGGCACGGCGCAGGAGGCGGCGCTGCTGCTAGAATCGGCCTTTCGATTGCTGCCCGAGCCGATGATGCCACACAAGTTCAACAGCCAGGACATCCTCGGCGCAGGGGGACGGCTCGCGCAGCACATCAGCGGTTTCCGTCCGCGCGAGTCGCAGCTCGCCATGAGCGACGCGGTGGCATCGGCGCTCGACGACAAGCGCATCCTCATGGTCGAGGCCGGCACCGGCACGGGCAAGACCTACGCTTACCTCGCCCCGGCGCTGCTCTCCGGCGAGAAGGTCATCGTTTCCACCGGCACGCGCAACCTCCAGGACCAGCTCTTCCATCGCGACCTTCCCACTGTACTTACGGCGCTCGGCGTCTCCGTGCGCACGGCGCTGCTCAAGGGCCGCGCCAACTATCTCTGTCCCTACCGCCTGCAGATCCACCTCGACGACGGCCGCTTTCCCAACAAGCAGACCGTGCACGAGCTGCAGGTGGTGGCGGAGTGGGCGAAGAAGACCGTGAGCGGCGACATCGCCGAAATCGCCAACCTGCCGGAAGACGCGACGGTCTGGCCGCTGGTCACGAGCACGGCCGACAACTGCCTCGGCCAGGATTGCCCGCTGCTCGACGAATGCCCGCTCGTGAAGGCGCGGCAGAAGGCGGCCGAGGCCGATCTCGTCGTGGTGAACCACCATCTTTTCTTCGCCGACATCGCCATCCGCGAGGAAGGCTTCGGCGAGCTGCTACCGGACGCCACCGCGGTGATCTTCGACGAGGCGCACCAGTTGCCGGAAGTGGCGTCCATGTTCTTCGGCGAGAGCATTTCCTCGCGCCAGCTGACGGACCTGGCCCAGGATGCGGTGGGCGAGATGCTGCAGGCCGCCGGCGAGATGCGCACCATCCTCGATGCGGCGACGGCGCTGGAAAACCGCGTCGCCGACCTGCGCCTCGTGTTCGGCGACGACAGTCGCAAGGGCGTGTGGGCCGAGGTGAGCGGCAAGGAGGCGATGCCGGGCGCCATCGAGGCGGTGAAGCTGGCGCTGGCGCAACTCTCCAGCAACCTGGATGCGGCGAGTAGCCGCAGCAAGGGCCTGGAAAACTGCCACCGTCGCGCCGAGGACCTGGCGGCCGCCTTTGCCAAGCTCACCGGCGCGACGCCGGAGGACCAGGTGCACTGGTTCGAGACCTTCAAGAAGGGCTTCGCCATCCAGTTCACGCCGCTGGAAGTCTCCAAGCCCTTCCGCGACATGGTCGCCGGCCGCAAGTCCGCCTGGGTGTTCACCTCGGCGACGCTTGCCGTGCACGAGGACTTCCGCCATTTCGCCATGCAGCTCGGCCTCTCCGACCTCGAGTCGATGCAGCTGCCGAGCCCGTTCGCCTACGAGAAGCAGGCGCTGTTCTACGTGCCGCGCGGCCTGCCCGACACTTCCGACCGGGGCTATACGCAGGCCGTGCTGGAAGCCGCGTTGCCGGTGCTGCAGGCCAGCCGTGGCCGCGCCTTCGTGCTCTTCACCAGCCACCGGGCGCTGAAGGAGGCCACCGAGTGGCTGCGCGGCCGCATCGAGTATCCCCTCCTGGTGCAGGGCAGCATGGCCAAGGGCGAGCTGCTGCGGCGTTTCCGCGAGCACGGCAACGCCGTGCTGCTGGCCACCGGCAGCTTCTGGGAAGGGGTGGACGTGCGGGGCGAGGCGCTCTCCTGCGTCATCATCGACAAGCTGCCTTTCGCCTCGCCGGGCGAGCCGGTTGTCGCGGCACGCATCGATGCGTATAAAGCCCGGGGCCGCAATCCCTTTGTCAGCTACCAGTTGCCGGGCGCCATCATTGCCATGAAGCAGGGCGCCGGTCGCCTGATCCGCGACGAGACCGACACCGGTGTGCTCATGGTCTGCGATCCGCGCCTGGTCGGCCGCCCTTACGGACAGCTGTTCCTGCAGAGCCTGCCGCCCATGCGCCGCACCCGTTCGCTCGCCGAGGTGCGGGACTTCTTTGCCCTGCTCGATTCCATCCAGACGGCCAACCGCGATGAAACTGCTAGCGCTTGAAACCGCCACCGAGGCCTGTTCGGTCGCCCTCTCCCTCGACGGGCGCGTGATCGCGCGCTTCCGCCACGCGCCCCGCCTGCAGACCGACCTGCTCCTGCCCATGGTGGAGGAGGTGCTGGCCGAGGCCGGCATCACGCTGGCGGCGGTGGACGCGCTGGCCTACAGCCGCGGCCCCGGCGCCTTCACCGGCGTGCGCATCGCCGCCGCCGCCGTGCAGGCGCTCGCCTTCGCGCGCGACCTGCCCGTGATTCCCGTATCGAGCCTGCAGACGCTGGCCCAGGGCGCGCTGCGCGTGCATGGCGCGGCGCGGGTGCTGGCCGTTTTCGACGCGCGCATGAATGAAGTGTATGCCGGCGCTTTTGTCCGTGACGGCGCGCTGATGCAGCCGCTCGACGCCGAGCATCTTTGCGCGCCGGCAGCCCTGCCGGAAAAATTGCGCGGCGACTTCTTCGCCGTCGGCAACGGCGTCGGCACCTACCTGGAGGTGCTGCGCGAACAATGCACACTCACCGGCACCGATGCCGCGCTCTTTCCCGCCGCGGAAGACGTGCTGCCGCTGGCAGTGGCGACCTATGCGCGCGAGGGCGGCCTCGCGCCGGAGCTGGCGCTGCCGGTCTACCTGCGCGATGAAGTCTGGAAGAAGCTTCCCGGAAGATAGATAAGGAAATCAAAAAAATGCCCGAGATCGCCTGGGATTTTCCCGATCCCCATATCCTGAAGGTGCGCGTGCTGCCGGAGCACATCGACGTCATGCAGCACACCAACAACGTGGTGTACCTGCGCTGGCTCGAGGACATCGCCTGGGACCATTCCCGCTGCCTCGGGCTGGACGAGGCGGCCTACCAGCGACTCGGCTACGGCATGGCCGCGCGCCGGCACGAGCTCGACTACCTGCAGGCCACCCGGCTCGGCGAAGAGGTCTGGCTGGGGACCTGGATCCTGCACACCGACAAGGCGTCCATTCGCCGCGCCTACCAGTTCGTCCGCCCCGCCGATGCGAAGACGGTGTTCCGTGGCCGTACGCACTGGGTCTGCATCGACATCAAGGAAGGGCGCCCGCGCCGACTGCCGCCGGAATTCCTGGCGGCCTACAAATCCCCGCTGCAAATCGAGGAGACCTGATTCGTGGATCCGCTGTTGCTCTTCAAAGCCCTGATCATGGGCCTCGTGGAAGGCATTACCGAATTCCTGCCGGTGTCGAGCACCGGGCACCTGATCATCACCGCCGAGCTGATCGACTTCTGGACCAAGGAGAAGCGCGACGTCTTCGAGGTGGCCATCCAGCTCGGCGCCATCCTGTCGGTGTGCTACGAGTACCGGCGGCGGCTGTTCGGCGTGGCGCAGGGCGTGCTCACGCAGCCGGCCTCGCAGCGCTTCGTGCTGAACCTGGTGGTGGCCTTCCTGCCGGCGGCCATCCTCGGCTTCCTGTTCATCAAGCCGATCAAGTTCTACCTTTTCAATCCGCTGGCGGTGGCGACCGCGCTGGTGGTGGGCGGCGTGCTCATCCTCTGGGCGGAGAAGCGCCAGCATGTGGTGCGCGCCGAATCCGTCGACGAGATGGACTGGAAGATGGCGCTCAAGGTGGGGCTGGCGCAGTGCCTGGCGCTGGTGCCGGGCACGTCGCGCTCGGGCGCGACCATCATCGGCGGTCTTTTCTTCGGCCTGTCGCGCAAGGCGGCGGCGGAGTTCTCGTTTTTCCTCGCCATTCCGGTGATGTTCGCGGCCACGCTCTACGACGTGCTCCGCCATCTCGATGAATTCGTGGCGGCGGACCTGCCGGTGTTCGGCGTCGGCTTCGTCGTGTCGTTCATTTCGGCGCTGCTGGTGATCCGCGCGCTCATCCGCTTCGTGGCGCACCACGATTTCACGGTCTTCGCCTGGTACCGCATCGTCTTCGGCGGCTTCATCCTCATCAGCGCCTACACCGGCCTCGTGGACTGGTCCCATTCATGACGCCGTGCGTCCTGCTGGTCTGTCGCGCGCGCGAGGCGGAGGGCAGGGCGCTTGGTGAACGGCTGGGCCTCGCCGCGACGCTGTTCGATCCGCCGCTGAAGCCCTGCCTGAAAGCGTTCCCGCCCGAAGGCGCGGCGCTGGCGCTGGAACCTGACGGCCTTGGCCTCTACGCGCTCGACCTGCCGGGCTCCGGTGCCGTGCGCGTCGACCTGGAGGCCGGCGCCATGGGCTGGCGCCTCGGCGCCGACCGCGCCCGCCACGAGACCGTGGTGAAGGCCTGCGGCCTGCTGAAGGCAAAGACGCCGCTCACCATTTTCGACGCCACGCCTGGCCTCCTGCGCGATGCCTGCGTGCTGGCCGCGGCCGGCGCCCGCGTCGTGATGGCCGAGCGCGCGCCGGTGGTCGCGGCGCTGGTCGAGGATGGCCTGCACCGCGCCGCGGCGCTGGCGGAGCTGCAGCCCCTGCTGGCGCTACTCGACTACCGCCAGGGCGACTCGCTGCAGGTACTGGCGGCGCTCGCCGCCGCCGGGCAGCGCCCCGATGTCGTCTACCTCGACCCCATGTTCCCGCACCGCGACAAGAGCGCGCTGGTGAAGAAGGAAATGCGTGCCTTCCGCGCCGTGGTCGGTGACGACGGTGATGCCGACGCCCTCCTGCCCGCCGCCCTGCTGGCGGCCACGAAGCGCGTGGTCGTGAAGCGGCCGCGGGGCGCGCCGCTGCTTGGCGGCGGCACGCCCGGGCTCGTGTTCGAAGGCAAGAGCGCCCGCTTTGATGTCTACCTGCTGCAATAGCATCCAAGGCACTCCACAACCCCCACCAAATCCAGACAGGGAGTGGCCGGAAGGCTGATTGCCGCGCGGCGCGCCGCTTGGCAACTTGAGGGCCGGGGTCGCTGCGTTCCGGACGGGCCGGAGCCCTGTCGCTGCCAGCCGGTAGCGGCCTTTCGATCTGCAAGGATGCAGTCGAGCGCCCCGAGTCTGATCAACCATGGAGGGTTCGCAGATGAACAGCAGCAAACGTACGGTTTCCGCCATGCTCATGCTGGGCGGCTTGATGGCTGCCACCGGCGCCCACGCCGGCGCCCAGCAGCATGACTACACCCTGCCCATCGTGGGGCTGAACAATCCCTGCACCGCCGGGCACGACAGCATCGACGGCAGCCTGGATATCCACGGCGTCACCAAGTTCGGCGAAGGCAATGTCACGTTCATCCGCTTCAATGCCAAAGGCAGTGGCGAGGACGTCCATGGCCGTAAGTACAACCTCAATGTCGTCGGCAAGTTCCAGTTCCATGATCCGCTCCCGGCGCAGGTGTTCCTCCGCGCCAAGATGGTCAGCCAGGGCGCGGTGGACAATCCCCATCTCGTGCTGGCGCTGCATGTCAACGAGCAGGGCAACATCACCTTTGCCGAGATCAGCGGCATCGAGTGCCGCGGCTGAGATTCACGGCAGGCCGCCGGGGGCGGGCAGGGCGGCAGCGCCCGCTCCCGGTTTCGCATTCTGCCCCCGCTACCCCGCTGCCGTTTGCCCGCGGGCTTCTATACTGGACGCAGGTTGTCGATCTACGACAGTTGCTGATCCAGGAGCGCGCCATGGGCCATATCACCTTGAAGGGAAACCCCGTCGACACCAGCGGCGACCTGCCCGCCGTGGGCAGCCGGGCCCCCGACTTCACCCTGGTCCGGACCGATCTGGGCGAGGTTCACCTGCGCGACTTCGAAGGCCGGCGCGTGGTGCTGAACATCTTTCCGAGCGTGGATACGCCGACCTGCGCCATGTCGGTGCGCAAGTTCAACGAAGAAGCCAGCAACAGCCTGCGCAATACCGTGGTGCTCTGTGTTTCCGCCGACCTGCCCTTCGCGCTCAGCCGCTTCTGCGGCGCCGAAGGCTTGCAGAATGTGATTGCCGGCTCGGTCTTCCGCTCGCCCGCATTCGGCCGCGACTACGGCGTGCTGATTACCAGCGGACCGCTGGCTGGCCTGCTGTCCCGCGCCGTGGTGGTGGTCGACGAGAACGGCAAGGTGCTTTACACGGAGCAGGTGCCGGAAATTGCCGACGAGCCCGATTACCAGGCGGCCCTGGACGCGCTGAAATACCAGGTCAGCGATGCCGGTAACCTGGGACCGTCGTCGTGAGCGTGGCGGCGCTACGCAGTCGTGTCTTGGCGCGCAGTGCAAGCCGATGAGGCGGGCCGCGTTAGCGCCATACACCGGGCTAATGCGAGCCACCTGCTCGCCTTGATGGCCAATCAGGAAAGCCCAATTGTTGCGTAGGCTATTTGCTGACGCCCAATAAAAAAGCCCGCCTGAGAGCGGGCTTTTTAGTGCCGGGGCGATTTCCTCCGGCCTCCTCAGGCCGATGCCTTCTCCCGGCGCTTTTCCTTCTTGTCCTTCTCCGCCAGGGCCGCCTCGATCTCGGCATCGGTGATGCGCGTGATCTGCTGGATGGCATGGCGGATTTCCGCGCTGAGGATGAGGCGGGATTCCGCGGCGATGGTGATGAGCTGATCGTCGAAGCGCAGGCAGTCGCGACCGTCGACCTGGGCGACGCCGGTGTCCCGCAACGTCTGGATGAAGTTGCGGAACAGGGCCTTGTCGGAGAACTCCGGCGCGCTGAACTCGTGCAGCACGGACAGGCGCTGGGCCAGCAGGTGGCAGAGGTCCTCCAGGCGCTTGGGCGAGATGCGGCCGGAGCCGAGCTGGGTCAGCAGCGCCACCGTCATGTAGTAGCGCTCGATGTTCTGGCGCACGGCCTGGGCCAGCACGTTGAGCTCGGCGTAGGACTCGCTGGTCGGGCTGGCGCAGATCAGGTGCTCGCCGTCGCGGGCGATGAGCAGGCCCGTGTCCACGAAGGTTTCCAGCCACTGCCCGATCACCTCGTCCACCGATTCCAGGCACCAGGGCAGGAACAGCTCGGACTGCAGGAAGCGGTAGATGCTGCGCACCAGGCGCACCACCTCGGCCCGTGCCAGCTCGCCGTTGTGCTGCATGAGGCAGGCGATCAGCGAGGGCAGGATGAACAGGTGCAGCACGTTGTTGCGGAAGTAGGTGAGCAGCATGGCCTGCTCGTCGTTGACGCCGATGAGGTCGCCGAGCGGGTGCTTGATGCGGTGCAGGATCTTGAGCTGCTCGCCGTAGGCGATGATGTCGCGGCCGCTCATGTCGGTGACCACGAGCTCGTTGCTGTAGCGCACCTTCAGCAGCAGGCGGCGGTAGAGGTCGATCTGCACCACCAGGGCGTCCTCGTCCATGGCGTGCTTGGGCGTGGAGAGCAGCACCATGCTGAGCAGGTTGACCGGGTTCACGGCCGCGGCGGCGTTGATGTTGGTGTTGATGCGGTTGGCCAGCTTCTCGATCGTGCTGTTCATCCACGGCGTCTTCTGGTCCTCGGCGACCGGCGTCTCGCGCCAGGCGGGGAATTCCTTGTCGAGCATCTCCTCGAGGTGGATGGGCTCGCCGAAGCTGAGCTGCACCTTGCCGAAGGTTTTCTGGATCTTGCGCGCGGCGCTGATCACGCCCCAGATGGTTTCCTTCTGCTTGGGCTTGCCGGCGAGCTCGCCGACATAGGTCTTGCCCTCCATCAGCTTCTCGTAGCCGATGTAGGCGGGGAGGAAGACGAGCGGGCGCTTGTGGTTGCGCAGGTAGCCGCGCAGCGTCATGGAGAGCATGCCGGCGCGTGGCGCCAGCAGGCGGCCGGTGCGCGAGCGGCCGCCCTCGATGAAGTACTCGATGGAGTAGCCCTTGGTGGTGATCTGGTGCAGGTACTCGTTGAACACTGCGCTGTAGAGGAAGTTGCCCTTGAAGCTGCGGCGCAGGAAGAAGCCGCCTGCGCGGCGGATCAGCGAGCCCACCACCGGCATGTTCAGGTTGTCGCCGGCGGCGATATGCGGCGTCATCAGGCCGCGGTGGAAGATCACATAGGAGAGCAGCAGGTAGTCGATGTGGCTGCGGTGGCAGGGCACGTAGACGATCTCGTAGTCCTGCGCGGCGGCGCGCACCTTGTCGAAGTGGTGCACCTCGACGCCGTCGTAGAGCCGTGTCCAGAGCCAGGTCAGGAAGAGGTCGAAGAGGCGGATGACCGGGTAGGAATAGTCGGCGGCGATCTCGCGGGTGTATTTCAGCGCGCGTTCGTTGGCCTTGTCGCGGCTGATCTTCTTTTCTTCCATCTCGCGCGCGATCGCCTGCTGCACCGGCGCGGCGGTGAGGATGGCCTGCAGCAGGATGCGGCGGTGCGACAGGTCGGGGCCGATGGCGACCTCGCGCTGGCGGTGGAAGTGCACGCGCATGACGCGCGAGAGCTTGCGCAGGGTGATCTCGGGCGTCTGGTCCTCCTCGACCACGCTGCGCGCCGAGATGGGCGCGCTGAACTTGAGGAAGGTCTGGCGGCCGTGCAGCAGGATGGTGATGAACTGCTTGAGCACGCCCGGCGTCGCCCAGGAATCGGCGAAGAGGATCTTGAAGACGGAGTTTTCCTTGTCCGGCGAGCGGCCCCAGAGAATGGTCACCGGCACCAGCTGCACGTCGAGCTCCGGGTTCTGGCGGACGGCGTCGATCAGGCGCACGAAGCGCGGCGAGTAAGCGAAGCGGTTGCGCTGCAGCGGCGAGGGGTTGTCGCTGCGCGTCAGGAAGAACAGGGAGCGGTTCTCGCGCAGGTGCGGGCTCTGCATGGGCCGGAGGGCGCGGGGCAGGCCGGCCTTGCGGGTTTCGGTCTCGAGCACGAGCAGGTTGGAAAGGAAGCGGGTCTGCATCACGTAGCAGACGGGTTTGTCCGGATCGAGCTGCAGTGCCTTGAGGTCTTCCGGCAGGACCGTGGTGCGCACAAAGATGTAGAGGAGTTTGCGTGCAAACAGCAGGAAGAGATTGCTAAGCCATTGGGGCATTCTTGTAAGCCTTTGAGTGGGCAAGAGAAACCGCCGCCATGGTAACAAAGGGACACGGGACTGGCGGGTCATGCTGTCAGGCATGAATGTAACAAAAGATTTGGCGGAGCCGCCGGCGTCGTGCGCGGAGGGGGATGACGCGAATGGAACGCCACCTGATGGACCCGCCGGCCACCGCAGGCTGACGCAACGGGTAGGCGGTCAGCGCCCGGGCAGGGAACAGGTGCGACCCGGCGGCGGCTCGGCGCCGCCGGCCAGGGCTCAGGAGGTAACGTCCTTCACGAAGTCGGCCATCTGCGCCAGCGCCTTGCGGCCTTCCGGCAGGAAGCGGTGGAAGAGGGGGAAGACATGCGGCATCTCCTTCCACTCCCGGTATTGCAGGCGGATGCCGGCGCGCTTGGCGTTGCGGCGGATGGCGCGGGCATCATCGAGCAGGATCTCGGTGGTGCCGACGTGCAGCATCAGGGGCGGCAGGCCCGTCAGGTCGGCATGGGCCGGGGAGAGCAGCGGATGCTTGGGGTCGTGGCCGCCGATGTGGCGGTGGCCGAGGGCGCGGATGCCGCCCGGGTTGAGCATGGCCTCGCAATGCGCGTTGTGGCGGTGCGAAGGATAGCTGCAGGAGAGGTCGGTCCAGGGCGACAGGCAGATGCCGCCGGCCGGCATCGGCAGGCCGAGCTCGCGCAGGTGCAGCAGGGTGACCAGCACCAGGTTGCCGCCGGCCGAGTCCCCGGCCAGCACGATATGGGCGGGCGACACGCCTTCTTCCAGCAGGTGGCGGTAGGCCGCGACGGAGTCCTCGACCCAGGCCGGGAAGGCATGCTGCGGCGCCTGCCGGTAATCCAGCACCAGCACGCGGGCGCCGGCCTGGCGCGCCAGCGCCGCGGTCAGCGGGCGGTGGGTGCGCGGCGAGCCGGCGATATAGGCGCCGCCATGCAGGTAGATGACATAGCGCTGGCCGGCGTTGTCGGCTTCCACCCATTCGCCGCGCGGCCCGGTCGAGGGCGTGATGTTGGCGCGCGGCACCGGCATCAGCACCGAGGAGGCCTCCAGGGCCCACGCCGAGATGCCCATGCGGGCCGGGGTCGGACGGCTGGAGAACATCATGGGTTTCAGGGTGCGCTTCAGCACCTGGGACAGAACACGGCCTTGCCAGCTCATCGGAACCACCTGGTAAAAAAATGCGAACAAAGAGGTACGCCATGCCCAACCGTTTGTCAAAACCGGAACGCGTCCGCGGGGCGGGCGGCGGCGCCTGCACGGACGCGGCGGGCCTCTGGTATCGTCGCCCCTCGCCGGCTGTATCCGGCGCGTAATCCCGGGCAATGTTCCAGGTAACGATCCCGGCCCAATACCAGGCAACTATGCAGGCAACCCCCGGAGTGCCCATGAGTCTCGTCAACTGCGTGGTCTATAACCGCCAGACCGGCCGCAAGCAGGCCGACATCCCCCTCGACCAGGTCAGCGAGGCCCTCGCGGAGAACCCCGACCACTTCGTGTGGGTGGGCCTGCACGAGCCCGACGCCGTCGAAATGCGCCTGGTGGAGACGGAGTTCGGCCTGCACGAGCTCGCCGTGGAAGACGCCACCCGCACCCAGCACCGCTCCAAGATCGAGGCCTACGATGACACGCTGTTCGTGGTGGTGCGCACGGCGCGCCTGGAGAGCGACGAGATCCGCATGGGCCACACCTCGGTGTTCATCGGTCCGCGCTATGTGCTGACCGTGCGCCAGGGCGCCTCGCTGAGCTACGCGCCGGTGCGCATGCGCTGCGAGAAGTCGCCGGACATGATGCGCTACGGCCCGGCCTACATCCTCTATACGCTGCTGGACTTCGTGGTGGACAACTTCTACCCGGTGATGGAGGGCCTGTCCGACCACCTGAAGGCGATCGAGCAGGACATCTTCGGCAGCACCTTCCGGCGCAAGACGGTGCGCCACCTCTATGACCTGAAATACGAGCTGGTCGGCATGAAACTCGCCGTGGCGCCGATGCAGGACGTGTGCGGCTACCTGCTGCGCAGCGACACGAAAGTCATGCCGCGCGCGCTCACGCCCTATCTGCGCGACATCAACGACCATGTGCTGCGCATCAACGACGTGGTGAATGCGCAGAGCGAGATGGTGAAGGTGGCCATGGACGTGAACATGGCCATGGTCACCGTCGGCCAGAACGACGTGGTGAAGCGGCTCGCCGCCTGGGCCGCCATCCTCGCCATCCCCACCATGATCGCGAGCTTCTACGGCATGAACTTCGAGGTCATGCCCGAGCTGAAGTGGCAGTTCGGCTATCCGCTCGTGATGGGCGTGATGGGCGGCGGCTCCTTCCTCCTCTGGCGCCGCCTGAAGCGCGCCGGCTGGCTGTAGGCCGGCTGCAGGTTGCGTTGCAGGTCGGGCTTCAGCCCGACTGCGACGGTCATTGTCGAGCTGAAGCCCGACCTACGGGGGAGGAGGGCGGGACGGGCCAGCGGCTGGCCCCGGCGACGGTTTTCCTCAATCCGCGGCTGGGCTAGGCTCGGGCGGCGCTGAATTTTGAATCTTTTATCGGGGGTGCCATGAGCAACGTGATGCAGGAAGTCCTGGACCTGCTGGACCTGGAAGTCATCGAGAAGGGCATCTACCGCGGTACCAGCCGCAATTTCTTCGGCAAGAACGTGTTCGGCGGCCAGGTGCTGGGCCAGGCCCTGATGGCCGCCGGCCGCACCGTGGAAGGCCGCCTGCCGCACTCGCTGCACGGCTATTTCCTGCGCGCCGGCGACGTGAACGCGCCCATCGTCTACCAGGTCGAGAACATCCGCGACGGCAAGAGCTTCTGCACGCGCAACGTGAAGGGCATCCAGCACGGCGAGAACATCTTCCTGATGTCCGCCTCGTTCGCGCTGCCGGAGGAGGGCCTGGAGCACCAGGTGCCGATGCCGGAGGTGGAGGGCCCCGAGGGCGTGCCCAGCGAATACGACCTGCGCCTGAAAGTCGCGCCTATGATTCCCGAGAAGGTGCGCGCCGTGTTCGTGCGCGAGCGTCCGGTCGAGCTGCGCCCCATCGATCCGGTGAATCCCTTTGCGCCGGCCAAGAAGGAGCCGCGCCGCTTCCACTGGATGAAGGCGCAGACCCGGCTGCCGGACGATCCTTTGCTGCATATGTGCATCCTGGCCTTCGCCTCGGACTACGCGCTGATGAGCACGGCCATGCTGCCGCACGGCGTGAGCTTCATGCAGAACAACATGCAGGCGGCGAGCCTGGACCACGCCATGTGGTTCCACCGCGATTTCCGCATTGACGAGTGGCTGCTCTACGACATGGATGCGCCGAATGCTTCGGCATCGCGCGGCATGAACTTCGGCCGCATCTTCACGCAGGATGGGCGGTTGGTGGCGACGGTGGCGCAGGAGGGGTTGATGCGCCTGCGGGAAGTGCCGGAGAAGTACTGAGGGGAATGGCTGGCCCTTACTTCCGGCAGGGGTTGGCATTTACTTCAGAGTTGCTGGCACTCACTTCGAAATCGCTGGCGCTTACTTCGGAAAAGCCCTGAAAGTGAGTGCCAGCGATGCAGAAAATACTGAAAGTCGTGGATGGGGGGATAAACGCCCCGAGATTCTTCTAGGTCGTTGAAGGAACTGACTTTTAGTGATTTATTGGTCGGATTAGGCCCCATTTTTGGGGTCTATTTAACGTTAGGCCCGTCTGCCGCTGATTCGCCGCTTCGGTTTTTGCAGTTGGCATTCACAGCCAGTGGCCGCGTCATAGGCCGCTGTTGCGCTCCGTCAGAACGGCGCCACTCAACTCCAACGTTAGGGCTCAGGATTGAGAAACCCATGAAAGCCACGGAAATGGGAAAGCTTGGATACGTGTTCATCGCAGTACTTTCCTGCTTTGCCCTCTACAGCGCGGTGGATACTCTTGCCAATGGTGAATACAGAGTCAGCGGAAGCGGCCCAAGTTCCGCAGGCGCAGGCCTGATCAACTTTGTAGGTGACACCGCCGGCCCATCTGCCGTTGCCGTCCTATACATTGCTTTTGCAGTTCTGCTATCTGCCGCAGCAGTCGCTCACGCAAAGATGGCTCGTCGGCAATAGCCGCCCTAACCCTGCGTTCCAGGGGACGCGCAACATGGGCATTTTTTCTATCAGGCGGCAGCGGCGCGCCCCTGAACTCCACGTTAGGGCTCGACCATGGCAAGGCATTGTTGCGAAATGATGGCCTATTGGGCTGAATACAAGTGCTCTCAGCATTCAAATGCTTTCGAGTGCCCCGACAGCATCATTTTCTTCAAGTCTCGTCCTCGCCAGTACGGCGTTATATTCCACGACGGTGGCGAGTCCTTTGTCGAGATAGCGTTCTGCCCATGGTGTGGCTCCAGCCTTAAGACTCCCACCAAGAAAAAGGAGCTCAAGCCATTACCGTAATTGCCCAGGCTCTTACCGGCACCCTAACCCTTCGTTCCAGGGGACGCGGTACACTTCGGTGAATTAATCTCGGTTCAGCGGCGCGCCCCTGAACTCCACGTTAGGGGGCGAAATGGGTCTTCCCCACCCGCGAATGGATCTCGAAAGCCGTCTTCCTGTATGGCAGGCCTGCTCCAATTTCTACCTTGATTCGGACATGCCCCCGGAGACTTTGATATACATCGCCAAGGTGTGTGCGGTTTCTCCGTACTCCAGCCGGCAACTGGACAGCATCATGTTCTGCGAGGTCTGGCCCGCTCTGAAATGGAATCTCTTTTCCATGGCCGGAGAATGGGCGGGATGGCGCGACAACGAGCTCATGGAACTCGTCCTGTCCAATTATCGGCGGCGCTTGAATATTTGTTGGTGGCTCACCCCCATAAAGCTCTTCTACTGCTTCAGGTGGTTGGCTGTAAAAAGGCGGGTTGCCGCGCAGCGGGCCGCAGCCCCCTAACCACTCGTTCGAGTGGACGCCTGCCTGCGGCAGGCGCCACTCAACTCCAACGTTAGGTTGCTCATGAAGCAGAAACTTTCCAGAGCAGAAGGCAGGCCCAGCTATACCATTCTCGATCCAGTGGTAGATCTGCTCTTGGCAAGCGGTAATGCTTTGGCAAATGAGTACAGATGGGGCTCAAATCCAACGGGCTACTTCTGTGAGCTAAAGAGCCCTATAGATTTCCAGCTGGTAGAGTCCAAGTTTGAATTACCGCCTGGGCTCCAGCTTATAAAAGAACTTGGTCAGGTTGATTACGGGCTTGGTACTGCTGTTATTTATGGCCCCGCAACCTAACAACTCGTTCAAGGCCGACTGTGTAGTTGCCCCGCTTTAGTGGACACCTCTTTCTAACCAGAGGAGGTGCACCATGCCCCGCAGTACCCGTCCCAAGAAGACCTGGCGCTATTCGCCAGAATTCAAAGCCCTGGCCGTCCAGATGAGCCTCGAGGACGGCATCCAGGTCCAGCAAGTCGCGTCCGCCCTGGATATTCATCCCTTCATGCTGTCACGATGGCGCAAGGAATACCGCGAAGGAAAAATCATG
>JAQZBP010000011.1 GCA_029237815.1 Moraxellaceae bacterium
TTCGTTCAATCGGGCTGGCATCCCGGTAGTCTGTTGCAGCAGGCTACGGGCCTCACTTTACTCGCCAATCTGGCACGGGGAATCGTCATACAATACGTTTCAGGCGACGCGGTACACGTCGGCTTATTCACGTACCGGCGTCTGCGCGCGCCAGAACTCCACGCCAGGTGGTCAAAGTGCAGCGAATCCTGTTTATCTGCAGCCAGAACAAGCTCCGTAGCCCTACGGCAGAGCAGGTATTCGCGCAGGAGCCCGGGCTGGAGGTCCTCTCCGCGGGCACCAATCATGATGCCGAGAATCCCGTGACGCCCGAACTCCTGGAGTGGGCTGACCGCATCCTCGTGATGGAAGGCGAGCATCGAGCCAAGCTCCAGAAGCGCTTCAGGCAGCACCTCAATGGCAAGAAGGTGATCTGCCTGGGTATTCCAGATGAATACGAGTTTATGGATCCCGAGCTGATAGCTATCCTCAAGCGAAAAGTGCCGCCACTCCTGGCATAGGCGGCCCTCCCGTTAACCCCGCGTTAGGGTCGGCACATGGAAATGCTCTACCTCATATTCCACATTGGGCTTTGCATCTGGGTTATCTTTTTCGGCGGAGCCCGCGTCATTGAGGGGAGCTGGCTGGCGGCATTTGAGTTTCACGCCTTGGCTAGTGCGCGCCAAATCAAGTTCATGGCCTGGTTTTCATTGCTGCTGTTGCCGGTCGCCCTCTATTTCATGAGTCATAGGCCGTAGGGGCGTAGCCCGCACCTAACCCTTCGTTCCAGGGTGCGCAATCCCGGTCGGCATATACACCTCGGTTCAGCTGCGCGCACCTGAATTCCACGTTAGGCGAAGAGTGTCCACGACAGGAAACTCCCAATGAATATATTGGCCCCATTGTCCCTGCCCCTCATATTCTTAGTCGTCTTCTTCGTAGGAAAGGCCGCAGCAAGTGATGCGTGCTCCAATATTGAGCCCACAAATGCAGAGTCAATGAAGTTGACAGGGCAGCCACTGGTAAGCCTGCCACCGATGGGGCTATCGCTCCTAAAGGCAGTCGTAGAAGCAGAAAGAATTGGCACTGAGAGAGTAAACATTTCCCTGCAGTATCAGTTAGAAGGGCTCACGGGCGAGGCTGCAACCAAGAGCCTTGAGTCTCAGGGTTTTGAGTGCCATGTGGAGATCCTGGATGGTGTGGCCACTTCCTCCTCTGGTCTGTCGCTTCGGGCAGCAGACCTGCCCACCTACAGCTGCACTATAAGAAAACCTGAAACATGCTACTGCCATACTTTTAAGGCTGCATTTGGCCCGGGCCCGCAATTTCCTCGGCAGCCTGTCGCAGCCTATAGGGTCATTTTGGAGTCAATGGTATTAGATCAGAAGAGTCTCTCTTATCACTGCCTTCGAGATAAAAGCCAAGGCGTAAAGTCAGCGCCTGACAACTCGTTAAAAACCGACACCGTGCCGGCGCGGTGAAGCTGCACCACTTCGTTGGACAGACATGTGTCGGCTGATTCTTAGTTAAACAAACCCTTCAGCATTCCTCCGGAATCACCGTCCTTCAACTGCCGCATGGCATCGCCTGCACTGGCCTTGGCAACGGCGCTTGCCGATCGTTTGGCAATCACGCCAAATATTTCCTTGCTGATTTCGCCTGGCGTTGCGCCATGGGGTGCCTTTCCGATGTTGCGCAAGTGAATTTCAGGCAGGCTGGCGGTAAGGGGTTTATCCGGCATGAAGCTTGACGTCGCCGCCACCTTTCCACCGGTGATGTCCACTTTCCGGAGAATGAATCTCTGGTTGCTACTGTCTTTTTTGTCCTTGCTGTCGCTTGCCTTGCTGCTGCCGGAGCTCGCCAGGTAGCGATTGATATTGCCTTTTATGATATTGAAATTGTTGCCATTCCTGGTCACTTCATAACCGACATCAAGATCGGTCACGCTGAATTTCCTGATGACGATGACCGGCGAATTAATCGACTGGATATCGATGCTCAGGCTGATTTCGTGCAGTGCCAGCGCATGACTGCCCTCGAAGCCGGGGGGATTGCCGATGCTCAGGTCGCGCAGCGTGGCGCTACCGTCGCCCAGTTTGATACGCACGCTGCCGACCTTGACCGGCACCCCGGTGATTTGCGAGCCATACGTGCGGATGGCCGACGCAACCAGGTGATCCAGCGAGTGATAGGTCCAATACAGCCCACCGGCAATGCCCAGCACCAAAATCAGCGTGACGCCCAGGACCCACTTTGATGTTCTTTTCATGGCTTTCTCTGTGTGGCTCCGGCCTGCGCAGGGCAGGCAAAGGATGCACACCAGTAAGCCTTAAAAGAAACCCGTTTTCTTTGAACAGGGCGGCGTTTTCCGGGCATTTTTGCCGGCGGGGAGTCGCGGATGGCCGGGTTTCGGGGAGTGGGCGTCGGGGGAGATACGACGGATCTGAACGGGCGTTTTGGCGCGGGTCTTAAAAGGTGACGTTGCCAGCGACTGGATGGCATTGATTAACGCGCTTCAAGGGGTCAAGTTAGGCAAGGGCTGCGCTGCAGCGGCAAGCCAGGTGCGACTGGCCGATCGGCAGGTCCCGAGGCGCACTCAATCATTTCCGGCAGGCGCCAACGCCCTGCCGGCCCGCGGCCCGAGCTGAGGCTTGAAACCGCATCCAGGAGAGTTCCCAGTGTCTGAATTTGCTTTTTATCTCGTGCCCGCTGACCCGTACTGCCTGCCCGACGAAGAAGGTCGCAAAAGGTTTCTGGACCTCTTCAAGACCGTCTCTCCGCTCCCCAACGGCAATGGCGATTACTACTTCACCGTCTATGCTGACCCGCAACCGGTTCATGCGGGCGCCGGCTTCGAAGCCGTGGTCTGCCCCGGGTGCGATACCCGCAATCGGCTCTTCGACGACGACGGCTACACGCCCTTCAACGATTGGTGGGAAGCCGCGCTGAGCGGGCCCCGTGACGCGACGGTAACGCTACCTTGCTGCGGGGCGGCATCGCGGCTCGCCGATTTGCGCTTTGACAGTCTGGGCGCCTTCGCCCGCTTCAAGGTCGGCGCGCTGGAGCCGAGCTTCAGTGATCACTGGCAGGATGGCGGCGACAACTTCGGCGCCTTGACAGAGGAAACGCTCAAGCGATTCGAAGCAATCGCCGGCTGCCCGGTACTGCAGATATGGGAAGTCGCCTAGCGCCGTGGGCTGTCCTGTCAGTGCGCTCCAGCAATTCGACCAGGCCGACGCAGCCATCCGCCCCGCAGCCGTTATGGAGCCGCAAGAGTTCCTGAATCCCTGGAGACGCACATGAAAGCACCCGCGAAAAACACGATCTGCCTCTGGTACGACGGCGGCGCTGAAGAGGCCGCACGCTTCTACGCCGCGACCTTTCCGGATTCCTCCGTCGGCGCGGTCTACCGCGCGCCCGCAGACTTTCCCTCGGGGAAGCAGGGCGACGTGCTGACCGTGGAATTCACGGTGATGGGCATCCCCTGCATCGGGCTCAACGGGGGCCCGGCCTTCCCGCAAAGCGAAGCGTTTTCCTTCCAGGTGGCCACCGATGACCAGGCGGAAACGGACCACTACTGGAACGCCATCGTCGGCAACGGCGGCCAGGAGAGCGCCTGCGGCTGGTGCAAGGACAAGTGGGGCGTGAACTGGCAGATCACGCCGGTCGTGCTGATCAACGCCATCGTCGACCCCGACCCGGCGGCCGCCCGGCGCGCCTTCGAGGCGATGATGGAAATGACGCTGATCGACATCAGCGTCATCGAGGCCGCGCTGCGGGGCTGATCGGCGTATTCCCCGTCGCGGCAAAACCCTTCAAGGGCCGCGGCCGGGGTTCAAACAATAAAACGCAGGAGCAGGCATGGAATATCTGGCGGGGGCGGGCCTTGCCCTGGGGGTGTCACTGCTGGCCACGGTCATCGGCTTCGACAAGGACCGGGCGTTCTACCCGACGCTCATGATCGTCATCGCCTCCTACTACGGGCTCTTTGCCGTCATGGGCGGCTCCCTGGAGGCCCTGGTCATCGAATCGGCCGTGCTGCTGGTGTTTCTCGCCGCCGCCATCCTGGGCTTCAGGAAGAACCTCTGGCTGGTGGTCGGCGCGCTGTTCGGCCACGGCATTTTCGATCTGGTGCATGGCCATCTCATCACCAATCCGGGCGTGCCGGCCTGGTGGCCGATGTTCTGTCTCACCTACGACGTCGTGGCGGCGGGGTACCTGGCCTGGCTGCTGAAGCGCGCCGACGCCCCTGAGCCTGCGCTTTAACGGCCCCGAAGGGCCCGGCCCCTGGCCCTAATTTCCACGCGAAGCGGTACACTCGCGCCCATTACTCCAGGGCGTCTGCGCGCCTGATCTCCCCCCAGGTGTCCGCATGGAAATCAAGGTCAACTTTCTCGACAAACTCCGTCTCGAAGCCAAATTCGATGACTTCACGGTGGTGGCCGACCAGCCCATCCGCTACAAGGGCGACGGCTCGGCGCCGGGGCCCTTCGACTATTTCCTGGCGTCCTCGGCGCTGTGTGCCGCCTACTTCGTGAAGCTCTACTGCCAGACCCGCGACATTCCCACCGACAACATCCGCCTGTCGCAGAACAACATCGTCGACCCGGAAAACCGCTACAACCAGATCTTCAAGATCCAGGTCGAGCTGCCCGCCGACATCTCCGACAAGGACCGCCAGGGCATCCTGCGCTCGATCGACCGCTGCACGGTCAAGAAGGTGGTGCAGGCCGGCCCGGAGTTCGTGATCGAGGCCGTGGAGAACATCGACGCCGACGCCCAGGCGCTGCTGATGCCGGGTACGGCGTCGGAAAGCAAGACCTGCATCCTGGGCAAGGACCTGCCGCTGGAAGACACCATCGCCAACATGTCGGCGATCATGGCCGGCCTCGGCATGAAGATCGAGATCGCCTCCTGGCGCAATATCGTGCCGAACGTGTGGTCGCTGCATATCCGCGATGCGCACTCGCCCATGTGCTTCACCAACGGCAAGGGCGCCACCAAGGAAAGCGCGCTGGCCTCGGCGCTGGGCGAGTTCATCGAGCGCCTCAACTGCAATTTCTTCTACCACGGCCAGTTCTGGGGCGAGGACATCGCCAACGCCGACTTCGTGCATTATCCGGATGAAAAATGGTTCCAGCCGGGGCCGAACGACGCGCTGCCCGAAGAGATCCTGGATGAGCACTGCCGGGCCATCTACGACCCGGACGGCGAGCTGCGCGGCTCGCACCTCTACGACACCAACTCGGGCAATACGGCGCGCGGCATCTGCTCGCTGCCTTATGTGCGGCAGTCGGATGGCGAGGTCGTGTATTTCCCCTCCAACCTGATCGAGAACCTGTTTCTCAGCAACGGCATGAGCGCGGGCAACACGCTGGCCGAGGCGCAGGTGCAGTGCCTGTCGGAAATCTTCGAGCGCGCGGTGAAGCGCGAGATCCTGGAAGGCGAGCTGGCGCTGCCGGACGTGCCGGCGGAGGTGCTGGCCCGCTACCCGGCCATCGTCGCCGGCATCAAGGGCCTGGAGGAGCAGGGCTTTCCGGTGCTGGTGAAGGATGCCTCGCTCGGCGGGCATTACCCGGTGATGTGCGTGACGCTGATGAACCCGCGCACGGGCGGCGTGTTTGCCTCCTTCGGCGCGCACCCGAGCTTCGAGGTGGCGCTGGAGCGCAGCCTGACCGAACTGCTGCAGGGCCGCAGCTTCGAGGGCCTGAACGATTTGCCGCGCCCGACCTTCAATAGCAACGCGCTGACCGAGCCGAACAACTTCGTCGAGCACTTCATCGATTCCAGCGGCGTGGTGTCCTGGCGCTTCTTCAGCGCGACGCCGGAATACGAGTTCGTGGACTGGGATTATTCCGGCGAGGGCGAGGATTCCAATGCCCAGGAGGCCGCCACGCTGTTCGGCATCCTGGAGGAGCTGGGTTATGAAACGTATATGGCCGTGTACGAGCACCTGGGCGCGCCCGGCTGCCGCATCCTGGTGCCCGGCTATTCGGAAATCTACCCGGTGGAAGACCTGGTCTGGGACAACACCAATGTCGCGCTGAAATTCCGCGCCGACATCCTCAACCTGCATCGCCTGGATGACGACGCGCTGCAAGCGCTGCTGGAGCGTCTGGAAGAGGAAGACCTGGATGACTACACCGACATCCCCACGCTGATCGGCATCGAGTTCGACGACAATACGCCCTGGGGCCAGCTCACCATCCTGGAGCTGAAGCTGCTGGTGCATCTCGCGCTGCAGCAGTTGGAAGAGGCGAAGGAGCTGGTCGAGACCTTCCTGCAGTACAACACCAATACGGTCGAGCGCGGCCTGTTCTACCAGTGCATGAACGTGGTGCTGGAGGTGCTGCTGGACGACGAGATGGAGCTGGACGACTACGCGGCGAATTTCCGCCGCATGTTCGGTGACGAGCGCATGGACGCGGTGCTGGGATCGGTGGAGGGCAGCCTGCGCTTTTACGGCCTGACGCCGACGAGCCTGAAGCTGGAGGGGCTCGACCGGCACCAGCGCCTGATCGACAACTACCGGAAGCTGCACGCCGCACGGGCCCGGAGCGCGGCAGCGGTAAAGTAGGGGACATCCCGGCGCGCTCAAGCCCCGCGACGCGCCGGCGGCCCGCCGTGTATGAAGCCCCGTCACCGCGAATGCCGGGCGCAGTACCAGCGGTCGCCTGGCGCGGTGAACGGGCTTTTCCGCATTGACGGCCAGGCCGTATAAACGCTGAACCGCCCACGACGATATGCCACGGATTGCACGCGCAGCCGGACAGCCATGGGGCACGGCCGCTTGCCAGGAGGGTAACGATGCGCTTTTTCACTGCACTGCTGGCCCCCCTGCTGCTGGCGCCCGCGATGGCCTTCGCCGAGGTCTACAAGTGGACCGACGCCAGCGGCCAGGTGCATTACGGCGACGCGCCGGCCCCCAGCGCGAAGGCCCGCAAGGTGAATGTCGAGGTCAACACCTACAAGGGCGTCAAATACACCTTCCCGCCGCCGAAGCCGGCCGCCGCCCGGCGTCAGGACGTGGTGATGTACAGCACGCAATCCTGCGGCTACTGCAAGAAGGCCCGCCGCTATTTCGAGGCGAAGGACATCCCCTACACCGAATACGACATCGAGAAGGACGCGACGGCCCGGCAGGAGCATGAGCGGCTGGGCGGCCGTGGCGTGCCGCTGATCCAGGTCGGCGAGCAGCTGGTGCACGGCTTCGACACGGCGCGCTTCGAGAAGTTCTACGGCAAGTAAGCGGGCGCGGCGCAAGGCCGCGCCAGGGCAGGGGCCTCAGCTCGCGGTGGAGTTGTCCACCCGCTTGAATTCCACCACGTTGTTGGGCGTCTCGCGCAGTTCCTGCGTCTCGTCGAAGCCGAGGAAGCGGCGCAGCTCTTCGCGGCGCGCGCAGCCGTCGTGGTAGCCCAGGTCCATGAGGTCGCGGCAGTAGGGCGCCTCGAACAGCAGGTAGGAGAGCACGCCGGAGCCGGAGCGGTGGGTGGCGCCGGAGCCGCGCACGAACATGCGGATGCTCTTGGGCAGCAGGCGGGCGTGGCGCATGGCGATGGCGTCCAGCACCTCCGCCGGCGGCGTCATCACCAGCACGTCCACCTCGCGCAGCGTGGAATGCTCGGCGCGCACGTCGGCGGGAATCAGGCTCAGGGTCTTGTTGATGCGCGTCAGGCGCTCCACGTCCGCCTCCAGGCTGTCGACGAAGGAGCTGTTCATGATGTGGCTGACGATCTGCGCGATGCTGGGATAGGCCACGGTCTTCTCGCGCACGTGGCGGCGCGACTGGCCGCCGACGCCAATCACCAGCACGCGCTCCGCGCCGAGGTGCAGGGCGGGGCTGATGGGCGAGAGCTGGCGCAGGGCGCCGTCGCCGAAGAATTCGCGGTTCACGCGCACGGCGGGGAAGAACATGGGGATGGCGGCCGAGGCCAGCAGGTGGTCCACGGTCAGCGCCGAGCGCACGCCGATGCGGCGCGAGCGGCGCCAGTTCTCGAGCTCGGGCCCGCCCTGGAAGAAGCTCACCGACTCGCCGCTGGAATAGCCCGAGGCGGTCAGGCAGAGCGCGCGCAGGTGGCCGGCCTCGATGCCTTCCTGCAGGCGCGACATGTTGAGCTGGGCGTTGAGCAGCTCGCGCAGCGGGCTGTTGTCGAGCAGGGAGATGGGCAGGTCGCGGCGCAGGCGGCCGAAGGCCAGCGTCATCATGAAGCGCCAGCCACGGGCGATCACGCCGGGCCAGTCGGTGCGGTAGACCTGCTCGCTGCGGAACTCGCCCCAGACCTTCTCCAGCATGGCGACGCCGTCGTGCAGGCAGTCGGCATGGGTGGCGAGGCCGGCGGCGTTGAGCGCGCCGGCGGAGGTGCCGCAGATGATGTCGAAAGGATTGGCTTCGTGCGCGGGCAGGATCTCGGCGATGGCGCGCAGCACGCCCACCTGGTAGGCCGCCCGCGCCCCGCCGCCGGAGAGGATGAGTCCGGTGTGCTGCAGGCGGTCGCTGATCATCATGCGCGTCTCCTTACCCAGGCACGTTCTCCGCAGTGTAGCGAGTCTTTTCGCTACGGCAGGGCTGCAACCGCACCAGCGCGGTGAAATGCGGCGTCAGCGGTGGCGGCGCTCGTGCGGGTCAATGCCAGTGTGAAATGAACGGTCGCCGGCTGCGGTGAACGGCGTCACGCCGCATGCGCGGCCCTTCAGCCCGGCCAGTGCAGCGTGCCTTCGCCGGTGGCGGTGATGTGCCACCACAGGTCGGGGTCGTCGCCTTCGCCCCAGCTGCCCGGCGTGGCGCGCACCTCGGTGCCGAAGCGGGCGAAGGCCTCGCGGGCGCAGGCGATGTCGTCGCTCCAGGGCGTGTGCGGGCTGTCGAACCAGACCAGGGTGAAACCCGGCGCGGCGTCCTCGATCACCAGCACCGGGAGGGATTCGCCCGCGTGCTGCACGGTGAGACGCCACTGTTTCTTGCCGGCCGGTCGCGGCGCGCCGGCGGATTCCGGAAAGCGGGCCTGCAGCCATTCCAGCACGGGTGCGGCGGCGGTGCCGGCAATGTAGATCTCGATATCGGGAGTGGACATGGGGGGCTCGGGCGGCAAGGTGGGTGGAAGGGTTCCGACGCAATCGCAACAGATAATTATCCGCCGCGCCGGCAGGGGTGGACTACCCTGAATCGAGGCAAGCCTGTCCACGATGGCAATTCGGGCAGGCGGATCGTGGCTCACGGGGCATGACGCGAGCGGCCTGGCGTGAGTCTGTCGTGAGCATCAGGCGGAGGCTGCCATGAGCATTTTTTCCTCGGAGTCCCCGGACGGCAAGGAGCTTGTCATTCGTATCAAGGGGCGCTTCGACTTCAGCACCCACCAGGATTTCCGCAACGCCTACGAAGACCTCGAGGACATGCCGGAAGCCTACGTCGTCGACCTGCGCGAAGCCACCTATCTCGATAGCTCGGCGCTCGGCATGCTGCTGCTGCTGCGCGACCATGCGGGCGGGGACAGCCGCCGGGTGCGCATCGTCAACTGCAACCCGGACGTGAAGAAGATCCTCACCATCTCCAACTTCGAGCAGCTCTTCACCATCCAGTAGGGTCAGCCGGCAGCGGTGGCCAGCCGCGGGAGCAGGGGCGCAGGGATATCCGGCAGCAGGGGCACAAGGCGGCAGGGAGAGCAGGAAGAGCAGGCACGGCAGGGAGAGCAGGAGGGGCGGCAGCGGGCCGGCCCCGGCAGCGGCAAGGCGGCGCGCCCGACGCAGGGGGACACATGGACGACTTCGGCACTGCCGGCCCGAGGGCCGGCAAGCATGACGCCATTGGCCATGGCCACCTGGCAGGGCCGGGCGCCGGCCGCGCAGGCAGGGCGGGCGCCACGCGCCGCCCCCTCCCGCGGGGTGGCGCGTGAACCTGCCCCGCCTGCGCCTGCTCGTCGCCGAGGACAGCGCCTCCGACCGTATGCTGCTGGAGTCGCTGCTGCGCCGGCAGGGGCACGAGGTGACCGCGGTCGAGAACGGCCGCCAGGCGGTGGAGGAGTTCCGCCAGCATCCCCCCGACCTCGTGCTGCTCGACGTGATGATGCCGGAGATGGACGGCATCGAGGCGGCGCGGCAGATGCGCCGGCTCGCCGGCAACGACCTCATCCCCATCATCTTCCTCACCTCGCTGAACAAGGCGCAGGACCTGGCCGCCTGCCTCGAGGCCGGCGGCGACGACTTCCTCTCCAAGCCCTACAACCCGGTCATCCTCGAGGCCAAGATCCAGGCCTTCATCCGCCTGCGGCGGCTGCACACCGAGGTCACCGTGCAGCGCGAGCACCTGATCGCGGAGCAGCAGGCGGCCAAGATGATCTTCGACCGCATCGTCCGCCTGGGCGCGCTGGACGCGCCCTGCATCCGCTACCTCATGTCGCCGATGTCCATCTTCGACGGCGACGTGCTGCTCGCCGTGCGCCAGCCGGACGGCGACCTGCTGGTGCTGCTCGGCGATTTCACCGGGCACGGCCTGCCGGCCGCCATCGGCATCATGCCGCTGGCGGAGATCTTCTACGGCATGGGCGCCAAGGGCTTCGGCCCCGAGGCCATCCTGCGCGAGGTCAACGCGCGCCTGAAGGCGGTGCTGCCGGCCTCGGTGTTCTGCTGCGCCACCGCCGTGCACATCAACTACGGCGACCGCTATTACGAGATCTGGGCCGGCGGCCTGCCGGACGGCGTCATCCTCAACCGGCGCAGCAACGCCCTCACGCGCATCGTCTCCACGCACGTGCCGCTCGGCGTGCTGCCGCCGGCGCAGTTCCAGTACAAGCCGCTCATCATCGAGATGGAAGAGGAAAGCGAGGTCTACCTGTGGTCCGACGGCATCAGCGAGGCGCAGAACGCCGCCGGCGAGATGTTCGGCGAGGAGCGCCTGCTCGGCCTGTTCGCCTCGGGCGATCCGGACATGTTCGGCCACATCACGAGGAGCCTGCGTGACTTCACGCAGACCGACAGCCAGAGCGACGACTACTCGCTGGTGGCGATCTGCCCGGCCAGCGACGTGCTGCCGCTCTCCCGGCACAACCGCGTGCGCTTTCCCGCCTACTGCCCGGGGCGCTGGTCCATGGACTACGAGATCTTCGCCGACAGCATGCGCACCCAGGACCCGGTGCCGCTGCTCATGCACATGCTGATGCAGATGCCGGGCCTGTCCTCGCATGGCAGCGCCATCGGCACCATCCTGTCCGAACTCTATTCCAACGCCCTGGAGCACGGGCTGCTCGGCCTGTCCTCGGGCATGAAGCAGGACGCCGAGGGCTTCCGCCGCTACTACCAATTGCGTAGCGAGCGACTGCACACGCTGGACGAGAACGCCAGCATCCGCATCCGCATCGAGGTCGAGCCGCTGGAGCGGGGCGGCCTGTTGCGCCTGCGCATGACGGACAGCGGTCCCGGCTTCGATTTCGATGCCGCCGGGGCGGGCGGCATGCCCACCTATTACGGCCGCGGCCTCAAGCTGCTGGCCTCCCTGTGCCGCCGCGTGGAATACTTTGCGCCCGGGAACGACGTTCTCGTGGAGTTCACCTGGCAGGAGTGACGCGCACCGCCGCCGGGAGGGACTGACCAGGAATGGATGCACTGCAAGGCAGCGCCGGCAGGGGCAAGGGAGCAAGGACACATGAGTGACACCTATCTGGACGAGGCATTGTTCGAGGAGCTGCGCAGCATCCTCGACACGGAATTCCCCGCCCTCATCAACACCTATATCCAGGATTCCGCCGTGCGCGTGGCGGACATCCGCGCCGCCTTCGCCGCGGACTCGGCCGATGGGGTCCGCAAGGCCGCGCACAGCCTGAAGGGCGCCAGCGCCAATCTCGGCCTGGTGTACCTGGCCGAGCAGTGCCGCGAACTCGAGGACGCCGCCCGCGAGGGCAGCCTGGCCGGCCAGGCCGGACGCGTGGAGCAGGTCGGGCAGGAACGCGAACGCGCCGTAGCGCTGCTGCAGGCGCGTCTCCAGGCCTGAGGGCCGGGGGCACCGTGCCAAGGTGGCGAGGGGCGAGGGCAGCGCCACTGCACACCGGCGGCGCTGTGTCGAAAAGCTGCGCTGTGTCGAAGTAAAGAAACAAAAAAAGCCGCGAAAAATTTCGCGGCTTTTTTATGGGCGCCCGGCGGGGCATGCACGGGAAGGAGGCGCCCGCTTTCCGTAGCGGAACCGTCGCAGCGACTTGCAATCTGCGTGAATCGGCTAGAGTTAAGTCGATTCAGGAGGCAGCCATTCACCGGGAGGCAGCCATGCAGACGGGACAGGGATTCCCCGCCCAGCACCAGCAGGAGCAGCCGGGCAGCGAACAGGCGATGACGCCGCGGCCGCAGTCCACCATGAAGGACTACCGCGGCAGCGGCAAGCTCAAG
The DNA here is from genome assembly GCA_029237815.1 of Moraxellaceae bacterium. Lineage (GTDB taxonomy): Bacteria > Pseudomonadota > Gammaproteobacteria > Pseudomonadales > Moraxellaceae > UBA2031. Next base: position 12,346 of record JAQZBP010000011.1, read on the forward strand.
GGCAAGGTGGCGCTCATCACCGGCGGCGACAGCGGCATCGGCCGTGCGGTGTCCATCGCGTATGCGAAGGAGGGCGCCGACATCGCCATCGTCTACCTCTGCGAGGACGACGATGCGCGCGAGACCAAGCGCCTCGTGGAGGACGCCGGGCAGCGCTGCCTGCTGCTGCGCGGCGAGCTGGCCGAACCCGCCTTCTGCATGAGCGTGGTGGCGCAGACGCGCGACAAGCTCGGCCGGCTCGACATCCTCGTCAACAATGCCGCGCAGCAGTTCCCCCAGGAGTCCATCGAGGCCATCAGCCCCGAGCAGCTCGAGAAGACCTTCCGCGTCAACGTGTTCTCCATGTTCTATCTGGTGCAGGCGGCGCTGCCCGAATTGCGCCGGCATGGCGGCTGCATCATCAACACGACCTCGGTCACTGCCTACCGCGGCAGTCCGCACCTGATCGATTACTCGGCCACCAAGGGCGCCATCGTGGCGTTCACGCGCTCGCTGTCGGCATCGCTCGTCGAGGACGACATCCGCGTGAACGCGGTGGCGCCGGGGCCGATCTGGACGCCACTGATTCCCGCCTCCTTCGACGAGGAACACGTGGCGAAGTTCGGGCGCAAGGCGCCCATGGGCCGGGCAGGGCAACCGGACGAGGTCGCGCCCTGCTATGTGTTCCTGGCCAGCAATGACTCCTCTTACTTCACTGGCCAGGTGCTCCACCCCAACGGAGGAGAAATCGTCAATGGCTAGACAGCTTTCATTGCCCGGCATGGTCCGCACACCGAAGGACCTTTCCACGGAGCGCCTGCTGCAGGCGCTGCCGGAAGCGGCGCGACCGGTGTATCTCGAGGCGCTGCATCGCGCCGCGCAGCTGTGCAAGGGCGACACGGCGCCGGCGCCGACGGAGCCCGCGAGCATCGCCTGCGGCGACGGCTGGCGCCTGGGCGCGGCGCGGTCGCCGCGGGCGATGCGGCACCGCCACCGGCGTGCCGCCGTCGCCTCACTGCGGAATCGCCAGCGCTGAGTCCGCGGGCCGCGCCCCGCGGCGCCGACGCTGTCGTGGAAGCGGCGTTGCGGCGAGTCCTGCGCGGGAGTGAAGGCGGCATTGCGGGGTAACTGGCGGCGCCGGTTGAGCGAGAGGCTCAGCCCGTTGACGCGGCGCGCAGCAAATTCGCGCGCCGCCCCCTGCGAAGGTTTACTGCACCTGCCTGGGGACGGCTCGAACGGAAGGAGCATCGCGATGGGACTGGAGCAGTACCGGCGCAAGCGCCACTTCGGGCGCACGCCCGAGCCGGAAGGCGAGGTGGTGAATTCCGCCGCGCGCGCCGCGGCGGAAGGGCTGGCCTTCGTGATCCAGAAGCACGCGGCCAGTCACCTGCACTATGACTTTCGCCTCGAGATCGGCGGCACGCTGAAGAGCTGGGCGATTCCCAAGGGGCCGAGCCTGGATCCGGGCGAGCGCCGCCTCGCCGTCGAGGTGGAGGACCATCCGCTGGCCTATGCCGATTTCGAGGGCCGCATTCCGGCGGGCGAATACGGTGGCGGCACGGTGCTGCTCTGGGATCGTGGCGAGTGGTTTCCCGAAGGCGATCCGGAGGAGGGCTTTCGCGCGGGGCGGCTGCGCTTTCGCCTCGCCGGCGAGAAGCTGGCGGGGCGCTGGTCGCTGGTGCGCTTCGGCAACGGCGAGCGCGGCCGGGACCACTGGCTGCTGATCAAGGCGCACGACGATTTCGCGCGGGCCGATGCCGAGCTCGACATCACCGAGCAGCGCCCGGAGAGCGTGAAGTCCGGGCGCCGCATGGAGGCGCTCGCGGCGGAGGTGGCCGCGGGTGACGAGGCGCCTGCGACGAAGGTCGCGACGACGAAACCGCTGGCGAGCCAGCATGCCGCTCCCGACCGCGACACCTCTTCGACCGTGCACGTCGGCGGCGTCGCCATCACCCACGCCAGTCGCCTGGTCTATCCCGAAGCCGGCATCAGCAAGCACGATGTCGCGCGCTACTACGCCGCGGTCATGCCCTGGCTGCTGCCGCAGGTCGAGGGCCGTCCGCTCACGCTGGTGCGTTGCCCCGAGGACGCCGCCGAATGTTTTTTCCAGAAGCACCTGACCGATGCCCTGCCGTCCTCGCTGCACCCCGTGCAGGTGCGGGAGGCGGAGAAGACTGCCACCTACATGACCGCGGATTCGCCGGAAGCGCTGCTGGAACTGGTGCAGACGGGCGTGCTGGAGCTGCACACCTGGGGCGCGCGCCGCGACGAGCTCGAGCGGCCCGACCGCATGATCTTCGATCTCGACCCCGCGCCCGGCGTCGGCTGGCCACGCTTCGTCGAGTGCGCACGCCTGCTGCGCGAGCTGCTCGCTGAATTGGGGCTGCCGGCCTTTCTCAAGACCACGGGCGGCAAGGGCGTGCACGTGGAGGTGCCGCTCCTGCGCCGGCAGGGCTGGGACGAGGTGAAGGAGTTTTCCGCCGCGGTGGCGCGCGCGCTGGCGCGGGAGCGCCCACAGCACTTCGTTGCCCGCGCCGGCAAGCGCGAACGCCGCGACCGCATCTACGTCGACTACCTGCGCAATGCGCGCGGCGCCACCGCCGTGGCGGCCTACTCGCTGCGTGCGCGCGCCGGCGCGCCGGTGGCGATGCCGCTGGCCTGGCGGGAGCTGGGCCACACCCCGCCCGGCACCTGGACGCTGGCCAACGCGCTGCGCCGCCTGCGCGCGCAGCGGCATCCGCCCTGGGAGGGCTACGAGGACGCGGCGGTGGCGCTGGCGCCGGACCTGCTGGAGCGTCTCGACAGCGCGAGCGCCGTGCTGCGCCGCGGCCGGCGCTCCGGGCGCGACGCCGGCACGGCCGAATGATCCGGATGCGGCGCCGGCGGCGAAACGCGGGGCCGATTCTTTCCGGGTGAGTCGGCGCGCGGCTTTCGGCCTGCCACGCCATCGCCGCGCCTCCACGCGGCACGACGCCACGCGCAACTCCTCCATCAGAAGCGACTCCACGCGCAACAACTCCACGTGCAACAGCGCTACGGCGTCGCAGTGCAACCACACTGCATCTTCTTGCTGACGCGGCATTACCCCTTCCTGCCGAGGAAAGGCTCCCGCTTCCGCATGGCAACCCAGTCCGTGCGCCGGCCTTCCGGCACGCCCGTGCCGGCGGCGGCGCCATGCCGCCCTGCTCAGCGCGCAAACCGAACTCCACAAATTTCGCCGCGCAAAACCGCCGGGATGGATAACACTTCAAACAGCCGGGCCGCGCGCGCTCGGCGCGGCGATTGCCGCGCAGCAGGGCGCGGGATACGGCTGGATAACCCGAAGGGCAGGAGCCCGTAGAGCTGTAAAGGAGTGCAGACATGGCAACCTGGCGCGATGTGATGATTCCCGGGGGCAAGCACCCCTGGCATTTCTTCTCGGCTTCTCCCGAGATTCCCACCCTGCAGGTGAGCTCGCGCGCCGCGCCGGCGGAGCGACAGCGCGAGCTGCTCGACGGCCTGCTCGCGGAGCAGCCGGTGATCGCCCCGAAATTCCTCTACGACGCGCAAGGCTGCGCGCTGTACTCGGCCATCACGCAGCTCGAGGAGTACTACCCGGTGCGCACCGAGGCCGCGCTCTTCACGCGCTACCGCGAGGAAATCGCCTCTTACATGCCGCGGCGGTCGCAATGGGTCGATCTTGGCTGCAGCGACGGCGGCAAGTCCTGGGCCTGGGTCGAGGCGGTAGGCGCCGCGCGCTACGTCGGTGTCGACATCGCCGAGGAGTGGCTGCAGCTCGCGCTGCGCGAGGGCCGCCGGCGCTGCCCGGGTGTCGACACGCTCGGCATCGTCGCCGACTTCACCCGTCCGCTCGAGCTGCAGGCGGTGAAGGCGGCGGCGCGCAAGCTGCCGCCGGTGTTCTTCTATCCCGGCTCCTCCATCGGCAATTTCACGCCGGGCGACACGCTGCATTTCCTGCAGTCCATCCAGCAGCACCTCGGCGAGCACGGCCAGCTCCTCATCAGCGTCGACGGCCTGCACGAGCCCGAAATGCTGCAGGCCGCCTACGACGACGCCCTCGGCGTCACCGCCGCCTTCAACCGCAACGTGCTGCGCGTGGTGAACCGCGAGCTCGACGCGACTTTCGATCCGGCGCTGTTCCGCCACCATGCCGTGTTCAACGCCGACGAGAGCCGCATCGAGATGTGCCTGGAGGCCCGCGAGACGCACACCGTGCGCCTCGGCCGCCAGCGCCGCCGTTTCTATGCCGGCGACAGCATCGTCACCGAGTACGCCTACAAGTACTCGGGCGAGGCCTTCAATGCGCTGCTCGAGGTGGCCGGCTTCGGCAACATCCGTCGCTGGCACAACGCCGATCGCAGCTACCACGTCTTTCTGGCCGGAGTGAGGAAACTGTCATGACCACTGTCGTCACCGAAATCGCCATGCTGCTCGCCGCGCTCTGCCTGCTCTTCCTGGCGGTGCGCCTGATCCTCAATGTCCGTGCACAGTCGCGGCTGCGCACCGAGCCGTTGCGCGTGTCGGCGCGGCGGCGCAGCCCCGGCCTCGGCGAGGCGACGCCGCCCGGCCAGAGGAAACGGTCATGAGCATCGACAATGCGCTCTGGGTGCAGCAGAACACGCTGCGCCTCGCCTATGTGCAGACGCGCCGCCACACGCTCGACATGGTGCAGGGCCTGAGCGCGGAGGACTGCCTGCTGCAGTCCATGGAAGAGACGAGCCCGGTGAAGTGGCAGCTCGCGCACACCACCTGGTTTTTCGAGACCTTCGTGCTGGCGCGCTCGCTGCCCGGCTTCCAGCCTTGCGATCCGGCCTGGCGTGCGCTGTTCAACTCCTATTACCTGAGCCTCGGCGAGCCGTATGCGCGTGCCCGGCGCGGACTGCTGTCGCGGCCGTCGCTGGCCGAGGTGATGGCCTGGCGCGAGTATGTCGACACGCAGATGCTGGCGCTGTTCGCCTCGCCGCTGGCGCAGGAGACGCTGGAGCTCATCGAGCTCGGCATCAACCACGAGGAGCAGCACCAGGAGCTCATCCTCACCGACCTCAAGCACCACTTCTGGTGCAATCCGCTGCGGCCGGTGTACCGGCCGGCGCCGCCGCCGGAGTCCGACGCGCCGCCCAATACGCCCGGCAGCCTGAACTACCGCGCCTGCGAGGGTGGCCTCACCGAAATCGGCCATGCCGGCGGCGGCTTCGCCTTCGACAACGAGATGCCCTGTCACCGTGTGTGGCTGCCGCCGTTCGAGATGGCCACGCGCCTCGTCACCAACGGCGAGTACCTGGCCTTCATGGTGGACGGCGGCTACGGCCGCGCCGAGCTGTGGCTGGCGGACGGCTGGGAGCGCCGCGTGCGCGAGAACTGGCATGCGCCGCTCTACTGGCTGCGCTCTGAAGACCAGTGGTGCCAGTACACCCTGACCGGCCTGCGGCCGTTGCGCCTGCACGAGCCGGTCTGCCACATCAGCTACTACGAGGCTGACGCGTATGCGCGCTGGGCACGGGCGCGGCTGCCCTCCGAAGCGGAGTGGGAGCATGCCGCCTTCCAGTGGCAGGCGGGCGAGCAGTGGTCGGCCGAGGAGGCCGCCGCGGCGGAAGAGGCCTACGCAAGCCAGTCGCAGTCGGTGGCCGTGGCGGTCAGCGGCTCCGGGCATTTCACGCGCCTGTCAGGAGCGAGCCCTGCAGGCGCGGGGGGAATGGCGCCTGGCGCAGAGGCCTCCGCCGCACCGGCACTCTACGCAGCGGCGCCCGGCGCATCGGCGCCCGGCGCAGCGGCGCCCGGCGCAATCGCACACAACGCAGCGGCGCCCGACTCGGCAGCCGCCAGCGGAGCGCGCGGCGGCGCGCGGGCGGGGGAGGGCGACGACATGACCTGGTCCCGGGACTTCTTCAGCTTTGCCGATGCGCCGGCGACGCCCGCGCTGCACCCCGAGCCCGCGGCCGCCGGCGACCTGCAGCTCTTCGGCACCGTGTGGCAGTGGACGCGCAGCGCCTACCTGCCGTATCCGGGCTTTCGCACGCCGCCCGGGCCGGTCGGCGAATACAACGGCAAGTTCATGAGCAACCAGATGGTGTTGCGTGGCGGCTCCTGCATCACGCCGCGGCGGCATATGCGCCTCACCTATCGCAATTTCTTCGCGCCGCCCTCGCGCTGGCAGTTCAGCGGCCTGCGCCTGGCGCGCGATCTCTAGCGGCCCACAAAAAAGCCCGCACAGGGCGGGCTTTTCACCGAATCGGCGGGCCTTACACGATGCGCTTGGCCTTCAGCCGTTGCGCCGCCGACTCCAGCGCCTGGACGATGCGTTCCTTGTCGTAGTTCTTCACCTTGTTGATGTCCATGAGCATGGCGAAGCCGTCCAGCTCGTGCTCGATCCAGGTCTGGTTCAGGCCGACGTCGGTGCGGAAGTCCACCACCTGCCAGACCTGCACCGGCTCGCCGATACCCTTCAGGCGCACGGTGCCTTTCTCGCGGCACATGATCTTGTCGCGCACCAGCAGGTAGGTGTCGTTGGAGATCAGGATCTCGTCGGGCTCGGCGGCGTTCTGCAGGCGCGCGGCGAGGTTGGCGTCGCGGCCGATGATGGTGTAGTCCATGCGCGACTCGCAGCCGAAGTTGCCGACATGGCAGTAGCCGGTGGTGATGCCCATGCGCACGTGCAGCGGCATTTCCACGCCCATGCTCACCCATTTCTGGCGCAGCACCTGCATCATCTTGCGCATGTCGATGGCCATGGAGACGCAGGCCACGGCATCCTCCTTCGCGCCCTTGGTGCCGGGGTCGCCGAAGAAGATCAGGATGGCGTCGCCGATGAACTTGTCGATGGTGCCGCCGTATTTCAGCGCGATCTTGGCCATGTGCTCGAAGTACACGGACAGGATTTCCGTCACCGCGTCCGGCGACATCTCGTCCGTCATCACGGTGAAGTCCTTGATGTCGGAGAAGAACACCGAGAGCTTCTTGCGGTTGTTCTGCAGCTTGGCGTCGCGCTTGCCGGAGAAGATCGACTCCCAGACCTGCGGCGGCAGGTACTTGACCAGCTTGCGCGAAAGCTGGATGGCCTGCTCCTGCTGGTCGAGGATCTTGTTCTTGGCGGCCAGCAGGCCGCGCGCCTGTTCGCGGATATAAAAGGCCGACAGGCCCACGAAGAGGGTGAAGCCGCCGATGGCGACCAGCACCAGCGGCGCCGGCGTGCCTTCGAAGGGGATGGGGGTGAAGCCGAAGACGAGACCGCCCACCAGGCTGCCGAAGAGCATGACGAAGCCGGTCAGCGTCAGCATGAAGATGTTGCCGAAGGCCATGGCCGAGGTCAGCAGCAGGCCGGCGAAGACCATGGTCGGCACCAGGCTGTAGCCGGCGGCGGCGATGCCGAAGCCGGCGGCGATGGCGTCGGTCATCATGAGCACGTTCTCGCCCTGCTGCGGGTACTTGTCGCGCAGCCATTCGGCGAGGAAACGCTGGCCCCACGGGATCAGCACCGTGAGGGGAATGATGATGATGACGTTGGTGTCGTAGAAGCCCGAATACACCCCGGCCGCAAACACGCAGCCGGCCACGATGTAGGCCAGCATGCGCATGTGCTGGGTGGTGACGCGCGAGCGGTGTTCCTGTTCTTCGTCTAGGGACATGTAGGTCTGTCTTACAAGAATGGCCGCTGGAGGGTCAGAGCGGAATCTTGCCGGTGAGCAGGTCCTTGTACATCACAAAATCCGCCCACAGGCTGTAAAAGGGATACCGAAAGGTCGCGGGCCGGTTTTTCTCGAACACGAAGTGGCCCAGCCAGGCAAAGCCGTAACCGGCCAGGGGCAGGAACCACAGCAGTTCGTAGCGGCCCGTCACCAGGGCGAGCACGGCGATGCCGATCACCAGCGAGGTGCCGGCGAAATGCAGCCGGCGGCAGGTGCGGTTGGCGTGCTCGTTCAGGTAAAAGGGATAGAACTCGGCGAAGGTCGTGAATTGTTTTTCTTCTGGCATGACGCCCGTCCTCTCGATGCGGGAATAGTGTATCCCCCGAATGGGGGGGTCAAGCCGGTGGACCGGTTTTGGTGCACGGCAAGGTGCCTGGCTGAAAACTAGACTGTGGGGGCGGGTGCCGTAAAGCACACCCGGCCCGGGACCGGGCAAATGCCGGGGGCCGGGCGGGCGGCGGACCATCCAGAGGCAAGGAGGGAGCGGAGCGCTCCGGGAGGCTGACCATGTTACCGATCAAGACGCTGCTGGTGGTGCTGCTGGATGGCCGCGACGACCAGCCCGCCTGGGCCCAGGCGCAGGCCTGGGCCCAGGTCATGGGCGCGCACCTCGAGGTGCTGGTGCCGGTGCTGCCCGACGCGCACGCCGCGCTCGAACTCAGCGCGAGCCTGGAGGAGTCCGCCGCCCGCGCCGCCGAGGCGCGCAGCCGGCCCTGGCTCGACGCGCTGCTGCGCGAGGCCCCGCCCGGCACCGGCCACACCCTGGTCGCCACCCGGCACTGGGCCGAGACCGTGATCCACGAGATCCGCCGGCTCGAGGCCGACTTCGTCATCGTCGGCGAGTACCCGCCCGCGATCGCGCCGGACATGAAGCCGCTGCTGCGCCAGTTGCCGGCGCCGCTCTTCATTGCCCGCCGCGCGCAGGTGCCGCGCCGCTTCGCCGCCGCGCTCGGCATCGGCGCCGACGACGCGCCGCACCGCCTCGTCAACCAGGCCGCGCTCGAGCACCTCGTGCTGCTGGTGCTGAAGTTCCGCGGCGAGGCGCGCGTGCTCTCGGCGCTGCCCAATCCTGTCGAACTCGTGCCGCTCATGGGCGATGCCTATGCCGCGAGCTATGTGAGCGCCGATCTCGAGGCCGCCTACCGCGAGAACCTGGTGCAGCAGGTGACGAAGTTCGGCCTGGCCGACACCTGCCTGCGCGTCGCGCCCGGCCGGCCCGATGTGGCGCTGCCGGAGATGGTGAAGACCGAGCACATCGACTGCCTGATCCTGGGCACGGTCTGCCGCACCGGTCTTGCCGCCTTCTGGCTCGGCAACACCGCCGAGGACGTGATGCCGCGCGTCGACTGCGACCTGCTGCTGCTGCGCCCGCAAGATTATTTCGACCCCACCTGACCCGCAGCGGCGCCGTGATCCCCCGCGGTCAGGCGTGGGGCAACCGGTGGCGTCGTCAGTCGCTGCCGGGAGACGCCGCGCCATGCGGCGCCAGCAAGGCCGGCAGCTCCGCCAGCGCGTGGCGATAGCCTTTCTCGATGATCTCCTCCAGCCGCGGCCAGTCGAAGGTCTGGATGCCGCCCACCGGCATGCGCAGGTAGAGGTCGGCGTTCGCGGCGCGCGCCGCGGTCCCGCTTTCCGATCCCAGCGAGGTCGTGCGGAACAACACGTCCTTCAGGCTCACGCGACGGCCGGCCGCGTCGGGCCGGTGCACTGCGTCGAAATCCGCGTCCGGCCCCTGCGCCGCGGGCGCGTCGATGGCCCCTTCCATGGAGACGTCGCTGGCCAGCACGAGGCCGCGTCCCAGCGCCTGCATCACGTCGGTGGGCAGGCTGTTCACCACGGCGCCGTCGCAGAGCAGGCTGCCCTGCCAGGCCACCGGCGGCGCCAGCCCCGGAATGCACATGCTGGCGGCGAGCCAGTCGGCCACGCGGCCTTCCGCATGCACCTCGGTGCGCGCATGCGTGAGGTTGGTGGACACGCAGAAGAAGGGCGTGCGCATCTGCTCGATGCGCAAGTCGCCGAACACGCCCTGCAAATGGCGGTGGAACTTGCGGCCGGCGATCAGCGCCACTGCCGGCCAGCGGTAGTCGTTGAGCAGGCGGCGCTGCATGAAGGTGTCGCGCAGCGCGTCGGCGATGCCGGCCACGTCGCGGCCGCTGGCGTGCAGCGCGGCGACGAAGGCGCCCATGCTGGCGCCGCCGCAGACGTCGACGGGCACGCCGAGTTCCGCCAGCGCCTTCAGCAGCCCCACGTGGGCAAAGCCGCGCGCGCCACCGCCGCCCAGCACGAGGCCGACGCCGAAGCCGGTGAGCTGGCGCGCCACGCTCGCCAGGTCGCCGGCATGGCCGGGCCGCACGAAGTGATGGCTGTGCGCGCCGATCGCGGCTTTCCAGTGCTGCACATGCGGGGCGGGAGCGCCGTCGGGCCGCAGCAGCACGAGCGCGCGCGCGGCATGCGGCCCGGCGATGTCGAGCGCATCGAGCAGCGTCGCCGGCGGAGTCGGCGTGTCGGCCGACGCCACGACCAGCAGGCGGTCGGCCTGGTGCAGCGTGGCGCGGGTCCAGGCGGGCGTGCCGGCCGTGTCGTAGACCACCTGCGGATGCCGGAACTCCAGCTGGCTCATCCACTCGTGCAGCGCCTCGCCGGCATCGGCGCCGATCTCGCGGCGGGCGCGCGCGAGATCCACGTGCGTGCTGCGCGGACCGAGCGCGGCCTGCAGCGACCGGGCGAGGGCGGCGCCGTCCACGTCGGACGTGGCGGCCAGCACGGCGAGGGTGCGGATCTTGCGCGCGGCGCGCAGCCGGGCCGCGCGGTCGGGTTCGCGCATGCGGCTGATGATGACGCGGGTCATGGCCATGAGCGCGGCCGGCTCGGCCATGGCGAAGGCGTGGAAGGCGGCGCGGCTGAAGGCGAAGAGCAGGCTGGCACGCAGCGCGTGCACGCGGGCGCCGCGGCCTTCGCCGGTGAGCAGGCCGATCTCGCCGATGGGTTCCAGGCGGCCGATGTCGCCGGCGATGCGGCCGTCGGGGAAGACCGCGCGCAGGCGGCCGGTGGCGACGATATAGAGGGTCTCGGACGGCGTGCCGGACTCGAACAAAAGCTCGCCGGCCTCCAGGCGCAGCGGCCGCGCCTCGGCGGCGAGCCGGGCCACCGCTTCGGGCTGCAGGCCGGCCGTGAGAGGGCATTCCGCGAGTATCGTGAGCGCGTCCATTCCCTGCCTTCTTGTTGTTTTGGCGGCCTGCGGCCGCAGGGAGGCGTGGAGTCAGTGTAGAGGAGCGTCCCGGGTTTTCGTAGGTCGGGATGAGGCCCGACGGCCGCGTCGGCGTGGCGGCGCGCTGCCGGGATTCATTCCGCGCTGCAAGCGCAGGGGGCGCCGTCCCGCCGGGGACGGGATACCGCGCCCGCGGGAGTGTTTCGACTCCCGCTGAGCGGCGCCGTAAGCACACGGCCAGCGCCCTGCGCGATTGCCGTGGCGCAGTTCCGTGCCGCCCAGCGCGCGTCGCCAGCGTCGCCCGGGCGGCGCAGCGGCAGGTCGCCTGAGCCGCCCGGGTCGGCACGCCTGCGGCGCGTCGGCTATGCTTGCGGACTCCCCCGGCGATCCGGCGCCTGCCGTGCTCGCCATCGAGTCCTGTCCGGTTTGCCGTCCGGCGAGGGGCGGGAAGTCGGGCGCCGGTAGCCGTCTCTCTCCCGGCGTCTGCGCCCCCCGACCGGGCGGCCCCTGCCGCCCCCTCTCCTGATCACTTTGGTCAATGCATTTGACCGTCCCCGTCATTGTCCGCTTGCAGGCCCCGGCGCAAGGTACGAGCCTCCCGCCGCCCCCTGGGCCGCCGGAGGGCAGGGCCTCGCGCCCAGCCGGTGACCGCGACCGGTCGTCACCCCGCCGTCCGGGCCCGCCCGGTCACGGCATGCGATGTCGGGCCAGCGCCCGACCTATAGAAGCTCTCGAAGAGGAACACTCATGGCTACCGAAGCGCTGATTTTTGATGCCGTGCGCACGCCGCGCGGCAAAGGCAAGAAGGACGGCTCGCTGCACACCGTCAAGCCCGTCGACCTCGTGGTCGGCCTCATGCATGCCCTGGAAGAGCGCAACGGCGCCGCCATCAAGGATTACATCGACGACGTCGTGCTCGGCTGCGTGACCCCGGTCGCCGACCAGGGCATGGACATCGCCAAGACCGCCGCGCTGGCCGCCGGCTGGAACGACACCACCGCCGGTGTCCAGCTCAACCGCTTCTGCGCTTCCGGCCTCGAAGCCGTGAACATGGGCGCCATGAAGATCCGCTCCGGCTTCGAAGACCTCGTGGTCGTCGGCGGCGTCGAATCCATGAGCCGCTGCCCGATGGGCTCCGACGGCGGCGCCTGGCCGATGGACCCGGCGACCAACCTCAAGACCGGCTTCGTGCCCCAGGGCATCGGCGCCGACCTCATCGCCACCATCGAAGGCTTCAGCCGCACCGACGTCGACAAGTTCGCCGTGCAGTCGCAGCAGCGCGCCGCCCGTGCCCGCGCCGAAGGCTGGTTCAAGAAGTCCGTGGTGCCGGTGAAGGACCAGAACGGCGTGACCATCCTCGCCGAAGACGAGTTCATCAAGCCGAACTCCACCGTCGAAGGCCTCGCCGGCCTGCAGCCCTCGTTCATGATGATGGGCGAGATGGGCGGCTTCGACGCCGTCGCGCTGCAGAAGTACCACTGGGTCGAGAAGATCGATCACGTGCATACCGCCGCCAATTCCTCCGGCATCGTCGATGGCGCCGCGCTGCTGCTGATCGGCAACGAAGCCACCGGCAAGAAGCTGGGCCTCAAGCCGCGTGCCCGCATCATCGCCACCGCCGTCTCCGGCGCCGATCCCACCATCATGCTCACGGGTCCCGCTCCCGCCGCCCGCAAGGCGCTGGAAAAGGCCGGCCTGTCCGTGAAGGACATCGACCTCTGGGAAATCAACGAAGCCTTCGCCTCGGTGGCCATGCGCTTCATGAAGGACATGGGCCTGAAGGACGACATCGTCAACGTCAACGGCGGCTCCATCGCCATGGGCCACCCGCTGGGCGCCACCGGCGCCATGATCGTGCAGATCGCGCTGGACGAGCTCGAGCGTCGCAACCTGAAGCGCGCGCTGTGCACGCTTTGTGTCGGCGGCGGCATGGGTATCGCCACCATCATCGAACGCGTTTAAGCCTGACGACGAATTTAGAGAGATATAGCCATGACTCAGTCCGCTATCCGCTGGGAAAAAGACGCTGACAACATCGTCACGCTGACCCTGGACGACCCCACCCAGTCCGCCAACACCATGAATGCCCTGTACCAGAAGTCCATGGGCGAAACGATCGCGCGCCTGCAGGCCGAAAAGGCTTCCATCGCCGGCGTGATCATCACCTCCGGGAAGAAGACCTTCTTCGCCGGTGGCGATCTCGACCTGTTGATGCAGGTCGGCCCCGAGCACGCCGAAGAATTCCAGGCCGGTCTGAACGAGCTGAACGGCCAGCTCCGTGCGCTGGAAACCCTGGGCAAGCCTGTCGTGGCCTGCCTGAACGGCACCGCGCTGGGCGGCGGTCTGGAAATCGCGCTGGCCTGCCATCGCCGTATCGCGCTGAACAACCCGAAAGCCGAATTCGGCCTGCCGGAAGTGATGCTGGGCCTCTTGCCCGGTGGCGGCGGCGTCACCCGCACCGTGCGCATGATCGGCATCCAGAACGCGCTGATGAACGTGCTCTTGCAGGGCCAGCGCATGAAGCCGGCCAAGGCGCAGAGCACCGGCCTCATCGACGAGCTCGTCGACACGCCGGACGAAATGTTTGCCAAGGCCCGCGAGTGGATCAAGGCCAACCCCACGGCCCAGCAGCCTTGGGACAAGAGCGGCTACAAGATCCCCGGCGGCACGCCGACCACGCCGGCGTTCGCCGCCAACCTGCCGGCCTTCCCGGCCAACCTGCGCAAGCAGCTGAAGGGCGCGCACGAGAACTACCCGGCGCCGCGCGCCATCATGAGCGCCGCCGTGGAAGGCGCGCAGGTCGATTTCGACAGCGCCCGCAAGATCGAAGGCCGCTACTTCACGAGCCTCGTGATCGGCAAGCACTCCAAGAACATGACCAAGGCCTTCTTTTTCGACCTTCAGCAGAAGATCAACAAGGGTGCCGCGCGCCCCGACAAGGAGAAGTTCCCCGAGACCAAGACCAAGAAGGTCGGCATCCTCGGCGCCGGCATGATGGGCGCGGGCATTGCCTATGTGTCCGCCGACGTCGGCATCGAAGTCGTGCTGCTGGACCGTGATCAGGAATCCGCCGAGCGCGGCAAGTCCTACAGCCAGAAGCTGTGGGACAAGAAGGTGTCCAAGGGCCGCCTGACCGCCGAGAAGGCCGCCGAAAAGCTGGCGCTGATCAAGGCCACCGCCTCGTTTGACGACCTGGCCGGTTGCGATCTCGTCATCGAAGCCGTGTTCGAGGACCGCGCCATCAAGGCCGACGCCACGAAGAAGACGCAGGCCGTGGTGCCGAACGCGCTCTTCGCCTCCAACACCTCCACGCTGCCCATCACCGGTCTTGCGGAAGCCAGCAACAACGCCAAGAACTTCATCGGCCTGCATTTCTTCTCGCCCGTCGACAAGATGCCGCTGGTGGAAATCATCATGGGCAAGGAAACCGGCGATGAAGCGCTGGCTAAGGCCTTCGACTACGTACTGCAGATCAAGAAGACCCCGATCGTGGTGAACGACAGCCGCGGCTTCTTCACCAGCCGCGTGTTCGGCACCTTCTGCATGGAAGGCGTGAACCTGCTGGCCGAGGGCTACAACCCGCTCTCCATCGAGCAGGCCGCGCTGCAGGCCGGCATGCCCGTCGGCCCGCTGGCGATCCTGGACGAAGTGAACCTCGAGCTCACCCGCAAGATCCGCAAGCAGACCGAGAAGGACCTGGCGGACGAAGGCAAGACGCTGCCCTCCGAGGCCGCGGTCGCCGTGATCGAGAAGATGCTCGACGTGTTCCAGCGCCCCGGCAAGAAAGAGGGCAAGGGCTTCTACGAGTATCCGGAAGGTGGCAAGAAGCACCTGTGGTCCGGCGTGGCCGAGAACTTCATGAAGGCCGAGAAGTCGCGCCCGACGGATACGGAGTTCAAGGAAATGCAGGAGCGCCTGCTGTATCGCCAGGCCATCGAATCGGCGCGCTGCTATGAGGAAGGCGTGCTGCGCAACGTGCCCGATGCAAACATCGGCTCCATCTTCGGCATCGGCTTTGCGCCGTGGACGGGTGGCGTGCTGCAGTACATCAACTTCATCGGCCTGAAGCAGTTCGTGAAGCGCAGCCAGGAACTGGCCGCGAAGCACGGCGAGCGCTTTACACCGCCGAAGCTGTTGGTTGACATGGCAGAGAAGGGCGAAACGTTTATCTAACGGTTTCGCGGGTTCTCGCCAAACAAAAAGCCCCGCCTTGGCGGGGCTTTTTCTGCAAGATTTTTAACGTGGCCAGGAGGGCCGTTTACCGGGCAGCCAACTGCGCTGCCGTTTGCTTGAGGAGTGTAAACATGGGCGCATCCAGCACGAATGTGAAAGCCATCAAGAAGACCCTGCAGGCCATCCTGCCGACCCGCCGCGACATCCGGTTCAAGCTGCCGGCCGACAAGATCGGCACTTGGCACCATTCCGGCGGCCCCCTCTCCACCACCTTCCTCAATACCTTCTCCATCGTGCTGCCGGTGGGCGAGCGCTTCTTCATCGACGCCGTCCGCGCCTACCGCGACCAGATCACCGACCCCGAACTGAAGAAGGCCATCACCGCCTTCATCGGCCAGGAAGCCATGCACGGCCGCGAGCACGAGGACTACAACGAGGCGGTCTTTGCCGTGTGGCCCGGCGCGCGCAAGCTCGAGGGCTTCGTGAAGAACCTGCTGGACGGCGTGACGAAGAACCTGGGCAAGGAGCTCTCGCTCAGCGCCACCATCGCGCTGGAGCACTTCACGGCGCTGCTGGCGGACAGCGTGCTGCGCGAGCCGCGCGTCGTTGACGGGGCCGAACCGCACTTCGCGGCCCTCTGGAAGTGGCATGCGCTGGAGGAGACCGAGCACAAGGCCGTGGCCTTCGATACCTGGGAGGCCGTGATGGGCCGCGGCCCCCGCGCCTATGCCCTGCGCGCCACCGGCATGACGCTGGCCACGGTGATCTTCTGGGGCATCATGATCCCGGCCTTCATTACCGCCCTGCGCGCCGAGAAGAAGCTTAGTGATGTGAAGGGCTGGCAGCAGTTCTACCGCTTCACCTTCGGGGAAGTGGGGCTCTTGCGTATGCAGCTGCGCGATTACTTTGATTATTTCCGGCCGGATTTCCATCCCTGGGATCACGATAACCGGGAGTATCTGAAGCAGATTGATGCGTTCTTGGCGGAGCAGGAGAGGCTCTCTAATTGATCACCGGAAAATGCTTCCCTGACACTAGGGATATTCAGGAGCCGGCTGCCAACCGATGGTGATCGGGTCGGGCAGACGAGGGTGTGGGTTGATATGGTGGAAAAAAGCGAGAAGCGTCTCTAACTTCACGATATGTAAGAGGCCGAAAGGTGGCGAAAATTAAAAAACTCGTCTTTCAAATAAGAAGCCCCGCTAATGCGGGGCTTCTTATTTGTCTGGGCAACCACTCCTCATACAAGATTGTGGACAATTAACTTCATGAAAAGTAGGGTCTATTTGCGTAGACCGCCACTGATAAAGGAATAAAAGATGGTCGATTTTCCGGAAAGTAGGGCTTTGGGCCAAGGAACACGTTTACTTTGGCAAGTGATCAAACCAGATTTAGCAAGAAGGAAAGTTAGTGCTGGAGAGAGATTCAATCCAGATATGGTGGGAACTATTCTGGATGACGCATTAGATATTCTTGGGAATAAGTCAGAAGGTCTTGCGGATTATTTGAAGGTCAAGCTGCGTCAAACCGTAGCCTCCATTTCAGAAGAATTCAGAAAAACTCACGTTCAAGATTGGGTCAACGATTATGAGGTCCGTAAAAGCCTGAAAGAGGCAGTTGTAGATGCACTTAATGAAAGGGACGGTGAGGAGCATATTAAAAATGCAGAATCAATTTTACTTAACAAATTTAACGAAGAAAAGCTTCGAGCAGCTGGGATTGTAGATATAGCCCTTCAGTTCCTTTTTCATTCCATAAGTGCTTACCTGGAGCCCGCAGACAAACTTCTTATTGATTCGCTTAACTCGAGAGCTGAGGAAATTAAAGAGGAGGTGCGGTCGAAATCAGATAGAAATCTTAAGGCTATTCAATCTACAGAAATTGCTCTGGGCGAAATTGGTGTCCTTATTAGGGGGATGGACGCGAAATTAAATCCGAACGAAGAAGTCATTTCTGAAGAGTTGCTCGTGAAGCATATTGAGTCTCAAGTTAAAAGCTTCCAAATGAAATCATATTTTTCGGAGGCTAAGGCTCATGAGAAAATTTACGAAATGGCAGATAGGCTTTTTGATGGTAACTGGAGTAAGGCAAGAAGTGGCTTAAGAGAGGCTGCATTACGAGCTGCCGTTAGTGCGGCTGCTCGTGAGGGCGATATTGAGAAGGCTAGAATCTGGATTAGTAAGCTTAGGAGTGTTTTGCCAAGTGCAAATATAGAGCTGGAAGAGGCGAGGATAAAAATTATTGAGAATAAGCCCGGCGAAGCGATTTCAATTCTAAAAGGGAATGAAGAAAAGGAAGCAAAAGGAATAGTTTTTAATGCTATTGCTAAAAGGGATGGGCCTGAGATTGCACTGAGGTTGTTAAATGAGGTGGGAGGGGCGCAGGCTGTCTCAGCGCATGGAGCTCTAAGGCTCGCAATGGCGCTGGTTGAATCGGACCTTCTTGTGCTGGCAGAAAAGCACTTATCCAGTATCACGCAGCAGCAAATTGAAGAATGCCCGGTAATTCTCGCGATTCGGGCATCCGTAAGAGTTTCTCTTTGCATTCCGCCAGGAATCCGAAAGGTAGAGGATTTGGGCTTGCCTTTTCACCCCTCTCTCGTCCCCTTTATTGATGTCCCAGAAAAGATTGAGTTAAGGGATAGGGCGCTTCTTGATCTTGACAGATTTATGGTCTGCTCTGCGGAGCTTCAAATTCCCGGCTTTAGGGGAGCGGTTCAAGAGTTAAGTTATTGGCTCAGGTTATCTCATCAGGATGAAGGTGTTCAGAAGCAGGCGAGGCGGGAGCTAGAGGAGGCAGTAAAGGATGTAAGCAGTGCAGTGAAATTTGCCAGGCTGGCTATCGATTACGAGATCCCTATCGACGGTGGGGTGTTTGAGTCGCACTTAGAAATGAGGAGGCTGCTTGGGGGGTGGACAATCGAAGAGAGTATCGCGGCATTATCTTTTGCGATTTCAAAGTACGAGCCAATCAGGCTATTGGATTTTATTCGTGAAAATAGAGCAAGTTTAAAGGAGGCAGTAAAAGAAGAAATGCTTTATTCAATCGAGATTGGCTTGTTGGCTGATCTCGGTGAAATTGGTAAGGCCAAAGAGCTTATTGAGGATATTGGAGAAAGCTTTGGAGAAGATTTTCGCGATCATTTATCTGACATAGTTTCGGTAAAAATAGGAAATGATGTTCTGGGGATAGCTAGAAGACGCCTCGAAAAGACTGGTGATAATTCTGATCGAAGAATGCTGGTAAGCGAGCTTAAACGGCTTGGATTGTGGGACGAGGCTGGTAGAAATATGGAGGATATGTTCAATAGTGCGCCTACTGTTAATGATGCTACTGACGTGGTCAATTGCTTTATAAAGGCTGGGGAGTATCTGAGGGCAGAAAAATT
This sequence comes from Moraxellaceae bacterium, assembly GCA_029237815.1. Taxonomy (GTDB): domain Bacteria; phylum Pseudomonadota; class Gammaproteobacteria; order Pseudomonadales; family Moraxellaceae; genus UBA2031. Next base: position 30,776 of record JAQZBP010000011.1, read on the forward strand.
TTTATGTAATGGAGAGGTTGTAAAATTATTGCCGAAATGCGAGGGCCTGAGAGTCCAAAAGGCTTGGGTTTACTATTACCTTGGCAGAATTAAGCAGTCTGCGGAGCTTTTAAAGGGAGGTATCTTAAATGATGAGTCAGTAAGGCAGCTTCGAATAAACATCTCCCTAGAAACGGGAAATTGGGAGGAACTCTCCGGGCTGCTAGATAGGGATTTTGAACGTATAGAGGATTTGACGACGCAGAATCTTCTTGGGTGCGCGCAGCTGGCAACTGTTATTAGGCATCCTAAATCAGAGCATTTTCTCGATTTTGTTGTGCAAAGGGCGGAGTTGGAGCGGGATGCGGGACTAATGGTTTCGGCTTTTGGGCTCGCGGTAAACCTTGGACTGGACGATAAGAAGCAGTCAATTGGTAGTTGGCTGAGAAAGGCAATCGAATTGTCCGGAAATGATGGTCCAATAAAGAACTTTCATATTCGCGAAGTTGTGAAGCTCGTTGAGAAGGAAAGGAAGCACCAGGAGTTTGTGAGTAAAAAGATCAATGAGGGGCAGGTGCCTTTAGCAATTGCAGCAGAGCCTTTAAGAATTACTCTAACTGACATTATTGGTGGGGGGTTCATTAGAAATGGGATGGCGAAGGATGCAAGATTTCGAGTCTGCCTGCCGTTATTTTCCGGTGCAAGAGAGAAGGTTGATATTCAAGAGGTCCGCTCTGTCGCCATTGATAGAACGTCCCTTCTGACTCTGGGTTATCTTGGGCTTCTCGATAAGGTAATAGAGAACTTTGAAAAGGTAGTTATCCCAAGATCTTCAATGATTGAGTTTTTCCAGGACCTTAGTCACGTTAGATTTCATCAGCCATCTCGAATTTCTGCTGCGCAACGACTCAACGATTTGGTAGTTGCGGGGAAAGTTGAAGTTATCTCTCCATCTGAGGATGTGCAGGGCGATAAAGATCTTCCTGAGGAGACTCTCAGGATGATTAAATTTGCACAGAATGAGGGTGGAGTTGTTGTTATATCTCCTCCAATTTTTAAGCCGTGTTCCATGATGGAGGAGGTTGCAGACGCTTCTAGCTATCAAGATGTTCTGGTAAGTCCAAGCGATATTTTAGATTTTCTAGTTGATGAAGGGGAGATCTCGAGTGACGAGGCGGATAGAGTGCGTCTTGAGCATCTGTCGCATTCAGCTAGATGGGGATCGCCCGGTGGAATAAATAGAGACAAAAAGTTAGTTCTTGATGAGCCCTCTCTGCATTTGCTTGATAAGGCTGGGGTTTTGAAGGTTGCACTTAGAGTCTTTCAGGGAATTGCTGTTGATTTCTCATCTCGGGATGAGGCTATCGAGCTGACTTCCTATTCAAAAAGGCAAGAAAAGGTAGAGGAGCTTGTTCATGAAATTAGAAAGACGATTTTTAAAGGCGTGAGCTCCGAAAGGGTAATTATCTCGCCTCGTGTGGAGGATAATGGTCCTGAAAGTGACATAAGCATTTCGTCATTAGTAAGCCTCTTCTCTTCTCCGGGTGATGTTGATGCTGTATTGATCGATGACCGGGCCCTTAATAGAAACTCTCTTATGGAAGATAAGGGGGGAAGGAAATTTCTAGCTATAACAACGGCCGATGTCATAAGGGGCCTTGTCTCTTCTAAAAAAATATCGGAAGTCGAAATGCATAAGGCGTTTAGAGCACTAAGAGTATCTGGTGTCGCCTTTGTTCCTATTTCTGCAGAGGAAATTGCGGACTCTGCCCTTAGAGGTAATCCAGAAAAGTCGATTAGCTATGAGCTAAAAGCGATTTTCGAATATATGGATTTTATAAACCTTAAGGAAATCTTTAGTGATAAAGAGGAGAGGGCGTGGCTGGCAGACTCATTGATGCAGGCTCTGCTGGCCATACGGCTGGTATGGGAAAGCGCTGAAACTATTGAAAAGGCAATTGCGGCTGCAAATAGGATATTTAGGTCTCTGCCTGACCCGGCTGAATGGCTAAGGCCGGATTCAGCCCCTGATTTTTATGCTTGGGCATGCCGTTTACGGGCACTAAAGTTTGCGATTCTTGGAAATGGTTTGAATTTGAGAGCTGCTGAGCGAATGAAGGATTACTTGGCTTGGATGGATTCTCACTTGAGCGAATCGATAAGCGCTGGCGAGCGTGATCAAATTGAGGAGTCTGCTAAGTTTCTTCGGACGGTAATATTGAGTGGTCGCGGAGACGAAGATGGAACCTAAAAATGTCTCAAAGTTGTCAATCAGAAGGCACGTTGTTGAAGCGTTTTTAAATTCTGTTCCGCCAACGCTCCGTAGTGAAGTTCTGTCTAATGATGAGTTTAGAAGTGAAATTGGAGTTATCTATGGGAGGGTTATTGAAATTGGTGGGAAGGAGATTTCAATCGATGATTTCCTCAAGTCTCTAAGAGATTTATGCAACGGAAATTCTGTGGTCTGCTGCTTGGATGTGCTTGGTAATGCGGTGCCTGTAAAGGCAAGTCTGACATCTGATGGCGACGCAATTGTCGAGATTGAAGGCTCAAGGTGCAGAATTAAGGGTGCTCAAGTGCTCAGCAGTAATATGAGCTTGAGACTTTCCGCCCTGGAAGGGTTATGTGTTGATAATTATCTTTCATCTAGTGTCCAGAAGAAATGGCGGGCTCGAGGTGAGTGCGGAGAATTTTCTAATGATGAGTTTGCAGAGTTTCAGAAGGATATTGATTGTAGTCTGAAAGCTGTGCTCGATGGCTTTAGGTCTTTGCTAGATTCTGGGACTTTTCTAAAGAAGAGCCCGATTCTTCCGGATTTCCTGGAGCTTTATTTGGCTTTCTTGGCTGATATCCCGTCAGAGTGTTCCGGGCTTACTGACTTTGCTGAGCATGGACTGAAGCTTCGAAAGCTTGAGCTCCTGGAGCAAGATATTAAGAAGGGCATGGAAATTATTGGGCCAACTTCGCTCCTATATGATGAGGGCGTTGTTGAAAAAATTGTGGAGGTCGCTGGAAGCAAGCTTCCTGAAATTATTTCGACGCTTTCAGAAAGATTGGCGGACCCGTTCTCACAAGTGCTGTTATTTGATGTTTGTGTGTCAGCGAAGAACCAGTTTCCGGAGTTGGTTGATGTCGGGCGAAGAATTATTGAGGTGATATTCGCTGAGGGGGAGGAAACGTCATTATTTGACTACTCGATTTCACTAACTATTGCTCTCTCAGGAGTTTCACAGAGCAAGTCACTTCGCGCAATGCCGCTATACTATCGTCGTCTGGCTGCATGGGGGTTGGCTGGTTTTATTACTAGGATTCTCGGAGATTACAGCTTTAATAGGGTCTCACTTAGCGAGTGGCTGAATCGAAATTTCAGATTAAATTATGTGTATTGTGCATTGATGGAGAGGGCTGAGTGCATATATTGGCGCCCTGAATGGACGACAATAGAGGTATTGCGAGCTTTAGTTCTTCGAAGAATTAATAGAGCGACTGCTAGATTGCCTGACTCTGATCTGCCTCAGCAATGGCGAGAAGCTGTTGATGAATTGGTGGGGGCGCCTAAAGGTTTTGATGCGGTCTGCCATTATTTGCCGGGCCCAATTGATGAATTTTTATCTGTAGACGCGCCGCTTGTTGGCATATCCGAGGATGCAGAGACTGCACTTCTAGAGGCTGATGAATCCAGTTCAGAATCTCTACTGGCACGAATTGGACAGTATGCATATACGGCAACAATGTCGACGGCGCTTATTGATAGGTTTATCGAACTTTCTGGAAATTTTTCAAAGAATATTCGTGATATTAAGGATAGAAATCTGGCGATTTCTTCGCTACATGCAATGTCGCACGTTGCTGGAATATTGCGAAACAGAGATTTATCTTTAATGGCTGTTATTGCGGCCCGCTCATTTAATGAGCTTAGTGCTGGGGAGGAGTGGATTCTGGAAATATTTATTATCTTAGACTCTTCGGCTGCGATAGCTGAATTTGATGATAGAGCTAAATTTATTTCTGAAAGTTTTACCCGTCTTTCATTTTCAAACTTGAGTAAGGTTAACGCGCAGAATTGTCTAAACGTATTCACCGCTTTATCGAAGTCTGAGCCTCGATTGGCTCCTTACCTATCCAGGGCAATCGCTGCACTTAGGGTTGTGGCCCGAAAGTAAGGTGGTTGCGGAGGTGATTGATTGCGGGGTGCGTCGAATTCTTATCAATAGAAAGGACCGTCTCATTCTCAGGGCCAGCAAGCATGTCGTTTTTAATAGTTGATATTGATTTCATCTAGGTCCTTCTACCTTTGGGCAGTTAGCACCGTCTCTTACTAGTATCCGACTCTGCAATAAAGACCGACGTCGGTGCCTGCTGGATCAGGCCTTGCGCCAGCTCTGGCATCGCCTCCAGTCACTGATTCCAGTCTGTGGACTCCTGCACCAGTACCATGCGTTCAGACATCCGGGATGAGGCGGCGGCTGATCGCCCCGGCCGTAACAGTAACCCTGCCCCATGATGGGGAGAGCCGGCTGAAGGCATTTTCCTCCAGCTTCTCCGCTGCCAACGCTTCCCCTCAACTGTACCGCCCCAACTCCCGCCGCCCCACCTCCATCACAAAATCCCTTAACGCCAGCACCCGCTGGCTCCCCTTCTGGTCGCGGTGATACAGCAGCCAGAGCTCGCTCCCCGTATGCGAGAGGTCCACCTCGACCCGCGTCAGCACCGGATCGGCATCCCCCCAGAAGCGCGGCAGCAGCACCGCCCCCACGCCATGGCGCGCCGCCAGGTAATGCGTCTGCATGCTGTTGCTGCGCAGCACCGGCGCCTGCCCGGGAAAGAGTTTGGTCAGCCAGTCCACCATGGGCAGCTTCACCCACGCCGCATCCCAGGAGACATGCGGCAGCGCGCGCCAGTCGCCGGCCGCGGCGAGCGCCGGGGCGGTGCAATAAAGCCCGAAGCGGAAGGTGCCGACCTCGTGTGCAATGTAGTCCGGCCCGTGCTCGTGCCGCTCGGGCCGCACGATGCGCAGCGCCAGGTCGGCCTCGCGCCGGGAAAGATCGGCAAGCTGGCGGCTCACGATGAGTTCGACCTGCAACTGCGGATGGCGCGCGGCAAAGGCGGGCAGGTGCGGCGTGATCAGGCAGTGCGCCACCGATTCCGGCGCGGCCAGTTTCACCTCGCCGGCGATCTCGCCGGTGGCGGCGCCGTGACGCTCCACCGCGTGCATGGCGTTCTCGACCTCGGCCACCTGCTCGAAGAGCGTGCTGCCGGCGTCGGTGAGCACATAGCCGCGCTGCTGGCGCAGGAAGAGCCGCACGCCGAGCGCGGCCTCCATGGCGTCGATGTTGCGCGACACGGTGGAGGCGCTGGTCTGCAGGCTGCTGGCCGCCGGCGTCAGGCCGCCCGTGCGGGCCACGGCCAGGAAGTACTTGAGGTTGTTCCAGTCGAGCGCGCTCATGGCTTCCGTTTTCGCAAAATGGTTTTGCCGAATCTCGCATGGCCTTGCGATTCCGGAAAGCGCTTAATGGGGGCCATACGGACGGGAGCACGGCCATGACCGCTGACAGGACCACCCCCTTCACCTGGATCAAGCTCGGCCTGACGGCCTTCTTCTGGGCCCTGATGTTCTATCTCGGCCAGTACGCGGTGGGCGTGATGTCGCCGGAGTCCATCGGCGGCTGGCGCTTCCTGATCGCGGCGCTGGTGCTGGTGCCCCTGGTCGCGCTGCGCGAGGGGCTGGACTGGCCCGGCTTGCGCCGCAACGCGTGGCCGCTGCTGGTCATGGCCGTGGTCGGCATCGGCGGTTTCAATGTCTTTCTCTTCCATGGCCTGCGCCTGACCTCGCCGGTCAACGGCGCGCTCATCATGGCGCTCTGCCCGACGCTGATCACGGTGTTCGGCGCGCTGCTGATGCGCGAACGCATCGCCGGCCGGCAGCTCGCGGGGCTGGCGCTGGGCCTGGGCGGCGTCGCGGTAGTGGTGAGCCACGGCTCCTTGCAGGCGCTGCTCTCGCTCTCCTTGCAGCGTGGCGATCTCTTCGTGCTGCTGGCCGCGACCTGCTGGGCCATTTATTCCACTATCCCGAAGCGCTTCATCAACGGCCTGCCGCCGCTGCAGATCACGGTGGGCACGATTGCGCTGGGCGGCGTGCTGATCAGTGCGTTTGCGCACACGACGCAGCCGGATTTCTTTACCGTGCCGCCCGTGGGCGTGATCGCCGCCGTGCTCGCCATGAGTCTCCTGGGGTCGGTGCTCGCCTATCTCTGGTGGAACGACGGCATACGCCAGGTGGGCGCCGGCCGCGCCGCGCTCTTCATGAACCTCGTGCCGATTTTCGCCATGCTGATCGGCGTGGGGCTGGGCCGGCCGCTGCTGCCCTCGCAGCTCGTGGGCATGGTTTTGGTGCTGGGCGGCGTGTGGTTTGCCACGGCGCCGTCCGCGCCCAAGCAGATGGCGGTGCCGCTGGCCCGGCCCTGAGGGCGGAATGCCTGTTCTTGTAGTGCCTGACGGCGCTGGACGGCCCGCACAGGGGTGCGTTATTACCTTGCGCAATGCAATGGACCCCGAGGACCGATCATGGACGACAGCACCGAGCTTTCCCGCATCTTCCTCGGCACCGGTTCCACCAGCGCGCTGCACGGCCAGGTGCGCTGGGCGCCGGCCAAGTCGCTCTGGCTCACGGCGCACGTTGCGGTCGCCGTCATCGGCGGGGCCCTCACGCTGTCCTGGAGCGCCGTCGCGGTGTTCCTGCTGACCACGGCCACCACGCTCTGCCTGGGGCATTCCCTGGGCATGCACCGTCGCCTGATCCACAACAGCTATGAGTGCCCGCGCTGGCTGGAATATTTCTTCGTGCATTGCGGCGTGCTGGTCGGCCTGGCCGGGCCCTTCGGCATGGTGCACACGCACGACCTGCGCGACTGGGCGCAGCGGCAACCGGCCTGTCATCCCTATCTGCGCCATGGCGCGGGCCTGGTGAAAGACGGCTGGTGGCAATTGCATTGTGACCTGGTGCTCGATCACGCCCCGCAGTTCCGCCCCGAGCCGCGCATTGCGCACGACAAGGTGCTGCGCTTCATGGAGCGCACCTGGATGCTGCAGCAGTTGCCGCTGGCGTTGCTGCTGTATGCGCTCGGCGGCTGGGCCTGGGTGGTGTGGGGCGTGTGCATGCGCGTGGTCGTCTCGGTGACGGGGCACTGGCTGGTCTGCTACTTCGCGCACAACCACGGCGAGATGGATAACGAGGTCACGGGAGCGGCCGTGCAGGGGCACAACGTGCGGTGGATGTCCTATCTCACCATGGGCGAGAGCTGGCACAACAATCACCATGCCTTCCCCGGCTCCGCTGTCCTCGGCCTGTATCCCGGTCAGCCCGATCCGGGCTGGTGGGTGCTGAATGCCCTGCGCAATCTCGGCCTGGTGTGGAATGTCGTGCTGCCAGCCGATTTGCCGCCGCGCAAGCAGCTGCTGCCGCTGACCGAGCGCGCCCGTGGCGGTGCAGGCACGATCGGGCCTCGTGCCTGCCCGGTGCTCGGGCTGATCGGAAAGGGGGCTCGCTGAGTTCGGCCTGCGGGTTCGTCGGCAGAAACTTCAGCGGGGCGGAGCGGTTGCCAGCAACTGTTGTTGCAGGCCGCCTGACTGTGCCACGGCGTAGCAGCGGGGCCGGCGGTGACGCATCACACGCGAAGGTCCACGCGCATTTCACCCCGATTTCACCGGGGTGCCTTGGCTGAGGCCGTAACATCCTCCGGACCTGCTTCGGCGTGCCCCGGGATCAGAAGAATATGAAGCGCACCCGCATCCTCCTCGTCAATCCGCCCCATACCGCCATCGGGAGCCGCGTGCCGCGCGAGCAATTGCCGCCGCTGGGCCTGCTTAGCATCGGGGGGCCGCTGCTGGACGATGGCCATGAGGTGCAGTTGCTGGATGCCGAGTTCGGCCCGCTCGGGCTCGACGCGATCCTGCAGCACACACTGGCGTTCGCACCGGACCTGGTCATGCTCGGCCACTCCGGCTCCAGTTCCGCCCATGTCACCGTCGTCCGCATCGCCGCGGCCATCAAGGCGGCGGCGCCACACATCCTGATCGTCTACGGCGGCGTGCACCCGACCTATCACTGGGAGGAGATCCTGCGTCGGCATGGCGAGATCGATGTCATCGTTCGCGGTGAAGGCGAAGAGACGGCGCGACAGCTGGTCCGCGCCCTTGCGCAGGGCGGCGATCTGGCGTCCGTGGCCGGCATTGCGTTTCGTCGCGGCGGCGAGCCGCAGGGCACGCCGCCGGCGGAAATGATCACCGACCTGGACGCGTACCGCGTCGGCTGGGAGCTGATCGACCACGACCGCTATTCCTACTGGGGCGGCATGAAGGCCGTTGTCGTGCAGTTTTCCCGCGGCTGCCCCTATCTTTGCAGCTACTGCGGGCAGCGCGGCTTCTGGACGCGCTGGCGCCACCGCGATCCGGTGAAGTTCGCGGCCGAGCTGGCACGCCTGCATCGCGAGCACGGCGTCGAACTCATCAACTTCGCGGACGAGTTGCCCACCGGCTCGCGCAAGGCCTGGAAGGCCTTCCTGGAGGCGTTGATCGCCGAGAACGTCAACCTGACGCTGGTGGGCTCCACGCGCACCGGCGACATCGTGCGCGACGCCGACATCCTGCACCTGTACCGCAAGGCCGGCGTGATCCGCTTCCTGCTCGGCATCGAGACCTACAATCCGGCCACCCATGGCGCGATCAGGAAGGGCGGCCGCATCAGCGAAGACCAGCAGGCGATCCAGCTGCTGCGCCAGCACGGCATCATTTCCATGGCCACCTATGTGGTGGGCTTCGAGGAGGAGAGCGATCACGACTACTGGCGATCGCTGCGCCACCTGCTGCGCTACGACCCTGACCAGGTGCAATTGCTGTACGTGACGCCGCACCGCTGGACGCCCTATTACGACAGCGTTCTGGAGCGCGAAGTGGTCGAGACCGATACCCGCAAGTGGGACTACAAGCACCAGGTGCTGGCGACCCGGCGCGTGCCGCCGTGGCGGCTGCTGCTCTGGGTGAAGGCCATCGAGGTGATATTGCAGGCCCGGCCGCGCGCACTGTGGCGCGTCCTGTTCGGCGGTGATGCCGACTACCGGCACGCCATGCGCTGGTACACGCGCATGGGCCGACGGGTCTGGTTCCGGGAAGTCTGGCAGTTTCTCTCTGGCGGCGCGCCGGCGCCCACGGGCCTCACCTTGCGCGAGTTCCAGGGCGAGTCGCTGGCAGACACGGAATATGTGCTTGCGCGCAAGAAGCGGATTCCGGTGATGGCGGCCACCACGGCGCCGCCGGTTCGAGAAAAGGGTTCGGCGTGAATCAGTTCCACCAGCTCACGCCGTCGCCTTTTACTTCTTCGCCCCCAAAATACTCAACGCCACCGCCTCCGCCACCTTGATCCCATCCACCGCCGCCGAAAGAATCCCCCCGGCATAACCCGCCCCTTCGCCCGCCGGAAACAGGCCAGCGGTATTGATGCTCTGGAAATTGTCGTCGCGCCGCTTGATGCGCAGCGGGGAAGAGGTGCGGGTTTCCACGGCCGTGAGCACGGCGTCGTTCATGGCAAAGCCCTTGATTTGTCTGTCGAAGGCGGGCAGGGCTTCACGGATGGCGTTGATGGCGTAATCGGGCAGCGCGGAATTCAGATCGCCCAGGTGCACACCGGGCTTGTAGGAAGGCTGCACGCTGCCGAATTCGGTCGAGGGGCGATTGGCGATGAAATCCCCCACCAGTTGCCCGGGCGCGTCATAGGTCCCGCCGCCCAGTGCAAACGCCCGCGATTCCCACGCACGCTGAAAATCGATACCGGCCAGGGGGCCGCCCGGATAATCCTCCGGCGTGATGCCGACCACGATGGCCGCGTTGGCGTTGCGCTCGTTGCGCGAATACTGGCTCATGCCGTTGGTGACCACGCGGCCCGGCTCCGAGGTAGCCGCCACGACCGTGCCGCCGGGGCACATGCAGAAGCTGTAGACCGAGCGACCGTTTTTGGCGTGATGCACCAGCTTGTAGTCGGCGGCGCCCAGGATGGGGTGGCCGGCCTGCGGCCCGAAGCGGCATTTGTCGATGATGGATTGCGGATGCTCCACGCGAAAGCCGATGGAGAAGGGCTTGGCCTCCACATACACGCCGCGCCGGTGCAGCATCTGGAACGTATCGCGCGCGCTGTGGCCCACGGCCACGACCACATGATCGCTGCGGATCTGCTCGCCGCTCGCGAGTGTGACGCCGCGCACCTGGCCGTTCTCGATCTCGATATCTTCCACGCGCTGGCCAAAACGGATCTCGCCGCCCAGCGCTTCGATGGTGGCGCGCATGGTTTCCACCATGCCCACCAGCTTGAAGGTGCCGATATGCGGCTTGCTCACATACAGGATTTCCGCCGGCGCACCGGCCTTCACGAATTCCTGGAGCACCTTGCGGCCGTGATGCTGCGGGTCCTTGATCTGGCTATAGAGCTTGCCGTCCGAGAAGGTGCCGGCGCCGCCTTCGCCAAACTGCACATTGGACTCGGGATTGAGTTCGCGCTTGCGCCACAGGCCCCAGGTGTCCTTCGTGCGCTCGCGCACGGCCTTGCCGCGCTCGAGGGTCCTGCGCGAAGCGCTGCAGAATCGCGGCGTCATCGGCGGTCTCCACATCCACGCTGTAGATCAGGACGATGGCGCCGCGCTTGCGTGCGTCGTAGCTGCGCTTGAAGACGGTGAAGCCGCGCAGGGCCTCGGGCGGAATGCCCAGCTTGGCGAGGATGGCGGCCTGGAGCGCGCCCTCCGGATGATCGAGGGGCAGTTTGATTTCGTTGATGCGCAGCATGGGGCGGTCCTGGCAGGACGAGGATTGCCTCGTCAGAAGGGAGGCCGGGGATTTTACGGGTTTTTTGGCGGGCCGGCAGGCTTTCGCCCGTCGCGGGGCGCCGAAGTGGTGGGCGAGGGCGGCGTAGGTGTTGCACACGGGGGCGCAACCCGGGAAGGCGTTGCCCTGTTGCTACTCGATTGGGAAGGGCAACGAAAAAGGGGACCGCGTTGCCGCGGTCCCCTTTTTTTCAACCTGGAGCTGCCGGCCTCAGATCGTCGGCACCCGCAGCCCGAAACTGCCGCCGGTTTGGGTCCCCTTCACGAAGCTGCCGACGATGTGATCGGCATTGGGCCCGGCCAGTACGAGCCGCAGGGTGGTGGAGTTCGGCCCGTTGATGAACATCATCCCCTGTTCCACAGAGACTTCCGCGCCGCTCTGGATGAAGCTGAGGGGCGCGTCCGGGATCGCCGCCGGCGTCACGGTGATGTGGATGTCGGCCGTGTTGGTGGCGAAATTCACTGTCACGCAGGCGCCGCCCACGCCACCGCAGGTGAGGGTGCCGCCCAGCGTGAGCGCGTTGCTGCTGATCTCCGACAGCCAGCCGGCCGGCATCGTATACGCCTTGCTGCCGGTGGCGGGCTTGCTGGTCACCGCCCGGGCGATGGCGTAGTGGAAGCCGTTGTACTGGGTGAAGTCGATCCCGGTGCTGCTGTAGTAGCCCAGGCTGGACTTGCCATGACGCCACTTGCCGATGCGGATCACGCTGTCGCCCACGGAGTTGTGGTTCTTGGCGCAGCCGTGGTTCCAGTCCTCAAGGGCGCTGGCGCGGTAGCCGAACAGGCCCTGGTTCTCGGAGAAGGTCGCCGTCACGTCGACGCGGTGGTCGATGCCGATGTGGCCGGTCGGGCCGGCGTCGGCATAGGCGATGACGTAGGGGCCGGCGCCCATGGTGAGGGGCGTGGCGATGGTGTTGGCCTGCGCCGGGCAACGGTTGGTGTCGGGGCCGCGCAGGCTCCAGAGCGGCGCGCTGTCCTGGTAGGTGAAGACGCTGGCGAACTTCGCGGCGTGGTCGTAGGTGAAGAACACCTGGGACCCGTCGGCGTAGGTCAGGCTGATGCCGGTGCCTTCAGTGTTGTTGTAAATGCTCGGGGTGGCGCCCTCCAGGGTGTACATGCTGCTGCCGGTCTCGGTGGAGATGGCGATGCTGCAGTCGCCGTCGACCATCACGCCGTAGATGCCGCGGGCCGTGAAGGTGCTGGTGGGCGTGCCGCTGCCATCGAAGGTGGCGAAGAGCTGGTAGGGGCCTCCCACCGCGTTGAAGGCGTCCAGGGTGGCGCCGGAGCAGCTGCCGCTGCCGCCGCCGCCACTCGGCGCGTCGGGCAGGCTGGCCAGGCTGCCGCCCTTTACCAGTTCCACCAGCGCGGCGTGGTCGGCAATGGCACCGCCGGAGGCGGCGATGGCGGCCTGCAACTGGTCCAGCACCTGGTCCCAGAAGTCACCGATGGTGAAGGCCGTGCCGAAGGGATCGAAGCTGCCGGGGGCCAGCGTGTAGCCGCCGTTCTGCAGCGCGGTTTGCAGGCTGGCGACTGCGGCATCCAGCGTGGCGGGGGCGAGCGTGGTCGGCGTGCCGGCAAACCAGGTGGCGGGTGTCTGGGTGGTGGCCAGGGCCAGCGCCAGATCGGTCAGTGGTGTCACGTTGGTGACGCCGGCGCTGGTGGCAAAGCCGTGCAGCGTGATGGCGGGCGTGCCGCCGCTGATCTGCAGGGCGCAGGGCAGCACGCCGTTTTTCACCTCGCCGCTCCAGGCGCCGTCGGCGTCGGTGGTGACCGTGGCGGTAAAGCCCGAGCCGTCGGCGCAGCGCGCCGTCAGGGTGCCGTTGACGATGGCGGCGCCCACGGCGGCGGTGCCGCGCAGGGTGGTGCTGGTGCTGGCGGGGCCGGCGGCCGGGCTGCTGTCGTCGCCACAGGCGGTCAGCAAGAGCGAGAGCATGCCCCACCCGAGCAGGCGCGGCAGGTGAAGTGAGGGCTTGTTCGGAAAGGACGACGGCATGTTCGCGGCACTCCATAGCGCAGGAAATGATTGTTTTAAGCAAAACAGAAAGCTCGGGCGTTAGTACCATGAAAGGGACAGGGGGCCTCGGGGGTTCATGCTGCCCTGCCGCATTTGGTCGACAGGCGGGGCATGGGGACCGGACATGCGTTGGACAGTTCTTCCGGGGGCCTGCAGTCCGACCCGCCGCGGCTGGCGTTGGGTCATGAACGGGCCTTGCCCGGCCGGGCGGGCTTTCCCGGTGCCTGCGCGGCCGCCCCGGTCAGCTCGGTAGTCCTGTCGCGGGGCTCGCGCCGGGCCCGGGCGGCGTGCTGATCAGCGCCTAAGCGCGCCCGCCGCCGCCGGATTTCGTTACCGCGCCGCCGGTGGGCATAATCGCCGCCGCTCTCTTCATGAACCTCGTGCCGATTTTCGCCATGCTGATCGGCGTGGGGCCGGGCCGGCCGCTGTTGCTCTCGCAGCTCGCAGTCGCCGTGCTGGCGCAGTGCCGATGGAGCACGTCACGCCGGCCCCTTTTTCCCTATCGCCTTCAATTTCTGAGCAATGAATCATCATGAACCGCTACAAACTGCTGGATACGGCCCTCATTCCCGGAGACGGCGGCGAGCTGCGCCTGTTTGAGGTGGGCGACCAGTTCGTCATCAAGCTCACCGGCACCGGCGGCGAGCTGATGAGCACGCGCGCGCACGGCTCCGAAGATGCGCTGGCGGAAATCGCCTGCAAGAAGATTGCGAACCGGCCGCAGCCGCGCGTGCTGATCGGCGGCCTCGGCATGGGCTTTACCCTGGCGTCGGCCCTGAAGCATCTCGGCGACACGGCCACCGTGGTGGTGGCGGAACTGGTGCCGGGCGTCGTCGAGTGGAACCACGGCCCGCTGGGCGCCAAGGCCGGCAATCCCATACAGGACAAGCGCGCGACGGTGCGTGAGCTGGATGTGGCGATCCTCCTCAAAGAAGAAAAGCTCGCCTACGATGCCATCCTGCTCGATGTCGACAACGGCCCGGCGGGCCTCACCCACAAAGACAACGACTGGCTGTATTCCATGGAAGGCCTGGCTTGCTGCCTGCAGGCGCTGCGGCCCAAGGGCGTGCTGGCGGTGTGGTCGGCCGGGCCGGATCGCGCCTTTACCGAGCGGCTGAGAAAGACCGGCTTCAAGGTGGAGGAGTTGCGGGTGTATGCGCACGGCAACCGCGGCACGCGGCATACGCTCTGGATGGCCGTAAAGTGAAAGCGGGAAGGTGAAAGAGGGCGGCTTTATCTTGGCGGGTAAATAAAGCCGTCATCTTCTCGGGAAAATAAAGCCGTCTCGTTTTTCAACAATAAAGCCGCCCCCAGTCCTGCGGACCCTCAGTCCGCGTAGAGTTCCTTGCGCAGGCCGGCGACGCGCACCACCGCCTGCAGCACCTGCTCCTTCGGCGGCTTTTCCAGGTAGTGATCGCAGCCGGCGCTGAACGCGCGTTCGCGGTCGGCGGGCGCCAGGAGACCGGAGAGCATGGCCACGCGGGTCTTCCGGCTGTGCGCCTTGATTTGCCGGCAGGCGTCATGGCCACTGAGGCCGGGCATCTCGACATCGAGGAAGACGATGTCATAGCTCGCGGCCTGGATACGCTCGAGGGCTTCCTCGCCCGACCGGACATGACAGGCCTCGAGCCGGTAATCGTGCGTGAGTATGCTCAGCTTGTGCTTCATGACTTCGTGGGCGAGCAGGCTGTCGTCGACCACGAGAATTTTCAGGGTCACCGCCTTGGCGGGGGATCCGGCACCGCCGGTGCCGGGAGAGCGTGTGCTGGACATGAATGCTCCTGGTGGCCTGAGGGAGAAGGTGGCAGGCCACTGTCGGTTTTTTGAACCGGCATTTCAGCTCTACAAAACGTTGTCTGTCCGCGTACAGGACCGTTTGGCCTGGCGGGCATGGACGGATCGGGACAGGCGCGGCCGCTGGCGCCGCATCGCTTTCGCGCAGTGCCGCCCCCTACGCCGCCACCGACCCCACCACGCGGTCGCGGCCGGCGTGCTTGGCGGCATACAGATTGTCATCCGCCAGCTTCAGCGCCTTGCCGCCTTCCCCGCCCTGCGCTTCGGCCACCCCGATGCTGATCGTGACGGAAAAGCGCTGGCCGTCGATCTCGAAGACCTGGCCGCGCAATTGCTCGCCGAGACGCTCGGCCACGACCTGCGCAGCGGCGAGATCGGTCTCCGGCAGCAGCACCACGAATTCCTCGCCGCCAAAACGGGCGGGCACGTCGATGGGATAACGCGTGGCGCTTTTCAGCAGGTGGCCCAGGCGCACCAGCACGAGATCACCGGCCGGATGGCCGTAGCTGTCGTTCACCTTCTTGAAATGGTCGACGTCGCACATCATCACGCAGGTGGGGCGGGCGGTGCGCTTCTGCTTGGCGCATTCCTCCTCGAAGAGGCGCATGAAAGTGGCGCGGTTCAGCAGCCCGGTGAGCGTGTCCACGCGGGTCAGGCTCACCAGCTCGCGGGTACGGCGCTGCATGATGGCGAACAGGAAGAACATGAGCGCGGAGAAGGGCAGCACCACGCCGTTGTAGATGGCCTGCATGGTGAAATTCCACCACGGCAGCAGCGGCTCGCCGTTCGCCACAGGTGCGGTGAGCAGCGGCGCATAGGGCATGGCGCCGCGATGGATCAGCACGTCCGCGCCCACGAAGAGCGCGAGGCTGAGCACCAGCCCCGGCAGCAGGATGCGCGTGGGGAACCAGGCGCGGGCCAGCGCGACGCTGCCCATGACCATGAGGCCGAAGGGCGTGTCCATGTGGCCGTAGAGAATGGCGGTGCTGGTGGAGCTGACCACCAGGAAGGTGACGAGCCCATAGGCCAGCCAGTCGCGCTGGCGCGTGGAGCGGAAGCGCGGCCAGCAGTACAGCAGGGCGCCCGTATAGATCAGCACCGAGCCGCCCGCCTGCAGCATCGTCCAGCGCAGCAGGGTCGGATCGAAGAGCGGGGCCACTTCCGGGTGCCACAGCGCGGTCACGCTCATGAGAAAAAGCTGCAGCGCCAGCGGCAGCGCCACCGCCGCGATAAAGACGCAACCGGCCGTGGTGTTGCGGCGGTTGAGCTGCTCCTCCAGCCATTGCATGACGGCCTGCAGTCGCTGGCGCAGAGTCAGAACGTTCATGGCATCCCCCCCAGCACGACGCGGTCGCGGCCAGCGGCCTTGGCTTCGTAGAGCAGGCGGTCGGCCTGCTTCAGGCCCTCTTCGCCGCTGCCCCGCGCGCAGTCCACGCAGCCGATGCTGATGGTGACCTGGAAGCGGTGACCGTCGACATTGAACTCGTGTGCGCGCAATTGCGTGCGCAGCCGCTCGCAGACGATGCGGGCACCCTCCTGGTCGGTTTCCGGCAGCAGCAGCGCGAACTCCTCGCCACCGAGGCGTGCCACCACGTCGGGTGGCCGGCGGACGTCGGCCAGCAGGCGGCCGATCTCGCGCAGCACTTCATCGCCGGCGTTATGGCCGTAGGTGTCGTTCACGCGCTTGAAATGGTCGGCATCGCAGAGCGCCACGGCGAAGGGGCGGCCGTAGCGGTCGCGGCGCTGGGTCTCCGCCTGCAGGCGCTCCATGAAGTAGCGGCGGTTGGCGAGGCCGGTCAGCGTGTCGGTGTGCGAGAGGTGTTCGAGGGCGTGGCGCTGGCGGTCCATGCGGTTGAACTGCCACAGCATGAGTCCGATCCCGCTGATGAGGGAAGTGTAGAAAAGATAGTCGCGGTAGGACGACCACCAGGGCGCCGGCGTCCCGTTGACGAAGGTGCCGGGCACGAGCGCCGGTGCATACGGCAGCAACTGCAGCATGACCAGCCCCTGGTAGAGGATGACGGCGGCGAGGGAGACCAGGAAGCCGATCAATACGGCCCGCATTTCGAGCAGGGCCAGTCCGACGACCAGCGCCGTCACGGCGACCATGGTGAGCGGCGAGGTGAAGGCGCCGAACAGGATGCTCATGGCCAGGAAAGCCAGCGTGTGGGTAACGGCGAGCACGATCGAGGCGCGCGGCACCGGCTCCGGCCGGTGCCGGCGCGGCCACAGCCAGGCGATCAGGGCGCCATCGATGAGGCAGGCGGCAGCGACCACCGCGTTGATGATCGCCACGGCGGACGGGCTGGTCACTGTCGCGGCCTCCGGCTGCGCCAGGAGGCGGGCAAAGGTCAGCCAGTGGTACACGAAGAACCACAGGCCCGAGAGGATGGCGATCAGGCATAGCGTGGCGGGCGTCGTGCTGTTGCCGTCCGCGAGCCGTACTTCCATGGTCATTGCGAATCCCGGCGGTCTTCTTGTTTTGTTCCGCGACCAGACCACAGCCGGCTGAGCCTCGCAAGAAGGCCATGACCGTGCGCTAGCAGGTACGATGGGCGGAGTGGCAGGCGGCAGGCCCTGCCGGACCAGGAGACGGCTCGCGGACCGCGCCGAGCCCGGCGGCGTGCTGGACGGCGGGCCCCTGGTAGCGGCGCTGGCGGCGGCGACCGCTTCGGCGACTACTGCCCCGATCCCCGCGACGCTCATCGAGGCCATCGGGCGGGACGGCGGGCCGGTGCTGGCAATGTGGCGCGAAATGCCAGCGCCTGCCCTCAATTGACAGTGCCGCAGGACAGTCCCGCCGGTAAATTCGTTGCGCCGACCCTGCGCGGTAGCCGCACTGTCGTAGGCGACTGCAACGCGGGATCGGCATTGCAACAACAAGCAAAGGCGGGCCAACCCGTCATCCAACAAAAAACGAGTGCTCTCCCGTGATGAATCTGCCTGCCCGGACCCTGGTCCTTCTCTGCCTGCGCCTGGTCGCCATCCTCTCCTTGCTGGGCCTCGCGGCCTGTACGGCGCTGCCGCCGGCCAGCCCGTTGCCGACGCAGTACACCGTCTACCCCGGCGCCGAACCCGGACTGCTGAAAACCGCGGACGGCCTGACGCTCTTCAGCCAGTGGTGGGTGCCGAAGGCCGCCGAGCCGCGGGCCGTCGTCCTGCTGCTGCACGGCACGGCCGCGCATGCGGGGGTCTATGCGCCCTGGGCCGAGTACCTGACCAGCCAGGGCTACGCCATGTTCGCCTTCGACCTGCGCGGCTGGGGCCAGTCACAGGGCTTCGGTCGCCGCGCCTTCGTGCGCAGCCACGAGGATTACGTGGACGACCTCGCGCCGGCCTTCGCCGAAGTGCAGCGTCGCTTTCCGGGCAAGCCGGTGTTCCTGCAGGGGGAGTCGCTGGGCGCCGCGGTCGCGCTGCAGGCCAGCATTCGCGGCGGCCTGCCCGCGCAGGGCCTGATCCTCAACGCGCCGCCGGTGTACGTGAATTTCAAGATCGGGCCGGGGCGCTGGCCGAACTGGCTGGCGACGCCCTCGCTCTGGATGGCGGGACGCATCGGCTGGGTGGCGCCGAATGCGCCGATCTGGCCCATGCAGTCGGAGTGGGCGCTGTCGTGGATCTGGAACAAGGCCATCTTCGACGACTTCAGTCGCCAGATGCTGAAGGAGGAGCCGCACATCACGCACAGCGCCGTCGCGGCGGTCTATGTCACCGCGCTCGCCGAGAGCGCCGCGAACATCCGCCGCAATATCTCCGCCATCAAGGAGCCCTTCATCGTGCTGCAGGGCGACAAGGATTACCTGGTGTCCACGCCGGGCTCCGGCAGGGTGCTCATGGAAGAGGCCGGCAGCACGGACAAGACGCGCAAGATCTATCCCGGCATGTCGCACTGCACGCTGCATGACCGGAATCGCGGCGCGGTGTGGGCTGACATCGTCGCCTGGCTGGATGCGCGTGTGCCGGCGCAGCCGCTCTCCGACGCGGCCGTGCAGTTGCGCCTGCAGGGGCAGGCGCTGACGAAAGAAACGCCGGCCGCGGCCTATGCGCGGATGCTGCGCGACTACCGCCTGGCCACCTGGCAGCCCGGCGCGCCCTGGCCGGCAACGGCTGTGCCGGCGGAAACACTGGCGCCTGCAGCGCCGGCAGCGCCAGCAGAAGCAGAAGCGCCGGCTCAGGCAACTCTCGGCGTGCACGGCACGCGCGAGCCGGCTGAGGCGTTATAAAAGAGCGCGGCCAGCGTCGACGTTGCAACGGGCTCCCGCTGCTGGCCACTACGTCCAGATGTGCGCCACCAGGTAATCGATCAGCGCACGCACGGCCGGTAGCTGGCCCCGCCGCGACGGGAAGACGGCGTGCACGATGCCGCTGCGCGGTGCCCACTGCGGCAGGATGTCGATCAGCCGTCCTGCTTCCAGATCCTTGTCCACCACCATGTGCGGCAACTGCACGATGCCCACCCCCTGCAGCGCCGCCTGGCGCAGGGCGGTCATGTCGTCCGTGATGTAGCGCGGACGGTGGCGTACCTCGGCGGTTTGCCCGGGCGGACCGTCCAGGCACCAGCTGTGGTCGCGTGGCGGGCCCCAATCCAGGCTGGGCAGGCCCTGCAGGTCGTCCGGGTGGTGCAGTGGCGCGCGGCCGCGCAGGCAGGCGGGGCTGGCGACCAGGCGCTGCGGGCTCTCCACCAGCGTGCGCATCACGAGCCCGCTGTCCTCCAGCGGCGGAAAGCGTACGCGCAGCGCCAGGTCCAGCTTCTCGCCGACCACGTCGATACGCCGGTTGGTGGCCTCGACCACCACCTGCACGCGCGGATGCTCGACCATGAAGGCGCCGAGCAAGGGCCCGATGCGGTACTCGAGCAGGGCGGTCGGGCAGGACAGCCGGACCGTGCCCGAGGGCTCGGCGCGCACGGCGTCGATGGCCTCCTGCGCCGACTCGGCCTCCACCAGCATGGCCTTGCAATGCTCGTAGTAGGTGCGCCCGATTTCCGTGACCTCGAAGCGCCGCGTCGTGCGCTGGATCAGGCGCACCCCCAGCCGCTCCTCCAGCAGCGCGATACGCCTGCTCAGCTTTGACTTGGGGATGCCCAGCGCGCGGCTGGCCGGCGCGAAGCCGCCGTGGTCCACCGCCTGTACGTAGAAGTAGAGGTCGTTCAGATCCTGCATGGCCGGGTCTCGTTTGTCCTATTTTTGGAACTATCAAACACGAATTCGCCATCTACAAGCACTTTGGCGCCGCGATTAGCCTTCTGCTCATCCTATTCCGCCTATTTCAGGAGGTCACCATGAAGCAGGTTCTCGGTGTGCGCCGTATGCCCCGTCCGCATTGGGTGGGCGACGGCTTTCCGGTGCGTTCGCTGTTCTCCTACGACTCGCTCGGCCGGGAGCTGAGCCCGTTCCTGCTGCTGGACTACGCCGGCCCGGCCGAGTTCGCGCCGGCGACGCGTCCTCGCGGCGTCGGGGCGCACCAGCACCGGGGCTTCGAGACGGTGACCATCGTGTACCAGGGCGAGGTGGCGCATCGCGACTCCACCGGAGAAGGCGGCGTCATCGGCCCCGCCGACGTGCAGTGGATGACGGCCGGCGCCGGCATCCTGCACGAGGAGTTCCATTCGCCGGCCTTCACCGCCGCCGGTGGCGTGCTGGAGATGGTGCAGCTCTGGGTGAACCTGCCTGCGCGCCACAAGCTGACGGCGCCCGCCTACCAGGCGATTGCGAGCGCCGCGGTCCCCGTGGTCGCGTTGCCGGCCGGGGCCGGCACCGTGCGCGTGATTGCGGGCGATTACGCGGGCCACGCCGGCGCGGCCCGCACCTTCTCGCCGCTCAATGTCTGGGACCTGCGACTCCGCGCCGGCAGCCTCAGCAACCTGCCGGCGCCGGAGGGCTGGGGCGCGGCCGTGCTGGTGCTGCAGGGCACCGTGCAGGTGGGGGCGACAGAAATCGTGCGCGCCGGCGAACTGGCCGTGCTCGCCGCGGCGGGCGAGGGCTGCGTGCTCGAAGCCAACAATGACGCCGTGCTGCTGTGGCTCTGCGGTCAGCCGATCGACGAGCCCATCGTCGGGCGCGGGCCCTTCGTCATGAATACCGAGGCGGAGATCGCGCAGGCGATCGCCGACTTCAACAGTGGCCGCTTCGGCGGTCTTTCCCCGCATCCCCGCGTCGCCGCGGTGGAGCCGTCCGGCGTGCGCGAGGCGCAGGCCACCATCCCTGAAGGAGAAGCCCCATGAACTCACCCTATGTCCGTCTCGACCGCACTAACGCCGCGGTTCTGCTCGTCGACCACCAGGCCGGCCTGCTGTCGCTGGTGCGCGACATCGAGCCCGACCGTTTCAAGAACAACGTGCTGGCGCTGGCGGATCTTGCAAAGTATTTCGGGCTGCCGACCATTCTCACCACGAGCTTCGAGAGCGGCCCCAACGGCCCGCTCGTGCCGGAGCTGAAGGCGATCTTTCCCGAAGCGCCCTACATTGCGCGCCCGGGGCAGATCAACGCCTGGGACAACGAGGATTTCGTGAAGGCGGTGAAGGCGACCGGCAAGAAGCAGCTCATCGTCGCCGGCGTGGTGACCGAGGTCTGCGTGTCCTTCCCGGTGCTGTCGGCGCTGGCCGAGGGCTTCGAGGTGTTCGTGGTGACCGATGCCTCCGGCACGTTCAATGCCCTGACGCGCGACGCCGCCTGGGACCGCATGTCCGCCGCCGGCGCCCAGCTCATGACCTGGTTCGGCACGGCCTGCGAACTGCATCGCGACTGGCGCAACGACATCGAGGGGCTGGGGACGCTGTTCTCCAACCATATTCCGGACTACCGGAACCTGATCACGAGCTACAGCGCGCTCACCCGCCAGGAGTAAGCGCCGCCTGGCAAAAACGGGGGCGGGAGGGCATTGCGGCGTCCTCTTGCCCCTGTCGCCGGTGCCTCATTTCGCTGCCGCAAATCTCTGTCCACGAATCACTGCCTCGAATCGCTGCCACGAGCGCATCTGTCGCCGCCACAGGGGCCGGCGCGCCGCCCGCCCGGCACGAGCACCTACCCCGGTAGTGGCAGGCCCAACTCATCCTGAATCGGCTAAATGCCCGCAGTGGCGAGGCTGGTGCACACATGTCCGGAGCGGACGTCCCGCGGCCCCGTTCTACAGTTAATGCAGGCAACAGGACGTGAGTGGTCATGGCAGACAGGGAAATGGAGCAGGCGCTACGCGAGAGCGAGCAGCGTTATCGCGCCTTGTTCAACAACAGGACGCAGGGGCTGGCGGAGTGCCGCATCCTCACCGATGCCGCCGGTCGCGCGGTCGACTACGTGCACGAAACCGTCAACGACACCGCCTGCCGCATGCTGGGCCTGCCCCGGGAGCAGTTCCAGGGCGCCCGCCTCCTGGAGCTCTTCCCCGATGTCCATACGGCGGTGCCGGGCATGGTCGAGCAATTCGGCCAGGTGGCGCTCGAGGGTGAGGAGGTCTACCGGGAACTGAACTTCACGCCCAGCGGGCAATGGTTCCTGGTGTACGCCTACAGTCCCGCGCCCCGCCAGTTCACGGTCATCTTCACCGACATCACCGCGCAAAAGCGCGCGGAGCAGGAGCGCGACTCGCTGCTGGCGCAGTTGCGCCTGGGCGCGGCGCAGGCGGTGCGCGAGCGCGCACAGCTCGAGGCCGTGTTCCAGTCGCTGCAGGAGGGCATCGCCGTCTTCAACATGGCGGGCCACCTGATCCTCGGCAACGAGGCGCTGGCGCATATCCATGGTTACGCCACGCGCGAGGAAATGTTCCGCCACCTCGATGACTTCGACCGCCTGTTTGTCTTGTCGACGCCGGCGGACGAGCCGGTGTCGCTGGCGCAGTGGCCGGCTTCGCGCGTCCTGCGCGGCGAGACATTGCGCGAGCTGGAGCTGCAGATGCAGCGGACGGATATCGGCATGGTGCAGCGGATCAGCTACAGCGGCACGCCGGTGCGCAACGAGCAGGGCGGGCAGATCCTCGGCGTGCTGATCGCCCGCGACATCACCGAGCACAAGCGCATGGAGAGCGAGCTGCACGAGGCGGTCGCGCGCATGCGGGAGGCGCTGCAGGCCGAGCAGGTCGCCAAGCGCACGGCGGAAGAGGCGAACCGGGCGAAGTCCGCCTTCCTCGCCACCATGAGCCATGAAATCCGCACGCCGCTGAACGGCCTGATCGGCTTTACCGGCCTGTTGCTCGACGGTCCGCTCAGCGAGGAGCAGCGCCGCTTTGCCGAGCTGGTGCGCCAGTCCGGCGAAGCGCTGCTGCACCTGATGAACGACTTCCTGGATTTTTCCAAGATCGAGGCCGGCTACCTGGAGCTGGAGCCGGTGGTGTTCGAGCCGCAGCACGAAGTGGCGCAGGCCCTCAACCTGGTGCGGCCGGCCGCGGAGCGCAAAGGGCTCGCCCTGCGGCACCAGGTGCAGGCGCCGCACCGGGTGCGCGGCGATGCCGGCCGCCTGCGCCAGATCCTGCTCAACCTGCTGGGCAATGCCGTGAAGTTCACGCTGGAGGGCGAAGTCGAGCTGCGCTGCGAGACGCTGCCGGGGCCGGCGCGCGGCGCGGACACGGGCGGCGCGACGCCGGGCGCGGACGACAGGGTCTGGCTGCAATTCACGGTGCGCGACACCGGCATCGGCATCGACGCCGCCACGCAGGCGAAACTCTTCCAGCCTTTCATCCAGGCCGATGTGTCCACCACGCGCCGCTTCGGCGGCACCGGGCTCGGCCTCGCCATCTGCCGGCGGCTGACGCGCGCCATGGGCGGCAGCATCGAGCTGGTCAGCGAAGTCGGGCGGGGCAGCGCCTTCACGGTGCGCCTGCCCTTCGAGCGCCTGCCGGAGAGTGAGGCAGGCGCGCCGGCGGCGGGCCCGGCCAGCGCGGCGAAGGCCGCGGCCACGCACCTCGACGGTCGCGTGCTGGTGGTGGAGGACAACCCGGTCAGCCAGCTCATGGCGGCAGAAATGCTCAAGCGCCTCGGCTGCCGGCCCGATGTGGTCGGCAACGGCGCGGAAGCGGTGGGCGCGCTGCAGAACCTGCCCTATGACCTCGTGCTCATGGATTGCGAAATGCCGGTGCTGGACGGTTTCGAAGCGACGCGGCGCATCCGCCGGCAGGAAGCGGCGGGGCGGCGCGTGCCCATCATCGCGATGACGGCGTCGGCGCTGAAGGGTGATCGCGAAAAATGCCTGGCGGCCGGCATGGACGATTTCCTGCCGAAGCCGGTGCGGCTGGAGGATCTGCGCAAGAAAGTGACGGAGTGGCTGGGCGACGATTAGCGGTCGCGGGTTCGCGCCGCGCGACTGGCGCGGGTCAGCCGGCCGGCGGCGCAGGCGGCCGCCAAGTGCGGATGCAGGCGTCGAAGTCGCTGAGGCGCACGGGCTTGGCCAGGAAATCGTCCATGCCGGCTTCGAGGCAGCGCGTGCGTTCGCCGTCGAAGGCCGAGGCCGTCAGGGCAATGATGGGGACATGCCGCGTGGCCTGCTCCGCGCGGATGGCGCGGGTCGCGTCGTAGCCGTCCAGCACCGGCATGTCGCAGTCCATGAAGATCAGGTCGAAAGGCTGCTTCCCGGCCGCCTCGAGCGCCTGCTGGCCGTTTTGCGCCAGCGTCACCTCGCAGCCCAGCCGCCGCAGCATTTCCACCGCCACGAACTGGTTCACCGGATTGTCCTCGGCCAGCAGCACGTGCAGGGCAGGGGCCTCGCGCGACTCAGCCACCGCTGCCGCCAGCGGGACATGATCGGGAACGGCACGGCTGGCGCCCGGCGGCGGATCGAAAGGCAGCTTCACCCAGAAGGTGGTGCCCTCGTCGAGCGCGCTGTCGAAGCCGATCTCGCCCCCCATCAGGTCGGTCAGGTTCTGGCAGATGGCGAGCCCCAGGCCGGTGCCGCCGTAGCGCCGCGTGGTCGAGGCGTCGGCCTGCGTAAAGGGCTCGAACAGGTCGGCCGCCACGGCCGTGTCGATGCCGATGCCCTTGTCCTCGATCTCGAAGCAGAGCCAGGTGCGCGGGCCCGGCTCTGTCAGTTGCTGGCAGCGCAGCCGGATCTCTCCCCGCGCCGTGAACTTGACGGCATTGCCCAGCAGGTTCAGGAGGATCTGGCGCAGCCGGTCGGGATCGCCGCGCAGGCTGTGCGGGGCGTCGATGTCCAGGGTCAGCGTCAGCCCCTTGCCGGTCGCCTGCGGCTCGACGATGGCCAGGGTTTCCTCGGCCACCTGGTGCGGATCGAAGGCGCGCTGCTCCAGCTTCAGTTGCCCGGCCTCCAGCTTGGCGTAGTCGAGGATGTCGTTGACCAAGTGCAGCAGCATCTCGCCGGACTTGCGCGACTGCTCCAGGTACTGGCGCGCCTTTTCGTCTTGCGGCAGGTCGAGCAGCAGGCTGGTGAGGCCGACGACGCTGTTCAAGGGCGTGCGGACCTCGTGGCTGATGGTGGCCATGAAGTCCGACTTGGCGCGATAGGCCTTCTCGGTTGCCTGTCGCGCTTTCTCGGCCATGCGCTTGGCGGCCTGCTCGGCGAGCAGGCTCTGCACCAGCGCATAGGTATGGCGTTCACTCACGATGCGCGCGGTGAGGCCGAAGGCGGTGGCGATCCCTATCAGGGCGATGCGTGCCATGGCGCGGGCGCCCGGCGAGGCCAGCAGATTGGGCGGGATATGGATGATGCTCTCGCTGGCCCACAGCCCCAGTACGGCGAGGATGCTGATGACCGCCCAGATGCAGGCGACGCGGGTGCCACCGATGAAGGCGGCGAGGATGGGCAGCACCGGCATGAACCAGGCCGCCACGGACTGGTTCTGGCCGGTGGCGAGGGCATGCCCGAGCAGCACCAGCAGGCACAGCGACGACACCAGGTGGGCGCCCGGCACCATGCGCGAGGCATCGCCCGCGCGGAGGACCCAGCGCCGGATCAGCAGGAGCAGCAGGCCGCCCATCAGGTCGACCAGCGCCAGCCAGCGCAGGTTGAGATAGCTGTGCTCGAGGGCGAGCCCGCCAAAGCCCGCCACCACGATGAGCGAGAGGTAGCGGAAATACTGGAACGCGCCGAGACGGGTCATCTCGGTGGCGCTTTCCGGCGGCCCCCTCGGCTCTGGCGGGGGTGTCGGCTGCGATTCGAACCTTTCCATGGGCTACCTGCTGGAGAAGGTGTCAGGCAGCGCGGCGACTGCAGGAACACTGCAACGCGGCACGCAACGGGAAAATGGCCGTGCCTGTGCCAAGGAAAATGTAGCAGCCGGCGCTGCCGGCTGCCGAAGGAGGCGGGGCCTTTTTGGGAGGGAATTGCTGCCGCCGCCGCGCACCGGCGACCCGCGCACTCATCCGGCCTCGCGGCGCTCCGCCTTTTCCGTGCGCAACCCGCTCGCGCGCGGTCGGTCGGTCGGGCTGAAGCGTTGATGTGCGCGGATCAGCCGACGCGCAATCCCCTCATGCGCGGGTATTCGTCACCCTGAAGCGCGGCTTTGTCTCCTCGGCGCAGACGCGGACCGATGGGCGCCGGATACTCGCCGCTTCAGTCATTTGCCTTCAGGGAGCCAGAAGCATGACGGCAGTACCCCGCGTCGAGTTACAGGTCCGCAGCCCCGTCGCGCCCATCGCCTGGTTCACCAATCCGCTCGACTGGCGCCCCATCGACCGCCAGATCCTGCTCGGCCTGCTGGTGCTGCTGGCGCCCGGCCTGATCGGCCTGGGGCTCGGGCTGATCCTGCTCATCGCGCCCAAGTATCTGCACCTCGGCCTGATCGGGCCGCTGCTCGCGCTGTTCGGCCTGCACCTGCTGCTGATGACCGGCTTCGTGATCGCCGCGCTGCGGCGACGCCAGCGCATGGACGACTGGCCCGCCTTCGAGGGCTTCGTCATCGGCTCCTTCATGTTCACGGTGTTCCTCACCGGCTATCTCACCGGCACGCATTTCGCCGAAGCGCTGCTGCTCACCTTCCTCGGCATCCTGGTCGTCTCGACGCTGGGCAATGTGCGGCGCCTGATCGTCGCCTTCTACATCGGCTCTGCCGTGCTGGCCGTGCTCGCCTATGGCGACGTGACGCGCGCCTGGCCTGCCGCCCCGGCGCTGACGCGGCCGCTGGTGGATGCCGACGGCAACGCGGTGATGGGGCTGATCCTCATCCGCATCGCGCTGGCGGTCACCGTGCTTGCCATTGCGCGGCTCGCCATCGGCGCGGTGGCGCGCTGGGTGGAACGCGAGAACCTGTACCGCGAGATGTCCAGCGTCGACGGCCTGACGCGTCTCTCCAACCGGCGCTCCTTCATCGAGCGCGGCGAAAGCGAGCTGTCACGCGCGCGGCGCTTCGGCGACAGCCCGGTGGCCTGCATCATGGTCGACCTCGACCACTTCAAGAAAATCAACGACACGCACGGCCATCACGCCGGCGACCAGGTGCTGGTGGCGGCTTCGTCCATCCTCATGCACAACCGGCGCCAGTACGACGAGGTCGGCCGCTATGGCGGCGAGGAGTTCGCGCTGCTGCTGCCCAACACCAGCGCCGCCGACGCGCTGCATGTGGCCGAGCGCATCCGCTGCGAGATCGCCGGCACGCCGGTGGACGTGGACGGCCGGCGCATATTGATGACGGCGAGCTTCGGCGTGGCGGCCTATCCCTCGCAGGAGGTCACCTGCCTCAATGACCTGCTGAAGGCGGCGGACAAGGCGCTGTATGTGGCGAAAGAGACGGGGCGGAACCGGGTATGCATGGAGGGGATGGAGACGCCACAGCCCTGAGCGGCGCCACGGCTGGCGGTCGGCCCCCGGCGGCGTTTCGCCGGAAAGGCCTGGCGCTGGCGCCGGTTTCTATCCCAATGGTAGGGAAGGGTGGGCCGCAGGCCCGCTGACCGATTCCGGAGGGTGCAAATGGCCAAGTCCCGCAAGAGCAACGTGGTGTCCTTCTACCAGAACCTGCAGTCCATCCTGCCGATCCGGCGCGACCTGCACTTCAAGCTGCCGCCCGAGCGCATCGGCGACTGGCACCAGGGCGGCGGGCCCATCTTCACCTCCTTCCTCAATACCTTCTCCATCGTGCTGCCGGTGGGCGAGCGCTTCTTCATCGACAGCGTGCGCGCCTACCGCGACCAGGTCACCGACCCGGAGCTCAAGCGCGCCATCACCGCCTTCATCGGGCAGGAGGCCATGCATGGGCGCGAGCACGAGGACCTCAATGCCGCGCTCTTTGCCGCGGTGCCGTTCGCGCCGAAGTTCGAGCGCCTGGTGAAGGGAATTCTGGACGGCGTCACGAAATACCTCGGCAAGGAGTTCTCGCTCAGCGCCACCATCGCGCTGGAGCATTTCACGGCGCTGCTGGCGGACGGCGTGCTGCGCGAGCCACGCCTGACGCAGGACGTGGAGCCGCACTACAGCGCGCTGTGGAAATGGCATGCGCTGGAGGAGACCGAGCACAAGGCGGTGGCCTTCGATGTGTGGGAGACGGTGATGGGGCGCGGGCCGCGCGCCTATGCCATCCGCGCGGCGGGCCTGGTGCTGGCGACGGTGATCTTCTGGGGGCTGATCGTGCCGGCCTTCCTCGTGGTGCTGCGCACCGAAGGCAAGCTCTCTGACGTGCCGGCGTGGCGGAAGTTCTGGACCTTCACGATGGGCGATGTCGGGTTGCTGCGCATCCAGTTGCGCAACTACGCGGATTATTTCCGGCCGGGGTTTCATCCCTGGGATCACGATAACCGGGCGTACCTGCTGCAGATCGATGCGTTTCTGGCGGAGCAGGAAAAGCTGGTGGCGTGAGGCGCGTGGCTGAATCGTTT
Organism: Moraxellaceae bacterium; assembly: GCA_029237815.1. GTDB lineage: Bacteria > Pseudomonadota > Gammaproteobacteria > Pseudomonadales > Moraxellaceae > UBA2031. The sequence goes on from JAQZBP010000011.1 coordinate 59,172, forward strand.
AAGGAGGCGAAGTTAGCTTCTATTGAAAAGCCATAGAGAAAAATTAGGGTCGAGAGAGACGGAACTTGAGCACGCGCTGCTCAACGGCAGTCGGCAGGAAAGGACAACAATGCATAAGCCGCCCTGTAAAACACAGGCTATTTCACACCGTCAACGCATACTTTTCAGGGGAATCCTCGGGGCTATGCGAGCACAGGGACAGGTTGCCCTGTCAGCCTGCCTCGTGGCGACGTTTCTGCTGACGGGTTGCTCCAGGCCGCTGCCATCCGCACGGATGGATGACAAGCCGCTGACCAGGCCTCTTGCATTGGCCCCGAGACAGGACCATCTCGCCATCGGCAGCGGATTCTCGGTTGGAGTGAAGCGGGACGGAACGGTCTGGACCTGGGGCACGGATTACAAAGGCAATCTTGCTCGCCCTCTCAGGGATTATTCAGTTGAAGCGCATACGCCTGCGCCGGTGCAGGGCATCGACGACGCCGTGGCCGTCTCGGCCTGGCGCACTGTGCTGGTGTTGAGCCGCGACGGTTCAGTACGAGGCTGGGGCAATAACAACCATCACCAGGTGTCCCCTGATCTTGCCCCGATAAAATGGACACTTCTGTTTTCAAGCTATCCGTTTCTCATATTCCACCGGCGTCCGATAGCCCAGCGCCGAGTGCAGCCGGCGGT
>JAQZBP010000005.1 GCA_029237815.1 Moraxellaceae bacterium
GAGGAACTGCAGGCCGCGGTTGGTGTACTTCTTGGCGATGGAAATCACGAGACGCAGGTTGGCCTCGACCATTTCCTTCTTGGCGCGGCGGGCCTTGGCCTCGCCCACGCTCATGCGGCGGTTGATTTCCTTGATGTCGGCGATGGAGAGGCCGACCTCGTCCTCGATGGCGAGCAGGCGGCGCTGCGAACGCAGGATGTCGTCACGGAACTGGTCGAGACCCTTGGCGAAAGGCTTCTTGGTCGCGATCTGCGCGTCCAGCCATTCGAGGTTGGTTTCGTTGCCCGGGAAATTCTCGATGAAGTGCTTGCGGTCCATGCGCGCGCGCTTCACGCAGGAGGCCATGATGGCGCGTTCCTGGGAGCGGATGTCGTCGAGCACGCTGCGGATGCCGCTGCTGATGCCTTCGAAGATGCGCGGCGTCAGCTTGAAGATGGTGAACTGCTCAGCCAGCTCTTCCACGTTCTTCTGGAAGGCCTTGCTCTCCGGACCGCTCTTCTTCAGTGCGGCCTGGGTCTTGGCATAGCATTTCTTGAGGTTGTTGAAGCGTTCGGAGGCGAGCACGGGGTCGAGGCCGCCATCACCTTCTTCCTCGTCGTCGTCGCCTTCGGCTTCTTCCTCTTCGACTTCCTCGGCTGCGGCGGCCTTGGCGCCGGGCTTGCCCTTGCCGGCCAGTTCGGCCAGCGCGACTTCATCGTCGACCACGGGCGGCGGCACGGCGGCATTGCCGTCGTCATCCGGATCCAGGTAGCCCGCGATGATGTCGGCGAGGCGGCGCTCGCCGGCCTCGAACTTGTCGAACTCCTCGATGACGCCTGCGACCGCACCCGGCCAGAAGGTCATGGAGTGCAGCACTTCGCGGATGCCTTCCTCGATGCGCTTGGCGATGGCGATTTCGCCTTCGCGCGTCAGCAGCTCGACGGTGCCCATCTCGCGCATGTACATGCGCACGGCAGCGACGTCGTCGTCGGAGGCTTCCGGCTTCTCGTCGAGCAGCAGGTCGTCGGCCTCGGGGGCGCGCTCATGCACGGGGATGCCCAGGTCGTTGAGCATCTGGATGATGTCTTCGATCTGTTCCGTCTCGGTGACGGACTCGGGGAGGTGGTCGTTTACCTCGGCATAAGTGAGATATCCCTGCTCCTTGCCCTTGGCAATGAGCTCTTTCAGCTGGGATTTCTGCTTGTCTTTGTCGGTGCTCATTCAGGCGCCTCGCGGTAAACGACGGGGGAAGGCAAGCGCGGGATTATAACGGCCGGGATAGGTGCCAGCCAGCGCGATTGTCGGTGTCAGGGTTAAGGGTGATATAGGTCCGGCACGGGGATTTTCAAGCCGTGGCGCCGGGCGAGTCGGGCAGCGCGCTGCGGCGCAGGCGCTCGATGTCGTTCTTGAGCTGCCTGAGCCTGGCCATGGCAGCAGCGATATCGGCCGGCTCCCGGGTAAGTCCCAGGCTCTCGGTGGTGGCGTGGAGCTCGCGCTCCAGCCCTTCCAGCTGCAGACCGCGCAAGGCGCCCTGCAGTTCCTGGTCCACCCCGGTGTGCGGGGTGAGGAATTCGCTGGCCGCCAGTTCCGCCAGCAGCTCGCCCTGCTCGGTGCCCTGCCATATGCCTAACAGGGCGGGCGTGCTGATGCCGGGCTTTTCAAGCAGGAGGCCCACCAGCTGCACCAGCAGGGAGTGGTCGGCGAGGCCCCAGCCTGTAAGCTGCTCCGGCGAGGTCAGGCCGGCCTGTTTCGGGTCCTGTAGCAACAGTCGTACGGCGCGCTCTTCCAGACTGACCGAGGGCGGCCGCTGCCGGGGCGTGCGGCGGGGCCGCGGCTTGCCACGCTGGCCATCGCGACGCGGCCCTTTGCCGAAGGCGGGCGCGAAGTCGTCCTCGTCTCCGAAGTCGGGGGCGAAGCCGCCCTGCGGCAGGGAATCCTGGGCGCCGGCCGGGCGGGACTCGGGGCGAGCCGGCGGGCGCTCGCCGCGTACGGCCGCGAGCGGCGTGGTTTCCAGGACGGCCGCGCGCAAGGTCTCGGTTTCCAGGCGGGTCAGTTCGGCCAGCCGGCCAAGTAGCATTTCGCGATAGAGCCCGTCCGGCAGCGTGGCGATAAGTGGCTTGGCCAGAATGGCCAGGCGGCTGCGGCCTTCCAGGCTGTCGAGCTTGAGCCCCTCGCCGAGATGGCGCATCAGGAAGTCGGCCAGCGGCTCGGCTTCGTTCACCATGCGGTCCACGAAGCGCTCCTTGCCCTCCTTGCGTACCAGGCTGTCCGGATCCTCGTCTGCCGGGAGGAAGAGGAAGCTGGCGCTCTTGCCGTCCTGCAGGGCGGGCAGTGCGGACTCCAGGGCGCGCCAGGCAGCCTTGCGGCCGGCGGCGTCGCCGTCGAAGCAGAACACGATTTCCGGCACCAGCCGGAACAGCCGCTCCACATGCGTCGTGCTGGTGGCTGTCCCCAGCGTGGCTACCGCGTAGGTGATTCCGTACTGGGCGAGCGCGACCACGTCCATGTAGCCCTCGACCACGATCACCCGCTCGAGCTTGCCAGGGGCCTGCCGGGCCTCGTACAGGCCATAGAGTTCCTGGCCCTTGTGGAAGACCGGCGACTCGGGCGAATTGAGGTACTTGGGCTTTTCATCGGTGAGCACGCGCCCGCCGAAGGCGATGACGCGGCCGCGGAAATCCCGGATCGGGAAGATCACCCGGTCGCGCATGGCGTCGTAGACGCGGCTGGAATCCTCGCGCTGGATGACGAGGCCGGTGGCGAGCAGGGCCTTGCGCGCCTCGTCGTTGCTGCCCAGGGCGCCGAGCAGGTTGTCCCAGCCGGCCGGCGCGTATCCCAGCCGATAGTGCTTGGCGATTTCGCCGGTCAGGCCGCGCTTCTTGAAATAGGTGACGGCCTTGGTTTTATCGCGATGCGTGCGCAGTTGCTGCTCGAAATACTTCGCCGCCGCTTCGAGCTGGTCGTAGAGGCCCTGGTGGGATTCGCGCGGCGGCGCGTCGGGGTCGCGCGTGTCGGGGACGTCGAGGCCGGCGCGGCCGGCCAGGTCCTTCAGCGCATCCAGGAAGCCCTTGTGGTCGTACTCCATCACGAAGCTGACGGCGTTGCCGGAGGCGCCGCAGCCGAAGCAGTAATAGAACTGCTTCTCGCGGCTCACAGTGAAGGACGGCGTCTTCTCGCGGTGGAAAGGGCAGCAGGCGGAGTAGTTCTTGCCGGCCTTTTTCAGCTTCACCCGAGAATCGATGAGATCCACGATGTCCGTGCGCAGCAGGACGTCGTCGATGAAGGATTCGGGGATGCGGCCGTATGCCATGGCAGGATTCGCGCAACGCTGTGGGATCGGGAAAGCCTACCCCACCGGGGACGGATGCTCACGCCGGAAAACCGGCGTGAGGAGAGTGGCTGGACGGGCCTCTGAGCGGGCTGGGCCTGGGCCTCAGCCCAGGCGGGCCTTCACCTTTTGCGAGACGGCGCCGGTGTCGGCACGGCCGGTCAGCTTCGGGCGCAGCAGGTTCATGACCTTGCCCATGTCGCGGGCGGAGGCGGCGCCGGTCTCGGCGATGACCTCGGTGATCAGGGCATCGATCTCGGCGTCGGAAAGCTGCGCCGGCAGGAAGGATTGCAGCACGACGATCTCGGCGTTTTCCTTGGCGGCCAGCTCGGGGCGGCCGCCGGCCTCGAAGGCGGTGGCGGACTCGCGGCGCGACTTGACCAGCTTTTCCAGCGTGGCCAGCACGCGGGCGTCGTCGAGTTCGACACGTTCGTCGACTTCGATCTGCTTGAGGGCGGCGGTGGCCATGCGGATCACGCCGAGGCGGTCCTTGTCCTGGGCGCGCATGGCGTCCCTCATGGCGTCCATCAGCTTGGCTTTGAGTTCCGACATGACGGTACCTCCCGGGTCTGGTGGCAGGTGGAGGCTAGGCCCCTTGGCGAGGGCGGGGAACCCCACCGGATCCCCAAAAACGAAAAGCGGCACCTTAAGTGCCGCTTTAGCGCCAGCCGACGGGCGGCTGGGAGACTGACCGACTCTTAGTAGAGGCGGGTGGTCTTCATGTTTTCGCGTGCCAGCTTCTTGGCGTGACGCTTGACGGCAGCAGCAGCCTTGCGCTTGCGCTCCTGGGTCGGCTTCTCGTAGAACTCGCGCTTGCGCACGTCGGCCAGGACGCCGGCCTTTTCGCAGGAACGCTTGAAGCGACGCAGGGCAACGTCAAACGGTTCGCCTTCTTTAACTTTCACAGCCGGCATTCAGCTCACCTCAGAATCTTTACTGTTTAGGGCCCGGCAGGAGCGGGTCCCCGGACAAGGGCGCCGATTCTAGCCACTCTGCCGTGCCCTGCCAACCCCCGGCTGGCCCTGATTTCCAGACCCCGCTAAGATGCCGGCCCTCCCCGAATCCCTCCCGAAGCCGGTGGCTGTCATGCGTGTACTGGGTATCGAAACCTCCTGCGACGAGACTGGCGTCGCCGTCTACGACAGCGACCGGGGCCTGCTGGCGCACCGGCTCTATAGCCAGATCGACCTGCATGCTGATTATGGTGGCGTCGTTCCGGAGCTGGCCTCCCGCGACCATGTACGCAAGCTGATTCCCCTGCTGAGAGAGCTTCTGGCCGAGGCGGGCACCTCGCTCGCAGAGCTGGAAGGCGTGGCCTATACAGCGGGTCCGGGTCTCGCGGGTGCACTCATGGTAGGTGCCGTATTCGGCCGCAGCTTGGCCTGGAGCCTGGGAGTACCGGCCGTCGGCGTGCATCACATGGAAGGGCATCTGCTGGCGCCCATGCTGGAGCCCAACCCGCCGGGCTTCCCGTTCATTGCCCTGTTGGTGTCCGGTGGGCATACCCAGCTCATGCGTGTGGATGGCATCGGCCGCTACCAGCTTCTCGGCGAATCCATCGACGATGCGGCCGGCGAGGCCTTCGACAAGGTCGCCAAAATGCTCCGGCTGGATTATCCGGGCGGCCCGGCCGTGGCGAAGCTCGCTGAGGGCGGGGACCCGCAGCGTTTCGATTTCCCGCGACCCATGCTCGATCGTCCCGGTCTCGACTTTTCGTTCAGCGGCCTCAAGACCTCCGTCATGAATGCCCTCAACACCACGTCGGACTACCCGCAGAAGCCGGCTGACATCGCGGCGAGCTTCCAGGCCGCCGCCGTGGATACGCTGGCGCGCAAGTGCGAGCGCGCCCTGAAGGAGACCGGCGTGAAGCGTCTTGTCGTGGCCGGCGGTGTCAGTGCCAACCGGCTGCTGCGCACCCGGCTGGCCGAAATGACCGCGCGGCGCCGGGCGGACGTGTTCTATCCGGCGCTGCCGTTCTGTACCGACAACGGTGCCATGATCGCCTTCGCCGGCTGCCAGCGCTTGCTGGCCGGAGAGCAGCAGGGCATGGGCATCACCGTGCGCGCACGCTGGCCCATGACCGAGCTGCAGGCCCCCGGGCAGTGAGGCAACGCAACTCCCGGCAATAAAAAAGCCCGCGCTATGCGGGCTTTTTTATTGGGGCTACGAGGCGTCAGGCGTCCGCCTTCTTCTGCCCGAAGCGGCGCTCCTGGCCCCGGATCAGCGCGCGGATGTTGGAGTGGTGGCGCAGCAGCAGCACGACGCTCATCAGCGTCACGCCGATCAGGTAAGGCTCGGCCATGTAGGAGCAGATGAACGGTGCGGCGGCGAAGCTCACGATGGAGCCCAGCGAGGAGATGCGGCTGGCGCCAAAGGTGATCAGCCACAGGCCGATGACGGCAAGCCCGAGCGGCCAGTACAGCACGAGCAGGATGCCGAGTGCGGTGGCCACGCCCTTGCCGCCCTGGAAGCCGAAGAACACCGGGAAGAGGTGGCCGAGAAAGGCGGCGAATCCGATGCCGGCAAGCCAGGGCGCCGACAGGCCCAGTCCGTACTTGGCGATCAGCACCGGTATCACGCCTTTCAGCATGTCGCCGATCAGGGTGATGATGGCCGGGCCTTTGCCGCCGAGGCGCAGAACATTGGTGGCACCCGGATTGTTGGAGCCTTCGGCCCGCGGGTCGGGCAGGCCGAGCAGCTGGCAAACAATGACGGCTGTGGAGACAGAGCCCAGCAGATAGGCGAAAATCAGCGTCCCTATGGCGACCAGGTCGAGCGGCATCGGACAGTCCCTGTGCGGATAACGGATGCTCTGATTCTAGGGGCTGAATTCCTGCAAGTCTTGCCTGTTTCCCCGGTATTCATTTTCCGGTCTGTCCCTTCTACGAGGCCCGCATGGACATCGTTTACATACGCGATCTCAAGATCGAAACCGTCATCGGCATCTTCGACTGGGAGCGCCGCATCCGCCAGACCGTGAGTCTCGACCTGGAGATGGCGACGGATATCCGGAAGGCCGCCGCCAGCGACGACATCAAGGATGCCCTTGATTACAAGTCGGTGGCCAAGCGCCTGATCGCCTTTGTGGAAGGCTCCGAGTTCCTGCTGGTGGAAACGCTGGCCGAGAAGATCGCCGGCATCGTGCGCGAAGAGTTTGGCGTCCCCTGGTTGCGCCTGCAGCTCTCGAAGCCGGGCGCCGTGCGCGGCGCGCAGGACGTCGGGGTCATCATCGAGCGGGGTGAGAAACCCTGATGCCCCGCGTGTACCTCAGCCTGGGCAGCAACATCGACCGCGAGCAGAACCTGCGCGGTGCCCTGCGCGACCTGGAGCGGCTCTACGGCGACCTGCTCGTGTCCACCGTCTACGAAAGCGAGGCGGTCGGCTTCGATGGCGACAACTTCTACAACCTCGTCGTGGGCCTGGATACCGACAAAACCATCGGCGAGCTGGTGGCCGAGTTGCGCGCCGTCGAGGATGCGCATGGTCGTGTGCGCGGCTGCCCCAAGTTCTCGGCACGTACGCTCGACATCGACATCCTCACCTACGGAAATGCCTGCGGCGAGATCGACGGCGTGCAGCTGCCGCGCGATGAAATCCTCAAGAACGCTTTCGTTTTGCAGCCCCTGGCCGACATCGCCCCCGGCGACCGTCATCCCGAAACCGTACGTCCCTATGCCGAGCACTGGGAAGCCTATGATCACAGCCGGCAGAAGCTGTGGCCGATCGATTTCACCTTCGACAGCGACGAGGAGCAGTAGATGTTTTTCATGAGGGTCACGCCGCGCTTTTATGAAACCGATGCGCTCGGCCACATCAACAACACGGTGCTGTCGAACTGGTTCGAGGCCTCGCGTGAGCCGGTGTTCCGCCTGTTCAATCCGACGCTCTCCCTCCGCGAGTGGAACCTGATCCTGGCGCGCGTGGAGATCGACTACGTGGCGCAGACGCACTACGGCAAGGAAGTAGAGGTGCGTAGCTGGATCGGCCGTATCGGCAACTCCTCCTTTGTGGTGGAGCAGGAGGCCTGGCAGGAAGGCGTGTGCGTCGCGCGCGGCAAGGCGGTGCAGGTGTTCTTCAACTACGCCACGCAGAAGAGCGAGGCGATTCCGGCGGACTATCGCGAGATGCTGCAGGAGCACGTGGCGGCTGCCGCGGTATAAGCCCGGTGAAAAAAACGGCCGCTTTCGCGGCCTTTTTTATTTTCTGTCAGGACGTGCATGCCTTGCGGCATCCGGGCAGGAAATTCGCCGATCGGCGCCAAAATTTCAGCCAGCGGAAGGAGGCCTGCACGATCAAAGGCTGCGGCCACCATCCACCGCGAGGATCTGGCCGGTGATGTAGGGCGCATCTTCGAGAAGGAACGCAATGGTGTGTGCAATGTCGGCGGGTTCGCCCAGGCGCTGCAGCGGAATGCCGGCAAGGATTTCCGCCTGCATGGCGGCGTCGGGCTCGGCATTGCCGGGCCAGAGTATGGCGCCCGGCGCCACGCCGTTCACTCGCACGTCCGGTGCCAGCTCCTTCGCCAGCGACAGCGTGAGCATGCTGTTCGCCGCCTTGGCCATGCAGTACACCGTATGCTGGCGCAGTGGACGCTCGGCGTGGATGTCGATCAGGTTGACGATGGCCCCGCGCCAGCGACGCAGCGCAGGGGCGAGTGCCTGCGAAAGAAAGAATGGCGCGCGCGCATTGCTGGCGAAAAGGTCGTCCCACTGCGCAGCAGTCGTGTCGCCTACTGGCGTGGGATAGAAGCTGGAGGCATTGTTCACGAGCGCGTCGATGCGGCCCCATGCCGACTCGGCGGCTTGCGCCAGCTGCGTCACGTCCTCATCGCGGGCAAGATCCGCGTGCAGCACGCGGCAGGAGTCCGCGCGTAGCGCGTTGAGCTCGGTGGCAAGGGACGTGGCCTGCTCGCGCGAGTGACGGCAGTGCAGCAGCACGCGCCAGCCGTTGCCATGCAGGCGACGCGCCGTGGCGGCGCCGAGACGCTGCGCCGCCCCGGTGATCAGCACGACTCTGGCGTCAGCGGTCGGCATGGGACTTTCTCCATTCTTCGCGGAAATCGTGCAGGGCCGCCTCGCGAGCCTGCTCCAGGGCCTTGACGAAGGCGTCGCCCTCGAGGCCCTGCTCCTGCAGCGCCTTTGGCGACACGGCACGCAGGGTGGCCTGCGCGCACTGCCAGTATTCGCGTTGTGGATAGGGACGCTCATCGAGGCCCAGGCGGCCGCGCGCATCGGCCTCGCAGCAAAGCAGCATTTCCGCGAAGCGCTCCGGGCGACGCAGTGCGTCCATTTCCATAAGCTTCTTCAGCAAGGTGGACGGGCGCATGTCGCCGGCGCGATGCACGTCGAGGTGATAGCGCGAGGCCAGCACGCCAAGCTCCTCGAAGGCGCGTGGCGCCTTCAGCCGCTGGCAAAGCTCGCGCACCAGCGGAACGCCACGCGCCTCGTGGTTGATGTGGCGCGGTAGCTCTTCTTCCGGCGTGACGCCCTTGCCGAGATCGTGGACGAGTGCAGCGAAGCGCACGCGCGCCTCCGGCGAGAGCGTTGCCGTTATTCTCAGCGTCATCAGGATGTGTACGCCGGTGTCGATCTCGGGATGGTAGTCGGCACGCTGCGGCACGCCAAAGAGACGGTCGACCTCGGGCATCCAGCAGGCGAGGGCGCCACAGTCGTGCAGCACCTGCACATAGATGTCGGGACGGTCCTCGCCGAGCGCGCGTTCGGTTTCCTTCCAGACACGCTCGGGGGTCAGGTGGCCGAGTTCGCCCGAGGCGCTCATCTCGCGCATCAGTGCCATGGTCTCCGTCGCGACGGTGAACCCGAGCGGTGCATAGCGCGCGGCAAAGCGTGCGACGCGGAACACGCGCAACGGATCTTCGCGAAAGGCATCGGACACATGCCGCAGCAGGCGCAGATCAAGGTCGCGCCGGCCGCCATGCGGGTCGATGATGCTGCCGTCCGCGTCTTGGGCCATGGCATTGATGGTGAGGTCGCGACGGACGAGGTCTTCCTCGAGGGTGATGTCCGGCGAGAAGTCGCAGATGAAGCCGGTGTGGCCACTGCCGCTCTTGCGCTCGGTACGGGCGAGGGCGTACTCCTCGCCGCTCACGGGATGCAGGAATACCGGGAAATCGCGGCCCACGGCACGAAATCCCTGCGCCAGCAGGTCGTCGGGGCGCGCGCCGACCACCACCCAGTCGCGCTCCTGCACGGGGCGGTCGAGCAGCCGGTCACGGACGGCGCCACCAACGAGATAGATTTTCATAAGCTGCATCCAAGCCGGCTTGACGGCCTTGCGGATTCTCACTGATTATCCGGAGCATGTTAACGCTCAAGTCGATTTCCCGCCCCGTCCTTTCTGTCGCCCGCTGGCTGGCAGCAGCCAAGCGCGCGCGCGTGTTCCGACGGCCGGACTGAGCGACAGCGATTTTCATCAAAAGGCCGCAGATTCTGCGGCCTTTTTGTTTTTGCACGACACGCACGGGAGAGGCGACATGGCAGGCACGAACGACAACGAACCCCCGCAACAGGGCCGGCTGGCGCTGGAATGGCTGGCGCTGGTCCTGATCTGGTCCACCACGCCGCTGGCCGTGGTGCTCAGTCTGCGCGACCTCGATGCGGTCTGGGCTCTGACGGTTCGCATGGTGCTGGCGGCGCTCCTGGCGCTGGCGCTGCTCTATGCCACGGGGCAGCGCCTGGCGCGTGGCCCGGTCGCGACCCGGCTTTACCTGATCGGCACTTTCAACATGTTCGGGGCGATGCTGCTCACCTACCTCGGCGCGCGTCACCTGCCGTCCGGACTGATTGCCGTGCTCTTCGGTACCTCGCCGCTCCTGGTGGGGGCGGCGTCGCATTTCCTGCTCAAGGGTGTGCGGCTGGTGGCGCTGCAGTGGGCCGGCATGATGACCGGGCTGGCCGGCCTCGCCCTGATCTTCATCGATGGCGACCGGCTCGGGGCCGTCCACGTGCCGAGCGTGGTGATGGTGCTCGGTGGCGTGCTCTGTTATGTGGTCTCGGCCGTGCTCATGAAGCGCCTGCCGCATGGCATGTCGCCGATGGTGCAGATGACGGGCGCGCTCTGCCTGACCGCGCTGTGCTGCCTGCTGGTGGCGCCCCTGCTCGGCGGCCCGGCGCCGCGCGAATGGCCCGGCCTGGTCACGGTGATGGCCATCCTGTATTCCGTGCTCATGGGTTCGCTGGTGGCCATGCTCTTCTTCTACCACCTGATGCAGCACGTCGAGGCTGGCACTGTGGCGCTGTCTACGCTGGTGACGCCCGTGATCGCGCTGCTGCTTGGCGTGCTGGTGAATCACGAGCGCTTCCAGCCCCACACCCTGGTGGGCATGGGGCTGATCCTGGCGGGGCTCATCGTGTATTACGAGAAGGAAGTGCGGTCGCTGCTGGGGCGGCGGGGCGGCGGGGCGGCGGTCTGGCGCCGCTAAGGAGGCCGTACGGGTGCGCGCCGGGCATCAGGCAACGCCGGGCGCGCACCGAGCGGATCAGGCGAGGGTCTCGAAGTCCGCCGCCAGCCGGGTCGCGGCGGCCCATTGCGTCTCCACGTGGTCGACCCGCGCCGTTGCCGGGCCCTGGTGGGCCCATGCCAGCAAGGACTTCAGCGGCTTCTCCTCGCCTTGCGCCAGGAGTTCGACACGTCCGTCCGGCAGGTTGCGCACCCATCCCTTGAGGCCGAGCCTGCGCGCCATGGCCGCGGCATTGGCGCGGTAGGAGACGCCTTGCACGCGTCCGCTGATGAAAAGGTGGAGTTCCTGTGGCATGGGCTCGCTTCGGGTCAGCCGCATCGGCAGGCCATCATGGGCCCGGCGGCACCTGCAGGATACCGCTTTGCGCCGTGCAGCTCGTTTTCTCGACCAGCGTCTCGCCATCCCAGGATTCCAGGTGCACGTCGAACTTCCACAGCCGGTGCAGGTGCTTGAGCACGTCGCCTGCCGCCTCGCCGAGCGGACGCCGGTTATGGCGGACGTGGCGCAGCATCAGGGAGCGGTCGCCGTGCCGGTTCACGTTCCAGACCTGGATGTTGGGCTCGTTCATGCTCAGGTTGTACTGGTTGGACAGCGACTGCCGCAGGTAGCGGAACCCCGCGTCGTCGTGGATGGCGGACACCTCCAGTTCGCGGCGCTGGTCATTGTCGAGGATGGCGAAGAGCTTGAGTTCGCGCATGACGCGCGGCGACAGGAACTGCTGGATGAAGCTCTCGTCCTTGAAGCTCTGCATGGCGAATTTGACCGTCTCCAGCCAGGGACTGCCGGCGATGTCCGGAAACCAGCGCCTGTCCTCGTCCGTCGGCTTCTCGCAGATGCGCCGGATGTCCTGGAACATGGCGTAACCCAGCGCGTAGGGGTTGATGCCGCGGTAGAAGGGGCTGTCGAAGCCGGGCTGATGCACAACGGCGGTGTGCGACTGCAGGAACTCCAGGATGAAGCCGTCGGTGACCAGGCCCTCGTCGTAGAGGTGGTTCAGCAGCGTGTAATGCCAGAACGTGGCCCAGCCCTCGTTCATGACCTGGGTCTGGCGCTGCGGATAGAAATACTGGGCGATCTTGCGCACGATGCGCACGATCTCGCGCTGCCAGGGCTCCAGCAGCGGCGCGTTCTTCTCGACGAAGTAGAGGATGTTTTCCTGCGGCTCCTCCGGCCAGCGCTTGCGCTGCGCTTCCTCCTCCTCGTGGCGGTTCATGAAGGGAATGGTGCGCCAGAGTTCATTGACCTGCGCCTGCAGCGCCGCCTCGCGTTCCTCCTGCCGGGCGCGCTCCTGCTCCGCTGAGATCGGATAGGGGCGCTTGTAGCGGTCCACGCCGTAGTTCATCAGCGCATGGCAGGAGTCGAGGATGGCCTCGACCTCGCGCACGCCGTGGCGTTCCTCGCACTGGCGCAGATAGTTCTTGGCGAACAGCAGGTAGTCGATGATGCTGCTCGCGTCCGTCCAGGTGCGGAACAGGTAGTTTCCCTTGAAGAAGGAGTTGTGGCCGTAGGACGCATGCGCGATCACCAGCGCCTGCATCGTCATGGTGTTTTCTTCCATGAGGTAGGCGATGCAGGGGTTGGAGTTGATGACGATCTCGTAGGCCAGGCCCATCTGCCCGCGCTTGTAGGAGCTTTCGGTGGCAACGAAGTGCTTGCCGAAGCTCCAGTGGTTGTAGCCCACCGGCATGCCCACCGAGGAGTAGGCATCCATCATCTGCTCGGAGGAGATGACCTCAATCTGGTTGGGAAAGGTGTCGAGCCCGTAGACCTCGCGGGCGATGCGGCCGATTTCCTCGTCATAGCGACGGATCAGGTCGAAGGACCACTCCGAGCCGGTGGAGATCGGGGTTCGCCTGGTCATGCCTTTTTCCTCGAAAAGAGTTCGCGGAATACCGGATAGATATCGCTGGCGTCGATGATCTGCTGCATGGCGAAGACGCCCGGCCAGTCCTGCATCACGGCCTCGTAGGAATGCCAGAGCGCCTGGTGCTCGCGCGGCGTGATCTCGATGTAGGCGAAGTACTGCACCAGCGGCAGGATGTTCTCCGAGAGCAGTTGCTGGCAGAGCGGCGAGTCGTCGTTCCAGTTGTCGCCGTCCGAGGCCTGGGCGCCATAGATGTTCCACTCGTCCGCCGGGTAGCGGGCGAGCATGACGTCCTTCATCAGCTTGAGCGCGCTCGAGACGATGGTGCCGCCGGTTTCCCGCGAGTAGAAGAATTCCTCCTCCTCCACTTCCTTGGCGCTGGTGTGGTGGCGGATGAAGACGACGTCGATCTTCTTGTAGTTGCGCTTCAGGAAGAGATAGAGCAACAGGAAGAACCGCTTGGCCATGTCCTTCATGCTCTGGTTCATGGACCCGGAAACATCCATGACGCAGAACATGACGGCCTGCGACGACGGCTTGGGCACCTTGATGTGGTGGTTGTAGCGCAGGTCGAAGGTGTCGATGAAGGGGATGCGTTCGAGCCGCCGCTTCAGCTTCTCGACCTGCTCGCGCAATTCACTGATGCGGGCCACGCGGTCCGGCGAGGAATCCTGCTCCAGCAGGGCCTGCAGCTCGGCCTCCGCCGCCTTCAGGCGTTTGCGCGCGCCACCACCCAGTGCGATGCGGCGCGAGGTCGCGGCGCGCAGGCTGCGCACGATGTTGATCTTGGCGGGATTGCCATCGTTGACGATGCCGGCGTTCTGCCACTGGAATGTCTCGAGGCCGGCCAGGCGACGCTTGACCAGATTGGGCAGCTCGAGGTCATCAAAGAGGAAATTCAGGAACTCTTCCTGCGAGATCGTGAAGCTGAACTCGTCTTCACCTTCGCCGGAGTCCGAGGCCTTGCCTTCACCCGTCCCGCCGCCTTCGCCACCGCCTTCGGGGCGCTTGATGCGGTCGCCTGTGGAGAAATGCTTGTTGCCGGGATGCACCATCTCGCGCTCGCCGCCGCTGCCATGGTGAAAGGCGGGCTCGGAGATGTCGCGGGTGGGGATGGCCACGCTTTCGCCATGCTCCATGTCGGTAATGGAGCGGCGGGTAACGGCGTCGGCGACGGCTTCCTTGATCTGCGCGCGGTAGCGCTCGAGAAAGCGCTGCCGGTTGACCGTGCTCTTGTTACGACCGTTCAGGCGGCGATCAATGATGTAGGACATGTGCCCTCGCTTCGTTTTCTCCCGTTCCCCTCGGGCGGAGCGAGGGGTGAGGGGGAGCGATGGACTCCTGCCCTCATCCACCCCTGGCGCCTCCTCCCGGCAGTGTGCGAGAGGGAGGCGCCGGCGGGTGAAGGGAGTTATTGCGCCTTGCGTACCCGCAGGTACCACTCGGAGAGCAGGCGAACCTGCTTCTCGGTGTATCCGCGCTCCACCATGCGCCTCACAAAGTCCTGGTGCTTCTGCTGGTCGTTCTTGGATGCCTTGGGATTGAAGGAAATCACCGGCAGCAGGTCCTCGGTGTTCGAGAACATCTTCTTCTCGATCACGGTGCGCAGCTTTTCATAGGAGAGCCAGCTCGGGTTCACGCCGTTGTTGTTGGCGCGGGCACGTAGCACGAAGTTGACCACCTCGTTGCGGAAGTCCTTGGGGTTGGAGATGCCCGCCGGCTTCTCGATCTTTTCCAGCTCCTCGTTGAGCGCAGCGCGGTTGAAGATCTCGCCGGTATCGGGGTCGCGGAACTCCTGGTCCTGTATCCAGAAGTCGGCGTACTGCACGTAGCGGTCGAAGATGTTCTGCCCGTACTCGGAATAGGACTCGAGGTAGGCCGTCTGGATTTCCTTGCCGATGAACTCGATGTAGCGGGGCGCCAGGAATTCCTTGAGGAAGCGCAGGTAACGCTCCTGCTGGTCCTGCGGAAATTGCTCCTGTTCGATCTGGGTTTCCAGAACGTGCAGCAGGTGCACCGGGTTTGCCGCCACTTCGGAATGATCGTAATTGAAGACGCGTGACAGGATCTTGAAGGCGAAGCGGGTGGAGAGGCCGTTCATGCCTTCGTCGACGCCCGCGGAGTCCCGGTATTCCTGGTAGGACTTGGCCTTCGGATCCGTGTCCTTCAGGTTTTCGCCATCATAGATGCGCATCTTGGAATAGATGCTGGAGTTGTCGGGTTCCTTCAGGCGCGATAGCACCGAGAACTGCGCCAGCATGCGCAGGGTATCGGGCGCGCAAGGCGCCTGCCGCAGCGAGGAGTGGTCCAGCAGTTTCTGGTAGATGTCGATCTCTTCCGTCACGCGCAGGCAGTAGGGGACCTTCACGATGTAGACGCGGTCGATGAAGGCCTCATTGTTCTTGTTGTTGCGGAAGGTCTGCCACTCGGCCTCGTTGGAGTGGGCCAGCACGACGCCATCAAAGGGGATGGGGCCGATGGACTCGGTGCCGTTGTAGTTGCCTTCCTGCGTGGCGGTGAGCAGGGGGTGCAGCACCTTGATCGGTGCCTTGAACATTTCCACGAATTCCATGAGGCCGCGATTCGACTTGGCCAGGCCGCCGGAATAGGAGTAGGCGTCCGGATCGTTCTGTGCGAAGTCCTCGAGCTTGCGGATGTCGACCTTGCCCACCAGCGCGGAAATGTCCTGGTTGTTCTCGTCGCCCGGCTCGGTCTTGGAGACGGCGATCTGGTCGAGGATGCTGGGCTTCAGTTTCACCACGCGGAACTTGCGGATGTCGCCGCCGAATTCCTTGAGGCGCTTCACTGCCCACGGCGACATGACGCCACGCACATAGCGCTTCGGGATGTTGTATTCCTGCTCGAGGATGTCGCCGTCTTCCGCCACATTGAACAGGTTCAGCGGCGACTCGTTCACCGGCGAGCCCTTGATGGCGTAGAAGGGCATTTTCTCCATCAGCCACTTCAGACGCTCGGCGAGCGAGGACTTGCCGCCGCCGACCGGACCCAGCAGATAGAGGATCTGTTTCTTCTCCTCGAGCCCCTGGGCGGCGTGCTTGAAGTAGGACACCACCTGCTCGATGACCTCTTCCATGCCGTAGAACTCGGCGAAGGCGGGGTAACGCTTGATGATCTTGTTGGAAAAGATGCGCGAGAGGCGCGAATCGCGCGAGGTGTCGATCAGTTCGGCTTCGCCGATGGCGAGGAGGAGACGTTCTGCTGCTGTCGCGTAGGCGGCCCGGTCGTTTTTGCATAACTCGAGGTATTCCTCGAGGCTGTATTCCTCTTCCCTGGCCTGATCAAAACGATCCTGGTAATGACGGAATATGCTCATGACCCTACCTCTGCTGGGTGGAAAACCACGAGAACCGAAACGCGCGGGATGCCTTGAGATTAGCCCCAAACCCTCGGTGGCCGGCAAGGGAATTTTCGTTTTTTTTGATGCGCGTAACTCATCTGTAAAACGCCTGACCACTTGTCCATGACACGCTGCCGCTCATCGCGGTTGCGGCGTGGAATCAGCGTTGCGGGCAGCCGCGGCGGCTGCGGAAGAAGGCGCCGTCGTCGAGCCGGAATGCGGTGAGGTGGCGGCCCCAAACGCAGCCGCTGTCGAGCGCGACAAAGCGGGAGTTGCCGGTGTGGCCTTCCAGTGCGGCCCAGTGCCCGAAGAGGACGGTGCCGACAGTCAGGTGCCGGTTCGGTAGTTCGAACCACGCGTGCAGGCCGGCGGGAATGCTGGCGATGTCTTCCTTGAAGGCGAGATCCAGCGCACCGTCGGCGCTCAGCAGGCGCATGCGCGTGAGGTAGTTGGTGATCACGCGCAGACGCGTGGTGCCGGCGAGTGTCGGTGACCAGAGCGCCGGTTCGTTGCCGTACATCGCGGCCAGATAGTCGCGGATTCCCGTGCCCTGCAGGGTGGCTTCGACTTCGCGGGCGAGTTGCTGTGCCGTTGCCAGCGACCACATCGGTGGTATGCCGGCATGCGTCAGCACGCAGTCGTGCGCTGCGTCCTGCAGCAGCAGGGGGCGCTGGCGCAGCCAGTCCATGAGCGCCTCCCGGTCCGGCGCCTCCAGGATGGGCTGCGTGCGATCCTTCGGCTTCGGTGTCGAGATGCCGTGGTGCGCGGCGAGCAGGTGGAGGTCGTGGTTGCCGAGCACGGTCTCGGCACAGGTGCCGAGACCCTTGACGAGGCGCAGCACGCCGAGCGAGTCGGGGCCGCGCGCGACGAGGTCGCCGGCCAGCCATAGGCGGTCGGCCGCCGGGTCGAAGCGGATGACCTCGAGCAGGTCCTCTAGCGCTTCGCGGCAGCCTTGCACGTCGCCGATGGCATACAGCGCCATTTCATCTCCGGGGTCGGGAAACGGCAGCGGCGCGGGTGGCGCTGCCGCTGCGGAAATTCTCAGCGTGACGCGGGCTCAGGCAGTCGTGTGCGAGCTCACTGCCGGGCCCGGAAAACGTTGCGCGTCGTCAGTGCAGGACGCGCGGGATGGCCAGCGTGAAGGCCGGAATCGGCGCCTCGAAGCGCTGTCCTTCCTCGTCGATCATGCCGTAGGAGCCGTGCATGCTGCCGACCGGGGTCTCGAGCACGGCGCCGCTGGAGTATTCATAGGTGGTGCCTGGCGCGAGCTGCGGCTGTTCGCCGACGACGCCGTCGCCGCGCACTTCCTGCACGCGCGCCTCGCCGTCCATGATGATCCAGTGGCGGGTGAGCAGGCGTGCCGGCTGCTTGCCGGAATTGGTAATGCGCACGTGATAGGCGAAGACGTAGCGGGACTCGTCCGGATTGCTCTGGTCGGCCAGGTATTCGCTCTGGACCTGTACCCGGATGTCGGGGTGCGGGTCGGGACGGGATTCGCTGTCGTTATTCATGATGGCCCTCCGGTCCAAGCAGGTTGCTGAG
Organism: Moraxellaceae bacterium; assembly: GCA_029237815.1. Taxonomy (GTDB): domain Bacteria; phylum Pseudomonadota; class Gammaproteobacteria; order Pseudomonadales; family Moraxellaceae; genus UBA2031. The sequence continues at coordinate 17,552 of JAQZBP010000005.1, forward strand.
GCGCACCCAGGTGGCCACGTCGACTTCTTCGGGACGCAGGCCGAGATCGATGCCGGCGGCTTCGATCTGTTCCGGGCTGCCCTGACCCTTCAGGGCGTTGCGCAGGGTCTTGCGGCGCATGTTGAAGGCTGACGTCAGCAGGTGCTGCAGGCGCTTTTCGTCAACACAGTTATAGCGTGGGGTCGCGTGCGGGCGCAAACGGACAACCGCGGAGTCCACCTTGGGCGGCGGACTGAAGGCCTCGGGCGGTACGTCGAGTAGCCATTCCACCTCGCAGCGTACCTGCAGCATGACCGAGAGCCGGCCGTAGTCGCCGCAGCCGGGTGCGGCGGTCATGCGCTCCACCACCTCCTTTTGCAGCATGAAGGTCATGTCGGCGATGGCGTCGGCCTGTGCCAGCAGGTGGAACAGGATGGGGGTGGAGATGTTGTAGGGCAGGTTGCCGATGATGCGCAGGTCGTGCGGGCCGCGCGCCAGGGTACGGAAGTCGAACTTGAGGGCGTCGGCCTGGTGCACCACGAGCTCGCCCTCGTTGAGCAGCCGGAGGGGCAGGGCGGCGGCAAGGTCGCGGTCCACCTCGACCACCTGTAGCCGGCCCAGCGCGGCCAGCAGCTCGCGGGTGAGGGCGCCGAGGCCGGGGCCGATCTCGACCACGTTCTGGCCGGGCACGGGGCCGAAGGCGGTGACGATGCCGCGAATGACGGATTCGTCGGTCAGGAAGTTCTGGCCGAAGCGCTTGCGCGCGACGTGGCCGTCGACCTGCCGGCTGTTGCCGGGCTTCTTGCTGCGGGAATTCATGCGGGTGTCCTGCGGGAAATCATGTCGAGGGCGGCGGCCAGTGCGGCCTCCAGGCTGCCGGGGTCGGCGCGGCCCGTACCGGCGAGGTCGAGCGCGGTGCCGTGGTCGACCGAGGTGCGGATGAAGGGCAGGCCGAGGGTGATGTTCACGGCATGACCGAAGCCCTTGTACTTGAGCACCGGCAGCCCCTGGTCATGGTACATGGCGAGCACGGCGTCGGCGCGGTCGAGGTACTTCGGCGTGAACAGGGTGTCGGCCGGCAGCGGTCCCTCCAGCGTGCAGTCGCGATCCGGGAAGGAGGCGAGCGCCGGAATGATGACGTCGAGCTCCTCGCGGCCGAGGTGGCCACTTTCGCCGGCATGCGGATTCAGGCCGGCCACGAGGATGTGCGGCCGGGCGATGCCGAACTTGCCGCGCAGGTCGGCCACCAGGATCGCCAGCACCTCATGCAGCAGCTCCTGCCTGATGGCGGCGGGCACGTCCTTCAGCGGCAAGTGCGTGGTGGCGAGCGCGACGCGCAGACCCGGACAGGCCAGCATCATCACCACGCGGTCGCAGCCGGCCTGCTCCTGGAAGAACTCGGTGTGCCCACTGAAGGGCACGCCGGCGTCGTTGATGACGGACTTCTGCACCGGCGCGGTGACGATGGCGTCGAAGGCGCCGCGCCGGCAGCCGTCGGCGGCCTGCGCCAGTGTTGCCAGTACATAGGGTGCATTGCGGGGATCGAGCCGGCCCGGCAAGGTGGGTGCGGCGAGCGCCACTGGCAGCACGGCGAGTTCGCCGGCGGGGCGCGGCCCCATGCCTGCAGTCCAGGGCGTCAGCTCGAGCGGAAGGCCGAGACGGGCAGCGCGCTCCCGGATCAGCGCCGGGTCCGCGATCGCCACCAGCGTGCAGGCATGCGCGCGCTGGGCCAGCTGGACGACAAGGTCTGGGCCGATGCCGGCGGGTTCGCCGGGAGTCAGGGCAATGCAGGGGGCGGGGCGCGGCGGGGTCATGCGGCATTGTCGCCAGACCGGGGGGTGGGTCAAGCCGCAGTGTGACGCCTTTGTCGTCAAACCCGGGCGAGTGGTGCCGCGTGTGCTATGCCTTACACACGCCACGCCCGCCTCCCGGGAGAGTGCATGCCGCGCCTGACGGAAGCCGCCCCGCTCAATCTCCTGCTCCGGCGGTGCCTGCCGGGCACGATGCTGTGCTTCCTGCTCGCGGGTTGCACGACGGCGCCGCCGGTCCTGCCGGAGCGTGGCGGGGTGATGCAGGGCCGCTTCACGCCCAACCGCGTGGAGATGCTCATCGCCGGCAACGACGCCCTGGCGGCGCGCCTCGAGCTCATCGACCAGGCGCGGCAGCGCATCGTGTTCCAGTACTACATCTTCCTTGCCGACGACGCCGGCCGCCTGGTCGCCGACGCCCTGCTGCGCGCCGCCGACCGCGGCGTCGAGGTGCGCGGCCTCGTCGACGACATGCACGGCGCCGACAACCGGCTGCTGAAGTCCCTGAACGCCCATCCGCGGATCCAGATCCGTCGCTACAAGCCGTTCCGGCTCGAGGGGCTGAGGCTGCTCGAGACGGTGCTGGATTTCCGTCGCGTCGGGCGCCGCATGCACAACAAGCAGCTCACGGTCGATGGTGCGAAGAGCATCGTCGGCGGGCGTAACATCGGCGACGAGTATTTCGGCACGAGCCCCGACGTGGCCTTCGCCGACCTCGACGTGGTCATCGCCGGTCCCGCCGTGGCCGAGCTGGAACGCAGCTTCGACGACTACTGGTCGGCGCCGCACAGCAAGGCACGCGGCGGCGACGATCCGGAGCGATTGCAGAAACTGCGCGCGGCGCTGGCGCAGTGGGAGGTGACGGCAAAGCCCGCACTGCAGGGCGTGCTGGAGCGCTCGGCGTGGCGGCGGGAGCGCCAGGCCGGCCAGCTGCTGCGGCATCACTGCCCGGCCCTCGTGCTCGCGGATTTTCCCGAGAAGCTCGACAGTGCCCGTCCCGACAGTCCGGTGGCGCGCCAGATCGCCCTGCGCCTGCAGCAGTCACGCGAGGATGTGCTGCTGATCTCCTCGTATTTCGTGCCGGGCGAGGCGGGTGTGCAGACCCTGGGCGAGGTGGCGCAGCGCAAGGTCAGGGTGACGGTGGTCACCAATTCGCTGGCCTCCACCGACGTGCCGGCCGTGCATGCCGGGTACGCACGTTACCGTGTGCCGTTGCTGCGGGCCGGTGTCGTGCTCTGGGAAACGCGTCCGCTGCAGGGCGCCCCGGAGCAGTCGGCCGGGCTTGGCGAGTCGCGGGCCACTTTGCACACCAAGGCCTATTTCTTCGACCGACGCTACCTGTTCGTGGGCTCCTTCAACCTGGATCCGCGCTCCGCGGCACTGAATACCGAGATGGGGCTGCTCTTCGACTGCCCGGCGCTGGCCGGCCCGGTGACTGCCGCGCTGGCGCAGGCCCTGCCGGCGCTCGCCTATCGCGTCGTGCTGGACGATTCGGGGGCGCTGGGCTGGGAGAGCCGCGGACCTGGCGGCATCCACCTGCTGGCGCGGGAGCCGGAGGCTGGCGCCTGGCGACGCTTCCAGGTCTGGTGGCTGCAATGGCTGCCGATCGAGAGCGAGCTGTAGGGCGTGGCGGCGACCGTGTCGGGCAGGGCCGTGCGCGGCGACGGCAGCAGCGGCGGTAAAGGCGGGGCCGAAAAATGTCGGCGGCACGAGGGAGGTTGTCTGAGGGCAACGGAGTCGGTGGCGCCTTTATCGGCTGCAAATGAAAAAGCGCGCCGGAGCGCGCTTTTTCGTGACAGCGAAGCGGCTCACTTGCTGTCGCGGATTTCCACGAAGGCGCCGTTGCGCAGCTCGCGCATCCAGTCCGCGAGCTCGTCGTCGTAGGCGCGCATGTAGAGGGCCTGGCGCGCCGCGTTCTCGCGGAACTGTACGCTGACATCATGTTCGCGGGTGCCGGTGACCTGCAGGATGTGCCAGCCGTAGGGCGACTGGAACACATCGGAGACCTGGCCGGTGGCCGTCTTGCGCATGGTGGCGTCGAACTCGGGGACCATGTCGCCCTGGTTCACCCAGCCGAGGTCGCCGCCCTGGCGCGCGGAGCCCGGGTCGTCGGAGTAGGTGCGCGCGAGATCGCTGAACTTGTCGCCCTTGGCCAGCTTGGCGCGGATGTCGTCCAGCTTCTGGCGCGCATCCTCGGGGGACAGGATCTCGGTCGGCTTGATGAGGATGTGCTGCACCTGCCACTGCGGCACGCGCATGGTGTCGCCGCCACGCTTGGCGAGCAGCTTGATCAGGTGCAGACCACCCGGTGTGCGGAAGGGACCGGCGACCTCGTTGACCTGCATCTTCTCGGCGGGCGCGGCAAACAGCGACGGCAGTTGTGCCGCCTTGCGCCAGCCGAGGTCGCCGCCCTTGAGCGCAGTCTCGGCATTCGAATAGGTGGCGGCGACCTGGCCGAAGTCCTTCCCGGCAGCGAGCTCCTCCTGCGCTTTCTTCACCTTGGCCTCGGCGGCGGCGATGTCCTTGGGCGAGGCTTCTTCGGGCAGTGCGACGAGGATGTGGCCAAGCCGGTACTCGCCCGCGAGCTCGGCCTGGCCGGTCGGCGAGCGCAGGAAATTCTGCACGTCCTGGTCGGTGATGCGGATGCGGTCCTGCATGCGGCGGTTGCGCAGGCGGGTAATGATCAGGTCGGTTTTCACCTGCTCGCGCACCTCGGCGTAGCTGCTGCCGGGCGTGGCATCGAGCTTCTGCTGGAAGGCGAGCAGACCGAGCCCGTTCTGTTTGGCGATGTCCTCGAGCGCGGCATTCAGCTCCTTGTCATCGATGCGGATGCCGGCGCGGGTGGCGAGGCCAAGCTGCAGGCTCTCGAGGATGAGCTGCTCGATGACCTGCTTGCGCACGACTTCGTCGGGTGGCAACGGCGAGCCGCGCTTCTCGAACTGGAACTTCACGTCGGCCATGCGCTTGTCGATCTCGCTTCGCAGGATGACGCCGTCATCGACCACCACCGCGACCTTGTCGAGTGGGGTGACGTCGGCGTGGGCTGCCGAGCCGAGCAGCAGGAGCAGGACGAGAAGGATGCGCATCAGCGGAACTCCTGGCGGGAGCTGGAGGGCTCCACGAGCTGGTTGTAACCGAAAATATTATTGCTCAGCAGGCTTTTCACGCCGCTGGACAGACCGGCAAGGCCCTTCAGCTCGACCTCGACGAAGAAGGCGCGGCGCTCGCGGCGGGCGCCCGGACTGATGTCGTCCGGGTCGGCGAGGAAGCGCCGGTCGAAGAGGCGGACCTTCCAGCAGCAGGCTTCGTACTGCAGGCCGAGCAGGGATTCCTGGGTCTCTTCGCCGCGCAGGTCGTACTGCCAGAGCGTGAGGAGCTGCCAGTTGGTACGGATGGGCTGGATCAGCGAGAAGCTGGCCTGGCGCAGGGCTTCCTGGCCGAGGGTCGGGTCCTCGCGGCGGAAGTTGTAGCCGATGTTGGCAAGACGGTCGCGGGATTCGGGCAGGTAGTTGAAGTTCACGCTGAGCTGCGTGGTGTGTTCGAGGTTGGGCGTCCACAGCGCATCGGCGGTGCTGCTCCAGCCGCGGCCAATAGGTGCGGCGAGCTGCGCGGCGAAGTTGGAGGTGTCGGCGTTGGCGATGGGCAGGGCCGGGTCGAGGCGCACCTTGCGGTCACGGAAGTAGACGATCTGGCCGACCGAGGCGCGGATGACTTCCTGGCCGTCGCCGGCGCCGATCACGCGCGAGGTCAGGCCGAGCGAGATCTGGTTGGCGTCGTCCAGGCGGTCGCCGCCGGAGAAGCGGCTTTCGCGGAACAATTGCTGGAAGGAGAAGGTGCTGGTCGCGGTGTCGAAGTTGGGCAGGTGGTTCTGGTCGGTGTAGGGCGCGAACAGGTAGAAGGCGCGCGGCTCGACAGTCTGGATGTAGTCCCCCTGGCGGCGCTCGAACATCAGTCCGCTGTCCAGGCCGACGCTGGGCGAGGCCACGCTTTCGCTGTCGCGCTCGCCCGGCACGCCGGAGCCGGTGAGCTCGTAGGCGAGGGTGCGCAACTGCAGGCTGGGCTTGAGGTGGCCCCAGGGCTCCGACACAACGTAGCTGAGGGCGGGATCGAAGCGGTAGCGGGTGCCGTTGATCTCGGGGCCGGACAGGTCGTCGACGCGGCGCTCGAAGTAGACCAGCTCGGAACGCAGGCCGGGCTGCCAGCCGCGCGCTACGCGACGGCCGCCGTTGAGCAGCAGCTGCGGCAGGCGCGCGTAGGGTTTCTCGATGTCGGTGATGAGCGGGTCGATGGTCTGGTAGCCCTGCACGCGGCCGAGCATCGTCCAGTTGTCGCCGGAGTAGATGAGCTCGCCGGTACGCTCCTGGAACACCGTGTTGCTGATGCTGAGGTCGGTGCCGAGGTCGATGAAGTAGGCGCTGTCCGATACATAGTTGACGTCGGTGTTGAGCTGCAGCCGCGGCGTCAGTCGACCGCTCTGCCGCCACGACAGGCTCTTGCGGTCGCGTTCGTCGTAGAGGTTGTCCGCCGGCAGGAAGCCGCCCTCGATGCGGCCCTCGCCGAGCCGCGGTAGCAGGTAGCGGAACTCGCCCTCCATCATGGCGCCGCGCCGGCTCATGAGGCGCGGCGTCAGGGTGGCGTCGAAGTTCGGGGCCAGGTTCAGGTAGACCGGCAGGGCGAAGTCGAAGCCGCCGTCGTTGGTGTTGCCGAAGCGCGGGATCAGGATGCCGGTCTGGCGCCGGTCATCGATCGGGAAGTTGAAATACGGCACGTACAGCACCGGCACGTCCTTGATGTTGAGCGTGGCGTTGCGCACTTCACCGCGGCCGCTTTCCTGGTTGAGCCGGATGTTGCGGGCCTCGAAGGACCAGGTGCGGTCGTCGGGCGGGCAGGTGGAGTACTCGCCGTGCGCGATCGTGAGCAGGCCCTTCTCGTTGCGCTGGATCTCGTCGGCACGGCCGCGGGCGTTGATGGCACTGGAGACGAACTCGGTGCGCCTGATGCGCGCCTGCTGCGTCTGGAAATCGAATTCGGCTTCGTCGCCGGTCAGCACGAGGCCGGGCTCGGCGATCAGGATGTTGCCGCGGAAGCTGCCCTCGTTCTGGTTGCGCGTCAGCTCGGCCTGGTCGGCCTCGATACGTCGGCCCGGCTGGCTGATGCTGACCTTGCCGATGAGCGTGGAGGTGCCCTCGACCTCGTAGTGCACCTGGTCTGCTTCGACTTCAATATTGCTGAGGGCGGGGTCACCGACCTGGGCGGTCGGGGGAATGGGCGTGATCCAGATGCCGGGGCAGGTCGGATCGAGGCGCGGGCGCTCGCCGGCGGGGAGGGCATTGATCTCGGCGCGGGTCGCCCAGCCGAATCTGGGCTTTTCGGTATCGGTCCCGTCCGCAGTGGCGGCAAGACAGGCGGGCGCGGCGAGCGCCAGCCAGAGCGTGGCGTGCGGGAGACGGGGCATGAGCAAAATGCGGCTGGTAGATACGCGAAGTTGCCGGATAATAGGCAACCCGCTCTTTGACAGCCAGAGGATTTTGTAATGGGTGATGTGGATCAGCGCGCCGCGCAGCTGGAGTCCTGGGCCGTGCAATGGCTGGCCCGGGAGCGCCCCGACTGCCGGCCGGCGGGCTCCCTGCTGACGGTGTCCGGCGATGCGAGCTTCCGCCGCTATTTCCGCCTGCCCCTCGCCGACGGCTCCCTGGTCGCTGTCGACGCGCCGCCCGACAAGGAAAACTCGCGCCCCTTCGTGGCCATTGCCCGCGCCCTGCGTGCGCACGGCGTGCACGTGCCGGAGGTGGTGGCGGCGGACTTCGACCTCGGCTTCATGCTGCTCGAGGACTTCGGCGACGTGCTGCTGCGCCCGCGCCTCGACAACGCCAGCGTCGACGCCCTCTATACCCGTTCCATGCAGACCCTGGTGCATCTGCTAGCCTGTGACGATGTGCCCGGCTACGTCCTCCCGCCCTATGACCGCCAGCGCCTCATGGATGAAATGGCCCTCCTGCGCGACTGGTTCGTGGCGCGCTACCTCCAGATCGAACTCGATACCAGCCAGCAGGCCGTGCTCGGCAATGCCTTCGCCATGATCGCCGACGAGGTGCTGGCGCAGCCGCAGGTCTTCGTGCACCGCGACTATCACTCGCGCAATCTCATGCTGCTCGCCAGCGGCGAGATCGGCGTGATCGATTTCCAGGATGCCGTCACCGGCCCCGTCACCTACGACCTCGTCTCCCTGCTCCGCGACGCCTACGTGGTCTGGCCCGAGGCGGACGTCGCCCGCTGGGTCCGCCAGTTCGCCGGTCTGCTGCGCAAGGGTCAGCTCCTGCCGGCCGATGTCGATGACGCGACCTTCATGCGCTGGTTCGACTGGATGGGCGCCCAGCGCCACCTCAAGGTGGTCGGCATCTTTGCGCGCCTCAGCATCCGCGACGGCAAGCATGGCTATCTCGAGGACATCCCCCTCGTGTTCAACTACCTGCTGGCGGAAATCCAGGGCTATCCCGAGCTCCATGCCCTGTCGGACCTGCTGCGTTCGGTGATCCTGCCGGCCTACCTGCGCAAGAAGCCCGAGGCGGCCAAAATGCTCGGACATTGGCTCGACTGATGCGGCGGCGACTGGACCAATAGAGGTGGCGCGTCCGGCCGGACGCGTCCCGGAGTGAGTAGCGAATGAAGGCAATGATTCTGGCGGCGGGGCTCGGTACCCGCATGCGGCCGCTGACGGACCACACGCCCAAGCCCCTGCTGCCGGTCGGTGGCAAGCCGCTGATCGTGTGGCATGTGGAGAACCTGGTGCGGGCCGGCTTCACCGACATCGTCATAAATACTGCCTGGCTCGGCGCGCAGCTGGAGCAGGCGCTTGGTGATGGCGCGGCTTTCGGCGCGCACATCGCCTGGTCGCACGAGGGCGAGCCGCTGGAGACCGCAGGCGGCATCATCAAGGCGCTGCCCCTGCTCGGCAGCCAGCCCTTCCTGCTGGTGAATGGCGATATCTGGCTGCGCTACGATTTCGCTCACCTGCGCTCGAGCTACGCGCATATGCAGAAGCGCGCGCACCTCGTGCTGGTCGGCAATCCGGGGCACAATCCCAAAGGCGATTTCGCGCTGGACGGACGCATGTTCTCCGGCGTGGAATGCACCGTGCGCAACGAGGGTGAGCCGCGCTTAACCTTCGCCGGCGTCTCCGTGCTGCATCCGCAGCTTTTCGCCGGACTGGCAGAGGGCAAGCGGCAGCTGGCCCCGCTGCTGCGCGCGGCGATCACCGATGAGCAGGTCACCGGCGAATATTTCGCAGGCCCCTGGGTGGACGTGGGCACGCCGGAGCGGCTTACCGAACTCGACCAGCAGATCCGCAGCGGCGCCCTCTGAGGCCGCGCGGGCAGAGCAATCAACTTCAGGTGGCGACTGCCACCTTGCCGCGGCGCTTTGCGGCCTCAAGGGGAACAGCATGACCGACTTTCTGATTGCACCGTCCATCCTCTCCGCCGACTTCGCCCGTCTGGGCGAGGAGGTCGACCGGGGGCTGGCCGCGGGTGCCGACATCGTCCACTTCGACGTGATGGACAACCACTACGTGCCCAACCTCACCATCGGCCCCATGGTCTGCAAGGCTCTGCGCAAGTACGGCGTCACCGCGCCCATCGACGTGCACCTGATGGTGAAGCCGGTCGACCGCCTGATCGGCGATTTCATCGAGGCCGGCGCCACCTACATCACCTTCCACCCCGAAGCTTCGGAGCACATCGACCGGTCGCTGCAGCTGATCCGCGCGGGTGGCTGCAAGGCCGGCCTCGTATTCAACCCGGCCACGCCGCTGCACCACATGGACCATGTGATGGACAAGCTCGACATGGTCCTGCTGATGAGCGTGAACCCGGGCTTCGGCGGCCAGTCCTTCATTCCGTCCACTCTGCCCAAGCTGCGCGAGGCGCACGCGAAGATCGCCGGCAGCGGCCTGCCCATCCGTCTCGAGGTCGATGGGGGCGTCGGCGTGAAGAACATCCGCGAGATCGCCGAGGCGGGCGCCGACACCTTCGTGGCCGGCTCCGCCATCTTCAATGCGCCGGACTATGCCGACGTGATCCGCCAGATGCGTGCCGAGCTGGCCCGGGTCGGCAAGTAATCCCTTTTCTGCAAAAGCCGCATTACCACGCATGTAGGGGTGCTCGTGCCGCCTGACGGTTCCAGCGCCCGAGGCCCGGTGTCGTGGCGGCTGCGAATGCGTATCTGCCCGCGACGACTGACGCTCCTGCGCTCCCAGGAATATCCATGGCCCTGTTCTCTGCAATCGGTTTCACGCCCCGCCTGGTCATGTTCGATCTCGACGGTACCCTGGTCGATTCGGCCGCCGACATCGCCGTCGCCCTCGACAGGGCCTTGGCCGACCTCGGCCTGCCGGGGGTGAGCGAGCCCCAGGTGCGGCTGTGGGTGGGCCGCGGCGCGTCCCGTCTAGTGCACTGCGCGCTTGAGCACCTGGGTGTTGCCGGCAACGTCGAGCAGTTGCATGAGGCCCTGCTGGCGCGCTTCATGTCGCGCTACCAGGAGGACGTGTCCGGTCGCAGCACCCTCTACCCCGGCGCCCGCGAATTGCTGGAGGCCTGCCGTGCCGCAGGCATTCCCCAGGCCTGTGTCACCAACAAGCCCTATGCGCCGGCCCGTGCCCTGCTGGAGGCCCTGGATATCCTGGCGCCCTTTGACCTGCTCCTCGGCGGTGACTCCCTGCCGCACAAGAAGCCGCACCCCGGCGCCCTGCAGCACTGCCTGCGGCATTTCGGCGTGGCCGCCACCGAGGCGCTGATGGTGGGGGACTCGCGCAATGACGTGGAGGCGGCCCGCGCCGCCGGCGTGCCGGTCGTGGCGCTGCCCTGGGGCTATAACCACGGCGAGCCCATCGAAACCAGCCGGCCGGACTGGCTGCTGGAGTCGCTGGCCGACCTGCTCTAGCGGGCGCGGAGCAGGGTGGGCGGTGCCTGCTAAAGGATGCGGAGCCGGCGCCGGCACGGTGCAGGGGCGCGCCCGAAACGGTTGGCCGCTCCCTGCCACGGCAAGTGCCGTCCCGTGCCGGGAAATGGGTGGACACCGCCGCCGAGGTTTTTTACCCTGTCGATTCTTCCTTCTTCCTATACAGGCTTCTGGTCGTGACGGGTCTTGCTCTGAACCAGCGTTGGCGCGGATGGCGATGGTGAATTCACCACTCCCAGTCTTCCCCCTTTGCCCGTTCACCGAGTAAGAGATATGTCCGCCGAACAGTTCGCCACCCTGGCGTCACAGGGCTTTAACCGCGTGCCCGTGGCCCGCGTCGTCCTCGCCGACCTCGATACCCCCCTTTCCGTCTACCTCAAGCTCGCCGATGCGCCCTTCAGCTACCTCTTCGAGTCCGTGCAGGGCGGGGAGCGCTGGGGCCGCTACTCCATGATCGGCCTGCCGGCGCGCACCGTGCTGACGGTGCGTGGCCACAGCGCGGTGGTCACGAGCGACGGCGTCGAGGTCGAGCGTCATGATGTGGCCGATCCGCTTGCCTTCGTCGAGCAATTCCAGCAGCGCTACCGGGTGGCGCCGCTGCCGGGGCTGCCGAAATTCACCGGCGGCCTGGCCGGCTTCTTCGGCTACGACACCGTGCGCTACGTCGAGAAGAAACTGGCCGCCTGCAAGAAGCCCGACCCCATCGGCGCGCCCGACATCCAGCTCATGGTGTCGGAAGACGTGGTCGTCTTCGACAACCTGAAGGGCGAGCTTTTCCTCGTGACCCACGTCGACCCGGCGCACGCCGAGGCCGCCGCGGTGGCCTCGGCGCGTCTCGACGCCCTGGTCCTGCGCCTGCGCGCCTCGCTCGACACGCGCCCCATGCATGCGAGCGTGAAGAAGACCGTGGCCGAGGCGGACTTCGTCTCGAGTTACGGCGAGGGCCGGTTCAAGCAGGCCGTGGACCATATCAAGGGTTACGTGCTGGCCGGCGACATCATGCAGGTGGTGCCGTCGCAGCGCATGAGCGCGCCCTTCACGGCCTCGCCCATGCTGCTCTACCGTGCGTTGCGCCACCTGAACCCGTCGCCCTACATGTACTACATGCGCACCGATGAGCTGACCATCGTCGGCTCGTCGCCGGAAATCCTGGCGCGCATGGAAGACGGCGTGGTGAGCGTGCGTCCCATCGCCGGTACCCGCAAGCGCGGCGCCACGCCGGAGAAGGATGCGGCGCTGGAGGCCGAGCTCCTGGCTGACCCCAAGGAAATCGCCGAGCACCTGATGCTTATCGACCTCGGTCGCAACGACGTCGGTCGCGTCGCGAAGACCGGCCAGGTGCGCGTCACCGAGAAGATGGTGGTGGAGCGCTACTCGCACGTCATGCACATCGTCTCCAACGTCGAGGCCAACCTGAAGCCGGGCGTCACCGCCATGGACGTGCTGCGTGCGACGTTGCCGGCCGGCACGCTCTCCGGCGCGCCCAAGGTGCGCGCCATGGAGATCATCGACGAGCTCGAGCCCGTGAAGCGCGGCATCTACGGTGGCGCCGTGGGCTATCTCGGCTGGAACGGCAACATGGATACGGCCATCGCCATCCGCACGGCGGTGATCAAGGATGGCGTCATGCATGTGCAGGCCGGAGCCGGCGTCGTCGCCGACTCCGTGCCCGAACTCGAATGGCAGGAAACGCTGAACAAGGCCCGCGCGCTGATGCGCGCCGCCGAAGTCGCCACCAGCCATCTCGTCGAGGAATAAGTCATGTTGCTCATGCTCGATAATTACGACAGCTTCACCTACAACATCGTGCAGTACCTCGGCGAACTCGGCGAGGACGTGCGCGTCTATCGCAACGACGAGATCACTGTGGCCGATATCGAGAGACTGGCGCCGGCGCGCATCGTGATCTCGCCCGGCCCTTGCACGCCGAACGAGGCAGGTATCTCGATGGAGGTGATCCGGCACTTTGCGGGCAAGATTCCGTTGCTCGGCGTCTGCCTCGGTCACCAGTCCATCGGGCAGGTCTTCGGCGGCAGGGTGGTCCGCGCGCGCCAGGTCATGCACGGCAAGACCTCGCCCATCCACCATGCCGGCAAGGGCGTGTTCACCGGTCTCAACAATCCGCTGACGGCCACGCGCTATCACTCGCTGATCATCGAGCGCGAGTCGCTGCCCGACTGCCTCGAGATCACCGCGTGGACCCAGCACGAAGACGGCTCCCCGGACGAGATCATGGGCGTGCGCCACAAGACCCTGGCGGTGGAGGGCGTGCAGTTCCATCCCGAGTCCATCCTGACCGAGCAGGGCCACGAATTGCTCAAGAACTTCCTGGACGGGAAATGACATGACGACGACTCCCCTGGACATCCGCGCGGCGCTCGGTCGCGTCGTCGACCGCATCGACCTCTCGCTCGCTGAAATGCAGGATGTGATGCGCGCCATCATGACCGGCCAGTGCACCAACGCGCAGATCGCGGCCTTTCTCATCGGTTTGCGCATGAAGGGTGAATCGCTGGACGAGATCGAAGGCGCCGTGCGCGTCATGCGCGACCTGATGACGCCGGTCGATCTCGGCGACCTGAAGCACGTGGTCGACATCGTCGGTACCGGCGGCGATGGTGCCAACCTCTTCAACGTATCGACGTCCGCCGCCATGGTCATCGCTGCCGCTGGCGGACATGTGGCCAAGCACGGCAATCGCGCGGTGTCTTCCAGCAGCGGTAGCGCCGACCTGCTCGCCGAGGCCGGCCTCAACCTGGGCCTCTCGCCGGCGCAGACCGCACGCTGCATCCGCGAAGTGGGCGTCGGCTTCCTGTTTGCAGTCAACCACCATGCCGCGATGAAGCACGCGATCACCGCGCGCAAGGAAGTCGGCCTGCGTACCCTGTTCAACATCCTCGGCCCCATGACCAACCCGGCCGGCGTGAAGCGGCAGGTGATCGGCGTCTTCAACGGCAAGCTCTGCCGTCCGCTCGCCGAAGTGCTGCAGCGCCTCGGCAGCGAGCATGTGCTGGTGGTGCATTCGCAGGACGGCCTCGACGAGTTCAGCCTGGCCGCGCCGACGCAGGTGGCCGAGCTGAAGAATGGCGGGATCACCGAATACACCGTGATACCCGAAGACCTTGGCCTGAAGAGCCAGAGCCTGATCGGCCTGACCGTGGACAGCGCGAAAGAGTCGCTGGCGCTGGTGCGCGATGCCCTGGGAAAGCGCCAGGGCGAACATGCCGACAAGGCCGCGGACACGATCGCCCTCAATGCCGGCGCCGGCATCTACGTGGCAGGTCTCGCCCGCGACCTGAAGCAGGGGGTTGCGCTGGCGCATGACCTGATCTGGTCCGGCCAGGCGCTGGAGAAGTTCGACACGCTGCGCGACTTCACGCGCGCGCTGGGCGAGGCGACGTAAATGGCGGTGCCGACGATTCTGCAGAAAATCCTCGATCGCAAGGTCGAAGAGGTGGTGGCGGGCCGCAAGCGCAAGAGCCTGGCCGACCAGGAGGACGCCGCCCGTCACGCCGACGCCGTACGCGGCTTCCAGCAGGCCATCGAGGACAAGGTCGTGACGGGAAGGCCCGGCGTCATCGCCGAGATCAAGAAGGCCTCGCCCAGCCAGGGCGTGATCCGTCCCGACTTCCGCCCCGCCGACATTGCACGCTCCTACGAGCAGGCGGGAGCCGCCTGCCTGTCCGTGCTCACCGATGCCGATTTCTTCCAGGGCGCCAATGCCTATCTGCAGCAGGCCCGCGACGCCTGCGCGCTGCCGGTGATCCGCAAGGATTTCCTCATCGATCCGTATCAGGTCGTGGAGGCGCGGGCGATAGCCGCCGATTGCGTGCTGCTAATCGTGGCGGCCCTGTCGGATGCCCAACTCAACGAGCTCAACGCCTGCGCCCGCGAGTTCGGCCTCGACGTGCTGGTGGAAGTGCACGACGCCGACGAGCTGGAGCGCGCGCTGCCGCTCGAGGGCGCCCTGCTCGGTATCAACAACCGCAACCTCAAGACCTTCGAAGTCAGCCTCGACAACACACTGTGCCTGCTGGAGCGCATTCCGGCAGGTCGTCGCGTGGTCACCGAGAGCGGCATTCATACCCGCGCCGACGTTGCCCTGATGCGCGACCACGATGTCCAGGCCTTCCTCGTTGGCGAAGCCTTCATGCGGGCCCCCGAGCCCGGCGAAAAGCTGGCGGAGCTGTTCTTCCCGGTCTGATGCACGCCCCCTGTTCAGTTGCAGTCCTGCAGTCGGCCCCGTAGCGTCGGACAGACGCAGGCAGGCGTCAGAACCTGCCGCGCTACGGGGGAACGACATGCACGACGAAGGTCCTCGACAGCCTTCATGGCCGGCGCTCCTGCTGGTCATGGTGGCGACCGCCCTGACGCTGGCTGCGTCCCGATTCATCTCCGTCTCCGGCGACGCCTCCTTCATCTGGCCTCCTCTCGGCATCGCCTTCGGCCTGATGCTGCACTGGGGCTGGCGCGCTCTCGCTGCCGTGAGCGGCGGTCTTGTGCTCTGGGTGGCGGCGACCGGGCAGGCGCTCCTGCTGCTGCCGCTGGCCACGCTCGAGCTGGTGACGGGCACCCTGCTGGCCGTCCAGGTCTATAGGCGCCTGCAGCGTGACGACGGCCGTGCACTGGCCAACACGTCACGCTTCTACTTTGCCGGCGCATTGGCCGGTGGCGCCCTGAGTGCGCTCGTCGGTGCCACGGGCTTTCACCTCGCCGGGCTCTTTGCCGACGTGGCACTCACTCATCTCTTCCTCGTGTTCTGGGTGGCCGAGGCCATGGGTGTGCTGGTGCTGGCCGGCCTCACGCGTGCCATCGCCCGGGATGGCCTGGCCAGCCTGCGCGCGGACCGTGCCCTCGCCATGCGCTGGCTCCCGCTCTATGCCATCGTCTGCGGCATCTTCTGGCTGACGCACTCAAGTCTCGAAGGCGTCGCGCTGCCACTGCTGGGTTTGCTCGTGGTCTGGCCGGCGATGCGCGCGCAGCCGGCCTTCCTCAGCCTGTCGGTGCTGCTCGTCACTGCCGCCATGATTGCGCTCGTGTTGGGCGTCGACGGCGCGCCCGGCAATCGCGATGTGCTGGAGCTCGTATTGCAGATCGCCGGCTTCGCGGTGCTGGCGCAGCTGCTGAACGCAGTGTCGCTGGAGCGTCGCCGCATGCTGGAGCGTGAGCGGGAAAGCGCGCGCAGCGACCTGCTGACCGGGCTCGCCAACGAGCGCGCCCTGCGCGAGCGCCTGTCGGCGTCAGGAGATGCCCCGCTGCTCATCGTGCGACTGGAAGACGTGAGTGGATTGACCGACCTCCTGGGGGCCGCGGCGGCGGAGGACGTCGAGTGCGCCCTTGCGCGTGAACTGCGTGGCCGTGCGTCGGAGGCAACCGTGGCGCGCCTCGGTCGTGGCCGCTATGCCATCTTCCCGGCGGGGGACGGCATGGCGGCGGCCGAAACGCTGGCCGGCGCACTCTATGCCGCATGGAATGGCCGCGTGTTCCGCGGCGAAGCCGACCGCGTGGCGCTGCGCCCGACCGTTGCCGTGGTGATGGCCCGCGGCAACGCCGAGCAGGCGCTGCTGGCAGCCGATCTCGCCCTGGCGGTGGCAGTGGCGCACACCGGCGAGCGTATCGAGGCGGCGGCCGATACGGCGGACCTGATGCAGGCGCGCCGCGACCTGCTTCGCCGCCAGGAAGAGGTCAAGGAGGCGCTCGCCGAGCAGCGCCTCGTCCTGTACGCACAGCCTATCGTGCCGGCCAAGCCCGACGGTGGCGGACTGCATTGCGAAATACTGCTGCGCTTGCGCCAGGCGGACGGAACGATCCAGGCGCCGGGCTATTTCTTTGGTGCCGCGGAGCGCGCCCGTCTTACCGGCGAAATCGACCGCTACGTGATCCGGCAACTGCTGGGGTGGCTGCGCGATCATCCCGAGGCCATGGCCCGGCTCGGCAAGTGCGCCATCAATCTTACCGGCTGGTCGGCGAGTGATCCGACACTCGCCCCCTGGATACGCGAGCAGGTGCAGTTGCATGAGGTGCCGCCGGAGAAACTCTGCTTCGAGATCACCGAGTCACAGGCTATCGCCAGTCGCGAGGTCGCCAGCCGGCTCATCGAATCCCTGCGCGCCATGGGCTCCAGTGTGTCGCTCGACGATTTCGGTACCGGACTCGCAACCTTCGACTATCTGAAGAGTTTTCCCTTCGACTATCTGAAGATAGATGGTGCCTTCGTGCGGGCCTTGCCGGAGTCGCCGGTCGATCAGGCCATCGTGCAATCCATCGTTGCCGTGGCGCGGACCATGGGCTTGCAGACGATCGCCGAGTTCGTCGAGAACGAGCGTATCGTGCAGGCGCTGCGGGGCTATGGCGTCGACTACCTGCAGGGCTACGGCGTCGGCAAGCCGGTGCCGCTGGCGGAGGTTTTCAACATGTGAAAACGAAGAAGCCCGCGTAAAGGCGGGCTTCTTGCTGTGGCGGCGTGGCAGCGTCAGCGGGTGCCGTACACCACCATGGTCTTGCCTTTCACCGAGATCAGCCCCTGTTCCTCCAGGGACTTCAGCACGCGGCCGACCATTTCGCGCGAGCAGCCGACGATGCGGCCGATTTCCTGGCGCGTGATCTTGATCTGCATGCCGTCCGGATGCGTCATGGCGTCCGGCTGCTTGCAGAGATCGAGAAGGGCGCGCGCGACGCGGCCGGTGACGTCGAGGAAGGCAAGGTCGCCCACCTTGCGCGTGGTGGCGCGCAGGCGACCCGCGAGCTGGGCGGAGAGGGCGAAGATGAGGCCGCCATCCTGCCGCGCCAGTTCCTTGAATTTCTGGTAGCTGATCTCGGCCACTTCGCAGGGCGTCTTGGCCTTGATCCACGCGGAGCGCACGGGCTTGTCCTCGAACAGACCCATCTCTCCGAAAAAGTCCCCGGCGTTCAGATACGCCACCACCATCTCGCGACCTTCGTCGTCCTCGATAACGACCGAGACCGCCCCGGAGATGATGAAATAAAGCGTGTCGCCCGCGTCCCCGGCATAGATAATCGTGCTGCGCGCCGGGTATTTGCGGCGGTGGCACTGGTCCAGGAATGCATTGATATTGGGAACGTGAGCGTTGACCGGCATGCGGGCCATGGCTGCGTCCTCTGTAAGCAGTTATGGTTATAAGGCTCGACCATAGCACAGGACTTGGACGGGGTTAACCGCCGTAATGTGATGCAGTGCCGGTTTCTGAGCGGCGCGGCCAATGACTGATTGTGGGGGAATGATGAAAGCGAGGGTGAAGTGGGTCGAAGACGTGATGTTCGTGACCGAGTCCGGTAGCGGGCACTCGATGGTGGTGGACGGCGCTCCCGAGTACGGTGGCCGCAACATGGGGCCGCGTCCCATGGAGCTGCTGCTGATGGGGCTCGGCGGCTGCACCTCTTTCGACGTCGTCACCATCCTGAAAAAGGCGAGGCAGGACGTCACCTCCTGCGTGGCCGAGCTCTCCGCTGAACGCGCCGACGCGGTGCCGGCCGTATTCACCCGCATTCACGTGCATTTCGTGGTGAAGGGTCGGGGCCTCAAGGAGGCGCAGGTAAAGAAGGCGGTGGACCTGTCCTCTGACAAGTATTGCTCGGCCTCCATCATGCTGGGGCAGGCGGGTGTGGTGATCACCCACGATTTCGAGATCGTCGAAGAAGGGGAGGCGAAGTGAACGCTAGGCTGTTCGTTTACCTGCTCCTGTCGGTGCTGCTGTCCGGCTGCCAGCATTTCTCCGCCACCCGCGTGGAGGAGGTGACCAGCCAGCGTCCCTCGCAGGTGACCCTGCAGAAGCTCCTTCTGGTCGGCATCACCACGACGTCCGCGGTGCAGGCGACGATGGAGAAGGAGTTCGCCCGCCAGCTCGGCGAGCGCTATCAGGTGGTGCTGGCCAGCCAGTGGTATCCCGGCGAGAAGCAGCCGCTGCGCGATGAAGTGGTGGCCCGCATGAAGGCGGAAGGGGTCACGGGCGTACTGGCGGTGCGTCTGCTGAGCTACGAAGTTGCGAGTGATACGCAGCCGGCGTCGGCTTTTTCCCTGTACTCGCCCGGCCGTACACCAGGGGCGCGTGTCGGCTGGGATCAGGATCCGTGGGTTGCCGGGTCCGGGCCGATGGGCGAAGCGCCGGTGGCGGTGGAGGGCAATGCCATGGTCGAGAGTCGTCTGTATGACGTGGCGTCGGGCAAGGTCGTCTGGGAGGCGCGGTCGCGTACCGTGCACAGGGGAAATGCGGAAAAGGAACTTGAAGGCTTTGTGTTCAGCATCTTGCAGCAGTTGCGCAAGAGCGGCTGGCACTGAGTCGTGACGTGAAATGAAAACGGCGCCTGCGGGCGCCGTTTTCATTTCGGTCAGGAGCGAACGGGCTTAGAGGCGATAGGTCAGCGTGGTCATGAGCTTTGCGGTGAGAGTCATCAGTGTGCGAACCGGCGGAGGCAGCTCCGCGGCGCCGGCTCGCTGCGCCATCTGCATGTGCTGCGCCTCGTCGTAGTGCATCTGCTTGAGGATGGCGTGGGTCTTTTCGTCCTGCGCCGTGACGCGCTCCATATGGCCCTGCAGGTGCGAGCAGACCTGCTTCTCCGTTTCCGCGACGAAGCCGAGGCTCCACTTGTCACCGGCAAGGCCTGCGGCGGCGCCGATGCCGAAGGACAGCCCGTACCACAGCGGGTTCAGGTAGCTGGTATGTGAGCCCAGTTCGGTCACGCGCTGCTCGCACCAGGCCAGGTGGTCTTCTTCCTCGCGGGCGGCGCGTTCCATTTCTTCGCGCACGTCCGGCAGGCGCGCGGTCAGCGCCTGCCCCTGGTACAGCGCCTGTGCGCACACTTCGCCGGTGTGGTTGATGCGCATGAGGCCGGCCGCATGGCGCCGGTCCTCCGCGCTCAGCGTGGCTTCGGAGTGCTCGCCGGCGGGGTTCGCGCGCTGCGCGTGCATGGCCTGGGGCGTGACGGTACGCAGGGCCTTGTCGGCCTCGGTGATGAGTCGGTCGATCAGTGAATAGCGACGCATGACGGTTTCCTGAGAAGGGGCTTGCTCAGCCCGGGGGCCAGCCGAGATGGCGGCCGCCCAGCAGGTGCAGGTGGATGTGGTAGACGCTCTGTCCGCCGTCGGCGTTGCAGTTCATGGCCACGCGGTAGCCGCTTTCATCCACGCCCAGCTCCTTTGCGAGATGGGTGGCCGTCGCGACCAGCTCGCCGAGGATGGCACTCTCCTCGGGCGGCACGTGGTTCAGGGTGTTGTAGTGCGCCTTGGGGATGACGAGGACATGAGTGGGAGCCTGCGGGAAGAGGTCGTGGAAGGCGATCACGCGCTCGTTCTCGAAGGCCACCCGGGCGGGTATTTCCTTCTGGGCGATCTTGCAGAAGATGCAGTCCATCGTGGCAGTCTCGGTCGGTGGTTGCCGCTTATTCTAGCGGCTCACGGCGCCTTTTTTCAGGTCGGCAGGGCGCTGCCGGTCAAGTTTCCGGATAGGGCCCCAGGCATTTTTCTCCGCGGCGGGCTGCTCGCGGTCATAGGAAATTACGGCTATGCCCGTATAATGCGCGGCCTGTTTCGCCGCATCCCTGTCGCCATGTCCCTCACTCCTCCCCGTCGCAAAGCACTCGCCCTGATTTCCGGGGGCCTGGATTCGATGCTGGCCGTGCGCGTGGTCCAGGAACAGGGCATCGAGGTCGAGGGCATCAACTTCTTCACCGGCTTCTGCGTGGAAGGCCATACGCACGCCATCCGCAAGCAGGCCCAGGACAAGCAGAAGCGCAACAACGCGTTGTGGTCGGCCGAGCAGCTGGGGATCAGGCTGCACATCATCGACATCTCCGAGGAATACAAGGATGTCGTGCTGAATCCGAAGCACGGGTATGGCGCCAACCTGAATCCCTGCCTCGACTGCAAGATCTTCATGGTGGGCAAGGCCATGGACTATGTGAACCGGGCCCGCGAGTTCGCCGCCGACCGCGGTTTCGACTTCCTCATCACTGGCGAGGTGGTAGGGCAGCGTCCCAAGAGCCAGCGCGCCATGACCATGCCCCTGATCGCCAAGGAGTCTGGTGCCGAGGACCGGCTGCTGCGGCCGCTCTGCGCCAAGCGCATGGCGCCGACCCTGCCGGAGCGCGAAGGCTGGGTGGATCGCGAGAAGCTTTACGATTTCCATGGCCGCAGCCGCCAGCCGCAGATCGAACTGGCCCAGGCCTTTGGCTTCACTGACTGGGCCCAGCCCGCTGGCGGCTGCTGCTTCCTGACCGACGAGGCCTATTCGCGCAAGCTGGCCGACCTCTGGAGCGCCCGAGGCGAGCGCCGCTACGAGCTGGATGACATCATGCTGCTCAAGGTTGGCCGCCATGTCCGCCCGGCACCGCACTACAAGTTGATCGTCGGTCGCGAGGAGGGGGAGAACAACTTCCTTGAAGGCTATCGCCACGAGTTCGCGCATGTTCGCATCCTCAGCCACAACGGCCCCCTGACACTGGTCGACGGCAATCCGGATGCCGACGACCTGGTCCAGGCGGCGCGCGTGGCCGGCCGCTTCAGCCAGGGCCGCGACGCGGACGAGATCGAGGTGGAGATCGTGGACAAGGGCGGCGTGGCCCGTCAGATCAAGGTGGTGCCGGTGCGCAAGGATGAACTGCCGGAGGCCTGGTACCTGTGACAGAACAGACCATGCACCAGCTTGATGCGCGCCGCCTGCTCTGCCCGATCCCCGTGATCCGGACCCAGAATGCCATCCGCCAGCTGCAAGCCGGGGAATTGCTCATGGTGATGGCCACCGATCCGGGGGTCATGCAGGACATCCCGGCATGGGCCCGCATACACGGGCACGAAGTGGTATCGGCGGAACGGGTGGAAGGCGAGTATCATCTATGCCTTCGCGTGGGGCATTCGCACCATTTAAGTGCAATGTAAATTTCAAACGCCCCTTTCTGGTGCCTTGCGGGGAGCAAAGGTGCCGCCAGCAGGGGGGTAAGCCGCTGAAAGCGGCCTGCCAAAAGCTGGTATGTATCTTGCTCCCCATTCGCGCACGGTGTTTGAGAGACAAACCGGGGCAGGGCGGATCACCGTTCGCCCGTTCGGCGTCTTGAGGACGCATTACAACCTGTCATGCATGCTCCCTGGAGAAAAACATGTCGAAGAAGACTCTTGGTCTGATCAAAGAACACGAAGCGAAGTGGGTTGACCTCCGCTTCACCGATACGAAGGGCAAGGAACAGCACGTCTCCTTCCCGGCGGCCACGGTTTCCGAGGAAACCTTCGTCACCGGCAAGATGTTCGACGGTTCCTCCATCGCCGGCTGGAAGGGCATCGAAGCCTCCGACATGATCCTGCTGCCGGACGACGAAACCGCCTTCATGGACCCGTTCTTCGACGAGCCGACCGTGGTCGTGACCTGCGACGTCATCGAACCCAACACCATGCAGGGCTATGAGCGCGACCCGCGTTCCATCGCCAAGCGTGCCGAGGCCTACCTGAAGTCCACCGGCATCGGCGACACCGCCTTCTTCGGCCCGGAACCCGAATTCTTCGTGTTCGACGAAGTGAAGTGGAAGGTCGGCATGGCTGGCGTCTCCCACGAGCTGATCGCCGAAGAAGCTGCCTGGTCCACCAACAACAACTACGAAGGCGGCAACACCGGCCATCGTCCCCGCGTCAAGGGCGGCTACTTCCCCGTGCCCCCGGTCGATTCCCAGCAGGACCTGCGCGTCGCCATGTGCAACGCCATCGAAGCCATGATGGGCCCGGGCCGCGTCGAAGTGCAGCACCACGAAGTGGCCTCCTGCCAGAGCGAGATCGGCGTGTCCTTCAACACCCTCGTGCGCAAGGCCGACGAAGTCCAGGTCCTGAAGTACGCTGTGCTGAACACCGCCCATGCCTTCGGCAAGACCGCCACCTTCATGCCCAAGCCCATGGTCGGTGACAACGGCTCCGGCATGCACGTGCACATGTCCATCTCCAAGGATGGCAAGAACCTGTTCGCCGGTGACCAGTACGCTGGCCTGTCGGAAATGGCCCTGTTCTTCATTGGCGGCATCATCAAGCACGCCCGTGCCCTGAATGCCATTACCAACCCGGCCACCAACTCCTACAAGCGCCTGGTGCCGCACTACGAAGCCCCGATCAAGCTGGCCTACTCAGCCCGCAACCGCTCGGCTTCCATCCGCATCCCCTTCGTTTCCAGCCCGAAGGCCAAGCGTATCGAAGCGCGTTTCCCGGACCCCGTGGCCAACCCCTACCTGGCCTTCGCTGCCCTGCTGATGGCGGGTCTCGACGGTATCCAGAACAAGATCCACCCGGGCGAAGCCGCGGACAAGAACCTGTACGACCTGCCGCCGGAAGAAGACAAGCTGGTCCCGACCGTGGCCGAAAGCCTGGAAGTGGCCCTGGCCGCCTTGGCTGCCGACCACGACTTCCTGCTGAAGGGCGGCGTGTTCACCAAGGAAATGCTGGACGCCTACCTCGAGCTGAAGACCGAGGAAGCCCGTCTGGTCAGCACCCAGGTGCACCCGATCGAGTTCGAGCTGTACTACAGCTGCTAAGTCGACGGCCCCGGGCCGGCGTGAGCCGGCCCGGGTGCATCGCTGCCACAGAAAGGCCCGCTTTTGCGGGCCTTTTTGCATTCCGGGAGACGGGTGGTCGCATGCCTCGGGGCAAAGGGCTACTCTCCAAAACCCAGGCTCTGCCGGAAGTAATCATGCTCCAGTCCCGCCACCTGCTCTTCGCCCTCGGCCTTGCGGCGCTGGCCCTGCCAGTCCGCGCGGAGATCTACAAGTACTATGATGCCGACGGCAACCTCGTGCTTTCCGATGCGGTGCCGAAGGACCGGGCTGAGCGTGTGGAGCGCATCACCCCGCGGGAAATCATGACAGTGCCGGCTCTGAAGCCGCAGCCGCGTCCGGCTTCGGCGGTGCACAAGGCCGTGGCCAGTCCGGTGAAGGCGGGTTATGCGATTGTCGTCCAGAGTCCCGCGCAGGGGGCGAGCTACGCGCGTGGGCCGGAGCCCGTGCCGGTGGCCGTCAGTATCAGTCCGGCCCTGGCCAAGGCCCATCGCCTCGAATTCCTGCTGGACGGCGGTGAGCCCTCGGCCAGTATGGCCGCCATTCCCGTCGGGGACCTGGGGGCCGGGGCTCATTCCCTGGCCATCCGTGTCGTGGATGAGAAGGGCGCTGTGTTGCAGGTCAGCACCATCTCCTTCAAGGTCCAGTGAGCGGCCTGCCGTCGCCTCACCCTCTCCGGTCCATCATTAAGGTCCTGCCGAGGCAGCTCGGCGCCGGTTGTCCGTGCCGGCGAGTGGCCGCATTTTCCGGCATGAATACTGCCTCGGACATTGAGGCTCCTACCTTGGGGTGATACCGTACCGACCGCCCGGGCGGGCAGGTTTTTGCGTTCAAGAGGCAAGCATGCGTGGTTTCTTAGTGGGGATGGCACGCCATACCAAGGTGGCCGTCATGGTCATCAGCGACAGCGTCTCCCTGCTGCTCGCGCTCTGGCTCGCCCTGTCCCTGCGCTACGGCGTGCTGTGGGTGCCGACCACGGCGCGCGAGGCGCTCTGCTTCGTAGCGGCCGCCGTGAGCGGTGTCGTCGCCTTCTCCGTCGCGGGTCTCTACCGCTGGATGGTGCGTTATGTGAGCGCACAGACCCTGCTTGTCATTTTCAAGGCTCTGCTGGTCTCGGCGCTGATCCTGGCCACGGCCATCCTGCTCCTGCGGGCCGACCTGCCGCGCTCCACCCCCATTCTTTATGCGCTGATCGCGACCATTCTGGTGGCGGGCTCGCGTTTCCTGGCGCAGCGCCTGCTGCGGGAAAAGGACGAGGGGCAGCGCATCCCCGTCCTCATTTACGGCGCCGGCTCCACGGGCCACCAGATCGGGCTGGCCTTGCATCGCGGTAATACCTACCAGCCCGTCGCCTATGTGGACGACAACCCGGCCATGCATGGCATGACCGCCTACGGGTTGCGCGTCTATCCATCACGCGAATTGCCCCGCCTGGTCGAGGAGTATGGCGTGCAGGAGATCCTGCTGGCCTTGCCCTCGCTCAGCAATTCCCGCCGACGCGAGATCCTGCTGTCCCTGGATCCTCTCTCCATCAAGGTGCGTACCGTGCCCCGCATGCAGGACATCGTGGCGGGCAAGGTCAGTGCCGATGAAATCCAGGACGTCGACCCCGCCGACCTGCTCGGGCGCGATCCCGTGCCGCCGCGTCCCGACCTTCTGGGCGCTACCATCACGGGCAAGACGGTGCTGGTCACCGGGGCGGGGGGCTCCATCGGTAGCGAGCTCTGCCGGCAAATCGTGGGACTGAGCCCGCGCTGTCTGATCCTGTTCGAAATCAGCGAGTTCGCGCTTTATGCGATCGAGTCCGAGCTGCGCGCGCAGGGCGAAGGCGGCGGGCCGCGGCTGATTCCCCTGCTGGGCTCGGCGCAGAACGAAATCCTGCTGCAGGACGTGATGGAGCGTTTCGCGGTCGACACTGTGTTCCATGCGGCGGCCTACAAGCATGTGCCGCTGGTGGAGCACAACGTCATCGAGGGCGTACGGAATAATGTCTTCGGTACGCGTGCCGCGGCGCGCGCGGCGGTGGCTGCCGGGGTCAGCACCTTCGTGCTGATCTCCACCGACAAGGCAGTGCGCCCGACCAATATCATGGGCGCCAGCAAGCGTCTCGCCGAACTCGTGCTGCAGGCCATGGCCGGCGCCAGCCGCACCCGATTCTGCATGGTGCGCTTCGGCAACGTGCTGGGCTCATCCGGTTCCGTCGTGCCGCTCTTTCGCGACCAGATTCGTCGGGGTGGCCCGCTGACCGTCACGCATCCCGACATCATCCGCTACTTCATGACCATTCCCGAGGCGGCGCAGCTCGTCATCCAGGCGGCGGCCATGGCCGAAGGCGGCGACGTCTTCCTGCTCGACATGGGCGAGCCCGTGCGCATTGCCGAACTCGCCAAGCGCATGATCCACCTCATGGGCTATCACGAGCGCACGCCGGAGTTTCCGGATGGGGAAATCGAGATCGTCTACACCGGGCTGCGCCCGGGCGAGAAGCTCTACGAGGAGCTGCTGGTGGGCGAGGCGGCCATGCCGACCGGCCACCCGCGCATCATGCGTGCCATGGAAAGCAGTCTGGCGGCCGGCGAGCTCGACGTCGTGCTGCAGCAGCTCGACCAGTTCTGCGCCGCCCGCAACGTGAAGGAAATCCATGTCTGCTTCGAGAAGCTGCGTATCGGCTTCGTCTCGGCGGGCAATAGCGACCACCTCAGCAATTCCACGCAACGCCCCGACGGGCGCGTGACGCGCCTGGCCTGAGCCGGCGCCAAACCGGAAAGAGAGATACCCGTGTTCGACCCTATCCTTGATCGCAAGATCCGCGTTGCACTTATCGGCTGTGGCCGCATCGCCGCCAATCACTTCAGTGCCATCGAGAAGCATGCGGACAACCTTCAGCTTGTTGCCGTCTGCGACAACAATGCGGCCGCGCTTG
Source organism: Moraxellaceae bacterium (assembly GCA_029237815.1). Lineage (GTDB taxonomy): Bacteria > Pseudomonadota > Gammaproteobacteria > Pseudomonadales > Moraxellaceae > UBA2031. The sequence continues at coordinate 43,754 of JAQZBP010000005.1, forward strand.
CCGCGGCCAGTCAGCGCTACGGCGTGCCGGGCCACGCCCGCCTCGACGACCTGCTTGCGCATGAGCGCTTCGACCTCGCCATCATCTGCACGCCGAGCGGACTGCATCCCGACCAGGTAGTGAAGTGCGCCCGGGCCGGCGTGCACGTGATGACGGAAAAGCCCATGGCCACGCGCTGGCAGGACGGCGTGCGCATGGTGAAGGCCTGCGACGAGGCCGGCGTCCGCCTCTTCGTGGTCAAGCAGAACCGTCGCAACACCACGCTGCAGCTGCTCAAGCGCGCCGTCACCGAGAAGCGCTTCGGCCGCATCTACATGGTCAACCTGAACGTCTTCTGGACGCGTCCGCAGGAGTACTACGACACCGCCAAGTGGCGCGGCACCTGGGAGCTCGACGGCGGCGCGCTGATGAACCAGGCCAGCCACTACGTCGACCTGATCGACTGGCTGATCGGCCCCGTGGCCGACGTGCAGGCCATGACCGGCACGCTGGCGCGCGACATCGAGGTGGAAGATTCTGCCGTGATGAACGTGCGCTGGCGCAACGGCGCGCTGGGTTCCATGGCGGTGACGATGCTCACCTACCCGAAGAACCTGGAAGGCTCCATCACCATCCTCGGCGAGAAGGGCTCGGTGCGTGTCGGCGGCGTGGCCGTCAACGAGATCCAGCACTGGCAGTTCGAGGACAAGCGCGATTACGACGCCGACATCCACAACGCCAACTACGAGACGACCTCGGTCTACGGCTTTGGCCACCCGCTCTACTACAACAACGTGATCGAGGTGATGCGCGGCCGCGCCGAACCCGAGACCGACGGCCGCGAGGGCCTGAAGTCGCTGGAAGTGCTGATCGCCGCCTATCTCTCGGCGCGCGACGGCCGCACCGTGTCGCTGCCGCTGGAGTACTGAGATGGGCTACACGGTGCACCCGAGCGCCATCGTCGATGACGGCGCGGTCATCGGCGAGGGCTCGCGCGTCTGGCATTTCGTGCACGTCTGCGGCGGCGCCGTGATTGGCGCGGGCTGCTCACTCGGCCAGAACGTCTTCGTCGGTAATCGCGTGCGCATCGGCGACAACGTCAAGATCCAGAACAACGTCTCGGTCTACGACAACGTCACGCTCGAAGACGACGTCTTCTGCGGGCCGAGCATGGTGTTCACCAATGTCTACAATCCGCGCTCGGCCGTCTCGCGCAAGGACGAGTATCGCGACACGCTGGTGAAGCGCGGCGCCACGCTCGGCGCCAACTCCACCATCGTCTGCGGTGTCACCGTCGGCGAGTACGCTTTCGTCGGGGCCGGCGCCGTCGTCAACCGCGACGTGAAGCCCTTCGCCCTCATGGCCGGCGTGCCGGCGCGCCAGATCGGCTGGATGAGCCGCTTCGGCGAGCGCCTGCCGCTGCCGCTGAAAGGCGAGGCCGAGGCCGTGTGCCCGCATACCGGCGACCGCTACGTGCTGCGCGGCGACACCCTGACCTGCGAGGGACAATCGTGATTCCGTTTATCGACCTCGCTGCCCAGCAGCAGCGCATCAAGCCCGAGATCGACCGCCGCATTGCCGCGGTGCTCGCGCATGGGCAGTACATCCTGGGACCGGAAGTGGGCGAGCTCGAGGGACGGCTCGCGGCCTTCACCGGCGCGAGGCACGCGATCGGCGTGTCCGACGGCACCACGGCGCTGCAGATCGCGCTGATGGCCCTCGGTGTCGGCCCCGGCGACGAAGTCATCACCACGCCCTTCAGCTTCATCGCCACCGCGGAGGTGATTGCGCTGCTCGGCGCGACGCCGGTGTTCGTGGACATCGATCCGCGCACCTGCAATATCGATCCGGTCCTCATCGAGCCGGCGATCACGCCGAAGACGCGCGCCATCATCCCCGTCAGCCTCTACGGCCAGTGCGCGGACATGGACGCCATCAACGCCATTGCCGCCCGCCACGACATCGCCGTGATCGAGGACGCCGCGCAGAGCTTCGGCGGCAGCTACAAGGGCCGCCGTTCCTGCGCGCTCTCCACCATTGCCTGCACCAGTTTCTTCCCGAGCAAGCCGCTGGGCTGCTACGGCGATGGTGGTGCCTGCTTCACTGACGACGACGGGCTGGCCAAACGTATCCGCGAGATCCGTGCCCACGGCCAGGACCGCCGCTACCACCATCCCGTGGTTGGCCTGAACGGTCGCCTGGACACGCTGCAGGCGGCCATCCTGCTCGCCAAGATGGACATCTTTCCCGAGGAAGTACGGCGGCGCGAGGAGATCGGCGCCCGCTACAGCGCGCTGCTGGCGGGAGTGGCGACGACGCCGCATATCGAGCCTGGCAACACCTCGGTGTATGCGCAGTACACGGTACGTGTACCGCACCGTGAAGCCGTCATCCGCAAGCTGGCCGACAAGGGCGTGCCGACCGCGGTGCACTATCCGATCCCGCTGCACCAGCAGCCGGCCCTGACGGCGATCTCGCGCTGGACCGACTGCAGGCATTCGGAGCGCGCCGCGGCGGAGGTCATGAGCCTGCCCATGCATCCCTGGCTCTCGCAGGAGGACCAGGACCGGGTCTGCGAGGCCCTGAAGTCCTGTCTCTGAGCGCGCCATGAGCCTGCGCGCCTCCATCGCCCGCCTGCTGGCGACCAATGTCGGCTTGCTGCTGGTGGCGCTGGCGGTCATCCCGCTCCTGACACGGGTGGTGTCCCCTGCCGACTGGGGGCATTACCAGCTGCTGGTGAACCTGGCCGTGGTCGCGGCCAGCGTGCTCTTCCTCAAGATGGATGCCGCCTACGTGGTGGTGCTGCCGCGCCAGGCGCGGCGCCTGATTGCCGCCTCCGTGCTGCCGGTGGCGCTCGCGACCTCGCTGCTCTTCGCGGTTGTCGTTACCGGACTCGTGCTCTGGCGCGAGGAATACGGCAGCTGGGCGCTGCTTGCCGTGCCCGCCGCCCTCGGTCTTGCCTTCTACCAGATGACGCAGGTGATGCAGGCGGCCGACGAGGACTTCGCCGCCTATTCGCGCACCAAGATCCAGGTGCAGCTCGGGCAGAACGCCCTCCTGCTGGCTGCCGCCTTCCTCTATCCCGACTTCGTGGTGCTGTTCCTCGCCTGGTGCCTGCCGCTGCTGCCGCTGTCCTGGCGTTATGTGCGCGACCGGCAGGTGCGCGACGCCTGGCGCAAGGCATCGCTGGTGCTGCGCCGCCAGCGTGATTACGTGCTCTACAACGCACCTTCCGTGCTGCTCAACAACCTGCGCATGGTGATCCCGCTCATGATGTTGTTTGCGGTGGCCGACCCGCACCAGTACGGGCTTTTCATGATGGCGGTGCGCCTGATGGATATCCCGGTCTCGGTGGTGGGCAGCGCCCTGCAGAACGTGCTGGCACCGCGCCTCAGCGTGCTCTGGAAGGAAGACCGCGAAGCGGCCGCCGGGCTTTTCTTCAAGTCGATGCTGCGCCTGCAGCTCGTGGCGGTGGCCGGGGGCATGGTGCTCGCGCTCATCCCCGACAGCCTGCTGGTGGCCGTGCTCGGTCCGCAGTGGGGCGGGCTCAAGGGCTATCTGCTGCTGGTGGCGGGCTGGAAACTGCTGGAATTCGTCAACGTGCCGCTGGCACCGGTCTCCAACCTGCTGGCCCGGCAGCGCGCCGTGGCGCTGCAGCGTGTCTTTTTCCTGGCCCTGACCGTAGGACTGATGCTCTGGCTGGGAGACAATACGAAGAATGGCGTGCTCGTCATCATCGGCTGCTCCGCCGCTTATTACCTGACCTATACCTTCCTGAACGGCCTGCAGATGTGGCAGGCGGGAAAACAGAAATAAATGCTGATTGTTGTCGGTAACTCCCCCAGCTCCGGCTCGACCTTCCTGGGCGACCTGCTCGATTCCACGCCCCTGACGCTGTGCGGGGGCGAGCTCGGCCTGTTTTCCTCGCCGCGCTTTTTCGCGGAGCTCTATCGCGGGCCGGACTGCATGGCGACCTTTGCCGCGTGGTTCCAGTCGCCCGTGAGCTGTGCCTATCTCTATTACGGTTACCTGCGGCGCGACCGCCTCGCCGACTATGGCCTGTCCTATTCCGATTTCTTCCGCCTCTATCGCCAGCACTGGTGCCAGGGCGATCGCCAGGGCTTTGTCGATGCCCTCCGCGAAGCCTTCGTGGCGTACCGTCGCATCAAGACACGTCCGGTGTTTTGCGAAAAGTCGCCGCAGAACGTGGCCTGCATCCGCGAAGTGCTCGCCGGCTTCGACGATGCCGTGTTCGTGCACGTGGTGCGCAATCCGGCCTACATCTATCCGTCGCTGGTCAAGCGCGGCTTTTCGCCGGTGACGGCTGCGGCCACCTGGCTCGCGGATGTCTCCGCCGTGATCGCGCAGGAAGGCAATCCGCGCGTGAAGGTCGTGCATTACGAGGCTCTCGTGGCCGATCCCTTCGGCGTGGTGGCGCGCCTGGTCAGTGACATCACGGGCGAGCCTGTCGCCCCGGCGACGGTGCAGGCGCTGTACGAGGGCAACCGCTACCGCCAGACGATTTCCAAGAAGCTCGGGAGCTGGTCGGTCGGCGCCTATGGCCAGGTGGCCAATGCGAACCGCAAGCAGCTGTCCGCGGCGGATGCGAGTGCCCTGGCCTGGCTGGAAGGCCAGCGCCTAGCGCCGGGTTACGTGGCCGCCAAGGGCCTGGCGCCGGTGTCGATGCGCGACGCGCTAGCGCACTACGGCTATCTCGACGACTACCGCGCGGCTTGCGCGGGTGCCGTGCCGGCAGCCCCGCGCCACACCGGCCGTGGTCGTTTCGGCATGGTGCGCAAGGCGCTGGTCGATCGCCGCTACGGCGGCACGCTGCCATTCGCGGACTACCAGCGCCTGTTTGCGGGAGCCACGGCATGAAGCGCGTCGCCGTATTGATCTGGCAGCCGGCCCTGACCCAGGCGGTCGTTGCCGCCGTGGATGAGGCCGCGCAGTCTGCGCGCCGCGAGGGCAAGGCACTGCATTTCTATGTGCTCACGCCCGACCAGCAGGATACGGCCCGTTACCGGCACGCGAGTGTCGAATACATCGCGGCGATCGGCTGGCGTCGTGCCTGGGTGGTGGCGCGCCTGCTGCAGCAGTTGCTCGTCCGTTATGATTTGGCCTGCCTCGCCGGGATTTCCCCGGCATTGGCGTTTTTTTGCAGGGGCTATCGCATGAAGCTCCTGGCTGTGGTGAATGGCGAGTGGAGTCCTGCGTCGTCGTTTTCCATTTCACAGCTTCTGCTGGGGCGCCGGTTTTCTCCCGCATCAAGTATCCCGGCACTGCCTGCACTGCCTCTTCAAGCGGAAGCAACGAATCACCCTGAGTCACGAGAGTGAAAATCAAGACTATGAAGCCTCCAGTTTATTTGCTCGCTTCAGAGCGCAGCGGTACCAATCTGCTCCGTAAGCGTCTCACGGAAAATCAGAGGGCGTATTTTGGCGGTGCCCCAGCGCATTTTCTCGCCAGTCTCTACTATCGCGAGCCCTACTACGGCGATCTCGGCGACGACAACTGCTTTCGCGAGCTTATCCGTGATGCGCTCGACCTCTGCTACGTGCACTTCTCGCCATGGGATGTCGAGTTCACCGTCGAAGAGGTGCTCGCCGACTTCACGGCCAGCGGCCTGCGCCGCAGCTCGGTGCTGCTGTCGCATTTCCTGATGCAGAAATATGCCGAAGCCAAGGGCTACGAGAGCTACTTCTGCAAGGACAACAATCTCTATGAGTTCGTGGACGCGCTGCTGCGCGACATCCCCGGCGTGAAGTTCATCTACCTGCATCGCGATCCGCGTGACTATGCGCTGAGCCAGCTCAATCGCCCGCGCGTCCTGCAGGATATTTTCCGTATCGCCCGCCTCTGGGAGTACGAGCAGAACAAGTGCATCCGCCACCTGGTGAGCCTGCCGCCGGAGCGCATCCACCGCGTGTCCTACGAGACGCTCATTGCGGACGAGGAGCGCGTGATCCAGGACGTCTGCGGCTTCCTCGGCACCGCGCTTGAGAAGAAGGCGGCGGTGGAAAAGGACAATCTCAAGGTCGAGCTGCACGAGTGGAAGAACCTCGACAAGCCGACCATGAAAGACAATGCCGGCAAGTTCCGCGACAAGATGACGCCGCGCCAGCTCGCCGTGGTGGAGTCGCTGTGCTGGCAGCCCATGCGCTACCTTGGCTACGAGCCGGTGCACGTCACACGGCCTTCGGTCTCGCTGCTCGAGCGGGCCAGCGTTTCCGGCTTCGCCATCCTGCGCTGGCTGCTGCGCCGCTTCGTCGAGCGCAAGGCCGGCACGACGGATGAGCGCCTGGTCAAACGTGACCGTCTGCTACGCAAGCTCGAAGTCAATTACCGGAACAGCCACTGATGTGCGGAATCGCCGGGCAGATCGTGTGGGGCGAGGGCGCCGGCGTGGCGCCCGCCGTGCTCGCGCGCCTGTCGGCGGCGATGCGTGAGCGCGGCCCCGACGACGAAGGCTTTCTGCTCGCCGGCCGCCAGGGCGTGGAGCCCGCGGCCGGTCCCGACAGCCTGCCGGCGCTCCGGGCGCTGCTGCCACAGGTCGATACGCTCGGGGAGCAGCGGGCCTCGCTCGGCCTCGTGCATCGCCGGCTCAGCATCATCGATATCAGCGAGGGCGGCCATCAGCCGATGACCGCCGGGGCCGGGCGTTACTGGCTGGTGTTCAACGGCGAGATCTACAATTACCGCGAACTGCGCCGTGATCTGGAATCGCTGGGTGTGGCTTTCCGTAGTCAGTCTGACACCGAGGTGCTGCTGGCGGCGCTCGTGCAGTGGGGTGACGCGGCGCTGCCCCGCCTGAATGGCATGTTTGCGTTTGCCTTCTACGATCGCGAGGCGAACTCGCTGTTGCTGGCGCGTGACCGGATCGGCATCAAGCCGCTCTACTGCGCGGATACAGCGAACGGCTTCCTGTTCGCGAGCAGCATCCGCGCCCTGCTGGCTTCCGGCGAGGTGCCGGCGGCCATCGATTTTGAAGGGCTCTGGCACAACCTGACCTTCGGCATTGCGCCGCGCCCGCGGACCTGCTTCCGCGGCATCGTCGCGTTGCGGCCGGGGCACACGCTGCGCATCGACCTCGCCACAGGGCGACGACAGGAAAGTGAATTCTGGTTTCCGCACTTCGTGACGGATACGGCGCTGGCCGATCCGGCCGCGGCGAGCGAGGCGCTGCATGACGCCGTGACGAATGCCATCCGCCGCCAGCTGGTCGCCGATGTGGAAGTGGCGACCTTCATGAGCGGCGGCGTGGATTCGACCACGGTTTCCGCGATTGCCAGCCGCCACCATGCCGGCATCCGCGCGTTCACGCTGGGCTTTGGCGCTGGCTTGCCGGGCTTCGACGAGGTGGCCGAAGCGCGCGCTACCGCCGCCATGAATCCGATGCAGCATGTGGTGTGTGAGGTATCGGCACATGACTATGTGGGCGACATCGAGCGTATGGTGCTGGCCGCGGAAGAGCCCAATCCCAGCCTGCCGCCCAACTATGTGATCGCGCGTCTGGTGGCGGAACAGGGCGTGAAGGTGGTGCTCAACGGGCTTGGCGGCGACGAGCTTTTTTACGGCTACGGCTATTACCCGCGTATCCGGCAGTGGCAGCAGCTGCGCTGGGCGCAGCCCGTGCTGCCCCTGTTGGCGCAGCTGGCGCCGCGCCCGGGCTGGGCGCACTGGCTGCGCGCCATGCAGGCCGCCAATCCCACCCAGTTTTTTGCCTATGCCCACCAGCGCATGGGCGAGGCCGACAAGCGCCTGCTGCTGGCCCAGGCGCCCGCGGTCGAGTCATCGCTGGATGTGCTCTCGACCGCCTACGGCCGCCCGGAGCTCGATGAACTTTCGCCATTGCAGCGGCTGAGCTACCTCGACCTCATGCACTACCTCGGCAACCATCACCTGAATCGCATCGACCAGTTCTCCATGGCCTTCTCGCTGGAGGGGCGCGTGCCCCTGCTCGACAACGAAGTCATCGACCTGGCGCTGCGCATGCCGGACAGCGTGAAGCTGCGCGGCGGCGTCGGGAAGTTTCCGCTGCGCCAGGTGGCGTCGCGCTATATTCATCCCTCCTGTCTCGACATGAAGAAAAAGGGCTTCGCCCTGCCGGCGGGCAAGTGGCTGCGCGAGGAATGGCGCGAGCTGGCAGAGAGCGCACTGCAACTGCTGGCATGCCAGCAGTGGGTGTCGCCGAAAGGCCTGGCTACGTTGCGTGAAAGGCACTTCGTGCAGCTGGTGACCCTCGGGCTCTGGCTGCGCGCTTTCGATCTGGCGGACGCGTGATGCTGCAGCGCTTCGGTGCCAAGCTCCGTTTCGAGATCGAGCGCATGGTCAATCGCCTGCTGGCTCTGCTGCCACGTGCGGCGATGAGCGATGCTGAAATGCATGCCGTACTCGCGGAGCATCCGCCACTTTTCATCGTCGGGGCCCCGCGCACGGGCTCGACAGCGCTCTACCAGATTCTCACGCAGGTGTTCGACGTTGGTTATATCGATAACCTGGCGGCGCATCTTTACGGCAATCTCGCCTTCGGGCTGAAGCTGAGCCGGGCGCTGGGCGGGCAGGGCGCGCACGACTGCTTCGAGTCCGATCTCGGCGATACGAGCGGCGGCGGGTGGCGCGCGCCGCACGAGTGCGGCGAGTTCTGGTACCGCTGGCTGAGCCGCGTCGACCACTTCGTGGACGATGGCGACATCACGCCCGCCATGGCTGCGGCGCTGCGCCAGGAGGTGGCGGCTGCCACGCAGGCCCTCGGCCGGCCGCTGGTCTTCAAGAATCTCAATGTCGGGCAGCGCCTGCGGTTGATCCGGGCGGCGCTGCCCGAGGCCCGCATCCTCTATTGCCGGCGCGAGCAGGCCTTCACTGTCCAGTCCATCCTGGCCGCGCGTGAAAAGCTGCGCTGGCCGGAGCACGCACTCTGGAGCGTGCGGCCGCGAGAGTGGCGCGAGTTGGAGAGTCTGCCGCTGCTGCCGCAGGTGGCGGGGCAGGTCGTGGCGCTGGAGCGGCAGATCGAGGCCGATCTCGGCCGGTTCCCCATGGAGCAAGTGCAGGCTGTGGATTACGAGCGCTGGATGGAGTCGCCGGCAGCGGCGCTGGATGGCGTTGCCGCCCTTACCGGTTGGCCGCGCCGCGTCACCGGCGTCCACCGGCCGGAAATCCGTAGCATCAACCATATTCGCGACGCGGCCCGCATGGCCGAAATCGAACGGGCGCTCATCGGAGCGAAACAGGCGCGACCATGATTCTTGAGGCCGGCACACAATGCATTTTCGAACAGTCCTGGTGGCTGGAGGCGGTCGCGCCGGGATGCTGGCATGACATTCTGATTGGCACCGAGCTGCAGCCGCAGGCGCGCTGGCGTTTCGCCATAGAGCAGCGCAAGGGGATGCGCTGCCTCGTGCAACCTGTGCTGACACCGAGCTGTGGCCCTTGGCTGCAGCTGGTGGAGGGCAAGATGGCGACCAGGCTGGCGCATGAGAAGGACTTGCTGGGTGAGTTGGTGTCGAAACTTCCCAAGCATGACTATATCGCTCTGCACCTGCATCCTTCCCGGCAGAACTGGCTTCCTTTTTACTGGGCCGGTTTCGCCCAGACGACCCGGTATACCTATGTTCTCTCCGGTCTGCAGGATCATGAGGCACTCTGGCGCGGGTTCGCCAAGAACATCAAAAGTGATATCAACAAGGCAGAAAAGAAGCTGCGGGTGGAAAAGGTGGCCGACCCGGCACGCTTCTATGCGCTGAACCGCCTCACGTTCCAGCGCCAGGGCATGGGCGCGCCCTACGATCTCGCCCTCGTCGAGCGCCTGCATGCCGCCGCTGCCGCGCATGACGCGATGACGTTCTTCTTCGCGGTCGACGAGCAGGGCCGCGACCACGCCGGCCTTTGCCTCGTGCACGACCACCGCACGGCCTACTACCTGATGGGTGGCGCCGATCCCGAGCTGCGCAACAGCGGCGCCAGCAGCCTGCTGATGTGGTCGGCGATCCGCGAGGCCGGCGCGCGCGGGCTCGAGGTCTTCGATTTCGAAGGCTCCATGATCGAGCCCATCGAGCGGTTCTTCCGAGGTTTTGGCGCGGAGCAGCAGCCGTATCACCGCATCACCCGCGCCGGCCGCCGCATGCGCCTCATGCTGGCGGCGCGAGAACTGCTCAACGCGGGGCTGGGCCGGTGAGCCTTCGCCTCCACTACCCGCTGGGCTTCGACGCCGCGCGCCGCTATGCGCTCGACGTGATCCTGGCGGAATTCCTCGGCCTGGAATGGGAGGCCGTGCCCGAAGCGCGCAGTGACTACCGCCTCGAACTGCCGAATGGCCAGGCCATCACCTGGCCCGATGTGTTTTTCCGCGAAACGCAATCGCCACTGCTCGATGCCTCGCGCCTGCCGTCCCGTCCCGTTCCGCGCGTGGCGCTGCAGGAGCTGTTGCCGGACTATCCCGAACCCGAGCCGGTGCCGCTGCTCTATGCTACGCCGGACCATCCGCCGCTCCACATCGGCGATGCAGGTGCGGCCCTTGGCTTCGATCTGGCTGGCGCCGTGTTTTTCCAGCTCACGCGCTTCGAGGAGGCGCTGTCGACCGAGGCCGATGCGCATGGCCGATTCCCTGCCAGCGCTGCAATTGCGGTACGGGAGGGCTGGATCGAGCGCCCGCTGGTGGACGAGTACGTGGCGATCCTGCGCCTGTTGCTGCAGCGGGCCGGGGTGGCCTGCCGCGAGCCGGAATTCCGCGTCTTCACGACCCACGACGTGGACCTGCCCTTCGCCTACCACGGCACGCCCTGGCGCTACCGGCTGCTGTACCTGCTGGCCACCTTCCGCGCGACGCCGGGGCTTTCGCACCTGCGAGACTTCCTGATGGCGCATGCGCGCGGCCCGGCGGCCGATCCCTGCAACACCTTCGGCTGGATCATGGACGAGAGCGAGAAGCGCGGCCTGAAAAGCGCCTTCTACTTCATCACCGACCGTCCCTGCGGAGCTACCGACGGCCATTACGCCGTGGCTGACGCCCCCATCCGGACCTTGCTGGCGGCCGTGCTCGCCCGCGGCCATGAGGTCGGCCTGCATGCGAGCTATGGCTCTTGGCAATCGAGCGACCAGTTCGGCAAGGAGGTCCGGGTGCTGCGCGAAGCCGTCACGGCCGCCGGCGGCGAACCCGGGCCCTGGGGTGGCCGCCAGCACTACCTGCGCTGGCGCACCCCGGCGAGCCTGTCGGGCTGGGCAGAGGCAGGCGCCGCCTACGACAGCACCATGGGCTTTGCCGAAGTAGCAGGCTTCCGCGCCGGCACCTGCCAGGAATACCCCTGGTTCGATGTGGCGCAGGAGCGGCGCCTCGCCCTTCGCGAGCGTCCCCTCGTGGTCATGGACTGCACCCTGACCGATGCCCACTACATGGGCCTCGGCCGCGGCCCGGAGGCCGTCGCCGCGGCCGTCCGCCTGAAGCAGCGGTGTCGACTGCATGGCGGTATTTTCACCCTGCTCTGGCATAATTCGCGCCTCGTCCGCCCGGACGACCGCCACCTCTACCTTCAGATCCTGGATGCCTGATCCATGCGCGTTCTGCATATCAGCGTGCATTACAACCTTCCGCCCGGCGTGTTCCAGCAGATGCAGGATGAAGCCCGGGCCGCCCGCACGCTGGCGCCGGACGTGCAGTGGGACACGCGTGTCTTCGCGGTGCAGTGCGAGCACCGCGGCGAGCCGCTGACGCTGCTCTCCGAAACGCCGCCGACCTCCGTCCTTGGCCGCCTCACCGCCTATGTGCGTTTGCGCCTGATGGCCTTCGCCTGGCTGCGCCGCGTCGCGTCCTCCTATGACATCGTGCTCGTGCGGCATGGCATGGGCGACGTCTTCGAGGGATGGTGCGCGGCGCAGCTGCAGAACTGGGTCAGCGTGCACCATACGCACGAGATGGAGGAGGCGGCCCTGCTTGGCGGCTGGCGCTCCATTTTGCGCACGCGCCTCGAGCGCTGGAGCGGCAATCGTGTGCTCGGCCATGCCCGCGCTATCATCGGCGTCACCGGCGAGCTCGGCCGCATCGAGCAGGCCCGCATTGCGGCGCCGCGTCCCGTGTTCGTCTATCCCAACGGTATCGACCTGGCCGGCATGCCCCTGGCCGAGGATCGCCGGGAAGGGCCTCCGCGCCTGCTCTTCGTGTGCTCGGTTTTTGCCAGCTGGCACGGGCTGGAGTCCGTGCTCCGCGCGCTGAAGGACGTGAAGGACGATTTCGTGCTGGACGTGGTCGGCTTTGCCTATCCCGAGCAGCGCGCCATGGTGGCGGGCGATCCGCGCTTTGTTTTCCACGGCCGCCTGAAAGCCCCGCAGATCGCCGCACTCACGGCCCTGGCCGACATCGGGCTCAGCTCGTTCGCGCTGCACGAGAAGGCAATGGCGGAGGCCTGCACGCTCAAGGTACGCGAATACCTGGCCTCCGGCCTGCCGGTCTACGCCCATCATCGCGATGCCGGGCTCCCCGATGACTTCCGCTTCTACCGCAACGCGGCGGCCGCCGCGGCGGGCCTGCTCGGCTTCGCGCAGGAAATGCGCCGGGTGCCCCGCGCCGAGGTGCGTGCGGCTGCCGCCGGTTTCATCGACAAGTCGGCGCTGATGCGGCGCCTCGCCAACGAACTGGATGCATCGCTGCGTGCTGATCGCGCGGCGACGAACACAAGGAAGCTGCCCTGATGTTTTCCCCGGCAACCGCCATTTCTGTTCTGGTCTTCGCCAGCCTGGTCCTGGGGCTGATGCGCGACCTGATGGTGGCCTATTTCTTCGGCGCCGACTGGCACGCGGACCTCTATTTCCTCGCCCTGATCATCCCGCTGTTCTTCGAGAACAGCCTCGCGGCGAGCCTGCGCGACACCCTGGTCCCGACGTTCATCCGCAAGCGCGAGGAGGGGACGGCGGCCTACCACGACATGGTGGCACGCATCGGCGGCGGGCTGGCGCTGGTGTCGGTGGCGCTGGTGCTGGCCTTCGCGGTGACGAGCGGCTTCTGGCTCAAGGTGCTGGGCGGCGCACAGATAGGCGATCACGGCAGCCACGTGATGGCGGCCTACAGCATCGGCATCGCCATGATTCCCGTCGTGCTCTGGTCGTATTTCCTCACCAGCATCTGCCATAGCGAGAGCTGGTTCGTGCTGCCGGCATGGCGCGGGGTCATCTTCAACCTGGGAGCCATTCTCGCGCTCACCTTTCTCTGGCGCAGCACCGAAGGCCTGCTCGCCGGCATGCTGGTGGGACAGCTCCTGCACGCGCTCGTGGTGCAGCGTCAGCTCCGCTTCGTGCAGCTGCGCATGCCCATGCTGACAGCGCGGCCGGGTCCGGACATTGCCGAGCTGCTGCCGCAGTTCCTTACGCTCCTGGCCGTAGCCCTGCTGCTGCAGCTCGGCATCAGCGCCGAGCGCCTGATCGCGAGCTGGACCGGCGCTGGCGGACTGTCTCGTCTCAGCTATGCCTTCCGCATTGTCACGGTGCCGCTGGTGATCTTCGGCTTTGCCGTGGTCGGCATTGCCTACGCCCGCTTCTCGCGCGCCGTGGCCATCGACGACCGCCAGGCCCTGGCCCTGGCCATGCGCGACACTACCCGCATCTGCCTCTACCTGCTGCTGCCGGCCGCCGTCGCCATGTTCGTGTTTTCCGGCGAACTGCTTGCGCTTCTGCTGCAGCGCGGGGCCTTTACGGAAAGCGATGTGCTGCACACGGCATACGTCATGGAGGCCTATGCCGTCGGCCTGCCTGCCATGGGGCTGTCCCTGGTGCTGGGTCGACTCCATGTGGCAGTGCGCCTGTTCCGCCGCCTGCTGTTGTCGACGCTCCTCGCCGTGTCGCTGATGTGCGTGGCCTACTTTGCCGTTTATTCCGCCTGGAGCATCGAAGGGCTCGCCATTTCCACCTCCGCCGGTGCGGTGCTGCAGTGCGCGCTCCTCTGGATCACCCTGCCGCGCGACCTGCGCGGCATCCTCGGCCGTCGCGATCTGCTGGCACTGGCGGCCTCGTTGCTGCTGTTGCTACTGGTGGTGCCGCTGTGCGCGGGCCACGGGCTTCCCGGCATCCTGGCGGGAGGTGTGCTCAGCCTGCTGCTGCCGGGAGGCGTCCTGCTCCTGCTCATGCGCCGCGAGATGTTGTCTACGCTGGCGAGAGCCCTGGGCCGACAGTCGTGAATTCTGCTGTGAAGACGGACTCCATGGATGCATTGATCTTCCCGAAGGAGCGCCTCTGGCTGCTGCTCGGTCTGCTGTTTGTTCTCACCGTATGCACCACCTTGCGCCTGCCGGGCTTGCCGGTCGGCGTGGGTGAGCTCGGGCTCGCACTCACGGGGCTGGTCAGTGTCTTCCTGCTGCGCCGGCGCATACTTCCTGCGCTACGCCAGTACCGTGTACTGGCCGGTCTGTGGGGCATCTATCTGGTATCGCTCGCCGTGGCTGGCGGTTTCTCCGCCGTGGCAGGGCGGCTTTCGGCAGGATGGCTGCATGACGTGATGGCCTTCTGCTTCGCCATTGGCACGGCGTTCCTGCTGCTCCTGCTCGTCGGCGATTCGCGGCGGAACATGCGGCACTTCGCGCTGGGCTTTGTTGGCGTGGCGCTGGCCTTTTCCTGCTTTGCCTTCCTGCTGGTCATCGTCGACTACCTGATCGGCAAGCCGGTGCTGTCCCCGGCATTCCTTGCAAATGGCTGGTGGTACGGCCGCTTCAACGCCTGGGCGGCCGATCCCAACCAGTGGGCCCTGCTCCTGCTGGTGGCCGGGATGCTGCTGGTGCTGCTGGCGGAGCGCTTGCGTCCTGTACTGCTCGTGCTGCTGCTTTGGCTGTTCCTCGAAGTGCGCAGCGATGCCGCGGTCATGGGGCTGCTGGCGTTCATGCTGGTGTATGCAGGGATTGTCTATTACCGGCAGCCCGCACTGCGCCGTCAGGCATTGACGGTGTTCATGATCTTTCTCGCGGTGTTCGCCACCTTCCGCCTGGTGGCCGACAAGCTGCCGCCCAGTCCGGTGCTGCGTGCGGTCGGTGCGGTGGCCGGCGTGGCGCCGACCGAGAAGATGCTCAAGAAGCGCAAGGGCATGCTCGAAAAGGGCAACAGGCTGTTTGTGGGCAACGGCGCCGACAAGCTCAATCAGCGCATCACCCTGTGGGGCAACAGCATCAAGGCCTGGCGACACTCGCCCGTGGTCGGCCTCGGACCGGGTGCCTACTCCGGCGTCACCCGCCCTCTGCAAAACACGGAATCGCACAACCTGTACCTGCAAATACTCGTGAACACAGGCGTGGTCGGGCTTCTCGCAGCGCTGGGCTTCGTTATCTGGCTGGTGCGCAGCCTCTGGCGGACACCTGAAACGGCGCCTTGGATTGCCGCTCTCGCCGGACTGCTCGTGCAGGGCGTCGGACAGTACCTCATGCGTCATCCCGTGTTCTGGGTCCTGATCGTGCTGCTGGTCTGGCAGGCGCAGCATGCGTGTGGCAACGGCCCGGCCGCCGCTGATGCCGACACAGCTGCGGCCGCAGGAGCCTGAGCCATGCCGCGCCTCCTGATCGTTTCCACCGTCCCGGCGACACTGCGCGCCTTCCTGCTGCCCTTCGCCCGTCACTACCGCGCGCTGGGCTGGCAGGTGGACGCAGCCGCGCGCGACATCGACTCGCTCCCCGAGCTGAAGCAGGAGTTCGATGCCTGCCACGCGTTGCCGCTCTCGCGGAATCCGCGCGACATCGGCACGCTGCTGCGCGCGCCTGCCGCCATTCGTGCGCTGGTGGCGCGCGGCAACTACGACATCGTGCACGTACATACGCCGGTGGCAGCTTTCCTCGTGCGCTTTGCCCTGCGCACGCTGAGCCCGCGGCCGCGCGTGGTCTATACGGCGCACGGCTTTCATTTCCACCGCAACGGCCGGCCGTTGGCCAATAGCGTGTTCCGCTTCGCCGAACGCCTGGCGGCGCCGTGGTGCGATGCACTGGTGACGATCAATCGCGAGGACTTTGACGGCGCACGCAGCGCCGGCTTCGATACCCGTGTGGAGTACATGCCGGGCATCGGTGTGGATACGAAGCGCTGGACTCCTACGGCCGTCACTGCCGATGCCATCGCCGCGGTGCGCCGCGAGCTCGGCCTGGACGAGCGCGACGTGCTCTTCCTGATGGTGGCCGAGTTCAATCCCGGCAAGCGGCATCGCGACGTGCTGGCGGCCATGCAGCTGCTCGGTCATGGCGACATCCATGTCGCCTTTGCCGGCGACGGCCCGCTGCGACAGCCCCTGCAGGAGCAGGCAGCGGCGCTCGGCCTTGCGGATCGTCTGCATTTCCTCGGCTTTCGCCGGGACATTCCGGTGCTGGCGCGGGCGTCGCGCGCCGTTCTGCTACCCTCGGAGCGCGAGGGCCTGCCGCGCTCGCTGCTGGAAGCGCTCAGCCTTGGCGTGCCCATCATCGGCGCCGATACCCGCGGCATCAGCGAACTCACCGAGGGCTGCGGACGCAAGCATGCCGTGGGCGACGCCGCCGGGCTTGCCGCCGCCATGCAGGAGCTCGCGCAGGATGAACGCGAGGCGGAGGCGCTCGGGGAACGGGGCCGCGCCCGCATGGTGGCTGACTATGATGAGCAGGTCGTGATCGGCCTCCACGACAAGCTGTATTCGGACCTGCTCGGGAAACGGTGATGCTGAAACGACTTCTGGATATTTCGGGTGCGCTGGTCGGCCTGATCGTGCTCGGGCCGGTGGTGCTAGGCGTGGCGTATCTCGTACGCAAGCGCCTCGGCAGTCCCGTGCTCTTCGTGCAGGTGCGCCCCGGCCTGCATGGCAAGCCCTTCCGCATGTACAAGTTCCGCACCATGACCGATGCGCGCGACGCCGACGGCCAGCTGCTGCCCGATGCCGAGCGCCTGCCGCCCTTCGGCCGCTGGTTGCGCGCCAGCAGCCTCGATGAGCTGCCCGAGTTGATCAATGTGCTCAAGGGCGAGATGAGCCTGGTGGGTCCGCGGCCACTGCTGATGGATTACCTGCCGCTGTACACGCCCGAGCAGGCGCGCCGGCACGATGCGAAGCCGGGCATTACCGGCTGGGCCCAGATCAACGGCCGCAACGCCATCTCCTGGGATGAAAAGTTCAAGCTCGACGTGTGGTACGTCGATCACCAGGGCGTGTGGCTCGATATCAAGATCATCGCGCTGACAGTGTGGCGCGTGCTGCGCCGCGAAGGCATCAGCGCCGCCGGCGAAGCCACCATGTCGCGCTTCGAGGGCACAGGCAAACCGGATGCGCAGGACGCAGGAAGGCAGTCATGAAGCAGATCCTCATCTACGGCGCCGGCGGTTTCGCGCGCGAAGTTGCCTGGCTCGTCGAGCAGTGCACGGCAGCAGGGCAGGCGGTGCAGCCGGTCGGCTTCATCGACGACAACCCCGACAGTCACGGCAAGGAACTCAACGGCATCAAGGTCTATTCGCTGGACCAGGCCGCGGCACAGTTTCCGCAGGCCGAGGTCGTGCTGGGACTCGGGGCGCCGGCGCTGCGCGAAAAGCTCGCGACGCGTGTGCAGGAAAAAGGGCTGGGCTTTGCCACACTGGTGCATCCGCGCGTAGAAAAGTCGCGCTTCATCGAGATGGGCGAGGGCACGGTGATCTGCGCCGGCAGCATCCTCACCACCAACATCCGCCTGGGCCGCCAGGTGCAGATCAATCTCGACTGCACCGTGGGCCATGATGTCGTGATGGAGGATTTCGTCACGCTGGCGCCCGGTGTGCATGTGTCGGGCTGCGTGATCCTGGAGAAGGGCGCCTATGTCGGCACCGGCGCCAGCATCATCAACGGCCGGCTCGATTGTCCGCTCGTCATCGGGGCCAATGCCGTGATCGGCGCCGCCGCCTGTGTGACCCGCGACATTCCGCCCGATGTCACCGCTGTCGGCATTCCCGCCAAACCCCTTGTGAAGAAATGAGCACCGCGCGATGAGCTATTCCAACGCCCCCTGGCCCCTCTACGAATCGGATGAACTGGCCGCGGTCGAATCCGTGCTGCGCTCCGGCAAGGTCAACTACTGGACCGGCACAGTCTCCCGCGATTTCGAAAAGGACTATGCCGCCTACGTTGGCGTGAAGCATGCCATCGCCGTCGGTAACGGCACGCTGGCACTGGACCTTGCCTGGATCGCGCTCGGCGTGGGCTCGGGGGATGAGGTCGTCGTCACCTCGCGCACCTTCCTCGCCAGTGTCAGCTCCGTCGTGCTCGCCGGCGCGACGCCGGTGTTTGCCGACATCTGCCCCGACTCGCAGAACATCACCGCCGACACCATCCGCGCCGTGCTGACGCCTCGCACGAAAGCCATCCTCTGCGTGCATCTTGCCGGCTGGCCCTGCGACATGGACAGCATCCTGGCGCTCGCGCGGGAGCGCGGCCTGAAGGTGGTGGAGGACTGCGCACAGGCGCATGGCGCGCGCTATCGGGGCAAGCCCGTCGGCAGCCTCGGCGATATCGCCGCCTTTTCCTTCTGCCAGGACAAGATCATGAGCACGGGCGGTGAGGGCGGTCTCGTCACCTGCAACGACGAGGCGATCTGGTCGCGCATGTGGTCCTTCAAGGATCACGGCAAGAGCTTCGATGCCGTCTACAACCGGCCACATCCGCCGGGCTTCCGCTGGCTGCACGAATCCTTCGGTACCAACTGGCGCATCACCGAGATGCAGTCGGCCATCGGCCAGTGCCAGTTGCGCAAGCTCGATCACTGGGTGGCCCGCCGGCGCGACAACATGCACGCGCTGTTCGAGGCGATTGGCGATCTGCCGGCGCTGCGCATCCCGCAGGCCCCAAGCGATATCTACCATGCCGCTTACCGTGCCTATGCCTTCGTGCGGCCGGAGGCGCTGAAGGCCGACTGGAGCCGCGACCGCATCATGCAGGAGGTGGCCGCATCCGGCGTTCCCTGCATGAGTGGCAGCTGCTCCGAGGTCTATCTCGAGAAGGCCTTTGACGGCACCGGCCTGCGCCCGGAAAAGCCGTTGCCGGTGGCGCACGAGCTCGGCCAGACCAGTCTCGCCTTCCTCGTGCATCACACGCTTTCCCCCGATGACCTTCGCCACGTCGGTAGCGTCGTGCGCGAGGTGGTGGCCCGCGCGACCCGCTGAGGAACTGACATGCCCGATACCGGCCTGCTCGACCTGGAACTCCCCGAGGTGAAGGCCGCGCTGGCGCGGCTGGAAACGCTGCCCGTGCCGGTATCGGCAGACGCCTCGCCAGGCCTCGCCCGTCTCTTCTTTCTCAGCGACTACGCCCTGGAGCAGTGCCGCAAGCATCCGGAGTGGCTGCAGCAGGTGACGGCGTGGAAAGGCCCTGCACCCGATTACGCCGCCGAGCTGCAGGCGCTGCAGGTCGCGGCCGAGACGGAAGAGGCGCTGATGAAGGCGCTGCGACTGCGCCGCCAGCAGGCCATGCTGCGCTGGATCTATCGCGACGTGAACCAGCTCTGCGCTGTCATGGAGATCACGCGCGAGCTCTCCGATTTTGCCGACGCCGCCATCAGTGCCGCTCTCGCATGGGCGGAGTCCCGCCTCGTGGCGACGCACGGCACGCCCGTCGGCGAGGACAGCGGCAAGCCGCAAAAGCTCTGCGTCATCGGCATGGGCAAATTGGGCGCGCAGGAGCTGAACCTTTCCTCCGACATCGACCTCATCTTTGCGTATCCGGAGCACGGCGAGACCGCGGGCCCGACGGTCATCGCCAACCAGGAATTCTTCGTCCGCCTCGGGCAACGCGTCATCCGCATCCTCGACACCGTCACCGAGGACGGCTTCGTGTTCCGCGTCGACATGCGCCTGCGTCCCTGGGGCGACGGCTCCGCGCTCGCCAGTTCCTTCGCCGGCATGGAAACCTACTACGAACAGCACGGCCGCGAGTGGGAGCGCTATGCGCTCATCAAGGCCCGCCTTTGCGCCGGCGACCCGGTCGAAGGGCGTTACCTCATGGACTCGCTGCGGCCCTTCGTGTTCCGCCGCTACATCGATTTCGGCGCCTTCGAATCGTTGCGCGAGATGAAGGCCATGATCGAGCGCGAGGTGCGGCGCAAGGGCATGGACAGCAACATCAAGCTCGGTCGTGGCGGCATCCGCGAGGTCGAGTTCATCGCGCAGGCTTTCCAGCTCATCCGGGGCGGCGTCGACAAGCGACTGCAATGCCGCGAGCTGCTCGGCGTGCTGGCGCTGCTGGGCGACACCGGCCTGCTGCCGGCGCAGGCGACTGAGGAGCTGCGCCAGGCCTATTTCTTCCTGCGCGTGGTCGAGCACCGCGTGCAGGCCATGCACGACCGGCAGACGCAGGAGCTGCCGTCTTCACCCGACGAGCAGCAGCGACTCGCGCTCAGCATGGGGTTTGCCGACTGGACCTCATTCCTGCAGGTGCTGGACGGCCACCGTCGGCAGGTAGAGGCGCAGTTCCGCGACGTGATCGTTTCGCGCGAAGAACGCGACGCCGCCGAGAGCGGTCCTGGCGCCGGCCTCTGGACTGCCGCCGAGGATGAGCTCGTCAGTCTGCTCGCCGGCGCCGGTTTCAAGTCGGTCGAAGACTCGCGCGCGAAGCTCCTCGCGCTGCGTGACAGTCGCGCCGTGCGTGCCATGCAGGCAGTGGGACGGGAGCGCCTCGACCGGCTCATGCCCCGCCTGCTCGACGAGTGCACGCGCCAGGCCGACCCCGATGTCGCCTTCGCGCGCTGCCTGCCGCTCGTGGAGTCGGTGCTGCGCCGCTCCGCCTACATCATGCTGCTCGTGGAGAATCATGCCGCGTTGAAGAGGCTAGTGGGCCTGTGCGCCGCCAGTCCGTGGATCGCCGAGGAGGTGGCGCGCTATCCCGTGCTGCTCGACGAGATGCTGAACGCGCAGACGCTGTTTTCCCCGCCGCGCAAGGAAGAGATCGCCGCCGAGCTCCGGCAGGTGCTGGTGCGTATCCCCGAGGACGACCTCGAGGCGCAGATGGAAGCCCTGCGCATCTTCAAGAAGGGGCAGGTGCTGCGCGTCGCCGCCTCTGACATCACCGGTACGCTGCCGCTGATGAAGGTCAGCGACTACCTGACCTGGCTCGCCGAAGCCGTGCTGGAGGAGGTGCTGAACCTTGCCTGGCGCCACCTGACGGCGCGCCACGGCCGTCCCATGGGCCTCGACGGCCAGCCCTGCGACCCAGGCTTCATCGTGGTCGGCTACGGCAAGCTCGGCGGCCTCGAGCTGGGCTACGGCTCCGACCTCGACCTCGTCTTCATCCATGGTGGCAGCGCCGACGGCGAGACTGATGGCGAGCGTCCGCTCGACAACGCCAGCTTCTTCGCGCGCCTCGGCCAGAAAATCATCGCCTTCCTGACCACGGCCACGTCGGCCGGCCAGATCTATGACGTCGACATGCGCCTGCGGCCTTCCGGTAACGCCGGCCTGCTGGTGACCTCGCTGGCCGCCTTCCGCAAATACCAGCAGGAGCAGGCCTGGACCTGGGAGCACCAGGCCCTGGTGCGCGCCCGGATGGTGGCCGGCGACCCGGCGCTCGGCCTGGCCTTCGACGAGGTCCGCCGCGAGGCGCTGGCCAAGGCCCGCGAGCGGGCCGTGCTAGGCCGGGAAGTCGTCGAGATGCGGCACAAGATGCGCGCCCATCTGTCCTCGGAAGCGCCCGGCAAAAAGGGGCAGGGCTTCGACCTGAAGCAGGACCGAGGCGGTATCGTCGATATCGAATTTATGGTGCAATACGGCGTACTGGCGTGGGCGCACGAAACCCCTGAGCTGACCCGCTACCCCGATAACGTCCGCATCCTGGAAGGCCTTGCCAACCACGGTCTTCTCCCTGCCGATGCGGCCGCCGGGCTCAGGGATGCCTATCTGCAATACCGTGCCCGCGGCCACCGTCTCGCGCTCGCCAACTTGGATGCCAAGGTACAGGACGACGAGTTCCGGCAGGAACGCGCGCTCGTCGTGCATTGGTGGAACGCCTTGCTGGGCGGGCAATAACTCATTTGATTGACGGAGCGGTCCGGGGTGGGCTGCACCGTGTGGAGAAATGAAAAATGTCGATGTCTGATCGCGACGGCGTGATCTGGTTTGACGGCGAAATGGTGCCCTGGCGCGATGCCAAGACCCACGTGCTGACCCATACCCTGCACTACGGCATGGGCGTGTTCGAAGGCGTCCGCGCCTACGAGGCCGAAGGCGGCACCGCCATCTTCCGCCTGCAGGAACACACCAACCGCCTCTTCGATTCCGCGCACATCATGAACATGAAGATGCCGTTCTCGAAGGACGAGATCAACGAGGCGCAGCGCGCCGCGGTGCGCGAGAACCAGCTGCCCTCCGCCTACCTGCGCCCCATGGTGTTCTACGGGAGCGAAGCCATGGGCCTGCGCGCCACCGGCCTCAAGGTCCACGTGATCGTTGCTGCCTGGAGCTGGGGTGCCTATATGGGCAAGGAAGCACTGGAGCTGGGCATCAAGGTGCGCACCTCCAGCTTCACGCGCCACCATGTGAACATCTCCATGACCCGCGCCAAGGCCAACGGTAACTACATCAACTCGATGCTGGCGCTGCAGGAAGCCCTGTCCGCCGGTGCCGACGAGGCGCTGCTGCTGGATCCGGAAGGCTATGTGGCCGAAGGCTCGGGCGAGAACATCTTCCTGGTGAAGGATGGCGTGCTGTACACGCCGGAAGTGACGTCCTGCTTGAACGGCATCACCCGCAATGCCGCCATCACCCTCGCGAATGACCTCGGTATCAAGGTCGTGGAAAAGCGCATCACCCGCGACGAGGTCTATATCGCGGACGAAGCGTTCTTCACCGGCACCGCTGCCGAAGTCACGCCCATCCGCGAAGTCGATGGTCGCGCCATCGGCGCTGGCCGCCGCGGCCCGGTGACCGAGCGCATCCAGAGCCTGTACTTCGACACCGTGATGGGCCGCAATCCCAAGCACCGCGACTGGCTCACGCCGGTCAAGTAATCCGTTTCTCTCCGGGAAAGTCGTCGTGTCCCAGCCCCTAGTCATCTGGCGCCTGACCGACGGCAAGCCCGGCCACATGCAGCAAACGCTGGGGCTCGTCCGGGCCCTGGCGGACCGCACCCGCTGCGAGACCATCGACATCGATGTCAGCAGCCGCTCCGTGGGCCTGCTCGATCTCGTGCTCGGCCGCTTCAGGCCGGGCTTCGCGAAGAAACGTCCCGACCTTCTCATCGGTGCCGGCCACGGCACGCACCTTGCCCTGCTCGCGGCGCGCCGTACCGCAGGCGGGCGCATCGTCGCGCTCATGAAGCCGTCGCTGCCGTTGCCGCTCTTCGACTTCGTGGTCGTGCCCGAGCACGACGGCGTCGCGCCGGTCGCCAATGTCATTTCCACGCTCGGCGTGCTGAACCCCATGCGGGCCGGTCACAAGAAGCCGGATAGCCTGCTCTTCCTCATCGGCGGGCCGAGCAAGCATGTCGAGTGGAGCGATGCGGTGATCCTGGAGCAGGTGCAGGCCATTGTGGCGGCGCTGAAGCCGGGCACGGCCTGGCGCATCACCGATTCGCGCCGCACGCCGGGCTCACTCGCGCCCGAGCTGCATCGGCGCTACGGCGAGCGCTTCCAGCCCTTCGACGAATGCCCGCCGGGCTGGCTGGCCGAGCGTCTCGCCGGCACGGAGACCGTGTGGGTGAGCGAGGACAGCGTGTCCATGGTCTACGAGGCGCTGACGGCCGGCTGCCGGGTCGGGCTGCTCGAGGTGCCGAAGGCGGCGAAACCCAGCCGGGTCATTCGGGGTGTCGCGCAGCTGGTCGCGGAAAAGCGCGTCACGGCCTTTGCCGAGTGGCGCGACACGCAGGAAATGCGGCCGGCCTTGCACTTCAATGAAGCGGAGCGTGTCGCCGGTATTCTCCTGGAGCGACTTTCACAGCAGGGCGGAGCCTGACATGGCCGTTTCCATCTCGGTAGTGCTGACCGTGTTCAACAAGGCGACCTTCCTGCCCGATACGCTCGCCAGCCTCTATCGCCAGGAGGGCGCCGGCAGCGATTTCACGCTGGACTTCATCCTGGTGGACGACGCGTCGACAGATGCTTCGCTGGCGGTGTCGGAGGCGTTCTTCCACGAGAACCCCGCGCCCTACCGGCTCATTCGCAATGAACGCAACCAGGGGCCTGCGTGTCGCCTGAACCAGGGCATCGAAGCCGCTCAGGGCGAGCTGGTGTTCGTGTTCGACGCCGACGACATCGCGCCCGCCAATGTCCTCAAGACCATGCTCGGCCTGCTGCAGCGCGACAACCTCGACTACATCTACGGCCGCTCCGCCCACACCGCGGAGCCGGCCGCCGCCGCGTTTGAGAAGCGCCTGCCATCGCCGCCGGACTATGTGAGCAGCTCCGCACCACTGACCTTCACGCTGCGCGAAGGCATCGTGCTGCCGATCGTGCTGGTCAAGCGCGAGATCGCGGTAAAGGCGGGCGGCTGTGATGGCGAGGTCTTCATCCAGGACGAGTCGCTGGCGCTGCGGCTGGCGCTGGTGGCGCAGCGCGCCGGGCTCATTCGCCAGCCCTGCCGCTATGTGCTGATGGCGCCCGACGAAACCCGCAGCCGCCCGAGCGCGCAGCACCTGTCGCGCAACCGCGCGCAGCAGCACCATGACCAGTACCTGACCTACACGCACCTGCTGGCGAATCCGGCGCTGCCCGCGGGGGCGCAGGCGGACATCGCGCGCAAGGCGATCTCGCCGTGGTGGAAGTCGGCGCGCGAACGCGGGTTTCATCCGCTCGTGCTGCTGGCCTACCTGGGCAGCCGCTTCATGCCGCGACTGATGCTGCGCATGGTGCGGCCGTCGCTCGACCGCTATTTTGCCAGCCTCGAAGGCGTCCGCCGCCTGGGCTGAAACTTCCCTCCAACCTGATCCGGAATTCGCAATGGGGCTGCAAGGCATCGCATGGCAAACGTGGCTCCGGGGCGTGGTGCTCGCCGGCCCGGTGATCTTTTTTCCGTTTGCCCGCGCCTATTACATCTTCTACGTGCTGATCCTCGGCATCGGCCTGGCGCGCGTCGGCCTGCGTAATCTCTGGCGTGAGGAGGCCGGCCTGCGCCTGGCGATGCTGCTCTTCATCGTGCCGATCCTGCTGACTTGTCTCGTGCTGACGGTGGCGACCGGTCAGGTCGAGAAGGTCTGGCTGGAAAAGGCCGCCGTATTCATCCTGGCTGGATTGATGGGCCTTGCGGCGGCGGGAATGACGCGCGACAGGGACGCTGGGCGAGTGGCGCAAGTGCTGATCGTGGCTGCCGTCCTCAGCTGGCTCGCCGACGGCAGCCTGCAGCTCTTCACCGGCAGCAGCATCGGCGGTCGCGGCCTGGATTCGCCGGATGGCCAGCGTCTGACGGCCTACTTCACCCATCCCATGAAGTTCGGCTTTTTCGTCGGCATGATGGCCTTGCTGCCCGCGTTTTTCCTGGCACCGAAGCGCCGCGGCCTGCTCATGGGCACGGCCGTGCTGGCCGTCGCCGGCCTGCTCACCATGGCGGGAGGAAGCCGTTTCGGCCTGCTCACCTTCCTGTTGGGGGCGAGCCTGTTTACGGTGCTGCAATCGCTGGCGCTGCCGCCCTTGCAGCGGCGACTGATCTGGGTCGCGGGGCCACTGCTCGTGCTCCTGGCCGTTGCCGTCGCCTACAAGACCAGCGCGATTTTCGAGGCGCGCGTCGAGCAGACCGCGCAGGTGCTGTCCGGCCTCACGTACGACTCGGTTAACAAGGCCACGTCCTACCGGCTCGACATCTGGTATCCGACTGTTGAATTGGCGAAGGACCACCTGCTGTTCGGTGTCGGCCCCGGTCAGTTCACCGAGGCGGTGAAGCCCTATCTCGCCCCGGACAATATCTACGCCCGCATGGGTATCGACATCATGCATACCCACCAGGTCCTGCTGGAAACCTGGGTCACGACCGGCCTCGTCGGGCTGCTGGCCTTTCTGGCGTTTTACGCGTGGCTGGCACGGGAGATGGTGCGGCATGCGAACGCTCGCGCGACCATGGGCTGGGCGGCGCTGCTGGTGTTCGCGCTGATGTGGTTTCCGCTCGGCACGCAGAACAACTTCTATGCGTCGGAGATGACGCTGTTCAGCTTTTACCTCCTCGGTATCGGCTTCGGCTGGCTGACGCCGCCGCGTGCGGCGCTGCCGGACTGAGCGACGTCCGGTCTGGCGGGCAGGGCGTCAGCCCGGTTGCGAAGGTGATGCGGCACGGCTGCGCAGGCGCTGCAGCAGTCTTTCCAGCAGTTGCTCGATGGCCGTCCAGGGGCGGGCAACGCGCAGGGCACGCCGTGAATAGATCCTGCGTGTCTGTCTCGGCAAGGCGGTGTCATGACGCGCGGCAATCTCGCGCGCCAGCACGGCGATCAACGAATACTCTTCCATCACGCGACGACGCGCCTCCAGGATGGCCGGCAGGCGCTTCTCGTATTCGCCGTTCGCCATGGCCGTGCGGATGATCCCGATCGCGCCCTCCGGGTCATGGATGTCGAGCGCAATGAAACTCTCGGGCGGAAAGTAATCCGCCGCGTTCGGGCAGCCGGCATAGAAAGGCAGGCAGGCGCCCAGCAGGGGATCGGACAGCTTCTCGGTCCAGTGGTGCAGGCTGTGGTGGTTCTCCACCGCCAGGTGGTAACGGTAGCTGTCCAGCGCCTGCGCCTTGTCGGGCATGGGGATGTAGCCGCGCCCGTACACGTCCATTTCCGGAATCGCTTCCTTGATGCGCTGGATGAACTGGTAGCGCTTGAAGTGCATGGTGTGCTTTTGCTGCTTGCCGGAGCCGACCGTGGAGAGCATGCCGGTCTTGGCGAGCGGTGGATGGGCGCGCATCTCGTCGAGGGTGCGCATGTGGTCGCCGCCCGTGCCGTAGAACCAGTGCAGGGCCGGCTGGCTGTAGATGCGACCGGGGTGCTTCAGCGCCCAGGGTTCCTGGCTGGTGAGCACGTAGCCGAACTGCGCGCAGAACGCGCGGCCATAAGCCTTGATGGAAGAAGGTTCGGTAGTGACCAGCAGCGAGTGCGCCGGCGCGCAGGCCAGGGTTTCCACGCGCATGGAACGGCGTTCCTCGCCGTCGGGGGGCAGGTCGTCGTAGACCGCCAGCCAGTCATACTCGCGCGCCTCGGCGTCGAAGACGAAGCGGCAGCCGCCCCACTCGGGCACGCCGCCGGGAAAATAGCGCAGCCATTCGGCTGCCGGCCTGCGGCTCATCAGCTTGACGGTGATCATGGCTCTTCCTGTTTGCAGAGGATCGCATTATGCCATCGGCCGCCTTGATTGGCGGTGTCCTTGCCGCTAGTTTGGCAGCCTCGATTCCACCGGCAGGGAACCCGGCGATGCAGACCGCCCGCGACAAGATTCTCGTCATTCGTCATGGCGCCTTTGGCGACATCGTGCAGGCCGATGGCGCCCTGCGCGACATCCGCGCCCATCATCCCGACGCCGAAATCGTGCTGCTCACGACGCCGCCGTTCCGCAAGCTGCTGGCGCGCTGTCCCCACGTCGACCGCCTGCTGCTCGACGAGCGCGCGCCCTGGATCAAGCTGGGAAAGTTCTTCGCCCTGCGTCGCGCCCTGCGCCAGGAGGGGTTCAGCCGCGTCTACGACCTGCAGAGCAGCAACCGCACCAAGGCCTACCGTCGCTTTCTGCTGCCCGGCATTCCCTGGAGCGACAACCGCGAGTTCAACGGTCGGCCGGTGCGCGAGTGCTACCGGCTCCAGCTCGAGCGCGAGGGCGTGAAGGCCATCCATGCCATGCATCCCGATGTGTCGTGGATGGCGGACGACATGTCCGCCTTTCTGGCGGCCGAGGGCGTGCGGCCCGGCTACATCGCCCTGATCCCCGGCTGTGCCGCCAAGCATCCGCAGAAGCGCTGGCCCTACTATGCGGAGCTCGCGCAACTGCTCATCGACCGGGGCTACCAGGTGGTGACCGCGCCGGGCCCGGATGAGCTCGAACTGGCGAAGAGCATTCCCGGGCAGACGCTGCTCGGGCCCAATGGCTTCCTTGGCTGGTTCGAGCTGGCCGGCGTGCTCAAGGGCGCGGCCTTCGTCATCGGCAACGACACCGGGCCCAGCCATGTTGCCGCCTGCCTGCAGCGGCCCGGCCTCGTGCTCTTCGGCTCGCACACCTCGGCGGAGCGCACCGGCATCCTGCGCCCGGAGTTCCGCGCGATCGAGGTGGGCGACCTCAAGGACTTGCCAGTGCAGCAGGTGCTGGAGGCCGTGTTGCCGCGCCTGCCGGTCGTGTCTGCGGGCTAGCGGTTACGGGCGCATGCCTCGCAGGCCGATCTGCAGAGGCGAAGTGACATCGGCGCGCGGATATAGCTTCTGCGCCGCGCGAAAGGCCGGCTTCTCCACGAGCAACGCATTGCGCCCCGCGCTATATGTCCTGCCCAGAAAAAAAGCCCCGCAATGCGGGGCTTTTTCATGCCTTCGTGACGGCCGGAACCCGACGGCTCAGAACTCCTTGTAGGACTTCTCTTCCACGATGGCGGAGCCGGTGAGGACGTTGATCTGCTTCTTCACCGCCGCTCGCTTGTCGTTGGTGATGTACACGGCACGCGCCAGCTCGATGAACTTCGGGCCGAAGTCCTTCTGGCCCTCGCAGTCGCGGATATCGTCCTCGATCACCCACAGCGCCTCGTTGATGGCCTTGAGCTCTGCCCACAGGCGGCGCAGCTCGGCGGAATCGGTCATGCCCTCGCGCTGGGCACGGCTCAGCACGTCCAGCTCATAGCGCACGTTCTTGAGCTTGCCTTCGTCGGTCATGCGATCGACCTTGATCTCGAGGATGGTGATCTTGTCGATCAGCTCGCCGGGGCCGACTTCGATCAGGATGGGCCGGGGTTCGTTAGCGCTCATGGTCTGCCTCTGCGTATCGGTGAAAGCTTAATTGGAAATAAGGGTCTGGTCGGCGCGGCCGTAGCGGTCCTCGAGGCGCACGATGTCGTCCTCGCCGAGATAGGCGCCGACCTGCACCTCGATCAGCTCGAGCGGAATCTTGCCCGGGTTTTCCAGCGCATGCACCGCGCCGACCGGCAGGTAGATGGACTCGTTCTCGGTGACCAGCCTGTCGACGCCGTTCAGCGTGACGCGTGCGGTGCCGTTGACCACGACCCAGTGCTCGGCGCGGTGGTGATGCATCTGCACGGACAGCTTGGCGCCCGGGTTCACCAGGATGCGCTTGACCTGGTAGCGGCCGCCCGCGTCGACGGAATCGTAGTGGCCCCAGGGGCGGTAGACCTGGCGGTGCAGGCGGTACTCGCTGCGCCCCTGCGCCTTCAGGCTTTCCACAATTTTCTTCACGTCCTGCACGCGGTCGCGCGCGGCCACCAGCACCGCATCCTTGGTCTGGATGACGATGGTGTCGGTCAGGCCGACCGTGGCGACGAGGCCGTTCTCGGCGTCCACCAGGCAGTTCTTCGTGTCGTAGGCGATGACGTCGCCCTGCAGCGCATTGCCGTTCTCGTCCTTGCCGCTCACTTCCCAGAGCGCGGAGAAGGCGCCGACGTCGCTCCAGCCGGCGGCCAGGGGCACGACGGCGGCGTGGGCGGTCTTCTCCATCACGGCATAGTCGATGGAGTCGGAAGGGCAGGCCTTGAAGGCCTCGGCATCCACGCGCACGAAGTCGAGGTCGCTCTGCGTCGCGGCCAATGCCTTGCGGCAGGCATCGAGGATGTCGGGGCGGAAGGCCTGCAGTTCTTTCAGGTAGGCGCTGGCGCGGAACAGGAACATGCCGCTGTTCCAGTCGTAGTCGCCGGAAGCGAGGTAGCTTTCGGCTGTCTTCAGGTCGGGCTTTTCCACGAAGGCGGCCACTTCGAAGGCGCCTTCGCCGATGGCCGTGCCGCGGCGTATGTAGCCGTAGCCCGTTTCCGGGGCGGTCGGGATGATGCCGAAGGTGACGAGGCGGCCCTGGCCGGCGAGCGGCAGCGCCAGGTGCACGGCGGCCTGGAAGGCGGCGACGTCGCGGATGACGTGATCGGCCGCCAGCACCAGCAGGAGCGGATCCGCGCCGTCGCGCGTGGCCTGCAGCGCGGCGAGCGCGATTGCCGGGGCGGTGTTGCGGCCTACGGGCTCGAGCAGGATGTTGCCGCGCAGCTTGTCCATCTGGCGCAACTGCTCCGCGGCGATGAAACGGTGCGCCTCATTGCTGATGACCAGCGGGAATTCCTTGGTCAGTCCGGCCAGGCGCGCAATCGTCGTCTGCAGCATGGACTGCGTCTGCCCGGGCAGGATCAGGAACTGCTTGGGATGCATCTCGCGCGAGAGCGGCCAGAGGCGGGTGCCGGAACCGCCGGCCATGATGACGGGAAGGATGTTCATGTGCGCATGTCCGCGGCGTGGGTGAGGAACCATTCATACGTGCTCGCGAGGCCCGCCGGCAAGTCGATGCCGGCGCGCCAGCCCATGGTGGCGAGGCGCGAGACATCGAGGAGCTTGCGGGGAGCGCCGTCGGGCTTGCTCGTGTCGAAATCGATGCGGCCACGGAAGCCGGTGACCGCCGCGATCATTTCGGCGAGCTCGCGGATGGAAACGTCGCGGCCGGTACCCACGTTGATGTGCGAGAGCATGGGCTGAGTGTTGGCGGCATAGCTGCCGCGGTCCAGCTCCAGCACGAAGAGCGAGGCGGCGGCCATGTCGTCCACATGCAGGAACTCGCGCTTCGGCGTGCCAGTGCCCCAGATGGTGACGACGTCCGCGCCGCCTTTCGCCGCCTCGTGGAAGCGCCGCAGCAGGGCCGGCAGCACGTGGCTGTTTTCCGGGTGGAAGTTGTCGTTGGGGCCGTAGAGGTTGGTCGGCATCACCGAGCGGTAGTCGGTGCCGTACTGCCGGTTGTAGCTCTCGCAGAGCTTGATGCCGGCGATCTTGGCGATGGCGTAGGGCTCGTTGGTGGGCTCCAGCGTGCCCGTCAGCAGGGCGGCTTCCGTCATGGGCTGGGCGGCGAGCTTCGGATAGATGCAGGAGCTTCCGAGGAAGAGCAGGTGCTTTACGCCAGCGCGGAAGGCCTGGTGGATGACGTTGGCCTCCATCATCAGGTTCTCGTAGATGAACTCGGCCGGATAGGTGTTGTTGGCATGGATGCCGCCGACCTTTGCCGCGGCCAGGACCACGACATCGGGCTTTTCCTGCGCCATGAAGGCCATCACCGCGCCCTGGTCGGTGAGGTCGAGCTCGGCATGGGTGCGGGTCAGGATGTGGCGGCAGCCGCGCGATGCGAGCTGGCGCACGATGGCGGAGCCCACCATGCCGCGATGGCCGGCAACGTAGATCCTGCTGTCCGGAGTGAGGATGCCGCGCGTCATGTCAGTTCTCGCGGCTCACGGAGATCTGGTAGCCGTGCGTTTTCAGCAGGGCGTGGCGCTGCGCCTCTTCCAGGTCGTGCGCCGCCATTTCCCGGATCATCTCGTCGAGGGTGATCTCCGGCACCCAGCCCAGTTTTTCCTTGGCCTTGGTCGGGTCGCCCAGCAGGGTTTCCACTTCGGCGGGGCGGAAGTAGCGCGGATCCACGGCCACGATAATGTCTCCCTTCTTCAGGGCAGGCGCCTTGTCGCCGGTCACGCGGGCGACCACGGCCTTCTCGTCGACGCCCTGGCCCGTGAACTCCAGCTCGACGCCGAGCTCGGCGGCGCTCCGGCGGATGAACTCACGCACGGAGACCTGCTGGCCGGTGGCGATCACGAAATCCTCGGGCTGCTCCTGCTGCAGCATCATCCACTGCATGCGCACGTAGTCCTTGGCATGGCCCCAGTCGCGCAGCGCGTCCATGTTGCCCATGTACAGGCACTTCTCGAGACCCTGGGCGATATTGGCGAGGCCGCGCGTGATCTTGCGCGTCACGAAGGTCTCGCCACGGCGCGGCGATTCGTGATTGAAGAGGATGCCGTTGCAGGCGTACATGCCGTAGGCCTCGCGGTAATTCACCGTGATCCAGTAGGCGTAGAGCTTGGCCACCGCATAGGGCGAGCGCGGGTAGAAAGGCGTGGTTTCCTTCTGCGGGGTTTCCTGCACGAGGCCGTACAGCTCGGAGGTGGACGCCTGGTAGAAGCGTGTCTTCTTCTCGAGGCCGAGGAAGCGGATGCCTTCCAGCAGGCGCAGCGTGCCGATGGCGTCGACATCGGCGGTGTATTCCGCGGATTCGAAGGAAACCGCCACATGCGATTGCGCGCCGAGGTTGTAGACCTCGTCGGGCTGCACTTCGGAGAGGATGCGGATGAGGTTGGAAGTGTCCGTCAGGTCGCCATAGTGCAGGACCAGGCGGCGATGGCTCACATGCGGATCCTGGTACAGGTGGTCGATGCGCTGCGTGTTGAACAGCGAGGCACGCCGCTTGATGCCATGGACCTCATAGCCCTTTTCCAGGAGGAACTCGGCCAGATAGGAGCCGTCCTGTCCGGTAATGCCGGTAATGAGCGCCTTTTTCATGGGCCAGAAACTCGTGATTGCAAGGGCGGCATTCTACTGTCATCCGCCGTCAGCGGTAAGTGCGGGACGGTCAGCCGGGGGGCGATGCATTCGCGGCGGCACGGTTGGCCAGGGCGTCGTAAAGGGAGAGCGTGCGGGCGCACATGTCGGTGAGCAGGAAGTGCGGGCAGGGTGCCGGGCGATCGCGCTGCTGCAGCCAGCGGCGGGTCGCGGCGAGCAGGGCCGCGTTGTCGCCGGCGGCGATCCGGCCAATGGGGTAGCAGCGGGAGAGGATTTCCCCCACGCCGCCGACATCCCAACCCATCACGGGGCGCCCTAGTCGCAGCGCCTCCAGCACGGTGCGGCCGAATGTTTCGGGCTGGGTCGAGAGCGAGTAGACGAGGTGGCACCGGGTGAGGACTTCACGCATGTCGCTGCGATGGCCGGTGAAGGAGATCCGGTCCGCCAGCCCTGCATCCGCCACTGCCGCCCTGAGCTCGGCCGCGTAGGCAGCCTTCTTGGCTTCCGCGCCGCCGATGATGAGTCCATGGACCTCCGGATGATCGGAAAGGGAACGCATCAGTTCGATGAAGGTCGCGTGCCCCTTGAGGCGGGTCAGCCGGCCCGGCAACGCCAGCACGGTCTTGCCCTCCAGCTCGGGGAAGTCGCGTTGCCATTCGGCTATCCAGCGGTCATTGGGCTGGAAGTCGTAGGGGAACTCGTCCGGATCCACGCCTTCGGGAATCAGGTGGATTCGCTCCGGCGGGCACTGCGGATAGTTCTCCAGGATATAGCGCCGCACCGTCTCCGACCCGGCGATGACCACTTCTCCCCGGGCCATGATGGCGCTATAGGGGCTGACGGAGTGAAGCCCATGCATGGTCGTGACGAAGCGGGGCCGGGCGGTGGCAGGCATGCCGCGCCAGGCCAGCCAGGCAATCCAGGCGGGAACGCGTGAGCGGGCATGCAGGATGTCGGCATCGAGCGCCAGCAATTGTCGACGCAGGGGAAGGACCTGCAGCAGGCTGGCCAGGGATTTGCGGTGCACCGGCAGGGTGATGTGCTCGCTGCCTTCGCGCTCGAGCTGCGGCACGAGCCTGCCGCCGCTGGACACCACGATGGAGCGGTGGCCGGCCGCCACGAGGGCGCGGGCGGTCTCCAGCGTACAGCGTTCGACACCGCCGGCGTCCAGGGCCGGCAGGATCTGCACCACGACGCGCCTGGTCATGCTTTTTCCTGCGCACGACGGGCGGCTTCCTGCTGCCAGCGGATTTCCTTGGGCTTGGGCGGGTAGGGGGGCTTGCCGCCAGGAGGCGCTGTCTTGAAGCGCCTGTGGTACCACATGTATTGCGTCGGGGCCCGTCGTATCAATGCCTCGAGTCCGGCATTGACGCGGGTGGCGTCCGCGACCTCGTCACCCGAGGGATAGTTGTCCAGCGGCGCGGACAGCGACATGCGGTACTGCTCGGTGTCGCCGACGCGATGGAAGTGGATGAGCATGACGGCCGAGTTGTCGATCCGGGCAAGACGGGTCGGCGTGGTAATGGTGGAGGCCATGTTGCCGAAAAACGGGGCGAAGACGGCATGGCGCAGGCCGAAGTCCTGGTCCGGCGTGTACCAGACGATGTGCCCGCCTTTCAGCGCCCTGATAAGGCTGCGCATGTCCTCGTGCGGGATGGCCCAGAAGTGGTAGCGGAGGCGACGCGAGGTCATCATGAACTCGAGCACCGGGTTCTTCTGCTGCCGATAGACCGTATCCACCTTGAAGTACAGCGACGCCATGCAGGCCCCGAGGTCCATCATGCTGTAGTGGGCGCCCAGCAACAGGACGCTGCGCCCCCCGGCTTGTGCCGCCCGCAGATGTTCCAGGCCGTCGATCTCGAAGCGGGAGCGGTAGTGCTCAGGACGGCGGAACCAGGCGTTGGCCGTTTCGAAGAGAGTCAGCCCCGCGTTGCGAAAGACATCCCGCACCATGGCTTCGCGCTCTGTCTCGGCTTTTTCCGGAAAGCAAAGGCGCAGGTTCACCCGGGTATCCTCGACGCGGCGGCCCAGCAGTTGGTAGAGCAGCCAGCCGATAGCGGCGCCCAGGCGCAACTGGATGGCCCAAGGCAGGAGGGCGAGCAGCCAGACGAGCCCGATCAGCAGCCATGCCGGCCAGTATCGGGGACTCAGAAGGTGGGGCTTGAGGGTCGGTGCATGCATCAGGTGAACAGGATATCCCAGATAGGTTGGCCTATTTCCGGAAACAGGAGCGGCAGCGCTTCTGCGGGCTGCTCATGCTCGGGCTTTATGCCCTCTTTTTCCAGATGGGCCAGCACTTGGCGCCCGAGATTGGGGGCGAGAGTCAGCTTGCAGGGCCAGGTCAGGATGTTGTTTCCGATAGCCTGGACATAGGCATTGTCCGGGCGCAGCAGGCCGCGATCCCCTGCCGGCAGAATGCGGTCGATTTTCAGGGTCTTGAAGCGTGCGCCCCGAATATCCACCCAAGGCAGCAGCTCTTTCAATTCCCGCTGGGCTTTCTCTATCTGCATGCGCTCGTCGCGGCCGGCCCCCTCATCGGCGAGTTCGCCCCCGAGGTACCAGATCATTTCGCCATCACGGGTGGGGTGCGCGGTAATGGTCAGGCGGGGATTCCGGCTCGCACCCAGGCAGTGGGCATGCAGCATGGGAAGGTTGGGGCGTTTCAGCATCACCATATGCACGGTGCGCCTTTCCATGGCGGGCTCGCGCAGGCCGATGTCCTCGAGCAGGGCGGCATTCCCCTGGCCCCCGGCGAGGACGACGTTGGTGGGGTGTATGCGGATCGGCTCAAGTCCCGCTGCCGTGATGAAGACAGCAGTCGTATTATGACGGTCATCGGTTTCAAGGTGGCAGTTCTGCGGACTCACCTTGTAGATGCAGCTCTTGTGCTTGCTGATCAGGCTCGACACCAGCGAAGGGATGTCGATGACGAGATCCGAAAGCCGGTAGACCCGGCCCTCGAAGCCCGGATTGTGGAGCGCGGCCGGGCGATCGGCCCCGTCGACCGGCCGGACCTGGCCCGTGATCAGGCGCGAGGCGAAAAAGGTGGTCGCGCGCGCGGCGAGGTTGGCCTCCGACCAGATGTACTGGTGCTCGGCCAATACCCTCACCCCGGAGAGGTCGAGATCGCCAGTGCCGGCAATGCATGCACGCCAGAGGGCCGGCATGTCGTCCAGGTCCTCGATGTCGCGCAGCATGGCCGCCAGTCCGAACTTGAGGCCGCCATGAATGATGCCGTTGGCATTCAGGGTTTCATGGCCGCCCAGGCGGTCCTGTTCAAGTAGCAATACGCTGAAGCCTGCTGCCCGCAGTCGATTCAGCAGCCAGAGACCGGCGATTCCGCCGCCGAAAATGAGGAAGTCCGTTTTAATGGTGCGCATGGCCGGAAAGTCTATGCGAGTTGCCTGGGGGCAGCTATTGGAAGGATGCATGGCGCTTGGGAATTTATGCATGAGAATTGTGATGACCTTCCCGTGTTCCGGGGCATTCCCTTGTGGTTATCGCTGGAATCAGCCGCACATTTTTTGCACAATCGTCCCAGCCGCTGGTCAGTGACACCGGCGAGGCAAGGGGCCGGCCGTAAAGGCATGCTTTCTGCAGCTCCCGTAGCCGCTGCCAAACAATAAAGACAGGTTGAGGATTTGACCCGGTGCAACAGGCCGGGCTTGTTGCAGGGCGCAATGGTTCGCGGCCTGCTTTCCGGGAAGGTCCGCCAGCAGTTGTAGTGGACGGTCCGTTCGGGCTCCGCAAGTAAAGGCAACTATCGTGACGCGCTTCTTCTACTCCGTCCTTTTTCATCTCCTCCTGCCTCTGGTCCTGCTGCGGCTCCTGTGGCGCGCGCGTCATGCGCCGGAGTACCTGAAGCGGGTCGGCGAGCGCTTCGGCTTCGGGATTCCCGCGATGCAGGGCGGCCTTTGGGTGCATGCGGTGTCTGTTGGTGAAACGCTGGCGGCGGCACCGCTGGTGAACGCCTGGCGCAAGGCCCATCCAGACCAGCCGGTATTCATCAGTACCATGACGCCTACAGGTTCGGCGCGTGTACACGCCATCTGGGGCGATGCCGTGGGCCATGCCTACGCGCCCTATGACCTGCCCTGGGCCTGGGCGCTGTTCCTGCGCCGGGTGCGCCCGCAGGCGCTGGTCATCATGGAAACCGAGCTGTGGCCGAACATGATTCATTCCGCGCGCTCCAGGGGCATTCCCGTGATGCTGGCTAACGCGCGCTTGTCCGAGCGCTCTGCCCGTGGCTATTACCTTGCAGGCTGGCTTTCCCGACCGATGCTGGGTGAGCTTTCCTGCATCGCTGCACAGGACGAATCCACGGCCGCGCGCTTCCGCGATCTCGGCGTGCCCGACGCGCGCATCAGTGTCACCGGCAGCGTGAAATTCGACATCACGCCTCCGGCCGATATCCATGCGCGTGCGCACCAGTTGCATGTGGAATGGAAACTGGCGAGCCGGCTGGTCGTCGTGGCGGCCAGCACGCACTCCGGCGAGGACATCCCGGTGCTGATGGCCTTCGCCGCCGTGCGTGCCCGGCACAAGCATGCGTTGCTGATCCTTGTGCCCCGGCATCCCGAGCGCTTCGAGAATGTCGCGTCGATCGTCCGCCAGAAGCGACTCGGGCTGGCGCGGCGCAGTCGTGGCGAGGCGGTCACTCCCGAGACCGCGGTACTGCTCGGTGACAGCATGGGTGAGCTGATGCTGTGGTACGCGCTTGCCGATGTCGCCATCGTCGGCGGCTCGCTGGTGCCGGTGGGCGGGCATAACGTGCTGGAGCCCATGGCGCTGGACGTGCCCACGGTGTCCGGCCCCCACGTGCACAATTTCCAGACCATCGCCAATGAACTGGTGGCGGCCGGCGCGCTGCAGCTGGTCGATGCCAACCATCTGGGCGAAGTCTGCAATCGTCTCCTGGACCATCCCGAGCAGGCCAATACCATGGTGGTCGCGGCACGCGACGTGCTGCAGCGCAATCGCGGCGCCCTGCAGCGCCAGCTTGCGCTGATCGATGACCTCGGTGGCAATGAACCTGCTCCTGCTCACGCCTGACGACTGCCCCGAGCCCGGGCTCGCTCGGATCGATGGCCGCCGCTTGCTGCACATTCGTCAGGTGCATCGCGCGGAGGCGGGCGACAGCTTGCGCGTGGGGCTCGTCGGCGGCCTGATGGGCAGCGCGCGCATCGCCACCCTCTCACGGGATGAGGCGGTCCTCGAGTTCGCATTGGACCAGGCGCCGCCCGCCAAGTTGCCACTGACCCTGCTGCTGGCGCTGCCGCGTCCCAAAATGCTGAAGCGCGTGCTGCAGACGATCGCTGCCATGGGTGTGCAGCGGCTGGTCCTGTTGAACAGCTATCGCGTCGAGAAGAGTTTCTGGGAGTCGCCCTGGCTGGAGCCCGCCAGCGTGCGCGAACAGCTGCTGCTGGGCCTGGAGCAGGCGCGCGATACCGTGCTGCCCGACGTTCGCCTCGAGCCGCTGTTCAAACCCTTCGTTGAGGATCGCCTGCCTGCGCTGTGCCAGGGCAGTCGCTGCCTGGTGGCGCATCCGGCGGCGGCGGTGACCTGTCCGGTGGCACTCGACGAGCCGGCTTCGCTCGCCATCGGTCCCGAGGGCGGCTTCATTCCGTACGAGATCGAGAAGCTGGAAGAAGCGGGTTTCCAGGCGGTCGAGATCGGCCCCCGGATACTGCGGGTGGAGACAGCTGTCACCGCACTGGTCGCGCGGCTTTTTGCTTGAGAGCGGTGGTGCTCGTCGGGATCCAGCGCAAACTAAAAAGGCCGCAGATGCGGCCTTTTTAGTTTGCGCTGGATCAGCGCTTCTTCTTTACGGGTGCGGGCGCGGGCTCATCCGGCGGAGCAACCGTTTTGTCCGGGGCGCTGACCACGCTCGCGTTCGGGTCCAGCCAGCCGTTCAGCTCCCGGATGTCCACTTCGCTGAGCTGGCCGCTCGATGCCTTCAGGCGCAGGCTGTTGATCACGTAGTCATAGCGGGCGGCCGCGTAGTCGCGCTTGGCGGCATAGGTGTTCCGTTGCGCCAACAGCACGTCGACGATGTTGCGGGTTCCCACTTCGTAGCCGGCCTGCGTGGCTTCGAGGGAGGCTTCGCTCGAGGCCACGGCCTGCTTGCGGGCCTCGACACGGTAGGAGTCGGCGGACACGTTCAGGAAGGCCGTGCGGGTGGCGTTGACCACCTGCTTCTCGGTGCCGACAGCCACGTCCTGTGCCGCGGCGGCGCGATAGCTGGCCTGCTTGCTGGCGGCGTAGGTGCGTCCACCGGCAAAGACCACCCAGTTGGCCTCGAGGCCAACGCTGGTCGTGGTGCCGTTCTGCTGCGTGAGCGCAGGGGAGGTGCTGTCACGGTCCAGGTCGGAGTAGCTGGCATACAAGTCAACCGTGGGGAGGAAGCCCGACGTGGCCTGGCGGCTGGCAGCGCGTGCCGTCTCGTAGTTCTTGCGGGCGGCGATCAGGTCCGGATTACGATCCCGCGCGAGGCCGACCCAGGCCTCGGGGTCGGCCGGCACCGGCTTTACCATGGGCGCGTCCGGCTTGAGCGGCACCAGCTTGCCCGGGCCTTCGCCGATGATCACGGCGAGGTTCTCCTGCGCCGAGTTGAGGTTGGCCTCCGCGGAAATGCGATTGGCGCGGGCGCCGTCGAAGGAGGCGCGTGCCTCCAGCACGTCGGTGATGGCGATCAGGCCGACATCGAAGCGCTGCTGCGCCTGGTCGAGCTGGCGGCCGTAGGCAGCCTCTTCGGACTCCGCATACGCAAGGGTCTCCTGCGCCCGCAGGACGCTGAAGTAGGCCTGGGACACGCGCAGTGCCAGCTCCTGCTCCTGGCTCCGGTAAGCGGCCTCGGCCTGTGAGCTGCTGGCGCGTGCGCGCTGGTAGTCGAACCAGGAGTCGGCGCGGAACAGCGGTTGGGTCGCCTTCACCATCCACTGCGTGGCGTCGTATTCGCTGGTGGTGGCGGCGGTGGCCGGCGGGGTCACGCTGGCCGGCTCGAATTCGTTCTGCGACACGCTACCGCTGGCCACCACCGTGGGCAGGAGGCCGCCCAGCCCGATTGCGCTTTCCTGGCGCCCGGCCAGGTAGTTGTTACGGGCCGCGAGCCAGTCTGGATCGTTCTGGCGCGCCTTGGTATAGGCCTCGTTGAGGTCGAGCGCGTGGGCGGAGTGCGCCAGGAGCGCGAGGGACAGCAGGGTCAGTGCGGGGCGATGCAGACGCATGGGGAGCGGCTCACGAAAAGGACCGGAAAAAGTGCGGCCAGACTAGGCAAAGGCCTGTTCTATTGCAATAACACCGGGCACGTCCATGACGCGTCAAAAAGCGCAGCGGGAGCCTGTGGAATAACCCCGAAAAATATAAGAATTAGCTGTAAAATCAGGGGCTTCTGTTGCTGGTGTCGCGGGTCTCCGCCTTGCTCCGCCCAAGGGGCGTCGCTATAGTGGCCGCACCCTGCTGCGTCCCGCAGCCGCCCCGATTTCCTGCCGGTAACCACCCATGAATGCCCCTGAAAAAGTCCTCAGCGAATCCGCCGAGGCTGATCGCGCCGCCCTCGCCCCGTTCCCTGCTTCGCGCAAGCTGCACGTCACCGGATCGCGGCCCGACATCCGCGTTCCCATGCGCGAAGTCACGCTGAGCGATACGCCGACCGCCAATGGCGGCGAGAAGAATCCACCGGTGCTGGTCTACGACACCTCGGGGCCCTACACCGACCCGGCAGTGTCCATCGACATCCGCCGCGGTCTGCCGTCCGTGCGCGCCGCCTGGGTGGAGGAGCGCAATGACACCGAGCTGCTGACAGGGCTGAGCTCCGCTTATGGCAATTCGCGCCTGCAGGACGCGTCCCTCTCGCCGTTGCGCTTTGCGCACCTGCACCAGCCGCGGCGCGCCAGGGCCGGCGCCAATGTGACGCAGATGCATTACGCCAAGCGCGGCATCATTACGCCGGAAATGGAATACATCGCCCTCCGCGAAAACATGAAGCTGCAGGAGGCGCGCGCCGCCGGCCTGCTCGTGCCTCAGCACGCGGGCCAGAGTTTCGGCGCGGCCATCCCGCAGGAAATCACGCCCGAGTTCGTGCGCAGCGAGATCGCCCGCGGTCGCGCCATCATCCCGGCCAACATCAATCACGTGGAGCTGGAGCCGATGATCATCGGCCGCAACTTCCTGGTGAAGATCAACGCCAACATCGGCAATTCCGCACTCGCCTCCAGCATCGAGGACGAGGTCGAGAAGATGACCTGGGCCATCCGCTGGGGCGCTGACACGGTCATGGATCTCTCGACCGGCAAGAACATCCACGAGACGCGCGAGTGGATCATCCGCAACTCGCCCGTGCCCATCGGCACCGTGCCCATCTACCAGGCGCTGGAGAAGGTCGACGGCGTGGCGGAAAACCTCACCTGGGAAATCTTCCGCGACACCCTGATCGAGCAGGCCGAGCAGGGCGTGGATTACTTCACCATCCATGCCGGCGT
Source organism: Moraxellaceae bacterium (assembly GCA_029237815.1). GTDB lineage: Bacteria > Pseudomonadota > Gammaproteobacteria > Pseudomonadales > Moraxellaceae > UBA2031. The sequence goes on from JAQZBP010000005.1 coordinate 84,599, forward strand.
GCTGCTGCGCTACGTGCCGCTGACCGCGAAGCGCGTCACCGGCATCGTGTCGCGCGGCGGCTCCATCATGGCCAAGTGGTGCCTGGCGCATCACAAGGAAAACTTCCTCTACACGCACTTCGAGGATATCTGCGAGATCATGAAGGCCTATGACGTGTCCTTCAGTCTCGGTGATGGCCTGCGTCCGGGCTCGATTGCCGACGCCAACGATGCGGCCCAGTTCGGCGAGCTGGAGACACTCGGCGAGCTGACCAAGATTGCGTGGAAGCGCGACGTGCAGGTGATGATCGAGGGTCCTGGTCACGTGCCCATGCACCTGATCAAGGAAAACATGGACAAGCAGCTGGCCTGCTGCGACGAGGCCCCGTTCTACACATTGGGCCCGCTGACCACCGACATCGCGCCGGGCTACGATCACATCACCTCCGGCATCGGCGCCGCCATGATCGGCTGGTTCGGCTGCGCCATGCTCTGCTACGTCACGCCCAAGGAACACCTGGGCCTGCCCAACAAGAAGGACGTGAAGGACGGCATCATCACCTACAAGATCGCGGCCCATGCCGCCGATCTCGCCAAGGGCCATCCCGGCGCGCAGATCCGCGACAACGCGCTGTCCAAGGCACGCTTCGAGTTCCGCTGGGAGGACCAGTTCAACCTCGCACTGGACCCGGACACCGCGCGCGAATTCCATGACGAGACCCTGCCCAAGGACGCGCACAAGGTGGCGCACTTCTGCTCCATGTGCGGCCCCAAGTTCTGCTCCATGAAGATCACCCAGGAAGTGCGCGACTACGCGGCACAGAAGGGCGTCGAGGAGCAGAAGGCGGTGGATGCCGGCATGGAGGAGCAGGCGGTGCGCTTCCGCGAGAGCGGGGCGCAGGTGTACAAGGAAATCTGAGGTGCGCTACGTCGCGCTCCTGTTCCTCCTGGGCGGGGTCTTTGCCTGGCAGCACCAGGGAGACCTGCGGCTTGCCTGGCAGAAGGCGCAGCCCGGCTACCAGCCTCCGCCGGTAGTCTTGCTGGCCACCGGCTGGTGCGGCTACTGCAAGAAGATGCGTGAGTATTTCGCAGAGCAGAACATTGCCTATACGGAATATGACGTCGAGCAGGATGCCAGGGGCCAGCAATGGTATGAGGAGCTTGGTGCCGATGGCGTACCGGTGGTGCTGGTCGGCGCGCAGGTGATATACGGTTATGACCCGGATGGCGTGAGCGCCGCCCTGGCTGTCCAGTGAGAGCGCAATCCATGTCGGCAAACGAATTTGGCAAGGACGATGTTGTCGTCGAGAAGCGGGAAACCCTGTTCAAGGGCTTCTATCGCGTCGACAAGCTCCACCTCCGCCATCGCCAGTTCGCCGGCGACATGGGGCCCGTGATCACGCGGGAAATGTTCGTGCGACATCCCGCCGTGGGCGTGCTGGTCTATGATGCGGATTCCGACGAAGTCCTGCTGATCGAGCAGTTTCGCGTTGGTGCACTCGAGAATGAGTACCCTTGGCAGTTCGAGATCGTCGCCGGCCTCGTGGAGCCCGGCGAGTCCCTTGAGGAAGTGGCCCGGCGCGAGGCGAAGGAAGAGGCGGGCGTCACCCTTGGCCAGATGGAGAAAGTCCTGGACTTCCTGCCCAGCCCCGGCGGGTCCGACGAACACTTCACGCTGTTCGTGGCGCGGGCCGACCTGAGTACCGCGGGCGGGGTACACGGCCTTCCGGAAGAGGGCGAAGACATCCGTGTCAATGTGATGAGCACTAACCAGGCCTTCGCCGCCCTGCAGCGGGGGCGTATCAACAATGCCCCCTGCCTGATCGCACTGCAGTGGCTGGCCCTGAACAAGTCGCGCCTGCAGGCGCGCTGGAAGCGAAGCTGATGAAAGTGCTGAATGCCCGTCCCGATGGCGCCGGCCCGGCCGGGAGCAGCCTGCGCTACACCGTCGACCTCCAGCACCTGCAGACGGTGTGTGCGCTCAACTATGGGCGCCTGAGACGGCTGCTGCCGGACTTGTCGGCCCAGGATTTCTACCGCTTCCACTGGGAGCAGCCCGGCCTGCAGCCGGCCCTGCTCGAGATCGAGGTGCTGGAGCGCTCGGCCTATACCGATACCCTCCTGCTCAGCCAGACGACCACCCGCCTGCCCTGGTGTCCCCGCCTGGACATGGAGGTGCGTATCTACCACGACGCCGAGCTGGCCGAGGTGTTGCGCTTCCAGGCAGCCCGACGAATCGCTGCCCGCAACCGCTACCCCAATCCGCTCATGCAGTCACGGGACGAAAAGACCCAGGTGAACGAGTTCCTGTCCGAATGCCTGGAGCATTGCCTGCGGGAGGGGTATGCCGACTGGCAGCTGCCCGTCGGACTACGAGGGGCTGCCAGCTCCACACTGTGATCGTATTCTGGAAAAAATCGCAGGGATTGCGTTACATTCCCGCCATATGCCGATTCTATGGATGGTCCCTTGATACACGACAAGCAGAGACCGCATCGCGTGGTCCAGATCTCCGACTGCCATCTTTTTGCCAGTACGGAGGGACGGCTGCTTGGTCTGAACACCGAGGACAGCCTCCGGAAGGTGATGGAGCGGGTCGTCAGCGAGCAGCCCCGCATCGATGTCGTCCTGGCGACCGGCGATCTGTCCCAGGACGGGACAGTCTCGTCCTACCAGCGCTTCCAGCAACACCTGGCCCCCCTCAATGCCCCCAGTTACTGGCTGCAGGGCAACCATGACCTTACCGCCCCCATGGTCAATGCACTGGGCGGGCACAGCCATCTCAGCCCCTGCCTGATCACGCTGGGCGAGTGGCGTATCGTCATGCTGAACTCCAGCATCGAGCATGAGGTGCCAGGCTACCTGCAGCCGACCGAGCTGGAGTTCCTGCGCGAAGCGCTCGAGGCGACGCGCGGCCACCATACGCTGGTGTGCCTGCACCACCACCCCCTGCCCATCGGCTGCCACTGGCTCGACAACCAGGTCGTGAAGAACGCGGCCGAGTTCTGGGCTGTCATGGATCGCTTCGACCATGTCCGCGGCGTTCTGTGGGGGCATGTGCATCAGGAGTCGGACCAGATGCGCAAGGGCGTCCGCCTGCTGTCCGTCCCTTCCACGTGCGTGCAATTCAAGCCGCAGAGCCAGAAGTTCGCCGTTGACGAACTTGCCCCGGGCTACCGCTGGCTGGACCTTCATGAGGATGGGCATATCGACACGGCGGTGTCCCGCGTCGAGGGCTTCCACTTCGAGGTCGACCACGCCGTGAAGGGCTACTGACGCGCCCCCCCGGGCCGTGAGCTAGACTGCCTGCTCAAGCTCCGCTCCCTCGTGAACAAATGCGCGCCAGCGCATTTTTATTTTCCGGCGTGCGCCCCATGAAAGACCTGATCTACATTCATGGCTTCCTGAGCTCTCCGCAGTCCCTGAAGGCCCGCCAGGTCGTCAGCTGGGCCGGGGAGCGATGCCCCGCCCTGCGGGTGCACGTCCCGGCACTCCCGGTGGATCCGGTGGAGGCCCTCGCCGTGCTGGAGCGCACCTTCGAGGACTGCCGCGACCCGCCCGGTCTGATTGGCAGCTCGCTTGGCGGCTTCTATGCGAATATCCTTGCCGCACGCCATGGCCTCCGGGCCGTGCTGGTGAATCCCGCGGTGCATCCGCACCGGGTGATGCGCCATTACATCGGTTTGCAGCGCAACTACTACACGCATCTCGTTGCCGCGGTCACGCCCGGCCACTTCCGCTGGCTGGAGCACATGGAGGTGAAGCCGCCGCATCCGGAGCGCCTGTGGGTGTTGCTGGAAACGGGCGACGAAACCCTGGATTACCGGCTGGCCGAGCAGTTCTATGCGGACAGTCATCTCGACATCACGCCAGGTGGCACCCATGCCTATGAACGCTTCATGGAGAGGCTGCCGGCGATAGTGGATTTCCTCAGCAAGAAGAACCTATGAGCAATAACTACACAGCAGAAGCCATCGAGGTGCTCTCGGGCCTGGACCCGGTCAAGAAGCGCCCCGGCATGTACACCGATACCCAGCGCCCCAACCATCTTGCCCAGGAAGTCATCGACAACTCGGTCGACGAGGCGCTTGGCGGCTACGCCACGCGCATCGACGTCGTGCTGCACAAGGACGGCTCGCTGTCCGTGACCGACGACGGCCGCGGCATGCCCGTGGACATCCATCCCGAGCACAAGGTGTCGGGCGTCGAGCTCATCCTCACGCGCCTGCATGCGGGCGGCAAGTTCTCCAACAAGAACTACCAGTTCTCCGGCGGCGACGCGGCGACCCAGCTCAAGACCATCGACACCGCACCGAAGCGCCAGACCGGTACCACGGTGCGTTTCTGGGCCGACGACAAGTATTTCGACAGCCCCAAGTATTCCGTGCCGCGCCTGAAGCACGTGCTGAAGGCCAAGGCCGTGCTCTGCCCGCGGCTCACCGTGGTTTTCACGGACGAGGCGTCGGGCGAGACCGATACCTGGTTCTACGAGGACGGCCTCAAGGACTACCTCAAGGAAGCCACGCGTGAGTACATCACGCTGCCGGAAGAGCCCTTCATCGGTGTGTTCAGCGCCCGGCACGAGGCGGTGGACTGGGCCGTGCAGTGGCTGCCGGAAGGCGGCGAGCTGGTGCAGGAATCGTATGTGAACCTGATTCCAACGGCGCAGGGCGGTACGCACGTGAACGGCCTGCGCACCGGCTTGCTGGAGGCGTTGCGCGAGTTCTGCGAATTCCGCAACCTGCTGCCGCGCGGCATCAAGCTGTCGCCGGAAGACGTGTGGGACCGCTGCGCCTTCGTGCTCTCGTTGAAGATGCAGGACCCGCAGTTCGCCGGCCAGACCAAGGAGCGCCTCTCGTCGCGCGAATCCGCGAGCTTTGTGTCGGGCGTGGCCAAGGACGCGTTTTCCCTGTACCTGAACCAGCACACCGACATTGCCGAGCAGCTCGCCGAGCTCGCCATCAGCAATGCGCAGAAGCGCCTGCGCCAGAGCAAGCAGGTGGCGCGCAAGAAGGTCACCGCCGGTCCGGCGCTGCCGGGCAAGCTGGCCGACTGCTCGGGTTCCGACATCACCCGTTCCGAACTCTTCCTGGTCGAGGGGGATTCCGCCGGCGGCTCCGCCAAGCAGGCGCGCGACCGCGAGTTCCAGGCGGTGATGCCGCTGCGCGGCAAGATCCTCAATACCTGGGAAGTCGACTCCGGCGAGATCCTGGCCTCGCAGGAAGTGCACGACATCGCCGTCGCCATCGGCGTCGATCCGGCCTCCGACAACCTCGAGAGCCTGCGCTACGGCAAGATCTGCATCCTCGCCGACGCCGACTCCGACGGCCTGCACATCGCGACGCTGCTGTGCGCCCTGTTCGTGAAGCATTTCCGACCGCTGGTGGAGCGCGGCCATGTGTTCGTGGCGATGCCGCCGCTGTACCGCATCGACCTCGGCAAGGAAGTGTTCTATGCGCTGGACGAGGACGAGAAGCGCGGCATCCTCGACCGTCTCGAGTCCGAGAACAAGCGCGGCAAGCCGAACGTGCAGCGCTTCAAGGGCCTGGGCGAGATGAATCCGCTCCAGTTGCGCGAGACGACCATGGCCCCGGACACCCGTCGCTTGGTGAAGCTCGTGCTCGACGATGTCCAGGCCACCACCGACATGATGGACATGCTGCTGGCCAAGAAGCGCGCCGGCGACCGCAAGACCTGGCTGGAAACCAAGGGCAACCTTGCCGAGGTCGAGCTCTGAGGGCGCGTGGCATGCAGCGGGCCGGCTGCAGCCGGAACGGAATTACTGAAAAAGAAATCGCCGGGTTGCCGCTTGTGCGGCAGCCACGGTGGAGAGCGAAATGACCGATTCACTGAACCTGGATTTCGACGGCAGCGAACGCCGCCAGATGGGCGTGTTCACCGAGCAGGCCTATCTCAACTACTCCATGTACGTGATCATGGACCGCGCCCTGCCGCATATCGGCGACGGCCTCAAGCCCGTGCAGCGCCGCATCGTCTACGCGATGAGCGAGCTCGGCCTCAAGAACACGGCCAAGTACAAGAAGTCGGCGCGCACTGTCGGTGACGTGCTGGGTAAATACCATCCGCACGGCGACAGCGCCTGCTATGAAGCCATGGTGCTGATGGCGCAGCCCTTCAGCTACCGCTACCCGCTGGTGGACGGCCAGGGCAACTGGGGCTCGCCCGACGATCCCAAGTCCTTCGCCGCGATGCGCTATACCGAGTCGCGCCTGTCGCCCTATGCCGAGGTCCTGCTCGCCGAGCTGGAGCAGGGCACGGTGGACTGGCAGCCGAACTTCGACGGCACCATGGATGAACCCAAGGTGTTGCCTGCACGCCTGCCCAACCTGCTGCTGAACGGCACCACCGGCATCGCCGTCGGCATGGCCACCGACGTGCCGCCGCACAACCTCAGGGAAATCGCGCGCGCCTGTATCGCCCTGCTGCAGGATCCGGGCATCTCCCTCGATGAGCTCTGCGAAATCGTGCCCGGCCCCGACCTGCCCACGCGCGCCGAGATCATCACGCCGCGTCACGAGCTCATCAACATGTATGCCACCGGTCGTGGCGGCTACCGCATGCGCGCCGTGTACGAGGTGGAAGACGGCGACATCGTGGTGACGGCGCTGCCCTACCAGGTGTCGGGCGCCAAGGTGCTGACCCAGATCGCCGACCAGATGCAGGCCAAGAAGCTGCCGCTGGTGGCCGATCTGCGCGACGAGTCCGATCACGAGAACCCGACCCGCCTGGTCATCGTGCCGCGCTCCAACCGCGTCGACGTCGAGCAGCTGATGAATCACCTGTTCGCCACCACCGACCTAGAGACCACCTATCGCGTCAACATGAACGTGATCGGCCTGGACGGAAAGCCGCAGGTGAAGAACCTGATGGACTTCCTCACCGAGTGGCTGGAGTTCCGCCTGCTGACGGTGCGCCGCCGCCTGCAGCACCGCCTCGACAAGGTCACCGATCGCCTGCACATCCTCGACGGCCTGCTGATCGCCTTCCTCAATATCGACGAAGTCATCCGCATCATCCGCGAGCAGGACAAGCCCAAGCCGGTGCTGATGGAACGCTTCGGCATCTCCGACATCCAGGCCGAGGCCATCCTCGAGCTCAAGCTGCGCCACCTGGCCAAGCTGGAGGAGATGAAAATCCGCGGCGAGCAGGACGAGCTCGCTCTCGAGCGCAAAGGCCTGGAGAAGATTCTGGGATCGCACGCTGAAATGAAGAAGCTGCTGGTGAAGGAATTCACCGAGGACATGAACAAGTTTGGCGACGACCGCCGCTCGCCCATCGTGCAGCGCAAGGAAGCCCAGGCCTTGTCCGAGACCGAGCTCACCCCCAGCGAACCGGCCACCGTGGTGCTCTCCACCATGGGCTGGGTGCGCCAGGCCAAGGGGCATGATGTCGACGCTGCCGGTCTCAGCTACAAGGCCGGTGACAGCTTCTTCGCCAAGGCGGAGGGCCGCAGCAACCAGATGGCCCATTTCGTGGACTCCACCGGACGCAGTTACTCGCTGCTGGCGAGCTCGCTGCCTTCAGCGCGCGGCCAGGGCGAACCGTTGTCCGGCAAGCTCAATCCGCCGCCGGGGGCGAGCTTCCGTGGCGTTCTGATGGGCGAGAACCACGCACTCGTGGTGATGGCCTCCAGCGCCAGCTACGGTTTCGTGGCGACGTTGGGCGACCTTGAGGCCGGCAACAAGAATGGCAAGGCTGTACTCAACGCGCCCGACGGCGCCACCGTGCTCACGCCGGTGCTGGTGCACAATCGCGAGGAGGACCTGCTGGCTGTGCTCTCCAATGAGGGGCGCCTGCTGGTGTTTCCGGTCAAGGACCTGCCGCAGCTGTCCAAGGGCAAGGGCAACAAGCTCATGAATATCGCGTCCGACGAGAATGAGAGCGTGCTCGCCATCCAGGTGCTGAAGCCGGGGCAGAAGCTCACGGTGCTGGCGGGCAGCCGCCACGTCACGCTCAAGTGGAGCGATCTGGAAATCTATCGTGGCGAGCGCGGGCGCCGAGGCGCCAAGCTGCCGCGCGGCTTCCAGAAAGTCGATGGCATGCGCGTGGGGGAGTAGCAGCGGCCGTGGCGAATTCAATAAAAAAGCCGGCAAATGCCGGCTTTTTTATTGCTGTCGTCTGCGCTTCAAACGGATTCGGTCGGCCCCAGGATCTGCTGGCTCTGGTTGCTGACAAGCTGGCGATACTCCGGAGCGAACTCCTCCAGTACGGCAACCTGTACCGACTCGGTGGGGCCGACGGCCAGCTGGAAGGCGGTGCCCAACCGGCAGCGGGAACCCAGCAGGCTGTCAGGAAGCGTGGTGAGGATGCGTCCGGCCGGGGCCGTGTGCGCCAGCACCGCGGCGATGCGATCGTCGTCCCGCCCCTGCAGGAGGCCTGCCCGGGCGCCGAGGCAGAGCCGCCCATGCTGGCGTCGCTCCTCGGCGCAATCCTCTACAAGACGGAGGAAGAGCGCGGCGGCAGTAAGGGCCTGGAACTCGCGCTCCACCGCATCCTGTTGCGTGAACTTCACCAGCACGCCCTCGGGGCTGAAGGGGGCGGTCACCTCGCCTCCATAGAGGCGGGCGGCACGATCGATGAACTGGTCGAAGAGCTCGAGCAGTTCATCCGCCATGCTGGCACTGACGCGCATGAGCAGGCTGTTGGGGTCATCCAGCGCGATGTGCAGCAGGGTGATGCCGGATCCCGGAGCGGTGGCAGCCTCGGGTGCCGCCACGGCCGCTTCGGGCTTGGCGGGCGCCTGTGTGGTGGCGGGCGACTGACGTCCCAGCGGCGTGGCCCCGGCACGGGTCGGGACGGCGCGCGCAGACAATACCAGCCCTGCCAGGAAGACCAGGGCATGCAGCAGGGCGGCGAGTCCGATATTGCCGAGGTTCGTGCGCACGATGTCACTGCGCGAGGGCACGTCCAGACGCAGCTCGACCTGGCCTAGCGCCTGCTGCTGCAGGTACATGCGGGCCGTGAAGAGGCGGCCGAGGTCGCGCGGGGTGCCGGCTTCGGCGATCAGCTCGCGGTTGGCGTTGTAGAGGCGGACGCTGGAGATGCCGGGGCGGTTGTCATAGCGGCCGACCAGCACGCTGAGGCTGACCATGTCGCGGGAGAGGGCCAGCGGCGCCGAGGCATCGGCCAGTTGCTGGGACAGCAGCACACCTTCGCGGCCCTGTTCGTTCCAGAGAGCGGTTTCGGTGCTGTTCACGATGAGGGCGCCGTGCACCACGAAACTGGCCAGCAGCAAAGCTGCCCAGCGTCCTGTTCCCTTGTTTGCCATCATGCGGTTCCTGTGAAATCGAGCCGATTATAGCGAGGCCCGATGTGCCGGCCCATGTCTGTATGAGCCTATTTCAGGGCTTGCTACAATCGCGCCACTTCCCGGACAGTGCCCAGCATGCGCGAAATCATCCTCATCACCGTCGCCGGCCCCGACCGCCCTGGCATCAGTGCCCGGCTGACCCGGATCCTGGCCGACCATTCCGTCAACATCCTCGATATCAGCCAGGCCGTGATCCACGATCACCTGTCGCTCGGCATGCTCATCGAGACGCCTTCCGAGCAGGAGTCGGCGCTGTTGATGAAGGCGGTGCTGTTTGCCGCCCACGGGCTCGGTCTCACCGCCCGCTTCACGCCGATCACCGCGGAGAGCTACCAGCACTGGGTGGCCGGGCAGGGCAAGGCGCGCTACATCGTCACGCTGCTGGCGCGCAAGATCACTGCTGAGCACATTGCCGCCGTGTCGGCGCTCGTGGCGGAGAACGGCCTCAATATCGATGGCTTGCAGCGTCTTTCCGGCCGCGTGCCGCTCGAGACCGAAAGTGCGCTCGATGCGTCACGCAAAGCCTGCGTCGAATTCTCCGTGCGTGGCGAGCCGCGCGATATTCAGGGCATGCGTGCCGAATTCCTGCGTCTGGCCAACGAGCTGAACCTGGATATCGCCTTCCAGCAGGACAACGCCTTCCGCCGCAACCGCCGCATCGTCTGCTTCGACATGGATTCCACCCTTATCCAGCACGAGGTGATCGACGAGCTGGCACAGGCCGCAGGCGTCGGCGAGCAGGTGGCCGCCATCACCGAGCGCGCCATGAATGGCGAGCTCGATTTTACGGAGAGCTTCAAGGCGCGCGTGGCCCTGCTGAAGGGACTCGACGAATCGGTGCTGTCCGGCATTGCCGCGCGGCTGCAGCTGAGTGAAGGCGCCGAGCAGCTCATCCGCACGTTGAAAGCGCTGGGCTACAAGACGGCCATCCTGTCCGGCGGTTTCACGTACTTTGGCGAATACCTGCAGGACAAGCTCGGCATCGACTACGTGCATGCCAACGACCTGGAAATCCGCGAGGGCAAGGTGACGGGCAGTGTCGTCGGCCGCGTCGTCGATGGGCAGCGCAAGGCGGAGCTGCTGCGCGAAATCGCACAGAAGGAAGGCGTGAACCTGGAGCAGGTCATTGCCGTCGGCGATGGCGCCAACGACCTGCCGATGCTCGGCATCGCCGGCCTCGGCATTGCGTTCCGCGCCAAGCCCCTCGTCAAGCAGAATGCCAAGCAGGCGATTTCTACCCTGGGACTTGACGGCATCCTGTACCTGCTCGGCGTGCGCGATCGCGATCTCGACCAGTCCCGCTAGGAGTGCAGTCTGCGCAAAAAAAAGCCGGCTCGTGCCGGCTTTTTTATTGCGCTGGGCGGTCAGCCCTGGTTCTCGTAATGCATGGTGTCGCCCGGCGGCTGCAGGAAGTAGCCCTGCAGGTACTGCACGCCCAGCGTCCACAGCTTGGAGAGGGTCTGGGCATTCTCCACATAGGAGATGATCACGTTCTTGTCGAAGCTGCGCAGCTCGCTCGTGATCTTCTTGATGGCGCCCATGTTCTCTTCGTTGCTGAGGTCCTGCGTAAAGGAGCGGTCGAGCTTGATGTAAGAGACGGCCACATGCTTCAGCGTATTGAGCGGATTCAGGCCGGTGCCGAAGTGGCTGATGGCGACCGGGCAGCCCGCCTTGGTCAGGGCTTCGCTCTGCTCGCCGGCCGCCTTCAGGTAGCTGACCACGTCGCTCTCGGAGAACTGCAGCACCAGCGGACTGCCTGTCGGATCGATGGCCTTGGAGAGCTTGCTGATCCAGGCCGGCAGCGTGTTGTCCTGCAGGGATTCGGCGGTGAGGTTGATCAGCATGCGCGAATTCGGCGCATTGCGGGTGTGTTCCTTCAGCTGCTTTGCCGCGTTCAGCATCACCCAGCGGTCCACGCGGGCGCCGAGCTGGTGCTTCTGCGCGACCGGCATGAAGTCGTCCGGCGTCAGCACCTTGCCGTCGGGCAGGTTCAGGCGCACGAAGACTTCATAGAACTCGCCATTGCCGCCTTCGACGTCGACCAGGGGCTGGTACTGCAGCTTGAACCTGGAGTTGTCGATGGCGTCGACCAGCAGCTCCAGCATGGCGGAGTCGGAGCTGCCGGCCTGTTCCGCCGGGTTATACACATGCACCGAGTTGCCCTTGGCGAGCTTCACCTTTTCGGAGGCGGCGAGGGCGCGGGACAGCATTTCCGCGGGCTCGGGGGCGGTCTCGCCGATGATCGCGACGCCGATGCTGAGCGTGGTCTGCTGCGTCTTGCCACCAGGCAGCTGGATCAGGTGGTCATGCACCTGCTGGCAGATCTGCTCGCCCTTTGCCTGCGCCTTTTCGGGCTCGAGGCCGGGCACCAGGGCCGTGAAGGCGGAATCGCTGAAGCGGGCCACCGAGGCCGAGCCGAACTGGGTGACCAGCATGCTGGCCAGGGTTTTCACCACCGCGTCGGTGCCGGCCAGGCCATGCGTGGCGCTGATCTGAGGAATGTTGTCGACGGTGAGGCAGAACAGGGCGAAGCGGGACTTGTCCTTGCGTGCCTTGAGTACGGCCTGCTCCACTTCCTCTTCGAAACGCTGGCGGTTTGGCAGGCCGGTGAGCTGGTCGAAGCTGGTCGCTTCCTTGAGCTTCTCCGCAAGCAGCGCCGCGTTGCCGGTGCCGTCATCGCGACGAATGATGATCTGGGTGCAGGGCTCGCCATCGTAGCTCGCAGCGGAGAGCTGCATGGTGGCGTCGATCTTGCTGCCGTCGGCCTTCAGGCCGTGGAAGTGCAGGTCCTCGGAACTGCTCTCGCCCTTGCTGTAGGCGCGCAGGAAGTCCTTGAAGCGCGCGAGGTCCTCCTTCGCCACCATGTCGATGATGGGCATGCCCTCCATGTCGTCGGCACTTTCGTGGCCGAACAGTTCGACATAGGCGCTGTTGGCATAGATGTGCATGCCGTCGTGCACATAGGCGATGGCATCGCGCGAGTTGGCGAGCAGCAGCTGGCAGCGTTTCTCGGTTTCGGCCAGCGTGGCTTCGGCCTTGCGACGGGCACGACGGTTCTGCAGGTTCTCGAGTTCGCGCTTGATCACGGCGACGAGATGCTTGTGTGCATTGAACACGACGACATCGCTGGCGCCAGTCTGCAGCGCCTCGTCCAGGGTTTCCTGGTCGAACTTGTCGACCAGGACGACGACCGGGATGTCCTTGTCCTGCTTGCGGATCAGCGAAATGGGAGTGTCGAAGGAAATGCCATTGGTGATCTCGCCGGCCAGCATGATGTCCCAGGCGCCATCCTTGATGGCGTCCTGGAGGTCGTCCTGGTCGGCGATGAGTTCCGGGCGGGTGGCGATGCCGGAGTTCTTGAGCGCGTTGACGATTTGTTCTGCGTTGTCCTGCGACTCGTGAAGAACGAGGAGACGGACCGTTTCGTTTTTGTGGGCCATGCTCGAACGGTGACCTGCAATCTATCAAGGGGGGTATTGTCCTGTCCCCGGGCCATTTTTCAAGGCTAAAGGCAGGATATCTCAGCGGGCTGCCGGGGCGGTCACATCCCGGCAATCCGGCTAGAGGCTGGACCAGATGGAGTCGAAGTTCTCTTCGTCGCCGGCGGCGCCGGTGACTGCGCCACTGTCGGCCCCGGCACCAGGGCGGCCGAGGATGCTGAACTCGAACTGGCAGAAGCTCGGCGTGGCACTGAGCTGCTTGGCCATGTGGGTCTTGACCTCCTCGCCATCGAGGTTCAGCCCGACCTTGTAGCCGGTGCGGAAGGTCAGGGCCGGGGTGATCAGGGTTGCCGGCCGGTTGATGGTCTTGAGTTCGGGCAGTAGCAGGGTACGCATGTACTCCGTCGCTTCCCCGGTCTTCTTGATGACGCGGGCACCGCAGGGCTTGGCCTTGGGCGAGAGCACCTCGATACCGAGCTGCGCGCCCTGGCCGGGCAGCTGCTTGACCCAGCGGATCACGCCGATGCTCCAGTTGGCCTGGCCATCCTCGCGCAGGCCGAGGATTTCGCCGGCACGCACGCCGGAAGGCACCTCGCCGCTCCACTGGAGGCAGTAGCCCCCCGGACTGATGTTCACGATCTGGCAGCTGTAGGTGTCGTAGCGGGGCGCGTCGTCGACCTTGTCGCGGAAGTGCAGGTTGTTGAACTCCGCGGCCTTGGATTCGACCGCGCCGCCGAAGGCCAGTGACCAAACGTCCTTGCCGGTGCGGTCGTCGGGTCGGTGCTCGACCTGTTTGGTGCGCAGGAAGGGGTTATCGGATTCCGAGACGAGGTAACGGCCCTGGTCGCCACGCATCATGGTCTCGAAGTCGCGGCTGCCGGACAGGAAATAGTGGAGTGCCGTCAGGCCGATGCAGGCCTCGAGCCTGCCGTCGTGGGCGACGCGCGAGAAGCTGCGCTCGCTGAGCTCGCTCCAGGCCTGGATCAGGTGCTCCAGCAGGCTGAGGCTGAGGCCGCCCTCGCCGAAGCCCTTCGGCATGCTGGCCTGGGCGTTGCGCTTGAGTTCGCCGAGGCGATCGACGAGACGGGACGGGTCGATGGCGCGGACATGGTCGGCGTCGCCGGCCTGTGCCAGCGAGCGGTAGGTCGGGGGCGCGTCCTTGGACAGGTCAAACACGAAGAGTTCGCCGCCACCGCTGATGTCGCGCAGAGTGACCAGCGGCGCCCACAACTCGCCAAGCAGGTGGATCTGGGCGATCTCGGACTGGCGCAGCTTGTTGGGCTTGCAGGTGGCCAGCAGCAGGGCGCGCTTGTATACGTCCTCGACGCTGGAGCGCTCGACCTGCCGCTGCAGCGGGTCGGCAACTGCAGGGGTCAGGGCAATCTGCTGGCCCACTGCGCCGAGATACAGCGAGTGCAGCTCCAGCCAGAGTCGTGACGGCGTGTTCAGGTACAGCTGGGTGGAGCGCAGGAGGTTGCCGGTGAGCTCGGTAATGGCGCGGTGGATGACGAGTGCGGCAAGCTGCACCTGATCCACATCGCGCTTGCCGGAGGCCAGGCGCTCGAGGCAGGCCACCGCGGCCAGCTTGTAGCCGGTGGCCAGATGGCTCTGCATGGACTGCGCCAGCGTCGCGACCTTGGTGGCGCGCTCGGGCAGGCTGACAGACTGGTTGAGGTAGTGCTTGGCCAGGGCATCCGCGAGCGAGTGCACCACCGGACGCAGGATTTCGAGGGCTTCGATACGCGCGCCTGCATCCAGTTGCAGGCGATTGAGCTCCTGCAGGGTCTGGAAGACCTGTCGCGAGGTTTCCCCGACATTGATCATGGGCAGCCCGGCCACCCATTCCTTCAGCTTCTTGGGCTGATGGCTGACCAGCGTCAGCCGGCCCAAGTCCTGGGCGGGAAGACGTTGCCGGAGGATCTCGGCAGTGCTGACCATAATGAAGTGCCCTGTATTGTTGTATTCAGTGTCGCCCAGGTCGGTCGCAATGCCTGCCTGGCTGTCCTTGCCCCTGTCGCGGGCTGCTGGAGTGCCGGGTGAAGATCGCTCCGGATGAGCAGCGGTTCACCAACCGGCTGTGGGTGCGATCACAGTAATGCCATTCGTCGTTGTTATCAGGTTCCTTGTTTCCGGGCAACCTTCATCCGAAAAGACACGTGTTTTTAGCGACTTCCGCCGCTTATCTCAACCTGGCGGCAGGTCGTGCCCCGCTCTGGCTCAGGCGGTAGCCGTGGCCGGCCCGCGGCAATGCTCGAGGAAGCGCTCCAGTCCCTGCGTGCGGAACTTCTGGCGGTGGATCAGCACGAAAAGGTCGCGCTTCAGGTCGAGGAACGGTGTCTTGAGCGGTACCACGCTGTCCGTGCGGATGGCGTCCTCCAGGGTGCGCCGGGAGGCGCAGCCGATGCCGATGCCCGAGGTGACGGCCTGGCGGATAGCCTCTGTATGGCCGAACTCCAGCAGCAGGTTGATGCGGTGGATCTTGCCCAACACGGCGTTGTCGAAGACCTCGCGGGTGCCCGAGCCGGGCTCGCGCAGGATCCAGCTGGCCTCCGCCAGGTCCGATTCCGTCACCGCTTTCTTCTTTGCCAGCGGATGGGTGGGAGCGGCGAAGACCACGAGTTCGTCGCTGCACCAGGGCATCACCTCGAGATCGGGTTCATGGCAAAAGCCTTCGATGAAGCCGATGTCGATCTGGAACTGCCGCAGGGACTCGATCACCTGCCGCGTGTTCGCCACATCCAGGGTGAGCTGGGCGCCGGGATAGGTCTTCATGAAGTTGCCGATGAGGCCCGGCATCATGTAGTTGCCGATGGTCTGGCTGGCGCCGATGCGCAACGGGCCGATCATGGCGTTGTCACTGGCGGCCATGTGCTCGATGTCCGCAATGCGGGCGATGGCGTCCAGCGACTTGGGCAGCAGCAGGCGGCCGGCGTCGTTCAGCTGCAGGCGCTTGCCGATGCGGTCGAAGAGCTTGCGCCCGAGCTGATGCTCGAAATCCGCCAGTGCCATGCTGGTCGCGCTTTGCGTGATGCTGAGCGACTCTGCCGCGCGGGTCACGTTGCCGGCTTGGGCGACGGCAATGAAGACCTCCAGCTGTTTCAGGGTTATGCGCATGGGAATCATCAGCGTTGTTGATGGATTCCTGAGGTTATGTTGGGTTGCTTCGATAAGGCAAGTGCAAGGGGAGAGAAGTCGAAGAGGCCGGCCCCGCGCATAGCGCAGGGCCGGCCCACGGCAATCAGCGGCGGCCCCCGCCCAGCTTTTCGCCCATGCGGGTGGGCGTGCCGGCGCGGAAGCGGGACTCCCAGTCCATGACATCGTGGCCGAAGCAGACGATAGCAGTCGAGCCCAGATAGAAGCGGCCCAACTCATCGCCTTTTTTCAGGACGATGGGGGCAGGCGCGTTGCGGTAGTCGGTGACCGTGATCCGGCGCGGTCGCGCCGGCGCGACGCGGCCGGCCCAGACGGTCTCGATACCGGCCACGATCATGGCGCCCACCAGTACCACGGCCATGGGGCCGATGTCGGTGTCGAAGATGGCGACCAGGCGTTCGTTGCGCGCGAACAGGCGCGGCACGTTCTCGGCGGTACGCGTGTTAACGGAGAACAGGTCGCCCGGCACATAGACCATCTCGCGCAGCGTCCCGGTGTAGGGCATGTGCACGCGGTGGTAGTCGCGCGGCGACAGGTAGACGGTGGCGAACTTGCCGTTCAGGAAGGGGTGTGCGCGCTGCACGTCGCCGCCCAGCAGCTCGTTGAGGGTGTACTGCTGGCCCTTGGCCTGGAAGATGAAGTTGCCTTCGATCTCGCCGAGTTGGGAGATGGCGCCATCGGCAGGGCAGGCGATGCTGCCCGGAGTCGTGTCGATGACGCGGGCGCCGGCCTTCAGGGGCCGCGTAAAGAAGGCATTGAAGCTCTCGTAGGCCAGCGGGTTTTCCTCCAGCGCCTCGCGCATGTCGACGTTATAGCGTGCGGCGAAGTTGGCGATGAAGGTGTTCTTCACGAAGCCGAGGCGGCTCGCGGCGATCCAGCCCACGAAGCGGGACAGCAGGTGCTGGGGGACGAAATACTGGATCAGGGTCAGCAGGCGGTCGCGGGATTCAGGCTTCATTTGTGCGTTGTCTCTTCAATCCCGCGCAGGCGGGAGGCAGTCAATCGGTGGCCGGGGTGGCGTTGCGGGTTGGAGAGCCGCGGGCTCGCGCAGTGCTGTCGGCGGCTATTTCTCGACAGGCGTGTCGGGGTGATTCCCCCACTCGCTCCATGAGCCGGCATAGGCCTTCATGCGCGGGAAGCCAAGGAGCTTGCCGAGCAGGTAGGTGAAGCCGGACCGGTGATGCGTCTGGCAATACGTGATGACTGTTTTATCGGCGGTAATGCCGAGTGCGGCGAGTTCGGCACGCACGTCATCGAGTGGCCGGACACGCAGGGCGTTGGCGCGGTCCACCCCGCGCGTCCATTCGTAGTTGCGCGCACCGGGGATATGCCCCGCACGCTGGGCGCGCACCATGGCACCGCTGAACTCCTCCGGTGAGCGCGAGTCCCACAGCACGTGGTCGCTGTCCTGGTGGTGCGCCAGCACGTAGTCGAGATCGGCGTCCGGGCCTTCTGTCCACGCGGCCATGTAGAGTGAGGGGCGCGGTGCGTTGGGCGTGCTCTCCACCGGCAGGCCGGCGGCAAGCCAGGCGTGGATGCCACCATTCAGGTAGGAGTACCTGCCGTGGCCGATCACGTCGAGTGTCCAGATGAAGCGGCCGGACCAGGCGCCGCCCTCGTCGTCGTACACCACCACATGCGTGTCCGGCGTGAGCCCAAGTGCGGAGAAGGCGGCGGAGAGTTGTTCCAGCGTCGGCAGCTTGCCCGGCGACGGCAACTCGCCCCCGAGCAGCTGACGGCCATTGAAGGGCACTGCACCCGGCACATGTGCCTGCTGGTAGACCGAGTCCTTGCCGAGGTCGACGACCAGCAACCCGGGGGTGACAAGGGCGGCGTGCAGTTCAGCGGGCTCCAGCAACAGGGGCAGGCTCATGGCGAAGGACCGGTTTGTCGGGACAGGGCGGGGATTGTAATGCAGGGCGGCGAGGGCAGAAACCTTTGCCTCCGCAACAAAGACGTGCTTGGCGGGACAGCAGTCGCGGACGCCGGAGCATGTAAACTGCGGGACCTGTCCCGTGTTTCCGGCCGCAAATTCCTCTCCTGTTCCGCGGCTGCCTGTGGAGGCCCTCATGCAGACACTGTTTCCCGAGATCGAGCCATATGCGACCCATCGCTTCCCCGTCACGCCACCGCACGTGCTGCATGTGGAGGAGTGCGGCAATCCGCACGGCCTTCCGGTGCTGTTCCTGCACGGGGGGCCGGGCGCCGGGTTCCAGGCTTGGAACCGTCGCTTCTTCGATCCGAAGCGCTACCGCATCGTGCTCTTCGACCAACGTGGCGCCGGCAGGTCGACACCGCACGCGCATCTCGAGGACAACACAACGCCCGCACTGATCGCGGACATCGAGGCACTGCGTGAGTTCCTCGGAATAGAGCAGTGGGTGGTGTTTGGCGGCTCCTGGGGGTCGACGCTGGCGCTGGCATACGCCGAGGCGTTTCCGGCACGTGTCACCGGGCTTATCCTGCGCGGCATTTTCCTGTGCCGTGACCAGGACATCCGCTGGTTCTACCAGGACGGTGCCAGCCATGTGTACCCGGATTACTGGGCCGACTATGTGCGCGTGATTCCCGAACACGAGCGTCACGACTTCCTCAGTGCGTACTACAAGCGTCTCACCGGCGACGACGAGCTCGCGCGCATGGCGGCCGCCAAGGCTTGGTCGGTCTGGGAAGGCGTATGTGCCACGCTGCGGCCCAACCACAGCGTGGTGGAGCATTTCTCCGACCCGCATGTGGCGCTGGCGCTGGCGCGCATCGAGGCGCACTACTTCGTCAACAGGATATTCCTGGAGCACAACCAGTTACTGGACGAGGCGCGCCGGCTCGCCGGCATTCCCGGCGTCATCGTGCATGGCCGCTACGACATGATCTGTCCGCTCGACAACGCCTTCGCGCTGCATGAGGCATGGCCCGAAGCACAGCTGCAGATCGTGCCCGATGCGGGCCACTCCGCGGCGGAGCCTGGCATCATCGACGCGCTCGTTCGCGCGACGAACGATTTCGCGCGCCGCTTCGGTCCGCGCTGAGCATGCGCGGGCTGATCCAGCGTGTCAGCGAGGCACGCGTCATCGTGGAGGGCGCCTGTATCGGTGAGGTCGGCGCGGGGATTCTGTTGCTGCTCGGTATGCACAGGGGCGACAGCGAAGAACAGGCGCTGAGGTTGCTGGATAAGGTGCTGGCCTACCGGATATTCCCGGATGAAGCCGGCCGCATGAACCGCAGCCTGGCCGATATCGGTGGCGGCCTGCTAGTGGTGTCGCAGTTCACTCTCGCGGCGGAGACGAAGAAGGGCCTGCGGCCCGGTTTCGATCCGGCCGAGGCGCCCGCGCGTGCCGAAGCGCTGTATGAGTACTTTCTCCGCGAGGCACGCGCGAGACACCCGGTGGTGGCGAGCGGCTGCTTCGGCGCCGACATGAAGGTTCATCTCGTCAATGATGGCCCTGTCACCTTCCTGTTGGAGGCTTGAGGGCGACATGCACTCCTGAAGAAGGCAACGAGGGAGGTTGAGAATCCGCCATAAAAAAGCCGGCATGCGCCGGCTTTTTTATGGGTGTGGTATCAGGCCTCGACGGCCTTGCGCTTTTCCATCAGCCGGCCGAACAGCAATCCGGCCTCGAACAGCAGCCACATCGGCACGGCCAGCATGGCCATGGAGATCGCGTCCGGCGGAGTCAGGAACATGGCGATGAAGAAGCAGAACACGATGACGTAGCGGCGCTTGTCGATCAGCGAATCACTGCTGACGATGCCCGACGAGATCACCAGGAATACCGCCACCGGAATCTCGAAAGTGAAGCCGAATACGAGGAAGAGCTTCAGCACGAAGTCGAGATAGAGGTTGATGTCGGTCATCATCGCCACGCCCTCCGGACCCACCTGGGTGAAGAAGCCTAGGATGGCAGGTAGCGTGATGAAGTAGGCGAATGACACGCCCGTATAGAAGAGCAGCACGCTCGAGACGAACAGCGGAACCGCGATCCGCTTCTCGTGCCGGTACAGTGCGGGCGAGATGAAGGCCCAGATCTGGTGAAGGATGTAGGGCACCCCGATAAAGAGCACGACAAAGAACGTCAGCTTGAACGGTGCCATGAAAGGCGCCGTGACGTCGGTGGCGATCATGGTGCTGCCGGGCGGCAGCAGTTTGCGCAGCGGGGCGGACACCGCGGCATAGAGGTCGTTGCGGAAATACACCAGCCCGAAAAAGCCGACCATGAGCACGGTCAGCACGCGGATGAGGCGGTTACGCAGTTCGACCAGGTGGGAGACCAGCGGCATTTCGCTGGGAGCGGCGTCACTCATGATGCGGAAGGGTCGTTGGGAGTGGTGTCAGGCGAGGGCGGCGCAATGCGGTTCTTGCGCTGTGCTTCCAGCCATTCGCGGTAGGCTTGCTCGCCATCCACCTTGACCTCGTCGAGGGGTTTCGCCACCTCCGGCAGCAGCGCGGCAACCGGTGCGCCGGCCAGCGCAGGAAGGTCCATGCCAGCCGCCTGAGCGGGGTTCTCGGCGCTGTCCGTGGCGGGGGTGTCGGCGAGGGCGTTACGGGCCGATTCCTGCGTTTCGGCCCACAGGGTCTCCAGATCCTTGCGCTCCTCCTGCAGGGCCTGCACGACACTGTCCGCGCCGGTTGCACCGAACTGCTTCGCCAGTTGCGTACGGACTTCCTGGGTGGCGACTTCGCGCTCGATCTCCGACTGCATGGTGCTGATCGTGCGACGGATGCGTCCTACCCACGCGCCGGCGATGCGTGCCGCATGCGGCAGCTTTTCCGGGCCAAGCACGACCAGCGCCACGATGGCCAGCAGCAGGAGCTCGCTGAACCCGACATCGAACATGGCTTAGACGTTGTCTTTCTTGGTGACCGTGCTGTCGGTCTTGGCGCTGTCCTGCTGGGCGATCTGCTGGGGAGCCTCCGGCTTTTCTTCCTCGTTGTTGCTCTTCATCCCATCCTTGAAGCCCTTGAAGAAGCCGCCGAGGTCCTTGCCGGCGTTCTTGAGTTTGCCGGTCCCGAAGACGAGCACGACGATAACCAGCAGCAGGATGATGTGGGGAAGGGACAGGCCAGACAGCATGATGGATTACTCCGCAGAAGTGTTCGGGGAAGAGGCGGTGCGCGACGCCTTCTCGGCATGGCCGGAGACATTGAAGCGGCGCGCGAGTTCATTCAGTACGACATCGGGGTGCAGATTGAAGTGCGACAGCATGACAAGCGAGTGAAACCACAGGTCCGCGGTTTCATATACAAGCTCGTCGTGCTGGCCGCTGTGGGCGGCGTCCTTGGCGGCAATGAGGGTTTCCGTGCATTCCTCGCCGACCTTTTCCAGGATCTTGTTCAGGCCCTTGTGATGCAGGCTGGCGACATACGAGGACTCGGGCGCGGCCTGTTTGCGCTCGGCGATCACGCGAGCCAGTTCGTTCAGGATGTCGTCGCTCATTGTGCAGGGCTCTCGGCAGCGGAGGCGTAGATGGCCTCCGGGTCTTTCAGGACGGCGTCGACGGTCTCCCATCTGCCATCCACCAGGCGGCGGTAAAAGCAGGATTCGCGCCCGGTGTGGCAGGCGATGCCGCCAATCTGCTCGACCTGCAGGATGATTACATCGCCGTCGCAGTCGAGGCGCAGCTCGTGCAACTTCTGCACATGGCCGGAATCCTCGCCCTTGCGCCAGAGCCTGGCGCGGGAGCGCGACCAGTAGATGGCGCGGCCTTCCTGTGCGGTCAGCGTCAGCGCCTCGCGGTTCATCCAGGCCACCATCAGGACGCGGCCGGTCTGCACGTCCTGGGCAATTGCCGGCACGAGGCCGTCGGCATCCCAGCGTACTTCATCCAGCCAGTTCATCGAGCGTCAATCCGGAAAGAGATGGGGGAAGGATAACCCTTCATTCAGCCCGCGGCGAGGCGCCAGGCAAAGGCTGTGATGGCCAGCACGGCACCGGCGGTAGCGACGAAGCCCTGGCCGAGCAGCGCAAGGGCGATGCCCCCCAGGATGCCGGTGGTCACCAGCAGGTCGCGGCGCCGGCCCGCCCGTATCTCCTGGCGCAACTGTGCCAGCTCACGCAGCTGGCGGTCCTGCCACTGCCCGTTGTTGCGCATCTGGGTGAGCGCGTCCAGCACCAGCTCGGGCATTTCCGGCATGCCGGCGATCATGGCGGGGGCCTGCTCGCTGATACGCTTCAGCAGCGCGGCCGGGCCTATCTGGTCCTGGATCCAGCGCGTCAGCAGCGGCTTGGCCAGTGACCAGATATCGAGCGCCGGATAGAGCGACCGGCCGAGCCCCTCCACATGGATCAGGGTCTTGATGAGCAGCACGAGCTGCACCGGGATCTCGAGATGGTGCGTACGGGCCATGTCGAGCAGCGCCACCATGATCGGGCCGAACTCCACCTGGTCGATGGGCTTGTCCAGGGCGCGGCCGGCAATGCGCTGCACCTCGTCGGCAAGCTGGCCCAGGTTGGCGCCCGGCGGCAGCCAGCCGGCGCGGTGCGCGACGCGGATGATCTCCATGAAATCGCGATGGATCAGCGCCAGCACAACGCGGGCAACGGTCAACTGGTCTTCGCGCGAGAGCTGGCCGACGATGGCGACATCAAGCGCAATGTAGCGCGGTGCCGTCGGATTGGCGGTTTCCACGAAGACGTTGCCGGGATGCATGTCGGCGTGGAAGAAGTTGTGGGTCAGCAGCTGCGTAAAAAAGATGGTGAGGCCTTTTTCCGACAGCGCCTGGCGGTCGATCCCGAGGCGCGTAAAGGTCGCGGTGTCGTCGATGGGCACGCCATAGATGCGTTCGGCCACCATCACGCGCGCGGTGCACCAGTCGCCGTGGACTTCCGGCACGTAGAGCAGCGGTGAGTTCAGGAAGTTGGCGCGCATGCGGCGGGTATTGGCGGCCTCGCGGGAGAGGTCGGTCTCATCCAGCAGCGTTTGCTCGTAGTCGCGCGCGATCCGGTGCGGGTGGAATTGTGCGAGGTCCGGAAAGCGCTCCTCCAGGAGGGCGGTCAGATCACGGAGCAGGGCCATGTCGCGACGGATTTCGGCATCCACGCCGGGGCGCAGGATCTTCACCACGACCTCGCGACCATCGGGCAGTGCGGCCGTGTGCACCTGCGCGATCGAGGCAGCGGCCAGCGGCGTCTCGTCGAAGCGCGAAAACTTCTGCGCTAACGGTGCCTTTAGTTCCTGCTCGACGATGGAGATGGCATGGCGGGCAGGGAAGGGCGGCACCTGGTCCTGCAGCTTGGCGAGTTCGTCCAGCACGGCGTCCGGCAGCAGGTCGCGGCGCGTGGCCAGTAGCTGGCCGAGCTTGATAAAGAGCGGGCCGAGTTCTTCGAAGGCGAGGCGCAGGCGCTCAGGCTGGCGCGCGCGGCGGTCGGCGATCCACCAATAGGGGTGCAGGCGCAGCAGCAGTATCACGAGGCGCGCCCGAAGCGACGGTGGCGGGGGTAGCAGGGTGTCGAGGCGGTAGCGGGCGATGACGGACCAGATGGCCAGCAGGCGCGGCAGGTGTTGCAGCATCAGGGGGTTTCCTTGCCGGTGTCCTCGAGCCTGCCGAGGCGCTTCTGCAGGCGGGCCAGGCGGGATTCCACGCGATCCAGGTCGGCGCGGAGATCACGGTTGTCGGTAAGGAATTCCTCGACCTCCCAGCGCACCGGCACCAGCTCTTTTTCTTCGCTCAGGTATTCCCCGGTGTTCTGCAGCAGCGTATTGGCGACGCGGTTGGCGAAGCCGAATAGATGGCGCAGGCCGCGCGAGACCGGATAGGATACGGTGTCGCCGAGGACGCGCGAGAGGCCGGACTCCCAGTCGATGTCGAGCTGGCGGCCGATGGTGTGCAGCTCCTGGATCAGCATGACGTCGCCGTTCACTTTCACGGGACCGCCAATGAAGTGGATGTCGCGCGACAGCGCCATCTTGAGCAGTTCGAAGCTCGGCGCTTCGATGGTCGCATGCGGATGCTGCCCGGCCTCCGGGCTCAGGTGCACGCCATCGCTCTCCAGAGACACGAGGATGCCCATGGCGGGCGCGCGCATCTCGATGTAGATGCGCTTACCGGCGTAGCGGCCCAGGCGCTCGCGCGTCGAAGGATCGAGAGCGAGCGCCTGCTGGATGAGACGTTCGAGGGTCCTGGTAGCCAGTACCTGCGGTAATGAGGTCACAGCTTGTATCCGCGGTGCAGGGCAACGATGCCGCCCGTGAGGTTGTAGTAGTCGGTTCGCTCGAAGCCGGCGGCATCCATCATGCCCTTCAGGGTGTCCTGGTCAGGGTGCATGCGGATGGATTCGGCCAGGTAACGGTAGCTGCTGGCATCCTGCGTCACCAGTTGTCCGAGCGCCGGGAGCACACTGAAGGAATAGGCGTCATAGACCTTCGCCAGGGGCTCTGCCACAGGCTTCGAGAACTCCAGCACCAGCAGGCGGCCGCCCGGCTTCAGCACACGTAACATGGAGCGGAGGGCGGCATCCTTGTCGGTGACGTTGCGCAGGCCGAAGGCGATAGTGACGAGGTCGAACGTGTTGTCGGCGAAGGGCAGGCATTCGGCATTGGCCTGCACGAACTCGAGGTTGCCGGTAAGGCCGGTGTCGATCAGGCGGTCGCGGCCCACGTTCAGCATCGAGGCGTTGATGTCGGACAGGATGACCTTGCCTTCGCTGCCGACACGCTTGCTGAAGGCTTTCGCCAGGTCGCCGGTGCCGCCGGCGATGTCCAGGACTTTATGGCCGGGGCGTATGCCCGACATCTCGATGGTGTAACGCTTCCACAGGCGGTGGATGCCCAGCGACATGAGGTCATTCATCATGTCGTAGCGCGCGGCCACGGAATGGAACACCTCGGCAACCTTTTTCGCCTTTTCTGTGGTGCGGACGGTCTGGTAACCGAAGTGTGTGGTGCCGTCCGTGGGAGCGGTGGCGGGGTCAGGGCGCTGTTCGGACATGGCGGGGAGCGGCTGGAAAACGGGACCGGCATTGTCTGCCTGTCCCTGTCGGGCTGGCAAGGGCGGGAGAGTTGCCCGCCCTCTAGAACAGCGGCGTCAGAGGGCGTAGGGGTCCGGCTTGCCGTCCCGGATATTGTCGATGATGGCGCGCTCACGGCTGATGAAGAGGCTGATGAAGTCCTGCGCGGAGCCCATGGGGCGCATCACTTCGAAGCCGCGGTCCAGGAAGTCGTAGAGGCCGCCGAGGCCCGCCATGCGTGCGGGGCGGTGGGCAATCCGGAAGGTCGCGTAGATGACCCTGGAGCGCACGTAGCGGTCGAGTCCCTTGCCCAGCTCGGCCAGCAGGTCCAGCTGGTGATAGCGGGCTTCATGCTGCTGACAGGCGTTATAGGCCTCGAGGATGGATTGTTCGGTGGCTTCGCGATGGCCCAGCGTTTCGAAGAGCATGGCGGCGACGGCTTCATCCAGCTCGCCGGTCAGCGCATTCAGCTCCAGTGCCACGGCAGAGGTCCGCATGACCGAGTCGGGGAGCAGGCGGGTAGCGACGGGCAGGGCGCGCTCGATCTCGCGGGCCAGTTCGTTGAGGTCGAGACCGCCGTAGAGGTCGGTCAGGAAGAAGCGGGTGACGGCCTCGTAGCGCTCGTCCTTGAGGAAGTCGGCGTGGGTACGCGTCAGGCGCCCGGCCTGCCATTTCTGGACGGCGACGAACTTCTCGCGGAAGGCTTCGTCAGAGTGGCTGCGCCACGCGCGGAAGCGGCCCAGTTCGAAGCGCATCTGGTCAGCCAGCGTCTTGATGTCCTCGCGGCGCAGCGCGTGGCCTTCCGGGGTGTAGACGAGGTCGGCGTTGCCGGTGCTCATGGGGGTCTCCGCCGCATGGGGCGCAGGGGAAGGGATGGCGTGCATGGTGTTGCTATGCATGGAAATCAGGCCTCACATGTATCGGGCGGCCAGCTCTGCCGCGGCCGCGGGATTGTAGCCCCACAGCTTTGGGCGGGCAGAACAAAACGTTGGCAAATTGTGACGTCGAAAGTACCAAAGTATGCGCTTACTTGCGTGGAAAGAATTTTTCTACCTGGCCTCCGGGCTTGCCGTTCGCAACTGGCGAAGGCTGCTCGGCCAGCTTTTCCTGATACAGCGCCCACAAGCTGTCCTTATGCTGGCAGAGCTCGCTCAGCCAGTCCCAGCTGTACAGGCCGGTATCGTGACCGTCCGAGAAGCGGATTTTCACGGCGTAGTTGCCGACCGGCTCGATTGCCGTAATGCCGACGTCCTGCTTGTGGCGCGGCAGGCTGCCTCCCCGTCCGTCGTGACCCTGAACCTCCGCGGAGGGCGAGTGGACCCGCAGGAATTCCGCGCTCAGCACGACGCGCCGGTCTCCATAGGTGAGTACGAGTTCACGGCTCTCTTTAAGGTAGCGGAGTTCGTCCGGCGGGGAA
The DNA here is from genome assembly GCA_029237815.1 of Moraxellaceae bacterium. Lineage (GTDB taxonomy): Bacteria > Pseudomonadota > Gammaproteobacteria > Pseudomonadales > Moraxellaceae > UBA2031. The sequence continues at coordinate 110,861 of JAQZBP010000005.1, forward strand.
GCGTTCATGGGGCAGATACCTGGGTAGGAAGGGGCGGGAGCGGGCTCCCGCGCGTCTCGGCTGGACCTTACAGGATGAAGCGGCTGAGGTCCTCGTCTTCCACCAGGTTGCCCAGGTGCTTGTCGACGTCTGCGGCGGTGACCTGCAGCACGGCGCCCTGCCGCTCCGTGGCCAGGTCGGCGGCATTGTAGGACGTTTCCTCCAGCAGCTTTTCCAGCACCGTGTGGAGGCGGCGGGCACCAATATTCTCGGTGCGCTCGTTCACCTGCCATGCCACTTCGGCGAGACGCTTGATGCAGTCGGGCGTGAACTCCACGGCCAGGCCTTCGGCGGCCAGCAGCGACTGGTATTGCTGCGTGAGAGAGAAGTGCGGCTCCGTGAGGATGCGCTCGAAGTCCGCAGGCGACAGCGCTTCCAGCTCTACGCGGATGGGCAGGCGGCCCTGCAGTTCGGGGATCAGGTCCGACGGTCGGGCCAGATGGAAGGCACCCGAGGCAATGAACAGGATGTGATCCGTCTTCACCATGCCGTATTTGGTGCTCACGGTGCTGCCTTCGATCAATGGCAGCAGGTCGCGCTGCACGCCCTCACGCGAAACATCGGCGCCGCCCTGCGCCTCGCCGCGGCGGCAAACCTTGTCGATCTCGTCGATAAAGACGATGCCGTTCTCTTCCAGCGCATGCAGCGCCTTGGCCTTCAACTCCTCCTCATTGAGCAGCTTGCCGGCTTCTTCTTCCTGCACCAGCTTCAGTGCGTCGCCGATCTTGATGCGGCGTGAGCGCGTCTTGCCCTGGCCCATGCTGCTGAACAGGTTCTGCAGCTGGCTGGCCATGTCTTCCATGCCGGGCGGGCTCATGATGTTCAGGCCAGGCGCGACCTGCGCCAGGTCGATCTCGATCTCGCGATCATCCAGTTCGCCGGCGCGCAGCTTCTTGCGAAAAATCTGGCGCGTGTGGCTGTCGGTCGCGTTCTGGGGCGGGCTCGAGGAATTCCAGTCGGTACGCGGCGGTGGCAGCAGTGCATCGAGGATGCGTTCCTCGGCGGCTTCATGCGCGCGATGGCCCACTTTCTGCGCTTCCTGCTCGCGTGTCATCTTGAACGCGATATCGGCGAGGTCGCGGATGATGGTCTCGACGTCGCGGCCGACGTAGCCGACTTCGGTGAACTTGGTCGCCTCCACCTTGATGAAGGGGGCGTTGGCGAGGCGTGCGAGCCGGCGTGCGATTTCGGTCTTGCCGACGCCGGTCGGGCCGATCATCAGGATGTTCTTCGGGGTGATCTCGTTGCGGTGCGTGGCATCGACCTGCATGCGGCGCCAGCGGTTGCGCAGCGCAAGCGCCACGGCACGCTTGGCGGCGGTCTGGCCCACGATGTGGCGGTCGAGTTCATGCACGATTTCGCGCGGGGTCATCTGGCTCATGTCGGTTCCCTGAATGCAGTGGCCTGCCCGGGTGAAGAGGGGCGGGCGGGTGAGTTCAACCTTCCAGCGTTTCGATGACAGCCGAGTGGTTGGTGAAGACGCAGATGTCGCCGGCGATCTGCAGCGACTTTTCCACGATGGTGCGGGCGTCGAGGTCGGAGTTCTCATACAGCGCGCGCGCCGCAGCAAGCGCAAAGTTGCCACCGGAGCCGATGGCGAGAATGCCTTCCTCGGGCTCCAGCACGTCGCCGGTCCCGGTGATGATCAACGATGACGTGCGGTCGGCCACGATCAGCATGGCTTCGAGGCGGCGCAGGGTGCGGTCGGTGCGCCAGTCCTTGGCCAGCTCCACGGCTGAGCGCAGCAGATGGCCGGAGTGCTTCTGCAGCTTGCTCTCGAAGTAGTCGAACAGCGTGAAGGCATCGGCGGTGCCGCCGGCGAAACCGGCAATGACCTGGTTGTTGTAGAGGCGACGTACCTTGCGGGCATTGCCCTTCATGACGGTGTTGCCCAGGGACACCTGGCCGTCGCCGCCCAGGGCCACGAGATTGCCGCGGCGAACAGAAACAATGGTGGTCACGGAAAAGCCTCGGCTTGCGGAAGGGGTTTTCGCAAGGTGGAGGCGCTCAGCAGGAATTCAAGCGGAAACGCGGAAGAGCGTGCGGTCGGGTGGGCGATGTATTCAGCCCTGCTTCAGGACCAGGGTGTCGACGCCGTTGCTGCGCAGGTTGCTACGAGCGGTCTGGGCTGCTGCCTTCCCGGCAAAGGGACCGACTACGACGCGGTACCAGGTCTCGCCCGGTTTGACGGGGACCTTCACGACCTTCACGGGCAGTCCCAGCATCAGGATGCTGGCGCGGCGTTTGTCGGCTTCGGCTTCGCTCTTGAAGGAGCCGGCCTGCAGCACGTAGGCCGGCTCCTGCTTGGCGGACTTCGCAGGCGTTTGCGGCGACGAGGAGCCCTTGCCGGGCATTACTTCCTGGCTGGGTAACAGCGTATAGAACTCGAAACGGGTTTCTTCCGGCGCCGGCCTGTCAGCCGTTGCCGTCTTGCTGTCCTTACGGGCTTTGCCTTCACTGCCTTCCGCTGGCTCTGCGCTTGTGGCCGTGGCCTGGGCCGGGCGCGGGTCCTTGCGGATTTCCCAAAGGTGCCAGAGAAAGGCGGTGAAGACGCCGATGGCGAGGCCGAGCAAGAGCCATGTCCAGCCGGGAACGCCCTTGCGCGAGCTTGCGCGGGTGTTGCGGCTGGCGCCTTTCTTGCGGGCGGGGGACTTGGCCATGGTGGCGCTTACATCCTGTCCGGAGCCGAGACGCCCAGCAGGGCAAGGCCGTTGGCGATCACCATCTTCACGGCCACACAAAGGGCGAGGCGGGCGTTACGCGTGCGCGCATCGTCCACCAGGATCTTGTGTGCGTTGTAATAGGCGTGGAATTCCTGGGCGATATCGCGCAGCGCATTGGTGAGTTGCTGCGGTGCCTTGTTGCGGGCCGCCGAGGCCAGCGTTTCCGGCCAGGAGCCAAGGCGCTTGGCGAGCTCGGCCGCCGCCGGCTCGGGCAGGTCGGCGAGCGCGGCCAGGCCGTCGTCCTGGTCGAAGGCGTTTCCGCGTTCGTTCAGTTCGCGCAGCATGCTGCAGACGCGGGCATGCGCGTACTGCAGGTAGTACACCGGATTGTCGGCGGTCTGCGAGCGTGCGAGGTCGATGTCGAATTCGAGGTGCTGGTCGGGCGAGCGCGTCAGGTAGAAAAAGCGCGTGGCGTCGTTCCCGGCTTCCTCGATCAGCTGCTTCAGCGTGACGAAATTGCCGGAGCGTTTGCCCATGCGGCCGGAGGAAAGCGTGACGAACTGGATGAGCGCGACATGGAAGCGGTCGCCCTGGCCTGTCAGCGCCTCGATGGCGGCGCGCACGCGCGCGATGTAGCCATGGTGGTCGGCGCCCCAGACGTCGATCAGCGAATCGAAGCCGCGGTCGAGTTTGTCGAGGTGATAGGCCACATCGGCGGCGAAATAGGTGTGCATGCCGTTCTCGCGCACCAGCACGCGGTCTTTTTCATCGCCGAGTTTTGAGGTGGCGAGCCACAGCGCGCCGTCCTTCTCGTAGACGTGGCCACGCTCGCGCAGGCGATCGAGCGCCTTCCCGATGGCGCCGCCTTCGGCCAGCGTGCGCTCGGAGAAGAACCGGTCGAACTGCACGTTGAACGCGTCCAGCGTGGCGCGGATGTCGGTCATCTGCGCACTCAGGCCGAAGTCCTGGACGCGCCGGTAATCGTCACCCAGCAGGCTGCGCACGCGCTCGATGATGGCGTCGAGATAGATCTCTTTCTGCGCCTTGATCGCGTCACCTTCACCATCCGGATCGTCCGGCAGGCCCTGGGTGACGTCGGCATAGGCACGGTGGTAGCGGCGGCCTTCTGCATTGAAGAGGTCAGTGCCGCATACCTTCACGTAGTCGGCGGGGTAGGCGCGCGAGGGAATCTTCACGCTCTCGCCGCAGGCTTCGAGGTAGCGCAGGTAGACGGACACGGCGAGCACGTCGGCCTGGCGGCCGGCGTCGTTGATGTAGTACTCGCGATGCACCTCGTGGCCGGTGGCGGACAGCAGGTTGGCCAGTGCGGAGCCATAGGCCGCTCCGCGACCATGGCCGACGTGCATGGGGCCGGTCGGGTTGGCAGACACGAACTCCAGCAGCACTTTCTCGCCCTTGCCCACGTTCGGCGCGGCGAACGTCGCGATATCCGTGAGTATCTGCCGCACGGACTCGAAGCGACTGTCGGAGGAAAGGAAGAAGTTGATGAAGCCCGGGCCCGCAATCTCCACTTTCGTCACGATCGGCGAGGCCGGCAGTGCGGCGACCAGCGCCTCGGCCAGTTCGCGCGGCTTGCGCCCGGCAGCTTTCGCCGACACCAGCGCCAGGTTCGTGGCCCAGTCGCCGTGCGCCTTGTCGCGGGTGCGATCGAGCTGGATGGCCGGCTGGGCGTCGGCAGGCAGCAGGGACTGGCTCTTGAGTGTGTCGAGGGCCTGGGCGAGGAGTGATTCGAGCTGGGTCTTCATGGAGCGCTGGCGGTCACAGGGAAAGCGGATCCGGATTGTAGCGAAGGCGGCAGCGAAACCCTATCACCGTCTGCGTCAGGTGATGTCCTGCGGGTCCACGTCCAGGGACCAGCGAACACGTCGCGCATCGGGGAGCGCCTCGATGCGCGGCACCAGTTTCGCCAGCGCGGCCTGCAGGGCCGGACGACGGGAGGCCTGCAGCAACAGGTGGGCACGGAAGCGACCGGCGCGCTTTTCCATCGGGGCCGGCACCGGGCCCCAAGCCTCAAGGCCGTCTTCCATGGCGGATGCGACGTCCTGCAGGAAAGCCATGGGCTTTTCCGCATCCGTGGACTCTGCACGGATCAGCGCCAGGTAGCCAAAGGGCGGCAGGCTCATCAGCCGCCGCTCCTCGAGCATGCGGTCGGCAAAGGCGTCGTAGCCGGCGACGATGAGCTCGTGCAGCAGCGGGTGCGCCGGCTGGTGGGTTTGCAGCAGCACAAGTCCGGGTTTGTCGGCACGACCGGCGCGGCCCGCCACCTGCAGCACTAGCTGCGCGGTGTGTTCCGGTGCGCGGAAGTCGGCGCCGAAGAGGCCGCCGTCGATGTCCAGCAGCGCCACCAGGGTCACCTTGGGGAAGTGGTGGCCCTTGGCCAGCATCTGCGTGCCGACCAGCAGCGCCGGACCCGCGCTGTGGATGTCATGGTAGAGCTTTGTCAGGGCATCCTTCCGGCGTGTGCTGTCACGGTCCACGCGAAACAGTGGCGCTTTCGGAAAGCGCTGGCGCAGGAAGTCTTCCACGCGCTCCGTGCCGAGGCCGACCGGGCGCAGGTCGGACGAGCCGCAAGAGGGGCAATGGACCGGAGGCGCAGACTCGCTGCCGCAATGGTGACAGTGCAGGCGTGTCGGTGCGCGATGCAGGGTCGGGCGAGCGTCGCAGCGTCGACAGTGCGCTTGCCAGCCACAGTCGTGGCAGAGCAGCACCGGCGCGAAACCGCGGCGGTTGATGAAGACCAGGACCTGCTCGCCACGATCGAGGGTGCCCTTGATGGCCTGGAGCAACGGATCGGAAAAGCCTTCCTGCAGCTTCTGCTGGCGCAGGTCGATGAGCTTGAAGGCGGGCCGGCTAGCACCGGCGGCGCGTTCGGTCAGCCGCAGTAACTGGTAGCGACCCTGGCGCGCATTGGCCAGCGACTCCAGCGAAGGCGTTGCGGAGCCGAGCAGCACCGGTACTTTTTCGAGCTGGGCCCGGCGCACGGCCAGGTCGCGGGCGTGATAGCGGAAGCCCTCGTGCTGCTTGAACGAAAGGTCGTGCTCCTCGTCCACGATGATGAGGCCTGGTCGCGCCAGCGGTGTGAAGATGGCGGAGCGGGTGCCGATCACGATGCCGGCCCGACCCGAGCGTGCAGCACGCCAGGCCTCCAGTCGTTCCCGTTCGTTGCGGCCGGAGTGCAGGACTGCGATTTCGGCCTGGAAGCGCGCACGAAAGCGCGCCACGGTTTGGGGGGCGAGGCCGATCTCGGGAACCAGTACCAGCGCCTGCAAGCCACGGTCGAGCACGGCGGCGATTGCTTGCAGGTAGATTTCCGTCTTGCCCGATCCGGTGATTCCGAAGAGCAGGAAGGGATGGAATTCGCCAGCCCTGGCATTGACGGCCTCCAGCGCGGCCTTCTGTTCGGCGCTCAGGGGGTAGTGGGGCTCCCGCAGTCCCTCCGGGGCCTTTTCTGGCTCCGGCGGCGCCAGGGTCACGTATTCCACCAACCCTTTTTTTTGCAGTGCCAGCAATGTCGGCCGCTCTATGCCGAAGCTGGCGAGCAGTGGCGGGATAAGGCCGTCCGGGTGATCCCGCAGCTTCAGCAGCGCCTCCAGTTGTTTGGGCGCGCGCCGGATGGTGCCGTCGGTGGGGAAAAGCTCCCCCAGCCGCGTAGTGCGCCAGCGCAGCTCACCTGGCGAGGCAACCGGCTCTCCCTGGCGCAGCAGGACGGGCAGGGCGGTGTCGAACACCTCCCCGAGGGGATGCTGGTAGTAGTCGGCCGCCCACTGGCACAGCGTGAAAAGGCTCGCAGGCAGCACCGGTTCCGAATCCAGGATCTCGGTCGCGGCGCGCAGCTTGGCCTCGGGGACCTCTGTTGCTGTCGTGACGCCAAGGCAGATGCCGATCTGCTCCTGCCGCCCGAAAGGCACGCGCACCCGGGCGCCTGCGGGGGGCGGGTCGAGCTTGGCGGGCAAGATGTAATCGAAGGTCTGGCGCAGGGGAGAGGGGAGCGCCAGTTGCAGAAAGCGACGGGTCATCTGGCTAGGTTAGGCGTTAACGTCATAAGGAACAAACCCGGGCTTCGCGAAGGTGCTATCGGGGCTTGGTCGGATTTTCGCCTTCTGCTAGGATTCGCGGCCTTGTTGCGCCCGGCTCCGGCGAAGTGACTGTCGGGGTGGGCCAAGAGAGTGTGCGTATCGTTCCTGCTAGGTGCGACCGATCCGGTGCGCGGCTGACGCGGGGGGGCGAGTGCTCATTACCATTCTCTGGAGAAAGCCATGAAAGCCGATATTCATCCGAAGTACGAAGACATCACCGCGACCTGCTCCTGCGGCAACGTGATCAAGACCCGTTCGACCCTGGCCAAGGACATCCACCTGGACGTCTGTGGCGCTTGCCACCCGTTCTACACGGGCACACAGAAGGTGGTCGATACCGGTGGCCGCATCGACAAGTTCAAGCAGCGCTTCGGCGGCCGCAGCTTCAAGAAGGCCTGAAACTGCCCGCAATAAAAAAGCCCGGATTTCCGGGCTTTTTTATTGCCTTCAGAAAATCTCCTCGGGCGCGGCCTGCGGCACGGCCGGGCCGGTCCCGCCACTATCGGGGGTGCCGGTTTCCGGGATCTGCGCCAGCTTTTCCGTCTGCACCCATTCCAGGTAGCCCCGCGGGTCGTCCTCGCCCGCGCGCATGCCCGTGTCCAGGTTGAGGCGCACGCCCGTCAGCCCGGTCGGGGCGGCGGGATGGTACTCGGGCACGCCGCGCAGGGCCGCGGTCATGAAGGAATTCCAGAGGGGGACCGCGGCATAGCCGCCGTACTCCACCTTGCCCAGAGTTTGTGGCTGGTCGAAGCCCAGCGACGTCACGGCAACCACGTTGCCGCCGAACCCGGCAAACCAGGCATCCTTGGCGTCGTTGGTGGTGCCGGTCTTGCCGGAAAGGTCGCTCCTGCCGATGGAGAGGGCGGCGCGGCCCGTGCCGCGCACGATCACGTCATGCAGGATGGAACGCATCTGGAACGCGGCCCGGGCGCTCATGATGCGCTGCGCCACCGGATAATCCGGCACAAAGGGCATGGCGGCGGCGGGGGCCTCGGTGGTGGTCACTTCCGCGCCGGCCCCTGTGATTTCGTCGGGGGCGGGCTCCGGCACCGGCTGGTTCTCGCACTGCCGGCAGACGCGCTCCGGGTTGGCGGTGAATACCACCTTGCCCGACGGATCCACCACCTTCTCGATGAACCACGGGGTGACATGGAAGCCGCCGTTGGCCAGGCTGGCATAGGCGGCCGCCATCTGGATGGGCAGCACCTCGCCGGCGCCCAGCGCAATCGTCAGGTTGCGCGGAATCTTCTCGGCAGGAAAGCCGAAGCGTGCAAGGTAGCGGCGGGAGGCATCGACTCCCACGGCCTGCAGCAGGCGGATCGACACCATGTTGCGGGACATGTACAGGGCACGACGCAGCGTGGTGGGGCCAAGGAACTCGCCATCAGAGTTGCTGGGTTGCCACATCGATTCGCCCTCTCCAAAGGTCAGGGGGGCGTCGTTGATCAGACTGGAGGGCAGGTAGCCGTGCTCGAGCGCGGCGGCATAGACGAAGGGCTTGATCGTGGAGCCGGCCTGGCGCCAGCCCTGGATCGAGCGGTTGAACTTGCTGGCGGTGTAGTCGAAGCCGCCAACGACAGCCTCGATGGCCCCGGTGTCCGGATCCAGCGCGATCAGCTGTCCCTGTACCGCCGGCACCTGCATGAGCTCCCACTGCCCGGATTTGTTCTGGCGGACGCGGATCAGGTCGCCCGGCTTCACGATGTCTGCCGCCTTCTTGGGCTCCGGCCCCAGTCGATTGACGCTGATGTAGGGGCGCGCCCACTTCATCTGTTCCCAGTCGATCTGCAGCTCCGTCTTGTTGCGCAGGACGGCCTTGACGTGCATGCCCTCGACGACGGTGACCCGTGCCGGCTCCAGGCCGCCGATCGTGTAGAGCGACGCCAGGCTGTCCGCTTTCTCGGCGCCACGCCAGCCGTGCCGGCGGTCATAGGCGATGAGGCCCTCGATTACGGCTTGAGAAGCGGCATTCTGTCGGTGGCCCTGCACGGTCGTGTAGACCTTGTAGCCGGACGTGTAGATGTCCTCGCCAAACTGCTCGGTCAGGGCATCGCGGACCATCTCGGCGAGGTAGGGGCCGTTGACCTCGGCAAAGGTGGCCCTGAAATTGAGGCCCACGGGAAGCTTGATCGCGACATCGTGGTCTTCCTGGCTGATGTAGCCCAGCTTGAGCATGCGATCCAGGATCCAGTCACGACGGATCAGTGCGCGCTTGGGATTATTTACCGGATTGAAGGCTGACGGCGCCTTGGGGAGCCCCGCGATCATGGCCATTTCGGCCAGCGTGAGTTCGTTGATCTTCTTGCCGTAGTAGACCTGGGCGGCAGCCCCGATGCCGTAGGCCCGGTGCCCCAGGAAGATCTTGTTGACATAAAGGGTCATGATTTCCTGCTTGGTGAGCAGGTCTTCGATGCGTTTGGCCAGCAGGATTTCGGTGAACTTGCGGCTGAACGTCCTTTCCTGGCTCAGGAAGTAGTTCTTCGCCACCTGCATGGTGATGGTGGATCCGCCCGACTGGATGGAGCCGGTCCGCAGGATGTCCACGAAGGCGCGGGCCAGCCCCTTGGCATTGATCCCTTCATGGTCGAAGAAGCGGTCGTCCTCGGCCGCCAGGATGGCCTTGATCAATAAAGGAGGGATTTGCTCGTACGTCAGCGGGGTGGTGTGCTTTTCGCCGAATTCAGCCACGAGCTGCCCGTCGCGGCTGAGTACCTGCAGCGGCGTCTGGAAGCGGACCTCCTTCAGCGTATCGACTTCCGGCAGCTGCGGGGCCAGGTAGAGGTAGAGGCCGGCCAAAGTGAGCAGTACCCCACAAAACAGAAAAGCCGGAATTGCCAGAAGACGCTGGGTGCGCTCTTCTACTTTAGGAATTTTCATTACGAATCAATCGGTTAAATTCATTATTCGGGGTGCGGAGAAGGTCTGGGGCCATTATACGCGGAGTCGGCTCTTGTACAGCAATTGCGGTCGTGATAAGACTAGTATTTAATGTAGTAGTACATAAATGTGACGTAAGTGCACATTTTCCATAGAAAAAATAAAAGGGAACCGAATCGTGCTGCCCTTCCTTCAGAAAAAGAACTCTGCATTGCTCGGGCTGGATATCAGTTCCACCTCGGTCAAGCTGCTGGAGCTAAGCCGGCAAGGGGACCGCTACCGGGTGGAGTCCTACGGGGTGGAGCCCCTCCCGCAGAATGCAGTTGTCGAAAAAAGCATCAATGATGTGGAGGGTGTCGGCGAGGCCATCAAGAAGCTGGTCGCCCGAACCAAGCCCACGGCACGCTTTGCTGCAGTTGCTGTCGCCGGCTCGGCGGTCATCACCAAGGTCATCGAGATGGATGCTGGGATGTCCGATGACGAACGCGAGTCGCAGATCCGCCTGGAGGCGGACCAATACATTCCTTACCCCATGGAAGAAGTCAGCATCGACTTCGAAGTCATGGAACCGCTCGAGAACAATCCCGGGCGTGTGAATGTGCTGCTGGCGGCATCACGCAACGAAAACGTCGAACTGCGCGTCGACGCCCTCGAGATCGGTGGCCTCACCGCCAAGATCGTGGATGTCGAGGCCTATGCCATGGAGCGCGCCTTCTCGCTCATTGGCGACTCCATTTCCAGCGGTCCGGAGGGCACCGTCGCGATTATCGACGTCGGCGCCACCATGACCACGCTCAACGTCGTGAACGACGGCAAGATCATCTATACCCGCGAGCAGTTGTTCGGGGGCAAGCAGCTGACCGAGGAAATCCAGCGCCGCTATGGTCTTTCTTTCGAGGAAGCCGGCATGGCCAAGAAGCAGGGCGGCCTTCCCGATGACTACGAGTCGGAAGTGCTGCGCCCGTTCATGGATGCAGTCGTGCAGCAGGTCACCCGTTCCCTGCAGTTCTTCTTCTCGTCCAGCTCCTATAACGATGTGGACCATATTGCCCTTGCTGGCGGTACTGCCTCCATCGAGGGGCTGGCGTCCATGATCCAGGAGAAACTGGGGACGCCGGTGACCGTGGCCAATCCTTTCATGCATATGGCCCTTTCCCCGAAGGTGAATCCAACCGCCATCGCGAATGATGCGCCGGCGCTGATGATTGCCTGCGGCCTCGCGCTGAGGAGTTTTGACTGATGGCGAAGATCAACCTACTTCCCTGGCGCCAGGAGCTGCGCAAACAGCGCCAGCAGGAATTCGTCGCCATCCTCATGGCGGTCTCCATGGTCGCTGTGGCGCTGGTGTTGTTCGCTCACATGGCCCTGTCCAAGCAGGTCAGCGACCAGGAAGAGCGCAACCAGTACATCAAGGCCGAAATCGGCAAACTGGATGGGCAGATCCAGGAGATCGATGCATTGCAGAAGCGCCGCGAGGAGTTGCTGTCCCGCATGAAGGTCATCCAGGACCTGCAGGGGCGTCGCCCGGTCATCGTCCGTATCTTCGACGAGGTCGTGCGCGTGCTGCCGGATGGTGTCTACCTGACGTCGCTGGAGCGCCGGGGCGATGGCTTCAGCCTCACGGGTATCGCCGAGAGCGCCAACCAGGTGTCCAACCTGATGCGTAACCTCGATGCGTCGCCCTGGTTCAAGAGCCCGCAACTTTCGACGGTGGCCGCGGATTCCACGCGCAATGCCGTGCGGGATGCCGAGGCTCAGCAATCCAACAAGTTCGCCATGACCGTCCAGCTTGAAAGCGTGGATATGCTGCAGGCGGGAGCCGACCAGCAGGGGGCTGCCAAATGAGTGACGCCGCAAAGAAGGGGTTTGATCTCCAGGAGTTCATCAACACCCTGAACACCCTGGATCCGCAGAACATCGGTTCATGGCCGACTGCGGTAAAGATTTTCATCTATATCCTGACCTTCGTGGTTGTGCTGGTGATGGGCTATATGCTCGACCTGTCGGGCATCCGCGAAACCCTCGACACCGGCAAACAGCAGCAAGCTACCCTCCTCGGCGAGTTCGAAGGAAAGGTGTTCAAGGCGCAGAACCTCGAGGTCTATAAACGACAGCTGAAGGACATGGAGGATTCGTTTGGTGCACTTCTGCGGCAACTGCCGCAGGAAACCGAAGTGCCCGGCCTTCTTGAAGACATCACGCACACCGGCCTTGGCAGCGGTGTCGACTTCGATTCCATCGAGCTCGGCGCAGAAGCCAAGAAGGAGTTTTACTCCGAGCAGCCCATCAACATCCTGGCGCACGGCGACTACCACGCCTTTGGTGCCTTCGTGAGCGGGATCGCGGCACTGCCCCGCATCGTGACGCTGCATGACTTCTCCATTCAGCCCAAGGCGGCCGCGCGTGCCGGGGACGGCAGTGCAGCCCCCGTGCTGGCGATCAAGATACAGGCCAAGACCTATCGTTATAGCGAGTCGGCCGATCAGGGAGGCAAGAAATGATGATTCCTTCCAGGTCTTTGCTCCTGGCTTTGATGGGGACGGTGCTGCTGACAGGCTGCTCCGCCAGCTTTGATGATGTGGAATCGCAGATGGAGGCGATTCGTCAAAAGCCGCGCGGCCGTGTCGAGCCTCCTCCTGAATTCACGCCCATGCCGACCTATACCTACGCCGCTCACCAGCTGCGCAGCCCGTTCGCCCCGCCCGTCGACGCAGCCCAGCTAGTGACTGAGACAGGCAGGAAGGTGGAGCCAGATTTCACGCGCCCCCAGGAGTACCTGGAGCGCTTCAATCTCGAGGCGCTGCGGCTGCGCGGGACGCTACAGCGGCCTGACGGTCCGCTCTTTGCTCTCATCGAGGATGGAAACGGTGGCGTACAACGGGTGAAGGTGGGGAATTACCTGGGCAAGAACCAGGGGCGTATCGCAGAAATCACGCCGACCCAGCTTTCGATTGTGGAAATTGTGCCAGACGGGCGCGACGGATGGGTCGAGCGCCCCCGCAGCCTGAACCTGAGCGAATAACCAGCCGACATTCTTGGGGAATGCGAGCATGAATACGATCAACAAAAATATGACCGGGAAGAAGAATATGTTGATGCGTCGGGTAGGGGTTTCCCTGATCGGCTTGATGGCGCTGGTGCAGCTGGCGTTCGCCGCCGAAAAGGTGGCGTTGCAGCAGGTGGAGTCCGTGGTGCTGCCAGGGGACGAAATCGAGCTTCGCCTGACGTTTGACGGGCAGCCGCCCAGCCCGGCTTCGTACCAGATCGATAAACCAGCGCGCCTGGTCTTTGACCTGCCCAATACCCGCAGTGCACTGGCCAGCAAGTACCAGGCACTAGGTAACGGCAACGCCCGCAGCTTGACGGTAGTGGATACGCAGGAACGTACCCGCATCATCGTCAACATGAACGAGCTGGCGGGCTTCAACTCCCGGGTCGAAGGCAGCCTGCTCCGCATCAACATTGGCAAAAGTGTGGCATCGACCGGTGCCACTGCAGCCGCTCCCGCCGACCTGGCCAAGTCGGCCGGCCAGGCCGCGCTGGTCAAGAGCGTCCAGAATGTCGATTTCCGCCGCGGCGAGCAGGGCGACGGTCAGGTGCTCGTTGATCTGTCCACGGGCTCCATCGCGGTTGACGTGCAGCAGCAGGGCAGCAAGATCGTGGCGCGCTTCATCGGCGCCAAGCTGCCGGAAAATCTGCGTCGCCGCCTTGATGTGACGGATTTCGCGACGCCGGTGAAGCTTATTGATGCATACAGCGAAGCTGGAACCGCCGTGATGGTGATCCAGCCGCAGGGCGAGTTTGAATACCTGGCCTACCAGACGGACAACAAGCTCACCATCAGCGTCAAGCCGGTCACCAAGGACGACAAGCGCCGCAAGCAGGACTTTGCCTACTCCGGTGAGAAACTGTCGCTGAATTTCCAGGACATCGAAGTCCGCTCCGTGCTCCAGCTGATCGCCGACTTCACTTCACTCAACCTCGTTGCCAGTGACTCCGTCACCGGCAAGATCACCCTGCGCCTGCAGAACGTGCCCTGGGACCAGGCCCTGGACCTGATCCTGAAGACCAAGGGCCTGGACAAGCGCACCATCGGCAATGTGATGCTGGTGGCACCGGCGGATGAAATCGCCCAGCGCGAGCGTCTGGAAATGGAAAGCAACACGCAAACCGAGAAGCTGTCGCCGCTGCGCTCCGAGTTCATCCAGATCAACTACGCCAAGGCCGCCGACATCATGGCCCTGATCAGCGGCAAGAACAAACTGTTGAGCGACCGTGGCAACGCGTCCGTGGATCCGCGCACCAACATGCTGATCGTGGTGGATACCGCCAAGCAGATCGAAGCGATCCGTGATGTGATCACGCGTCTCGACGTGCCGGTACGCCAGGTGATGATCGAGGCTCGCATCGTGCTTGCGTCCACCGGCTACTCGAAAGACCTCGGCGTGAAGTGGGGCCTCTTCGGCTGGAAGGGTGTTAACTCCGGAGCGGGCACCGTCATCGGCGGCGGCTCGCGCACCACCATCACCGATATCTGGGATGGTTTCGGCGAGGATGAGATCACCATTACGCAGCCCGACGACCTCATGGTGGACCTGGGTGTCGACAAGGGTGGCGCCAGCAGTATCGCCGTCGGCTTCCTGGACAATGACATTGGCCTGCTCGACCTGGAGCTGTCTGCCCTGCAGTCTGACGGCAATGCCGAGATCGTCTCAACGCCGAAGGTGCTGACCGCGGACAAGCAGAAGGCACGCATTTCCTCGGGCCAGCAGATTCCTTACCAGACCTCGAGTGCCACTTCCGGCACGAACATCCAGTTCGCCAACGCCGAACTGAGCCTGGAGGTGACCCCGAGCATTACGCCGGACGGCCGCATCAACATGGATCTGCTGGTCAACAACGACAGCCCGGGTGACACCGTCGCCAACGGTAACCGCGCCATCAATACGAACCGTGTGTCCACCAGCGTCCGTGTCGACGATGGCCAGACGGTGGTGCTGGGCGGTATCTTCCAGTCCAACGTTTCGAAGGCGGTCACCAAGACTCCGCTGCTGGGCGACATCCCATACCTGGGTCGTCTGTTCCGCCGCGAGTCCGTGGTCAATAACAAGGCCGAGCTGCTGATCTTCATCACGCCGCGCCTGGTTGCCGACGCTCTCGCCGCCAAGTAATCCGTGAGAATTGCCGCGTCGTGAAGAAGTACCGTGGCAATGTCTATCTGGTCGGGCCGATGGGGGCGGGCAAAACCACCATCGGCCGCCAGCTTTCCGAACTCCTGAAAATGGAGTTCGTCGATTCCGACCATGAAATCGAGGCCCGCACGGGCGCCAACATTCCCTGGATATTCGATGTCGAGGGGGAAGAGGGATTTCGTGCGCGTGAAGAAGCGGTTATCGATGACCTCACGCAGCGCCAGGGCATCGTCCTCGCCACAGGCGGCGGCGTGGTGATGCGCGAGGCCAATCGTCGCCACTTGCATGAGCGTGGCGTGGTCGTCTATCTGCTCACTCCGGTCAGCATCCAGCTCGAGCGCACTGCTCGAGATCGTAACCGGCCGCTGCTACGGACCCCTGATCCGCGGCAGCGCCTGACCGAGCTGATGGCGTTGCGCGACCCCCTCTATCGCGAG
This sequence comes from Moraxellaceae bacterium, assembly GCA_029237815.1. Classification (GTDB taxonomy): domain Bacteria; phylum Pseudomonadota; class Gammaproteobacteria; order Pseudomonadales; family Moraxellaceae; genus UBA2031. The sequence goes on from JAQZBP010000005.1 coordinate 126,166, forward strand.
GCCGCCCATGTGGTGATGCCCACCACCGGCGGATCCGCCCGCGAAGTTGCCCTGAAAATCGTTCATGCGCTGGCCGACCGGGAGGCGCTAGAATAGCGCCCCTGATCTGTCCGGCTGCCTGTCACCTTAATGCAAACCCTTCACGTCTCCCTTGGCGAGCGCTCCTATCCCATCCATATCGGGTCCGGCCTGTTGTCGCGGCCGGAGCTGCTTGCTGCCAGCCTCAAGGGGCGCCAGGTGCTCGTGGTCAGCAATTCAACGGTCGCTCCGCTTTATATGGACAGGCTCCTGTCCCTGCTGCCGGACCGGCTGGTTGCGCAATGCATCCTGCCGGATGGCGAGCAATACAAGGATCTCGCCCATTTGGATGCTGTCTTCACCGAACTCCTGCGCAATCGCTTCAATCGGGACTGCACGCTCATTGCCCTCGGTGGCGGCGTGGTCGGGGACATGACCGGCTTCGCGGCGGCGGCCTACCAGCGCGGTGTCGATTTCATCCAGATACCCACCACGCTGCTGGCCCAGGTGGACTCATCGGTGGGCGGCAAGACTGGCGTGAATCATCCCCTCGGCAAGAACATGATTGGCGCGTTCAAGCAGCCCAATGCCGTCCTGATCGATACCGATGTGCTGGGGACGCTTCCCGATCGTGAGCTTCGCGCTGGCCTGGCGGAGGTGATCAAGTACGGCCTCATTCGCGACCTGCCCTTTCTGGAGTGGCTCGAGGCCCGCATGGACGACCTGCTGGCGCGCAAGCCTGAGGCCCTTGCCGAGGCAATCAGGCGCTCCTGTGAAAACAAGGCCGCGGTGGTGGCGGCCGATGAGCTCGAAGTGGCGGACCTGCGCGCCCTGCTGAATCTCGGGCATACCTTTGGCCATGCGATCGAGACCGGTATGGGGTACGGCGAATGGCTTCATGGTGAGGCAGTCGCCACCGGCATGCTGATGGCTGCCGACCTGTCCATGCGAATGGGCTGGCTGGATACCGCCGATGTCGCCCGTGTCCGGCGTATCCTGGTGCAGGCGGAGTTGCCGGTGGCGCCGCCCGCGATTTCCGTGGACGAGTTCCTGGGACATATGGCGGTGGACAAGAAGGTTAAGGATGGCCAGTTGCGTCTCGTGCTGTTGCGCGGATTGGGCAATGCGGTAGTGAGTCCTGCGCCGGATGGCCTGCTGCGGGAAACGCTGGCGATTGGCGCACGCCTGGGGCTGACAGCGTGAAGTGGCGTGCCGGGTGGCCCTATCTGGCTGCGGGGACAGGCTGCGCAGTGCTGCTTTTGGTGGTCGTTGCAGTGATAGCGCTCAAGGACCGGCGGGAGACTGAGCCCCTGCCGCTGCCGTTGGGCGAGCCGCAGAGCGTGGCTGTCTTTCCTGCCGACTTTGGACGTCTTGACGAGCTTGTTCCTTCGGCCGGAGGCGTGGCGCCGATTCCAGTGGATGTGGTACCGGTGGAGCATGCTCCCGAGTTCCAGGAGGCGGCATGGATTAATGCCCAAGACCCTGCAGTGTTCACTCTGCAGGTACTTGCCGCGAGAGACGAAGAGGTTGTGAAGCGGTTTCTGGCGGCGCGCGAGGACCGGGCGGACTTTGTCTATTTCATCTATCCTCAGCAGGATGGAGTCTGGTTTGTGCTGACCACTGGCCGGTATGCGACGCATGAGCTTGCGGCCAGCGTCGCTGAGGGCAAGGACTTCGGCAGTCTGTCGACACGAGCTTTTCCCCGCCGCATGAGCGTCTACCAGGAGGCCTTGCGAGTGGTTCCGCCGGCCCCTGAATCCTCGTCCGGGGCAACGTCCACGGCACCCTGAGACGGCCGAAAATCCCCGCGAATCGCTTGGGCTTCTATAATTGAGCCCCCAACCATTTGCCTATAGAATGTGCGTCCCTTTTTGCCTGCGCTTTGACACAGCTTGCGGGCATTTCCGTAAACCTTTGTTTTTAAAGGTAAATCCTGATGCACGAGCAGTCGGCCACGAATCCTGGTCTCTACCATCCTGACGAATTCCGCGACAACTGCGGTTTCGGCCTGATTGCCCACATGAAAGGCGAGGCCAGTCACGACCTGGTGCAGACCGCCATTCACTCGCTCTCGTGCATGACGCACCGCGGCGCCATCGCCGCAGACGGCAAGACCGGCGACGGTTGCGGCGTGCTGCTGGCGATGCCGGAAGCCTTTTTCCGCGAGGTTGCCAGGTCCGAGTTGGGAGTCGATCTTGCCGATCGCTTCGGCGCGGGCCTTGTCTTCCTCAATACCGATCCGGCGCTCGCTGCAAGGGCCCGTGAAATCCTGGACCGGGAACTGGAGAAGGAGAATCTAGCGGTGGCGGGCTGGCGCAAGGTGCCAGTGGATCCCGCCATCTGTGGCGAGATCGCCCTGCGCTCCCTGCCTGCCTTCGAGCAGGTGCTGGTGAATGGTGCCGGCCTTGACCTTGTCACGATGAACCGCAAGCTGTTCCTGGCGCGTCGTCGTGCCGAACAGCAGCTCAAGAACGATCCGCTGTTTTATATCCCGACGCTTTCAGCCAGCATCATCTCTTACAAGGGCCTGGTGATGCCGGCGGACCTGCCGCGCTTCTACCTCGACCTGGCCGACGCGCGCCTGAAGTCGCACATCTGTGTTTTCCACCAGCGCTTTTCCACCAACACGCTGCCGCGCTGGCCGCTGGCCCAGCCCTTCCGTTACCTCGCCCACAATGGCGAGATCAACACCATCATGGGCAACCGTAACTGGTCGCTGGCGCGTACGCCCAAGTTCACGAATCCGCTGCTGCCTGGCCTGACCGAGCTGACGCCGCTCGTGAACCGTACCGGTTCCGACTCTTCGAGCATGGACAACATGCTGGAGATCCTGGTGGCCGGCGGCATGGACCTGTTCCGCGCCCTGCGCATGCTGGTGCCGCCGGCCTGGCAGAACGTGGAGACCATGGACGCCGACCTGCGTGCGTTCTACGAATACAACTCCAAGCACATGGAAGCCTGGGACGGCCCTGCCGGACTCGTCATCACCGACGGCCGCTACGCCGTCTGCATGCTCGACCGCAACGGCCTGCGCCCGGCGCGCTGGGTGATCACGAAGAACGGCTACATCACCGTCGCGTCCGAGATCGGCGTGTGGGGCTACCAGCCGGAAGATGTCATCGCCAAGGGACGTGTCGGTCCGGGCAAGATGCTGGCCGTCGACACCCAGACCGGTGAAGTCCTCAAGACCGAGGACATCGACAATCGCCTGAAGCAGGCGCAGCCCTACAAGGACTGGCTGCGCGAGAAGGCCGTGCGTGTCGAGAACGATGACGAAGCCGAGAAGCAGCTCGTTGCGCAGACGGACAACAGCAAGCTAAAGGCCTACCAGAAGATGTTCCTTGTCACCTACGAGGAGCGCGACCAGATCATCCGTCCGCTTGCCGAGAGCGGCCAGGAGGCCGTGGGCTCCATGGGTGACGACACTCCCATGGCCGTGCTGTCGCGGCGCGTGCGCCACGTCGCCGATTTCTTCCGCCAGCAGTTCGCACAGGTGACCAATCCGCCGATCGACCCGCTGCGCGAAAGCATCGTGATGTCGTTGGAGACTTGCCTCGGCGCCGAGATGAACGTATTCGAGCAGACCGCCGAACATGCCAATCGCGCCATCCTGGCGAGCCCCGTGCTCTCGCATAGCAAGTTCCGCCAGATTCTCGACATCAAGGCGCCCGGCTATGCGGTCGAGGTCATCGATCTCAATTACCCGGAAGGCGAGGGACTCAAGACCGCCGTGCAGCGCATCTGCGCGCAGGCTGCCCATGCCGTGAGCAAGGGCAAGGTGTTGGTCGTGCTATCGGATCGCAATATCCGCGCGGGGCACCTGCCGGCCAATGCCATCATGGTCACCGGCGCCGTGCATCACCACCTGATCGAGTCCGGCCTGCGCTGCGACAGCAACATCATCGTCGAGACCGGCCTGGCGCGTGACCCGCACCACTTCGCCGTACTGCTGGGCTTCGGTGCGACAGCTGTCTACCCGTATCTCGCCTACGATGTCATCGCCGACCAGGTGAAGAGCGGCGAGATCATCGGCGATCCGCTGGAAGCGCAGACCTATTTCCGCAAGGGCATCAACAAGGGCCTGCTCAAGATCCTGTCCAAGATGGGCATCTCGACGGTGGCGTCCTATCGCGGCGGGCAGCTTTTCGAAGCTGTGGGTCTATCATCCGAAGTGGTCGACACCTGTTTCAAGGGGGTCGCGTCGCGCATTCAGGGCGCTTCCTTTGCGGACCTCGAGAATGACCAGAAGCTGCTGGCAGCCGACGCCTGGAAGGAGCGCAAGTCCATCGACCAGGGCGGCCTGCTGAAGTTTGTCTACGGCAAGGAATACCACGCCTTCAATCCGGACGTGATCAACGCCCTGCACAAGGCCGTGCGCTCCGGACAGTACGCGGACTATCTGGGGTATGCCGAGATCGTGAACACCCGTCCGGTGGCCACCATCCGTGACCTGCTGACGTTCAAGCCGGACCTCAAGCCGCTGCCGATCGACCAGGTCGAGCCCATCGAGAAGATCCTGCCGCGCTTCGACTCCGCCGGCATGTCCCTTGGTGCGCTGTCGCCCGAAGCCCACGAGTCCATTGCCATCGCGATGAACACGCTGGGTGGCCGCTCCAACTCCGGTGAAGGCGGCGAAGACCCGGTGCGCTACGGCACGCTGAAGAACTCCAAGATCAAGCAGGTGGCTTCCGGCCGCTTCGGCGTGACCCCGGCCTACCTGACCAGCGCCGAGGTACTGCAGATCAAGGTGGCGCAGGGCGCCAAGCCGGGCGAGGGCGGCCAGCTCCCGGGCGGCAAGGTGAACGCGCTGATCGCGCGCCTGCGCTACTCGGTGCCGGGCGTGACGCTGATCTCGCCGCCGCCGCATCACGACATCTACTCCATCGAGGACCTTGCGCAGTTGATCTTCGACCTCAAGCAGGTCAATCCGGGCGCGCTCGTCTCCGTGAAGCTGGTGTCCGAGCCGGGCGTCGGCACCATCGCCGCCGGCGTGGCCAAGGCCTATGCCGACCTCATCACGATCTCCGGCTATGACGGGGGCACCGCGGCCTCGCCGCTGTCCTCCATCCACTATGCCGGCTCGCCCTGGGAGCTCGGCCTGTCCGAAGCCCAGCAGGCGTTGCGCGTGAACGACCTGCGCGGCAAGGTGCGCGTGCAGACCGACGGCGGCCTCAAGACCGGCCTCGACGTGGTGAAGGCGGCCATCCTCGGCGCCGAGAGCTTCGGCTTCGGCTCCACGCCGATGATCGCGCTGGGCTGCAAGTACCTGCGTATCTGTCACTTGAATAACTGCGCCACCGGCGTGGCCACGCAGCAGGACGACCTGCGCGAGAACCACTATGTCGGCGAGCCGGAAATGCTCATCAACTTCTTCAAGTTCATCGCGATGGAAACCCGCGAATGGCTGGCGAAGCTGGGCGTTTCCTCGCTGGCGGACCTGATCGGTCGCACTGACCTGCTGGAAGTGCTGCCGGGTGAGACCGACAAGCAAAAGCACCTCGACCTCACGCCGCTGCTGCGCAACGACCGCATTCCGGCCGACAAGCCGCAGTTCTGCCAGGTCGCGAAGAACGAGCCGTTCGACCAGGGCATCCTGGCCGAGCGCATGGTAGAGGAGATGCTCCCCGCCATCGATGGCAAGAAAGGGGGCGAGTTCCACTTCAAGGTCTGCAACTGCGATCGCTCCATCGGTGCGCGATTGTCGGGGGAAATTGCCAAGCGTCACGGCGACCTCGGCATGAGCGATGCGCCGGTGACCGTGAGGCTCGAGGGCAGCGTTGGACAGTCCTTCGGCGTGTGGAATGCCGGCGGTCTGCACATGTATCTCGAAGGCGATGCCAACGACTACGTCGGCAAGGGCATGGCGGGCGGCAAGCTCGTCATCACGCCGCCCAAGGGATCGCCGTTCGCGTCGCAGGATACGGCCATCATCGGCAACACCTGTCTCTACGGTGCCACCGGCGGTGAACTCTATGCAGCGGGCACGGCCGGCGAGCGCTTTGCGGTGCGCAACTCGGGCTGCCACGCTGTCATCGAGGGCGCGGGCGATCACTGCTGCGAATACATGACCGGCGGCCTGGTCACCGTGCTCGGCAAGACCGGCCTCAACTTCGGCGCCGGCATGACGGGCGGCTTCGCCTATGTGCTCGACCTGGACAACGACTTCTTTGACCGTGTGAATCACGAGCTGATCGAGCTGCACCGCATCAGTACCGAGGCGATGGAAGCGCATCGCCATCACCTGCGTGAAGTGCTGGCCGAGTATGTCGACGAGACTGGCAGCGCTTGGGGCGACGAGATCCTCAGGAAGTTCGACGAGTACCTGCGCAAATTCTGGCTGGTGAAGCCGAAGGCAGCAAATATCAAGGAACTGCTGAACTCCACCCGCAAGAACCCGATGTAAGGGCTGCAACAGATAACGTGAACCCGCCGCGTTGCGCGGCGGAAGTCCCCGCGAATATTTGAGGCTAGGCAAATGGCAGAACGCCTGAACAATGATTTCCAGTTCCTTGACGTGGCGCGTCAGGATCCCGAAAAGACCGAGATCGAGCAGCGCACCACGACCTTCACGGAAATCTACCATCCGTTCCAGAAGGACGAGGTCGAGGGCCAGTCGCACCGCTGCCTGGGCTGCGGCAATCCCTATTGCGAATGGAAGTGCCCGGTCCACAACTACATTCCCAACTGGCTGAAGCTGGTCTCGGAAGGCAACCTGTTCCAGGCCGCCGAGCTCTGCCACCAGACCAACACCCTGCCGGAAGTCTGCGGCCGCGTCTGCCCGCAGGATCGTCTCTGCGAGGGCGCCTGCACGCTTAATGACGGCTTCGGCGCGGTCACCATCGGCAGCACCGAGAAGTACATCGTCGATACCGCGTTCGCCATGGGCTGGCGTCCCGACATGTCGCAGGTGAAGTGGACGAACAAGCGTGTCGCCATCATCGGCGCCGGCCCCGCCGGCCTCGGCTGCGCCGACGTGCTGGTGCGAAATGGCGTCAAGCCCGTGGTCTTCGACAAGTACCCGGAAATCGGTGGCCTGCTGACCTTCGGCATTCCCGAGTTCAAGATGGAAAAAAGCGTGATGTCCCGCCGCCGCGAGATCTTCGAGGGCATGGGCATCGAGTTCCGACTGAACACCGAGGTCGGCAAGGACATCACCTTCCAGCAGATCCTCGACGAGTTCGACGCCGTGTTCCTCGGCATGGGCACCTATACCTACATGTCGGGCGGCTTCCCGGGCGAAGACCTGCCAGGCGTGCACGACGCGCTGGATTTCCTGATCTCCAACGTGAACCGTTGCCTGGGCTTCGAGAAGAACCCTGCCGACTACGTCAGCATGGAAGGCAAGCGTGTGGTGGTCCTGGGCGGTGGCGACACGGCCATGGACTGCAACCGCACGTCCATTCGCCAAGGCGCTGCCGCGGTCACCTGCGCCTATCGTCGTGATGAAGAAAACATGCCGGGCTCGCGCCGCGAAGTGAAAAATGCGCGCGAGGAAGGTGTCGAGTTCCTGTTCAACCGGCAGCCCGTGGCCATCATTGGCGACGAGAAGGGCGGCGTGACTGGCGTGAAGGTCGTCGAGACCCGCCTCGGCGAGCCGGATGCCCGCGGTCGCCGTTCGCCCGAGCCCATCCCTGGCTCCGAGCAGGTGCTGCCGGCTGACGCCGTCATCCTGGCCTTCGGCTTCCGTCCGAGCCCGGCGCCCTGGTTCGAGCAGTTCACCATCCGGACCGACAACAGCGGCCGCGTGGTGGCGCCCGAGGAGCAGCAGTTCAGGTTCCAGACCGGCAACCCCAAGGTCTTCGCCGGCGGCGACATGGTGCGCGGCTCCGACCTCGTGGTGACCGCCATTTGGGAAGGCCGCCAGGCCGCTGACGGCATCCTGGATTATCTCGAGGTGTGAGGCCCGGTTTATTCCGCTGTCGTGAAAAAGCCCGCTTGCAGCGGGCTTTTTTCTTGCGGCAAAGTGGGCGGGTTTCTGCCATCAGACGCGGCCCGTGCCGGAAAAGGAGTGGAGTGATGCAGGGTATTGCGAGAGGGCTGGCAATTGTATTGCTGCCCCTGGTGCTGGGGGGCTGCGCCAATGGCCTTTTCTATTACCCGGATCGCAAGGATTATGAGGCACAGATCGGCTATTCGATTCCCCATGAGGATGTGTGGATCGCCACCACCGACAATCTACGCCTGCATGGCTGGTTCCTGAAGGCGCAGGGGGCGTCGAAGGGAACAGTCGTGTTCCTGCATGGCAACGCGCAGAACCTGACCTCGCACGTGCTCTATGTGAGCTGGCTGCCGGAGGCGGGCTACAACGTCCTGATCGTGGATTATCGTGGCTATGGCATGTCCCTGGGCGAGCCTACGCGCCGCGGCGTCTATGACGACGCGCGTGCCGCCTGGCACTACGCGCGGACGCGCAAGGACGTGGATCCGGAGCGCCTGATCCTGTTCGGTCAGAGCCTGGGAGGCGCCACTGCGCTGGCGCTGGCCGGCCGGGAGGAGTTGCCCGGTTTGCGCGCAGTCGTCGCAGATTCCGCCTTCAGCAGTTACGGCAGCATTGGCCGCGAGAAGATCCTGCAGATTCCCGTGCTGGGCTACCTGCTCTGGCCGTTCAGTCCGCTGATCGTGAGTAGTGAGCTGAGCGCGACGCCGGTCGTGCGGAAAATCGCACCAGTACCTCTGCTGCTCATCCATGGCGACCAGGATACGGTCGTGCCGTATTCGCACAGCCAGCGGCTCTACGAGAAGGCGGAAGCGCCCAAACTGCTGTGGACGCTGTCTGGTGGGCAACACACCGAGGCTTTCGCACGCTTTCGGCCGACTGCGGCGCCACGCCTCCTCAAATTCTTCGAGTACGCATTGGGCGGAAATTCCGCGCACCTCGATCCCGAGGATCAGGCGGCGCTGACAGCCGCCCCTACGACCTCAGCCCGCTAGGGCCTTCCAGAGGTTGAAGCTGCTGATCGTGCTGATCAGTACGCCGACCATGATCAGAAGGGTACGCGCCTGCAGGTGCTGGCAGAGCCAGGCGGCGAACGGCGCGGCAAAGAGGCCGCCGACCACAAGCCCTGCAATCACTTCCCAATAGGTGAAGCCGATCAGGAAGGCAAAAGACACGCCGCCGGCGATCGAAAGGAAGAACTCCGCGGCATTGACCGAGCCGATGGTCGTGCGCGGATCGTGTCCGGTGCCGATCAGGGAGGTAGTCACCACGGGTCCCCAGCCGCCGCCGCCCACCGAATCCACAAACCCTCCGGTCAGGGCCAGTGCCGCAATGTGCTTGGGTGGCTCCTTGCGGCGCTTGATGGTGCGGAAGGCCTTGCTCAGCACATACAGGCCCATGAACACGAGATACGCCGAAATCCACGGTTTGATGGCCTTGCCGTCGATGCTGGTGATCACGAACGCCCCGAGCAGCACGCCGATGATCCCGGGGATGAGCAGTCGCTTGAACAAGGCCTTGTCCACGTTGCCGAAGCGCCAGTGCGACAGGCCGGAAAAGCCGGTGGTGAAGATCTCGGCCATGTGTACGGAGGCCGAGGCGGCCGCGGGCGGCACGCCGGTACTGAGCAGGAATGTCGTGGCGGTGATGCCGTAGGCCATGCCGAGCGCACCATCGACCACCTGGGCGAAGAGGCCGACCGCCGCCGCGAGCCAGAAGGCCTCCTGACCCAGGCTGTGCGCCACCTGGTCCACCACCGGCTGCCAGCCGGCAGGCAGCAGGGCGTGCCCGATGCCGTAGGTGGCCAGGGCGAGGAGCGGCAGGCCGACCAGCAGAATCAGGTCGCGGCGGAAGGGGTGGGCGCCCGGATGGGTGACGCCGACCTCCAGTGGAGGAATCCCCAGTTGTTCGTGTTCGGCGGCCTGGGTGGCGTCGAGGTCGAGGCGGCGTGGTTTCATGGTGACTCCTGTGGGGCTGCCACCGTATGCAAGCCAGGGTAAAAACAGAAATAGCGAAAAGGAATCGATCTAAAACCAATTGATATAAGTGCCTCTCCCTGCCGCATTGACCAGAGGAGGGGCGGTAACTTCTTGCGTGCGCCGCTACAATGCGCCCTTCGCTTTTCCGGACACCGCCATGACTCCCCTCAAGAACGACCGCTTCCTTCGTGCCCTGCTGCGCCAGCCCGTGGATGTCACCCCGGTGTGGATGATGCGCCAGGCCGGCCGTTACCTGCCCGAGTACCGCGCCACGCGTGCGGAGGCGGGCGACTTCCTCGCCCTGTGCAAGAACCCCGAGCTTGCCTGTGAAGTGACGCTGCAGCCCTTGCGCCGCTATGCGCTCGACGCCGCCATCCTCTTCTCGGACATCCTCACGATTCCGGATGCCATGGGCCTCGGGCTGTATTTCGAGGCCGGCGAGGGGCCGCGCTTCCACAAGACGGTGCGCACCGAGGCCGATATCGCCGCCTTGCCGGTGCCGGATTCCGCGCGCGATCTCGATTATGTGATGGCAGCGGTCAAGACCATCCGTGGCGCGCTGGCGGGCAGCGTGCCCCTGATCGGTTTCTCCGGCAGCCCATGGACCCTGGCGACCTATATGGTCGAGGGGGGCTCCTCGCGTGATTTCCACAACATCAAGCGCATGGTCTACGACACGCCGGAGCTCGCCCATGCCCTGCTCGACAAGATCGCGCTGTCCGTCATCGACTACCTCAATGCGCAGATTCGCGCCGGTGCGCAGGCCGTGCAGATTTTCGACACCTGGGGTGGAGTGCTGCCCGGCCCGCACTACCGTGAGTTTTCGCTAGCCTACATGCAGAAGATCGTTGCCGGGCTGATCCGTGAGAACGAGGGCCGCCGCGTGCCGGTGATCCTCTTTACCAAGGGCGGCGGGCAGTGGGTGGCCGACATCGCCGCGGCCGGCTGCGATGCGATGGGGCTGGACTGGACTGCGGACATCGGCGAGGTGCGCGCCCGGGTGGGCCACCAGGTCGCGCTGCAGGGCAATATGGACCCGAGCTTCCTGTTCGCGAGCCCGGCGAAAATCCGCGCGGAAGTGGCGCGCATCCTGGAGAGCTTCGGTCATGGCGACGGCCATGTGTTCAACCTTGGCCACGGCATCGACCAGAAAGTGGATCCAGCGAATGCCGGCGCCTTCATTGATGCGGTGCACGAGCTGTCGGCGCGTTATCACGCCTGAACTCTGGGTCAATTTGCCTGCGGGCAATCGTCCTCCAATAAAAAGACCGGCGTAAGGCCGGTTTTTTTTATTGGGCTTGCATCTGGCTGGCGCGGCGCCCCTGCGATCAGCCGCCGTAAAGCAGCTCGTCCGTGGCGGCCGCCATGCGGACGTCGTTGGCGTGCAGCCCGCCGAGACGGGTGGTCCACCAGCTGACGGTGCAGTGGCCCCAGGCAAGGTGGATTTCCGGATGATGGTTTTCCGCCTCGGCGAGGCGGGCGATGCGCTCGGCGAGGGCGAGCGACTGCAGGAAATTGTCGGTGGGAAAGCGCTTTACCAGCCGCCAGATACCCTCATGGAGCTGCAGCTGCCAGCCCTGCAGGTGGCGCATCTCGGTGCGTGCTTCCGCCTCGAGCAGGGCGCGCGCATTGGGGGCTAGGGGCTGGCAGATGCTCAAGCGCGCTCAGCCGCAGCGACCAACGGCGGGGTCGTCGGAGCCCGGCTTCTGCTGGCGCAGCACGCCGGGAATCAGCATGTCCTGGCGCAGGCCGGAGAGGAGCGTCTTGAGGTTGTCGGGCTGGTAGGTGTCGACGCGATGCTGGAGCACGTACACCATGTCGCCGCGCGTGAAGACGAGGAAGCCATAGAAGTAGCGGGCGTTGGTGACGCCCTCGGGGAGCGCGCTGCGCTTCATCTTCATGCTGACCACGCTGAACATGGCATTGCCGCGACCGGTGTCCACGAACTCCTGCAGCAGGGGCTGCGTTTCGTCCAGGTTGGGCATTTCCGGCAGCACGTCGCGCAGGTAGTTGCTGAGCACCTGCTCGGCGATGGTGCGCTCGGACGCGAAGGTCGGCACGTCGGCCATGGGGTGCTGGCCGATCTTCAGGTAGTCGATGCGGAAGAAACGGTTGGTGGTGTCCCAGATGTTGAGGGAGCCGCCGTTGGCGTCGCATTGCTCGGTGAGCGACACCTTGCCGCGGAAAGCGGCGCTGTCGAGCGACAGCGAATAGGCGCGCGCGGGAGCGTGGTAAAGGCCGCTGTCGACATTGTCGGGCGCGCTGGCGCAGCCGGCGAGCAGCAGGGTGGACAGGGCGATACCGGTAAGCTGACGACGCATGTCACTCTCCTCGTGCGGGCCGGTTTTCTTGTTTTTGCCTCTGGCATGCTGGCCGCAGGCTGTCGATGATACCCGCCCGCCTGCCGGACTGAAACCGGCAAGGGCCGTCCTGAGAGGCCCTTTGTCCGCGGGGCCAGGACTGAAAGGGAGAGATGTCTGCATGACCACGGATGCACGGGCGGGAGCCGCCGTCTACAACCGCGCCACGCTGCTGGCCTACGACTTCTGGGTGTTGGGCGTGTCCAACCGCTGGGCCTGGAACTGCCCGACTGCCGCGCTGCTCGCGCACTTCGACCGGCATGTCGGGCGGCGTCACCTGGATATCGGGGTCGGCACCGGCTACCTGCTGGATCACTGCCGGTTTCCGGCAGGGTCACCCGAAGTGGTGCTGGCTGACCTCAATCCGGCCAGCCTGGCTGCCGCGGCCTGGCGGCTCCGGCGTCTGCGGCCGGTCACCCACGAGGTCAATGTGCTGGAGCCGTTCAGGCTGCCCGGCGCGCCGTTCGATTCCGTCAGCATGAACTACCTGCTGCACTGCCTGCCGGGCACGCTCGCCGACAAGGCCCCCGCGATACGGCATGCCGCGGCGCATCTCCGCCCGGACGGTACGCTCTTCGGCGCCACCATCCTTGGGGAGGCGGCGCGCCACAACGCATTCGGCAGCCTGTTGATGCGGCTCTACAACGCGCGCGGCATCTTCGGCAACCGCGAGGATACGGCGGAGGCCCTGCGTGAAGTGCTGGCGCGTGAGCTGCAGTCGGTGGAGGTGCGCGTCCTCGGCAAGGTCGCGCTGTTCTCGGGCCGGCGCTGAGCGCGGTTCAGGCGTTTTCCAGGCGGTCCCAGCGTTCGAGCAGGTCGAGCAGCTCGGCGTCGATGGCGGCAAGGCGCGCCGCCGCCGCCGTGGCCTCGGCGGGCGCGCGGACATAGAGGTCCGGGTCGTTGAGCGAGGCCTGCAGCTTGGCCTGCTCGGTCTCCAGCGCCGCGATCATGGCGGGCAGGGCGTCGAGTTCGCGCTGTTCCTTGTAGCTGAGCTTCTTCCTGCTGCGCTCCGTGGCGGTCGCGGGCTTGTCTTCCGGCGCCTTGGGCATCTGCTTCCCGGCCGTTGCAGCCGGCGCGGGGCGCTGGCGCAGCCAGTCATCGTAGCCGCCGACATATTCGCTGATCCTGCCGTCACCCTCGAAGACCCAGGTGCTGTCCACGACGTTGTTGAGGAAAGCGCGGTCATGGCTGATCAGCAGCAGCGTGCCCTTGTAGCTGACGAGCAGCTCTTCCAGCAGCTCCAGCGTTTCCACGTCGAGGTCGTTGGTGGGCTCGTCCATGACCAGCAGGTTGGCGGGACGGGTGAAGAGCTTGGCCAGCAGCAGGCGGTTGCGCTCGCCACCGGACAGGGCCTTCACCGGGGTGCGTGAGCGCTGCGGCGAGAACAGGAAATCCTGCAGGTAGGCGAGGGCGTGCTTGCGCGTGCCGTTGACCTCGATGAAGTCGGAGCCCTGCACCACGTTCTCGATCACCGACTTCTCCGGGTCGAGCTGCGAGCGCAACTGGTCGAAGTAGGCGACCTCGAGCTTGGTGCCGTGGCGCACGCTGCCGGCGTCGACCGGGATGTCGCCGAGCAGGGCGCGCACCACCGTGGTTTTGCCGACGCCGTTGTCGCCGATCAGGCCGATCTTGTCGCCGCGCATCACGCTGGTGGAGAAATGGTCCATGATCTGCTGGCCGCCCAGCGCGAGGCAGAGGTCGGAGGCTTCCAGCACGAGCTTGCCGGAACGCTCGGCCTCGCTGACGGCGAGCTGCACGTTGCCGCTGCGCTCGCGCCGCGCCGCACGTTCCTCGCGCAGGGCCTTCAGGGCCCTCACACGGCCTTCGTTGCGGGTGCGGCGCGCCTTGATGCCCTGGCGGATCCATACCTCTTCCTGCGCCAGCTTCTTGTCGAAAAGCGCGTTGGCCTGCGCCTCGGCGTCCAGCTGTTGCTGTTTGCGCTCGAGGTACTGCGCATAGTTGCAGGGGAAATCGCGCAGCGCGCCGCGATCGAGCTCGATGATGCGCGTGGCGATGGCCTGCAGGAAGGCGCGGTCATGGGTGATGAAAAGCAGCGTGCCCTGGTAGCTGCGGAAGAACTCCTCCAGCCAGTTGATGCTGCTGATGTCGAGGTGATTGGTGGGCTCGTCCAGCAGCAGGATGTCGGGCTCGCCGACCAAGGCTCGCGCCAGCAACACGCGGCGCTTGCGGCCGCCCGAGAGGCTGGCGAAATCGGCTTCGCCATCCAGGGCGAGACGCGAGAGCGCCTGCTCCACGCGGGTGGTGAGGGACCAGCCACCGGCGTTTTCCAGCATTTCCTGCGCCTTCGTCAGCTCATCCACCACAGAGGTGTCGCCATGCGCGAAGCGATCATTGAGTTCGTGGTAGCGCGTGAGCGTAGTGGCGACATCGCCGAGGCCGCTGGCGACGACGCTGAATACCGAGCCGGCCAGCTCCGTCGGCACCTCCTGGGGCAGCGCGGCGATGCGCAGGCCGCTCTGCCGAGCGACTTCGCCACTGTCCGGCAGCAATGCGCCCTGCACTACCTTGAGCAGGGTCGACTTGCCCTCGCCATTGCGCCCGACGACGCAGACGCGCTCGCCGCGGTGCAGCGTGAAGCCGGCGTGGTCGAGCAGCGGGGCGGCACCGAAGCCGAGGGTGACATCGCGAAGCGTGATTAGACTCATGAGGCAGGCGGGGTGTGTGGCGGAGGCGTGGATGGTACTAGAATTCCGGCATGGCATCAGTTCGATGCGGCCGGCGGAGGGAGACATGGAATCGCGAGTGACCAACCTGGAATCCAAGGTGGCCTTTCAGGATGACCTGCTGGAGTCCCTGAACGGCATCGTCGCCGCGCAGCAGCAGCAGATCGACCTGCTGCAGCAGCAGGTGCAGGTGCTCTACGACCAGATGCGATCGCTGTCGCCGTCGAACCTCGCGATGGAAGAGCTGGAGGAAAGGCCGCCGCATTACTGAGGTCGATACTGTCGTCGTTGCCTCGCCAGACAAGCCCGGTGCAACGCCCGCGCATGAAAAAGCCGGCACATGCCGGCTCTTTCGTTACGGCCCAATCGTTATTTCTTGGGGACCCAGGCCCAGACCATCTCGCAGCGGATGGGCTCCTCGCCCGATTCGTCAGTCACCATGACCGGCACCGTCACTTCGCCCTTGGGCGTGGTGCGTATCATCGTCACCTGCTCGGCCGTGAGGGTGGCCACGGCGCGCATGTCGCCGCGGGTACGCTTCAGGTAGTCCACCTTGAGCGTCTTGATGAGGGGCAGCTTGTCGTCGGGCAGGTTCATGCCGACGGCGAAACCGGTGGCTGTCTCGGCCAGCAGTGCCATGGCCGCCGCATGCACGCCCTTGATGTGGTTCTGCACGGGGCGGCGGTTGCGGATGGTCACCACGACTCGCTCCGGGGTCAGCTCTTCATAGCGCAGGCCCGAGGTGCCGACGAAAGGCACGACCCGGCCGAAGATGCCGGAGATGACGGTGACGCGGAGGGCGGGGGGAAGGAACTGGAACTTGGCGACGACACGGTTGAGGTTGTTGGTGAAGCTCATGTACGGACTCCCACTGAAAGCCCCGCCATGACACCTGCTTGCGCCGGCCGGGTCAAGGCTGTCGGAGGGTGATGCGTCGTCACGGCGGCCAAGGCAGGATATGCACATTTTATGACTGCCGGGTGCCGGCGACCGGGCGTATAAGGTCATTCGCTGCCCCGGCGGCGGAAAACCTGTCGTATTTGACGAAGCCTGCCGGCGGTCTGGCCATGGGCCCGGGCGCCGATTTGGGCTACTTAGCTGTTCCATGAATCCTTTGGATGAGGATGTGACCGTGCTGACGACGCAGACAACAACAACTAGAGCCCCGCAGGGCCGCTTCCTGACCTTCGGCGCCTACCCGCGCAAGTTCGTGCAGCTCATGGAGGCTGACTGGGGCCTGCCGGCCGAGAAGGTGCTGACCGGCACGGGCCTGACCCGCCCCCAGCTCGACGACCCGGAACTCATGGTGCCCTTCGAGGACATCGTCACCGTCTTCAATAACGGCTACCGCCTCTGCGGCTCTGGCGACATCGGCCTGCGCTTCGCCGCCCAGCTGCGGCCCAGTTCGCACGGCTTGCTCGGTGCCGCCGTGCTGACCAGCAGCGACCTGCAGTCCGTCATCGACCTGTTCTACGACTACCTCGGCCTGATCGCGCCCTTCCTGCTCCTGCACCAGGAGGAGCGTGGCAACAACCGTATGCTGGTGCTCGAGATCATCAGCGACGTGCCCGAGATGAATCCGGTGGTGGCCTATGACGTCGCCATGCTGAGCACCTACAACGTCTTCAAGCTGATCCTCGGCGAGCGCACGCGCGAGCTGGTCTTTCATTTCGCCCATGCCGCACCGCGCCACGCCGACGCCTACGGCAAGTATTTCGACTGCCACACCCAGTTCAGCGCCAGCTGCTACGGGGTGTCCATTCCCAAGGCGCTGCTGGGTTGCCGCGTGGCCACGTCCGACGAGGACACGCACAGGCTGCTGGTCGGGCAGATCGACGAGCGCATGAACCAGGTGCATGCACAAAGCAGTTTTGTCGACTCCGTGCGCTTCCACCTCAAGCGCAACGATGGCCCGCTGCCGCGCATGAACAGCGTGGCGGCGGCGTTCAACATGTCGGCGCGGACCTTCCGCAACCGCCTGCGCCGCCATAACACGACCTTCCAGGAGCTGCTCGATCGGGAACGCCACGAGCAGGCCATGCATTTCCTGCGCAGCACCGGCAAGTCCGTCAAGGAGATCGCCTACATGCTGGGCTTCCAGGAAAGCTCCAACTTCTCGCGCGTGTTCAAGAAGTGGACGGGCCTCACGCCGCTGGATTTCCGGCGCGGCAACTGAACGCCCGCTCCCATGAAAAAGCCCGGCGATTGCCGGGCTTTTTCGTTCAGGGCCGCGCCAGATGGCGTGAGAGCGAGGCTCAGTCCTTGAAGTTGTTGAACTGCAGCGGCACGCCGAACTTCTCCTCGCGCAGCAGGGCCATGACCTCCTGCAGGGTGTCGCGCTTCTTGTCGGTGACGCGCACCTTGTCGCCCTGGATGGCGGCTTGGGCCTTGATACCCGCCTCCTTGATGGACTTGACGATCTTCTTGGCGATGTCGGATTCCAGGCCGTCCTTGAGCTTGATGACCTGGTGCATCTCCTTGCCCGAGGCTTCCATCTTCTGCGGGTCCATGCACTGCGGGTCGATCTTGCGCTTGATGAAGTGGTTTTCCAGCATGGCCAGCACCTGCTCGACCTGGAAATCGCTCTCGGCGGTGATCTTGATCAGCTTGTCCTTTTCCTTGAGATCGACCTCGACCTTGTGGCCGCGGAAGTCGAAGCGGGTGGCGATCTCCTTCACGGTGTTGGCGACCGCGTTGTTGACCTCGAAAAACTCCAGTTCGGAAACCACATCGAAAGACGGCATGCTTGGCACTCCAGTTCGGCGAATGCGCGGAGTTTAGCGGGAGCCGGGGCCGAATCAATCCTGACGGACGAGGCCAGGCGCCGCCGATTCCCTTACCATTGCCAGGATGTCCATTACCCTGAGCCGGCCATGCCCTACCGCATCATCCCCGTCACGCCCTTCGAGCAGAACTGCACCCTGATCTGGTGCCCGGACACGCGCGAGGCGGCCGTGGTCGACCCGGGCGGCGATCTCGACCGCATTCGCGCTGCCGTGGCCGCGGCGGGCGTCACCCTGAAGCAGATCCTGCTGACCCATGCCCATATCGACCACGCCGGCGGCGTCGCCGAGCTGGCCGCCGCAGACGGCCTGCCCATCGTGGGCCCGCACCCGGGCGACCAGTTCTGGATCGACGGCCTGGGCCAGCAGGCGCGCATGTTCGGCTTCCGTGAGGCGAAGTCCTTTACGCCCGACCGCTGGCTGGGCCAGGGCGACACCGTGCAGGTCGGCCGGCTCACCTTCGAGGTGCGGCACTGCCCCGGCCATACGCCGGGCCACGTGGTGTTTCATGTGCCCGCCGAGAACCTGGCCATCGTGGGGGACGTTCTGTTCGCCGGCTCCATCGGCCGCACCGATTTCCCGGGGGGCGACTACGACACCCTCGTCAACGCCATCCGTACCCAGCTCTTCACGCTCGGTGACGACGTCCGGTTCATCCCCGGGCACGGGCCGATGTCGACCATCGGCGAGGAACGCCGCAGCAATCCTTTCGTGGCCGACAAAAAGTTCGGGTGAGTGGCAGAGGGCGACCGCCGTGCGGGATGCTTCGCTCAGCCATTTCCGCTGGCGTAGCAGTCGTCCAGCGCCAGCAGGTAGTACTCCATGCCGCGCCGGGCGGCGGCGAAGGCCCGCGCCTGCAGCTCGGGATCGTTGTCGCAGAGCTGCTTGACCAGCTCCATGGCCTCGTGGGGATGGGCGTCGTCGTAATGCGCATGGGCGCGCAACCAGGCCATGCTGCGGCGGTCGATGCGGGCCACGCCGCGTTCGGCGTACAGGCGCATGCCCTTCACCACCGACTGCGTCCAGTCCCCGGTCGCCCACTCGATGGCGAGGTTGGTGGCGGCCAGGCTTTCGGCGATGGAGCCGCGCTGGTTCACGTGCCAGAGGAAATGGTTGACCGCGTCCATGGCCGGCGGCGGCGTCACCGCGTCCAGCGCGGCCGGGCTGATGCCGAAGCCCATGGCCCAGTCGCGGTACCAGTAAAGGTGGCGCTGCTCGATCCGGATGTTGTTGATGAGCCAGTCGCGCGTGGCCAGCATGCCGGGGCGACTGACCTCCTGCGTCCTGGCCAGCGTCAGGGCCATGTAATGCGGGAAGTTGCCGACCAGCGGGTAGAAATTCAGCAGGGCGTGGCGGAAGCGCGCCAGCGACAGTTCCCCGTCCGCCATTTCCCGGAAGAGGGCATGCGTGGCGATGCGATCCTTGACGGGGGCGAGGTCGTTCCAGAAGCGCTGGGCCCAGGCGGGATGCGGTGTAATGGCGACCTGGCCATAGTGTTCTTCTTTTTCCCTGGCGGTCATGGCGCTGTCCTCCTGACAAGACACCACAAGAATGCAACAGGTGTGCAGAGTTATTAAAGCACCATCAACGATGGACACCCGTCGGCGACAAACGGCCAGGGGTAAGCGGCCAACACATTCGTGACTTAGGCTGTCATCAGGACATGACGTTTCCAGCACCAGGAAACCGGGAGGACAGGATGCTTGACCCGGATACAGACCAGTCGGCGCTGGCTGCCATCGCGGCGGAGGCCAGGAACGGCACCTGGCGGCTCGACTTCGGGGGGCGCCTGGAAGCGGCGTACCTGGACGATCACCGTGCCCGTTCGGTGGCGTTCTTCCGCAACAGCTCGCTGTTCATTTTCCTGCTCTACCTGCTGCTGAGCTCGGGCATCTACATGCTGATGCCGGCCGAAGAGCTGGGCCGGTGGCTGGGGCTGTACGGCTGGGTGGGCGTGATCATTGCCACCGCCAGCCTGCTCACGCGCTTCCGCTATTTCGATCGCTGGTTCGAGCTTTATGTGGGGGCCGGGAGCTTCGCGGCCGTGGCGCTCTCGGTCGCCGTGACCGGTGTCGTGCTGAATCCCGTGGCGGGCCAGCTGACGCAGGTCGCGATCATGTACGCCATCGTGATCATTTATGGCGTGGTGGGACTGCGCTTCAAGCACTCGCTCTACGCCGGCTGGGCCGGCGGCCTCGCCGGCACCGTGCTGGCCTGGGCCATGGATGGCGCCGTGAACTGGGAGCTGCTGCATCGCACCTTCACCGGCAGCAGCCTGCTTGGCATGTTCATCGCCTACTACGCCGAGCGCCGCGACCGCGAGCTCTTCCTGCAGGCGCACCTGCTGCGGGACGCCCAGGAGCGTACGGAGGAGTATGCCTCACGCCTCGACAGGCTCTCGCGTCACGACGCCCTGACAGGCCTCGCCAACCGCCGCCATTTCGACGAGGAAGTGCAGCAGGAGTGGCGGCGCGCCACGCGCCAGCAGACCCCGCTGGCCATCCTCATGATCGATATCGACCACTTCAAGCACTACAACGACACGCTCGGGCACGTGAACGGCGACAACTGCCTGCGCAAGGTGGCCAGCATCATTGCCGCACACACGCGGCGCCCCGGCGAGCTGGCCGTGCGCTATGGCGGCGAGGAGTTCCTGCTCATGTTCCCGGATACCGGCCGCGAGGCCGCCTGCCTGCAGGCGGAGCGGCTGCTCGAGGCGCTGCACCTGGCGCGCCTGCCGCATGCCCCGGGCCTGGCGCGGGAACATGTGACAGTGAGCGTGGGGGTGGCGGCGGTGGTGCCCGGCACGACGATGCTGGCGCCGGGTGAACTGATCTGCGCCGCCGACGACGCGCTCTACGAGGCCAAGCATGCCGGCCGCGACACCTGGCGCTATGCCGCCGGCATCGACGAGCGACCGGGCGAGAACAGGCTGGCGCCGAGCCAGGACCTGCGCAACTCCGCCTGACGTACCGCGGCGTGTGCCGGCGGGGTGTTGCACTGGCGGAGTGCGCTCTGCGCAATGCGCGCGCGTCGTAATAGCAGCGCACGTAAGCGAACTCCCGTTCGCCATGTGCGCCGCTTCCAGGAGTTCTCTTGCGAGAGTGCCGAATTTTCCTGCCGCGTCGCACGATCGTTGTAGACGCAACATTTCCTGTGCTCGTGGCTTCGTTGCACTGTGCGTAAAAAGTCTGATTGTGGTCGCGCTTATGAAATCCACGGTTGCGACACGCATCGCGGATTTCTGAACCATACTGTCCCCGCTGCATTTGCGTGCAGTCCCGATGCCGCTGTGTAAGTCCCTTACCCGATGGCGCATGCCCGCGTCCCTTTCCCGACAGGAGTCAGGAAGTGGCAGTTTTCCGGCTTCCCGCTGCATTGAATCGCTTGCGCCCTTGCTGGCGCGCCACCCTGCTGTCCAGCCTCGTCCTCGGCCTTGCCGCCTGTGCCGTGGCCCCGCAGGCGCCGCCCAACAATCCCGTTTCCGCGCCGCCGCTGCCGCTGGCGGCGTCGGTGATCAGCCTCCCCGTCAGCCTCGACCTCGGCCAGATGGGCGCGGGCCTGCTGAAACAGCTGCCCCGGCCGCTGCTGGCCTCGAGCCAGAACCGCACCTTGCCGGCACGCTTCAGCGCGATGCAGACCGCGCTCTCGATGGAGCCCGCCACCTGCAGCGTGACCGCGCTCAACTGCGGCGGCACGCGCAACACCGTGCGCACGGTTTCGTCCGACTACGAGGCCCCGACGGAAGCCGTGGTGAGTCAGGAGATGACGGTGCGTGCGCTCGACATGAGCATGGCGGGCAGCCAGTTCGCCCTCACCGCGGAGGTGGAATTCAGCCTCGACACGCGCTTCCGCTCCGCCGCGACGCCGCTGGGCGTCGCAAGCTGCGGCAAGGAGGGCGCGCGACCACGCTTCGAAATGATGCTGACCGGCAATGTCGGCTGGGGCAGTGACGGCGAAATCCTGTTCTCGCCGCGGCCCTGGTATGTGCGCTGGCTGCAGCCCTGCAATATCACCGCTTACCCCGCCACTCTCGATAGCCTGCTCGACCTGCCGGGGCTGCGTGACCGCCTGCAGGATGCACTGGAGGCCTCGGTCTTCAGCCGGCTGCGCCAGGCCAGCCTGCGCGCGCACCTCGAGCGCGCCTGGATCGAGCTCAACACGCCGCGCGAGATCCGACCCGGCGTCTGGCTGCTGATGCGGCCCGAGCGGGTCGACTTCGCCGGCCTGGAGGGAAAGGGACGCCAGGTCGGCACCGCCGTCCTGGTGCACGCCTGGCCAGAGCTGGTGAAAGGCGTGCGCCCCGACATGCCGGTGCCGCCCATGCCCCGGCCGGGAACAGGGGGGGGCGACGGTGACGGCCTGCACATCGCGATGCGCGGCGACCTGACGTTGCGCGAGGCGGAGGCCAGCCTCGGCCGTCGCCTCGCGGGCAGCGTGCTGCGGGTGAATGGCGAGCCGGTGCAGGTGCGGTCGGTCCGCCTGTTCGGACACCGCGACAAGGCCGTGATCGCGCTGGCGACGAGCCAGCCCATGCTGGCCGAGATCTACCTGCTGGGCCGCCCTGTTTACGATCTCGAGCGCAACGAAGTGCGTCTGCGTGACCTCGCCTTTTCGGAGCAAACGCAGGACTACCTGCGGCAGTCGGCGGACTGGTTGCTGGGCGGGGATTTCCTGGCGGCGGTGGAGGCGCGCGCGGCCTTTCCCTTCGATGCCACGCTGGCGGCGGCCCTGGGCGAATTGCACGACCTGCGCGTGGCGGCCGGCGACGACCTGACACTGAGGGGTGGCGTGCTGCGCATGCAGCCGCAGGCCCTCTACTTCACGAAGGACAGCCTGGTGGCGTATGTGCTGGTGGAAGGACGGATGGCACTGGAGTCGAGGCAGGCGATCGTCCCCTGAGGCGGGGACCTGCGATGCCTGGCTCTTGGGGCGTGGCCAGCGGGGCGGCCGGCGTCAGCCGGCGTGCGGGACGAGCTGGTTGATCAGGCGGGCGAGCTCGACTTCGGAAGCGGGTTTGCAGACATAGGCGCGAGCGCCCTGACGCAGGCCCCAGGCCCGATCGCTCTCCTGGGTCTTGCTGCTGATCATCACCACGGGAATGTGGGAGGTCTCCTCGTCCTTGGTGAGGCGACGCGTGGCCTGGAAGCCGTTGAGGTCCGGCATCACCACGTCCATCAGGATCACGTCGGGCTTCTTGGCCTTGGCGGCGGCAATCCCGGACGTGCCATCGTCGGCGAACACGAAGTGGTGGCCGTATTTCTTCAGCATGCCGTAGATGGCGAGGCTGTCAGTAGGCGAATCATCGATAATCAGGACGCGGGCCATGATGGCGCTCTCCGGTGAGTTGCTGGAGACAGCTTAATCAGGCCGCGGCATGCCGGCAGTGCCGGCATGCCAGTCTTGTGGGCGAGGTCACACTCCACCGGGTGAACGGCAGGTTCCGGGGCTCAGCCGGCAAGCGAGCGCTCTTCTTGCAGGGCTTTCAGGTGCTTTCGCGCCAGTGCGAGGAAGCGCGGCGTAGGGCCCGCGTCCGCGTGGACAGGGTCGCCCAGCTCATCCACGCCGGTCTGACGCCCGTGCACATAGGGCATGGCCGCCTGCAGCTCCTCGAGGGCGACATGCATCAGGTCGGCCATGAGCGAGGCCTGGGTGCAGCCGGGATACATCTCGGCCAGGGCGAGCAGACGGGCGGCATCGTGCGGCTCGAGGTCGGCGCAGCAGCGGATACTGGGGCCGCGCGGTCGCGACAGCGACTGCCACTCGGCGAGCAATTGCTGCATGTTCATGGATACCTCCGGGTTGCCCTGTAAGCCTAGCATCGGCCCGCACCTCTCGCCCCGGAGGGGATTGCAGGGCCTCACCAATCTGCAACAGCGCTGCCACGGAGCCAGCTCTGCAGTATTTGCACAATTCTCTGCCTGCGAAGCAGTTTGTGGTGGCGCCACGGTCCGGCAGGCAGAATGGTCGGCCAGGCCCATGAAGGGCTGCACAGGAACAGGACGACTCCCATGAACTCCATTCGCACGAAAATCACCAGTCTTGTACTCGCTCTCGGCGTCTCGCTCTCATCCCTGCCGGCACGGGCGGACATGATTGATGCCGCGGGGGCGCTTGCGGCATCCGCTGAGGCATCGAGCCAGCGCGATGCGCTGCACAGCCTGCTCGACCGCGCCGATTTGCAGGCCGCGCTGCTGCGCGAAGGCATCAGCGCCGAGCAGGCCTCGCTCCGCGTCGCGGCGCTGTCGGACGAGGAGGTGGCCCTCGTCAGCCGGCACATGGAGGAGCTGCCGGCGGGCGGCAGCGTCGTGGGCGCGGTGGTCTTCGTGTTCATCGTGCTGCTGATTACCGACATCCTCGGCCTGACCAAGGTGTTTCCGTTCACGCGTTCCATCCGCTGAGTTCCGGCGCGGCTTTGCCGCGCACTGACCCGACATCAAAGGCAGGCCTGCGATGAAAAAACTGTGTCTTCCCGTCGCGCTGCTCGCCCTTCTGCTGGGCGGCTGCGCGACGCCGCAAACCCTCGGCCTGCGCCAGGCGCCGCCGGCGGCCGAGAATGCCGTCGTCGAGTTGAAGGACGTGCCTTTTTTTGCGCAGGAAGACCATCAGTGCGGGCCTGCCGCGCTGGCCGCCATGCTGCAGCACAGCGGGCGGCCGCTGTCGCCGGAAGCGCTCACCGAGCAGGTCTACCTGCCCGGACGCAAGGGCAGCCTGGCTGTCGAGCTGGCGGCGGCGGCGCGACGCCAGGGCCGCCTCGTCTACTCCATCGCGCCTCAGCTGGAGGCGCTGCTGGCGGCCCTGCACCAGGGGCATCCCGTGCTGGTGCTGCAGAACAACGGCCTGCGCCTTATTCCTTTCTGGCACTACGCCGTGGTGGTGGGCGCCGACCGCGAGCGCGAGGTCTTCATCCTCCGCTCCGGCCGCACCGAGCGCCTCGAGGTGCCTTTCACCACCTTCGAGCGCACCTGGGCCCGCGCCGACTATCTGGGCCTGCTGGTCCTGGATCCGGCGGCCGTGCCTGACACGCTCGATGCCCGGGCCGTGATACGGGAGTTGGCTTTAATGGAGCGGGCAGGTGCCGTGACCGACGCCCAGGCGGGCTTCAACCGCGCCTTGCTGAACTGGCCCGAACAGAGGTCGGCCTGGGTGGGGCTGGCCAGCACCTCGATGCGGCTGGGCGAAACCGACCGCGCCGAGTCGACGCTACGCGAGCTGG
The DNA here is from genome assembly GCA_029237815.1 of Moraxellaceae bacterium. Classification (GTDB taxonomy): domain Bacteria; phylum Pseudomonadota; class Gammaproteobacteria; order Pseudomonadales; family Moraxellaceae; genus UBA2031. The sequence continues at coordinate 151,142 of JAQZBP010000005.1, forward strand.
TGCGGCGTGCGCCGGACTATGGGCCCGGGCTCAACAACCTCGCTGACCTGCTCATGAAGACGGGCCGCCCCCTGGAGGCGCTGCCACTGGCGCAACGTGCCGTCGCCGTACTCGATATCCCGGCCACGCGTGCCACGTTGCAGGCAGCTCATCAGGCGGTTGAGCCCGTGCAGTCCGAGGCGCTGCCGCCGCTGCAGAATCAGCCGGCACCGGTGGCGGAGAAGCAGGGGCTGGCGCCATCGCCAAAGGGCAAGGTCCGCAAGGCGGCAGCAAAGCGGAAGACAGGCAAGACGGTTCGCCGGACGGCCACGAAAGAGGTGAAGCCCGTGGCGGAATCGTCGCAGGCCAAGCCCTAGCGCCGCTTCAGGGCATGAGGCTCTGCAGCAGGCGGAAGTCGTCCATGGCCTCTGCCAACCGTGGCAGAACGGCCACGACGACACTGGCGCACAAGGCCGTCGTGAAGAGGGTGGCCAGTTCGCCGAGCGGCAGGGTCGGGGCAGGGCGCCGATACCACAGCCAGCGCAACCCGGCGAGGCAGGCCAGCCCCAGCACGGCGCCCGCGGCGACGTCGGATATCCAGTGCACGCCCAGGTAGGGGCGCGAGGCCACCGTGTACAGCATCAGGCTGAGCAGAAGCGGACGAGCCACGCCAAGCACGGGCGTATTGCCGTAGCGATCCAGCATCACCAGGCACAGGCCCCACACCACTACGGCGCTGAAGGCATGGCCGCTGGGGAAGGACCAGGAGCCCGGCGGCGTACCCACCCATGCCGGGCGCGGCAAGGCAAATGCGTGCTTGAGCAGGTCGGGAAGGCCGAGGCAGACGGCAGCTGTGAGCAGTACCAGCATTACGGCGTCATGCTGCCGGCGCAGCAGCAGCCAGCCGGTGGCGACCGTGCCGAACACCAGCAGTCCTGCGGTATCCCCCAGCAATGACAGCACCACGAACAGCCAGTCCAGGGTGTTCTGGCGCAGGCTGAAAAGCTGATAGGTGAGGGTCGCGTCGGCCTCTTTGAACCAGGGCAGGAGCGCGGCGATGAGCACAAAGCCTGTGAAGGAAAACAGCGCCAGGCGCAGGGCTGCGCGCTGGTCTTCCGGCTCGCCGCCGACGGAGAGGCAGCGGCCGGCATTGGGCAGTGGCCGGAAGGCGGCGCGGCGGTGGCGCCATTCCGCGAGCGCCGGCAGCAGCCAGGTCAGCACGGCGACGGCAATCAGGATGGCCGCCAGAAAAATCAGCTGGTCCCGGCCCGGCAGCCAGTCGTGGGCGGCCGCGGCGCCCAGGCTGTAGCCGGGAATCAGGTGGGTCGGCGCCCAGACCAGGGCGGACAGGAAGTTCATCCAGAGGAAGTACAGCGGCTTCATGCGGAAGATGCCGGCCGCCATCGGCACGAAGGCGCGCAGCGGGCCGATGAAGCGGCCGATGATGATGCTCTTGCCGCCGTGCCGCTCCACGAAGTCCTCGGAGCGCTGCAGCCACTTCGGGTAGTGGCTGAACGGCCAGACATGATGCACGCGATGCTTGAAACCCTTGCCGAGCGCATAGCTGATGCCATCGCCCAGCATGGCCCCGGCAATGCCGGCGAGGAACAGCGACAGCAGCGACACGTCGGCGTGCGCCGCGAGCACGCACAGCACGAACAGCAGTGGCACGGCCGGCACGATCACGCCAACGACGGCCACGGCCTCGACGAGCGCGACCAGAAAAACCGCAAGCAGGATGGCGTCGGGGTGATGGATGAGCCAGCTGCGAAGCTCGAGGTACCAGGCCGCTAGATCCATGGATGAAATGCCCGGGCCGCTCAGGCCTGCGAGCTGCGCACGCGCGCAACATCGCCGACATCCACGCCGGCGAATTGCAGGTCCGCATGGTAGGAGGAGCGCACCATGGGACCGCTCCAGACGCTGCGGAAGCCGAGCTGGCGGCCGTAGGCGGCGTAGTCGGCAAACTCGCCCGGCGTCACGAAGCGGTCCACGGGCGCATGGTTCTTCGACGGCTGCAGGTACTGGCCAATGGTGACGAGGTCCACGTCGTGGGCGCGCAGGTCGTCGAGCACGGCGAGCACTTCCTCCTTCGTCTCGCCGAGGCCGACCATGAGGCCGCACTTGGTGGTGATGTCGGGGCGCTCCTGTTTGAAGCGCTTCAGCAGCATGAGGGAGTGCGCGTAGTCGGAGCCCGGGCGAATGGCCTTGTAGAGACGGGGCACGGTTTCGATGTTGTGGTTGAACACGTCGGGCGGGCACTCGGTCATCAGGCGCAGGGCGATGTCCATGCGGCCGCGGAAGTCGGGCACCAGGATCTCGATCCGTGTCGCCGGGTTCAGTGCGCGGGTTTCGCGGACGCAGTCCACGAAGTGACCGGCGCCGCCATCCTTGAGGTCGTCGCGGTCGACCGAGGTCACCACCACGTATTTCAGCTTCAGGTTCTGCACGGTCTCGGCCAGGTGTCGCGGCTCTTCCGCATCCAGCGCGTTGGGGCGGCCGTGGGCGACGTCGCAGAAGGGGCAGCGACGGGTGCAGATGTCGCCCATGATCATGAACGTCGCGGTGCCGCCGCCGAAGCATTCCGGCAGGTTGGGGCAGGCGGCTTCTTCGCAGACGGTGTGCAGTTTCTGGGCGCGCAGCAGGCCCTTGATGCGCTGGACCTCGCCGGGATTGGTCACGCGCACGCGAATCCAGTCCGGCTTGCGCGGCAGTTCGGTGGTGGGAATCACCTTGACCGGAATGCGGGCCACCTTTTCCGCGCCACGCAGCTTCACTCCTTGTTCAACGCGGGCAGGGGGGGAGGATTCGGGAGGCTGGCTCATGGATGGGCTCCGACTGCAGAGGCCGGGGAGTATACCCCAAAGGAACGAGGCTGCCGGGTCGGGGGAAGGCCTTTCAGGCCTCCCCTATTACCAATTGGTCGTAGAGGCGTCGGCGCCTGACGGTGCCGCGCTATCCTTGCCGGCCTCACAGGCCGCAACAGGGGAGTGGCGATGCACGGTCGATACGATGTGGTGGTGATCGGGGCCGGTCCTGCCGGCGAGGGTGCGGCCATGAAGCTGGTGAAGGAAGGCCGGCGCGTGGCCATCGTCGACGAGCGTGGACGCCTCGGCGGCAACTGCGTGCATGTCGGCACCATTCCCTCCAAGGCGCTGCGCCAGACGGTCTGGAACCTGATGCGCTACCAGCGCGACCCGCTGTTCCAGCGCGTCGGCGAGCTGCGCAACGTGCCGCTGTCGAAGGTGCTGGCGCGGGCGCGCAAGGTCATCGACAGCCAGGTGGCCGTGCACACGCACTTCTATGATCGCAATGCCGTCAGCATCTTCTACGGCAGCGCCTGCTTCGAAGGCCCGCATCACCTTGCCATCACGCCGCGCGAGGGCGGGGTGCAGGAGACGCTGGAGTTCGAGCATGCCGTGATCGCCACCGGCAGCCGGCCCTACCGGCCCGCCGACATCGATTTCGGGCACCCGCGCGTCTTCGACTCGGACAAGATCCTCTCGCTCGATTACCCGGTGCAGAAGCTGATCATTTACGGCGCGGGCGTGATTGGCTGCGAGTACGCCTCCATCTTCGTCGGGCTCGGCTACAAGGTCGATCTCGTCAATACGCAGGCGCAGTTGCTCTCCTATCTCGACGACGAGATCGCCGACGCGCTCTCCTATTACCTGCGCGAGCTCGGCGTGCTGGTGCGCAACCAGGAGGAATACGACCGGCTCGAGACGGGCGACGACTGCGTCATCCTGCACCTCAAGTCCGGCAAGAAGATCAAGGCGGACGCCATCCTCTGGTGCAACGGCCGCAGCGGCAACACCGAAACCCTCGGCCTCGGCAATGTCGGCGTCACGCCGAACCGGCGCGGCCAGATCACGGTGGACGAGCACTACCGCACCGCGGCACCGCAGGTGTTTGCCGTGGGCGACGTGATCGGCCCGCCGGCGCTGGCCTCGGCGGCGTATGACCAGGGGCGCTGTGCCGCTGCGCACATCGTCGGCTCCAGCGACGTGCCGCGCGTCGAGGAAGTGCCGACCGGCATCTACACGATTCCGGAGATCTCCTCTATCGGCAGGACGGAGCACCAGCTCACCGAAGCGAAGGTGCCATATGAAGTGGGCCAGGCATTTTTCCGCCACCTGGCGCGCGCGCAGATCACCGGCGAGACGGTGGGCATGCTGAAGATCCTTTTCCACCGCGAAACGCTGGAAATCCTCGGCATCCACTGTTTTGGTGACAACGCGGCGGAGATCGTGCACATCGGCCAGGCCATCATGCAGCAGAAGAACGGCGCCAACACGTTGCGCTATTTCGTGAACACGACCTTCAACTACCCGACCATGGCCGAGGCCTATCGCGTGGCGGCGCTGAACGGGTTGAACCGGCTGTTCTGAGGCCGCAGGGCCTGGCATTAAGGACGGCCCGCCGACGCTCTGGTTGCCGCCAGCTAATCTCTGCGGCACACGGCGACCATTCGCGTTGCCCTCGCAGAGCCTCTCCGCCGGGCGCAGCGGCCGCAGGCCACCGTTACGTCCGCGGATCGCGGCCGTCGCCTGTCCGGTGGTTGATCGCGAACGCCCTTGCGCGGGGCGGAACAGGGCGTCGGGTGCGCCCGGCAGGGAGGCGCTATCAGGCCGGGTTGCTTCAGGGGGTTTCGGCGGCGCTTTCCTGACGCATCTTCTTCAGCACGTGCCGCGTCATGGTGTGGGCCAGCTCGTACTCGCCGAGGAAGACGCCGTCGACCCCTTCCTTCTCCATCAGCGCCGCTTCGGTCTCGCTGTGCGTGCGCACCAGGATGTGCACGCCCGGATTCAGCATGCGGGCGATCTCGATCATCTTGCGGGCGTGGAAGGCGTCGGGCGTGGCAATCACGAGCACGCTGGCCCTCGCCACATGCGCCTGGATCAGCACGGTGGGGTCCGAAGCTTCGCCGGCCACCGCGTGCACGCCCTCGCCGCGCAGCCGCTCGACGAGCTCGCGGTTCTGCTCGGCCACCACGAAGCGGATGCCGTTGCGCTGCAGCGTCTCGCCGATGCGCCGGCCGACGCGGCCGTAGCCCACCAGCGTCACATGGCCGGTGAGCAGGTCCGCGTCCACGGTGTCGGGCAGCACCGCCAGCGGATCGCTGGGCAGCTCCAGCCGACGCGCCAGCGGGCTGTTCTCGCGCAGCCAGGCCTGCGCCGGCTCGATCAGCCGGAACAGCGCCGGGTTGAGCGCGATGGAAATGATGGCGCCGGCCAGCAGCAGGCTTTGTCCCGCCTCCGGCAGCAGGCCGAGGGACAGGCCGAGACCGGCGAGGATGAAGGAGAACTCGCCGATCTGCGCCAGGCTCGCTGACACCGTGAACGCCGTATTCAGCGGATAGCGGAAGGCCAGCACGATCAGGAAGGCCGCCACCGACTTGCCGAACATGATGATGACGGCCACGGCCAATACCTGCAGTGGCGCCTCGCGGAGGATGGCCGGGTCGAAGAGCATGCCCACCGACACGAAGAACAGCACCGAGAAGGCGTCCTTCAGCGGCAGCGAATCCTCGGCGGCGCGATGGCTGAGCGGCGACTCGCGCATCACCATGCCGGCGAAGAAGGCGCCCAGCGCGAACGAGACGCCAAAAAGCTTGGTCGCGCCATAGGCGATGCCCACCGCGGCGGCGATCACCGCCAGCGTGAAGAGCTCGCGCGAGCCCGCCTTTGCCACCTGCCAGAGCAGCCAGGGGAAAAGGCGCTTGCCCAGCAGCAGCATGAACGCGACGAAGGCGGCGACCTTGCCCAGCGTGACGGCCAGCGTCATGCCGAGCTCGCCGCCGCCGCTGTCAGTGCCGCCCAGCCAGCCCGACAGCGCTGGCAGCAGCACCAGCGCCAGCACCATGACGAGGTCCTCCACCACCAGCCAGCCGACGGCGATGCGACCGTTCAGCGACTGCAGCGTGCCCTGCTGCTCCAGCGCCTTGAGCAGCACGACGGTACTGGCCACCGACAGCGCAAGGCCGAACACGAATCCCTGCCCCGCCGGCCAGCCCCAGAGCGCGCTAACCCCCATGCCGAGCAGCGTCGCCACGGCGATCTGGCCGATGGCGCCCGGCATGGCGATACGGCGCACGCTCCACAGGTCGTCCAGCGAGAAGTGCAGGCCGACGCCGAACATCATCAGCATCACGCCGATCTCCGCCAGCTGCTGGGCCAGGCCGATGTCGCCGGCGAAGCCCGGCGTGGCCGGGCTGATGGCAATGCCGGCGAGCAGGTAGCCCACCAGCGGCGGCAGCTTCAGGCGCGCCACCGCCAGCCCGAAGATCAGGGCGAGGCCGAGGCTGGCGGCGATGGTGGTGATCAGGTTCAGGTTGTGCGGCATGGTGGCTTCCGGTGCCGTGGCGCAGGGCCCCGCGGAGGCGGGCAGGTGGCCGGTCGGGTGATGGCCGGAGAGTGTAGCGACCGGGAGTGCCTGACTGAACCGGACATTGCCGCGTGTGTGCACGGGCCCTCGTAAAAGCCTGTCTACGCGCGGGCGGCTGTCACGGTGTCGTACGCGTCGTCGTTCAGGACTCGGGGTCGATCTCCGGCGGACGGCGGAAGCAGCGCCAGGCGTTGTAATGTTCCCAGGCGGCCAGCAGGAACAGCACCAGCGTGCCGGCACCGGCCAGTAGCAGCGGAGTCAGCTGCGCCACGAGCGGCACGAGGCCGAGAAGGGCCCCCAGCGCCACCACATGCGCCGCCGGCAGCCGCCCGGCGACGGCCCACTTGAAGAGCATTATGCCGAGCAGGTAAAGCGCATTCCCGCCGAGGATGGTGACGGTCGCCCGGATATCGGTGTGGCCGAGGGGATGTTCCAGCACGGCCTCGTCCGCCACTGCGCAGACGATGATGCCGGCCACGATGGGCAGGTGCAGGTAGGTGTAGGCCAGCCGCGCCAGCCGGCCGGGATTGCGTGCTTGCGCCAGGCGCCGGCTGCCGTGCGCGGCGCCTACGTCGAAGTACAGCCACCACATGATCACGGTCGACACGAAGGCGACCGTGAGGGCGGCCACCGACGTCGCGCTCCAGTCGCCCTCGCTGAAGTGGGCGCCGGTGACGAGCACGGATTCGCCCAGCGCGATGATGATGAACAGCCCGCAGCGCTCGGCCATGTGCTCGCCTTCCACGTTCCAGACCCGGGTGCTGGAGCGGCCGAGGCGCGGTACCCAGAAGCCCGTCGACGGCGAGAGATATTCGATGAGCAGGGCAGCGCCCCAGTACAGCATTCGCGCCGTCGGATCCTGCTGCAGCGCGCCATTGATCCAGAGCAGGGCGGCCAGTGCCAGCCAGGCGAGCATGCGCTGGAAGTTGCGCGACAGCTCCTCGTGGTGCGCGTGCAGCGCCCAGATCGCGAACAGTGTGCGACCCACCTGCATGCCGACGTAGGCGAGTGCGAACACGAGGCCGAGCGAACCGAAGGCATGGGGCAGCGACGACGACAGCAGCAGCCCGAGGAACATCAGCGCGAGCAGCATGAGCCGCACCGGCACCTGTTCCGGGTCCAGCCAGTTGCTGACCCAGGTCGTGAAGATCCACACCCACCATACGGCGAGCAGCAGGATCAGCGTCTGCAGCGCGACGAGGGCGCTGAAATGGTCGAGCAGGAAGTGCGAGAGCTGCGTGGTGGCGAAGACAAAGACGAGATCGAAGAAGAGCTCGATGAAGGTGACCTTGTTGTGCGCGTCCGGCCGGTCTTCCGACAGCCTCAGCAGGCGCGGGTCGCGGTTCAGCAGGGCGCGCCGCATCGGGATTCAGTGGCGGCCGTACAGCCAGAAGCCGTAGGCGAGCAGGTTGACGAGCAGCAGTGTGGCGCCGAGGGCCATCATCACGCTGTCCGGCAGGCCGTTTGGATAGAGGCGCCCGAACAGGTAGTACTCGATGAAGCCGCCCTCGTAGGCCTCGCCGCCGCCGGCCACGCGCAGGCGGTTCTCCAGCGGCGTGAGCGGGCAGGTCCAGCCGATGGCGGCGATGGCGACGCCCCAGGTGACCACCGGCAAATGCCACCACATGACGCCGGGCCACCAGTGCAGCAGGAAGCCGCCGAAGGTGGCGAACACGAGGAAGGCGAAGTGCAGGAACATCACAAGGTCGGCGGCGATCAGGTATGGCATGGCAGGGCTCGTGGCAGTGCTGAAGCCGCAGGGCGGCCGGCACGGTTCTTCTTGCACGGCAGGGCCGTGTGCGTCGGCCCGTGCTCCCTGCGCCGGCCCGGCAATTCCTTTCTTCGAGCTTAGCTGCCCGCGCGCAATTGCGGCGGGCGTTCCGCTGCTAGCGGTAGAGGCGGCGCTCGAGTGCGCTCGCCACCTGGCGGCCGATTGCCTCCAGCGTCGGCGTATCGGCCGCCAGGAAATCCTTCACTTGTGTCATGACGAGCCCGGCATGGCCGCAGGGGTTGATGCGTGCGAAGGGCGCGAGGTCCATGTCCACGTTCAGCGAAAAGCCGTGGTAGGCACAGCCCTTGCGGATACGCAGGCCGAGCGAGGCGATCTTGCGGCCGTCCACATAAACCCCGTGGGCGTCGCGATTGGCGATCGCGGGAATGCCGAGCGTGTGCAGCGCCTCGACCAAGGCATCCTCGACCGTCTCCACGAAGGCCCGCGGCCCGAGATCGAGGCGCCTGAGGTCGATCAGGCAGTAGCCGGTGAGCTGGCCCGGGCCATGGTAGGTCACCTGGCCGCCGCGGTCGGTCTGCACCAGCGGGATGTCGCCGGCGTCGAGCACGTGTTCCTTTTTCCCGGCCTGGCCCAGGGTGAACACGGGCGGATGCTCGAGCAGCCAGAGTTCGTCCGGGGTGTCGGCCGTGCGCGCGTCAGTGAAGGCGCGCATGGCCTCCCAGGCGGTGGCGTAGTCGACGAGACCGAGGGGGCGGATCAGGAGAGTCATGGCCCGATGGTAGCGGAGCGAGCATAAAAAAGCCGGCGCAAATGCGCCGGCTTTCGAGATCGTTCAGTCGCTGGATCAGGGCAGCGGCACGATGAACACGGGCGGAATGAAAGGCGGCACCGACGTGTCGCCGAGGCGGAAGTTGCCGCTCACGAAGACGCTGTCGCCCAGGTTCACGGCCTGGCCGGTCTTGAAGAACCGGGCCTGGAAGCTGCCTTCCATCGCGCCGTAGTAGAGGCCGGTGCTGTAGGTGCGGCCCTGGGTGATGGTGATGCTGCAGGTGAAGCCGGTCACGCCGCTGGTGTCCATGGTGCTGAAACCGTCGCCGCCGACCAAGCCGAACTCGATGTTGCGTCCGAGTGCCGCGCCGAAGGCGGCGCCGCAGTCGTAGGTGCCGGGCGTGTTGGGCAGGTTCCTCAGCGAGAAGCTGTCGCTAGGCGTGTCGCTTGCGATATAGGCCGTGAAGCTGCTGGAGGTCACGTCTTCAAAGGCAAAGGGCCCTGCCCAGTAGCGGATCTGGCCGCTCTGCTCGGTACCGTTGATCACTCCGTTGACGGCGAAGCGCACGCCGAACTGCCCACCTTCCAGCGGAGTCGCCGGCAGGCCCTCGCTGCTGCCGCCGGTGCCGCTGCTGGTGGTATGGGTCAGCGTGCCGTTCACCGTCATATCCGGGAGGGTGCCGCTGAGATCGCTCAGCACGGCATTGGTGAAGGTCACCTCCAGCCCGCCCGAGATGAAATTGCCGTTGATGCCGCTGCAGGCTGACGCGCCGTTGCAGACGAAGGCATAGGCGTTGTTCTCGATGATGGCGTTGAGTACCTGCTCGCCACTGAGGGTCAGCTTCACATAGGTGACGCCGTCGTCGCCCGCGGTGGAGGTGAACTGGTAATAACCACTCTCACCGGCGCTCGAGGCGCTCTTGGTGAAGCCGCAGAAGGAACTCGGGCTGTTGCCGAAGACCAGCTTGTTGACACCGCTGGTGCATTCGCCCGCGCCGGTCTCCGGTGCGTCGGGCAAGTTGCCGCTGCCGTCTGCATAAAGCGCCATCAGGCTGTCGAGGTCCGTACCCGCCGCGGCGAGGGCCGCCTTGAGATGTTCCAGCAGGTCGTCGTAGGCGTTGCCGCTTTCCGGGGAGAAGGGGCGGGAGAGCGGGTTGAAACTGCCGCCCGGCAGGGTGAAGCCCCGGGCCTGCAGGTCGGTGACCAGGGTGTCGACCGCGGCGGCAATCGAGGCGGACAGTGTGGCGAGCCCGCTGTCGTCGAGCCCGGCGAAGAACGCGACATCCAGGGTGCTGCCCCAGGCCTTTGCCAGGGCCAGCGTCGTGAGCGGGGTCAGGTTGGTGGTGATGGTGTCGCCGCTGCCGAGCGTGAAGGAAAACAGCGTCTGCGTGTTGGCGATGCCCCCGACGGTGCCGTTGGTGACCTGGACGGCGCAAGGCAGGCTGCTCTTGTCCATGGTGACGCTCCACCGGCCCTGCGCGCTGGTGATGTCGCTGGCCGTGGCGCCACCCTTGCAGGCCAGCGTGACGGTGCCGCCTACTATCGGGGCGCCGGTGGCGGCCGTGCCGCTGATGGTCGATGTGCTGGAGGTGGCGGCCGTGTTGTTGTCGTCGCTGCAGCCTGCCAACAGTAGAGTGCTGCCGAGCAGCAGTGCGCCGGCGCCGCGGCCGAGCGTTATGATTGTTTTCATGAGGTCCCCTGGAAGAAGCGGCGTTCGCCGCATGGCAGCAAGTATGCCTGGGCTTGCAGCCTTGCCTATTCCTCTAGGAGGGGAGGCGCAATGAGTTGCGGCGCCTGTCACCGGGTGCAGCGGAGGAGTGACGGACTCACCGGCACGGGCGTCGCCGACCGAGGATCAGAGCACCATGCGGATCTGCGCGCAGGCGGCGAAGTCGGCGTAGAGGCCGTTGATCTGCTCCTTGCGTTCCACATAGACCGTGGCGCTGAGGGAGACGTACCTGCCGGCGCTGGAGGCGCGCTCGGTGATGGTGGCGGGATCGAAGTCCGGCACATGCCGCAGCAGGATGTTCGCGATGATCTCGCGCATCGGATGCTGCGCCTCGCCCATGATCTTGAGCGGATAGTGCATGGGGAATTCCCACAGGGCTTCGTTCTGGATGTCGGTGGAGCGAAATTCGGTCATGGCGTCGAACCAGATGCGTCGGATGCCGTGAATATGGAGGCGGGGGCGGGCAAGTACAAGGCGGGGCGGCGGAAGCGGGAGGCGCTGCTGCCCCGGCCTGTGGCCGGAGCAGCAGCGGTGGTGCGGCGGCTCAGATCAGCGAGCTGAAGAACATCGTGATGCGGTGCCAGAGGCGCACGAAGAAGCTGGCCTCCTCCACCGGTTCCAGCGCCACGATGGCCTGCGTGGCCACCGGCGCGCCATCCAGGCTCAGCGTCAGCGTGCCGACGGACTGGCCTTTCTTGAGCGGCGCCTTCACTTCCGGCTGGATCTGCATGCTGGCCTTGAGGCGGCTGGCTTCGCCGCGCGCCAGTGTCAGCGTCACGTCCTGCAGCAGGCCGACCTTCACCTGCTCGGCCTTGCCGAACCAGACCTTCGGGCTGCCCAGCACGGTGCCGGCGGCATAGGGCTTCACGTTCTCGAAATTGGCGAAGCCCCAGCTGAAGAGTGCGCGGCTCTGGTCGGCACGGCCCTGCATGCTCTTCGCGCCCATGACCACGGCGATCAGGCGCATGCCCTGGCGCTTGCTGGAGGAGACGAGGCAGAAGCCGGCTTCTTCCGTGTGGCCGGTCTTGAGGCCGTCCACGCTCGGGTCGGTGTAGAGCAGGGCGTTGCGGTTGCCTTGCTTGATGCCGTTGTAGGTGAACTCCTTCTCGGCGTAGATCGGGTAGTAGTGCGCGCTGTCGCGCACGATGGCACGCGCCAGGATGGCCATGTCGTAGGCGGAGGTCTTGTGCGCCGGGTCGGGCAGGCCGGTGGCGTTGACGAAGTGCGTGTCCTTCATGCCGAGGCGGGCGGCCTGCTGGTTCATCAGCTCGGCAAAGGCCGGCTCGCTGCCGCCGAGGTGTTCGGCCACCGCCTTGGAGGCGTCATTGCCGGACTGGATGATGATGCCGCGCAGCATGTCGATGACGGAGGCCTGGCCGTGCACGGGCAGGTACATGCAGGACTCGGCGCTGGTGCCGCGGCACCAGGCGTGCTCGCTTACGTAGACCGGGTCGGTTTCCTTGACGCGGCCCGTGGTGAGGGCCTGCTCGACGATGTAGCTCGTCATCATCTTGGTCAGCGAGGCCGGGGGCAGCTGCTCGTGGGAATTCTTTTCGGCGAGCACGCGGCCGGAGTCGAAGTCCACCAGCAGGTAGGCCTTGTTGTCGAGTTCCGGCGCAGCCGGCGGGGCCGCATGGGCCAGCGAGGTCAGCAGAAGAAGCGGGGCAATTCCTGCGAGAAAGCGGCGCATCGGGAAGTCCTGTATCAAAAGGGGAGGTTTCAAGGGCGAAAGAAGGCGCGGATTGTAGCATCGGCCTTTTGGGGGAGAAGCGCGGCTTTGTCAGGCGATTGTTGCGAAGAAGATGGGCGGCATACCCGTAAAAAAGCCGGCCCCGGAGGGCCGGCTCCAGGGCCTTATTCGCCCTTCACCACGGTGCAGTACTTGGCGTAGTAGCCGAGCACGCGCGTGGCGGTCTGGTCCACGCTGGCGACACGGGTGATGCCAGCGTTGCGCTTGGCCGTGTCGATGGAGGCGTCGCCGGTGGCGACCAGGCCGAGGATGTTGCTGGCGCAGGCTTCGCCGCGCTTGGACGGCTCGGCGATGGCAGCGGGGCCGGCATCCACGGGCGAGGCGTAGATGGCCAATGCCGCGGGCGCGGGGCCCCGGACATTGGCACAACCCGTCGCCGTGAGCGCCAGGCCGAGCACCGCCAGCGCGCGGGCGGTCGTCGAAAGGAAGGTCATGATGATGTCCTCTCGGCTCAGTTGCCCTTCACGACGGTGCAGAACGTGGCGTACAGGCCCAGGATGGACATGCTGTCGTGGTCCACGCTGGCCACGGTGCTGATGCCGCCGGCCTTCTTCGCGGCGTCGACGGAGGCATCACCCGTGGCGATCAGGCCGAGGATGTTGGTAGCGCAGGCCTGGCCCGACTTGGCGGAGGTGGTGCCGGTACCGGTGGTGATGGGGCCCTGGACCTTGGTGTACAGCGCGCCGGTGGTCGGCGAGGCGACGACGGCGCAGCCGCCGAGGAGGGAGGCGGCAACGGTGGCGATGGCAAGCTGGTGCAATTTCATACGAACTCCTTGTTATTTATTTTGTGAATCACCTGTGGCAGGCGGCGCAACGATACCAGCCGTTTCGGCGCATTGTCATGACGTCCGGGCATTAGCCGGCATCTCTCTCGGGATGTGCGGCGGCGGCTACCCTCGTTTCAGGGTATGCCGCCGCAACGGGTCGGGTGCACCGGCTTGCGGCGAGGCCCTGGCCACTGGCCAGGCGGTGGGGACTTCCTCGACGGGAAGGCAGGTGCATCCCGTGAGCGCTGGCCCCTCCTCAGGAAGCCGCGGGCGTCAGCAGCCAGAACAGCTCAAAGAGGGCTACCCCCGTCATCACGAGGGCCAGTACCCGCCAGAAGCCGGCCGGATCCCGCTCCAGCCAGGGGCGCGCCTGCACCGGGCTGAGCGCGGGGTTGGGCCGCGCGAGGTCGGCGAGGAATTCGCTCAGCGAGTCGTAGCGATCGGTTGCGCTGAACGACAACGCCTTCTTCAGGGCGGCATCGAACCAGAGCGGCACGTGCGGGTTGTGCCGGCAGGCGCTGGTGTAGCGCAGCTTGCGGAAATCGAAGAGCGTGTGGCACTGCGCGTAGCGGCTGCCGTAGGGGTGGGTGCCGGTCAGCAGCTCGTAGAGCGTGACGGCGAGCGAGAACTGGTCGGCCCGTTCGTCACGCGGCAGGTTGAGTGCGTATTCGGGTGCCGCGTATTCGGCGGCGCCGGGACGGTCGTCCGCCGGCGCGCCGCCGGCGCCCGCGGCAAACGCCGCGCCGAGGTCGATCAGTTTCAGCGTGCCGTCGTGGCACAGGAACAGGTTTTCCGGCTTCAGGTCCTGGTGCAGCACTTCGCGCCGGTGCAACGCCTGCAGGCCGCGCACGGCCTGTGCCGCCAGCGCCGCGACGGCCTGTGCCGCCGGCCGCGGATGCCGCCGCTGCCAGGCGGCCAGCGTTTCGCCTTCCAGGCATTCCTGCAGCAGATAGAGGCCGGTGCGCGGCCGGCGTGGCGTGACGCCACGGATCAGGTGACGGTAGTCGAAGCGCTGGCCGAGCCAGTCCTCCTGCGCGAAGCGCGCCAGCGCCACGGCGTCATCGTCGCAGAGGCGCGAGGGTGTCTTCAGCGCCAGTACCTCGCCGGTGGTTTCGTCACGGACGCGGTAGACGTGGCTGCGCGCATTGGCGTGCAGTTCCGCCTCCACGCGCAGGCCGTCGATCAGTTGCCCGGGCGCGAGGTCGGGCAGCAGCGGCAGCGTCGTGGCCTGCAGCCGGCTGTCGTCGGCATCGGGTGCCGCCACGGCGTCGACGATGAGCAGCTGACAGGACAGATTGTCGTCGCTGCCGGCGGCATGGGCGGCATCGAGGAGGGCCTCGCAGCAGGTCTGCGGGTCCGGCGTCGTCGCCAGCAGCTGCTTCAGCCGTGCCGGCGACAGGAATTCGTGCACGCCGTCGGTGGTGAGCAGGAAACGGTCGCCCGCCTGCACATCGGTGACGCGGTAATCGATCTCGACCTGGTGCTCCATGCCGAGCGCGCGCGTGAGGTAGGTCTTTTGCGCGCCGACACGCGTGGCGTGGTCCTGTGTCAGCGGCTCCAGCGTGCCGGCGCGCAAGCGCCAGATGCGGCTGTCGCCGACATGGAATAGGTGGGCCGACTGCGAGCGCAGCACCAGCGCCGAGAAGGTGGTGAGGAAGCCGCGGTGGGCCTGCGTGTACTGCTGGCCCTGGCCATGCAGCCAGCGGTTGAGCGCGGACAGCAGGCGTTCACCCGCCGTCTTCACGCTCCAGGTGTCGGGCGTTGTGTAGTAGTCGCTGAGGAAGCCCTGCACGCAGACCTCCGCCGCATGCCGGCCATGTCCGGCGCCGCTGACGCCGTCGGCCAGCGCGAGTGCGATGCCCTTGCTGGCGCGCAGGCAGTCCTCCGGCACGCGGATGCCGAGCGCATCCTCGTTCTCCGGCTTGCGCCCGGCACGGCTGGCCTGCGCGGCGCGCACCCGTGAGCCGGACACAGAGTTGTCGGGGGACACCGGCAGGGCCTGGTTCATGGCATCACTCCATGAACCCTGGTCGCCGCCTTCGCAGCGAGCCTCAAGCATCGGCAATTCGCGGCTGAAGCCACTCGTGCAGGCGCGGTCATGACGTCACTCCACCGCGATCATCTGCACGTTGCCGTTCTCGTCGACTTCCACCATGTGGCCGCGCGGCTCGTCGATGAAATTGGCGGCCAGGAAGGCCAGCGCCGACATGCCGGCGATCGTGTAGAAGAACACCGGCGGGCTGACGAAGGACAGCACGGTGAGGAAGAGCACGCCGCCGACGTTGCCGTAGGCGCCGGCCATGCCGGCGATCTGTCCCGTCATGCGGCGCTGGATCAGCGGCACGATGGAGTACACGGCGCCACAGGCTGCCTGCACGAACACCGACGTGACGAGCGTGACGGCGATGGCCAGCGCCACCCCCCAGCCTTCGTTCACGCGGGACAGCAGCAGGTAGCCGAGGGTCTGCGCCGCCAGGCAGGTGACGAGCACGGTGCGGCGCCCGATGCGGTCGGAGATGTAGCCGCCGGCCGGGCGCGCGACGATGTTCATGATGGTGAAGGAGCCCGCCATCAGGCCCATGGCGGTGGCGGAGAGGTGGAAGGTGTCGCCGAAGAACATCGGCAGCATGGACACCACCGCGATCTCCGAGCCGAAGCAGGCGAGGTAGGCGAGGTTGAGGATGGCGACCTGCTTGAACTTGTAGCGCTGCGCCAGCGGCACCTCTTCCGTCATCAGGTGGCGGTTCACCTGCCAGATCTTCCAGGACTGCCAGACGAGCAGGAAGGTGATGACCGCGTAGCAGGCGAGCACGAATCCCTGCGGCACGATGTTCAGGCCGGAAGGCGACAGGCGCCAGGCCAGCACGTAGAGGATCAGGTAGATCGGCAGGTTCACCAGCAGGTAGAAGGCGAGGTCGCGCCGGGTCGTGACTTCGAGGCCGCCGGCTTTCTTCGGCTTGAAGTAGGTGGCGCCCTTGGGCGTGTCGCTCACGTTGCGGTAGAAGATCACGGAATAGACGATGGCGATCACGCCCATCAGCGCCACCGCGTAGCGCCAGCCGAACTCGCCGCCGAACACGCTCACCGCCAGCACCGGCATGCCGATCTTGGCGATGGCTGCCCCGAAATTCCCCCAGCCGCCGTAGATGCCCTCCGCGATGCCCACTTCGCGGGCCGGAAACCATTCGCTGACGAGACGGATGCCGATCACGAAGCCGGCGCCGGTGAGCCCGAGCAGGAAGCGCATCACGGCGAGCTGCCCGAAGGTCTGCGCCAGCGCGAAGCCGATGCAGAGCACGCCGCAGACGGCGAGCAGGATGCTGTAGCTGAGGCGGGGACCGTAGCGGTCCACGAGGATGCCGATCAGGATGCGCGCCGGGATGGTCAGCGCCACGTTCAGGATCAGGAAGGCCTTCACCTGGGGATCGGTCAGCTGCAGGTCTGCCTTGATGAAGGGCATCAGCGAGACATGCGCGAACCAGATCAGGAAGGTGATGAAGAAGGCGAGCCAGGTGAAGTGCAGCAGGCGGATGCGCGGCTCGGCGAGCGTGAACAGCGGAAAGGGTTGGCGCGGGGCGGTCATGACGGTCTCCGGACGAAAGCAATGGACGGCAAACCTTGCCTTCGCCAGTTGCGTCGTTGCTTCCGGCGAGATGTGGGAGATGTTTTGCAACGCCTGTGCCAGTGCTGGCCACGCCCTGAAAACCGGGACAGCCAGCGGGAAGTGCGCGCCTGTGGCGCGCTGCCATGGTGCAGTGCGCGCTGATGAAGCGTTTTCTGCTGCATGCAGGTGCGCGAGGCCGACAGGGCGTTCTGTGCCGGGGCGGACTGCCTTCTTTATAGCGCCGATGGAATTGCGGGCTGGCACAGGCGTTGCAAAAAGCCCGGCATCGACAGCAATCCGACCAGGCGGCGGCCGCCCATGAAACGCAGACTGATTGTCATCGGCAACGGCATGGCCGGCATCCGCACGGTGGAGGAAGTGCTGGCGCTGGCGCCGGACGAATACGCCATCACCGTCGTCTCCAGCGAGCCGGTGGTCGCCTACAACCGAATCATGCTGTCGCCGGTGCTGGCCGGCGAAAAGCGCTTTGACGACATCGTGACGCATCCCGAGGGCTGGTACGCCGAACATGGCGTCACGCTGCTCGCCGGCTGCACCGTCACTGATGTCGATCGCGCGCGTCGGCAGGTGCTGCTGGAGGACGGCCGCGCGCTGCCCTACGACCGCCTCGTGCTGGCGACAGGCTCCGTGCCCTTCATCGTGCCGGTGCCCGGCCACCAGCATCCCGACGTGCTGAGCTTCCGCGACATCCAGGACGTCGAGCGCATGCTGGCGGCAAGCCTGCAGCGGCGGCGCGTCGCCGTGATCGGCGGCGGCCTGCTCGGGCTCGAGGCCGCCAACGGCCTGCTCAAGCAGGGCATGGACGTCACCGTCATCCACGACATGCCGCACCTGCTCAACCGCCAGCTCGATGCCGAAGCCTCCACGCTGCTGCGCGAGACGCTCGAAGCCCGCGGCATGAAGTTCTGCCTCGGCTGCCTGACGGCGCAGATCGTGCACGGCGCGGAGGGCGGACTCGAGAAGATCGTGTTCAAGGACGGCAGCGAGCTGCCCGTCGACCTCGTGGTGATGGCTGTCGGCATCCGCCCCAACGTGGCGCTGGCGAAAAAGATCGGGCTGCAGGTGGACAAGGCCATCCTGGTCAACGACACCCTGCAGACCTTCGACCCCTGCATCTACGCCGTCGGCGAGTGCGTGCAGCACCGCGGCGCGCTGTTCGGCCTGGTCGCGCCGCTCTACGAGCAGGCCCGCGTCTGCGCCAACCACCTCGCGGAGCGTGGCCATTCCCGCTTCGTGCAGCGCAGCACCGCGACCACGCTCAAGGTGAGCGGCGTCAACCTTTACTCCGCCGGCGACTTCACTGACGCCGATGCGGAATCCCTGATACTGCGCGATCCGGCCGGCGGCGTGTACAAGCGCCTGCTGATCAAGAACGATCGCGTGATCGGTTCAGTCCTGTACGGGGACACCAATGATGGTGTCTGGTACTTCGACCTGATTCGTGAGCAACGCAATGTGGCGTCCATGCGCGAATCCCTGTTGTTCGGGAGAGCAGAGCATGAACAGGTTGCCCCTCGCTGACGCCACTGTCCGCACGACCTGTCCCTATTGCGGTGTCGGCTGCGGCGTCACGGCCACGGTTACCGACAGCGCCGCGCGCGGCGTGGACATCGCCGGCGACGCGATGCATCCGGCCAATGCCGGCAAGCTTTGCGTCAAGGGTTCCGCGCTCGGCGAGACCGTGCACCTGGAAGGCCGGTTGCTGCATCCGGAAGTGCGGGGCGAGCGCGTGTCCTGGGATACGGCGCTCACGCACGTCGCCGACGGATTTGCCCGCGTCATCCGCGAGCACGGCCCCGGCGCGGTCGCCTTCTACGTGTCCGGCCAGTTGCTGACCGAGGACTACTACGTCGCCAACAAGCTGATGAAGGGCTTCATCGGCACGGCCAACATCGACACCAATTCGCGGCTCTGCATGTCCTCGTCGGTGGCCGGGCACAAGCGCGCCTTCGGCAGCGACACCGTGCCCAACTGCTACGAGGACTTCGAGCTCGCCGACCTCGTGGTGATCACCGGCTCCAATACCGCCTGGTGCCACCCCATCCTGTTCCAGCGCCTCAAGGCGGCGAAGGAGCGGCGCCCGGGCATGCGCATCGTGGTGATCGATCCGCGCCGCACCGCCACCTGCGACATCGCCGACCTGCACCTGCCAGTGAAGGCGGGCGAGGACGTGCGCCTGTTCAATGCGCTGCTGGCCTGCCTCGCCACGCATGGCGCGCTCGACGATGCCTTCATCGCCGCCCACACCAGCGGCTTTGCCGCGGCGCTCGCCACCGCCGTCGCACAGGACAACCACATTCCGCACCTGGCGCGCGACCTCGGCGTGGACGCGCTCGACCTCGAGCGCTTCTTCAGCTGGTTCGCCACCACGCCGCGCACGCTGACGCTGTATTCGCAGGGCGTGAACCAGTCCTCCGCCGGCGCCGACAAGGTCAACGCCATCCTCAACTGCCATCTCGCCACCGGCCGCATCGGCACGCCGGGTGCCGGCCCGTTCTCGCTCACCGGCCAGCCCAACGCCATGGGCGGGCGCGAAGTGGGCGGGCTCGCCAACATGCTGGCGGCGCACATGGACATCGAGAATCCCGTGCACCGTGAGCGCGTGCAGCGCTTCTGGCAGTCGCCGGCCATCGCGAGCCAGTCCGGCCTCAAGGCGGTCGACATGTTCGAAGCCGTGCACGACGGCCGCATCAAGGCCATCTGGATCGTCGCCACCAATCCCGTGGTCTCGCTGCCCGACGCCGACCGCGTGCGCGCAGCGCTGGCGCAGTGCGAGCTCGTGGTGGTGTCCGACTGCATCGCCGACACCGATACCACGCGCCTCGCGCATGTGAAGCTGCCGGCGCTCGGTTGGGGCGAGAAGGACGGCACGGTCACCAATTCCGAGCGCCGCATCTCGCGCCAGCGCGCCTTCCTGCCGGCCCCCGGCGAGGCGAGGGCGGACTGGTGGATCTTCTGCGAAGTGGCGAAGCGCATGGGCTTCGGCCAGGGCTTCGGCTTCGACTCGGCGGCTGCGATCTTCCGCGAGCATGCCGCGCTCTCCGCCTTCGAGAACGATGCCGTGCACGGCCTGCGCGACTTCGACATCGGCGCCTTGCAAGCGGTTGACGCTGGCGGCTACGACGTGCTCGCGCCCTTCCAGTGGCCGCAGCGCTTGGGACAGGTGGCGGGGCAGGCGCGCCTGTTCGCCGATGGCCGCTTCTTTACGCCGGATGGCCGTGCCCGCTTCCTGGCGCTCTCGCCGCGTGGCCCCGCGAACGCGACCGACGCGGATTTTCCCTTCGTGCTCAACACCGGCCGCATCCGCGACCAGTGGCACACCATGACACGCACCGGCCTCGCGCCACGCCTGCTGCAGCATATCGGCGAGCCGTTCTGCGCCCTGCATCCGGAGGACGCCGCGCGACTCGGCATCGCCGCGCTCGACATCGTGGAACTGGAAAGCCGCTGGGGCCTGGCGCGGGCGCGTGCGCAGCTCACCACCGACCAGCCGGCCGGCACCGTGTTCATGCCCATGCACTGGACCGGCGTGCTCACCAGTGCCTCGCGCGTCGGCGCCGTGGTGAATCCGGCCGTGGATCCGGTCTCGGGCCAGCCCGAAAACAAGCACACGCCGGTGTGCGTGCGCCGTTTTGAGGCGTCCTGGCATGGCTTCGTGCTCTCGACGGTGCCGCTGCGATTGCCCTCGGCCGCCTATGCGGTGGCCGTAAGAGGCGGGAAATTCTGGCGTTTCGAGCTGGCCGGCGGCGGTGAAATCACGGATCGCCGGGAATTGGCAAACGAATTGCTTGGGGAGTGGGGGAAGGAGCAGCAGGGAGTGGATTCCGCGGGCCCGCAGGCGCAAACGCTCGAGTATGTCGATGCGGGTCGCGGGGTGTATCGCCGGGCCGTTATTGCCGAAGGACGGCTGCAATCGGTGTGCTTCATCGGCCCGGACAGCGGCCTTCCCGAGCGGAGCTGGCTGTCCGGGCTGATCGGCAGGGAGCTTGCGCCGCTGGAGCGGCGGGCCCTGCTGTCGGGGCGTCCGGGCGATCCCGCCGCCGACACGGGCCGCGTCATCTGCGCCTGCTTCGGAGTTGGTGAAAAGACGATCCGGCGCGCCATCGCGACGCAGCAGCTGGATTCGGTGGCTGCCATCGGCCGCAGCTGCAAGGCCGGCACCAACTGCGGCTCCTGCCAGCCGGAGCTGAAGGAGATCCTGGCGGGCTGCCAGGCCGGAACGGTGCCGGCATCTGCCTGAGTGTTTATGGCCGTCTTCTTGCATTGAGATGGTCACTGCAAGAGAGCGTGCTCTCGCTTTGCTGTGCCCGCCGTGCGAATGGCGGAGAAAAGTCTTCAGTCGTGCAGCAACGCTGCTGCCGGCTTCTGATACAGATCCGCAGGCAACGGGGCTTGCAGTGAACACGGCCCGTCTGCGTCTTTTCCCTCGTGAAAAGCCCTCGGGCCGAACGCAACTCCCGCACAGCGGGTGCATTCGGAGGTGGGTATGAGCAGTAAGTCCCGTATCGTCGTCGTCGGCAACGGCATGGTCGGCCACAAGTTCCTGGAGGCGCTGGCCGCGCGCCCGGGCCACGAGGCCTTCGAGGTTGTCGTGCTCTGCGAGGAGCCGCGTCCCGCCTACGACCGTGTCTATCTCTCCGCCTATTTCAGCGGCAAGACCGCGGCGGACCTCAGCCTGGTCCAGGGTGACTTCTTCAACGAGAAGAACATGGCGCTGAGGCTGAACACGAAGGCGGTCGCCATCGACAAGGCCGCAAAGACCGTCACCACCGCCGCCGGCGAAACGATTGGCTATGACAAGCTGGTGCTGGCCACCGGCTCCTATCCCTTCGTGCCGCCGGTGCCCGGGCATGATCGCGAACACTGCCTCGTCTACCGCACCATCGAAGACCTCGAGGCCATCAAGGCCGGTGCCGCGGCCTCGAAGGTCGGGGTGGTGGTGGGCGGTGGCCTGCTTGGCCTGGAGGCGGCCAAGGCGCTGCGCGACCTCGGCCTGGAAACCCATGTGGTGGAATTCGCGCCGCGCCTGATGGCGGTGCAGCTCGACGACGGTGGTGCGGCGGTGCTGCGCCGCAAGATCGAGGCGCTGGGCGTGAAGGTGCACACCGGGAAGAACACCAAGGAAATCGTGACAGGCGAAACGCATCGCCACGTCATGAACTTTGCCTGCGGCGACCGGCTCGAGACTGACCTCATCCTCTTCTCCGCCGGCATCCGCCCGCGCGACGAGCTGGGCCGGCAGGCCGGCCTCGAGATGGGCGCGCGTGGCGGCATCGTAGTGAACAATGCCTGCCTGACCTCCGATCCTGACATCTACGCCATCGGCGAGGTCGCGCTGTGGAGCGGCCGCATCTATGGCCTCGTCGCGCCGGGTTACCAGATGGCGAATGTCGTGGCGGACCACCTCACCGCGAGCGCAGCCACCGAGTTTGCCGGCGCCGACATGTCCACCAAGCTGAAGCTGATGGGCGTGGACGTCGGCTCCATCGGCGACGCGCAGGGTGCGACGCCGGGCGCACAGAGCTACTACTACATCGACGAGCCGAACGAGATCTACAAGAAGATCGTGGTCTCCGCCGACGGCAAGACCCTGCTGGGCGCGGTGCTGGTCGGCGATGTCGAGGCCTACGGCACCCTGCTGCAGTTCATGCTGAACAAAATGGAGCTGCCGGCGCATCCCGATGCGCTGATCCTCCCGGCGCGCGACGGCAGCGCGAGTGCCGGCATTGGCGCCGACGCACTGCCCCTGACGGCGCAGATCTGCTCCTGCAACAACGTCAGCAAGGCCGATATCTGCTCTGCCATCGATGCCGGTGCGATGGAAATCGGCGACCTCAAGACCGCCACCAAGGCCGCCACCAGTTGCGGCGGCTGCTCGGCGCTGGTCGGCCAGATCCTCAAGTGCGAATTGCAGAAGCGCGGTGTCGAGGTGAAGAAGGACCTCTGCGAGCACTTCCCCTATTCCCGCCAGGAGATGTTCCACCTGGTCAAGGTGGGCCGCATCCGCTCCTTCGAGGAAATGCTGGAAAAGCACGGCCGCGGCGATGGCTGTGACATCTGCAAGCCCACCACGGCCTCCATCCTCGCGTCCACCTGGAACGACTACATCCTGAAAAACGAGCACGCCGGCCTGCAGGACACCAACGACTATTTCCTCGCGAACATGCAGAAGGACGGTACCTATTCCGTGGTGCCCCGCATGCCGGGTGGCGAGGTGACGCCGGAAGGCCTGATCGCGGTCGGCCAGGTGGCGAAGAAGTACAACCTCTACACCAAGATCACCGGCGGCCAGCGCGTCGACCTGTTCGGGGCGCGCGTGGACCAGCTGCCCGCCATCTGGAGCGAGCTTATCGCCGCCGGCTTCGAGTCCGGCCACGCCTACGGCAAGTCGCTGCGCACGGTGAAATCTTGCGTCGGCTCCACCTGGTGCCGCTACGGCGTGCAGGATTCCGTGGGCATGGCCATCCATCTCGAGAAGCGCTATCGCGGCATCCGCTCGCCGCACAAGCTCAAGATGGGCGTGTCCGGCTGCACCCGCGAATGCGCGGAAGCGCAGGGCAAGGACGTCGGCGTGATCGCCACCGAGAAGGGCTGGAACCTGTATGTCTGCGGCAACGGCGGCATGAAACCCCGCCATGCCGAGCTGCTCGCCGGCGACCTCGACGACGCTACGCTGCTCCGCTACATCGACCGCTTCCTGATGTTCTACATCCGCACCGCCGACCGCCTGCAGCGCACGAGCGTGTGGCGCGACAACATGGAGGGCGGCCTCGACTACCTGAAGGACGTGGTGGTCAACGATTCGCTGGGCATCGGCGCGGAGCTCGAGGCCGACCTGCAGCACCTGGTCGACACCTACCAGTGCGAGTGGAAGTCCACGGTGGAAGACCCGGAAAAGCTGAAGCGCTTCCGCCATTTCGTGAACAGCGACAAGACCGACGACAACGTGGTTTTCGTCCCGGAGCGCGGCCAGGTGCGGCCGGCCACGTCCGCCGAGAAGCAGGGCCGCATCGGCACCGTCGCGGTCTGAGCCCGCGCATCAACGTATCGAGGAGAAGCACATGAATGCCCGCAGCAATCTCGCCGAAGTCCCCGTCCCCGTGGACGTCTGCCACGTCAGCGACCTCCTGCCCGGCATCGGGGTCTGCGCCCTGGCCCGCGGCCAGCAGGTCGCGATCTTCCGTCTCCGCGACGGCGCTATCCATGCCGTCGGCAACCACGATCCGTTTTCTGCGGCGAACGTGATCTCGCGCGGCCTCACCGGCGATCTCAAGGGGCGCAAGGTCGTGGCCTCGCCGATCTACAAGCAGCATTTCGACCTGGCGACCGGGCAATGCCTGGAAGCGCCGGAGGTGGCGCTGCCGGTCTACGGCGTGCAGGTGGAGGGAGATCGCGTCTTCGTGCTGGCGTAACGGTTGCGTGCGTGTGATGGCCGCCTCTCGGGCGGCCTTTTTTTATGCGGCGCCAGCGCCGCCCGGTCGCGTGCCGGAGGAGTATTCGCCTGTGTCCTGTCCGGCTCAGCGAGCCACGACGATGGGCGCGCCCAGGTTGTTCTCGCGGATGATCTGCGAGACGCGATCGGCGTCCTCGCGCGAGGAAAAAGGGCCCACCTGCACGCGATTCACCGGCACCGCCTCGCCGCCATTGGCGATCGCCACCGGCGCCTGCACGAGACCCTGGATCTTCGTCTTGAGTGCGCTCGCGTTGCCCGCCTCGCTGAAGGCGCCGACCTGCACGAAGTAGCCGTTTGCCGCGGCGGGAGCGGTGGCAGCGGCCGGGGCGCTGGCCGCGCGTTCCGCCGGCTTCGCATTCTGGCGGCGGTATTCCGACGGGTCGATGGCCTCGATCTTCACGCGCCCCGTGCCCGACTTCAGGATGTCGAGCCGCGCCGCGGCGGCATAGGACAGGTCCATGATGCGCTCGGAGTGGAAGGGACCTCGGTCGTTCACCTTCACGATGATGCTCTTGTCGTTGGCGAGGTTGGTGACGCGCACATAGCTCGGCAGCGGCAGCGTGCGATGCGCCGCCGTCATCTTGTACATGTCGTACTTCTCGCCGCTCGAGGTGCGCAGGCCATGGAACTTCTTGCCGTACCAGGAGGTCTTGCCCGTCGCGCTATAGCCCTTGGCGCTGGGCAGCACGCGGTAGGTCTCGCCGAGCACCGTGTAGGGGCTCTTGTTGCCGTACTTCGAGCGCGGCTCCTCGACGGGTTCCGGTTCCGGGACCTGGCTCACGTCGGGAGGATTGACCGGCGGCTCGTCCTTGATGCGGTTGAAGTCATCGCTGCCGAAGGCCGGCATCTTGTCGGGCGGCGGCACGGGTTGCGTCTGCGGCGGCAGGCGGGTGATGGGATTCACCGGCTTCTTCGGCGGTGGCGCCGACATGCAGCCGGAGAGGACGAGGCCCGTGGCCAGCAGCAGGGGCAGTGCGGTTTGTCGCGCCATGAGCCACCTCATTTTTATTCTTGTGGTTGGATCCGCCGCCGCGCTGGTGTCAGTCCGCCGGTGCGGCGGCCGCGTCCGGCGGTGCGTCGGCAGCTGCAGGCTCCGTGCTGCCAGGCGCTGTCGCGACGGCGGCCCGGGCCAGCTGCGCTTCGCGTGCCGCCTTCAGCTCCTGGCTGAGTTGCCAGGCGGCCATCGCGTACATCGTGCTGCGGTTGTACTTCGTGATGACGTAGAAATTCGTGAAGGCCAGCCAGAATTCGCCGCCGCTCTCGCCTTGCAGGCGGATGGCCGAGGCTGGCTCCTGCGCGAGATAGGTGCCGGCTTCGCGAGGCACCAGTCCCTTCTTCGCGATCTCGTCGAGGGTGGTCATGGTCGCCAGGTCCTTCGTGATCACGCTGTCATAGTCCTGGGTCACGATCCGCGCCCGAGCCACCACAGGTTCGCCGGTTTTCCAGCCGTTGGCCTTGAAGTAGTTCGCAATCGAGCCAATTGCATCGACCGGGTTGTTGATGAGGTCGCGCCGTCCGTCGCCATCGAAGTCCACGGCAAGCTTGCGCCAGCTCGAGGGCATGAACTGCGGGTAACCCATGGCGCCGGCATAGGAGCCGTATGTGGTGAGTGGATCCAGCCCGTTCTCCTTCGCGAGCAGCAGGAATTCGCGCAGTTCCTTGCGGAAGAAGGGGGCGCGGGGCGGGTAGTCGAAGCCGAGCGTGGCGAGGGCGTCGATCACGCGATTGCGGCCCTTGTTGCCGCCGTAGCGTGTCTCCACGCCGAGGATGGCGAGAACCATCTCCGGCGGCACGCCGTAGGTGGCCTCGGCCCGTGCCAGTGTGTCGGCGTGCTCGTCCCAGAACGCCAGGCCTTTCTCGACGCGTTCGGAGGTCATGAAGAGCGGGCGATAGTCCTTCCATTCCTTGGTGCTTTCCGCAGGCCGCGCGATGGCCTTCAGCACGCCCTCGTCGCGCCCCACCTGGGCAAAGAGTGCGTCGAGCTCGCCAGGGGCATAGGCCTTGTCGCGCTCGAGCTGCTCGATGACGCCGCGCAGCTCCTCATAGGCGAGGAACTCTCCTGTGGCACTGGCGGGCGTGTGCATGCAGAAACTGCTGATGAAAGCGCAGAGCAGGGACTTGAGCATGGTAACCACCTCGGAAAGATTCTCGGAACTGCTGCGGCCGGATTCAGCCGATGAGCTTCTTGTGGGTATGGATCGACATCAGGATGCCGAAGCCCGACAGCAGCGTGATGATGGCGGTGCCGCCATAGCTCACGAAGGGCAGCGGCACGCCCACCACGGGCAGGATGCCGCTCACCATGCCCATGTTCACGAATACGTAGACGAAGAACGACAGCGTGATCGCGCCGGCGAGCAGGCGGCTGTAGGTGTCCTGCGCCGTGCTGGCGATGAACAGGCCGCGGCCGATGATCACAAGGTATAGCAGCAGCAGTACGGTCAGGCCGATCAGGCCGAACTCCTCGGAGTAGGCGGCGATGATGAAATCGGTGTGGCCTTCCGGCAGGAACTCGAGGTGCGATTGCGTGCCGTGCAGCCAGCCCTTGCCGGTGATGCCGCCGGAGCCGATCGCGGTCTTGGACTGCAGGATGTTCCAGCCGGTGCCGAGCGGATCCGACTCCGGGTCGAACAGGGTCATGATGCGCTGGCGCTGGTAATCGTGCAGCAGCGTCCAGGCGACCGGTGCCAGTGCGGCGAACATGCCGACCGCGGTGCCGATCAGCCACCAGGGCAGGCCCGCGAGGAACAGTACGAAGAAGCCCGCGCCGGCGACCAGGATGGACGTGCCGAGGTCGGGCTGCTCGGCGATCAGCGCCCAGGGAATGCCGATCAGTACCAGCGTGACCACGACCACGCCGAACGACGGCGGCAGCAGGCGCGCGGCGAGGAACCAGGCCACCATCATGGGCATGGCCAGCTTCATGAATTCCGACGGCTGCACGCTGCCGATGCCGGGAATGTCGAGCCAGCGCTGCGCGCCCATGCGCACGTCCCCGACCAGGGCGACCGCCACCAGCAGGCCGACACCGCCTGCGTAGAACCAGGGCGAGAAGGCCTGGTAGGTGCGCGGCGGAATCTGTGCCAGCACGAACATGGCGGTGAGGCCGATGCCGAAGCTCATCATCTGCTTCAGCGTCAGGTCCAGGTGCTGCCCCGAGGCCGAGTACAGCTCGAACAGGCCGAGCAGGGCGGTGCAGGCGAGCGCGCCCAGCAACACCGGATCGAGGTGCAGGAACTGCCAGGGATTGAACTTGCGCTTGAAGCCCATGCCGTCGCGCGGCATATGGCGCAGGAAACGGTCTTGCGTGCTCATTCGTCACTCTCGTGCGCTGCCGCGGGCGCGGGGGGCGGCGGGATCACACCCATGATTTCGTAGTCGAACAGCGCCTTGGCGATCGGCGCCACGCTGGAGCCGTGCTTGCCGTTCTCCACGAGCACGGCCACGGCGATCTTCGGATTGTCCACGGGCGCGAAGCCTATGAACCAGCCGTGGTCCCAGTGGCGCTCGTCGACCATTTTCTCGTTGTACTTCTCGCCCTGCTTGATGCCCTTCACCTGGGCGGTGCCGGTCTTGCCGGCCATCTCGTAGCCCTTGATGCGCGCACCGGTGGCGCGCGCGGTGCCGCCGTCGCCATGTGCCACGTCGCGCATGGCCCGCTTCATCAGGTCCCAGTCCTCGGGCTTGCCCTTGTAGGGCACGGTGTAATCGGGATGGTTGGACACGTTGTAGGGCCGCGGCCCCGTGGTGCTCTTCAGCAGGTGCGGGCGGATGTGCTGGCCCCGGTTGGCCGTGATGGCCGTGGCCATGGCGAGCTGCAGCGGCGTGACGGTGAAGTAGCCCTGTCCGATGCCGACCGACATCATCTCGCCGCGGTACCACGGCGCCTTCAGGCGTTCGCGCTTCCATTTCGTGGAGGGCAGCGAGCCGCGCTTTTCGTCCACGAGGTCGATGCCGGTCTTCTCGCCGAAGCCGAAGTGCCGCATCCATTCGTGGAAGCGGTCGACGCCCATGCGGTCGGAGAGCGTGTAGAAATAGGTGTCGCAGGACTCCACGATGGATTTGTGCATGTCGACGATGCCGTGGCCACCTTTCTTCCAGTCACGGAACTGGTGCGAGTCGCCAGGCAGGGTGAAATAGCCCGGGTCGGATAGGCGCCAGTTCCAGTCGACGATTCCGTAGTGCAGGAAGCCCATGGCCTCGAAGGGCTTGATGGTGGAACCCGGCGGATAGATGCCCTGCAGTGCGCGGTTGTAGAGCGGCCGGTCGAGGTGGTCGCGATAGCCCGCGTAGATCTTGTAGGGAATGCCGCCCACGAAGTGGTTGGGATCGAAGCTCGGGTTGCTGACGAAGGCGAGCACGCCGCCCGTGGTCGGATCGATGGCCACCACGGCGCCGCGGCGGCCGGCGAGCTGGTCGTGCGCGATCTTCTGCAGCTGGTAGTCGAGATGCAGGGTGAGGTCGTTGCCGCGTACCGGCGGCGTGCGCTTCAGCACGCGGATGAGCTTGCCGTGGGCATTGGTTTCCACATGCTGGTAGCCAACCTTCCCGTGCAGGATGGGCTCGTAGTATTTCTCGATGCCGATCTTGCCGATGAGGTTGGTGCCGGCGTAGTCCACCGGGTCCAGGGTCGCCTCTTCCTTTTCCGAGATACGCGAGACGTAGCCGATGGCGTGGGCGAAGAGGTCGCCGTGCGGGTAATAGCGCGAGAGCTCGACGTTGATGTTCACGCCCTGCATCTCGTGGCGGATTTCCGAATAGCGCGCGATGTCGGCCTCGGTCAGGCGTAGCTTGACCGGCACTTCCTCGAACTTGCGTGCCGCGTTGAGGCGAGCGTGGAAGCGCTTCACGTCGTCCGGGCTCAGCTCCAGCACCGGTACCAGGCGCGCGATCATCGCGTCGATGTCCTTCACCTGCTGGCGGTTCAGTGTCAGCGTGAAGGCGGGGCGGTTGTCGGCGAGCAGGGCGCCCTTGCGGTCGTAGATGAAGCCGCGCGGCGGCGAGATCGCCTCGAGGTGGACACGGTTGTTCTCGGACAGCGTCGAGTAGGTTTCGTACTCGATGACCTGGAGGTAGTAGTAGCGACTGAACAGGACCACGAACATCGCCAGCACGAACACCGCCGACACGGTGGCGCGGCGGCGGAAGAGGGCGGCTTCCTTCTGGTTGTCCTTCAGCGTAAAGGGATCGTTATCGAATCGGGCCATGAGTAATAAGAATTAGTGAGCGCCGCGATTGTCCGTAAGCCATTGCGCAAATGCTATAGCGTTTTGTGTTGTGCTTGTGTCCCAGCTTGGCGCATTGCCTCGACGTGATTCCGGGGTCCGGGACTGCCTGCGGGACGGGCAATCGCGGTGCCGGCTCCGGCGAGGGCCGGCCCGGCGCAGCACGTCGGACTGACGCGGCCTAGCGATGGTAGGGATGGCCCTTCAGCAGGCTCCAGGCCCGGTAGAACTGCTCGGCGACCACGATGCGCACCAGCGGGTGCGGCAGCGTGAGGCGCGACAGCGACCACTTCTCGTCGGCCCGTTCCAGCGCCGCGCGGGAGAGTCCCTCGGGGCCGCCCACAAGGAGCGCGGCCGGACGGCCGTCCACCTGCCAGTCGCGCAGAGTATCGGCCAGGTCCTCAGTGGAAAGTGTGCGGCCCAGCACGTCCAGCGCAATCACGCGCTCCTGCGGGCGCAGGGCGGCGAGCAGGGCTTCGCCCTCCTGTTCTTTCAGGCGGGCGAGGTCGGTGGCCTTCAGGCGCTTGCCCGCCGTGATCTCCACGAGCTCCAGGCTGATGTCACCGGAGAGGCGCTTGGCGTATTCGGCGAAGCCCTCGCCCACCCATCCGGGCATGCGGGTGCCGACCGCCAACAGGCGCAGGCGCATCGGCGGGGCGCCTCAGGGGCGTGCGGCAGCGGCAGGCGTCGCGGCGGCGGGCGCCGGAGTCCATAGCCGCTCGAGGTCGTAGAAGGCGCGGGTGGCGGGCAGCATGACATGCACGATCACGCCGGCCAGGTCGATGAGGATCCACTCGGCATCACGCTCGCCTTCCTGTCCCAGCGGACGGAACCCCGCTTCCTTGGCCTTTTCGACGACATTGTCGGCCAGCGACTTCACATGGCGCGTGGACGTGCCGGAGGCGATGACCATGACATCGGCCAGGCTGGTCAGGGCGCGTACGTCCAGGGAAAGAACTTCTTTGGCTTTGAGGTCCGCGAGGGCGGCGAGGATGGTGTCGACGAGCTGCTGGGTGGAGGGATCGAGTTCTTTCATTGGGGGTCTGCATCTCCGCGATAGATATGGTGTTGGTCAATATAGTCCCGCACTGCGGGGGCGAGCCAGCGGCTTGTGTCCTGGCCGGCCCGAACGGCCGCGCGTATGTGCCGGCTGGCAATCTCGAACGGCGGGGTACCGGCCAGCAGGACGTGGCCGGCCGGCGTGCCGGAAAGGGCGGCCGGATCCCGGGTCAGGCGGGGTGACAGCCAGGCGCGGAGCGTCAGCTCCGGTGCTGCGAGCGAGTGTCCGGCCGCTGCCTGAGGTTCGTCAGGCGTGCCCGGTGGAGAGGCATCGCCATCGGCAGGTGCCGGCAGGCCAAGGCTGTCCGCGGGCGCCAGCCCGGCGGGCCAGGCGCTGCCGGGCCGGCTGACCACCAGCAGGTGGGCGAAGTCCGTAAGCGACTGCCACTCCCTCCAGCGGGGCAGCTCGAGGCAGCTGTCCAGGCCCAGGATGAACACCAGCGGCTCTTCGGGGCCGAGGCTGGCGCGCATCTGGTGCAGGGTGTCGATGGTGTAGGAGGGCGGCGGCCGGTCCAGCTCGGAGCGGTCGAGGACCAGGCCGGGGTGGCCGGCCAGGGCGCGCTCCAGCATGGCGACCCGGTGCACGTCGGCCGTCACGCTGTCCTTCAGCGGGGAACGCGCGGCCGGGAGGAAGCGGATCTCGCGGAAGCCGAAGCGCGCCCGCAACTCCTCCGCCGTGGCCACGTGGCCCAGGTGCACCGGATCGAAGGAGCCGCCGAACAGCCCTATCACTGGCGGATATGCCCGTCGCCCAGCACCACCCACTTTTGCGAGGTCAGGCCTTCCAGTCCGACCGGGCCGCGTGCGTGGATCTTGTTGGTGGAGATGCCGATCTCGGCGCCCAGGCCGTACTCGAAGCCGTCCGCGAAGCGGGTGGAGGCGTTGACCATGACTGAGCTGGAATCGACCTCGTTAAGGAAGCGGCGGGCCTTGGTGACGCTTTCGGTGATGATGGAGTCGGTGTGATGCGAGCCGTAGCGGTTGATGTGGGCGATGGCCTCGTCCAGGCCGTCCACGACCTTGATGGCCAGCACCGGCGCCAGGTATTCCTCGGACCAGTCGGCCTCGGTGGCGGCCACGGCATCGGGCACGAAGGCAAGGGTGCGCGCGCAGGCGCGCAGCTCGACGCCCTTCTCGCGGTAGAGCGGCACCAGCGCCTGGAGCGCGGCCTCGGCCATGGGCGCGTCCAGCAGCAGCGACTCCATGGCGTTGCAGACGCCGTAGCGGTGGGTCTTGGCGTTGAGGGCGATGGGCACGGCCTTGGCCAAGTCGGCTTCGCGCTCGATGAAGACGTGGCAGTTGCCGTCCAGGTGGTAGATCACGGGCACGCGCGCCTCGGTGCTGATGCGCTCGATCAGGCCCTTGCCGCCGCGGGGCACGATGACGTCCACGAAGTCGGGCATGGTGATGAGTGCCGAGACCGCGGCGCGGTCGGTGGTTTCCACCACCTGCACCGCCTCGCGCGGCATGCCGGCGCTGGCCAGGCCGTCCTGGATGCAGGCGGCAATGGCGCGGTTGGAGTGGATGGCCTCGGAGCCGCCGCGCAGGATGGTGGCGTTGCCGGACTTCAGGCAGAGCGCGGCCGCTTCCAGCGTCACGTTGGGGCGGGACTCGTAGATGATGCCGATGACGCCCAGGGGCACGCGCATCTTGCCGACCTGGATGCCGCTGGGGCGATAGACCAGGTCGGTGATGGCGCCCACGGGGTCGGCCAGGTCCATGACCTGGCGCAGGCCTTCCAGCATGCCGGCGAAGGTCTTCTCGCCGATGGTCAGGCGGTCCAGCATGGCGGCGTCGAGGCCGTTGGCGCGGCCGGCGTCCACATCCCTGGCGTTGGCGGCCAGTACCGCCGGCTTCGCGGCCACGAGCGCGTCATGGATGGCGGCCAGTGCTCCATTCTTCTCGCGGGTGGTGGCGCGGGCAGTGGTGCGCGAGGCCGCGCGGGCGGCGCGACCCAGGGTCTGCATGTAGGTGGAGACGTCAAGCGGGCTGTTCACGGGAACCTCGAGGGAAATCCAGGCGGCGAAGTATAGCGGGATAGTCGCTGGCGCCCCACCGTTGCGCCGCCAGTCGCCCGAACTTCGCCAGTCGTCGCTCCCGGCCTTTCCGGTTACCCCCTTGGACTGAAAGGCCCGGTGGGCAGCCCGGAAACGGGGTGATAGCATCGACCTTCCATGCAATAAAAAAGCGTCGCCCACGCAGGTGGCGCAGCCGTCAGGGTAAGACCAACAACAAGAGGACCGCTGGACAGCGGCCACCCACGACGAAAAACAGGAAGAAGCCATCATGGCCGTAGCGTACGAGCAGTACAACCGCTCCTCCCTCAAGCAGTCGCCCAGGCAGGACTTCATCGGCAAATGGCGGGTTGATTACCTCGCCTTCAGCCAGCCCCAGAATGTCCACAAGACGCCGCTCCTCGTGCTGGGCGGTGCCTTCCAGAACTTCAATTCCTACAAGTACTGCGTCGAGCAGATCCTGAACGAGGTGCCCGTCATCCTCGTGGACCTGCCCTCGCTCGGCAACAATGACCAGCTCGCGCCCGAACTCGGCATGGAAGACCTGGCGGACCTGCTCTTCCAGTGGACGCAGCATGCCGGCCTCGCCAAGGTGTCCCTGATGGGGCTGTCGCTGGGTTCCGTGGTCGCCTCCACCTATGCCTACAAACGCCCCGAGGTGACCGACAAGCTCATCGTCACCGGCATCGTGGTGCGCCCGCGCAAGTCCTGGCGCATGCTGCTGGAAGAGTCGGTCAAGGTGCTGGACGAGAAGCGCCTGGATGAATTCGGCCAGGCCGTGGTGCTCTATCTCGTGAACCACGCGCGCCTCAAGGAAACCGAGATCACCGACATCACGCGCAAGCTCTTCCACCGCCAGATGCGCGGTTTCCACGAGAACGAGCAGCAGCGCTACCGCATCAATGCCAGGCGCCTGCTCGAGGTGGAGTCCATCCTCGGCTATCCCACCTGCGACACGCTGGTGGCGACCGGTGAGTACGACAGCTTCACGCTGCCCTATGAAAACGCCCTCTTCGCGGCCCGCTGCCCCAATGCGACCTTTGCCCTCATCAAGGGAGCCGACCACGTGGCGCAGCTGGAAAAGCGCGACGAGTCCGTCGCCATGTTCTCGGCCTTCCTGCGCGGCGACGACCTGCGCACGCTGCCGGGCATCGACGTGCTGACCCGCCACCAGTGCGAGGCCCTGGAGCGGCGCGGCGAACCACGCTTCGTGCCGGTCAATCCGCATGCCCGGGTGATCAGCTTCTCCCAGCTCGATGGCTCGCTCTCCATCGACATGAAGGTGCGCATCCGCGACATGAACTTCTTCGGCTGCGTGCTGGATTTCGACTACACCGACTCGCCACTCGAGAAGCATGCCCGCGACCTCGTGCTGTGCCCGGAAGGCACGGCGCTGCGCATCGAGATGCTGGTGTTCGAGCAGGACGGCAAGCACATGCGCTGCCTGTTCAAGCACGGCAGCTTCGATGTGGCCGAGGAGCTCAAGGCGCTGCTCGACGACGAGCGTTTTTTCCGCCGCCCCGCTGAACAGGAAGTGGCTGGCGGGCAGCAGAAGGTCAGGACGATCTACAGCTGACGACCCGATCTCTCAGGCAGGACGGCCCGCGCAAGCGGGCTTTTCTGCTTTTGTGACCCGGATTTTGCCTGTCGGCGTGTGCGTCGCTTATGCTCCGCACACACGGAGGTCCACCCATGAAGTCCATCCCCATCGCCACCTACTCCCCAGACACGCTCGAGAACCTGCTGTCCGGCATCCCCTTCTGGAAGGACATGATCTTCAACGATCCGGACCAGATGGACGTCCTGAAGCGCCATTCCAGCATCTACGAGCCGGCCGCCGGCGAGGTGGTGATCGAGAAGGGCGCGACCGACAAGATCTTCTACTTCCTGCTCTCCGGGCAGCTCGTCGTCTACCCGGACGGCAAGAAGTCGCGCAAGGCGGTCAACTACCTGACCCCCGGTCAGGCCCTCGGCGTCCTGGCCCTGCTCTGCAATTCGCCCCGAACGGCGACGCTGGTGGCCGACCCCAAGTCCGGCCGCGTCCAGATGATCGGCACGGACTTCGCGCCCTTTGGGGAGCTTGCCGATTTCAGCAAGATCCACCTGGGCACCAAGCTCGCGCTCTGGCGCATGGTTACCCACAACACCCGCTGGAAGCTCAACGTCTACCGCATGCAGACGCCTGACCATCCGCTGTCGCTGGCGCTGGCCAAGGTGGAGTCCTTCAGTGGCGAGAAAGGCACGGTGGAGGAACTGCAGAGCCTGGATCGCCAGGTGCGCGCGCTCACCGAGCTCATGTCGAAATGGAACGAGGTGCTGACCAGCAGCTAGGCCGGCGCGTCTCCGCCCTTGTGGCGTGACCTCCACTCACTGGGCGTCATGCCCGTCCAGCGCCGGAAGGCGTGGGTGAAGCTGGCCGGCTCGGCGAAGCCCATGCGGCCGGCGATCTCCTCGATACCCAGCTCCGACATCCCCAGCAGGCGGCGTGCGTGGTTGAGGCGCACGCCGTCGAGCTCCGTCTGGAAGGTCGTGTCGGCCTGCTGCAGCTTGCGCTTCAGTGTGCGTGTCGACATGAAGAGGCGGGAGGCCACTGCCTCCAGCGCGGGATAGCCGTCGGCATCCGCCACCAGCAGCTCGCGTACCAGCACGCGGATATCGGTGCTGCCCTGGCGCTTGCGGGCCTGCCGTTCGCGCTCCAGCCGCTCCGTCATCAGTTGCGCCATCACCGGGTCGCCGGTCTGCAGGCGGCGCGTGAGTTGCGTGGCTGGAAAGCAGAGCTGGTTGGCGCCCATGCCGAAGCGGCAGGCGGGCAGGCGCTGCTCATAGGCCGCGAAGTACTCCGGCTCCGGGTAGTCGAACCACAGCTCCACGTCGGTCCAGCTCGCGCCCATGATGATGTGCATTCCGCTCCACACGCTCACCAGCGCCATGTCGAAGGCGTAGCGCTGCAGCGCGGGCTCCACCGGCTCGTCCATGGTGATGTCGAGCACCGCGAAATCGTCCTCGACGCGCAGCGCGCCACGGTAGATCGGTACGAAGTCCTGGCTGAACTCGATGCCGAAGCGGATGGCATCGCCCAGCGTCACCTGGCTCAGAAGGGCATAGGCAAGCAGGGCGTGCGTGGTGAGCCCGATGCGCAGGCCGATTTCGTAGCCGAGGCCGCCTTCGTTGCCGGAGAGCGCGATGCCGCGGCGCAACAGCGACTCGTGCTGGTTGATCGAGAGGCTGGCGCCATCGGTGGCCAGCAGTGACGCGGGGATGTCGAGTCCGGCGAGTGCCTGCTCCTGCGGAATGCCGCGCTCGGCCATCATCTGCAGGATGAGTCGGGCGAACTCGACGGGAACCGCCGGTGCGTTGCGATCGATGGGGGCGCGTGGAGTGCGTTGTGACATGGCCGGCGCGTCCGTGAATGCGGTGTTTCAAGGTTGGCCCATCATCACAACCGGCCTGGCCCGGGTCAATCTGCGGACGGGTCGCGCGGCCAGCCTAGGATGACAAGGTCGCGCGCAGGGTTGCGCGCCGATCACAATGACAACTCCGCACTCGAGGTGACTATGGTTCAGGTCGACGTTTTCTGGGCTTACGGCTTCGGCGCCAGCCTGGCGGTGGCGGCGGGTTCACGCCTGCTCAAGGAGAAGAAGCCGCTGGAGAGCCGCTTCTTCGTGGTCACGCTGCTTTTTCTCGCGCTCATATGGGCGCCGACGGGCATGCTCCTGTTGATGCGGCACCCGTCGTGGGAAACCATGCAGGTCGCCGCCGATTTCCGCAGCATGAACGAGTTCCTCGTGCTCGGCTTCGGCATCACCAACGTGACGTAGGGCGCGCTCGGCTTCTGGGTGGGCGCATTGCTGCTGCGGCGCGGCCAGTACTACCTGGCCAACCTGAACTGGATGCTGGGCTACTTCGGCATGTTCTTCATCCTGGTTTACGGCTGGGATGGCCTTGGCTATGACCGCTTCTTCTACGACCGCGACATGCTGGCCGGCTCGCCGGCGTGGACGCCCGGCGTCGGCACCGGCGACTCGCCGGAGACCTTTTTCGCCGCCGCCGTCGGTTTTCTCACCAGTGGCGTCGCCATGACGCTGTATCTCGATGGCGTGTACCTGCTGCCCCCTTTCATCGCCATCATGTACTTCTGGCACAGCGCCTCGCTGCGCGCGCATGGCAATCCGGTGTCGTTCTGGGGCGACGGGCCGCTGTGGCTGCTGTCGTATCTCGCCGGCGTGTTCGGCGTGGCGCTGGGCGCGGCGATCTTCAGCGCGCTCGTTGTAAATGGCGTCGGCGCGCTGCTGGGGGTTGGCGACCATGTCGCGCGTGGCCTGGGCCAAGTGCCGGCGGCGACCGGCATGCATGTGCTGAGCTATGTCATCGGCTTGCCGCTGGCACTGGCAATGCTCTGGCTGGCGGTGCTGCGCCCGGGCGCCCTCGTGAACCGCATCCTGGCGCCGTGGTGTCTCGATCGCGCGCCCTCGACGCCGGGGCACACGTCGCTGCAGCGCGCCTGATCGCCTGTCGCAGCTGCGCCGATGGCGCATGAAAAGGGCCGCCCATGGGCGGCCCTTTTCTATTTTTGGTGTTTCATTTCCCGGTGGCGGCGCGCACCACGCGCACGATGGCGCCGCCGCGCGCCGCCGGTGCCGCGGTGTGTTCCCGATCCGGATTGAAGACAGTGACCTTGCCGAAGCCGAGGCCGGCGAAATGCGCCTGCATGGCGCCGTCGTCCTCGAAGTGCAGCGTGAAGCTGCTGCGCGAGGCCACCCTGAGCGAGCGGTTGGCCGTGCGGATGGCGCCGGCGAAGCGATGCCCGCTCACCTCCGGGTAGATGTCGGTGAGATAGACCCCGGTAGGAAAGGCGCGGAGCGCCGCGGCGAGTCGCTGCCAGACACTGCTGATCGTGGCGAGGTCGAAATAGTTCACCAGTCCCTCGGTGATGACCACCAGCGGCTTGGCGGGGTCGAACTCGCGCGCGATCACGGCTTCGAGACTGTCCGGCGTGTCGCGGTCGAGGATGTTGCAGACGACGAGGCCGTGGCGCGCGTCCGGCGCGCCGATCTGCTGCAGCAGCGCACGCTTGCGCGCCACCATGCC
Source organism: Moraxellaceae bacterium (assembly GCA_029237815.1). GTDB lineage: Bacteria > Pseudomonadota > Gammaproteobacteria > Pseudomonadales > Moraxellaceae > UBA2031. Next base: position 188,721 of record JAQZBP010000005.1, read on the forward strand.
CGGCAGGTCGGCCTCGACATAGCGGATGCCGGCGTGGCGGCGCGTGAAGCGGTGGCCGCGTGGTGAAAGGCCGCAGGCGATCTCGAGGACCTGCAGGTCGTGGTCGTCGGCAATCAGCTTGTCGAGCTCGCGGTCGATCAGGAAGTGGCGTTGCAGCAGCGTGGTCTTGATATCGCTTCCGATCAGGCAGCGCGCCAGGCGTTCGAAGGGACGCAGCAGCGCGAAGTAGAGACGGCCGCGGCTGGTGGCGAAGCGCGGATCGGACAGGCCGAAGTGGTGCCAGACGTAGCCGGTGTAATGCGCCGTGAAGGAAATGCTGGAGGTGTCGTTGTTGTTTTTCATGACGGCATCCGGAGGTGTGGCAACCGATAATGCCGGGCAGGCCGTGATCCGACAACCGCAGGCGCGGCTCAGGCCGCGGCAGGGCCCCGGAAAGACGAAGGCCCCGAATCGGTGGTCTGATTGCGGGGCCTGCGGTGGTAGCTGCCTTTGCCTTTCTTTGCCCGTTCCTGCCGGGGGCGGAACAGGGGGTCGAACACCAGCGCTTTCGCGCCCGGGGTCTTGCGTCGCTTGCTCATGGTCTCCTCGCGGTTGTCGTGGCGGTCCGGGGTTCCGGACGGCGCGCATGGTGGGGCAAGGGCGCCGCCGGGAAAAGCCGCCGCGGGCGGGAAGTGATGAACGGTCCCTGCGGGAGACCGGGCAGGTCTGTCGTCAGGACTGCCCGCGGCGCCACTCGCGCAGGCGCCGGAAACGCGCCGGCAGGTGCAGCAGGTTGAGCACGCCGGTGGCAGTCAGCGCGATGAACACGACAGGCTCGTGCAGCAGGCCGCCGCTGCTCTCGCCGGCCTTGAGCCAGCCCCAGAGGCCGAGCGCGAGCACGGTATTGCCGAGCGTGTCGAGGATCATGTCGCGCCGGATCTGGCGGCCCAGGGCGGGAAGCTCCGGTGGCGTCGGCATGGCGGTGTCGGGCTCAGGCGAGCAGGGGGCGGCCGGCAATCGCCAGCGTGAGGCGCAGCAGCACATCCCAGCCTTGCTCGTTGCTCTGGCCCTTGATGGCGAGGTCGCAGGCCAGCAGTTCGCGCACGAGCTGCCGGGCCATTTCGCTGTTGGTGCGTTGCAGGGCGCGCTGGAACAGCGGCTGGCGCTTCTGCCAGACGCCGCACTGCTGCATGAGCGCATTCAGCGGCTGCCCGGCATCCAGGCCTTCGCGCAGCAGCGCGAGCGTGCGTGCATCCTTGCCGATGGCCCAGAGCAGCCCCGACTCGCTCTCGCCTTCGGCGCGCAGGCCGGCGAGCATGCGTGCGGCCTTGCCGGCGTCGCCGGCAAGGGCAATGTCGGCCACGTCGTAGACGTTGTAGCGGGCGCTGTCGCCGACGGCGCTGCGCACCATGTCGGCGGTCAGGGCGCCTTGCGGCGCCAAGAGGCGCAGTTTCTCGATCTCCTGCTGCGCCGCCAGCAGGTTGCCCTCGACGCGTTCGCAGAGCAGCGTGAATGCCTCGGCGTCCATCTGCAGGCCGGCCTGGTGCAGCCGCGTGCGCAGCCAGTCGGGCAGAGTGTGCGCGTCGATCTGTGGGAGCTGCACCGAGGCGCCTGCGTTCTCGCAGGCAAGGAACCACTTGGCTTTCTGCGCGGTGCCGTCGAGCTTGGGCAGGAGCAACACCAGCAACGTGTCCGGCGAAGGATCGGCCGCATAGCGCTCCAGCGCGGCCGCGGCGGCGGCATCCGGCTTGCCGGCGAAACGGATCTCCAGCAGCTTGCGGTCGCCGAAGAGTGACAGGTTGTTGGCGCTGGCGAGGAGCTCGTTCCAGTCGGCGCCACGGTCGGCGTGGTGCAGTTCGCGATCGCTGTAACCCTGCTTGCGCGCCGCCTGGCGCAGGGCGTCGCCGGCCTCCTGCTGCAGCAGGATCTCGTCGCCATGGATCACGTACACCGGGCGCAGCGGCTCGGTAGCGTGGCGGGAGAGCTGGTCCCAGCGCAGCTTCATTTCGCGGCCGCATCCGTGCCGGTGGGGGCGAGCGGCGAGGCGTTCAGCGCGATGAGCTGCCGCACGATCTGTTGCGCGGCGTCGATGCGCAGCTCGTTGCGCAGCGTTTCCTCTTCCGTGCTCTTGCCGACCACGTTCGCAGCGCTGTACTGGTAGCTGCGGCGCAGGATCAGCGATTGTTGTGGACCGACCAGGCGGCCGTCCGAGCTGTTGATGCGGAACTCGACGTTGTAGATCAGGATGTATTCGGCGGCGCGCGCACTGCTGTCCACGGACGAGGTCTGGCGCGTCAGTTTCTCGTTCGTGACCTCGAGCTGAAGGTCGCCGCCACTGGTGGCGATGCCCTTGCGCTCCAGCGCAAGGCGCAGTTCGGTGCGGAGGTCGCTTGCGCCCACCGGCATCTTCAGCGCGATTTCCTGCAGGAAATACGGCACGTCATGGCTGCCGCGCAGGTGAAAGCCGCAGGCGCCGAGCGCCAGCAATAGCGGAAGGGCGAGGGCGATCCGGAGCCTTTGGCCGCGGCGCGGCGTGTTCGCGTTGTCCTGAAGCTTCATGCGCGTCTTTCCTGCGGTGGTGAATGTTGCGCCGTCGGCATGGGACGGACGTCCCATCGACGCCCTCAGGCGACGATGTTCACGAGCTTGCCTTTGACCACGATGACCTTCTTCGCCGGCCGGCCTTCCATGAAACGCTGCGCGTCCGGGTTGGCGAGCGCCGCGGCCTCGATGGCGGCGTTGTCGGCCGCGGCGGGCACCGTGATCTTGCCACGCAACTTGCCGTTCACCTGTATCACCAGCTCGATGCTGTCGCGCACCAGCGCGGCCTCGTCGTGCAGGGGCCAGCCGGCGTCCAGCAGGGGTGCGGCGGGCGTCCCAAGCAGCTTGCCGAAAGCAGGGGCGAGGTCCTGCCAGAGTGCGTGGCCGACATGCGGTACCACCGGCGACAGCAGCTTCACCAGCACCTGCAGGGCTTCCGCCTCCAGCGCGAGGCCGGCGTCGCCATTTTCGGCGAACACGTCGCTGTCGATCAGGTTGAGCAGCTTCATGCCGGCGGAGACCACGGTGTTGAACTGGTTGCGGCCGTAGTCGGCATTGGCCTGCTTCAGCACACTGTGCAGCTCGAAGCGGGTGGCCTTGAGCGCTTCGTTACCAGCGATGCGGTCCTGGCTGAAGGCGGTGTTGCCGGCGGGAGCGAGTGCGGCGCGCTGCGCGAAGTTGTGGGCCAGCTTCCACAGGCGACGCAGGAAGCGGCTGGCGCCTTCGACGCCGGCGTCGTTCCATTCCAGCGACGCATCGGGCGGCGCCGCGAACATCATGAACAGGCGCGAGGTATCGGCGCCGTACTGGTCGATCAGGGCCTGGGGGTCGACGCCGTTGTTCTTGGACTTGGACATCTTCTCCATGCCGCCGATCCGCACGGGCAGGCCGTCGGCCTTCAGTGTGGCGGCGGTCATGCGGCCCTTGTCGTCGCGCACGATGGCGACGTCGGCGGGATTGATCCAGTCCTTGCCGCCGTTGGCCTCGTCCCGATAGAACGTGTCGGCAACGACCATGCCCTGCGTGAGAAGCTTGCGGAAGGGCTCGTCGCCCTGCACCAGGCCCTCGTCACGCATCAGCTTGTGGAAGAAGCGGGCGTAGAGGAGGTGCAGGATGGCGTGCTCGATACCGCCGACATACTGGTCCACCGGCAGCCAGTATTTCGCGGCGTCGCCATCAACCATGCCGGCCGTGCTCTGCGGCGAGGCGTAGCGGGCGTAGTACCAGGACGATTCCACGAAGGTGTCCATGGTGTCGGTTTCACGCTTCGCGGCGCCGCCGCACTTCGGGCAGGCGCACTCGTAGAACGACGGCATGCGCGCCAGCGGCGAGCCGGCGCCGTCCGGCACCACGTCTTCCGGCAGCACCACGGGCAGGTCCTGCTCCGGCACCGGCACGTCGCCGCAGGCGGCGCAGTGGATGATGGGAATCGGGCAGCCCCAGTAGCGCTGGCGCGAGATGCCCCAGTCGCGCAGGCGGAACTGGGTCTTGCGCGCGCCGTGCTGCGCGGACTCCAGGTCGGCGACGATGGCGTCGAAGGCGGCGGTGAAATCGCGGCCGTCGTACTGGCCGGAGTTCACGGTGACGAGGGAGCCGTCCTTCGCCGCATACCATTCCTGCCACTGCGTCGAGCTGAAGTTATTTTCGCCCTGCGCGGGCCGATAGACCTGCACGATGGGCAGCGCATATTTGTTGGCGAATTCGAAATCGCGCTCGTCATGCGCCGGTACGGCCATCACGGCGCCTTCGCCATAACCCCAGAGCACGTAGTTGGCGACGAATACCGGCAGTTTCTGGCCGTTGAGCGGATGCACCACGAACTGGCCGGTGGCCATGCCCTTCTTTTCCATGGTGGCCATGTCGGCTTCGGCCACGGAGCCGGCCTTGCACTCGGCGATGAAGGCGGCGAGGGCGGGATTCTGTTCCGCGGCGCGGGTGGCGAGCGGATGCTCGGCGGCCACGGCGACATAAGTGGCGCCCATCAGCGTGTCGGGACGCGTGGAGTAGACCTTGAGCTGGCCGCCGGTGCCGATCGACGCCTCGTCATAGTCGAACACGATGTCGGCGCCGAAGCTCTTGCCGATCCAGTTGCGCTGCATGGTGCGCACCTGCTCCGGCCAGCCGTCGAGCTGGTCGAGGTCGGCAAGCAGCTCTTCCGCATATTTCGTGATCGCGAAGTAGTACATCGGGATCTCGCGCTTCTCCACGAGCGCGCCGGAACGCCAGCCGCGGCCGTCGATGACCTGCTCGTTGGCGAGCACGGTCTGGTCCACGGGATCCCAGTTCACCACGCCGGACTTCTTGTAGATCACGCCCTTCTGGAACAGGCGCGTGAACAGCCACTGCTCCCAGCGGTAGTAGTCGGGCTTGCAGGTGGTGACTTCGCGTGACCAGTCGATGGCGAGGCCCAGCGACTTCAACTGGCCCTTCATGTACTCGATGTTGGAGTAGGTCCACGCCGCGGGCGCCACCTGATTTTTCATCGCCGCGTTTTCGGCGGGCAGGCCGAAGGCATCCCAGCCCATGGGCTGCAATACATTCTTTCCCTGCATGCGCTGGTAGCGCGCGATCACGTCGCTGATGGTGTAGTTGCGCACGTGGCCCATGTGCAGCTTCCCGGACGGATAGGGAAACATGGCCAGGCAGTAGAACTTCTCGCGGCCGGGATTTTCATCGGCCCTGAAAGCGTGCGTGCGGTCCCATTCCTGCTGGGCGGCTTGTTCGATGTCTTGCGGACGATACTGTTCTTGCATGGCGCGGGCTGACCGGAAAGGGGGAAATTCGTGGAAAATCAAAGGCGCGTAGCATAGCGTAGGCGTCTATTCCAGACCATGACCGCGCCGGGGCAATGCCGGGGATGACTGCTTATCTTTTTCTGCGCAGCCTGCTGGCGCCGCCCGGGCCGCAGCTCCTCCTCCTGCTGGCCGGCCTGTGGTGCCTGCGTCGCCGGCGCCCGGTCCTGGGGCGCAGCCTTATTGCAGTAGCGCTCGTCACCCTCTACCTGATGGCCACGCCGTTCGGCGCCGGCCTGCTGGCGCGCGGACTGGAGCGGCACCCGGCCCTGCCGGCGGCCCCCCGGGCCTGGCAGGGCGCCCAGGCCATCGTGGTGCTGGGCGGCGGCCGCGAGCGCACTTCGCCCGAGTACGGCGGCCGCGACCGGCCCAACTACTGGACGGCCAGCCGCCTGCGCTATGGCGCCCACCTCTATCGCCTCTCCGGTCTGCCGCTCGCTGTCAGCGGCGGGCGAGTGCTGGACGAGACGGAATCCGAGGCTGCCCTCATGGCGCGAAGCCTGCGCGAAGACCATGTGGTGAACGTGCACTGGGAAGAGGCCGGCAGCCGCACGACCTGGGAAAACGCGATGCTGACCCGGGCGCTGCTGGCGCCGCAGGGCATCGACCGCATCGTATTGGTGACGCAGAGCCTGCACATGGCACGCGCCCGCATGATCTTCGAGCATGCCGGTTTCCGTGTGCTGCCGGCGCCGCTGGATTTCATCGGGCCGGGCGTGGCGCGGCGTCCGCTGCTGCTGCGGCTGGCGCCGTCGCCGGTACATTTCACGGTGTCGGGCCAGGCCCTGCACGAGTATGGCGGGCTGCTGGCCTATCGCCTGCGCATGCTGGTCGACTAGCGCAGCTCCTGCCGCAGGCACTCCGCCAGGGTGGGCGCCTTGTACGCAAAGCCGAGTGCCGTCAGCCGGGCCGGCAGCACCTTCTGGCCGCCCAGCAGCAGCCCGCTCATTTCCCCCAGTGACAGCTTCAGCGCGAGCGCCGGCACCGGCACGAGTGCGGGCCGGCGGAGGACGCTGGCGAGCGTGCGCGTGAAATCGGCGTTGGTGACGGGCGCAGGTGCCGTGGCATTGAACACGCCGGAAAGGCTTTCGTCGGCGAGCAGACGGCGAATGAGTGCCACGAGGTCGTCGCGCGCAATCCAGGACAGCCACTGCCGCCCGGAGGCGATACGCCCGCCCAGGCCGGCGCGGAATACCGGCAGGAGCCGCTTCAGCATGCCGCCGTCGCGGGCCAGCACCACGCCGATGCGCAGCAGGCAGAGCCGGGTGCCCAGCGTCGCGGCGCCACGCGCGGCGCGCTCCCAGGCGTCGCAGAGCTCGTGCGTATACTCGGGGTGCGGTGAGTCGCCTTCGGTGAGTGGCGTATCGCCCTGGTCGCCATACCAGCCCACCGCCGAGCCGGAGATCATCACGCGCGGCGATTGCCGGCGTCCGGCGAGCAGCTCGACCAGTTCCCGCGTCAGCGTCACGCGGCTCTCGAAGAGCGCCTGCTTGCGTGCGGCGGTCCAGGGGCGGTCGGCAATGCCTTCGCCCGCCAGGTTGATGACGGCGTCGACCGGCCCGGCGGGTAGCTCCTCCAGACGGGCAATTGCCGTCACGGCCGCGCCGTAGCGCGCCTTGGCCTTCGCCGGCCGACGGGTGAGCAGGGTAAGGACATGGCCGTCTGACAGGAGCGCGGGACAAAGGGCGCTGCCGATGAAGCCGGTGCCGCCGGTGATCAGGATATGCATGGGCTTTCCACTCCCTTGACGTTGTTCAGGGCTCCACGCTGCCGCGTGCCAGCCGTTTCCTTTCACAGCCTAGTCGGGGCCGTGCCACGGTCGAACTGTACAGCGCTGGACGATGCCCTAAGATGCGCGCTTTCGCCTTTCGGGACGTTCCCATGCAGCCCATCCGCGCCGTTCCCCTCAATCTCATCACCGGCTTCCTCGGTGCCGGCAAGACCACGGCCATTCGCCACCTGCTCGCTGGCCGGCGCGATGGGGAGCGCTGGGCCGTGCTCGTCAACGAGTTCGGCAAGGTCGGCATCGACCAGGCCGTGCTGGGCGGCGAGGGCATCGCCATCAAGGAGGTACCGGGCGGCTGCCTGTGCTGCGCCAATCACCTGCCCCTGCAGGTCGCGCTGTCGCAGCTGCTGACGCGGGCGCAGCCCGACCGCGTGCTGATCGAGCCCACCGGCCTCGGGCATCCGGCCCGGGTGCTGGAGAGCCTGCGCGAGCCGCACTGGCGCGAGGCGCTCGACGTGCGCGCCACGATCACGCTGGTCGATGCCCGCGAACTCGCCGATCCGCGGGTGCTGGCGCATGAAACCTTCAATGCCCAGGTCGAGGCAGCCGACGTGCTGGTGTTCAGCAAGGACGATGTGCTCGCGCCGGAAGACCGCGACCGCGCGCGCGACTTCGCGGCGTCGCTGCTGCCACCCAAGGCACATGTGTTTTTCATGCGCGACGGCGCGCTGCTGCGCGAATGGCTGGACCTGCCGGGACGTGCGCTGCCGCTGCGGCGCTCGCTGCTGCACGTGCCTCCGGTGGGCGGCGGGATGTCGCCGGCAGCGGGTGCCGGCGCACTGCCGGCGTCATCGACGGAGCCGCCTTTCCATTACAGTGAGGAGCTTCCCGCAGCCGCGCTGGCGGGCTGGGTATTTCCGCGCGAGTGGGTGTTCGGGCACGACGCGCTGCTGAACGTGCTGTTCGCCATTCAGGAGACGTTGCGCGTGAAGGGCGTATTCCACACCGATCAAGGCTGGATCTTCTTCAACGCCACGCGCCGCGAGACCGCCATCAACAGCGAGCCTCCGCGCGGCGACAGCCGTCTGGAGGTGATCGCTCCTGTGCCTGGTGACTGGCCGGCACTGGAGTCGGCACTGCTGGCGGCGCGCCTCTCCGGCGGCGAGGGTTAGCAGCCCTGCTGCCGATGATGTCGGGCACGACGGGTTGTATTTTTTGATCTGCTGGGCGCGCGGAGCTTGCCGGGCGCCGCAACTGAAGCGGCCCGCCATGAGGCGGGCAGTTTCATTCCGGCCCGGGCGGCAACGCCGGTGACGGACTTGCGCCGGCCGGCAGCAGCGCCCGGCGGCGCGCACCGACGGCGAGCAGCAGCGCGCAGGCCAGCAGCGCCGGCCAGTTGCCCATCACCATGTAGGGCGTCAGGCCGCGATAGCCGTTCACGCTCGTGCGCAGCACGAGGCGCTGGAACTGCGGCGCGCGCTCGCGCACCTGGCCCCGGGCGTCGATGATGGCGGAGATGCCGTTGTTGGTGGCGCGGATCACCTCGCGGCCGTTCTCCACGGCGCGCATGCGCACCATCTGGAAATGCTGGTGCGGACCGATGGAGCCACCGAACCAGCCGTCGTTCGAGATCGTCGCCAGTACATCGCTGGCGGCCGCCAGGCGGCGCACCAGATCCGGATAGGCGATTTCGTAGCAGATCATCGGGCCGAGCGTCATTTTCTGCACCTGCAGCGGCGCCTGCCGGTCGCTGCCTTCGGTGAAGCTCGTCATCGGCATGTCGAAGAAGGGAATGGCGCCGCGCAGCCAGGTCTCGAGCGGGATGTATTCGCCGAAGGGCACGAGGCGCTGCTTGTGATAAATGCCGCCGCCTTCGCCCAGGGCGAGGATGCTGTTGTAGATCCGGTATTCGCGCGCCGCGTCATCCACCTCGATATAGGGAATGCCGGTGACGAAGGCGGAGTGCCCCGCCAGCGCGCTGTCCTGCATCTCCGTCATGGCGTCGACGGCCTCGTGATAGAACATCGGCACCGCGGCCTCCGGCCAGATCACGAGGTCACGGCCCCACTCGCTCTTCGAGAGCTGGCGGTAGATGTCCACGGTGCGGTCGCGCCACTCCAGCTGCCACTTCACTTCCTGCGGAATGTTGCCCTGCACGATGCTCACCGAGAGCTGCTCGCCGGTGGGCCGGGTCCACTGCACGCCCTGCAGCGCGAAGCCCCCCGCCCAGAGCACGGCGGCGACGGCCAGGGCCGGCCAGGCCTTCGGCTCCGCCATGCCCCGGAACACAGCCAGCGCCGAGAAAACCGCGATCAGGCTGATGCCGAACACACCGAACAGCGGCGCATACCCCGCCAGCGGCGTGTCGATGAAGGCGTAGCCGGTAAAGAGCCAGGGAAAGCCGGTGAGCAGCCAGGAGCGTATCCATTCGCCCAGCACCCACAGCGCCGTCAGCGTCAGCAGGCCATGGCGGTCGAGACGGAAGCGCGCGTAGAGGAAGCCCAGCAAGGCAAAGAACAGCGCCATGAAGCCGGCCAGCGCGCCGACCATCGGTGTTGCGAGCCAGGGCGGCGTATAGCCGTAGTCATGGATGGAGACGTAGAGCCAGTGCGTGCCGTAGGCCCAGAGGCCGAAGCCGTAGCACCAGGCCAGCCAGGCCGTGCGCTTCACGGCGTGGCCGCGCAGCAGCTCGCCGGCGAGGCCGATGCCGACCAGCGCCAGGGGCCACAGGTCGAAGGGCGAGAAGGCAAAAGGCGTGAGCACGCCCAGTGCCAGCATGAGCAGTGGCAGCAGGCGATGATGGCGCAGGAATTCGATCAGGGCGGCGATACGGGGCATGAGGACGGTTCGGCATGTGCTCGCAGGAAAGGGTGGCGCCGTGTCCTCCGCCATCCGGGCTGGCGGCCCGACCAAAAGGGAGGGCCGCCTTCCGGCGGTTTCGCGGCGCCAGCCGCTCCTGCGCAATTAAAGGGCTGGACTCAGTTTTTTCGTTCCACCTTGAGCAGACGGATGGCACGCGAGTCGGCGGCCAGCACGGTGAAGCGCAGCTTGTCGATCACGATCTCCTCCTCGCGCTCCGGCAGGCGCTCGAAGGCATTCATGACGATGCCGCCGATGGTGTCGAAGTCGTCGTTGCTGAAATCGCTGCCGAAATGCTCGTTGAAGTCGGCGATGGGTGTGATGGCCTTGACGCTGAATTCGTTGGGGCCCATCTCGCGGATCAGGACGTCCTCGTCCACCTCGAAATCGTGTTCGTCGTCGATGTCGCCGACGATCTGCTCGAGCGCGTCCTCCAGCGTCACGAGGCCGGCGATGCCGCCGTACTCGTTCACCACGATGGCCATGTGGTTGCGCTTGGAGCGGAACTCCTTCAGCAGGCGGTCGAGGTGCGTGGACTCCGGCACGAAGAACACCGGCCGCAGGTAGTCCTTGAGGGCGAATCGCTCGGCGCGCTCCGGCACGATCAGCTTGAGCAGGTCCTTGGCGAAGAGGATGCCCAGCACCTCATCGGAGTTGTCCGCGTCCAGCACCGGAAAGCGCGAGTGCGCCGACTCGATCAGGATGGGCAGGAACTCGCGCGGCTCCATGTCGGAGCGCACGGCGACCATCTGCGCACGCGGGATCATGATCTCGCGCACCTGCCGTTCGGACACCTGCAGCGTGGCCTCGATGATGCGCAGCGCATCCGGGTCCAGCAGCCCGCGTTCGCCGGCATGCTGGATGACCTCGGCGAGATCCTCGCGGTTCTGCGGTTCGCCGGACAGGGCGTGGCTGAGGCGGCTCAGCCAGGATCGGGGTTGTTCGCCCGAAGGTCGACCTTCGCTCATGATCTGTGGTTTCCCTCTTTATCGCGTGTCATGCCCGCTTCAATGCGGACTGTTATTCGTACGGGTTGGCAATGGCCAGTGCCGCCAGCGCGCGGACTTCCATGGCTTCCATGGCGTCCGCCTCGTCGTCTTCGAGATGGTCGAAGCCGAGCAGGTGCAGTACGCCGTGCACGGTCAGGTGCGCCCAATGGTCGCGCACCGGCTTGCCTTGTTCCGCCGCTTCCTGCGCCACCACCGGCGCGCAGATCACGAGGTCGCCCAGCGGCAGGATATCGAGCTGCTCCCTGAGGAAATCCGGCAGGTCGTTCGGGAAGGACAGCACATTGGTGGGCTTGTCCTTCTCGCGGTACTCGCGGTTCAGCGTCTGGCTCTCCTCCGCGTCGACGATGCGCACGGTGATCTCCACCGGTTCCGCATGACCGGCCTCGGCAAGCGCGGCGTCGGCCCAGCGCGTGAACTCGTCCACGCCGGGAATGTCAGCCGCCTGGAGCGCGAGCTGCAGGTCGATGACGGTGGTGCTTGCAGGTTGCATGCCGGGTCAGGCCTCCGGTGCGCCGTCTGGTGCGTCGTCACCGATGCCGGTGTCGGCCGCCAGGTCCGGCGCCACTGCTGCCCTGTGCCGGTCGACCGGCTGATCCGGACGGACCGGGCGCTTTTTCGCGCTATCGAAGGCCTCGTAGGCCTCGACGATGAACTGCACCAGGCGGTGGCGCACCACATCGCGCGAGGTGAAGCGGGTGATGTGGATGCCCTTCACGTCCTTGAGCACGCGCAACGCATGGGCCAGGCCGGATTCCTGGCCGCGCGGCAGGTCGACCTGGGTGATGTCGCCGGTGATCACCGCCTTGGAGCCGAAGCCGAGGCGGGTGAGGAACATCTTCATCTGCTCGGGCGTCGTGTTCTGGCCTTCGTCGAGAATGATGAAGGCGTTGTTCAGCGTGCGTCCGCGCATATAGGCGAGCGGCGCCACCTCGATGACCTGTTTCTCGATGAGCTTGGCGACGCGCTCGAAGCCCAGCATTTCATAGAGGGCATCGTAGAGCGGACGCAGGTAGGGATTGATCTTCTCGGTGAGGTCGCCCGGCAGGAAGCCGAGTTTCTCGCCGGCCTCCACGGCCGGGCGCACCAGCAGGATGCGGCGGATCTCGTCTTTTTCCAGCAGGTGCACGGCGGCGGCAACGGCCAGATAGGTCTTGCCGGTGCCGGCCGGGCCGACACCGAAGCTGATGTCGTTGGCCAGCAGGGCCTCGACATAGTTCTTCTGGTTCTCGCCGCGGGCGCGCACGGCGCCGCGCTTGGTCCAGAGGGCGGTGTCGACCTCGGCGTCGCTGTCGGTTTCGGGAAGGGCGTCGTCTAGCGTGGCCAGCAGCATGTGCACTGCCTCGGCGTCGAGGTGCTCGCGGTCCGCGGTTTCGGCGTAGAGCGTTTCCAGTACGCCGACGGTGGCGTTCACCGGACCGGCCGGACCCTCCACGCGGAACCGGTTGCCACGGCTGTGGATGGCGACGCCAAGGCGCTGCTCGATGAGCTTGATGTGCTCATGGAACTGCCCGCTGAGCTCGCTGAGGCGGCGGGTGTCGTTGGGTTCCAGGGTGAGCTGGCGGCGGGTGTTCGGGCTGGTGTTCAAGCTGGGCGTGGTCATGCAATCGGGGCGTCAGGATAGCGTAACGGGCAGGTCCCGTCAGCTTGAGGCCCGCAGGGGCGGGCGCCTTGCCTCGGGATGGCGTGTGAGTGGGCTAGATGGGCCCATCCCCCCGGCATTTCAAGCGGGCGGTCCGGGAGGTGGCTGGCGGGGCGCGCCCCGCTCGCGTGGCTCCTGTCGGCCGTGCAGGCGCTGGTCCCGCCGGCGTCGGCGCCGCGCATTCAGGGCCTCGGCCATGCGCTCCTGCATGTTCCCGCTGATGAGCAGGAGCAGCAGGGCGATGAGCAGGGCGATAGCGGTGTCCAGGATCAGCCCGGCGCCGCAGCCAAGGCCGAGGATGGTGGCGACCCAGACCGAGGCGGCCGTGGTCAGGCCCGCCACCTGTCCTTTCTGCTCGTCGTGCATGATCACGCCCGCCCCGATGAAGCCGATGCCGGTGATGGCGCCCTGCATGACGCGGCTGACAGCGACGTGGTCGCCGCCGCTGAGCCGGATGGCCATCCACGCCGCGAAGGCCGATCCCAGCGCGACAAGCGCGTGGGTACGCATGCCGGCAGGCTTCTGCCGCAGACCGCGGTTGAGCCCGAGCACGGCGCCGAAAAGCGTGGCGCAGCCCAGCCTCGTGATCAGCTGCAGCTGTTCTTCCATGGCAGGTGTTTCGTTGCCGCGTTCATTGCATTGCAGGAGAGCCCCTAACGGACCGCAAGCCGCGCAACCAAACCTGTACAACGCCGGCCCATAAAAAGGCCTGCACAAGGCAGGCTTTTTTTGGGGCCGGATCGGTTGGCTCCGGCAGAAGCAGGCGTCCGGGCCGGCTCAGCCTTCCACCCACAGCGGCGCGGTGGCATGCAGCGCGTTCACGCTCGCCACGCCGGTGATCTCCACCTCCACGAAGCGGCCGACCAGGCTCTGGTCGGGCCAGGGGAAGTGCACGAGGCGGTTGTTCCCGGCGATGCCGATCAGGTGGCCTTCGACGCGCTCCGATGCGCGCTCCACCAGCAGGCGTTGCCGCGTACCCTGCATGGCCGCGGTCTTGCGCGCGGTGTGCGCGGTCAGGCGGTCCTTGAGGATCTGCAGGCGCTGCTTCTTCACGTCTTCCGGCGTGTCGTCCGGCAGTTCCGCGGCGGGCGTGCCGGGGCGCTTGGAGTAGATGAAGCTGTAGGAGTGGTCGAAGTCCACTTCCGCGATCAGGTTCATGGTCTCCTCGAAGTCGCTGTCGCTCTCGCCGGGAAAGCCGACGATGAAGTCCGAGGAGATGTGGATGTCCGGCCGCACCGCCTTCAGCTTGCGGATGCGCTCCAGGTAGTCGGCCGCGGTGTGGTTGCGCTTCATGCCGGCCAGCACGCGGTTGGCGCCGGACTGCACCGGCAGGTGCAGGTGCGACACCAGCTGCGGCGTGTCGGCGTAGACGGCGATGAGGTCGTCGTTGAACTCCAGCGGATGCGAGGTGGTGTAGCGGATGCGGCCGATGCCCGGCACCGCCGCCACATGGCGCAGCAGCTCGGCGAAGGAGCAGATGCGGCCGTCGTGGAAGGCGCCGCGGTAGCCGTTCACGTTCTGGCCCAGCAGGGTGACCTCGCGCACGCCCTTGGAGGCGAGCACGGCCACTTCCGCGATGACGTCGTCGAAGGGGCGCGAGACTTCTTCGCCGCGCGTGTAGGGCACGACGCAGAAGGTGCAGTACTTGGAGCAGCCTTCCATGATGGACACGAAGGCCTTGTGGCCCTCGACGCGCGGCTCCGGGAGATAGTCGAATTTCTCGATCTCGGGGAAGCTCACGTCCACCAGCGTGATCTTCCGCGCCTTCCGCTCGTCGAGCATCTTCGGCAGGCGGTGCAGGGTCTGCGGGCCGAACACGAGGTCGACGAAGGGCGCGCGCTTCTGGATCGCGGCGCCTTCCTGTGAGGCGACGCAGCCGCCGACGCCGATCACCACGTCCGGACGCGCCTCCTTCAGCTTGCGCCAGCGGCCGAGTTCGGAGAACACCTTCTCCTGCGCCTTCTCGCGGATGGAGCAGGTGTTGAGGAGCAGCACGTCCGCCTCCTCGGGATTGCGGGTGAGTTCCAGGGCGTGCGATTCGCCCAGCAGGTCGGCCATGCGCGAGCTGTCGTACTCGTTCATCTGGCAACCCTGGGTTTCGATGTACAGCTTCTTGGCCATGGCAATACGGGCAACGAGGGAGGGCGACGGGGCGGCGATTATAGCGATGCCCCCCGGTCGGCGACAGGCAGCCGGGCGGACGGGAATCCCTACAAAGCCGAGGTTTTCCCCTTCGCGCTACCGCTATATGCTCACCCGCTTGTAACGGGAGAGCGGTATTGAAGAGCGTTATCACAGCCCTGTTGTGGTGGTTGCTTGCGGCAACGGCCTGGGCGGACAACAAGGAAGACTTCCTCGCGGCGCGCGAAGCCCTGAAGCAGAGCGACCTGCCCAAGGTGGCCAGCCTGGCCGAGACGCTGAGTCGCGACCCGCTCGGCATCTATCCGCGCTACTGGCTGCTCTCCCGCCAGCTCGCGCAGCTCGCTCCGGAGCAGATCCTGCCCTTCCTGAATTACTACCAGGGCAGCTGGCTGGCCGAGAAGCTGCGCACCGAATGGCTGGTGCTGCTGGGTCGACGCGGCGAATGGGACCGCTTCCGCGAACAGTACAAGCTGCTGGTGGATGCGCCCGGGAACGACCTCCTCTGCTATCACCTGCAGTCCCGCCTGGCGCAAGACGACGCGTCCGTGCTGCCGCATGCGCGCGCCGTGCTCTGGTTCACCGCCAAGGATCTGCCCGGGGCGCCCTGCAATCCGGTGATCGACCGGCTCATCGCCACCGGCACCGTGACCGAGGACGACATCTGGCAGCGCCTGCGCATGGCCTTCGAGAACAGTGCCCAGGGTCTGGGCCGCGAGCTCGCCCGCAAGCTGGGGCAGGAACTGTCGGCGAAGAGCCTCGACACCATCATGTCCAATCCTGCCGCCTGGCTGAGGAAGCCCACCAACAGCGGCCGCCTGCGCCAGGAACTCGCCGTGCTGGCCATCGCCCGGCTGGCGCGCAGCGACGTCGATGCCGCCCACGCGGCATTGCAGGACTGGAAGCCGCAGCTCGGCCCCGAGCTGGAGCGCTATGGCTGGCGCCGCCTGGCCACCACGGCGGCCTTCCGCCACGACCCGCGTGCCGAGGAGTGGTTCCGCAACAGCGGCAACCTGGCGTGGAGCGAATACGCGCTGGAGTGGCGTACCCGCCTCGCGCTGCGCCAGCAGGACTGGGATACCGTCTACGACTCCATTCGCCTGATGAGCGAGGAGTCCCGCAAACAGCGCGCCTGGCAGTACTGGCTGGCACGGGCCCACGAGCAGCGCAAGAACGGGCCCGAAGCCAGCCGCCTGCTGGCGGCGCTCAGCCTGGACGACGATTACTACGGCCTGCTGGCACGCGACCGCCTCGGGCCCGTGGTCGGCCCCGCCGGTGCGCTCTACAAGGTGACCGATGAAGACGGGCGCCGCGTCCGTGCCAATGCTGCCGTACAGCGCGCCTTGCTGCTCAACGAGATGGGCCTGCGCCTGGAAGCCGTGCGCGAGTGGAACTGGGCCCTGCGCGGCGCCGACGACCGCTTGCTGCTGGCCGCTGCCGAGGCGGCGCGCGAGGCCGGCTGGTACGACCGCGCCATCTATGCCGCCGAGCGCACCAAAACCCTGCACAACTACGAGCTGCGCTATGTGGCCCCTTACCGCGACATCGTGCGTGACTATGCGCAGCAGGTAGGTGTGGACGAGGCCTGGGTGTTCGGCCTGATGCGCCAGGAGAGCCGCTTCGTGACTTCCGCCCGCTCCGGCGTCGGCGCTGGCGGCCTCATGCAGCTGATGCCGGCGACCGCGCGCTGGGTCGCGGGCAAGGTCGGGCTCAAGTGGGAGCCGGCCATGGTCAACGATGCCGGCGTCAACGTCCGCCTCGGCACCTATTACATGCGCCACGTGCTGGACAACCTCTCCAGCCAGCCGGTGCTGGCGACTGCCGGCTACAATGCCGGCCCCAACCGCGCGCGCGAATGGCAGCCGCCCGAGAAGCCCCTGGAGGCGGCGCTGTACATCGAGAGCATTCCATTTCTCGAAACGCGCGACTACGTGAAGAAGGTCATGACCAATGCCGTGCACTACGCCATGTCCTTTGGCGAGCAGCGGCAGTCCCTGACCACGCGCCTCGGGGCGATCCCGCCGCGCAATCCACAGCCGATCGCAGGGCCGTGAGCCCGCGTCAACAGACAGGTCAGGAACAGCAAAGAATGAACAGCGTCATGCAGAAGCGGGTCGTGATTGCAGTGGTCGTGGTGGCGGTACTGGCGGTCGCGGCGCTCGTGGCCCGGCAGTGGCTGGCCGAGCGTCACGCCAGTCAGCAGCTTCCGGTGAATACGCGCATGGGCGGCGACTTCATCCTGCCCTCCACGCAGGGGCGGCCGCTCGACACGCGCACGCTGCGTGGCAAGGTCGTGCTGCTTAACTTCGGCTTTGCCTCCTGCCCCGATGTCTGCCCTCTGGTGCTGGCGCGCATGAAGGCGGCGGTGAAGGCGCTGGGCGATGACGCGGCATCGGTGCAGGGCGTGTTCGTGTCATTCGACCCGGCGAGAGATACCGTGGCCAATCTCAAGGTCTACGTGGAGCACTTCCATCCGGGCTTCATCGGCGCCACCGGCAGCGAGGCCGAGATTGCCGCCGTGGCGGCGCGCTATGGTGTCGTTTACCTGAAGGAAAACACCGGATCCGCCTCCGGCTACGGCTTCGCCCACAGCGACTACATCTATCTGATCGATGCCGAAGGCCATGTGCGCAAGCTCTATGGCGGCGATGCGAAGACGGATGAGATCGCCCGCGACATCCGCCTCCTGCAGGCGGCCGACCACCCCCTTTTCTGACTTCCGGTTCCAATTGTGAGACGTTGCCGTGCTGAAGCCCCTTGCTTCCCTCCCATTGCTGTTCGCCGGCCTGCTGCTGGCAGTCCCCGTTGTCCATGCCGACAAGCCTGCCAACGTCCTGGTCGAAGCGGCCTGGATCAGCGAGGCGCCACCGACCGCGCGCAACAATGCCGCCTACGTCAGGCTGAAGAACGGCGCGCGCCAGGACACCCTGATCGGGGTGTCGACGCCGGTGGCGGCCGTGGCGGAGCTTCACGAGTTGCGCCAGGAGGGCGGCGTCACGCGCATGCAGCAGCTCAAGGCGGTCGAGCTGGCGCCCGGGCAGGAGCTGGAGTTCGCGCCGGGTGGCCGCCATATCATGCTCATCGATATGCGGCGTCCCCTGAAGGCCGGCGAGCGAGTACCGCTGACGCTCAAGTTCAGGCGCGCGGGCACGGTGACGGTGCAGGCCGAAGTCCGGCCGCTGCCAGTGGAAGAGGATCATTCCCACCATCATCACCACTGAGTCGCGCCCCTACCTCTTCCGGTAGGCGTCCCTCGATCGCACCCGTGTCCTCATGCTTTTTTTCGAACGGGGATGCTGCTAGCGTCCCGGCCTTCTGATCGCTACGACCCCGCTTTCCCGCAGTTTCTGCAGGGATTTTTTTCCGGGCTGCGCAGCCGATCCCGTCCACACCAAGCTCGATATTCGCAATGCCGGGGGCCTCCCATGCGCGTCAACAGGCGTAGTTCATTTCCTTTTTCCCTGCCGCTCGTGCTGGCGCTGGCGCTGGCCGCCTGTGGCGGCGATCCGCAGGGCAAGGGCGGACCCGGTGGCCCGGGCGGCGGCATGCCCCCGCCCGAGGTGAGCGTCGTCACGATCAAGCCCGGCGAGCTGTCGCTGACCAGCGAGCTTCCCGGCCGCCTCGAGGCGGTGCGTTCGGCGGAGGTGCGGGCGCGTGTCGCCGGCATCCTGCAGAAGCGCGTCTACCAGGAAGGCAGCGAGGTGAAGGAGGGCGACGTGCTCTTCCAGATCGACCCGCGTCCGTTCCAGGCTGCCTATGACAACGCCACCGCGGCCGTCGCCCGTGCCGAGGCGACGCGGGCCCAGACCCGCGCGCAGGCCGAGCGTGCCGAGGCGCTGATCGGCAAGAAGCTGATCAGCCAGCAGGATTTCGACACGGCGCAGGCCAATTTCCACCAGGCCGAGGCCGATGTCGCCGCCGCGCGCGCGACGCAGGTGCTGCACAAGCTCAACCTCGCGCTCGCCACGGTGCGTGCGCCGATCTCCGGCCGCATCGGCCGTGCCCTCGTCACCGAGGGCGCGCTGGTCGGGCAGGGTGAGGCCACGCCACTGGCGCTGATCCAGCAGCTCAACCCGGTGTACGTGAATTTCTCGCAGTCCAGCGTGGAGGTGCTGAAGCTGCGCCGCGCCATGGAAAGCGGCCAGCTCAAGCGGGTCGGCGGCCAGGCCGAGGCGACCCTGGTCCTCGAGGACGGCAGCGAGTATCCGCAGAAGGGCAAGCTGCTCTTTTCCGACCTGGCGGTGGACCCGGGCACCGGCAGCGTCAGCCTGCGCGCGGAATTCCCCAACAAGGACCGCCTGCTGCTGCCCGGCATGTACGTACGTGTGCGCCTGGCGCAGGCCGTGGCCAGCAATGCCATCACCGTGCCGCAGCGTGCGCTGCAGCGCGGCCCGCAGGGGGCCTTCGTCATGCTGGTGAAGGACGGCAAGGTGGCCGTGCAGCCGGTCACCACCAGTGCGGCGCAGGGCGATGTCTGGGTCGTGGAGAGCGGCCTTGCGGGCGGTGAGCAGGTGATCGTCGAGGGCATCCAGAAGGTTCAGCCCGGCATGCCGGTGACGGCCGTGCCCTTCGGTGCGGCACCTGCGGCACCGGCTGCCACCGCGCCTGCGGCCGGCCGGTAAGGAGAGGTACGCCCCATGGCCAGTTTCTTCGTCGACCGTCCCGTCTTTGCCTGGGTGCTGGCGCTCATCATCGCGCTGGGCGGCCTGCTGTCCATCCGTGGCCTGCCGGTGGCGCAGTACCCCACCATCGCGCCGCCCTCCATCGCGGTGTCGACGAGCTATCCGGGCGCGTCCGCGCAAACACTCGAAGACACGGTGACCGCCGTCATCGAGCAGGAAATGAACGGTGCGGAAGGCCTGCAGTACGTCTACTCGACGTCGGATTCCTCCGGCGCGGCCACGGTGACGCTGACCTTCCAGCCGGGTACCGATCCACGCCTCGCCAGCGTGGATGTGCAGAACCGTCTCAAGCGCGTCGAGTCGCGCCTGCCGGCGGAAGTGCGCCAGCAGGGCATCCGTGTCGAAAAGGCCGCCAACAACTTCCTGATGTTCATCATCCTGAAGGCGACGCAGGACGGGCTGACGCGCACCGATCTCGCCAATTACGCCACTGCCAACATCCTCGACCAGGTGCGTCGCGTGGAGGGCGTCGGCGACGTCACGCTGTTCGGCTCCGAATACGCCATGCGCATCTGGATCGACCCGGCGCGGCTCACCGGGCTCAACCTCGCCACCACCGACGTGATCGCCGCGCTGCGCGACCAGAATGTGCAGGTGGCGGGTGGTTCGCTGGGTGCGCTGCCGTCGGTGGAGGGGCAGCAGCTGAACGCCAGCATAGTGGTGCCGGCCTCGCGCCTGACCACGCCCGAGCAGTTCGGCGACATCATCCTGCGCGCCAGTCCCGACGGTTCCGTGGCCCGCCTCAAGGACGTGGCCCGTATCGAGATCGGCGCCGCGGACTACTCCGTGGAGGCGCGCCTGAACGGCAAGCCGGTGGCGGGCCTCGGCATCAAGCTCGCGCCCACCGCGAATGCGCTCGACACCGCCGCCGGCGTGCGCGCCAAGATGGATGAGCTGAAGGGCTATTTCCCGTCGGGCATGGATTATGAGGTGCCCTACGACACCACGCGCTTCATCCAGATATCCATCGAGGAAGTGATCAAGACGCTGGTCGAGGCCATCATCCTGGTGTTCCTGGTGATGTACCTCTTCCTGCAGAACCTGCGCGCCACCATCGTGCCCACCGTGGTGGTGCCGATCGCGCTGCTCGGCACGCTGGGCGCCATGCTCGCCTTCGGCTTCTCGGTGAACGTGCTCACGCTGTTCGGCATGGTGCTGGCCATCGGCATCCTGGTCGACGACGCCATCGTGGTGGTGGAGAACGTCGA
>JAQZBP010000006.1 GCA_029237815.1 Moraxellaceae bacterium
GTCAAACTGTTAAAGATCTCGGCAGCGCTCGTCGCTACTACCGTCTCACTCAAGAGGCGCGCATTCTACAGCGATACCTCAGGGTGTCAACACTTTTTTGCACTTCTGGCTGCTTTCCGTAGAGGAGGGCAGACGGCCTGTGCAAGGGGGGCGAACTTTACCCCACCAAACGGACGCGCGCAATAGCTTTCTTGCCAGCCTGAATAACATGGGTCGCGCCAACACCCATCCTAAAGCCCTGGGGCGCTAGCTCCCCATCAATGAATACAGCACCACGCTGGATCACATCCTTGGCAGCTGCCGAATTCTTTACCAGACCAGCCTTATTCAAAACTGCAATCAGGGGAAGGTCGGGCTGACCAAGGGCATCAATCTCCACTTCCGGGATATCGTCCGGAATCTCCCCCTTGGCAAGTACATTTCCGGCTGCCTTGTATGCTGTTGCAGCCGCGTCGGCACCATGGAATCGTGCAATGATCTCGTCCGCCAGTATCTTTTTGATTTCTTGTGGATTTCTACCGGCCACAGCCTCGATTCGGTAGGCCTCAACCTCCGCCATGGGGCGAAAGCTCAACAGCTCGAAGTAGCGCCAGATCAATGAGTCGGGCATTGAGAGCAACTTTTGGAACATTTCTCCGGGAAGATCACTGACGCCAATGTAGTTGCCCAGAGACTTGGACATCTTCTGTACTCCGTCCAACCCCTCGAGAATCGGCATCGTCAGTACAACCTGGGGACGCTGGCCATAGCGGGACTGAAGGGTTCGGCCCATCAGGAGATTGAACTTCTGGTCAGTTCCGCCGAGCTCGACATCCGCCTCCAGAGCCACCGAGTCATATCCCTGCAGGAGCGGGTAAAGGAACTCATGGATTGAAATCGGCTGCTGGCCAGCAAATCGCTTGCTGAAGTCATCCCGCTCCAGCATGCGAGTAACCGTATAGTGAGAGGCAAGGGCAATTATGTCCGCCGCCGTACGCTGACCCATCCAGTCCGAGTTGAAGACAACTCGTGTGCGCTCCGGATCCAGTATCTTGAACACCTGCTCTCGGTAGGAGCGGGCATTCTCAAGAACTTGCTCACGGGTAAGCGGCTTGCGGGTCACATTCTTTCCCGTGGGGTCTCCGATCATCCCTGTAAAGTCGCCAATCAGGAAAATCGCTTCGTGACCTAGATCCTGAAAGACGCGCAGCTTGTTCATGAGCACGGTGTGCCCCAGGTGAAGATCCGGGGCCGTCGGATCAAAACCCGCCTTAACCCGCAGAGGACGCCCCTCCCGTAAACGCTCTAGCAGCTCATCCTCTTGAATGAGCTCATCGCAGCCGCGCTTGATCAGTGCAAGTTGTTGTTCAGGAGTCATCATGGTCGGAGGCTGTGGCAGTCAATTTCAGGGTTGCGGATTCTAGCATTATGCATTCGCCGAGGTACGCTACCCGACCCAGCGGGAGGTTCATCATGAGCGAGCTGTATATTGGCCTAATGTCCGGAACCAGCATGGATGCCATCGATGCGGTCCTGGTCGACTTCAGCGATGGCATCCGGCTGGCCGGGACCCACTCTCATCAGCTCCCACCCAGCCTGCGAAGTCGTCTGAGCGAGCTCTGCCAGAGTCGTCCGGATGAAATCGAGCGCATGGGCCGCATAGACGTGGAGCTGGGCCAGCTCTTTGCAGACACCGCACTGGAGCTGCTGGAGGGCGCCGAACATCACGCCGGGTCAGTTCGGGCAATCGGCAGCCACGGCCAGACGATCCGCCACAGACCGCGCTCCAGTCCGGCATTCACGCTGCAAATTGGCGACCCCAATACGATCGCCGAGCGAACCGGCATATCAGTAGTGGCAGACTTCCGGCGGCGCGACATGGCCGCGGGCGGTCAGGGTGCGCCACTGGTTCCCGCCTTTCATGCCGGCGTATTCAGCTCCACCAGCCATAACAGAATCATTCTGAATCTGGGGGGCATCGCGAATATCACCATCATACCGGCAGGCGAACCCGCATCCACGTCCGGCTTCGACACCGGTCCTGCCAATACGCTTCTGGACGCGTGGTGCCAGCTCAAGAAGAACCAGCCCTTCGACGCCGCAGGCGAGTGGGCGGCAAGTGGTGATGTCGACGCACGACTGCTGGAGCAGCTCCTCGAGCACCCGTTCTTCTCCCAGCCCCACCCCAAGAGCACCGGACGCGAGGATTTCCATTTGAGCTGGTTGCAGGATGAGCTGGCACGCCTGGGAAGTCCGATTGATGATGCCGATGTGCAAGCCACACTACTGATGCTCACGGCCAGGAGCGTGGCCGACGCGGTCGCGTCCTCCAGCATGGAGAAAGGCGAGCTACTGATCTGTGGTGGAGGCGCATTCAACATGGCACTCTGGCAGCAACTTCAGGGGCTGCTGCCCGCATGGTCTCTCCGGAGTACTGCCGATTTTGGGCTAGCCCCGGGCTGGGTTGAAGCCACGGCATTTGCCTGGCTGGCTCGACAGACCATGCTCGGGCTGCCCGGCAACCTGCCTGCTGTCACCGGCGCGGCAGGTCCCCGAGTTCTCGGCGCCATCCATCCGGCCTGACCCCAAAACGCAAAAAGCCGGCAAAAAGCCGGCTTTTTCAATTCCTCTGACTCAGACTGAGAATGAAGACCCGCAGCCACAGGTACTGGAGGCATTGGGATTCTTTACCAGGAACTGTGAGCCCTGAAGCCCTTCCGAGTAGTCCACCTCGGATCCCATGAGGTACTGGATACTCATGGAGTCCACCACCATGGTCACGTCGCCATTAATAAAGGTGGAGTCTCCCTCGTTCACGGACTCGTCGAACGTAAACCCGTAAGAGAAGCCGGAGCAACCGCCGCCAGTGATGTAGACCCGAAGCTTCAGCTCAGGGTTGCCCTCCCCTTCGCGCAACTTGCGGACCTTGGTCGCGGCGCGATCAGTCAGGGTCATGGCCTGCGCCACTTCATTCATCTGCCTCACCTTTAGCTACTACTGGAAACCCCGGGATTATGTAAAAGACCAAGCAAAACCGTCAACCATTATCGGTGGCACCGGACTCCCGCTGGTGCTCGATGAGCTGAACCTGGGGCTTGTCGCTGTGCAGCAGACTGCCGTTGACTTGGGCACCAAGCAGCATCTCCATGGTCTTGTAGTAGACATTGCCGTGAACCACAGCCTTGGCCGCCAGCTCGATATGCTCCGAAGCATGGACATTTCCCTGCACGAGCCCGTTTATCACCACATGCGGAACCCGGATCTCTCCCACGACCTCGCCATGGACATGCAAGGCACCATCATCGGAAACGATATTACCGGTGACCCGGCCCTCGACATGGAGCCCACCCGTAAACTTGATGTCGCCGACCACCTCGGTATGCGGCGCAATAAAGCTGTGGTCCTTGTAGTCATTGCCCTTGAAGGAGCTAGTGGTTTTCTTCTTGCCCAGCATCTGATAACCCTCAATCAAGCAGGAAGCCGACCCTCCTAGGGCTGTACCTCCCAACGAAAACTCTTTTGTACCGGCGCTCCCTGCGCTGGCCTGAGTACGATATCAACGCGCTCGGGACGAAACCCTGCGGGTAACTGCCACTCTCCGGAGAGGCTCTGGAAATACTGGAAAGCAAACCGGTTGTCGCCTACCGGTAGCATGACACTACGTCCGCCGCCGACCAGATGCGCCTCGAGGGTACCCCTGATATCGCCGGCGGAACGCGACGCCTGCGTCAAAACCAGCCGATAGCTCACCTGCGCGGGATTGCCCGTGCCATGCAGATCCAGCCGCTCGGCACTGAGACCGGCTGAGGCTCCTGCCCGCGGCGACAACAGCTTCTTGTAGGTACCGACCTGATCCTCGAGGACAGTAATGCTCTCGAGCAGCTTCTTGTTCTCCTGGCGAAGCTGCTCCGTCGCCGCCAACACGATCTGGCGGTCATGCTGGGCGACAGCCGCCTTGTCTCGCATGGCCTTGGATTTTTCAGCGTACATGCGCACGGTCTGACGCAGGCGCTCGACCTCGTCGGGTGTGGCCCCCACCGCACTGCTGCTGTATCGCGTCCCGGCATAGAAGCCACCCACGCCGGCAGCAATGATCAGGATGAATCCGCCAATGCCAAGCGAGAGATTGCGAAATGGCCGGTAAGGTACCAGCACCAGCCGCTGCAATGTTTCACGCTCACGACGGAACACTGGCGCTCGTCCTCAGGGCAGCAGGGCAATCTGCCCCAGCCCGGTCGTTTCGGGCAAACCGAACATGATGTTCATGTTCTGCACGGCCTGGCCGGCCGCCCCCTTCACAAGGTTGTCGATGACCGACAGCACGACGACCGTGTCCCCGCCCTGAGGGCGATAGACAGCGATACGGCAGGTGTTTGCGCCCTTGACCGAACGGGTCTCCGGCAATGAGCCGGCCGGCATGACGTCGACAAAAGGTTCGCCGGCAAAGGTTTCCTCATACAGTTTCTGGAGATCTCCAGACTCAGCCTTCAGCGTGGCATAAAGCGTTGCGTGAATGCCGCGGATCATGGGCAGAAGATGCGGAACGAAGGTCAGCCCCACGCTTCCCGTTGTCATGCGAGCCAGTCCCTGCGAGATCTCGGGCAGGTGCCGGTGCCCGGCCACGCCATAGGCCCGGAACGACTCTGCTGCCTCGGAAAAGAGTGTATGCACCTCGGCCTTGCGACCAGCGCCGGAAACGCCGGACTTGGCATCTGCCACCAGATGCTTCACATCCACGAGCCCCGCCTTCAGCAGCGGCAGGAAACCCAGCTGCACAGCAGTCGGATAGCAGCCCGGATTGGCAATGACCCTGGCCTTGCGTATAGCCTCGCGATTGACCTCGGGCAGGCCGTAGACTGCCTCCGCCAGCATGTCGGTGCAGCTGTGCGGAAGCCCGTACCACTTCTCGAACACAGCGGGATCGGCAATACGGAAATCGGCACCCAGGTCGATGACGCGGACGCCGCGCTCCACCAGCTCCGGAGTCTGCTTCATGGCGACGCCATGGGGAGTGGCAAAGAACACCACATCACAGGCGCCCAGCGCCTCGACGGAGGGCTCGCTGAACGCGAGATCCACATGTCCGCGAAGGTTCGGAAACATCTGCGCGACAGGCATGCCGGCTTCAGAGCGCGACGTAATGGCTTTTAATTCGACGCCGGGATGCTGCGCGAGCAGGCGCAACAGCTCGACGCCCGTGTAGCCGGTACCACCGACGATGCCAACCTTGAGCACGTGACCACCCTGTGAAAAAAGGCAAATAGGAAAAAAGTGGCGCGATTATCAGGCATGCCCGCCATGCCGGCAAATGAGCCCCGTTGTAGAAATGTGATGCAAGGCTTTGGCAGACTTGTGAAATTCCTTCCAAATCCCGACCAGGATAACAGCTGCCACCCTGGTCCCCACCCCAGGAGTCCCCGATGCTCTGGCTCAAGGCCCTGCACGTGATCGCCATGGTCTGCTGGTTTGCCGGCCTCTTCTACCTGCCCCGCCTCTTCGTGTACCACGCGGCGACCACCGACCTCCCGGGGCGCGAGCGCTTCAAGGTCATGGAGCGCAAGCTGTATCGCGGCATCATGTGGCCCTCGCTGCTACTGACAGTGCTCTTCGGTTTCTGGATGCTGTCCCTGAACTGGCCCTACTACCGGACCCAGGGCTGGCTGCACGCCAAGCTGGCCCTGGTCGGCCTGCTGGTGGTCTATCACCTCTGCTGCGGCCGCTATCTCAAAGCGTTCCAGCAGGACCGCAACACGCGCTCCCATGTCTTCTTTCGTATATTCAACGAGTTGCCGGTGGTGGCCCTGATCGCCATCGTCATCCTCGTCATTGTGAGGCCCTTTTGATGCGCCCCGTCGTCCTCTGCTTTTCCGGGCTGGACCCGTCCGGCGGCGCCGGCCTGCAGGCCGACATCGAGAGCGTGGCCGCGCTCGGCGCGCATGCCGCGGTGGTCTGCACGGCGCTGACCGTGCAGGACTCACAGCAGGTCCATGGCTTCGAGCCTGTCTCGCCACAGCTCATACGGCGCCAGGCCGAAGCCGTGCTGGACGACATGCCTGTGGCAGCGATCAAGCTCGGCATGCTGGGATCGGGCGCCATTGCAGACGTGGTGGGCGAGTTGCTCGACCGTCACCCGGGCATCCCGGTCGTGCTGGATCCGGTGTTGGCCGCCAATTCCGGGGGCTCGCTGGCCGGGGATGATCTGGCGCAAGGCCTGTTCCGACTGTTTGCGCGCGCTACCGTCATCACGCCCAACTCCATCGAGGCGCGCCGCCTGGCCGAAACTGACGATCTCGATAGCGCCATCGCTCGCCTGGCTGCACTTGGCGCCAGACATGTGCTGCTGAAGGGGGGGCATGAGCCTGGCGCCATGCTCCTTAACCGGCTCTTCAGCGGCACCACCCTGTTGCGAGAAAGCCGGATTGATCGCCTGCAGGGCGAATTCCATGGCTCGGGCTGCTCCCTTGCATCGGCGCTGGCGGCCGGACTCGCCGCAGGCCTCCCGCTGCCGGAGGCCGTGGCACTGGCGGAAGAGTTCGTGAGCATGGCCCTGCGTCGGGCCGACCGCCCCCGCGACAGCGGTCAATTCCTGCCGGTGCGGGTGACGCCCGTGCGGTTCTCCTAGGCGCTCCGATAATGTCACTTCGTGGCCTCTACGCCATCACCGACAGCGCGCTGCTGGCGGGCCGCCTGCTGCCGGCAGTGGCCGCCGCCCTGGAAGGCGGGGCACGTATCGTGCAATACCGCGACAAGTCGATGGACAACGCGCGGCGGGAGTCGGAAGCACGCGCCCTGCTGGCGATTTGCCGTCGTTACGAGGTGCCACTGCTGATAAATGACGACCTGGCGCTGGCGGTCCGCATCGGCGCGGATGGCGTGCATCTGGGGCGTAGTGATGGCTCCCTGTCAGAGGCAAGGCGCGCCCTGGGCCCGGATGCCATCATTGGCGCCACCTGCCACGACTCACTCGCCATGGCCGAAGAGGCGCAAGCTAATGGCGCCAGCTATGTCGCCTTCGGCGCCCTCTTTCCCTCCTCCACGAAGCCGGGCGCGCGTACCGCGCCGCTTGCACTGCTGACCGAGGCCAGATCGTTGCACCTTCCCGTAGTGGCGATAGGCGGAATAACTGCCGATAATGCCGCGCCCGTGATTGCCGCAGGAGCCGACTGCGTAGCGGTCATCAGCGATCTCTGGAACGCACCCGACATCACCGCCCACGCCCGCGCCTTCACCCAACTGTTTTGAGTTGCCGCCATGAGCCGATCCGACACCCTGTTTGAAGCCGCCTGCCGCC
The DNA here is from genome assembly GCA_029237815.1 of Moraxellaceae bacterium. GTDB lineage: Bacteria > Pseudomonadota > Gammaproteobacteria > Pseudomonadales > Moraxellaceae > UBA2031. Next base: position 7,271 of record JAQZBP010000006.1, read on the forward strand.
ATATTCCCGGCGGAGTGAACTCCCCTGTTCGTGCCTTCCGCGGCGTTGGCGGCACGCCGGTGTTCTTTTCGCGCGCCTGCGGCGCTTATCTGTATGACGCGGACGGCCGCCGCTACATCGACTATGTCGGCTCCTGGGGCCCCGCCATCCTCGGCCATGCGCACCCGGACGTGATCCGCGAAGTGCAGGAAGCCGCCGTCGACGGCCTCAGCTTCGGTGCGCCCACCGAGCTCGAGATCCGCATGGCCGACAAGGTCTGCGAGCTACTCCCTTCCATGGACATGGTCCGCATGGTGAGCTCCGGCACCGAGGCCACCATGAGCGCCATCCGACTGGCGCGCGGCTACACTGGCCGCGACGTACTGGTGAAGTTCGAGGGCTGCTACCACGGCCACGCCGACTCGCTGCTGGTCAAGGCCGGCTCCGGCGCACTGACGCTTGGTGTTCCAAGCTCTGCCGGCGTACCCGCCGACCTCGCAAAGCACACCGTCACGCTCGAATTCAACAGCCTGGCGCAGACGGAGGAATTCTTCCGGACTCGCGGCGACGAAGTGGCCTGCATCATCGTCGAACCCGTGGCCGGCAACATGAACTGCATTCCGCCGACGCCCGGCTTCCTGGAAGGCCTCCGCAAGCTTTGCGACCAGTACGGCGCCGTGCTGATATTCGACGAGGTCATGACGGGCTTCCGCGTTGCCCTCGGCGGCGCCCAGTCCCTCTACGGCGTGACGCCCGACCTGACGACCCTGGGCAAGGTGATCGGCGGCGGCATGCCGGTCGGCGCCTTTGGCGGCAAGCGCGCCATCATGGAAAAGATCGCGCCGCTCGGCCCGGTCTATCAGGCGGGCACGCTCTCGGGGAACCCGATTGCCATGCGCGCCGGCCTCAAGACCCTGGAGCTGATTTCCGCGCCTGGCTTCTTCACCGCCCTGACCGAGCGCACTGCCTCCCTCTGCAAGGCACTGGAAGATGCCGCTCGCGAGAGCGGCACCGCGCTGACCACCACGCAGGTGGGTGGCATGTTCGGCGTTTTCTTCACGGACCGGAAGGTGGGCAGCTACGCCGAGGCACTGGCCTGTAACGTGGACGCGTTCAAACGCTTTTTCCACGGCATGCTGGCCGAGGGCATCTATCTGGCGCCATCGGCTTTCGAAGCCGGCTTCTTATCGGCCGCGCATACGCCTGACGACATTGCCGCCACTGCCGCCGCTGCCCGGGTCGCGTTGAAGGCCTGACCATTTCGCCGAGGGACGGCTCTGCCATGCGGACAAAGCGCTTCACCCTGCTTTCAGCACTGCTGCTGTCGCTGGCGCTGCACGCCTTTTTTATCGGCGGTGGCGAGCTTGCGCTGCCCGATTTCTACATCGCACCCGACGAAGTCCTGGAGCGCAAGCAGCCAACCCACGTCCAGCAAGTGCAGCTGGCGACGCGTCCGCCCACCCTGGAGAAGGCCCCCGCTTCGCAGGGCCTGCGCATGGTAGCCATCAAGCCCGCCGCCACCCGCCAACCCGCGAAAGCGAAAAAGGCGCCGCCGGAAGCCAAAAGGAAAGTGGCAGATGCATCGGACACGGGGCCATCTGCTGAAGAAACCTCGGCCGACGAGGCGACTCCTGCTCCGGTAGCTGAGGAAGCCCCACCCGAAGCGATTCCGGCCCCCGCGCCCGAGCCGGCGCCCGCCTTCCCGGTCCAGCTCGTCGCGCAACTGGATGCCCGCATTGGCGGCATTCCCGTCCTGCTCAACCAGTCCTGGAATATGGAGGGCTACCGCTACTTCATCGACCAGAACGCGAAGAAATTCGGTTTCCGGGCACGCATGACGAGCGAGGGCCGCATCAGCCCGGAGGGCGGCCTGCATCCTGAAAAGTCCGAGACGCTGCTGAACGACGAGGTCAAGAGTTTCTCCAGCTATGCGGGTGGCGTGATCCGCTTCGGCCGCCCGACCAATCCCCGCGAAGTGCCGCTGGCCATCGTGCCGCAGGACATGGCGAGCCTGCCGTTTCACTTGGCCGTGACCTTCAACGGGCAGCCGCAATCCGTGATGGTGACGACCGGCAAGAAGGTCTATCAGGTCCGTTTTTTCCTGGATGCGGAAGAGAAAGTAAAACTGCCGATCGGCACGCTGCGTACGCTGCACCTTTACGGCGAGCGCTTCGACACCGATCTGCGCGAAATGGTGCGGGCCTACGAACTGTGGCTGGCGCCCGACTTCCTGAACTATCCGGTGAAAGTGCTCGGCCACCTGAGCAGCGGCGAACGCTTCGAGTACCGGATCAAGTCGCTGGAAATCGAAGGCAAGCTCGTACTGGGCTCGAAGGACGACAGCGAGATCGCCGCACCTGAAGAAGCCATTCCGGAATGGCTGCAGCAGCGGACGCAGCAAAGCGGCCTGAAGGCGCCCTGATCAAAATCCCGTGAACGTCAATTATTTCCAGGCTGGTTATTTGCCGTCGGCGGAAGGCAGGGAAAGGAATACTCGGGCGTTGTCACCGCAGGTGATGTCTGCTTCGCACGCGAAACCTCGCTATGTGTGCAAAATTGCCGAAGGCTGAAAGTCAGCTTGCCGGCCAGGTCCATGCGCTACGCACTACACCTGCAAAATCCATTCAAGAACGACGTGACTGCACAGGGTAATTCGAATCCCTCAAGCACGGCACGAGCGCCGACAGCACACTGCTGTCAGGTCACCCCCCGGCCGTGCCTGTCTCCAGCGCAACCGCCTTTGCCTCAGCCTCTTGCGCGGCGGCCTGCTGGCCACGCTGGCGGCGCGCGCCGGCGATCAGTCGCCACAGCTCGGCCTGCTGCACAGGCCCCGTTGCATAAGCCAGCGCCTTGCGCGCCAGCTGCTCGGCCTCTGCGGGCCGCGACTGCTTGAGGCGAACCCGCGCCAGCTTCTGGTAGACCAGTGCCGACTGCGGCGCGAGGCGCTGGGCGCGCTCGAGATTCACCGCCGCCAGATCCACCTCGCCCTTTGCCAGGGCACGATCGGCGCTCGCCACCAAGCCTTTCACAGCGGGTAGATGAGAGCCGTCCGCCAGCTGACGTGCCGGCTGTGGCGGTCGCGCGGGAGCGGCAGGAGCCTCGGAAGTCATGCTGTCAGGCGGCAGCGGGCCGATGATTTCTGTGCCGGCAGGCGGGGGCGTCGGCGTACCGGAACCTGTTACTACCGGAATATTGCGCACGGGCTGCTGTGTACAGGCGCCGAGCAGGAGCAGAGCAGCGGTCAGGAGATGCCGTAGATTACGCATGTAGTTTCCGGCCGCGAATGCGGCAGTCAGGTGGATTGCCCGCCGCCTGTGACATCCGGTGCGGCGGGCGAGCACAGCGACTCCGTGTCCATAGAATGAATACCCGCCCGCCCGTCTTGGCAAGCGCAGCACTCCCGATAATTGCAAAAGTGCGACGCGTAAGTGCCCTTCAGAACCAGTCAATAACGCGGTTCAACGTCCGGTTAACGGCATCGACGGCGCCCGGCAATCCGCCCTGGGCGCAGCCGGTACGTTCCTGCGGCAGCGTATCGCCCCGGAAGGGGACGAAGACCGCATCCGGGCAGCCCTCTGCGGAAAGCTGCCCGCTCAGGCGGTCCGCCCATTGCCACTCGACATTCTCGGGCTGTGCCTGGGCCAGCGACACCGGATGCAGGCGCCGCATCGTCTCGACCCACACGGGAAGTGCGCCGGTGGCGCCGAACAATCCCGTGCTGCGATTGTCGTCACTGCCGACCCACACCACGCCCAGGTAATTGCCCGTGTAACCAGCGAACCACGCATCGCGCAGGTCGTTGGTGGTACCGGTCTTGCCGGCCATGACGAGATCGGGAGGCAGCAGGCTGGACGCGCTCGCCGCCGTCCCGCTGCGCATGGTTTGCTGCAGGGCGAAGTTCAGCAGGTAGACCGCGGCAGGGTCGGCGACCTGCTCCACCGCGAGTCCATAACGCTTGAGCGGCTTGCCATCCGCTGCCAGCACCTCGCGGATACTGCGCGGCGGCGTACGGAATCCGCCACTGGCGTAGACCTGGAACAGCGACATCACCTCGAGCGGCGACATGTCCACGGCGCCCAGCATCAGCGAGGGATAGTTCGCGAGCTTGCGCTCGACCCCCATGCGCTTGAGCGTATTGATCACTGCCGGCACGCCCACGGTCATGCCCATGCGGATGGTGGCCTGGTTATACGAGTTCGACAGCGCATGGTACAGGGGGACGACGCCATGGCTCTCGCCGTCGTCGTTCTTCGGCTCCCACGCCTGGCCGTTCTGGCTCATCAGCTGCACGGGGCTGTCGTCGAGCGGGGTCACCAGCGTGAACTGGCCAGACTCCAGCGCCGTGAGATAGACCGCCGGCTTCACCAGCGAGCCGATCTGGCGCTGCGCATCCAGCGCGCGGTTGTAGCCGGTGAAGTCCCCATAGCCGCCGACGATGGCCAGCAACTCACCATTCTCCGGGTTCGAGACCACCATCGCGCCCTGCAGCTTGGCGAGCCGCTTCGGGCTGGCCTTTTTCAGGCGGCTGACGGTGCTGGCAAACGCTTCCTGGGCCGCCGTCTGCACGCGCGGGTCCAGCGTCGTGAATATGCGCAGCCCGTCAGAGGCAAGATCTTCTTCCTTGTACTCGGCATGCAACTGGCGGCGCACCAGGTCGACAAAGGCGGGATAGACCGTGCTGGAAGCAGTGGGCCGGGCGATGACACCGAGGGGCCTACTCTTCGCGCTCGCGGCCTGCGCGGGGGTTATCCGCCGGTCGCGCAGCAGGTTGTCGATGACGAGGTTGCGCCGCGCCAGCGCCCGCTTGGGATTGCGGCGCGGATTGTAGAGCGAGGGCCCCTGCACCATGCCGACCAGCAGCGACACCTGGTGAAGCTGCAGCTCGGAGACGGGCTGCCCGAAATAGAACTGCGAGGCCAGGCCGAAGCCGTTGACGGAGCGGTCGCCGCTCTGCCCCAGCGTCACCTCGTTGAGATAGGTCTCGAGGATTTCGTCCTTGCTGTAATGCATCTCGAGCAGCACGGCCATGAGGGCCTCGTTGACCTTGCGCGACAGCGTCCGCTCGTTGGTGAGGTAGAAGTTCTTCACGAGCTGCTGCGTCAGCGTGCTACCGCCCTGCTTGCCGCCCGCAGTCGCGTTGACCCACAGCGCGCGCGCCGTGCCGCGTATGGAAATGCCGTAGTGGCGGTAAAACGAGCGGTCCTCCGTGGCGAGCAGCGCGTTCACGAGGTGCGGCGGCGCTTCCTTCAGCTGCATCAGGATGCGGTCTTCGTTCTGCTTGGGATAAATGCCGCCGATCACCATCGGCTCGAGCCGCACCACGCCGCGGTCGCTGCGCTCCGTGCTGGCCACGTCGGCAAGGGCAGACCCGTCGAAGCGCAGGCGCAGCACCTGAGGGCGCTCCTCGCCGTCACCGAAGCTGAAGCCCCGGGTGTGGATGAGGAAGTCACGCCCCTTCTGTTGATAGCTGCCGGGCCGGTCGGCGGGCTGCTGCCGGTAATTGAGCCGGCGCAGTTCGTCCTGCACGTCGCGCTGCGACAGCGGCGCTCCGGCGTACAGCTCGAGCGGCCGCGCATAGACGCGAGCCGGGATCGCCCAGCGCTTGCCCTCGAACTTCTCCCGCACCACGCCATCGAGCCGGAGCATGTAGACGCCGAGGCCGACGGCCGCGAGCAGGATGATCACCAGCAGGATGAGGAGGGCCGTCAGGATGAAGCCGCGTTGGCGCAGGGCGTTCATGAATCGTGGTATTTCCAGGGCAGCAAAGGCCCGGCGATTCTAGCCCCGGGCCCCTCTGGCGGGCAGTCCGGGCGGCCCGCATAATCGCCCGACTTTTGTAAATGGATACTCGCCATGCCGACTGCGTCTCACTTTGATGTCTATGCCATCGGCAATGCCCTCGTCGATGTCGAGTACCGGGTCACCGACGACTTCCTCGCCCGCCACGGCATCAGCAAGGGCCAGATGACGCTGATCGACGAGGCCGCCCAGCAGCGCCTCATCGCCGCCCTGGACTCCGAATTCGGCCTGGAGAAACGCGCCAGCGGTGGCTCGGCCGCCAACAGCATCATTGCCGTGGCCGCCTTCGGTGGCCGCAGCTTCTACTCCTGCAAGGTCGCCAGCGACGGCACCGGCGATTTCTACGTGCACGACCTGCATGCCGCCGGCGTCTCCAGCAACCTCAAGCCGGAGCGCGAGGATGGCGTTTCCGGCACCTGCGTGGTCATGGTCACCCCGGACACCGAGCGGACCATGCACACCTTTCTCGGCATCACCTCGGACGTTTCGGTCGCCGAACTCGTGCCGGAGGCCCTGGCCGCGTCACGCTGGCTCTACATCGAGGGCTACCTCGTGAGCTCCGATTCGGCGCGCGCTGCCGTGGCGGAGGCCCGCCGTCACGCCCGTCTGCATGGTGTGCAGATCGCGATGACCTTTTCCGACCCGGCCATGGTGCGCTTCTTCAAGCCCGGCCTCGCCGAGATGCTGGATGATGGCGTCGACCTGCTCTTCTGCAACGAGGAGGAAGCCTGCCTGTGGAGTGGCGCCCTCTCCGCCGACCACGCCCTGGAGAGCCTCAGGGGCGTCGCCCGCCAGGTGGTCATCACCCTAGGCAGCCAGGGCGCGCTGGTCTGGGATGGTCAGGCGATCCATCGCATAGAGCCGAGCCCGGTCACGCCAGTCGATTCCAATGGCGCCGGAGACATGTTTGCCGGCGCCTACCTGTTTGGACTGACCCGCGGCTGGACGCCGCCCCGGGCCGGCGCCCTGGCCAGCCGCGCCGCCGCCGCGGTGGTCGGCCAGTTCGGTCCACGCCTGCCGTTGGAGCAGCACGGCGCGCTGTTGCGAGAAAACAACGCATTGCATGCTGGACACTAGAGCTCTGCTTCCTATAATCGCCGGCCTTTCGAGTTTGAAACATGCTGAAGCTCTGCCTGCTTGAGGACATTCCCGATGGCGATGCCATCGGGGTGGAAACGCCCCACGGCGAGGTTGTCGTGGTGCGCCAGGGCGGAACGATCCACGCGTATCGCAACGAATGCCCGCATATCGGCATCTCGCTGAACTTCCAGCCGGATGTCTTCCTGGATACGGAGCAGCGCTACATCCAGTGCGCCAACCACGGCGCCCTGTTCCAGATCGAAGACGGCCTTTGCGTATACGGCCCCTGCCAAGGCGAGTCGCTGGTCCTGTTGAAGGCGCAGGTCATCGATGGCAGCGTGTGGATAGACACAACTCATGCCAGAAAGGACTAGGCTTTACCCGGTGCGGGAGTTAGTTGTCCGGGTAAACGCTTCTTGATATAGATGGCGTTTTCTTACGCCCCAGGGGACGGCAATGGCTACCACGTCTGACAAGAGCAAGAACAAGAAAAAGACGCCAGCGGCGGAAAAGACAGGCAAGGCACCCGCCAAGCCCGCAGCGAAGCCCGCGGCCAAACCGGCAGCCAAGGCCCCCGCCAAGCCTGCTGCCAGCAAGTCCACTTCGAAAGCGCCGGCCAAGCCTGCAGCCAAGGCGCCGGTAAAGCCTGCGAAGAGCACCACAAAGGCGCCGGCAAAGCCCGCGGCCAAGCCTGCAACCAAGGCGCCGGCCAAACCCGCAAAGCCGGTGACCGCGAAGGCCGCTGCAAAAGCACCGGCCAAACCAGCCGCCAAGGCATCGGCCAAGTCGGCCCCGAAGCCGGCCGCCAAGGGCACCGCCAAGGCAACGACCACGAAGACGCCTGCAGCCAGCAAGACGGCTGCCGGCAAGAGCCCCGCGACCAAGCCGGCAAAGGCCCCGGCCAGCAAGGCTGCCGCACCCAAGACGACCGCCAAGCCGGCGGCGAAAGCCCCGGTCAAGCCCGTGAAGGCCGCCCCCGCGAAGGCTGCAGCCAAACCGGCTGCCAAATCCGCCAAGGCGGCCCCCGCGGAAAAGCCCTCGGCGACCAAGGCTCCGGCAGTGGTGGCCAAAGCCCCCGCCAAGCCGGCAAGCCCTGCTCCGGCAGTGGCCGCCAAGACCTCATCCACCCCTTCAAGCAAAGTCGTACCCGTGAAAACTGAAAGCGTGAAATCCGCCCCCAGGGCCAGCAGTAAATCCGCCAAATCCACCGGTACAGCGTCCAACGCGCTCATCCATGGCACGACGCCCTATCAGGCCGGCAAGGACGAGGACTACATGAACCCCAAGCAGCTGCAGCACTTCCGCTCCATCCTGGAGTCCTGGAAGCGCGAGCTGATGGAGGAAGTCGACCGCACCGTGCATCACATGCAGGACGAGTCGGCCAACCTCCCCGACCCCAACGACCGCGCCACCCAGGAAGAGGAGTTCTCCCTGGAACTGCGCACCCGTGACCGCGAGCGCAAGCTGATCAAGAAAATCGACCAGACGCTCGACCGCATCGACAAGGAAGACTACGGCTACTGCGACGACTGCGGCATCGAGATCGGCATCCGCCGGCTCGAGGCACGCCCCACCGCGACGCTCTGCATCGACTGCAAGAGCCTGGCGGAGATCAAGGAAAAGCAGTTGGTCGGCTGATCGCCGATCACTGAAAAAAACGCCGCCCCTGCGGCGTTTTTTTCATTCCACGTCCAGAGCCCCTGCCTGCATGCGCTACATCGGCCGCTTTGCTCCCTCGCCTACCGGGCCTTTGCACCTCGGCTCGCTGGTGGCCGCCGTCGGCAGCTATTGCGATGCGCGGGCAGCCGGAGGCCAGTGGCTGCTGCGCATGGAGGACATCGATCCGCCGCGCATGATGCCGGGCGCCGCCGACACGATCCTGCGCCAGCTCGAGGCCTATGGCTTCGAGTGGGACGGCGGGGTGCTGTGGCAAAGCACCCGCAGCGAGGCCTATCTCGCGGCGCTGGAGCAGCTCCGCGCCCAGGGCGACGTCTTCTGGTGCTGCTGCTCGCGCGCCGAGCTCGCCCGGCTCGGCGCCAGCGCCTACCCGGGACTCTGCCGGGCCTTCACCTCGCCGCGCGAGAATGCGGCACTGCGCCTGCGCGTGCCGGACGGCATACAGCACTTCCGGGATCTGGTGCTGGGGAAACAGTCTGAAAATGTGCGCGAAGTCGTCGGCGACTTCGTCCTGCGACGCCGCGACGGCCTCTTCTCCTACCAGCTTGCCGTCGTCGTGGACGATGCCGCGCAGGGCATCACGCGCGTCGTGCGTGGCGCGGACCTGCTCGACAACACCGCGCGCCAGATCGTGCTCCAGCGCTTGCTGGGGGTGCCCACCCCCGAATACCTGCACCTGCCGCTCGCGGTGCATGCCGATGGCAGCAAGCTGTCCAAGCAGACGCATGCCGGGGCGCTACCCCTGCCACCTGCACCGGATCTCCTGTGGCTGGTGCTGCGGCAGCTTGGCCAGGAGGTCGCGCCCGGAATGCCGCCGCTGCCGGCGCGTGAAATTCTGGCGTGGGGCATCCGGCACTGGCAGCCGCAGGCCATTCCCTGGCAGCCATTCCTCGCTAATGGCGGCGGCTGACGAGGCACAGGGCCCCTCGGCCCGCGGCGCTTGGCGGCGTAAGCCTTCACTGTTAACTTGCACGCAGAATCCTTCCCCGCCCGTGCTGGCCCACCATGTATATCGACCGCCTCGTCCTGCTGTTCATCGCCGGCGCCTACCTGCTCTCGCCGGCCATCATCGAGTGGTGGAGTGAAGGTGGCACGGCCTGGTACCGGCCCTATCTCATCTGGCTGATCCTGATTGCGCTCAGCTTCTGGATCGGCAAGAGCCGCGACCTCAATGACCTGCAGTAACGACCTGCTCCAGCGCCCGACGCCCACACCCGAACCCGCGGCGGCCAGACCCGCGAGCGGCGGGGGCCAGTCATGAACTTCAGCCCGGGCATTCTGCTGACGCTGGGCGTCGGCTATCTCTTTCTACTCTTCCTGGTCGCCTACATCAGCGAATCGGGCCTCGTACCGGTTCGCTGGGTCCGGCATCCGGTGGTTTACGTGCTGTCGCTCGGCGTCTACCTGAGCGCCTGGGGCATCTATGCGGTAGTCGGCTTTGCCCACCAGAGCGGCTACAACTTCCTGGCCTTCTACCTTGGCGTTTCCGGCGCCTTCCTGCTGGCCCCGGTACTGCTCGCCCCCATCCTGCGGCTGGCCCGCACCTACCAGCTCGGCTCGCTGGCAGACCTCTTCGCCTATCGCTACCGCAGTCAGGGCGTGGGATCACTGACGACGCTGGCCATGATCATCGGCATGCTACCCATCCTGGCGCTGCAGATCCGCGCCGTGGCCGACTCCGCGCAACTGCTCACGCCGGATGTGCACCACAAGTCGATGGCGCTGGTGTTCTGCATCGTCATGATGGCCTTCACCGTGCTGTTCGGCGCACGCCATCTCTCCCCACGCGAAAAGCACGAGGGGCTGGTCGTCGCCATCGCCCTGGAATCGGTGATCAAGCTGGTGGCAATGGGCGCGGTCGCCTGGTTCGCCTACAACGGCGTGCTCGGCGGCAACGACGGCCTCGAGCCCTGGCTGATCCAGAACCCCGCGGCGCTGCACATGCTGTACGAGCCGCTGCATGGCGGCTTCTGGCACATCCTGATCCTGTCCTTCCTGTTCTCGGCGGTGGTACTGCCCTACATGTACCAGATGACCTTCACCGAAAACTTTCATCCACGCGCCCTGATCAGCGCGAGCTGGGGGCTGCCGCTCTACTTGTTCCTGATGTCGCTGGCCGTGCCACTGCTGCTCTGGGCAGGCCTCAAGCTGGGCCTCAACCTGCATCCGGAATACTTCACGCTTGGCGTGGCACTCGCCTCGAATACGACGTGGCTGCCCCTGCTGGTTTTCGTGGGCGGCCTCGCCGCGGCCTCGGGGGTCATCATTGTCAGCACGCTGGCGCTGGCGTCGATGGCGCTGAACCATCTCGTGCTGCCGCTGCACCAGCCGAGCCCGGACCAGAACATCTACCGCTGGATCCTTGGCGTACGGCGCCTGCTGATCGCCGGGCTCATCGCCACGGCCTATCTCGTCTACATCCTGCTGGACGAGCGCCACAGCATGACCGAGATGGCCATGCTCACCTTCGTGGCCACGCTGCAGTTCGCTCCCGGGCTCATCGGTGTGCTGTTCTGGCCGCGCGCCAATCGCACCGGCTTCATCACCGGCCTCTGCGCCGGAATGTTCCTGTGGTTCGTCACGCTGGTGATCCCCTACCTGATGGAGCTGCGCTTCGTCCCCGAGCAGAGCTGGTTCAACGTCTCCTTCGCCAACAACACCGATTACTGGCAGACAATGGGAACGTTCATCACCCTGGTCAACGCCGTGCTCGGTGTGATGATGTCGTTGCTCGGCCGACAGACGCCCAGCGAGCAGATCGCGGCGCAGACCTGCTCCGTGGACAACCTCCGCCGTCCCTACCGCTGGGAACTGTCCGCCGCGACGACCGGCGACTTCGTGCGCGGCCTCTCCGAGCCGCTCGGCCGCGTCACGGCCGAGCGCGAAGTCCAGGTGGCGCTGGCCGACCTCGGCATGGATCCGGGGGAGGTGCGCCCCTATGCACTGCGCCGCCTGCGCGACCGTATCGAATCCAACCTCTCCGGCCTGCTCGGTCCGTCAGTGGCGCAGGACATCCTCGACCAGCACCTGCCCTACAAGGCGCGCACGGAAACCGCAGGCTCCGAGGACATCCACTACATCGAATCGCGCCTCGAGGAGTACCGGCACCGCCTCTCCGGCCTCGCCGCCGAGCTCGACTCGCTGCGCCGCTTCCACCGCCAGACCCTGTTCGACTTGCCGATCGGCGTGTGCTCGCTCGGCCGCGACCTCGAGATCCTGTCGTGGAACCACGCCATGATGCAGCTCACCGGGATCACCGACGAGGCGGTGATCGGCTCCCGGCTCAGCGACCTGCCGTCGCCATGGCGAGAGCTCTTCCTCGACTTCCTGCACGGCTCGAGTGCGCAGATCTACCGCAAGCCGGTGGAGAGCCGCGGCGAAACCCGCTGGGTCAGCCTCAACCGCGCCTCCATCAGCGAGGGCGACAGCCTCGGCCATCCGGATTCGCAAGTAATCGTGGTGGAGGATCTTTCAGAACTGCATCGACTGGAGCAGCGCGTCTCCCACAATGAGCGCCTGGCCTCCATCGGTCGCCTGGCAGCGGGCGTCGCGCACGAGATCGGCAATCCCGTGACCGGCATCGCCTGCCTGGCGCAGAACCTGAAGGCGGAAAGCCAGGATCCGGAGATGCGGGAGGCCAGTCGGCAGATACTGGAGCAGACGCAGCGTATCTCGCGCATCGTGCAATCACTGGTGGGTTTCGCCCGTGCCGACAGCCCGAGTCATAGCCGCGAGGCCGTGGATATCCGGGACGTGGTGGAGGAATCGATACAGCTGCTGCAGCTGGCCCCCGAAGGACGCGACTTCGTATTCGAGAACAACTGCAGCGCCGAGGCGATCGTGGCCGGCGACTCCCAGCGCCTGACCCAGGTCTTCATCAACCTGCTCGGCAATGCGCGCGACGCCAGTCCCCCCGGCGGCCGCATCATCGTCCGCGCCAGCGCGCATGGCCTCCAGGTACGCATCGAGATCGAGGACTTCGGCAACGGCCTGCCGGCAGGCGAGATCCGCAGCGCCCTGTTCGAGCCCTTCGTGACTACCAAGCCGACGGGCAAGGGAACGGGCCTCGGCCTGGCGCTGGTGCACGGCATCGTCACCGAGCACGAAGGCCGCATTCAATTGATCGACAAAGGGGATTACGATCAGGGCCACGGCGTGATCGTGCAGATTGTGCTGCCGTCCTGGCAGGACGGACACATGCACAAGCCCTGACCTGTACTCCGACGCCACCCGCTACCGCCACAACACAGGTTTCCATGAGCAACATCCTGCTGGTCGAAGACGAAGCCCTCATCCGCTCCAGCCTGAAGCGGCTGCTGGAGCGCAACCATTACCGCGTGAGCGAGGCCGGCTCGGTTGCGGATGCCTGCGAGCGTCACAACTTCGAGGACTTCGATCTCGTCATCACCGACGTTCGCCTGCCGGGCGAGCAGGGCACCGAACTGATTGCACGGGCCAAGCCGACTCCCGTGCTGATCATGACCAGCTTCGGCAATCTCAAGTCGGCCGTGGAGGCCATGAAGCTGGGCGCAGTGGACTACATCTCCAAGCCCTTCGACCACGACGAGATGCTGATGGCCATCGAGCGCATCCTGCGCGAGAAAAACCTCAAGGCGCAAAACGAGGCGCTCAAGCAGACCATTGCCCGCGAATACCCCACCAGCGGCATGATCGGCTCCTGCGCCGCCATGCAGGACGTCTTCAACCGCATCCGCAAGGTGGCACCGCTGGCCACCACCGTGCTCATCCGTGGCGAGTCCGGCACCGGCAAGGAGCTGGTGGCCCGCGCCCTGCACGAGCAGAGTCCGCGCGCTGTCGGGCCGATGATTTCCGTTAACTGCGCGGCCATTCCGGAAACGCTGATCGAGTCCGAGCTGTTCGGCCACGAAAAGGGCTCTTTCACCGGCGCCCAGGCCAACCGCAAGGGCCTGGTCGAAGCCGCCGACGGCGGCACGCTTTTCCTCGATGAGATCGGCGAGCTGCCACAGGAGGCCCAAGCCCGGCTGCTGCGCCTGCTGCAGGAAAAGGAAGTCCGGCGCATCGGCTCGACGCAGTCCAAACGCATCGACGTGCGGCTGGTCGCGGCCACTCACCGCAATCTCAAGCAGCTCGCCAGCGAAGGCCGCTTCCGCGAGGATCTTTATTACCGCCTGCATGTCGTGGAGCTGATGCTGCCGCCATTGCGCGACCGCGGCAGTGACATTCTTGAGCTGGCAGAAACCCTGCTGGAGCGCATCGCTGCACGCCTCGGCGTCGGCGAGCTGCACTTCGGCGCCGAGGCCCGCCAGGCGATGCTGAATTATCCCTGGCCCGGCAACGTGCGCGAACTGGAAAATGCCATCGAGCGGGCCGCCATCCTGTGCGAATCCGACGAGATTCAGCCCGATCACCTGGCCATCGACTATGTAAGGCAGGGTGTCCCCACCCAGACGGGGGGACGCACGGTCTCTGCCAGCGAGCCACCGACGGGGCTGTCCCTGGAGGACTATTTCCAGCATTTCGTCCTCGAGCATCAGGACCATATGTCCGAGACAGAGCTGGCTCAGAAGCTGGGCATCAGCCGCAAATCCCTCTGGGAGCGCCGGCAGCGCCTGGGGATTCCGCGGCGGCGGACCCATGAAGGCGACAACGGGAGCGAGCCGGACGGAAGTGTTCCCTGACGCCTCATAACAATTACTGACAATGTGTTACCCAGCTACACGAGACTGTTACACCGCTACCCCTGGCTGTTACCCGTTCCCTTCTGAAGCCGGCCCCCATCGTCCCGCAAAAATCGTAACCACCTGTTTTTAATAAACAAAAAAATTCTTCGAAGAGTTGGCACGGCATCTGCTATATCAACCGTGCGCACCCAACAATAAAAACAGCGCAATCGGCGTCCGCAGACTCCAAAAATAAGAAGAACAAGAAGAACAATAAATGCGGATAGGAAAGGTTCAGCTATGACCGGGAGGCTTCATAGCTGAACCCTACCTTTTACCGGCAGCATCCCAAGAACGAAAAGAACAAGGGACAACGCCAAAGGCCTATAACAAAAACAAGGCCATCAAAAAGAAGAACCTACAGCGTCACTCACAAAGAACAAATAATAAAGTTCAGCGCATGCGGGAGGCCTAGGCCTCCCGCTCTTCTTTGGGGGCTCTGCCCGACCCACCCCATGCAAAACCCGCCCCTGTGCCCGGCAAGGGAAATTGCTATCATCCGCGGCTTGTCATTCACCCAGCCCTGCGCCTATTTATGATCAAACGCCTGATCGATCGCCTCCGCGGCAAGACGCCGCCGCCCGCCAGGAGGGAGAGGATCGTCATTCCCCGCGATCAGCACCCGATTTCCCGCAAGGACATCAGCAGCGCCGCCCTCAAGACCCTGTACCGCCTGCGCGAGCGAGGCCACGATGCTTTCCTGGTCGGCGGCTGCGTCCGCGACCTGCTGCTGGACATGCACCCGAAGGACTTCGATGTCGCCACCAGCGCTACCCCGGAGCAGGTCAAGCAGGCCTTCGGCGGCCAATGCCAGCTGATTGGAAGGCGCTTCCGGCTGGCCCATGTACGCTACGGCCGCGAAATCATCGAGGTGGCAACCTTCCGTGCCCATCATGCGCAGGCCGATTCCGATCAGCACGCCCATACCTCGCATACCGGCGTGATCCTTCGCGATAACGTCTGGGGCAGCATCGAGGAAGATGCCGAACGCCGCGACTTCACCGTCAATGCCCTTTATTACAACATCGACGACTTCAGCCTGTGGGACATGGCCAACGGGATGGAGGACATCCGCAAGCGCCAGTTACGCCTGATCGGCGATCCGGAAACCCGCTATCGTGAGGATCCGGTTCGCATGCTGCGGGCCATCCGCTTTGCCGCCAAGCTCGATTTCGACATCGAAGCCTCCACAGCGGCGCCGATCCGCCGACTCGGCGGGCTGCTGGACCATATCTCGTCGCACCGACTCTTCGACGAATCGCAAAAGCTGCTGACCTCCGGCCATGCGGAACGGGTACTCGAGCTCCTCCATCATTACGATCTCTTCCGCCACGTGTTCCCAGAGGGCGCCAGCTCTGAAGAGGGTAAGCGCCTACTAGCTCTGACGGCCGAGAGCACCGACGACCGCATAGAGGCCGGCAAGAGCGTCAACCCGGCCTTCTTCTTTGCGGCCCTGCTCTGGCAGCGCATGCAGGAGGAGCATGCCGACCTGGTAACTGAGGGCATGCCGACCATGCCTGCCCTGCAACAGGCCGGCCAGCGCGTGATCTCTCGCCAGGGCGAACGCACCGCCATTCCACGCTTTACTGCCCAGACCGTCCGCGACATATGGGAAATGCAGCCCCGCCTGGAGCAGCCTCGTCCGCGCCAGGTCGAAGCGCTCCTGCAACAGCAGCGCTTCAGGGCCGCCTACGATTTCCTCGTGCTGCGCGAAGAGGCCGGCGAGGAAACCGGCGGCCTCGGCGCCTGGTGGACTCGCTATCAGGACGCCGATCCCGGTCTGCGGGCCGAAATGCTGCGCGCTCTGGAAAAGGGGGGCGGGAGCGGTGCGCGCCCCCCTCGCAAACGTAGCCCGCGCAAGCGCCGCCCGGCCTCCAGCCCGCCCGCATGACGCCGGCGCAAGCCTTCATCGGCCTGGGTTCCAACCTGGGCGATGCAGCCGCAACGCTGCGCAGTGCCGTCGCCTGCCTGCGGAAGCTGCCGGGCTCCCGGGTCACTGGCCTATCCAGCCTGTACCGAAGCACCCCGCTCGGCCCCCCCGGGCAGGATGACTATCTGAATGCCGTGGCCCGGCTCGAGACAGTCCTCACGCCTCACTCTTTACTGCAGGCGCTGCACATCATCGAGGACCGGCATGGCCGCGTTCGCCAACAGCGCTGGGGTGCCCGAACCCTGGATCTGGACTTGCTGCTCTATGGGAACGACGTCATCACCAGCCCCGATCTGACGCTGCCACATCCTGAAATGCTGAATCGCAACTTCGTGCTGATTCCCCTGCTGGATATTGCCCCCGACCAGGCCCTCCCTGACGGCAGGCGCGTACGGGAGGCCTCCACAGCAAGCGACCGCTCAGGCCTTTCTGAGCTCTACACGGGCCCAAGCTGGAGCAATTGACGCGGACCGGCACCACCACCACCATAGCCTTCCCCGGAAGGAGACTGTTCATGAAGTCCGTTACCCTTTCCACCCTCCGCGACCTCAAGGCGCGGGGCGAAAAGTTCACCTGTCTCACCAGCTACGATGCGACCTTCTCCCACCTGATGGCAGAGGCCGGCGTGGAAACCATCCTGGTCGGTGACTCCCTGGGCATGGTGGTCCAGGGCCACGACTCGACACTGCCGGTCAGCATCGCCGACATGGCCTATCACACCGCTGCAGTCGCCCGCGGCAATGGTCGGCGCGCTCTTGTGATTGCCGACATGCCCTTCATGTCCTGCGTCCGTCTCGAGGACGCCCTGAGCGGCGCAAAGACGCTGATGCAGGCCGGCGCACAGGTGGTGAAGCTGGAAGGCGGGCTCTGGCTCAAGGAGACCATCCAGCATCTGGCGCACGGCGGCATTCCCAGCTGCGTGCACATGGGCCTTACCCCGCAGTCCGTCAATGTATTCGGGGGCTACAAGGTGCAGGGACGGGGCGAGGAAGCGGCCGAGCGGCTACTGGCCGAGGCCATCGAGCTCGACCGGGCGGGCGCCGCCCTCTTTGTGCTGGAGTGCGTGCCAACGGCTGTCGGGAAACGCATCAGCGAGAGCGTCAGTGCACCCGTTATCGGTATCGGCGCAGGCCCGCACTGCGACGGGCAGGTCCTGGTCCTGCACGACATGCTGGGGATGCATCCGGGCAAGCCCGCGCGTTTCGTGAAAAACTTCCTCACAGGCAATGCGGAGGGCATTTCCGGCGCGATCAAGGCTTATGTCAGCGCAGTAAAGGGCGGCACGTATCCGGCCCCCGAGCACTGCTTCGAATAAACGTTGGCGCGGGAAAGGTATGCCCCGCCGGTTCGCTTGAGGCACATAATGAAGACTGAAAGCACTATCGCCGGCCTCAGGGCAGCGGCTCGCGCATTCCGCAAGGCGGGAAAATCCATCGCCTTCGTGCCCACCATGGGCAACCTCCACAAGGGCCACATCACCCTCGTCGAAAATGCCAGGCGGCGAGCCGACGTCGTCATTGCCAGCATCTTCGTGAATCCGACCCAGTTCGGCGTCAACGAGGATTTCGACAAATACCCCCGCACCCTGGCTGCGGATAGCGCCCTGCTGGCCGAAGCGCACTGCGATCTGCTGTTTGCCCCCGAGGCGAAGGAGATGTACCCCGATGGCCGCACCCAGCTGACAACCGTCGCCGTGGCCGGCATCACCGATATTCTTTGCGGGAGCTCACGCCCCGGCCACTTCACGGGCGTTGCGACCGTTGTCAGCAAGCTTTTCAATATCGTCCAGCCGGACATGGCACTATTTGGCGAAAAGGATTACCAGCAGCTCGCCGTCATCCGCTGCATGACCCGCGAGCTTTGCTTTCCGATAGAAATCATCGGGGTGCCTACGGTCCGGGCCGAGGATGGCCTTGCACTCAGTTCCCGGAACGGCTTCCTCAGCAGTGACGAGCGGCGCGCGGCGCCGGAAATCTACCGGACCATGAGCAACCTGAAGCTCGCCATAGAGCAGGGGCAGCGGGACTTCGCCAGTCTTGCCTCAGCAGCACAAGGGCATTTGAAGAAATGCGGATTCGAACCGGACTATGTCGATATCCGGCGGCAGGACCTCGGCGCCGCAGGTCCGGAAGACCGGCAGCTGGTCATCCTTGTTGCGGCACGGCTGGGATCAACGCGGCTGATCGACAACCTGGCCTTTGAGTTCACCTGACCAGCAATCAGCAAGGACTCCACAGGCCGCCTGCCACTGTCGGACAATCTCATTATCTACGCGATTGAACGGCTTTTATGATTGCGGCACAATGGCCCGCCCGAATATGCGGGGCAAGCAGTGTTACGCGCCTACCCAAAGGCCGTGCCAATTATCACGAGCGAGGTAAGTCTTCATGCAATGCACCATGCTGAAAGCCAAGCTGCATCGCGCCCGTGTTACGCACGCCGAACTGGACTACGAAGGCTCCTGCGCCATTGATGGCGATCTCCTGGACCTCGCCGGCATTCTGGAATATGAACAAATCCAGATTTACAACGTGACCAATGGCGAGCGCTTCACGACCTACGCTATCCGCGCAGAGGAAGGCTCCCGGATGATCTCCGTCAATGGTGCTGCAGCACACAAGGCGGGCGTAGGAGACATCCTGATCATCTGCACATATGCCAACTACACAGCCAACGAGCTGATCAACTTCAAGCCCAGGCTTGTGTATTGCAATGCCGACAACACGGTAAGCCACAGCGCCAACGCCATTCCCGTGCAGGTTGCCTAATAGAAGCGGACTCTTCGGAATGAAAAATGCCGGCATTTATGCCGGCATTTTTTTGCGCACCCGCTGGCGAATTACTTGGCCGGCTCACGAATCTCTGCTACGGGAGTGCGCTGGTAACGCGCGTCCGGCAGCATGCGGCGCATACCTTCCAGAGTCTTGCGCGGGGTCATCTCGATCATCATGTTGACGACTCCTGACGGGATATGCCCGCCAGGATCCGCGTGGCCGTACATGGTTACTTCGACCATCTCGTTGCCGAGCGGCCGGAACAGCCAGATTCCCTCCATTTGAGGCATGCGCACATACCCCTCCTCCGGAGGGTGCTCAGGGCTATTCAGGGCCCGACTGTTGATCGTCACGGCAAGCGTCCGCGGATCCTGCGCCACCTGGCCCGCAACGATGACATCGCGGTCAGTCAGCGGCCACGGAATATCGATTAATGCTCTGATCACGAAGCTTCCCTTCGCTTCGTCGCGCTTGATCATGACGATGCGCTCGGTGCTGTACACCCAGCGCTTGGCGTTGTCGACATCCTGAATAAGGTTAACGAGCCCGGCCAGAGACGTCCTCACGACCATCGTGGCCTTGAAAGCACGTACCGGCGAGCCCGCTACCGCACGACTCCAGGCACGAATGCCGTTGCTCTCTTTGCCACCCTCCCACGGGCCAGCCTCAAGGCCTGCCCATGCCTGCGTCGACAGACCAATCAAGACAAACAGCAATATTCTCTTAAGCATTTCACACTCATTGAGCACCAGCAGAGGTCGGGAATGACGAAAAACAGCGCCGCCGGACGGGAGACATAATCATCCCTTATTCCCGTGAAGCCTGTCTTTGTGAATTCACGCCAGGCACTCCCGCCTGTCCGGAGGATCCGCCGCCCAGGCCTGCCCGGCGAAAAAAAAGCCCCTGCATGGCAGGGGCCTTTTTACGAAGCCATGCTTACTCCAGATTCTGGGAGCACTCGGCCTCAGCAGCAGCAATCGAGCAACGAACCTGCTTCATCAGCTTCATTGCCTTCTTGTCATAGATGCCTTCGTTCATCAGCGCAACTCGCGCATCACGAATCATCTGGTTGTACTTTTCCTGATCCGCAGGAGGAATCTGCATCCAGAACTTCTTGTCGATTTCCTTTTCAGCGGTCATAACCAGCTTCATGGCACGGTCATACTGGCTGAACATGTACTCGCGCGACTTCTGGCCGAAACCCTCCGGGAAACGATCCTTGCGCAAGTAGAGCTGCAGGGACACCTGCACCAGCGGGTACTGCACGATGGCACCCTTGGTGCCGAGGCCCTTGAACAGTTCCAGCGGCTTGAAGGCTGCCGCCGGAGCACCAATGATGTCCACGGAGCCGTTGTTGAACTTGCCGGCAAAGTTGGTGATGTCAGAAGCCACCGGCTGCATGCCGACCTTCTGGGCCATCTTGGCCTGCGCCTTGTCGTAGTCCAGCACGGCAACCTTCTTGCCAGACAGCTTGCCCACGCTGTTGATGCTGCGGTCGTTCACGAACAAGTAGGCGGCGCCCATGGGAGCGATGCCACCCACCTCGTAGTTGCCGCTGACCATCAGGCTGGCAGCATTGGGCTTGGCCAGCGTGGTGAGCACCTTGCGCACATGCTCATAGGCAGGCATGGACCCGAGGGAGTCCAGGCTGCCGGTGAACCCGTTGAACTGGCGACCACGCAGGCCTGTCATGATGACGGCATCACACTGACCTGCCTTGAAGTCCTCAGAGGCGATCTTCTCGTCAGTGTAAGGACGAAGCTCGAGGTTCGCGCCCCAACGGGCGGCCGCAAGCTTGTAATCCTTCATCATGTTGAAGACATCGCCCTGGGTCCCGCTGATGTCCCAAACGCACAGGATCTGCTTCCCTGCAGCCGTTGCGTTACCCGCCAGAGCAAGGCCAGTACCCACCAGCAGCACACGTGTCAGGCGGGAGAAAGACTTCGAAACTCGCATCAATATTACTCCTACTACTTCTTGAGGGGATTTTGCTTAGAGCAAGTCATCGATCTGGACACCATCATCCTGCTGTGCAGGTTGATCATCCCAGAACTTGCCCAAGCTGCCCGGCGGCGTCCTGCTACCGGTCTTTTCCGTCCAGAAACGGTCGGAAACGTTTTGCACGATCTGATACGCCATACGGTCGAACAGTCGGAAATTCGGGTTGGATGCCGCTTCCTGCGTCGCCGCAAACATCTTGATGGAGTCGCGCATCAAGGCTTCGTCGCCTTTGGCCTGGGCAGCCATGGCATACATGGCGTGTGCCAGTCGAACACCATTGCGCTCGCCGAGACGCATGTTCTGCTTCAGGGTTTCCCACGGGTCCCCCTTGCCTTCGCCAGCGCCTGGCAGCAACGTCCAGATAGTTGCACGGGTGGCCATCGGGGCGCCCCACCACTTATTGTTGTCCAGGCACTGCATGGCGCGCTCGACCTTTGCAGCGATGTCCTTGGGCACGCCGACAACCTGCTGCGCAGCGATGTCGTTCACCATCGCCTGCACGCCGGAAAGCATGCCGAGCAGGTAGACCATCTGATCGAAGTCACGCTTGAACTTGGGGCACTTGGTGCCGATCGGGGCCTTCTTCTTCACTTCGAAGTAGGCCTCGAGACGCTTGTACGCCTCGTACTGCCGACGGGCCGCCAGCTCGGACTCGCGCTTCTGCATCACGCGCGCATCCTGGGCGTCATCAATCAGGTTGGCACGGGAAGAGCGCATATAGCGCAGCTCATACTCCAGGGCGCGCTGCTCGGCGCACAGACCAGCCGAAGCGTACAGAAGCACCGCGATCTCATTGGGATCGGCCTTCATGCCTTGGGTAGCAACGATCAGCGGGGTCAGGGCCTCACCGGACACACACGCCATCGCGGTGTCATCGGTCTTGAAAAGGGGGAGGATCAGGTTGTTCTCGGTGAAGCGCAGCGCGATGTTGGCGCCCGACTTCTTGATCTGGGAGCAGCCCGACAAAACGGCCGTGCTCGCGATAAAGACACCGATAACACTCCAGCGGAGCAGTTGGTTCACCTTCATGGTGATCTCCTAAATTTCTTCTTATGAGGGCTTGGACGCGATGTTGTTTTAGGCGCGTCGAAAGATGCCGTCCAGGTGGCAGAGCCCGGCAAAGATATCACTACCCCCGGAAACAGAAAAGCCGCCAACTGGCGGCTTTTCTGTCCTATGTCCCCTACTTAGGAGCCATTTTGGGGCTCGGTAGCCCCCAGGTCAGACTTGCTCTGCGCCGGCTTCCTCACCGGACAGCTCCTTCATGGACAGCTTGATACGGCCACGCTGATCCACATCCAGAACCTTGACCTTCACTTGCTGACCTTCCTTCAGGTAGTCGGTGACTTTCTCCACTCGCTCGTTGGCGATCTGGGAGATATGCACGAGCCCATCGGTACCCGGGAGGATGGTCACGAAGGCCCCGAAATCCACGATACGGGCGACCGTACCCTCGTAGATGGTGCCGACTTCCACCTCGGCCGTAATGGCCTGGACCTTGGCCAGGGCCGCCTGGGTGGCACCCTTGGTTTCGCCGTAGATACGGACGACGCCGTTGTCCTCGATGTCGATGGTGGCCTTGGTCTCTTCGCAGATGGAACGGATCATGGAGCCGCCCTTGCCGATCACGTCGCGGATCTTCTCCGGGTTGATGGTGATCATGGCGTAGGTAGGGGCGTTGGCATTGACCTCCGGACGGGAGGCGGCCAGCACCTGGTTCATGCCCTGCAGGATGTGCAGGCGGCCGTCGCGGGCCTGGGCCAGCGCGGTTTCCATGATCTCCTCGTTGATACCCTCGATCTTGATGTCCATCTGCAAGGCAGTGATGCCGTGCGCGGTACCGGCCACCTTGAAGTCCATGTCGCCGAGGTGGTCCTCGTCGCCGAGGATGTCGGTCAGTACGGCGAAACGCTCGCCTTCCTTGACCAGGCCCATGGCGATGCCGGCCACCGGGGCCTTCACGGGCACGCCGGCGTCCATCAGCGCCAGCGAGGCGCCGCAGATGGAGGCCATGGACGAGGAGCCGTTGGACTCGGTGATGTCGGACACGACGCGGATGGCGTAGGGGAACTTGTCCGGGGACGGCAGCATGGGCTGCACGCCGCGGCGGGCCAGGCGGCCGTGGCCGATTTCGCGGCGCTTGGGGCCGGATTCGCGGCCGGTTTCGCCGACGGAGTAGGCCGGAAAGTTGTAGTGCAGCATGAAGTTGTCCGTGCGGGTACCTTCAAGCGCATCGATCATCATGGCATCGCGGGTGCCGCCGAGAGTGGCAGTGACGAGGGCTTGGGTCTCGCCACGGGTGAACAGAGCGGAGCCATGGGCCTTGCCCAAGACGCCGACCTGGATATCCAGGGCGCGCACCGTGCGGGTGTCGCGGCCGTCGATGCGGGGTTTGCCGGAAAGGATGTTGTCACGCACGGTGCGGTACTTCAGGTCCTCGAACAGCTCTTCCACGTCGTCGGCGGAGAACTCGCTGCCTTCCGCGCCGAACTGGGCCAGAGCCTGCTTCTTGATCTCGTCGAGCTTGCTGTAGCGGACCTGCTTTTCGCGGATGGTGTAGGCCTCGGAGATCGGCGCCTCGAAAGCAGCCTTGAGGGCGGCCTTGAGGGTTTCGTTTTTGGCCGGCGCGGCCCAGTCCCAGCGCGCATTGCCGACTTCGGCGGCGAATTCCTTGATGGCGCGGATGGCGACCTGCATTTCATCGTGGCCGAAGAGCACGGCGCCCAGCATTTCGTCTTCGCTGAGTTCCTTGGCTTCGGACTCCACCATCAGCACGGCCTTCTCGGTGCCGGCAACCACAAGGTCCAGCTCAGAGGTGGCGAGCTCTTCGTAAGTCGGGTTCACCTTGTATTCGCCATTGATATAGACGACACGGGCGGCGCCGATCGGGCCGTTGAAGGGAATGCCGGAGATCGCGAGCGCAGCGGAAGTGCCAAGCATGGCGACGATGTCCGGATCGGTCTGCTTGTCGGTGGACACCACCTGGGCAGTGACCTGGACTTCATTCAGGAAGCCTTCCGGGAACAGCGGGCGGATCGGACGGTCGATCAGGCGGGACGTCAGCGTTTCCTTTTCAGTCGGACGGCCTTCGCGCTTGAAGTAGCCGCCCGGGATGCGGCCGGCGGCGTAGGTCTTTTCCTGGTAGTTCACGGTCAGCGGGAAGAAGTCCTGACCGGGCTTGGCGCTCTTGGCGCCGACGACGGCGACCAGCACGGACACGCCGCCCATGGTGATGTAGACCGCGCCGGAGGCCTGGCGTGCGATGCGACCGGTTTCCAGCACGACCTGCTGGTTACCGTACTGGAATTCCTTGCGAACAATCTTGAACATTCTCGGGTTCCTCTGATTACTGATGGACGCCAGCCTATCCGGCATCCGTCTTGCCATCGGAGGCCCCTAACAAATCGGGATCGATACCCATCCGGATTTGTTAGAAGCCTCTCCCACGGCAATTTATAAAAAACACGGGGAGCGCGAACGCTCCCCGGCTTTCCGCTTAGCGACGCAGACCCAGAGTCTGAATCAGGGCGCTGTAGCGAGCGCTGTCCTTACGGTTCAGGTAATCCAGCAGCTTGCGGCGCTGGTTCACCATCCGGATCAGGCCACGACGGGAATGATGGTCGTGCTTGTGTTCCTTGAAGTGGGACTGCAGATCATCGATCTGCGCCGACAGCAGGGCCACCTGCACTTCCGGGGACCCGGTGTCACCCTGCTTCTGGGCGAACTTGGCCACGACCTCAGCTTTCTGTTGCGCGGTTAAGGACATTACTTTCTCCACAATGAGAGGCAATCAGGAAACGAACAGCCGCGCCTCTCTGCAGCTGCCGTCGTGGAAGGACCGTCAGGTCTTTCCGGAGTATTGGCCGGCTTGTGACCGGCCAAAATCAATTCTCGAATCGTATCAATCGCTTTGGCGCGACCCGGGCCTCATCGTCCATCTCGCCGATGCCGAGGAAGCGGCCGCCCTCTTCAAACAGAAGGACCCCACCTTCCTGGGGAGCCCCCGCCACACGCACCGCCTGGCCGTGCAACAGATAGTAGGCAGCCGCCTCACTCAGGTCGAGGCGCGGCCAGCTGACCAGGCCCGCCCAAGGGGGCAGCAGCAGCGCATCCAGGGCCGCATGCCCGCCGTCCGCCAGCGCGGCCTCGATCTGTTCCAGCGTCAGCATCGCTGGCTGGTCGAAGGGCCCCAGCGACAGGCGGCGCAGCATCACCACATGGGCGCCGCAGCCCAGGGCTTCGCCGATATCCTCGGCCAGGGACCTGATATAGGTTCCCTTGCTGACATGCGCCTCGAGTTCCCACTCCGGGCCGTCGACCCCCAGGAGCTCGAGCCTGTGGATGGTGACCCGCCGGGCGGGCCGCTCCACCTCTATTCCCTTGCGCGCCAGCTCGTAGAGCGGGCGGCCGTCCTTCTTGAGGGCGGAGAACATCGACGGCACCTGGTCGATCTCGCCGCGGAAACGGGCCAGCACCTGCTCGATCTCATCCAGCGTCAGCGCCGGCACCGGTGCCGTGGCGATCACGTCGCCCTCGGAGTCGCCGGTGGCAGTCTTCACGCCGAGGCGGATGCGGGTGCGGTAGACCTTGTCCGCCTCCAGCAGGTACTGCGTGAACTTGGAGGCCTCGCCGAGGCAGATCGGCAGCAGGCCGGTCGCCAGCGGGTCCAGGCTGCCGGTGTGGCCGGCCTTGTCCGCCTGGTACATATGCCGCACGCGCTGCAGGGCCTGGTTGGAGGTCAGGCCCTGCGGCTTGTCGAGCAGCACGATGCCATGCACCGGACGACGCGGACGACGCGGCTTGCTCATCAGTCGTCGCGGGCCGCTTCGTCGTCGCCACGCGCCTCGGCACGCTGCTGGTCCTCGCGGACGGCCTCGTTGATGAGGACCGCCATGCGGTTGCCGCGCGCCACCACTTCATCATAGTGAAAGCGCAGTCGCGGCGTGACGCGGGTGCGGATGGCGCGCCCGACCTCGCCGCGCAGGAAACCCGCGGCGGCGTTCAGCACGGCGATGCTCTCGTCCGGCTTGTCGTCGAGGCTGCTGCCCATCACCGTCACATAAATGTCGGCATAGCCCATGTCGGGGCTGACCTTCACGTTCGAGACGGTGACCATCCCGAGACGCGGATCCTTCAGCTCCTGCCGGATCAGGCCGGCAAGCTCCCGCTGGATCTGGTCGGCTATCCGCTGCGTACGCTGACTCACTTATACCTCACTGGCCGGGGACGGACCCCGGCACGGCGCCAGGCGCAACCTTACAGGCTGCGCTTGATCACCGTGACTTCGTAAACTTCGATCTTGTCGCCGGTGCGGATGTCGTTGTAGCCCTTAACCGCCAAGCCACACTCCACGCCGTTGCGCACTTCCTGGACGTCGTCCTTGAAGCGGCGCAGCGATTCCAGCTCGCCCGAGAAGACCACCACGTCGTCGCGCAGCACGCGGATGGGCTTGCTGCGGTACAGCGTGCCTTCCATGACCATGCAACCGGCGGCGGCGCCGAACTTGGAGGAGCGGAACACTTCGCGCACCAGGGCCACGCCCAGGATGTTCTCGCGGTGCTCCGGCGCCAGCAGGCCGGACAGGGCCGCCTTCACGTCGTCGATCAGCTCGTAAATGATGCTGTAGTAGCGCAGGTCGATGCCGTCGGCCTGGCACTTGCTCTTGGCCGCGTTGTCGGCACGCACGTTGAAGCCGAGGATGACCGCGCCCGTGCTTTCCGCCAGGGCCACGTCGGACTCGGTGATGGCGCCGACGCCGGAGCCCACCACGCGCACATTGACTTCCTCGTTGCCGAGGTCGGTCAGCGCCTGTATCAGGGCTTCGAGCGAGCCGCGCACGTCGGTCTTCAGCACGATGTTGACGGACTTGCTTTCCTGCTTGCCCATGGTGGCGAACAGGTTTTCGAGCTTCATGCCCTGCTGGCGGGCCATGCGCGCCTGGCGCAGCTTGTTCTCGCGGAACTCCGCGACTTCGCGCGCCTTGCGCTCGTCGTCCACCACCAGGAACTCGTCACCGGCTTCCGGAGCTTCCGGCAGGCCGAGGATTTCCACGGGAATGGAGGGGCCGGCGGTCTTGGTCGGCTTGCCGTTCTCGTCGCTCATGGCGCGAACACGGCCGTAATGGGTACCGGCCAGCACCAGGTCGCCGGTGTTCAGCGTGCCCTTCTGCACCAGCAGGGTGGCGACGGCGCCGCGGCCCTTGTCGATACGCGCCTCGATCACGACGCCATGGGCGGCACCGTTGACCACGGCGCTGAGCTCGAGCAGCTCGGCCTGGACCAGGATGGCTTCGAGCAGGTCGTCAACACCGTCGCCGGTGTGGGCCGACACCTTCACCACCTGGGTGTCGCCGCCCCACTCTTCCGGGACGATCTGCTTCACGGACAGCTCGTTGAGCACGCGATCGGGGTCGGCCGAGGGCTTGTCCATCTTGTTGATGGCCACGATCAGCGGCACGCCGGCGGCGCGGGCATGGTCGATGGCTTCGGCCGTCTGCGGCATGACGCCGTCGTCGGCGGCCACCACGATGACCACGATGTCGGTGGCCTTGGCGCCGCGGGCACGCATGGACGTGAACGCCGCATGGCCCGGGGTATCGAGGAAGGTGATCATGCCGCGCGGGGTTTCCACGTGGTAGGCACCGATATGCTGGGTGATGCCGCCGGCTTCGCCCGCGGCGACCTTGGCGCGGCGGATGTAGTCGAGCAGTGAGGTCTTGCCATGGTCGACGTGGCCCATGATGGTGACCACGGGCGCGCGGGTGACGGCATCGCCGTCGCGGTGGCGCATGGAGTCCTTGAGGGAGTCCTCGACCGCGGTTTCGCTCACGAACTTGGGCGCATGGCCCATTTCCTCGACGACGAGGCCGGCGGTGGCCTGGTCGATGACCTGGTTGGCCGTCACCACTTCGCCCATCTTCATGAGGACCTTGATGACTTCACGGGCCTTGACGGCCATCTTCTGCGCCAGGTCGGAGACGGTAATGTTTTCACCGATGGTGACTTCGTACACCTGTTTCTCCACCGGTTTCTCGAAACCGTGCTGTTTGGACAGGGCGCTGCTGAAGGCGCGGAGCGTCGGCCGGAAAGATTGTTCTTCCTCGCGCTTCTTGCCGCCCTTGCCGCGGGCGCCGCTCTTGCTGCTGGTGCTGCCGCGGCGGATCTCGCGGTCTTCACGGGCAAAGGACTCTTCGTAGGCAGAGCCCACGAGGCCGCGGGCCAGGGGCACTTCGACGGCGGGTTTCTCTTCGGCGCCGCCGCCACGCTGCTCGATCTCGGCGGCGATCTTGCGCGCCTGCTCGAGGGTCTTTTCGCGGGCCTTTTCCTCGGCCTCCTTGCGCAGCTTTTCTTCCTGCTTGCGACGGGCTTCCTCGGCCGCCTTCTGACGGGCGGCTTCCGCTTCACGCCGCGCACGCTCTTCGGGCGTCTCTTCCTTCAGCTTGACGGCTGCGCCAACCTTGGGAACGGACAGCTTCTTGTCCTTGCTTCCCTTGTTCGCCACATCCAGCGCGCGACGCGCCTCTTCAGCCGCCTTGCGCGCCTCTTCTTCTGCAACCGCAATACGGGCTTCTTCTTCAGCGCGACGCCTGGCCTCCTCGGCCGCGATGCGCTCTTCCTCTACCTTGCGGGCAGCCTCTTCAGCCTCACGCTCTGCCTGCTCCTGGTCATCCAGGGCCGAACGCTTGACGTAAGAGCGTGTCTTGCGCACCTCAACGTTTACGGTCTTGGACTTGCCGCCTGCAGCGGGCGCCACCTTCAGCGTGCTGGTTTCCTTGCGCTTGAGGGTGATCTTCTTGGGCTCGGCGTCGGCCTCGCCATGAGCGCGCTTGAGAAAGGCCAGCAGCTGCTGCTTCTCGGCATCCGATACCACTTCATCTGCCTGCTGATGACCAAGGCCAGCCTCCTGCATCTGCGCCAGCAGGGTCTCTATCGGGCGGCCCACCGTCTCAGCCAATTGTTTCACTGTCACTTCAGCCATGTAGCGTGTCTCTCCGCTTCGCTAGGCATTTCGCTTGCAGCCCGATTCGTTCGGGCCAGACCGGCACACCTGGCAGATAAAGCCTGGCATCCCGATACCTTTACATCTCATGATCACGCGCAGGGCATGACCCAACAAACATGAATACGTCGCAGTCGATCACCAATCACACAAACCAGGGTTCGCGAGCCTTCATGATGAGCGTCGCTGCACGCTCGTCACCAACACCGGGAATGTCCGAAATATCATCGATCGCCTGTTCAGCCAGGTCCTCCATGGTGATGATGCCTCGCGACGCCAGCTGATTGGCCAGGTCACGATCCATTCCTTCCATACCCAGCAGATCCTCTGCAGGGATGCCGCCCCCACGCTTCTCTTCGGAGACGAGCGCCTTGGTCAGCAAGGCATCCTTGGCACGCTGCCGAAGTGCATTGACGATATCTTCGTCAAAGTCCTCGATCGCCAGCATCTCTTCCAGCGGCACGTAGGCCACTTCCTCGAGCGACGTGAAGCCTTCGTTCACCAGGATCGCCGCCACATCCTCATCCACATCAAGATCGCGCATGAAGGCGTCAATGTACTGGTGGGATTCGGTTTCCTGCTTTGCCTGAGCGTCGGCGACCGTCATGACATTGAGGCGCCAGCCGGTCAGTTCCGATGCAAGACGGATATTCTGGCCGCCACGGCCGATTGCCATGGCCAACTGATCTTCCTCAACAGCCACGTCCATCGAGTGGGAATCCTCATCGATGACGATGGAGGCCACTTCCGCCGGCTGCAAGGCATTGATGACGTACTGGGCAGGGTTGTCGTCCCACAGCACGATATCGACACGCTCCCCGGCCAGCTCACCGCTGACCGCCTGGACGCGGGCACCGCGCATGCCGATACAGGCGCCCTGCGGATCAATACGTTGGTCGTTGGTCTTGACGGAGATCTTTGCGCGCACGCCGGGATCACGCGCAGCGCCCTTGATCTCGATGATTTCCTCACCGATTTCCGGCACTTCAATCCGGAACAACTCAATGATCATTTCCGGACGGGTCCGGGATACCAGCAGTTGGGAGCCACGCCCCTCGGCATTCACGGAGAACAAAACCGCACGCACGCGCTCACCGATACGGAAAGTCTCGCGCGGCAGCATCTCCTCGCGAGCCAGATAGGCTTCGGCATTGCTGCCGAGGTCCAGCACCAGCCCGTCACGCGTGGTCTTCTTTACCACGCCGGAGAGAATCTCGCCGATGCGATGCCGATAGGCATCCACCACCAAGGCACGCTCGGCCTCGCGCACCTTCTGCACAATAACCTGCTTGGCCGTCTGGGCAGCAATGCGGCCGAACTCGATCGACGAAACCTGTTCCTCGACAACATCACCGAGCTTGAGCCCCTTTTCCTCGACATCGCTTATGGCGAGCTGCATGGCGGGAATTTCATGATCCTCGTCGGCAACCACAGTCCAGCGTCGGAACGTGTCGTACTCGCCGGTCTTGCGATTGATAGCGACGCGCAGGTCGATCTCATCCGTGTTGTATTTTTTCTTCGTCGCAGCAACCAGCGCCTGCTCCAGCGCCTGGAAGATTACTTCCCGGGAAACACCCTTCTCGTTGCTGACCGAATCGACCACCATCAGAATTTCTTTGGTCATGGTTCGTTCCTTTCCGGACCTCGCCTGTCAAACGTCAAAAGTTTGGCTCTACATTCGCCTTGTCGATGGCTGCAAACGGTATTGATACCGATGCGCCATCAACCAGCATCTCTATTTGGCCGTCCTTTACCAATTGCAGGACACCCTTGAACTTGCGGCGCCCTGCCACGGGACTCGCCAGACGCACCGAGATTTCATTTCCGACATATTGCGCGAACTGCGCAATGTTGAAGAGCGGCCGGTCCCACCCGGGAGACGACACCTCGAGGGTGTACTCCCCTGCAATCGGATCCTCGACATCGAGGACACCGCTAGCCTGATGGCTTACAAGGGCACAGTCATCGACCCCGACCCCGTTCGGCCCGTCAATGAAAAGTCGAAGCACCGAGCGCCTGCCCTGCTGGAAGAACTCCAGACCCCATAGTTCAAAACCGACAGCCGCAACGGCAGGAGCCAACATTGCCGTAAGGGCTTCGACCTTCTTGGAAACCGCCATTGATCAGCTTCTCCCGGCGCCAGAAATGAAAAGTGGGCGAATCGCCCACTTTTTTCTGAAACCGCATCAACACCGCCCTGCGCATCAAAAATCGCAGAAAAGCCGGCGCGAACCTGTAAAAAAGCCCACACAAGGTGGGCTTTTTTATGAGACTCCAACAGCAAGCCTCCAAGTCCAAAAGTGGTAGCGGGGGCTGGATTTGAACCAACGACCTTCGGGTTATGAGCCCGACGAGCTACCAGGCTGCTCCACCCCGCATCAGAGGACGGCGAATATAGGCCTCGAGACCGATGAAGTCAAAAGGTTTTTTCGCCTATTTCGATGGGAATAAATTCCCAAAAATCAGCAAGGTGCAAATCTCGCACCCCGCCTACACCAGATACCCCGCAGCAGCGGGATCGACTGGATTTGGTGCGGAAGGAGGGACTTGAACCCTCACGCCGTTAGGCACCACCCCCTCAAGATGGCGTGTCTACCAATTTCACCACTTCCGCAAATCTTTTAGCGCCTACCGCTTTAATTGGCAGGAGCACCCGGGACATCACCAGACGGGGCATTCGGCACAACAGGCACATCACTGGCAGGCTGGGCGGCCTCGACAGCCGCAGGAGCCTCAGGAATTACCCCGTAGGTTTCTGTCGCCTTTCGGGCATAAACAGCAAGACCCAGGCTCGTCGCAAAGAACACCGCCGCTAGCCCAGCAATCAGCTTGGTCAGGAAGCCCGCAGCCCCCGCCGCACCAAACACCGTCTGGGACGCGCCGCCACCAAAGGAAGCCCCCATTTCGGCGCCCTTACCCTGCTGCAGCATGATCAGGCCAATCATGACCACCGCCACCAGCACATGAACCACGAGCACGATGCCTTCCATCAGCCTTCACCTCACGCTGCCTTCACCGGCGGACCGGATGATGGCAACAAATTCATCAACCTTCAGCGACGCCCCACCAACAAGGGCGCCGTCGATGTCGGGCATGGCAAACAATGCCGACGCATTTGCGGCCTTGACGCTGCCGCCATACAAAATTCTCAGATCACTCGCCACCACGGCATCCCTGCTAGACACCTCGGCACGGATAACTTCGTGCACTTGCTGCGCCTGATCCGGCTCCGCCGTCAGGCCCGTGCCGATTGCCCACACAGGCTCATAAGCGACCACCGCAGAGCGCAGAGACAACACCCCAAACCGCTCCACAACCGCCAGGAGCTGCCTGAGCACTACACCCTCTGTCTGCCCTGCCTCTCGCTCTGCGAGAGTCTCGCCTACGCAGAGCACCGGAACCAAGCCTGCCGCCTGAATGCGACCGAACTTCTCGGCAACGACCGCGTCGGACTCGCCGAATAGGCTCCTGCGCTCAGAGTGCCCTACGAGCACCGCACAGCACCCCATATCAGCCAGCATGGCCGCAGATACCTCACCGGTAAACGCGCCATCATCCACAGCAGCGGCATTCTGACCAAGCACGCCGATGGCCCCATCCTCCACCAGCCCGGCAATCTGCCCGACATACACGGCTGGAGGAGCAACCCATACATCGACGTCGCCGAAGTCCCGCTCGCCGGCACGAAGGCCTCCGATCAGGGCTTCATTGGCCGCCTGCCGACCATGCATTTTCCAATTGCCGGCAACAAGCTTGCGACGCATTTGGCAGGCACTCCCTTTGGCTGAATATCCCTGGTGTGCAGCCGCCCTGAATAACGGCGGCAGCGGCCAAGGCCACCCCGGCGCGCGAGGGCCGCAATCTTAGCGAAGTGAACCTGATGAAACAACCGCAAAAATGAATTTAAGCCCTCAGGCAAGTGCCCGTTCAACCGTCTCAGCAATTGCGGCAGCCAGTGACTCCACCAGAGCGGCATCCTCCCCTTCCACCATGACCCTAATGACAGGCTCCGTGCCCGAAGGCCTGAGCAGGACACGCCCCCTGCCCGCCAGACGTCCCTCGGCCTCCTCAACAGCCCTCAGGATCGCGGGCTCGCCAGAGACTTCCCGCTTGGCGGCAATGCGGACATTGATCATGCGCTGTGGAAGCTTGGCCATTCCCTTCTTGAGCTCATGGAGAGGAGTATCACTGCGCACCATGGCTGCAAGCACCTGCAGCGCCGCGATGATGGCGTCGCCTGTCGTCGTCTTGTCCAGGCAGACTACATGCCCCGACGCCTCACCGCCGAGCGCCCAGCCACGCCGCTCCAGCTCAGCCATTACATAGCGGTCACCCACCTTGGCGCGGACGAACTCAAGACCCATGTCACGGAGCGCCAGCTCCATACCCATATTGCTCATGAGGGTGCCCACCACCCCGCCAATCTGCTGCCCCTGGGCGACACGCTCACGCGCAATCATCACGATGATCTCGTCACCATCGACGACCTCACCCATTGCATCCACCATCACTACCCGATCGGCGTCGCCGTCGAACGCAATCCCCAAATCCGCTTTCGCCTCCAGCACTGCCTTGCGCAAGCTGTCCGGATGGGTGGAGCCGCAATCACGATTGATATTGAGCCCGTCGGGAGCGCAGGCGAGCCGGATGACCTCTGCGCCGAGCTCGGTAAATACCGCGGGACCGACCTGGTAGGAGGCGCCATTCGCACAATCAAGCACGATTCGCAGCCCCCTGAGGGAAAGGTGAAATGGAAAGGTGGACTTGCAGAACTCAATGTAGCGGCCACGCGCATCTTCCTGACGCATTGCCTTGCCCAGCCGATCGGGCGCATCAATCTCCAGCGGCCTTTCGAGCCACGCCTCGATATCGGACTCGACGGCGTCGGCCAGCTTCTTGCCATCCGCGCCGAAGAACTTGATCCCGTTGTCGTAGTATGGATTGTGGGAGGCCGAGATCACGATACCGGCGCTGGCATGGAATGCACGCGTGAGATGGGCGATTGCCGGAGTCGGCATCGGCCCGAGCAGTCGGACACTCACGCCCGCCGCAGAGAGTCCCGCTTCGAGCGCAGACTCGAGAAGATAGCCTGACAGGCGCGTATCCTTGCCGACGACGACCGAGGCCTGGCCCTGGCTGGCCAGAACCTTGCCGGCCGCCCAGCCCAGCTTGAGGGCGAACTCGGGCGTAATAGGCGTCTCGCCGACCCTGCCGCGCACACCATCGGTGCCGAAATATTTTCTTGTCATTCACCACACTCCAAGAGGGCCGACGCGACAGCAACCGCGTCACAGGTCGCCTTCACATCATGCACACGCACAATTCTTGCGCCATTCAGCACCGCAATTGCGGCAGCCGAAACACTGGCATAAAGCCGCTCCCCTACCGGCGCTCCGCCGAGCAACATACCCAGCATCGACTTCCGCGACAGGCCGGCCAACACGGGATGGCCCAAGGCCTGCAGCCGCTGCAGCTGGTTCAGCAAGGCAAGGTTATGCGCAAGCGTCTTGCCGAAGCCGAAGCCAGGATCCAGCACAATCCGCGAGGCACTGATGCCTGCTGCGACGCAGCAGCCAACGCGCTCGCGCAGGAAAGCCTCTACCTCGTCGACAATATCCATATATCTGGGCTGATGCTGCATGGTACCCGGCTCCCCCTGCATATGCATGAGGCAGACCGGCAAGCCGGTCGCTGCCGCTGCCGCGATGGCGCCTTCGCGCCGCAAGGCCCGGACATCATTGATGAAACCCGCCCCCAGAGCAGCGCCCTCGCGGATAACCTCGGGGGAAGACGTATCAATCGAGATGACCGCATCGACTTCGCGCACCAGGCGCTCGATCACGGGAAGGATGCGATCAAGCTCCTCCTGGACTGAAACGGGGAGCGCGCCGGGACGTGTACTTTCGGCACCCACATCAATGATGGCCGCCCCCTCTTCCCTCATGCGCAGCGCCCTTGAGACGGCGACATCGCAGTCCAGATAGCGCCCGCCATCGGAAAACGAGTCCGGGGTGACATTGAGTATCCCCATGACGATGGGACGGGACAGGTCCAGCTGGCGGCGTCCGCATTGCAGCACGGTCATCAAACCCCCAAAAACAAAAGGCCGCCCAAGGCGGCCCATGTTGATTCAAACCCGATCAATGCTGGGCAGCTGCGCCGCCGATCGGCGGCAACTTGCCGCCCCCTTCATCGACACTCCCGGCCGGCACCGGCTTTTCCGCATCTTCGGTCGCCTTGGGCGCGTTGGGGCGGTTGTCCCAGCCCTTTGGCGGCTGAGGATTCCGGCCTTCCATGATGGCGTCGATCTGCTCCCTGTCAATCGTCTCATATTGCATCAGGGCCTCTGACATGAGCTCGAGCTTGTCCCGGTTCTCGACCAGGATGTCTTTCGCGCGCCTGTAGCAACCATCAATGATTGCCCGGATCTCGTTATCGATATCCATGGCCGTTTGTGCAGATACGTTCTTGCGCTGCGTCACGGAGCGACCAAGGAATACTTCGCCCTCATCCTCTTCGTACATGATGGGCCCCATCTTTTCGGACAGGCCCCACTTGGTAACCATGTTGCGCGCCATTTCAGTGGCTCGCTGAATATCATTGCTGGCGCCGGTGGTGACGCCCTCGAAGCCGAGCGTGAGCTCCTCGGCGATACGACCGCCGAACATGGAGCAGATACGCGACTCGATCCCTCGCTTGGACCAGCTGTAACGGTCATCCTCGGGCAGGAACATGGTCACGCCAAGGGCGCGGCCGCGTGGAATGATCGACACCTTGTACACGGGGTCGTGATCAGGCACCAGGCGGCCCACAATTGCGTGGCCAGCTTCGTGGTAGGCCGTATTCCGCTTTTCCGCCTCGGACATGACCATGCTCTTGCGCTCGGCGCCCATCATGATCTTGTCCTTGGCGAGCTCGAACTCGTGCATCTCCACGGTCTTCTTGTTGTTGCGCGCGGCGAACAGGGCAGCCTCATTGACGAGGTTGGCCAAGTCGGCGCCGGAGAAGCCAGGGGTGCCACGAGCGATCAGGGCAGCATCGACGTCGTCGCCGAGCGGCACCTTGCGCATATGCACCTTGAGGATCTGCTCGCGGCCGCGGATGTCGGGCAGGCCCACCACCACCTGGCGGTCGAAACGGCCCGGGCGCAGCAGGGCATTGTCGAGCACGTCAGGACGATTGGTGGCGGCGATAACGATGATGCCGTCGCCAGTCTCGAAGCCGTCCATTTCCACGAGCAGCTGGTTCAGGGTCTGCTCGCGCTCGTCATGGCCGCCGCCCAGGCCGGCGCCACGGTGGCGGCCGACGGCATCGATCTCGTCGATGAAGATGATGCAGGGGGCCTGCTTCTTGGCCTGCTCGAACATGTCACGCACGCGCGAGGCGCCGACACCGACGAACATCTCGACGAAGTCGGAGCCGGAGATGGAGAAGAAGGGGACCTTGGCCTCGCCGGCAATCGACTTGGCGAGCAGTGTCTTGCCGGTGCCCGGTGGGCCGACCATCAGGATGCCGCGCGGAATCTTGCCGCCGAGCTTCTGGAAGCGGCCCGGGTCGCGCAGGAAGTCGACGATCTCCTTGACGTCCTCTTTGGCCTCATCGCAGCCGGCGACGTCGGCAAAGGTGGTCTTGATCTGGTCCTCGGAGAGCAGGCGCGCCTTGGACTTGCCGAAGGTCATGGGGCCGCCGCGACCACCACCGCCACCGCCCTGCATCTGGCGCATGAAGAACATGAAGAGCACGACGATGAGAAGCACCGGGAAGCTGGCCACGAGGAGCTGCATCCAGACGCTCTGCTGTTCGGGGGCGGCGCCCTCGACGATCACCTTCTTGTCGAGCAGGCTGGGCACCAGCCTGTCATCCTGCACTGGCGGGCGAACGGTCTTGAACTGGTCACCGTTGAGTTTCTCGCCGGAGATGTTGAGCCCTTCGATCTTGACCTTCTTGACCTCACCGTTGTTCACGGCCGTCACGAACTCGGAATAATTCAGGGTCTTGGTCGTCGGCTGCTGGTTGAAATTGCTGAACACGAATACCAGCACGCCGGCAATCACCAGCCACAGAATCAGATTCTTCACCATGTCATTCAAGGGAAACCCCCGTTGCGCCTACTTTGAAGATAGGCATTTCATCGAAACAGTATAGAGCCCGCAGGGCTCACACATCACACCCGGACCTTCGTCACGAGCGGCATAAAAACCTTGTATTGGGCATGCCCGCCCCGCCCCGAAGCCCCGGCGCGGGCTTCATGCCTGGAAGTCCTGGGCCAGGAGATAGACCTCGGGGGAACGGGGGCGGGATGCCTGGGGCTTGCGGGTTTTAACTACCTTGAAGTGTGCCTGAACAGCCTTCCGGTAGGCATCATATCCCTCACCCTGAAACACCTTTACAACAAAAGCGCCGCCAGGCTTCAGCACCTTGACCGCCATGTCGAGGGCCAGCTCACACAGATAGATGGCCCTCGGCTGATCGGCGCCGGTGCCAGAGATATTGGGGGCCATGTCCGAGATTACAAGATCGGCAGGCTCGCCCCCGAGCGCCGCCAGAATCTGGTCGAATACCGTCTCCTCGCGGAAGTCGCCCTGGATGAAGGCAACGCCCGGGAGACCGTCCATGGGGAGGATGTCGGACGCCACCACACGCCCGCGGTCGCCCACCAGCTTTGCCACAAGCTGGGACCAGCTGCCGGGCGCGGCACCTAGGTCCACCACGGTCATACCCGGGCGGACCAGCCTGTCCTTTTCCTGGATCTCGAGCAGCTTGTAGGCGGCCCGCGAGCGATAGCCGTCCTTCTGCGCCAGCTTCACGTAAGGGTCGTCCCAATGCTCGCGCAGCCAAGTCTTGCTGGACTTGCTGAGCTTGTGATTCTGGAATTTTTCCGCCATAGGAGGTGGCCCTGGGTGAGCCCGGTCAGGATTACCGCTAGAATGGCCGCCTTTTTACCAGAATCATCATTTAAAAGCAGGATGACACCCGAATGCCCCTGTCGATAGCCGAAAAGAAACGCTTCCGTCGCATCGGCCACGAGCTGAAGCCCGTGGTCATGACCGGCGGGCAGGGCCTGAGCGAGAGCGTGCTGGCCGAGATCAACCGGGCACTGGAAGACCACGAGCTGATCAAGGTCCGGATCAACGGCGAAGACCGTGACGAGCGCGCCGCTGCGATGGAGATGGTCGGGAGCCAGTGCCGGGCGCAGATCGTCCAGACCATCGGCAAGATCGTGCTCCTCTATCGTCCAGCGAAGAAACCCAACCCTAAGCTGTCCAACCTGCTGCGATTCAGCCACCTGAAGGAATAAGGGAGGCCCTCCGCTCCTTCTCCAGTCGCCTGACAGTCGCTCTGGCGCGTGCTCTCCGCCCTATACCAGTCTTACTCGACTGCAAATGAAACAGCCGGCATTTGCCGGCTGTTTCATTTGCATTTCCGCCCTAACGCCAGGACCAGCTCTGGCCCCAGCTGCTCTGTCCATCCCAGAGATGGGTGTCCTGCCCGTCATAGGCGCCCCACCAGGCATCCTTGATGTCCATGGCCTTGCTCGGCGCATGTGCCGGGCGCAGGGAGTTGGCCGCCCCGCGCAGCCAGACCTGGTTGGCGCCGCCGTGGCAATCCCAGAGCTGGATCTTTGTCCCGTTTCCGCTGCTGGCACCAGAGACGTCGATGCAACGATTCGGACTGGCCTTGCTGTGGATGCGGCCCTGGGCGTCCTGCCACCATTTCTGGCTGTCGGCGCCATGGCAGCTCCAGTGGTGCACCACGGCGCCATTGGAAGTGCTGCGGTTCTCGAGGTCGAGACACTTGCCCTTGCCATTCACCAGCGATCGCCATACCGGGGTCTCGGTCAACGTCGTGCTTTCGATCTGCACGGTCACACCGCTGCCGCTGTAGGCCGCGTCCGAGGCGAATCGGACGATGATGCCGCTGTCGCTCACGGTGAAGCTGCTGTTGATGCTGCTGCCCGTGAAGGTCTGCTGCAGCTGGCGACTGCTGTTGAACACCTGGATGCTGTCGCCCACGCCGTCGAGGCCGCCGGTGACGGTGACCCGCACCGCCGCCGCGCCGGGAATGTAGAGCGAACTGTGCACGAGCTGGCTGGCCGCATAGCTGGCGCCTGAAGACCACTGGATCACCGCCGGGAAATACGCTTCCCAGTTGCCCTCGCGCGCCGCGTCGGAATAGTTCAGCCAGAGGCTGAGCCCGCTGCTGGCGGCAAGCAGGCGCTGATTCTGGTAGGAATTGGACGGCACGGCGAAACGATAGCCGGGGTATTCGCTCGCGCACTGCGCGCGGCCCTGCTCCCAGGCACCGCTGCCGGCAGTCACGCGCCAGTCGTCGGCATTGCCAAGGTGCTGGCAGGCGAAGCGGCGGACGGTGCCGCAGGCAGCGTCGTTCCAGCGGCCATCACCGCGCCGCTCGGCGCAGTGCTCGCCGCCGACGTTGTTGGGCTCGCCCGGCGCCCAGTGCCAGACGGCAGCGGCCGTCATGCCGTCGTCCCAACGGTCGGCGTCGACGTTGTTCACGCCGCAGGCAAAGAGGCGGCCGATGTTGGAGGCATCGATGGTGCCGGTCTCATCGACCCAGCCATCCGGCAACAGGTCCTTGCCGAGCTTGCTGTCGGAGATCGCATATATGCTGCCCAGCGCCAGCGGGTTGCCGTCGAGGCGGCAGGCCGCGGTGTCGAAATACATCACCGGACGGGAGTTCCAGCCGCCGGCGGCGCCCGTGGCAAACAGGCGGCCATCCCAGATCAGGCTTCCGTCGTACCAGTGGTTGGCCGACTTCACCAGCACGCGCCGGCCCTTCGCCAACATCTCGCGCGGGGTTTCCCAACGGCTGGCGGGCTTGTCGGACGGGCGATAGAGCAGGTCGCCAAAAATCTGGCGCAGCGGACCTTCCACCAGCGCCTGATTGCCGACGCGGTCCTCGAGGTCGATGAAGACGACCTCCTTCGGATGCGTGTCCAGCCAGGCGCGGAGCTTGCGCAGCTCGCCGTCGTAGCTGTCCTCGGCGCTGTAGATCGAATTGCACGCGCTGTGGCAGAGGATCACGGTGCCGCCATCGAGATGAACGTCGAGATCGATGTTGCGCACGCCGTTGTCGAGGAGCGTTTCCAGCGTCCAGCGCTGGTTGGCCCAGGTCGCGCTGGAATCGTTCCAGGCATTGTGGGCGCCCAGCACCTGGGTGCGGTTCAGCGGCGTGTCGTATTGCAGGGACTGGGACTGCGTCAGCGGCCAGGCAGAGTCCGCCTGGGCGAGTGGCGCCATGAGCAGCATCAGTCCGGCATAGAGGGCTTTTTTCATTTTGATTCCCCGCAAGCAGGTTCGTTTTTCTTATTAGCTGTTACAGGCAGGATGACGATGACGGCGTCGCACTCACCACCGTGCTGTAGTGGTAGGTGTAATCGCCATGAATCGGCTGCGTCCCGTCCTTGCCTGCGTTTTCTCCGATGATCCAGGTCTCGGCCTTGGGAATGCCGCCGTCGGCATAGGCCGCGATATCGGTCGTGGCGTTTCCGTAGGCGCGGATGATGTCGAGGCCGACGGTGTTGCGCAGGTATTTCACGTAACTGGTCTTGTGCGCCTGGGTGTCAGGAGGAATGGGGCCGTCGCCGTACGGATTGCTGAGGTAGTGCCAGTGCAGCAGGCCCTGTTTGGCAAACCACTCGCGCGCATCCTTGGTCACCCAGTAGGGGCGCGCCGTGAGGTAGACGATCTGGTAGCCCTTGGCCTTGTAGGCGTTCACGGTTTGCGTCGCGTAGCCGTAGGCCTGCGCGGTCTTTACGCCGGCATAATCGGCATAGGCCTCGAAGTCGCTGATCGTGAGGGTGCCGTCGATATCGAAGAGCACGGCCTTGCGGCCGGGTTCCACTACGCTGAGATAGCCGTTCACGGATGAAAGGTCGCCTTCGACCACCATCCGCACCTGGTATTCACCGGCCGGCCGGACACCCAGGGCCGCCTGGATCTTGCCGTCGCTATCGGTGGTGTAGCGGCCCACGTACTGCCACGCGCTCATCCCGGTGCCGGTGATATACACATGGACATACTCGCCTTCGAGATCCTTGTGCAGCGCCGCGTCGTAATCAAACTTCCCGGTCATCGTGACGGCCGTACCGGTCCGTACCACCTCGTCGTGGGCCATGTGCCAGGGCTGGTAAATGCTCGCCAGGAAACGATTGCCGAAGTTGCGGAAAGACTTCTTGGCCGGATAGGTAAAAGCAGGCGTGTTGACCGGGCTGGTGTAATCGGGGCACTGGGCCAGCGCGAGGGCGGGCAGCAGGGCGATGGCGGCGAGAATGCGCATGGCGACTCCTTGTCATGTGGTTGTTGTTTTTCCCTGATCGCCGACTGTCCGACCGTCCTGGCCGCGGCGTCGCCATTTTTAGCGCGTCCCGCAACCGCAGAGCATCACGGAAACGGGCAGGCCGGGGGTTTATCCGGACAGTCTTCCAGGCGGCGAGCCTGCGCTGCGCGCACAAAAAAGCCGGCATCAGCCGGCTGCTTTGATCAGCTCCAGAGGGGTGCGCCTGTCGGCGGCGGCCTGCCTAGAAGCGCGGTGCCACGGGCGGCAAAAGGGCAGTGGGTGACGCCCGGAAGCGACTGATCGCCTGCTGGATGGCCGGCAGCATGGCCTGCGCCGCACGCTCGCCCTCCAGGATGCTCTTGTGCCGGGCCTCAAGCTCGGCCACGCCAGTATTGCCAACCCGCGGCGTGATCACGACGTCGGCTGCCGCCAGCTCCTTCTCCAGTCCCACCAGGCTCATGATGTTGATGGTCTGGTCGAGAATGCCCAGCATGCTGGGCCTCTCGCCGGGCTTCGGCCGCGCCGAAATGTCGACGGCAATCACGATGTCGGCGCCCATGTCGCGCGCAGTCGATACCGGCACCGGGCTTACCAGGCCGCCGTCCACGTAACGGGTGCCCCGGATGACGGCCGGCAGGAAGACATTGGGAATGCTGCAGGATGCGCGTACGGCCTGCCCGGCATTGCCCGTGATGAAGGCTGCCTTGCGGCCGGTGTCCATGTATGTCGCCACCGCCGCGAAGCGGATGGGGAACTGCTGGATGCTGCGGTTGCCGACCTGCCGGTTCACGTAATCCTGCAGGCGCTGGCCTTCGATAAAGCCCTGTGTGCTCAGCGTGAGGTCGCGGATATCCGACTCCTGCAGCGTAAGCGCCACTTCCTGCAGGTCGAAGGGGGTCTTGCCGCTGGCGTACATGCTGCCGACGAAACTGCCGGCACTGGTCCCGGTGACGATGCGTGGCCGGATGCCATGTGACTCCAGCACCTTGAGCACGCCGATATGGGCAAAGCCCTTGGCACCGCCGCCCCCGAGCGCAACCGCCACCACTGGCTCGCGCGGCTTCGGCGGCTCGGGCAGTGGCGCCACCGGCGTCTCGACGGGCGCGTTGGCGCAGGCGGTCAGGAGAAATGAAAGAAGGGCCGGAGCGAGTGCACGGACGGCAGTCATGGGGGGAACCATTCGCTAGATCCCGGACAAACCGGGTATGAGAAGGGGCACGCCGGGGTCCGGCGCGCCCGACGTCGTTTTATTCGTAGCGGACTTCGACGATCTCGTATTCGACCACGCCTGCGGGCGTCTGGATGCCGACCACGTCGCCTTCTTCCTTGCCGATCAGGCCGCGGGCGATGGGCGAGTTCACCGAAATCTTGTTGGCCTTGATGTCGGCCTCGTCGTCGCCAACGATCTGGTAGGTCTTGGTCTCGTCGGTGTCGACGTTAACGATATCCACCGTGACGCCGAAGATGACCTTGCCGGTCCTGGGCATGGCGGTGACATCGATGACCTGGGCATTGGAGAGCTTGCCCTCGATGTCCTGGATACGGCCTTCGACAAAACCCTGCTGTTCGCGCGCCGCGTGGTACTCGGCATTTTCCTTGAGGTCGCCGTGGGCGCGCGCCTCCGCGATGGCCGCGGAGATGCGCGGCCGCTCGACGGACTTGAGGTGCTGGAGCTCGGCCTGCAGGGCGTCGTGGCCCTGCTTGGTCATGGGATAGCGCTGCATCACACGATCTCCTTGTGCAGGTCCTGCAGCCGGCGCACCTCGGCGGTGGCCTCGGCACGCAAGGCCTGGCAGACGGCCTCGGCGCCACTGATGGTGGTGGTGTAGTAGACCTTGCCCTGCAGGGCGCTGCGGCGGATCGAGAACGAGTCCTGCTGCGCCTGCTTGCCCTCGGTGGTGTTGATGACGAGCTGGATCTCGCCATTCTTGAGCATGTCCACGATATGCGGACGCCCCTCGGTCACCTTGTTCACGCGCTGGCAGCTGATGCCCGCGGCCTCCAGCTCGCGCTGGGTGCCGCCGGTGGCGACCAGCTCGAAGCCGAGCGCGGTCAGCTCGCGGCCGATCTTGCCCAGGTGCGGCTTATCGGTGTCGCGCACGGAGATGAAGCAGCGGCCGCCGGCGGGCAGGCGCTCGTTGGAGCCCAGCACTGCCTTGTGGAAGGCTTCGCCGAAGGTGGCGCCCACGCCCATGACTTCACCCGTGGATTTCATCTCGGGGCTCAGGATGGGGTCCACGCCCGGGAACTTGGCGAAGGGGAATACGGCTTCCTTGACGCTGAAATAAGGCGGGATGATTTCCTTGGTGAACTTCTGCTCGGCCAGGCTCTTGCCGGCCATGCAGCGCGCGGCGATCTTGGCCAGCGAGGTCCCGATGCACTTGGACACGAAAGGCACCGTGCGCGAGGCGCGAGGATTCACTTCCAGCACATAAACGTCGGAACCCTTGACCGCGAACTGCACGTTCATGAGACCCACGACGCCGAGCTCACGCGCCATCGCGACGGTCTGCTCGCGCATGACGTTCTGGATAGGCTCGGGCAGGTTGTAGGGCGGCAGCGAGCAGGCGGAGTCGCCGGAGTGGATGCCGGCCTGCTCGATGTGCTGCATGATGGCGCCGATCACCACGTCCTTGCCGTCGGACACGGCATCGACGTCGACTTCGATGGCGTCGTCGAGGAAGCGGTCGAGCAGCACGGGCGAGTCATTGGAGACCTGCACGGCGGTGCGCATGTAGTGGCGCAACTCGTCCTCGTTGAAGACGATTTCCATGGCACGGCCGCCCAGCACGTAGCTCGGGCGCACCACCAGCGGGTAGCCGATCTCGGCGGCCAGGCGCACGCCCTCCTCCGCATTGCGCGCGGTGCGGTTGGGCGGCTGGCGAAGGTTGAGGCGTTCCACCATCTGCTGGAAGCGCTCGCGGTCCTCGGCACGGTCGATGGCGTCGGGGCTGGTGCCGATGATTGGCACGCCGGCGGCCTCGAGGGCGCGCGCCAGCTTCAGCGGCGTCTGGCCACCGTACTGCACGATGACGCCCTTGGGCTTTTCGAGCGCGGCGATTTCCAGCACGTCTTCCAACGTCACCGGCTCGAAGAACAGGCGGTCGGAGGTGTCGTAGTCGGTGGAAACCGTTTCCGGGTTGCAGTTGACCATGATGGTTTCATAGCCGTCTTCGCGCATGGCGAGGGCGGCATGGACGCAGCAGTAGTCGAACTCGATGCCCTGGCCGATGCGGTTGGGACCGCCGCCGAGCACCATGATCTTGTCGCGGTTGCTGGGCTTGGCCTCGCACTCTTCCTCATAGGTCGAGTACATATAGGCGGTGCTGGTGGCGAACTCGGCGGCGCAGGTGTCGACGCGCTTGTAGACCGGCTTCACGCCCAGCTCCCAGCGCTTCTTGCGCAGCTCCTTCTCGGACACGCCGATGA
This sequence comes from Moraxellaceae bacterium, assembly GCA_029237815.1. GTDB lineage: Bacteria > Pseudomonadota > Gammaproteobacteria > Pseudomonadales > Moraxellaceae > UBA2031. Next base: position 51,940 of record JAQZBP010000006.1, read on the forward strand.
GCGCGGCCAGGCGGGAATCGGAGAAGCCCTTGCGCTTGAGGCGCCAGAAGGTGTCGCGGTCAAAGCCGGCGAAGCCTATCTGCTTGACGTGCTCCTCGGCCTTGATGAGGTCCTCGATCTGCACCAGAAACCAGGGATCGATGCCGGAGAGGCGGTAGATCTCGTCCACGCCCATGCCGCTGCGGAAGGCGTCGCCCACATACCAGATGCGGTCCGGACCCGGGTTGGACAGCTCCTTGCGGATGCGCGCCTCCGGCTCTTCCATGCCCGGGACGATCTTGGGATTGAAGCCGTCGGAGCCCACTTCCAGGCCGCGCAGGGCTTTCTGCAGGGATTCCTGGAAGGTGCGGCCGATGGCCATGACTTCGCCGACGGACTTCATCTGCGTGGTCAGGGTGGCCGATGCCTGCGGGAACTTCTCGAAGTTGAAGCGGGGAATCTTGGTGACGACGTAGTCGATGGCGGGCTCGAAGGACGCCGGGGTCTTGCCGCCGGTGATGTCGTTCATGAGCTCGTCGAGCGTGTAGCCCACGGCGAGCTTGGCGGCGACCTTGGCGATCGGGAAGCCGGTGGCCTTGGAGGCCAGCGCCGAGGAACGCGACACGCGCGGGTTCATCTCGATCACGACCATGCGGCCGTCCTTCGGGTTGACGCCGAACTGGACGTTGGAGCCGCCGGTTTCCACGCCGATCTCGCGCAACACCGCGCAAGAGGCGTTACGCATGATCTGGTATTCCTTGTCCGTGAGCGTCTGCGCCGGGGCGACGGTGATGGAGTCGCCGGTGTGCACGCCCATGGCGTCGAAGTTCTCGATGGAGCAGACGATGATGCAGTTATCGTTCTTGTCACGAACGACTTCCATCTCGTATTCCTTCCAGCCGATCAGCGACTCGTCGATCAGCAGCTCGCGCGTCGGCGAGAGGTCGAGGCCGCGTTCGCAGATTTCCACGAACTCTTCTCGGTTGTAGGCAATGCCGCCGCCGGAGCCGCCCATGGTAAAGGAGGGACGGATGATGGAGGGGAAGCCGGTCTTTTCCAGCACCGCAAAGGCTTCTTCCATGTTGTGGGCGATGCCGGCGCGCGGGCACTCGAGGCCGATGCGGCGCATGGCCTGGTCGAAGAGGCGACGGTCCTCGGCCATGCGGATGGCGTCCTTGGAGGCGCCGATCAGCTCGCAGCCGAACTTTTCCAGCACGCCGTGCTTGTCGAGGTCGAGCGCGCAGTTGAGCGCGGTCTGGCCGCCCATGGTGGGCAGCACTGCGTCGGGCCGTTCCTTCTCGATGATCTTGGCGACGGTCTGCCAGGTGATGGGCTCGATATAGGTCGAGTCCGCCATCACCGGGTCGGTCATGATGGTGGCCGGGTTGGAGTTCACCAGGATGACCCGGTAGCCCTCTTCGCGCAGGGCCTTGCAGGCCTGGGCGCCGGAATAGTCGAACTCGCAGGCCTGGCCGATGACGATGGGGCCGGCGCCGATGATCAGGATGCTTTTGATGTCGGTACGTTTGGGCATGACTTACTTCCGGGCCTGCATCAATTCAATGAAGTGGTCGAACAGCGGCGAGGCATCGTGGGGACCGGGACTGGCCTCGGGATGACCCTGGAAGCTGAACGCCGGCTTGTCGTTGCGGTGGATGCCCTGGTTGCTGCCGTCGAAGAGCGAGCGGTGGGTGACGCGCAGGGTGGCCGGCAGCGTGGTCTCGTCGACCGCGAAGCCGTGGTTCTGCGAGGTGATCATCACCGTGCCGGTCTCGACGTTCTGCACCGGATGGTTGGCGCCGTGGTGGCCGAGCGGCATCTTCACGGTCTGCGCGCCGGAGGCCAGGGCCAGCAGCTGGTGGCCGAGGCAGATGCCGAAGACCGGGATGTCGGTCTCCAGGAAGGCCTTGATCGCCGCGATGGCGTAGTCGCAGGGCGCGGGGTCGCCGGGGCCGTTGGACAGGAAGATGCCGTCGGGGTTCATGCCCAGCACGTCGGCCGCCGGGGTCTGGGCGGGTACGACGGTGACGTCGCAGCCGCGGTCCACCAGCATGCGCAGGATGTTGGTCTTCACGCCGAAATCGTAGGCCACGACCTTGAACTTCGCCGGGGCGGACGGAGTGACATGACCCTTGCCCAAGACCCAGGAGCCTTCCGTCCAGCGGTAGCCTTCCTTGACCGAGACGACCTTGGCCAAGTCCATGCCTTTGAGGCCGGGGAACTTGCGGGCCGCCTCCAGGGCATGCGCCTCGTTCACCGCGTCGCCGGCGAAGATGGCGCCGTTCTGGGCGCCCTTCTCGCGCAGGATCCGGGTCAGGCGGCGGGTATCGATGTCCGCGATGCCGACAATGTTGCGGCGCTTGAGGTAGGAGGACAGGTCTTCCTGCGAGCGGAAGCTGCTCGGGATCATGGAGAGGTCGCGGATGACCAGGCCCGACGCCCACAACTCCTTCGACTCCTCGTCCTCCGCGTTGGCCCCGGTATTGCCGATATGGGGATAGGTCAGGGTGACGATCTGGCGGGCATAGGACGGGTCCGTGAGGATTTCCTGATAGCCGGTCATCGACGTATTGAAGACGACCTCGCCAGCCGTGAGGCCGTCGGCACCGATGGAGATACCCCGGAAGACGCTGCCGTCTTGCAGGACGAGAATGGCGGGCTTGTTCAAACCTACCTCCGAAGAAGGGTTGCGGGCGGGGAGCCCCCTGCGGGACGCGCCCTCCCGGGGGCGGCCCGTTTCGGGACGCGCTCGTAAAAAAGCGAGAAAGAGGGACTCCTTCTCGCCATTTTTATGATTGGGGGTGGCCGGATCGCGCGGAGACCCGCGCCGGGCACAAGCTGGGCGCAAATTCTACGGAAATCCCTCTTTTATGTCCAACGGACGCATGAGAGCCCGGCCGGTCGCACCCCAGGTAGACACCTGGCCAACCGCAGGGAAGCCTGCCGCCACCGGTCGGCAGTCGCTCTATTGCCCGCAGACGCCGCCTTATGCTGCCATGCCTCCGGCAGGGAGCCCCGGACCGGACAACAACAAGACTCCGATACCGTCTTCGCTACACCACAACAGGTTTGCCATGGAACCTAACGACACCTCCCTGCTGCAGCAGCAACTGGACAACCGCGGCTGGCGCCTGCAATTCCCGCAGGCGCTGGAAACCGAGTTCCAGCGCGACTTCGCCCTGCGCTACCGCACCCACATGCAGCTGGCCATGCTCCTGGGCTGTTTCGCGCTGCTGGCCTGCGGTGTCATCGACCCTTTCTGGATGCCCGAGGCCGCCGGCCGGCTGTGGACCGTGCGCCTCTTCGTGGTCACCCCGATGCTGGCCCTGCTGCTGCTGAGCCGCGGCTCCCTGGGCGAACGCCACATGCAGCTGATCGCCGCGCTGGCCAGCTGCCTGGCCGTGGCTGGCCTGGTTGGCCTCTCCATCAATGCCGCCGAACCCTTCAACCACTATTACTCCAGCGCCATCAGCATGGTCATGCTGGTGGTGTTCGTGCTGTCCCGGATGCAGTTCAACTGGGGCGTGGCCTCTGCGGTGATCATGCTGATGACCCTGAATGTCGGCCTCTTCGCCTTCAGCTCGGCCGACCTCAAGATCATCACGATCAACAACTTCGTGTTCTTTGCCTCGGCGGCGTTCGCCCTGGTGGGCACCTTCCTGATCGAGCGCAGCCTGCGCCAGAACTACCTGCAGTCGCGCCTGCTCTCCATCCAGAACACCGACCTCGAAGGCTCAAACCTGCGCCTGCAATACCTGACGGCCATCGACGGACTGACCCAGATCGCCAATCGCCGCTCGCTGGACATGACCCTGACCACCGAATGGCAGCGCGCCCTGCGCAAACGCGAACCGATTGGCGTGGTGATGATCGACGTGGACCACTTCAAGCTTTTCAACGACACCTACGGCCATGCCGCCGGCGACGAATGCCTGCGTGGCGTGGCCGGCGCCCTCAAGGACTTCGCGCGCCGCCCGGGCGACCTGGCTGCGCGCTATGGCGGCGAGGAGTTCGTGCTGGTGCTGACCAACGCCACCGCGCAGCAGGCCCAGATCGTCGCCGAACGCGTGCGCGACAAGATCGTGGAGCTGGCGATCCCGCACCAGTGCTCCAGCCATGGCAGCGTGACCGCCAGCTTCGGCGTGGCCAGCATGGTGCCGGGCGCCGACCAGACCGGCCCGGAGGCGCTGCTGCTCGCCGCCGACCAGGCGCTCTACCGCGCGAAGGAATCCGGGCGCAACCGCGTCTCGGTCAGCGCCTCGGGCACGGATTCGCAGGCTGTCGCCTGAAACCGCGCCCCATAAAAAAACCGGCGCAAGCCGGTTTTTCTATGCCTGACGCCAATACTCACCGCAGGTTGAGGACGTCACGCATGTCGTAAAGCCCCGCAGGACGGGCCGCGACCCACTGCGCCGCGCGAACCGCGCCATTCGCAAAATTCATGCGGCTGGTGGCGACGTGGCGGATCTCCACCCGCTCGCCTTCGCCGATGAACATCACATTGTGGTCGCCGACGATGTCACCGCCGCGAATGGTCTGGAAGCCGATGCTCTCGCGGGCACGCGGCCCGGTATGGCCGTAGCGCTCGTACACCGCCACCTCCTTGAGGTCGCGGCCGAGGGCACTGGCGACCGCCTCGCCCATCATCAGCGCGGTGCCGGAGGGCGCGTCGACCTTGTGGCGGTGGTGCGCCTCGACGATCTCGATATCCACGGTGTCGCCGAAGGTCTGCGCGGCAAGCTCGAGCAGGCGCAGCGTGACGTTCACGCCGATGGAGTAGTTGCCGGAATAGACCACGCCGGTCGCGCCGGCGGCCGCCCTCAGCACCGCCTTCTGCGCATCGTCCAGGCCCGTGGTGCCAATGACGATGCGGCGACCCGCCTGGCGACAGATTTCAATATTTGCGACCGTCGCGGCCGGCACCGTGAAATCGATGAGCACATCGAAGTCGTTCACCACGGACGCCGCGTCCCCCACCACCTTCACGCCCAGCGCACCCACTCCCGCCAGCTCGCCGGCATCGGCGCCAACCAGGGAAGAGTCGGGACGCTCGATGGCGGCGGCCAGCGTCGCGCCCTCGGCGGCAACGACAGCCTGCACCAGCGCGCGGCCCATGCGGCCGCCGGCTCCGGCAATAGCGATTCGGGTCATGAGGGCTCCGGGCAGTGAAAGTTGGGATGCGGCATTGTAGGGACGCGGCAGGACCTGTGCCAGCGCCCTCCTGTCCGGCGCCCGCGCTGCCGGCGTGCCGCCAATAAAAAGCCGGGCAATCGCCCGGCCTTTTATTGGTCGCGCGAAACGCTCACTCCTTTTCGCCGAACAGGTTCATCACCGACTCGAACCAGGAGCTCTTGCGCGGCGAGTGCTTGCCGTCCTCGCCGTCCATGTCCTGCTGGAACTCGCGCAGCAGCTCCTTCTGGCGCTTGCTCAGGTTCACCGGCGTCTCGATGGCAATGCGGCAGAGCAGGTCGCCCTGGCCACCACCGCGCACCGGCGCCACGCCCTTGCCGCGCAGGCGGAACAGCTTGCCGGTCTGGGTGCCCTCGGGAATCTTGAGCTTTACGCGGCCATCCAGCGTCGGCACCTCCAGCTCGCCACCCAGGGCGGCGTCGGTAAAGGAGATCGGCACTTCGCAATACAGGTCGGCGCCGTCGCGCTCGAAGATCTTGTGCGGGCGCACCGCGACCTGCACGTAGAGGTCGCCGGACGGGCCGCCGTTGGGCCCGGCTTCGCCTTCGCCGGCGAGGCGGATGCGGTCGCCGGAATCGACACCGGCCGGAATCTTCACTTCCAGCGTCTTGGCTTTTTCCACGCGCCCCTGCCCATGGCAGGCATTGCAGGGATCCTTGATGGTCTTGCCGCGACCGCGGCAGGTGGGGCAGGTCTGCGCCACCGAGAAGAAGCCCTGCTGCATGCGCACCTGGCCGACACCGGCACAGGTGCGACAGGTCTCGGGAAAGGTGCCCTTCTTGGCGCCACTGCCTTCGCAGACCTCGCAGGTGGACAGCTTGGGCACGCGGATCTGCACCGTGGTGCCGCGCACCGCCTCCTCGAGATCGAGCTCCAGCGTGTAGCGCAGGTCGGAGCCGCGATTGGAACGCTGGCCGCCGCGGCCACCCGCGCCGCCAAAAATGTCGCCGAAAACATCGCCAAAGATGTCGGAGAAGCTGGCGCCACCGGCACCGAAGCCCCCGGCCCCCATGCTGGGATCGACGCCGGCATGGCCGTGACGATCGTAGGCCGCGCGCTTGTCCTCGTCGGACAGCACTTCATAGGCCTCGTTGGCTTCCTTGAATTTGTCTTCAGCGGTCTTGTCATCCGGATTGCGGTCCGGATGGTGCTTCATGGCGAGTTTGCGGTAAGCCTTCTTGATCTCGTCGCCAGACGCGGTCTTCGCCACGCCCAGCACTTCATAGTAATCACGCTTCGCCATTTCCATCACTCAACGAGCGGGTTGCAGACACGGCAACGCGGGGAATCCCCCGCGTTGCCATTTCAGAGAGGCGCGCACTGCGCGTCACGCGACTGCCGCGGTCTTGCCGTGGCAGTCGCGCAGCCCCTTACTTCTTGTCGTCCTTCACTTCTTCGAACTCGGCGTCGACGGCGCTTTCGTCGGTCGCACCGGCCGACGCCTGGGCGTCTGCACCGGCTTCCGCGCCAGCACCGGCCTGCGCCTGGTCGGCATAGGCTTTCTGCATCAGCGGCATGGACGCCTGCGACAGGGCTTCGATCTTCTGGTCGATCGTGCCCTTGTCGTTGCCCTTCAGCGCCTCTTCGAGCTCCTTGATCGCAGCCTCGATGCCGGTCTTCTCTTCCTCGCTCGCCTTGTCGCCGAGGTCGGTGAGCGCCTTGCGCGTGGCATGCACGAGCTGGTCGCCGCTGTTGCGGGCATTGACGAGCTCGGTGAACTTGCGGTCTTCGTCGGCATTGGCCTCGGCGTCGCGCACCATCTGCTCGATCTCGGCGTCGGAGAGGCCGGAGTTTGCCTTGATGACGATGCTCTGTGCCTTGCCGGTGGCCTTGTCCTTGGCGGACACGTTCAGGATGCCGTTGGCGTCGATGTCGAAGGTGACCTCGATCTGCGGCATGCCGCGCGGCGCCGGCGGAATGTCGGCGAGATCGAAGCGGCCCAGCGACTTGTTCATCGACGCCTGCTTGCGCTCGCCCTGCAGCACGTGGATGGTCACCGCGTTCTGGTTGTCGTCGGCGGTGGAGAACACCTGCGACTTCTTGGTCGGGATGGTGGTGTTCTTCTCGATCACCGGGGTGGCCACGCCGCCCATGGTCTCGATGCCGAGGGTGAGCGGGGTCACGTCGAGCAGCAGCACGTCCTTGACGTCACCGGAGAGCACGGCGGCCTGGTAGGCGGCGCCAATGGCCACGGCTTCGTCGGGGTTCACGTCGCGGCGCGGTTCCTTGCCGAAGAATTCCTTCACCTTGTCCTGCACCATGGGCATGCGGGTCTGGCCGCCGACCAGGATCACGTCGCCAATGTCGCCGACCTTGAGGCCGGCATCCTGCAGCGCGATCTTGCAGGGCTCGATGGTGCGGCGCACCAGCTCTTCCACCAGGGACTCCAGCTTGGCGCGGGTCACCTTGACGTTCATGTGCTTGGGACCGGTGGCGTCGGCCGTGATGTAGGGCAGGTTCACTTCCGTCTGCTGCGCAGTCGACAGCTCGATCTTGGCCTTTTCAGCGGATTCCTTCAGGCGCTGCAGGGCCAGCGGATCGTTGTGCAGGTCGATGCCGTTTTCCTTCTTGAACTCGTCGGCGAGATAGTCGATCAGCTTGAGATCGAAGTCTTCGCCGCCAAGGAAAGTGTCGCCGTTGGTGGAGAGCACTTCGAACTGGTGCTCGCCGTCGACTTCGGCGATTTCAATGATGGAGATGTCGAAGGTGCCGCCGCCGAGGTCATATACGGCCACCTTGCGGTCGCCTTCCTTCTTGTCCATGCCGAAGGCCAGCGCGGCGGCCGTCGGTTCGTTGATGATGCGCTTCACTTCGAGGCCGGCGATCTTGCCGGCGTCCTTGGTGGCCTGACGCTGGGAGTCGTTGAAATAGGCAGGGACGGTGATCACGGCTTCGGTCACCGGCTCGCCGAGGTAATCCTCGGCGGTCTTCTTCATCTTCTTCAGCACTTCCGCGGAAATCTGCGGCGGCGCCTTCTTGTCGCCCTTCACTTCAACCCAGGCGTCGCCATTCGGCGCGGCCGCGATGGTGTAGGGCACCATCTTGATGTCTTTCTGCACGACGTCGTCGGTGAACTTGCGGCCGATTAGGCGCTTCACCGCGAACAGCGTGTTCTTGGGGTTGGTCACGGCCTGACGCTTGGCGCCGGCGCCGACCAGCACTTCATTGTCGGTGTACGCCACGATGGACGGGGTGGTGCGCGCACCTTCCGCGTTTTCGATGACCTTGACCTTGTCGCCTTCCATGATGGCGACGCAGGAATTGGTCGTGCCCAAATCGATACCGATGATCTTGCCCATTTCTCTCTCCTGGAATCAGTCGCCGGAACGGATCCGGCACGGATTGAATTGTCTTGTCGTCCGATATGGCGATGCCCTTAGGGATTTCAAGGGAATGCCGTGTGCAAAAAGCGCAGCCTCAGCCGGCGGTGGCCACCATCACCATGGCCGGCCGCAGCAGGCGGCCGTTGAGCGTGTAGCCCTTGGCCAGCACGGCGGTCACCGTGTTGGGGGCCACCCCGGCGACGGGCTGCATGCTCACGGCCTGGTGCAGCTCGGGATTGAAGGGCTGGCCCGCGGGATCGACCGGCTCCACCGAGAAGCGCTTGAGGGCGTCGACCAGCTGCTTGTGGGTCAACGCGACGCCTTCCATCAGGCCGCGGGTGGCCTCGTTGTCGTCGGAGGTGCTTTCGAGGGCGCGCTCGAGATTGTCGACCACCTCGAGCAGGGAGCTGGCGAAGCGCTCCAGGGCGAACTTGCGGGCGCTCTCGGCGTCGCGCTCGGCGCGCTTCTGGATGTTCTGGATCTCGGCCTGGGCACGCAGCTGGACATCCTTCACCTGGGCTTCCAGCTCGGCGACACGGGCCGCGAGGTCGGCGCCACCGGCCGGCAGGGGATTGCCGGCGTCGTCGACGGCAGTGGTGCTTTCGGCCGCACTGGCCGGGGTGGGAATGACGGGTTCCTGATCCTGCTTGTCCTGCTCTGACATACCTGCCTCGCCTTGCCTGGGTGGGGATACCGGCGGCGCCGGGGCAATGCCGGCCCGCCAGGACCGGGTGTACCGGTCTTGTCGAACTCGCCTTGGTGGGGTTTAACCCGGCTGTTTCAAGGGCTATCGGGTGAAGAAAGTGCGCGGGAGAGGATGGTGGCGGTGATCTCGACCAACGGAATGACGCGCTGGTAGGCCATGCGGGTCGGGCCGATCACGGCCAGGCGGCCGAGGACACGGCCGTCAGCGGCATAGGGCGCGGTCACCAGGGTGAGCTCCCCGAACGGGGCATAGCCGGATTCCGCGCCGATATAGATCTCGACGCCTTCGGACTGCTGGCAGCGGTCCAGCAGGTGCAGGATGTCGCGCTTGGCGGTGAAGGCCTGGAACAGCTCCTGCAGTCGGTCGACGCCGCCGGTCTCGGCAAGGCGCACGAGATTGGCCTCGCCCGAGAGCACGTAGTCACCGCCCGGGCGCGGCGCAAAGGCCCGCTCCGCCAGGCTCACCGTGGAGCGCAGCAGGGCGTCGAGCTGGAGCTGGTCGTCGCGCAGGCCGCGCAGCAGGCCCTGGCTCACCTCGCCCAGGCTCTTGCCGGCAAAGTGATGGGTCAGGTAGTTGGAGGCCTGCGTGAGCTCGGCCTCGCCGAAGGGACGCTCGGTGTGGATGAGCTGGTTCTGCACGTCGCCGTTGGCGCAGACCACGATGGCCAGCACCCGGCGCTCGTCCAGCCGCACGAACTCGATATGACGCAGGTCGGCCAGGTCACGCCGCGGCACCATGACGAGGCCGGCATGGCGGGTCAGCTCGGCCAGGCAGGCCGAGGCTTTCTCCACCAGCTCGCGCGGCGACTGCGCCGGATTCAGCTCCTCGGCCAGGGCCTGCACGGTGTCCTCGTTCACCGCCTCGGTGGTGAGCAGGCGGTCGACGAAGAGGCGGTAGCCCTGCTGGGTGGGCACGCGGCCCGCCGAGGTGTGCGGCGCCGCCAGCAGGCCTTTCTCCTCGAGCTGGGCCATGACGTTGCGCACCGTGGCCGACGACAGCGGCAGCTCCGCCATCTGCAGGAGATGACGCGAGCCGACCGGCTGGCCGTCACGGATATAGCATTCGACGAGGGTCTTGAAGAGCAGCTGGGTGCGATCCATGCCCCTCTTATACCGCGCCCGCCCGGCCCCTGTGTACCCTGCCGACCGTATCGCCAGCGACCGTGTAGTACGGCCACAATCAGCACGCGCCACCACTGCGAACTCACGCAGGGTTCGCGGTGGAAGCCGCTCCTCCGGGGGCGGCGAATCGCCTATCATCGCCGCATCGTCCCGGGCCGAATCCCTATGCTCAGCCACCTCAAGATCCGCGACGTCGCCATCGTCGCCAGCCTGGAACTGGATTTCCGCCCGGGCTTTTCCGTCATCACCGGCGAGACCGGCGCCGGCAAGTCCATCCTCATGGATGCGCTGGGGCTGTGCCTCGGCGACCGCGCCGACGCGGGCGTGGTGCGGGCCGGCGCCGAGCGCGCCGAGGTCAGCGCCGGCTTCGACATCAGCCGCATCGAGGCGGCGCAGGAATGGCTGCGCGAGCGCGAGCTGGAGTCGGACGGCGAATGCTGGCTGCGCCGCACCGTGAGCCGCGACGGCCGCTCGCGCGCCTACATCAACGGCAGCCCCGCCACGCTCACCGACGTGAAGCTGCTGGGCGAGATGCTGATCGACATCCACAGCCAGCATGAGCACCAGTCGCTGCTGCGCCGCGAGAACCACCGCCTGCTGCTCGACGCCACCGCCGGCCTCACCGGCAGCGCACGCGAACTGTCATCCCACTTCCAGCAGTGGCAGAAGGCCGCGAAGGAGCTGGCCACGCTGACCCGCGCCGGCGATGCGCAACGCGACCGGCTGGAGCTCGTCACCCACCAGCTCGACGAACTCGACAAACTCGGCCTGAAAGCGGGCGACTATGAAAAGCTGGAGCAGGAACACGACGCGCTCGCCAACCTCGGCTCGCTGCTCCAGAACGGCGACCTCGCGCTGGACCGCCTTACGGAAAACGACGCCGACAATGCCGCGCGTTGCATCCAGCAGGCGCTGAAGGCACTGGAAGGGGAACGCAGCCGGCATCCGAAGCTCGATGAAGTCGCCGAGCTGCTCGATGGCGCGCTGATCCAGATCCAGGAAGGCGCTTCCTCACTGCGTCATTACCTCGAAAGCCTGGACGCCGACCCCGCCCGCCTCGGCGAGCTGGAAGACCGTCTCGCCGCCGTGCACGCGCTCGCCCGCAAACATCGCGTGCTGCCGCAGGAGCTGCCCGGCGTGCAGGCCGCGCTCGCCGACGAGAAGGCCCAGCTGCAGCGCAGCCAGGACCTCGACACGCTGAACCGCGAAGTCGCCGCGCTGGAGAAAAAATACGCCAGTGCCGCTGAAAAGCTGCGCAGCGCCCGCAGCAAGGCGGCAGCGCAGTTCAGCAGCGAAGTGCTGGCCCGCCTGAAATTGCTGGGCATGGCCAACTCCCGTTTCGAGGTGGCGCTGACGCCGCTCGACAAGCCCGCCGCGCATGGCCTCGACGACATCGAGTTCCTGATCAGCGCCAACCCTGGCCAGCCGCTCAAGGGCTTGGCCAAGGTCGCCTCGGGCGGCGAGCTCTCGCGCGTCTCGCTCGCCATCCAGGTGGTGAACGCGAAGCATTCGCCGGTGCCGGTGATGGTGTTCGACGAGGTCGACGTCGGCATCGGCGGCGGCATCGCCGAGGTCGTGGGCCGCGTGCTGCGCGAGCTCGGCGAGTACGCGCAGGTGTTTTCGATCACCCACCAGCCGCAGGTCGCCGCGCTCGGCCACCAGCACCTGCGCGTGGAAAAGAGCGTGCAGGACGGCGCCACCACGAGTGCCGTACGCGAGCTCACGCGCGAGGAACGGATTGAAGAGATCGCGCGCATGTCGGGCGGCCTGACCATCACCGCCGAGACCCGCAAGCACGCCGAGGCCATGCTGTCGGCCACCTGAACCCCACCAGGAGGGACGCCGTGAAACGATTGCTTGCCGGGGCGCTTGCCCTCGCCTGGACCCTGCCCGCCCTCGCCTATACGCCGGCGGACGGCGACATCATCTTCCATACCTCGCGCTCGGCGCAGAGCCTGGCCGTGCAGAAGGCCACCGGCTCCCGCTACAGCCACATGGGCCTGATCTTCCTGCGCCAGGGCCGCCCCTTCGTGCTCGAGGCCGTGAACCCGGTCAAGTACACGCCGCTGGACGAGTGGCAAGCTCGTGGCAAGGACGGTCGCTATGTCATCAAGCGCCTGGCGCAACCGCTGGCGACCGCCGACATGGCACGGGTCCGCCACGAGGCCGAGAAATTCCTGGGGCGACCCTACGACCTGACCTTCGAATGGTCGGACAAGCGCATCTACTGCTCCGAGCTGGTGTGGAAGGCCTACTTCCGCGCGGCCGGCCTCAGGATCGGCAAGACACAGGAGCTGCGCGCCTTCCGGCTCGACGACCCGGCCGTAGCGCAGAAGATGCGCGAGCGCTACGGCAAGCGCGTGCCGCTAGCTGAAACCGTGATCGCGCCTGTCGCCGTATTCGATTCACCGCTGCTGACCCAGGTGGAGACCCACTGATGCGCACCGGATTCTCGCGCCCGCTGCTGCTGCCCGGCCTGCTCCTGCTCGCCGTCACGCTGCTGCTGGCCGTCTCCGGCGCGCTCGACCGCCTCGACAACCGCCTCGGCGACAGCCTCGTGGCGGCACATGCCGGCACGCGCCTGCCGCCGGCCGACATCGTCTTCGTCACCATCGACCAGAAAAGCCTGGAGGACGAGACGCTGCAGCGCGAGGCCGGCTCCTGGCCGTGGCCGCGCGGCATCCACGCCGAACTGATCGCCAACCTCGAGGCGCATGCGCCGGCCGCGATCGCCTTCGACGTGCTCTTCAACGAAGCCGATGTCTTCCGCCCCGACAGCGACCAGGTCCTGCGCGAGACGGCACGGCAGTACGGCAACCTGTTCTTTCCGTCCGCGCTGCTGGACGACGGCCGCAAGGCGCCGCTCAGTGCCCTGCCGCCCGGTTTCGGCGCGACGCAAACGCCGCGGGCAACACCCGATGCCGCGGCGCCGCTGCTGGTCCCGCTCGTGCTCGCGCCTTCGAGCTGGCAAGGCGGCCTGATCAACTTCGAGAAGGACGCGGACGGCAACGGCCGGCACGCCCGGCTCCATACCGAGGTGGACGGCTGGCACCTGCCCTCGCTCAGCGCCTCGGTGGCGCACTTCACCGGCGCGACGCTGCCCGACATCGAGCGCATCCGCCTGCACTGGTACGGCAAGCCGCCGCGCCAGATCTCCTATAGCGACCTCTTCCATGACCTGAGCCGCGAAACACCAACGCTGGCAGCGGACCTGAAGGACCGCATCGTCATCATCGGCACCACGGCGCCCGGACTGCACGACATGCGCCCGACGCCGCTGGCGACGCTGACGCCGGGCACGGAAATCCTCACCACCGCCATCGCCAACCTGCGCAGCGGCGACTGGCTGCGCGATGTGCCCGCGCGCTGGCCGCTGGCGCTGCTGCTGGTGGCGGTACTGGTCGCCGCCTTCGCGCGTCGCGTGAATCCGCTGAAGAGCGGCGCGGCGCTGCTGGCGGGCTCCGTGTTGCTGCTGGCGGCCAGCTACCTGCTGCTGGCGGCGCGCTGGTACGTGCCGGTCGCCGCCGCGCTGACGCTGGCCTGGCTGGCCTTCGCGCTGTTCTCCGCCGAAGCCTTCTGGCGCGAGCGCCAGGACCGCGAAGCCACCGTTTCGCTGTTCCGCCGCTTCCTCGACCCGCGCGTCGTCGACGACCTCGTGAAAAGCGGCGAGCTCGCGCGCGGCCAGAAGCCGCAGGCGCGCGAAATCAGCATCCTCTTCTCCGACATCCGCGGCTTCACCACGCTCTCGGAAACGCGCACGCCGGAAGCCGTGGTGGAGTTGCTCAACCGCTATTTCACGCAGCAGGTCGAGGTCGTGTTCCGCCATGGCGGCACGCTCGACAAGTTCATCGGCGACGCCATCATGGCCTTCTGGAACGCGCCCACGGAAAACCCGCAGCATGCCGCCCACGCCGTGCAGGCCGCGATCGGCATGGCGGAGGCGCTGGACCGCTTCAAGGCCGAGCTCGCCCTGAGCGACAGCTCGCTCGGCGACTTCGACATCGGCATCGGCGTGCACACCGGCCCGGCCGTGGTGGGCTTCCTCGGCAGCGACGACCGCCTCGACTACACCGCGATCGGCGATACCGTGAACCTGGCCTCGCGCATCGAAGGCAGCACCAAGGGCGTGTCGCGCGTGCTGGTCTCGGAAGCCACGCGCGCGGCCTGCGAGCAGTTCGCGCCCGGCCGTTTTACCTTCATCGACCATGGCGAGTTCCACGTAAAGGGACGCGACCAGGGCGTACGACTTTTCGAACCCCGAAACTAACTGCTGCGGAGGACACGCATGCGTCGTCATCTATTACTGCCCCTGCTGCTCGCCAGCGGATTTGCCGCGGCGGAGCCCGGCACCGTGCTCAAGGCCACGGAGCTGCGCGCCAAACCCTTCGGCGATGCCGAGGTCCTGGACGAACTCGACGCCAAGTCCACCGTGGACATCGTCACGCGCCAGGGCGCCTGGGCGCAGGTGAAAGCCGGCGGCAAGAGCGGCTGGGTGCGCCTGCTCAACCTGCGCACCGGCTCGGGCCAGCGTGGCGACGCCGGCGCCGGCGCGCTGGCCTCGGTGTTCAAGACCGGCTCCAGCGGCAACACCGTCACGACCGGCGTGAAAGGCCTCTCCGAGGAGAAGCTGAAGGCCGCCGAGCCCGATCCCGCGGAAGCGAAGCGGCTGAGCCAGTACCGCGAGACCGAGGCGACGGCGCGCGGCTATGCCAAGCAGGCGAAGCTCGCCACGCAGCAGGTCGGCTATTTCGACGCCAATGGCGAGGAGATCCGGAAATGATCAGGCGCACGCTCTTCCTCGCCACGCTGCTGCTGGCCGGCAGCGCGCAGGCCTTCGACCTCGGCCGCGCCCTCGACAAGCTGAACGATCCGGAAACACAGAAGGCGCTCGGCATCGGCAAGAAGATGGTCAAGTCCCTGCAGGACATCCCCGAGCCGCAGGAGATCGAGATCGGCGAGGGCGTCACCGCCCGCCTGCTGGGCGCGTCGCCCCTGGTGCGCAACGACGCGCTGCAGAAATACGTGAACAAGGTTGGCCTGTGGCTGGCGCTGCACTCGGAGCGCCCCACCCTGCCCTGGCGCTTCGGCGTCACCGATGATGCGGACGTGAACGCCTTTGCCACGCCGGGCGGCACCATCCTGATCACGCGCGGGCTGTACCAGAAGCTGCGCAACGAGGCCGAACTCGCCGGCGTGCTCGCCCACGAGATTGCACACGTGGTGCGCCGCCACCAGCTCAAGGCGATCAAGTCCGCCCTGGGCCGCGAATGGCAGCTCGAACTGGCGCAGGCCGTGGCCGACAAGAAGAACAACAAGGATGCCGCGCACAGCCTGAAGGCCTTCACCGCCGGTACCGAACTGTTTGCGCGCGGCCTCGACAAGGGCGACGAGTTCGAAGCCGACCGCATGGGCGTGGTGATCGCCGCGCGTGCCGGCTACAACCCCTTCGGCCTGGTCGGCTCGCTGCAGACGCTGGATGCGGTGAATCCGCAGGACGGCGCCGTGGCGCTGATGTTCAAGACGCACCCCTCGCCGGCCAAGCGCCTGGAAATGCTGTCAACTGCCGTCGGCGTGAAACTCGACGGATTTGCGGACGGCGGCAAGGAACCGGCGCGTTTTGTCGTGCTGAAATAAGCGCGTCATCCACCACAGGAAGCGCCCATGAATCGCAACCAGCTGATCGTCCTGGCCATCGCCGGGGTCGCGACGATCGCCATGCTGCTGTATCCGCCCTACATGATGGGCCTGACCGGCAGCCACATGGGCTACTACTTCGCCCTGCAGTTGCCGGTGACGGTGTCCACCTTCGGCACGGTGGACGCCGCGCTGCTGGTGCTGCAGGTCGGCGTCACGTGGATCACCGCCGTCGGCGCCATTCTGGGCCTGCGCAGTCGCGACGCCTGATACGCCACCCATAAAAAAGCCCGGCACTGCCGGGCTTTTTTATGCGCCATCGGCACGGTGATCAGTTCGAACTCTTCACCGGCCGGAACCAGTGCGCCCACGAGACGAAAGCGTTGGCCGCGCGCGTCTGGATCCAGACCTTGCCCTTGCCGCTGAAGCGGCAGACCAGGCCTTCGCCCGAGAAGAACAGCGACTTGTAGCCGCCGACCTTGCTGATGCTGTAGTCGAGCCCGTCGGTGAAGGCGACGATGTTGCCGGTGTCGACGACATAGTCGCCGTCGATATCCAGCTCGATCAGGCCGCCATAGGTGTTGAACCAGAGGTCGCCCTGGCCGCTGGCACGCACCAGGAAAAAGCTCTCGCCCGAGAAGAAGCCCTTGGTGAAGCCCTGCCACTTGGTTTCCAGGGTCACCGCCGGATCGCAGGCCACGAATGCCGAGTTCTGCAGGAAGAGCGTCTCGCCGCGCAGGAAGACATGCGCAAGGTCGCCCGGCGCGCCGGGGGCGATGCCGATCTCACCCGGCACGTTTTCCGCCGTGAACTCGTTGACGAAAATCGATTCGCCGGTGAGGAAGCGCCCGAGGCCGCCCCTCAGCTTCGTCTTCATCTTCAGCGTCGTGTCCATGGTGGCCATGGCCGAGGCTTCCACCTTCAGCGTCTGGCCGGCTGGCAGCTGCACGGTGAGGAAGGCGAAGTCGGGACGGCCATCGATGCGGAACTTGAGGCCGGGCTGGTCGATCTCGTCCTGCGGCACCGCGCGCGGCATGGGCGTGCCGCCCGCCGTGGCAGCAGGCACATCGGCAGCCGCGTACGGCGTGGCAGCGGCCGGCGCTACGTCTTCCAGCGCCAGCGCCATCGCGGCGGCCGGCGCGATCACTTCCACGCGCAGCCCGATCTTTTCGAGGTTGATGCGGTATTTGTGCGCCGTTTCCGCATCCAGCCCTTCCTTGATCACGAGCGGCGCACGCGCGAGCAGTTGCGCGGCCTTGTCATCGGAAATGCGGAAGAGCTGCGCGAAGGCGGCGTGGACCGCGGCTTCGTCATGCGTGCCGGCGAGCCCGGCGACCTGAACCTTGTGCGTCATGCTGTCTCTCCCGTTCAGGCGCGGCGCGGCCGCAAGAGGCCGGTCAGGCTCTTGCCGAAGCTGCCCGGATTATGCGACTGGCACCACACGGTGCCGCGCCCCTTGAATTTGCACACGAGGCCTTCGCCGCCGAGGATCGACGACAGCCAGCTCTTGCCCGCCTTGGTCAACGAGAAATCCAGCGTCTCGCTGAAGGCGACGATATGCCCGGTGTCGACGATGTACTCGCCGTCCACCTCCACCGGATAAATCGCGCCAAAGGAGTTCAGGATCACCTGGCCGCGGCCGGACAGACGCAGCCAGAACAGGCTCTCGCCCGACAGGAAATTCTTGAAGCCCTGCCAGCCCATGTCGATGCCGACGCTGTGCTCGGCCGCAACGAAAGAACCCGACTGCACGATCAGCGTCTCGTTGTCGAGTTCGTAGCGCATCATGTCGCCGGCCAGCGTGCTGCCCAGCCAGACTTCGCCGCCGCGGTCGGAGGCGCTGAAGTGGTTCATGAAGAAGGACTCGCCCGCGATCATGCGCTTAACGGCCTTCAGGATGCCGCCGCTGCCTTTCTTGTGCGTGGTGGTCTCGACCCCGAGGTAGCCGCTCATGGCGATCATGGCGCCGCCTTCGGCGGTCAGGGTTTCACCCGGGGCGAGCACGACGCGTGCGGCCGTGTTGCCGGGCTGGTGCATGAAATCGATCTGCATTTTCTATCTCCGGCTCATCACGGCAGCTTGGGGTTGATCCAGCCGGCCAGCCCCGAGAGGCTGCGCGCCTGGATCACGATGCGGCCCTTGCCCACGACCCGCGTGACCAGGCCTTCGCCACCGAACAGGCTGGAGAAGATGCCGCCCGCGAGCTGCAGCTTGAGACCGATGCCCGGCGTGTAGCCCACCAGGTGCGAGGTATCGACGATGTACTCGCCGTCGATCTCCCTGTCGATGAGCGCGCCATAGGCGCCGTACCAGACGGTGCCGGTGCCGCTGACCGAAATGCGGAAAAGCCCTTCGCGCGCGATCCAGGAAATCAGGCCGGCGAAACGGATGCCGATCTTCACGTCGCCACTGCAGGCGAGGAAGGCGCCGGGCTGCAGGAAGAAGGTTTCGTTGTCGAGCGCGAGGCAGCGCACGGCGCCCGGCGTCGGCTGCACCAGCACCAGGCGACGCTCGCCCTGGGTGTTGTTGCTGAAGTGGTTGATGAACAGCGTCTCGCCCACCAGCAGCCGGCGCAGGATCGCGAAGAAGAAGCCTCCGTTGAACTTCGCCTTGAGGTCGAGGTCCGCCGACATGCTGGACATGGCATTGGACTCGGCGACAAGCGTCTCGCCCGGCGCCAGCGCCACGTCCACGTAGCTGAAGGCGTCGCCGCCCTTGATTTCGGTTTTCATGGTTGTGCTCCGGGCTCCTTTTTATCGGTCGTGTCCGGCTTTCCAGCCGGTGCTTTCTCTGTCGCATTCTCCGTCACGAAGCGCTGCACGCGCGCCTGCAGCGCGAGGAACGCCGCCTGGTCGTCGCGCCAGCCGGTGGCGGGCTCTTTCTTCAGTTTCTTTTCCAGCGTGGCGATGCGCTCCGGCGTTTCCGGATGTGTGCCGAGGAAGGCGCGCGCGGCGTCCATGGCCCGGCGCGCGTTCTCGTCTTCCACTTTTTCCATCATGCGTTTTTCTTCGGCCAGCACGGCGCGGAAGAAGTCGGCCATGCCACGCGGATCGATGCTGGCGCGCTTGAGCAGGTCGTAGCCGACTGCATCGGCCGCGCGCTCGAAGTCGCGGGAGTATTTCTGCTGCATGAGCAGGGGGCCGGCATCGGCCAGCACGGCCATCAAGCCGCTGGCGTCGCCGATCAGCGCCTGCGCCAGGATGTACAGCCCGGAAGTGCGGATGACGGCGCGCATGCCGTGCTGCTCGGTGACGTGCGCGATCTCGTGGCCGAGCACGCCCTGCAGCTCACCCGCGTGCTTCGCCTTCAGGATGAGGCCGGAGTGGATCACCACATAGCCGCCCGGCAGGGCGAAGGCGTTCAGCGTGGGATCGTTCACGACGTGGAAGCGCAGCGTGTATTTCTGCTCCGGCAGGGCTTTGGCGAGCGGCGCCGTCAAAGGATCGAGGAGCGCCTTCGCTTCCTTGTCCTCCATGAAATCCTTGCCGAGCTTGTACTGGGCGACCACGCTCTTGCCGAGCTTCTCTTCCCATTCCACGGGAAGGCGGCGGGCGGCGGTGGCGCTCAGCGCATCCAGCGACCACCACACGAGCAGGCCGGCGAGCACCATGGCGGCAAGGCCGCCGAAGATCGCGCCCCAGGCCAGCGCATGGTGGCGGCGCTTGGCGCTGCCGAGCGCGGCGCGGGCCGGGTGCGCGGCCAGCACCGGCGCGCCCAGCAGGGCATGGTCGGCAGTGTAGAGCTGCCAGCCCGGAACGGCCGGATGCGTGCAGAAGATGAGCCGGTTGGAGGCGCCACCGAGTTTCAGCTCCAGGCCCTGCAGGGGCAGGGTCACGGTCTGCGCGGGAACACCGCCGGTAGTGAACACGAGGCCGTGCTCGTAGAGGCGCAGCGTGCCGCTGGCGCGCCCCTTGGGCAGCGACGCGTGGAAAGCATGGGCGGAGTAGTCGGTGGCGTCAGCCATTGCGGTCGCGGTCCTTGCAGAATCGGCAATGGCGCAGTCTATCCGCGCGCTCCCCGGGGACAAGCCCGGAAATTACCGAAGGCAGCCAGAGCCGATGACTATCGGGGCAAAACGCATCGGGCCGCATGCGCGGCCCGACGGGGAATGGCGGAATCGGACGGCCTAGCGGGTCTTCAGGCACTCCGCGCACATGCCGTAGAGATAGAGGGAGTGGTCGGTCAGGCTGAAGCCGAGCTTCTCGGCCATCTGGCGCTGGCGCTCCTCGATGACCTCGTCCTTGAACT
This sequence comes from Moraxellaceae bacterium, assembly GCA_029237815.1. Taxonomy (GTDB): domain Bacteria; phylum Pseudomonadota; class Gammaproteobacteria; order Pseudomonadales; family Moraxellaceae; genus UBA2031. Next base: position 72,141 of record JAQZBP010000006.1, read on the forward strand.
CCACGACCTTGCCGCAGGTGGTGCAGACGATGTGGTCGTGGTGGGCGTTGTCCTTGAGCTCGAAGACAGAGTGGCCACCTTCGAAGTGGTGGCGCTCGACGATGCCGGCGGCCTCGAACTGGGTCAGCACGCGGTAGACGGTGGCGAGCCCAACGTCCTCGCCCTGGTCGAGCAGCGACTTGTAGACATCTTCGGCGCTCAGGTGGCGCAGCTGGGAGTTCTCGAGGAGCTCGAGGATCTTGAGGCGGGGCAGCGTGACCTTGAGCCCGGCCTTGCGCAATTCCTGGTTGCTGATGGACATGATGGAGATCCCTTGGGGAGGGGCATTTGCCTGGACTTACAAAGCGGGGCAGCGCGGCCGGAGGACGTGGGTTATCATCGCCGCTCGCCCTGCAGCCCATCCGTTTCAGGCCAAATCCCGATGGTGCCGATTCGGGCGCAAGATAGAGGAATTCACACGCCGATGCAAAACCACGCCCTGCTTCCGACACGCCTCCTGACGCCCCTGCTGCTGTGCGTTGCGCTGGCCGGCTGCAGCAATTTCCTGCGCGTCTACAAGGCCGATCTCGACCAGGGCAACCTGGTGACGCAGGAGATGGTGCAGAAGCTGAAGATCGGCATGACGCCCTCGCAGGTGCGCTACGTGCTCGGCACGCCGCTCGTGACCGACACCCTGAATCCGCGGCGCTGGGACTACCTGTACGACTACGTGCCCGGCACCTACGCGCGCAAGCTGAACTTGCCCGAGGTGGACAACCGTCGCCTGACGGTCTGGTTCGACAACGGCGTGCTGAGCCGCATCGAGGGGGGCGAGGCGATGCCGCTGAAGAACCCGGTGCTGCCGGAAAGCCAGGACAAGCGCCTGAAGGCCGATCCGCTCTGAGCGGGAAGCGCCCGGCGCCACCGCCCGAGAGTAAAAAAGCCCGCTGCGAAGCGGGCTTTTTCATGGTCGCAATCCGGGGCGCGGCGGCCTGCAGGAGGGGACCGGCACCTTTACCTTGCCGTATCGCAGCAGGCCCGGCACCGGCAGTGCGAGCCGACGCCCGGTCAGGTGGCGGCGCGTTTCGCCTTGGCGCGCAGGGCGCGCAGGCGGCGCGCCTCTTTCGGATCGATCAGCAGCGGCCGGTAGATCTCCACGCGGTCGCCCTCGCGCAGCGGCTGCGTCTCCGGCGCTTTCAGCAGCTTGCCAAAAATGCCGAGCGGCGCGTGCTCGATATCGATTTCCGGAAAGCGCTCCGCCAGCCTGGAAAGTCGCGCGGCCTCGCGCACGGTGGTGCCGGCCGGCACGGCGAGCTGCAGCAGCGCCTGCTCCTGTGGCAGCCCGTAGACGACTTCGACCGTGATCGTGTCAGCGTTTGCCATAAACCTGCACCGCCCGCTTCTGGAAAGCCTCGATGGTCTGCCCCGCCGCCTGGCCCAGCGCCGGCACCGCCGCCAGCTGCAGGAAACGCGCCTGCACCTGGAAATCCACCTCGAAATTCACCTTGCAGGCCGTCTCCGCGAGCGCCTGGAAGTGCCACTGCCCGCGCAGATACTCGAAGGGACCGTCGACGAACTCGATGTGGATGCGCTCCGGCGCCAGCAGCCGGTTGCGCGTGGTCAGCGCCTGCTCGAGACCCATGCGCGAGAAGGCGATGCGCGCATGCACCTCGTCGCCACTCTCGGCAATGACTTCGGAGGCGATGCAGAAGGGCAGGAACTCGCGGTAGCGCGCCACGTCGTTCACGAGCTGGAACATCTCGTGCGCGGAGTACGGCAGCAACAGGGAGCGGCTGACCTGCGGCATGGCGATCGTCTCAGGGCAGATAAAGGGTCAGCACCCACAGGATGGCGAGCGGCACCACGAGGCGCACCGCCACCCGCCACACGTTATAGATGGCCTCGCCGGGCAGGGCCAGCTCCTTGCGCGCGTGGCTGATTTTCATGGCCCAGCCGGTGAAGATGCTCTGGCCCAGCAGCACCAGCAGGAGCAGCGCACCCAATACGGTGAGCAGGCTCTGCACGCCGTCCTTGTGGCCGAAGAACCAGATCGCCTCGGCCAGCACGGCGCCGGAGGCAAATACCAGCACCACGGCCGGCAGGCGCTGCAGGCCCTTTTCGGTCAGGCGCAGCAGCACCGGCTCCGCGATCAGCTTGAGTGCGAGCAGCGCGATCAGGAGCAGCGCGACGAGCAGCAGCCACACCGAGGGACCGGTCGGCACGATCTGCAATCCGCTGCCGGCATTGATGGCCTGCACCGCTACGAAAGGCGCCAGCGCCAGCATCAGCAGCAGGCCGAGCAGCAGCTGCAGGCCGATCAGGCCCAGCGCAAGCCGGCCGAGGGCGGCCTCACGCGGCAGGCGCATGCCGCCCACCCACAGCACGCCAAGGCCGCCGCCCAGGCTGAGCAGCGAGAGCTGAAACGCCGCGCGCCAGTCGCCGGCGTCCAGCGGCGTGGCGCTGTAGAGAAGCTCGGCCATGCCAAGGCCGCCCAGCGCGGCGATGGCGAGCAACACCAGCACCAGCGCCAGCACGCCGGTCAGGAGCACCGAACGGATGGCGGGGGCCAGCAAGCTGAGGCCGGCGGCGAGGATGAGCAGGCTGCCGGTGCCAAGCGGCAGCGCCGGCCCCGTGGAGCTGACCTCGTTCACGGCGGCACTGCCGAGGCCCGCCTCGCGCACCAGGTAATTGATATAGCCGCCGGCGACCAGCGCCACGGCGGCCAGCGCCAGCACGGCGGCCAGCGAGGAGCCCCAGGCGGCGGCGCGCCAGAAGCGCCGCGCATCGGCCTCGCGCGTCAGGAAGGCAAAGCCTTCCAGCGGCGAACGGCGCGAGCGCTTGCCCAGCATGAATTCGAGCAGCAGCAGCGGCAGGGCCAGGACCAGGAGCCCCAGCAGCCAGACGCCGACAAAGGCAATGCCGCCGTGGCGGGCGGCCTGCAGGGGCAGCTCCCAGAGGGTCAGCATGGCGAGTCCCAGCAGGGACGACAGCAGGACGACATCACGCGGGCGCGTGCTGCCATGAATCACGGATTGCGGAGTGGCCATCCTTAACCTCGAGAACAATGACCGGGGAGGCGGCCGGCCGGCCGCCGCGGGAAAGCGCGCGGATTGTCCGGGATTCACCCCGGGGGCTCAAGGACGCAGCGGTGAGCGACTGCCGCGCCGCCAGGGCGAACGGCGTCACCGGCGCCACACGGAAACGGCGGGCATTTTGGCGGAGGCTGCCTCTATAATCGCCGCCCATGAGCAAACCCGCCCCCTCTACCTCCGGCACCATCGCCCAGAACCGCCGGGCCCGGCACGAATACTTCATCGAAGACAAGTTCGAGGCCGGCCTGCAACTGCTCGGCTGGGAAGTGAAGTCCCTGCGCGCCGGCAAGGCCAACCTCACCGACGCCTTCGTGATCATCAAGGGCAACGAGGCCTGGCTGTTGGGCGCGCACTTCACGCCGCTGCTGCAGGCCTCCACGCATGTGATCGCCGACCCCACGCGCACGCGCAAGCTGCTGCTCAACCGCCGCGAGATCGACCGCATCACCGGCGAGATCCACCAGAAAGGCCACACCTGCGTACCGCTGGCGCTGTACTGGAGCCACGGCCGGGTGAAATGCGAGATCGCCGTGGTGAAGGGCAAGCAGATGCACGACAAGCGCGATACCGAAAAGGAACGCGACTGGCAGCGCGAGAAACAGCGCGTGCTGCGCAGGGGCTAGGCTTAAGGGCGGCCGACTTTCCTGCCCTGCCGCTGTACCGGCCGCTGTTTCCGGACAGGCGCCTGGCCGTGACGGCGGCACTCCACCGCCCGGAACCTTTCCCGGGGCCGTGAGCCGGCCCGGTGCGACGGCCCCTCCGTCCTGCCGCCGGACGACCGGTGCCACCGGGCCGGCAGCAGGTCGACTCCGGCCCGCCGGGCCCATGGACTCCGACATCGGCCGATGTAAGACTCGACCCATCCGTATCCGCCCGCGGCGTCAGCCCGGCAGGCGCCGATGCCGGGCAAGTCCCGGCGCGGCATCAAACGCAACCGCAGAAGGAGGCCGCATGAATGCGCGCCTGAACAAGACGCCCGTCACCCGCCACACCGTCACCTCGGGCAGCGTGAAGCTCATGGCCTATACGCGCGGCAATCCGGCGCACACGCCGGTCGTGCTGGTGCACGGCTATCCGGACAACCACGAGGTATGGAACCCGGTGGCCGAGCGCCTTGCCGAAAAATTCTACGTGGTGACCTATGACGTGCGCGGTGCCGGCGCCTCCAGCCGCCCGCGCCGCTTCATGGACTACACGCTGGACAAGCTCTCCGCCGACCTCGTCGCCGTGCTCGACGAGCTGCTGCCCGGCCGCGCCGTGCACCTGGTGGGCCACGACTGGGGCTCCATCCAGACCTGGGAATCGGTGACCACGGCGCACCTGCAGTACCGCATCTCCTCCTACACCACGATCTCCGGCCCCTGCCTTGACCACGTCGGCTTCTGGATGCGCGAGCGGCTGCTCTCCACTTCGCCCGCGCAACTGAAGAAGGCGCTGACGCAGCTCGCGAGCTCCTGGTACATCATGGCCTTCCAGCTGCCGCTGTTCGCACCCACCGTGTGGCGCGCGCTCGGCCCGTTCTGGCCGCAGGTGCTGAAGCGCACGGAGAACATCGACTCGGAACGCTCGCCGACGCAGACCAAGGACGGCATCTTCGGCATCAACCTGTATCGCGCCAACTTCCTGCCGCGCCTGTTCGGCCCGCGCGAGCGCTACACGGGCAAGCCGGTGCAGCTGATCGTGCCACAGGCGGACAACTACGTGCGGCCGCAGCTCTTCGAGGACATCACGCTGTGGGCGCACAACACCTGGCGCCGCGACGTCGAGGCCGGACACTGGACGCTGCTGCACGAGGGTGATCGCCTCGCCGGGTGGATCACGGATTTCATCGCCCAGGTGGAAACGGGCAAGAAGGCGGAAGGCCTGCGCAAGCTGGCCTGAAGCGGACTGGATTGTAGAGAAGGTGCCGGCTTGGCCTGAGCCTGAGCCAGAGCCAGAGCCAGAGCCAGAGCCAGAGCCAAAGCCGGAGCCGGAGCCGGAGCCGGAGCCGAAGCAACAGCAACAGCAACAGCAACAGCAACAGCAACAGCAACAGCAACAGCGTCACAGGGTGCCGCCTGCGTCAGCAGTCACCGCACCAGCGACAATGGAAACGAGGATATTTCGGTGCCGGTGCCTTGCCGGCGCCACCGGGGCAAAGGCTCGCCCCTGCTGACAACGGATGTCGAACCGCGCGAGGCCGCCCCGGCCGCCCGCGCCCCGGACAACAGCAAAAAAAGAGGCCCGTCATGACCGCTGCGCATCACTCCCTTGTCACCCGCCGTGTCCGCTTCGACCTGTCGCGCACGCCGCTGCACTGGATTCCGCACGACCCCGACGCCTCCTACGTCACCAACTCCATCCACCTGCTGCTGCCGGCCGGCGAATTCTGGTTCTGCCGCGTCTACAACAAGGCGCTGCCCTACGTGACCAATCCCACGCTGCGTGAAGACGTGCAGGGCTTCGTGCGCCAGGAGGCGATCCACGCGCGCTCGCACGAGACGGCACTGAACGCCTACCTGCGCCGCCACGGCGTGGAAATCGACAGCGTGCTGCGCGTCGCCAACTTCGTGTTCGGCCAATTGCTGGAAGAGCGTCCGGTGAAACTCGGCCAGGGCTTCCTGGCGCGCCGCCTGGAGAAGCGCCTGAAGAAATGGCAGCTGCGCCAGCAGCTCGCCATCATCGCCGCCGTCGAGCACTACACCTGCGTGCTCGGCAAATGGGTGATCGAGGCCGACGCGCTGGACGCGCCCAACGTCGACCCCGACCTGCGCGACCTGTTCCGCTGGCACGGCGCCGAGGAAGTCGAGCACCGCTGCGTGGCGCACGACCTGCACGCGCACCTCGGCGGCACCACCCTGGAGCGCCAGGCCTGGGCGCTGATCGGCTTCCCGCTGCTGCTCGGCCTGCTGAGCTACAGCAGCGTGCACATGATGAAGCAGGACCCGGCCGTGGGCGGCAGCTTCTTCTTCGCGCGCTGGGAGCGCGCCAGCCGGCGCGGCACGCTGCCGACGCTGGAGTCGCTGTTCGGGGCCGCGCTGCGCTACCTGAACCCCGGCTATCACCCGGCCGGCGAGGCCTCGCTGCAGGAGGCGCTGGACTACTTCGCGAAATCGCCGGCCGTGCAGGCGGCACTGGCGCGCGAACGGGAGCGCCAGGCGGCCTGAGCAGGCGGCGGTTGGCCGCCATGGCGCACCCCGGCGCCGGCCAGCCAATGGCGGCCGCGCCGCCGCCGCTAGGCTGGAACCATTCCCACCAACCGTGACCCCGGCATGGATGTACGCCCCTCGTCGCCCGCCTCCGCCCGCGCGCCCTTGCGCGTGCCGGGTGTCGACCGCCGCTTCTTCCACGCCACCGCCGCCGCCATGGGCAGCATCGGCTTCGATGTCAGCGCCGCCTGCGCCCGCGCGGGGCTGGCCGATCCGCTGGCGGTGCCGGACGAGCGCATCCCGCTGGCCCTGATCTCGCCGGTCTACGACCTCGCCGAGCGCGAGCTGGGCGATCCCGCCTACATCTACCGCCTGCCCGAGCACGTGCCGCAGGAAGTGACCGAGCTGCTGTTCCGCCTGGTGGCCGGCTGCCCGACGCCGCTGGACATGGTGCGCATGAGCTGCCGCTACTCGGCCATCGCCTCCGACGCCGTGCGCTACGAGTTCATCGACCGCGGCAACCACGCCATCGTGCGCATCCTGCCCAACCCGGACGTGTATGTGTCGGTGCACCAGGTGGAGCTGGGCCTGCGCCTGCTGGCGCGCTGGCGCGACCTGGTGCGCGCCATGACCGGCCTGGCCGCGGACTTCGAGATCGCGCTGGGGCACGCGCCGCGTTTCCCGGCCGAGCGCTATGCCGAGGCGTATCCGGGCATACCGGTGCGCTTCGGCAACGGCGTCACCGAGGCCTCCGCGAGCGGTGCCGTGCTGTGGCAGAAGGTGCCGGGCCATGACGAGCGCCAGCTCGCCTGGTTCCGCTCGCTGGCCGAGCGCTACGAGTGCGAAACCCTGGCGCAGGGCGACCTGGTGTCGCGCGTGGCGACGCTCTTCCTGCAACGCATGGCCTTCGGCGAACCCTCCGCGGCGGACATTGCCGCCCTGCTCAACATGAGCCGGCGCACGCTGCAGCGCCACCTGCTGGAAGCCGGCAGCAACTGGCGCGAGGCCACCGACCTTGCCCGGCAGCGCGTCGCCGAGCGCGAACTGGAAAACTCCGAGCGGCCGCTGCACGAGATCGCGATGCTCACCGGCTACGCCGACACCCGCGCCTTCCTGCGCGGCTTCCGGCGCTGGACCGGCCTCACCCCCTCTCAGTTCCGGCAGCAGCGCGGGCGCTGAGGCGCCAGCCGGCACGCACGTCGCCGTCACCCCGCCGCTTGCCAGCCGAGCGGCTTTCCTGGCCCCCGCCCCCTCCCGCCCGCCGTGGCGCGTTCGGTCACCCCGCCGCGCCGCCATGGCGCGTTCAGTCATTCCTCCCCGCGCGCGCCCCGCCCCACCATGCGATACGCGCCAGGCATGGCGCCACAACAACAATCCGCCCTGACAAGGAGCCCCGCTATGTCACTGCACTCCACCTCCCTGCACCGCTTCTGCCTCGCCGGCGTGCTCTCGGTCGTCGCCGTCGCCGCGCAGGCACGTCCCGTGAACAACTGGCTGGCGAACTCGCCCTGGCCGGTCTCCCACCAGCACCCCTACGCCCAGGCGGCCAGCCCCCACGCTGGTCCGGCCTCCAACTGGGCGCTGGGGAGCCCGCAGTTCGTCGACACGGGACTCATCAACATCACACTCGCCATGTCGCCGCTCTATCCGAACGGCAACCGCGTGTACTGGGGCTCCAATCCGGCCGGCGTGTACAAGGTCGCGGTGGTGAACGGCGCGCTGACCAAGCTCGCCGCGCTGGCCAAGCCGGGCAGCGCGCTCGGCAACATCGCGACGCCGACCTCGGGCGCCTACACCATGGTCGACTTCGAGAACACCTTCTACACGGTGCAGGGCACGACGCTGCTGGCCTATCGCGAGGCGACGCCGGGGCAGATGTCCTCGCCCATCGTGCTGGCGCGCCAGGTCACGATCCCGGCCACGCTCGCCGACAGCGACGACGCCATCGTCGGCATGAACATGCTGTGGGACGGCAACATCGCCTTCGCCACGCGCGAGGGCACCGTCGGCGTGATCCGCCGCGGCTTCACGCAGGTGCAGGGCCTCAAGCTCGGCGCCGGCGACGAAGAAGTCTCCAACTCCATCGCCACCGACGAGAACGGCGGCATTTATGTCGTGAGCTCGAAGGCCATGTACCGCGTGCAGTGGACGGGCAGCGAGGTGTCGCTCGCCGAGACCACCGGCGCCTGGCGCGCCGAATACAACGCCGGCACCGCGGGTGCGGGCGGCGGCCGCCTCGGCGCCGGTTCCGGCTCCACGCCGACGCTGATGGGCTCGGGCACGCAGAAGTTCGTGGTGATCACCGACGGCGCCGACGTCGCCAACCTCGTGCTGTTCTGGCGCGACGGCATTCCCGCCGACTGGCAGCCGGTGGCCGCCGGCAAGAGCCGCCGCATCGCCGGCGAGATCCCGGTGAACTTCGGCAACGCCAACCGCACGCAGACCAAGTCCGAGCAGTCGGTGCTGGTCAGCGGCTACGGCGCCGTGGTGGTGAGCAATGATTACCGCAACGTCGACCTGCTCTCCGGCAGCATCGGCCTGCCCCTCATCGACCAGATGCTGAACGGCCTGATCGTGTTCAACAGCGGCAGTCCGCTGCACCAGCCCTGGGGCGTGCAGAAGTTCGTGTGGGACACGGCCGCGCGCCGCCTGAAGAGCGCCTGGGTGCGCAACGACGTGAGCTGCCCGAACGCGATCCCCGTCATGAGCGAGAGCGCCAACCGCTTCTACTGCGTCGGCGCGCATCTTGGCTCCTGGACCATCGAATCGCTGGACTGGACCTCGGGTGGCGGACACTTCCGCAAGTACGTCGGCGTGCTGCCGCGCTGGAACAGCTTCTACGCCTCGACGCAGCTGACGGGCGACGGCGGCGTCATCTACGGCACCTATAACGGCGTGGCGTATGTCCCGAAGCGCTGGTGAGGAAGGAGGGCGGCGTAATATGTAGTACGTTGCCGCTGCAATAGCGAAGGGCGGTCCACGATGTCAGCGGCCGCCGGGCGGCCGTTGCATCCACACCGGCATCCGCTGCCCCCAAAAGAAAAGCCCGGCCATTTGCCGGGCTTTTTTATTGCGTCCGCCGGGGCCCGCCACCGCCCCCCGGCAGACAGGGCACGCGCCGCATCGCCACCCTCACCCGGCAATCGAGGAGAAAGCCGGTGTGGTGCGTGGCCGCCGCGCCCCGCTGCCCGTTACGCGCCCAGGCGGGCGCGCAGGTGTTTCGCGGAAATCTCGCTTTGCACGCGCAGCTCGGCCTCCTCCTCGCCCTGCGCATCGAAGAACAGCATGGCCGGCGGCCCGTACAGGTGGAACAGCTGCAACAGCCGCCGCTGCTCCGGCGTGTTCTCCGACAGGTCGAGCTGCAAACGCAGGCGCGGCTCGAGCGCGGCGCGCACGGCCGGGTCGCGGAAGGTCGTGCGCTCCATCACCTGGCAGGCGGCGCACCAGTCGGCATAGAAATCCACCACGGCGCCGCGGCCGGCCTTGCGCGCCTCGGCCAGTGCCGCACGCAATTCCGTCTCCGTGGTGACGCGCTGGAATTCAACCTGCTGCGGGCGCGTCTCGCCCGGCGCCACCGCGGCGTGCGCAAAAGCACCGAGCGGATGCAGCGGATCGTCCTGGCCCGTCATGGCGCCGGCGAACAGAAAGCCCGCGTAGAGCAGGAAGAGGATGCCGAGCCCTTTCCACAGGCGCGCCCAGCCGAAAGCCGCCGCCTCCAGTGCGCCAAGGTAGACGCCGGCGATGCCGAACAGCGCGGCCCACAGCACCAGCGTGGCCGCGCCGGGAATCACGCGCGCCACCAGCCAGATCGCCACGGCCAGCAGGCCGGTGCCGAACACCGCCTTCACCGCCAGCATCCAGTTGCCGGCGCGCGGCAGCAGCTTGCCGCCGCTGGTGCCGATGAGCACGAGCGGCGTGCCCATGCCGAGGCCGAGCGCGAGCAGCGCGAGGCCGCCCAGCACGGCGTCGCCGGTGGTGCTGATGTAGACCAGCGTGCCGGCCAGCGGCGCGGACACGCAGGGCGACACCACGAGCGCGGACAGCACGCCCATGACGAACACGCCGAGCAGCCGCCCGCCCTTCTGCCGGCGCGAGAGATGATCGAGACGATCGCGCAGGAAGGACGGCAGCTGCAGCTCGTAGAAGCCGAACATGCTGAGCGCGAGCAGCACGAAGACGAGGGCGAAGCCGACCAGCACCGCCGGCGTCTGCAGCCAGAGCTGCACGTTGGCGCGCGCGCCGAAATAGCCGACCAGCGTGCCGACCAGCGCGTAGGTGGACGCCATGCCGAGCACATAGGCCAGCGACAGCCGGAAGGCGCGCGCCGTGGTCATGGTGCTGCTGTCTTCGCCGGCGATCAGGCCGGAGAGAATGGGCATCATGGGGAACACGCAGGGCGTGAAGGTGAGGCCGAGGCCGAGCGCGAAGAAGGTGAGCAGGATCAGCGGCAGGCTGGACTGCCCGAGGAAGCCGGCGATGCCGCCCGCATCCTCGAGCCCGCGCTCCGCCGAGGGCAGGCCGACGCCTACGGTGCCCGCCGCTTTTGGCGCGGCGACCGCGACCGACGTGGGCGCCACCGGGCCGCCCCGCACCGCCACGGTCTGCGCGATCTCGAGCTTCACGGTCTGCGGCGGATAGCACACGCCTTCGTCGGCGCAGCCCTGGTAGCGCAGCCACACCGTCACCGGCTGGCCGGCCTGTGCGGCCGGCACCTCGGCGAGCGCCAGCACCGCCTTCGCCGTGTCATGGAAGACGGCGACGCGGCCGAAACTGGGATCGTCCTTGAGCACGGCCGTGGAACTGAAGGCCGGCGGCGAGACGCGCACGCCTGCCGGCGTCTCGACGCCGGCCTGGATGCGATCGCGGTAGAGCGCATAGCCCGGCGCGATCGTCCATTCCAGCGCGAGGCGGTTGGCGCCGTCGGCGCGGCTCTCGAGGTGGAAGGCCTGCTCCACAGGCAGTACCTCGGCGTCGCCTGCGCTGATGCCGCTGAAATCCGGCACCTCGCCGAAGCCCGCCGAGTGCAGCGCCAGCAGCACCAGCAATGAAAGTACGCGCAACATGGGCATCCCCTGGCTTGAAATGGGTGACGGCATGAACACCGTGCCGCCGACGCCCGCAAGGGAGGGGGGGGGGCGGGAGGCGGCGGCACCTCATGCCGTCTGCCGGGGATTCTCCGGGGCGCCGCATTAACGCCAGCTTAAGGCCGGCCGGCCGCGCTCGCGCTTAAGGCGGCGTTAAGTATCGCCCGCCTAGTCTTGGCCTCATTCCAGGAGGCCCTGCCATGTCGTTATCCCTTCGCCGTCTGCTGTTGCCACTGCTGCTCCTGCCCTTCGCCGCCCCGGCGCAGGCTGCCGATGCCGCGCCCTCGCTCGATCTCGCCGCCTACCGCGGCAAGGTCGTCTACATCGATTTCTGGGCGAGCTGGTGCGGGCCCTGCCGCCAGTCCTTCCCGTGGATGAAGCAGATGGACGCGCGGCACGGCCGCGACGGCCTCGTCATCCTCGCCGTCAACGTCGACCAGGAAAAAGCCAAGGCCGACAGCTTCCTCGCCGATTTCTCGCCCGCCTTCCCCGTGATCTTCGACAGCAAGGGCGCACTCGCCGCGCAGTTCAAGGTCCAGACCATGCCCTCCAGCTACCTGCTCGACCGCCAGGGCAAGCCCCGCTTCAAGCACCAGGGCTTCCACGCGGCCCGGCGCGCCGACTACGAAAAAGAAATCCAGCAACTGCTGCACGAACAACCCTGAGGCCCGACATGAAAAAACTGCTCCTGCTCGCGCTCGCCGCGAGCGCCCTCGGCGGCTGCAGCGCGACCGGGGTCCAGCCCTGGGAACGCGACCTGCTCGCCAAGCCGCAAATGCAGCTCGACCCGCACCCGCTCGAGAGCGGACTCGACGATCACATTTATTTCAGCAAGGAAGCGGCCGCCGGCGGCCGCGGCTTTGGTGGTGGAGGTTGCGGATGCAACTGAAGAAATCGAAGGGCCTCGCCCTCGCGCTGGCCCAGGCCAGCGCCGCCCTGCTCGGCTCTGCCGCCCACGCTGCCGATGCCGCCGACACCAACCCCTGGCTGGTGGACACCGCCGCGCTCTATTACCAGGAAGCCGACGGCCGCGTGCAGGCCGCCGAGCCCGTGGTGAGCCTGAAGAAGGATTTCGGCGACGAGCACATCCTCAACCTGAAGGCCGTGGTGGATTCGCTGACGGGCGCCTCGCCCAACGGCGCCGCCCCCGCCAACGTCAACCAGACCTTCACCGGGCCTTCCGGCGGCGGCGAATACACGACCGCGGCCGGCGCCCTGCCGCTGGACGGCGAGTTCAAGGACACGCGCGTCGCGCTTTCCGCGAGCTGGCAGCAGCCGATCGCCGAGAACACGCGCGGCACGATCGGCGGCAACGTCTCCAGCGAGTTCGACTTCCTCTCGGTGGGCGTGAACGGCGCCCTGGCGCGTGACTTCAACAACAAGAACACGACGCTCTCCGCCGGCCTCAACCTCGAGTTCGACAGCATCAAGCCGGTGGGCGGCGCGCCGACGCCGTTCGCGCGCATGGACGACGACGGCAACAAGGGCGGCGACGACACGCGCACGCAGTACGACCTCGTGGTCGGCGTGACGCAGGTGCTGGGTCGCCATTCGCTGCTGCAGCTCAACTACGGCGTGTCCGCGAGCAGCGGCTACCACAACGATCCGTACAAGGTCCTGAGCGTGCTCGACACCGGCAACAACCTGGTGCTCGATCCCTCGAACGGCTATTACCAGTACCTGTTCGAGAACCGTCCGGACTCGCGCCTGCGCCACAGCCTGTTCGCCGAGTACAAGTACATCTTCACGGAGAACGTGATCGACGTGTCGGCGCGCTTCACCAGCGACGACTGGGGCATCACCAGCAACACCGTGGACGCGAAGTACTTCTGGTCGCTGGGCGAGCACTGGTATGTCGAGCCGCACCTGCGCTGGTACACGCAGACCGAGGCCGACTTCTACAAGCCCTACCTGCAGGACGGCGTCGACGTGAACATCATCGCGCCCGACGACATCGTGGCGCTGGTGAGCGAGGCCTCCGCCGATCCGCGCCTCGGCGCCTTCGACGCCACCACGGTGGGCCTGAAGGTCGGCTACCGCCTCGGCCGCGACAGCGAGCTCAGCATGCGCGTGGAGCAGTACGACCAGCAGGCCAGCGCGCCGGCCGCGCCGGCGACCGGCAACCTCGCCGGCCAGCAGCTGATGCCGGACACCTCGGCGCTGATGGTGCAGTTCGGCTATTCCTTCCACTGGTAAGTCGCGCGAGCCGGCGGCACCGCCGCGGGTCGGCGACAGGACGACGTGCGGCGGCACACTGCCCTGACCTGTGTCAGGGCAGTGTGGTTTGTGGCCGCCACAATGGGAGCCATGGAACAGGGTGCGGGCGGACGGCCGCGCCGCCAAGCCGCCGCGCAGTGGCCAGTGGGCGGCACTGTGAGCGCCCGAGCGCTGGTCTGTGCTTGCGCCTGAGCCAACGCGCCCTGGCTCTGGTCCGCAGCCGGCGCGGTGGCTCCAGCTGAAGGCACGACAACACGCCGCGCCCAGCCGCACCGATTGACGTGAAGAGGCCTGCGATGCCAAGACGCCATGCCCGGTGAACTCACCCTCAGCCGCAGCGGCGGCACTTGCGCCGGCCGTTTTGCGGCCATGGCCAGCCCCTGCGAGCTCCTGCTCGACCACGACGATTTCGCCGCGGCCGCATTGCAGGCGGAGGCGGCCGCGCAGGAAGCCTGGCGCATCGAGCAGAAATTCAGCCGCTACCGCCACGACAACATCGTGCACGCCATCAACAACGCCGGCGGCCGGCCCGTCACCGTCGACGAAGAGACGGCACGCCTTATCGATTTCGCCGTCACGCTGCACACGCTGTCGGAGGGCCGCTTCGACATCACCTCCGGCGTGCTGCGCCGAGCCTGGAAGTTCGACGGCTCCGACCGCCTGCCCGACCCGGCGGCGATCGCGGCGCTGCTGCCGCTCGTGGGCTGGCACCGCGTGCAGTGGAACAACCCCGTGCTCACGCTACCGGCGGGCATGGAGCTCGACCTCGGCGGCATCGGCAAGGAATACGCGGTGGACCGCGTGTTCGGTCTCGTGGCCGGCATGAGCGACAGCGCGCTGCTGGTGAATTTCGGCGGCGATTTGCGCGCGCGCGGCCCGCGCCGCGACGGCAGCGCCTGGCAGGTCGGCATCGAGACGCCCGACGCCGAGCGCACTGCGGTGGAAACCGTGGCGCTGGTGAACGGCGGCCTCGCCACCAGCGGCGACGCGCGCCGCTTCCTGCTGAAGGACGGCGTGCGCTACGGGCATATCCTGGACCCGCACACGGGCTGGCCCGTGACGGGCGGGCCGCGCTCCGTCACCGTGCTGGCCGCCGACTGCGTGCAGGCCGGCATGTATGCCACGTTGACGCTGCTCGCCGGCGCCGGCGCGGAAGACTTCCTGCGCGAGCAGGACGGGCTGCGCGCCTGGCTGGTCTGGTAGCGGCGCGGCACAACGAAGAGGACATCCCGACATGCGCATCCTGCTGGCCGAAGACGACATCATGCTGGGCGAAGCCCTGCAGGAGGCCCTCATTGCCCAGGGCTTCGCGGTGGACTGGCTGAAGGACGGCGAGTCCGCGCTCGAGGCCGCCCGGCGCGAGGACTTCGACCTGCTCGTGCTGGACCTCGGCCTGCCGCGCCGCGACGGCATGTCGGTGCTGGCCGAGCTGCGCCGGCGCGACAACACGGTGCCGGTGCTCATCCTCACCGCGCGCGACGCCACCGGCGACCGCATCGCCGGCCTCGACGCCGGCGCCGACGACTACCTGCTGAAGCCCTTCGACATCGGCGAGCTCTCGGCGCGCCTGCGCGCGCTGCTGCGCCGCCGCGCCGGCCGTGCCCGGCCGGAGATCCGCCACGGCGAACTGCGTGTCGACCCGGCGGCGCAGCGTGTCTTCCTGCGCGAGCAGGAGGTGGCGTTGCCGCGCCGCGAATACATGCTGCTGAAAGAGCTGCTCGACCACGTCGGCGAGGTGCTGACGCGCGACAAGCTCGACGCCGCGCTCTACGGCTGGATGGACGAAGTGGAAAGCAACGCGCTGGAAGTGCATGTGCACCACCTGCGCAAGAAACTCTGGCCCGAGCTCATCCGCACCGTGCGCGGCGTCGGCTACCTGATCCCGAAGGAAGGCGACTGACATGCGCTCCATCCGCCGCCAGCTCCTGCTGCTGCTCGCCGCCATCCTCGCGCTGACCTTCAGCATCAGCGGCCTGCTCGGCTATCTCGCCACGGCCGAGGAGGTGCAGGAGCTCTTCGATGCGCAGCTCATCGAGAACGCGCGCGTGCTGAAAGGCGTGATGAACCATTCCCCGGAGCAGGTGGACTGGGAGCACATGCGCGCCGCGCTGGAAGAGACGCGGGACGAGCAGGTCGCCGAGGACGACGCCATGGCCGACGGCCACGCCTACGAGAAGAAAGTCGCCATCCAGGTCTGGAGCGGCGACGGCAACCTGGTGCTGCGCTCGCCGTCCGCACCGGAATACTCGCTCTCGCCGCTGCAGCACGGCTTCTACACGCGCCGGCACGACGGCTACCACTGGCATGTCTACACCTCGCTGATGGAGGCGAACGGCTACTGGCTGATCGTGGCCGAACGCTCGGACGTGCGCGACGAGCTCAGCCTGAACGTCGCCGCCAGCCTCTTCACCGGCGCGCTGATCGGGCTCGGCCTCGCCCTCTACCTGATGCGCCGCAGCCTCAAGCGCGAACTGCAGCCGCTGGCCGACCTGCAGGCCGCCATAGGCGAACGCGAGCCGGAGAAGCTGACGCCGATCGCGCTGCCCGCGCCGCGCGAGGAACTGCAGCCGGTGGTGGAGGCGCTCAACCAGCTCCTAGCGCGCGTGAACGAGGGCATGGAACGCGAGCGCCGCTTTCTTGCCGACGCCGCGCACGAGCTGCGCACGCCGCTGGCCGTGTTGCGCCTGAAGGCGCAGAGCGCGCTCGGCGCCGACAGCCTGGAGGCGGCACGGCCGCACCTGGAGCGCCTGATCGGCAGTGTCGACCGCAGCACGCGCGTGGTGGAACAGTTGCTGCTGCTGGCCCGGCTCGACGCCGACGCCATCCCGCAGGTGCAGGAGCCCGTGGTGCTGGACGCCGTGGCGCGCGACATCCTGGCGAGCCTGGCGCCGCTCGCGCATGCGCGCCGGCAGGAGCTGGTGCTCGACGCGGACGAAGGGGATTTCACGCTGCAGGGCAACGGCGCCCTGCTCGGCGCGCTGCTGCGCAACCTGGTCGAGAACGGCATGCGCCACTCGCCGGAAGGCAGCGAGATCCGCGTGCAGCTTACGGCCACGCCGGAATCGGTGCAGATTGCGGTGCGCGATGCCGGCACCGGCGTCGATCCCGCGCTGCTGGGCGCGCTCACGCGCCGCTTCGTGCGGGCGCACCAGGCCGACACGCAGGGCACGGGCCTCGGCCTTGCCATCGTGGCGCACATCACGGAGCTGCACCGCGGCAGGCTGGTGCTCGCCAATCTGGCGCCCTGCGGGCTCGAGGTGGGCGTCACCCTGCCGCGGCGCTGAGCCACGGCTGGGCGTGCCCCGTCCCCGGTCCGAAACGCCCGCGGCGAAGACACATCTTTCCAGCATGGCGCCCTTGAAAGCCCCCCGTGCTGCCCCATATCAAGGGACAGCGCAGGCACTTTGCAGTAGACTGCGCCTACCACTGGGGGTGACATGGCTTCGACGCCGGTTACAAAACCTTAGGGGCATGCGGAGAGTGAGGCGCCTCTCCTAAATAAAAGTCTCAAAGCAATAGTCGCAAACGACGACAACTACGCACTGGCAGCCTAATACCCTGCCTACGACCGAACCTGCCTGCCCATGGGCGGGGGACGTCGGCGCAAAAAACATGGGATCGCCCAAAGCCTCGTCCCGGGGCTGCGGACTAAAACTCAGGGAATCGCCTTCTACGTCCTGTCGCTCGGGCTGTAGCGGGTTAAATCAGTAGAGACGACTAAGCATGTAGAACCAACGGCAGCGGACTGACGGACGCGGGTTCGATCCCCGCCACCTCCACCAAGCAGCAAAAAAGGCCACCTTCGGGTGGCCTTTTTCGTTATAGAGGCGGGTATCTAAGGTACTACTGCAGCTTCCCAAGCCGCTAGCGTGGGCTCGATTCCCATCACCCGCTCCAAATCAAAAAGCCCGCGATTGCGGGCTTTTGTCATTCTGGGTTAAGGGTCAGAAACCCGGTCCGGGCCAACTATTAAGACTGTTATGCCGACCGCCTCTGACAGGGCGGTTTCGATAGTTAGCCAACCGGGCTAAACCCCTTCCTGCCGAAAATTCCCTACCGCCCCTGATGTACTGGCCTGGGTCTTAAGAGCCCAGCACAAACAAGTCTGCCGTTTCTTTGCCCTCTAGCTGGTAGCTAGCCTTCTAATGATTGCGGTAATTACCGAATCTAAATGCTGAGTCCTATGCCAGCATTTACCAGAATTGATGAACTGGTAGAGTTAGTGAGGCAGCTCAGAACTCATAATTAGGAACATCGAGCCTAAGATGAAGGATGAAATTACGCGGATTCTTCAGGATAGCCCTTGGATTAAGGCAAAAGACATCGCCAAGATTCTTGGAAAGGACAAGAAAGATGTTAATCCTGTCCTCTACGCACATGAGGATATCTTTACGAAGAATTCTAATCATGAGTGGCGACTCATCGCCGGTCACTCCATAACTATCGTCTTTGACAAAGATTCCTGGACAGACTGTGATCGCTTTGAAGAGATACTGGCGCAGTCAGGGTGCTTATTAAGCTCAGCCCATGAGACTATCATTTTTGTTATCCCTAAAAATTGCAAGCTACTACTGGAGGCAATGGCGCGCCTTTTGGCTCTTGTAAACCAACTTGCCTTTGATGGAAGAACAGTAAAAGTAGATTTTAGTGGATGCAGAGGCACGCTCAGCTTTCTCAACAGAATCGGCTTTATAGACAAACTAAACAGCGCGGTTGATGTCCTGCCCGAGAGGCCGAAGGTATCAGCTGCCAAGCGGTATGAAGGGAATAGTGATGCGACGCTGGAAATTTGCGAAATTGTTCCCGCAAATCCTGACAGAGAGATTCCGAAAAAGCTGAAAAATAAGTTCGTCAGCTTTGCTGGGGATCAATATACAGATGCGGCTTTTACAATTATTTCTGAGCTTTTCGGGAATGTATGCGAACACTCAGACACTCCAATTCCAGGCTTTGTTGCTTTGCAAAGATACAGTCACCGAAAGCGACATCTTCAAACCGTTGTCTCTGACAGTGGCAAGGGCATTGTTGGAACCCTTCGCCCGGCATTGGAAAAATATTATCCTAAAGTTTTTGAGAAGCTGGACTTTAGCGATCCGAAGACAGAGGTGAGGCTGTTGCAGCAGGTTCTTCGGAAAGGGAAGCTATCTCAGACGGGCGAAAGTGGAAGAGGCCTTGGGCTTAGTCAGAGTCAGAACTACGCGCTGCGTTACAGCGCAACCATTTCGGTGCGGCAAGAAACTTTTGAGCTAAAGCTCTTCTATAAAAACAACAGCTTTTCGTCCGCTCAGAGCAAAGTGGGAATGCCCAGAATCATGGGAACCCACGTTTGCTTCGATTTCATCCTTGACTAACCCCCAGTTAGCTCCTTAAATAATGCCGATGAACCGGACCCCCGCCATGCTTCGTCTCCTCGACTTCACAGGAAGTGATCATCCCTTTGGCAATACGCTAGGGAAGGTCGTCTATAGAAAGCTAGCCGACTACATTGATGCGTCGCCCTCCCAAGAGGTTTTTGGCATCTCGCTTGAGGGCATTGAGGCGACGGATGCATCTTTCCCCAGAGAAAGCATTGTTTCGTTAGCCAAGCAGTATCGAGGTGAAAAAGGGTTCTTCCTGACGAGCTTCAAATCCAAAGATCTTCTAGATAACTGGGACTACGGCGCCAAGGCCAAAGAGCAGCCCTTAATCGTATGGACAGGAGGTAGGTACGAGCTAATCGGCCCAGAGGTTACTGGTGCCGCAAAGAAACTTCTCGATTTCGTTCTTACCAACAAAGTTGTAACGGCCTCAAAAGCGGCACAAGACCTAGATATATCCGTTCCAAACGCCAGCAACCAGTTAAAAAACCTTGTAAAACAAGGGTTTATACTTCGATCAGAGGCGACTGCAGAGTCTGGCGGAATAGAGTACGTCTACAAAGCTATCTGCTAAAAAAACTCGTTCACCATGTTGCGTTAACCAGATTAAGAGGAATACACTGACCTCGTCGCAGGAGTTGGCTCAATCCAATCCCTGGTTAATCCGAATTAATGAATGAGATTTAAGGCATGAACAAACACTCTGAAAATACTACCGGTCATACCACGCCGACCCAGATCAGCGCCCACGGCAATCCTCATGCTGGTTTGGTTTCCGTCACCATCGACAATCGGCAGGTCCAATTGCCCTACGGCAATGTCACCGTCGTTACCCTCAAAGAAATGCTTGGGGTGCCGCCTGAAAAGGAGCTGGATGAGGTTAAGAACAACAAGCTCCACCCCTTGAACGACAAGGGACATTTCGAGGTAAAAGGTGGGGAAGTTTTCATCTCCCACCCCAAGGCAGGCATGTCGTCGTGAGTGCTGCTCAGGACCTCATTGGGCCGCTTCAGGCGGCCTTTCCTGGCGCCAGCTGGGTCGCAGACGGCGGGATCAACTATGTGTATCTCCCCGAACTCACCATAACTACGGATGGGCAGGAGCGTCAGCTCGAAGGGCTTCTGTGCCCCGCAAAGCATGGCGGCTACAGCACCCGGCTGTTCTTGTCTGAGCCCATTTCTCACAAGCAAGCAAACTGGACGGCTCACTTTATCTACGGGCGGACCTGGCATACGTGGTCTTGGAACAACGTTCCGGCTGACTGGCCCTTGCCCCAGATACTGGCGGCGCATGTGAGGGCACTTGCATGAACATCTCCTTCAAGATTGCCCGGCCGCTCTTAGAGCAGATTCATGCCGATCTGTCGCGACCTCATCGCATTGCAGCTGAGCGAGTCGGCTTTATTGCATGCGGGATTTCTGCACTTCCTACGGGCGGCATTGCCCTTCTCGCCAATACCTACCACCCCGTCGAAGATTCTCACTACCTTCGCTCGCACAGGGTAGGAGCCCTAATTAGCTCTGACGCCATTCGCGCTGCTATGGAAATTGCGATGAGTCGCAGAGTCAGCATCATCCACATTCATCGGCATGAGCATCACGGGTTGCCATGTTTCAGCCCAGTTGACTTGGTGGGAAATGCACAGCTGATGCCGGACTTCTGGAATGTAAGCCCGTCGCTACCCCACGGGGCCATCGTTCTGAGTCACGACCTCATGACCGGACAATGTTGGTATCCAGGGAATAAGTACCCCTTCCCAATTCATCGATTCTCAGTTGTAGGACGACCGATAAGCTCCTTTGAGGTGGGATCATGAATGATCGGCATAAGAGACAGAGCTTTCTCGGCGAATCTAGCGAGCAGATCATCGCCAAAGCCAAAATCGGCATCATCGGCCTCTGCGGCGGAGGCTCTCATATCGCCCAGCAGGCAGCACACATTGGGTTTCAGGGCATTCTGGCGTGCGACTTCGATCATGTGGAAGACCACAATCTGACGCGCATGATCGGCAGCACACCACAAGATGCCGCGCAGGCAGAAAAAAAGACAGCGGTGATCGAGCGACTGGTTAAGTCCATTTTGCCCACGTCACTTATCAAGGTTATTGATCAGCCTTGGCAAGAAAGAGAACTCGACTTCAGGGACTGCGATGTCATCTTTGGTTGCGTCGATAGCTTGGCGGTCAGGGCAGATATTGAACGGTTCTGCCGGCGATACCTGATCCCCTACATTGATGTAGGAATGGATGTGTATGAAGTCGCGGATGGCTTTGCCATCGCTGGACAAGTCATTACGTCTCTTCCGCACGGCCCCTGCATGAAGTGCCTCAGCTATCTCACCGATGAACGCTTGGCTGCAGAGCATGCGCGATACGGCGCTGCAGGCGGTCGGCCTCAGGTGGTATGGCCAAACGGCGTACTCGCCTCTATAGCAATCGGCCAGCTGATGGCGCTGCTTACTCCATGGAACGCACGCGTGAAGCCTCAATTCATGATCGAGTACGACGGTAATGCGCCGCTCGCAGAGCCAAGCAGGAGGCTCGAATTCATCAGCGGGGCCTCCTGCCCCCACTTTGATGCAGCAGGCGCTATCGGCGATCCCTTCTTTAAAGTTCGCCTTACGCAGCCTGTTCCGAAACTTGATAAAGCATAGCTGTCAGCTCGAGGGCTAAAATAATGATGAAACAAACACTCCAACATAAAGCACTGCCTGGAACCACTCTGAGAGTATGGCTCGGCGGCTACTGGCACTACGGAATCCTCGTCCACGGGGGCCGTGTTATCCACAACTCAAAACAGCACGGCCATGTTGTTGAGGAGCCCATCAATCTCTTCTCCGAAGGCAGGCCGATTGAAACCTGCAGCGAGATATCTAGCCACAACCTGTTGCTGGCTTGCCTGCGCGCTCGCCAGCTTCTGGGCGTGGAGTACTCGCTCTTCACCCGCAACTGCGAGCACTTTGTACGCGTGGCTCACGGGCTGATCCCCGAGAGCCCTCAAGTCCAAAAGGCAGTCCTTGCCACTTCAGGTTTTGCGATTGCAGCGACCTCGAGTAACCCGCGTGTGCAGCTTGCAGCGGCCTCTGCCGCAATCGCTGCTTTGCTCACGACGAAAGGTAGTAACCCGGCGGTCAGCACCTTCTGGGGTGCGGTCATCGGTAGCGCTGTTTCCCTAGCTCTCTGATGAGGAGATGAACAATGGATAAATACGATCTGGCGCACGAAGACGGAAAGTGGAAACTGACGCGCGAAGGCGCTACGCGGGCCACGAAAACCTTTGAAACTAAGCGCGAAGGCGTAGCCTTCAGCACTGACTATGTAAATGAGCGAACGGGTTCTCTCCGGATCCGTAAAGAGAATGGCCAGTTCCAAGAGGAGCGCACCTATCCGCGCAAGGATGATCCCAAGAAGAGCAAGGGCTGATTGGTTGGGACAGGGACGTCCCTTCTTGTACAGGCTGCAGAAGTAATGGGGAGTGATTGAACTCTAAAGCGCTACTCGAGCCGCGGACATTGAGCCCATCATGGGCGGTAGGGAGTTTTCGGCAGGAAGGGGTTCAGCCCGGTTGGCCAACTATCGAAACAACTCCGTTAGGAACAGTCAGCATAAAAGTCTTAACAGTTGGCCCGGACAAGGTGCCTGACCCTGATCCCAGAATGACAAAAGCCCGCAATCGCGGGCTTTTACATATGGAGCGGGTGATGGGAATCGAACCCACGCTAGCAGCTTGGGAAGCCGCAGCAGCACCGTAGATGTCTGCCGTCATCACCTCACAACGCCGCCGCCCCCCTCTTCTGCGGATCAATCAAAATCTTCGAATGGTGCTGCGCCCCCGCCAGCGCATCGAACGCCGCCGCCACCCCTTCCAGCCCCACCGTCCCGGTAATCAGCGGCGTGGCATCCACCTTCCCCTCGGCCAGCATATGCAGCGTGCGGCGGAATTCCGGCGGCGTGTAGCCCAGCGAGAACAGCAGCTCGATTTCCTTGTTGATGGCGATGGAGGGCTCCAGCGAATCCGCCTGCATGCACACGCCCACCACCACGACGCGCGAGAACTGCGGCGCGCCGTCGATGATGTTCTGCAGCATGCCCGGCACGCCCACGCACTCGAAGATCACCGGGCGCTTGCGGCCCACGCCCAGCATCTCGGCGGCGGCCCACACCTGCCACCAGGGCAGGCGCGGCCGGTTGAGCTTTTCCATGGTGCCCACCGCGAGCTCCATGAGCTGTGGTGCGTCGTGGATGAAGCCCATGCCTTTCCAGTCCGTCCACGGCGAGTTCTGCGCCGGATCGAGCACGCGGGTGGCGCCGCACTTCGCCGCCAGCGTGCGCCGCGCCGCCGAGAAATCGCTGGCGATGATGTGGCGCACGCCCTTCGCCTTGAGCATGGCAATCACGGCGAGGCCCACCGGGCCGCAGCCCAGCACCAGCGCCACGTCGCGCGCCTTGATGGCGCTCTTCTCCACGGCGTGCAGGCCGACGGCCAGCGGCTCGGTGAGTGCCGCGACCTCGGGCGAGAGGCCATTGGGAATCGCCATGGCCAGCGAGGCCTCGACCAGCAGCTGCTCGGCATAGGCGCCGTCGATGCGCGCGGAGAGGCCGATGAGGTCGATGTCGGTGCCACGGCGCAGCAGCGGCACTGCCACCACCGGCGTGCCGGCCTTGAGGGTGCGACTCGTGCCCGGGCCATGGTCCAGCACTTCGCCGCTGAACTCGTGGCCGAAGACGACTTCCTGCGCCGAGCTCGTCAGCACGCTGTAGCCGCTGCGCACCATGAGCGCGCCCCAGTGGTCGCAGTGCTGGCGCACGTGCAGGTCGGAGCCGCAGATGCCGCAGCGCACCACTTTCACGAGGAGCTGGCCACGCCCCGGCACGGGCGTGGGGCGCTCCACCACCGACAACTGTTTGTCCTTGCAGGCGACTGCTTTCATGAATCCGGGTCTCGCGGGAATGAGAGCCCGACCATACCCGATACGCGCCTCCCGGCACCATGGCGCGGCCGGCTCCCGGTGCCGGGCCGGCAAGCCCTTTGGCGCCGGCGCGCCAGGCTGGCCCCATCGCATCGATGGAGTCGATCTGCGACGCCATCGGGAGGCCTTCTGCATTTCCGTGCGCAAGGCATTGGCCCCGGCGCACCGGACTTCCGGCCTCACGCCACAGTGCCCGTGGCGGCTTTCCATGGCAGCATCCGCAGCGGATGGCCGCTTTCGATTTTCCGGCCGCCACGACAGGGGAAGTACATGCAGGAATCCATCGCCATCATCGGCAGCGGCATGGCCGGCCTTGCCGCCGCCCGCATCAGCAAGGACGCCGGCCACCGCGTCACCGTCTTCGAGAGCCAGGCCCGGCGCGGCATGGACGCGCACACCCTCGCCATCCACGGCGGCATCGTCGATGTGCCGCTGCGCATCATGAGCCCGCTGCACTGGACGAGCGTGCTCAACCTCGCCGAGTACGCCGGCGTCGGCACCTACGATGCCGAAGCCTTCATCTCCTGCAACTGGATGGACGGCCACACCTGGTTCCGCAGCAGCTACCTGCCCTTCACCACGCTGCCCGGCATCGGCTCCTGGCGCTACGTGAACCCGACTTCGCTGCGCATGATCGCCGGCCTCTGGACGCTCTCGCGCGCCGTGCGCCAGCTGCGCGAGCGGAACGACACCACCACCACGGTGCGCGAGTTCCTGGCGCAGCACGACATCGACCCGACGCTCTGGCGCGGCCCGGTGCTCAACGTGCTGAAAACCATCTGCACCTGCAGCGAGGAACACCTGCTGGCCTGGCCGGCGCTGCCGCTGCTCTCCTTCCTGCAGCTCATCATCTACGGCAACCGCTTCCGCCGCCTCACCGGCGGCACGCCGGCGCTGGTCGATGCGCTCGCCAGGGACCTCGATTTCTTCAGCGGCAGCGCCGTCACACGCCTGCAGCAGGAGGAGAACGGCGTGTGGGTCGAGAACGCGCGCGGCGAAGGCGGCCGCTTCGATCGCGTCATCGTCGCCACGCCCTCCAACCAGACGGGCTTCCTCGCGGAAGGCCAGTTCACGCGCGAGATCGCGGCGCTGCAAGGCATCCATTTCGTGCAGGGCGAGCTTGTCGTGCACAACGACACCCGCTTCATGCCGCGCCAGCGCAAGGACTGGGTGCCGCTGAATTTCAACATGACGCCGGACCTCCGGGACTCCATGTTCACGGTCTGGATCAATCCGGTGGAGCCGACGCTGGCCAAGGCGCCGCCCGTGTTCCAGACGTGGAATCCCATCGTGGAGTGCGCGCCAGGCACCGTGCACTCGCGCGCCACGCTGACGCGCGCCGTCGTGCACAGCGGCACCGATGCCGCGCTGGCGAAACTGCGCCAGCTGCATGCCGAGCCCGGCCGACGCGTGTTCTTCGCCGGCTCCTGGGCCTATCCCGGCGTGCCGCTGCTGGAATCGGCGGTGCGCTCCGCCATCGCCGTGGCCGAGCAGCTGAAGATGCCGGTGAGCTGGAACCGCGCATGAGCACGGCCCGCGAGAAGGATTTCGCCATCGCCGTCGAGCTGCTGAGCGATGCGGCCGCGCCGCTGGCCTGGAGCAATCTCGGCGACTGGAGCGCGGCGAGGGAGGGCGATGGGAATGCTGCCCCCGATGACAGCCGCTATCCGGCCGGGAATGACGGCCGGATAGCGGCTCGGGAAGGGGTCCGGAATGCGGCCACGGATTACGACGCCGCCTGCCGCGCACTGGCGCGGCGCGTCGGCACTGCCGCTGCGCTGACGCCGGAAGACCGCGTGCTGGATCTCGCCTGCGGCCATGGCGCCAGCCTCGCGCTGTGGCCGGAAGCCTTCGGCGTGCGCCGCATCGCCGGTCTCGAATACCAGTCTCGCAACGTCGACAAAATCCGGGCGCATGCGCCTGCCGGCCTGGAAGCCCTCGTGCATGGCCGCTTCGATGTGCTGCCCGCACCCGCCGAACTGCCGCCGCATGCTTTCGATGCCGTCGTCTGCGTGGATGCGGCTTATCACGCCGCCTCTCTGACGGCCTTCGTCGAATTTGCCGCGGCAATGCTGCAACCGCGGGGCCGACTCGCTTTTACGACGCTCATCGCCTCACGCCCGCTCGTGCCCGGCGCCGGTGCGACCCTCACGGCACTGCGCCTGGGCGCCGCGCGCGCCGGCATCCCCGCGGCCAGCCTGCCTCCGGAAGGCACGCTCTACTCCGTGCTCAGCGAACAGGGCTTCGGTGACATCACGCTGCAAACACTCGACACCGAGGTGCTGCAGGGCTTCTCTCAATTTGTGCCACGGCGCCGGCGTGAACTCTCCTGGCGCCAGAAGGCCAGCGCCGGCTGGCTGAAGATCGAAGCCACCGGCTGGCTGTGCCGCCAGCTCATCGGGAGCGGCGCCCTGCACTACGTCCTGGTCAGCGCCAGGCGAGCCTGACCCACAAAACCCGGGGCAAGGGCCTCTGCACATTCACGGGGCTATGCTTCCTATCCTCAGCCCGCTCTGCTGAACCCCCGCTACCGGCAGTAAGCAGTGATATCACCTCGTGGCCGCCCCGGAAAACCGGTAATCGCTCAACGGAAAGGTCATGCTGCGCAGATGCGCTTCCACGCTGGTGGCGGGACGGAAAGGCACATCGCCGTGCTTGTCGAAGTAATAGCTGTTGGCAGTGCTGCAGCTGTTATTGAAGAAGACCTGGTTGCCGGTGCGGGCCTTCATCGCGCGGAAGTAACGGGCATTGGCTTCCGGCGTTACCTCCACGCGGCTGGCGCCTTTTTTTCGCGCCTGCGTCAGGCAGCGCACGATATGGCGCGCCTGCATTTCGATCAGCTGGAAATAGGACGCGCCGTTATAGCCATTGGGACCAAGGATCAGGAAGGCATTCGGAAAGGCCGGCACGGACACACCTTCATAGGCCTGGTAACGGTTCTCGTCCCACCAGGCTTCCAGATCACACCCGCCAATGCCCTTGAGCGGAAACGGCGGCATGTTGCCGCTTTCGAACACCTTGAAGCCCGTCGCGCAAATCAGCACATCGATCTCATGCACCCCGCCATCCCTGGTGCGCACGCCGTTTTCCGTGACCGCCTCGATGGCCTCGGTGACCAGTGCGACATTGTCGCGGTTGAAGGTCTGCAGATAGGTGTTGGAGGTGCTGGGGCGCTTGCAGCCGAAGCCGTAATTTGGCGTGAGCTTGGCGCGGACGACAGGGTCCTTCACGGCTTTCTTTAGATAATCGCGCGCAATCTTCTCGTAGAGCTTCGCCACCTTGAACTGACGGTGGTATTGCCCGGTGAGGACGAAGCCGACCTCTACGATGGCCTGGCTCAGCATGCGTGCCGACCATTGCAGCGCCGTTGACTTCGCCATGAGCTTCTGCAACAGCGGATTTATCGCGGCATCTACTTTGGGAATCACCCAGATTGGCGTGCGCTGGAAAACCGTGAGATGGCTGACCGCCGGCGCAATTTCCGGAATCACCTGCAGGGCGGACGCGCCCGTCCCGATAATGGCGACGCGTTTGCCCTTGAGATCCACTGTGTGATCCCAGCGCGCCGTGTGCATCTTGATGCCCTGGAACGTGTCTATGCCGGGGATATCCGGATTCTTGGGCTGGGTCAGCACCCCGGTGGCGCCGACGATGAAGCGGGCCGTCAGCACCGCCCCGTTGTCCGTCGTGATGTGCCAGACGTCGCTCTGCTCGTCGAATTCGCAGCCGGTCACGCCGGTATTGAGGCGTATGCGCGAGCGCAGGCCGTATTTATCCACGCAATATTCGGCATAGGCCTTGAGCTCCGTGCCCGGGGCAAAGACACGCGACCAGTACGGATTGCGCTCGAAAGAGAAGGAATAGCTCAGCGAGGGAATGTCCACCGCCACGCCGGGATAGGTATTGAAGTGCCAGGCACCGCCGACGCCATCGCCCTGCTCCAGAATGAGGAAATCGCTGAAGCCTGCCTCATCCAGCTTGATGCCGGTGCCGATGCCGGAGAAGCCGGCGCCGATCACGATGACATCGTGGTGTTCGCGAACGAGGCTCGGTATCTGTCGGGCTTGGGCCATGGCTGGATTCCTCACGGTTGGCGAAGGACTGCAAAAAAGGACCTGCACGACTTTCTATAGTGCGGGCGTTTCGAAAAATAAAGGTAGTGCCAGGCGTAGCGAAAAACCGATGTTGGCGAATCAGGACAGCCCCCGGCAGCGCATGGATCGGGGGCGTTACGTCGACGTCCAGCGGGTCAGCAGGCGCCTCACCCGACCCGCCAGCCCTCGGCGACGAACAGTTTGGCCGTGGCCAGGCCGATTCCGGCCGCGGCGCCTGTAATTAAAATGCTGGGGCGTGCCATGACGGCGGCTCTCCAAGGATATTGCTGATCAGGCGGCGGGGATCGGCTGCCCGGCCGCCTGGGTCTCCCGCCAGAAACGCCGCAGCAGCCGCGCCGTGACGCGGGGCCGCTCCACCATCGGCAAATGCCCGACGCCGCGCAGGCGTTTGAAACGCGCATGCGGAATCAGCGTCTTGAAGGTGTCGCCGCAGCTCACGTGCAGTACCTGGTCCTGCTCGCCCCAGAGGATGAAGGCGGGCGCGGCAATGGCCGAGAAGGTGGGCAGATGCGGCGCCGGCTCGTGCTGCAGCAGATGCCGGAACATGTGCTCGTTGACGTCGCGGCGCGAGACCAGGTCCCAGTACATGGCCGGGGCCATCAGCAGCGCCAGCGCGCGGTTCTCCATCACCGAGGTGAGCAGGTCCAGCACGCCTTTCATGTTGTGGGCGATGAGGCCGTTGCGCCCCTGCTGCAGACCGCGCTCGAAGCGCGTGGTGCCGTTGCCCGCCACGCCGGCCGCATTCATGAGCGTGACGCTGCGCACCAGCGCCGGATGCCGCGCCGCGAGCAGGCCGGCAATGCCGCCGCCCATGGAGCTGCCCACCACATGCACGGGGGTCGGGAGTGTCTGCTGCATCCACTCGGCGAGCCGCGCCACCTGCTGGTCCAGGCCGTAGAGCGCTTCCGCGCAGAACTGACTCTCGCCCCAGCCCGGCAGATCGGGAATGAAGAGCTGGTAACGCCGCGCGAGAAACGGCAGCAGCGGCAGCCAGTTTTCCTTGCTGGCGCCGAAGCCGTGCAGCAGCAGCACCGGCTCGCCGGCCGGATTGCCACCCTGCAGCCAGACCAGCTTGCGTCCGTCGATCAGGGCGTGCCGGCTGCGCAGCCCGGTGAGCGTGCCGTGCAGGCGATGCAGCAGCGGCATGAAGCTCTGGTAGCGCCAGCCCTTCACGCGCTCGGGGCACGGCGCTTTGGCGCGCGCCAGGTAGGCCGGCCCCACCGCATCGATGAAGCCGCGCTCCAGATTGCTCAGAATCTCACTCATGCCGAGGCCGGCACCGCGAGGTAATCGTCGAGCTCCAGTGTCTCCATCTGCTTCGCGTATTGCGTGGCGAAGCCCGGGTACATGGTGGCGTTGTAGCCGTCTTCCGTGAGGTACCAGCTCTTGCAGCCGGAATTCCAGTTGGTCTTGGCCAAACGCTTCTGGATCTCCTGGTTGTAGCGCGCCTGCACCTGCGGCTTCACGTCCAGCGCCTTGAGGTTCTGGCCGAGGATGGTCCGTATGCCCTGCACGAGATAATCGATCTGCGATTCCATGTAGACCAGCGCGGAGTTGTGGCCCGGGCCGGAGTTGGGACCGAAGGTGAGGAAGAGATTGGGATAGCCGGCGACATTGATGCTCTTGTAGGCCTGCGCGCCACGCGACCATTCCTGGCTCAATTCCCGACCGCCCGTGCCGGTCACCGGGAAGGGCGTGCCGCTCTTGCAGACGTCGAAGCCGGTGGCGAACACGATGCAGTCGAACTGGTGCTCGACGCCTTCCACCGTACGCACACCCTGGGCCGAGATATTCACGATGGGCCAGGTGATGAGCTTGCAGTTGGGCGCCTGCAGGGCCGGGTAATACTCGTTGGAGATCAGCACGCGCTTGCAGCCCAGGCGGAAATTCGGCGTGAGCTGGCGGCGCATCCAGGCATCCTTGACCTGGTTTTTCAGGTGGGCCATGGCCAGGCGCTCGCCCACGGCGGTCAGCGGTGAATTCCAGATCACGCTCAGCGCCATGGATTCGTGCGTCCAGTACAGCGCCTTGCGCAGCGCGGTCTGCGCGGCCGGCAGTTTGCGGAACAGGGTCTTGTTCCAGTTCGGCGTTGCATAGTCCGGACGCGGGAACACCCAGGCCGGCGTGCGCTGGAAGACCTTCACGAAGCCGGCTTTCTTCACCAGCTCGGGAATGATCTGGATGCCGCTGGCACCGGTGCCGATCACGGCGACGCGCTTGCCCGTGAAATCGTAGTCATGATCCCAGCGCGCGCTGTGGATCTTGTGGCCTTCGAATTTTTCCAGGCCGGGAATGGCGGGCCAGCTCGAATTGGAGAGCGGGCCTTGCGCCATGACCACGGCGCGCGCCTGCAGGCTCTCACCGCCTTCGATACTGGCGGTCCAGATGCCGGCCTTTTCGTCAAAGCTCAGGCTGGTGACGTTTTTCTTGAAGCGGATCAGCGGGCGCAGCTTGAACTCGTCCACGAGGTGATGGATGTAGCCGAGGATTTCTTTGGCGCCGGAAAAGCTGCGCGACCAGTTCGGGTTCTGCGCAAAGGAATAGGAATACAGGTTGGAGGGAATGTCGCAGGCGGCGCCCGGGTATTGGTTGTCGCGCCAGGTGCCGCCGACTTCGCTGCCACGCTCCAGGATGACGACGTCGTCGATACCGGCCTGGCGCAGGCGGATGGCCGAACCCAGGCCGGCAAACCCGGCACCGACGATGAGCACCTGGTGCAGCGGCGTCGGGGCCGATGTCTTCAGGGCGGATTTTTCCGCAGCCTTTGCTGACGGCTTTACAGCCGACTTGTCTGCCGACTTCGCCGCCGTGGCCGTCTGCTTCGTTGCGCTGTCCGCCTTGCGGTGCGCCGGGGATTTTTCTGCTGTGGTCATGATGTCACTCACGCTCAGGATGTTCAGTGTGCGAAGGGGCGCGGGCCCGCTTCTCGTCACGAAAAGGGATTCATTGCCGCCGCCGGCCGGGATGCACGCCGGGGCGCCCGGCCCGACAGGGGCGGTGGAAACGACATGGCTGCACGCTCAGGCGCCGCTGCCGGAGATCCATCCCGACCTGCGGACGCGGAAGTTCCCGCGGGGCGTCGGGCAAGCCGCCGCCCCACGCGGAACCCCTCAGGCAGCGGTCTTGTACGTCAGCTCCTTGACCCAGCTCGGCACCGCCGGCAGAGCCTTGGGCGGAATGAAGCTGGTGAGCTTGACCAGCGCATCGACCGGCACGTGGTAGAGCTTGCTGTTGCGATTGACCACCTGGCGCGAATGCCAGGCGATGAGCTGGAACCAGGGATTGCGACGGCCTTCGGCCGAGCGTCCGCCGATCTGCTCGAATTTCTTCATCACCTTGTAGAGCTGCTCTTCGGGCAGGCCCATCTCGACGACGTTGTCGCGCATTTTATTGAGCAGCGGGAAATAGGTGAGGATGCCGAGGATGAGGCGCGGGTCCACCATGGAGCCCATCATCATCACCAGCTTGCTCAGGGGCTTGCCGACCACGGTGGACTCCATCACGGAGAAGCCCACGCCCGAGCGCGATCTCCAGCATGGGAATGACGGTGCCCAGCACATAGAAGGGCATTTCGTCCGCATAGGTGTCCAGCCACTCGATCACCAGGCGCAGGTTGATGTTGGGCTCGGGCAGGTCGTCGTCGCCGTCCAGCATGCCCCAGCGTTTCATCAGCGCCATTTCGGCATTGGCGTGGCGCTGCTCCTCGGCGTGGAAGTAGCTGTACATCTCGCGCAGGGTGTCGGTCGGGGCGACCTTGGCCATGGCGGCGAAGGCGCGCGCGCCCACGTGCTCGATCCACATGAGATCGGCCATGAAGGGCTTGAGCTTGGCATACAGCTCGGGGTTGCCGGTGACGAGTTCGGCGCCGGGCGCCTCCCAGTCGACGTCGGCCAGGGCCCACTGCGTGTTCTTGACCTTGGTGAGCATCTGCTCGAGATCGATGGTGGCCATGCGTACTACTCCTCTTGTTCGTTGAAACAGACAGCAGGTTGAAAATCAGGCCGCGGCGCGTGCCTGCGGGGTGACGGTTTTCTTGAGCTGTTCGTTGAGTTCGCCCTGCGCCCCGAAGAATTGCTCGCGAAACTCCGCCAGCAGCGCGCGGGTGTCGTGGTCGTTGGGGTGGAAGCCGGGCCTGAAATAATCCAGCAGCTTCGGCGCCACGCTGCCGAACAGGCCGCGCGGCCCGTAGATGGCGGCGAAGCCGCGCAGGGTGTCGCGCCAGCGGCCCTTCCGGGGGCGCTGTTTGTCATTCGTCAGCAGATAGAACTGAAGATTGGCCAGCGCGGCGATCAGCACGACGGTCGTGGGAATCATGACGCCGGCGCGCAGCGCATAACTGCCCACGCATTTTTCATAAACGTCGAAGGCCACCGCCTTGTGCTCGGTCTCCTCCATCATGTGCCAGAAGATGAAGTTGCCGACGGTGGGCTCGAACTTCGCGCGCACCTCGGGGTGGGTCAGCATGAATTCGGAAATGATGGCGGTGTAGTGCTCCAGCGCCACGGTGAAGGCGAGCTGCGCCGGCTTCGAGAGGGTCTTCGCCAGCAGCTTCAGCGCCTCGCGCACGTTGCGGTCGATGAGGCCGAGGCGGAAGCCCATCTTCTCGTAGGCCTCGTTGACGGCGTCGTGTTCCTTGCCGTGCATGGCCTCCTGGCCGATGAAGCCCGTGACGCGGGCGTCGAGCTCCGGATCGTTGATCCGGTCGCGGTAATGCCGCACGGAGTGGATGAAGAAACGCTCGCCCTGCGGGATCACCGCCGAGAAGGCCATGTAGAAGGCCGAGGCAAACGCGTTGCCGTCGTAGAAGTAGCGCTGCAAGGGCTGCCGGTCGAAACCGAAATCCATGTGGCGGATGGGCACCGGCGGATTGTCCTCGCGCGCGGGAACGGCGCCGATGCGGCGCGGCGGAGTGGCGTGCGGATACGGCGTGGCGGCCGAAACCGCGGCGCGGACGTGGTCACGCGGGGCGGCAGCATCGGAGGTCACGGGCGGCAGTCGGCTCATCGCGGTCTACTCCTCTGGGTGTCAGTCAGGTGTCAGTGCGGCGCCATGAAGCGGGCGATCAGCCCGGCGCCGCGGTTGTAGCTGACCGGGGCGTAGCGCTTGAGGCGCCACACCATGCGGGCATCGAATTGCGGCAGGACGTAGAGACGGTTGCGGTCGAGCGCATCCAGCGTGAGGGTGGCCACGCTCTCCGGCGAGTGGCCGACCCACTCCATCATGCGCTGCGCCATTTTCGAGGTGCCGCCGGGAATGCGGCCGTCCTGCACGATGTTGGTCTTCACCCAGGTCGGGCAGAGCGCGGTGACGTGCACACCGGCACCGGCGAGTTCCGCCTTCAGGGTTTCGGAGAGGGCGAGCACCGCCGCCTTGGTGACGTTGTAGGGGCCCATCATGGGTGCGGCGGCAAAACTCGCGGCCGAGCAGACGTTGACGATGCCGCCGCGGCCCTGCGCCCGCAGTTTCGGCGCGAAGACGTGGCAGCCGTGGATGACGCCCCACATGTTGACGCCCACCGCCCACTGCCAGTCGGCGATGGGGAATTCGCCCACCGGCTTGCCGCCGATGCCGACGCCGGCGTTGTTGACCACGAGATCGACCGGCCCCTGCAGCCACTGTTCGGATTTGGCGGCCAGGTTTTCGACCTCGGCGAGGACGGAAACGTCGCAGGCCAGCGCCAGCGCCTGGCCGCCGGCGGCCGTGATCAGGTCGACCGTGGCCTGGGCCGTCTCCAGCCGGATATCACTGCAGACCACGCGCCCGCCGCGCCTGGCCAGTTCCAGCGCGAAGGCCCGGCCAATGCCGCTCCCCGCGCCCGTGACCACCGCCGAGGCGCCCTTGCTGACCTTCTTTCCGAACATGGCTGACTCCATCTACCGGCCCGGACAGGGATTTTTTCCCCGCCGCATTGACCGTTACATCGATGGATGTCACCTTATTCCGATCATTTGTTCGGATTCAATTCGGAACCAGGCCCCCTCATGGCACGCAAACCCCAGCAGCAACGCTCCAAGGCCACCGTCGACGCCATCATCCAGGCCGGTTTCATCTGCGTGGCCGAGCGCGGCGTCGGCGCCACCACGACGCGCCATATCGCCGAGACCGCCGGCATCGGCGTCGGTTCGCTCTACGAGTACTTCAAGGACAAGGAGGCGGTGTTCGACGCCATGAACCAGCGCATGGTGGAGGAGGTCGTCGGCATGCTGCAGGCGGCGGCGCCGGCGATTTCGCGCCTGCCCATCGGCGAGGCGGTGAAGCACATCCTCACGCTCTTCGGCGAGTTCCTGCAGGGCAACGACCAGCGCTACCTGAAGTGCGCGCGCCAGGCCATGAACATCGACCTCAAGGATTACGTGGGCCCGATCTCGAAGCTGCTCACGCAGATCGTGATGCAGCACATCATGCACCACCCCGAGCACATGCGGCTGCGGCGGATTCCGGCGATGAGCTACATCTTCATCAATGCCGGCATCTTCAGCGTGGTGCGCCACCTCTCCGACCCGAATCCGCCCATCAGCTACGAGGAACTCACGCAGGGCCTCGCGGACATGGTGGACCACTACGTCGCGCAGGAGCTGCTGCTGACGGCGCCGAAGGCCTGAGCGGCCTGCCGCGCCCCGCCGGCCCCAAACGACGAAGGCCACCCGCGGGTGGCCTTCTTGTTTTCCGGCTTCTGCACTTTCTTTCAGGCAGGCCCGCCAGCCCTTCCTCAGCCTGCCCGGCCGCGCTAGAGCGCCGTGGCGATCTCCAGCACCTGCGCGCGCACCGCGCCCTCCAGCTGCTTGCGGCTGAGCGCCGCCGTGCCCTGCGGCGGAAACTGCAGCATGAGCCCGTGCAGCAGCATCACGATCATCGCGGCGCGGCGCCGGTATTCGGCGCGGCCGACCGCCGGATTCAGGCCGACGATGAGCTGGTAGAACTGCTTGCGCGAACGCTCCTCCATCCGCTCCATCAGCTGCATCGCGAAGGGCAGCCGCTTGCCGAGCGCCCAGGCCTCGGCGAACACGCCGCAGACCTGCGGATCGCGGCACACACCAAGCAGGTAATCCAGCACGACCTCGAGGCGCTCCCGCTGGTCGCGGTCCGCCATTTCCGCGATGGCCGCGGCAATGCCGGCCCCCATGTTCTCGATCAGGTAGGCGAGCAGCGCCTCCACCAGCACTTCCTGGTTCCGGTAGTAGTGCTGCACCGTGCTCAGGCTGACGTCGATGCGGGCCGCCACGCCGCGCATGGTCAGGCCGGCAAAGCCCTCCTCGAGCAGGATGTCGCGCGCCGCGAGCAGGATCTCCCGCGCCCGCTGCAGCCCGCGGTCGGTGGTGACGGTGGGCTTTTCGCCCAGCGCGCTTAGAACAGTGGCTGTCATGACATACCGTCATCGCAGTGGTGATTGGCCGCTAGTGTGCCATACCTGTTGGTTGACGAGTCGGTCGCCTGACCGATAGAGTCCGCCACTCGGTCGCGCGACCTACTCCGCACCGTCCGAAAGCGGCTGACCCATGCCCGCCTGCCGGCGCCACCGGCAACCGCGCATCGCCTGCACTGCGAACCGCGCAATCGCTCCCTGCGCACCAGCCTGAGCGCCCCTTCCAGGACACGGCGCACTCCACCGAGGACACCCCCGAGATGACGACTTCCGCCACCGAACGCCCACCGGTCAACTGGGCCTCCGCCATCGTGCTGACGGCGACGCCCATCGCCGCCGCCATCCTCGTGCCCTGGTACGCCTTCCATTTCGATTTCAGCGTCGCGGCCTGGGTCAGCTTCTTCGTCTTCCTGCATCTCGGCGGCACGTCCATCTCGGCCGGCTACCACCGCCTGTGGGCGCACCGCGCCTATGAAGCGCACTGGTCGCTGCGCGTGCTGCTCATGATCTTCGGCACCATGGCCATGCAGAACAGCATCCTGATCTGGGCCTCCAGCCACCGCACGCATCATCGCCACGTGGATGAAGTCGACGGCGATCCCTATGCGATCACGCGCGGCTTCTGGTTCGCGCATTTCGGCTGGATGATGCGCAACCATCCGACCGGCCTGCCCAACTTCAGCAACGCCAACGACCTGCTGGCCGACAGGCTGGTGATGTTCCAGCACAAGTACTACCTGCCGCTGCTGCTGCTGACGAATATCGGTTTCCCGCTGGCCGTGGGCGTTCTGGTCGGCGACGTGTGGGGCGTGCTCCTGCTGGGCGGCCTGCTGCGCCTGGTGGTCAGCCACCACGTCACTTTCCTCATCAATTCGCTGTGCCATGTGTGGGGCAGCCGCCCCTACACCGATGAAAACAGCGCGCGCGACAACACCGTGCTGGCCGTGCTCACCTGGGGCGAGGGCTATCACAACTACCACCACATCTTTCAGTACGACTACCGCAACGGCGTGAAGTGGTGGCAGTACGACACCAGCAAGTGGCTGATCTACTCGCTCTCGCTGGTGGGCATCACGAAAAACCTGAAGCGCTGCTCCAATTTTGCGATCCGCAAGGCGGAACTCGGCATGCAGTTCAAGCGCGCCGAGCAGCAGCTCGCCACGCAGCAGGCGCGCCGCGCCGATGTGGAGGCGCTGAAGGCGCGCATGGCGCACGAATACGAGATGTTCTCCGCCGCGCTGCAGGACTGGGCGCGCGTGAAGGAGGAGTGGTACACGGACAAGAAGGTCGAGCTGCTGCAGAAGTGGCAGGAGGCGACCTTCCGTGATCGCCTGCGGGAAATCGAGTTCCGCCTGAAGATGCAGCACAAGCGCATGCAGGCGCTGAGCGCGCGGGTCGCCGCGGCCTGAGGCGACAGGCGGACTGCCGCCGCTAGAAGCGATACGCCCCCGCCAGGATCCGCGCATGGATCTCCGGCGTCAGCACCACATAGCCGTCGTTGCCGGGCAGCAGCACGTGAACGACATCCGGCGTGGTCTGCGCCGGATCGAAGCCCGCCACCTTGAGCCCGTGCTTCTGCGGCTTGAAGGTGGCGGTGGTGGCGAGCTGGCCGCACTCGCGGAGGAAGAGCGGAATCGCATACGGCGGCAACTCGCGCCGCAGGTGCGCGAGCAGCGCCGCAAGATCGATCGTGCCCGCGATCGCCGCCATGCCGGCACGGCCGTTGGTGCCCGGCACCTCCACCCCATAGACCACCGACGCCAGGCCCTCCACGGCCGCGATCACGTTCTCCACTTCCGCCGTTGACACGTTCTCGCCCTTCCAGCGGAAGGTGTCGCCGGTGCGGTCCACGAACTGCGCGTGGCGGAAGCCGATGTCGCGCAGCAGATCGGCGGTATTGAAGTAGCAGTCGCCCGCCTCGAACACGTCGTGCAGCAGGCAGGCGGCATTCTTTGACGAATCGGTGTAGCCCTCGAAGCCGTTGCGCGCCGTGATCTTGCCGATCAGCAGGCCGACCTCGCCACGCGCCACGCGGCGCATGCGCCCGGCGCTGTCGCGCACCGGCGCCTCGCGCTCGGCATCCCAGGCGACGATGGCGTAGGGCACCGGGCAGACGCCGACGGTGTTGTCGAAGTTGAAGATGTTCGAGAAGCCGATATTGCCTTCCGAGGAACCGTAGAACTCCAGCACCTCCAGGATGCCGAAGCGTTCCTTGAAATCGCTCCAGATGGTCGGGCGCAGGCCGTTGCCGGTGATCTTGCGCACGCGGTGCGCGCGATCCTCGGGCGTCGGTGGCTGCTCCATCAGGTAGCGGCAGAGCTCACCGACATAGCCAAAGGCGGTGGCGCCGAAGGCGCGACAGTCGTTCCAGAATTCGCGCGCGGAGAATTTTCGGCGCAGCGCGATGGCCGCGCCGCCGTGCAGCACGGCGCCCCAGCACACGATCAGCGCCGTGCCGTGGTAGAGCGGCAGCGTGCAGTAGAACACGTCACGGCGATCGAGCTGCTGCACCAGGCCCATGCCGTGGTAGGCCATGGTCCAGCGGCCGTGGGAGAGGATCGCCGCCTTGGGCAGACCGGTGGTGCCCGAGGTGTAGATGTAGAAGAGGCCGTCGCCGCGATCGATGTCGCGCGTCGTGCGGGGATTGCCGACGCGACAGGCGAGCAGCGCGCGCCCGAGACTGAAAAAGCCCGCGGGTGCGGCATCGGCCACGAAGCCGTCGCGGTCGGCGAGCCAGTGCAGCGCGTCGGGCGCAAGACCGATGTCGGGCAGCACCGGCTCCAGCGAGGCGCGCAGCTCCTCGCCGACGATGAGGGCGCGCGGCGCCACCAGCGTGATGCTGTGCGTGAGCACGCGCCCGGTCTGCGAAGTGTTGAGCAGCGCCGCCACGACGCCGATCTTGGCCAGCCCCGCGATCACGGCGAGGAACTCCGGCCGGTTCTCCAGCAGCACGGCGACGACGTCGCCCTTGCGCAGCCCCTGGCCCGCATAGAAATGCGCCACGCGGTTGGCGCGGTAGTTGAGCTCGGCATAACTCAGCGTGGCGCCCTGGCAGCGCACGGCGATGTCGCGCGGATGCCGCGCCGTGGCGTACTCGAGCGCCCAGCCGAGGCCGACATGGCCGAGCGCGGCACTCTCGGCCAGGTGCGGCAGGTGGGCGATCAGGTGCGGCAGGCGCCGCGCCAGCGCGGGGAGCTGGCGGGCCACGGTGAGGGGCGTGAGGACGGTCGGCATGGGCGCTCGCAGTCGGGGGCCGTCGGCGCGACGGACCAGGTAGGGGTGGCATCCCTGCCGGCAGTGCCCCGCAGCATGCCCGAGGTCCGCCGGCCGGAACAATGCCCGCGCCGCTTGTGCGTCGCCGGCGTTCTTGCCTAAATCAGCGCCTTGCCGCCGCCCACTCATTCCCAGGAGCAGACATGTCATCGCGCAGTATCTTCATCACCGGCGCCGCCGCCGGCATCGGCGCCGCCACCGCCCGCCGCTTTGCCGCCGAGGGCTGGTTCGTCGGCCTCTTCGATGTCGATGTCGCGGGCGTGGAGCGTCTCGCCGCCGAGCTCGGCGCGGCCAGGACAATTGCCGGCCGCCTCGATGTCGCCGATGCCGCGCAGTGGCAGGAGGCGCTGGCGGCCTTCATGGCGCGCGCCGGCCGCCTCGATGCGCTGGTGAACAACGCCGGCATCCTCGCCTCGGGCGCCTTCGACTCGATTCCGCTGGCGCGCCAGCAGGCCATCGTCGACGTCAACGTGAAGGGCGTGCTGAACGGCTGCCACGCCGCCTTCCCGCACCTGCGCGCCACGCCGGGGTCGTGCGTGGTCAACATGTCGTCGGCCTCGGCGATCTACGGCCAGCCCTCGCTCGCGATTTATTCGGCCACCAAGTTCGCGGTGCGCGGCCTCACCGAAGCGCTCGACATCGAGTGGCAGCCGCACGGCATCCGCGTCATGGACGTGATGCCGCTCTTCGTGCAGACGGCGATGGTGAACGGCATGGACGCGAAGGCGATCGGCAAGCTCGGCGTGAACCTCGGGCCCGAGGACGTGGCTGCCACCATTCTCGATGCCGTGACCAATGTGCCGCGGGTGCCGCGCGTGCACCGCCTGGTGGGCACGCAGGCGAAGCTCGCCTACAAGTTCGCCGGCCTCGCGCCGGACTGGCTGGCACGCCTGATCAACAAGACGCTCGCCACCGGGCACTGAGCGGGTCTGGCTGATGATGCCGCTCCGCCCCCCGACGGCGCGGCGGCCGCACCGTTCACCGAGTGGCTCACCGGCCTGCTCGCGCTGCGGGTGGCTATCGGCATCGGGGGCTTCGCCCTCACGTCGCCACTCCCGCTCATGATCCACGCCGGCCAGATGATGCTGACCGGCGCGGGCCTCGTGGCCGCGGCCCCCTCCCTCGGCTATCTCGCCGGCGCCAGCATCGTGTAATGCAAGGCCCTGGCCTGCCGTGTAAGCACGCAAGACCGATTGGTATCGTTTCGGACACTGTAGAGCCGCTGTCCGACCGTGGGCCTGCGGCGATCGCCGTACACTCGGCCCGACTTCCCCATCCGCTCATGGCCGCTCGCCGCGGCCACCGGAGTGCCGTGATGCGCCCTGTGCCCCTGTCCCGCCGCCTTGCCGCGCTCCTGTGCGCGCTGCTGCCGATCCTGACCGCCGTACCGACGCAGGCCGCCGCGCAGCCCGCCTACCGCCTGGTCGAGGGCCTGCGCTACACACCGCCCGGCTGGCCCGCGGCGCTCGCCGGCGATCTCTACCTGCCCTCCCGCGAAGGCCCGCTGCCCGTGGTGCTGGTGGTGCACGGCGGCTCCTGGCGCAGTGGCGATCGCGGCTCGGTCGACGCGGCGCGCATCGCGCGTCCGCTGGCCGCGCAGGGCTTCGCGGTGTTCTCGGTGGATTACCGCCTGGCGCCGGCCTGGCGGCATCCCGCGCCGCTCGAGGACCTGCAGCAGGCCGTGCACTGGCTGCGCGCAAATGCAGATGCCTACGGGCTCGACCGCGAGGCCATCGGTGCCTGGGGCTATTCGGCCGGGGCGCACCTGGTGGCGCTGCTCGCCACGAGCGCGAACGAGTCGCTGCGCCTGCGCGCCGTGGTGGCGGGCGGCCTGCCGGCGGACCTCACCAAATGGCCGGATTCACCGCTCGTGAAGACCTATGTCGGCGTGACCGCGCGTGAGGACCTGGCGCGCGTGGCGGACGCCTCGCCGGTGCGGCACGTGGGACCGGCGACGCCGCCCTTCTTCCTCTACCACGGCAAGCGCGACACGCTGGTGGAGCCGGAGCAGGCCGCGCTCTTCGCGGCGGCGCTGCGCGCGCAGGGCCACTGCGCCGAGGAGTTCTACCTGCGCCACTTCGGGCATGTGCTGACGGCGCTGTTCCCGGGCGAGGCGCTCGAGCGCGGGACGGCCTTCCTCAAGGCGCGG
Source organism: Moraxellaceae bacterium (assembly GCA_029237815.1). Lineage (GTDB taxonomy): Bacteria > Pseudomonadota > Gammaproteobacteria > Pseudomonadales > Moraxellaceae > UBA2031. The sequence goes on from JAQZBP010000006.1 coordinate 112,866, forward strand.
CTGGTGCCGCCGGTCGCCGGGACACCAGCCCCTCCCGCCGCGGTGACCTGCACCGGCTGACGCTGGCCCACGGCAGCGTGAGGCGCCCCCGCGTGGGCCTCCGGCCGCACGGCTACCTATCCCATACCCGGCGTGCACGCATTCCGCACACTGTCCTCAGCCCTCATCAGCCATTTTTCTCAGGCCGACCGGGACGGCCTGTTGCCGCCCCGGCGCGTGGCCCGGCCCGGGCAGCACGCCCGACAGCCGTTTTTCTTTTTCGCCATCGCCACCCCTGGGTGAATCCCATGAACAGACGCGATATCGCCATCATCTGCCGCCATCTCCGGCGATAGGGCGGCCACGCCAACCAGACCCGGCGCCGTCAGCGCGGCGCGCCGCAATTGAGCCGTGCCCAGCCATCACTTACTATACATTTGTACAGTAGTCGGAGAGCGTCATGTCCAGCAAGTTCCTGCACCGCCTCGCGGCCATCGACACCGAATCCCGCGACCTCCTGGCCGAGCTCCAGCGTACCTTCATCCGTATCAAGACCCCGATCGGCGCCGCCATCTCCCCGGTGGTGAGCGCCTGGCACCAGGACAAGGACGGCAGCGTTGTCGTGCAGTTCAGCCCCCTGGCGGCGGACCTGCTGCCGGACCTGTCCGGCGTGGCCCTCTTGCGCGCGGCGCGGGCGCTGGCCCAGGCGCCCGAGCAGCCTTCCGGGCGGGATGCCGCCTGAGGCGGCCCTCCGTTAACCTGACTGCATGGCCGCCGTCCTTCCCGACCCCTTCTATTACCTGGAGAACTTCCGCCACGTGCTGGCGTGGGTCGGGGCGCGGCATGCGGACCTGCTGGCGCCCGCCGAGCAGGACCTGATCGCGCGCTTCCACGCCCTGCCCCGTTCTGCCCAGGCGCTGCTCGTGCGCATGGTGATGCGCAAGGGCGATCTCTTCCGGCACGGCAAGCTCGTGTATGCCGAGATCGGCGAGATCGCGCCGCTCGCCGCGGCGCTGGCGGAGGCGGGGCTGATCGACGCCGAGCCCGCGCTGCCGCTGGAGGCGCTGTTCGGCCTGCTGCGCAAGGAGGAGCTGCTGGCGATCTTTCGCGACCCGCTCGCCCGCGACGGCGGCACGGCCTGGGCCAGGTCGGCGCGCAAGGAGGATTTGCTGGCGCACCTCGCGGCGCACTTCCCGACCGCGCAGACGCTGCGCGAATGGCACGCGCCCTGGAGTGAGCCCGTGTACCGCCTGCAGCACGGCGCGGTGTACGACCGGCTGCGCCTGCTTTTCTTCGGCAACCTCTACCAGGACTGGTCGGAGTTCGTGCTGACCGATCTCGGCCTGCTCACCTACGAGCGCGTGGAAATTCGCCCGGCAGCGCGCGCCTTCCAGACCCGCGCCGATGTCGATGATTACCTGGTGCTGCATGCGCTGCGCGAACGCCTGGAGGCCGGCGAGGATCCGCGCCGCGTCGGCGCGGACGTGCCGGCGGCGCCGCACGCCAACCCCTGGCTGGAGGAGCGGCGCGCCCGACTGCTCTTCCATCTCGGGCAGGCGCTCGAAAAAGAAAAGGACTGGCCGGCCGCGCTCGCGCTCTATCGGCAGAGCACCTGGCCCGAGGCGCGCCTGCGCAGCGTGCGCGTGCTGGAGCTGAACGGGGAGACGGCAGAGGCGTTCGCGCTGGCCGAGGCCATCCTGGCGAGCGCGCCGCGCGAGGAAGAGGCGCAGCAGCTCGCACGCATGCTGCCGCGCCTGCGGCGCACGCTCGGCCTGCCGAAAGCGCCCGCCGAGACGCTGCAAACGCCGGAGCCGCTCACCTTCACGCTGGCGGCCGATGCGGAGAGCAGCGTCGAGTGGCTGCTGGCCGCGCACCTGCACGCGGACGACGCGCCCGTCTTTTATGTCGAGAACGCGCTTATCAACTCGCTGTTCGGCCTGCTCTGCTGGCCGGCGATCTTCGCGCCGGTGCCGGGCGCGTTCTTCCACGCCTTCCACTGGGGCCCGGTGGACCTGCATCACCCGGAGTTCCATTCGCGGCGCGAGGAATACTTCGCCGCGTGCCTCGGCCGGCTCGAGGACGGTACGCATCGCGAGGCCATCCTCGCCATCTGGCGCGAGAAGCAGGGCCGGCAATCGCCCTTCGTGTTCTGGGAGGCGCTCGACGAGGCGCTGCTCGGCGTGGCACTCGACTGCATTCCGGCCGCGCACCTGAAAGTGCTGTTTGCACGGCTGCTTGCCGACCTGCGCAACAACCGCTCCGGGTTTCCGGACCTGGTCCAGTTCTGGCCGGGCGAGCGGCGCTATCAAATGATCGAGGTGAAAGGCCCCGGCGATCGCCTGCAGGACAACCAGGTGCGCTGGCTGGACTACTGCCTGCAGCACGACATTCCCGTCGCGGTGGCGCATGTGCGCTGGGCGGAGAGCGCATGAGCGAGGCGCTGGTGCGGGAGGCGGTGCTGTGTGAGGACGGCAACACGGCCGCCGAAGCTGCCGACGCGATGGCAGCGGCGAAAGCTGTGGAAGCTGCATCGAGCGCCGCAGCCGTTACTTCCGACGCGACGGCGGCGGAAGGCTTCAACGCAGTGAAAGCGGCGGCGAGCGCCGCAGCCGGTACTGCCGACACGCCCGCTGGCGAATACGGGGCACCTGCGCCGCCACCCGATGACGACTGCACGACAATCACCGCCGCATGCGCCGCATCGGCTCACGCCACTTCTGTCCCCGCGACATCGGCGCGTGAAACCCGCCGCAAGCCCGCGGCCGCAACGCCCGTCTTCACCATCGCCGTGCGCGAGCTCTGCGAGTTCACCGCCAAGGCCGGCGATCTCGACCGGCGCTTCACGCCGGCGCCGACGGCCGAGGAAGGCCGCGAGGGCCATCGCGTGGTGGCGTCACGCCGCGGCCCGGGCTATCGATCAGAGGTCCCGCTCAGGGCCGAATTCGGCGCGCTGCGGCTGCGCGGCCGCGCCGACGGCTACGACCCCGCGCAAGGCCTGCTGGAAGAGGTGAAGACCCATCGCGGCAGCATCGCGCGCATTCCGGAGAACCAGCGCGCGCTTCACTGGGCGCAGGCCAAGCTCTACGGCGCCATGCTCTGCGCGCAGGAGCATCTCGACGAGCTCAACATCGCCATCGTCTATTTCGATGTCGGCGACCAGAAGGAAACGCCGGTGCTGCAGGCCTTCACCGCGCGGGAGCTGCAGGAATTCCTGGAAGAACAATGCACGCGTTTCTTGCGCTGGGCCGAGCAGGAGATGGCGCACCGACGCTCTCGCGATGCCTCGCTCACGGCGCTGCAGTTTCCGCACCCGGAATTTCGCCATGGCCAGCGCCTGCTGGCCGAAGGCGTCTATCGCACGGCGCGCGATGGCGGCTGCCTGATGGCGCAGGCGCCCACCGGCATCGGCAAGACCATCGGCACGATCTTCCCGGTGCTGAAGGCGATGCCCGGGCAGCAGCTCGACCGGCTGTTCTTTCTCACGGCCAAGACGCCGGGCCGCGCCCTGGCGCTGGAGGCGGCGCAACGCCTGCAGCACGCCGATCCGGCGTTGCGCCTGCGCGTGCTGGAGCTCACGGCGCGCGACAAGGCCTGCGTGCATCCGGACAAGGAATGCCATGGCGAATCGTGCCCGCTGGCGAAGGGCTTCTACGACCGGCTGCCGGCGGCGCGGGCCGCGGCCGTGGCGCTGTCGGGTGCAAGGCGTTGCAGCGATTCGGCCGACAACAGCGACTACGCGAGCAGCGCGAGCACTATCGGCGGTGGCAGTGGAGACAACTGCAAGGGCAGTGCCAGTGGTAGCGGGAGTGGCAACTCTTGCAGTAGCGCCAATGAAGGTGGCGTTTGTGTTGGCAGCGCCAACCTCCGCGATAACAGCAACCGCAGTGGCAACGTTTCCCCGGACGAGCGCGAGGGCAGCCCCGAAATCAGCGCCCTGCTCGACCAGCCCGCGCTGCAGCGCCTCGCCGCCACCCACCAGGTCTGCCCCTACTACCTCAGCCAGGAGCTGGCGCGCTGGAGCGACGTGGTCGTCGGCGACTACAACTACTTCTTCGACGGCAGCGCCCTGCTGCACGCGCTGACGCTGCAGCGCGACTGGAAAGTGGCCGTGCTCTGCGACGAGGCGCACAACCTGATCGAGCGCGCCCGCGAGATGTATTCCGCCGAGCTCAACCCGGCGCAGCTCGCCGCGCTGCGCAAGACTCTGCCGCGCGTGCTGAAGCGGCCCCTGAGCCGCCTGCAAAGCGCCTGGGACGAGCTGCACGAGACCGGCCACGCCTACGAGACGCGCGACACGCTCCCCGCCACCTTCGTCGGCGCGCTGCAGGGCGCGATCGCCAAGATTGCCGACTACCAGGCCGAGCATCCGCTCGAGGTGAATCCCGAGCTGCTGCGCTTTTATTTCGATGCCGTGCACTTCCAGGACCTGCTGGAGTGCCTGGGCCTGGAGTACCGCCCCACTCCCGAGAGCGACGCGGACAACCCGGCGCCGACCGACGCCGCAGGCGAAACTCCAACGCCGGGCGCGCCGCGCCACGGCGAGTTCCAGACGCACGTCGCCGTGGCACGGGACGCCACGCCCGTGCGCCACGCGCACTCCTTCATCGACATCACGACGCCGCCGCCCGGGCGCGGCGCGCGCCTGCTGCGCATCCGCAACGTCATCCCGGCGCCCTTCCTCGCGCCGCGCATCGCCGCCTGCCACGCGCTCACGCTGTTCTCCGCCACGCTCACGCCGCCTGAGCTGTACCGAAACTTGCTCGGCCTGCCGCGCGCGACCCGCTTTCTCGACGTGCCCTCGCCCTTCGCCGCCGACCAGCTCGCGGTGCGCCTGGTGGACCGCATCTCGACGCGCTACCAGCACCGCGAGGCCTCGCTGTTGCCCATCGCCGAGCTCATGGCCGCGCAGTACGCGCAGACGCCCGGCAACTACCTCGCCTTCTTCTCCAGCCACGACTACCTGCAGCGCGCGCTCGCGGTGTTTCGCGAGCGCTTTCCGGAGATTCCGGTGCGCGAGCAGGCGCGCGCCATGAGCGAGGCGGAGCGCACGGCCTTCCTGGCGGGCTTTGGCGTGGCGACGAAGGGCATTGCCTTCGCGGTGCTGGGCGGGGCCTTCGGCGAGGGCATCGACCTGCCGGGCGAGCGCCTGATCGGCGCGTTTGTCGCCACCCTCGGGCTGCCGCAGGTGAACGAGATGAACGAGAAGATCCGCGAGCTGCTGCAGGCGCAGTTCGGCGCGGGGTATGACTACACCTACCTGTATCCGGGGCTGCAGAAGGTGGTGCAGGCGGCGGGGCGGGTGATCCGCACGCAGCAGGACCGCGGGGTGATCTACCTGATCGATGACCGGTTCCTGCAGGGGAAGGTGCGGGCGCTGTTGCCGGGGTGGTGGGCGCCAGCTCGCATGGACCGGCAGCAGTGATTGACCCGAAAATTTCACGGCGTCATCCGAAATGGGATGACGCCATGCACTCACTGACTGTTCCGGTTTACCAGAACCTGTCCTCGACCCGCGCCGCCTCGGTAAGCAGGCAACGCACCCATTTCTCGCGCTCGGACGCATGACCCGGCTCTGCCAGGAACATCTCGATATTCCGGCGGGCGACTTCAGGCTGGTAGGCACGCTTCCGATATGCCTTCGTCATGCCAAGCCGCAGTGCCACGCTTTGACCCCGGCGTGGCGAGACATAGGAGTCCGCCAAGCGGATTGAGTTGATCATCTGCCGGCACTCATGCTGCTGCTCAACGGTGCGCGAGCGCACCGGATACTTCCGGATCGCGTCAGGCGCGACATCGACGATCGCTGCATGGGGAATGTGGTCGGTTGTCGAGCCAACGTTAATCTCTTCATAGTCCTTCCTGTCGCTTCCATCATGATTCTCAAACGACAGGGAAACGATTTTCTCACCAGGCGTCGATACATGCGTGTGGGCGGACAGCCAGAGGTTCTTCTTCGGGGAGGAGGCTTCAACGCCCTGACCGAGCATTAGGTCGCCAGGTCGTCCGGTCCAGAATCGGTTCCAACTCAAATCCCCGGAAGGATAGTGCGTGGCGATGATGCGGAAGTCCGCGCTCGCTGCTTTGCTTGCGTGATCGTTAATCCACTCGGTCTGTCCACCGCGGCTCCAGCTGATCGAACCTCGCTTGCCTGCAATCTGCGCCAAGTCAGAGCGCCCGATCCTGGGTTGCACCACGACATCGCTGTAATCAGAGGAATCGGCCAGAATGATGTCGCCGGTCCGGCCAGCAGAATTCACCTTGAGGACAGCAGCGTAGAAGCAGAACTGCTCCTGCTGCCCCTCCTCCTCCGCAAGGCAACCCTTCCCTGGCCGGCGCATGACGGACTCCAGACTGTCTTCGAAGCCCAACAGGCCGGTATTGCCTGCCGCATAGCGCTGCCACGACTCGCTATTGAACTGCGCGGTGCGCGCCACGAGCTCGGCCTTTGTGACATAGCCTCCTCCTTTGCAGGCGAGAGCGCGCATTGATGGTGCCGCCTGGTTGCCCGTCGCCAGGTAGTCGTGATTGCCGACCACAAAGAACACAGGAGCCTTCAGGCGGTCGCGCGCCGCCGCAAGCACGGTAAAGAACTGGTCGATTTCATCGTCGCAGCCACTGTTGGCACCGTCGCCCAGATAAAGGACCAGGTCGGGAGACTGCTGCCCGAGGCTATCCAGCATGTAGCCGAGATGCTCGGCGGCCAGGACTTCTTGCGCCGTCGTGCGCATAGCCACGTTGACAACCCGATCGGCAAAGGGAGTCCGGAAAAGATAGTTACTGGTCGCTTCCTTTGAAGTGACCTGCGTATCAGCAATGACAGCGATACGCAGTGCCTTCTCGCTCTTTTGCGGGATGGCAACGGGGGACTGAAGAGCGGTGCAGCCAGCCAGCCATATGGCCGTCAGCACAGAGCCAAGCTTCGCTAGACTTTTTGTTTTCATTCGGGGGCATTCCCTAGCCAGACGAGGTAAGCCTGGAAAACTAGCACCATCGGCTCAGCGACGGCACCCCCTTGCGCCTCGCCGGCGAAGCGACTGGCATGGGGATGCCCGGTTGCCAACCCGCCGAGCCTCTACTACAACCGCATCAACCCCCTACGCCTGAGTCACCATGCTCCGCAAGGCCCTCCCCGTCATCGATCCCGACCGCTGCACCGGCTGCGGCCGCTGTGTCGCGGCCTGTCCGCCGCATGTGCTGTGGCTGGAGGCGGAGGGGCCGAATGGCATGGGGGACAAGCGGGCGGTGCTGCATGACGCGGCGGGGTGTGACGGGTGTGCGAAGTGTGTGGTTGTTTGCCCGTTTGAGGCGGTGGGGATGGTGCGGGTTCAGGGTACGAGCTGGAGCTAACCCAGCAGTGAAATCTCGCCATTAGTCACGCCTGCTCGGGGTTGGCGCCGCCGCTGCTATCGGGCATAAGTACAACAAAAGAGGGATGCCGGACGGCTCCCGATAACAAGGACTGAAATGCCCACCTGCCCCTTTTGCCAAATACCACCCGAGCGGGTCGCTCTGGAAAACGACCTGGCTTTTGTCATCCGTGACGGCTTCCCGATCTCGCCGGGCCACACGCTGATCATTCCCCGCCGGCACGTCGGTTCATTTTTCGAGATCAGCGAGGCTGAGCGCGCCGCGATGCTGGCGCTGCTGGAGCAATCGAAGCAGCAACTCGATACGCACCAACAGCCGGACGGCTACAACATCGGAATCAACGACGGGGCAGCGGCAGGCCAGACCGTTCCACATCTGCATATGCACCTCATTCCGCGCTATTCGGGCGACCGCGAAGACCCTCGTGGCGGCGTCCGCTGGATCATTCCCGAGAAGGCGGATTACTGGAGCGGCAGATGAGCCTTCAAACCTACGTCCACAAGTTCCAGAGCCTGAAGGTCAACGTCGCTCACGGGCGCGCCAGCCCCCACAAGATCTGCATGCTCCTGGCGCTGCTGGATCTGGCGCGCAGCGGCGGCCTTGTCGAGAACAAGGTCGTTTTCGGCCCGGCGCTTCTGGAGCGTTACGAGGGCTACTTCGCCGCCGTACGCACCGAACAAGACCACGCCAACCCCTACTTTCCCTTTTTCCATCTCGCAGGCGACCTGCGTGGCGGCGAAAGTTCCTTCTGGCGTTTGACACCCTTGCCCGGGCGAGAGCTCGTCCTGCAGTCGATGAAGTCCGCTACGTCCTACCGTGCCATTACGGACAACATTGCCTGGGCTTCGCTGGACGACGAACTCTTCCATCTCCTGCAGGACGAGAAAAACATCGATGCGCTTAGCGAGGCGCTTGCAGGAACCTGGTTCAATCGTGGCCTCGACGATCTGAAAGCAGTCGCCGAGCGGGGCAAGCAGATCAGCCGCTATGAGCGGCAAATACGTGGACTGACACTCTCGACTGAAGGTGTCAGGGAGCAACCCCGCACCATCCGCGATCCGGCATTTCGCCGGGTAGTGACTGAAATCTATGACTACCGCTGCGCCGCCACCGGAGTCCGGATTCTTCTTCCGGACGGAAGGGCGATGGTGGAAGCAGCCCACATCCTCCCCCATGCGATCAGCAGCGACGACGACCCTCGCAATGGGCTCGCGCTGACGCCTGACATGCACTGGGCGATGGACAACAACCTCATCGCGCCAGGGCCAGATTTTTGCTGGCATGTTTCCCGGACAAAACTGGATGACCGCATTCCTGATCATCGGGCGATTACCGAGCTTGAAGGCCGGAATCTGATCCTCCCCAAGAATATCGGCATGTATCCCAAGCGCGACGCCCTTGAATGGCGAATACGCCAGCTCAATTGAGTCCTAATGCGCGGGCTTTGCCACGGAAATTCTTCATGATCCAACCGAACTTCAGGGAGCCAGTGCAGCCAATTTTCTAATGAGGTCATCCGCCGATTCATCGACATTCGGCTCATCCTCAGACGCCACAACGCGGTCCAGCTCATGAAGACTCACATCGCAGACAGCCAGGTCATGCCCGGGAAAGAAAAGCTCATCCCATCCCAATCTGGATGGATCAAAACTGACAATATCTGGAAATAATTGATTCGACAGAAAGGCGTTCGCGAAGGCATTCCACAATCGATCCGGGGATATCCCCGAGGGATTCCCGATGATCCGATTTCCATGCCGCTTGTTGTTAGCAGCATCGCGATAGAGGTAGAAAATACTTAAGCTGGCAGTCATGCCGTCCACCCACTAGAAAATCCAAGCCTGGCATATCCCGCCGCAACTGCCAGGCCCCAGCTTGAATCTCCGCCACGGAAACCCCTGGCTTGGCTGATTCTTTAAGGACTGATAATGGCAAACTGGAATCGCGAGCAGCTCTTGGTAGCACTCAATCTCTACTGCCAACTACCTTTCGGAAAGTTTCATCAGGGCACGCCGCTTATCATCGAGACCGCCAAGCGCATCGGCCGCACACCAAGTGCGCTAGCCATGAAGCTAAGCAATCTGGCGAGCCTGGATCCCGCCATCACCCAAAGCGGGAGAAAAGGACTGCCGTCCACATCTTCGCTCGACAGAGCCATTTGGGAGGAGTTTCAGAAAAATCCAGATGCGCTTGCGTATGAAAGCCAAAAGATTGTCGATGCGCTGGCCGACCAAGACGCGGCACTCTCCCCTCTCTCCAGCAAGTCTGAAGTAGAGGACTCCCCTGCCAGCTATTACGCTGGGACAACGACCGCCACAATTACGCTTCGCGTCAAGCAAGGCTTCTTCCGCAAGGCCATTCTAAGCAGCTATGAGAATCGCTGCTGCATGACAGGCCTTAGTCATCCAGCACTGCTTATTGCCAGCCACATCGTTCCGTGGTCGAAGGACGAACATAACCGGCTCAACCCCGCCAACGGCCTCTGCCTTTCCGCCTTGCACGACAAAGCATTTGATCGGGGACTTATTACCGTCAGCCCAGACTTCATTATTCGGATTTCACAATCGCTTCGCGACATAGAGCCAAACCCGATGACTCATGATTATCTTTTGGGGCTCGAGGGAAAGCCCATTACGCAGCCGCACAAGTTCGCACCTCATCGAGACTTCTTGAGCTACCACAGCAGCGAGATATTTCTGGGCTAGCACCACAACTGAACATGCAGCACCCATTTGCATATGAGCATCAGGAGAAGAAAAGAATCTTCAGTAGTGATACCTCAACTGCGCAATAAACACCGCCCCCTCCCCCACCTTATAAACAATCCGGTGCTCATCATTGATGCGCCGCGACCAATATCCCGCCAACGCATGCTTCAACGGCTCCGGCTTGCCGATGCCGGCAAACGGCGAGCGCGCAATCTCCTTGATCAGCGTGTTGATCCGCTCCACCAGCTTCGGATCGGCCTTCTGCCAGTGCAGGTAATCCTCCCAGGCCTGCTCGGCGAAGATCAGCTTCATTCAGGCAGGCTCCGCTCCTGTCCCTTGCCTTCCTCCAGCGCGGCGATGGCCTCCAGCAGGCGGCGGGCATTCTTCGGGCTGCGCAGCAGGTAGGCGGTCTCTTCCAGGGCGTTGTAGTCGTCCAGCGACATCATCACCACGGCCTGCTGGCCGTTGCGGGTGATGATGATGGCTTCGTGGTCGTCGCAAACGCGGTCCATGGTGTCGGCCAGGTTGGCGCGGGCGGCGGTATAGGTAATGGCATCCATGGGGCACCTCGCAGATATGTACAGGTAATTGTACAGGCGGAAGCAGGCGTGTCGACCGGGATTCGCGTGCGGCCCAGCCCTTTCCACGCCTCCCGTGCCGGTCCCGGCAGGCAGAGTGAGCACGTGGTCGGGCACTTCTTGATACTGTCATTGCGTACAGTATTCTTTCTGCATGACCTCCCCCCTCCTCACCCTGCACCCGCTCCTCAAGCAAGCGGACCCGCAGGCCGCCCCCCGCACCCTGCCGACCGGCTTCCCCCGCCTGGACGCCGCCCTGCACGAGGGCGGCTGGCCGCTCGGCGCCCTCACCGAGCTCCTGCCCAGGGTGCCCGGCCAGGGCGAGCTGTCCCTGCTCGCCCCCGCCCTGCGCGCCGCGCTCGCCCGTCCCGGCTGGCTGGTGCTGGTCTCCCCGCCCGGGCTGCCGCATGCGCCGGGCTGGGCGGCGGTGGGCCTGGACGTGGCGCGGGTGCTGGTGGTGCGCCCGACCACTCCGCGCGACTGGCTCTGGACGGTGGACCAGGCGGCCCGCGCCGGGCAGCCGGCGGTGCTGGCCTGGCCGGGGCGCGTCACGCTCGATGGCAAGAGCCTGCGCCGCCTGCAGCTCGCGGCCGGGGAAGGCGGCGGCCTGCTCGTGCTCTCGCGGCGCCCGGGCCGCGCCGAGGAGCCCTCGCCCGCCGCGCTGCGGGTGCGCCTGCAGGCCGTGCGGGCGGCGCTGGCGCTCGAGATCCTCAAGCAGCGCGGCCACTGGGGCGGGCAAACGCTCAGCCTGCCCCTGCCCTGGCCCGAGGCGCCGCCCCCGCCGCCCTCGGCCTGGATGCGCGCCGCGCCGGAGAGCGTCGCCGCCCAGGCACCGCGGCCGGCGCTCCTGACCCCGGTCGCGCCCGCCGCGCGCGAGGGCTGAAATGCTCCCGGCACAGCGCTTGGCGGGCACTCGCTCACGCGCCATCCCTTGCCTTACCAGCGCTCACTCAGCCGTTACAGGGCTCAAACTAAATCTCTATAACGCCGCCACCTTCGCCTGCGTAAAGTCGCCAGCCTTTTCGGGAAGGATCCCGATGTCGCCGGCGGCAGGCCCCCGCCGCCGGTTCCGATCACCGCGCCTGTCGCTCGACAGGGAGAAGAGCACCATGTCCCAGAAATTCCTGCGCCGCATCACCGCCCCCGATTCCGCCACTCGCCAGCAGGTGCTGGCCCTGCTCACCGAACTCCAGAATCTTTTCATCCGCACCAAGACGCCCGTGGGCGCCGCCATCTCCGCCGTGATCCGCGGCTGGCGCCAGGACCAGGACGGCAGCTTTGTCGTCGAGTTCAGCTCGCTGGCGGCCGAGCGCCTGCCGCCGCTCTCCGGTCTCGAGCTGCTGTTCGCAGCCCAGGGCCTGGCGGCGGCCTCCTGGCTCTGCCCGGTGGACGTGACGGCGTAAGCGCCGCCTGTCCGCCCCGGCCGCGGCGGCGCTCCTGGCCGCCGCGGCCGCTCCGCCCCTCTCGTAGTCCCTCTCCCTCCAGGCGCCGACCGGCGCCGCCCCCGCCACCTGCCCGGGCCCTGACCGCGCGCCAGGCAGGCCCGCTGGCGCCCTCGCCCCACCGCCGTCAGCGATTCGCCGCAGAAAGGGCGGTGAATGGCATCCGGATTCGCCGCATGCCGCCCACCCTGCCGTAACCACAAGCTCGTCGGACCGCGACACATACTGTCCTTCCGTACAGTATTATTCCCCCATGACCCCAACCCTCCGAGGCGGAGCCCCTCATGCTCTGGCTGGCCGTGGCCTTCCCCGAACTCGGCCTGGCGGTGCACACGCGTGCGCAACCGCCGGGCACCCCGCCGCGCCCCTTGGCGCTGGTGGCGGAGGGGCGCGTGCGGGCCTGCAATGCCGAGGCGGCTACGGCGGGCATCGCCCCGGGCCTGCGCACGGCGAGCGCGGTGGCGCTGTGTCCGCCGCTGCGCTTTCTGGAGCAGCAGCCGGCGGCCGAGGCGCGCCTGCTGCGCCAGCTCGCCGAAGCCTGCATCGCGGTCACGCCCACGGTGGTGCTGGCGCCGCCGCACACGGTGCTGCTCGAGGTGGAAGGCTGCCTGCCGCTCTTTCGCGGTGGGGCGGGCGTGCTGAAGCAGTTGCGCCGCGCGCTGCGCCCGTTGGGCGTGGCGTGGGAACTCGCGCAGGCGCCGACGCCGAAAGCGGCGCTCGCGCTCGTGGCAGGCGATCTCGGCGCCGCCTCGCTGCAGTTGCCGATGCCGCACGGCCTGCCCGCGTGCCTGCCGCTGCTGCGCCAGGTGCCGGTGACGGCGCTGCCCTGGGAGGCGCCACTGCAACGCAAGCTGGAGTCGCTGCAGCTGCGCACGCTCGGCGAGCTGCTGGCGCTGCCGCGCGCCGCGCTCAGCAAGCGGCTCGGCATCGCGGCCACACGCTATCTCGCGCAACTGCAGGGCGAGCTGCCGAACCCGCAAACGCCGCTCACGGTGGCCGAGGATTTCGAGGCCACGCTGCTGTTTCTGGATGGCGTGAGCCACGCCGAGGGCCTGCGCTTTCCCATGAAGCGCCTGCTCGACGACCTCTGCCGCTTTCTGCGCCAGCGCCAGCTCGCCTGCGCGCGCTTCACCTGGCGTTTTGCGCACCAGGACAAAAGCCGGCAGCAGCTTGTGATTGCCAGCGCGCGCGGCGAGCCGCAGGCGGGGCGCTTCTTGCAGCTCACCGAGTTGAAGCTGGAGCACTTTCGCATCAGCGCGCCGGTGGAAGCGCTGACGCTGCAGGCGCGCGAGTTCGAAGCGCAGGGCGACACGCGCCTCGCGCTGCTGCCGGAGCCCGGGCAGGAGGACGAGCAGGCCCTCGCCCTGCTCGATCGCCTGCGCGCGCGGCTCGGCACTGACGCCTGCCAGGCGATGCAGGCAAGGAGCGATTGGCGCCCGGAACGGGCACAGGCGACAGCGGACGCAGTGGATGGCGCGGCGCCACCACGCACGCCGGCCCTGCCGCCGCAGCGCCCGTTCTGGCTCTGGCCGGAGCCGAAACCGCTGCGCGTGATGGAGGGCCGCCTGTGGTGGCAGGGCGGCTTCACGCTGCTCACGCGGCCCGAGCGCATCGCGCTGCCCTGGTGGGAGGACGGCGACACGCGCGACTACTACCTCGCGCGGCACGACAACGGCGGGCACTACTGGGTGTATTTCTCGCGGCAACAAAACGAATGGTTTTGCCAGGGGTTGTTCGGGTGAGTCCCCCGCGCCCCGGGCAGGCCTGATCAGGATTTTCGTGGCGCCCGGTGTTGGGCGCCCCACACGGGCTGTGGCTCAAGGTGTGCCATGTATGCCGAACTGGTGTGTAGCACCAACTTCACATTCCTCACCGGCGCCTCGCATCCCGAGGAGCTGGTGGCGCGCGCTCGTGAGCTCGGCTATGCCGCGCTCGCCATCACCGACGAGTGCTCGCTCGCCGGCGTGGTGAAGGCGTATGCCGAGCACAAGGACCATCCGGGGGAGTTGAAGCTGATCATCGGCGCGCGCTTCCGGCTGGAGAGCTGTGGCGAGAGTGGTAATGACGGTGATGGCGATGGGCAGGACACCGGCGCTGAAAACGGCGGCAGCACTGGCACTGGCAACAGCAGCAACGGCAACGGCAACGGCAACGGCAACGGCAACCACGTTGCTGCCGCGCCCCCCGACGAGCAACTCTCCCTCGTGCTGCTCGTCACCGATCGCGCCGCCTATGCCGAACTCTCGGGCCTGATCACGCTGGGGCGCATGCGCTGCGAAAAAGGCGCCTACCGGCTCTCGCTCGCCGATGTGCTGGCACGCATCCACCGCTGCCTGGCGATCCTGGTGCCCGCCGAGATCACACCGATGGTGGAAGCCGGCGCGCGCGCCCTGCGCGAGGCCTTCGCCGGACGCCTCTGGCTAGGCCTCAACCTCTCGCAGCAGGACGACGACTACGCCCGCTTCCGCCGCTACGAGGCCTGCGCGGCGCGCCTCGGCCTGCCGCTGGTGGCCCACGGCGACGTGCTCATGCACGCACGCGAGCGCAAGCCGCTGCTCGATGTCGTCACGGCCATCCGCCTCGGCACCACGGTGCAGGCGCTCGGCCAGGCCGCGGCGCGCAACGCCGAGCGTCGCCTGCGCCCGCTGAGCGCGCTCGCGCGCATCTACCCGCCCGAGCTGCTCGCTGAAACACTGAAGATCGCTGCGCGCTGTACCTTCTCGCTCGGAGAACTGAAATACGAATACCCGGACGAGATCATCCCGGCCGACTGGCGCGCGCGCCGGCAGCGCGCGACCGGCAATGCCACTGTCGCCGTCAGCGGCCCCGATGCCATCAGCGCTAGCGAAGCCAGCGCGTATCTCGCCGATCTCACCTGGGCCGGCGCGCGTCGGCGCTGGCCGCAAGGCATCGATGAAAAGCTTCTGCACCAGATCCGCGCCGAACTCACGCTGATCAAAGAGCTGCGCTACGAACATTTCTTTTTGACCGTCTACGACATCGTCGTCTTCGCCCGCGCCCGCGGCATCCTCTGCCAGGGCCGCGGCTCCGCCGCCAACTCCGCGGTCTGCTTCTGCCTCGGCATCACCGAGGTCGATCCCGCGAAAAGCCAGCTCCTCTTCGAGCGCTTCCTCTCGAAGGAGCGCAACGAGCCGCCCGACATCGACGTCGATTTCGAGCACGAGCGGCGCGAGGAAGTCATCCAGTACCTCTACGGCAAATACGGCCGCGAGCGCGCCGCGCTGGCCGCCACCGTCATCACCTACCGCACGCGCTCGGCGCTGCGCGACGTCGGCAAGGCGCTGGGCCTCGACGCCGCCCTGCTCGACCATCTCGCCAAATCCATGGCGTGGTGGGACACGCCCGCCGAGCTCGTGCAGCGCCTGGAAGAAGCCGGCATCGATGGCGCCTCGCGCATGGCGCAGCACCTGATCGACCGCCTGCTGGAGATCCGCCGGTTTCCGCGCCACCTCTCGCAGCACGTCGGCGGCTTCGTGATTGCGCGCGAGCGCGTGTCGGACCTCGTGCCGGTGGAGAACGCCGCCATGCCGGAGCGCTCCGTGATCCAGTGGGACAAGGACGATCTCGAATCGCTCGGCCTGCTGAAAGTGGACGTGCTCGCGCTGGGCATGCTCACCGCCATCCGCAAGACCTTCCAGCTCCTGGAGCGCCACGAGGGCCTGTCGCTCACCATGGCCGCCGTCCCGGCGGAAGATGAAAAAACCTACGACATGCTCTGCCGCGCCGATTCGGTCGGCGTGTTCCAGGTGGAGTCGCGCGCGCAGATGAGCATGTTGCCGCGCCTCAGGCCGCGCACCTTCTACGATCTCGTGGTGCAGGTGGCCATCGTGCGCCCGGGGCCCATCCAGGGCGGCATGGTGCATCCCTATCTCGCGCGGCGCATGGGCCGCGAGCCCATCGAGTATCCGAACGAGCTGGTGCGCGGCGTTCTGGAGCGCACCTGGGGCGTGCCGATCTTCCAGGAGCAGGTGATCAAGATGGCGATGGTGGCGGCCGGCTTCACCGGCGGCGAAGCCGACCAGCTCCGGCGCGCCATGGCGAGCTGGAAACTCTCCGGCAAGCTCGCGCCCTTCGAGGAGAAACTGAAATCCGGCATGGTCGCGCGCCACTACGACCCGGCCTATGCCGACCGCCTCTGGCAGCAGATCCTGGGCTTTGGCGAATATGGTTTTCCCGAATCGCATGCGGCGAGCTTCGCGCTGCTCGTGTACGTGTCGGCCTGGCTCAAGTGCCATCACCCGGCGGCGTTTTGCTGCGGCCTGTTGAACAGCCTGCCCATGGGCTTCTACTCACCCTCGCAACTGATCCAGGACGCGCAGCGCCACGGCATCGCGGTGTACCCGGCGCGCGTCGAGCACAGCGACTGGGACCACACGCTGGAGCGCCGGCCGGACGGTGCGCTGGCATTGCGCCTCGGCCTGCGCCTGGTGAGCGGCTTCAACGAAGGCGCCGCGGAGCGTATTCGCGCGGCGCGCCACGTCATGCCGTTTCGCACGCTGCAGGACCTGAAGGAGCGCGCACGGCTCTCCAGGCTCGAACTGGAAGCACTGATCGCCGCCGATGCGCTCGCCGCGCTCAGCGGCCACCGCCCGCAAAGCCAGTGGGAAGCGGCGGCGCTCGCGCCCCCGGCGCCCCTGCTCGGCGCACTGGAACGCGAGGACGATACGCACCTGCACGACGACGTGCAGCGCCCGACGCCCGGCGTCGTGGCGGAGGTCATCGGCGACTACGCCAGCCTCGGCCTGACGCTGAAGGCGCACCCCATGCAGTTGCTGCGCGCGCAAAAACCCTTCCGGCACTGCGCGCGCGCCGCGGCGCTGCCTACCTTGCGCGACGGCCAGTTCGTGCGTATCGCCGGCGTGGTGACGGGCCGCCAGCGCCCGGGCACGGCCAGCGGCATCCTTTTCATGACGCTGGAGGACGAGACCGGCAACGCCAACGTGGTGGTGCGCGTGGACGTGCAGCAGCGCTGCCGGCAGGCGCTGCTCGGCAGCCATATCGCGCTGGTGAAGGGCATCGTGGAAAACCGCGACGGCGTGGTGCACGTGCTGGCCGGCGCAATCGAGGACGTGAGTGCGGCGCTGGTCGGGCTCGCGCCGGACTCGCGCGATTTCCACTAGCGCCCGGGGCGGGCGGCCGGGCAAAAAAAATGCCCCTGTCCATGCGGTCGGAAACAGGGGCATTCGGGCGTCGCCACCGGGTAATGGCGACCCCGGCATGAAACCACGCCGGGCCGGCTCCGTCGCTGCGACCGATTGCCGCAGGCCGGCGACCCACGCCGGGGCGTTCCCGTTGACTTGCCGGCGCGCGTGGGCGACATAAGCGACAGGCCCGCCCGGATCGCTCCATGGATACCCACGTCTTCACCGACCACGCCATGCTCTGGCTGATCGTCACCGCCCAGGTGCTGCTGATCGCCCGCGTGCTGCTGCGCCCCTACCGCGATCCCTCCTCGCGCGTCGCCTGGATCGTCGTGGTCACGCTGGCGCCGGTGCTCGGCATGATCGGCTACCTGCTCTTCGGCGAGGTGCGCCTGGCCAACCGCCAGGTGCAGCGCCTGCGCGCCGTGCTGCGCCAGTTGCCACGCCCCGACGGCCACCGCCCCGTGCCTTTCACGCCGCCGCCCGAGCCCTATGCACCGCTGTTCGAAGTCGGCCACTCCATCAGCGGCTTCTTGCCCGAGGGCGGCAACCGCGCACGGCTCTACACCGACAGCGCGCAGACCATCAACGCCATGGTCGCCGACATCGACGCGGCGCAGGCGCACGTGCATGTCTACTTCTACATCTGGCTCGACGACAAAAGCGGCCGCCGCATGGCCGACGCCCTGGTGCGCGCGGCGGCGCGCGGCGTCACCTGCCGCGTCATGGCCGATGCGCTGGGCTCGCGCGAGTTCGTGCGCTCGCCGCACTGGACCGCCCTGCGCCGCGCCGGCGTGAAACTCGCCGAGGCGCTGCCGCGCGGCTGGCCGCTGGTGGAGCTCGTCAACGGAAGGCTCGACGTGCGCAACCACCGCAAGCTGGTGATCGTGGACAACCACATCACCTACTGCGGCAGCCAGAACTGCGCCGACGCCGACTTCCACGTGAAGCCGCGCTTCGCGCCCTGGGTGGACGCCACGCTACGCCTGACCGGGCCCGTGGCGCGGCAGAACCAGCACCTCTTCATCAGCGACTGGATGACGCACGAGGACGAGGACCTCGCCGCGCTGCTCGAAGGCCCGCTGCCTGCGCCCGACCCCGACGGCTTTCCCGCGCAGGTGATCGGCACCGGCCCCAACGTGCGCTTCTCGGCCATGCCGGAAATGTTCACCTCGCTCATGTTCACCGCAAGGCGCGAGCTCGTGATCACGACGCCCTACTACGTGCCCAACGGCGCGCTGCACGGCGCGCTCTGCGCCGCCGCCAACCGCGGCGTCGACACCACGCTGATCGTGCCGGCGCGCAACGACTCGCGCGTGGTGAGCGCGGCCAGCCGCAGCTACTACCGCAGCCTGCTCGCCGCCGGCGTCAAGCTCTACGAATTCGAGGGCGGCCTGCTGCACGCCAAGACGCTCACCCTCGACGGCCTCTTCACGCTCATGGGCTCGGCCAACCTCGACCGCCGCAGCTTCGACCTCAACTACGAGAACAGCATCCTGCTTTGCGACACGGCCACCACGCGCGCCGTGCGCGAGGCACAGCAGGGCTATATCGCCGGCTCGCGGCGCGTGACGCCGGCGATGGTGGGCGGCTGGCCGGTGTGGCGCCGGCTCTGGCACAACACCATCGCCATGTTCGGGCCGGTGCTCTAGCGCGTCGGCGGTGCCGTCGTGACCCGCCGGCTTCGCGTGGCGCTTCTGCCCCGCGCGCCGGCGCAGGTATGCTCACGAGGTCGCCGCAACGCCGCCATGGCCGCGCGCCCTGCAGGCCCCGGCGCTGCCGCCGCCCTCCCGACCCAACCTGTCCGCACGAGCGCCGCGCATGACCTTTCCCGAATTCCTCGACCTCGCGCGGAGCCACTACGGCCCCGGCCTCTGGCTGCTGCTCGCCATCGTCGCCGTCGAGCTCGTCAACCTGATATCTCTGCGGCGACTGAACGGCCTCGGCATCGTGCCGCGCGAGTCCGCGGGCCTGCCCGGCATCGTCTGCGCGCCCTTCCTGCACACCGGGGTCGGGCATTTCCTGGCCAACCTCGTGCCGCTGTTCATCCTCGCTTATGCGCTGGGGCAGGTCGCGCCCGACCGCTTCTGGTGGATCACCGGCGCGCTCGTGCTCGGCACCGGCGTGCTGGTGTGGGCGCTGGCGCGGCGCGTCAACCACATCGGCGCGAGCGGGCTCGTCTACGGCCTGCTGGGCTACCTCACGCTGCGCGGCTTCCTCTCCGGCGAGCCCTGGCAGGTGGCCGGCAGCATCGTGCTGCTGCTGATGTATTCCGGCGTGCTCTGGGGCGTGCTGCCGACCACGGCGCGCACCTCGTGGGAATCGCACCTGTTCGGTCTTGCGACCGGACTTGCGCTGGCGTGGTGGAAGGTGGTGTAGCACCGCGCACTGCAGGTCGGGCCTCAGCCCGACAGGGGCACTGCAATCAGGCGCCGCTGTCGGGCTGAGGCCCGACCTACGGGGCGGGAGCTGCCTTGTCCGGCAGCCACTCGCCGACGATGCGCGTGAGCTCCTGCACGCGGATGGGCTTGGACATGAAGCCGTCCATGCCGGCCTGCTGGCAGAGATCGACATCGCCCTGCAGCACGGCGGCGGTCATGGCGATCACCGGCACGCGCCGACCTTCCGCTTCTTCCGCTCCTGCAATGCCCTCACTGCCTCCAGCGGCGTCGACGCCTTGCGCGCCACGCGCCCGTTCTGCCCGCTCCGCTTCTTCCGCGCGGATCGCCACCGTGGCCTGCAGGCCGTTCATCACCGGCATGTGGCAGTCCATGAAGATCATGTCGTAGCGCGCACGGCGCGCCGCCTCCACTGCCTCGCGGCCATTGCCGACCACGTCCACGCTGCAGCCGAGCCGCTTCAGCAATTCCGACACGAGCAGCTGGCTCACGGCGTTGTCCTCCGCCACCAGGATGCGGCCGTGGAACTGCGCGCGCCGCGCCGCCCTCCGGTCCGGCCGCGGCACCGGCACGTCGGCCTCGGCGAGCAGGTGGAAGGGCAGCTCCAGCGTGAAGGTGCTGCCCGCGCCCGGCGTGCTGTGCAGGGCGACCGTGCCGCCCATGGCCGCGGCCAGGCGCCGCGTGATCACGAGGCCAAGCCCGGTGCCGCCGAAGCGGCGCGTGGTGCTGGCGTCGGCCTGCACGAAAGGCTGGAAGAGCCGCGCCTGCACCTCCGGCTCGATGCCGATGCCGGTGTCGCTGACCTCGAAGCGCAGCCACACGGTGCCGGCACGGCGCGAGATCTCGCGGCAACTGATGTGGATGCGCCCGGCTTCGGTGAACTTCACGGCATTGCTGAGCAGGTTGAGCAATATCTGGCGCAGGCGCGCCGGATCGCCACGCAGGCGGTGCGGCGCGATCACCTCGTTGGTGAGCGCGAGCCGCTTCTGCTCGGCATTGGCCAGCGTCAGCGCGAGCACGTTGTAGACCTCCTGGTGCGGATCGAACTCGGTGAGCTCGAGCTCCAGGCGGCCGGCCTCGATCTTGGAGAAATCCAGGAAGTCGTTGAGCAGCTGCAGCAGCGTCTCGCCCGAATCGCGCGCGAGTTCGGCGAAGCGGCGCTTGTCCTCGTTGAGCGGACCGTCCAGCAGCAGCGCATTGAAGCCGATCACGCCGTTCAGGGGCGTGCGGATCTCGTGGCTCATGGTGGCGAGGAATTCCGTCTTGGCGCGATTGGCTTTCTCCGCCGCAAGCCGGGCCTGCTCGGCCGCCTGGCGCGCGTCTTCCGCGGCGCGCTTGGCCGCCTGCTCCGCGGCCAGGCTCTGCTGCAGACGGTCGTGCGCCTCGCGCAGCGCCGCCTCGGCCTGGCGACGCTGCTCCACTTCCTGCGACAGCGTGGCGTTGGCGGCCTGCAACTCGGCCGTGCGCTCCGCCACGCGCGACTCCAGCGCGCGGTTGGCGAGCTGCACTTCCTCCTCGAGGCGCTTGCGCTCCGTGATGTCGGTGGAGATGGCGCAGACGCCATAGGGCGGCAGGCCTTCGCCGTCGCGCACCGGGAACTTGACGGTGAGATAGGTGTGCCAGCTGCCGTCCTTGTGCCGCACGACCTCCTCGGCACGCTGCGGCGCGTCCGCGCGCAGCGCGGCCTCGTCGTTGGCCCAGAGGGCCGTGGCGACGTCCTGCGGGAACAGCTCGAACACGCTGCGGCCGATGAACTGCTCGCGCGGCGGAATGTCCAGCACGTCGAAGCAGGCCTCGTTGGCCATGAGCACGGTGCCGTCCAGCCCCTTCATGGAAATCAGCACGGAGGCGTTGTCGAGGATGGCCTGCAGCCGGGCGCGCTCGCGACGCAGCGCGTCCTCGGTCTGCTTGCGCACGGTCTCGTCGGCGAAGATAGCGGTGCATTCGCCGGGCCGCGGGCTGTAGGCATACACGGAGAACCACTGCCCGGTCGGCGGGAAGAACAGCTCGAAGCGCTTTTCGGCCCGCTGCAGCGCCACCTCGGCGCAGGCGGCGACAAAGTCGAAGCGGAAGGTCTCGCGCTGCGGAAACACCTCGTTGTAGCTGCGGCCCTGGATGTCGGCGCGGCGAAAGCCGGTGAGCTCCTCGAAGGCGTCGTTCACGGCCTCGATGAAGATATCGGCGGGCTTGCCCACCGCGTCGGTGACGAGGCGCATATGCACGATGCCCTGGGTGCGCGTGTTGAAGAGCGTGGTGTAGCGCTCCTGGCTCTCGCGCAGCGCCTGCTCCATCAGGACATGGCGGCTGATGTCGCGCCCGACGATGGCGAAGCGGCCGGGCGCCGGGCAGAAGCAGAACACTTCGTAATAGCGGCCGGTGGAGGCGTTGAAATCCTGCATATGCGCCGAGCGGCCGGTCAGCGCCACCTGGCAGTGGAAGTCGATCCAGGATTTTTCCAGCGTGGGCAGCAGCTCGCGCATGGGCTGCCCGACGATCTCCTGGCCGAGGCCGGTCTGTTGCGTGAAGGCGTCGTTGACCTCGAGCCAGCGGAAATCCACGGCGCGGCCCTCGGCGTCGAGGATGGGCTCGCCCACCCCGAAGGCTTCGGTCATGTGGCTGAACAGGGCGCGGTATTTCTCGCGGCTGGCCTCGAGCTCGGTGATCACCTGCTCGAGGCGGCGGTTGGCGAGCTGCAGCGCCTCGGTCTGGCTCGCCCCCGACACCGCGCCGGCGGGCGCACCGGTCGCGGCGGGATTGAGCGCTGACTCGTCTTTCATTGCTGCCTCTACAAGCGTGGACACGGCGACTGCAGGGGAGACGCCCTCTCGTGAAGCGGATTCCCGCCGGGAATCTGCCCGCATCGCGACAGCGAATCCTTGCGGAAACACTGACCGCGATCGCGGTGGCGGACTCTCGTGGGAACACTGCCTGATGGCACCGCGGCGGACTTCGGTGGGAGCACTGCCCGCGAGCGTCCTTTGTTTTAATTATCAGTCGTCGACTGCATCACATCCGGCTCTGCCTGGCAAAGCCGGTCGTCCTGCCGAAGCCCCGGTCCGGCAGGCGCGGGCCCATTGCCAAGACTGGCACAGGAATCCGGCGCTGGCGCGCGGGCAATGAAAAGGGCCACCCGTGGTGGCCCTGTGCCAGACGCGCCTTGCCCGGCATTTTTGCCGGGCGCATCCGGAAGATCGTGCATCAGCCCGACAACGCCACGCGCATATGCGCTTCACGGCGACAATGCGCGCACCGGATTCCAGTCGGGCTGAAGCCCGACCTGAGGGGCGGAGCGGTCGCAATAGGCCGCGGCGACGCGACGTGGCAACGACACGCCACGTCAAAGGCCGCCGCGCCGCTTCAGCCGCCTTGCGCGGCGAGTCCGCTGTGCCGGTCCATGAAGTCCTTCATGCGCCGCAGGTACTCGCCCTGGCCGAGATGCAGCACGTGGTTGCCGGGAAACCAGTGCAGATGGCTGCCGGCCCAGTGCTCGTGCAGCAGGCGCAGGTAGCGCGGCGAGGTGAAGCGGTCGCCGGCGCCGCCGATGATGAGCAGGCGGTCGGTGTCGATCGCCGGCGCGTAGGTGAGCGGGCAATGCACGGCGAGCGCGTGCCGCATGTCGCGCAGGCTGACGCCGCGCCGGCCGAGCACCAGCGGCGCCAAGCGGTCGAGCAGCGGCCACTCCACGGCCATGTCCATCGGCAGCACCGCTGGCACGTTGGCGATCGCGTAGGCGAGGCGGCGGTCGCTGGAGGCGGCCAGCGCGGCGACATAGCCGCCCAGGCTCATGCCGGCGACACCGATATTGCGCACGCCCTGCCCTTCCAGGTAGCCGATCCACACGCGCAGATCGTGCACCGACTGCAGCATGGCCTCGTTGGACTCGGCAAAGCCGCGCCCGAAAATGCCGAAGCCGTTGAAGGGCTCGCCCGGGCCGCGCCGGTCGCCGTGGAAGGGTTGTGTGTAGAGCAGGATGTCGTAGCCCTGGTCGTAGAACCCGCGCAGGCCGAAGAAGAGACTGTTGAACCAGCGCGGGCTGATGAAATAGCCGTGCGCAAAGAGCAGCGTCGGCCGCGGGCCGTCGGGATGGCGCCAGTGCTGCGCCACCACCTGGTGGTTGCGATGGTGGCGCGCATACGCCTCGCGCACCTCGGGATTCAGCGCCTGGTAGGGGCTCTGGAAGCCGACGAGCTCGGCGTTCACGCCGCGCGGCGCGTAGCCGAGCAGGCGCGGCCGCCGGTGCGAGAAGGTGAGGTTGGCGGGCGGCGGCGGCATGGCCTCGGCGGCATTGCCGCGCGCCGCCACGGCCTTGTAGAACGCCAGCTGCTCGAGGTCCTGCTCGAAGCGGCCGGGGCGCAGGAAGGTGGACGTGAGCGATACGGCGACGCCGGCGGCAAGACCGGCACGCAGCACGTTGTCGAGTGCCGCGGTGCCGCGCACGCGCAAGGGCGCGCTGGCATCCAGCGGCGTGCCACAGGGCTGCCGGTTGTAATCCTCCGGCAGCGTTTCCCACCAGGGCAGGGCTTCGGCGATGGTCATGGGACATCCCTCTCTAGCCATTGTGAAGAGAGCCCACCGTAGCCGACGCATGGCCGGGCTTCAGCTCGAAAACGGTGTCCGCGGATTCCGCGCCGGCGCGTAGTGCGGGCGCGGCATTTCACAAGGTCCGGATACAAAAAAGGCGGCACCGTTGCCGGGCCGCCTTTTTTTATCCGCCTCAGATCGAGCGCGAGATCAGTTCCTTCATGATCTCGTTGGTGCCGCCGTAGATGCGGTTGGCACGCGTGTCGATATAGGCGCGCGCGATCGGGTACTCCAGCATGTAGCCGTAGCCGCCGTGCAGCTGCACGCACTCGTCGACGACCTTGGAGAGCAGGTCCGACACCCAGTACTTGGCGGCGCAGGCGGCTTCCACGGACAGCTCGTTCTTCAGCACCTGCTCCATGCAGCGGTCGACGAACACGCGCGCGATCTGCACTTCCGAGCGCATCTCGGCCAGCTTGAAGCGGGTGTTCTGGTAGGCGTTCACCGGCTTGCCGAAGGTCTTGCGCTGCTTCACGTATTCCACGGTGGTGGCCAGCGCGTGCTCGGCGGCGGAGGCGCAGATGATGGCGATCATCATGCGTTCCCAGGCCAGCTCCTTCATCAGCATGATGAAGCCCATGCCTTCCATGCCGAGCAGGTTGCTCTTGGGCACGCGCACGTTGTCGAAGAAAAGTTCGGACGTGTCCTGGCCTTTCATGCCGACCTTTTTCAGCGGCTTGCCCTTGCTGAAGCCGGGGGCGTGGGCGTCCATGATCAGCAGCGAGACGCTCTGCGCGCCGGCATTGATGTCGCCGGTCTTCACCGCCACCACGGCCATGTCGCAGAGGTAGCCATTGGTGATGAAGATCTTGGAGCCGTTGACGATGTAGTCGTCGCCGTCGGCCACCGCGGTGGTACGGATGGCCTGCAGGTCGGAGCCGGTGCCGGGTTCGGTCATGGCGATGGCGCCCACGACTTCGCCGGTGGCCATCTTCGGCAGCCAGGCCTTCTTCTGCGCTTCGTTGCCGAAGTTGTTGATGTAGTTGGCGACGATGTCGGAATGCAGGGCCATGCCGGACGCGGAGTCGCCGACGCGGGCCTGCTCTTCCATCAGCACCATGGAGTACAGACGGTCCACGCCGGAGCCACCGTATTCCTCGGGCATGGTGCAGCAGAGCAGGCCGAGTTCGCCGGCCTTGTTCCAGAGCTTGCGGTCGATGTGCTGCTGCTCTTCCCACTTCTCGTGGAAGGGCGCGATCTCGGTTTCGAAATAGCGGCGCGCGGTGTCACGGAAGGCCTCGTGGTCGGCGTTGAACAGCGTGCGCGGGATCATCGGGGCAACGGGAGAGGGAACGTGTACAGCGCTCATCGGGGGCTCCGTGTGTGGGCAATAACCGGTGGGGGATGCGGGACATCATGCCGTATTTACAATACGTACGTCCAACTTGTTTAATTGAAGCAAGCACCCGAAAGCGGTGTCAAGGTGACGGGACGGTGCATAATCGCGCCGCGGCAGGCGGGCCGATACCGGCCCATGCCCCTGGAATATGCACTAACCTTTTGTTTTATTTGACTTAATAGACAGAAACGCTGCTGGCCGCGCCCCGATGGGGTGGCGGGTGGCGCCGCGGGTTGTCCGGGCCAATGCCCGGCAGGACGGGCGCGGGCGGGCCGTTGCCCGGCCTGCGGA
Organism: Moraxellaceae bacterium; assembly: GCA_029237815.1. GTDB lineage: Bacteria > Pseudomonadota > Gammaproteobacteria > Pseudomonadales > Moraxellaceae > UBA2031. The sequence continues at coordinate 138,713 of JAQZBP010000006.1, forward strand.
CACGCCACCCCCGGTTCCGCCCCGGCCCGCCCGGCCAGCAGCCGCCTGTCCCACCGGACCGTGATGATGGCCGACACCACCGACGCTACCGCCAAACCCTCCCGCCGCACCCAGGCCGAGCGCAGCGAGGCCATGCGCGAGCGCCTGGTCGACGCGACCCTGAAGTGCCTGGTCAGCGAGGGCTACTCGGGCACCACCGTGAGCCGCATCGTGGCCGTGGCGCAGGTCTCCCGCGGCGCGCCGGTGCACCACTTCCCCACCAAGGCCGCGCTTATCGAGGCGGCGGCCGAAAAGCTGGTGCGGCATTTCTATATCGAGCTCGGCCGCATCATGCTGAGCCTGGAAGCCTCGGACGACCGCCTGCAGAAGCTGATCATGGTGGCCTGGCGCAACCTGATGGCGACGCCGGAAACCACGGCCCTGCTCGAGCTGCTGGTGGCGAGCCGCCACGAGCCCGAGCTCGCCGCGGTGATGCGCACGCTGTGGGCCGCCTGCTACCGCACCACGCAGACGGCGGCCACGCACTACCTGGAACCCGTGGGCGCGGACGACAACGTCAGCGACTTCATGATCCTGACGCAGTGGCTGCTGCGCGGCATGGCCGAGGACTACCAGCTCACCGGCCACGAGCCGGCCTCGCGCGCCTTCTTCGACCGCTACCTCGCGCTCTGGTCCTCGCTGCTGCAGGCGCATCTGCGCGCCCGCCCCGGCGTCACCACGCCGCCGCCGCGTCCCGCGCACTGGGACAGCAGCCTTGTCAGCATCCGCCGGGCCGCCGGCGAGGACAGCGGCGGCGACTAGCACCGCGCGGCGCTTCCCCCAGGGCCGCCATGGCCCGCATGAACCAGAAGCCGGCAGGAATGCCGGCTTCGTCGTTTCCGCACCCCGCCAGCAAGCCCATCGCCACGTCGCACTGTCGCGACAGCGCCTGCGTCAATGGCGTGCGCGACAGCACGCCCGGTTCTCGGTTCTCGGTTCTCGGTTCTCGGTTCTCGGTTCGAGGTTCTCGGTTCTCGGTTCTCGGTTCGAGGTTCTCGGTTCTCGGTTCGAGGTTCGAGGTTCGAGGTTCGAGGTTCGAGGTTCGAGGTTCGAGGTTCCTCAAGCTCGGCCTTGCGCAACGACATTTCAAAAGAACGTCCTATATTTCTCACAATGCCTCTCTCGCGTACGCCGCCTACGGATGAAATGCTAGCCGCATGAACGCACCGGACCCGACGGCGGACGAAGCCACGCGCCTTGCGACCCTGCAGTCGCTGTGCATCCTGGACACGCCCCCAGACCCCGAGATCGACCGCATCACGCGCATGGCTGCGCGCATGCTCAACGTGCCCGTTGCCGCGATCTCCCTGATCGACGCACAGCGCCAGTGGTTCATGTCCTCCGTTGGTCTCTCGATCGGTGAGACGCCGCGCGAGGCCTCGTTTTGCGCCCATGCCATCGAGTGCGATGAGCCCCTGGTAATTGCCGATGCCCGGCTGGATCCACGCCTCCGTGACAATCCCCTCGTGACCGGACCGCCGCACGTTGTCGCCTATGCCGGCCAGCCCGTCCGTTCGCTGCAGGGCCACGCGCTCGGCGCGCTCTGCGTGATCGATCATGAGCCGCACGTCTTCTCGGCAAGCGAGATCGCCACGCTGCGGGATCTCGCCGCGCTGGTCGAGCAGCATTTCCGCAACCGGGAGCGCATGCGCGAGTCGGCGCACATGCGCCAGGAACTGCAGGAGGTCGAGGCAAAATTCCAGAGCATTTTCCTGCAGGCGGGGGTCGGCATCGCGCTGGTCTCGCTGGCCGGCCGCTGGCTGCGCGTGAACCGCAAGCTCTGCGCCATCACCGGCTACACCGAGGACGAGATGCTGCAGCTGGATTTCCAGGGCATGACCCATCCCGACGACCTCGGCGCCGACCTCCGGCAGCTCGACGACATGGTGGCGGGCCGCATCCACGACTACACGATGGAGAAGCGCTACCGCCACAAGGGCGGCCACTATGTCTGGGTGGCCCTGACCGCGGCGCTGCTGCGCGACGAGGACGGCCAGCCGCGGCACGCCGTCGCGGTGGTGCAGGACATCCAGCAGCGCAAGCTGCTGGAGGCGCAGGTGCTCGAGGCCCAGCGCGAGCTGGAGTCGCGCGTGGCGCGTCGCACGGCCGAGCTCTCCGAACAGAAGGAGCGCCTGCGCCTCGTGCTGGAGACCGCGACCGACGCCTATATCGCCACCGACGCGCGCGGCGTCATCACAGAGTGGAACCTGGCCGCCGAAAAAGTCTTCGGCTGGACGCGGGACGAGGCCATCGGCCTGTCCATCCTCGACACGGTGATCCCGGCGTCTTCGTACGACAACCACGTCGAGCGCCTCCGGCAGTTCAACAACACCGGCGAATCGCGCGTGCTGAAGCACGTGCTGGAACTCACCGCCCGCCACCGCGATGGCCACGCCTTCCCCGTGGAGATCTCGCTCACCGCCAACCGCTTCGGCGAGGAGTGGCTGATCAGCTCCTTCCTCCGCGACATCACCGCGCGCAAGGCGGCCGAGGCCTCGCTCATGGACGCACGCCGCCATGCCGAGGATGCGCTGCTCGCCGCCGAGGCGGCCAACCAGGCCAAGACGGATTTCCTCGCCACCATGAGCCACGAGATCCGTACGCCGCTCAACGGCGTGATCGGCTTCAACGGCCTGCTGCTCGCCAGCACGCTCGACGAGGAGCAGCGCCGCTATGCCGAGCTGGCGCGGCAGTCGGGCGAATCCCTGCTGCACCTGCTCAACGACTTCCTGGATTTCACCAAGATTGAATCGGGCCACCTCGAGCTCGAGCCGGTGGAATTCGACCTGCACCTCGAGGCCAGCCATGTGCTCGCCCTGGTGCAGGAAGCCGCGCACGAGAAAGGCCTGGAGCTGCGCGAGAACATCAACGTGCCGCACCGCCTGCGCGGCGACGCGGCGCGGCTGCGCCAGATCCTGCTCAACCTGCTCAGCAACGCCGTGAAGTTCACGCCGCAGGGCCACGTCATGCTCTGCTGCGAGGAAGCGGAGCGCCAGGGCAGCACCATGCGCATCTGCTTCCAGGTGGTCGACACCGGTATCGGCATCGACCCGGCCACGCGCAAACGGCTCTTCCAGCCCTTCGTGCAGGCCGACGCCAGCACCACGCGGCGTTTCGGCGGCACCGGCCTGGGACTCGCCATCTGCAAGCGCCTCACTGCAGCCATGGGCGGCGAGATCGGCGTGCGCAGCACACCGGGCGAGGGCAGCACCTTCTGGGTGGAGCTGCCCTTCGAGGTGCTGGCCGGCACCGGCCAGCCGCTTCTCGAGGAGCCGCCGGTCCACAGCGAACAACACAACGGCGGACCGCACCGCGCCCGCGTGCTGGTGGTGGAGGACAACCCGGTCAGCCAGCTGCTGGCGTCCGAGGTGTTCAAGCGCCTCGGCTGCCAGGTCGACGTCGTCGGCAACGGCCAGGAGGCCGTCGAGGTGTTCGCGCACATGCCCTACGACCTCGTGCTCATGGATTGCGACATGCCGGTGATGAACGGCTTCGACGCCACGCGCCGCATCCGCGGCATGGAAAAGGCCGGCCAGCGCGTGCCCATCATCGCAATGACGGCCTCGGCGCTGCAGGGCGACGCCGAGAAATGCATCGCGGCGGGCATGGACGACTTCATGTCCAAACCGCTGCGCTTCGCCCAGCTCGCGAAACTGGTCGACACCTGGCTGCAGGCCGGCCTGCGCGACTGAATGCGCGCGCTGTGACGCAGCACTGCAATCCCGGTGTGACGGCCTGCGCAGCCGCAGGCGGCGCGTGGCGCTACAGTGGCGGCGTTACCTCTCACTGCGAAGGCAAGCGCCATGCCCCTGATCCGAGTCCTTCCTTTCTACATGCTGCTGCTCGCGGCCTGCTCCACGCCGCCCGACACCACAGCGCTCGACGGTGACTTCGATGCGGGCCCCGACTGCCGGGACGCCTGCGCCGCCGGCTACCGCTGGGCGCTCGAGGAAGAGCACACCGACCCGGTGAAGTGCCGGGGCGAGGAAGAGTTCGCGCGCGGCTGCCGCAAGGCCGTCGATTTCCAGAAGCCCTTCGGCAGCTGATTCACCCACACGCCGTCCCGCTTCCACCGCCCGCGCCCGCGGGCGCGTTGCTGCCGCCGATTCCGTCACGCGCAGACTGCTGCCGACCACCTGATTCCGTTTGCCGCCGCGGCAATGCCGCGCTGCGTCGGACACCGCGCATCCGTTACTCCTGCCCCAGCCAGCGCTTCACCACCTGCGAGAGCATGCCGAGGCGCAGCGGCTTGGACATGAAGTCGTCCATGCCGGCGGCAATGCATTTTTCGGCATCGCCCTGCAGCGCCGAGGCCGTCATCGCGATGATGGGCACGTGCTGCGCGCCGGATTCGATCTCGCGGATCTGCCGCGTGGCATCGAAGCCGTTCATGACCGGCATGTCGCAATCCATGCAGACCAGGTCGTAGGGGCGGCCGCGGAAGGCCTCCACGGCCTCGCGGCCGTTGCCGACCACATCGACCTCGTAGCCGAGGCGCTTGAAGATTTCCGCGGCGAGCATCTGGCTCACGGCATTGTCGTCGGCCACCAGCACGCGGCCATGGCAGGCGCCGTCGGCCGCCGGCACCAGCGCGTCGAGCCCGGCATCGATGGGCGGCAATGGGCCGCTGGCGAGGAGCTCGAAAGGCAGCTCCACCCAGAAGGTGCTGCCCTCGCCCGGCGTGCTGCGCACACCGATATGACCGCCCATGGCCTCGGCCAGGCGCTTACTGATGGCAAGGCCGAGCCCGGTGCCGCCGAAGCGCCGCGTGGTGCTGGCGTCGGCCTGGATAAAGGGCTGGAACAGGCGGCGGCTGACGCCGGGGTCGATGCCGATGCCGGTGTCGATCACGCGAAAGCAGACGCGCACCCGCGCGCCCTCGCGCCCGGCCTCCTCGCAGCAGAGCGTGACGCTGCCCGCGAGCGTGAACTTCACGGCGTTGTAGAGCAGGTTGAGCAATATCTGGCGCAGCCGCGTCACGTCGCCGCGCAGGCGGCCGCTGATACCGATCTCGGTGCGCAGCTCCAGGCCCTTCTCCTGCGCCGTCTTCTGCACCATCGCCAGCAGGTGGCCGATCTCCTGCACCAGGTCGAACTCCACCGGCTCGAGCTCGAGCCGGCCCGATTCGATCTTGGTGAAATCCAGGAAGTCGTTGAGCAGGTGCAGCAGCGCCTCGCCCGACTGCCGCGCCAGCTCGGCATAACGGCGCTGCTCGTCGGTCAGCGCCGAGCTCAGCAGCAGGCCGTTGAAGCCGATCACGCCGTTCAGGGGCGTGCGGATCTCGTGGCTCATGGTGGCGAGGAAATCGGTTTTCGCCTGGTTGGCGGCTTCCGCCTCGGCCAGCGCCTGCTCGGCCTGCCAGGTCGCCAGGCGCAGCTCCTGCGTGCGCCGCTCGACACGCCGCTCCAGCTCCAGTCGCGTCTCCTTGAGCTCGTGCTCCAGGCGCTTGAGCATGGTGATGTCGGTGACCACATCCAGCGCATGCGGGTGCACGCCGGCCTCGGTGCTGCCGAGCGCCACCGAAGAAATCGCCCAGATGAAGTGTCCGTCCTTGTGGCGGTAGCGTTTCTCCAGCGTGTAGTCGGGAATGGCGCCCGCGCGCAGTTGCGCGAACTGGTCCAGGTTGAGCGCGAGGTCGTCGGGATGGCAAAGCTGGTCGAATGTCATCTCCCTCAATTCGGCCTCGCTGTAGCCGAGCAACTGGCAAAGGTGGCGGTTCACCCGCTGCAGCCGGCCATCGAGGTCGACGGAGAGGACCCCGACCGCCGCCAGCCGGAAGAAGCCTTCGATCTCGGCCTGCGCCTGCTTGCGCCCGGTGATCTCTTCGAAGATGCCGATGCTGTAGGGCGGCGCACCGCCCTCGGGGATGCGCACCGGCGAGCCGTTGATACGCACCCAGATGATGTTGCCGTTCTTGCACACATAGCGCTTTTCCGCACTGAAGCTGGCCGCGCCCGTGGCGACGGCGCGCTGCAGTTCGGCCAGGGCGATGCCGCGGTCGGGGGGATAGGCGAGATCCGACGTGCGCATCGTCAGCAGCTCCGCCTCGCTGTAGCCCGTCATGTCGCACAGCTTGCTGTTGACGCGCAGGAAGCGCCCGTCGGTGCCGATGTGGGCGATACCGACGCCGGCCTGGTCGAAGGTGGCGCGCATGGCGGCTTCTGACTGGCGCAAGGCCGTCTCGGTACGCTTCCTCTCGGTGATGTCGGCAAAAATGACCGTGAACTCGCCGGCCTCATGGCTGTAGGCATACACGTCGAACCACTGCCCGGTGATCAGGAAGTCGAGCTCGAAGCGCCGCTCGCCGCCGTGCAGCGCCAGCTCGCCATAGAGCGCGATGAGATCGGGCTTCAGGTCCTCGATGCCCGGGAAGGCACGCGTGACGCGCTGGCCGACGACGGCCTCGCGCGGGCGGCCGATGATGCGCTCGAAGGCCGGGTTCACGTCCAGGTACTCGAAATCGACGGGCTTGCCGCGGCTGTCGGTGATGATGCGCCCATGCATCATGCCGTTGACCTTGTTGTTGAAGAGCGCGTTGTAGCGACGCTCCGCCTCCCGCGCCGAGCGCTGCTCGTGGCGCAGCTCCTCCTCGGCCTGGCGGCGGTCGCTGATGTCGCGGAACAGGATGGCGAAGTGTCCCGGCGAGGGCGCGTAGCAGTACATCTCGTAGTAGCGGCCGGTGTCGACATTGAAATCCTCGAACCATTGCGGCTCGCCGCTTTGCGCGACGCTGCAGAAGCGCTCGCGCCACACCCGCTCCTGGCGCGGCGCCCACTCCAGCGAGGGCCGCCCGACGATGCCGTGGGGCAAGCCGGTCTGCCGGTAGTAGGCCTCGTTCACCTCGAGGAAGCGGAAATCGTGGACGACGCCCGCGGCGTCGCAGAGCGCCTCGCCGAGCGCGAAGGCCTCGGTCATGTTCTCGAACAGGCTCTGGTAGTGCGCAAGGCGCCGCTCCAGCGCCTGCAGTTGCTGGCGCATGCGCGGGGCGGCAGGGTCGTCTGTGTCCATCGGGGAACCGGTTGCCGGGGAATCCATCGGTCATGCGCGGGCGGACCCGGCACGGAAAACATGCCTAGAGCCTAGTCAATGCGCGCGCGGCCCGTTTACGGGAACCCGGCAGAGCCGTTTTTCGTGCACACACTGAAACCAAACCTGTACTGGAGCACCGCCGTCGGGGCCGTTGCGGAGGCTTTCGCGGGAGCCAGTGCTGACGAAGTCCGGTGCCGCGGCCCGTGTGGTCCGCTGCTGCGGCCCGTCGCGCCGCAGCCCCTCGCCCGCTTCGGCACCGAAGGGACCGCCGGCCCTTTCGATGCGGCCGGCCCGCGGGTAGCCTTGGGCCACCTGCGCCGGGCGGCGCCGCCACGACCACGAAAGGGAGACAGCACATGCAGTGGATGATCTACGGAGCCAATGGCTACACCGGCGAACTGATCGCGCGCGAAGCGAAGGCGCGCGGCCTCGCCCCCGTGCTCGCCGGCCGCAGCGCGGCGAAGGTCCGCCCGCTCGCCGCAGAACTCGGCGTCGAGCACCGCGCCTTCACGCTCGACGAGGCCCGCCAGGTGGACGAGGGCCTGCGCGGCGTCGGCCTCGTGCTGCACTGCGCCGGCCCCTTCTCGCAGACCAGCGCGCCGATGATCGAAGGCTGCCTGCGCGCAAAGGCGCACTACCTCGACATCACCGGCGAGATTTCCGTGTTCGAGCATGCGCATGCGCAGAACGATCGCGCCCGCGTCGCCGGCGTGGTGATCTGCCCGGGCGTCGGCTTCGACGTGATCCCCACCGACTGCGTCGCCGCGGCGCTGAAACGCGCGCTGCCCGACGCGACGCACCTGTCGCTGGGCTTCGATTCGCGCTCCGGCTTCTCGCCGGGCACGGCCAAGACGTCGGTGGAAGGCCTCGCCCAGGGCGGGCGCGTGCGCCGCAACGGCCGCATCGTCGAGGTGCCGCTGGCCTATGAAACCCGCCGCATCGATTTCGGCGACGGCGAAAAGCTGGCCATGACCATTCCCTGGGGCGACGTTGCCACCGCCTTCTACAGCACCGGCATCCCCAATATCGAGGTCTTCATTCCCGGTTCGCCGCGCCTGGTAAAGAACGCGAAGCGCGCCAACCACATCCGCTGGCTGCTCGGCCTGAAGCCGGTGCAGGCGCTGCTGAAGGCGCAGGCCGGCAAGGTGCAGGGGCCGGACGCCGCGGCGCGCGAGCGGCTGCCGACCTTCGTGTGGGGCGAGGCGCGCAATGCCCGTGGCGAGAAGCGCACGGCCCGGCTGCAGACCGCCAACGGCTATTCGCTGACGGTGACGGGCGCGCTGGCCGTGGTGCAGGCGCTGCTGACGCGGCAGGACCAGGGCGGCGCCTTCACGCCGTCCGGGCTGTTCGGCCCGGAGTTCGTTGAGACGCTGCCGGGCAGCGGCAAGATCGTCATCCGCTGAGCGGGCGCGGGCGGCGCTCACGCCGGCACGCGCGGGCGCGGCTTCGGGTCGCGCCGCGCCGGGCAGTCGACCCGTGGCGCGCGATACCCGAGGGCGGCCTCGGCCTCACGCTCCAGCGCCGCGATGCGCCCCGCCGCCCGCATCTGCTCCAGCGCCTGCTGCAGGCGCGGCACCAGCGCCGCATGCCGTCGGTTCAGGTAGTGAAAGACCGGCACCCCTTCCAGTGGCAGCTCCAGCAGGAACAGTTCCGTCCCGGGCAACTGCGCCAGCCTTTCCATGGCCACGATGCGCGCCGTCAGTACCACATCGATACGCCCGGCCTGCAGGCTGCGGATGAGATCATCCATCTCCGTGACAAGGGTCACCCGCATGCCCCGGGTCCGCCTTTCCAGGGAAATCGTCCCGCGCACGAAGCCGATACGGTAGGACTCAAGGTCTTCCCAGCGCTGGATGCGCAGGCAGGGATCGCGCGCCAGCGCGACAAACCGGTAGTGGTTGATCGGCACCGGTACGCGCACCAGGTCGGGATAGTCCTGCTCGATGCCGCCCACGCGGTGCAACTCGCCATCCACCCAGCCTGCGTTGGCGGCGAACAGCGACCGCTTGTGCGGAAAGATCTCGACGTTGAAACGCAGGCCCAGCATCGCGTAGGCCTCGGCAAGCACTTGCACCGAAATACGCGTCAACGCCGTACTGCTCTGCGTCGAGAAGCGTAGTGGCTCGGCAGCGCCAACCGGCCAGGCCACCATCAAGAGCAGAACCAGGACGCAGCGCGCCGGCCGTCCCGTTGCCCGCGAACGCATGACGCCGAATCGCTAGGACGCCGGCGCCGGCTGCAGGGGCACCGGCAGGGCAGGCAGGGGATCGCCACGCTCCAGGCGCGCCGCGACGTCCATGCGGATGGCCCGGATGCGGCCACTGCGCTGCATCTTTTCCAGGGCGACACGCAATTGCGGCACCAGGGCCTCGTGGCGTTTGTGCAGGTAGTGATAGAGCGGCGCTGTATCGAGCTGCGTCAGGCTGGCCGGCAGGTCGCGATACGCCGGTGCGCGCAGCGCGGCCATGAGGTCGAGGCGGTCGGCCACCACCACGTCCAGACGGCCGCGGTCGAGCATGGCGATCAGCTGGTCGAGCCGGTCGAGCCGGATGACGTCCATGCCCGCCGTCTGGCGCTCGTACAGCACGAAGCCGCGCTGCACGCCGATGCGGAAGGCGGTCAGGCTGTACCAGTCGCCAATCTGGATCTCGGGCCGCGCCGTCATCGCCATGACCTCCGTCATGTTGATGGGCACCAGTACGCGCCGCAGGTCCGGTGCCAGCCGCTCGATGCCGGCGATGCGGTGCAGTGCACCATCCACGGCGCCACGACTGGCCGCGCTGAGGGAACTCGGCACCGTGTAGCGCACGAGGACAAAGGGCTGGCCGATGGCGTCATAGGCTTCCTTCATCACGAGCACCGACACCAGCGTCAAAGGAGTCATCTCCGGACAGCTGATGCTCAGAGGTGCGGCTGCCGCGCTGCGCGGCAGCAGCAGGGCCAGGCAACCGCACAGCACCAGGAATCGCCACCCCTTGCGGTGCGGTGCGGCGCGCACCGGCCACGCCGGCGCTGTCGCGACAGCCGTCCGGACTGGCGTCGGCACCGCGACGCCGCCACTCCCGCCGCCATTGCCTGCGCGTGCGGAGTTATCTGCAGTTTTCATTACCGATCCACACCCGGTGACACTGATGCCTTAAGCCAAGCGCAGGCCGGTGGATTTGCAAGCCGCACGATCGGCATTGCCGGGAGCGTCCTGTGCAATGGCGTCCGCCGCCGGTGAATACCGCTACCGCAAGCGCATTGACCCATTACCCGTTGTTTCAGCTGTGCGACATACCTTCACACGTTCAACGTCACGAGGCTGTCAGCATGGCGCGCATGCCCCCTCCCCATTCCTTATTGCGGCGCCGCTGGCAGGCCATCCACAGCGTGAGCCTGAAGCTGCTGCTGCTCATCGTGCCGGCCACCGTGCTGATTGTCGCCGTCGCCTTCCTACTGCTCACCAGCGCCATCGGCGACTACCGGCAACAGGAGCGCCAGCGCGAGGCCACGCATTTCGTGGACGCGCAGGCCTATTCGTTCCAGGAAGCCCTGTGGACCTTCTCGGACCCGACGGTGCTGTCGTTGCTGGAGGGGATCGCACGGCAGCCGGGCGTGGCCTGCGCGGCGGTTTCCGACGGCAAGTCCACCTGGCGCCGCGAGGCCACGCCGGGGTGCCGCACCCGCGCCCCGCCGCTCGCCATCACCCGCAACATCCGCTACCAGCAGGACGGCGCGGCCCGCGACATCGGCACGCTGCGCGTGGTCTTCGACCCCGACGCCATGGCCGGCATCGTGCTGCCGTCGCACATCCTCTACCTGGCGGCGCTACAGGGCTTCGTGATTCTCTCCCTGTCGCTGGCCGTGCTGCTGGCGCTCCGCTACACCCTGGTCCTGCCCTTGCGGCGCGTAAAAACCCAGTTGCAGGGCTACGGCAGCAACGGCACGCGCGAGGCGGTCGAGCTCGACAGCAGCGACGAGCTCGGCCGGCTGGCCGCCGCCTACAACGAGGTGCTGCGCCTGCAGGCCGGCACCGAGAGCGCGCTGCGGCAGTCGCTGCAGGAGCTCGACAAGTCGCGCCAGCAGGCGGAGGCGGCCAGCCAGGCCAAGAGCGACTTCGTGGCCAACATGAGCCACGAGATCCGCACGCCCATGAACATCATCAGCGGCATGGCCTACCTGCTGCAGCAGACCGAGCTCACGGCACAACAGCGCAACTACCTCACCAAGTCGGAACGCGCCGCACGGCACCTGCTCGGGATCATCAACGACATCCTCGACTTCTCCAAGATCGAGGCCGGCAAGCTGGAGATCGAGCACCTCGACATGCGGCTCGACAACCTGCTGGAGGACCTCAGCGAGATGTTCGCCCTGCGCGCGGAAGCGCTCGGCATCGAGCTGCTCTTCGACCTCGACCCGGCGTTGCCGGTGGCGCTGGTCGGCGACTCGCTGCGCCTCTGCCAGGTGTGCAGCAACCTGCTCAGCAATGCGCTCAAGTTCACCGACAAGGGCGGCGAGGTGGTCATGCGCCTGCGCGGCAGCGCACCCTGCGACGGCCGCCTGTGGCTGCACGTGGAGGTCGAGGACACCGGCACCGGCATGACGCCGGAGCAGCAGGCGAAGCTGTTCCAGTCCTTCACGCAGGCGGACAGCTCGACCAGCCGCAAGTACGGCGGCACCGGGCTCGGCCTGGCCATCTCGCAGCGCCTCGTCCATCTCATGGAAGGCACCATCGGCGTGGACAGCACGCCCGGCGTCGGCTCCTGCTTCTGCTTCCGCGTGCCCTGCGGCCTCCAGCCGCGCCAGCCGGACAGGTCGCTGCATCCCGATCCGGGCATGGACGAGCTGCGCGTTCTGGTGGTGGACGACCGCGAGGTGGCGCTCGAGGTGGTGCACCGCATCCTGGACAACCTCGGCCTCGAGACCGTCACCGCGCGCTCCGGGCCCGAGGCGCTGGCGCTTGCCGACCAGCACCCGCGCTTCGGCCTCGTCATCCTCGACTACCGCATGCCCGGCATGGACGGCATCGAGACGGCGCGGCGCCTGCAGGCCTTCCCCGCCACCGAGGGCGTGCCCATCCTCATGCTGAGCGCCTTCACCGACAACGAGGTGATCCGCGCGGCCCGCGCCGCTGGCGCGCGCGAGTTCCTGGCCAAGCCGGTCACGCCCTCGATGCTGCTCGACGCCATGATGAACGTGCTCGGCTGGAGCCGGCACGAGGCCGGACTGGCCAACAGCAAGCTCGAGGTGGAACGGATGAAGCCGCGACTCGACGGAAAGCATGTGCTGCTGGTGGAGGACAACGCGGTGAACCGCGAGATCGGTATCGCCATCCTGCGCACGGCCGGCGTTCGCGTCGACACCGCCGAAAACGGCGAAGAAGCCCTGGCCCGCGTGAGCACCACGCCTTATGACATCGTGCTCATGGACTGCCAGATGCCGGTCATGGACGGCTACGAGGCCACCCGCCAGATCCGCGCGGCCGGCCATGCCGGGCTGCCCATCATCGCCATGACCGCGAGCGCGCTCGAGATCGACCGCCAGAAATGCCTGGCCGCCGGCATGGACGACCATGTCGCCAAGCCCATCGTGGTGCGGGACCTGTTCGCGACGCTGGTGCGCTGGCTGCCCGGCGGCGCCTCCCTGACGCCCTGACGCCCCGCGCGGCACGATGTTGCCGTTGCCGTTGCCGTTGCCGTTGCCGTTGCCGTTGCCGTTGCCGTTGCCGTTGCCGTTGCCGTTGCCGTTGCCGTTGCCGTTGCCGTTGCCGTTAGCTGCCGTTGCCACCCGTCCGTCGGCCAACCGCCGCCCGCCGGCGCCGCTCTGCCGGCTGGCGCACAGTTTGTGGACAGGCCGCATTGAGCTGGCCACCGATTCGGGTGCAGCATCCGGCTCAACAACAAGATGCGCCGGCCCCGGCCCCGCCCGCCAGGCGCACCGCAAGCAGGACGCCCATGACCCTTTTTCTCCGCCTTGCCGCCATGCTCTGGCTGCTGCTCGCCGGCAGCGCCCATGCCGCCATCGCCATCGGCGACGGGCAGGTTTCCGCCCCCGCCGGCCAGGCCCTGCAGTACCTGCGCGACGACACCCACCGCCTCAGCCTGGCCGACGTGCGCGGCCTGCCCGCGAGCGCCTGGGACCGCAACCAGGCGGACATCTTCAACCAGGGCTACAGCAGCGCCACCTGGTGGCTGCGGGTGGAAGTACGCAACGACCGCGCCGACAGCGACCGCCAGCTGCTGGAGATCGCCTATCCGGTGCTCGACGACCTCGAGGTCTGGGTCTTCGACGGCGCCCGCCTCGACAGCCACTTCCCGCTTGGCGAGCGCCTGCCCTTCGCCACCCGCCCGCTCCGCCACCGCAACTTCCTCATCCCGCTGCACCTGGCCCCCGGCGCCACGGAAACCGTGCTGATGCGGGTGCGCTCGACCAGCGCCATCCAGCTCCCGGTCACGCTGTGGCAGGCCGACGCCCATGGCGCCCAGGACCAGTCGCGCCTGATCTGGCACGGCGTGTACTTCGGCACCCTGGCGGTGATGGCGATCTACAACCTGTTCGTCTTCCTGGTACTGCGCGATCGCACCTACCTCTATTACGTGCTGTGCGTGCTCAGCATGGGGACCTTCCTCGGCAGCCTGAACGGCCTCGCCTTCCAGTACCTCTGGCCCACCGCCACCACCTGGACCAACCAGGCCCTCAACGTGCTGCTGTCCAGCGTCGTGCTCTTCGGCGCGTTCTTCGCCACGCGCCTGCTGCGCCTGCGCGAACACCTGCCGCTGCTGCACCACGGCATGCTCGGGCTCGCGGTACTGGCCGGGCTCATCATCACGGCCACCCTGGTGACGCCCGAGGCCAACTTCATCCGCACGGTGATCGTCGTCGCCTTCATCAGCTGCCTGGTCCTGCTCGTGGCCGGCGTGCTGCGCTGGCGCCAGGGCGACAGCACGGCGCGGCTCTACACCTTCGCCTGGAGCGCCTGGCTGTTCGGCGGCATCCTGCTCGCGCTCAACAAGTTCGGCCTGCTGCCGCAGAACGCCTTCACCGAGAACGCGGTGCAGTTCGGCTCCGCCATCGAGGTCATCCTGCTGTCCTTTGCACTCGCCGAGCGCATCAACGTGGAGCGCCAGCTGCGCTTCGAGGCGCAGCATCTGGCGCTGGCCACGCAACGCCAGGCCAACGAGACCCTGGAATTGCGCGTGCAGGAGCGCACCGAAGCGCTGGAGGACGCCAACCGCCAGCTTGCCGAGCTCTCCACCACCGACGCGCTCACCGGCCTGCGCAACCGCCGCCACCTCGACGAGCGCCTGCGCGAGGAGTTCACGCGCTGCCACCGCCACCGTCATTCGCTGGCCGTGCTGCTGCTCGACATCGACCACTTCAAGCGCTTCAACGACACGCACGGCCATGCCGTGGGCGACGACTGCCTGCGCCAAGTGGCGATCGCCCTGCGCGACTGCCTGCGCGACACCACCGACCACTTCGCGCGCTACGGCGGCGAGGAGTTCTGCGTGCTGCTGCCGGAGACCGACGCGGAAGGTGCGCGCATCGTCGCCGAGCGCGTGCGCCAGGCGGTCGCGACGCTGCCCTTCGAGGTGAACGGTCGCCGCGTGCCGGTCACCGTGAGCGTCGGCGTGGCGGCGCAGGTGCCGGAGCGCATCGACGGCGAGGCCGCCCTGGTGGCGGCGGCCGATGCCGCGCTCTACCTGTCCAAGGGCGAGGGCCGCAATTGCGTCACGGTGGCAGGCGCCGCGGCATCCGTCTGAGGGCCTGCATTTATCCTGTATGTTTTCCGGGCAAGGGCCGATAATCGCGCCCTTCATCAGCCCTACCCCGGAATTTCCCTTGTCCCAAGCGTTTGCGGCCCTCGGCCTCTCCCCCGCCATCGTCCGTGCCATCGACGAAAGCGGCTACACCATCCCCACCCCCATCCAGACCGAAGCGGTGCCCGCCGTGCTCGCCGGCCGCGACCTGCTCGCCGCCGCCCAGACCGGCACCGGCAAGACCGCCGGCTTCACGCTGCCGCTGCTGCAGCGGCTCTCGCAACACGACTTCGCGAAATCCAATGCGAAAGCGAAGATCCGCGTGCTCATCCTCACGCCGACGCGCGAACTCGCCGCCCAGGTGGAAGAGTCCGTGCGCACCTACGGCAAGTACCTCGACATCCGCTCGCTGGTGATCTTCGGCGGCGTGAACATCAATCCGCAGAAAGAAAAGCTGAACCGCCGCGTCGACATCCTGGTGGCGACGCCGGGCCGCCTGCTCGACCTCGCCGGGCAGAAGGCACTCGACTTCAGCGGCATCGAGACGCTGGTGCTGGACGAAGCCGACCGCATGCTCGACATGGGCTTCATCCGCGACATCCGCCGCATCCTGCCGCTGCTGCCGCCGAAGCGGCAGAACCTGCTGTTCTCCGCCACCTTCTCCGACGAGATCAAGCAGCTCGCCGGCACCATCCTGCACGACCCGGTGCATATCGAAGTGGCGCGCCGCAACGCGCCCGCCGAGCTCGTCACGCAGGTGGTGCACCCGGTCGACCGCGAGCGCAAGCGCGAGCTGCTGGAAAAACTCATCAAGGACGGCAAGTGGACGCAGGTGCTGGTCTTCACCCGCACCAAGCACGGCGCCAACCGGCTCTCCGAGCAGCTCAACAAGGGCGGCATCAGCGCCATGCCCATCCACGGCAACAAGAGCCAGAGCGCGCGCGAGCGGGCGCTCAGCGAATTCAAGGGCGGCACGCTGCGCGTGCTGGTCGCCACCGACATCGCCGCGCGCGGCATCGACATCGATGCGCTGCCGCACGTGGTGAACTACGAGCTGCCCAACGTGCCGGAAGACTATGTGCACCGCATCGGCCGCACCGGCCGCGCGGGCGCCGAAGGCGAGGCCATGTCGCTGGTGTGCGTGGACGAGCTCAAGCTGCTCGCCGACATCGAGAAGCTGATGAAGCGCAAGCTGGAGTCGGTGGTGATTCCCGGCTTCGAGCCGGACCCGAACGCCGTGCCGGAACCGATCCGCAAGGTGCGCGAGCCGCGCGCGCCGGGCCGTGGCCAGGGCAGCGGCCGTAGCGCCGGCGGTGGCGGTCAAGGCGCCGGTCGTGGCCGTGGCGGCGCGCCGGCGTCCGGCAAGGGCGGTGGCGGTGGCGGTGGCGGTGGCGGTGGCGGTGGCGGCCAGCGCAGTGGCAATGCACCGCAGGGCAACAAGGCCGGCGGCGGCGCCCCCGGCAAAAAGCCGCAGCCGGCGCGTGCGCCGCAAGGCAATCGCGCCCCGGGCGGCGACGTGGACGGCAATCGCGCGCCGCGCCCTGCCGCGGCCAACGGCAACGCCGCGCCGGGCAATAATGCCGGCGCGCGCCGCCGGCGCCGCCCGACGGCCAGCTCCGGCGCGTGAGTTCACGGGGGCGCAGGGCATCGCCTGTGCCCCGTGCCCGCCCCCTGCGCATGCCGACCGCCACGACGATTGCGTCCCTTGCTCATGAACGCAGTCGCCGGCCCGACGGCAGCGACACTCAAGACCTTCGGGAAGGTCGAGTACGTCAGCGCGAATTCCTGATCGCGCTGCGATAAGGCGGAGCGTGCCATGCGCACGCCGAAAGCCTGCGGCAATTAAAAGGGCGGAGTTGAAAACTCCGCCCTTTTTTGCATTTTGTGCCGGCACTGTCTGCCTCGGCTCGCCCATTCGACGAAGTAGCCAGCTGCGGCTATCGGGCGATACGCGGATGTGAGCGGCATTGCCGCGCAGCTCGGCCTGGCCGTGTTCGCGAATCTGGCAGCGCGGCTGCCCGCGCCGGATCCATTTTCCTGCCCACCTTCATCCTGCACCCGCTCTGGCGCCTGCTATCGTTTCCTGAATGGACGACAAGGACTCCACGCCAAGGGAAACAGTTCGCCAGGCGGCATTGCGTGCGCTGAAAGTTCCTGACCTTCCCCCCATCGGTGAGCTCGACCGCATCACGCGCCTGGCGCTGCGTTTGTTCAACGTTCCGGTCTCGACCGTGTCGCTGATCGACAGTACGCGTGCCTGGCTGTCTTCGCGACTGGATCCGGACGCTCCCACACCCGCCCGGGAAATCACCTTCTATGGCCATACCATTCGCGAGAACAACCTGCTGGTGCTGCCCCAGGCGCATGCCGAATCGCGCTTCCACAACGTTCCGCTCGCCATCGACCAGCCGAAGACGTTCTATTATTCCGGCCATCCCATCCGCTCCCGCGAGGGGCATGTGCTGGGCACGCTCTGCATCGGCGACGACCATCCGCTTGATCTCAGCCCCGAGGACAACGATCTGCTCCAGGACCTCGCCGCCCTGGCCGAGCATTATTTCCAGCGCCTGGAGTTCGGTTCGCAGGTGCAGGCGATCCGCGAGGACTATCTGAAAACCGAATCGCTTTTCGAAACCTTTTTTACCCGCGCCGCAGTGGGCATCGCCGTGCTCTCGCCGACGGGGGAATGGCTGCGCGTGAACCGCAAGCTCTGCGACACGCTCGACTACAACGAGGAGCAGCTCGTCGGCCATCGCCTCCAGGAGATCACGCATCCGGAGGACCTGAAGTCAGACTTCGACCACATCGGACGACTGCTGACCGGCCAGATTCCGGATTTCACGATGGAGAAACGCTTCCGGCGCGGCGACGGCATCTTCACCTGGGTGTCGGTGACGGTGGCCCTGGTGCGGGACGAGGCTGACCAGCCGCTCTATTTCGCGCTGGTGCTGCAGTGCATCGATACGCGCAAGGGGCTGGAGGAGGAAGTCCGCAAGGCCCAGCGCGAGCTCGAGGCGCGCGTGGCGCAGCGCACGGCCGAACTGCTTGCGGCCAGTCGCGCCGCCGCCGCGGCACGGCTCGAGGCCGAGAAGGCCAACCAGGTGAAGTCGGAGTTCCTCGCCACCATGAGCCATGAAATCCGCACGCCGCTGAATGCCGTGATCGGGCTCAACAGCCTGCTGATCAACAGCCCGCTCAACGCGGAGCAGCGCCAGCAGGTCGAGCTGGCCCGCCAGGCCGGCGAGAACCTGCTGCAACTGATCAACGACTTCCTGGATTTCACCAAGATCGAAGGCGGCTTCGTGGAGCTCGAGCGGCTGCCTTTCGCGCCGGAGACGGTGCTGAACGAAACCCTCGCGCTGGTGCGCGACAGCGTCGACCACAAGGGGGTCGGACTGCTCAGCGAGATTGTCGCGCCATCGCAGCTTGAGGGTGATCCGTCGCGGCTGCGCCAGATCCTGCTCAACCTGCTCTCCAACGCCGTCAAGTTCACCACGCAGGGGCAGATCGTGCTGCGCTGCCACGAAATCGCCGGCCCTGGACGGGAGCCGGCGCAGGATGGCCAGCCATCTCCGCCGCAGCGCGAGCCCGACGGCGTTACCTGGCTGCGGATGGAGGTGGCGGACACCGGCATCGGCATTCCGCCCGACCAGCAGCAGGATCTGTTCATGCCCTTCACCCAGGGCGACTCCTCCACCACACGGCGCTTTGGCGGCACCGGCCTCGGCCTTGCCATCTGCGCCGAGCTCACGCACCTCATGGGGGGCCGTATCGGCGTACGGAGCACGCCCGGCCAGGGCAGCCTGTTTTGGGTGGAGCTACCCTTCCGACGCTCGCAAAACCGCCCCGCGGATACACCGGCCGACCTCCCCGCGGCAGACGCAGACGCCTTTGCCTCCGGCGAATGTCACGTGCTGCTGGTGGAAGACAACCCGACCAACCAGCTCATGACCCAGACCATGCTGACGCGCATGGGCTGCGACGTGGATGTGGCGGCCAATGGCCTGGAGGCGGTGACGAGCTGCCAGCGCGAGCCCTACGACCTGGTGCTGATGGATTGCGATATGCCGCTCATGGACGGCTACGCCGCCACCCGCACCATCCGCGAGCAGCAGGGCCCCAACCAGGATGTGCCGATCGTGGCGCTGACCGCCGCGGCCATCAGCGGCGACCGCGAGAAGTGCCTGGCCGCCGGCATGGACGACTATCTCGCCAAGCCCATCCGCCTGCGCGAGCTGGACCGCACAGTGCACCGGCTGATGCGCCGGCACTGAGTACGGTGCTGTTGCTGTTGCTTTTGCGGGTGCGGGTGCGGGTGCGGGTGCGGGTGCGGGTGCGGGTGCGGGTGCGGCGCCTTATCCGCTCCGGCGCGGCTACGCAACCTGGAACGGCGCGTCGGCCGCCCGGACGCAACGCGGTGGCGGTGCGC
Source organism: Moraxellaceae bacterium (assembly GCA_029237815.1). Taxonomy (GTDB): domain Bacteria; phylum Pseudomonadota; class Gammaproteobacteria; order Pseudomonadales; family Moraxellaceae; genus UBA2031. The sequence goes on from JAQZBP010000006.1 coordinate 157,952, forward strand.
CGTGTCAGCCCAGCAGCTTTTCCGGATACGGCAGCAGCGCCTCGATCTTTTGCACGGCCTCGCGCGGCTTTTTCGCCAGCAGCAGCTGGTCGATCTCGTCCAGCGTGCGGCGGAGCACGCGCACCCGCTCCGCCTTCGCCGGCGCCACGCCGACGCCGGCCTGCTGGCTGCGCATGAAATCGAAGAAATAGGCCTTCAGGTTTTTTGCCGAGAACGCAAAGCGGTGGTTCACGATGCGCTGCTCGAGCTCGTAGGGCGCGAAGGGATAGTCGTTGAGTGCGTTCCAGTATTTCGCCAGGCGCACCAGCGGCAGCAGCAGGCCGCCGCTGGTCGCATCCTTCTCTTTCAGCGCGCGGGCCGCGCCGTCCGGATCGGACACCTGCCAGCCCGCGCCCCCCGGAGCAGGAATCTGCGCGCCGTTGATGCTGTCGAAGCCCGGCACGAGGTCCACGCGCCCCTGCAGGGACTGCAGGCTGAGCGTCTTGCCGTCGCCGATGATGGCGGCCTTCGGATAGTGCAGCTCAAGCACCTTGCGGATCTGCTCGATGTAGAAGGCGGGCTGCTGCCCGCGCTCGCGGAAGATCACCAGCAGGTCCACGTCGGCTTTCGGATCCATTGCCGCGGGCAGCCGGGTGTCGCGGGCAAAGGAGCCGAACACCACGGTGCGCGTCACCACGAACCGGTCGAACTCGGCCGCCAGGCGCGTCATCAAGGTCTTCAGCGAGACGTTGACCAGTCCCTTGTCGACGTTGCTGATGATGGCCTTCTTCGCGACCGCCTCGAGGTGCTCGGCGACGCCAGGCTGGTGTGTGTTCATGGGGCTCCCGGGTTCCAGGTCGACTGCCGCGAACCCGACCGGGCCCGCGCGACGGGCGCCATTTCTATGACCGCGGAATCACGCTGTAAAGGCCGGCCGTCCGAAGCAATTCATGGGACAGGCGCGGCGTCCCGCGCATCACCTCCGAACCGGGGCAAGGTTCACGTCGCGGCGCGGTGCGCGCCTCTGGCGCCTCTGCGAGCGGCGGCGCGAACCCCGAAGGCAGCCGCCCCGGCCCCGGACGCTTCAGGCCGCCTGCGACACCCGCGGCGCCGGGACCGCCTCGGGCCAGCGCGACGCCTCGCGCGCCTGCCGCTCGAAATACTCCCCCAGCGCCTGCCGGATCAGGTCGCTCTTGCTGCGCTGCTGGCGGATGGCGAGCTCGTTCAGGCGCTGCTCGATCTCGGGGCCCAGGCGGACCGAATTCACTGACATGGTGATGTCTCCTCAAGGCCCGGGGGCCGTGGTGGCGGTGGCGGCGCCCCGCTGCAAAATGCCGCCGGCGGGAAGCCCTCATTGGTACTGTTCTTGCGTACAGTATAAGCCCAGGCCCAGCCGTATGGGCAAGCGTTCCGCGCAAGATTTCTCCCCCTCGCGCCGGCGCCGTAGCGAGGGCACACTGGCCGCCGCAACCGCTGCGTCGCGATAGCGCTGGATGACGTCCTCCCGGGGCGCGAGGCGCTCGCGATGGCCACGTACTGGTGCCCCGATCAGAAAATGCGTGGCTGAGTCCGCCCTGCGCGGACGCTCCGTGCCAGCCAAGGACCGCCAATGCCCGCCGACAACAACAAGAACACGCTCGCCCGCCAGTGGGAGATGCTGAAAATCCTGCCCTCGCGCCCGCCCGGCAAGACCGCGCGCGAGATCACGCAGTACCTCGCCGACAAGGGCTACGACGTCACCAAGCGCACCGTGGAGCGCGACCTGCAGGCGCTTTCCGGCACCTTTCCGCTCTACTGCAACGACCGCTCGCCGCCCTTCGGCTGGTACTTCACGCCCGGCACCCACCTCGACATTCCCGGCTTCACGATCTCCGAGGCCCTGACGCTGAAGCTGGTGGAGCAATACCTCACGCCGCTCCTGCCCGCGACCATGCTGGCCACGCTGCACGGCCACTTCGAGCAGGCCACGCGCAAGCTCGACGCCATGACCGACAACCCGGCGGCGCGCTGGACGGAAAAGATCCGCTCGGTGCCGCCGGCGCAACCCTTCCTCTCGCCCGCCATCGAACACGACATCCTGGAATCGCTGCAGCATGCCCTGCTTACCGAACGCCAGGTCGAGATCGGCTATCGCAAGCTGCGCGCCGAGGACGTCGTGCCCTACACGCTGCATCCGCTCGGGCTGCTGCAGCGCGGGCCGCTGATGTACCTGGTGGCGACCGCCTTCACGTATGCCGATCCGCGCCTGTATGCCGTGCACCGTATCCGCAGCATCACGCTGCGGGAGGACGCGGCGACGCGCCCCGCGGGCTTCGACCTCGAGGTGTTCGTGCAGGGCGGCGGCGGGAATTTCGGCGCGGGTGCAACTGTCGACCTGCGCCTGCGCGTGAACGCCGACCTGGCCGCGAACCTGGAAGAGGCGCCGCTCTCGGCGGACATGCAGGTCACGCGGGGCGACGTCGGGATCGTGGTGACGGCGACGCTGCCGGACACCTGGCAGCTGCGCTGGTGGCTGCTGTCGCAGGCGGGGCGGGTGGAGGTGCTAGCGCCGGCGGAGCTGCGCGAGGAAATCGTGCAGCAGCTGCAAGGCGCCCTCGCCCACTACGGGTCAGCGCATCAGGTTGCAACGGCGTCGGACTGAAGCGGATTCGTCGCCGGAAATGTTGCGCGCGCCACTCGCGCAGTGGCCTCAATAAGGCGCCGCACTCCCGGGCTGGCCGAGCTGCGTGCCGTAGGGATAGGTCCGCGCCTGCCCGTCCAGCGCCTGCACGCAATTGCGCAGGCCGCGGCGCAGGTCGACCAAGGCATCGTGCGCCTCGTGCCGCGCGCCGCGCCGTAAGCGCTCCTGCGCGGCCGAGAACAGCGCCTGCAGCTGGTCGCTGAAGGCATCCCCCAGCACGGCGCGCTGCGCCGGCAGCCGCTGCAGGATGTCGGCCAGCTCGCTCTTCGCCTCTCCCGTACGATCGAAGAGCAGCTCCTCGAGGACATACATGAGGTCATCCTGGATTTTCTCGACGATCTGGCGGGTTTCCGTGGCACTCATGACAGCTCTCCGGCGTGGTGGTGGTCAGGGCGCGGCCTCCGGTTGCAGCAAGTCCGCACCGCCAGATTACCGTTCGGCGCGACAGCTTCTGTCGCGATCACTACGGCGCATCGCTGCCCTTCGACGCGCCGCCGCTTCCCGGCAAACAGAAATTCAGGGCGTCGGCTTTTCGGCGCGCGCCAGCCGCCATTCCCGCGGCGCCATGCCCGTCCACTGCCTGAATGCCCGCGTGAAATTCGCCGGATCCGAATACCCGAGCAGCTCCGCCACGCGCCGCACTTCCATCTCCGGCCGCTCCAGCAGCGCGCAGCTGTCGCGGCGGCGTGCTTCCTCCAGCAACTGCTTGTAGCTCAGTCCCAGCTCCTGCAGGCGACGCCGGAAGGTGCGCGGCGTCATGTGCAGCATCTCCGCGATCGCCTCCGGTCCCGGAAAACCCGCGGCCCCCAGTTGCAGCAGCGCCCGCGATCGCGCCAGCACCGGATCCACCACATCGCCCAGCAGCGCGCTCTCGCGCTCGCAGGCGGCCAGCGCCTGCACCAGGCCCTCGGGGTTGGCGGTGGGCAGCGGCGTGTCCAGCGGCGCCTTGTCGCCCACCAGGCGGATGCCCGCCGCCGGCATGCCGAAGCGCACCGTCGGCAGGCGCTCGCGGTAGCGCGCGAAGCTGCGCGGCTCGGCGCCGGGCAGCCAGATCTCGGCCTGCGCCGGCAGCGCGGGAATCACGAAGCGCACGCCCTGCCACATGCTGGTGAGGATGGAGGGCAACAGGAAATCGCGCAGGGCGTTGGGCAGCGTCAGCTCCGGCAGCAGCTCCAGGAAGAGCATGTCGCCGACGTCGTGCACCTGCAGGACCATGCCGCGTCCGCGCAGGTGCCAGAAGCGCTGCAGGATGCCGAGGGCCTGGCGCGGCGTCGGCGCGCACATGAGCGCATAGCCGAGGCTGCCGTGGGCCGTCAGCGGCAGTCGGACGCCGCTCTCGAAGCCCAGGGCGTCGTCGTCGGCGAGTGCCTGCACCGTGGCCAGCACCTGCAGGATCTCGACGAAACTCACCCGCCCGGCCGGGTCCTCGAGCAGGTCGGCCGGCAGGCCGGCCCGGGCCAGCACCGTCGCGCGCGGCAGGCCATGCGCCGCCGCGGCCTCGGTGAAGGCGCGGGAATAGGTGGAGGGCTGGTTGCGCGCCGCCGTCCAGGCCGGCAGCCCGGTGCGCCAGTCGTCCCGCTCCGCCGGGGCGTCGCCCGCATCCGCCATCCGTTCTTCTGCTGGTTTAGCCGTCAATCTGGCCACCAATGACAAGTGGAATGTCCGCGCAGAGTCTCACGGCATGTCGTTACCGGCCAGTACCGTAGGGGCCATAGCAAGAACAGTTACGGCCTGCCCGGCCCAAGGAGACTGCCCATGACCGCCGCCACCCCCGTCGCCCGCCTCAAGCAGGTCCGCAAGAGCGCCACCACCGCCCTGAAGAAGGCCGTGGACCGCGTTGCCTTCACCGCCACGCCCCCCGGCATGATCCCCAAGGTGCGCCGCCCGGACTTCGAGTACGCCAAGGACATGCCGATGTGGTGGTGGGACAACGATCCCGTGCGCACGCTGCTGCTGGCCGCCCTCTCCTCCAGCTTCCCGCCGGGCGAGCGTTTCTTCATCGATTCCGTGCGCCACTACCAGGACCGCATCACCGACCCGGAGCTGCAGAAGGCCGTCCGCGGTTTCATCGGCCAGGAGGCGCACCACTCCCGGGAGCACGAGCAGCTCAACGGCTTTTTGCAGGAACGCGGCATCGATCTGGCGCGCCTGGAAAAGGAAATCGCCGGCTTCATGAACGTGCTGCGCAAGAACCTCTCGCCCGAGCGCCAGCTCGCGCACACGGTGGCGGTGGAGCACTTCACCGCGCTGATGGCCGAGGAGTTCCTGCTCAAGTACGACGCCCTGGAGACGATGGACCCGCGCATGGCGCCGATCTGGGCCTGGCACGCCATCGAGGAGTCCGAGCACAAGGCGGTGGCCTTCGACGTATACAAGGCCATCGGCGGCTCGGAGTTCGTGCGCGTGACGGAAATGATGGCGGTGAGCGTGCTGTTCCCGCTCTTCTCCACCATCCACCTGGTGCAGCTGATGAAGGAGGCCGGCGAGCTCGGCAACCTGAAGGCCTGGGCCGGCGCCGCCAACTACATGTTCGGCACCCCGGGCGTGTTCCGGAAACTGTTGCCCTCCTACTTCAAGTACTACAGCCCGACGTTCCACCCCTGGAACCACGACGCGCGCGACCTGGTGGAGAAGGCCAAGAAGAAGTGGCTGGGCGACTGGGCCTGAGGTCGCGCCACGCCATGAGTGCCTGAGCTTCGTCCGGGGTCGGCAGCCTCCGACCTCCGGCCCCGGACGGAGCGGCCATTCGCCTGACTGCCAGAGGGGTGGGGGGCGCCGGCACGTCGGCGACAACGCTGCCCGCCCCGCCACAAGCCCGACCAGCCGCGCGGCAACGCTGCCGGCGCAGCGTCCGCCCCGCCGACCAGTACCCATCCCCCACCCGCTCCGCGCGGCACGCACCCCTGCCAGATGACACTGTTGCCGCGCATGGCGGCGCAGGTAAGCTCGACCGAAACAACAAAAACCCCTGCCCCATGCCTGCTACGGACAGCACGCCCTTCAAGATCACGCTCGAGCTGGCCAGCCAGCTCCTGCAGTTCGGCCGCGAGATGGGCCTGCCCCTGGACGAGGCCCTGGAGCGCGCAGGCCTGGGCGTCCAGCCGCTGCCCGGGCAGCCGGCCTTCATGCGCGGCGACCACTTCGAACAGATGCTCGCGATCGGGTTGCGCCTGTTGCAGGAGCCGCTGCCGGGGCTCCATGCCTCGCGCCTCAAGATGACCACCGTGTTCGGGCTGCTCAGCTTCATGGCGCAGACCTCGAGCACGGTGGGCATCCTGCTGGAATCCGCGATCCGCCTGGAGCCGCTGCTCGGCGACACCGGCCTGACGCGCCTGCAGCACGAGCCCGGCGTCGTGCGCCTGACCTGGGACAGCCGCTACACGCATCCGCTGGTGCGGCGGCATGCCGCCGACTTCATCCTCTCGGCCTATGCCCTTGCCATCCAGGTGGCCGCGCGGCCCGGCCAGCGCCTCATCGAGGCGGCGCATCTGCAACACCCGGCCCCGGACGATCCCGCGCTGCTGAAGCGCTATCTGGACGCGTTCGGCTGCCCGGTCTATTTCGGGCAGCCGCAAAATGCGCTGGTCCTGCCGACGCGTGCGCTGGACCTGCCGCTGCCGAGCGCCAATCCGCAACTGCACGACGTGCTGCAGCAGCATGCGCGCAAGCTCATGGAGGAGCGCAACAAGGCGCCCTCGACCGCCGACCTTGCGCGTTCGCGCCTGCACCAGCTGCTGCAGGAGGGCAGGGCCTCGCGCGAGAACCTCGCGGAAGTGCTGGGCATGACCGGGCGCACGCTGCACCGCAAGCTGAAAGACGCCGGCACCAGTTATCGCGAGCTGCTGGACGCACTCCGGCTGGACAAGGCGCGCGCCCTGTTGCGCGAGCCCGGGCTCAGCATCCAGGTGGTGGCCGCGCATGCCGGCTTTGACGAAAGCCCCTCCTTCACGCGCTGGTTCCGCCTGCACACCGGCCGCACGCCGAGTGAATATCGCGAGGCCCTCGCCCGCGGCGCGGGAGACGATGGCGCAGCAGCGTGACCCGCTGCACATACCGCGCCCCACTGCCATTCCGGCGCACGCAGCCCATGGATGATCTCCTACAGCCGCTCCCAGGCACGCACGCCAAAATGCGCTCATCACCGCGACACACGGAAGGCCGGCAGGACGCCGGCCACCAACGTCAACGCAGGGAAGCAGTACAGCAAGGATTGCTGGCAGGTAATTCCACAGGGCCCGCCTCACGCGGGCCCTGCCTCCTCCGCAACTTGCCCAACCAGAAAATTCCCTCGTTCCCGTGCCCGGCCGCCGGTGGTGTTTTCACCCGACCTTTTGCAGCCACCTCACCTTGGGCGACGCACCATGAACATCTCCATTTCCGAGGCCCTCGCGGCCTTTGCACAGGAACAGGCCAGCCAGCGCGGTTACGCCACCATCAGCGAATACATGAAGGAACTGATCCGCAAGGACCAGGAGCGCCAGGCCATGCGGCGCCTGCTGACCGCCCGCAACGGCACGCCGGGCACTGCGGCGTCGCCCGGCCTTGCGGCGCTGCGGGCCCGGATGCGCCTGCTCAGTGCCGGCCGCGAGCCGGGAACGCGTTGATCCCGGCCGAGGCCGGACCATGGCGAAGCCCGGGCGCCTGATCCCGGGCAAAGGAGGCCAAGTAGCCCGGATGGGGCGTGAGCGGTGCCGTTGCCAACCCCGTGGCAGTCGACCGGCAACTGCTCCCGCTCCGTCCGGGCTACCCGGGCCCGGTGGGCGCCGGACAGGCTACGGTACGCCCGATGGTCGAAGCGGAGTCCTGGCAGAAGGAACGTAGCCAAGACCTGCGGCGCAACCGCACCAGCTCACCCCATCCACCCTCACCGCGGCCATTTCGCGAGTCCGGCCACTGCCGCGCCGGTTTCCAAAACGTGAGGGCGGTCACAAAAATCGCCTCATACGAGCTAACTAAGCAGTTCTACCTACGCCAGCTATGGGCAATTTCCTACAGCGGACAGCTGAGGCCACGAGCATCATTCACTTCGTCACGGCGACACACGGAAGGCACGGCAGGACGCCCGCCAGGAAAGAGTCGAACTACACGGACGTGTTTCAGCAAGGATGTTGGAAAGTGACACAAAAGCCCGCCTCGTGCGGGCTTTGCTTATTCTGGGGCCAGATCGCGCGACACTGCTGACGTTTCCGCCCGCCAGCCTTCCGCTGACCCGGCTACCGCCCTGCCCTCCCGACATCTCCCGCTCCCGCGCAACCCCATCCCGGCAGAAGTCCATTTGGCGCCCTGCCGACCGCGAGAATCCGGCAGCGCCCCGCAGCCCCTTCCGCCGTAGAATGCGCGCCCATGACGCCCCTCTCCCCCCTTTACGCCGATCTCTCCCCCTACTACGACCGCTTCTGCCGCGACGTGGATTACGCCGCCCAGTGCGACTTCGCCGATCGCGTCTTCCGCACCTTCGGTGACACCCCCGGCCGCGCCTACCTCGACCTCGCCTGCGGGACCGGCCAGCACCTGGCGCACATGACCGGCAAGGGCTTCAGCGGCACCGGCCTCGACAACAGCCAGGCCATGCTGGACCAGGCTGCCTTGCGCTGCCCGGGCGCGACCTGGCTTCGCCGCGATCTTGCCGGGTTTGTCGCGGACGCCGAGTTCGACCTCATCACCTGCCTGCTCTACTCGCTGCACTACAGCCATCCGCGCGCAGCCCTGCGCGAAACATTGCGGCGCGCCTGGCAGGCGCTGGCGCCGGGTGGCGTGCTGCTGTTCGACCTCGTCGACGAGAGTGGCGTCGGCACGCGCGATGCCGTCACCCGCCTAAGCGAGGACGACGCACGCTTCACGTTCCGCTCCGGCTGGCGCCATGGCGGTGGCGAAACCCTGCACCTGCACGTGAGCATCGAGCGCGAGGACGCCGCCGGCTGGCAATGCTGGACCGACCGCCACGCCATGACCGCGATCTCGCTGGCCGAGGTCCGCGCCACCATGACCGCCCTCGGCTTCGCGGTCACGGTGCTCGAGCGCGATTTCACGCGCCTGGCCGAATGGGACGGCGCCAGCTTTAACGTGATGGTGGTGGGCACGAAGCCGGCGCGACGCTTTCCGATGGAGCAGCCCGATCCGTGCCCCGAGCCGGCAGGCGCCTGCCGCGCCGCCGCTGTAGGCTGGGACACTCGCTGCCAGGCTACCCGCACGCCCCATGAACGCACCGCTTTTCCCGACGTCGCTGGCTGAACTGCTCGCGCTCTACCAGGAGCCGATGTTCTGGCTCTATCCGATGGGCACACTCGCCGTCAGCACCGGCGCCTTCCTGCTCTTCGCCCTGCCCTACACGCTGCTGGCCTGGATCGACCCGCCGGCGCTGCGCCGCTACAAGGTGCAGGACACGCCCTTCGACATCGCCGCCTGGTTCTGGCCATCGCTGGGGCGCCTCGCGGTAAACGTCAGCATCATCATCGCAGCGCTGCTGCTGGCCTGGCCGCTGCTGCGCCACTCGGTCATCCACACCGGCGAGCTCCCGGCCTGGTACGTCGTAATCGCGCAACTGCTGTTCTTCATCTTCCTCGACGATTTCCTCTACTACTGGATGCACCGCACCATGCACAAAGGCGTTCTGCTGAAGCATGTGCACAGCATTCACCACCGTATCCGCCACACCACGGCCATCAACGGCAACTACATGCACTGGTTCGAGTATCTCTGCACGGCGAGCCTGGCGCTGCTCGGTCCCATGCTGGTGGGCGCACACCTGTACGTGTTGTGGATCTGGATCGCGCTGCGCCAGTACGAGGCGGCAGACGGCCATTGCGGCTACGTGCTGCCCTGGAACCCGGGACACCTGTTACCGCTCTATGAGGGCGCCGGTTATCACGACTTCCATCACTCCCAGTACCAGGGCAATTACGCGGGCTTCCTGCCCTATCTCGACCGCTTCTTCGGCACCTATGCGCGCGGCTTCCTTGCCTGGCGGAACAGCCGCCGCAACCCGCACGCCGAAAACACCAGCGGCAACTGAACCGGCAGCGCACCGGGTGGCGGTGCCGGCGTTACGTCAGGCGGCGCCAACAATTTCTCGAAATCCGGTCGCTGTCTGGCATCAGGAAGCGCCCCCTGACTTGCCTCGCAATGGCAATCCGGGTCGCCGGAACGACAGGCGCGGCAGTGGCGCCCTAAAAAGAAAAAAGCCCGCGCGATGCGGGCTTTTTTTCAGGACGCCTTGGGCATCAGGTGGCATACCGCCTGCGCAGCAGTGCCAGCAAGCCGGCGCCCAGCAACAGACCCAGCCCGGGCGCACCGCCACTGCCACCGGCGCTGCCCGCCGTCGAGGTAGCAAACGCGACCTCGACAACCACGGTGTCCTCCACCACGCCGCCAGCGCCCGCGCAAATGAGCGTGTAAGCCTGCGCGACACTGTTGGAGGGCTTGATGACCAGGCTGCCGCTGGTCGCCTGCGACCCCGCCCAACTGCCGGAGGCAGTACAGGTCGTGGCGTTGGTCGCGACCCACTCAAGGGTGGTGCGCTCGCCGAGCGCGATGTTTCGCGGCCGGGCGGTAAATGTGAGCGTCGGAACAAAAGCCACTGTCGTCGCCACGGCCCTGACGGTGGTGCCACCAAGCCCGGTACAGCTCAGCGTGTATGTCGACGTGGCGGCTGGCGTCAGCACGGTGCTGCCGCTCAGCCCCTGGCTGCCGGACCAGCCACCGCTGGCGGTACAGCTGTCGGCGTTGGCGGTCGACCAGGTCAGAGTCACGCTCTGGCCCGGATCGATACGGTTTGCAGAGATGGTGAAGTTCACCGTGGGGGCCGGCAGCGTCACGGCGACATCGATGGTGCGGCTCTTCGACCCGCTGCCGCCGTTCTCGTCACAGGTGAGGGTGTAGCTCAGCGTTCCGGCGGCGCCCGGCGTGACCGTCAGCGCGCCGGTAGTGGCGCGGGCGCCACTCCAGTCGTCGCTCGCCACGCAGTTGGTGGCGTCGGTGGCACGCCAGCGCAGGGTGAAGGAATTACCCAGCTCGACCGAGGCAGGTGCCTCGAGGCGCACATCGAAAACGCTGACGGGCGTATCGAGGTTGATGCGCAGTACGCCGTCCTCGTCGGTGACGTAGAGCTCACCGTCAAAGCCGATGGTCAGGCCGCGCGGCGAATTGAGCGTGCCCGGCAGGAGCCCTGGCGCAACGCCCCGGAGCCCGGCAGTGCCCACTAGCGTAGTGACTTCGCGGGCCGGCGAAATCTTGCGGATGAGCGAGTTGCCGCTATCGGCCACATAAAGGTTGCCATCAGCATCGACCGCAATGCCGGCGGGTTCGCGGAAACGCGCGTCGGCACCGGTCGCGTCCACGGCCCCCGCCGCTCCCGCCGTGCCGGCTACCGTAGTGACCTCGCCGGCCCTGGTGACCTTGCGGATGGTGTGATTGCCGCTGTCGCTCACATAGAGATTGCCTTCGCCATCCCGGGCAATGCCCAGCGGGCTGCGGAAGCGGGCAACGGTGCCGGTGCCGTCGATGGTGCCGAACTGACCGGCGCCACCGGCAAGAGTCGTGACAACGCCGGCCGGCGTGACCTTGCGCACGGAGTGGACCGCGGTATCCGTCACATACACGACGCCTTCGAGGTCGACCACCAGCCCCCAGGGGAAGGCGAAGCGCGCCTGGGTCCCGGTGCCGTCCGCAATGCCCGCCTGGCCGGCACCGCCGGCAAGTGTGGTGACCACACCGGCAGGGCTGATCTTGCGGATCAGGTGGCTGCCGGTATCCGCCACGTAGACGTTGTCGCTGTCGTCAATGGCGAGTCCCTGCAGGCCAGTGAAGCGCGCGCTGATCCCGCTGCCATTGCCCGAGCCCGGCATCCCGGCGGCGCCGGCCTCCGTGTCGACCACGCCGCCAGCGGTAATGCTGCGCAGCGTGTGGTTGAGCGTATCCGCGACGAGCAGGATGCCGGCACGGGTCATGACCATGCCAACGGGCGTATCGAAACGGGCGGCCGTTCCCGTATCGTCCGTACTGCCCTGGGACCGGCCCTTGCCCGCCACGGTCGTAACCACCCCCGCGGGAGTGATTCGCCGCAGCACATGATTGTTGCTGTCGGCAACGAGGACATTCCCGTCATTGTCGAGGCCGATACCCTGCGGGCCGTTGAAGCGGGCGGCCGCTCCCGTGTCATCGGCATAGCCGGCTTCATCCGCTGTGCCGGCCAGCGTGCTGACCACGCCAGCCGGCGTGATCTGGCGGATGGTGTGGTTACCGGTATCCGCCACGTACGCGTTATCAGCGTCGTCCACCACGATCCCGAAGGGCAGGAAGAAGCTGGCCGCCAGGCCGGTGCCGTCGGCCGATCCGCTGGAGCCAGAACCGGCGAAGGTCGTCACCACGCCTGCCGGTGTAATCTTGCGGATCCGGTTGTTGCCCGTATCGGTGACGAGCAGGTCGCCATTGCTGTCGAAGGCAAGGCCGAACGGGATGCTGAAGGTCGCTTCGGTTCCGGTACCGTTTGCAGAGCCCGAGACGCCCGCCTGGCCCGCAAACGTGGTCACGACGCCGGACGGCGTGACCTTCCGGATGGTGGAGGCAAGGGCGTCAGCAACATAGAGATTGCCATCGGGACCTATGGCAATCGACGTGGGCCCGGCGAAGCGGGCGTCGGCACCCGTAGCATCGACAGCACCAATCTCGCCATCACTGCCGGCCAGGGTGGTGACCTCGCCGGCCGCACTGATCGCGCGAATGGTGCTGCTGTCGCGATCGGCCACATAGAGGGTGCCGTCGCCGGCAAGCGCCACGCCCGACGGGCTAACGAACCGGGCATCCGTGCCGGTAGCAGAATCCACATGGTCCGACTCACCAGCCTTCCCGGCGAGGGTTGTGGTCACGCCCAGCGGCGAAATGCGGCGAATGACGAAATTGAGGGCATCGACAACATACAAGGTGCCATCGGCAGCGATTGCCACGCTCGCCGGGCTGTAGAAGCGAGCCTCCGTGGCCGTGCCGTCGATGTTGCCTGCGCCACCCAGAGAGCCCGCGAAAAGCTCGATGCCGGCCACCGCCGCCGCGCTGGGTCCGGGAACCACGGCGCCGCTGACATCGCTACCGGGCGCCCCGTCCTGCTTGCAGGCAAGCAGGAGCAGTGCGGCCGCGCAGGCCGAAGCAGGCCGGAGCAGGCGTCGCGAGAAGGAGACACGAGGCATGGTGGGGCGGGGCAGAGCAGACATAGGTGACCCTTATTTCTTATGCATTATGATTTTTTGAATTCTGTCTTCTACCGAAGGCTCCGGCCGGCAACCGGACCGGGCATCTCCTGACCTGCGAAATATAATGGATTCCCGTCATGCACAGGCATGCCCCGGTCGCGATTGCCGGGATATTTTCACGGGCGGACTGCCACAGAGGCTGAACGGTGCAACGCATGCACATGAAATGCCGGCCTCGCAACGACTGCACCAGCCAGGTCGAAAGGCCGCACGAGAACCTGATAACAGTACAGACACGTTCTGTTAACCAAAAACAACATTCCGTCGACGCGGCGCCCGACCTTGGCCCACTCCCCACAGATATGCCGCCTTCACCTGAGGGATGCTGCAGCCGTCCCCGCATCGGCCGGCGACTGACGCGGGCTCCGAGAGCAGCGATGCGTCGTCCTGCTCATCAGCAGCGACACGCTTCACACAATGTGCCGGCTCACGGGCTCTGGCGATACTCCCGAAGACTTGAGGGTGACGTACGAAAAAACAACGCATCACCTAATGCCTCATCATGAGCGATGCCGAGGCGCATCTACACTGATTAGTCCGTGAGCACTAATTATTCACTACGAGGAGTATTCGTCATGGCTACCAACAAAAGTGGTTCTGACAATCGTTCCGGTGAATCCCGTTCCGCAGGACGCGATTCCGAATCCCGTGGCACCGACAATCGTGGCTTCGCCTCCATGGACAAGGAAAAGCAGCGCGAGATCGCCAGCAAGGGCGGCCAGGCCGCGCATGAGAAAGGCACCGCGCACGAGTTCACCAGTGAAGAGGCGCGCGAGGCCGGCCGCAAGGGCGGCCAGGTGGCGCATGAGCGCGGCACCGCGCATGAGTTCACCAGCGAGGAAGCTCGCGAGGCTGGCCGCAAGGGCGGCCAGGCGGCACATGAAAAGGGCACCGCGCACGAGTTCACCAGCGAGGAGGCACGCGAGGCCGGCCGCAAGGGCGGCGAAGCCTCGCACGGTGGCGGACGCGGCGGCCAGAAATGACGCACCTGGCCCTGTACTGACTCACTGCCGCTGACGCACGCCGGTTGCGGACAATCTCCTACAGCCGACTCGACGCGCCATCGCGACAATGGGCCCGTCACCTCGACACAGGGATGGCCGGCAGGATGCCAGCCGGATGTGTCTCCAGGGATGAATCAACACGGATCGTTGACGTCGTGACACAGCACAAAGCCCGCCCTGCGGGCTTTGTGCTTTTTATTTCCCAATTTTTATTTGTCCAATAATGGCGCGGCACCGCCCGTAGGGCCCTGCCTGTGACCACCAGCATCATATTTCCGTAACCGACAATTCACATACGGCCGCTAGCGTAGCGAGTCCAGGGGATGGGTCACTTCGGCAGCACACCTGCCGCCCGCCCCCAGTAAGGACGACACATGCACGCTGCCTCTGCAATCGACACGCTCACGCTGGCCATCCCGCCCTTCCGGCCATTGGATTCGCTCGACCATGTCGCCGATCACCTGCTGCAGGCCGGCTATGAGCCCGTGCTCTCCGTGCCCATCGTCGACGCCGAGCGTCCGGTCGGCATGATCAGCCGGCACCAGCTGCACGCCCTGTTCATGAAGAAATTCGGTCGCGAGCTCTACGGCAAGCGCCCCGTCGCCGACTTCATGATCCGCGACTTCCTCAGCATCGAGGCGGACACGCCGCTGGCGCAGGCCGCGCAGTACCTCACGCGCCACATGCGCCAACCGGTGAGCGAGGATTTCGTTATCACCCGCGAGGGCCTGTACCAGGGCGTGGGGGCCGTCCTGTCACTGCTGGGCGCGATGGAACGTCAGGCCGTGCAGCACTCCGCCCAGCTTGGCCATGCCTATCGCGAACTCAAGGCATCGCAGGCACAGCTCATCCAGTCCGAGAAGATGGCGTCGCTGGGCCAGATGGTCGCGGGCGTGGCGCACGAGATCAATACGCCCCTCGGCTATGTGCGCAACAACGTCGAGATGGTCGGCGAATTCACGAGCCAGACCGCACGCCTCCTGCACGCGTACCGCGAGCTCAGCCGCGCCCTGCTGGCGGCGGACGGTGATGCGGCGCAGGTGACGGCCGCGCTGGACAGCATCGAGGCGCTCGAAGCCCTGATCGACCCCGAGCTCCTGCAGGCGGACCAGTCCACGCTGCTCACCGACACGCTCTACGGCCTGAACCAGATCAGCGAACTCGTGAGCGGCCTGAAGGACTTCAGCCGCCTGGATCAGGCGCCAACCGACAATGTCTCGCTCAACGACTGCGTGGAATCGGCGCTCCTGATCGCGCGGAACTCGCTCAAGAACAAGGTCGAGGTCATCCGCCAGCTGGGCGACCTGCCGCCCTTGCGCTGCGCGCCCTCGCAAATCAACCAGGTGCTGCTGAACCTGCTCACCAATGCCGCGCAGGCGATCGCCGACCGCGGCCGGATACTGATCAGGACCTGGGCCGGGGAAGGCAACGTCTGCATTTCGGTGCAGGACACGGGCAAGGGCATGCCGCCCGAGGTACTGAAAAAAATATTCGACCCGTTCTTCACCACCAAGCCCGTGGGCGAGGGCACCGGTCTTGGTCTCTCGATCGCCTACAAGATCGTCGAGCAGCACGGCGGGCGCATCCGTGTCGCTTCGCAGCCGGGCCGCGGCACACGCTTCGTGGTCGAGCTGCCCTGCCCGACCGTCACCACCCCGGCTGCTGTCAGCGCTCGCCTGCTGCAGGCCTGACCCCGTACAAGAGGACGCGTCATGGAAACCACGCCGGACCACAAGCCCCGCATCCTCCTCGTCGATGACGAGGAGCGCATCCTGCGCTCGCTGGGCATGCTGCTGCGCATGCACTACCAGGTGTTTGCCACCAGCGATGCCCATGAAGCGCTGGCCATCCTGAAGCGGGAAAAGATTCACGTGCTGATCTCCGACCAGCGCATGCCGGTGATGTCCGGCACCGAGCTGCTGCGGCAGGCGCGGGAGATCGCGCCGACCACCATCCGCATCCTGTTGACGGGCTATGCCGATTCGGACTCGGCAATGGATGCCGTGAACGAAAGCGAAATATTCCGCTATATCAACAAGCCCTGGGGTCCCAAGGAACTGCGCGACACCATCGCGCAGGCCGTGGGCATCGCGCGCGGGCTGGAATTGAGCACGGCCCCGACGCTCCCGGCCGCGCCGCCCGGGCAGCGCCTGACCTGCCTGGTGCTGGACCAGGATGTAGCCACCTATCAGGCGGTCAAGGAAGTGCTGGTGCCCGCGCACGACGTGATCTGGCGCCGCACCATCGATGGTGCGCTCGACGTGCTGACGAACACGCGCGTGGCCATCCTCGTCACCGAGCTCAGCCTCGGCAACGAAGACCTCTCGGCCATGCTGAAGACCCTGAAGCAGGCGCATCCCGAGCTGCTGACCATCATCCTCACCTGCTTCAAGGACACCTCGCGCCTGGTGGAGCTCATCAACCAGGCGCAGATCTACCGCTATGTGCCGAAGCCGGTGCGCAAGGGGCTGCTCGGACGCAATATCGAGTCCACCATCGCGCGCTATCGCAGCCTGTATGCGTCGCCCGCGCAGCTGCTGACACAGGCGGTCGAGAAACCGCAACTGCCCGACCAGCAGGAAAAGGTGGCCAAGGTCACGCAATACCTGAACTGGTTGCGGGCACGCGCACGCACGCCGGCCTGAGGCAGCGCCAGGCGAAGCCCGCGGGGTTCATCCCGCGGGCTTTTTCATGCGCGCCGTGCGACAGCCGTATGCTCCGCCGGTTCCGGACCAGATGAAAAAGCGGATGCTCTCGCGCATCTGCCGGCAACGCGCCCGCTTCCGTGCGGACCGGGCGAGCGCCAGGCATGGTGAGCAGCAGCAGGGCGCATGTGCGAAAAAGCGGGAAAAAAGAGGGGCCGCATGCGCGGCCCCTCTTTTTCAGCACGCGGCGCTCTTCGCGCCAGTCACCTCAGAGCCCGATCGCCCTGCCATCGACACGCGAGATCACCACGGTCGCCGAGCGCGGACGACTGTCCGGATTGCGATCCGGCCAAGTGCTGAACGACGCCGGGTTGCTGGCGAGGTAGGCGTCCAGCGCCAGACCACCCGTGGGTACGGGCGCATTCGGATGGCCACTGGCTTCGCCGGGATGCTGCACGTTGATGAACAGCGTCCTGCCGTCCGGCGTCCAGTCGATACCGGTGATTTCGCAACCGGAAGGGCCGACCAGGAAGCGCTCGATACGGCCCGTTTTCACGTCGGCCACCAGCATCTGGTTATTGCCCTGGCCGAGGTAGTTGCCGGTGTTGGAGAAATTGCCGTCGGTCTGGATCCAGAGGCGGCCGCTCCGGTCGAAGGCGAGCCCATCGGGACTGTTGAAAGTGTTGTCCGTAGTGATGCTGGCGGAACCGGCGCGCGCATCGCTGAAGGCATTGGGGTTGCCGGCGATCACGAAGAGGTCCCACTCGAAATCCGCCACCGAGGCCGGATCGTTGCCCGCCTCGTTCCAGCGGATGATCTGGCCCCAGCGGTTGCTCGTGCGCGGGTTGGCGTCGTCGGTAGTGGCGCGGCCGGAGTTGTTGGTGAGGGTGCAGTAGACCTCCTGCGTCTCCGGATGCACGGCCACCCATTCCGGTCGGTCCATCTTGGTGGCACCCACCGCGTCGGCGGCCAGGCGCGTCTTGACCAGCACCTCGGCCTGGTCGGCGAAGGTCGCATCGGCAGCCAGCGTCGCGTTGGCCGTCTTGTCGAGCAGGATCCACTGCCCGATGCCCATGGCGTCGCCGCTCACGGCGCCGTTGCTGAACTTCGCCACGTAGAGCTTGCCGCTGTCGAGCAGGTCGCGGTTGGCAGCCATGTTCTTCGCATCGAAGGTGTTCGTCGACACGAACTTGTAGATGTAGTCGTTGGCCTGGTCATCGCCCATGTACACGACCACGTGGCCGCTCTTCGCTATCGTGAGCGCGGCGTTCTCGTGCTTGAGACGACCGAGCGCGGTGCGCTTCTTCGGCAGCGAAACCGGATCGTAGGGGTCGATCTCCACCACCCAGCCAAAGCGGTTGGACTCGTTGGGCTCGGCCAGGTAATCGAAACGGCTGTCGAATTCTTCCCAGCGATAACCGGAGCGCGACAGGCCCGAACCGCTGGCGTAGCTCAGGCCGTAGCGGGCCTGCAGCGCGTTGCGGCGGTCGCCCGTGGTGTCGTCGTTGATGCCGAAGTAGCCGTTGAAGTTCTCTTCGCAGGTTAGGTAGGTGCCCCACGGGGTGCGTCCGGCGCCGCAGTTGTTGAGCGTGCCCAGCACGCGACGGCCGGTGGCGTCGGCGCTGGTCTGCAACAGGGCATGGCCGGCGGCCGGGCCGGTGATGTCCATGGGCGAGCGGCCCGTCAGGCGGCGGTTGTAATAGGAACCCGTGACGATCTCCCATTTGCCGGCGGAGTTGCGGCGTACATGCAGCACGGAAATGCCGTGGGCATGCTGTGCCTTGCGCACCTTGTCCTGCGTCCAGGGCTCGAGCGGATCGGCGGCGTCGGGGCCCGGGACGAACAGGTACTCGTAGTTGCAATACTCGTGGTTCATCACGAGCAGCCCCTCGCTCGCCGAATCGGCGCCGGGAATCGTGAAGAAGTGCATGCCGTCGTGGTTGTCGCCGACCTGCCGGGCCTGGTCGTCGCCGCCTTCCGAGGCATCGCCCTGCCAGGCGGGGCTGTCGCTGAAGAGTGCCGCGCCCCAGGGCGCAAGCACCTGGGCCTGGTAGCCCTCGGGCACTACCACGGAGTCGCCCGTGCTGACCGCCACGGGCGTGAAGCCGATGGCCGCGCTTCCGCTGCCGCCCGTGCCGGTGCCGGTGGGAGCGGGACTGCTGTCGTCACTGCTGCAGGCGGCCAGCGAGCCGCCAAGGAACATGGCGGCGCCGAAGCCGAGGCCGCTCTTCAGCACCTTGCGGCGCGACAGCACGATGCTGTCGACGACGGACTGGAAGTGCGCGTTGTCGGAGAGATTGTCGGGAATGTTGTCGGGATCGTGCTTGCTCATCGTGGTCGTGCTCCATGGCATGAGTTCAGGTAGCGCGCATTCTCGGGACGCTGCTTTACAGAGCCGTTGCGGCTTTATGAAGAAAGCGCTGTCTGTGCCAAGGCGGTCATCACCCTTTCGTGTGAGGCCGTCATCCAGCCGTCACGCAAATGTCGTCTGCTCGCAAGATTCCGCTGGTGGAGACAAACAATGGACTATCCGGCCTTTACCGAGCTCGACACCCTGCAACGGCTGATCGAGGAAAATCGTGGCCTCCTCCGCGCCGAGGTGGTGACGACCGTGCAGGCGGGCAACGCGGTGCTGCCGATCTGGTGCATCGAGCTCGGCAGCACGGACCTGCGTGCGCCGGCCATCGGCTATTTCGGCGGCGTGCACGGCATGGAGCGCATCGGCACGCAGGTGCTGGTCGCCTGGCTCGAGACGGTACTGGCGCGCCTGCGCTGGGACAGCCACTTTGCCGCGCTGGTCGCGAAGGTGCGGCTGGTGTTCATGCCCATGGTGAACCCCGGCGGCCTCGCGCTCGGCACGCGCGCCAACCCGGAGGGCGTCGACCTCATGCGGTCCGCCGCCGTGGAGGCGCGCGGGCGTGTGCCCTTCCTGCTCGGCGGACATCGCCTGGGGCCACACCTGCCGTGGTATCGCGGCCGCGTGGAAGATCCGCTGCCGACCGAGGCGGAAGCGCTGTTCGAGGTCGTGCGGGCGCGACTGCATCCGCATCCCTTCGCGCTGGCGATGGACTGCCACTCCGGCTTCGGCTTCCGCGACCGCATCTGGTTCCCCTATGCGCGCTCGCGCGAGCCCGTACCCAACCTGCCGGAAGCCTTCGCCCTCAGGGCCCTGTTCAACCAGACCTACCCCAACCACAGCTTCTATCTGATGGAGCCGCAGTCGCTCAGCTACACCACGCATGGCGATCTCTGGGATTTCCTCTATGACGAGCACCGCGCCCGTCACCGTGGCCTGTTCCTGCCCTTCACGCTGGAGATGGGCTCGTGGCTGTGGGTGAAGAAGAATCCACGCCAGCTCTTTTCCTGGTTCGGCCACTTCAATCCCATCCTGCCGCACCGGCTCGAACGCGTGCTGCGCCGCCACCTGACGCTGTTCGACTTCCTGCTGCATGCGGTGGCGAGCTATCGCACCTGGTTGCCGCAAGGCGGGCAGCGTGACGCTTACCAGGAGGAAGCCCTGAAACGATGGTTTGGCAAAACCTAGCCCGGCCTACGTCGCCTGTGGGCGATCTCCTACAGCGCCGGACCGGGTCGGCCGGAATAATCACCACCGTCACCCCGACACAGGGATTGCCGGCAGGACGCCAGCTCACGTGTCAACGCAAGGATGCACTCAACAAGGAAAGTTGAAGGTGACACGACAACAGCCCGCCACAAGCGGGCTTTGTTTTTTCCGCTCCGGATTCCCACCCTGCCCGCTCGCGGCTCGCGCGCCCTCCCGAATCTTCTAGGCTGAATGTTGCAGCGCCCGGAGGTCCGCCCAGGCGGCGCCTTCGCCACGCCTGCACCGACACACGCATGGGCAGGAGGTATGCAATGACGACTCGCCATCAGAACCAGACCCCGAACAAGAACGTGGGCGGCAGCCAGATCACCGAGCGCGCTACCCGCCGCGGCGAGGACGGCCCGGCGCAGCAGGAGGCGCGACGGCGCGCGGGCGAGCCCGCCATCGACGTCGGCCCCGACAGCGAGCTGGTCGCCGACAACAACCCGGACCTGCGCGTGAGCGCCAACAAGCGCGGCGGGGGTGGCCACGGCGGCACCAGCAAGGATCGCGAACGCGGAAAATAGCGGCGGACAACGGCTTGCACGCCGGCCGCCAGGGTTTACGCTGGACCTGCGCCGCCTTCCCGGCGAGGCCCGCGGAGCATCCGCCATGCAGGAAACCGACACACTCGAGCTATTGCCTGCCGAGGGCAAGCCGCGCCTGCTGTTCATCCTGCTGCACGGCTACGGCGCTTATGCCGACGACCTGCTGCCTTTCGCCGAGGCCCTGCGCCAGGAATTCCCGGCAGCGGCCCTATTGCTGCCGCAGGGGTTTGAGCCTGCCGACCAGCCCTTCGGCCGGCAGTGGTTCGCGCTCGACGGCATCAGTGAGCAGAATCGCGCCGCACGCGTTGCGGCGGCGCTGCCCGTACTCGCCGACTTCATCCGCGCTCAGCAGCAGCGCTTCGGCATCGTCAATCCCGATACGGCGCTGATCGGCTTTTCGCAGGGCGCCATCATGGCACTCGAACTCGCGACCCAGCACGACGGCCTGGTCGGGCGCGTACTGGCCTTCGCTGGCCGCTTTGCCACTCTGCCGGACAAGGCGCCCGCGCTGACCAGCCTCCATCTCTTCCACGGCGAGGCCGACAGCGTCATGCCGGTGGCGCATGCGCGCGCCGCCTACGAGCGGCTCGCCGAACTGCAAGGGGACGTCACCGTGGACCTGGCCTCGGGCGTCGGCCACGAACTCCACCCGGTACTGACGGCGCGCGCCCTGGCACGCCTGCAGACCTGCATTCCCTTGCGTACGTGGCGACGCGCGCTCGGCTTCCAGGGCTAGCGCCCCCGCGATCCGCGCCGCCGCCCACTTTCGCGATCACACCACGCTGAAGGTCACTCCCCTGCATCGGGCTCCGCCGGCATTCGTACCGCGGTGACGCGGTGTTCGCCGGACTGGCGGATCACGTCGATCAACGCCGCCTGCGCCGCCACGCCTTCCGGCACCGGCAGCAGCGCCCACTCATGCACCATGCCCTCGTACTCGCGGTAGTCGATGTCAACGCCGGCGTTTTCGGCCATGGCCTTGAACTTGCGGCAGTCGGGCAGCATCACGTCGTGCGTGCCGATGAAGAGCGACACCGGCGGCAGCCCCTTCAGCGGCCCGTAGAGCGGGCTCACCAGGGGATCGGTGAGTTCGTGCGCGCCGGCATACATGCGGCCCGCATCGCGCAGGCCCTCGGCATCCAGCACCGGGTCGAGCGGGTCGACCGAGCCGATGCCGGGATTGCTCATGCTCACGTCCAGCCATGGCGACAGCAGCACGAGACGCGCCGGCAGTGCGATGCCGTGCGTCTGCGCCTGCTGCGCCAGCGCCAGCGCGATGCCGCCGCCGGAGGACGTGCCGATCACGGTGAGATTGGCAGCACCGCCGCTGGCGCCGAGTTCGCGGTAGAGCGTCATCACCAGGGCGGACACGTCGTCGGCATGGTGCTCGGGAGCAAGCGGATATTCCGGCACCACCACCGTACAGCGCAGCTCGCTGACCAGGCGATCCAGAAAACGCCAGTACTTGCGGATCATGCCGTTCACATAGGCGCCGCCGTGCAGGAAGAGGATGTGGTGCTGGCTGGCGTGCTCCACCGGCGACAGCGTCCACACCGTGCTCTGGAACACCTTGCGCTCGGAGATGCGATGCCGCGCATACATGCGCAGCAATGGCCGCGAACGGTCCGGCGGCTTGCCACGCGCAATGCGCTGGCGCAGGTCATGGGTACGGCGCTTGCGCCCCGACACCCGCAGCATCACTTCCAGCAGGCGGCTTTGCAGGCTCTGGTCGGTCATGTCTCCTCCCGTGCCGATGGCACCGATCGACGTAACCTTTCAACTGTAGACGCTCATTTCCGGCATGCCGCCGCGATCGCCGCCCGGGCGCTGCCGCAATTTACAAAATCGCCGGCAAGTTACCCGGCAAGGCGGCCGTGCCCGGCCATTCTTTACGGACACGTCCTGCGGAGTGCCGAAGGTGGCGACAGCAGAGCGGGATGACGACACCGTCTACCAGTTCCAGCCCATCGCAGACGCCAGGGTGAACCGGCTGGCCCAGCTCGCGCACGGTCGGCTCTGGGTATCCGATCCGTCCAGCTTCAACGATCCTTTCGACCTGCGACTCTACATCCGCGACCTCACCTGCCGCGGCCCCTTCAGTGACGAGACACGCCTGCGCCAGGCGCTGTCCTGCCTGCTGCGCGACAACAGCGCGGTGCGCGACTACTGGCTCTTCGACGCCACTCTCCTGGCCACGCTGGAGCACTGGATTGCCGGGCGCGCGACGAGTGCGGACGTGATCGCCGCCGTGCAGCGGCGCTTCAATTCCTTCGGCGTGGCCTGCTTCACCGAGGCGTGGCACAGCCCGTTGATGTGGTCGCACTACGCCGACCAGCATGCCGGCTTCTGCATCGAGTACCGCGTGCAGAAGCAGCGCCTGAGCGCGGAAGCGCGGCAGGTGTTCGTGCAGCAGCAGGTGCAGTATGTCTCTTCGCTGCCGGAGATCTGTCTTTCTGAGGTGCTCTTCTCGCCACACCAGGTGCTCTGCCGCCTGCTCTCGACCAAGAGCATCGAGTGGGCCTACGAGCGCGAGTGGCGGCTGATCAATTTCGGGCAGAGCCATGCGCTTGTGGAGCTGCCGGACGGCATGGAGATATCCGCGCTGATCGGGGGCATCCGTATCCCGGACGCGGCGCTTCGGCAGCTGGCCGAAACCGCGCGCCGGCTCGATGTCCCGGCCTTCCGCGTGGAGGCGGACGCGCACTACGAGATGGTGTTGAAGCCGCTGCAGGATGCCGGCGGGAAAGACGGCAGCCAGCCACGAAATTGAGACCCGAGACGCCGGGAGTGCGCTAACCGCTACACGACGGGGCGGCGGCCGCTCCGCCACGTCGTGGGTCGTGGGTCGTGGGTCGTGGGTCGTGGGTCGTGGGTCGTGGGGCGTGGGGCGTGGGGCGTGGGGCGTGGGGCGAAAAAATGGTGCCGGAGCGCGGCCCGCCATCCGATCAGCCGGTCGACGCCGCCGCATACTGCAGGGAAATCACGCGCCGCCGGTTGCGCCCGAACAAGGCCGAGACCAGCAGGCTGTAGGTGTCGCGATCGAAGACCGGCGGGCGTGGCGTCGCCAGGATGTCCTGCAGCTCTTCATCGCTGGCGGCCGTGCCGAGCCAGCACCAGTTGTCCACGACCTGGATCTCGCGCAGGCCGTTCTCGGCGCACTCCTCGATCACGCCCACCGGGCCCGGATAGGGCCACACCTTGAGCGCCAGCTCCTCCATTGCCTGCAGGAAGCGCAGGTTGTGCTGTAGCGTGCTTTCCTGCTGCTCGCAATGCCCGTCGCAGCGCTTCAGCTGGCGGGCCGAACAGGGGCGTGCACTGCGCTTTTCGAGGCCTGTCACGTAAAGGCAGAGGCGGTGTTCGGCGGCGATCTCGCGCAGCTTCTTCCGGGCCGCCACTGGCGAGGCGAACAGTCCGTACATGCGCGGGCGGATCTGCGCGAGCTCGGTCGCCGACACGACGCCGGGCCGCAACACGCCGCCATCATCTTCAACCAGCTGCAGCGAGCACAGCTTCGCCTCGCGGCGCAGCCGACGGTTGAACAGCGGCTGCCGTTCCTTCACCCAGCGTGCCTCGCGCAGCAGCGCCGACAGCTCGCCGGCCGTTTCCTGCCAGTCGATGCGGCGGATCTGCTGCGCAAGACGCAACGCCCGGGTATTGGTTTCGCTGCTGGCGAAATGGGCGGGCACGCGCGCCGACAGATCCTTGCTCTTGCCTACATACAGCAGCGCATTCTCTTCGCCATAGAAGAAATACACCCCCGGCGTTTCCGGAATCTCGTCGAGGTTGTCTTCGAGATAGGGCGGCAGCGATGGTCGCTTGCGCATGTCGCCCAGCGCCTGCACCAGCCGCTCGTGGCCGCGCTCGCCGCCGGCGATGCGCAGGAACTCGTATACGGCACGCGCATCCGCCAGGGCGCGATGGCGGCTTTCCATGCTGATGCCGTGGCGCTCGACCAGGCTGTCGAGGTTGTGCCTCGCCGCCTCCGGATACAGCGCCCGCGACAGTCGCACCGTGCAGAGCGGCCGGGTGGAGTAGCGCAGGCCGCTGCGCCCGAACTCGTTGCGCAGGAAGCCGTAGTCGAAGCGCGCGTTATGCGCGATGAAGAGTCGCCCGGACAGGCGCTCGTGCAGTGTGCTCGCGATGTCGGCAAATGATGGCGCGTCGGCCACCATCTCGTTGCTGATGCCGGTCAGCCACTGGATGTGCGGCGGAATGGCACAGCCCGGATTGACCAGGGTGGACCACTCGCTCACCGTGCCATCGGCCTCGATCTCGATGAGGCCGACCTCGGTGATACGGTCGGAGGACGCGCGCCCGCCGGTGGTCTCGAGGTCCACGATGACGGCGGGAAGGGGAAGGAAGCTCAGCATGGAGCGAGGGTACGCCAATACGACTTCCGGACGAGGCGGCAATTACAAATTCCCCAACAAATTCGCGGCGACAGCCCTGCCCCGCGACCTGCTGCGCAAGCAATTGCGAGCCCATCATCTCACTCCGCACAACTGCGGCGCTTCGCCTCGGGGCCAGACGCGCAATGAGGCAGGCGCCCGGTCGCAAACGGCAGGTTTGTCCCGCCCGACACGTCACTTCCGGAAAGCGACCGCCGCCGGACCGCAATGAAAAAGGCCGCCCGAAGGCGGCCTTTCAAATGGCAACGATACCGACGGCGGCTTACATGAACTCCGTGCCGATCAGCCAGAACACCGCCGCGATCAGCGCGGAGGCCGGGATGGTGAGCACCCAGGCCCAGACAATGCCGCCGGCGATGCCCCAGCGCACGGCCGAGAGCTTCTTGGTGGCGCCCACGCCGACGATGGCGCCGGTGATGGTGTGCGTGGTCGAGACCGGCACGCCCATCGAGGTCGCCAGGAACAGCGTCATGGCGCCGCCGGTTTCCGCGCAGAAGCCGCCGACCGGCTTCAGCTTGGTGATCTTCTGGCCCATGGTCTTCACGATGCGCCAGCCGCCGAACATGGTGCCGAAGCCGATCACGATATAGCAGGTGATGACGATCCAGCTCGGCAGATGATCCGGATGGGCTTCCATCCAGTGCGGCATGCCTTCCGGATTGGCCATCGTGGCCGCGATCAGCAGCATCCAGATGATGCCGGCGGTCTTCTGCGCATCGTTGCCGCCGTGGCCGAGGCTGTAGAGGGCGGCCGACACCAGCTGCAGGCGGCGGAAGTACTTGTCCACGCGGCGCTGGGCAAAGCGGAAGAAGATCCAGCCTACTGTCAGCATCAATAGCGAGCCGAACAAAAAGCCCAGCATCGGCGAGATCAGGATGAAGGCAATGGTCTTGCCGAGGCCCGACCACATCAGCGAGCTCGGGCCGGCCTTGATCAGCGCCGCGCCGACCAGGCCGCCGATGAGGGCGTGCGAGGAACTCGACGGAATGCCGAAATACCAGGTGATGAGGTTCCAGCTGATCGCCCCGACCAGCGCGCCGAAGATCACGTAGTGGTCGATGATCGAGGGGTCGATGGTGCCCTTGCCCACCATGGCCGCGACCTTGAGCGGAAACACGAAGAATGCCACGAAGTTGAAGAAGGCAGCGAAGGCCACCGCATGGTGGGGCTTCAGCACGCCCGTGGAGACCACGGTGGCGATGGAGTTGGCGGCGTCGTGAAAGCCGTTCATGAAGTCGAAGGCAAGCGCCAGGAACACCAGGAACAGCACGACCCCGAAGGTCATGGTGACCGTATCCATGAGTCAGTCCCCCGGATCAGGAGTTCTCGAGGACGATGGCCTCGAGAAGGTTGCCGACGTCGTCGCAATGGTCCGTGACGGTTTCCAGCAGTTCATAGATGGCCTTGAGCTTGATCAGCTCGCGCACGTCGCTCTCTTCCCGGAAGAGGCGGGACATGGCTTCGCGCAGCACCAGGTCGGCGTCGTCCTCGAGGCGGTCGATCTCGCGGGCGGCCTGCAGGATGGCCGGGCCGTTGTCCATGTCGGAGAGCAGGCCCACGGCATGGCTGACCTTCTCGGCGCAGGCGCGGATGATCTCGGCCAGCTTGATGGCTTCCGGGGTGGCGCGGCGGATGTCGTACATGGACACGGTCTGGGCGGCGTCCTGGATGGTGTCGAGGACGTCGTCCATGGTCGAGATCAGCTGGTGGATCTCGTCGCGGTCGAGCGGCGTGATGAAGGTGGAGTGCAGCAGGGAGACGGTCTCGTGCGTGATCTTGTCCGCGCGGGACTCGATGGCGTCGATGGCCTCGGCATGGGCCACGGCCTCTTCCTGGTGGCGATTCAGCGCAGCCATCAGGGCGACGAGGGCGTCGGCACCTCGGACGATTTCCTTGGCATGGGCGTTGAAGAGGTCGAAGAATTTGACTTCCTTGGGCATGAAGCGGCCAAGCATCGCAGGCATCCTGTAGTGGATTTCGGAGGGGCGAAGTCTAGCACTGTAAAAATTCTGTAACGACGTTGACACATTCGCCGGAAGCCGTCCAAAGGCTGTGGAAATTGCCTCAGGTCAAGCCGGCCAGGGGCTTCCGACGGGCTGCAGGGGCCGGGCGGCCAGATACGACAGGAAGAGCGGGACGCCGGCAGTGAGGGACGGGGCGTGACTTGAGAGGCCGGGGCCAAGGACAGGGGCAGCGGTCATTGCCCGGGCTGGTGGCTGGTGGCTGGTGGCTGGTGGCTGGTGGCTGGTGGCTGGTGGCTGGTGGCTGGTGGCTGGTGGCTGGTGGCTGGTGGCTGGTGGCTGGTGGCTGGCCGAGAGGCTTCACCATGGCCAAGGCGGCATGCAAGCCCGCGGCCTGGGCACTGCAAACGGCCGGATCAGGCCTGGGGCTTGCCGGCGAAGCCGGCCTTGCGCACCACGTCGGCGTCGTAGCGCTTGAGGATTTCGCGGAACTTGGAACCCAGGAAGGCGTTCGCATGCTTGCGGATGCCTTTTGCCATTTCGGCGTTGGTCACGCTCTCCGCCAGGGGACGCAGGCGCTGGATGATCTCGCCGAGGCGGGCGATCTCCTCCGGACGCGGCAGGTGCTCGGACGTGATGGGCTCGACCAGATGGTTGACCACCAGTTGCACGAAGCTGCGGGTGAGGCGGTCGACGTCGGCCCGCACGACTTCCATCTCGCGCAGCAGGGCGCCCAAGGGAATGCCGGCGTTGTAGAGCTCGAGGCCGGCGTTCAGCAGGCGCGGGCTCGGGATCTTGATGCGGTCGCCGTCGACCTCGAAAAGCCCGACCTCCATGGCGCGGCGCAACACGTCCTCGTTGAGGTCGCGGCTGAACAGCTCGGCAATCTCATCCGGGTCCATGTAGACCGGGATTTCCTCGGTCCAGGTGCCGGCCAGCACGGAGTCGAGGCCGAGCACATGGTCGAGGTCCTGGCCGGATTCCCAGGCCTCCAGCAATTCCTTGATGTTGGCGATGGTGAAGCCGCGCTCGAGGAGCTGGTTGATGACGTTGAGACGGGAAAGGTGCCCCTGGCGGTAGATGCCGGCGCGACCGCGCCGCTCCGGCGGCGGCAGCAGGCCGCGATCCTGGTAGGCCCGCACGTTGCGTACCGTGGTGCCGGCCACCCGCGCGAGCTCGTCGATGGAGTATTCCTGGTCGCCGGTGGCGCTGCCCGCCGCGTCGCCGGTAAGGCCGTCGGGCAGCAGGTCACGTCCCTGTTTCAGGAGCTGCCGGAGCAGCGTCTGCGGAGTCTTCATGGGCAGGCATGATACCGGCGCCACGGGGGATTACCAAGCAAGGCAGGCCGCCAAACGCCCCGAAACACGGCACTTCGCTGAAAAAGACCGGGGCCGGTGCCCGCCGGCAGAACGTCGGGCAGACACCGGAAAAACTATTCCACTCTCTCCCGGTGCAGGCTGAGGTCGAGGCCCAGTCGCTCCTGCTCCTCGCTGACGCGCAGCCCCATCACGATGTCGATGACGATCAGGATCAGGAAGGTCGCCACTGCACCGTAGAGAATGGTCGCGCCGACTCCGACGAGCTGGGTCACCACCTGCTGCAGGCCGGGCTCGACGCCCGCGATTTCCTTGCTGACCAGGAAGCCGGTCAGCACGGCGCCGACAATGCCGCCCACGCCATGCACGCCGAAGGCATCGAGGGAGTCGTCCGCGCCCAGCAGGCGCTTGAGTCCGGTGGCACCCCAGTAGCACAGCATGCCGGCCACGCCACCAATGATGAGCGCGCCCTTGGGGTCGATGAAGCCCGCGGCGGGTGTCACGGCCACGAGGCCGGACACAGCGCCGGTGGTGATGCCAAGCACGGACGGCGAGCCCTTGCGGATCCATTCCGCCAGCATCCAGCTCAGGGCGGCGGCGCCGGTGGCGATCTGGGTACAGGCCAAGGCCATGCCGGCACGACCGTCGGCGGCGAGCGCAGAGCCGGCATTGAAGCCGAACCAGCCCACCCAGAGCAGCGAGGCGCCAACCAGGGTAAGCACGAGGTTGTGCGGTGGCATGGCCTCGCGCCCGAAGCCGACACGCTTGCCCAGCACGAAGGCACAGACCAGTCCGGCAACGCCCGCGTTCACATGCACCACGGTGCCGCCGGCGTAGTCGAGGATGGCGGGCTGGTAATTGAACAGCCAGCCGTCCGCCGCCCACACCCAGTGCGTCACTGGCGCATAGACAAGCAGGCTCCACAGCCCCATGAACACGAGCATGGCCGAGAACTTCATGCGCTCGGCGAAGGCGCCGGCAATGAGCGCGGGGGTGATGATGGCGAATGTGAGCTGGAAGATGACGAAGACGGTTTCCGGAATCGTGCCGGTCAACGCGTCGACGCCGATGCCCTCGAGGAACATCTTGTCGAGGCTGCCGATCCAGGGCGTCCCTTGGGAAAAGGCCAGCGAATAGCCCGCGACCATCCACAGCACGGTGACCAGCGCCGTCACGGCAAAAGACTGCACCATGGTGGCGAGCACGTTCTTCTTGCGCACCATGCCGCCGTAGAAGAGCGCCAGGCCCGGGATGGTCATGAGCAGCACGAGCGCGGTGGCGGCGAGCATCCAGGCGGTATTGCCCGAATCGAGCGCAGGCTTCTCCGGCGCGGGCGGCAAGGGCGCTGTCGTGGTGGTGGTCGTTGTCGTCGTCGTGACGGTGGTCGTGGTGACCGCGACATCGGCGGCCGGCTCACCCTCGATCGGCGCCGCCAGGGCGGCCGCCGGATCGTCGAGCGAGGCCGGTGGCAGCGCCTCACCAGTCTCTGCGTGTGCGACGCCAAGCATCGCCCCGAGTGCCACTGCGAGCAGGAATTTATTCAAGATCGTTTCTCCGAAGCCGTGCCGGATAAAAGTGGAAATGAAGCGAAGGGGATTCAGAGAGCGTCGACGCCCGTCTCGCCCGTGCGGATGCGCACGACGTCCTGAATGGCGGAAACGAGGATCTTGCCGTCGCCGACCTTGCCGGTATGCGCGGCCGCGACGAGGGCGTTGAGCACGTTCTCCAGCGCGTCGTCACTGACGGCGATCTCGAGCCGGACCTTGGGCAGGAAGTCGACCGCGTACTCGGCGCCGCGATAGAGCTCGGTGTGCCCTTTCTGACGCCCGAAGCCGCGCACTTCGGTGGCGGTGATGCCATGCACGCCCACCGAGGACAGCGCATGACGGATATCGTCGACCTTGAACGGCCGCACTACGGCGGTGATGAGTTTCATAGAGGCCCCTTACGTTTCTGCAACGGACAGCGGCGACTTCCTGCAAGGCGGCGACTCCCGTCCGCGGCGCGCGAACAGGAATTGACCGGGGGCATCCAGCTCCCTGCAGGCAATGTGCAGGACGCGTGCCAGTGCGCCAGCCATGAGGCTGCGCAACGCTGCGCGTCGCGAAGACACGAAAAAGGGGCAACTTTGCCTGCCGACGGTGCGCGCCGCAGCATGCAACGGAAGCCCGGTGCCTGACGCTGCAGCAACGGTGCCGCCGCGCTGCACCAGCGCGGGTCGCGCCATCGTACGCGCCGCGCCAAAAGAAAAAGGGCCCGAAGGCCCTTTTTCTCATTCCGATGACACTCAGTCGTTGTACGCCTGCTCGCCATGCTCGGAGATGTCGAGGCCTTCGCGCTCGGACTCTTCGCTGACACGCAGGCCGATCACCTTGTCGATCACGAACAGCGTCACGGCGGAGACTACCGCGGACCACACGATCGCGATCAGCACGGCCTTCACCTGGATCATGATCTGCGCGCTGTCGTAACCGAAGGTCGGGCCAACCCAGCCGTCGGTGACGTAGCCGGCACCGCCGAGGGCGGGGTTCACGAATACGCCGGTCAGGATGGCACCGACGATGCCGCCCACCGCATGCACGCCGAAGGCGTCGAGCGCGTCGTCATAACCCAGCAGCTTCTTCAGCACGGCCACGAACACGAAGCAGATCAGGCCGGCAGCAAGGCCGATTACCAGGGCACCCATGGGGCCGACGAAGCCGCAGGCCGGCGTGATGCCCACGAGGCCGGCGATGGCACCGGACACAGCGCCCAGCAGGCTGGGCTTGCCCTTGTGGATCCACTCGGCGAACAACCAGGCCAGCGCGGCGACAGCGGTGGCGAAGATCGTGTTGGCGAAGGCCAGCACGGCGTAGCCGTTGGCTTCCAGGTTGGAGCCGGCGTTGAAGCCGAACCAGCCCACCCAGAGCATGCAGCCACCGATCATGGTCATGGTCAGGCTGTGCGGGGGCATGGCGACCTTGCCGTAGCCAAGACGCTTGCCCAGCATGATGGCCGCGACGAGACCCGCGACGCCGGCGTTGATGTGCACCACGGTGCCGCCCGCGAAGTCGAGGGCGCCCAGCTGCCAGAGCTTGCCGGCGGTGGCGTTCAGGCCATCCACCACTTCCGGACCGGTGTAGGCGTCCGGACCCGGCCACCACCAGACCATGTGCGCCATGGGCAGGTAGGACAGCACGAACCACACGGTGGTGAAGATCAGCACGGCGGAGAACTTCATGCGCTCGGCATAGGCACCGGCGATCAACGCGCAGGTGATGCAGGCGAAGGTCAGCTGGAACATTGCGAACATGAGCTCGGGAATCACCACGCCCTTGCTGAAGGTCGCCGTCGGCACGAAGTTGCCCTTGGCGTCGTAGATCACGCCGGAGAGGAACATCTTGTCGAGGCCGCCAAAGTAGGCGTTACCGTTGGAGAAGGCGACGGAATAACCGAACACCACCCAGAGCACGGCGATCACGCAGAAGATGGTGAAGGTCTGCATGAGCACCGACACCATGTTCTTCTTGCGCACCATGCCGCCGTAGAACAGGGCGAGGCCGGGCAGGCTCATGAAGATCACGAGCACGGTGGAGGTCATCATCCAGGAGATATTGCCCATGTCGTACTTGGGCGCCACATAGTCGTCGGCCGGGGCGGCTTCCGCAGCAGGCGCGGCGGCCGCTTCCGGTGCCGCGGCAACAGCGGCGTCAGGAGCAGGAGCCGCTTCGGGAGCGGCGACAGATTCGGCGGCGACCGGCGCGGCCGGCACTGCCTCTTCTGCAAACACCGGGCTGCTCGCCACCAGGGCGCTACCCAGCATGAGTGCATATACAATTTTTTTCACGGGGGACTCCTCCGCGTTGGTTCGCGTTGTTTGGCAGCGAGTAAAAATCAGATTGCGTCGACGCCGGTTTCACCGGTGCGGATGCGGATGGCCTGTTCCAGCGCGGTGACGAAAATCTTCCCGTCGCCAATCTTGCCGGTATTGGCCGCCTTGGTGATGGCCTCGATCACCTGGTCCAGCAGATCGTCGCTGGTGGCAATCTCGATCTTCACCTTGGGCAGGAAATCGACCACGTACTCGGCACCACGATAGAGCTCGGTGTGACCTTTCTGCCGACCAAATCCCTTCACTTCGGTCACGGTGATGCCTTGCACACCGATGTCCGACAGCGCTTCACGCACATCGTCGAGCTTGAAAGGTTTGATGACGGCGGTGACCAGTTTCATAGTTCGCACTCCTCTGGAAAGTCCGCGCGCGGTGTTCCGCGCGCGGGGTTTGCTGCGTGATCAGAACGCCTTGCTGACGGTGCCTACGAAGGTGCCTTCGCCATCGGGAACCAGCGCGTCATCAAGATCGCTGCCCATGTACGCCACTTCGAAAGTCACGCCCTGCAGGGTCTTGTTAACGCCGACCTTGTAGTCGATGTAGCTGTCCTCACCGAGCAGGCCGGTGGCGCCGTAGTACTGGTCGTCCAGGACGTTGAGGCCGACATGGGCCACCAGGCCGACGCCGCCCACGGTGGTGCCGTAGTCGAGGAAGCCGTAGAGGGATTCGCCGGTTTCACCGAAGAAGTCCGGGGCATAGGCCACGCCGAGCTTGGCGCCGGCGTAGCTCACGGAGGCGTAGTACTCGAGGAAGTCATACTCGGGACCGCCAGCTTCGGCCTGGGTGGAGTGCGGGTAGCCGTAGAGCAGCACGCCGACGTCGTAGCCGACTTCACCGGCCTTGCCGGCAAAACCGATGGACGGGTCGAGCTCGAGACCGCTGGAGAAGCTGATGCTGGAACCCCAAACCGATGCGTAGAGGCCGGACTCGTGGCTCACGGTCATGGCGCCCTGGATGGCGGGCGCGCCGGAAGTCTGCGAGATGCCGCGATAGAGATAGTCGGAGGTGATGGCGAAGCTGCCGGTAACGGAAACCGGGGAAGCGGCCTCTTCAGCGGAAGCGGACATGCCGGCAATCAGGAAACCGCCAGCCAGAAGCGCCGTGGAGAGTTTGGTCATTTTCATCGGTGCAACTCCTATAAAACCCTGTGGTGACTTTTAAGTGGTACCGCAAAGTCCTTCGAGAGAACTTGCAGGACACTTAGCAGAAGCCATGCCAACGATAAAAAAGACTGATTTTTCAAAGAGCTGACAAATGCGGGCGACGGCTCCCCTCTGGACAGCCCCGGGACAGTGCAAAGAAACGCCCGCTGTCGTGCACGAATTTGGTGCCATCCCCAAAGTGGTGCGCCAGCGATAGGCAATTCCCTGATCCACTGCGGACAGCGCCGACGCCGGTGCTAGAATCCGGGCCTTTCCGCCCTTCAGGAGTCCTGCGAAATGGCACTCGAACAGATCGTCAACCGCGTCAGCGAACAGCTTGCCCAGGTCCTGCCCCCCGGCGTGCGCCAGCTGCGCGGCGATATCGAGGAGAACATCAAGGCCGTGCTGCGCGAAACGCTGGCCCGCATGGAGCTGGTGACGCGTGAGGAGTTCGACGTGCAGGCGGCGCTGCTGTCGCGCGCGCGCAGCCGCCTCGAGGCCATGGAGTCCGAGCTGCGCACGCTGGAACAGCGCATCACCGCGCTGGAGAACCGCGGCAAGTAAGGCCGCAGCTCCGGTGGCGCACCCGCGCCACCGGCACTACCCCGGGGCCGCCAGGATGGCAGCCTCGCAGCAGGAGAACAGGGATGTCCCTCGCCATCGTGCGCACGCGCGCGCAACTGGGGCTCGATGCCCCGCCCGTTACCGTCGAAGTGCACCTGAGCCCGGGCTTGCCCGGCCTCGCCATCGTGGGCCTGCCGGATACCGCCGTGCGCGAGAGCAAGGACCGCGTGCGCTCGGCCCTGATGAATTCCGGCTTCGAGTTCCCGCAGCGGCACATCACCATCAACCTCGCGCCCGCCGACCTGCCCAAGGACGGCGGGCGCTTCGATCTGGCCATCGCTCTCGGCATTCTCGCCGCCAATGGACAGATCCCCCTGGAGGCGCTGCAGGGCAGCGAGTTCCTGGGCGAGCTCGCCCTCTCCGGCGAGCTGCGCGCCGTCACGGGCGTGCTGCCGGCCAGCCTGGCGGCGAGCCGGGCCGGACGCCGGCTCTTCGTGCCCGAGGCCAATGCCGGCGAGGCCGCGCGCCCCGTCAACGCCGAGGTCTACGCCGGAGATCACCTGCTCGCGGTCTACGCCCACCTCAATGACCGCCAGCAGCTGCCCCGGGCCACAGTCGCGACCGCACCAGAACAGGGCGCCCCGTCCGGCCCCGACCTCGCCGACGTGAAAGGGCAGCACCAGGCCCGGCGCGCGCTCGAGATCGCCGCGGCCGGCGGGCACTCCATCCTCATGCTGGGCCCGCCCGGCACCGGCAAGACGCTGCTCGCCTCCCGCCTGCCGGGCCTGCTGCCGCCGCTGGACGAGGACAAGGCACTGGAAGTGGCCGCCGTGCGCTCCCTGCTCGGCCAGCGCGACGAGGCCGACCGGCAGCCGCCCTTCCGCGCGCCCCACCACACCGCCTCCGGCGTGGCACTGGTAGGGGGCGGCAGCCAGCCGCGGCCCGGCGAGATCACCCTCGCCCATCACGGCGTGCTGTTCCTCGACGAGCTGCCGGAGTTCGACCGGCGCGTGCTGGAGGTGCTGCGCGAGCCGCTGGAGTCCGGCCACGTGATGATCTCGCGTGCCGCCAACCAGGTGCGCTTCCCGGCACGCTTCCAGCTCGTCGCCGCCATGAACCCCTGCCCCTGCGGTTACCTCGGCGACGGCACGGCGCGTTGCCGCTGCTCGGCGGACCAGGTGGCGCGCTACCGGGGGCGGATCTCGGGACCGCTGCTGGACCGCATCGACCTGCATGTGGAAGTGCCGGCACTGCCGGCCGAGGTGCTGCACCGCGGCGCGCCGGGCGAGTCGACGGCGCAGGTGCGGGAGCGGGTGCTGGCCGCACGCCGGCGGCAGGCCGCGCGGCAGGGCTGCCTCAACCAGGAACTCGCCCCGGCGCAGGTCGCGGACCACGCCGCGCTGTCGCGTGAAAACGCCGACCTGCTGGAGCAGGCCATGCGGCGCCTGCGGCTCTCGGCACGCGCCTATCACCGCGTGTTGCGGGTGGCGCGCACCATCGCCGACCTCGACGGCAGCGTGGCGCTCGCCGACCAGCACCTGCACGAGGCGCTCGCCTATCGCGTCCTCGACCGCATGCCAGCCTGAAGCGCATCAATAAAGTGCGGCAAATTTGCGCTGGATCAGAACCAGCGCATTTGCGGCGGCCCTGCCGGCCGCTTCTTGATTCACGTCAATCCGGAGAAAAGCCGGTTGCCCCGATGATGAGCCCATGCCAGCCGCGCACTACCCGCGCGGCCAACAACGGACTTATCGTTCCCTGAGGAAGCAACCATGAAAGCCCTGAAGAAAACCCTGCTGCTGTCCCTGGCCTGTGCCGCTGCCGCTCCCGCCTTCGCCTATGAAGCCGGCGACGTGATCGTGCGCGCCGGTGCCGCCATGGTGACGCCGGAAGTGACCAACAACACCATGCTTCCGGACCTGGATGTCGACGAGAACACGCAGCTCGGCCTGACCGTCACCTACATGCTCTCGTCCAAGGTTGGCGTCGAGCTGCTGGGCGCGTCCCCCTTCGAGCACGACATCACCCTGAGCGGCACCACCATCGGCTCCACCAAGCACCTGCCGCCCACCGTCAACCTGCAGTATTTCCTGCTGGATTCCGGCAGCTCGGTGCAGCCCTATCTCGGCGCCGGCGTGAACTACACCAAGTTCTACGGCGAGGACAACAACCTCGGCCTCGTGCTGGCGCTGGAAGACTCCTTCGGCCTCTCCGTCGAAGCCGGCGTGGACGTCAAAGTGACCGACAATGTGGTCCTGAACGCCGCTGTGTGGAAGGTGGACATCAACACCAACGTGTCGATCAATGGCGCACAGATGGGCGAACTCGAAATCGATCCGTTCGTCGCCATGATCGGCGTCGGCATGAAGTTCTAAGGGAACTCCCTTGCCCGGCGCGGCGTAATGCGTCTGCCGCGCCAGGCCTTTTTATCGCAATAGAAAAAGCCACGCTTGCGTGGCTTTTTTATTTCTGCGACTGATCGCATGGCGGTGGCGCAACGACCAGCGCCCGGCACTACCCTCGCCCGGCCAGGCGCCGGACCGCCAGCGGGATCTCGGCGAAACTCCGCACTTCCGCGTCGGCCGGCGGCAGCTCCGGCCAGGGCTGGTCCGTGAAATTCACCCATACCGTGCGGATGCCGAGCGCCGCGGCGGCCGCCACGTCCTGCTCGGGATGGTCGCCGATGTGGATCACCTGCTCCGGTGCCACGCGGGCAGCCTCGAGGGCCGCCTGGTAGATGCGCGGATCGGGCTTGGGCGCACCCACGCTGATGGCCGAGAAATGCCGACTGAAGACATGCCCCAGTCCCACGCGAGCGATATCCGCGTTGCCGTTGCTGAGCGCATACAGGTCGAACTCGGCGCGCAGCCCCGCCAGCGTTTCCAGCACGCCAGGGAAATACGCCACGGTATTGCGCTCGCGAAAGTATTCCTCGAAGGCGCCCTGCGCGGCGGCCTCTGCAGCAGACGGTGCATACCCGGCGCCGGCGAAGGCGCGGCGCAGGACTTCGAGGCGCAGCTGCGTCAGGTCGTGCGCAATGTCCTGCCGTTCGCTGAGTACCGCCTCGCGCAGCGCATTGAAGTGCCGGAAGTCGAAGCGGCCGGCAAATTCCGGATGCTCGCGACGTATCCACTCGCGCATGAACTTTTCGGCGCGCAGCACGATGGGCTCCACATCCCAGAGCGTGTTATCGAGATCGAAGGTCAGCAGCTTGATACTCATGGCAGTGATCGCTTCCCGAGAGGCCTTCTGGCCCATCAATAAAGGTGAATGCCGGTTGATGGCCGCGCGATGCGGCCAAGTGCACGGCGCGACGTCGGCCACACTAACGCCGACCGGCATCTCACTTCGGCTTGCGTGCGCGCGGATGCGCCTTGTCGTAGACCTCGGCCAGGTGCTGGTAGTCCAGGTGTGTATAAATCTGCGTGGTGCTGATGTCGGCATGCCCCAGCAACTCCTGCACCGCGCGCAGGTCGTGCGAGGACTCGAGCAGGTGCGAGGCAAACGAGTGGCGCAGCATGTGCGGATGCAGGTGTTGCGGCAGACCGGCGCGCTGCGCCTGGAACTGCAGCCGGAGCTGGATGGCGCGCTCGTTGAAGCGCCCACCCTTCGGCCCGATGAAAATCCAGTCGGCGCTTTTCTCGTTGGCCCACTGCGCGCGCAGCTCCAGCCACGCCGCCAGCGCGGCATGCGCCTTGCGCCCGACCGGCAGGCGCCGCGTCTTGTTGCCCTTGCCGGTCACCGTGATGTGGCCGGCCGCCATGTCGAGGTCCGGCAGGCGCGCATACGAGAGCTCGGCAAGCCGCAGGCCTGACGAGTAAAAGAGCTCCATCGCGGCGCGGTCGCGCACCCAGAGGGATTTCTCCGGCTCGTCCGTCGGCGCCGGCGCATCCAGCAGCTTCTGTACGCTGTCGACATCGAGCACGCGGGGCAGGTCGCGACGGCGCACCTTCAGCTTCAGGCCTCGCGCCGGATTGAAAGCGGCGGCGCCGACGCGCGCCAGCCAGTCATAAAAGCCGCGCAGGCTGGAGAGCAGGCGCTGCTGGCTGCGCAGGTCCAGCGTCTCGCTGGTGTGGGCGACGAATTCCTCGAGCAGCATCTGGTCGAGGCTGCGCCATTCCTGCAGGCCATTGCGGCGCAGGAAGGCGCCCAGCTTGTCGAGATCGCGGCGGTAAGCGGAGAGGGTGTGAGGCGAAAGCGCGCGCTGACTGCCCAGGGAAGAAAGATAGTCGTCCTTGAGCGTATCCAGCCGGTCGGCCATCAGGCGCTCTGGCGGGCGGCGTGCGCATCCAGCAGCGGCGACAGCACGCGCGCCAGCACATCACCCACGAAGCTGATGAACAGCGTGTCCATGGAAGTGCGGAAGTGCGCGGTATCGGCGGAGCCGATGGCGAGCAGGCCGAGAGGCCGCTCATGGAAGATCGGCACCACGGCACAGGACTTCACCAATCGCCCCTCATGGCCGAACAGGAAGGTGAGCTCCTCGTCACGCAGATGGCCGGCGACGGCCTGGCGTCCACGCACCAGCGAAGGAACCTGCCCCTGCGCGTCCTGCAGCGCCACGCTCTGCGCGGTGCCGGTCGGGCCGGCAACGTCGAAGAGCAGGAAGCTGACGAACTCGGAGCCGAAGCGGGACTTCAGTTCATCCTCGAGGGCGCGGGCCAGCTCGGCCACGCTGCCGGCCTCCAGCAGCGCCAGCACGAGGCCGCGCATCTTCTCGAAAAGCACGTCGTTTTCGCGTGCCACGTCGAGCAGGCGCTGCAGTCTCTCACGCAGTTCGAGATTGCGCTCGCGCAGCACGCCTACCTGGCGCTCGACCAGCGAGACGGCGCCGCCGGCCGGATGCGGCACGGTGAGATCCGCGAGCAGGTCGGGATGCCGCTCGAAGAAATCCTTGTTGGCCTTGAGCCAGGTCGCCACCTGGTCTTCGCTGGGAAACTCGCCGGACATGGTCGTTCCTTATCGTCTTCTGTTCTTGCCGGACCGGCGGTGACCGCTGGTCTCGCGGTGTTCGCGGTATTCGCGTGGCGGGCGCAACCCCGCAAGGCGCACGCTGCCGTCGAATACGCGCGCCGTCGGCCCGCGCATGATGACGGAGCGGCCTTCGCCCGCCCACGTGATTTCCAGCTCGCCGCCAGGCAGCGCAACCTTCACCGGGCTCTCGAGCAGGCCCTGGCGAATGCCGGCCACTGCCGCCGCGCACGCGCCCGTGCCGCAGGCCAGCGTCTCACCGGCGCCGCGCTCATAGACGCGCAGGCGGATTCGATGGCGGTCCACCACCTGCATGAAGCCCACGTTCACGCGTTCGGGGAAGCGCGCATGCGATTCCAGCGCCGGCCCCAGGGTGGCCACCGGCGCCGCCTCCACGCTGTCGACCAGCAGCACCGCGTGCGGGTTGCCCATGTTCACCGTGGCCAGCGTGACGGCCTGGCCATGCACATCCACGGCGTATTGCTGTGCCTCGGTATCGGCCATGAAAGGAATCTCCGCCGGACGGAAGCGCGGCGCACCCATGTCCACAGTGACCCAGCCGGAATCGTCGATGCGCAACTCGATGACGCCGCTGGCCGTCTCGACGCGCAAGACATCCTTCAGGCTGAGGCGGCGCTCACGCACGAAACGGGCGAAGCAGCGCGCGCCATTACCGCACTGCTGCACTTCGGATCCATCGGCATTGAAGATGCGATAGCGGAAGTCGACATCCGGCCGCTCCGGCGGCTCCACCAGGAGCAGCTGGTCGCAACCGATGCCGAAATGGCGGTCGGCGAGCTGTCGGATCTGCTCCGGCTCCAGCTGTACATGCTGGCTGACCAGGTCGATCACCACGAAATCATTGCCGAGGCCGTGCATCTTGGTGAATTCCAGACGCATTGCGGTCTCCAAACTGATACGCAGGCCCGGTCGCCCCGAGGGAGCGCCCATGAAAAAGCCCGCACTTGCGGGCTATTGTGGGTGGCGGGCGCAGCCGATTCAAGCGACGCGCAAGGGCGCAACCCCCTCCCTGCAGGTCGGGCATCGCCCGCAAGGGCAGGCCCCGATGTTCCAGGGCCGGCGGCCGCCACTTGCCGTGGTCGGCCCGTCACTCCTCACCGCTCCTGACCGCCTTGGCGAGGTTGCGGGCGGCCCCGCCATAAAGGGCGCCACACCGTGAAGCGCGGGCGGGCCACCGCGGAAAGGGCCGCGGCCGACTCAGGGCAGCAGCGACTCCGGGCCGATCTGGTCGGCGATGGTTTCCCGGCGGCGCACCAGGTAGGCGGTGTCGCCATCCACCATGACCTCGGCGGCACGGCCGCGTGTGTTGTAGTTGGAGCTCATGGCGAAGCCATAGGCGCCCGCCGACCGCACCGCCAAAAGATCGCCCGGCGCGATGCGCAGCGCGCGCTCCTTGCCGAGGAAGTCTCCGGTCTCGCAGACCGGGCCGACCACGTCGTAGGTGCGTTCGGGCGTGTCGTCGCTGCGCGGGCGGACCGGCACGATGTCCATCCAGGCGCTGTACAGGGAGGGCCGGATGAGGTCGTTCATGGCCGCGTCGATGATGGCGAAGTTCTTGTGCGCCGTCGGCTTGAGGAATTCCACGCGCGTAACCAGCACCCCGGCGTTGGCCGCGATGGCACGCCCGGGCTCCATGAAGATCTTGAAGCGGCGACCTGCCAGCAGGGGCAGCAGCGCCTCGGCGTAGGCCCTCGGCTCGGGCGGCGTTTCCTCGCGGTAGCGCACGCCCAGCCCCCCGCCGATATCGAGGTGCTCGATGACGATGCCGTGCGCGGCCAGCGTGTCGATCATGGCCAGCACGCGCGTAAGCGCGTCCACGAAGGGCGTGGTCTGCGTCAGCTGCGAGCCGATATGGCAGTCGATGCCGACGATGCGCAGCCCCGGCATGCGCTGGGCGCGCAGGTACACGTCCACGGCCGCGTCGATGTCGATGCCGAATTTGTTTTCCTTGAGGCCCGTGGAGATGTAGGGATGCGTCTGCGCATCCACGTCCGGGTTCACGCGCAGCGAGATCGGCGCGATACGCCCCTTGCCCACGGCGACGTCGTTGATGCGCTCCAGCTCGGCCTCGGACTCCACGTTGAAGCAGGCGATGCCGACGTCCAGCGCCCGCGCGATCTCGGCCTCCTGCTTGCCGAGACCGGAGAACACGATCTTGCTGGCCACGCCGCCCGCCGCCAGTACGCGCTCCAGCTCGCCGCCGGAAACGATGTCGAAGCCCGCGCCGAGGCGCGCCAGCACATTCAGCACGGCAATGTTCGAATTGGCCTTCACCGCATAGCAGACCTGGTGCGGGATGCCGGCGAAGGCGTCGTCGAAGGCGCGGAAGTGGCGCTCGAGCGTGGCGCGCGAATAGACATAGGTCGGCGTGCCGAAGCGCTGGGCAATCGAGGCGAGCGAGACTTCTTCGGCGCAGAGCTCGCCGTTGCAATAGTTGAAATGATCCATGGCTTACTCGGCAGGGGCCGTCGGCGCGGCAGTGGAGTCGGAATCCGGGGCTGGGTCGGTGACAGGCTCCGCGGCAGGCGCAGGAGTCGGTGCTGGAGGCGTGACCGGCAGGTAGAGCGGGCCCTTCTGGCCACAGCCCGCGAGCAGCAGACAGAGCAGCAGGCTGGAGGTCCTCATGGCCATCTCCTTGATTGAAGAGCGGCGATTATAACGGCCACAGCCCGCGGGCATAGACCTGCGCGGCGTGCGGGCACCGGGCGCCGCATGGCGGGGGCGCAGCGGCGGGGCTATCATCCCCGCCGCACACGGGGAGGCGCCATGAACGAAAGCGAATTCAACACGACGGTCGACGGCGTACTGCTGGCTATCGAGGACGCCCTGGAGGACCAGGCGCCGGACATCGACATGGAAACCAGCGGCGGCATCCTGACCCTGACCTTCACCAACGGTAGCAAGGTCATCGTCAACCGGCAGACGGCGACCCGCGAGATCTGGGTCGCGGCGCGTTCCGGCGGCTTCCACTGCGGCCTGCGTGGCGATACCTGGACCTGCACCACGACCGGGGAGACGCTGGCGGCATTGCTGTCGCGCGTATGCACGGAGCAGGCCGGGGAGCCGGTGCGGATCTCCCTCTAGGCCAGGGGGAATACCCGGTCAGTAGCAATGCCATGACTGACTATCGCCGTGCCGGCCATGTGACCGCCCTCAAAAAAAACGGACCCATTCGGGTCCGCTTCTTCATGAGCGCCCTGTAAGCGCCGGCTGCTTCAGAAGTAGAAGTTCAGCGCCAGGGTGAACTGGTTGACGTCCACATCGCCGGGCTCGGTCAGGAAGTTCTCGTCAATAATGTCGTCCATCATGATGCGCTCGGCGGTCGCACGGATGCCGACATTGTCGTTCACCCGCACCTCGGCGCCCACGCCAAAACCCAGATAGGCGCCGCTGCTGTCTTCGCTATACACGTTGGTACCGGCGACATTGAAGTCGTACTCGGTGGAGATGAAATTGGCAGACAGCTTGCCGAACAACGCGAACTGGGGAGCCAGCG
Organism: Moraxellaceae bacterium; assembly: GCA_029237815.1. Classification (GTDB taxonomy): domain Bacteria; phylum Pseudomonadota; class Gammaproteobacteria; order Pseudomonadales; family Moraxellaceae; genus UBA2031. The sequence continues at coordinate 200,404 of JAQZBP010000006.1, forward strand.
GCGCCTTGGCCAACACGGCAAGCTGCAAGCCCGAGTGCTCCAGCGTATCCAGGAACGTGCCCGCGCCAACCGTGGCTTCCGCTTCGCTCATGTAGACGCCTTCCACCGCCAGGTACTCGCTGACCTCGGCACCAACGCCGACCACGGCACGCTGCAGGTCGTCATCGGTCCGCAGCGGGGCGCCTGCCCCGTAGCTGTTCTCGATATTTTCCATGTCCGTGGAGCCGAGTCCGGCCCCGGCCGTGAAATAGAGGCCCTGGGCGGACGCCAGCGCGGGCATGGCGAGCAGGCTGGCAAGCACGACTTTCTTGATCATCTTTCTGTCCTTTGAGGTTGGTTGTATCCCGTAGGGGGTAGCACCTTAGAAAGGCCGCGCCGGAGCGTCAATCCGCAACAGCGCGTCGCGCCCCTTTTTTACTCCGCGTAAAGATCGTACTCGTCCGCGTCCGTGATGCGCACGCGCAGGATGTCGCCCGGCTTGATGCTGCCGAGGTCCGCGCGGTCGATGAAGACATTGCCGTCGATCTCGGGCGCATCGGCCTTGGAGCGCGCGATGGCCACGCCCTCCTCCAGGTCGACGTCGTCCACGATCACGTCCATTTCCAGACCGATCTTTTTCTGCAGGCGGGCCGCAGAAATTTCCGCGGCCAGCGTCATGAAGCGCTCGTAGCGCTCCTGCTGGATCTCCGGCGGCACCGGGTCAGCCAGCTCATTGGCCTTGGCGCCCTCCACCGGTGAATAGGTGAAGCAGCCCACGCGATCGAGGTCGGCCTCCCTCAGCCAGTCCAGCAGCTCCTGGAACTCGGCCTCGGTCTCGCCGGGGAAGCCGACGATGAAGGTGGAGCGGATGGTCAGCTCGGGGCAGATCTCGCGCCACTTCTTGATGCGGGCAAGGGTGTTCTCGGCATGGGCCGGGCGCTTCATGCGCGCCAGCACCGAGGGGCTGCCGTGCTGGAAGGGGATGTCCAGGTAGGGAAGGATCTTGCCTTCCGCCATCAGCGGGATGATCTCGTCCACATGCGGATACGGGTACACATAATGGAGGCGTACCCAGACACCCAGCTCGCCCAGGGCCTCGCACATTTCCTTCATGCGGGTCTTGAGCGGGCGGCCGCCCCAGAAATCCAGCTTGTACTTGAGGTCGACGCCGTAGGCGCTGGTGTCCTGGGAGATGATCAGCAGTTCCTTCACGCCGGCCTTGGCCAGGTTCTCGGCCTCGGCCATGACCGAGCCGATGGGACGGGAGGCCAGGTCGCCACGCATGGAGGGAATGATGCAGAAGGTGCAGCGGTGGTTGCAGCCCTCGGAAATCTTGACGTAGGCGTAGTGCCGGGGCGTCAGGCGCACGCCCTGGGGCGGCACCAGGTCCATGAAGGGGTCGTGCTTGGGCGGCAGGTACTCGTGCACGGCGCCCATGACTTCCTCATAGGCATGCGGGCCGGTGACCTTGAGCACGCTGGGATGGACCTCGCGGATCTGGTCCTCGCGCTTGCCCAGGCAGCCGGTGACGATGACCTTGCCGTTCTCGGCCAGGGCCTCGCCGATGGCATCCAGGGACTCCTGCACGGCCGAGTCGATGAAGCCGCAGGTGTTGACGACGACGAGGTCGGCGTCGTCATAGGAAGGCGACACTTCGTAGCCCTCGGAGCGCAGTTGGGTGAGGATGCGTTCGGAATCCACCAGGGCCTTGGGGCAGCCGAGACTGACGAAGCCGACCTTGGGCGATGACTTGGACATTGGTGGAAAACTCCTGGCCTGAGGGCCTGTACAAAAAGCGCGCAATTCTACTGCCCTACCCCGCCAGCGGCCAGCCGCATTTCCGATCCGGGCCGGCTTTCTTTAGCACCACCCCGACAAATGCACCATTTATGAGCATTACGCCGCCCCAATAATGGGCATAAGCTCAAAGGAACTCGCGAAAACCCGCGCCGCGTCTTGATGCAGAGGACTTGAACCGGGTTGGTGCACTTATTGCTGACTAACCTGGAAACAGTCAGCCCCTTGCTGACGGCAGGATCCCATGCAGGACCAGACTCTCCCCAAACGCGTGCTCGACAACCTCAGCACCGCCGTCGTCGTCGTCGATGCGGCGCTCATCGTGCGCTACCTGAATCCGTCCGCGGAGGCGCTCCTGGCTGTCAGCCGGGCGCGCGCCGTGGGCCAGCCCTTCACCGACTGCTTCATCGAGATCGACGGGGCGGACACGGCCGCCTCCCTGCGCGAAACGCTGGCGACTTCCCACCCCTACACCAAGCGCGAGGCGCACCTGCGCGTGGGCATCCAGGAGATCACCGTGGACTACACGGTGGGCCTGCTCATGGCGCCGGGCATGCCGGTGTCGCTGCTCATCGAGATGGAGCAGATGGACCGGCTGCTCCGGATTTCGCGGGAGGAAGCCATCCTGGCCGGGCATCAGGCCACCCGCGCCCTGATCCGCGGCGTGGCGCACGAGATCAAGAACCCGCTGGGCGGCATCCGCGGCGCGGCACAGCTGCTGGCCCGCGCCCAGGCCGGCGCCGACGTGTCGGACTACACCAACATCATTATCGAGGAGACGGACCGCCTGCGGAACCTGGCGGACCGCATGCTGGGCCCGCGCAAGCTGCCCGAGCTGCAGCCGGTGAACATCCACGAATGCCTGGAGCGGGTGCGCTCGCTGATGCTGGTGGAGGCCGGCGGCCGCGCGCAGATCCGGCGCGACTACGACATCTCCCTGCCCGAGCTCAACGCCGACCCGGACCAGCTCATCCAGGCGATCCTCAACATCACCGGCAACGCCCTGCAGGCGCTGCTTGAAAACCCGGCGCAGCAGGAGCCCTGCATCGTGCTGCGCACGCGCTCGCTGCGGCAGTTCACCATCGGCGCGACACGGCATCGCCTGGTCATCCGCGTCGACATCATCGACAACGGTCCGGGCATTCCGCCGGCGCTGCTCGAGACGATTTTCTATCCCATGGTCAGCGGTCGCGCGAACGGCACCGGACTTGGCCTCTCGATTGCACAGGACATCGTGCACCAGTACCAGGGCCTGATCGAATGCGAGTCGCGCCCGGGTCAAACCATCTTCAGCATTCTGTTACCCGTGGAGCAGGACAATGGCCGCAACTAATTCCAAGGTCTGGATCATCGACGACGACCGCTCCATCCGCTGGGTCCTGGAAAAGGCGCTGATGCAGGAAGGCCTCGCCGCCACCACCTTCGAGGACGGCAACTCGGCGCTCGCCAAGCTCGACAAGGAGCAGCCCGACGCCATCATCAGCGACATCCGCATGCCCGGCATCGACGGCCTCTCGCTGCTGACCAAGATCCGCATGGAGCATCCCGACCTGCCCGTCATCATCATGACGGCCCATTCCGACCTCGACTCCGCCGTGTCCTCCTACCAGGGCGGCGCCTTCGAGTACCTGCCGAAACCCTTCGACGTCGACGAAGCCATCGCGCTCGTGAAGCGCGCCGTGGCGCATCACCACGAGCAGCTCAAGAACGCGACGTTGCCGGCGGAGACGCTGGCCGGCCCGGAGATCATCGGCGAATCGCCGGCCATGCAGGAGGTCTTCCGCGCCATCGGCCGCCTCTCCAACTCCAACATCACCGTGCTCATCAACGGCGAATCCGGCACCGGCAAGGAGCTGGTGGCGCATGCGCTGCACCGGCACTCGCCGCGCGCCGGCCGCCCCTTCATCGCGCTCAACATGGCGGCGATCCCGAAGGACCTGATGGAGTCGGAGCTGTTCGGCCATGAGAAGGGCGCCTTTACCGGCGCTGGCGCCCAGCGCCAGGGCCGCTTCGAGCAGTCCAACGGCGGCACGCTGTTCCTGGATGAAATCGGCGACATGCCGCTCGACACGCAGACGCGCCTCTTGCGCGTGCTGGCAGATGGCGAGTTCTATCGCGTCGGCGGCCACACACCGGTAAAGGTGGACGTGCGCATCATCGCGGCCACGCACCAGAACCTCGAACGTCTGGTGGCCGAAGGCAAGTTCCGCGAAGACCTCTTCCACCGCCTGAACGTGATACGCGTTCACATCCCGCGCCTGCGTGACCGCCGCGAGGACATCGCGACGCTGGCCGGACACTTCCTGGTGCGTGCCGCGCGCGAGCTGAACGTGGAGCACAAGGTGCTGCGCCCGGAGACGGCCGCCTACCTGCAGCAGCTGCCCTGGCCCGGCAACGTGCGCCAGCTCGAGAACACCTGTCGCTGGCTGACCGTGATGGCCTCCGGCCGCGAGATCCTGATCGGCGACCTTCCCCCCGAATTGCGCCAGAGCAACGAGCCAGATGCCTCGCGCCCGGCACAGGGCTGGGAGGCCGCGCTCGCGGAGTGGGCGCGCAAGGAGCTGGTGATCGGCGGCAAGCCGCTGCTCGACTCCGCACTGCCGGCATTCGAGCGCATCATGATCACCTGTGCGCTGAACCAGACCGGCGGCCGCCGTCGCGATGCCGCCGAGCTGCTGGGCTGGGGCCGCAACACGCTGACGCGCAAGATCAAGGAACTGCGCATGGACGTGGGCGGCGAAGACGAGGAAGAGGCCGACTGAAACCGCCCGTCTCCCGCTGCAAATAACAAAGGCGCCCGCGGCGCCTTTGTTGTTTCCGGCACACTGTCACGTGCCCCTGGTTTCGATAAGTAGAGCGCCTACTCCCGGTCACGCTCCTTCTGCTTCTTGCGCTTCTCTTTGCGCTCTTGCCGGTTTTCGCTGTTCTCGCCTTGGCCTTCCGGCCGCGCTTCGCGGTTCTTGCCCCGGCCCTCCTGGTGGCCATCTGCGCCCGGCGCACGGCGCTGCTCGCGTGCCTGCCGCTTTTCCTCGCGCTGCGCATCACGCGCCTGCTCGCGCTCGGCCTTGAAGCGCTGCCGCATGGCGTCACGCTCATCGGGCGACAGGCTTTGCCAGCGCTCGCGTAACTGCTCGCGCTTTTCCGGGGGCAGCTGCTGGAACTGCTGGTAGCGCTGCTTCAGCTCCTGCCGCTTCTCGGGGGGCAGCTCCTTCCAGCGCTCGTAACGCTGCCGGAGTTCCTGTTTCTGCTGCGGGGAAAGCTGTCGCCACTGCTGCGCGCGCCGGACCAGCTCGTCCTGCCGGTCGGCAGGCAATCTGTCCCATTCGGCCCGTGAGCGCGACAGCGCCGCCTGCGTGTCAGGGTCCAGGCTTTCGAAGGGGCGGCCCTCGGCCGCGGCCACGCCACTGGCCAGCAGCAGGAGCAGGCAGAGAAAGCGGCCTGCCCTCATGAGCGTTCACCCATGGCAACCAGCGTGTCCATTTCCTGCAGCAATTCGAGGTCGGCATCCGGCATGGGCGCGCTTTCGGCGACCTTCGACGGCGGTTCGGCCTGTGGGCCGAAGGGCAGCACTACCACCACGGCCAGGCCCGCAGCCAGGGCAAAGCCGCCCGCCGCCATGAGCCAGGGATGGCGATGCCGGCGCGGCCGGGCAGCGATCTGCGCGCGCGTCGCGGCCAGCGCGGCCTCGAGCAGCGGATCGGGTTGCGCCGTCTTACGCTCCAGCGTTTCACGCAGGGTGGCGGCAAGTTCGCGTTGCCGCGGATCAAGCTCATTCATCTTGCGCCTCCAGTTTTGCGCGCATGCTGTGCAGGGCGCGCGACAGATGTGTTTTGACGCTCCCCTCGGAGCATTCCATGGCCCGGGCGGTGTCGGCCGTATCCAGGCCTTCCCAGATGCGGAGCATGAAGGCCTGCTGCTGGCGCAGCGGGAGGGCCTCCAGGGCCTGCGTCACGGTATCCATGTCCCGGGCCCGCTCCAGCAGCAAGGCCGGGTCGGAGCTGGCGGCCTCTGGAATGTCGGCCCAGGGATCGGCCTCGGGGTCGTCCTTGGGCGGCGCCAGCCAGGTCATCCATTTGCCGCGCCGGGTGCGGGTGCGATGCCAGTCCATGATGCGGCTCTGCAGGATCGTCTGGAACAGCGGCCCCCACTCTTCCGGGGGCTTGGCGGCATAGCGGGAGGCTAGCGCCAGCATGCTGTCCTGGACGATGTCGAGGGCCGCCTCGCGGTCACGGGTAGAAATCTCGGCCATGACCTGGGCGCGGCGTCCGACCGTGCGCAGGAAGGCATCAAGATTGGCTGGGGGTGTGGAGGTCATGGCATGGGCAGTGGCGGCAACGCCGCCACCATACGCAAGCCTCTCATCCGCCACAACTCGCATGGGGAGTGCTCCGCCTTACTTGGCTTTCTTGCCGCCAGCCGCCTTTTTCTCCGGCGCGGCGGGCTTGTCGTCCTGGCCGGCATCGTCATCCGCGTCATGCGGGGCCGGGGAATCCTGCGTGCGCGACCAGGTACTGCCGTCGAAGTCCACGCCTTCGATCTTGCGCGTCCAGGTTTTCTTGTCCTTGTCCAGGGTGGCCGTCACGGTGCGGCTGGCGGTCTTGCCATCGGGATTGGTCATGACTTCCTTGCGATAGAAGCTGCCCTCGCCGACCTTCTGTTCGAGCTGGCGCTTGAAGACGCGGCCGTCCGCCATCTTGCGGGTGCTTTCCTCGGTAAAGCTCTCCTGCTTCTCGCGCATCATGGGACGACCGGCGTGGCGCTTGCCTGCCCTCGGGCCATCGCCCATGCCCATGCGGGGCTGGGCCTGTTCGGCCTTGGTGGCCGGGGCCGGTGCAGTGGTTTCCGCGACAGCCAGGGAAGAGCCGGCGGCCAGGGCGAGAGAGAGCATCAGGGAAGAGAGTTGCGGCTTCATGGAAGTTCCTCGTGGAATAGGGTGTGCTTACTCTCATCAATAACGCCACAGAATCGCGTTGGTTGACAGCATTGGCGACAGCGATCGCCCTGCCTAGACTGGCACCCCCGACCCCAGCAGGCCGACACCGTGTTCCATGTCGTTCTCTTCCAGCCGGAAATTCCTGGCAACACCGGCAACATCATCCGCCTTTGCGCGAATACCGGCGCACGGCTGCATCTGATCCGCCCGCTCGGCTTCGACCTGGAGGACAGCAAGCTCAGGCGCGCCGGGCTGGACTACCATGAGTGGGCCAGCCTGCAAGTGCATGATTCGCTGGATGACTTCCTGGCCGCCGTGCAGCCGGCGCGCCTGTTTGCCTTCACCACCAAGGGCGCCCGTTCCTACCATGAGCTGGCAGTGGAAGCCGGCGATGCTTTCCTGTTCGGTCCGGAAACCCGAGGCCTGCCCCCGGAGGTGCTGGAACGCTTCACGCCCGAGCGCCGCCTGCGCCTGTCGATGCTGCCGGCCAGTCGCAGCCTCAACCTGTCCAACTGCGTGGCCGTGGTGGTGTACGAGGCCTGGCGGCAGGCGGGCTTCGCAGGCGGCCACTGACCCTCCCCAGAAACGACACAGCCCCGCGCAGGTTGACTGGGCGGGGCTGTGCGGGACACCGAAGGGTGACTCAGACGACCGCGACATCCTTGGCGCCATCGCGCTCGAAAATGTCCTTGATGTGGTCCGCCTCGGTACGGTCACGCGCCTGCACCGAGAGCAGGATGCTGCCCTCACCGAGCTTCTCCTCGTAATGCTTGACCTCGTGCTCGGGAATGCCGAGGCCGATCAGCGCCCCGGTCAGGCCACCCACGGCCGCGCCGGCCGCCGCGCCGCTCAGCGCCGCCATGATGGGCCCGGCCGCCACGAACGGGCCGAGGCCCGGAATCGCCAGCGTCCCCACGCCCACCAGCCAGCCGAGGCCACCACCCAGCACGCCGCCGACGCCGGCGCCCGTGCTCGCGCCTTCCGGCATCTTGGTGTTCTGCTCCTCGGAAAATTCCTGGCTGTTCGACTTGTCCGGGAACAGTGCGGAAATGTTGTCCGGAACGATGCCGTCCGTTTTCAAGTCTTCCACGATCTTGCGCGCGACATCTTCCGATTCGGCGGTACCGAAGACAGAGTTGGTCATGATGCTCCCTCCTACCTTACATGATGGCCGCGATGGCCCGGGCTGCCAGTTACTGCTTCCTGACTTCGAGTTCGCTGGTGACGCGCTGCTGGCCCGCCACCTGCCCCGCAAGCGCCTCTATCCGGCGCTTCTCCTGCTCGCTGTCGACCGGGCCGCGCAGGGTGACCTTGCCGCCCGAGCTGATGATCTTGATGTTGTGCGCATTCACCGAAAGGCTGTCGTCTTCCGTGATGGCGCGCCGCAGCCGGGCCGTGAGCTCAAGGTCACCGGACTGGTTGGACTGGTCGTCCGCCTCGGGCTTGCCGGCCTGACGCTCCTCGTTGCGGCCGGTATTGTCAGGCGCCACCTGCTTGCCCTGCGACGGCGGCTGCCCCTGCGCCCCCATTGCGCCACCCGACTGACTGGACGGGCTCTTCTGCGATGGCGGCGCAGACTGATAACTGCCACCTTCGGCGTGCAGGACGTTGCTGACCAGGGCGGTAAAGGCCACGGCGATTAGCGTCACTATGGATTTCATGGGCCTGATGGATTTCATGAGCCTGCTCCTTCGGCAGTGGCGATGGCACTCGCGCCGGCAGAATCATTCCGCCCGCACCCTGAGTAAAAAGTAGGGCAGGACTGCCGGGCTTTCTGTTTATTTAGGCCCGGCCTGTGTGGCGTTTGTTTTGTGGCGCCCGCGGCGACAAGCAAGTTGGAGGCTGCTGCAACGGGGCCCAGTTCCATTTTCAGCAAAGGATAGCGTGGCGAATTCTGCGGCCGCTTGCTGCAGTGCCGCGAATGGCCCCCACAGCGCCCCTCCGATACGGGCTCGGAGTGATACTCACAGTCGAAGTCGGGGTCAGGGTCAGGGTCAGGGTCAGGGTCAGGGTCAGGGTCAGGGTCGGTGAAAATATTTTTCAGGGCTTAACCCTTTTCCCGATGAGCCAGCGTTTAACCGGGTGATGCGATCTCAACCACCAGGAGAACACCCGTGAAACGCCACTTTGCCGCCACCGTCCTGGCCGGCGCCGCCTTCAGCCTGCTGCTGGCCGCCTGCGGCGCACCTCGCCAGGAGCCGCCGCTCCCTCCCACTCTCGCCGCGATCGCCCCGCCACCTGCCGAGGTGGATGCCCTTGCCGCCACTCCCGAGCTGGTACGCAAAGCCGAAGCCCGGGCCCAGCTGAAATCCCGCGCCGCCACCAACGCAATGGCGGAGCGCACCGCGCAGGCGCTTTATGCGCCCCCGCCGCAAGCCCCCGGCACGATGATCCTGCACGACGCAGCGATTCCGCAGGAGAGCCGCGAGAAATACCAGCACCTGGCCGAGAATCCGGTGAAGCTCGCCGCCGAGGACAGCCTGTCCACGCTCAGCCTGGACGTCGACACCGGCAGCTACAGCAATGTGCGGCGCTTCCTCAACCAGGGCCAGCTACCGCCGCGCGACGCGGTGCGCGTGGAAGAGCTGGTGAATTATTTTTCCTATGCCTATCCGCAGGCCACAGCCGGTCATCCCTTCTCGGTGAGCACGGAAATCGGGCAGGCGCCGTGGAACCCGCAGCACCTGCTGCTGCGTGTCGGCGTGAAGGCGGTGGAGACGCAGGTGGCGGCCATGCCACCCGCCAACCTCGTGTTCCTGGTGGACGTGTCGGGCTCCATGGACGCGCCCGACAAGCTGCCGCTGGTGCAGTCGACGCTGCAACTGCTGACGCAGCAGCTGCGGCCGCAAGACCGCGTTTCGCTCGTGGTGTACGCGGGACGCACGGCGGTGGAGCTGCCGTCGACACCAGGCAGCCAGAAGGAAAAGATCCGTGCCGCCATCGCGCGCCTTTCCGCCGGCGGCTCCACCGCGGGTGAAGCTGCGCTGCGGCTCGCCTATGCGCAGGCCCGCGCCGGCTACATCAAGGGCGGCATCAACCGCATCCTGCTGGCCACCGATGGCGACTTCAATGTCGGGATCAGCGACATCGAGCAGATCAAGGACATCGTCGCGCGCGAGCGCGAGAGCGGCATCTCGCTGACCACGCTCGGCTTCGGCCAGGGCAATTACCAGGAAGCGCTGATGGAGCAGGTGGCCGACGTCGGCAACGGCAACTACAGCTACATCGATTCGCTGGACGAAGCGCGCAAGGTGCTGGTGGAGGAACTCTCCGCCACCTTCAACACCGTGGCGAAGGACGTGAAAATCCAGGTCGAGTTCAATCCGGCGCAGGTCGCCGAGTGGCGCCTGGTGGGCTACGAGAACCGCGTGCTGAACCACGAGGACTTCCGCAACGACAAGGTGGACGCCGGCGACGTCGGCGCCGGCCGCAGCGTCACCGCGCTCTACGAGATCACGCCGGTGGGCGCGGCCACGCTGCACGGCGAGCGCCGCTATGCCGCCCCGGCAAAGAGTGTCGGCGACAGGCGCGGCGAACTGGGCTTCCTGCGCATCCGCTACAAGCAGCCCGAAGGGACGCGCTCCACGGAACTCGCCCAGGCCATCGCGCGGCCCGATGCCGCCGCGCTCGCCCGCACGCCCTCGCGCGATCTTGGCTTCGCCAGCGCGGTGGCCGGCTTCGGCCAGCTTTTGCGGCAGTCCACCTACACGGGTACATTCGGCTACGATGACGTGCGCCACCTGGCGCAGCAGCACCTCGGCGAGGACAGCGCCGGCTACCGCCGCGAATTCCTGCGACTGGTCGACCTCGCCGCCGCGCTGACGCCGCACACGCCCGCCGGCGACCACAACAAGACGGACACCCTGCATGTCCACCACGACCTCCGGCCCCATAGCCGCTAGCCCCGTCCTTGACGTCGACAGCGATGAAGCGTTGATGCTGGCCTACCAGGCTGGCGACGCCGGCGCCTTCGATACGCTCTACCAGCGTCATCGCGGGCGCCTGTTCCGCTTCCTCGTGCGCGAGGCCGGCAGCCGCGAGGCCGGCGAGGAAATCTACCAGGAGGCGTGGCTGCGCCTGATCCGCCACCGCGACGACTATCGCGTGCAGGCGCGATTCAGCACCTGGATCTATCGCCTCGCCCACAGCTGCCTCGTCGACCACCTGCGGCGGCAGGGTCGGCGCTGGCGCCATGAGGAAACCGTGGAGGAGCTGCCCGCCGACGCCGCCTGCCCGCTGCCGTCCCCCGAGAGCGAGTGGGGCCGCCACCTGACGGCGCGCGCGCTCACCGCTTGCATGGCGCAGCTGCCCGCCGAACAGCGCGAGGTGTTCCTGTTGAAGGAAGAGGCGGAGTTCTCGCTCGCCGAGATTGCCGAGATCACCGGCGCCGGCCTGGAGGCCGCGAAGAGCCGCCTGCGCTACGCCCTGAAGAAACTGCGCAGCTGCCTGGAGACGCTGGCATGAACCGCCCCGACCGCGATCTCGACGATCCCGAACTGTCGCAGCTCTACAAATCGTTGCCCGACGAGCAGCCCGCGTCCGCCACGGACGACCTGATTCGCGCCGCGTCCCGCCGCGCCATCGGCGCGGGCCCCGGGCGCCGGCCCTCCCCTCTTGCGCTGAGCCGCATCACTGCCACCGCCGCGGCGCTGGTACTGGGCGTCGCCCTCACCGTGCAGTGGCAGGCGCGCACGCCGGAGCAGTTCCAGGAGGCAGTCGGCACGGTGCCGATGTCCCGGCCGGCTCCTGTGGCGACGGAGATTCCTGCCACCGACGCGAAGGCCGCTCCTGGAGAACACGCGGCGCCGCAACAGAAGCTGGCACGGCGCGAATCTGCGCCTGTCGAATCCGCGCGCCGGCTTGAGAACGATGCCGATGCCGGAGCGGATGCGGGTGCCAAACCCAAAGCCAGCAACAGCACTGCAAGCGATGAGCTCGGTGCACTTTCACTGCACGACGAGCCGCCCGCCGCGACGGCGGCCCCGGCCAGTCCTGTCGTCGCCCACGCTCCTGCCGCCGGTGTATCGGATGCGTCACCCCCGCCCACCGCATCCTTGCAGGCACCCGAGCTGGAGGCAGCTCAGCCATTGCAGCGCACCGCGAAGTTACGGGCGTTCAAGGAGGAGGCCCGCGCCGCCAACCGCGTCCAGGCCCTGCCCGGCAGTCAGGCCCGGCAGGCGCTTGACACGGCAGATACCCGGCCAGCACCAGACTACCGGTCCCTCATCGCCGAAGGCAGGCTCGACGAGGCCCTGGCCGCGCTGCCGCAAGACGGCGCCCTCGCCACGACGCTCGACCGTGACCTGATCAAGCTGGCCCAAGGCCGGCGTACCGCTCCGGGCTGCGCCACGCACCCTGCCGCTCCGACTGCGGCCGAGAGGGCGCTCTGCGAGCTGGTAGTCCTGCGGGCAGCGGGCCGCCCGCTGCCCGCGAACTGGCCCTCCCGTCCCGAAGTGGCCGGGGCCATTACGGGTACCGGCGCTTATCGTGCTCAGCTGGTGCAGCCGTTGCTGAGCCCTCCTTGAGTTACGCGAGTGCAACAGAGACCCTGTGACTCCAATCACAGAATCCCCGACGCGGCGTGCTGCATCCTGCAGTGAGTGCGTACTATTGCGCCGTTCAATGAAACCCCGAAGGGAATGCAAGAATGAAAAAGACGATGATGAAGGCCGGCCTGCTCGCGCTGGCGCTCGGTGCCTCCACGGCCGCCAATGCCGAATTCAACTACAGCTACATTGAAGGCGGCTTTGGCGAAATCGATGAAGGCGAAGCCTTGTTCGCGAAGGGCGCCTTCGACCTCACCAAGAACTTCGGTCTCGTGGGCGGAATCTTCATCGGCGATGCCGATCCCAACGTCGACGTGACGGCCTTTGAAATCGGTGGGCAGTTCCATCAGCCCCTCAAGGGCAACCTGAGCTTCCACGCCGGCCTGCAATTGCTGCACGTCGAAGCAGAGAGCAGCTTCACACACCCGGTATTCGGAACCTTCAAGGCGAAGGGTGATGACACCGGCTTCATTGCGAACGCCGGCCTGCGCTTCCAGGTGCAGCCGAAACTGCAGCTCGAAGGCGACCTCAAGCTGTCTTCCAACGACATGATCGACGACGGTGTCGGTGCGGAAGGCGCCGTGCGCTACTACTTCGATCCCAAGCTCTCCGTCGCCGGCGGTCTCGCCGTGGACACGGAGCTCGACGGCCTCTTCGTCAGCGTGCGCTACGACCTGTAAGCACTGCGCGCCCACAAAAAAGGCCCCGAACGGGGCCTTTTTTTATTGCTGCGACCCGCACGCAATCATCTTGCGACGGGCATGACGCTCAGCGGTCGTCGTCGATGCGCTCGACCTTGACCACGAGGCGCTGCTTGCCGCCCAGGAAGGCGCCCAGCGCCTGGAACAGGGCGATGATGAACCAGGCCCCCAGGGCGGACCAGAAACCATCCAGCGCAAAACCCGGCAGCATCCAGGAGACCAGGCCCAGCATGGCGGCGTTGATCACGAGCAGGAACAGCCCCAGCGTGAGCACGGTCACCGGCAGCGTGAAGAGGATGAGCACAGGCCGCACCACCGTGTTGGCGATGCCCAGCAGCAGCGCGGCCCAGAACAGCGTGGAGGGATGCGTGACGTGCACGCCGTCCAGCCAGATGGCCGCGAGACCAAGGCCCGCCGCACTGAGCAGCAGGCGCAACAACACCTGGTAAATCATGAAGGCTTCCCAAAAAGCACCGGGCCGCAACAGTAGCGGCCCGGGTTTCAGGGAACAAGGGGGAGTGGCGGCGGGAACTAGGCGGCAGATCGCATCTGGGCCGGGCTCCAGCGCAGCGGCTGCGCCGGGCGCAGGTAGCAGATGGTGGCGCTGGCCACCGGCGCCGCCACGGGTGCGGCATGTTGCGAGTGGCGATAGGTACAGGCGGAGAGCAGCACGGAGTCGCACTTCACGCCGTCCGGAATCTGGTGCTCCATCTGCGCGTAGAGTTCCGGCAGGCGGCTCCAGTGCACATGCGGCTTCATGTGGTGGATGGCGTGGTAGCCCAGGTTCCAGGAGATGAGGTTGTACAGGCGGCTGGTGGTGTTACGCGAGGCGGTGAGGTCCGAGCTCGTGTCGAGATCGGAGTGCTGCATATAGGTGTTGTCCATCAGGCCCAGGTACATGATGGGCATGGGCGCAACGAAAAGGATGAGCGCCTTGACCGGATCGATGGCGATGAACACGCCGAGCACGGCCAGGCTCACCGTGCCCCAGACCTTGAAGCGGCGGAAGAGCTCCGGGAAGCCACGACCGATACGCCATATCTCCGGATAGATGCGCAGGGCGCCAACCACGTCGTAGCGCACCCGGGACATCACGCGGCCATCGGCGAGCAGCCAGTTGGCGGGATCCTTTTCCTGGTCCAGGTAGTCCTTGTGATGGCCCAGGTTGTGGTGCAGCGTCCAGGCGTAGGGCACGACACCGGTCTCAAGGAAGAGGATGACCTCGTAGACCCGGTTGTAGGCCGGCTTCAGGAAGGTGGGCACATGGTGGTGGTTGTGCGAGATGGAGCCCGGCATGGCCGAGAAGGTGAGCAGCCCCGCCATGACGGCGGCTACCACCCAGAGCGACTCGACGAAGAAGAACGTGCCGAGCTGAATGGCGAAAACGGTGAATATGATGAGGCTGGGAAGCACGTCTTCCCGATGGCGATAAACCTGCATACAACCCTCCTGGTTTGGCTGGCGCTTCTTGTTGGTATGGCGCCTTGATCGCGAGTCGATAGTGACTCTAGCTCAGCCATTCATCCGGCTGAATTCCCGCTCATCCGAACAGCAACCGGTCATCCGGTCCATCCCCGCCCCCACCTCCGGACAGGGGGATTCGCCGCCGTTGATCCACGTCAAGACAGGGGCGGAATGCGGCCGCCATGATGCGGCCACTCCCTGATCGTGATGCCCCAATCCAGATGAACGCCACCCTGCCCGTTTCAGCCGCCACCATCCTCTACGATGACGGCCACCACAAATGCATCAGCTTCTCGACGCTCGTGAAAGGCGACGGGGTGCAGTCCAATCAGTTCCTGATCGTGCACGGCAGGCATGCCGCCATCATCGATCCGGGCGGCGACCTGACCTATACGCCGCTCACCATCGAGGTCAGCAAGCACATCAAGCTGCAGGACCTGGACTACGTGTTCGCCTCCCACCAGGACCCGGACATCATCACCTCCATGCCGCGCTGGCTGATGCACACCAGGGCGACGGTGGTGGCCTCCAGGCTGTGGGCGCGCTTCCTGCCGCACCTGGCCTCGGGCTTCATCACCACCCAGATGAAATCGGACGTCACCGAACGCCTGATCGAGCTGCCCGACCACGGCGGCGACATCCCCTTCGGCGACACGGTGATCAAGTGCGTCCCGGCCCACTTCCTGCACTCGGTGGGCAACTTCCAGTTCTATGACCCGATCTCGAAGATCCTGTTCTCCGGCGACATGGGCGCCTCGATGGTCGACGACGTGAAGCCGGTGACCGACTTCGAGACCCACATCTCCAGCATGCGCGGCTTCCACCAGCGCTACATGTGCTCACGCCGCGTAACCCGCCTCTGGGCCGAGATGGTGCGGCGCATGGACGTGGCACAGATGGTACCGCAGCACGGCAGCCCCTTCGTGGGCCAGCCCATGATCCACCGCTTCCTCGACTGGATCTCCGACCTCGACTGCGGCATCGACCTGCTCACCCAGGAAAGCTACCGCTGCCCCTGAGCCCGCGACTGTCCTGCCACCGACTCTAGGCCGCGGCACCGGCGCCAACCCCCTCCTTCGGGAGGGGCAGCCCGCCGGCACCGCCCGCCTGCAATCCCGCTATCGACATTGCCCGGCGCATGCGCAGAATCGGCAGCTTCACGGAGGAGTTGCCATGTCCCGCCTGCTGACCCACCTGCTGCACACCCCCATGGCCACGCGGCGCGCCTTTCCGCCATCAGTGCAGGAGGCCATCCGTAAGACCGTCGCCGAGGGCGAACAGACCCACCGCGGCGAGATCCGCTTCGTGGTCGAGGGCGACTGGCCGCTGGCCGACGTGCTGTCCGGCAAGGCCGTGCGCGACCGTGCCCTCGAGCTCTTCGGCCTGACCCGCGCCTGGGACACGGCCGACAACACCGGCATCCTGGTCTATGTGCTGCTCTGCGAGCACAAGGTGGAGATCCTGGCCGACCGTGGCCTGAACGGCATCGCCGATGCCGCCACCTGGGCGGACGTCTGTGCCGCCATGACCGCCGCCTTCCGCGGCGGCCGCTACGAGGAAGGGAGCCTGCAGGCCATCCGCACCCTCAACGACCTGCTGCTGCGCCACTTCCCGTCCGACGGCCACAACCCCAACGAGCTGCCCGACCTGCCCATCGTGCTGCGCTGAGGCACAGGCAGGACACCAGCAGGCGAGCACGCCTGCCTGCGTGAGGGCACAGGGCTCGCGCCTCGCGGGAAGCTGGCACGTCGACCCGGATCGACAGCCCCGGCGCAGGGCCCGCACGGCACGATCGGCCTGGGCGCCACTCCCGGCTTGGCCTTGGCGCCGCCAGCACCTAAGCTTTCATCCCTCTTTTATTTCATCGGCAGCGGTTACCCATGGCTTCGCTCGACCTTCGGCAGATGTTGTCGGCACTGGTGGCCTCCCCCAGCGTCAGCTGCACCGACCCGCGCCTCGACCAGGGAAATCGCGGCGTCATCGAGCTGCTGGCCGCCTGGCTGACCGACCTCGGCTTCGCCTGCGAGATCCAGGAAGTGCTGCCCGGCAAGGCCAACCTCATCGCCACGCTAGGCACCGGCCCCGGCGGCCTCGTGCTGGCCGGTCACACCGACACCGTGCCCTGGGACCAAGGCCGCTGGCGCTTCGATCCTTTCCGCCTGACCGAGGCCGACGGCCGCCTCTACGGCCTCGGCACCGCCGACATGAAAGGCTTCTTCCCGCTCGCCATCGAGGCGGCCCGCGAATTCCTCAACCAGCCGCTCAAGGCCCCACTGATCATCCTCGCCACCTGCGACGAGGAGTGCTCCATGTCGGGCGCGCGCGCCCTGGTGGCGGCCGGCAAGCCGAAAGCCCGCTTCGCCGTGATCGGCGAGCCGACCTCGCGCCGCCCGCTGCGCATGCACAAGGGCGTGATGATGGAGCGCGTGCTGATCGAGGGCCGCAGCGGCCACTCCAGCGATCCGGCGCTGGGCGCCAACGCCCTGGAGGCCATGAACGCCGTAATGAACGAGCTCCTCGCCTTCCGTACCGAGCTGCAGGCGAAGTACTGCAATCCCGCCTTCACGGTGCCGGTGCCCACGCTGAACCTCGGTTGTATACACGGCGGCGACAATCCCAACCGGATTTGTCCGCAGTGCGAACTACAGTTTGATTTGCGCCCCCTGCCGGGCATGTCCATGGACGAACTCCGCGCCGCGATCGATGCCCGCGTTGCGCCCCTGGCCCCCCGGCACGGCGTGAAGATCCTCGTGGAGCCGCTGTTTGCGGGGACCCCGGCCATGGAAACCCCGGCCGACTCCCCGCTGGTGCTGGCGGCGGAACGCCTCACCGGCCATCGGGCCGAGGCGGCCGCCTTCGGCACCGAAGGCCCGTTTTTCCGCGAGCTCGGCATGGATGCCCTGATCTTCGGCCCCGGCGGCATTGAGCAGGCGCACCAGCCCGACGAGTTCATTGCCCTGGACAGCGTCCAACCCACCGTGGAGGTCCTGAAAGGGCTAATCCGTGAATTCTGTCTCTGAGCCCCCCCCACCCCTCGGCGAGCGAGTTGACGAAATCCGGGGGTTACGCCGCTTTCTCAGGCCGCGTCACCTTCTCACTCCCTTGCCTTCCCCCCTAAAATCCCGGTTCTCCCCGCTACCGCGAGTCTTGCCCGTGAGCACCCAGCCATTCCAGGACACCATGACGGACCAGTACGTCCACTGGTTCCGCAATTCCGCGCCCTATATCAATGCCCATCGCGGCAAGACCTTTGTCCTGCTGTTCGGCGGCGAAGCCGTCAACCACGAGAACTTCCACAACATCGTGCACGACATCGCCCTGCTGCACTCGCTGGGCATCCGCCTGGTGCTGGTGCACGGCGCGCGTCCGCAGATCGACGAGAACCTCGCGGAGATGGGCATCAGCACGCCCATCCACAACGGCCTGCGCGTGACCACGCGAGAGGCGTTGCGCTGCGTGCTGGATGCCGTCGGCTCCATTCGCCTCGAGATCGAGGCGCTGCTCTCCATGGGCCTCGCCAACTCGCCGATGTTCGGCGCCAAGATCGACGCCATCTCCGGCAACTTCATCACCGCCAAGCCCTACGGCGTGCGTGACGGCGTGGACTTCGGCCTCACCGGCGAAGTGCGCGCGGTGGATGTCGAGGCGATCAGCAAGAACCTGACCAACCACCACATCGTGATCCTGGGCCCGACCGGCTACTCGACCACGGGCGAAGTGTTCAACCTGCTCGCGGAAGACGTGGCGGTGAGCGCGGCGATCGCACTCAAGGCCGACAAGCTGATCTGCCTCGGCGACCGCGACGGCATCCAGTCCAACGACGAGCGCCTGCTGCGCGAAATGATCCCCAACGAAGTCGACCAGTACCTGCGCGGCAAGAAGCTCGACTCCGAGCTGCTGCGCCACATGCACGCGGCGAGCGAGGCCTGCCGCAGCGGCGTCAAGCGCGTGCACATCATTTCCTACGCCCGCGACGGCGCCCTGGTACAGGAGCTCTTCACCCGCGACGGGTCCGGCACGCTGATCACGCATGACCCCTACGAAGAGATCCGCGAGGCGGAGATCGAAGACATCGGCGGCATGCTGGAGCTGATGCGGCCGCTGGAAGAAGAAGGCATCCTCGTGCGCCGCTCGCGCGAACGCCTCGAGAACGAGATCAATCACTTCGTGGTGATCGAGCGCGACGGCATGATCGTCGGCTGCGCCGCGCTCTACCCGCTGCCCTCGGACGAGAAGAATCCCGCCTCGGGCGAAATCGCCTGCGTCGCCGTGCACACCAACTATCGCAATGGCGACCGCGGCACCGAGCTGCTCGAGTTCCTGGAGAAGCGCGCCGCCAACAAGGGCCTGAAGAAGCTCTTCGTGCTCACCACGCGCACCGCGCTGTGGTTCATCGAGCACGGCTTCAAACAGGCCTCGGTGGACGACCTGCCCACCGAGCGCAAGCAGCTCTACAACTACCAGCGCAACTCGCAGGTGTTCGCCAAACCCCTTTGAAACCCGCGCGCCGCGCAGCCCCGTGCCCGGATGGCGTTTCCCGCCGCCGCGGCACCGGCCTGCGGGCCGGAGCGACCCTGACCGGGACGCATCCTGCGCACGCACACTACGAACCATGACAGGCAGGACGTGCAGCGCACACCGGCCGGAACCGATCCAACCGCATTTACCAGACAGGGCACAGCAATGAGCGACAACGACAATATCCGCAAATATTCCTCGCAGGTGGTGGACGGCATCGAGGCCGCACCCGGCCGCGCCATGCTGCGCGCCGTCGGCTTCACCGACGCCGACTTCAAGAAGCCGCAGATCGGCATCGCCAGCACCTGGGCCATGGTCACGCCCTGCAACATGCATATCGATGTGCTCGCCCGCGAAGCCGAAAAGGGCGCCAACGCCGCCGGCGGCAAGGCGGTGATCTTCAACACCATCACGATTTCCGACGGCATCGCCAACGGCACCGAAGGCATGAAGTACTCGCTGGTCTCGCGCGAGATCATCGCCGACTCCATCGAGGCGGTGGCCGGCTGCGAAGGCTTCGACGGCCTCGTCGCCGTGGGCGGCTGCGACAAGAACATGCCGGGCTGCATCATCGGCATGGCGCGCCTGAACCGCCCGTCCATCTTCGTCTACGGCGGCACCATCAAGCCGGGCGGCGGCAACACCGACATCATTTCCGTGTTCGAGGCCGTGGGTCGCCACGCGCGCGGCGAACTCAGCGAGATCCAGGTCAAGCAGATCGAGGAAGTCGCGATCCCGGGCCCGGGCTCCTGCGGCGGCATGTACACCGCCAACACCATGGCCTCCGCCATCGAGGCGCTGGGCATGTCGCTGCCGGGCTCCTCCGCGCAGGAGGCCGTCGGCCAGGAGAAGCTGTCCGACTGCGAGCGCGCCGGCCGCCAGGTGCTGGAGCTGCTCAGGCAGGACATCAAGCCGTCCGACATCATGACCAAGAAGGCCTTCGAGAACTCCATCCGCGTGGTGATCGCGCTCGGTGGCTCGACCAACGCCGTGCTGCACCTGATCGCGATGGCGCACTCCATCGGCGTCGAAGTCACGCTCGATGATTTCGTGCGCCTCGGCAAGGTCACGCCGCTGCTGGCGGACGTGCGTCCGTCCGGCAAGTACATGATGAGCGAGCTCGTCGCCATCGGCGGCATCCAGCCGCTGATGAAGCGCATGCTCGACGCCGGCATGCTGCACGGCGACGTGATGGCCAGCAGATCATCATGCCCTTCGACAAGTCCATCAAAAAGGACTCCCACCTCGTCGTGCTGAACGGCAACCTCGCGCCCACCGGCGCGGTCGCCAAGATCACCGGCAAGGAAGGATTGCGCTTCGAGGGCCGCGCCCGCGTGTATGCCGGCGAGCAAAGCGCGCTGGCCGGCATCCTCAATGGCGAAGTGCAGGCGGGTGAAGTCATCGTGATCCGCTACGAAGGCCCCAAGGGCGGCCCCGGCATGCCGGAAATGCTGTCGCCGACCTCCGCGGTCATGGGCAAGGGTCTCGGCAAGGACGTGGCGCTCATCACCGACGGCCGCTTCTCCGGCGGCTCGCACGGCTTCGTCGTGGGCCACATCACGCCCGAGGCCTTCGAGGGCGGCCCCATCGGCCTGCTGGAAAATGGCGACGTCATCACCATCGATGCCGAAACGCGCCAGATCAGCGTGAACCTCAGCGACGCCGAACTCGCCGCGCGCAAGGCGAAGTGGGTGCGTCCGGCACCGAAGTTCACCCGCGGCGCGCTGGCCAAGTTCGCGGCCACGGTGGCCAGTGCCTCCGAGGGCGCGGTGACGGACAAGTACCTCTGACCGGCCGCGACTGCTGAAAAACGGGAGCCCTGGCTCCCGTTTTTTATTCCCGGCGCCCGCCGGCGCGACGCCTGACCCTCTCGCGAGAGGATGACCGCGGTCCATTTCCGCCAAGCCGGTCGCACCCTTGCCCCTGCAGTCGCCCCGGCAGCAGTGCTAGGCTTTGCACCTCTAGCCCTGCAACGCCTCTCCCACGGAAAGGACCCCCATGGACCCCGCACGCCTGCTGCGCCTGCTGCTCGCCCTGCTGCTGCTCGCTCCGGCCGCCCTGCGGGCCGCGCCGGCACAGGCCGCCGACCGGGTCTGGACCATGGCGGTGGTGCCCATCATGCCGCCCGTGGAGATCAAGCGCCGCTGGCAGCCCGTGCTGGACCAGGCGAGCCGCGAAGCCGGGCTCGTGCTGCGCTTCCGCTTCCATGAGGACTTTGCGGAGTTCGAGCGGTCGATTGCCCGTGGCGAGGTCGACTTCGTGGTGACGAGCCCGGGGCAGGCCTGGAAGCTGCGCCAGACCTATCGCCCCCTGCTGCGGGGCAGGTTGCCGCTGACCGGCCTCGTGGTGGTGCGCCACGACAGCCCGTTGCGGGGGCTGGCGGACCTGCAGGGGCGGACCCTCTGCATGCAGGATGGCCACGACATCTCCTCCAACCTGCTCGTGCTGCAGCAGCTGCGCGAGCAGAAGATTGCCGTCGATGTCTCGAAACTGAACACGGAAAGCAGCGCGCTGCGCAGCGTGGTGCGCGGCAAGAGCGACGCCGCCGTGATCAACAATTACCTGCTCGGGCTCCTGCCGCCGGAAGTCGCCGCACAGGTGCGCGTGATCCACCGCACGGTCGACCTGCCGCCCCCGGCGATCTCCGTCAACGTGCGCACGCCGCCGGAGATCGCGCAGAAGTTCAGCCGCGGCATGCTGCGCCTGCGCGAGACGCATCCGGCCCTGCTCGAGGCCATCCTGATGCCCGGCCTGACCGAGGCGGACCTGGAGCGCGACTATGGCAGCATGAGCAGGCTGCTGCCCGCCGAGGCCCCCGATGCCGGCCGCTGATTCCCTGCAGCGCCTTGCCAGGCGCTTCCTGCCCCGCAGCTTCAGCCAGCAGGTGGCGGTGCTGTCCGCGCTGTCGCTGGTGGTGGCGCTCACGGTGTTCGGCTATGTGATCTACCGCAAGCAGAACGCCCTGCTGCAGGAGGCCGCGCTGACCCAGGCCAACATCGTGGTGCGCAATTTCTCCGCGGCCGCCTACCGCGACATCCTGCTCGCCAACTACGACGAGCTGCGCGAGCTCATGGTGCACACGGCGGAATTCCCGGAAGTGCGCCGGCTGGTGGTGGCGGACAACCAGGGCCGCATCCTGAGCGACGTGGAGCATGCGCGCGGCAGCGAGGTCCGCGAACGCTTCCGGGAGCGCGAACTTGCGCTCCCGGCCAACGGCGATAGCGCCGTGAGCCAGGCTCAGCATGTCTTTCGCCTCTGGCAGCGCGTCAGCGACCAGGGCTGGATTTACATGGAGTACGACTACTCCGCACAGTCGCAGCGCTATCTTGCCGTGCTGCGCGCGGAAATCGGCACCGGACTGCTGCTTGCAGTGTTGTCGGCGCTCTATTTTCTCGGTCTGCTGCACCGGCCCATCCACCAGCTGCGGCGCCTGATCGGATTCGCCCAGGGCCTCGACGTTTACCATCAGCAGAAGCGCGAAATCCACGTGGGCTCGCAGACGCGCGAAATCAACCAGCTCAACGAGGCGCTCAACCAGTCCGCCGCCCGCCTGTTCGAGCAGAGCCAGAAGATCCTGCAGTCCGAAGCGCAGTACCGGCGCGTGATGAACAGCGTGCGCGAGGTGATCTTCCAGAGCGACCTGCAGGGACGCCTCACCTTTCTCAACCCGGCCTGGGAAGAGCTGACCGGCTTCAACGTGCGTGAATCGCTGGGCCGCACCGGCGCGAGCTTCGTCCACCCGGAGGACCAGGAGCGCGCGCTGGCGGCGCTGCTGCCCTTCCTGCGCCAGGTGCACAGCTCCACCGAACTCGAGTGCCGCGCCATTGCCCGCGACGGCAAGGTGTTGTGGGTCCAGCTCTGGGCCACCTTCCTCTACGACGAGAGCGGCCTGCCCAACGGCGTGTCCGGCACCATCAACGACATCACCACGCGCAAGGAGGCGGAGTCCGCCCTGATCGCCGCCAAGGATGCGGCGGAATCGGCCACGCAGGCCAAGAGCCAGTTTCTCGCCACCATGAGCCACGAGATCCGCACGCCCATGAACGGCGTGCTCGGCATGGCGCAACTGCTCCAGGAAACCGAGCTGAGTCCGGAACAGCGCGACTACGTGCGCACGCTTTACCAGTCTGGCCAGGCGCTGCTGACCATCATCAACGACATCCTCGACTTCTCGAAGATCGAGGCCGGCAAGCTCAGCATCGAGGCCGTGCCCTTCGACCTCGGCGTGCTCGTCGACGAGGCCTGCGACCTGCTGCTGCCGCAGATCCAGGAAAAGAAACTCGAACTCGTGCAGCGTTTCGCGCCCGATTGCCCGCGCCTCGTGCAGGGCGACGTCGGCCGCATTCGCCAGATCCTGCTGAATTTCCTGTCCAATGCCGTGAAGTTCACGCCGCAGGGGCACGTGCTGGTGGAGGTGAGCGCGGAGAGCGTGATCGCCGACGAGGCGGTGGTGCGCATCGCGGTCAGCGACACCGGCATCGGCATCGCGCGCGAGAAGCAGGCCCGCCTGTTCGAGCAGTTCACCCAGGCCGATCCGTCCACCACGCGCCGCTTCGGCGGCACCGGCCTCGGCCTTGCCATCTGCAAGGCGCTGGCCGGCCTCATGGGCGGCCATGTCGGCCTGGAAAGCGACGGCGCCGGCGGTTCCACGTTTTATGTAGTGCTCCCGCTGAAGCGTCAGGGCGCCTACGAAGCCCGGGCCGAGCGCGTCGAGCTGAGGCATCTGCACGTGCTGGTGGTGGACGACTTCGCGCTCAACCGCCGCATCCTGCGCGAGAGCCTGACCGGCTACGGCATCCACGTCAGCGAAGCCGGCAGCCTGCAGGAAGCGCTCGACACCC
This sequence comes from Moraxellaceae bacterium, assembly GCA_029237815.1. GTDB lineage: Bacteria > Pseudomonadota > Gammaproteobacteria > Pseudomonadales > Moraxellaceae > UBA2031. The sequence continues at coordinate 224,183 of JAQZBP010000006.1, forward strand.
TGCGCGCGGCCCACGCAGCGGGCCGTCCGGTGCAGGTCGCTCTGCTCGACCAGCAGCTACCGGACGGCAGTGGCGAAGAGCTGGCCCGCCACATCCAGGCCGACCCGGCGCTGCAGGCCACACGCCTGTTGCTGCTCTCCGCGGGACCGGTGCGCGGCGAACCGCGCGCCGTCGGCTTCGCTGCCGTGCTCGCCAAGCCGGTACGCCTCACCCAGCTCCTCGACGAGCTCCTGCTGGGCGTCAGTACCCATGCGCCGGCGGTGGCGGAGGCGCCGGCCGGTGACAGCCAGCCGCGCCTGCCCGCCAACCTGCGCGTGCTGCTCGCCGAGGACAACGCCGTCAACCAGAAGGTGGCGGCGCGCATGCTGGAGAAGATGGGTGCGCACGTCGATGTGGCCGGGACCGGTCTGGAGGCGGTACGCATGTGCCTGCAGACGCGCTACGACCTCGTCCTCATGGACTGCCAGATGCCGGACATGGACGGCTATGCCGCCACCCGCGAGATCCGCCGCCTGCAGGCGCTGTCGGCCAGCCCGCGCGGCGTGCCCGTGATCGCGCTGACCGCCAACACCCTGGAAGGCGACCGCGAGCGCTGCCTCGAATGCGGCATGAACGACTTCCTCGGCAAGCCCATCCGCCAGCAGGACCTGCTGGCCACGCTGCTGCGCCATGTTCCCGCGGCGCTGGATGAAGAGGTGTCCTGAGCCGGGCCGGCACCTCCGGGAACACGCCCCGCCATGATGCCGGCCCTTGCCAGCGCCGCCGAATGATGTGAGCTTCGTCATAAAGTACAAGAAACTGGACACCATGCAGCCGCCTGCCCCGCCGCGTCTGTTCCCTCCGGAAAGCCCCTACCGTCCGGCCTTGCTGGCCCTGGTCGGCGGCCTCCTGCTGTCCACCGGACTGCACCTGCTCGTCACCCATGCCGTCGACGAGCAGGCCAACACGCGTTTCCAGCAGCTGGTGCTGCGCCAGCAGGAGCGCATCACCCGCCATTTCGAGCTCTACGACCGTGGCCTGCGGGGCCTGCGCGGGGTCTTCCTGGAGAATCCCGAGGCGGTCGATGCCGCGCGCTTCCAGCAGCACCTGCAGTCGCGCGACTGGGCGCGCGAATACCCGGGCGTCCTCTCCTGGGTCTATATCGAGCGCTTGCCGGCCGCGGACGCCGCCCGCCACCTGCAGCTGCAGCATGGCCTGGCCTGGACGCCGGGACCGGCCCTGGCGAATGACGGCGGCCCGCCCGAGGCTTGGGTGCTGCGCCTGCTCGTCTCGCCGCCCGACTCCCCCGCCAACGTGCTGGCCGCCGGCGCCGACACCCGCGGTCTGCCGGCCCTGCATGCCGCGGCCTTCTCCGCCCGGCAGAACGGCCAGCCCACCCTGAGCACACCGACCGTGTGGCAGCCGGACGCCGCGGCGCAGCCGGCCGTGTTCCTGCTGCTGCCGGTGCACCGCGGCGTGCACATGGAGGACAACGTCGCTGGCTGGGTGGCAACGGCGATCTCGCTGCCGCAAAGCTTCCAGTCACTGGCCGCCGAACCCGGGCTCGTCGACAGCCTCGACATCGCCATCACCGACACCGACACGGGCGCTGCCGCGTCCGTGCTCTACCGGCTGCCGCCGGGCCGGCCGCTGCCGCCGCAGCAGCCGCTGCGCCTGCGCCCGGCGCCGGTGCTGGCCCACAACGCACTGCTGGAACTTCACGGCCGCACCTGGAACGTCGCCTTCCGCGCCCGCCCCGGCCTCTACGGCCCGCTCGAGCGCTGGCTGCCGGGCGCCGCCCTCGGCGCCGGCGTGCTGCTCAGCCTGCTGGCGGCGGTCGGACTCTTCCTGCGCGCCCGCCTGCAGACCGAGACCGAGGCGCGCGCCAACGCCATCACCGCTTCGCTGCGCGAACGCAAGGCGCTGCTGCGCTCCATGCTGACCTCGCTGCCGGACTGGGTGTTCATCCTCGACCGCCAGGGCCAGGTGCTGGAGGCGCACGAGCCGCCGGGTGACGGCTGGCTGCTGCAGGAGCCGGCCGCAGGCCGCTCCATGCGCAGCCTCCTGCCGGCGCCTGCCGCCGCCGAGTTCGACGCGCGCCTCGCCGACGCCGCGCGCGACGGCGAGGCCAGCTTCGAGATCGAATTGCCGGGCGCCACGCCGCGCCGGCTCGCTGCCCGCATTGCCCGGCGCCCGGGCGTCGACGAGGAGCCGGACGGCTTCACCCTGGTGGCGCGCGACGTCACCGAGGAGCGCGCCCGCATCCGCGGCCTCGAGCTCGCCGAGGCGCGCTTCCGGCAGTTCTTCATGGAATCGCCACAGGCGCTCGTGGTGATGAGCCGCGAGCGCTTCGTGGAAGCCAACCCCGCCGCGCTCGCGCTGTTCGGCGTGCCCAACATCATGGCCCTGCGCCACAGCAACTTCGGCATGCTCTCGCCGCTCCTGCAGCCTGACGGCCGCGCCTCCGCGGACCTCGTGCAGGAGATGATGCAGAAGGTGCGGGCCGAGGGGCCGCAGCAGCACGAGTGGACTTTCCAGCGCCTCTCCGACAGCGAGCTCATCCCGGCGGAGGTCCACTCCGCCGCCCTCACCGTGAACGGCGAGGCCTGCTTCCTCTCCGCGATCACCGACATCTCGCCGCACAAGCGCGCCGAGGCCGTGCTGATGCAGGCGCGTGACGCCGCCGAAGCGGCCACGCGCGAGAAGAGCGACTTCCTCGCCACCATGAGCCACGAGATCCGCACGCCCATGAACGGCGTGCTCGGCATGTCGCAGTTGCTCGCCAACACCAGCCTGAGCCCGGAGCAGCGCGATTACCTCGTCACCATCCAGCACTCCGGCCAGGCGCTGCTCACCATCATCAACGACATCCTCGACTTCTCGAAGATCGAGGCCGGCAAGCTCTCCTTCGAGGAAGCGCCCTTCGACCTGCAGGTGGCCGTGGAAGAAACCTGCGAGCTGCTGCTGCCGCACATGCGCGACAAGCACCTCGCACTGACGCTGCGGCTCGACCCGGCCACGCCCTGGCACGTCATCGGCGACCCCGGCCGCTTCCGGCAGATCCTGCTCAACTACCTCAGCAACGCGCTCAAGTTCACCCAGCACGGCGGCATCACCATCGGGCTGCGGGCGCGCGAGTCGGGCCGCGGCGCCGCGCTCTTCGAGCTGTCGGTGGCGGACACCGGCATCGGCATCGCGCCCGACAAGCAGAGCCAGCTCTTCCGCAAGTTCGCGCAGGCCGACGCCAGCACCACGCGCCGCTTCGGCGGCACCGGCCTCGGCCTCGCGATCTGCAAGGCGCTGGTCGAGCGCATGGGCGGCGAGGTCAGCATGAGCAGCACGCCGGGCCACGGCTCGATATTCCGCGCCACCTTCTGGATGAGCCTGGATCCGCAAGGCAGTCAGCAGGCCCTGCCGGTCCTGCTGCCGCCGCTGCACAACTGCCCGGTGCTGGTCGTCGACGCCGACGCGGCCGGTCGCGACAGGCTGGTCGCCGGTCTTGGCGACGCTGGCCTCGTGGCCATGGGCGCCGGTGCCCTGGCCGATGCGCTGGACGCGCTGCGACAGTCGGCGCCGCGCTTCGTATTGCTCGACGCCGACCTGTCCCACGGCGACACCGAGGACCTGATCCGCGCCCTGCGCCAGGAAGCCGCCATGGCGAAAGCGCAGCTCGTGCTGTTCTCCTCGCGCCCCGACCGCAACGACCTCCCCTTCTGCCGCACGCACGGCATCGCCGCCTGGCTGCCCAAGCCGGCGCGCCTCGCCTGGGTGCTGTCCACGCTCAACATCCTCGCCAACGGCGAGCACGAGGGCCTCGTCACCCGGCAGACGCTGGCCACACACCATGCGCGCGGCAAGGCCTTGCCGGCGCTGCGCCCGGGTATCCGGGTGCTCCTCGCCGAGGACAATGCCGTCAACCAGAAGGTGGCGGCGCGCATGCTGGAAAAGATGGGCTGCCACGTGGACATGGCCGGCAACGGCATGGAGGCGCTGACCATGGTGTCGCAGCTGCCCTATGACGTGGTGCTGATGGACGTGCAGATGCCGGAAATGGATGGCATCACCGCCACGCGCAGCCTGCGCGCGGAGGGCTTTGCGGGACTGCCCATCATCGCGCTTACCGCCAACAACCGCGATTCCGACCGCCAGGAGTGCCGCGCCGCCGGCATGAACGATTTCCTCGCCAAGCCCATCCGCTACGAGGACCTGCACGCCTGCCTGAATCGCTGGACCCAGGTCGCGCGCCCGTCGGCGTGATGCGGCGCAACCCCGGTTGCAGTTGAATCCCTATACTTCCTGGCATACGTCCGGCCCCACCGGCCCTTGCACAGCGCCCTGTGGCGCGAGGAGCGATCCCATGCCTGAAACCGTCGCCGTGATCGGCGCCAGCCCCAAGCCCGAGCGCTACAGCAACAAGGCGGTCCGCCTGCTGCGCGACTACGGCCACACCGTGCTGCCGGTGAACCCGGCGCAGGCCGAGATCGAAGGGCTCGCGGTGACGCGCTCCATCGATGCGCTGCCGCGCCACGTCGACACCGTGACGGTCTACGTGGGCCCCGAACACTCGGGCGCACTGCAGCCGGCGCTGCTCGCGCTGCGGCCCGGGCGCGTAATCTTCAATCCCGGCGCGGAGAATCCGGCGCTGGAGCGCGCGCTGCGGGAGGCCGGCATCCGGGTCGAGGAGGCCTGCACGCTGGTGCTGCTGCGCACCGGGCAGTTCTGAACGGCGGCGCCATGCAAAAGGCCACCCGAGGGTGGCCTTTTCATTTCATGCCGTGCTCCTGCAGCGCGATTGCGGATTCGTCGCGCGCTTGCGGACATTGCGGAGCGTGCGCGCTGCTAGCGCCGCACGGCGCGGAAGAACATCAGTTCCCAGTCCAGTTCGACGCCGCCGTCCGTCTCGCGCAGGCCGACGCCCTCCGCGAGCCGCGGCAACAGCTCCGCCGTCGTGATGCCTTCCAGTCCGAAGAGCATGCGGCAGAAGTCCGCGAGCGCCAGCCGGCTTTCGGCGCGCCACCCGATGCGGCGCGCCTCGGCGCACTCCACGGAAAAGCCGCAGGCTTCCAGCTCCGGCACGGTCGCGCCGTCGAAGTAGATGCCGCGGTGGCCGGTCGCCGTGTGGCGGTCGACGACGCTATCGAGGAAGGTGGCGACGCGCGAGCCGGCCGGCACGTCGCCGACGGTGAGCACGCCGCCCTGGCGCAGCAGCCGCGCGCATTCCTGCCAGAACGGTCCGCGGTCGACCACGTGGTGCAGGCCGGCAATGCTGAGGATGTGGTCGAGGCGGCCGCTGGCGAGCGGCACGTCGTCGATCGGGGCCAGCAGGAAGCGGCTGGCGCCGGTCGCACGCATGCAGTCGGCGAACACATCGGAGCTGTCCACGGAATACAGCGTCACGCCGGGCGGCAGGTGGCGGCCGAGATAGCCGCCGCCGCAGGGAATGTCGGCAACGCACTCGCCCGGCGCGATGCCGGCGATGGCGACGGCCGCATCGAACTCGGCGTCGCGGGCCTGCGGGTAGCGCGCCATGGCGGCGTCGTACTGGCGGCCGCGCACGTTGAATAGCCGCATGTAGGCGTCGTCATGCATCCGGAGCGGGCTCGCGCAACAGCATGTCCTGCACGGCCACGCGCAGTTTCTGCACGACAGGCCGCAGGTAGGGATGCTTTTCGAGGTGTTTCTGCCGCAACGCGTTGCCGCTCGCGTTCGCCTCGAAAATCAGCAGCTCGCCTGTGCCGAGCAGCGCGCAGTCCACCGAAAAATAATCCAGCTGCAGGCGCTGCTTGATGGCCGCCAGGCGCTCGGCCAGCGGCGGGAAGTGCGTGGGGCCGAAGGTCGTCAGGAAGGCCTCCTCCTCGGCGCAGAGCTCGGGGCGCGCGGCCATGAGGCCCTCGCGGGTGCTGGCGTGCACGTTCCAGTCTTCGCTCACGAGCAGATGGCGGGCGAAGACCTGGTCGCCGACAAAGACCAGGCGCAGCTTGCGGTAAAGGCCATCGGGACTCGCGAAATCGATGAAGCGGATCAGGTAGTACTCGCTGCCGTCGCAGGCGATCCGGTCGAGCAGCGCGGCATCCTCCGGCGTGCGCAGGAGCAGCATGGAGGCGCCGCCATGCGTGCCGGCACTGCGCAGAATGACGGGATAGCCGGGGCCGGCGGCGATGGCGTCCAGCACCTCGCGCTGCGCTGTGGGCCGGATGCGCTGCGTGGCCGGCACGACGAGGCCGGGGACGGCGGCGAGGGCCGCCGCGACATCGTCGCGCCGCGTCTTCAGGACATGCACGGGGCGGTTGATCACCGGAACGCCCGGGTGCTGGCGGATCACCTGCATGGCGAGGTGCAGTGCCTTCGTGCTGGTGTCGGCGTCGGTGATGCAGTTGAAGATCACGTCCGGGCGCGGCAGCTGCGGCAGGCCGCCCGTCACGTCGCCCAGCACGACGAGATGCTTTTTCAGCTGCGGGTGCCGCAGGTCCTCGTGAATGTCGATGCTGCCATGCAGCTCGTAGGCGACCCCGCGCGGGCCGACGGCGCGAATGAGGACGCGGTTGGAATCCTCGAGGCCGTTAAGAAAAAGGACATTTGCCACTGCAGGTCTCCCGAACGCCGGCCAGCGCCGGCTGCTACAACTGATGCCGGACTATAGGCAGGTGATGAACGAGGGCAATACCCCTGCGGGGCCAGGGCCGGCACACGTGGGCCGCTCAATCACGCGTGCGGAACCAGCCGGCGATGCTCCAGCGTTCCGCGGTGGCGGGCAGTACCTCGTGCGGCATGTCCGCGCTGCGGAAAAGCACCAGCGTGCCGCCACGCGGCGCCTGGCGGAACAGCTCGGCGCCATCGGCGCCATCGGCGCCATACATGACGATCTCGCCGCCGGCGGCGGCCGGCCAGTCGGGGTTCAGGTAGAGCACTGCGGAGATGACACGGGCATTGGAATCGCGATGCCGGTCCACATGGGTGCGGTAGAAGGCGCCGACCGGATAATGCGCGTACTGGGCCTCGAACTCGGCAAGGCCGAGGAAGAGCTCGCGGTTGAGCGTCTCGCGCAGGGTGTCCATCCACGCCAGGTAGCGTCCCCCGGCCGGCAGGTCCGGCGCGAGCCAGCACAGCTCGTCGCCGCGCACGGCAGTCTCGCGCTGGAGGCCGGCGGCGCGGCCGATGCGCGCCGGGCGAAAGGCGGCCTCGCCCTGCAAGGCGACGGCCTCGTCGCGCAGTGCCAGCCAGCAGGCCGGCGGCAGCACGTCCGGCAGCACGACATGACCCGGCGCGGCCAGCGCGTCGATGGCCGCGCCCCAGGGACCGGGAGGAAATGCCGTTAGGCCCGGGCTATCGTCAGGCATTATGATGCTCGCTCTTTTCGCGACACCCGCACTCGACAGGCGCCCGCCATGAATTACCGCCACCACTACCACGCCGGCAACTTTGCCGATGTCGTCAAGCATGTGCTGCTGCTCGGCCTGCTGGAAGCCCTGGGCCGCAAGGACACGCCCTTCTGCTACGTCGACACGCACGCCGGTTGCGGCCTTTACGACCTCGGCGCCTCCGAGGCGCAACGCACGCTGGAGTTCAAGACCGGCCTGTCGCGCGTGAAGGCGGCGCCTGCCGCCGGCACGCCGGCATGGGTGACGGATTATCAAAAGGCGGTGGCGGCGCTGCAAGCCGAGCGCGGCGGCTTCTGGTATCCGGGCTCGCCGTGGCTGGCGCTGCATGGCATGCGCGCGCAGGATCGCGCCCTGCTGATGGAGCTGCACCCGGAGGATGCCGGCACGCTGAAGCAGCATTTCACGCGCCTGCCGCAAGTCGCCGTGCACCAGCGTGACGCTTACGAAGGCCTCACCGCGCTGATTCCCCCGAAGGAAAAGCGCGGCCTCGTGCTGATCGACCCGCCCTACGAGGAAGAACGCGACGACTATGCACCCGTCGTCGAGCTGCTGCAGAAAGCGCATGCGAAGTGGCCGACCGGCATGTACGCGCTGTGGTTCCCCATCAAGGACTACCACGCCATCACGCGCTTCTACCGGCGCCTGCGCAACACCGGCATTCCGCGCATCCTGGCCACGGAACTCAACGTGCTGCCCCCCGACAATTCGCTGGGCCTGAACGGCACCGGCATGGTGATCGTGAATCCGCCCTGGCAGTTCGATGCGCGTGCGCTCACCACGCTGCAGTGGCTGCTGGGCGTGCTCAGCGAGCACCCCCAGTCCTCCTGCCGCGTGCAGTGGCTGAACGGCGAGACCGTGGTGGTCGACACGCCGCCGCGCAAGGCACGCTGAGCCCCCCGCCGGCGCCACCCCGGTCCGGGAGTGGTGTCTCATACCACCTTCCGACGCCGCCCGCGCATTCGCTTGACCTGCATCAACACCCCGCCCGCCGCCAGCCGATAGCCTGCAGATGTTCACTTACGGACAGCAGTAACGGAGGGAGAGGTCATGATCGACCGTCACGAATACGTACAGAAGCTGAAGGAAAAACTCGACGCCTGGGATAGCGAGATCGACACGCTCGAAGAGCGGCTCAAGGACCTGAAAGGCGAAGCCGAACAGCGCGCGCGCCTCGCGCTCGAGGACCTGAAGCTGACCCGCACCCAGCTCACCCAGCGCGTCGACGAGCTGCTCAGCACCTCGGACGATGCCCTGCAGCGTATCCGCCTGAGCTTCGAAAGCGCCTGGGACAATGTGAAGACCGGCATTTCCGCCGTGCGTTCCGAGCTGGCGCCGGAAAAGAAGGAAACGGAAAAGTAATCAGCGCGGAGGCCGGCGCCCGCCGGCCTCACGCGTCACTCCGCGCAAGCGGAGACAAGGTTTTCTGCAGGGGCGGCCGGGCCGCAGGGCAAATCTGGCAGGATGGCAATGCTGCCCGGCCGCCCCCGCAGAATTTTGCCGCCGCCCGTGTCGCCCCCTCGTTACGCTCCCATCTCGCGGCAGATACCGCTCCAGGTTTCCGGCGCCGCGCCCACGACAAGAAAGCTGCCGTTGAGCAGGCCATCGCGTACGTTGTAGCGGAAAGGCCGCCCCTGTTCATCCATCAGCACGCCACCGGCCTGTTCCACCACTACCTGGCCTGCCGCCGTGTCCCACTCCATGGTCGGCCCGAAGCGCGGGTAGATATCGGCCTGGCCTTCGGCGACGACGCAGATCTTGAAGGCGGAGCCTGCCGTGCTGAATTCCAGCGCGCCATAGCGCGCCTCCACGAGTGCGCAGAACTGCTCGTCACGCGCGCCGCGATGGCGACGGCTCGCCACCACACGCAGTGCACGCACGCCCGGCACCGGCAACGCCGCGGACTGCAGACGCGTGGTCACGCCACCGTCGATGCGGAAGGCGCCGCATCCGCGCGCCGCCACGAAGGCCTGGCCCAGCGCCGGCGCATACACCACGCCGAGGATGGCCTCGCCGTTTTCCACCAGCGCGATGTTCACGGTGAACTCGTTCGAGCGCGCAATGAATTCCTTGGTGCCGTCGAGCGGGTCGACCAGCCAGCAGCGCGCCCACTGCCTGCGCTCCGCCACCGGAATCGCTTCGGCTTCCTCGGAAATCACCGGAATGTCCGGCGCGATCGCCTGCAACGCCGCCACGATGACGCGATTGGCGGCCAGATCCGCGGCAGTGAGCGGGGAATCGTCTTCCTTGTGCTGCACGGCCCAGCGCGCCTCGTCGTGGAAGATCGCCATGATTTCGGCGCCGGCCTCTTCGGCCACCTGCCGCACCTGCCCCATCAGCTTTTCAAGGTCGAGCTCTCGCATCGTCATAGTCCGCTTTCGATCACATTCGTTTCGCGGCGCGCACGCAGGATGTCGCGCACCAGGTAAAGGGCGGCCAGCGAGCGCGCCTCGTGCAGGTCCTCGCGCCAGGCCCATTCGTCGAGCTCGGAGAGCTTCATCGGCACCACCTCGATGGGCTCGGGCTCGTCGCCGTCGAGCGTGGCGGGATAAAGGTCCTCCGCCAGCACCACCATCAGGCGCGAGCCCATGTAGCCGGGCGAGAGCGACAGCGCCTTCAGCGGCGTCAGGCGGCGCGCGCCGTGGCCGACCTCCTCCTGCAGTTCGCGCAGGGCGCCCTGCTCGAAGGTTTCGTCGGCCTCCAGCCCGCCCTTGGGCAGGCCGAGGGTGTAGTTCTCCACGCCCACGCCGTATTCGCGGATCATGAGCACGGTGTCATCGTCCAGCAGCGGCACGATCATGACGGCGCCGATGCGCGGCCCGGCGCGCAGGCGCTCGTAATGACGGGTGGCGCCGTTGCTGAAGCGCAGCTCGACCTCCTCCACCGTGAAGAAGCGGCTTTTCGCCACCACTGTCTTGTTCAGAATCTCCGGCAGCTTTGCCATACTCGACTGACCGTTTCTCTATTGATGACCAGTATGCCGGCGCTCGTTGACTGGGCGCGTATCGACACTGTCCTGCTGGACATGGATGGTACGCTGCTCGACCTCTACTTCGACAACCAATTCTGGCTGCACCATCTGCCCGCGGTCTACGGCCGCGAGCGCGGGATGGACACCGACGCCGCCCGCGAGGATCTGGTGGCCCGCTTCGGGCGCGAACAGGGCACGCTCAACTGGTATTGCGTGGATTTCTGGACGCAGGAACTCGGCCTCGACATCGCCGGCCTGAAGCGCGACCTCATCCACCTGATCCAGCCCCGCCCCGGCGCCTTCGCCTTCCTGCAGGCCGTGCGCGACAGCGGCCGCTCCGCCTGGCTCGTCACCAACGCCCATCACCACAGCCTGTCGCTGAAGCTGGCGCACACGCCGCTGACCGACCTCTGCGACCGCATCCTCTGCTCGCACGATTTTCGCGAACCCAAGGAGTCGGCGGCCTTCTGGCCGGCGCTGCAGCGCCAGGAGCCTTTCGAGCCCGCGCGCGCGCTCTTCGTCGACGACAGCGAGTCCGTGCTGCGCGCCGCCCACGACTTCGGCATTGGGCAACTGCTGACCATCGGCCAGCCCGACAGCCGGAGGCCCACGCGCGAGGGACTGCACTTTCCGGTCCTGCACCACTTCGACGACCTGCTGCCGATCCCGCCCCGCCATGCCCCGGCCTGACGCGCCCCGCCCCGACCCTTCCGACGATGCCTGGCGCGAGGCGGAGGAGGCGGCGTCCGCCGAAGACGACGAAGACGATGCCGACACAAGCCCCGGATCGGGCCGCAACGGCGCGCCCCAGGAGCGCGTGCGCATCGACAAGTGGCTGTGGGCCGCGCGCTTCTACCGCACGCGCTCGCTGGCCAAGGAGGCCATCGAGGGCGGCAAGGTGCACTGCGACGGCCAGCGCGTGAAAGTCAGCAAGGAAGTGAAGGTCGGCATGCTGCTCGAGGTGCGGCAGGGCTTTGATGAAAAGACGGTGCGGGTAAGGGCGCTGTCAGAGGTGCGCGGCCCGGCAAGCGTGGCGCAGCAGCTCTACGAGGAGACGCCGGAGAGCCTCGCCGCGCGGGAACAGCTCCAGGCCAACCGGCGCGCGCAGAACCTGGCGCATCCCGACCAGCGCCCCAGCAAGAAGGACCGGCGGCAGATCCACCGCTTCAAGGACAGCTGGGACAAGTAATTCCCGTAGGTCGGGCTTCCGCCCGACAGCGGCACGACTACCGCGCAGACCCCCCGACCTGCACGCCGCATCGTAACGCTCCTGCGGCGACTGAAAGTGCGCGGGTTCTGTCGGTGGTGAATGTCGGGCGGAAGCCCGACCCACAGGCCTTGGCGTGGTGCTCAGGCGACCGCGGATTCGACGCGCAGCCCGCGCATCTCCAGTGCCAGCACATCACCCGGCTGCAGCGCCGCGACGCCCTCCGGCGTCCCCGTCATCACCACATCGCCCGGCGCCAGCGTGAAAATCGTGCTGATGTAGGCGAGCAACGGCAGCACGGGCGTGATCATGTCGGCGCTGTGGCCACTCTGACGCAGGGCGCCATTCACGGTAAGCGTGAAGCGGAGATCGTCGAGCGCGATTCCGTCCGGGCGCAGGAAAGCCGACAGCGGCGCGGCGCCGTCAAAGGCCTTGGCCACTTCCCAGGGATGCCCCTTCTTCTTCAGCTCGTTCTGCACATCGCGTAGCGTGAGATCGAGGCCGAGTCCGATGCCGGCAATGGCGGCATGACACTCGGCCTCGCTCGCATGCCGAAGCGTGCGGCCAATCAGCACTGTCAGCTCGGCCTCGTGGTGGCACTCGCCGCGGCCGGCGGGAATGGCGAAGCCGCCCACCAGCGGCACCGCAGCAGTGGCCGGCTTCATGAAGAGAATCGGGGTTTCCGGCACGGCGTTGCCGAGCTCGCGGGCGTGTGCGGCATAGTTGCGACCGACACAGACGATCTTGCCGAGCGGAAGGTCGCAGGCGGCACTGTCGAGGAAAGCATGGGTATAGGGCATGGGATTCATCCTGTTGCGGGGCGGGTCCTGCTGGCGGCCTGCTTCCCGCCTGCGTTCACGGCGCCGCTGTCGCGCCCGATTGCGACGGGCCCTGCCGTCGCGTAAATCAATTCAACCGGACAGGCGAAAATGCGGCGGCGCGGGACGTGGCATCGACTTGCAGCCACGGCTCGCACGCCGCAAGCGCATTCAGCCCTTCTTCAACGCCTCTTCCATCAGCCAGATGCGGTCTTCGCCGAAATACATCTCGTCCCCGATGAAGAACGTCGGCGCGCCGAAGGCGCCGCGCTGCGCAGCCTCTTCCGTCGTGGCCTTGAGCTTTTCCTTCACCGCCTCTTCCGAGGTCCTGGCCAGCAGTTCCTCGCCGACGAGCGCCTTCAGCGCGTCCGCGTCGCCGATATTGCGATCCTCGCCCCAGTAGGCGTTGAAGATTTTCAGCGCCAGCGCGGGCACCTGCGCAGGCTCCGCGGCGGTCAGCGCGCGCATCGCCATCAGGGAATTGATCGGAAAGGTGCCGGGAAAGCGGTAGGGCGTGTCCAGGTGCGCGAAGAGACGCTGCAGGTCCTTGAACATGTACTGGCCCTTGGCGGGATTGGCGGCCGGCATGGTGTTGCCAGAGAGCTTGAACACGCCACCGATCAGGAAGGGGCGCCACTGCACAGGCGCGTACTTATCCAGGCGACCCACCTGCAGTGCGGCGAGATAGCTGTAGGGACTCGCCACATCAAAAAAGAATTCGACCTGCTTGCTCATCACGCCCTCACTTTTCGTCGTTCTTGTCGTTCGGTTTGCGGCGCACCGTGAGCACGAGCACCACGGTCACGATCAGCGCAATCAAGGGAAACCACGCAGCACCCTGGGGCATGACGCCCTCCTGTCACCGTCACATCAAAGTCGGAATCGCGCGCCACGCAAAGGCCAACAATCCCGCAGGGCCCCGCCATGGTGCAACCGCAGCCCCGGGCTCAGGCAGCGAGAGGGCTTGCCTCGCCAAAACGGGGTTGGCGAGGCAAGCCCTCTTGCTGCCGGTAGTTACCGACACCAGTCAGAACCGCAAGTCCACCGCCCGAACAACCACGACCCGCCGCAGCAACGGAATCAGAGGTCGATCAGCTTGCCCGGATTCATCACATTGTTCGGATCGAACACCTGCTTCACCGCCTTCATGTAGGCGATCTCGGCCTCGGAGCGCGTGTAGCCGATATAGGGCTTCTTGGTCATGCCGACGCCATGCTCGGCGGACACCGATCCGTTGTACTTCTGCACCGTCTCGAACACCTGCGTGTTCACAGTCTTGCACTTCGCGAAGAAATCATCCTTCGCCATCGCGTCGGGCTTCAGGATGTTGAGGTGCAGGTTGCCGTCGCCGATATGGCCGAACCACACGACACGGAAATCCGGGTACTGCGCGCTGACGATGGCGTCGATGTCGGCGATGAAGGCCGGCACGCGCTGGATGATCACGGAGATGTCGTTCTTGTAGGGCGTATAGCGCGCGATGGTCTCGGAAATGTCCTCGCGCAGGCGCCACAGGTTCTTGGCCTGCGTCTCGTTCTGGCTCATCACGCCGTCCAGCACCCAGCCCTGCTCCACGCAATGCTCGAACAGCGCCATGGCCTCGTCGGCCATGGCCTCGGACAGCGCCTCGAATTCCAGCAGCGCATAGAACGGCGCCGGCGTCTCGAACGGCCGCGGAATGCCCTGGTGCTCGGTGACGATCTGCGTGGAGAGCTCGGAGAAGAATTCAAAGGCGGTAAGGTCGAGCTTCTTCTGGAAGGTGGCGAGGATGTGCATCACCGAGGCGAAGTCCGGCGTGCCCAGCACCAGCACGCGCAGGTCGCGCGGCTTGCGCTCCAGCTTCATGGTGGCCTCCACCACGAAGCCCAGCGTGCCTTCCGCGCCGATGAAGAGGTGGCGGAAATCGTAGCCCGTCGCGTTCTTCACCATGTCCTTGTTGAGCTCGAGGATGTCGCCCTTGCCGGTGACCACCTTCAGGCCCAGCACCCAGTTGCGCGTCATACCGTACTTGATGACCTTGATGCCGCCGGCGTTGGTGCCGATGTTGCCGCCGAGCTGGCTGGAGCCCGCGCTCGCGAAGTCCACCGGGTAATAGAGGTCCTGCTCTTCCGCGAAGTTCTGCAGCTGCTCGGTCACGACGCCGGCCTGGATGCGCACCATGCGGTCTTCCGGCACGAACTCCAGGATCTTGTTCATGTAGTCGAAGCTGACCACAACCTCGCCGCGGGCCGCCACGGCGCCGGCAGAGAGGCCGGTACGGCCGCCCGAGGGCACCAGGGCCAGGCCCAGCTCGTTGGCCAGCAGCACGATGTCGCGCACCTGCTCGATGGTGGAGGGGAAGGCGATGGCTGCGGGTGCGGGGGTATAGATCTTGGTCCAGTCGCAACCCCAGGTCTTCAGGCTGTCCGCGTCGGTCTTGAGGCGGTGTTCGCCAACGATGGCGGCCAGGCGGGCCAGGGTCTCGGGGGCAAGCGACATGGGCAACTCCAGGGAATCTTGTCGGGACTGCAGCCTTGGCCCGCGGCCAGGAAGAGGGGCGGGCCGATCGGCGGCCGCACCCGGATTCCGGTCAGGGGACAGGGCAAAACACCGCGGCGGGCGCGTCGTGCCGCCCCGCTAAAGGGAGCGCGGGGAGGCTGGCCGGCCGGGGTTGGCATGGTAGCATACGCGGCTTGTTTTTCAGGCCGTCCGGCCTGCCCTGCCAGCTCCCGAGGATGCCCATGAGCCAGTTCTCTCTCGACAAGTCCAAGATCCGTTTCCTGCTCCTGGAAGGCGTGCACCAGAACGCGCTCGACGTCCTCAAGGCCAACGGCTACACCAACATCGAATACCTGAAGACCGCCCTCGACGAGGACGCCCTGGTCGAGAAGATCCGCGACGCCCACTTCGTCGGCATCCGCTCCCGCACCCAGCTCACCGAGCGCGTGCTGGACGCCGCCAACAAGCTGATCGCCGCCGGCTGCTTCTGCATCGGCACCAATCAGGTCAACCTGAAGGCGGCCATGGAGCGCGGCATCCCCGTCTTCAACGCGCCCTACTCCAACACCCGCTCGGTCGCCGAGCTGGTGCTGGGCCAGCTGATCCTGCTGCTGCGCGGCATCCCCGAGAAGAACTTCCTCGTGCACCGCGGCGGCTGGTCCAAGTCGGCCGAAGGCTCCTGGGAAACCCGCGGCAAGACCCTGGGCATCGTCGGCTACGGCTCCATCGGCTCGCAGCTCTCCGTGCTGGCGGAATCCCTGGGCATGACCGTGATCTATTACGACACCGTCACCAAGCTGCCGCTGGGCAACGCCCGCCAGGTCGGCACCATGGACGAGCTGCTCGGCACTGCCGACGTGGTCTCCCTGCACGTACCGGAACTGCCCTCCACCAAGAACATGATGCGTGCCGAGCACTTCGCCAAGATGAAGAAGGGCGGCATCTTCATCAACGCCGCGCGCGGCACCTGCGTCGACATCGACGCCCTGGCCGAGGCCATCAAGAGCAAGCATCTCGGCGGCGCCGCCATCGACGTGTTCCCCAAGGAACCCAAGGCCAACGACGAGATCTTCGAGTCACCCCTGCGCGGCCTGGAGAACGTGATCCTGACCCCGCACATCGGCGGCTCCACGCTGGAAGCGCAGGCCAATATCGGCCTGGAAGTGGCCGAGAAGTTCGTGCGCTACTCCGACAGCGGCACCACGCTCTCCGCCGTGAACTTCCCGGAAGTGGCCGTGCCCCTGCAGGCCGGCAAGCACCGCCTGCTGCACATCCACCGCAACGTGCCGGGCGTGCTGGCCTCCATCAACCGCGTGTTCGCCGAGAACAACATCAACATCAGCTCGCAGAGCCTGATGACCAATGAAGCCATCGGTTACCTGGTGATGGACGTGGACAAGGAATACTCGACCGTGGCGCTGGAAAAGCTGCAGCAGGTCGACGGCACCATCCGCACACGCGTGCTGTTCTGAGCGGGTCGCGCCAGCCCTGGCGCGCACATCGTGAAAAAAGGCCGGCTCCTGCCGGCTTTTTTCATGGGCGTCCTTCCACCCTGTCGCCCCTACTCCGGGGAGACCTTGCGCCTTCGCCACCAATCGTCTGAACCCCAGCCTGTAGCTGCTCCGTAATCCTTCACTGGTGATAGCATCAAAGTATTAATACCTTCGGACTACCTCTGAAGGAGAAGATCACTCGTCCACATGCAGGACAAACGCACCCAAGGAGGGTTCTGTGTGAGCACCATCGCCCCGACTTTGGCAGCCCCCGAAGCCGACACGCCGCTGCAGTCCGTAAGCCCGCGCTTTATCCTGGCCATCTACGCCGTCATTCCGCTCGCCCTGCTGTTCATAGCCGTCGACTATCTGCTGTTTGACTTCCGCCTGAACGCCCTGCTTCCGAACACACCTGCGGACATGGGGTGGCTGAACGTTTTCTTCATGCTGCCCCACGTCGTTGCCAGCGTGCTCACCTTCGCGGATCGCGAGTACCTGGTGAGCTACTCGGGTCGGCTCGTCGGGTCCTCGCTCGCCTTCGTGGCAGGCATCGTGCTGGTTCCGGCGCTGTTCGGCGTGGCGATGATGGTGCTGCTGCTCGCCCTCTACACGGCCTACCACCAGGTGGCGCAACAGACCGGCATCGCCTCGATCGTCGCGCGCCACCGCTCGCCGCTGAACACTGCCTGGAAGTGGCTGTGCATGGTGGTGCTTGTCGCCGTGTTCCTGGCGTCGCTCGTCGAGGCCGACCTTCGGCAGAAGATGTATGCGGCGGCGCCCCTGCTCTACGTGACGCTCATCAGCGCGGTCTTCGGCGCACTGGTCGTGGTCGGCGCGCTGGTCGCGCGCCAGAGCCGGACCACCACGGGCCGGCTGCTGGTGGGCGCCAATACCGGCATGATCCTCATGCAGGGCGTGTTCTTCGCGCTCGGCCTGCACTTCTTCATGATTCTGATCCCGCGCCTGGTGCATGACATCACGGCCTTCGGCTTCTATATCACGCACAACATGAACCGTAATCGGGGAGTGCCGCACAACGTGGTGGTGCGCGC
The DNA here is from genome assembly GCA_029237815.1 of Moraxellaceae bacterium. Classification (GTDB taxonomy): domain Bacteria; phylum Pseudomonadota; class Gammaproteobacteria; order Pseudomonadales; family Moraxellaceae; genus UBA2031. The sequence continues at coordinate 241,557 of JAQZBP010000006.1, forward strand.
CTTCCAGCCGACACGGCTGCCCGAGTACCTGCTGACACCCGCCATCGCACTTGGCGTGTCGGTGGCGCTCAGCCAGCTTGTCCCACGCGAGTTTCTGGTCTTCATCGTCGCCTTCCTCGCCCTCTTCCACTATTACTGGGAAGGCGTCATGTGGAAAAACGGCGCGCCACACCGGCAGTTCATTCGCGTCTGAGCCGCCCGTCACTCGGAAACTTTCGCCCTGTGGCGGATGCGCTGCTGCCTCATCGCGTACTTGCAACAGCCCCGGTCCCGGATCATGTCGTCGTGCAGTGCACTCCCTGCGGCTCGACGCGATCAGTCGCACGGCACGCCGGCACCGTCTCGCCTGCGGCGGGGTCCGGGGATATTCTGGGACCATGCCCCTGGAGATTCCCCCCATGCACACCCGCGCCCTGTTGCTCCTGCTGCTCACGTCGCCCGCTCACGCCGGCCACGCCCTCTGGGCCGACCTCTACGGCGGCCACCTGCTCGAGGAGGAGGCCGGCCTCTCCCTGGCGGAGGACAACCTGTTCACGCCGGACCGCAGCGTCAGCACGGGCTTCGACCCCGCCGCCGACGCGCACTACGGCCTGCGCCTGCGCTGGGAACACAGCGACTTCCCGGTGGGCGCGTCGTTCGACCTCGGCTATTACGATTTCCAGAGCCCGCAGGCCGACCTCACCGTGGTGCCGGTCACCGTCGCCGCGACGCTGGCGCCGCGCATCACGCTGGCGCGGTCCGATCGCTGGGGCTCGCTGCACCCCACGGCCTCGCTGGGCGTCATCGCCACCAGCGTGGACGGCCGTGTGAACGCGGGCGGCATCAACTCGGAGATCAACGACAACACGTTTACCCGGCCGGAAGCGCGGCCCGGCCTGCAGGCCTCGCTCGGCCTCGAGTGGCGCGTGCGGCCGCGCTTCGCGCTCTTCACTGAATACCGCTACCAGCAGATGCGCTTCCACCTCGACCACACCAACGACGCGCTGCTCGCCACGCAATACCTGCAGACCACGGGACGCATCGAGACGTCGGCGATCGTGTTCGGCCTGTCCTGGCGCATGGCGGAGATCAAGGAGACGCCAACCGCGCCCTGAGCTGCGTCCGCCCCTGAAGCGATCACGCCCCCTGCGTCACCGCCGCCCGCATCGGCAGCGCACGCGCGGCGCCATACCGACTCAGCCCCGGGGCTCCGCCTCATCCGGCGCAACGCTGCGGCCCTCGCGCTGCGCCAGGGCGCGCAGCACGAGCCCGACCCCGACCGCCAGCGCGCCCACCGCATACACCTTCGCCTCGAACTGGGTGAGCAGCGCCAGCGCCATGACGATGCCCAGCAGGGGCAGCACCGGCAGCCGGCCAATGGACAGCGGCACCCGGAATCGGCGCGGAGCCTCCGGCCGGGTGAAGCGCAACATGACCAGCGCACCCTGCACGCCGACAAACACGGACAGGATGCCCAGCGCGGAAATGCTGGCGATGACCTTCACCTCGCCCAGCGGCAGCAGCGCGCAGGCGGCGGCGAACAGCGCCAGCGCGGCCACCCAGGGCGTGCGCCGCTCCGGCGTCAGACGGGCGAGCACCTGCGGCAGTGCGCCGTCGCGCGCCATGCCGAACAGCAGTCGGCTGATGCTGATCAGCGAGATCAGCGCCGTGCTCGCCGTGGCGAACATGGCTGTAATGGCCAGCGTCCAGCCGAGACCGGGCGTGATGGTGGCCGCCGCCGCGGTCAGCGGTGATTCGCTGGCGGCCAGGGTTGCCGGCGACGCCAGCGCCAGCACCACCCAAGCGACCAGCAGGTAGATGGCCGTGGTAAGCGCGACGCTGATGAGCAGCGCGCGCGGCACGTCACGGCGTGGCGCCCGCGTTTCCTCTGCCAGGTTGGCCACATCCTCGAAGCCGATGTAGATGAAGAAGATCAGCGCCGTGCCGGCGAAGATACCGGCCGCCCCGGCGCCCTCGGCCAGGTCCGGCCAGTGCACGGCCGCCACGACATCGGTGTGCCAGAAGCCCGCGCCGATCAGCAATACCAGGCCCGCCACCTCGACGCAGATCAGCGCCATGCTGACCCAGGTGGACTCGCGGATGCCGGCGATGTTCACCACCGTGCAGGCGCCGAGCAGCACGAAGGCGGTGAGCGCCGCCGGAATCTCCAGGAACACGCGCAGGTAGCCGCCGAAGGCCAGCGCCACGGTGGCACTGGTGGCGGCGGCGTTCAGCGCAATCAGGAAGCCGGCGAAGAACGACAGCAGCGTGAGGCGCGGAAAGGCACGTCGCAGGAACTGGTACTCGGCGCCGGCACGCGGATACATGGAGATCAGCTCGGCATAGGACAGCGCCGTGATGAAGGCGGCCAGGCCCGCCAGCAGCAGGCTGAGCCACACGCCGTGGCCGGCCACGCCGGCGGCGGCGCCGAGGACCGAGTAGATGCCGGCGCCGACGATGGTGCCGACGCCATAGAAGGTGAGCTGGGTGAGGGTCAGCGAGCGCTTCAGTTCGGTGGCCATGGGCGGTTCCTTCTCCGGTTGCGCGTCCAGGCCTCATTGTGGCCGTTCCCGACAGTGCCGTCCTGATCCCGGACAAGGCCCGTACACGGCCTTTCCCGCCCTGCGGCGCAAACTCGGGCCCGAGTGCGGCCGCTACGGCTTTCTTCCGAGCGCCCCGGCTCTTAGACTGCCTGTTCTCCCGGCCTGCCCCGCGGCCGCACAAGAACATCACTTAAGGAGGAGTCATGCGTCTCTCCCAGCGCATTGCCGGCGCCCTCGCCCTGGCCGTCACCCTGTTCGCCCCCGTGGCCCTGGCCGCCCGCCCCACCATCGCCGTGCTGCCCTTCAGCATCGACAAGCGCGTCGTCATCACCGACGGGCGCAGCGTGCTCACCGGCACCATCGAAGACCAGACCTCGCTGCTCAGCAACGAACTCATCCACCAGCTCGTGGCGACGCGCAAGTTCGACGTGCTGGAGCGCTCACGCGTGGACGACCTGCTGCGCGAGAAGGAATTCCAGGAAAGCGACTACGCCTCGCCTGAGGAAGCGCCCAAGCTCGCGAAGCTGCTGGGCGCCGACTACTTCGTGCTCGGCCGCATCGACGACCTCGCCGGCCGGAGCGAGGAGAAGCAGATGCCCTACAGCACGCGCAGCTACCTGCAGCAGGAAGCGCACATCGACCTCTACCTGCGCGTGATCGACGCGCGCACCGGCCGCATCGTCGCCGCCGAGAAGTTCGCGAGCGAAGCGAAGCTGCGCGATCCCAAGGGCGCGGACAACGTCGGCAAGAAGCTGATCGCCCAGGCGGCACAGGAAATGGTGGGCCGCATCGTCGGCACCGTGTTCCCGCTGCGCGTGGCCAAAAGCGAAGGCCGCACGCTCTACATCAACCGCGGCAACGACGGCACGCTGAAGGTGGGCGATGCGCTCGCCGTGTACAGTCAGGGCGAGGCCATCGTCGACCAGGACACCGGCGAAGCCCTCGGCAACACTGAAAACGAAGTGGCCCGTGCCACCGTGACCGCGGTCGAGGCCCGCTTCACCAAGGCCGAGCTCGCGGGCGAGGCCACCGTGAGTTCCGGCATGCTGGTGAAAAAGCTTCCGGCCGACGCCAAGCCCGCCGCGCCGGCGGAGCTGCCGCCCGGGCCGCGCTGGTAAGGCGCCCGGCGCGGCTCCGCGGCCGCGCCCTTTTCCCGTGAACGACTAGCCCGCATGCGCCTGTTCCGCTTCGCCACCGCCTTCTGCCTGCCGGCGCTGCTTGCCGGCTGCGCCAGCACGTCCGTGTTCTCGCCCTATCCGGGCCAGGCGGCGCAGTTTCGCGCCGCGCTCGACGCCGGCACGCCGGAGGCCGCCGTCGCCCGCATCGGCGGCAAGACGACCTCGGCAGACGCCACGCTCTACCTGATGGAAAAAGGCCGCATCGAGCAGGTCGCCCAGCAGGCCGACACCAGCCGCCAGGATTTCGAGGCGGTGATCGGCCGCTTCCAGGCGCAGGACGACAAGGCCGTGGTCTCCGCCTCGAGCTATGCCGCCGCCGGCGCCAGCCTGCTCACCAACGACAACGCCCGCCCCTACACCGGCCGCACTTACGAGCGCGTCTTCGTGCACCAGTACCAGGCGCTCAACTTCCTCGCCGCCGGCGACCTGCAGGGCGCACTGGTGGAAGTGCGCCGCGCCAACCAGGTGCAGGGCGACGCGCTGCGCGCCAAGGAAAACAGCGTCGACAGCGCACGCAGCGACGCCGAGGCAAAGGGCTTCGACGCCAGCCGCTACGACAGCTACTTCAGCGCCATGGATCTCGCCGCCGGCCGCGTGAAATCCGCCTTCCAGAATGCCGCCACCTTCTATCTCTCCGGCCTGATCTACGAGGTCGCCGGCAACAGCAACGACGCCTTCATCGACTACCGCAAGGCGCTGGAGATCGTCCCGGACAACGCCTACCTGCAGCGCGACGTGGTGCGCACCGGCCTGAAGACCGGGCTCGACGACGTGAAGAAGCTGGCCAGGACGCTGGGCCCCCTGCAGGTGGGGCCGAAGCCCGGCGAAGGCGAGCTCGTGGTGTATATCGAGGAAGGCTACGTGCCCTCCAAGCAGCCGGTCAGCATTCCCATCTGGACCACGCAGACGCTCAACAACATCAGCTTTCCCTTTTATGCCGAGGCCGTGGCGCCGCAGCTGCTCACCGTGCAGGTGAGCGGCCAACAGCTGCCGGCCGCGCTGCTCGTCGACACGCGCGCGCTGGCCGTGCGCAGCCTGAAGGACGAAGTGCCGGCCATGCTGGCGCGTGCCTTCCTGCGCCTGGTTACGCGCCAGGAGTTGCAGCGCCAGGCGCGCAAGAACGACAGCACCGGCCTGCTCAGCCTCGCCACCACGATCTACAGCCTGGTCGCCGAGCAGCCCGACCTGCGCTCCTGGCTGACGCTGCCCGGCAGCGGCCAGGTCGTGCGCCTGCCGCTGGCCGCGGGCGAGCACCAGGTGTCGCTGCCCGGCCTCGCGCCGCTCACCGTGACGGTGAAGGCCGGCCGGCCGACGCTGGTGCATCTGGTTGTCCTGCCCGGAAAAACCTACAGTCGGGTGTATCCGCTGTAGGGAGCCCCGCACGGCGAGGCGAATGCAACGAGGTGCCGTAGCGCTCCGCCGTGCCCGCAGGCACGCAATCCAGGGCAATACGATGCCGGGGCAAAATGCCCCAAGCCTTCCGCCTGCTGGCGGGAGGCCGCGACAAACGCGAACGATGGAACGAAAAAGGAGAACGCCATGAAACGCCTGTCCCTGGTTGCCGCCCTCGGCACCGCCCTGCTGCTCGGCGCCTGCAGCTCCGCCCCCAAGGTCGTGAACTACCGCGGGGGCGAGCTGAAAGGTGTGATCGAAGTGAAGCGCTCCGCCGTCGAGCTCACCGAAGGCGGCCTGCCCCAGGCGAAGGCCATCCTGCTGAACGACGCCGGCACCACGCAGCCCTTCGAATACAAGTTCGTGTGGTTCGACGCCAACGACATGCCCCTCGACGACAACGACCGGCCCTGGCGCCCGGCCTCGCTGTCCGGCGGCGATGAGATGACCGTGAGCGGTACCGGCCCCAACGACCGCGCCAAGAAATTCCAGATCCAGATCCGCAAACCGCACGGAGTGACCAACTAAATGAAGCGTTCCCTGATTGCGCTGCCCCTTTTGGCAGCCGCCCTGCTCGGCCTTAACGGCTGCGCCTCCAAGGTGCAGTACGGCGATGCCACCGCCGTGGAAACCCTGAACACCGACTTCGGCTCCACCGACCTGCAGCTGATCGCCGAGAAGATGGTCGACGACCTGCTCGCCTCGCCCGCCATGGCCGAGATCGCGCCGCAAGGCAAGCGCCCGATCCTGTTCGTCGACACCATCAAGAACAAGACGCTGGAGCACATCGACACCGAGTCGATCACCGACACCATCAGCACCAAGCTGCTGAATTCGGGCCGCTTCCGCTTCGTCGACCGCACCAAGGTCGACGCCATCGCCAAGGAGCTCGACTTCCAGGCCAACAGCGGCATGGTCGACGAAACCAAGTCGGTGAAGATCGGCCGCCAGCTCGGCGCGCAGCTCATGCTGTACGGCAACTTCGCCTCCATCGTGAAGACCTCGGGTTCCACCAAGGACGTCTATTACAAGTTCACGATGAAGCTGACCAACCTGGAGACCGGCCTTGTCGAGTTCCAGGCCGAGAAGGAGATCCGCAAGACGAAGAAGAAGAGCTTCATGGGCGGCTGATCGCCTTGCTGCTCTTCTGAAAAAGCCCGCATCCGCGGGCTTTTTTATTGGGTGTTGCTGGCGCCCCACGGTGATCGTCCCTTGCGCAGAAGGCCTGCCATTTTTAGCGGCCCGCCGTTCCTGCGGAGGCATGCATGGGGCGCCATGCTGAACGAGAGGAAAGCGTGGCAATTGTCCGCCCAGCGGGTACGCGCGGAGGCATCCGCTTCTTGCCGACCGTGGCTCGCAACGCTGCGCGCCTGTTGCCGTCCCGCGACAAGGGCCAGCTCTGCCGTTACTACAAATAGGCAACAGCAATCGCCCTTTGCCTTTTTATTCCTGTGCCAGATTGGATTTGTGATCCGCAAATCCATTCCGGAGGACATCATGTTCCTGAAGGACCCGAAGGCGATTTCGCTGCTGAAGAAGGACCATCGCGCCGTCGACAAGCTCTTCCTGCAATACGAGGTGACGGAGAACCCGCAGGAGAAGGTGGACCTGGTACAGGAGATCTGCCAGGCGCTGATGGTGCATGCACACCTCGAGGAAAAGCTGTTCTATCCCGCGCTGCGCGGCAAGGTGAAGTCGAAGCTGCTGGACGAGGCCTTCGTGGAACATGACACGTTGAAGGACCTGATCTCCAAGATCGACGGCTGCGGCCCGGACGACGCCTTCTTCGATGCGCATGTGACGGTGCTGCGCGAGTACGTGCACCACCATGTACGCGAAGAGGAAAAGGACATCATGCCGGAGGCGGAGGGCAGCAATGTCGACCTCGACGACCTTGGCGACCGTATTGAGGCGCTGAAGCTGCGCCTGGAATCGAAGATCGAGGAGCTGGGGCCGGAGACCGGCGACCACAACCGCGTGGAAGTGCTCCAGATGGATGGCCGCGGCATCCGCCATCACTGAAGACGATCGCGGCGCAGCCTGGCGACTACTGCAGCAACACGACTACTGCGGCAACAACAGCCACAGCCAGTCGCGCGCAAACCACGCCGCCGCGAGGAGCACCAGTAGCAGCCACGGCCACAGCGGCCGCTTGCCCGCATAAGGATCGCGCAGCGAGCGCTCGGAGCCCTGCGGCAGGGCCGCCACCTGCGTGAGCGCCCCACCGAAGCCGATGCTGAGGCGGGCTTGCGTGTTCACGGCCCAGCCATTGGCGTCCAGGATGGGCGCGAGGTTGCGGCGGCGCAGCTTGAACCAGGCGAGCAGCATGGACGGACCGGAGAGCAGCAGCATGCCGCCGCCGATGGCCATCGGCATCTGCCACCACTTGAGCGCGAGGAAGCCGCCGACCACCGCGGCCAGCGCGGTGCCGATGGCGCCGATGGCAAGACCGATGGCGGCGAACACCCCGGCGAACTTGGCGATATCGAACGGCGCCTTCGGGGCGGGTGCGACGGCCGCCGGCACGGATGCGACCGGCACCGCTGTCGCCTGCTGCGCGGTGGCGGTGACGCCGCCCATGGCGCTGGTCGTCGCGGACTGGTCGCTGTTCGCGGCGAATTTCTGGATCTGCTCGGAGATCATGCGGGCAATGCGGCGGTAGGGCACCCAGAAGGCCTCGCGCACGCTGATGGCGTTCTGCGTCATGCGCACCACGCGCGCATCCCAGTCCCGGCCCTCGCGGTCGTAGAAGACACCGTTGCGCCCGACCATGAGGTTGCCTTCCTCGCCGGCGGTCACCGCCGCCACGATATTCATCTTTTCGCGTTCGGCGCCGGCGGCCACGGTGCGGCGCTGGCACTCGCAGTAGAGCAGGAAGCTGCCGCTCGCCGCCGCCATCTTCGCGTGCTCGTCGATGCTTCCCACTTTCACCACGAGATCGCAGCTCTTGCCGTCGATGAACAGGCGGCCGGACTGGAACACGGCTTTCTCGCGCTGCGTGTAGAAATCGCGGAAAGAAATGAAATTATTGAGTAGCGGCAGCAGGTGCTGCTGGTAGCGCAGCAGGCGGTCGAGGTCGATCAGGTTGTCGGCCTCCTCGCTCACGGTGCGGTCGCGCGCGATCAGCGCCAGGAGCTGCTCGCGGCTGTCGCCTTCCACCATCCAGGCAAGGCGCTTCGGCTCCAGCTTTTCCAGCACCACGAGGGCGGGCTTTTCTGCCTGCCAGGCGAGATGCGGCGCGCACTTGTCGTTGATGGCGCGCCAGTCGGCCAGCGTCAGCGCCTCGCGCTCGCCCAGCAACGGCAGCACGACGCGCTCGCGCAACGCATCGATGGCGGCGCGCCACGCCGGATTGACGCCCTTGCCGAGCGGCAGCTGCTCGCCGTGGCCGATGGTGGCGAGCGGCAGGCTCGCGGTCTGCGTGACGTCGGCGAGGTTGAGCGCGGCCAGGCGCACGAGCTCGCCCTCCTCGCCGTTCATGAGTACGCCGGCGCGCGGATCGAAATCGGCCAGCGCGACGCGGTGGAAGTAGTCGTTGATCTTCTCGCGCAGCGCAAGGAGCGCGGCGATGGCGGCCGCGGTGTCGTCGCCGAAGGGCTGTAGCGCCGTGTCCTGACCCTTCTGGTACCAAGCATAGGCGTGCCCGGCCTGCGCAAAGAACTCGTTCACGCTCGTCTCGGACACACCGTCCTCGCCGCTGCGGTCCTTCTCCGCGCCCATGCAGGCGATGATGTCGGCGATCACCGCCTTCAAACGCTCGTCCTCGGTCAGCGCGGCCGGCACGATGCCGTCGCCGTTCGGCTGTGCCGGCGGGAACAGCTTCTGCAGGTCCTGCAGGTCGGCGACCGAGAGTGTCTGGCCGTCGGCGCGGTCGACCAGCGTGAGCAGGCGCCGCGCGGCACTGGTGAGGCGGCGGCCGGTGTCGTCGTCGCGGAAGGCGGAGACCGCCAGCGGCTCGTCGCGGAACAGCGTGGCCGGATCGGCCAGGCGTGCCAGCGCCCAATCCACGGCGTCGAGCAGCTCCGGCGCGCGGATGCGGCCGTCGCCGTCACTGTCGATGTACTCCAGCGTCTTGCGATCGAATTCCAGGTCCTTCACCGGGCAGGCGAGCGCGGCCCAGAGCTTCTGGTCGAGCGTGCGCAGGGCGGCGAGGTCGGCGGGACTGTTGAGTTGCACCTGGTCGAAGCCGCCGGCACGGAAGAAGCGCCAGACGTGGGGCATGGAGGCGGTCATGTGGAACTCCCTGGAAATATCCAGGGCCCGGCGGAAGGTGCCCGGGCCCAAAAAGTACGGCAATGTTTGTCAGGCGCGGCGCTTCAGCGCGGCGCGGTGTTGTCGCCCAGCATGCGCCCCAGCGCGGCATGCACCGGCGCGCGCAGGTCGTCCCGCTCGTTGGCGAGCTGGTGCGACGCCTCCGGCTCGAGATGCTCGTGCTCGATACGGAAGCGCTCGCGCACGAAGCGGTTGTTATAGCGCCACTCCACGGTCTCGTCACGGCCGCCCTGCACCAGCAGCACCGGAAAGTCCGTGCGCGGCAGCGCGTGCAGGTGCCGCACCCAGCGCTTCAGCGCGCCCACCCAGCCCATGGGCACGAGCACATCCTGCAGGGGATCGGTCTCGGCAACGAAACGCAGGAAGGCCTCGTCGCTGGTATTGCGGCGGAACACGCGCGGCACGCCGCGCTTGAAATGATGGATGAGCCACCAGCCGAAGCGGATCTTCGCCCACTGCACGGGGCGCACCAGGGGCGCGAGCAGCAGGACCTTCTGGAAGGCCGGTTTTTTCTGCGCCGCCGCGGCGCTCAGCACATGATCCATCAGGATGGCGGCGCCGGTGCTCTGCCCGATGCCGTAGAAAGGCTTCGGCAAAGTGCCGCCGTACTGGCGCAAGATGTCAGCCAGCACGTGCTGGTAGTGGTCGAAATCCGGGATGTCGACGCGCTCGCCGCTGGAAAGGCCGTGGCCTGGCAGATCGAAGATGAACACGGCATGGCCGCGGCGCAGGCAATCGGCAATCAGGTGCCGGTACAGCGCGGAATGATCGAGGTAGCCGTGCAGGATGAAGACCGTGCCCTGCAGCCGGGCCGGTCGGAACACATGCGCCACGATGCGGTAACCGTAGGCCTCCACCCAGCCCAGGTAGTGGCGCACGCCGGGCACGGTGTTCTCGAGGTCCAGCCCGTAAAAGCGCACGTAGTCGGCCAGCACGCCGCTGAGCGGCGCGTAGACGCCGAGGTCCAGGCGCAGCAGGGCGCGGCGCACGGCGTCGGCGTCCAGGCTCTGCTGCGGCGGCACCAGGGCGGCGGTGATCATGCGGGCTCCGTGACAGGGTTTTGCCTGCGGTTATAGCATGGTGCCTTGCACGCGACAGTGCCCGCGTCGCAGATTTTCAGGAGGTGAATCATGTCCGTCGCGCCGCCGCGCATCGTGGTCCTGACCGGGGCCGGCATTTCGGCCGAGAGCGGCATCCGCACCTTCCGCGCCCAGGACGGCCTGTGGGAGGAACACCGCCTCGAGGACGTGGCCACGCCCGAGGCATTCGCCCGCGATCCCGCACTCGTGCAACGCTTCTACAACCTGCGCCGCGCCCAGTTGCAGGATCCCGCAGTCCGGCCCAATGCCGCCCATGCCGCGCTGGCCCGGCTGGAGCGCGAACACCCCGGCGAGGTGCTGGTGGTGACGCAGAACGTGGACAACCTGCACGAGCGCGCCGGCACGCAACAGCTGCTGCACATGCACGGCGAACTGCTCTCGATGTTCTGCACCCACAGCGGCGCGCGCTTCGCGATCGCCGGCGACATCACGGCGGCGATGCCCTGCGCATGCTGCGGCCGCACCGGCACGCTGCGGCCCGACATCGTATGGTTCGGCGAGACGCCCTATCACATGGAGGCGATCGCGGCGGCGCTCCAGCGCTGCACGCTGTTCCTCAGCATCGGGACCTCGGGGAATGTGTATCCGGCGGCGGGTTTCGTGGCCGAGGCGCGACGCGCCGGTGCCCGTACCATCGAACTCAACCTGGAGCCGTCGCTGACGCGCACGCAGTTCGCCGAACACCGCTACGGCCCGGCCACCGAAGTGGTGCCGGCGCTGGTGGAGGAGTTGCTGGCCTAGCGGACACCTGTGCCCTGGCTGGTGGTGTGCTGGCACCCTGAGCCGCGGCGTCGTGTTGCGACTCGCACGCGGCGAGAGACGCGGCCGCTCCGGCAGGCGCGAGCGAAAGAAGGGCTGCCGCACGAATGAGGTCACGACACAAGTTCACGCGGATGAGAAGTGCCGCGGTGGCCGAAAGAGAAAAAGCGAGGCTATTCGGGCAAGTCGGTCTTGCGGCGGCCGCGCTGCTGGCGGCGGTCGGGGCGGATGGCGGCATCGCGATTGTTGCCGCGGCGGTCGGCCTGGGTGCGGCGTTCCTCGCCGGTGCGGCGCTCGACACCGTTCCAGCCGGTGGGCAGCGGCGTGCCGCTGGCGTCGGTGGCGGGCTCGAGATGGGTGATGAGGCCGGCCTCGAGAAAGGCCTCGAGATAGCGGTTGCCGTTGTCGATGTCCACGTCCGGCTTGAGTACGGTGCCGGTGGAGGCGAGCAACGCCTGCACCTGCTCGGGCGTGGCGCCGAACATTGCCGCAAGACCGGGCGCCACCTGCTCGGGGGTAAGACCCGGCAGCAGTTTGCCGCGGAAGACCAGCCGGTAGCGCGTCGCCATGAGCATCCCTTGAAGTGCCGGTGCGCGCGGCCTTCCGCGCCCACACGCGTTCAAGGGTAGGGGGCGCCGGGCAAGGCGCAAAGGCCGGCAACTGCCGATGGGGCACCCAGGACTGCCGCAGGACCGGAATTCCGGGCCCGCCCCATAAAAAAAGGCGCCACGAGGCGCCTTTTTTCGGTTCGTCGGGCAAACCGGGATTACTTCACCTGCTGCTGCAGTTCGCCGCGGCCGTACTTGTTGGCCATCTCCTCCAGCGTGTACACCTTGATCTTGCTGGCCTGGCCGGCGGTGCCGAAGGCCTGGTAGCGGTCGATGCAGATGTCGCGCATGGCGGTGATGGTTTCCTTGAAGTACTTGCGCGGGTCGAACTCGGCCGGGTCCTTCGCCAGGAAGCGGCGGATGGCGCCGGTGGAGGCCAGGCGCAGGTCGGTGTCGATGTTCACCTTGCGCACGCCGTGCTTGATGGCCTCGACGATCTGCTCGACCGGCACGCCGTAGGTTTCCTTGATGGCGCCGCCGTGCGCATTGATGATCTCCAGCCACTCCTGCGGCACGGAAGACGACCCATGCATCACCAGGTGGGTGTTGGGGATGCGCGCATGAATGGCCTTCACTCGCTCGATGGCGAGGATGTCGCCGGTGGGCGGGCGCGTGAACTTGTAGGCGCCATGGCTGGTGCCGATGGCAATGGCCAACGCATCCACGCCGGTGTCGCGCACGAAGCTGGCGGCTTCTTCCGGATCGGTCAGCAGCTGCGAGTGGTCGAGCACGCCTTCGGCGCCGACGCCGTCCTCTTCACCGGCCATGCCGGTTTCCAGCGAGCCCAGGCAGCCGATCTCGCCTTCCACGGACACGCCGCAGGCGTGGGAGAAATCAACGACCGTCTTCGTGACGCGCACGTTGTAGTCGTAGTCGGTCGGGGTCTTGCCGTCTTCACCCAGCGAGCCGTCCATCATCACCGAGCTGAAGCCGAGCTGGATGGAGCGCTGGCAGATGCCGGGGGCGGTGCCGTGGTCCTGGTGCATGACCACGGGGATATGCGGGAACTCCTCGATGGCGGCCAGGATGAGGTGGCGCAGGAAGGGCGCGCCGGCGTATTTGCGCGCGCCGGCGGAAGCCTGCACGATCACCGGGGAATCGGTCTTGTCGGCCGCTTCCATGATGGCGCGCATCTGCTCGAGGTTGTTGACGTTGAAGGCGGGCACGCCGTAGCCGTTTTCGGCGGCGTGGTCCAGCAACTGGCGCAGGCTAATCAGGGCCATTTGGTTGTCGCTCCTAAAAAATTACTGGGCTTTCGCCGCGGCTTCTTCGAGCGCGGCCACGGCCGGCAGCTGCTTGCCTTCCACGAACTCGAGGAAGGCGCCGCCACCGGTGGAGATATAGGAAATCCTGTCGCTGACGCCGTACTTGTCGATCGCGGCGAGCGTATCGCCACCGCCGGCAATGGAGAAGGCGGCGCTCTCGGCGATGGCCTGCGACAGCACGCGGGTGCCGTTGCCAAAGCTGTCGACTTCGAACACGCCGACCGGGCCGTTCCAGAGAATGGTCCTGGACGACTTCAGCAATTCCGCGAACTGCGCGGCGGTCTTCGGGCCCACGTCCAGGATCATGTCGTTGGCGCCGACATCCTTCACGTCCTTCACGATCGGCGTTGCATTGTTCACGAAGGCCATGAAGTCCTCGATGGGGCCGGTCACTTCCGCGACGACCACGTCCACCGGCAGGGGCACGCTGACCTTGGCGGCGATGGCCTTGGCGGTATCGATGAGATCGTGCTCGCACAGCGATTTGCCGACCGGGTAGCCGGCGGCGGCGAGGAAGGTATTGGCGATGCCGCCGCCGACAATGAGCTGGTCGCAAAGCGTGGACAGCGAGGTCAGCACGTCCAGCTTGGTGGACACCTTGGAGCCGGCGACGATGGCGACCATGGGACGCGCGGGCGTGGCCAGGGCCTTCTCCAGTGCATCGAGCTCGGCGGCCAGCAGCGGGCCGGCGCAGGCGACCTTCGCGAACTTGGCGACGCCGTGGGTCGAGCCCTCGGCGCGATGCGCGGTGCCGAAGGCGTCCATCACGAACACGTCGCAGAGCGCGGCATATTTCTGCGCGAGCTCGTCGCTGTTCTTCTTTTCGCCCTTGTTGAAGCGCACGTTCTCGAACAGCACGACCTGGCCAGGCGCCACATCCACGCCGCCCAGGTAATCCTTGAGCAGCGGCACGTCACGACCGAGCGCCTGGCTCAGATAGTCCGCCACCGGCTGCATCGAATTCTCTTCCGAGAACTCGCCTTCCGTGGGGCGCCCGAGGTGCGAGCACACCATGACGGCGGCGCCTTTCTCCAGCGCGAGCCGGATGGTGGGCAGCGAGGCCACGATGCGGGCATCGCTCGCCACCTTGCCGTTCTTCACGGGCACGTTCAGGTCTTCGCGGATCAGCACGCGCTTCCCCTTCAGGTCCAGGTCGGCCATCTTGATTACGGACATGTGATTCCCCTCTTCTCTCCAGTTCCTGACACCCGCCGGCCTTGTGGGCTGGCGGCACAAAATCCTTCAGCGCGCCGCCAGGTAGCGGCACAGGTCCAGCAGGCGGTTGGCGTAGCCCCACTCGTTGTCGTACCAGGCCAGCACCTTGGCCTGGCGGCCGGCGACGCGCGTTTCGGTGGCATCGAAGATCAGCGAATACGGCGAGTGGTTGAAATCGCTGGAGACCAGCATCTCGTCGCAGTACGAGAGAATATGGCGATAGGCGCCCGCCGCCTCTCGGGCGAACTCCGCATTGATCGCCGCGGCGCTCACCGGTGCCCGCGCCACGAAGGTGAAATCGATGGCGGCGACGTTCTGCGTCGGCACGCGCAGCGAATAGCCCTCGATGTTCGCGCCCACCGCCGGCAGCACATGGCGCAGCGCGCCGATACTGCTGGAGGTGGTGGGAATGATGTTGTTGCCGGCGGCGCGGCCGCGGCGCACGTCGCGGTGCGTGTGGTCCAGCACGACCTGGTCGGAGGTCACGGCATGGATCTCGGTCATGAAGCCGGATTCCACGCCGAAGGCCGCATCGAGGATCTTCACCAGCGGCACCAACGCATTGGTGGTGCAGGACACGCTGGAGAGGATGCGGTCGGAGGCACGCAGCGATTCGTGGTTGACGCCGTAAACCAGCATGGCGTCGACCTCGTCGAAGGGCGCGGCGCCGATGATCACCCGCTTCGCGCCGGCGGCCAGATGCCGCTCGGCATCGCGCCGCGCGCGGAACTGGCCGGTGCACTCCAGCACGACATCGACGCCGAGCTCGGCCCAGGGCAGTTTTTCCGGCGCCGGCTCCGAGAGCAGGCGGATGGCACGGGTCGCGTCGCGGCTTTCACTCCGCGGACGCTCGGGCACGGCGTCGGGCGCCAGTCCGCTGGCGGCCTCGGCCACCGCCCCCAGCACCGAGTCGGCGAGCTCGCGCAGGCTGCTCTCCGGCGGGCTGACATTACCGCAACTGCTCCAGCCGCAGGCCGCCGGCGTGATGCGCAGCAGGTTGCCGTCGAGCGCGACGCTGCCGGCGAAACGGCCATGCGTGCTGTCGTAGCGCGTCAGGTGCGCCAGCGCTTCCGGCTTGCCGAGATCGTTGATGGCGACGAATTCCAGCGCCGGATCGGCGCCGTTCTCGAAATACGCGCGCAGGAGGTTACGGCCGATACGGCCGTATCCGTTGATCGCCACGCGTAATGCCATGTCTTCGCTCTCTTGGCCCTGCCCGCAGCGGGGTAGTGGCCGGGTGAGGAAACCGGGGCTCAAGACCCCTGGTCCCGCTTCGCGACCCTGCCGGCAGGGCCGGGACGCGAAGCGGCGCTTCTGCTTCTTCCTCCGCCAGTTGCAGGCGCAGGGCACCGCCACTATCAGAGAATGTCGTTGACCGCGCGCACCACGGCGTCCGTGGTGATGCCGAAATGCGCGTACAGCTTGCCGGCCGGCGCGGATTCGCCAAAGGTCGTCATGCCGATCACGCGGCCGTCCAGGCCGACGAACTTCCACCAGTAATCCACGTGCGCGGCCTCCACGGCGACGCGCTTGCGCACGCCGGCGGGCAGCACGGCCTCGCGGTAGGCGGCGTCCTGCGCCAGGAAGGCATCGGCGGAGGGCATGGACACCACGCGCACCGACTTGCCTTCGGCGGCGAGCCGCTGCTGCGCCTCCACGGCCAGCGCCACTTCGGAACCGGTGGCGATGAGGATGGCGTCGAGCTTGGGACCGCTTTCCTTCACCAGCACATAGCCGCCGCGGGCGACGTCGGCGAGCTGCTGCGCATCGCGCGGCTGGTGCGGCAGGTTCTGGCGGGAAAACACCAGCGCGGTCGGGCCGCCCTTGCGCTCCAGCGCGCTCTTCCAGGCCACCGCGGATTCCACGGTGTCGCAGGGGCGCCACAGGCTCATGTTGGGCGTGCCGCGCAAGCTGGCGATCTGCTCGATGGGCTGGTGGGTGGGGCCGTCTTCACCGAGGCCGATGGAGTCGTGCGTGTAGACGTGGATCACGCGCTGCTTCATCAGCGCGGCCATGCGCACGGCGTTGCGCGCGTATTCCATGAAGATCAGGAAGGTGGCGCCGTAGGGCACGAAGCCGCCGTGCAGCGCGATACCGTTCATGATGGCGCTCATGCCGAATTCGCGCACGCCGTAGTAGACGTAGTTGCCGGCGGCGTCTTCCTGGATGCCGTGGCAGCCCTTCCACAGCGTGAGGTTGGAGCCGGCGAGGTCGGCGGAGCCGCCCAGCAGTTCCGGCAGCAGCGGGCCGAAGGCGTTGAGCGCGTTCTGCGAGGCCTTGCGGGAGGCGATGGTCTCGCCCTTCTCCGCACAAGCGTGGATGTACTCGGTGGCCTTCTGCGCGAAGTCGGCGGGCAGGTCGCCGTTCAGGCGGCGCTGCAGTTCCTTCGCGAGATCGGGGTGCGCGCTGCGATAGGCGTTGAACAGCGAGTTCCACTGCTGCTCGAGGGCGTCGCCCTTGGCGCGGCAATCCCAGGCCTCGTACACGTCCTGCGGGATCGTGAAGGGCGCGTCGCTCCAGCCGAGCGCCTGGCGGGTCAGCGCGATCTCGGCATCGCCCAGCGGCGCGCCGTGGCACTCTTCCTTGCCCTGCTTGTTGGGGGAGCCGGCGCCGATCACGGTGCGGCAGATGATGAGGGTGGGGCGGTCGCTGTCGGCGTGCGCGGCCTTGATGGCGTCGCGGATGGCCTCCGCGTCGTGGCCGTCGATGCGGCCGATCACCTGCCAGCCGTAGCTTTCGAAACGCTTCCTGGTGTCGTCGGTGAACCACCCTTCCACTTCGCCATCGATGGAAATGCCGTTGTCGTCATAGAAGGCGACGAGCTTGCCGAGCTTGAGCGTGCCGGCCAGCGAGCAGACCTCGTGCGAGATGCCTTCCATCAGGCAGCCGTCGCCGAGGAAGCAGTAGGTGTAGTGGTCGACCACGCCGAAGCCGTCGCGGTTGAACTGCGCGGCCAAGGTCTTTTCGGCGATGGCCATGCCGACGGCGTTGGCGATGCCCTGGCCCAGCGGGCCCGTGGTGGTCTCGACGCCGGGCGTGTAGCCGTATTCCGGATGGCCCGGGGTCTTGCTGTGCAGCTGGCGGAAATTCTTGAGATCGTCGACGGAGACGTCATAGCCGGTCAGGTGCAGCAGCGCGTACTGCAGCATGGAGCCGTGGCCGTTGGAGAGCACGAAGCGGTCGCGGTTGGCCCAGTGCGGATTGGTCGGGTTGTGGCGCATCGTGCCGCGCCACAGCACCTCGGCGATGTCCGCCATGCCCATGGGGGCGCCGGGGTGGCCGGAGTTGGCCTTCTGCACGGCATCCATGGCGAGCGCCCGGATGGCGTTGGCAAGGCGGCGTTCGGTCAGGGGAGCGGCGGGCATGAGGTTCTCCGTACTGGCTGCGGCGAGCCCCGCGGGGCCCGAAAAAAGAGGCGGTATTGTCCCTTAAAGGCCCAGTCGAAGAAACCTCTGCAATAGGGCGAGCGGGGGATTTGCCGCCCCCGCCAAGCCGATCCCCGGACCAGCCCGTGGGTCGGGCTTCAGTCCGACACGTCCCCAACCGGACATCACTCCCCCATACCCTGGTGCGGCTTCTTGATGGGTTGTCGGGCTGAAGCACGACCTGCGGGCGGGAATGGGGTTCGAGGGATGGGGCTCGGGGTTGGCGGGCGGGGGTCAGTGTCCCGGCTGGCCGGGCCAGTGCTGCAACAGGCCGGTGAGGATCATCTGCACCGCAAAGGTGCCGATCATCAGCGAGGACACGCGGCCAGTGATGTCGACGTAGCGATCCACCAGGCGGGCATTGCGCTCGCGCATGTGGTCGTGGGCGTACTTCAGGGCCACCAGGCCGACGACCACCGCCGCCATGGTCAGCCAGACCACGCCCAACGCCTCGGTCGTGTCCAGGCTGGAACCGATCATGATGGCCGCACTGACCGTCGCCGGCCCGATCAGGAAAGGCATGGCGATGCTGCCGGCGAGGTGCTCCGGCTCCCCGCGCAGCAAGCCGATGGCGCGAGGGCCATTGAAGAAGAAGTCGATGCCCACCAGCAGGAACAGGATGCCGCCGAAGATCTGGAAGGAGCTGAAGTCCACCTGCAGCAGCGTGGAGAACAGCGCGTCGCCGGTCAGGGCGAAGAGCGAGAACACGGCACCGCCAATGATGACGCCGCGCGTCAGCACCTGCCGGAACTGCCGCGGCGAGAGCCGCACGATCAGCTCGAGCAGGTACAGGCTCAACAAAAAAGGATTGAGGAGGGCCAGGAAAAACAGCAGGGCTTGGGCGAAGCTCATGACGTTCTCGCGGTTGACAGGGCGTACGGATAATCGTATCACTTCGAATCATTCCTACTCGAACGATTCGCCAAGGCGCCCGTATGGACACCCAGAACGCTCCCAGCCCCAGCTATGAAGTGCGCATGCTGCGCTCCATCCGCCGCATCATCCGGGCGGTCGACATGCACTCGAAAATGCTGCAACAGGCCCAGGACATCACGGCGCCCCAGCTGGTTTGTCTGCTTGCGCTGGTACGTCAGGGCCCACTTACATTGAAGGCGCTGAGCCAGGCCATCGACCTCAGCCCCAGCACCACGGTGGGCGTGGTGGACCGGCTGGAGGCCAAGGGCTTCGCCGCCCGCACCCGCAGCGAGACGGACCGCCGCCAGGTCCTGGTGTCCTCCACGGTGGCCGGTGAAGCCGCGGCGCAGCGCGCCCCCTTCCCCCTGCAGAACCGCCTGGTGGAGCGCTACCGCGACCTGCCCGAGCTGGAGCAGGCCACGCTGACCCTGGCACTGGAGCGGCTGGTCGCCCTGATGGGCGCCGGCGAGATCGACGCCTCCGCCATCCTCGACCTGGCGCCGATCGCCGAGGCCCGGAGCCACGCCGACGACCACGACCCGGAGTACGACCGCGAACCGTCCGGAGCCGGCGCGTAATGGACGCCCGCCGCAGCGCCTGGCTCGCCACGGCCGGTACGGACGACCGACTACGATTGCGCGCGCCGACCCCCGCCGACGGCGTCGCGCTGCACGACCTGATACGCCGCTCGCCTCCCCTCGACCTGAATTCCTGCTACGCCTACCTGCTGCACGGCCTGCACTTCGCCGACACCTGCGTGCTCGCCGAGGGCGAGTCCGGCCCCGCCGCCTATATCTCCGCCTACATTCCGCCGCGCCAGCCCGACACGCTCTTCGTATGGCAGGTGGCGGTCGACGCCCGCCAGCGCGGCCGCGGCCTCGCCCGCCAATTGCTCCTGCACCTGCTGGCCCGCCCGGCCTGCGCCGGCGTGCGCTGGCTGGACACCACCGTCAGCCCCGACAACGCGCCCTCGGCGCGCCTCTTCCACGGCCTGGCCGACACGCTGGGCTGTCCCTGCACCGTCTCCGACCTTTTCAGCGCCGCCGATTTCGGCGGCGCCCACCACCCGGCCGAGCAGCTTTTCCGCCTCGGCCCCTTCGTCCGCTCCCGAGAGGACAACATGCAATAAGGAGGAAATATGGAAGCCAGTATCTTCGAGCGTCTCGAATCGGAGGTTCGCTCCTACATCCGCAGCTTTCCGGCGGTGTTCTGCCAGGCCAGCGGCAGCTGGATGACCGACGAAACCGGCAAGCGCTATCTCGACTTCTTCAGCGGCGCCGGCACCCTCAACTACGGCCACAACCATCCGGCCCTCAAGGACCGCCTGCTCACCTATCTCGCCCATGACGGCATCGTGCATGGCCTCGACATGGCCACCGGCGCCAAGCGCGATTTCATCGAGACCTTCGAGCGGCTGATCCTGAAACCGCGCGAGCTCGACTACAAACTGCAGTTCACCGGCCCCACCGGCACCAACGCCGTCGAAGCCGCGCTCAAGCTGGCGCGCCAGGTGAAGGAGCGCAGCACCGTGCTCTGCTTCACCAACGGCTTCCACGGGGTCACCGGCGGCTCCGTCGCCGCCACCGGCGCGCGCAAGTTCCGCGAGGCCGTCGGCACGCCGCTCTCGCACACGCGCTTCATGCCCTTCGCCAATTATTTCGGGCGCGAAGCCGACACCCTGACCATGATCGAGCGCCAGCTCAGCGATCCGGGCAGCGGCCTCGACCGCCCCGCCGCCGTGCTCGTCGAGACCATCCAGGGCGAGGGCGGCATCAACACCGCGAGCGCAAGCTGGCTGCGCGGGCTCGCCAAGCTCTGCCAGCGCCACGACATGCTGCTCATCGTCGACGACATCCAGATGGGTTGCGGCCGCACCGGCACCTTTTTCAGCTTCGAAGAAGCCGGCATCACGCCCGACATCGTCACGCTCTCGAAATCGCTGTCCGGCTACGGCCTGCCGATGGCGATCGTGCTGATGAAGCCCGAGCTCGACGTGTGGCAGCCGAGCGCACACAACGGCACCTTCCGCGGCAACAACGCCGCCTTCGTCACCGCCGCCGCCGCCTTGCGCGAATTCTGGAGCGACGAGCGCTTCGCCGAGGACGTGCGCGAGAAAGGGCGTCACGTGCAGGCGCGCCTGGAGCGGCTGAAGCTGCGCCACCCCATGGTGCGCGGCGTGCGCGGCCGCGGCATGGTGGCCGGGCTCGTGCTGGAAAACGGCGCGCAGGCCGATGCCGTGAGCGAGCACTGCTTCCGCCAGGGCCTGATCATCGAAACCTGCGGACCGCAGGGCGAGGTCGTGAAGCTGCTGCCGCCGCTCACCATCAGCCTGGCGGAGCTCGAGCAGGGCCTCGTGATGCTGGACGGCGCGCTCGCTGCCATCGGCCGCGATGCCTCGCTGCGTCCGTTGCGGGGGGCCGTGGCATGAACGCGTTTCACCATTCGCGCCCTGCGCACCTTGCGCATCGTCACCGCCACGGGGAGGGACTCGCATGATCGTCCGTCACTTCGAAGACATCCTGCCCTCGTCACGCGCCGTGCACGCCGACAACTGGAGCAGCTTCCGGCTGCTCACGCGCGACGACGGCATGGGCTTCTCGCTGCACGAAACCTGGATCCATCCGGGCACCGAGACGCACATCTGGTACAAGCACCACTTCGAGGCGGTGTACTGCATCGAAGGCGAGGGCGAAATCGAGCCGGTGGACGCGGAGGGTCGCAGCAACGGCGCGCCGATCCCGATCAAGCCCGGCATGATGTACGCCCTGAACGAGCACGACCGGCACTTCCTGCGCGCCCGCACCCGGCTTCGTTTGATCTGTGTGTTCAACCCGCCGCTGCGTGGTGACGAGACACACGACAAGGACGGCGCCTATGCCGCGCCGACGCCCGAGTCGGCAGCGCAGCCCCCCGGCGCCACGCGCGCAACACCGGCGCGCTCGGCGCAGGCATCTGCCGCCGCCGCGCCACATGCGGCCAGCGGTGGGCCGCGCCGCCACCTCGGCACGTCGACGAGCCCGTCCGGGCGCACGGCGCCGTCCAACACACGCAAACTGAACGCCACCTGAAGGAGGAATCGCGATGATGGTCTCCCTCACGCGCGAGCCCTATCCCTCGCGCGAACTCCCCGAACCCATGCTGCTGCGCCGACGTGAGCCGGTGCTCTGGAATGACGGCCCCGGCCCCGACTGGCTGCCGCCCGACGCGCTCGAACGCTACGAACAGGACGGCTTCCTCGTGCTGCCCGCACTCCTCACGGCAGAGGAAGTGGCGCTGCTGCAGCGCGAGATGACCGCGCTGCTGGAGCGCTTCGCCGGCAGCGACAGCGCCAGCCTGATCCGCGAGCCCGGCTCGGACGCTGTGCGCTCCATCTTCGCGCTGCCGGCGGTGAGCGAAGTGTTCGCACGCCTCGCGCGTCACCCGAAGCTGCTCGGCTTCGCCGAGCACGTGCTGGGCTCGCAGGCCTACCTGCACCAGAGCCGCCTCAACTACAAACCCGGGCTCGCCGGCAAGGAGTTCTACTGGCACTCCGATTTCGAGACCTGGCATGTGGAGGACGGCATGCCCGCCATGCGCGCGCTGTCCTGCTCGGTGCTGCTCACCGAGAACACGGAGTTCAACGGCCCGCTCTTCGTGATCCCCGGCTCGCACCGCACTTATGTCGGCTGTGTCGGCAGCACGCCCGAGGACAACTACAAGTCCTCGCTCATGACGCAGACCGTGGGCACGCCGGCGCCGGAATCGCTGTCGCTGCTGGCCGACCAGGCCGGCGGCCTGGCCGCAGTGAAGGGTCCGCCCGGCACCGTGCTGTTCTTCGACAGCAACCTGCTGCACGGCTCGACCGGCAACATCAGCCCCTACGCGCGGGCCAACGTGTTCATGGTCTACAACAGCGTGGAGAACCGGCTGGGGCCCCCGCAGCACGGCCTGCGGCCGCGGCCGGAGCACATCGCGCACCGCCGCCAGGTCGAGGTGCTGCGGCATCTGCACGAGGGCTGACGCAGGGACTGCCGCCGATGGCGGCGCCGGGGCGCCCGCCGGGAGCGCACGCCGCGGGCGGCAGCGCGACCCGGGACGGGCTGGCCTCGCGGGATGGCCCGTCCGGCTGATCGGCTACCAGGGCGGACAAACGCCGCCTTTTGCCCCCTCCGTCACCTTATAAAGCCCCGGCAGTCCCGCTATCATCGGCCGCTCACCCCGCCGGCTTTGGCTCCTTCGGCCGCGCGGGCCGACCCTCCAGGCGCCCTTCCTGGCGTCGACCCAAAGGAGACATGAATAATGTCTGAATATTCCGTTTTCACGTCCGAGTCCGTTTCCGAAGGCCATCCCGACAAAATGGCCGACCAGATCTCCGACGCCATCCTCGACGCCATCATCGTGCAGGACAAATACGCACGCGTGGCCTGCGAGACTCTGGTGAAGACCGGCGTCGCCATCGTCGCCGGCGAGATCACCACCAACTGCACCATCGACTACGAGAAGATCATCCGCCAGGTCATCCTGGACATCGGCTACGACTCTTCCGAGGTTTATTTCGACGGCCGCACCTGCGGCGTGCTGAACCTGATCGGCCAGCAGTCGCCCGACATCAACCAGGGCGTCGACCGCGCCAAGCCCGAAGACCAGGGCGCCGGCGACCAGGGCCTGATGTTCGGTTATGCGACGAGCGAAACCGACTCGCTGATGCCCGCGCCGATTCTCTATTCGCACCGCCTGGTGGAACGCCAGGCGCAGGCGCGCAAGTCGGGCCTGCTGCCCTGGCTGCGCCCGGATGCGAAGTCGCAGATCACCTTCCGCTACGAGAACGGCAAGCCCGTGGCCGTGGACGCCGTGGTGCTCTCCACCCAGCACAGCCGTGATGTCAGCAACCAGGTCATCGAAGAAGGCGTGATGGAAGAGATCATCAAGCACGTGCTGCCGGCGGCGTGGCTGACGAAGGACACCAAGTACTTCATCAACCCCACCGGCCGTTTTGAAATCGGCGGCCCCATGGGCGACTGCGGCCTCACCGGGCGCAAGATCATCGTCGACAGCTACGGCGGCATGGCCCGTCATGGCGGCGGCGCCTTCTCCGGCAAGGATCCCTCCAAGGTCGACCGTTCCGCCGCGTACGCGGGCCGCTATGTGGCGAAGAATGTCGTGGCCGCCGGCCTCGCCGAGCGTTGCGAGATCCAGGTGAGCTACGCCATCGGCGTCGCGCAGCCGACCTCCATCTCGGTAAACACTTTCGGCACCGGCAAGGTCAAGGATGAAGTCCTCGTCGGCCTGATCCGCGACGTGTTCGAACTGCGCCCGTATGGCCTCGTGAAGCAGCTCGACCTGCTGCACCCGATCTACGGCCCCACCTCCAGCTACGGCCACTTCGGCCGCAGCCCCTTCGAGCGCGAGTACGTGTACGAAACGCGCGAAGGCGGCCAGGTGGTGACGAAGACGCACAAGGCGACGGCCTTCACCTGGGAAAAGACCGACAAGGCGGAGGCGCTGCGCGCCGCGGCCGGGTTGTAAGCCCACCGCCGCGACCATGGCGGCCCATAAAAAAGCCCGGCACTGCCGGGCTTTTTTATGGGCCGCCAGAACGCGTCAGTAATAGGTGTAGCCGTAGTCGCGCTGCTCGCGCAGCATGCTCGGCACCGCGCCGCGCCCCGGAATTTCCAGCGGCATGTGCAGCGTGCGCTGCACGCGCTCGGAATAGATGCGCATGGTGGCCGGGTCGATAACCCGCACCAGTGATCCGGCGATGCGCACGCTCCCCACCGAGGGGGCCTCGTCCCCCGCCACCGCCTGGACCATGCCCGCGACCATCTGCGCCAGGGCATGGGCGTCCGACTCGTAGAGCTGCTCCACCTTTACGCAACGGCCGGCGGGGCACTGTACGTAGCTACGGATGCGCGTGCGGATCACATACTCGATGGACTGGCCGTTGGGCAGCATGTAGGGCGCCTTCACATCGATCACGTCGCCGATCGCGAACTCCCCGTCCGCGAAATCGTAATAGCGGCCGTTCCACTCCGCCTGCTCGCGCGCCACCATCGCCGCCTCGCTGACCATCGGCGCGAGCGCTGCCGCCATTTGCGGGGGCACCGCCTTGAGCACCATCTTTTCCAGGCGATCGAAACCGCGGATGCCCTGCAGGCTGCCATCGGCACCGATGCGGTAGACGATGTCCAGGCCCATGAGCTGCGGGGTGACAGGATCGCTCAGGGGCTGGCCGTTGCGCGTCATGGTCGCCTCGTCGAGGCGGGTGGTGAACTCGTAGCCGTCCTGCACCTTGCGGAAGACGCCGTCCGTGGTGGAGTCGCTCACATCGGTGGCCTGCAGCTGGCCGTCGATCAGGCGCTCGCGGCTCATGCGCGCGGCCACCAGCACGCGCTGGCCATCGGGCGGCGCGAAGCGGAAGGTGAAGGTCTCGGTTTCGGCGGGTTCTTCCGCCACGGCCACCAGCGGGCAGGCCAGCAGCAGGCAGAGGAGGAATCGCGGCGTCATGTACTCGGCTCCCTTGAGACAGTTTCCCTGGCAACGGTCGCGACGATAGTCAGACCTCCGGCGGCTGTCCATGGCGGCCGTCAGGACGTGCGCGCGCCCCCGCCTGGCCCAGCAGCAGCAAGACCGAAATCGCCAGCAAGGCGAGCGAGGCGGGAAAGAGCGGCACCACGTTCTTGAACAGGAGGCCGAGGAGGATGAGGAAGCCCATGACGGCAGACTCGTGGCCGAGCCTCGTCCAGTTCTCGACCAGGTCCACGCCAAAGATCGCAGCGCCGGCGAGCTCCAGAAACGCAAAGACAAGCAGCGCCGCCGCCCGCGGCCGGGAAACCTTCAGCCAGGCCCGGGCATAGCGCAGCAGCACGGCGAATGTCCCCAGCAGGACGATGATAGTGGCGACGGCCATTGCCTGAATGAACATGGGAATCACCTTTCCGGGAGCGGTGCGCCGCCATTCGCGGCGTGCCAGACACGCGACGGGATGTCACCACCGCTCACGCGCACCGGCATCGTCTGACGGCTACCGGTCAGCACTGCCGGGCGCGTCAATCCGGTAGAAGGCATGGACGTGAACCGTGCCATGAATCTCCTTGGCCTCCTCGTGCGAGAAGACCCCGCCGATTTTTTCCATCGCCTTGCGCGAGCGCAGATTGTTGCTGCCCACATGAAACCAGACCACCCGGGCCCAGCGAAAGGCGTGCTCGAGCATGAGCCGCTTGAGCTCGCGGTTGGTAGCGCCGCCCCAATGGCTCCGGCGCAGAAAGGTGAAGCCGATGGCGACCTCCTGCTTTGCCGGATCCCACTCGTAGTAGCGCGACGATCCTATGACCTGCCCGGAGGCGTTGTCGGTAATGACGAAGGCGCCCTGGGCCGTGACGGCGCTGACCCAGAAGCCGCTCTCGAAGACGTCGCGCCGGTAGCGCAAGGGGTACGGGTGCTGCTCCCAGATCAGCGGGTCCGAGGCGGCGGCATAGACCGCTTCGAAGTCGTCGGCCGTCAACGGGCGCAGGGAAATGGTCTCGCCCACCAGGGTCGGGGAAAAATCAAAGTCGTCTGAATCCTGCATGTCTTGCTACTCCCGGCGTCCGTTGGGGAGGGAATGATACGCGCCGTTGAAATCCGGTGAACAGGGCCGGGCCTTGCGCCGCCGCGAGAAGGGCAAAACGGCGAATGGGCACGTATCAGGCATCATCCGGCCGCGCGTCCGGGAACCACTCGGTGTGCTGATCGCCCTGACGGCCCGAGTACGTCACCCGCTTGCCGCGAAGATAGACGGTGTAGCCCTGGACGCCCGCCCGCACGGCGCGCGCACAGAAGTCACGGAAGGTCTGTCCGTTCTGCTGGCTGTCGAGAATGGCGGCCTTGAGGGCGGCGGCATCAAACCGGGCCGCGATCGCAGGCAGGCTCTCGAAGGTGAGGGGCGCCACCACGGCGGCGCCTGAAGGGCTGTAGAAGGTGAAGGCGCCCAAGGCATAGTCGACGCGGTAATACTCGACGTCCTCTTCGATCAACCGGCCGACGATCGCCGGGAAGGGCAGCGACCCCGCCAGTGTTGCCCTGACCAACAGGGAGATTTCGTCTGCGTTCATGTTTGCGCTCCACGAAATAATGGGTGAACCCCAATTGCTGCGGGTGAAATTTTAGTGGCGCACCCGCACTGTGGAGCGTCAGTCAGCAGATGCAGCGTTATGCCACCCTGGCATTCACGGCTTCCCTTTGGACAGCGCCCGCCCCTGCTTCGCCAGCAGCTTGGTCGTCAGCGAATCGAACTCCATCAGCGCCTCGTCGCTGATGGGGCGCTGCATCACCCGGGCGCGCTCCTCGCGCAAGGCCTTGACCGCGGTCAGCGAGAGTGACGCGGCGGGCCGCCGCTCAAGCAGCCTGCGTGCAAATTTTGCCACCTCGGCATCGAGACCGGCTTTTTCACTGAAGCCCTTGAGGGCGGCATGGCCGGCCGGCGTAGCCGTATACCAGAGCGCCAATAGCAGGCTCATCTGCGACCTGGCGTCGCGCTCGGTCTCGAGCCGGGTGATGAGATCCTGCTCGAACGGAATGTCCTGCAGCGGAAACAGCATGTAGATCAGCGCGTAGTTCTGGCCCAGGGTGAGCGAGTGCTGCGGAATGAAGGCCTTGAACTCGGGGAAATCCAGAATCCGCAGCGCGGCCTCTCGCGTGTCGAATCCGTTCCGGGCAAACCAGTGCATCGTGACGAGATAGTCCGAGTTATTCACATCCTTCAGGTCGACGCGTGGCAGTGCCCGGAGGGCCAGTTCGCGATCGGCCTTGTCCTCGGACAGCGACAGCAGCAGCTTGGCGCCATCGTAGGCAAAGAAGCTCGGGTTGTCGGGGTTGGCCAACTCATCGCGCAGCAGCGGCAGCACCTCTGGCGCGTTGGCCTTGGCATGCTCCCAGAACGTATCGAGCTCCGCCGACTTGGCGATGATCTGCTCCTTATCGAGCTTGTGCGGCTGAAAGCTGTAGAGCGTCGTTACCCGGGTATGAAATTCCGCGCCGGCAGCGGATTGCGCCTGGGCCTGTGCCTGGCTTGCATTCAACAGCGAGAGCAGGCCCGCCAGTAAGAAAGGTGCGACTCGATTGATCACGATGCGTGCCCGTTGTGGAGTGAAGTATGCGAGCGGAGCAATCTGGCTGACGTCGCCAGAGTGATGCGCCCTGCGCCTGACGATCAGTGCCGGCGGTTAGCCGGCACGGGCGGCCGGTGCGGCGCTCTTGAGGAAGGCGTGATACTGAAATGTCCCCGCGACGCCCTGCCAGTAGAAATAGAGGAACACCAGGGCCATCGGAATGCTCGACGCCGGTGCGCCCTGCGACATGAGGTTGATTTTGGCGAAACTGAAATAGACGAGCATGATCAGCGCGCATGTCCGGCTTTTCCGGTAGATGCCGAACGCCAGGCCCAGCATGAGCGCGACGTCGACGAGCGCCCAGGCATCGAAGCTGAAGACCTTGGTGCCGGAGATCGCTATCAGAATCAGGACCAGGGTCATGGCGGCGGACACGAGCGAGGCGATCCAGGCGCCCTTGATCTTCTTGAGGATGGTGTCCGGCACCTCGATGGCGGGGGCTGATGCCACGTCCTGAACGACGGAGGCGGGAGGCGTGTAGGGATTGTTGGAGGCCATTTTGCTTTCCTTGTTATGGGCACTGTCAGGCTTGGCGGCGAACGCCGTAAAAGCCGGGGGATTACGCCCGCAATTAATACGCTGCCTGCAGGGCAAAGGGTTGGGGGCCGCGCCACAAGCCGGAGCCGGACAGCGACTTGATACGGCTATCCCTGGAGCGCTCGCCGTCGGTATAGATGCCATACATAGAGGACGATGACTACCAGCATGCCAAAGGAAAGACCGAGGACGAGCCACGCATCCGCACCAAGGTTCGGTAGCAGGTCATTGTTGCTGACGTTGTAGCCAAGGGAAAGCGCACTGACTACCGAAGCAACCAGCCAGAGCCTCAGTGCCGCCTTTTTCATAAGGAAGAGGCTGACCGCCGCGGCCACCGTCGCAACAGGGGCCGAGAATGCGACCACCCAATCCACAAGCCCAAACGCGGCATAGAATTCCCGGCTCACGGGATCCTGTATCTGCCATCCGAGGATCGGCATGCTGAGTGAAATGCAGGACAGGAACGAGCTGCCGCCGAAAATCAGCGTGATCACCCAGACCAGAAGAGGCCGGGCCCTCACCCCGCGAGCCGGGACCCCGGCGGAGACCTCCGAGGTGGGAGCAGCGTAGGGATTATCCAAAAGGTCTCTCCAGAGAACCGGTGTGGCGAATGAGGGGCAGCCGGTCATGAAGCGGGCGTGCATCCACTCGATCGCACTCTTTACCCTTATTCAGACTTCATACCCGAAAGTGCAGGCCATCTGCGTACCTCGGAGCGAGGCGGGAAATGGCGCCGACAATCGCGACTGGATGTCCCGCGTTAGTGCCGCGGCAATTGATGTTTGCGGTGTTCGCTCCCGCATTCGCCTGCATCGAGGCCGCGCCTATCAGCGCCAGAAGCCACCTGCCAAAGTGCGATTTGGTCATGAGCCTTCCTTGCCGGCTTACGATTGAGTTCGGGCACTTGCCCGCCACGGCCGACGGTCCTGCAGCGGACGACAGGACGACTCACCACGGGAAGCTGTCGATCTTCAGGCCGCTGGCCGTTTGCTGAACCAGCCGGATCTTCGAATTCCTGACGTCGATGTGCCAGCTGACGTTGCCGGGAAAGGTCGCGACCCGCCGCAGATAGCCGGACTGCTTTTCCGTGACATAGAGCGTGGTTTCCTTGCGCTCTGCATTGCGGGTGGCGACCAGCACACTGTTGTTCGGGCTACGCTTCTCGAGGAACTGGTTGTTATCGACATAGTGGGGATTGCCGCTGCCGCTCCCGCCGAATATCACGCTGCCGTCCTTGAAACCGGACTCAAACAGCACGGCGAAAATCGGGCCATTGGGCGGGGACTGGAACAGAAGCCGCGATTCGCCGGAGTTGGGGTCGAACACGTTGATATTGACCGTCTCAACACCACCGGATTTGCCGCCCAGAATGCCGCCACCTTCCACCAGGCGTTCGATGGACTTGAAGTAAAGGCCGGTGGCCGCGTCGTAGGTGTCGATTTGCCCAGAGTTGTAATAGCCGCCCGCGAACAGTGCCTGGCTGACGAGAAGCAGTGCGGCGGCAATGATCTTTTTCATCTTAATTCCCTTTAAACAGAACTTATCGCGTCCCGGCTCGCGGCAGCGTGTAAAGCGCTCTTACCAGGTCTGGCAGGCTCTTTGGCCTCCCATTAACCTCAAACCGCTTGAACATAACCCAATGGCCGGACTTTTGACGATAGGCAAAGCCTTCATGCCAGCTGGCAATCCCCCCGCTCTCTACCGCCAGGATAATGCAGTTGGCATTGGAGCCTGCCAGAACAACACCATTCCGAGGATTGCCATCGAGAACATCAGTTGGATTGTAGGCTTCACCGATATCAGCCAGCCCGGACTCCTTGAACAGCACGCTCTTCAAGTGAGATGAGACTTCAGGCGAGAAAGCTTTGATCGAGCTTGATTCAATCCAGGGGGCTGCTCCGCAGACAAGGAGCTCATCTGCCAGCACGGACGGACAAGCAAGTAGGGCAGCTAAAACAATGAACAGCATCCGCATGAAAGTTCCTTTTAGACGCTTGGGAATGGAGTTAAGTCCGCACCCTATCAGGGGCCGTACCCGCAGCGCATGGTTAGCCGGTAACATGCCGAGGGCAACCCAAGAATTACGTCGGCGTGATAACTACCGACGGCGCGTTGCGCTGAAACGGGCCGTGGTAAACCGCCTCGATATTGTTGCCGTCAGGGTCCAGCACAAATGCCGCGTAATACCCGGGGTGGTAGGTGCGCTCCCCGGGCGGGCCGTTGTCCCGGCCGCCTGCCGCCAGCGCCGCCTGATGAAACGCATTAACCGCGTCGCGGTTCGGCGCCTGGAAGGCGACGTGGACATGCGTGACGTAGTCGTCGGCCACATCCACGTACAGCTCGTCCGCGTAGAAGAATCCCGGGCCCTCCTGCACCACGTCCGGGTGCCCGAGCGCGGTGAATACGGCGCGATAGAAGCGCTTGCTGGCCTCCAGATTTGCGACGCGCAGATGCAGATGGTCGAGCAGCCTGCCGCGATGAATTTCCACGGGGTCCTCCTTGCCGCATAACGCTGGAGTTAAGGCCGAACCGAAGGTGCCGACCTTGAATCCGCTATCAGGACTCGGCCACAGGCGCCATATAAACCAGCTCCCAGATGTGGCCATCAGGATCCTCAAAGCCGTGCCCATACATGAAGCCATGGTCCTGGGCTTCCCGAGGCGCCGAGCCGCCATGCGCCTTCGCTAACCGTACAAGCTCATCGACCTTTTCACGAGACTCGCAGCTCAGGCAGTTAAGCACCTCGGTCGTCTGGTGTGCGTCTGCTATGGGTTTGCTGGTGAACGTGGCGAAGAACGGCTTGACGAGCAGCATGACGAGGATCTGTTCGGCCACTACCACACAGGCCCCCTGATCATTGCTGAATTGCTCGTTGAAGCTAAAGCCAAGCCCGGCGTAGAACGCCCGCGACCTGGCGAGGTCCTGCACCGGCAGGTTGACAAAAATTGAGTGGGCCATCGGTATCTCCTCGTAAGGCCTGGTGGTGGAGTTGAGTGGCGCCCCCCGCGCATCTGGTGACGTTCACTCGAACGCGTGGTCAGGACAGTTGCTTCAGCACCAGATCGATTGCAAGCACCAACAAGGCGCCCGCCATGAGCCACAAAGCCGGCTTCGAGGTGAGCAATGAGCCGATGCCGCCCAAATGCTCCGCCCTGATTTCGAAGAGCTTGCCCGCATGACGGGCGTTGCCGAGATCGGTGATGAACTGGGTATCGCGGAACAGAAGCCGATAGGCCTCCCGCTCTTGCAGCAAGTCAGGCGCCTGAACGCCATATACGGCCTGGCCCTCACGGTTATAGCCCAGGGCGATCACCGCCGAGTTGATGCCCCGGCCAAAGAGAAGCTCGTTCAGAGCCTCAATGAATTCCTTATCTTCAGACTCAACGAGGATTGCCAATCGCGCGCTCCAATGAGGCCCTACCGTTGGAGCCAAGGCCGATGCACCAGGCGTTGGCCTTGAAAAAAAGTCCGCCATTATTCACAGACGGGGTGCTGTCCTTTTATACAGCGACCAACGTAGATGTTGGCCAGGTAAATACTCCCACCCGATTCAACTATTACCATTTCATATGGATGCCGCTTCCCAGCGGCATCCTGGTAGTACCCGAAGTGCACCAGCGCGTCACTCCCATTAAGCGACATGGGCGAAACATGCTTGTACGTATCAATGGCTTTATATTCCTTGAAGTAGGGAATGACTTTTGTGGCCAGGTAATTATGCCAACCCTCCTCTCCAAACTCCTTTCTGGTGGTTGGCCAGATGCTGTTAAAAAGCTCCTCTTCTTTCGCAGAGTGTGCCAGCTCAGCGACTGTCTTGATGAATGCATTCTGCTTTTCTGCCGCCATCATGAGTTTCAGTCCTTCCTGAAAGGACATCTGCTCCCCTGACATGCCTATGGCCGGGGTAAAAAGCAGTAGAAACAACGCGGTAAATGAAGTGGCAATTCTTATACGCATGTTTTGTCCTCTTTTATGACTGACACAGAGCTCAGGCCGCGCGCAGACAGCCTTCGGTAAGTTGAGTGACATGGACCGCGGCGTGCCCTGACCTAAGGGTCAGGACTGGCCAGCCGTGACCGCAGCCATGTTGCCTATGAGCATGGGTAGGCGGCGGACTCACTCCCCCACTGGCGCTGTTGGAAACTCCACGCCCACCAGCTTGTCCTCCTTGAATTTCGTGACCACCACGAGCTGCACGCGGAAGTTGCTGGGGCCGCCCTGACTCTGGGTGTCGCGGGCGCTGGCGTAGCTGAAGCCATCGCTCTCGTAGCTGGGCGTCAGCGGCATGCCGCGTGTTTGAAAGAAGTGCTCCGCCTGGGTGCGGCTCGCGCCGATGGGAAGACCCGACTGCATCTCCTGCTGCCAGTAGGCAGTGCGGCTTTCGATATTGGTCGACGGGTTGCCGGAGGTGAAATAGTAGACCGCAAATACAAGGGCGGAAATCAACAAGATCCTGACCATTATTCTTCCTTGCCGAATTTGAAACTCAGGTGAGCCCTAACGTTGGAGTTAAGGCCGCTCGCCGCCAGCCGAAATAAGTGCGCTTACGGAGCTGCATCGGCGTTGAGCGAGTGCTTAGGCGCTTTCTCTATGGCAAGGATATCTGCTGCATCTGCAACCAACCAGGCAGCATGGGTCAGGAGCACCATAGAAACTACTATGAACAGGCCGCCCGACAAGAGCGCCGCAATTAGCGCCGCGAGATTGAGGGCCAGGACGATATGCCCCAAGGGGGGATAGACATCTGGCGCCAACTTATAGGCAAGCATCGACAACATGACGTTGGGATACACGCCAAACGTCAATAGGGTGAGAAGGAAGCCCATGCCAGGGCCGGGAAAATTTGCCCCGACCAACCGGCCAATGCCGCCAGCCCTGACAATAATAAAAACGCAGCCATAAATGCTCAGGGTGAGCGCGTTCGCCAGATAGAACTTTCCACGGCTGCGATTGATCTCGCTAAACACGTTATTTCTCCTATTCGCCTAACGTGGAGTTAAGGCGGCGGCACGACCGCGAGTGCGGCTAGCCCGAGGGCAGCAGGACCCAAGCAATGCCTCTCTCTTCCAGGAACGCCCGAAAGGCCGCCATCTCAGCGGCCGAAGACAGTAGCGGCTCTTCCCCGAGACGGACGCACCCGGGCGCCCATTTGAGCTCCGAGCCTGGAGCCCATGTCTTGAGATGCTCCTTTAAGGCTGCGACCGAGGTGAATTCCGCTTTCTCGATGCTCAGGATGAATTGTGGCTTCTTGCCATCGAGCCTATAGGTCAATTGCAGTTCCCGCTTCACGGGAGCGTTGGCCTCTGCCGCCGCGGCGGGCAAGCCTAGGGCCGAGAGAAGCAGGAGCAGGCTTGGCAGGAGCTTCCATGGCTTCATATATGAGCCCTAACGTGGAGTTAACAGCGCGCACTGGCGCCG
Organism: Moraxellaceae bacterium; assembly: GCA_029237815.1. Lineage (GTDB taxonomy): Bacteria > Pseudomonadota > Gammaproteobacteria > Pseudomonadales > Moraxellaceae > UBA2031. The sequence continues at coordinate 275,288 of JAQZBP010000006.1, forward strand.
GTGGCTACGGGAGCCAAATGTCTCCGCATCGGCCGTTAATCGACCGGTTAAGCGCGCCCCGTTACAGCACACAGCAGCCCTTGAGGTTGAGTTGACGTTACCGTAGCCCGTTCACCATTTGAAGCTCGGGAAGCACCGAGTGACGGCTTCAGTTGCAGCCATGCCAAGGGAAGGGGACGTCACTTCTTCTTGCTTTGGCCCTGCATCCGGCGAGCCCAATCGTCTTTTTGCTCACGCTCGGCTTCCCGCTCTGCGGCGGCCAGCTTTCCTCGGCGATACGCTGCTATGAAACCCAGGCCACGCCAGACGAGAAAGAAGATGACCAGAATGCTCAGGAGTGTTTGCATTTTCGCTTCTCGTAGGGCCCAACGCTGGAATTGGGACGCGCGCTTCCGGCTTTGGATGTAGAGGCTGATGTGGACCGTGTCGCTTTGAATGAGTTGCCAGGCCGGGCTGATGGGCAAGGCCAATAAACCGCACTTTATTTCCGGGGCGGAGCCAATGGAAAGCCGGTTGCAACAGCCCCAGCACCAGCTCTAACAGATCCTTTAGCCAACGCAGAAATGACCTGGGCGGTGATTCCTTGGCGCGGAGGCGAACCGTAAAAATCCACGTGGCATAGGCGACCAGGCAGAGGAACAGCACCACGTAAATTGAAGCGACAAGGATGGAGAGTGCGGTTTCCATGGCTCTGACTGTGAATTACTAAATGACCGAACTGGGGCCTGACGTTGGAGTTGAGTGGCACCGTTTACGGCGTCAACTCGAACGAGTCTTTAGCTTTCGCCCTTTAGTGGAAAGTAACCGCCACCCTAATATCCTTTGCCCACTCATAATTGGAAAGCGCGCCCTTCACCAACTCTTCTATGTGGCGGACATAAAACGCCATCTCTTGCTCGGTAGGATCAGGCTGACCAGTTGCGCTGGATATAACAACCGACACCTGTTGCTCTGCCGGGAATACCGCTACCACCACCCCCACCCGGCGCTTCCATAGATCGGTGGTCTGCGTAATACGGCTGTAGAGAGAGTCTTGCAGCCATTCGGCCCTGCTGGGCGAATAGGGGGAGGAAAGATCCCCTGCGATGGCAGGAGCACTGATTAAGGAAAGAGAGAGGACAAAGGACATGGCGAGCAGCTTCATTATTTTTCTCCTGTGAGCACCTGAAGTTTGAATTGGGGGTCGCCGACGGCGCCCCCATGAATGAATCGTCAGTCCGCGTTACTGCGACGCGGCCAGATAGATAAACCACATACCCCAGGCGAAGAGCAAAAGAATGGCAAGCGCCGGGATGGATGCCAATGCCTACTTGACCATGAACCAGGTCATGGACCAGAAGGGCATTTTGAAGTCTGTGACCACGACTCTTTGCGCCTGATCTTCAGCCGCATATGAAGTGCCGGGCTCAGCCAGGCGATCCTCAGAGCGGACAGAGACGTGGAAATTGGGCGGATTGGGCATGCGGCTTCTCTTTTTCTTATTGCGGCGCTATTTACGGCCCCCGCCATCAGAGGCCTACCGTGGCGTTAAGGCCGCGTGCTGCCGGCCTGTGATTTTGGCGCCGCAGGTGCCGTGTCGGCCTGCAGCGACGGAACAGGCTGGCAGGGAACCAAGCGCGGCGGACCGTACTGGATAATGCTGACAAGCGTGGTTGTTTGCCAAGGGGATGACGGGCCCTCACCCTCCGTCAGGCCGGAGAGCAGGGCGGTGGCATCGACTTCCAGCCCACAGCGGGAGACGAGGTCGATGCTTTCCTGCAGACCTTGTACGTGAAGCAGCGCCAAGGCGTGCTCTGGATTTGCTACACCTACCCTCTTGCTTGAGCCTGTGGCTGTGAAATACAGCTCGCCGTCTTCGAAGAGGCCAAACCGGCCCGTGGCTTTTACCTGCCCCGAATAGGGCGACTCACCGTCCACGGTGTGCGAATGCCGCATGCCCTGCTTTAGCTCCTGCGCAAGGGCCTGGCTGGTCAGGATGAGGAGAAGGAAAAGAATGCGGACCATTTTTAGCCAGCCGGTGGAGTCAAGTGGCGCCGCCAACAGCGCCATTTGAACGATGGGTCAGGCATTGCTCGCGCCTTTCGCCTTCTTGTACCGCCGCTCCTGGAGATACCACATGAACGCTCCGAAGGCGGTGCCGCCGCAAAGCCAGACAATTGCTTGCCCTAACAGGAACATCGGGGTTTTAGGATCATCAAGAACGAAGAAGGCCATGGCAATGAACATGGCAACGCCATAGCCAAGCACACCGTTCAAGAGAATGAACCGGCCCATCCCCTGCGCCTGCGCTATTTCCCACTGTTCCATTTCCTTGGGCTTCATATCTCACTACCTGGCGTGAAGTTCAGGGGCGCGCCGCCGCGGGTTGCGACGGGAAATGCCCAGGATGCGCATCTCCAGGATGCAGGGTCAGGAGGCGCGGCGACGGCGCTTGCGCGCCAAGGGGCGTGCTTTGCCCTCTACGATGGTAACCGCGGCCAGGCACAGTGAGTGTCCGGCGGAACTGGCGGAGCCTTTTGCGTGAAGCTCCCCTGCCAGGTCGAAAATGGATGTCAGCGTGTGGCGCGGCACGACTTTAATGGCGTCTGCAACCGCCTCCTCGCCAAACAGGCGGAGTTCCTCACAAATGGCCTCTCGGGTTGCAGCCACCCTCGGTATCCGCGACTTGGGTGCCGCCTCGAGGTCATCTAGCGCCGCGCTCAACATTTCCTTTAAGCCAGCCGGATACATATTCGTGCCCCTTAACCCTGGAGTTAAGTCCGTGAACTCGGACCACTTCCGTGAAGCCTTTCCCAGGCCATGCAGCCCTTAATCTTTCATATTCGACCAGGGCTACATAGCCCCCCCGGCCGGGACAGTCACCCGAACGCGGGCCAGCGGCCCCCGGGCAGGCTCACTCCCCCGCCAGCGCCGCCTCGCGCGAATACGGCGCATTCCGGTTCTGGCTGGGGCTCGCCCCCGTGATCTTGCGCACCAGCCGGCGCAAGGCCGTCGGGTCGCGGTAGCCCACCGCCTCCGCCACCTGCTCGATGGTCATGCGGCTGTTCTCGAGCAGCGCGCGGGCCCGCCGGAAGCGCACGCTCTGGATGAGCGCCGAGGTGCTCTTGCCGGTGGCCCGGCGCACATGCCGGCCCAGGGTGCGGTCCGACATGCAGAACTCGGCGGCCAGCGCCTCCACCGAAGGCACGTCCGGCAGCGCCTCCTCGATGCGCCGCGTCAGCCGGCTCACCAGCTCGTCGCCGCTCGCCAGCATCTCGGGAACGATGAAGGGCGCCTGCTGCGCCACGCGTCCATCAATCAGCAGCAGGCGGGAGACGGCGGTCACGAGCTCGCTGCCGAAGCGCTCGCGCAGCAGATGCACCATGAGCTCGGTCTGCGCAAACGCGGCGCCGGAGGTCACCACCTGGCCGTCGGCGCAGACCATGCGGTCGGTGTCGACGCGGCAGGTGGGCTCCATCTTCTGCAGCACCGGGCCCAGCCACCAGGTGGTGGTCACGGTCTTGTGCGGCAGCAGGCCTGCCGCCTGCAGCAGGAACACCGCCGAGCAGGCGGCGGCGATGCGGCCGCCGCCGTCCACGTGGCGCCGGATTCGCCGCGCCATCTCGATGATGTCCGGGTCCTGCAGCCGGCGGTCGACATCCGCCGCCGTGTTGAGGCCGAGGCCCGCGGTAATCCAGACGGAGCGGTCGTTGCGCTCGCGCTGTGGCAGCCGGGTCGTGTCGATGCTGAAGCCGCCCTGCAGCGGCACGACGCCGCCGTTAAGGGAGCAGATCCGCCAGCGCGGGCGGGAGACGCCGACGCTGGCCGCCACGGCCTCGGCCGTCATCAGCACATCGCGGCTCACCGACACGCCGGTGGGGAACTGCCCGGGGAGGACCAGGATGGTGAAATCGTGCACTGTCGGAAAAGTCCCTGAAGCTGTCGAATCAGACGCTCCGATCATGCCGAGGCCGGTGCTGTAATGGCAAGCATCCGCACCGGAGGCGCCCGCCATGCAGCTCTACCACACCCCGCATTCGCATTTCTCGCGCAAGGTCCGGATCCTGCTCGAGGGGCTGGGGATTGCCGTGGAGCTGGTGAACGCCGGCGACACCGCCCGGCAGGAACCCTCGCGCTTCGGCCACAGCCCGCTGCTGCGCGTGCCGGTGCTGCGCGACGGCGAGGACTGGGTTTTCGACTCGGACGTGATTTCCGCCCACCTGGTCCGCACCCGCGATCCGGCGGACCGCTTCGGCGTGCTGCGCCACGACCTGCCGGGGCTCAATGCGCGCTCCGTCATGAACGGCGTCATGGCGGCAGAGGTGGAGCTGATCCTGGCCGCGCGCACCGGCCTCGACACGCGCGGACAGCCGCGCTTCGACAAGGCGCGCCAGGTGATCGCCGCGGGGCTGGCATGGCTGGAGGGGCAGGAGGCGCTGTTTGCCGGCGAACCCGACTACCTGTCCTTCCACCTCGTCTGCCTGTGGGAGCACCTGCATCGCTACGGCCACTTTCCGCCGCTCGCGCTGCCGCAGCTGGCGCGGCACGCGGCGCGCGTCGGCGAATTGCCTATCGTGGCCGCCACGCGGGCCGCGTGAGGCGCCCTGCCCTTCCGCTATCAACCCATAAAGGAGAGACACGAATGCAGCCCCTGACCGACAGCGCCGCACAGGCCTTTGCCCGCGCATGGGTGGCGGCGTGGAATGCCCACGACATCGAGCGCGTGCTCGCCCACTACGCCGAGGATGTCGAGTTCCAGTCGCCGTTCATTGCCGTCTTCACCGGTGACGCGTCGGGCTGCCTGCAGGGCAAGACCGCGCTGCGCGCCTACTGGGGCGCCGCGCTGCAGAAACTGCCTGACCTGCGCTTCGAGCTCCTCGATGTGCTGGTCGGGGCCGGATCGCTGACCTTGTACTACCGCGGCCACCGCGGCCTTGTGGCGGAGACCTTCCTGTTCGGGGCGGGCGGCCAGGTGCAGCGCGCCACGGCCTGTTATTCCATCGGCCTGGCCGGCACCAACGGGAGCGCGACATGAGCACGGCGTTCTATCTGCCCATGGTGGGCCTCGCGACGCTCACGCTCGTGGTGTGGGCCCTGGCCGTGCAGCGGCGCGTGCGCGAGATCCGCGTGCGACGCATTCCGCTGCGGTCGCTGGCGCATGCCCGGGACGTGGCCACGGCGCTCGAGGATTGCCGGGCCATGGACAACTTCAACAACCTGCTGCAGGTGCCGGTGCTGTTCTATGCCGTGTGCCTCGTGCTCGCGCAAACCGGGCAGGACGGCCCGCTGTTCGTGGCGGGCGCCTGGGGCTTTGTGCTGCTGCGCGTGGTGCACAGTGCCATCCAGGTGGGTGCGAATCGTGTGCCGCAGCGCTTCTATGCCTGGATGGCGAGCACGCTCGTGCTGTTCGGGCTCTGGGCGGGACTGGCCGTGCAACTGCTGTCGAACGCGTGAAGGAGAGAGGTCATGACAGGTGATACCGCGGAGCTTCCCCTGGCGCTGGTGGCGCGCGAGGCGCCGCCCAATCGCGTCGCCTCGCAGCTGCCGCCGCCGCTGGGCGCCCGCTTCGAGAAGCGGGAACGGCGGCGGCTCGGCGACCTGTTCGGGCTGACCAACTTCGGCGTCAACCTGACGCGCATCGCGCCCGGCGGGCAGTCGGCGTTCCTGCACGCGCATGCGCGGCAGGACGAGTTCGTGTACGTGGTGGAGGGCCGGCCGACGCTGGTCACGAGCGACGGGCGGGTGGCGATGGCGCCGGGCATGTGCGCGGGCTTCAAGGCCGGCAGCGGGCGCGCGCATTACCTGCTGAACGAGACCGACAGCGACGTGTGGTATCTGGAAGTCGGGGACCGCACGCCGGGGGACAGTGCGCGCTATCCGGAGGACGATCTGCAGGGGCGGATGGTGGATGGGGGCTGGGTGTTTACGCGGAAGGACGGGTCGGCGCTGTAGGTGTGACGTAGGTGAGAAACAAGCATATCGAATTGCTGCTGCTAACTATGCACTGGGGGATACAGTCACGAATCCTTGATACCACCTTGTTAACTCAGACCAATTAACTCATATATTTTTAGGAGTTCTTGCTCGCACGCAGAGTCCCTGACTTCGCCATTTTCACCAAAAAGGTCAGGCAGCATATAGCGCCCCTTAACTGTTAAATTAAATTCATTCCTTGATCCGTCCTCCAAAATATCCGTCTTGACTTCATCTACAGTGAAGTAATTGTAGAACTTTTCCAGTTGCTCGTCGGCCGTTATAAAGCATCCCCTCAAGTACCGGCCAAGCCCCTCTCTGCCGGCCTCTTCTATCATGTGACAGAGTTGCCCAATTCTTTGAATTGTCTGTATGTCGCCAAGCGCGTTGCTTGGATTGAACTCATTCATGTTCTTCTTGAATTTCATGACCTTCTTGGCAGGTTGGCATCCATAAACACAAGCAAGAGAGGCAAGTACAACCGGATGAACCCTGGGTATTCCCAATCTGGTCGCCTCTTCGCAAATGGACTCGGCGACCTGAAACCTCCTTTCACTAGCAACCGGATTATAGATTTTGGAGCAATTCACAAACCTCAAGAACTCGTGGTAGCTCTCACCCAGCAGCTCCGGATGTACGCCATTCAACTCTCGAATGTACGAGAACACGAACTCCCTAGGCTCTTGGAGTATTGCTCTCTCAAAGAATGCCTCAATAGCATCCATGTCTCTGGAGGCTTCGTCTAAAAGCTGATCAACGGTCCATCTGGTTTGCTGGTTGCTTGCCTTCTCCATCAGAGCAGGAAAGTAAGAAATTGCGTTATGCGCAAGATCAATGCGGCGCAACAACGCGGCGTAATGATCGCCGACAGCGTCCTCGCCCTCACCCTTAGAGAGCCGCGTTTTAATTCGGCTAATTGAGCAAATGTCGAGAAAGTAGACGGTCGGAATTGATTCATTCCAGGCCACAAGGGCGTTTATTCCATCTTGGTTTTCCGGCGTAACTGGAATGCTGATAGTGAATTTTCCTTTCATCATAATGCCCTAATTGAACCGATTGTCTTTCACAAAAATAATCAAGGCATTTCCATTTTACTCAGTACGCGCTCTAAATAAATGCTGCCGCCCTAATAGTATTTCAGCTTTGCACCTACATTAGCGCGGCCAGAGAATGACGCCAGTTAGCACTCCGTCTTTATGGGACCGGCCTTTAGGGTGTCAAGGGGCTCTCTCAAATATCAATGCCCCCTTAACAAAATTTGAGACTTCGTTTACCTCGCAAGCTCCTGTAGCCGCGATGACTTGCGTGCCCTGGACTGCGATCTCCGCCGAACTGGTGCACGAGCGCTATTTCCAACCGGAGTCCGCTTATCTAAATCCAGAGTCATCTCTCTTGCCTGTGGCATGTTGAATTCCAACATACGCTCGAAGAGCGCCGACCCGGCTGATCGCTCAACCGCACCCATGTCTTGAAGCTGCAGCGCAATATCCAGTAACCACTCTGTGCTCAAGTACCAGGATGTTGCGATATTTCCCATTTGATCGCCCGCTACGTTCAGCAGCGCATGGACCACCTGGCAGACTCGCTCAGGCTCTGTCGCCACTATTTTGACAAGCATTTCTGGCAAGCGTTCAGCTCGACCATTTTTCAGCACTTCAGGAAATGCCACTAGGGCATCTAGGAGCTCTCTAGTCTCGGCATCGGCAGCGAATCCATCATTCACAAATATCGCGGACAGCGCGTTCAGAACGCGATCATCGCTGCTACGCAGGAGATGAAGTAGAACTGGATGGACTACCGGCCGGCTCATTGGTTCGTGCCACAAATTGGCCACGCTGTGTGCCACGCCCAATGCAGCCGCTGAAGCAGCATCATTGACGAGGACCGCAACCAGCTCACGGGACCAATCCTCCGCAGGAAAAAGGGCATGTCGCAAGCCGGCCAGCTCCCCCGCTCCCTGGAGCCCTAATCCGCCCCCTTCGATAATTCCCATCAGCCATCGCTGTGCCGCGACAGCCGAAGCCCATCGAAACGAGCGCGCGACGAAGTTAGCCCAGCCTCGCCCGTTGACGATGTATGGCGCGCCCGCAACCAAATGATCAACAAGAGCCTCCGCCCTTGAGCGGTCTGCCATCTGCAGATACATCAGTTCGCGCTGAATCATTGCCTCCCACACGCGGGACGACTCGACGCGCGCAACATGCCGCTCAAGGATGGAAAGCCAACGATCAAGCCGAGGAGGCTCCGTGGTCAGGCACGCGGACGTTAGAGCGCTCAACGTAGGATAGTTACCGTTCGGAAGGACATCTATTGATCCATGCCCCCACAAAACTGCCGAGGGATTGTCTTCTGCATCAGTCTCAATCTCGCTCGAATCTTCAGCCGTACCAAGAACCAACCAACGCTCCATTCGGTCCAACAAATCATCCGGTACAGGGGCCTCTTTGTTTGCAGCGCTCGAGATTGCATAAGCCGCGTCACGCCGAAAACCGGCGCCAACAAACCCCTTGTCTTCCAATTCGGCTATCAACGAATAGAGTTCTGGCGCTGTCAAGCCAGCCGGAACCAGTCCGCGCAGAGCACAGGAAACCGGAATCTCATTGCGCCCAGGATCGAGTGCCCTAACGATCCGGAGAACCTTGGCCAGATTGCTCTTGGCCAGCTCTGCCAATTCACGGCCAGCCTGTATCGCGCCTCCCTTCATGCGATGCCGCGGATGATCCCAAGCCACGTCATCCGTCAGTTCGTTGAATAGGTTCAGTACATCGGCATCAGCCGCTAGATCCATTTGGGTCGCGTTTACCGGACTTCCAATCCATTGGGCGCCAGAGAAATGCACGTCCTCGCTAGTTAGGCCCGGAAACGCGCGCTCCTCTTCCTCCACAAGCCTTTGTACGGCCGGACTACTTCGGCCGACTGGTAGCGCTCGAAGCAGTCGCAGCCGATGCTGGCGAGCCCACTGAAGTCGCTGATGGCGAATGCTTGGATCATCCTGCTGGACCGCATCGCTGTAGTAGCGCCAATCTCGAAGCGCCGACTCCAAGCGAGCATAAGTAGAATCGTCTATCAGTGGGCAAATAGCCTCAATCAGAGCGACGCTCTCCTTGTGCACATCGGTGTATGGCCCAAGAACCAGCCGGCGAGGATCGCCGAGCAAGTAGTCGAATACGCATTTCGGTGAGTGTGCAACGACGCGCACGAGACCTACGGCCAAGAATCTGTGCACTAGAAGCAGCTCGGACTGGGAATTCGCCGCCACGAACTCCAGATAGCCTTCCGGATCGGAGTCAGCCCAGCCTTGAACACCTAGCTGAACGGATCGCAGTAAGGGGCGCTCATATCGAGCCTCTTCCTCATCTAGATCCTGAAACAGCAGCCCACTGCTCTGGCGATAGCCGATCACAAAGCTGGGCGCCTCAGCCGCGCATAGCTCCAGCCCATCTAAAAGTAGCGGCCACAAAGCAACTACAAAGTCCCGCGGGGAGGCCTCTGCTATAGCGTCCATGTCAGGAAACTGCCGCGCCCCGAGAATTGACTGAACGATCTTAGACGCCCTGGCAGCAGCCCCTTCATCCTCTGCGGAAGAAGTGGCCAAGGGCGCCGTGGCAGCATTAATCTGACGCTTGATCCATGCCGCAATCAACCTCGGAGCTTCCTTAGGCAAAGCAGCGCTCACCACACCAGCTAGATTCCCTATGGCCCACTCGGCAATCGAACTTCTCCCAGCAATTAAGATAAGACTGTCTAGCCAATGGCCGGCCTGCGGCGCGACATCGCCGGCACCCAGCACGCGCCAGCTCAATAAATCTCGATCCTGTTTTGGTAACCAATGCCGGCGCACAAGATCGACAACCGAGTCAGCGCTGAAGTGCAATGCCTGCCTAAGCATTGGCAAGAGCGCTTGGGCCTGCTCCTCAGGCAAGGACATCAGTCTCGGAAGATGTATTGGAGACAAGATCGCAAACCAGCCTGGGCTTCCAACGGCAGCCCCAAGGAATCTGGGCAGGAACCATTGATTCATCATCGCTTGCTCCACGAGCCGTCGCTCCGCAGGCATCGGCGCTGATTGCAACCCCAGAAACTCAATCAACAACATCTTCAAATGGGGGCGAAGATTGGCGGCCCATAGTCGGTCAATCTCGACGCCATACTCTTCTGGGCTTGCGCCTCGAAAATACCCGAGCGCATGCCACAACTGTGGTCGAATACGTAGGCTACCTTGTTGAGCTCGCACCGTTTCGGTAAGGCTGCCCCTCTCATCCAGAAAGCTTCGCGCGCGTACGAACTCATAGAGAGTTTGATGCCGAAATTCCACTCGCCCGGGTCCTTGATCCACACGAAGCAAGCCAGCAGCCGCTAATTCCTGAATCTCCAAGTAGTGATCTTCGACTTGAGCCAAAGGAAGCCCCAGAACTTCGCGTTCTGCCATCAATCTAGCCAGATGACGTAACGTGGCGCGACGTCTACCGCTGATGTCGCTCAGCACATGGGTTTCCCATTGTCGCTCTAGTAACCCCTGAAAACTCCTCAGAACCTCTGGCTCAGTTAGGCCACCGAGGAGTGAAACAAAGATGTCAAGCGCATGTGGAGACCGCAGAACCTGCTGTATGTCCTGGTTCCAAGCCTCTGCTTGAAGACCCTTCGCCGACAGCACAGGCAGCACGGCTGACCACTCTGGCAGCTCCAGTCGGATGACCGTCGCGTCCAAATTCCGAAGTGCAGGATCGTGCTTTTGCTCGAAGGTGCGGCACGAAATTACGGTGTGAACTCTTTCAACTTCGGAGAGATCTTGAACCAGGTCGAGTAAGACGCGTAAGCGTGCTGAGTGCTGGACAACCAAGTCGGCCAAGGCATCCACCTGATCAATGATCACAAGTACGGGCGATATTTTTGCGAGATTTCGCAAGACTGCGCTGGCATCTAAGTCGAGATTCAGATGCCTCGAAAGTGCTTCTCTATTCAGCACATCAGGCGGTAGCCGGTCAGCTTTTATGGCAAGAACACACCAGCCTGCTTTCTGCATTTCCTGAGCTAGCCGCACCAGCAATGCAGACTTCCCGCATCCCGGGTCGCCAAGCAGGAAATGGGTGGTCGACGAGTCCGCATTTAAACTTCCGATTAGCTTGTCCAGTTCTGGCCGCTGAAGCCATGTCCCATCAGCCAACGTACTAGGCCAACTCAAAAGGGGCGCTGAAGCATTCCGTAGCACTGTTGGGATGTCAGTGGAGCCGGACCAGGGAGTCGGCCGACTACGATCAGTCGGCGGATGGCCTGAAGGTCCGGCCATCATACCCTTGAGGAACTCAACCAGCGCTTTGTGGATTAGCTCCTGCCGAGATTTTGGCTTAGCAATCTCAATATGGTCGCCATCAATTGGAGTCGGTATAACTCCAGCGATCCCAGGATCGCTGGAGTTCCTATCGACGATCAGCTGTCGCCGCCCTAGTGTGAAGCCAAAAATACGGCGTCCTAAAAGGACGCCTTTTGATTCAAAGAAGACTCGCACACCAAATCTGCGCTGCACATGCAGGTGTCGAAACTGACCATTTAGCTGCTTAAGCCATGGATCATCATTAACCATATTGGTGACCTGCGCGTTCGTCCTCAGCAGGAGGCGCAGCTTGTCCGCAATCGTGGCGAGACTCGACCCTTGGTGAGGCGTGCCGACAAAGACGACACCGGCAATTCGCTCCAAAAGCGTCAATCGTTGCGGGTCGCCGAGTGCCTCGGCTTGCGTCATACCAGACTTGATCACTAGGCCACCGAGGCTGTGCCCCACTAGAACGATTCTGCGGCCCTGCAATCCCTGCTCAACCTGCAAGGCAGAAAAAAGTGCTTCGCCAAGATCCGCAAGGTGCATGGCTGCATCAGTCCAGCCTGAAAGCGCAGCGCCATATCCTGCAACCCAGACATTGCACCCAACATCTTCCCCAATCCAACTCGGCCAAAGGGTCACATGGTCAGCTGGATTGTGCATCCATGTAGTTCGCGCATTTCCGCCAAGACCGTGCACGAAGACGACGTGCAGCGCATCCGTCGAATCGGTTTCATACACCCGTGTCAGGGTTGTCATCAGCTTCGCTCCGCTAATTTTTTAAAAAGCACTCTATCTCTACTACATGCCCCGATGGCCCACTCGAGGAGGCTGGTTTGAAATAAAAACTGGTGAATTCGGCAGTCCGCGAAGCGCATTCCAGGATAACCAGTCGCCTATTCCGACAGTCTGAATGGCTGCTCCTAGCCGAAGTTGATATGTATGCGTGTGCCACCCAACAATGACGTTGGGTCCGTACGCGAAATTGTCAGCCGAGACTTACATCGCTTTTAGCATTTATGACTTCTGACTTTCGAGCAGACTGCACACACCCATAAATCCGGCTAGCTACATATTGTCCGGCCAAACCGATGGCGACGATGCCTGCAACAACCACATGCTCGCGCCAACTTGATGGAAGATTGGCCGGCGTGCCGTTATAGCCCGCAACGATTAGTGCGACGCCGCCTGGCATGCTAAATGCCGCCAGGAAGACCAGTACTGTATGCGGAAGATCGAAAGCCTTTTTGAAGTAAAGTTGAAGGCCGACATATGTAGACGTGCAGACAAGGCCAGCGGTGATGCCAATGGTGGTGGTATCCATTTCAGCCAACTCCCTTGCCTTCCTTGCCCAAGATTGCACCAAGGACACCTCCGACAATCGCTCCAACAGGCCCGCCAAGCGCTGCTCCGAGAGCGGCCCCACCAATTAGCCCGACAGCTTGTGAGGTGTCGCCGGTTGGCTGTGCTGCGGGTAAGAATGCGCCACAATTCCCGCAGCGATACGGTTGCTGAGAACTAGCCTGAATCCGATTAATTGACCTGCAATTCGTGCACTGAACTTCCATATCAACCCCCTGTAACGGTTAACTTTTAAATTGGGCGGATTCGAAAGCGTCCGCTTGAAAGAGTTTTTAGGTGTGTTCTCTCTTAATTTGGATACGGTGTTATTTGAAGCACACCAGAAATCCGCGATTCAACACGCGCCATCAATAGCTCATCACCTTTGCACTTATTGAGAAACGACTCTATTGCATGAACAACATCATTCACGAATGATTTTGCACCTATGAGCGCGAGACCGGGGCATATACTGGGGTTGTAATTGTGATTGCCACCATCGTGATATGCGAACCTTACGGTGTCAGCATCCTCGTTATGAAGCTCTGATTCAGAGCCGTAAGTATGTAAAAATGCACAGCGGGCCGCGTAAACATCCTTGCCGCGGTATTGGTATTGCTGATCAGGATGGGCATGTAGATGTTCATCTACCCAGAGTTTGAAGTCTGATCTCGTGACTTTTTCCTTATCAATTGGCCTGCCTAGATTCGCCAGAGAATCAATACATATAAATGCCATAGCAATAGATGCCATTGTTATTCCATTCTCATCGCAGCGCTTCAATTCTGAAACTAGATCAATAATGGATTGCCAGTTATTTGTGGAGCTTTTCGGCATACCCGTTCCTACACATATAGCGTTCGAGTTAAGTGGCGATCTGCGCAGGCGGGCGCCCACTAAAACGAGTTGTTAGCTACTTTTTTTCGCCGCCTTAATAGCCTCTGAAATTCGATTGGCTTTGATGACAGAGGATGCGCTCCAGAATGCACTGATCACGCATGAGAACAGGGCGACTCCTACTAGCCATGCTGGGTGGGCCGCGATATTTCGGACCAAAAGTAGATATAGGCAGGCGGCAAGCAAAAGGTAGAAGCATGCGTTTACCCTGAGCCTGAGCTCTTGCTGAAATGCCTCGTTGAGTGACTTCGAGCTGGCCCCGACGCTAGCCACGAGCTGATTCCATGCTTGGATCCTTGCCTCTGACTTGCTTCTCGCCCAAACGGAAAGGCCAGCCGCCCAAGAGTCAAAGGCCTCCTTTAAGTACGCTGAGATCATATTTATTAGGAGGCCCGCAATAACGACACTGAACCACCACGATGGGCTTGTAAGTTCGTTTGTGATTTTGTCCATTTTTATCTTTTAGCTAACGTTAAATGGGTCCCAAGAACGGGCCCTAGTCCTTTTCAAATTCATGTCGCCCAATCCGGCTCGGAGCCCACAAGCCCTTGAACCGACAACCCCCAGCATCAGGTTGGCTGCCCTTATCGGCCGATAATCTGCCAGGTTAGGCCCTAACCCACAGCGCTGGCACTTACTTCAAACCACCTCGCCAGCCGCCTCCCCGACATTACCCCAGCCCCGACGCGCCCCTCTACCACTTCGTAATTCCCGCATTAGCTCCCTCCCCCACCAAATGCCGCCCATTAAAAAGGGCGCCCATTGGCGCCCTTTTTAATCCCCGACTAACTCACTCCAGCGTCCAATTCACCTTCAACCACGCCATCTGCCCCGGCTCATTCACGCGCGTGGTCTGCACATACCCCGGAATCGCCCCGCCCATGCCATTCCCCCCGGCACGGCTCACGAACTCGGCATACCGGCGGTCAAACACGTTGTCGATGCCGACCGACACCAGCACCGCCTTCGTCGGCCGGTAGCCGCCATTCACGGAGAGCACAGCAAAGCCCGGCGTGCCGCCCAGATCGCGGCCCACGATATTGCCTTCGTTCAGCGCAAAGCGGTCCTGCTCCGCCACGAAGCGCCCGAGCAGGCCGGCGCTCCACACGCGGTTGTCCCAGGCGAGGCCGAGGCGCCCTTCCAGCGGCGGCAATTGCGGCAGGTCGGTGTCGTCGGTGTCGTTACGGCCGCGCACATAGCTCAGTGCCGAGCTCAGCTTCAGCGTGCCGGTGAGCGCGTAGTCGGCGGAGAGTTCGCCGCCCCAGGTCCAGGCTTCCACGTTGCGCGCGGCGCCGTTCATTTTCATCGTGTAGTCGATCAGGATGAAATCGGCTGTGCGGCCATAGAACAGCGAAGCCGAGGCCTGCAGCCGCTTCGCCTGGTAGAGCGCGCCCACGTCGAGCTGGTCGGTCTGCTCGGGGCGGATGTCGAAGGCGGAGAGCGAGCTCACGCCCTGCTTGGCGATCAGCTCCCAGTAATCCGGAAAGCGCTCCACATGGCCCAGGCCCGCGTACACCAGCACCGGCGCGCCGGCGTACTGCTGCTCCAGGCGCACAAAGCCGCTCTCCAGCGTGTCGCGGCGCGTCTCGTTGGCGCTCGGGTTGGGCATCGCCATGGGCGGCATCGGCGGCATCGCCATGCCGGTGATCGTGGTGCGCAGGTCGGTGGCCTGCCAGCGGTCGCTGCGGTAGCCGGCGTGCAGCGTGTTCTGCTGGCCGAGTTCCTGCTGGAGTTCGGCGAACACGCCGTACTGCTGGATCTGCGCGTCTTCTTTCAATGCGGAGTAGGGCATGCCGGGCATCGCGCTGCGCGCGGCGTGGGTGTTTTCCTGCACGTCGGCGCCGAGCGTGAGCAGCGTCGGCGCGGCCACGCGCAAGCTCGTGGCTAGGCGGCCGCCGTCGGTGTCGCGCAGCAGGTTGGCGTAGCCCATGGTGCCGGGCGTGCGCAGCTCCTGGTCGTCCATCACGTGGTCGACGTCGCTGGTGTAGGCGGAGAACTCCACTTTTTCGAACAGCGGGCTCAGGTTTTTCTGCTCGACGCGCAGCGAGGCGGCCTCGCGGCGGAATTTCGTGCCGTCCATGCTGCGGTCGGCATAGGCGGCTTCGCCGTCGCTCTGCGTGGCGGAGAGTTCGACGAGCGTGTCGTCGCCGGGCGTCCAGCCGAGTGCGGCGCCGGCGTTGTAGCGGTGGTATTCGGCGTGCACGCGCTTGCCGTCGCCGTCTTCGTAATCGTCGGAGCGCGAATCGCTGCCGTTGAGCGCGAGATAGCCGGTGGCGTTGCCGAGGCGCGCATCGAGAATCGCGTCCGTGCGGTTGAAGCTCGCCACGCCGGCGCTGGCGTAGAGCACGACGCCGGGTTCAACAAAGCGCTCGTGGCTGCGCTCGAACAAAATCGTGCCGGCGCTCGTGCCGGGGCCGTGCGCCACGGACTGCGGGCCCTTGATCACGGTGAGCAGGTCGTAGGCTTCCGGGTAGATGTAGGCGGTGGGCGCGTCCATTCGCGCGTTGCAGCCGCCGAGGATGCCCTGGCCGTCGGCCAGGATGGTCAGGCGCGAGCCGGACATGCCGCGGAACACGGGGTCGCCGTCGGCGCCGCCTTTGCGGATCACGCTGAAGCCGGGAATGGTCTTGAGGTAGTCGGCGCCGTCGTGCGCGGGCAGCGGCTGGCGCGGCTGCTTCAGGTCGGTCTGCACGGTGACGGGCGCGGTAAGGGCGGTGGCGGTTACCACCACGGCGGGCAGTGCGGGAGCGGCGGGTGTGCCGGCGCGGGTGGCGGCCAAGGCGGCTTCTTCAGTAGCGGCGGACTCAGCCGTTGCAGTTTCAGCCGCGCTCGCGGCAGCGGCGCTGCCTGCAGCGGCATCGGCCGGGGCTGCTTCGGTGGCGTGAAGGGGCAGCGCATGCGTCGCCAGCAGCGCGGCAACAAGGGGGGCAAGGCGAAAGGACATCCCGCGGTTCTCCGGTGGGCGCGGGCTGGGCCCGCTGTTCTGGAAGCGCGGGCAGTCTACGGATTACGCGTGAGCTGGCACTGCGACACGTTGTCGCACCCCGGGGCGGCCAGCGCCGCCCGGAAACGACGATCCCGCCACCAGGGCGGGATCGGAAACGCAGGCTTTGACGTGAGGCGCCGGCGCGCCGCCTCAGATGCCGATGGCCGACAGCTTCTGCAACGCCTCGCTCACCACGCGGGAGAGCACCGGGTGCTCGGCCTCGAGCCGTGCCTCCCAGTCGCGCAGCAGGTCCAGCAGGGGCGCGGGGTCGGCGGGCTCGGCCACCTGGAACTCCTGCTCCAGCGCGGTCAGGGCCGCTTCCATTTCGGCGCGCCGCTCGGGCGTCAGCGGCTGCTCGCGCAGCGCCGTGCGCACGGCCTCCAGCTGTTCCACCACTCCAGTCCGGACCTGCTTGCTCATCTTTGTCTCCACGGTGTCGAAGGCCCGGTCGTTGGCCGGGGCATAGGCGAGATAGTAGGCCGCTTCCGGCCCGAGTTCAGCCCGCATGCTACCGCGCGCCGCCGGCGCCGTACTGCGCCGCGTCAAACCGGGGCGACGATCCTCTGTAACCTGATCAACAACGCCATCAGGTTCACCGGCTCCACGCCGGCGGAGGCGGAAGCGCGCGGCCGCCTCGTGCTCCTGGTCGAGGACAACCCGGTGAACCAGCAGGTGGGCCGGAGCCCGCGCGCTCGGCGAGGAACTCGCGCGCTGCCGCCGCGCCGGCATGGACGATTTCCTGCCCAAGCCGGTCGAGCTGGCCGCGCTGCAGGAATGCCTGGCGCGCTGGCTGCCGGCGGACGCGCAGGCCGAGTCCGCGCCGCGCCCGGCACCAGATGCTTAACTGAAGGAAATGCCCCGCAGGAGAGTGCTGTTGTTCCGCCGACGCCGGGCCGGCCGTGCCTGCCTCCCCTCCCGCCCGCCACGGCTGCTGCCGCGCGCGTGGCCACGGCTCCTGCTGCTGCTCCTGCTCTGCCTGCCGGCCGTGCTGCAGGCGGCGCCGCGCGTGCTGCTGCTCAACTCCTTCCATGCGCAGTATCCGGGCACGGCGGTGGTGACGCGTGGCGTGATCGACGGCTTTCGCGGCCACTTGCCGCTGGAGAACCTCTTCATCGAATACCTGGACGCGCGCCGTCTCGGCGATGGCCCGGAACACACCACGTCGGTGAAGGCGCTGCTGCGGGAGAAATACGACCACCTGCGGCCCGACCTCGTGATCAGCACCGACGACTACGCCTTCCAGCTCCTGCTGCAGTCGCGCGACGAGCTCTTCGGCCCCGATACGCCCGTGGTGTTCGCCGGCGTGAATGCCTTCGAACCGCAGCAACTCGAAGGCCGGCGTCATTTCACGGGGCTCGTGGAGGGGCTGGAGATCGAAGGCAACCTCGCGCTGATCCGGCGGCTGCAGCCCGACGTGCAGCACATCGTGCTGCTCGCCAGCGGCGCCACCGCCGAAGGCCGGCGCGTGGTCGCCGAGGCGCGCCAGGCGCTGGCCCGGCAACAGGGCAAGGCGGGACCGGCGCTGGAACTCTGGGACGACTTCACCATGAACGAGCTCTGGCAGCGCCTGGGGCGCCTGCCCGAGCACTCCGCCGTGCTCATGCTGAACATCCAGCGCACGCGCGACGGCCAGTATTTCGGGCAGGCCACGGACCTGCCCCTGCTCACCCGCGTCAGCGGCGCGCCGGTCTACGGCATGTGGGGCTCGATGATCGGCAGCGGCGTCACCGGCGGCCTGATGAACGATCTTTACGAGCACGGCCGGCAGGCGGCACAGGTGGCGCTGCGCGTGCTGGCGGGCACGCCGGCCGAAGCGATCCCTGTCGAGCCGCGCGCCCGCTTCACGCCGCAGTTCGACTACCGCCTGCTGCGGCAGTTCGGCATCGATCCGGCGCGGCTGCCGCCGGACAGCCGCCTATGGTTCCGGCCGCCGGGCTTCTACGAGCGCTACCGCCCGGCGCTGAATGCCGGCGCCGCTATCGTCGGCATGCTGCTGGCCATCATCGCCGGGCTCATCGTGCGCAACCGCCAGCGCCGGCAGACCACGGCGCTGCTTGCCGAGGCCAACCGCCAGCTCGACCGGCGCGTGCAGGCGCGCACGCGCGAGCTGGCCGACGCCAAGAACGCCGCCGAGGCGGCCAATATCGCCAAGAGCCAGTTCCTCGCCACCATGAGCCACGAGATCCGCACGCCCATGAACGGCGTGCTCGGCATGCTGGAGCTGCTGCAGCAGGACCGGCTGGCGCCCGAGCAGCACGAGCTGCTGGTGGCGGCGCGGGATTCGGCGCACACGCTCATGCACATCCTCAACGACATCCTCGATTTCTCGAAGATCGAATCCGGCCGGCTCACGCTGGAGCAGATTCCACTCGACCTTGGCGAGCTCGTGCGCGGCGTGGTGGCGACGCTGCGCCCCGGCGCCGAGCAGAAGGGCCTGGTGCTGCGCTACCAGCTTGACCCGGCGCTGCCGCGCGCGCTGCTCGGCGATCCGGTGCGGCTGCGCCAGATCCTCTTCAACCTGCTCAACAACGCCATCAAGTTCACCGCGAGCGCGCCGGCGCAGCCGGGCGTGATCTCCGTCGAGGTCGCGGCGCCAGAGCAGCCTGCCCCGGGCTGCATCCTGCTGCGCGTGCGCGACAACGGCATCGGCATGAGCGCAGAGGCCCAGCAACGCCTGTTCCAGCCTTTCACGCAGGCGGAGAGCTCCATCTCGCGCCGCTTCGGCGGCACCGGGCTCGGCCTTTCCATTACCCACCGCCTGGTCACGCAGATGGGCGGGCGCATCGAGGTGGAAAGCGCGCCGGGTGAGGGCAGCACCTTCAGCGTGCGCCTCTGCCTGCCGCGTGCGGAGATCGCGCTGCCCCCGGCAGTGCAGGTGCGCGCGGCACTGCCGCACACGGCGCACGCCCTGCCCGACCGCGACAGCGAGGAAGCCGCCGGCCGGCTCATCCTCGTCGCCGAGGACAATCCGGTGAACCAGCAGGTGATCCGCCGCCAGCTCGCCTGGCTGGGCCATCCCTGCCTGCTTGCCACCAACGGCGCGGATGCGCTGGCGCTGTGGCTGCGCCATGACGTCGGGCTCGTGCTCACCGATGTGCACATGCCGGAAATGGACGGCTATACCCTGACCCGGCGCCTGCGCCAGCTCGAGCGGGAGCGTCGGCTCGACCACACGCCGGTGGTGGCCATCACCGCCAGCGCCATGGCCGACGAGGTCGAGCGCTGCCGGGGCGCCGGCATGGACGACGTGCTCACCAAGCCCGTCGAGCTGCAGGCGCTGCAGGAGCAGCTCGTGCAGTGGCTGCCGGCGCCGCCGCCGCCCGCCCCGGCGCCACCCGTGCCTGGCGCCACGCCGCCCTCCTGAGGCTGGCTCCGGACGGCGCGGCAGGAAGCCCGAGCGGCCTTCCGTGGCCGCGGGCTTTCTGGCTACAATGCCGGTCCGCCCGAGGAGCGCTGCAACGGATGTTCATCCGCCAGGCTCGGGCCCTCCGGACCCGCTCCGGCTGTAACGGCGCTCGCTTGACCCTGATGCGGTTGGCGAGCCCTCCTGTGTGACCTCCCCGCCGCGTCATTTTTCCGATTCTTACGAGGAATGACGCCCATGACTGCCAAAGTCGATCTCAAGACCTTCACCGATTACAAAGTCGCCGATATTTCCCTGGCCGCCTGGGGCCGCAAGGAAATCATCCTGGCCGAAACCGAAATGCCCGCCCTGATGGGCCTGCGTCGCAAGTACGCGGCCAGCAAGCCGCTCGCCGGCGCGAAAATCATGGGCTGCATCCACATGACCATCCAGACCGCCGTGCTCATCGAGACGCTGGTCGAGCTCGGCGCCGAAGTGCGCTGGTCCTCCTGCAACATCTTCTCCACGCAGGACCACGCCGCCGCCGCCATCGCCGCCGCCGGCATTCCCGTGTTCGCCTGGAAGGGCGAGACGGAAGCCGAGTACGAGTGGTGCCTGGAGAAGACCATCCTCGCCGGCGACAAGCCCTGGGACGCCAACATGATCCTGGACGACGGCGGCGACCTGACCCTGCTCGTGCACAACAAGTACCCGCAGATGCTGAAGACCATCCACGGCATCACGGAAGAAACCACGACCGGCGTGCACCGCCTGGTGGAAATGCTGGCGAAGGGCGAGCTGAAGGTGCCCGCCATCAACGTCAACGACTCCGTCACCAAGAGCAAGAACGACAACAAGTACGGCTGCCGCCACTCGCTGAACGACGCCATCAAGCGCGGCGTGGACATGCTGATGGCCGGCCGCCGCGCGCTCGTGATCGGCTACGGCGACGTGGGCAAGGGCTCGGCGCAGTCGCTGCGCCAGGAAGGCATGATCGTGCGCGTCACCGAAATCGACCCGATCTGCGCCATGCAGGCCTGCATGGACGGCTATGAAGTCGTCTCGCCCTACCTGAACGGCCTCAACACCGGCAAGTTCGAGGACATCGACGCGCGCCTGCTGGGTGAAACCGACCTCATCGTCACCACCACCGGCAACACCAACGTGTGCGACGCCAACATGCTGCGCGCGCTGAAGAACGGCGCCGTGGTCTGCAACATCGGCCACTTCGACACCGAGATCGACACCGCCTACATGCGCCAGAACTGGCACTGGGAAGAAGTGAAGCCGCAGGTGCACAAGGTCTACCGCGCCGACAAGGGCAGCAATGTGAACCCTTCCGACCCGGACTACCTGCTGCTGCTGTCCGAAGGCCGCCTGGTGAACCTGGGCAACGCCACCGGTCACCCGTCGCGCATCATGGACGGCTCCTTCGCCAACCAGGTGCTGGCGCAGATGTACCTGTACGAACAGAAGTTCGCGACGCATTCGCCGGCGGTGCAGGAGCGCATGCTGAAGGTGGAAGTGCTGCCGAAGAAGCTGGACGAGGAAGTGGCCGCGGCCATGGTCGCCGGCTTCGGCGGCGTGATCACGCGCCTCACCGACACGCAGGCGAAGTACATCGGCGTGAGCGTGGAAGGCCCGTTCAAGCCGGAACACTACAAGTACTGAGGCGAGTGCCGCTCCGGCGCCATCTCCGGAGCGGCTTGCGCGGCGACACGACGCACGGCACTGCGATGTGTCGCGTTACACGGCGTCGCCGCACGACGCCGGTTAACGCGATGCGACGCGCATCGGGCTCCGGCCCGACAACGCCGTCGCGCCAGGCCTCGGCCCGCTGTATCGGGCCGGGGAAGTTGTGTCGGGCTGAAGCCCGACCAGCAGGCGGAACGCGGCGCATGCCGCCCCACAAGAGCCGGCCAGCGGCCAGGACACCATCATGAGCAAGCATTTTTCGTTTGAATTCTTCCCGCCCAAGACCGAGGTGGGCGCGGCCAAGCTGCGCGAGGTATACAAGCAGCTCGCGCCGCTGAAGCCCGAATATTTTTCCGTGACCTACGGCGCCGGTGGCTCCACGCGCGAGCGCTCGCTTGGCACCGTGCTGGAAATCCAGCGCGAATCGGGCAGCGCCGCGGCGCCCCACCTCTCCTGCATCGGCGACAGCAAGGCGGAACTGTCCGAACTGCTCGACACCTACAAGGAGAACGGCATCCGCCATATCGTCGCCCTGCGCGGCGACCTGCCCTCCGGCCATGGACTCGGCAGCGGGGAACTCGCCTTTGCCGCCGACCTCGTACGCTTCATCCGCGAGCGCCACGGCAACCACTTCCACATTGAAGTGGCGGCCTATCCGGAGTGCCACCCGCAGGCGGCGCATCTCGGCCAGGACATCCGCAACTTCGTGCACAAGGTGGAGCAGGGCGCGAACTCGGCGATCACGCAGTACTTCTTCAATGCCGACAGCTACTTCCACTTCGTGGCGGAAGTGCATCGCCAGGGCGTGGACATCCCCATCATCCCCGGCATCATGCCCATCACCAATTTCGCCAACCTGATCCGCTTCTCCGACGCCTGCGGCGCCGAAGTGCCGCGCTGGATCCGCAAACAGGTCGCCGCCTACGGTGACGACACGGCAAGCATCCAGCGCTTCGGCGAACACGTGGTGACGGACCTGTGCTCGCAGCTCCTCAACGGCGGCGCGCCGGGCCTGCATTTCTACACCATGAACCAGGCCGAGCCGACGCTGGCCCTGTGGCGCAACCTGGGCCTGCCCGGGGCATGAGCCGGGGCCTGCGTCAGGGCGCTGGCGTTGCCCTGATGGCCGGCGCGCCGCGCGGGATTTCGCCGCCCCGCAGGTCGGGCTGATGCCCGCTGCGCGCAGCGGTGACGCGAAACGCAGTGGCGGCGCGCTGAAACGAGAGTGGCAATGGCTATCGCGATGATGCGGCGGGAATACGGCAAACGGCAGTGAAGAAGGCATGAACAACAACGACTGGATGCAGCGCGACCTCAAGCACCTCTGGCATCCCTGCACGCAGATGCAGGACCACGAGACGCTGCCCGTCGTGCCCATCCAGCGCGGCGCCGGCGTGTGGCTGCAGGACTTCGAGGGCAAGCGCTACCTCGATGCCGTGAGCTCCTGGTGGGTGAACCTGTTCGGCCACGCCAACCCGCGCATCAACGCTGCCTTGAAAGACCAGCTCGACACGCTGGAGCACGTGATCCTCGCCGGCTTCACGCACGAGCCCATCGTCACGCTCTCGGAAAAACTCGTGGCGCTGGCGCCGCCCGGCCTCACGCGCTGCTTCTATGGCGACAACGGCTCCGCCGCCATCGAGATCGCGCTCAAGATGAGCCTGCATTTCTGGCGCAACACCGGCAAGCCGGAGAAGACCCGCTTCATCTGCCTGGAGAACGGCTACCACGGCGAGACGCTGGGCGCGCTCGCCGTCACCGACATTCCGCTGTTCTCCGCCACCTATGCGCCGCTGCTGAAAGAACACCTGCGCGCGCCCTCGCCCGACTGTTCGCGCCGCGCCGAGGGCGAAAGCTGGGAGCAGCATTCACGCCGCCAGTTCGCACACATGGAAGCATTGCTCGCAAAGCACCATGCCGAGACCTGCGCCGTGATCCTGGAGCCGCTGGTGCAGGGCGCCGCCGGCATGAAAATGTACCACCCGGTTTATCTCACGCTGCTGCGCGAGGCCTGCGACCGCTATGGCGTGCACCTGATCGCGGACGAGATCGCCGTCGGCTTCGGCCGCACCGGCACGCTCTTCGCCTGCGAGCAGGCCGGCATCACGCCGGATTTCCTCTGCCTCTCGAAAGGCCTCACCGCCGGCTACCTGCCCATGTCCGTCGTGATGACCACGGAGACGGTGTACGAGGCCTTCTACGACCGCTACGAAACCCTGAAAGGTTTCCTGCACTCCCACAGCTATACCGGTAATGCGCTGGCGGCCCGCGCCGCCCTCGCCTCGCTGGAGATTTTCGAAAGCGACAACGTGCTGGCGCGCAACCGCGAACTCGCCGAGGTGATGCGTGAGGCGCTGGCGCCGCTCGCCGCGCACCCGAACGTGCTGGAGGTGCGCCAGACCGGCATGATCGCGGCCGTCGAGCTGGTGCAGGACAAGAAAACGCGCGCGCCCTTCGACTGGCGCGAGCGGCGCGGCCTTCGGATATTCGAGCACGCGCTGGCCCACGGCGTGCTGCTGCGCCCCATCGGCAATGTCGTGTATTTCCTGCCGCCTTACGTGATCACGCCCGACGAGATCCGTTTCATGGTGGCGACGGCCGCCGCCGCCATCGACGCGGCGCTCGCGGGGAATGCCCGCGCCGGCGGCGACAACCTCGCCATTCCCTGACCGGACGCCGCGCATGGATCGCCGCAAACTCCTGCTGATCGCCCTCCTGCTCCTGGTCGTCGCCGTGACCGGCGGCGGCGTGTGGCGCCTGCTCGCGCTGGGCAAGCTCACCGGCAACGTGGGCCCACAGGCGCTCAGCCGCGACGGCAACGGCGGCATCTATCTCGCCACCGACCACGAACTGCTGCACCTCGACGGCAGCGGCAAGGTGCTGGCCCGGCACAGCGTGGAATCACTCGGCCTGTTCGAGATCAACGCCCTCGCCCTCGGCGAGGACCACACGCTTTACG
Organism: Moraxellaceae bacterium; assembly: GCA_029237815.1. GTDB lineage: Bacteria > Pseudomonadota > Gammaproteobacteria > Pseudomonadales > Moraxellaceae > UBA2031. Next base: position 299,775 of record JAQZBP010000006.1, read on the forward strand.
TCTACGACAGCCGCCAGCGCCGCCTTTACCGCTGTGACACGCGGCGCTGGGGCTGCGCCGCCTTCGGCGCGCGCAACCTCGGCCTCGACGAGAACGTGCAGATCGCCTGGCTCTACGGGCCCGACCGGCGCCTGCTGCTGGCCGACAACACGCATCACCGCGTGCTGGCCTTCGCCGCCGACGGCAGCTCGATCGGCAGCTCGCAGTCGACCTGGCACTTCCCCAACCAGGTCGTGGCGAGCGGCGAGCATGTGCTGCTGGCCGACACCGACACGCGCCGCATCGTCACGCTCGACGCCACCGGCAACGGCATGGTCGGTGTCGCGCTGCAGGCGCGCGAACGCCCCTATCGCTTCGCGCGTCGCGATGCCGAGTGGTGGGTGCTCGAGGCCGGCGTCACGCTGGAACGCGCCAGGCTGCGCTACTACCGCGGCGGCGAGGCGACGGAGATCGCGCTGCCGGCGGCCGACCCGGTCGCCGTGCTCGACATCGGCCGCGCGCTTATCGTGATCAGCAAGGAAGACTGGCGCCTGCTCGCGGTCGACCCGGACAGCAATGCCGTCACGCGCTTCGGCGCGCCCGAGCTGCAGGAGGAATTCCGCCTGCGCCACGCCAGCACGCTGGAGGCGCGCCGCGAGCGCGCGCAGCTGCCGCTGCTGATGGCGGGCCTCATGCTGCCGGCGCTGTTCGGCGGCGTGCTGCTGCAGCGCCGCATCGACCGGGACGCGCGCACGCTTGTGCCGCCGGCCAACACGCCGACCCGGCCCGCCCCTACTCCTGCCGGAATTTCTACCGCGCCCGCGGCTGCCGCCGGCCAGCCCGCGCGCCGCACGTCCGCCGCGCGCATCGACACCGACCGCGATGCGCTGGCGATGGCGCGTGCCCTGCAGAACCGGCAGCTGCTGCGCTTAGGCCTGCTGCTCGTGCCCATGCTGCTGTTGCTCCCGCTCCTGCTCTGGCTGCTGCTGCCGGACAGCAGCGCGCTGAAGTTCCTCGTGCCGCTCTTTCTGGCAGTACCGCTGCTGCTCGGCCTCGCGCTCTACTCCGGCCGCCGCCAGCAGGACCGGCTCTACGACCAGCATTTCCTGCTCGGCCCCGACAAGCTCATCCACGTGGTGCGCGGCAAGCCCATGCGCGCCGTGCCCTACACGGCGGTCTGGCTGGGCGAGGAAAGCCTGATTCTCGGCAAGCTTCGACTGCCGCTTTATATCGGCTTCGGCGCGCAGCGCAGCGCGCTCTGGAATATCGGCGACGTGCAGCGCGAGCTCGGCGCGCGCATCCCGCACACGCAGCACCTGGGCGAGGTCGAGCTCGCCCGTGCCATGCTGGCGCAGGGGCGCGTCGTCGGCCTGCAGGTGCTGTCGGCACGCTTCCTGATCATCATCGTTGTCGTCCTCCTCGTGCTGCTCAAGCTGTGGAACCTGTTGCACCACAGCCTGGGCTGGACGCTCTGGGAAATCTTCCACTGAGACCCTGCCATGCGCTTCTTCATAGCCTCGCCCCTCGTGGCGCACAGCGACATCACCCTGCCCGACGACGTGGCGCACCACCTTGTGCGCGTGCTGCGCAGCGAAGCCGGCACGCGCTTCGTGCTGTTCAACGGCGAAGGCGGCGCGTTTGACGCCGAACTCATCGAGGCCGGCAAGAAGACGGCGCGCGCCCGCCTGCTCGATTTCCACCCGGACAACCGGCAGTCGCCGCTGCTCACGCATCTCGGCCAGGTCATGTCCAAGGGCGACCGCATGGACTTCGCCATCCAGAAGGCGACCGAGCTCGGCGTCAGCGAGATCACGCCGCTCACCAGCGAGCGCTGCGAGCTGCGCCTGCGCGGCGAGGAACGCGCCGACAAGAAGCTTGAGCACTGGCGCCGCGTCGCGATCAGCGCCTGCGAGCAGTGCGGCCGCAACCTTGTGCCGGTGGTGCACGAGCCCGTCGCGCTCGCCGACTGGAGCGCCAAGGTGCAGGCGGAATTGAAGCTCGTGCTGGCGCCCGCGGTGTCGGGCCGGCTGCCGGATGGGCGCGTGCGTTCCGCAGCGCTCCTGGTCGGCCCCGAGGGCGGATTGTCCGAGGCGGAGATTGCCGCCGTGCAGGCGCAGGGCTTTCTGCCCTGGCAACTCGGGCCGCGCGTGCTGCGCACCGAGACCGCGCCGCTGGCCGCGCTGGCCGTGCTGCAGGCCGAGCTCGGCGATTTCAGCTGACGCGCCGCGGCAGCGCCACCGCATCTGCTATACCCGTGCATGAGCATGCGCCATTGGCGCAGGGCCCCCTTCCGGAGAGGATCGCCATGACGCGCCGACCGTTCCTGCTGTTGCTGCTCTCGCTGTGGCTCGCGCCCGCCTTCGCCGCCGACACCGCGCCGCTGGCGCCGGAAGGCGACACCGGCCGCTACACGCTCTCCGCCGCGCAGGGCGAGCAGGCCATGGTCGTCACCGCGAATCCGCACGCCACCGAGGCCGCGCTCGCCATGCTGCGCGCCGGCGGCAGCGCGATCGATGCCGCGATTGCGGCGCAGGCGGTGCTCGGGCTGGTCGAGCCGCAATCCTCCGGCTTTGGCGGCGGCGCCTTCCTCGTCTATCACGATGGCAAGCGCATACGCAGTTTCGATGGCCGCGAGACGGCGCCGGCCGCGGCCCGCGAAGACCGTTTTCTCGACCGTGACGGTGCGCCCCTGCCGTTTCATGCGGCCGTGGCCAGCGGTCGCGGCATCGGCGTGCCGGGTGTGCTCGCGGCCTTGCACGCCGCGCACCGCCAGCATGGCCGCCTGCCCTTCGCCGACACGCTGGCGCCCGCCATCCGCCTGGCGCGCGACGGCTTTGCGATCTCGCCGCGTCTGCACGAGCTGATCGCGCGCGATCCGCTGCTGCGGGGCAACGCCGGCACGCGCGCCTATTTCTTCACACCGGACGGCACGCCGTTGCCGGCCGGCCACGTGCTGCGCAACCCCGCCTATGCCGCCACGCTGGCAACCTTGGCTCGCGACGGCGCGCAAGCGCTCTACCGCGGCCCACTGGCACGCGAGCTGATCGCCGCGCTGAACGCGCAGGGCGCCGACTTCACGGCGCGCGACTGGCGCCGCTACCGGCCCCGCGTCAGCGCCGCGCTTTGTGCGCCCTACCGGCGCTGGGAAGTCTGCAGTGCGCCGCCGCCCTCCGGTGGCTGGACGGTACTGCAAACCCTGCGGCTGCTCGACGGTTTCACGCCGACCGACTCGCGCGCGCGGAACCTGCATCGTCTGCTCGAGGCCGAGCGCCTCGCCTTCGCCGACCGCCAGCGCTACAGCGCCGATCCCGCCTTCATTCCGGTGCCGCTCGAGGGCCTGCTCTCGCCCGGCTATGTCGCGGCACGTCGCCTGCTCATCGGCGGGAAAAGCCTGCAGGTCGCACCCGCCGGCATCCCGCCCGGGCTGCGCAAGCCCTGGGGCGACGACGGCCAGTTGCTGGAGAACGGCACTACGCACCTGTCCATCGTCGACGCGCGCGGCCACTGGCTCAGCATGACGAGTTCCATCGAGGACGCCTTCGGCAGCCGCGTCATGGCGGGTGGCATGCTCTTCAACAACCAGCTCACCGATTTCAGCTTTTTGCCGCGGGAAAAAGGCCGCCTGCTGGCGAACCGCGTGGCGCCCGGCAAGCGGCCGCGCAGCGCCATGGCGCCGGTGATCGTGCGCGATGCCACGGGGCGGCCCGTGCTCGCCACCGGCTCGCCGGGCGGCAGCCGCATCATCGGCTATGTATTGCACACGCTGGTGGCGAGCCTGGACGAGGGCCTGGCGCCGGCCGAGGTCGTCGCGCTGCCGCTGGTGCTGAGCCGCAACGGCCCGACCGAGTTCGACAGCGATTTTCCGCCGGCGCTGAAAACGGAGCTCGAGGCCTTCGGGCAGGTCTTCAAGGCCGGCGACCTGAACAGCGGCATCGGCCTCATCCGCCGCCACGACGGTCGCCTGCAAGGCGCGGCCGATCCGCGCCGCGAAGGCCGCGCGGCCGGCTACTGACCGCACGCCGGCAGTCGCGGTGCGCTCGCCCGGACAGTGCCGGCGCGCGCACCGCTCCCGTATGATCGAAAGGACTTCCCTGCCAACCCACCGGAGCCGCCCATGCCACGGATTGCACTGCACTGGCAGATCCTGATCGCCATTGCGCTCGGCGGCCTCGCCGGCCTCGCGCTCAACGCTGCCGCACTGCCCGCCGACCACGGCGTCATGGTCACGCTCAAGCTCGCCGGCCAGCTCTTCATGAATGCGCTGCGCCTGCTCGTGATTCCGCTCGTGGTCAGCTCGATCATCCTCGGCATCAGCAGTCTCGGCGAAGAGATCGGCCGCATGGGCGGCAACACCTTCGCCTATTACGCCGGCAGCAGCCTGGTCGCGGTGACCATCGGCGTGGTCTGCGTGAACCTCGTGCAGCCCGGCATCGTGAACGGCGCGCCACTCGGCACCGTGCTGACGCTGCCGGCCGACACCTCGGTTGCGCTCGCCAAGGTGCAGGACAAGTCGCTCGGCGATGTGCTCAGCCTCTTCACCAGCATGGTGCCGCCCAACCTGTTCGGCGCGGCGCTGGAAGGCAACATGCTGGGCCTGATCGTGTTCAGCCTGCTCTTCGGCTTCTTCATGGGCCGCCTGCCGGCCCCGCAGCGCGAGGCGCAACAGGCCTTCTGGTCGGGCACGCAGCACATCATGGTGAGCATGACGCAGTTCGTGCTGCGCTTTGCGCCCGTCGGCGTGTTTGCACTCATCGCGACCACGCTGGCCGACACCGGCTTTGCCGCGCTCGTGCCCATGCTGTGGTTCTTCCTCGCCGTGCTGGCCGGTCTCGCGCTGCACATGTTCGGCGCGACGTCGCTCTTCCTCTGGCGCGTGGCAAAGGTGTCGCCGCGCCGCCACCTCAAGGCCATGGTGCCGGCCCTGCTCACGGCCTTTTCCACGGCATCCAGCACGGCGACGCTGCCGGTCACGCTGCGTGCGTTGCGCGAGCGCGCCGGCGTGTCGGAGCGCGTCTCCGGCATGAGCGCGCCGCTCGGCGCCAGCATGAACATGGACGGCACCGCGCTCTACGAGTGCGCCGCCGCGCTCTTCCTGGCGCAGGCCTACGGGCTCGACCTCTCGCTCACGCAGCAGGTGACGGTGGTGCTGATCGCGCTGCTCACCGGCTTCGGCATGGCCGGCATTCCGGCCGCGAGCCTGGTGGCCATCGCCGTCATCCTCGGCGCCATCGGGCTGCCGCTGGAGGCCATCGGCCTGCTGCTCATCACTGACCGTTTGCTCGACATGTGCCGGACAGCGGTCAATGTGTACAGCGACTCGGTGGCGGCGGTCTTCGTGGCCAGCCGCGAAGGCGAGGCCCTGGCGCCATTGCGCAAGCACCCGGTTCTGCCGCACGCCCGGTAGTGGCGCGGCGTTGTGTCCTGGCGTCGCTCCGGGCGCGTATCAGCAGGCAATCTGTCGAGGTGGCGGCATGGGTGACATCAAGGCGTGGTTCTTCGTGGTCTTCGGCGTCGGCCTCGTGCTGATCGCCCTGCAGGGCCTGCAGCGCGGCTGGCTGCCCACCGGCCCGCAGGGCTTCGAGCAGGGCACGGGCGCGACGCGGCAGGAGCAGCCACTGCTTTTCTGGCTGTTCTTCCTGCTCTATGGCGGCGGCGGCGTGGCGCTGACGGTCCATGCGCTGCGCCTGCTGGCCGGCACGACGCCGGCAGGTGCCGCCGGCTGAGCAACGGCGTCCCGGGCAGCCGCAGCGCCGCCAGGGCAAGACCAGGCCGCACGCGGAGCCTGCACAGGGGCAGCCTCGCCAAGCTCGCGTCCGGAGAGCACTCGGTTCCTGACTGCTCAATAGATTTTATTTATCGAAGCGCCAGCCAACCTGAATTTCACCTGTTCCGGGTGCCGCGGCACCATGTCTCTCGTGATCAACCTTCAGGAGGGCGATGCCATGGTCATGGCCGCACGTACCACCAGCCAGATCCTCATGCACATGGGAGTGGCCTTCACCGTCATGTACGTGGCGACCGGCTCGGCCGCCTTCGGGGGCGTGGCCGCGGTCATCGAGCCGATCTGCAACGTGGCCTTGCTGCCGCTCCACGACCGCGCCTGGGAGCGCATCCGGCACTGGCTCGGGCGTAGCGCCGAGGGCCGTGTCGAGACTGTGATTGGCGAGGTCAGCACCGCGCCGTAGCCGGCATCCGGCTGAGCCACTGAAGTGCTGAAGTGCTGAAACGACTGCAAGCGAAGTCGAAGTCGAAGTGCACGCCGCCCCGGACGGCGCGGTAGCGCAAGCGTTGAACTGGCGGCAATTGAAAGGGCGAAGGCGCTCACGCGCCTTCGCCCTTTTGTAAAACGCCCCGACCTCAGGAGCGGCGAAACGGCAGCATGCGCTTCAGCGTGTCGTCCTTCAGCACGAAGTGGTGCCACAGCGCCGCCACGGCATGCAGGCCGACCAGCGCCAGCAACACCGGCCACAGCACCTCGCCATGGAGCTCTTCCATCTGCTCGGCCAGTTCGCTGTTCTTCTGCAGGAAAAGCGGGATATCGATCAGGCCGAACCACGACACGGCGCGGCCGGCGAGCTGCGTCGTCAGCAGGCCCGTCAGCGGCATCACGATCAGGATCAGGTAGAGCGCGGCATGCACGAGCGCCGAGGTGAGCTGCTGCCAGCGCGGTCCCGGCAAGGGTGCGGGCACGTCACCGGACAGGCGCCAGCCGAGACGTACCCAGAGCAGGACAAAGACGGAAATGCCGATGGCGAAGTGCAACTGCATCCACTCGCGGCGCTCCGGCGATCCCTTGGGGAAGTCCTCGTGCATCTCGACGGCATACCAGGCGCCGATCAGCAGGAACAGGAACAGCCAGTGCAGGAAGCGGGCGACAGGACCCCAGCGGGTCGACGTGTTGCGCAGGGACATGGCAGAAGCCTCAGCGTGTGGTCATGGCATCCATTCTGGCACGGGCCGGCTTAAGCGAAGCTGAGCTGCCTCAAGCGAGCAGGCGCGCTTCCAGCGCGTCGAGGTCGGGAATCACGGTCAGCTCGCCGGCGTAGCGCACCTTGAGGAATTCCATGGGGCCGGTGGGCGCACCCTCGAGGTCCTCGAGCTCGGCGATCTTCACCTTGGCCAGGCGCGGGATGCCCTGCACGGCGATGCCGTAGTACGGCAGGTCGCGCTGCGCGCTGATGCCGGACAGGATGGCGATGCGTTCGTACTCGCGCGGCGCGGCATTGTCGTTCAGCCCCTCGAAGGCCACGACGGGAATGCGCATCTCGCGCCACATGACGAAGCCCTGGTGCCACTCCGGCGCATTCTCGGGCGGCGGCTGCCGGTCGTTGGCGGACACCACTTCGGCCACCGTCACGTTGGGCAGCAGCAGCTGCTTGCCGGTCACCGGCGTGATCAGGCAGGCAATGGTGCCGGTGGTGGCGCCAAGCAGCGTGGTCTGGTTGAGCGTGAGCTGGGTAGTGGCCATGTCATTCCGCCTCAGGCGGCCGCGGAAACGCGGCTGCGTACGTGTTCAACAAGATGCGCGGCCAGTTCGGCCGGGGTGCCGTTGAAGGTCACCACGCCGGTGGCGCGCATGGAATCGGGCTGGCTGGCGCAGGCGCAGCTCTCGGCAGTTTGCGCCCAGATGAAGCCGCCAGCCTCCTGCATCAGGCGGCCGGAAATGGAACCGTCGCCGCCCATGCCGCTGAAGATCAGCGCGCCGGCACGGTTGCCGAAGCGGCGCGTCACGTTCGCCATCATCTGGTCGATGGAGGGCGAGTACGGCCCGTCCCACTCGATGCCGCGCACGATCACGGCACCGGTTTCATCGAAATCGATCTCGCTTTCCACCGGCGCGATGAGCAGCTCGCCGTGACGCAGGCGATCGCCGGCACCGGCGATCGCGCAGGGCATGCCGTTGTGGCGCACCAGCACACGCGTCAGCGTCGACTGCATGCGCACGTCGATGTGCTGCGCGAGCACGAAGGCGACCGGCAGCCCCTTCGGCATGCAGTCGAGGAATTCCTTTACCGCGGCCGGTCCACCCAGCGAGGCGGCCAGCACGACCACGAGCTCGAGGCCGTCGGCGTGGTGCGCCGTGATTTCCGGCGGCAATTCCAGCGCCACGGGTGCGGAGGCCGGCTCCGTCTGCTCGAGCACGTCGAGCCTTTCGTCGAGCACGGGCTCGCCCACGGTTTCCTTCAGCTTGACGAAGACGCGGCGCTCCCAGCGCGGGTAGTTGCGCGTGCCCTGCGCGGGCGCCTGCTCGAGGCCGAACAGGATGGGTGCGGCGGAATGGTCGAGCAGGCGGTCGAGGAAGTCGTCGTCCTCGTCCTGCATGTCCACCACCCAGACATCGAGCTCGGCGCTGTCGAGCGCGGCTTCGTCGAGCTTGTCAGGCGAGGTGTTGAAGCACAGCTCGTAGCCGTGCCCCTTCACCGCCTGCGCCAGCGCGATGCGCTGCAGATTGGAGTCGCTGACTACACCGACGCGCGGATTGCGACGCTCAGTCATGCCGTTTCCTCACTTCACCGTCGCGGCCGCAAGCAGCTCGGAAATCGTTTCAAGCAGTTGCTCTTCCTGGAACGGCTTGCCCATGTAGCAGTTCACGCCGATCTGGAAGGCGCGCTCGCGATGCTTTTCGCCGGTACGCGAGGTGATCATGATGATCGGCAGGTCTTCGAGGTGCGGGTTGTGACGCACCAGCGTCGCCACTTCGAAGCCGTCCATGCGCGGCATTTCGATGTCGAGCAGCATGATGTCGGGGCGTGCATCCTCGAGCTTGGCGATCGCGTCCATCCCGTCCTTCGCGAGCAACACTTCGTAGCCGTGGCGCTCGAGCAGGCGCGAGGTCACCTTGCGCACCGTCACCGAGTCGTCGACCACCATGACCTGACGCGTGCGCTTGTCCTCGACCGGGGTCGGCAGCGCTTCGACGCCGCCGATGGAGATGCGCGGCGTGACGAGCGAGGCGGCGCGCAGCATGGCCGTCACGTCGAGAATGATGACCACGGAGCCGTCGCCGAGAATGGTGGCGCCGGACAGGCCGGCCACGGTCGCAAGCTGGGCGCCCACGGCCTTCACCACGATTTCGCGCGAACCGATGAGCTGGTCCACCTGGATGGCGACGCGCTGTTCGCTGCCGCGGATCAGCAGCACCGGCAGCGGCATGGTCTGGCCGACCAGATTGGGCGACTTCACGCCGTGCACGAATTCGCCCAGATAATTCAGCCGGTAGGTGACGCTGGCGTATTCGAACAGCGGCGCATCCGGGCCATAGTAGGTTTCGAGCTCGTAAGGGCTGGCGCGCACGATACCTTCGATCTGCGCCAGCGGAATCGCATAGATGTCCTCGCCGACACGCACCATCAGCGCGCGGTTCACCGCCACGGTGAACGGCAGGCGGATGGTGAAGGTGGTGCCCTGGCCCGTGACGGAGTGGATGGAGACCACGCCGCCCATCTGCTTGATTTCGGACTGCACCACGTCCATGCCGACGCCGCGGCCGGACACCTGCGTCACCTTCGCCGCCGTGGAGAAACCGGCGTGGAAGATGAACTGGATGACGTCCTGGTCGGAGATGTCCTGGCCTTCGGTGATCAGCCCGCGCTCCAGCGCCTTGGCACGCACGGCGGCGATGTTGATGCCGCGGCCGTCGTCGGCCAGCGTCAGCACCACTTCACCGCCTTCGCGTGCCAGCGTCAGCGTGACGCGGCCCTGCGCCGGCTTGCCGGCGGCGGTACGACCGGCCGGGTCTTCGAGACCGTGGTCGACCGAGTTGCGCAGCATGTGTTCGAGCGGCGCGACGATACGCTCCAACAGCGTACGGTCCATTTCGCCTTCGGGGTTGATCACGTCCAGGTCGGCGGGCTTGCCCACTTCCTGGCCGGTCTGGCGCACGATGCGCTTGAGGCGCGGCACCAGGCGCGAGAAGGGCACCATGCGCGAACGCATGAGGCCTTCCTGCAGTTCGGTATTGATGCGGGCCTGCTGCAGCAGCAGGGTTTCCGTGTCCTTGGCCTTGTCGATCAGCGTCGACTTCAGGTCGAGCAAGTCGGAGGCGGATTCGGCGAGCGCTTTCGAGAGCTGGTTCAGGGACGAGTACTGGTCCATTTCCAGCGGGTCGAAGTCTTCGTACACGGGTGATGGAGGTTTCGCCGGCGAGGTTCACCAGCTTTTCCAGCAGGTCGGACGGCACGCGGATCATTTCCTGCGGGCCGCGGGCCGACGTGTCCTTGATGAAGCCGCCGAGCATGGAGGGCGGCTTCGCTCCGCCGCTGGCCACCAGCGTCTTCGGCGCCGCCGCGGGCACCGGCGCAGACGCCTTCACAGGCGCCGGCGTGGCAGCCACCGGCGCCGGGGCGGCCGGCTGCTCCGGCACGGCCGCGGCGGCGGCTGCGGCAGCGCGGCTGCTCACCGCCTTGATGCCTGCGAGCACGGCTTCGAGCCGGTCGTTGAGCGAGGCGAAGAAATCGTTGTCGGCCTTGCGGCTGCCGCTCTGGATGGTGACGAGTTCGGTTTCCCAGTCGTGGGCGATGTCGCCCAGCTGCTTGAGGCCGGCCAGGCGCGCGCCGCCCTTCAGCGTGTGCAGGTGCCGCATCAGCGCCTCGAGCGGCGCCGTGGCGTCATGGTTGTCCAGCCACTCGTTGAGCGCGGTCTCGATGCCTTCGGCGAGCTCCTCCGACTCCTCGAGGAAGATCTCCAGGATGTCGTTGTCGACGTTCTCCGGCACCGGCGCCGCTTCGATGGCGCGCGGCGCCGGCATTTCCACCGGGGCGGCGGGCGCAGGCGCCTCCGCTGCCACCGGCTTCAGCGTCACCGTGGCCGGCGTGTCCTGGAAATGCTCGGGATCGGCAATGTAGGCGTTGATCTGATGAACGAGGTCGGCAGTGTCCGGGCAGGCCTGCGCGCCGCGCAGCGCCTCGACGGCGTCGGCGAGCCGGTCGTGGCAGCGCTGCAGCAGGCTGAAGAGCTGGCCGGTCGGCGTCATCAGGCCGCCGCACACGCCCTCGTAAAGGAACTCGAGCTGGTGGGCGAGATCGCCGAGCGCGGGAATTTCCGCCATGCGCGCGCCACCCTTCAGGGTGTGCAGGCCACGCTGCAACTCCTGCACGGGCAGGGTGTTGTTCGGATCGGACTTCCAGGTCGCGAGCTGCTCGCTCGTGGCATCGACGATTTCGCCGGCCTCTTCCAGGAAGATTTCCAGCAGCTCGGGATCGAAATTCGACACTGCCGCTTCCGGCACCGTGGCGACCACCACGGGCGCGGGCGGCACCGGTGCCGGTTCGGGCGCGGCGGCTGCGGCCGCCGCGGGGAAGAATTCTGCAAAGATCGCGTCGCTGTCGCCCGCGCCCTCTGCATCGGTCTCAACTGCGGCAGGCGCCAGGTCCTGCGACGCCGCGGCCATTTCCAGTGACAGGTCATCCGCTGCGGACAGGGTGTCCTCGGCCGGGAGCTCGATCGCCTCGACCGCGGCGAGGGAATCGCCCGGCTCCATGGCGAAGTCCTGGTTCCAGGGCTCGGCCGGCGCTTCGGCAATCGGTGCGGCGGGCGCCACGGCGCCGAGGTTCACGCCAGCGGCCGGATCGCGGCGATAGGCATTGATGGCGTTGACGAGGTCGATGCCGGCCGGGCAGCGGCCAGTGTTGCGCAGCTCGCTGACCATGTCGGCCAGACGGTCGTGGCAACGCTGCAGCAGGTCGACGAGGTCGGGCGTCGACGGATAGCGGCCATCGACCAGGCCTTCGTAAAGGAACTCGAGTTCATGCCCGAGATCGCCGAGCGGGCGGATCTCCGCCAGGCGGGCACCGCCCTTCAGCGTGTGCAGGTGGCGCTGCAGTGCCGCCAGCGCCGGCGTGTTCTCATTGTCGCGGCGCCAGTTGTCGAGTTCGCTCTCGGCGGCCTCGAGCACCTCGTCCGCCTCTTCCAGGAAAATCTCCAGCAGCTCGGGATCGACGGAGCCGACGGAGGTCATTGCTGCGGCATCCTGCCAGGCGTTGTCGTCGCCTTCGGTGACGAGCTCGGCCAGGCTCTGCTGCACCTCGGGCTCGAATGCCGCCTCGGCAGGCTCGTCGCTGATGACCGGCGCCGGTGCCGCCGACTGGTTGTCCAGCATATCCTGCAGGTGTGTCAGCAGCGCCTCGTTGGGCTGCACGGTCTGGCTGGCCGCCAAGGTATCGAACACATTGACGATCTCGTCATGCGCCGACGCCAGGTCGTTGAGCAGCTCGCCCTCGGGCGAGAGTTCGAGCGTGCCGAGCCGGCGGTAAACCTCGACCAGGCGATCGCACAGCTGTGCCAGCGGATCGACCTGCTTTTCCTGCGCGGCGTCGCGCAGGCGCGCCAGCTCCTGCTGCAGCGTGTCGATGTGGACCGACGCATCGTGGCCGTTGAGCCAACCCTCGAGCTCCCAGGGCGCATCCAGCACATGATCGATGCCGAGCTGCATGAAGCTGGCAACGAGGCCCTGGGTCGCGGCAGTCAGCGCGTGGCTGTCGGGGTTGAGCCGCGCTTCCTGCTGCCGCTCCAGGTCCGCCAGGCGATCGTGGTCGAGCTGGCGGATGTGGGCGATAAGCACGTCGCGGCCGGGCAGCTCGCCGGCGCCGGCATTGTTGAGGTCGATGATGGTGTCGCGGATGAAGGCAACGCCTTCGCGCAGGGCCTGCAGGTGTTCGTGCCGGGCATGGCCGACCTGGTTGCGCAGGTCCTTGAACAGGTGCTCGAGCGGCGCGGCGACATCCGCCACGGGCTTGATGCCGGCCATGCCGGCGGAACCTTTCAGGGTATGCAGCGAGCGCAGCACTTCATCGGTGATGGTGGCGGTGGAACGGTCGGGGTCGACGCCATCCAGGTAGGCGAGGAGCGACTCGAGGTGCATGTCCGCTTCGCCGCTGAAAATCTCCAGCAGCATGGGATCGATTTCAGGCTGCGGTTCCGGTTCCGCGGCAACGGGCGCCTCGGCAACCGATTCTTCGGGCGCGGCTGCGGCCTCCGGAGCGGGCACGGCATCGTCGAGCGCGGCTTCGGCCAGTGCGGCTTCCTCGAGCGCGAGATCGCCCAGTGCAAGATCGTCCGCCGCCTGGTCTGCCGGCGGCGTGTCGGTTACTGCCATTGCCGGGCTGTCGTCGTCCGGCAGGGCGGATTCACCTGCTGCGGAGAGCTCTGCATCCAGTGCAGCCATCTCCGGGAACGCTGCCGCCGCGTCGGATGCGGGCTCGTCCAGAGCCGGGGCGTCAGTCGCGGCGTTCTCGAAAAAAGACAGGTCATCCCCGTCGGCATCCACCGACAGATCGCCAGCTTCGGCCGAGAGATCGAATGCGCCGTCGTCGGCCACGGGCGTTTCCGCCGGCGTGTCGAAAAAGGCGAGGTCGTCTTCGGATGCGAGAGATTCCAGCGTCATCTCGTCTACCGTCGCGTCGGCCGGCGGCAGCGCGTCGCTGGCCGGCTCCAGGCTCGCGGCCAGCGCGTCGAACTCATCGCTGCTCGGCTCGCCTTCCGCTTCGGCATTGCCGTGCGCCTGGTCGGCGGCACGCGCCACATCCATGGCGGTCAGCTTCTCGCCACGCGAGATCGCTTCGGCGGCCGCCATCAGCGGGCTGGTGTCGTAACGTGGCGTGTTGCGCTGCGCGAAATCCTCGACCAGGCCGGGCACGAGCGCGAGACACTCGGAGATGGCATTCACCATCACCTGGTCCGGCGGCAATACCTTGTCGCGCACCTTGTTCAGCATGTTCTCGAAGGCCCAGGCGAGCTCGCCCACGACCTTGGCGCCGACCATGCGGCCCGAGCCCTTCAGCGTGTGGAAGCCACGGCGGAATTCGAGCAGCGAGGCGGTGTCGTCAAAGTTGCCGGCCCACTTCGGGAAATATTCATTGATGTTCTCCATCACTTCTTCGGCTTCTTCCACGAAGATTTCGCGGATTTCCTCGTCGAAGTCGTGATCGTCCACCGGCATGCTGGTCAGCACCGGCAGGATGGGCTTCTTGGGCGGCTCGGCCGCCGGCGCGGCCGCGACAGGAGCCGGCTCGGGCTCGGGCTCGGGCTCGGGGGCGGGGGCGGGGGCGGGCGCAGCGTCGGCAACTACTGCCGCCGGCGCGGCGACCACGGCATCCATTTCGAGCGCCGGGAAGGCGTCGTCGCCCAGCGTGGAGAAGTCGTCCTCCAGGCTCAGCCCGGAGAGGTCGTCGGCAGCGGTGACGACGGGTTCGGGTTCGGGAGCGGCAGCCTCGGCAGCGGCGCCCGGCTCGAACGCCAGCGTGTCGTCGAGTGAAAGGTCGTCGAGCGAAATCTCGTCAGCGGCCGGCTCCGGCGCGGCGGCTTCCGGCGTCCAGTCGCTGGGTGCGTCCACCGAGAGCGTGTCCACATCCTCGAGCGTGAAGTCGTCGAGACCGAAGTCGCCGTTTCCGTTGTGGAGGGCCAGCGTCTGTTCACTGGCGGCCAAGGTGGCGGCCGTGTCCGCCACGGGCAGGCTCGGGATATCCCGGAGGTCCTCGGCGCCACTCAGCGTTTCATCAGCGAGATCGCCGAAGCTGATGTCATCGGCGGCGTCGTCGATGGCGACTTCGTCACCAAAATTGCCGACATGCAGGCGCTCCTGCATTTCCTTGAGCTCGTCGGGCACCGGGCGCATTTGCGTGTCGTCGTCGCCAGGCAGCAGCACCTCGCTCTCCAGCGTCTCCACCGGCAACGCTTCGACCGGCGGGGCGATGGCGTCGGCAATCTCGGCCTCGAAGGCCTCTTCGTCGGCCTGCTGCCACTCTCCGGCATCGGGCGTGCTCTCCGCTTCCGGTGCGGCGGCCGCGGGCGCCGCGGCGGCCGCACCTTCGCCCGTGAAGAGCTTGCTGAGGCTGCGCTCGGCGATGTCGAGGATGTGGTCCCCGCCCTGCGCGTCGTTGGCGATACGCTCGAGGTAATACTCGACCGAGGTGATGACGTCGGCGAGCGTATCCATTTCCTGCCAGTCCGGACGGTGTTGTCCGGCGACCAGGCGTTCGGCGATGTAGCGCGTGGCGCCGGCCAGCACCTGCGCCGGACGCTCCAGCTGCAGGATGGCGAGGCTGCCGCGCACACTGTCGATGAGCTCGGGAATGGCCGTCAGGTGCGTGGGGTTCCACTGCGACGCGATGTATTCGATGACCGCGTCCTTGGCCTTTTCCAGTGCGCTGCGCGATTCACGCAGCACGGCTGACTGGGCGTCGGAGAGCTGGTCGGAAGCGGAAAACTCGGAGCCGGCATTGCGCTGCTGGCCCATGGGCTTGTCGGCCACCATGCCGAGCAGCGTGGCTTCCACATACAGCAGCGCCCCGGCGATATCGAGCAGCATGCCGTCTTCGGGCATCTGTCCGGCAACGGTGATGCGGTCGATGGTCTCGATCTGCTCCTGCAGGATGCGGCGCGGCTGACCCAGGCCGAGCACGGCCACGGTATCGGCCACCTGCTTCAGCACCGGCACCATCGCGCCGAGGTCCGCCAGGTTGCGCTCGCCGGTGCTCTTGCGCACGAACAGGTCGAGCGCATCTTTCACGCGCGCAAGCTCTTCACAGAGCGCGTCCACCACGGACTTCATGGCCTCGCGGTCCGGGCCATGCATGCGCGCCCGTTCCTCGTTGACCAGGGCTTCACCCGGCAATGCCTCGTCGAGCTTGTAGAGATCCTTCACGCTGCGCAGGCGCGGCGTGCTGCCGGTGCTGCGCGCCACGTAATAGAGCAGGTTCTTCATCAGCTCCGTGGGCGCGCGCAGGTTGCTGTCGTCGGCCGCCAGGCGCAGCTGCCGGTCGATCTGGCCCAGCAGCATCTTCACCGAGGTGCCGGCTTCGATGGTCTGCTCCTGCAGGCCTTCGATAATGGCGGCGCTCACCTGCCACAGCTCGCGTATCTGCGTGGCGCCGGCCAGCGCTTCCAGGCGTGCAAAGACCTGCGCCATTTTCTTCAGGTTGTCGGCGACGTTGTCGTTGCGAATGATGCCCAGCAGCGCCAGCTGGTAGGCCTGGCGAATTTTCTTCAGCAGCGAGAGGTCGACGGCCGCGCCACCGACCTGGATGGGCGCGCGCTCGCCAGCGGCGAGATCGGGGGTGAACAGCGCAGTCTCGGAGAGCAGCGGCTCGCCGCGCACGGCGCGCAGGTCGTTGAGCAGCGGCAGCACCACGACGGGCAGGTCGCGACGCGACGATTTCACACGATCGAGATAGGGCGGCAGCTGCAGGATGGCCCGCATCAGCACTTCCTGGCCATCGGCGACGCGCGCCACCTGGCCGTTGATGAGCGCGAGGCAGGTCTTTTCCATCTCCTCGGCGAGCAGGGCTGCGCCGTAGAACTCGACGACCTGGAGGGTGCCGTAGACCTGGTGCAGATAGGCGAGGCAGAAGCGCATCTGCGCGTTGTCTTCGGGATTTTCCACGAACGCTTCCAGGGCCTGACGCGCCTGCTTCAGCGTTTCCTCGATTTCGCCCTTGACCCAGTCCAGCGCCAGGAAGCTGTGATTGTCACTCATCGTTCATGCCCTCAGGGGCCCCAATCGCTACGTGTCATGCCCGCTCGCGCGGGCTTCTCGTTGTTGTTCTTTCCGCGGGTCGGGCGTCAGCCCGGCCTGCAGCAAAATCAGCTCTTGCGCCGGAACGCCATGGTGTCGGGATAATCGACACGCTCCAGCCACGGATGCGCCCAGTCCGTCGCCTCGCCGAGCCCCACCACCAGCAACCCGCCCGGCGCCAGGCGCACGGCCAGGTTGGTGAGGATGTCGCGCTTGCGGAAGCGGCGGAAATAAATCAGTACGTTCTGGCAGAAGATCACGTCGAGCCCGGCGAGCGGCGCCTTGTCCAGCTCCATGATGTTGAGCTGCACGAAGGCCACGCGACGTTTCAGCTCGTCCGTGACCTGCCACTCCTTCCTGCCCCCGGCGACGGGCTTGAAATATTTCTCCTTCCACGCCGACGGCACGTTGTGCAGACGGCGGTCGCCATAGATGCCGGTGCGCGCGCGGCCCAGCGTCGGCAGGCTGATGTCGGTGGCGGTCACGCCGAAATAGGCTTTTGCACGGCGCAACTCGGCGAGCTGCACGTCGGTCTGCATGGCCAGCGAATACGGCTCCTCGCCGGTCGAGCAGCCTACGCTCCACAGGTTCACGCCCTTGCGCGCCGGATCGCGCAGCATGAGCTCGGAAATGTGCTGACGCACGAGCGCAAAGGAGCTCGGGTGCCGGAAGAAGGAGGTTTCCTGGACAGTCAGGCGATCGACCAGAATGGCCCACTCGCGCTCGGCGACGGGACCCGCCATGAGCTGCTCGTAATAGGCTTCATAGTCGTTGAGGCCGATCTCGCGCATGCGGATGGCGAGATTGGTTTCGAGGAAGGACCGCCGCGCCGCACCGATGGTCATGCCGGTGCGCGCTTCGATCAGCGTCTGCCACAACTCGAACTGTTCGTCCGAGATCGGTGCAAGCGACTTGATGCCCCAGCGGTCGGTGGCCACATCGGTTGTCCTGTACATGCCAGCCTCCCGGCGACAGCCCTAGGAGTGCGAGACTCAGGCGTGCTCGGGAAGCTTGAAGCCGGCTACGGACTGGCGCAGCTCGTTGGCCATTTCCGCGAGGTTACCAATCGAACGCGCGGTCGCGATGGTACCGGCGGTCGTCTGCGACGTGATCTCTTGAATCACGTTCATGGTGTTGGAGATATGGCCGGCCGACGCGGCCTGCTGGCGCGCGGCGTTCGAGATGTTCTGGATGAGGTCGGCGAGGTTTCTGGACACGCTTTCGATCTCGCCCAGGGCCACGCCGGCGTCCTGCGCCAGGCGCGCCCCGCGCACCACTTCCGCGGTCGTCTGTTCCATCGAGATAACGGCTTCGTTGGTGTCCGTTTGAATGGTCTTCACCAGCTGTTCGATCTGCTTGGTCGCGGCAGCGGAACGTTCTGCGAGGCGCTGCACTTCGTCGGCCACCACCGCGAAGCCGCGACCGGCTTCACCGGCCATGGACGCCTGGATGGCGGCGTTAAGTGCCAGGATGTTGGTCTGGTCGGCAATGTCGTTAATCAGCGACACGATGTCGCCGATTTCCTGTGACGATTCACCAAGGCGCTTGATGCGCTTCGAGGTTTCCTGGATCTGCTCGCGAATCGTGTCCATGCCGGTGATGGTGTTCTGCACCACCTCGGCACCCTTGTGGGCGATGGCCACGGAGCGCTCTGCCACCGCGGCGGATTCGGCGGCGTTGGCGGACACCTGGTCAATCGAGACCGCCATTTCGTTCACGGCGGCGGAGGCGCCGGCGATTTCCTGCGCCTGGTGCTCGGAGGCCTCGGCGAGGTGCATGGCGGTGGACTGCGTTATCGTGGCGACGAGGCCGCGCAACTGGTCAATGGAGTAGTTGATGGAGTCGGCGATCGCACCGGTGAAGTCCTCGGTCACTGTCGCCTGCACGGTGAGGTCACCGTCTGCAAGGTCGCCGAGTTCGTCGAGCAGACGCAAAATGGCGTCCTGGTTGCGCTGGTTTTCCGATTCGATCTGCTCGGCACGTTCGGACTCGGCCTGACGCGCGAGCTCGGAGGCGACGCGGTCCTGGTTGGCGCGGATGGTATAGAGCTGGGCGGCGAAGATCAGCGCGAACACCAGCGCGATACCGCCGATGGTCGTCGGCCACGTGGTGTCGGCCGTATCGGCGACGCCCACGGACAGCTGCGTGGCCGCTTCCAGCAGCCCCTTGGAGTCGGAGAAGATGGCGTCGGCAGCGGCGCGCACCTGGAAAAGTTCAGGCGAGGTTTCGAGGATGGCGTTGGCGGACTGCTTCACCGAACGCTCGAAGATATCGGCAATGGCGACCAGGGCGTCCTGGGCTTCGGAATCATCCACCTGCTGCACGCCGAGGGCGGCGTCGCCCGCGATCATGCCCTTCAGCACGCGCTCGAACTGCGCGGCGTCACGACCGAACGAATCGGCGGAGGTCACGGCATCGGCACCACCCTGCAGCACCTTGTTGACGGAACGCAGGATACGCTCGACGAGCACCGACTGCTGCTTGGCGATGGAAATCTGGGTGGGCGACGCGCGCGAGCGCAGCATGCCCTCGACCACGATGTCGTATTCGGCCTGCAGGTCCGGCACGGTTTCCGTCAGCGTCTGGGCCAGTTCATGCAGCTGGAGCACCGAGTCCTTGCCGTCCTGCACGGACTTGGCGTTGGCAGACACCGGCTTCCAGATCTTGTCCACGGCGGCGATCCTGGCGTCGTTCTTGCCGCGATAGGCCACCAGCTCGTTCCAGGCCGTCTGGAACTCGTCGCGCGACTTCTGCAGCTGCTCGAAGGCCGCCTCGTTGCCGGCGGCGGCTTCCGTGGCGTTCTTGGCAATGTCCTGAGACAACACACGGAGCTCGGAGGCGTTGTTGATCATCTCGGTCGCCTGGTAGCTCTTGTAGCCCACGACGACGAAGGAGATGACCACGACGGTCATGGCGATGCCGAGCCCGATAAGCCAGGGGCGGGTGTCGGCCGGGCCTACTGCACCGCCGCGCGTTTGCGCCCCGCTGAACAAGGCGCGGAAGCTCTCCTTGGAGAACACGCGCTTCCAGTCGATGCTTGCGAGCTTCTCGCGTGCGGTCAGATTCGAACTCATACCATCAGCCCTCAAAACGGCTTCGTGTTGTAATTTTTCGATCGCCTGCCGGTCACAGCCGGCAGGCGGCAATCATCAGGCGTTGGCGGCCTGCTGGAAGTGCGGATCCCCTACCAGTCGGCTCAGGCTGAACACGGCCCAGTAGATGTCGCCACGCCGGAAGGCGCCCTGCACGAACGGGTGCAGCTCCGCAGGCACATCCGGCACCTCGGCAACATAGTCCTGCACCGGGAAATGCTGCATGCCCAGTACTTCATCCACTACCAGACCGGCAAACACCTCCGCCTGATCGATGACGACCAGGCGGCGGCGATGCTCCTGCAACGTGGAGCTGCCGTTGAAATACGTCAGGAGATCCGTGATCGGCAGCAAGCGGCCGCGCACGTTGGCGATGCCCTTCATCCAGGGCTTCACGCCCGGGACATGGGTGTAGCGCGGCACTGCCAGCACTTCCGACACCTCGCCCATGGCCGCCAGGTAGTTGCGGCCGTTCAGGGTGAAGCCGACGCCGCTCCAGTACTCGACCGCCTGGCCGTCGGCAGGCAGCCCGATGGCGCGCTGCTTGGAGCGCTCGGCGATCTCGAGGAGCTTGATGAAACCCTTGGCTGCCATCTTGCCTGCTTACTGTTTGCGGTTACTTGCCGGCGATGAGGCCGGCAATGGTCTGCATCAACTGGTCTTCGTCCACCGGCTTGGTCAGGTAGTCGCGCGCGCCCTGGCGCTTGCCCCACACGCGGTCGGTCTCCTGGTCCTTGGTGGTGACGATGACAATGGGAATGTGTGCCGTTTCTTCGTCCTTGGTGAGCTGGCGGGTGGCCTGGAAGCCGTTCAGGCCCGGCATCACCACGTCCATCAGCACCAGGTCGGGCTGTTCGGCACGGGCCACGGCGACGCCATCGGCGCCATTGGCGGCCTCGAGCACCTGGTGCCCGTGCTTTTCGAGAATTTCACGGAAGCGGTAGGTTTCCGTGGGTGAGTCGTCTACAACCAGAATACGTGCCATGGTTTCCCCGCTAATTCTTGAGTTCAGGCCTTGACGTGCTGGCGGATGGCGCCGAGCAGTTCTTCTTTGCTGAAAGGCTTGGTCAGGTATTCGTCCGAGCCCACGATGCGTCCCTTGGCTTTGTCGAAGAGGCCGTCCTTCGATGACAGCATGATCACCGGCGTGGACTTGAACGCCGAGTTGTTCTTGATCAAGGCACAGGTCTGATAGCCGTCCAGGCGTGGCATCATGATGTCCACGAAGATGATGCGGGGATTGGAGTCGGCAATCTTGGCGAGGGCATCGAACCCGTCGGTGGCGGTGATCACGGTGCACCCGGCCTTCTGGAGCAGGGTTTCAGCGGTACGACGAATGGTTTTGGAGTCGTCGATCACCATGACTTTCAAACCGTCGAAATTCTCTTCTGACATTTGGAGCAGCCTTCTGTCGGGTGAGGCTTTTGCGAGCCTGATTCGGGCATGAAAAATTCGGATTGTCCTGTCGCCGCCCATAGGACAATAGCGTCAGGTACGTCACGTTTTAACACAGTTTTACAGGGTCGGCTATACACGCACAAGGCCGGAACCACCGCCGTGAATCAAGCCGAGACAAAGGGTTAGCGTAATTTTCTGACGAAACACTCCAAGTCGGGCATGAGCGGTTGTTTTGCTCCGCCGCAGGTGAATTCCACTGCCTCAGCCCCCTCCCTTCTTCAGGGGCAGGCCCCCTGCATTCCCGGTGCGGCAACTGGCATTTCCCCGGCGCGACGGCATCGGTCAGTAGCTCAACAGAGCGTCCAGAAGCAGCTTTGCCCCCACTGCCACGGTAAGCACTTCAAAGGCGCGCTTGACGAGGCGATTCCCCTTGAGCAGCGCCCAATGGGCGCCGAGATAGCCGCCGAGGAGCGATCCGGCAAGCAACGCGGGCAGCCACTCCCACCTGACCGGCGCCTGGACCGAGAGCATGGCCGCTCCCAGTCCATTCCAGAAAAGCCCAACCAGGACAAGGGTATAGGACACTGCCCGCGTGTAATCGAGGCCGAACCAGCGCACCAGCCAGAGCGTGACGAACAGGCCGGTCCCGGAGGTCAGCGAACCGTTGAGCAGGCCGATCAGGAACAATCCGGCCCCGCCCAGACGCAAGCCCGCGGCGTCCCGATGCAGGCGCTCGCCGGTTTGCCCGAGGCCGGGCCGCTGCCATGAATAGAGGCCAAGCCCCAGCGTCAGCAACCCCAGCGCCAGTTCCGCCCAGCGATCCGGCACCACCAGGATGAGCTGGGTGCCCAGCAGCACCCCGGGCAGGCCGCAGGCCAGGATGAAGGTGGCGAAACGCCAGCGCAGGCGGCCTTCCCGCAAGTGCCGGAGCGTCGCCCCCACGCCGAGCGCGACGCTCGCGATCTTGTGGGTCGCCAGTGCCGCGGGAAAGGTCAGCCCCAGCATCAGCAGCGCCGGCAGCTGCAGCAGGCCCGCGCCGCCCCCGGCCAGCGCCGAGAGGGTATTGGCCAGGAGTGCGACCACGAACAAAACCATGATGTCCAACACTGTCGGCTCCCGCTGCCGTCCCCTAGAATGGACGCGATTATAAGAGAGCCGCACGCAGGCTTGCCGGAGACTCCCATGTTGAAACGCCTTTCCCTTGCTCTTGTCCTCCTGAACCTTGCCCTCCCCCTTGCCCACGCCGCCGAAGAAAAATCACAGGCGCGCTGGTTCCGCTATTACAACGAGAAGAACCAGCCCAACGTCACCGACATGGTGACGCCCGAGCATGTCACCCGCGGCTACGACGAGCTGACTGAAAGCATGCAACTGATCCGCCATATCCCGGCACAGCGCGCGCTGTCGGCGGAAGAGCTGGCAGCTTCGCGCGCCAAGCGCGACGCAGACAAGTTGCGCGAAAAGGAAGACAAGCAGCTCCTGCGCCTTTATTCACGTCCGCAGGACGCCGAACTGGCGCGCAACCGCCAGATCGACGCGCTGCAAGTGCGTATCGACTTCGCGAACGGCCAGATCACCCGCCTGCGTCAGAGCCGTGCGACGGAAGCCCAGAAGGCCGCCGTCTTCGAGCGCAAGGGCAAGCCGGCGCCGGCCGATCTCAAGGCCAGCATCGACCAGTACGACAAGCAGATCCAGACTGCGCAGACCGAGATGCAGACGCGCAAGGCCGAGCAGGACAAGGTGCGCGCCGATTTCATCCCTGTCATCCAGCGCCTGCAGGAACTGACGGGCAAGCTCGCCAGCGCTCCCCCCGCCGCTGCCACGCCGGCAGCGGCAGCCACGCCTGCAAAGCCAACGTCCAAGCCCTGAGCCTCACAAATAAAAAAGCCGGCATGCTGCCGGCTTTTTTATTTGGCATTTTCGTTCGCTATTTCCCGAGCTCGCGGAACAGGTTCGCCTTGAGCAGTCCCCACTGCGCCTCCCAGCTCTCCGTCGGCTTGCGCCGGAAGCCCGAGCGCACGAACTGGCTGACATGGCCTTCGACCAGCACCAGCATCATGTTGGCCGCCGCCGCGCTCGTGATCACCGTTCCCAGGGAGTTCTTGAGCTCGGCCTCGCGCAGGACCTGACGGAGCTGCGCCTCGAGCCGCTCGAAGAGCTGTGCAATGCGTGCCTGCAGGCGCTCATGCTCACCGGTAAGGGCATCGCCATTCAGTATGCGGGTGATGCCGGGATTACGCTCGGTGAAAACCAGCAGCAGCCCCAGTATCTTCTCGCACCGGGAAATCGCGTCCCCGTCTTCCTGCAGGATGAGGCTGACGCGCGAAAACACCACTTCTTCCACGAACTCGATCAGCCCTTCAAACATCTTGGCCTTGCTCGGAAAGTGACGGTAGAGCGCAGCCTCCGTCACCCCCACTTCCTTGGCCAGCGCCGCGGTGGTGATGCGGGCGCCCGGCTGGCTTTCCAGCATGGAAGCGAGGGCCTGCAGAATGTGATCGCGGCGTGAAACCTTGTTTTCGGCAGCAGTCATGCTCGCCTCCTTGCAGGGACCCGGTGAATCAGGACGGGCGCTTCTTCTTGTTTTTCTTGTTGGAAATCAGCGTGCCGGTGCCCTCGTCGGTGAAGACTTCGAGCAGCGTCGCATGCGGGATGCGGCCATCGATGATATGTGCACTGATCACGCCACCGCGCACCGCTTCCAGCGCACAGGCAATCTTCGGCAGCATGCCGCCGTAAATCGTGCCGTCCGCGATCAGCGCGTCGACATCCTGCGTCGAGAGGCCGGTGAGAACATTCTTTTCCTTGTCCATCACGCCGGGAATGTTGGTCAGCAGGATCAGCTTTTCGGCCTTGAGCGCTTCCGCCACCTTGCCGGCCACGAGATCGGCGTTGATGTTGTAGGACTCGCCGTCCTCGCCGACCCCCACCGGCGCGATGACCGGAATGAAATCGGAGCCGATCACCATCTCGAGGACATCGCACTTGATGCCGGCGACCTCACCGACCTGGCCAATGTCCACCTGCTCGATCACGCCCTTTTCATTGGCCTTGCTCAGCAGCATCTTCTTGGCGCGGATGAGGCTGCCGTCCTTGCCCGTGAGGCCGATGGCACGACCGCCGTTCTGGTTGATGAGATTGACGATGGACTTGTTGACGAGGCCGCCGAGGATCATCTCGACCACGTCCATCGTCTCGGCATCGGTGACGCGCATGCCGTCAATGAATTTCGACTCCTTGCCGATCTTCGTGAGCATGTCGCCGATCTGCGGCCCCCCGCCATGCACGACGATGGGATTCAGGCCGACCGTCTTCAGCAACACGATATCGCGCGCAAAGGAATTCTCCAGCTCGGGTTCGGTCATGGCATTGCCGCCGTACTTCACGACAATCGTTTTGCCATGAAAACGCTGGATATACGGCAGGGCCTCGGTCAGAACCTTGGCAATGGTCAGGGCGGACTCACGCGGCAGCGCCATCTTCTTTTCTACTCTTCAGTCAAAAGGGAATCTGCAAAGATGCATCGACGCCGGACAGCAGCGCCTTGAACTTGGCCTGTACATCGGCCAGCGCCGCGGGCGTACGTCCCTCGAAGCGGGCGACGAGGCAGGGCGTGGTGTTGGAGGCGCGCACGAGGCCCCAGCCTTCGGCGAACTCGACCCGCACGCCATCAAGCGTGATGACGTTGGCATCGGGGAAATTGGCGCGGCTCTTGAGCGCTTCCATGAATCCGAACTTGCTCTCGTCGGGCACCGGAATGTTGATTTCCGGCGTCGACGGATTTTCAGGGAACTCCGCAAAGACGGCGTCGGAATCCTCGTTCTCCAGCGACAGGATCTCGAGCAGGCGCGCCGCCGAGTAGATCGCATCGTCAAAGCCGAACCAGCGATCATTGAAGAATATGTGGCCGCTCATCTCGCCGGCGAGCGCGGCACCGGTCTCCTTGAGCTTGCCCTTGATGAAGGAGTGGCCGGTCTTGCACATCACCGGGCGGCCGCCCTGGCTGGCAATCAGCGCCGGCAGGTCGCGCGTGCACTTCACGTCGAAGATGATGTCGGCGCCGGGATTGGTGATCAGCACATGCTTGGCGTAGAGCATCATCAGCCTGTCGGGATAGATGACCTTGCCCGTCTTCGTCACCACGCCGATGCGGTCGCCGTCGCCGTCGAAAGCGATGCCGAGGTCGGCATCGTTTGCCGCCACGGACGCGATCAGGTCTTCGAGGTTTTCCGGCTTGCTGGGATCGGGATGGTGGTTGGGGAAGTTGCCGTCGACATCACAGAAGAGCGTGGTGACCTCGCAGCCTGCCGCCTCCAGCGCACGCACGCCGATGGGACCGGCGGCACCGTTGCCGCCATCGACCACGACGCGCAATGGACGGGCCAGTGCAATGTCGGCGCTGATGCGCTCGACATAGTCCTGCGCCACGTCCAGCTGGCTGAGGCCGCCCTCGCCTGCCGTGAAGTTCTTGCTTTCGATGCGCTCGCGCAGGGCCTGGATGTCGTCGCCGGCCAGCGTGTCGCCGGCCAGCATGATCTTGAAGCCGTTGTAGTCAGCCGGGTTGTGGCTGCCGGTGACCATGACGCCGCTGCCATTGGCGACGGTCTTGGCGGCGAAATAGAGCACCGGTGTCGGCACCATGCCGACATCGATGACGTCGCAACCACTCGCGCGCAAGCCCTCGATCAGGGCGGCGCTGAGCTCGGGCCCGGAGAGGCGGCCATCGCGCCCCACCACCACCTTGTCGTCACCGCGCGCCTTCGCCTCGCTGCCGATGGCCTGGCCCAGCGATTTCGCCACGGCGGCGCTGAGACCCTTGCCGACCACGCCACGGATGTCATAGGCGCGGAAAATTTCGCGACTCAGTCCCGGCGCCTGCGGCAGGAGGGTCGCATCAGGATCGGGAGCAGGCGCGGGCGCCGCTGCCGGCGCGCTGCCGAATAGCGCGGACTCGTCTTCCCCGGCGACATTGATCTCGCCCAGATTGTCCTGCGGCTTGCGCACGGCATTGCGCCCGGCGCGCAATTCCGCGCCGTACTGGTCAATATGCGCGAGCAGCGGCGCGAACAGGCTGAAATGCAGCGAGGGGCGCTCGCGGTTGCCGTAGTGCAGGAAGTTTTCGCTGAAGGTGTCGATGGCCTCGACATCCTGTTTCACCTTTTTCTGCAGCGCCAGAACGGCCCAGGCCAGCAGTCCGCCGCCGAGCAGGGGCGCGAGGAGCATCAGCGCCACCAGGAGCGGTCCCGCGCCGCCTTGCCGGCCAAGCCCCGGGGCCGGTGCGAAGTGCAGCTCCCAGCCCGGGTTGGCCGTGGTCGCGTCGGCGCCCGGCACGGGCTCGCCCTCGCCGACCTTGAGGATGGAGGCCTTCTCGCCACCCACTTTCTGCAACAGCTCGATGGCGCCGGCCTCCGGGGCAAAGCGGCGCAGCTCGGCCTCCAGCGGCTGGAAGGGGAAGCCGAGCAGCAGGATGCCGGCCGCCTTGCCTTCCGCATCCTTCAGCATGCGCGCGAAGGTCACGATTTGCGCTTTCACGGCGCCACCCTCGTAGAAGGTGATCTCCGGCGTCGCCGCCTTGCCGGACGCGAGTCGCATCACCATGTCCTGGTGCGCAAAGCTGAGGCCATTGGGGACGGCCGGATCCAGATTGAGCGGCGCGACGCGTGCGAACAGCGCGCCCGGGAATCGCCCCAGCAGGCCGCTGTCGACGGCGGCATCCGCCTGCAGGTAGGGCAGCAGCTCGCCATCCGGCAGCGCTTTCACGACCTCTTCGTAGTTGCGCACATAGCTGTTCAGCGCCGCCACGTAGTGCTGGCGGTAAACCTTGACCAGCTCGCTCCGCTGCGCCTGCTCGCCGCGGCTCGCCAGCAGGTAGCTCGCGCCCTGGACGAGGGCCAGCACCACCACCAGCAGCACCAGGGCCGGCAGTGCCTGCTGCAGCAGATTGCTTTCCTTGCGTGACTTCGGGGCATTGACCTTGGCCGGCTTCGCCTGCTTGGCGGTGTCGGCTTTAGCGGATTTCTTCTTGGCCATGGCTCACTCTCTGAAATGCGTTTGAACGGGGCTCAATGACGGCCCGAGGAACCAAACCCGCCGGCACCGCGCGAGCTCTCGCCGAACTCCGTGACCAGGCGGAACGCCGCCTGCACCACCGGCACCAGCACGTACTGGGCAATGCGCTCGCCGGGCTGGATCGTGAAAGTGTCCTGCCCGCGATTCCAGCACGACACCATGAGCTCGCCCTGGTAATCGGAATCGATCAGGCCGACCAGGTTGCCGAGCACGATGCCGTGCTTGTGACCCAGGCCGGAACGCGGCAACACGAGGCCCGCAAACGCCGGGTCGCTGATATGGATCGCAAGGCCGGTGCGGATGAGCTGCGTTTCGCCCGGCGCCAGCGTCAGCGGCGCATCGAGGCAGGCGCGCAGGTCGAGCCCGGCGGAACCTTCGGTGGCATAGGTGGGCAGAGGAAACGTCGTGCCGATGCGTTCGTCCAGCACCTTCACGTCCACGGTTTTCTTCATCTGACTGTCCTTGAGCAAGGCGAACATACTGCCGGTGACAACAACTTCAATGACTGCACTGTGAGCCGCGCGCTGATAAAACGTGAAGACTCACTCTTACTTCCGAACCTGAAGCCCCGTGGCGGCGGCGCGCTCCGCCATCAGTGCGACCAGCTGGCGGGCGATCACGGCCTTGGAGGCCTTCTCGAGTACCTGCTCGCCTTCCTGCCAGATGACCGTCATGGCGTTGTCGTCGGACTGGAAGCCGATGTCGCCACGCGCGACATCGTTGCAGGCGATCATGTCGAGGCGCTTGCGTACGAGCTTGTCGCGCGCATGCTCGACCACCTTCTCGGTCTCCGCCGCGAATCCCACCACGAACGGCCGGTCGGCGCGAGCGGCAATGGCCGCCACGATGTCGGGATTCTTGACCAGATCGAGCGTGAGCGTGTCCGCCGACTTCTTGATCTTCTGGTCCGCTGCGGCACGCGGCCGGTAGTCGGCCACGGCGGCACAGGCCACGAACATATCGGCACCGGCCACGGCCTGCTGTGCGGCGGCCAGCATTTCCTCGGCAGAAGTCACGTTGACGCGGGTGACGCGATCGGGTGTCGGCAGGTTCACCGGTCCGGCGACCAGGGTGACGCGGGCGCCGGCCTCGATGCAGGCGGCGGCGATGGCGAAGCCCATCTTCCCGGAGCTGTGGTTGCTGAGGTAGCGCACCGGGTCCAGCGCCTCGCGGGTGGGACCGGCGGTAATGACGACATGGCGGCCAGTCAACGTGCCGGTGGCGAAGAGGCCGGCGCAGGCGTCCGCCAGCTCCACCGCCTCCAGCATGCGGCCGGCGCCGACGTCGCCGCAGGCCTGGACGCCGGAGGCCGGCCCGAACACCGCCACGTCACGCTCACCGAGCAGCGCGAGATTGGCCTGCAGGGAGGGCGCGGCCCACATCTGCTGGTTCATGGCCGGCGCGATGGCGAGCTTCGCGCGGGTGGCGAGCCAGACGGTGGAGAGCAGGTCGTTGGCCATGCCCTGGGCCAGCCGCGCGATGCAGTCGGCGCTGGCGGGCGCCACCAGCACGAGGTCGGCCCAGCGCGCCAGCTCGATATGGCCCATAGCGGCCTCGGCGGCCGGATCGAGCAGGTCGGTATGAACGGGGTTGCCGGAGAGGGCCTGGAGGGTCAGCGGCGTGATGAACTGTTGCGCCGCGGGCGTCATGACGACCCGCACCTCGGCGCCCGCATCGCGCAGGCGGCGGATCAGTTCGGCGCTTTTGTAGGCGGCAATGCCACCCGAGACGCCAAGCAAAATGCGTTTGTTGGCCAGCCGCGCAAGCATGGAGATTTCCGGAAACAGGAGGGATGGACAGCTGGTCGCAAAGATACCATCGTGCCCCCTCGCTGCGTAGCGCCGACAACGGAAAAGTCAGCGCCGACTGACTGCAAGGAGGCAGGAAATGCCGATTACTGACTGGCCAGAGACCGAGCGTCCCCGGGAAAAGTTGCTGGCCCGCGGCGCCGCTGCCCTCTCCGACGCCGAGATCCTCGCGCTTTTCATCCGCACCGGGACGCGCGGCCGTACCGCCCTCGACCTGGCGCGCGACTGGCTGGCGCATTTCGGCAGCCTGCGCGGCCTGCTCGAGGCCGGCCCGGAGTGCGTGGCCGCCCTGCCCGGCCTCGGCCCGGCCAAGTACGCCGAGCTGCAGGCCGCCCTCGAGCTCGGCCAGCGCCACCTGGCCACCACTCTCGAGCGCAGCGATGTCATGGCCAGCCCGGAGGCCACCCGGCATTTCCTCAGCCACCGCCTGCGCGGCCTGCGGCGCGAGGTGTTCGCCGTCCTCTTCCTCGACACCCAGCACCGGCTGATCGCCTTCGAGGAGCTGTTCCAGGGCACGCTCGACAGCTGCTCGGTGCATCCTCGGCAGGTGGTGGAACGCGCCCTCACCCTCAATGCCGCGGCCGTCATCCTGGCCCACAACCACCCCTCCGGAATCGCCGAGCCCTCGGCCGCCGACCGGCACATCACCGAGCGACTGCGCCAGGCGCTCGACCTGATCGAAGTACGGGTCCTCGATCACCTGGTGATCGGCGAAGGGCGTGCCGCCTCCTTTGCCGAGCGCGGATGGCTGTAACGCACCCCCAGCCAGCACAAGGGCGGCTTGGGTTTTGCGGGGAATTCAGTAGAATACGCGCCTGTCGTCAACGACACGGGCCGATAGCTCAGCTGGGAGAGCGCCGCGTTCGCAATGCGGAGGTCGAGGGTTCGATCCCCTTTCGGTCCACCAAATCAAAAAGGCCAGGGCAATGCCCTGGCCTTTTTCTTTGTATCCCGCCTTCCGGTGTGACCCGCGCTACAGCGCCCGCTCGTACCAGGCCTTCGTGTTGTTCACGGTGCGCACCAGCCACAGCATGACCGGCACCTCGATCAGCACGCCCACCACCGTCGCCAGCGCGGCGCCGCTGTCAAAGCCGTACAACACGATGGCCACCGCCACCGCCAGCTCGAAGAAATTCGAGGCACCGATCATCGTCGAGGGCCCGGCGATGTCGTGACGCACCCGGAAACGGCGGTTCAGCCAGTAGCCGATGCCCGCGATCAGCAGGCCCTGCAGCAGGATGGGCACGGCGAGCATGCCTATCACCAGCGGCTGCTTGAGGATGGCTTCACCCTGGAAGGCGAAGAGCAACACCAGCGTCGCCAGCAGCGCCATCAGGGTGAAGGGCGCGATGCGGCCCACCGCCTGCGTGAAGGCCGCCTCGCCCTGCGCCATGAAATGGCGCCGGATGCCTTGGGCAATGGCCAGCGGAATCACGATATACGTCACGACAGAGAGCAGCAGCGTGTCCCAGGGAATCGGGATCGCCGACACGCCCAGCAGCAACGCGACGATGGGTGCGAACAGGAACACCATCACGAGATCATTGAGCGCCACCTGCGAGATCGTGAAGTTGGCGTCGCCACGGCAGAGGTTGCTCCACACAAACACCATGGCCGTGCAGGGTGCGGCGCCCAGCAGGATAAGGCCGGCGATGTAGCTGTCTATCTGCTCCGCCGGCAGCCAGGGCGCGAAGACGTAGCGGATGAAGAACCAGCCCAGCGCCGCCATGGTGAAGGGCTTGATGGCCCAGTTCACGATCAGCGTGATGCCGATGCTGGCCCGCTGGGCTTTCACGTCGCCCAGCGAGCGGAAATCAATCTTCATCAGCATGGGAATGATCATCACCCAGATCAGCACGCCGACCGGCAGGTTGACCTGCGCCACCTCCATGCGGCCGATTGCCTGGAACAGGCCGGGCGCCACCTGGCCGAGCGCGATGCCGGCGACGATGCAGAGAAACACCCACAGCGTGAGATAACGCTCGAAGAAACCGAGGGGGGCGCCGGCCAGCGGCCTGCCGGTGGCGTCGCATTGCGCAGACATGTCGGAACTCCCTTACAGGCCGAGCGCGTCGCGCACGGCGGGCACGAGGCGGGCGCGGATGTCGTCGCGCACGGCAATGAAGCTCTCCAGCGGTTCGCCATGCGGATCATGGAAAGGGATATGCAGGCGCGGCACCGGGCGCGGGAAAACCGGGCAGGTTTCCTTGGCGTTGTCGCAGACGGTGACAACCAGGTCGATGGCCTCGTTCATCACGGCATCCACGTCCTTGGGGTAGAGACCCGCCGTCGGCAGGCCGGCCGCCGCCAGCGCGGCGATGGCGCCGTCGGCCACCTTCGGCTGCGGCTTCGTGCCGGCGGAGAGCGCGCGCACCTGGCCCGCCAGGTCGTGGTTGAGCAGCACTTCGGCCATCTGGGAGCGGCAGGAGTTGCCGGTGCAGAGGATCAGGACAGTCTTCATGGGCGTGGGCTCGTTTCCGGATTCAGTTGCGGGGACGGGCTGCCGGGGCAACGCGCGCCTTCTTGCCGGCAGCCGCGTCACAGCCGGGCTCGCAGGCCGCAGTCGTGGACAGGCAGGGCGAGCCCTGGCAGCAGTTGTCGGTGAGGAAGGCAATGAGGTCGCCCATGGCGGCAAAATTGGCGGCGTAGTGGATGAAGCGGCTCTCGCGATGCCCCTCGATCAGGCCCACCCGGCTCAGGTGCGCGAGATGGAAGGACAGGGTGTTGGGCGCCAGCCCGAGGGCGTCGCCGATGGCGCTGGCGTTCAGGCCGGCGGGACCGGCCTGGACGAGCAGGCGGAAGATGGCGAGGCGGTATTCATGGCCAAGGGCGGCGAGGCGCTCGGCGGCAGTCAACGTTTCCATATTTCAAGAATAGTTGAAATGAATTCACCAGCCAAGAGCCCCTCGGCGCCGTCAGTCGAGCCTGCTACCGGAAACCGCCGACACGGGGCCGGGCTCCGCAGGCACCACGATGGCCACCCGTGGCGGCCAGCTCAGAACAGCGCCCCCACGTTGAACAGCACGGCCAGGCCCAGCACCGCGAACAGCAAGGCCGTCACCGGATGAATGACCTTGAGCGGGATACGCTTCGTGATGCGCTCGCCGAGCAGCACCACCGGCGCATTGGCCAGCATCATGCCGAGCGTGGTGCCGGCGACTACGCCCACGAGGCTGGCATGCTGCGCCGCCAGGGCGATGGTGGCGACCTGGGTCTTGTCGCCCATCTCGGCAATGAAGAAGGCGACGAACGTAGCGGCGAAGACGCCGTACTTCGGGGCCGTGGCCTCGTCGTCATCCAGGGTGTCGGGCACCAGGGTCCAGGCCGCCATGGCGAGGAAGCCGCCGCCGATGATCCAGCGCATGATGTCCGGCCCCAGCACCTGCATGATCCAGGCGCCCACGGCGCCGGCGGCGGCGTGATTGAGCAGGGTCGCGGCCAGGATGCCGAGGATGATGGGCAGGGGTTTGCGAAAGCGGGCAGCGAGGACCAGTGACAGCAACTGGGTCTTGTCGCCCATTTCAGCGAGGGCAACGATGCCCGTGGAGATAAGGAAGGCTTCCATCGAGAACTCCGGCCGGGACATGCCCATGACTGCTCCCCTCCCCCGGCCAGCGGTGGTGGTGCAGTCAAAGGTCTTGCCAAGTCGGAGACCGGCGACGCCATGCACTGCGGCAAGCATGTTGACGTCGCCCCCGCTGGGCCCGCGGGCGGCTACTCCCCAATGACGCCGCGATTCTAGTTGGCCCTGCAAGCGCGCCACAACCGGCGCCGTGAACGACTTGCACGCCGCTTGACCTGCAGCAAGCCACGCCCGGGCCGCGCCCGCATGTCACTGAGTTCACTGCCGCGACTCATCAGCGCAGCTCCCCCGCCGCATGGCCGGCAGGAGCCCGGCGCCGGGCTCGCCGCGCATGCGCTTGATTACGGTGCTTCGCGGCAGGTGCCGGCAGTCCTAAGCTCACGCCTGTAACCGCGACCGCTTCATCCAACCCCCGGGCGACCACCGATGACCGACTCCGCTACCTCATTGCGCTCCGCCCTGCCCCGGGGCATCTGGGTGCTCGGCTTCGTCAGCCTGCTGATGGATGTGTCGTCGGAAATGATCCACAGCCTGCTGCCGCTCTTCCTGGCCGGTGTACTTGGCGCCAGCGCCTTCGCCATCGGCCTGATCGAGGGCGTGGCGGAGGCCACCGCCCTGATCACCAAGGTCTTCTCCGGCACGCTCAGCGACTGGCTGGGCCGGCGCAAGGGCCTTGTGGTGCTGGGCTATTCGCTCGGCACGATCAGCAAGCCGCTGTTCGCGCTCGCGCCCGCCGCCGGCATGGTGTTCGGCGCGCGAATCCTGGACCGCATCGGCAAGGGCATCCGGGGCGCGCCACGCGACGCGCTGATCGCGGACATCGCGCCGCCCGACATGCGCGGCGCCGCCTTCGGCCTGCGCCAGTCGCTCGACACCGTGGGCGCCTTCGTCGGCCCGCTGCTGGCCATCGGCCTCATGCTGCTCTGGGCCAACGATTTCCGCGCCGTGTTCTGGGTTGCCGTCATTCCCGGCGCGCTCGCCGTGCTGCTGCTCCTGGCCGGCGTGCAAGAGCCGGAGTCGCCGGCGCCGCAGCGGCGCAACTTCAACCCCATCCACTGGCGAACGCTTGCGCAATTGAGCGGCACCTACTGGTGGGTCGTCGGCATCGGTGCGCTGTTCACACTGGCGCGCTTCAGTGAGGCTTTTCTCGTGCTGCGCGCACAGCAGAGCGGTCTGCCACTGGCCTGGATACCGGGCGTGATGGTGGTCATGAGCCTGGTGTTCTCGCTGTCGGCCTATCCCTTCGGGCGGCTGGCCGACCGCATGCACCACGGCACGCTGCTGCTGGCGGGGCTGGTGGTGCTGATTGCCGCCGACCTCGTGCTGGCGTGGTCGGCGCACTGGAGCGTGGTGCTGGCGGGCGTGGCGCTCTGGGGCCTGCACATGGGCATGACGCAGGGCCTGCTCGCCACGATGGTGGCGGATACGGCACCGGCCGACCTGCGCGGCACGGCCTACGGCTTCTTCAGCCTCGCCTGCGGCCTGGCCATGCTGGTGGCGAGCGCTGTCGCCGGGCTGTTGTGGGATCGCCTGGGCGCGTCGTTCACATTCCTGGCAGGCGCGGGTTTCAGCGTGGCAGCGGTCGTGCTGCTGCTCTGGCGGCGGTGGAATGGCGGAGTGAAGGCGTGAAGGGGCGCTCCCGTTTTATCCGGGCCGGTATCTTGTCGCGCCCGCACTGACCGCCCCCCCACGAGGGACAGCTTCGATGTTGCACAGGCACGACTCCTGCCGTGCTCATGCCATCCCGGGCTTGTGACAGTGCGGGGCGTCAGAGACGGCGGCAGCGCCGTTCGCGGCTCCCGCTTTCGATTCTGACTCTGACTCCAGGCCCGCCAGGATCGGGCAGTCCGGGCGATGGTCGCCGCGACAGGATTCCGCCAGCGCCGCCAGCGTGTCGCGCATGTCGGTGAGTTCGCGGATGCGTGCATCGAGCTCGTCGACATGCGCCTGCGCCATGCGCTTCACGTCGGCGCTGGCGCGGCTGCGATCCTGCCAGAGCGAGAGCAGCACGCGTATCTGCTCCAGCGAGAAGCCAAGGTGCCGCGCCCGCCGGATGAAGCGCAGTTCGTGCAGGTCGCGCTCGTCGTAGCGGCGATAGCCCGCCTCGGTACGGCCCCGCGGCGCGATGATGCCGAGGCTCTCGTAGTGACGGATCATCTTCGGTGTCACGCCGCTGCGGCGTGCCGCTTCGCCAATATTCATGCAGCACGCTCCGCAACCGGCAGCGGCTCGGGCAACGGAGCTGGCGGCCGCGCCGTGCCGGCCGGTCGCCAGCCGCGCAACAACAGCGCATTCGTCACCACGCTCACGCTGGAGAAAGCCATCGCCGCGCCCGCCACGATCGGACTCAGCAATCCGAGCGCCGCGAGCGGAATGCCGACGACGTTATAGGCAAATGCCCAGAACAGGTTCTGGCGGATCTTGCGCCAGGTCTGCCGCGAAATATCGATGGCATCGGCGATCAGCAGCGGATCGCCGCGCATCAGCGTGATCTTGGCCGTGTGCATGGCGACATCGGTGCCGTCGCTCATGGCCATGCCGACATCGGCCGCCGCCAGCGCCGGCGCGTCGTTGATGCCGTCGCCGACCATCGCCACCACGCCCAGGCGGCGGAATTCACTGACGGCCTTCGCCTTGTCCTGCGGCAGCACGTTCGCGCGCACTTCGTCGATACCGATCGCCTGCGCGACCACCGCGGCGCTGCCGGCGTTGTCGCCCGTGATCATCACGGTACGGATGCCGAGCCGCTGCAGCTGCCGCACCGCCGCGGCCGCCTCCGGCTTGATCTGGTCCCGAAACGCGAGGAAGCCCAGTGCGCGCCTGTCCTGCGCACGCGCCAGCCAGGAGATCGTGCAACCCTCCTGCTCGAGCGTCGCCGCACGGGCGGCCAGCGCGCCTGTCTCGACGCCGTTTTCGGTCATGAGCTGGTGGTTGCCGAGCAGGTACTCGACGCCGTCGCGGCGTGCGGCGATACCGCGTCCCGGCAGCGTGCGACTGTCCACGGCCGGCAGCACGTCCAGGCTCTGGTGGCGCGCCGCGGCCATCACGGCAAACGCCAGCGGATGCGCGCTCGCCGCCTGCAGGCTGGCGGCCACCGCAAGCACCGCGGGGCCGTCGCCACCGGCGTCCGCCTCGGCCACCACCGCCGGCTTGCCCAGCGTCAGCGTGCCGGTCTTGTCGAATGCCACCACCTTCACCTTGTGCGTGATCTCCAGCGCTTCCGCGTCCTTGATCAGGATGCCGCGCTGCGCCGCCACACCGGTGCCCGCCATGATCGCGGTCGGCGTGGCAAGTCCGAGCGCGCACGGGCAGGCGATCACCAGCACCGCCACCGCATTGATGATGGCGCGGTCGAGCTCTCCCGAATGAATCCACCAGCCGGCAAGCGTGAGCAGCGCAATGCCGAGCACCACGGGCACGAAGACCGCACTGACCTTGTCCACCTGGCGCTGGATCGGCGCCTTCGCGGCCTGCGCGTCCTCGACCAGGCGGATGATGCGCGAGAGCAGCGTCTCCGCGCCGACCGCTTCCACGCGAATTTGCAGCGGGCCGTCCGTGCTGATGGCGCCGCCCACGACCCTGTCGCCGGCTTCACGCAGCACCGGATGGCTCTCGCCGGTCAGCATTGATTCGTCGACGAGGCTTCGGCCCTCCTCAATCACGCCGTCGACCGGAATCCGCTCGCCCGGCCGCACTGCGACACGGTCGCCGATGCGCAGCGACTCCAGCGCAATCTCGATCTCGACGCCATCGCGCAGCACGCGTGCCGTGTCGGGGCGCAAGGCTTGCAGTGCGCGAATGGCCGCCGTGGTCTGCTGCTTGGCGCGCTCCTCCAGCCACTTGCCGAGCAGCACCAGCGTGATCACCACGGCCGACGCCTCGAAATACAGATGCATGTGCGCGCCATGCCCGCTCAGCACCTGGTAGACGCTGAGGCCGTAAGCGGCGCTCGTGCCGATCGCCACCAGCAGGTCCATATTGCCCGTGCCGGCCCGCAGCGCCTTCCAGCCCGCGCGGTAGAAGCGCGCGCCGAAGACGAACTGCACCGGCGTCGCCAGCAGCCACTGCAGGCCGGCCGGCAGCATCCAGTCGACGCCGGCAATCATGCCGAGCATGGGCACCACCAGTGGCAGCGTGAATGCGGCCGACAGCGCCAGCATGAGCGCCTCGCGCGAAGACTTCGCGCGGCTGGCGGCGGCACGGTCGGTGGCCGTGGCCAGGTGCGCCGTGTAGCCGGCCTTCTCGACTGCGTGCACGAACTCGCCGGCAGCCACGGTGCCGGTGAATTGCACGCGCGCCTTCGATGTCGCCAGATTGACGGACACGGCGGTAACACCGGGCACGGCGGCGAGTGCCTTCTCCACGCGCCCCGCGCAGGAAGCGCAGCTCATGCCCTCGATGACGAGGTCCGCCTGCGCCTGCGCCACCTGGTAGCCGGCCTGCGCCACTGCAGCCTGGAGCGCGGCCATGGACACGTCGGGTCCGGTATCGACGCGCGCCGAATTCGTGGCCAGGTTCACCGCGACGCCTGAGACGCCCGGCACTGCCTGCAGCGCCTTTTCCACATGCGCGACACAGGACGCACAGCTCATGCCCTCGATATCGAGGGTGCGGGACAGGCCCGTTGTCTTGTCCGGGGATGACATGGTGCCCTCCATTCAATTTGCCTGCTCGCCCAGCACGGCGAGGAGCGGCCCCGGCCCTGCCGCGACGGCAGGGCGAGGCCCTGGGTGATCGCTCCGCACGCGGGAGCGTGTTGCAGCGCCTTCAGCCTTAACGGCCCGGCACCGCCGGATAGCCGATTGCGGCGAGCGCCTCGCAGAGCGCTTCGGCGCTCGCCGCGGAGTCCACCTCCACACGCCCTTGCGCGCGGTCGACCCGCACTTTTGCCGCCGCATCGAGACGGCGAACGGCGTTCTCCACTTTCACCACGCAGCTACCGCAGCCCATGCCCGTCACATTCAGGATATGCATTTCCGCCCTCGAGAATCAGTCCTATTGCCACGGTCACGTCGACCGCAGGAACAAGCCTCGGGCTTGCCACAGTGGGAAGGTCAAGCGGTGTTTTCGCCCGGCGAACTCAATGCGCGTGGTGTCCTGCAAGCGTGCAGGCGTGATGGATCGTGCCCTGCTCGATCTGCACCGTGCTGTGCCGGATGGCGTAATGGTGCTCGAGCTCCTCCACCACCTTTTCGAGGAAGGCGTCGCCCGGATAGCCTGCGGGCATGACCAGGTGCACGGTGAGCGCCGTCTCGGTCGTGCTCAGCCCCCAGATATGCAGGTCGTGGATCTCGCTTACGCCGGGTAGCGCCCGCAGGAAGCGCTCGATCTCCGCCACATCGACGCCAGCCGGCACCGCGCTCATGGCCAGGCGCAGGGATTCGCGCAACAAGCCCCAGGTTCCCCACACGATCACTCCCACGATGACCAGGCTGATCACCGGATCCAGCCAGTACCAGCCGCTGTAGAACATGCCCAGGCCGGTGATCACCACCGCCAGCGACACCACGGCGTCCGCCGCCATATGCAGGTAGGCCCCACGGATGTTGAGGTCGTGCTGGCTGCCCCGCATGAACAACCAGGCCGACAGGCCATTGATGAAGATGCCCACTGCGGCCACCACCGTCACGGTCAGTCCCGCCACCACCGGGGGCTCGTGGAAGCGCTCCAGCGCTTCCCAGGCCATGGCACCGCAGGCGACCAGGAGCAGCATGGCGTTCAGCAGCGCCGCCAGGATCGAGCTGGAGCGCAGACCGTAGGTATAGCGGCCCTCAGGCCTGCGTCGCGCCAGCAGCATGGCGCCCCAGGCCATGATCAGGCTTAGCACGTCCGAGAGGTTGTGACCGGCATCCGCGACCAGCGCCATGGACCCGGAGGCAAAACCGTAGCCGAACTCAATGGCGACGAAGGCCGTATTCAGCACTATGGCGATGGCAAAGGCCCGGCCGAAGCTGTCCGGCGCTCCATGTGGGTGATGGTGGTGGTCGTGAGGCGAATGTGAGAGAGACATGGGAACCTGTTGTAATGGAACGATCAGGGAGGGCTTACAGTATCCCCCATCCCGGCGTTGCCCGGCGCTCTACCCATTTCGGCGTTGCAGCCTCCTGGCGGCTCTGGTATAAATCGCACCCCTTAAAAAGCGCCGGCCCATTTTCCCCCGGCGCCAGCGCCTTTTCAGGCGGAAAGCGTCGCGGAGTTGATCATGTCCAAGGTTTGTCAGGTTACCGGTAAGCGTCCCATCGTCGGTAACAACGTGTCCCACTCGAACATCAAGACCAAGCGTCGTTTCGAGCCGAATCTCCAGCACAAGCGGTTCTGGCTCGAAGCCGAGAAGCGGTTTGTACGTCTGCGCGTGTCCACCAAGGCCATGCGTATCATCGACAAGCTGGGCCTGGAAGCCGTTGTGGCTGACCTGCGCGCCCAGGGCCAGAAGATCTGAGGTAAGCAATCATGCGTGACAAGATCCGTCTCGTTAGCACCGCCGGTACCGGTTTTTTCTACACCACCGACAAGAACAAGCGCACCATGCCGGAAAAGTTCGAGATCAAGAAGTTTGATCCCGTGATCCGCA
The DNA here is from genome assembly GCA_029237815.1 of Moraxellaceae bacterium. Lineage (GTDB taxonomy): Bacteria > Pseudomonadota > Gammaproteobacteria > Pseudomonadales > Moraxellaceae > UBA2031. The sequence goes on from JAQZBP010000006.1 coordinate 338,785, forward strand.
AGCACGTGCTGTTCAAGGAAGCCAAGATCAAGTAATTGATCCGCTGCCTGCAGCCCCGGAAAAGCCCGACTTGCTCGGGCTTTTTTGTGCCTGCTCGTCAGCCTTCGGCCGGGACTGTGCCCACTTCGGCAAGGTCGCGCCCGAGAATCGGATCTGGCCTGGATCGCTGCTCAACGGAGTGCGCCAAGGGCTTGTCACCTTGCCCCTCGCGGCGCCGGCCGCCATAGTCCTGCCATGCCCGAACTTCCCGAAGTCGAAACCACCCGCCTCGGCATCCTGCCGGCGGTCGCCGGCCATCGTGTCCAGCGGCTGCAGGTGCATGAGCCACGCCTGCGCTGGCCCGTCCCTCCCGAGCTGAAGGCAATCGAGGGCCAGCGCATCGGCGACGTCACCCGGCGCGGCAAGTACCTTCTCCTTCACACGAAGGCGGGCACCGCTCTGGTCCATCTCGGCATGTCCGGCAGTCTCCGGCTCGCTTCGCCCGGAGAGCCCCGCCGCCTGCACGACCATCTCGAGATCAGCCTGGACTCAGGACTGGTGCTGCGCTTCCACGATCCGCGCCGCTTCGGCTGCTTCCTCTGGCTGACGACCCCGCCGGCAGAGCACCCTCTGCTGGTGGGGCTGGGGCCCGAGCCCCTGGAGGACGACTTCCAGGGCGCCTACCTCTTCGAGCGGTCCCGGGGCAGGCAGGCGCCCATCAAGAGCTTCCTGATGGACAGCCACGTGGTGGTCGGCGTCGGCAATATCTACGCGAACGAAGCGCTGTTCCGGGCAGGCATTCACCCCTTGCGCGCGGCCGGCCGCATCAGCGCGTGCCGTTACGAGGCCTTGGCAACGGCAGTGAAGGAGATCCTGGCCTACGCCATCCAGCGCGGCGGTACGACCCTGCGGGATTTCGTGAACGGGCATGGCGAACCGGGGTATTTCCAGCTGGAGCTCGACGCCTATGGCCGGTCGGGCGAGCCCTGCCACCGCTGCCAGACGCCCATGCGCGAGGTTCGGCTCGGGGGACGGAGCACCGTTTACTGCCCCCGCTGCCAGCGCTGAAGCCGCCTCCGGGGGCCACCCTGAGCTGTGACGGAATTCACCATGCCCGGCTTGCTTTCACGCCACCTCAGGATTAGAGTCGATAAAGTCCAGCAGTTTCATAACGTTGTGGCGACTTCCTAACATCAGTTATAGATGTGGGCGCGCCCGACAACCAGAAAAAAAGAACATCGCCGCCAGACGATCGAGGGAAACAACAATGGAAACCATTCAGCGCCGCATCCTTGCCCTGTTCATGAGCCTCATGGTGGGCCTGGTCTCGGTTCCCGCTTCTGCCGAAGATGCACTGGAAGAGCAGATCAACAACCGTCCGAGCGCTGCCGCCATGGTCCTCGACGCCCTGATCGCGCGGCCTTCGCTGGTCGCGCTCACGGCCGGCGGCACCATCGTCTATGTGTTCACGCTGCCATTCTCTGCCCTCGGCGGCAATGCTGGCGAAGCCGGCCGTACGCTGGTGGTCGGCCCGGCCAAGTCGGCTTTCATGCGCTGCCTCGGCTGCACCAAGGCGCAGGACGAGTGGAAGAATCGCCAGGCGACGATCGAGGAAAGCAACAAGTAGTCCTCTGTCCGCCCTTCATGAAAAAGGCCGCTTCAAGCGGCCTTTTTTATTTTCCTTAACCTGACGCCTTGGCGGTCAGTCGCCGGTACTTGTCCATCAGCTCGTCGTGACTTTCCACGCGCTGCTCATCCTTAGGAATGCAATCCACCGGGCAGATGCTCACGCACTGCGGCTCATCAAAATGGCCTACGCACTCGGTGCAGCGAGCCGGATCGATCACATAGATCTCCGGGCCCATGGTGATCGCCTGGTTCGGGCAGGCGGGCTCACAGACATCGCAATTGATGCATTCGTCAGTGATCTTGAGGGCCATCAGCTGCTCAGGACTTCCCCTGCTTGCGGAGGAAAGCCTCCGTCACCTGCACCGGCACGAACTGGCTGACGTCGCCCCCCAGCACGGCGATTTCGCGCACCAGCGTCGAGGAAATAAAGGAAAGATGCTCGGCCGGCGTCAGGAAGACGGTTTCGAACTCCGGCATGAGCTTGCGATTCATGTTGGCGAGCTGGAACTCGTACTCGAAGTCGGAGACGGCACGCAGCCCGCGCAGCACGACATTGGCTCCCTGCTCCTTGACGAAATGGGCAAGCAACCTGGAAAAGCCCTGCACCTCGACGTTGGGCAGGTGCGACAGCACGTCGCGGGCAATATCGACGCGCTCTTCGAGCGTGAACATCGGGCCCTTCTTCTGATTGGCGGCAACCGCCACGATGACATGGTCGAACAGGCGCGCGGCCCGCTCGATGAGGTCCTTGTGGCCATTGGTGATGGGATCGAAGGTGCCGGGGTATACGACGCGGGTGCGGCTCATGCGGGTCTGCTCATGCAGCGGAAACTGCGCGCAGGATAACGGAATCGCCTGCGCGCCTCCATGCCGTCGCGACCTTGGTCGACCTCAGGGCGTGATGGTCGCCACTGCACGGGTGAGCTTGGCATCGGCCCAGGGCGCCGGGGCAGAGGCCGCGCCGGCCGTGACGGTCGTGCCGAGTCCCGCCTTGTCGAGTTCCACGCGCCCTGCGGGCGTGTCCACGTAGACGCCCTTGCCCTCCAGCATGATCACGTCGAGCCCGTCGCCAGTCAGGCCGAAGCCGCCCCAGAAATCCGTCCCGCGCACGCCGATGGTGGCCACGGCGGTACGGACTTCGTAGCGATGCGCGCGCTTCGTGATGAAACCGGTGATGCTGCGAAAGGCGCCCTTGCCAAGCTCGAACAGGGCCTCGTTCGGCCGGTCCCGGTAGATGCGGTACTCGCGGATGACAAATTCGGAGCTCTTGCCGACGGTGAGGAGGGAACCGTCGCGCAGGCGCAGCTCGGCGATGCTGGCCGGCCCGGTGGCGATCCGGTCGCCGATGCACAGGCGCAGGCCCTGGAAGGGCGTCAGGCGACGCACGTCGCGCTGCAGTTCCACCGTCCCCACGACACGTACGACACGGCCCACCTGGCAGTCCACCTCGGACTGCGCCCACGCGACAGGTGTCGCCAGCAATACCAGCAATGACAAGTGGCGCATGACCATGCCCTCCGGAGCGGGAGCTGCCCGGCTCGGGCAGCGGATGTATCAGACAATACGCAGCAACGGCGTTGTCGGATGCATCCGCCCGGCTGGTCAGGCGGCGCTGGTAGCGATCGCCGGCTTGAGCTCGCCCGCCAGCTGCGTCGCCAGGCGCGTCACGAGGCCGTAGATCGAGAGCTGCGGATTGGCGCCGATACTGGTCGGGAAGATCGACCCGTCGAGCACCGACAGCCCCTCCAGATGGTGGTATCGGCCCTGGCTGTCGACCACGGACCGCTTCGCGTCCTCGCCCATGGCGCAGCCGCCCATGACATGGGCGGAGCCCATGCCGGTACGGAACTTCTCGATGGAGAAGGCGTTGATCGCCTCGCGGCAGGTGGCCCAGGAACTGAAGTATTGCGCGCCGAGCTGTTTCGGCCGCACCGCCTTCGCCCCGGCGGCGAACTGGATCTCCGCCATGGCAAGGAAGGAGCGGCGGAGGCCGTCACGCAACGCTTCGGTAAGCGGATAGTCGACAGTTGGCACACCGTCGTCGCGCAGGCTGACGGTGCCGCCCGGGCTGTCCTCGACAAAGCCGTCACGCTGCAGCGCCAGCAGGCCATTGGTGTTTTTCAGGCGGCGCATTTCTTCGGCGTGCGGTGCGCCGAAACCCTCGATCAGGCTGGACGCCAGCGCCGGATGCAGCGGTAGCGCCTCGAGCTTGAAGCCCATGGGGCCTGTGGCGCCGTCCTTCCACTGAAAGTGATCGCTGTAAGCGGACTGCGGCGCGCCGGACCAGGGCAGCACGTCGTCGGCGAACTGCGCGAAGACCACGTTCACCGGATGCAGGAAGGTACGCGTACCGAGCGTCCTGTGCGGATCCGGCGCCTGCGAGCGCAGCAGCAGGCCGGGGCTGTTGATGCCGCCCCCCGCCACCACGACATGCCGTGCCTTCACCGTGACGGTCGTGCCGGACTTGCCCACGCCGTCTTCGCGCATGCCATGGCATTCGACGCCGACCGCCTTGCCGTTCTGCAGCAGCACTTTCTCGGCCCGCGCGCGATAGTAAAGACGCGCGCCCTTCTTCAGCGCCTCCGGAATGGTGGTCACCAGCATGGATTGCTTGGCGTTGGTCGGGCAGCCCATGCCGCAATAGCCGAGGTTCCAGCAGCCGACGACATTGCGCGGAATGGTCGCCCAGCTCCAGCCCAGCTTTTCACAGCCGGCCTTGAGCACGGTGTTGTTCGGATTCGGCGGGACTTCCCAGGGCGTGATGTTGAGGCGCTGCTCGGCGCGCTCGAACCACGGCTTCATCTCCGCCTCGCCCACGCCCTTCACGCCGTGCACGTCCGCCCAGTGCTTCAGCGTGAGCGGCGGGGTGCGGAAGCTCGAGGTCCAGTTGATGGTGGTGGAGCCGCCCACGGACCGCCCCTGCAGGATCGTCATGCTGCCGTCCTTGGTGGTGCGACCGCCGCCCTCCTGATAGAGGTCCCGGTAGGCGCGGAATTCATCGGCACGGAAATCGCCGCTGGTCCGCAGCGGCCCTTCCTCGATCAGCACGACGTCGAGGCCGGCCTGCGTGAGGATTTCAGCGGTCGTGCCGCCACCCGCGCCCGTGCCCACGATGACGACGTCGCACTCCACGGTTTCGTTCTTCTGCAACTGGCCGGCATTCTGCGCGCGCCAACCCTGCTGCACGCCCTCGGCGAAGAAATCCTGTATGCCCTTCACTTCGATCATTGTCGTGACCTCAAACCACTACATGCGGCGGGATGTAGCCGATCGCCGCCCACGAACGGGGCTGCAGGTACCACATCATGTTCAGCATCTGCGTGAGCGCGCCATAACCGGCACGCAGCGTTTCGAAGCGGCTGGCGCGCCAGTGCTCGAGAAACGCGGCGATATCGGCGGGCGCAGCTTCGTCCCAGTCGGCAGAGAGGCCGACGATGGTGTAACGGGTCAGCGGCATGTGCATGAGGTCGAACAGCTGCGCGAGCTGCTTCTGCCCGGCGCTGCTCGTGCCGGTGAGGAAGCTGTCGAGTGTGTGCAGGGTCTCCTCGACAGCCGCATTGCGCGCCTCGCCCTCGGGCAGCTCCCCGGCCAGCAGTACCGGTACGAGCGCTCGCAACACCTTGAGGTCATGGTCGCGCAGGAGCTTGTAGCCGTTGGCCACGGGCGGGCTGCTGCAGCCGGTGAGCAGGGCCGTGGCGGAAATGGCCGACAGCGCCAGCGAGCCGGCGACGCCGACGCGCAGGAACTGGCGGCGTGTCAGTCCGTCCGCGGGCGCGGTAGAGGATGGATTCACGAGCAGGCTCTCCGTGTCGTTCTTTTCTTTTTTACTTATTTGTCGCGAAAAAAAGGCGGGCCCAAGGCCCGCCCTTCATATCGCGCTTACTTCAGGAAGTAGTTCTTCAGGATCTTGTGCACGCTCTTGTTGAAGGGCGGCAGCACGAAGCGAATGGAGTAGAGACGCGGCTTCTCCAGCACGGCCTTGGCGTTCGACATGGCGATGAAGCCCTCGCGGCCATGATAGCGACCCATGCCCGAGGCGCCGACGCCGCCGAAGGGCAGGTCTTCCGCGCCCACATGGCTCAGCGTCTCGTTGATGCACATGCCACCGGAGTGCGTGTGCGCGGCGACATAATCGGCACGACCGCTGTCCCAGTCGAAGTAATAGAGGGCCAGGGGACGCGGACGATCGTTGATGTAGCGTAGCGCATCATCCAGGGTGTTGTATTCCATCACCGCGAGCACCGGGCCGAAGATCTCGTTCTGCATGATCTGCATTTCCGGGCGCACGCCCGTCACGAGGGTCACGGGCATCTTGCGCGTGTTCTCGAACTTTTCCTTGGCCGGATTGATCTCGACGATCTTCGCGCCCTGGGTGCGCGCGTCGTCCAGGTAGCCCTGGATGCGGTTGTACTGCTTGTCGTTGATGACGCTGGTGAAATCGGGGTTGTTCACCATGGTCGGGTACATCTTGCTGACCTGGGCGGTGAAGGCGTCGACGAAGGCCTGGGTCTTGCCCTTGGGCAGCAGCAGGTAGTCGGGAGCGACGCAGGTCTGGCCGGCATTCCAGCACTTGCCGAAGGCGATGCGCTCGGCGGCGTCGGTCATGCCGTAGGACTCGTGCACGATGGCGGGCGACTTGCCGCCCAGCTCAAGGATCACCGGGGTCAGGTTCTTGGCGGCCTCGGCCATCACGGTGCGGCCCACGTTGGTGGAGCCGGTGAAGGTGAGCTGGTCGAAGGGCAGCTTCGAGAACTCCTCGGAAATCTCGCCGCGGCCGGTGAAGACGGCGACCTGGTCCTCGCTGAAGGCCTCGGCCAGCATCTTCTTGAAGGTCTCGCCCAGACGCGGGGTAAAGCCGGACATCTTGATCATGACGCGGTTGCCGGCGGCCAGGGCGCAGGTCAGCGGGCCGGTGGCCAGGAAGATGGGGTAGTTCCAGGGCACGATCACGCCCACCACGCCCAGCGGCTGGTAGAAGACCTTGGCGGTGCCGGGGGCCTGCAGCAGGCCGACGTGGCGCTTTTCCGGACGCATCCACTTGCGCAGGTTCTTGCTGTAGTACTTCACGCCTTCCAGCGAGGTCAGGATCTCGGCGATCTTGGTCTCGTCCTGGGAGCGGTGGCCGAAGTCATCGGACACGGCCTGGGCCAGCTCGTCCTGGTACTTGCGCAGCACGCGGGCCAGGGCATCCAGGTTGGAGAGGCGCTCGGCGGCGGTGGGCATGGGGCGGTGGCGGAAGGCCTGCTTCTGGACCTGGAACACGCGGTGGAGGTCGGCGACCTGCACGCTGCCGGAGGGCATTTCAACGACGTTGGCAACCATGATGGATCCTCACTGGGGCCGTGCGGGCACGGACGATGATGGACAGGCAGGGCAATCCCTTCCCCTCCCGTAGTGGGGTGTATTTCTAGAGTATTTGCTCTAGACTGTCAACGTAGTCCATCCCCGTCCGTCCCGAGCAGGAAACCGCCGCGTGAAAACCCGTGACAAGATCCTTCTGAAAAGCCTGGAGCTCTTCAACGAGCTGGGCGAACGCAAGGTGACGACCAACCATATTGCCGCCGGCCTCGGCATCAGCCCGGGCAACCTCTACTACCACTTCCGCAACAAGGAAGAGATCATCTTCGAGCTGTTCTGCCGCTACGAGCAGCAGACGCTCGGCCTGCTGATGGCACCGGAAGACCGCCCGCTGACCTATGCCGACAAGATCGGCTACTTCGAGGGCATCCTCGGCAACATGTGGGACTACCGTTTCCTGCACCGCGACCTCGAGCACCTGATGGCCGACAACCTGCCGCTGCAGGAGCGCTACCGCCTGTTCGCGCTGCAGGTGATGGGACAGGGACAGCGCATCTACCAGCGCCTCGCGGAGTCCGGCCTGATCGAAGCCCGCGCGGACGAAGTGACAGCCCTGATCCTCAACATCTGGATCATCGTGACGAGCTGGATTCCCTTCCTGCTGACCTCGGGCATGTTCGGCCAGGAGGCGGCCATCAACCGCGACCTGGTGAAGCGCGGCATCTACCAGATCCTGCTGCTGGAGGCGCCCTACCTGCGCGGCGAGGCACTGGATAAGCTGCCGGAGATGAAAGCCCGCTATGGTGGCGTCGCCGAGCCGGCACCGGCGCAGAAAAGCGCCTGAGTACTGGCCGCGCTGCGAAGAAGGACACACGCCTATGTGCGCGGCAGCAGCAAGCGCACCATGAAAAAAGCCCGCATCACGCGGGCTTTTTGCTGTGCCGGATACACCGTTCAGCGCGGCAGGCGGCCGAGCAGGAATTCCGGAATGCGGCGCTCGAGGTAATAACGGGGATCGCGCGGGCTGCCGCCCTCGATAAAGCCCACGTGCCCACCCTCGCGACAGAGCTCGAAATGCACGCTGGGCGAAAGCTCGGCCGCCTCCGGCAGCACGCCGGGCGACATCAGCGGATCGTCATGGGAATGGATCACCAGTGTCGGCACCGACACGTGACGCAGGAACTGGCGCGAACTGGAACGCGAATAGTAGTCGTGCACGTCGTTGAAGCCGTGCAGCGGCGCCATCATGTCGTTGTCGAAATGCCAGAAGGAACGGAAGGGCCCACGCATCAGCTGCTCGCGGATGCGGCTCGCCGCCGCGGCGTTTCCGGCGCGCTCGAGATGCCGCATCTTCTCTTCCCAGTGCGCCACCAGAACGCCGATGAAATGCTGGCGGTAGATGCGCGACACGCCCTGGTCCATGCGGTCGGCGCAGAGCGGGAGCAGCATCGGCACCGATACCGCGACGCCCGCGAAGACGGGTGCCATCGCCCCCACCTCGCCCAGCAGCTTGATCGTCATGTTGCCGCCCAGCGAATAGCCGACGATGGCACGCGGCGAGTCGGGAAAGCGCTGCTGCATATGCGCCAGCGCCTGCTGCAGGTCCTCACTGGCGCCGGCGTGGTAGGCGCGCGGCAGGTTGTTCTGGCGATTGGCGCCGCGACAGTTCAGCGCCGCGCTGCCCCAGCCCTGCCGGGCCAGTGCCGCCTGCAGGCCCAGCACGTAATGCGAATCGCTGGAGCCGGAAAGGCCGTGCACGACCAGCACCAGCGGCTGGCCATTCGTCCATGCCTCGGGCAGGTGCCAGTCGAGATCAAGGAAATCGCCGTCCGGCAGATGGAAGGTCTCACGCTCACGCGGCAGCGCCGGCGGGCGCCGGAAGAAGGTCGAGAAGAGCGTTTGTGCATGCGGATTGCGCAGCCACCACGCCGGCCGGAAGGGGCTGTGGAAAACGCCCTGTGGAAAATCGGATGCGCTGCTTGCGGCATCGGCGGGAAGGAATCCCTGGTTCATGGCGCACTCCCTGGCTCGTAGCGGGCCAGGAAGGCATTCACCAGCCCGGCACGCGTGTTCTTTTCCATGATGAATTCTATCGGCAGCTCCAGCGCCGGCCAGTCGCTTTCGGACTCCACGTACACGAACGCACCCGGCTTCAGCAGGGCACGCTCGTGGAGCAGCGCGCAGATCGCAGGCAGCAGCGACTTGTGGAAGGGCGGGTCGAGGAAGACGCCGTCGAAACCCCCGGCGGGCTGCCAGTCGGCGGGCTTGCGCAGCAGCTCCAGCGCATCGCCCTGCAGCAGCTGCAGGCCTTCTGCGCCGAGCTCGCGGGCCGATTCCTGCAGCTGCAGGAATTGCGGGCGCTGGCGCTCCACCATGACGACGCGCGCGGCACCCCGTGAGAGCGCCTCCAGGCCCAGCGCACCGCTGCCGGCAAAGGCATCGAGGCACACGGCGCCACCGATCTCGAACTGCAGCCAGTTGAACAGCGTCTCGCGCACGCGGTCCGGCGTCGGGCGCAGGCCCTCGGCATCGGCGAAACGCAGGCGGCGACTGCGCCACTTGCCGCCAACGATGCGCAGGACATTGCTACCGCCGCGGCTCACGGCTTGCCCTGCCCCACTGTCACGACGAGCAGGCGATCAGGCTCGACATGACGGGAAAAAGCCTTGCGTACATCGGCAGCGCTGACGCCCTGCACACGCTCCAGATAGCGATCGATGTAGTCCAACGGCAGGCCGTAGAAGCCGATCGCGCCGAGGTAGCCGATGATGCTCTTGTTGCTCGCCGTGGTGAGCGGAAAGCTGCCGACGATGCTGGCCTTGGCCTCGCGCAGCTCGTCATCGGTCGGCCCCTTGCGCAGGAACCCGGCGAGCTCCGCACGGATGACGCGCAGCGCCTCCGGCGTCTGGTCGGCGCGCGTGGACAGGCTGATCTGGAAAGGCCCTTCGGCGCGCATCTGCTGGAAGCTGGAGTACACGCCGTAGGTGAATCCGCGACGCTGGCGAAGCTCCTTCATCAGCCTTGACGTGAAGCTGCCGCCGCCGAGTATCTCGTTGCCAACCATGAGCGCGTAATAGTCCGGATCGCCGTATCGGATGCCGGGCGCGCCCATCAGGATATGCGTCTGCGCCGAGGGAAATTCGAAATGGATGGTCTTCGACTTGCGCAGGCGCTTCACCTCCGCCAGCGGATCGGCCGGCGCGCCGGCCGGCAAGGCCGTGCTGATCTTCTCCGCCAGGGCCTCGGCCTCGGTACGTGAAATCGCGCCGACCAGCGCGAGCGTCAGGTTGCGGGCGACGTAGTAGCGCGAATGGAACGCCACGAGATCCTCACGGCGGATCCTCGCCAGCGACTCGCGCGTGCCGCTCGGCGGATGCGCGTAGGGATGCTCGCCATACAGGCCCTTGTAGAAAAGGCGGCCGGCCAGCGCGGACGGCGACTGCTCCTGCTGCTGCTGCCCGATCTCGCTGCTTTTCTGCGCGCGGGCATAGGAGTCGGCCGGAAACTGCGCGCGGGCGACAACGTCGGCCAGCACGTCGACGGCCGGCTCGCGGAAGGCGGGATCACTCAGCACGCGCAGCTCGACCACCGCCATGTCGCGATACGAGGACGCGCCGAACTCCGCCCCCACCATCTCGAAGCCGCGGGCGATCGCCGCGGTGTCGCGGGTGGTGGTGCCCTCGTCGAGCATGCGGCTGGTGACCGAGGCCAGGCCACCGAGGTCGCCATCCCGGGCGCCGCCGGCATCGAAGACGAGGCGCACGTCGAGCAGCGGCAACTCCTGCGCCTCGACAAAGTACACGCGCGCACCATTGGTGGTGGTCCAGTGCTGGATGGCGAAGGAGCGGCGCAATTTCGGCACGCCAGTCATTTCCTTCAGGCTCTCGAGACGCTCCAGCGACGTCACCGGTCCGGCCTCCGGCGCGCTCTCATGCGGCTCGGCAAGGGCGGTACCGGAAAAGGTGAAGACGGCAAGGAATGCGATCAGACGTTTCATGGGCGGGCTCCTTCCGCTGTAGCAGGCGCCGGGGCGCCACTGCCCAGCGTCGTCGGCTGCAGCTGCAGGACGGCGCGGCGCGACGGCACGAGGTATTTCACCGCCATCGCCTGCACCTGCGCGGGCGTCACCTTGCGCAGCATCGCGGGCCATTCATCGATGAGCCGCCACGAGTAACCGACGCTCTCGAGCTGGCCGATGGTGGAGGCCTGCTCGCGCACCGAATCGCGCTCGAAGACATCCGCCGAAACATAGCCCGCGTAGACGCGCTTGAGTTCGTCCTCCTCGATCGTTTCCGTCTTCAGCTTCTCGATTTCGGCAAACAAGGCGGTCTGCAGCTCTTCCAGCGTGCGCCCCGGGGCGGGCACGGCGCGCACCATCAGCATTGAGTCGCCGCGCGTGAAGGCGTCATAGCCGGAGGCGATGGCGGCCGCGACCTGCTGCTCGCGCACGAGGCGCGTCTCGAGGCGGGCGCTGATGCCCTCGTCGAGCACGCCGGCCAGCATGCGCAACGCCTCGGCCTCGCCCGGCTGGCCAGTCTTGAGGGAAGGCAGGTTATAGCCGACGTAAAGTGCCGGCACCTTGCCGGGCAGACTGAGCTTCAGCAGGCGCTCGCCCGGCTCGGGCAGTTCGCGCGGCGGGCGCACCACCGGCAGGGGCCGTGCCGGAATCGTGCCGAAGAAGCGCTCCGCATACTGGCGCACGGCCTGGGGATCGACATCGCCCGCCACCACCAGCGTGGCGTTGTTGGGCGTGTACCAGGTTTCGTACCAGCGCCGCAGGTCTTCCAGCTTCATGTTCTCGAGGTCGGCCATCCAGCCGATGGTGGGAGTCCGGCTCGGACTGGTAAGCCAGGCCAGGGTCAGGAAGCGCTCCAGGGCGAGCGACTGCGGGTTGTCGTCGGTGCGCAGGCGGCGCTCCTCCATGACCACGCGGATTTCCTGGGCGACCTCGTCGGGCTTCAGCACGAGACCGGTCATGCGGTCGGCCTCCAGCTCCAGAGCCAGAGGCAGCTTGTCGGCGGTGTAGACCTGGTAGTACGCGGTGTAATCATCGGTGGTGAAGGCGTTGTCCTCGCCCCCGTAGAGCGCGACGATGCGGGAGAACTCGCCGGAAGGCACCTTCTGCGTGCCCTTGAACATCATGTGCTCGAGGGCATGGGACATGCCGGTCAGGCCGGACGGTTCGTACGCCGAGCCGATGCGGTACCAGACCTGGACCACCAGGGCCGGCGCGCGGTGGTCCTCGCGCACGACGACCTTGAGGCCATTGTCGAGCGTGAACTCGGAGGTGAGGGCCGCCTCGGCGGCAAGGGCGCAGGGCGAGGCGAGCAGTGCGCAGGCCAGCAAGAGCGGACGCAAGGAGAGACTGCGGGGCATTGAGGCTCCGGGTCCGGCAAGGGACAAAGGCAATACGGACCGCGGCCCGCCAAACGGTTCAGACGGGCCGAAAGGGCTGGTAGCATAGCCCATCCTGCAAAGTCCCTGCATAGGCCGTCCGGCCCGAGTCCGCTGTCCCCATGTCCGACCAAGAATCCACTGAATCCAGTTTCCTCAGCCGCATGAAGGCAGGCCTGTCGCGCACCCGCAGCTCGTTCAGCAACGGCATGGCCACGCTGCTCATCGGCGGCAAGGAGATCGATGACGAGCTCCTCGAGGACATCGAGACCCAGATGCTGGTCGCGGACATCGGCGTCGATGCCACCCGCCGCATCCTGGACAAGCTGACCGGACAGGTCGAGCGCGCCGAACTCACCCATTCCAACGCCCTCTACAAGGCCCTGCAGAAGGAACTGGCCGAGCTGCTCGAGCCGCATGTCGCACCCCTGGTGATCGACACGACAAAGAAGCCCTTCGTGATCCTCATGGTGGGCGTCAACGGCGTGGGCAAGACCACCACCATCGGCAAGCTCGCCAAACGATTCCAGAAGGATGGCCACAGCGTGATGCTCGCCGCCGGCGACACTTTCCGCGCCGCCGCGGTGGAGCAGCTTTTCATCTGGGGCGAGCGCAACGACGTACCCGTGATCGCCCAGGGCAGCAATGCCGACTCCGCCTCGGTCATCTTCGACGCCCTGACATCGGCGAAGGCCAAGGGTATCGACGTGCTCATCGCCGACACCGCCGGCCGCCTGCACACCAAGACCAACCTCATGGAAGAAATGAAGAAGGTGTTGCGCGTCATCAAGAAGATCGACCCGACCGCACCGCACGAAATCATGCTGGTGGTGGACGCCGGCACCGGCCAGAACGCCCTCGCCCAGGTGCAGGAGTTCGACCAGGCGCTGGGGCTCACCGGGGTCACCGTGACCAAGCTCGATGGCACCGCCAAGGGCGGCATGCTCTTCAACATCGCCGCGCGCAGCAATGTGCCCATCCGCTACATCGGAGTCGGCGAGAAAATCGACGACCTGCGTCCGTTCAAGGCCCAGGACTTCGTGTCCGCCCTCTTCGACGAAGAAAAATAAGCCATGATCGTTTTCGACAGGGTCAGCAAGAGCTACGCGCCCGGCATGGACGCGCTGAAAGAGGTGAGCTTCACCCTCGGCACCGGCGAGATGGCCTTCCTTACCGGCCACTCCGGGGCGGGCAAGTCCACCCTGCTCAAGCTCATCCTGCTGATCGAGCGCGCCACGAGCGGGCGCGTCGAGGTCAACGGCAACGACTACGGCAAGCTCAAGGGCCGTGCCGTGGCCTATGCCCGCCGCCAGATCGGCATGGTCTTCCAGGACCACAACCTGCTCGATGACCGCAGTATTTTCGACAACGTTGCCCTGCCCCTGATCATCAACGGCATGGATCGCCGCGACATCCCACGCCGCGTGCATGCCGCACTCGACATGGTCGGGCTCGCCCACCGCAGCAAGTCCCTGCCGCCCGCCCTCTCGGGGGGCGAGCAGCAGCGCGTCGGCATCGCCCGCGCCGTGGTCAGCAAGCCCCTGCTGCTGCTGGCCGACGAGCCCACCGGCAACCTCGACCCCGATCTTGCCACCAGCGTCATGAACAACTTCGAGGAACTGTCTTCCGTGGGCGTCAGCATCCTGATCGCCACCCACGACCTGCCCCTCGTGGCCCGCTACCGCCATCGCCTGCTCACGTTGCGCGACGGCCGCCTGGTAGGAGACGTGGCATGAGTGGCGCACAGAAGTCCCGGCAGGGCGCCGGCAGCCGCTTCACCCACTGGCGCGAGCATCACGTCCGCGAGGCGAAGGCCAGCCTGAAGCGGCTTGCCAGCACGCCCCTCTCCACGCTGATGACGCTGCTGGTGGTGGCCTTGGCGCTCTCCCTCCCCTCTTCCCTCTATCTCCTGCTGGGGAATGCCCAGCAGCTGACTACCGGCTGGGGCGGGCAGGCCCAGATATCGCTTTACTTGCACCAGGGGTTGCCGGCCGAGCGCCAGCAGGCCCTCCGCACCGAACTGGGCATCCGCGCCGACGTGTCCGACGCGCGCCTGATCACCTCTGCGCAGGCCCTGGAGGAGTTCCGCTCGCTGTCCGGCTATGGCGGCGTGCTGGACCTGCTGGACAGCAACCCGCTCCCGGCCGTGATCGTGGTAACCCCCGCGGCCATCGATCCGGCCGGTGTCGAGCGGCTGCGTGACAACCTGGCGTCCCTGCCCGAGGTGGATGCCGCGGATATCGACCTGGCATGGGTACAGCGCCTAGCCGCCATCCTCGAGCTCGGCCAGCGCCTGCTCTGGGCGCTGGCCGGTGCATTGGGCGCCACGGTCCTGCTGGTGATCGGCAATACCATCCGCCTCGAGATCGAGGCCCGCAAGGACGAGGTCCGCATCCTGTCCCTGCTGGGGGCAACGGATGCCTTCGTGCGGCGACCCTTCCTGTACAGCGGCCTCTGGACGGGCCTGCTGGGCGGGGCACTGGCCTGTATCGCGGTCGCAGCCTTCTTTGTCTGGCTGGATATCCCGGTGCGGGCCCTGGCATCGCTCTACCAGAGCCCCTTCCAGCTCCAGGGGCCGGGCCTGGCGGAATTCACCTTCCTGCTCGGGCTGAGTTCACTGCTCGGCATCCTGGGTGCCTGGCTGGCCGTGGGTCGCCATCAGCGTGCCGTGGCGCCCTGATCCCGGCCGCCTCCCGTCAACCGCCCAATCCCTAGTAAATTGGTAGGACACTAATTAGCACTCGACTATTTCGGGTGCTAATATGGTTTTTATGAACCATACCAATCCTGAGGAGTTGGCCATGACGAACACCTCGCTGGTACCCGCTGCCCTGTCAATGCCGGCAGTGCCGGGTGTCAACCTGGGCTCCTACATGACGACCGTGAACAGCATTCCCGTGCTGTCCGCGGACGAGGAGCGCGCGCTCGCCGAGCGTTATTTCACCGAAGAGGACGTGGATGCCGCGCGCCAGCTCGTGCTGTCGCACCTGCGCTTCGTGGTCCATATCGCCAAGAGTTATTCCGGCTACGGCCTGCCGCAAGCGGACCTGATCCAGGAAGGCAACGTCGGCCTGATGAAGGCGGTCAAGCGCTTCGACCCGCGCATGGGCGTGCGTCTGGTGTCCTTCGCCGTGCACTGGATCAAGGCCGAAATCCATGAATATGTGATCCGTAACTGGCGCATCGTGAAGGTCGCCACCACCAAGGCCCAGCGCAAGCTGTTTTTCAACCTGCGCAGCAAGAAAAAGGGCAGCGGCCGCCTCTCGCTGGCCGAAGCCGAGAGCATCGCCACCGACCTGAAGGTGACGCCGGATCAGGTGCTGGAGATGGAAGGTCGCCTCTACGCCTACGACGCGTCCTTCGATGCAGCGCCCGACGAGGACGAGGACCGTGCCAGCCAGGCGCCGGTCTACTACCTCGAGGACAACCGCTACGATCCGGCCGTCCAGTTGGAAGAAGCGGACTGGGAGGCCGATTCCACGGAGCGCCTGATGGCCGCCATGGAGCGCCTGGACGCCCGCAGCAAGGACATCCTGACACGCCGCTGGCTGGCGGAAGAGAAGCCCACGCTGCATGAGCTGGCCGCCGAATACGGCGTGTCGGCCGAACGCATCCGGCAGCTGGAAAAGAACGCCATGGAGAAGATCAAGGGCGCGCTCATCGCCTGACTTGATCGCTGCGGACCATTACACTGACGCCGCCATCGTGCGGCGTTTTTGTTTGCCGCCAACGCCCGGATAACGTCATGCCCAACTTTGTGTTCCTCGGCAGCCTCAACCTGATGCTGGTCGTCCTCCTCGGCGCCTTTGGTGCGCACGGCCTCAAGACCCGCGTCACCGCCGAGCAGCTCGCGTGGTGGCACACCGGCGTGCAATACCATGCCTGGCATGCGCTGGGGCTGGTCGGCCTCGGCCTGCTCCTGCTGAACCAGCCCGGACTTGCGGGCGTGAAGCCTGCCGGCTGGCTGCTGCAGGCAGGCATCCTGGTGTTCTCGGGCTCGCTCTACGCAATGACGCTGGGCGCGCCACGCTGGTTCGGCGCCATCACGCCGATCGGCGGCCTCGCCTTCATCGCCGGCTGGGCCGTACTCGCCTGGGCCACACTGAAAATCGGACACTGACATGCAGATCCAGCTGAACGGGGAAACCCGCGACATCGCCGAGGCCCTCACGTTAGCGGCGCTGCTTGCCGGGCTGGAGCTCGCCGGCAAGCGCATCGCCGTCGAGCTCAATGGCGAGATCGCCCCGCGCAGCCAGCACGGCACGATCCACCTGCAGGCCGGCGATCGCGTGGAGATCGTGCAGGCCATTGGCGGCGGTTGAACGTCGGGCACTGATACATCGAGGAGGCATGCCGGCAGGCGCGCCCTCCCGAGCACACCGCTTCACTCGCCGCGGCCGCAGCTGCCCGGCATATCCGATCCAGGCCCGCTCCCGGGGCGCAACGAGGCACACCATGGCTGACACGCTGACAATTGCCGGAAAAACCTACTCTTCCCGCCTGCTGGTCGGCACCGGCAAGTACAAGGATCTCGCCGAAACGAAAGCCGCCATTGACAGGAGCGGCGCCGAGATCGTCACCGTTGCCGTGCGCCGGACGAACATCGGCCAGAACAAGGGCGAGCCCAACCTGCTCGAGGTGATTCCGCCGGAGCGCTTCACCATCCTGCCCAACACGGCGGGCTGCTACACGGCGGAGGATGCCGTGCGCACCTGCCGCCTCGCGCGTGAACTGCTCGACGACCATCGTCTGGTGAAGCTCGAGGTGCTGGGTGATGAAAAGACGCTGTACCCGAACATCACCGAAACCCTGAAGGCCGCGGAGACGCTGGTGGCCGAAGGCTTCGAGGTGATGGTCTACACCGCCGACGACCCCATCGTGGCCAGGCGGCTCGAAGAGATGGGCTGCGTCGCCGTGATGCCCCTGGGCTCGCTCATCGGCTCCGGCCTCGGCATCGTGAACCCGTATAACCTGCGCATCATTCTCGAGCAGGCGCGCGTGCCCATCATCGTCGATGCCGGCGTGGGCACGGCCTCCGATGCCGCGGTGGCCATGGAGCTCGGCTGCGAGGGCGTGCTGATGAACACCGCCATCGCAAAGGCAAAGGACCCGGTGCTCATGGCGTCGGCCATGCGCAAGGCCGTCGAAGCTGGCCGCGAGGCCTTCCTGGCGGGCCGCATGGACAAGAAGCTCTACGCTTCCGCCTCCAGCCCGCTGGAAGGCAAGTTCTTCTGACATGACCCTGCAGGTCGGGTTTCGGCCCGACCCATCCACCACCTCCGCGCAGATGCCTTCGATGACCGACGAGAAACCCCAGGACGCCCCCTTCATGCGCCGCATCCAGACCTTCATGCGCCGCTCCTCGCCGTTCACGACCTCGCAAAAGCAGGGCATGGCCGATTTTTCCGCACGCTACCTGTTGCCGCGCTCACGCGAACCGTTCAACGCCGAGCAGGTCTTCGGACGCAAAGCGCCACTGACGGTGGAAATCGGTTTTGGCATGGGCTATTCGCTGGCGGAAATGGCGCAAGCCGCGCCCGAGCGCGACTTCATCGGCATCGAAATCCATGAGCCGGGCGTCGCCCAGCTCTGCTTCGAGCTCGGCACACGTGACATTTCCAATGTCCGCATCTTCGACGAGGACGCGCTGGAACTGCTGGACCTACGCTTCGCCGACGGCAGCATCGACACCGTGCAGCTGTATTTTCCGGATCCCTGGCAGAAGGCGCGCCACTACAAGCGCCGCTTCGTGAATGCCGAGAACGCCGCGCTCATCCGGCGCAAGCTCACGACGGGTGGCGTGTTCCACATGGCCACTGACTGGGAAAATTACGCGGAGTGGATGCTGGAGCATATGGAGGCGGCGCCCGGCTACGAGAACATGGCCGGCAAGGGCCAATACGCCGAGCGTCCCGACTATCGCCCGCTGACCAAGTTCGAGAAGCGCGGCCAGAAGCTGGGCCACGGCGTGTGGGATCTGCTCTACCGCGCGGTGTAGAAACGCCCGGCCACGCCAAAGCCGGCGAGGCCATGGTTTCTCGCTAAACTACCGCCGCTCTTAGCGAATTACCGAAGCAGGCGCCATCACGCCAGGAATCGCTGCAGCACGGTATTGAGATAGTTGAAGCCCGCAGGCGTGCAGGCCAGGTGGGCATCATCGTCCACCAGCAGACCCTCACGGCGCAGGGCAGCGACCGTGTCTGCAATCGTTGTCAGCGCGAGCCCCGTGCGCTCGGCAAACAGCGCAGACGGCACGCCGGCACGCAGGCGCAAGGCGTTCAGCATGAATTCGAACACCAGCGCCTCGGTCTCGACAAAACCGGTACTGGCGCTAAAGCGGCCAGTCTCGCGCGCCGCCAGGTAGTCGCGCGGCTGTCGCGTCTTGGCATAGCGCCACACGCCACCCTCGCGCAGCAGCGCGCTCCCGGCCACATCAATCCGCCGCTGCGCATCGGGTGACGATGCGCCACGATTGCTGCCCGCATGTCGCGTGATCTTGCCGTGCGCGCCAGCGCCAAGCGCAAGGTAGTCGCCGAACGCCCAGTAGTTGCGGTTGTGCCGGCACTCGCGCCCTGCCTGTGCATAGGCCGACACCTCGTACTGGCGATAGCCCGCGGCAGCCAGCACGGCCTGGCCCTCCTCCTGTATCGCCCACAGCGTGTCGTCCTCCGGCAGCAGGGGCGGATCGCGGTAGAATGCGGTGTTGGGCTCGATGGTAAGCTGGTACCAGGACAGGTGCGTCGGCGCGAGCGCGATGGCCTGCCGGATATCCGCCACTGCGTCGTCCAGTGACTGCCCGGGCAGGCCGTGCATCAAGTCGATATTGAAATTGTCGAAGCCCGCCGCGCGTGCCGCCTCGGCGGCACGCAAGGCCTCGTCGCGGCCGTGGATGCGGCCGAGTGCCCTCAGCTGTTCCGGCGCGAAACTCTGCACGCCGATGGAGAGCCGGTTGATGCCGAGCGCACGATAGGCGCGGAATTTCTCCTGCTCGACCGTGCCGGGGTTGGCCTCGAGGGTGATCTCGACGTCTTCGGCCAGTACCAGATGCCGGCTCAGGCCCGCGAAGAGTTCCTCGTAGGCAGCGGCGGAAAACAGCGACGGCGTACCGCCGCCAATGAAGATCGTCGCAATCGGGCGGCCCTGTGCCAGCGCGGCGTCCTGCTCCAGGTCGGCCAGCATCGCCGCAATGTAGTCCCGTTCCGGCAGCCCGGCGCCAGCCGTATGCGAGTTGAAATCGCAGTAGGGGCACTTGCGCACGCACCACGGCACATGGATATAGAGCGAAAGCGGCGGCAATGCGATCATGCGGGAAACCGGGGAGCAGACGATGGCGTACTGGCTATTGAAATCGGAACCGTCGGTGTTTTCCATCGACGACCTCGCGCAACGCAAGGTGTCACTCTGGGACGGCGTGCGCAACTACCAGGCGCGGAATTTCCTGCGCGCCATGCAGGCCGGCGACAAAGCGCTCTTCTATCACTCGAGCTGCCCGGAACCCGGCATTGCCGGCACCATGACGATTGCGCGCAGCGCCTATCCCGACCCCGGCCAGTTCAATCCCGACAGCCCCTACTTCGACCCGAAGTCTCCCGCCAACCAACCCCGCTGGGATGGCGTCGATGTGTGTTTCGGGGAGAAATTCACGCAGGTGCTGCCGCTTGCCGTGCTCCGCACGATACCCGCGCTGGCGGGCCTCGCGCTGCTGCAGAAAGGCTCGCGCCTCTCGGTGATGCCCGTCACCGCGGCCGAATGGAAAACCATCCTCAAACTTGCCACGCGCTAACCCTGCGCAGATCGGGTCCCAACCCGACTTCGGCGCCGTAGCCCGGCAGCGGAGAACGCTGTCGGGCTACGGCCCGGTCTAGGGGCGGAGTGGAGACTGCGGGGCTGACTGCAGGAAGCGTTCAATGCGGGCCTTCAGCAGTACCAGCGCCTGGCCACGATGACTGAGCGCATTCTTGCGCTCGCGCGGCAGCTCGGCACTGCTCAGGCCCTCGTCAGGCACCCAGAACAGCGGGTCATAGCCAAAGCCGTGTTCGCCGCGCGGCGCTTCTAGAATCTCGCCTTCCCATTCCGCCTGGCAGATCAGCGGCAGCGGATCGTCCGCGTGGCGCACCAGCGCCAGCACGCAGACGAAGCGTGCCGTCAGCGGCGCGCCATCACGCAAGGGCCGCAGCGCCAGCAGCAGCTTCTCGTTGTTGCGCGCATCGGTGGCACCGTCGCCCGAATAGCGCGCGGAGTAAATGCCCGGCGCGCCGCCCAGCGCATCCACGCACAGCCCCGAATCGTCAGCCAACGCCGGCAGGCCGGTGGCGCGCGATGCATGGCGCGCCTTCAGGATGGCGTTTTCCACGAAGCTGAGACCGGTCTCGTCCGCATCGCTCACGCCGAGCGATTTTTGCGTGACGATTTCAAAAGGCTGGCCGGCGAGTAGCGCCTGCAGCTCATTCAGTTTGCCGGCATTGCCGGTAGCGAGCACGAGTTGCGTCATGTCAGGGTCCGCAAGGTGGGTGATCCGGGGCGCTGAATTTCAGGCGACGCCGGATCCGGGTGAGCTGTGCAGCACTGTCGGGCTGAAGCCCGACCTACGTTCGGAGTTTGCGCTCATCAAACAGGAGCGGCTTCCGAGTGTCGTCCTGACAGGCGACCAGGAAGCGATCCCGGCAAGTTGCGAAGGCTCCCTTCGGCGACGCGGAGAGAGCCCCTAGGGAGCGTGATTACCGGAGCGTGACGCGGTAGATCGCGACTTCGCCGAAAAGATTCGGGAAGAGGCGCGCCAGGAAGCTGCCCTGCTGACCGCCGTCGACCGCGAGCCGGTCCAGCACCGTGATGCCCTTGGCCGCGCACAACGCATCGAAATCGCGAAAAGTGCACAGGTGAATGTTCGGCGTGTTGTACCAGGTGTAGGGCAGGGCCTCGGACACCGGCATCATGCCGCGCAGGCCGATGTAGACGCGGGCTGACCAGTGCGCGAAGTTCGGGAAGGTGATGATGGCCTCGCGCGCCACGCGCAGCATGTCGTCGAGCAGCACATCGGGCTTCTCCACCGCCTGCAGCGCCTGCGTCATGATCACGGTGTCGAAGCTGCCGTCGCGGAAATTGCCGAGACCGCGGTTGAGGTCCTGCTGGATCACGTTGACGCCGCGGTAGATGGCCGAGGTGATGCGGTCGGCGTCGATCTCGATGCCGTAGCCGTGCACGCCGAAGTTGTCGCGCAGGTGCGCGAGCAGCTCGCCGTCGCCGCAGCCGAGGTCAAGCACGCGTGCGCCGGGACTGACCCACTGTTCCGCAAGTTTCAGGTCAAGCCGCATCGGACACCCCCTCCGGTTCGCCACCGACGGCGATGCCCTTCATGTAGGCGCCGAAAATGTCGAGGTAGCGTGGGATCGGCATGAGGAAGGAGTCGTGACCCTGCGGCGCGTCGATGTCCGCATACACCACGTCCTTGCCTTCCTGGATGAGCGCATCGACGATCTCGCGCGAACGTTCCGGGGCGAACCGCCAGTCGGTGGTGAAGGAGATCACCAGAAAACGGCACAGCGCATGGCGCAGCGCGGCGGGCAGCTCGTTGCCGTACTCGCGCGCCGGATCGAAATAATCCAGCGCCTTGGTCATGAGCAGGTAGGTATTGGCGTCGAAGTTGCGCGAGAACGTTTCGCCCTGATGGCGCAGGTAGGACTCCACCTGGAACTCCACGTCGAAGCCGAACATGAACTGGCCCGAGCGCAGGTCGCGGCCGAACTTCTGCTTCATGGCCTCTTCGGAAAGATAAGTGATGTGGCCCACCATTCGCGCGAGGATCAGGCCGCGCTTGGGAAACGTGTCGTACTGGTAGTAGCGACCGCCGTGGAAATCCGGATCGGTGAGGATGGACTGGCGCGCGACCTCATTGAAGGCGATGTTCTGCGCCGACAGCTTGGGCGCGCTGGCGATCACCACGGCGTGGCGGATGCGCGTCGGATAATCGATGGCCCACTGCAGCACCTGCATGCCGCCCAGCGAGCCGCCGACCACGGCCGCCCACTGTTCGATGCCGAGATGGTCGGAAAGTCGGGCCTGCACATTGACCCAGTCCTTCACCGTTACCATGGGAAAATCGGGGCCGAAGTTCTGCCCGGTTTCCGGATTCAGCGACGACGGCCCGGTGGAGCCGTTGCAGCCACCGAGGTTGTTCAGGGAAACCACGAAGAAGCGGTTGGTGTCGATGACCTTGCCCGGACCGATGCACTCGTCCCACCAGCCCGGCTTGCTGTCGTCCATGCTGTGGTAGCCGGCGGCATGGTGATGCCCGGAGAGCGCGTGGCAGATCAGCACGGCATTGTCGCGCAGCTCGTTCAGGGTGCCATAAGTTTCATAGACGATATCGAAGCCCGCGAGGGCGCGCCGGCACTCGAGCATCAGGGGCTCGGCGAAGTGCGCGGTCTGCGGCGTCACGAGACCGACGGAATCGGCGGGGATGGACTGGGGCATGGTGGTACGACTGTCAGCAAGGCCCGCAAGTCTACAGGGGGCTTGCGTACGGCGGGAAGCGGCAGGCCGGACGCTACCCTACGTTGCAGCTCGGGCTTCAGGTCGGGCTTCAGCGCAATGACGCCGTATGCAGCGCAGCTATCGGGCTGAGGCCCAACCTGCACCCCGGCCCGACCTCAGGCGGCCTGCGGCGCGCCGAGGGCCGGGTCCTTGAGCCGCCCGAGGATGTCCTCGAGCAGGGTCTGCTGTTCGCGCAGCGCCTCGCGCTGCTCCTTGATGGAGCCCGCCTTCTCGAAACGGTTTTCCCCGAAGTTGCGCAGGTTGTTCAGCTTGGCCATTTGCTGCTCCAGGCGCTTCTTGGCTTCCAGGGTCTGCTGCATGAGCGGCGCCAGCGCCTGCTTGCACCAGCGCTCGGCGTCGGCACGGGCGCGGGCATGCACTTCGCCCGCCTCGCGCGCCACCGTCTCGAAGAAGCGCTCGCCCAGCTTCTGCTGGCTGCCCATCAGGCTGCCGAGACGGTTCTTGAAGGGCGCGGCGCGATTCTCCAGCTCGTCCAGGTCGAGCTGGTACTGGCTGGCGTCATGGCGCGGCATGGGCGGCGCCACAGCGCCGGTTTCCGTGGCGTAACGGTCGTAGAGCTTCTGGATCAGCAATTGCGTGGTCTCGACTTCCTGGCGGAATCGGCCGAAGTCGGTCTTGAGTCCGAGGAAGAATGCCGACACGGCCGCCGGCATGCCCATGCCGAGCTTGCCGTCCTCCATCTGCAGGCGGGCACGCTTGAGGTAGCCGTCGAAGTGCGCGGGCGACACGGTGTCCACCAGGCGCGGGAGCTGCTGCTCGAGGATCCTGCGACTCTGCTGCAGGAAGGCGAGGCGCTTGGCGTAGGCGTTCTGGTCCTGCTGGGTGGCGCGGGTCAGCAGCACGAGCTCGTGCTCGGTATCGCGGTGGCCGCTGGCCTGCACGCGCTCTTCGGCCTCGAGCCGGACGCGCTGGGCGAGCACGGCCTGGCGGCTGGCCTCGACCATGTCGGCGAGTTCGCGCAGCAGGGAGCGCTTGAGCGCGCCCTCCTTGGCGTTCACCACGGAACGCGCCAGCGCCGTCTCCAGCGTTTCGAGGCGGCTACGCTTGAGGAGTTCGCGGTCGTTGGACAGGCGGGCCTTGTAGCCCTGCTTGGCGGAGAGCGCCAGCACGTGCTCGGGCGCCAGGTGCAGCTGCTTGGCCGTCAGGCGGGCCAGGCGCAACACGGCCTCTTCTGCCACCTCCGGCTCCTCGTCCTCGTCCCAGAGCAGGTCGATCTTGTTGAGCACGGCATACACGGCGGCGCCACGACGCTGGGCGATCTCCGACACGTGGTTGTTCCAGATGGCGAAGTCGGACGCCGTCACGCCGGTGTCGGCGGAGAGCATGAAGACCAGCGCCTGCGCCTCGGGCAGCAGCGAGAGCGTGAGCTCGGGCTCGGCACCGAGCGCGTTCAGGCCCGGCGTGTCGATGATGGCGAGGCCCTGGCGCAGCAGCGGATGGTCGATGTTGATCATGGCGTGGCGCCAGGCCGGGATGTGCACATGGCCCGACTTGCCCAGCGACGGCTCCAGGTACTGCACGTCGAAGCCGAGCTCGGCGGCCTCCTCGGTCGTCACCTCGCGCGTCTGCGCGACCTCGGTGAAGGCCTTCTTCATGGCCTGCTGGTCATCAAGGTTGATGGTCAGGTGCACCCAGTGCTCGAGCTGTTCCTTCCAGCCCTGGATGGACTGGTTGCTGGCGCGGGTCTGGATGGGCAGCAGCTTGATGTAAGCGCCGGTTGCGGTCGAATCATAAAAGAGTTCAGTCGGGCACATGGTGGCGCGGCCGATGCGCGTGGGCAGCAGGCGCTGGCCGTAGTGACGGCCGAGGATGGCGTTGATCATCTCGGACTTGCCGCGCGAGAACTCGCCGACGAAGGCCAGCAGGATGCGGTCGGCACGCAGAGACTTGAGCGACGCGGAGAGGCGCTCGTCCACTTCCTGGTTGTTGAGGCCCTGGTTGTTCAGCCAGCTGCGGTAGCGGGCGATCTCACGGGCGATCGCCTGTTTCCAGGCGGTGAAATTCTCGACCTGGTGGGAAAGCTGATCCATACGATTGTCATCCCTCGAAACATGCGGGGCGTCTGCTGCGCGAGACGGAGCCCTGGTAGCCACTCATCGCGCCGTATTCTTTTTATCAGTCGCTCACGCGACCGCTACAGATTGCCCTTATATCACTGCCAAGCTGCCAATGCAGGGGGCCAGAGGCGGGGCGAACTGATTTTCACCCGCTTGTGACGGCTGCTTTCACCATTCAGCAGCGTCACCGACGCCAGCGGCACGCCGAAGGCCGCGGCCAGGAAACGGCAGAGCTCTCGGTTGGCCTTGCCCTCCTGGGCTGGTGCCGCGAGCCGCACCTTCAGCGCCTCGCCATGCAAGCCGGCGAACTCGCTCTGGCGCGCGCCGGGCTGGGCATGGATGACCAATATCACGTCATCGCCGTCCCGGCGCAGCGGCTCGGCCATGCCCGCGCTCAGTGCAGCAGAGGGAAGAGCTGTCCTGCAGCGGCGGAGAGCAGGATCTTGAACACCTGGATGCCGAGGAAGGCAATGATGGGCGACAGATCGATGCCTCCCATGTTCGGCATCAGCCGACGGCAGGGTGCCAGCAGCGGCTCGGTGATCTGGTGCACCAGCACCGCGGCCGGGCTGTAGCTGCCGGGCGCGACCCAGGACAGCACGACGCCGATGATCAGCGTCCAGAAATAGAAGTCGGCCGCCAGGAACAGCAGCGAAACCACGGTGTAGAGGATCAGTGCCGGCGGCGACATCGTGCCGCTGCCACCCAGCATGCCGACCAGGGTGATCTCGATCATCTTGAACAGCACGATCAGCGCCAGCGCGGCCGGGTTCCAGCTGCGGTTGCCGGGCATGATGCGGCGCAGCGGATCCACCAGCGGCGCCGTGGCGCGCACCGTGAACTGGGCGATCGGGTTGTAGTAGTCGGCGTGCAGCAGCTGCAGCAGGAAGCGCAGCCACAGGATGATGATGTAGATGTCGAAGGCCGTAGTGAGCAGCAAGACGCTGATCTGGTTGAGGGGATTCATGCAGTCATCCTGGATAAAGGCAGCAGAAAGGGACTAGTCCGATTGGCCGAGCTGCTCGGCGAGTTCCGCGCCGCGCGCCGCGCAGGCCGCCAGGGCCCGGCCGAACACGGCCTTGAGATCGGCATCGTCAAAGGCGGCGATGGCGCGTTCGGTGGTGCCGCCCGGCGAGGTCACGCGGCGACGCAGCTCGGCCGGGCCGACGTCGGCGGACACCGCCATCTGCGCGGCGCCCAGCGCGGTCTGCAGGGTCAGGGCGCGGGCCGTGGCCTCGTCGAGCCCGAGCTCGCGGCCGGCGGCCATCATGGCCTCCATGACATAGAAGAAATAGGCGGGGCCGGAGCCGGAAACGGCGGTCACGGCATCGATCAGCGCTTCGTCACCGACCCAGAGGGTGATGCCGACCGCGCCGAGGATGGCTTCGGCCTCGGCCCGCTGCGCTGCGCTCACCTCGGGGCTGGCGAAGAGGCCGGTGGCGCCGGCCTGGACCAGCGCCGGGGTATTGGGCATGGCGCGCACGACAGGCAGGGCCCCGCCCAGCCAGCGGGCGAGGCTGGCCACCGGAATGCCGGCGGCAATGGAAATCACGAGGGGGCGGCGCGCGGCGGCCAGGTCGGCCAGCGGCTTCAGCACGGCGCTCATGACCTGTGGCTTGACGGCCAGCACGATCACGTCGGAGCGCTCCAGCAGGGCGCGATTGTCGGTGGTGGTGAAGCAGCCGCGGGCGGCATGCGGCTCGAGCGGCGCCGGGGAGGCGTCGGAGAGGGCGATGTCGGCCGGGCTCCAGCCGCGGGCAAGCAGGCCGCCAGCCAGCGCGGTCGCCATGTTGCCTGCTCCGATGAATCCGATTTTCCGTCCCATAGCGCTACACCTGACTGCCTGGCGCTGACGCGCCCTGTCCGAAGGTCGGGCCACAGCCCGACTACGGCACTGGAATGGATGGGGTGGCCCGACCTGCCGCCCGGCAACCGGCCGGGCAATGCCTTCGTCAGCCCGGCGCGGGCCTGGCCCGGGAGCCGAAAATCGCGGTCCCGACCCGAACCAGGGTGCTGCCGGCGGCGATGGCGGCTTCCAGGTCGTCCGACATGCCCATGGACAGGGTGTCGAAACGCTCCGGCGAAAGCCCGGGAATACTAGCGAGTAAATCCTGCCGTGTCTTTGCGAGGTCGGCGAACGCGGCCGTGTTGCCAGGGCGGGGAATACACATCAGGCCGCGCAGCTCGAGGCGAGGCAGCGCCAGCACCGCCTCCACCAGGGCCGGCAGGTCGACCGGAGCGCAGCCAGCCTTGCCGGCCTCGTCGTCGATGTTCACCTGGATGCAGACCTGCAGCGGCGGCAGCCGGGCCGGCCGCTGCTCATCCAGGCGGCGTGCGATCTTTTCGCGCTCCAGGGAATGCATCCAGTGGAAATGACCGGCGACCTCGCGGGTCTTGTTGCTCTGCAGGGGGCCGATGAAGTGCCACTCGAGGGGCAGGTCGGCCAGGGCGGCAATCTTCTCCACCCCTTCCTGCACGTAGTTCTCGCCAAAGGCGGTCTGGCCGGCGGCATGCGCCGCCCGCACCGCCGCGGCCGGCTGGGTCTTGCTGACTGCCAACAGGCGCACACTGCCCGGCACGCGGTCGGCGGCAACTTCCGCCCGGGCCATCCGGGCGCGCAGCGCATTCAGGTTTTCGGCAAGCTCGCTCATCTTCACTCTTGTTGAAGCCCGGGCCCGGCAGAGGTTAACGTAGCCGGACGCCCGAATCCGGCCCTTTGCGCCGATAGAAAACAATTATCGATTCTGGCAGAGCGGTTTCCCTGCCGCGAGTGCCCTGTTGGAGTTTCCATGGACATTACCGAACTGCTTGCCTTCTCCGCCAAGAACGGTGCTTCCGACTTGCACCTTTCGGCAGGCCTGCCCCCCATGATCCGCGTCGACGGCGACGTGCGCCGCATCAACCTGCCGCCGCTCGAGCACAAGGAAGTCCACCGCCTTGTCTACGACATCATGAACGACAAGCAGCGCAAGGACTTCGAAGAGTTCCTCGAGACCGACTTCTCCTTCGAAGTCCCCGGGGTGGCCCGCTTCCGCGTCAACGCCTTCAACCAGAACCGTGGCGCCGGCGCCGTGTTCCGTACCATTCCGTCCAAGGTGCTGTCCATGGACGACCTGGGCATGGGCAAGGTCTTCCAGAATATCTCCGAAATCGCGCGCGGCATCGTGCTGGTGACCGGCCCGACCGGCTCCGGCAAGTCCACCACCCTCGCCGCCATGCTCGACTTCATCAACAACACCCGCTACGAGCACATCCTCACCATCGAGGACCCCATCGAGTTCGTGCACGAATCGAAAAAGTGCCTGGTGAACCAGCGCGAGGTGCACCGCGACACCCTCGGCTTCTCCGAAGCGCTGCGCTCGGCGCTGCGTGAAGACCCCGACATCATCCTCGTCGGCGAAATGCGCGACCTGGAAACCATCCGCCTGGCGCTGACCGCCGCGGAAACGGGCCACCTGGTGTTCGGCACGCTGCACACCACCTCCGCCGCCAAGACCATGGACCGCATCATCGACGTGTTCCCCGCGGAAGAAAAAGAAATGGTGCGCGGCATGCTCTCCGAGTCGCTGCAGGCCGTGATCTCGCAGACCCTGTGCAAGAAGAACGGCGGCGGCCGCGTCGCGGCGCACGAAATCATGATCGGCACGCCCGCCATCCGTAACCTCATCCGCGAGAACAAGGTCGCGCAGATGTACTCTGCCATCCAGACCGGCGGCGCGATGGGCATGCAGACGCTCGACCAGTGCCTCAAGAACCTGGTGCAGAAGGGACTCGTCACCAACGCCGTGGCGCGTGAAAAGGCCAAGGTGCCGGAAAACTTCGTCGGCTGAACCGGCGGCGGCGTCCTGCCTGCCTGCCGGGCTGCACAATCACAAAAAACGTTCACGCCGGCACGCAGGCCCGCCGGCGACCAGAGGGTAAGTCATGGAATTCGAAGATCTGCTCAAGATCATGGTCCAGAAAGGCGGCTCGGACATGTTCATCACCGCCGGCGTGCCCCCTTCCGTCAAGCTGAACGGCAAGGTCGTGCCCATCACCAAGACGCCGCTGTCGCCGGAAATGACGCGCGAAGTCGTACTCGGCGTGATGACGGAAGCCCAGCGCAAGGAATTCGCGGCCACCAAGGAGTGCAACTTCGCCATCTCCGCCCGCGGCATCGGCCGTTTCCGTGTCTCCGCCTACTACCAGCGCAACCTGGTGGGCATGGTGCTGCGCCGCATCGAAACCAACATCCCCAAGGTCGATGACCTCAAGCTTCCCGAGATCATCAAGGAACTGGCGATGACCAAGCGCGGGATCATCATCTTCGTGGGCGCAACCGGCACCGGTAAGTCCACCTCGCTCGCCGCCATGATCGGCCACCGCAACGCCAATTCGCGCGGCCACATCATCACCATCGAGGACCCCATCGAGTTCATCCACCAGCACAACGGCTGTATCGTCACGCAGCGCGAGGTGGGCATCGATACCGACAGCTTCGACATCGCGCTGAAGAACACGCTGCGCCAGGCGCCGGACGTCATCCTCATCGGTGAAATCCGTACCCGCGAGGTGATGGACTACGCCATCGCCTTCGCCGAAACCGGTCACCTCGTGCTGGCCACGCTGCACGCCAACAACGCCAACCAGGCGCTGGACCGCATCATCCATTTCTTCCCGGCCGACCGTCACCACCAGCTGCACATGGACCTGTCCCTCAACATGAAGGGCATCGTGGCGCAGCAGCTGATCCCGACGCCGGACGGCAAGGCGCGCCGCGCCTGTATCGAGGTGTTGCTCAACACGCCGCTGGTGGGCGACCACATCCGCAAGGGCGAAGTACACCTGATCAAGGAGCTGATGAAGAAGTCGCGCGAAGTCGGCATGCAAACCTTCGACCAGGCGCTCTACGACCTCTACTCTGCCGGCGAGATCACCTACGAGGACGCACTGAAACATGCCGACGCTCCGAACGACCTGCGCCTCATGATCAAGCTCGGCCAGGAATCGGACTCGCGCTACCTGGACCAGGCCACACGCGGCCTGAGCCTGCAGCAGCACGACTGATCCTGCTCTGTCGAAAACGCCGGCGCCTGCCGGCGTTTTCATTTGGGGCTCCGGGCAAGTCCCTCTGCTTGCACCCGCCCGCAGCAGCACCCGGGCCGGCCCCGCGATGCGAACTTGGCCGCGAGCCGTAAATCCCCCCGCTGAGGCCGCCCTTCCGACCCCAGGCACTGACACAACAAATACTGTCCTTATGAGCAGTATTTGCTTATTCTTTCGCCAGAGGAGGGGCCCATGACCAAGACCGCGCCGGCCGCTGCCGCCCACAAGGGCCGCGGCGCCACCCATAACCCGGACAACCGCTTCTTCACGACCCGCAGCGAGCCCGCCAACGACGGCTGGGCGTCGGCTCCCGATCCGCTGCAGCCGCTCCGCACCACGGTCACGGCAGTGCAGAGCCGCAGCATCATCTCCAGCAATACCTCGCCGGACATACCCTTCACCCACTCCATCAACCCCTACCAGGGCTGCGAGCACGGCTGTGTCTACTGCTATGCGCGGCCCAGCCACGCCTACCTCGACCTGTCCCCGGGGCTCGACTTCGAAACGCGGCTGTTCGCCAAGACCAATGCGGCGGAGTTGCTGCGCGTCGAGCTCAGTCACCCGCGGCACAAGGTGGGCATCCTCAACATCGGCGGGAATACCGACCCTTACCAGCCCATCGAGCGCGACTTCAGGATCACGCGCTCGCTGCTGGAGGTCCTGCTGGAAACGCGGCATCCATTGACGCTGGTCACCAAGAATGCGCTGGTGCTACGCGACATCGACCTGCTGCAGGAGCTGGCCCGGCTGAACCTGGTGCGCGTGTTCATTTCCGTGACCAGCCTGGATCCGGCGCTCTCGCAGCGCCTCGAGCCGCGCGCCAGCGCGCCGCACCGGCGCCTGCTCTCCATCAGCAGGCTGCGTGACGCCGGCGTGCCCGTCGGCGTCATGGTGGCGCCACTCATTCCTTTCGTGAACGACGACGAGGTGGAAGAGATCGTGGCGGCTGTCGCCGAGGTGGGGGCGGAATCCGCGACCTACGTGATGGTGCGGCTGCCGCTCGAGGTGAAGGCGCTGTTCCGGGACTGGCTGCAAGAGCACATGCCCCTGCGTGCGGAGCGCGTGATGGCGGCCATCCAGGACATGCGCGGCGGCCGCGACAACGACCCGCGCTTCGGCACGCGCATGCGCGGTGAAGGCAACCTGGCGGAGCTATTGCGCCAGCGCTTTGCGCTGGCCGTGCGCAAGAACGGCCTCCACCAGGCGCGGAGCGGCTTGCGCACCGACCTGTTCATTCCGCCGGAGCGGCCGCGCAAAGTGAAGGACGAAAAGCAGTTCGCGCTGTTCTAGCCACGATCGGGGACAACACCGCCGTCAGGGTGTCAGCGCCTGCGGCAGCGTCCGCTGCGCCTTGAGAATTTCCAGCACGCGCTCGAGCTCTTCGCGCTGCAATGGCTTGGCGATGAAATCATCCATCCCGATGGCCAGCGCGCGGTCGCGATACTCGCGGATCACGTGCGCACTGACGCCGCAGATGAAGACCGGGGGCAGGCGCTCCGCCTTTTCCCACTGGCGGATGCGCTCGGTGGCTGTGTAGCCGTCCATGTTCGGCATTTCGCAGTCCATGAACACGGCATCGAATTCCTGGCGCTCCGAGGTCAGCACGTGCAGCGCCTCGACGCCGTCGCCCACAAGCCGGGGCGTGATGCCATGCCGGCGCAGGAAGCCGGCCAGTACCTGCTGGTTGACAGGATTGTCCTCGACCACCAGCACGCGCAGGCCCTGCGACGGCATCTCGCTGGCGGTCGCGACGAGGGCCGCGGCAGGCGCCGACACGACCTCGGTGCCGTCCGCCGACTTCATCGGCAGGTTGAACCAGAACCTGGAGCCCTTGCCATAGGCAGTGTTCACACCGATCTGGCCGCCCATGAGATCGACCAGCAAGCGGCAGATCGACAGCCCGAGGCCGGTGCCGCCGTATTTGCGCGTGATCGACGAGTCGCCCTGCGAGAACGATTCGAACAGCCGTGCGCGCTGCACGTCGGCAATGCCGATGCCGGTGTCCTGCACCTCGAAGCGGATCTCCGGCGTGCCCTCACTCTTGCTGCGCGACGGATACACGCGCAGCACGACTTCGCCTTCGCGGGTGAACTTGTAGGCATTGCCGAGCAGGTTGATGAGCACCTGGCGGATGCGGACCGGGTCGCCCACCAGCTGCGGCGGCAAATCGCGGTCGCACTCCAGCCGGAGAGGAATGCCGCTCTGGCGCGCATGCGGCGAGAACAGCGAGCAGCACTCTTCCATCAGCTCGCGCAGGTTGAAGCCGACGTTTTCGATCTGCAGGCGGCCGGCCTCGATCTTGGAGTAATCCAGAATGTCGTTGAGGATGCGCAGCAGCGCCTCGCAGGAACGGCGGATGGTGCTGACGTAGTGCTCCTGCTCGGTATCGAGCGTGGTTTCCGAGAGCAGCTGCGTCATGCCGATGACGCCGTTCATGGGCGTGCGGATCTCGTGGCTCATGGTGGCGAGGAAGGCGCCCTTTACCCGCGCCTCCTGCTCGGCCTGGCTGCGCGCCAGCTCCGACTTCACCGACTGCTGCTGCCAGGCCTGCGAACGGTTCAGCACCAGCGCCAGCGCCTGCAGCAGGCTGGCGAGGAGCAGCCCACCGATCAGCACCAGCGACGCTTCAAAGGAGCGGTGCGCAGCACGGAAGCCCATGGGCGAGCTCACCGTGACGTCCCAGTGTCCCTGTCCCACGGGCAGGCGTACCTGATGGTACAGCGGCTTGTTGTCCGGCGTTCCCGAGCTGGCATAAAGCGCCCCCTCGCCCGGCGCACTACGGTCCTCGATCCGCAGCAGCAGGCCCGGCGCGCCCTCGCCCGCCAGCGTCGGCGCGAGCTCGAAGGCGATCACCGCCACGCCGAGGAAGGCGGCACGACGCTGCGCCACGGTCGCCACCGGTGCAGCGCGCGCATACACCGGTTCGAAGAGCAGCGCACTGCGGGCCATGCGCTCGCCAGGCAGGCGGCGCAGTCCCGGCACGGCGGTGAAGCCGCCACTGTCACGCGCGTCGTCCAGCGCTTTGCGCAGCACCGGATCCCGATTCAGGTGGAAGCTCTGCAGCGGATCGAGGCCGGGCGGCTCCGCGTAACGCAAGCTGATCGCGCCATTCTCGAGCGGGGCCCAGCCCAGCATGCGGATGTCGCGGTGCACGGCCAGGGACTCGCCCACGAAGGCACGAAACTCGGCCGCGTCGACCTCGCGCGAGCTCTGCCAGAAGCGGCGGATGGAGTGCAGGGTTTCATAGTGCCCGGCCAGGCGCAGGTTGAGTCGCTCGGTGACCGCGCGCGCCTGCTCGCGAAAGGTGTTCTCCAGGCTCAGCTGCTCGCGCACGTTGACGAGGAAGAACAGCAGCAACACGAACACGAGTGCCGCCACCGGTGCCGCCAGCGCGCGGATCCATTGCCCGGGATGCCGCTCGTGGTAATCGAGGCCGTACAGCGCCAGCGGCGTGAAGATGGCGACGCCCAGCATGTCGCCCGCCCACCACGTCCACAGGTTGTAGGGCAGGTCCTGCAGATGGAGCCGCCCGACGAGGAACTGCACGAGGTTGCCGATAGGAGGCGCGATGGTGCAGGCCAGCAGGCCGCCCAGCATGATCAGTCGGAGCTCGTTCCAGGTGCGGCCGCCTGGCGTCGCGGTACGGGCAAAAAGCTGGCAGAGGCGGCTGCCGGCCCAGGCCTGCAGGCACGAGCCGGCGGACACGGCACATGACGCCAGCAACCACTGCCACAGCGCGAGGTCTGGCGAGTGCAGCTGCAGCAGATTGATCACCACGCCGCCGAGAAAGACACCGGGCAGGACGCCCACGCCCCAGACCAGCACCGCCGCCAGCGCAATGCCCGCGGGCGGGAACACGGCGGTGGCCGGCACCGCCGGATCGGCGAACTGGAACGCCGGCAGCGCCGTGAGGATATAGGCCAGCGTGACGCCGAGATTGCGCAGCAGCCATGAGGGCCGGGGCAGAACACCATCCATGTGCAACTTACCTCCGCCTTCTGTCTGAGGCTCCACTATAACCAAGCCATTCCCCGGCGCAGCGCTTCCCGTCAGGCCGCGGGAGCCGTCGGGATGGAAGGCGCCCTCGGCTGGCGGAAACGCCCTGCCCCGTGACCGCGCTCAGCCCAGCCGCCACTCGTGCAGCACGGCGTACTCCGAGCCGCCGGCCGCCAGCCGGGAGCGCACGAGCGCGACCGCCGGTACCTGCCACTCCACGACCGGCCAGACCGGCAGGCTGGCCATGCCGACCGGCACATCGCGTGCGAGCGTGACGTGTGGCTTGAACTGGCGCCGCTCCACCGCGAAGCCAGCCATGTCGAGCCCGGTGCCGAGCTGTCCCGCAAGACGCGCCAGTGGCGGCGGCGTGTCCGCCGTGCGCAGGCATACGAGGCCCGGCTTTTTCCAGTACTCGAGGTGATCGAAGCGCAGGCTGAGCGCGTCGGTGGCGAGATCGTCGCCGAGCCGCAACAGCTCGCTCATGCGGTCGCCGCGCACGTCGCCGAGGAAGGCGAGCGTGAGGTGCAGGTTCGCTGACGGCATGCGGCGCCCGCCCAGCGGGGCGAGATACGGCGCCAGCCCGTCATGCCAGGCATGCTGGGTCTGCGTGTCGGGCCAGAGCGCAAAGAACAGTCGCATGGTCGCCTCCGTTTGCAGCGTGGCGGCAGGCGCCGCCGTGAGCCGTGAGCCGTGAGCCGTGAGCCGTGAGCCGTGAGCCGTGAGCCGTGAGCCGTGAGCCGTGAGCCGTGAGCCGTGAGCCGTGAGCCGTGAGCCGTGAGTGTGGCTACGCCTGTCGCCACGGGCAAATGCTTCCGGCCATGCATACGTTTCCATGACAACGGAAGCGCATGCGCCCTTGCCGGCGATACGAGCTGCTAGGCTCAAGGCAACAGGCCCGCAGTCCGGCGCAGTCGACGCCCCGCCGGGGCAGGAGGGAAGAGCGATGACGCGTGATGAAGCCCTGCAGATCCTGGCCACCGACCACGGCTATGCGCAGATGACGGCGCACGAGGCGATGCACTCCCTCACGCAGGCCTTCCAGCGTGCGCTGGAGTCGCGCGACCTCGCCTTCTTCGAATTCCATGGCGAAGAACCCTGCATCGAGGTGGCGCGCGCCTGTCGCGCCGGCCATGTCTGGCATCCCACGGAAAGCTGCACGACGGGCGAGCCACCACGCAAGCCGCGCTGGCACGCGCTGGAGCAGGAAGTGGTGCCGCAGGTGATCCGCAAGACCTGAGGCAGGCGGCGGCAGCCCGCGCGCCGGTGTGCCTCAGCCGAAGGCGCGCTGCACGCGGCCGGTCAGCGTCTGCCCCAGCCAGGGCGTGTTCTTGCCGGTGGAGAGCAGGGTTTCCGCGCTCACCTGCCAGCTTTGCGCAGGATTGATGAGCAGCCAGCCGGCCGGCTTGTCGAGGCCGAGAATGCGCGCGGGATTCTGCGTCAGCGCGCGCAGCAGCTCCTGCTCCGTGAACACGCCCTCGCGCAGGAGCTGGAGGCCGAGCGGCAGCACGGTTTCGAGCGTGCTCATGCCAGGCTCGGTGCTGGGGAAGGGCGCGAGCTTGGCGCTGGCGTCGAGCGGCTGGTGATCGGAGCAGATGGCGTCGATGGTGCCGCTCTTCACGCCTTCGCGCAGT
This sequence comes from Moraxellaceae bacterium, assembly GCA_029237815.1. GTDB lineage: Bacteria > Pseudomonadota > Gammaproteobacteria > Pseudomonadales > Moraxellaceae > UBA2031. Next base: position 374,405 of record JAQZBP010000006.1, read on the forward strand.
GCGGTGCGATCGTCCGCGCTGCGCAGCGGCGGCCGCACGTGGGCCATGCTGTTGAAGCCGTCGATGGCAATGTCCGTCAGGTGCAGGTGGTGCATGGCGACATCCGCGCTCACCTTCAGGCCCTTCTCCTTGGCAATGCGGATGAGCTCGACGGAACCGCGGCAGGAAAGCTGCCCGAAGTGCGCCTTCACACCGGTCTGCTCGACCAGCAGCAGCTGCGTGGCCAGCGCGATCGTCTCGGCAGTGGCCGGGATGCCCGGCAGGCCGAGGCGCGCCGCGGTGAAGCCGTCGTGCGCGCAGCCGCGGCCGAGGCTGGGCTCTTCCGGCGAGAAGAACACGGTCAGGCCGAGCGTCGCGGCATATTCGAGGCAGCGTAGCGTCGTCTCCGCGCTGGCGAAGGGCGCGCGCGCATTGCCGATGCCGCTGCAGCCCGCTTTCACCAGGCGCGCCATGTTGGAGAGCGCCTTGCCGTCGAGCCCCCGGGTCAGCGCGCCGATGGCGTGTACGCGGGCGAAGCCGGCGTGCTGCGCGCGCTCGAGGAGCTGCGTGATCAGGGCGCCGGAATCCAGCACGGGCTGCGTATCGGGCGGCACCACGACATCGAGGAATCCCCCTTCGCGCGCCGCGCGGCTCTCGCTGGCGACGCCGCCGTGCAGCTTCGCTCCCGGCTCGCGCAGCCGCGCGCAGAGATCGACGAAGCTCGGCGTCACCCACAGGCCCTGGCCGTCGATGACTTCGGCGGCCGGCACGCTGGCGCTGCCGGAGATCAGGTCGCCGTTTTCCAGCAGTACGCTGGTGACGGAATCAAGACCTTCGGCCGGGTCGATGAGGCGGACATTGTCGATGCGAACAGCCATGGGGGCTCCGTCACTTTGCTGCGTTTCATGCTGCCGTCGGCGCGGCCTGTGCCGCGAACCACGTCGACGGAATTTTTGCTGCGTTGAATTCCTGCCTCGCCAGCAGGCATCGCAAGGGTACGCGCCGATGAACCCGAGCTTGTCAGCCGGCGCGGCGACGACCGCGACTTAACGCGCGCCGTCCTGCCCTTGCACCGCCAGCGCGAGCACGGCCATGCGCACGGCGATGCCGTAGTTCACCTGCTTCAGGATCACCGACTGCGCGCCGTCCGCCACTTCCGATTCGATTTCCACGCCGCGGTTGATCGGGCCGGGATGCATCACGATGACGCCGGGCTTGGCATGCTTCAGCTTGTCGCGCGTCAGGCCGTAGAGCGAATAGAACTCTTCCGCGCCCGGCAACAGTGCTGACTCCATGCGCTCGTTCTGGATGCGCAGCGCGATCGCCACGTCGACATCCGCCAGGCCCTCTTCCATGCGCTCGTAGAGCTTCACGCCGAGCTGGTCGAAGCCCTGGGGCAGCAGCGTGCGCGGTGCGATGACGCGGATTTCCTTCGCGCCCAGCGTCTGCAGGGCGTGGATCTCGGAGCGTGCGACGCGCGAGTGGCGGATATCGCCGATGATGGCGACGGTGAGGTTCTCGAAGGCGCCGGCATGACGGCGGATGGTGAGCATGTCCAGCATGGCCTGCGTCGGGTGCGCATGGCGGCCGTCGCCGGCGTTGATCACGGCGACGTTGGGCGTGACCTGGCTGGCGATGAAATGCGCTGCACCCGAATCGCCGTGGCGCACCACGAAGATGTCGGCGGTCATCGCCTCCAGGTTCCAGAGCATGTCGCGCAGGGTTTCGCCCTTGCTCGTCGAGCTCTTGGAGATGTCGATGTTGAGCACGTCGGCCGACAGGCGCTTGGCCGCCACCTCGAAGGTGGTGCGGGTGCGCGTGCTGGCCTCGAAGAAGAGGTTCATCACGGTGCGCCCGGCAAGGCGCGGCGTATTGATGATGGCGCCGCTCACCGGGTCGATGAATGTCTCGGCGGTGTCCAGTATCTCGGTGAGCTGGTCGCGGGAAAGGCCTTCGGTGGTGAGGAAATGCCGGAGCCGGCCCTGCGGATTGAGCTGCAGGCGGCTGGCTTCATGCGCGGAGGAGAAGTGCATGGGGAGGTTCCTTTCTGAGCCGCGGCGATTGTACAGGAGAAAGTTTGAGTCCGTCCCCGCGGCGTGGGGCCCTTGCCGCAAACCTGGCGCCTGACTCCCGGCGCCGCGCAGGCCGAACAACCGTTGGCAGGGGCGACGTCAGCAGGCGGAACCGCCACCCCGCACGCAGGGCGGGCAGGGCTTTTGCGTCAGGGCTTGAGAGGCCGGGGGTCGGCCAGCCAGGCCTCGGCGATCAGCACGGCCGCCGTGGAATCCAGGGCCGGCAGCTTGCCGCGCCGGCGGTCCTGCAGGTCCATGAGCAGGCCGCGGGCGGCGTGGCTGGAGAGGCGCTCGTCGCACATGAAGACCGGCAGGCGGTAGCGGGCGGCCAGGCGGCGCCCGAACTTGCGGGCCAGGTGTGAGAGCTCGGACTCGCTGTCGTCCATGTTGAGCGGCAGGCCCACCACCAGGGCCTCGGGCTGCCACTCGGCCAGCAGCGCATCGAGCTTTTCCCAGGCGGGAATGCCGTCACGCGCCGGCACCGGCGCCAGCGGCGCGGCCGTGCCCGTCACGGCCTGGGCCGTGGCGACACCGATGCGCTTGGTGCCGAAGTCGAAGCCGAGCACGCGCTGGAAGGAAACGTCCGTCATGAAGGATGCGCCGGGAATGCCGTGAAGCCTGCGAGTGTACCGGACAGCAGGCGCTCTGCATGTGCGCGCCCCGCCGGGGCACCGCATAAGTGGCCAACATCCAAGCAGCCGAGGGGAAACAACAGGAGCCGGCCCGAGGCGCTGAGCGTCCTGCGTGCGCTCAGCGGGAAGCGAATCGGAACGTGCGAGCCGGCGCCGGAGCAGGGTCAGGCGTGACCCGCCTCGCTGGCCAGGAAGACGGGATCAATACCGAGCTTGTGGATGCCGGCCTCCCAGCGCTGCTCGAAAGGCAGGTTGAAGAGCAGGTCGTTGTCCACCGGGCAGGTTAGCCAGGCGTTGGCGGCCATTTCCTCTTCCAGCTGGCCGGCGGACCAGCCGGCATAGCCCAGCACCACGAGGTAATCGTCCGGGCCCTGGCCCTGGGCAATGGCGTCGAGGATGTCACGCGAGCTGGTCACGCAGATTTCCTCGCTAATGGGCAAGGTGCTGTTCCAGTCGCCTTTTTCGCGGTGCAGCACGAAGCCCATCTCGGTGTTCACCGGGCCGCCGAAGAGTACGGGTAGCGCCGGATTGCGCAGCGGCGCCACCAGGTTGGTGCTGATCTCGGAGAGCAGCTTGCTTAGCGGCAGTTGCAGCGGCTTGTTCACGACAAGGCCCACGGCACCCTCATCGTCGTGCTTGATGACGTAGGTGAGGGCATGGGCAAAGCGCGGATCCGCCATGGCGGGCATGGCGATCAGGCACTGGTTGGTGAAGTTGGCGCTTTCGATTTCCATCGTCCCAGTATTGGGGCCGCCGCAAGCTATCTCAAGCCGTCAGGGCAGCGCGCTACGCAATTCCCGCAGACGCCCAACGGGCAGTCCATGGCGCTCGCCGAGGGCGATGTAGCCCTCCAGCATCTGCCGGGTCTGCACACCGACCTTGGAAAAGTGGAATTCCAGGTAGGGCTCGAGCGCCAGCGGCAGCACCTTCGGCGCCAGGAAGAACAGGACGCGGCTGGCGAGGGGCAACAGCGCCAGCCGCATCGGCAGCACCTTCGCGCCACGGTCGGCGGCCAGGATCGCCAGCGTCTCCAGGGCCGCCGCACGCCCCAGCCGGAAGGCCGGGGTCCGCGCAAAGCCGTGCAGCCGCCAGCCGTTCACCTCGAGCGCCGCCACCAGCGGCTGCAGCAGGCCTTCGCCCCCGGCCGCCTCGTCGAGGCTCGCCACGCGCCGCGCCGCCATGCCACCCGTGCGCAGGGCCTGCACTACGGCATCGACCCGGTCCGGCGCGCCACTGAACAGGCCGGGCGCCAGGCGGCTGTGGAAATACGCCATGCCGGCTGGCCCGGGCCGGCCCGGCAGGGGCGACTGGTAGGCGATGAACGTGATGAGCCCCTGCACCAGCTGCGCCGGATCGGGCAGCGCCGCCCGCACCAGCGCCGCGCTGTCCGGCCCCGGCTGCAGGCAGACGACGGTGGCGCGCCCTACTGCGGCCAGTACCTCGCGGGACAGCGGCGACTGCAGGGCGTCGGCGGACATACAGAGCCAGACCTGGTCCCAGGCCTGCGCGGCAATCTCGGCCACGGTGGTGACGACGCGGTAATCCTTCCACAGCACGGAGTTGTGCTGCAGGTAATTCAGCCGGTGCAGGGCGAGGCCCGCGGCCAGCGAGTCGGCATGGGCCGGCTTCACGAAGAAGGTGACGGCGTGGGCCATCGCCAGATGCTTTGCATAGACCTGCCCCACCGCCCCCGCACCCACCACCAGGATTTTCATGCCTCACCCTCCCTTGTCAGATGAGCGGATGCTAGCAGATCAGATTGATAGTTTGACAACTATCGAACTGACGCCTACCGTGGCGCCACCACCGATAGAGGGAACCGTCATGTCCAACCCCACGCTTGCCACCGTCATCACCGGCGCCTCCAGCGGCATCGGCGCCACCCTGGCCCGCCAGCTTGCCCAAGAGGAAGCGCAGGCCCTTGTGCTCGTCGCCCGTCGCCAGGACCGGCTGGACGAGCTGGCTGCGGAGCTGAAGCAGCAGCACGGCCGCCGCGTCGAGGTGATCGCGCTCGACCTGGAGCAGCCCGGCGCCGCCTCCCGCCTGATGACGACCGTGAAGGCGCTCGGCCTCGAGGTCGATACACTGGTGAACAACGCCGGCTTCGGCATCAACGACCGCTTCGGCGACATGGCGCTGGACCGCGTGCAGGGCATGATGCAGCTCAACATGGTGGCGCTCACCGAACTCTGCCACGCCGTGCTGCCCGGCATGCGCGCGCGCCGCCAGGGCCGCATCATGAACATCGCCTCCGTGGCGGCCTTCCAGGCCTGCCCGCGGTTTGCCGTCTACGGCGCCACCAAGTCCTATGTGCTGATGTTCTCCGAAGCACTGGCCGCGGAAGAAAAGCGCAACGGCATCCGCGTGACCGCCGTCTGCCCGGGCGCCACTGACACGGCCTTCCACGACATTGCCGGCAACCACGGCACCTTCGTCTCCAAGCTGATGGATACGCCCCAGACGGTGGCCAGCAGCGCGCTGTCCGCACTGCGGGGCGGCCGCCCCGTCGTGGTCACCGGCCTGCTCAACAAGCCGCTGCCCTTCTTCATCCGCCTGCTGCCGCGCGCCATCGTCACCTGGTTCGCCGGCATCCTGGTCGAGCGGGAAAAGACGGCCTGACGCGCACGGCGAGTCCTGCGCCCTTCCCTCCGGGGCGAAGACGTCCCGCCGCCAGCACGCCATAAAAAATGGCGGCCCGAAGGCCGCCATTTTGCTGATCGCCGGAGCGGAAAGACTCACCCAGCCCTGGCGCTCCGGCGCCAACCCACTACGCGACCCGGCCCGCGCCTCAGCCGCGGGCGTCCTGCGATTCCGCCTCCGGCATGTCCTTGCCGGCATCCGGCCCGGCCTGCTCCCTGTCCTTTTCCTTCGCTTTCTCCGGAATCGCCGCGTCCGCTTTCTTGCGTGCGTCTTCCTCCGCATCGGCGAGGTCTTTTTTCGCGTTCGCCGCGTCGGCCGAGGCCGGCGACGGATAGGTCACGGTTTCCGCCATGGCGGTGGCGGCGAGAAGGGAGGCGGCGAGAGCACCGCTAGCGAGAATGGAAAGCTTCATATGACGTTCTCCTGTCCTGTCGGTTCGGATCGGGATAGCGTCACGGAACTACGCCCGCACGGCCCGTTCGTGGCGTGACAGCGGCGCTCCCTGACACTGGCGCCGAGTCAAACAGACAGGGCCGCGCCTGTGTTTTTCAGAACGTCGTGCATGCGTACGAGCTGGAGCGCGGCAGTGCGGATTGTGCAAGCCACTGTAGGGCGTGTGCCGGGAAAGTCCACGGCATGTTGCTGGCCGATTGCCGGCACCGTGGGCTCAGCCGGCCTTGATCGCCTGCGCCACGGTATAGGTCTTGCCCTGCTTCAGCTTGTCGTAGTTGCCGAAGACTTCCTTGAACGTGCGCGCGATGAATTCGCGCAGGCCGTTGATGGTGACCACGACGAAGCGGCCGCCCGGCTTCAGGTGGGCATGGGCGTCGAACAGATAGAGATAGTGCTGCTCGTTGCCGACCTTGGCCGGCAGATTGGACACGATGAGGTCGAACTTCGCGTCCTTCGGAATGTGGTTGAAGCCGTTGCTGAGCAGGACGTCCGTATTGCCCAGCCCGTTGCGCGCGCAGTTCTGCCGTGCGTATTCCACCGCCACGAAATCCTTGTCGACGAGCAGGGTACGGCCCTCGGGCGCGAGCTTCGCCAGCGTCATGCCGAGCACGCCATAGCCGCAGCCGACATCCATGCAGTCGTCTGCGGGCTGGATGTCGATATGGTCGAGCAGCAGGCGCGACCCTTCATCGATACCGCGCGGCGAGAAAATGCCCCAGGTCGTGTGAAAGGTGAATTCGCAGCCGCGCACGCTTTCGGCAAACACGATGTCCTGGCGCCAGCGCGCGACCGTGGCGGCGTCGGGGGCGGTGAATTTCTTGTCGCTCATTTGCACTCTCCCCTCGGCCGCGGCACGGCGAGGCTCATCATTCGAAAACCGGCAACGGCGCCGGAGCCGAACCCGTCAGCGTCAGCGTCAGCGTCAGCGTGATCAAGCTTGCGCCATTCGCGCTGGCAAAAAGCAGTCAAAGCGACCTTGCCGCACCGCGCGCGCCCCAAACCCTGGCGCAGGCGGACGCGGGCACCGCCTCAGAGGTCGTAGTCGAGGATCAGCGGCGCATGGTCGGAGAACTTCTCGCCCTTGTAGATGCTGGTGGCGCGAATCGAATCCTTCAGCTCGGGCGAGACGATGTGGTAGTCGATGCGCCACCCGACGTTCTTGGCATAGGCCTGGCCACGGTTCGACCACCAGGTGTACTGCTCGGCCTCCTGGTTCACGACGCGGAAGGCGTCGACCCAGCCCACCTCGTCGAACAATGTGGTCAGCCAGGCGCGCTCGTGCGGCAGGAAGCCGGAATTCTTCAGGTTGCCCTTCCAGTTCTTGAGGTCGATTTCCTTGTGCGCGATGTTCCAGTCGCCGCAGATGACCATCCTGCGGCCGTCCTGGCGCCACTGCCTCATCATCGGCATCAGCTTTTCCAGGAAGAGGTCCTTGCGCGCCTGCGCTGCCTCGTCGGCCGAGCCCGAGGGCAGGTAGAGCGAGGCCACGGTCAGGTCGCCGAAATCGGCCTCGATCCAGCGCCCCTGCGTGTCGCAGAGCTCGAAGCCGAGGCCGGTGCGCACGGCGTCGGGCTTCTGCCGGCTGAAGAGGGCGGTACCGCTGTAGCCGGGGCGCTCGGCATCGAAGAAGTAGCTGTTCCAGCCATCCGGGCGGTGCAGCAGGTCGAGCTGGTGTTCCTGGGCCTTGGTCTCCTGGATGCAGAGCACATCGGTGCCGCTGGTTTCCAGCCAGTCGAAGAAGCCCTTGCTGGCGGCGGAACGGATGCCGTTCAGATTGGCGGAGACGATGCGCATGACGAGACCGGGTTCGTGGCAGGGGCAAAAGGGAGCGGCTATGATAGCGGCACTTTCTTCCTACAACACTCAATTCCCCATGCGCGACTACCAACGCGAATTCATCGGCTTCGCCCTGCGCCTCGGCGTGCTCAAGTTCGGCAACTTCACCCTCAAGTCGGGCCGCCAGAGCCCGTACTTCTTCAACGCCGGCCTCTTCAACACCGGCGCCGGCCTGTCCGAGCTCGGTCTCTTCTATGCCGAGACCATCCGCGACTCCGGCATCCAGTTCGACGTGCTCTTCGGCCCGGCCTACAAGGGCATCCCGATTGCCACCGCCACCGCCATCAAGCTCGCCGACCAGTACATCATCGACAAGCCCTGGTGCTTCAACCGCAAGGAAGCCAAGGACCACGGCGAAGGCGGCTCGCTGGTGGGCGCGCCGCTGACCGGCCGCGTGCTCATCATCGACGACGTGATCACGGCCGGCACCGCCATCCGTGAAGTCATGACCCTCATCACGGCCGCCGCGGCCCGCCCGGTCGCCGTGGTGGTGGCGCTGGACCGCCAGGAGCGCGGCAAGGGCGAGCTCTCCGCCATCCAGGAGGTCGAGCGCGACTTCGGCATTCCGGTCATCTCCATCGTCAAGCTCGAGCACCTGGTCACCTACCTCGAAGAGCAGGACGGCATGGCCGACCACCTCGAGGCGGTGCGCCGCTACCGCGCCGAGTACGGCATCAAGTAACCAGATCAATAATGCCCGGGGCTGGCGACAGCCGCCCCGGCAATGGCAGGCTGTCCGGAGAACCTGCAGCGGCCGGCACTGACACCCGCGTCTGCTTGCCCGGTCCTGCCGCCGGGCGCAACGACAGCACCCGTGGCACCCGCCGCGCTCCTGACCGAGCCGAACCCGACCACTTCCGGAAAACCCTGCGATGGAGCTCCTGCAATGACCCTCAACATCGCTGTCGTGATGGATCCCATCGAGTCCATCAAGATCAAGAAGGACTCCACCATCGCCATCCTCTGGGCGGCACAGGCGCGCGGCCACCGGCTCTGGTACCTGGAGCAGGACGACCTGTTCATCCGTGACGGCGCCGCCTATGGCGACATGGCGCCGCTCAATGTCTTCGAAGACCCGGAAAAGTGGTTCGAGCGCGGCGCGCGCGAGACGCGGCGCCTGGCCGAGGTGGACGTGATCCTGATGCGCAAGGATCCGCCCTTCGACATGAACTTCGTCTACAGCACCTACATCCTGGAAATGGCCGAGCAGGCCGGCGTGCTGGTGGTGAACCGTCCGGCGTCGCTGCGCGACTGCAACGAGAAGGTCTTCGCCACGCAGTTCCCGCAGTGCATGGTGCCAACGCTGATCAGCGCGGACATGGCACGGCTGCGCGCCTTCGTGGCCGAGCAGCAGGACGCCATCGTGAAGCCGCTCGACGGCATGGGCGGCGCCGGCATCTTCCGCCTGAGCGCCGGCGGCCCCAACATCGGCGCCACGCTGGAGACGCTGACCGACAACGGCGCGCGGCCCGTGATGGCACAGCGCTACATCCCCGAGATCGTGAACGGCGACAAGCGCATCCTGATGGTGAACGGCGAGCCGGTGCCCTATGCGCTGGCCCGCATTCCGCAGGGCGACGAGATCCGCGGCAACATCGCCGCCGGCGGCCGTGGCGAGCCGCGCGAGCTGACCGAGCGCGACCGCTGGATCGCCGCGCAGGTGGGCCCGGAGCTGAAGAGGCGCGGCCTCGTCTTCGTCGGCCTCGACGTGATCGGCGACTACCTCACCGAAGTGAACGTGACGAGTCCGACCTGCATCCGCGAGATCGACGCGCAGTATCACTTCGGCATCGCCGATCACCTGGTCGCCACCATCGAGACGCTGCGCCGCGCGCAGGCCGGCGCCTAGCCCGGCACCCCGGCACATGACTCCGCTCGGGCTTCTGCCCGACTCCGGCATCGGTACAAACCGCCCCGGGCCGCACAAGGCCCGCAGAGGATGTCGGGCTGAAGCCCGACCCACGAGACCATGAGCCCGCAGGACGAACTCACCGCCGAGATCCGCCGCACGCTGCCCCGCGCCTGCATTGCACCCGCGACCCTGCCGGACTGCGGCGGCCTTCAGCTCTACCTGCTCACCGACGACTTTCCGCAGGGTCCGCTTGCTCCCGAGGAAATGGCGGCCGCGCTCCACGAGCCGGCCTACTGGATTTTCTGCTGGGCCTCGGGCCTGGCGCTGGCGCGCCGCCTGCTGCGTGAGCCGGCGCTCGTGCGGGGCCGCAAGGTGCTGGATTTCGGCACGGGCTCCGGCGTAGTCGCCTGCGCCGCGGCCCTGGCCGGTGCGCGTGAAGTCGTGGCCTGCGATATCGATCCCGCCTCGCTGCGCGCCACGGCGGCCAACGCCGCGCTCAACGGCGTCAGCGTGCGCCTCGCGGGCGACTTCTTCGCACTGACGGAAGACTTCGACCTCGTGCTTGCCGCGGATGTGCTCTACGACCGCGCCAACCATCCCTTCCTCGCCGCCTTCCTGGCGCGCGCGCCGGAAGTGCTGGTGGCCGACTCGCGCGTCAGGAACCTCTCCGTGCCGCCCTACGCGCTGATCGGCGAGGAGACGGCCGAAACCCTGCCCGACCTCAACGAGTTCGACGAATTCCGCAGCGTGCGCTTCTACCAGGGCCGCCGCCGAGCCTGAGCGGCGGCCCTGGTACGGATGCGGGCAACGACAGGGCCCGCCGTCCCTCGTCCTCCCCGCACGGCACCGAAACCGCGGCCTTCATCGCGGATTTCCGCCCTCTTTGCGACCTGTGCATGGACAAGCCCGCCCCGCGGCAGGCAGACTCCGGGCTGGCTTGCACATCACAACAATCAAGCAATGTCCGCTTCCGCTACCGTCTCCACTGCCGATCGCCTCAGCTTCACGATTTTCGTGGCGACGATGCTGCACGCCATCCTGATTTTCGGCGTCGTCTTCACGGCGCCGCGGGTGAACCTGCCGCACGTGATGGAAGTCACCCTGGCACAGCACAAGAGCAAGAAGGCGGACAAGCAGGCGGACTTCCTCGGCGACGCCAACCAGGAAGGCAGCGGCACCCTCGACCGCGCTGAGCTGGTCACCAGCCCGCACCAGTCCCGCTTCAAGGACAGCGCCATCAACGAGCTGCAGCCGGAAGAGCAGGTCGCCGCCAGCCGCGCATCGCAGGCCGAACAGAAGCAGGTGCTGGTCACCACGGCCCGCTCCGACCGCCAGCACTCCTCGAAGAAGGCACAGCAGTTGCGCGAGGAACAGGCCGAGGCCCGCCAGGCGCAACTCGCCATGGCCTGGCAGTCCGACGAGATCGCCAGCCTCGAGGCGCGGCTCGCCGCGAAGAAGCAGGCCTATGCCAAGCGCCCGCGCGTCCGCGTCATCTCCACCGTGTCGACCAAGTACGATCGCGACGCCGCCTATGTCGACGCCTTCCGCAGTCGCGTGGAGGAAATCGGCAATAAAAACTATCCCCGCCTCGCCCGGCAGAAAAAGATTTACGGCAACGTGCGCCTGATGGTGTCCATTCTCGCCACCGGCCACGTGAAGGAAATCGTGGTGCTGAAATCCTCCGGCTATCCACTGCTCGACGAAGCCGCACGCCAGTCGGTACGCCTTGCCGAGCCCTTCCAGCCCTTCCCCGCCGCCATCCGCCGCGACACGGACATCCTGCAGATCATTCGTACCTGGAAGTTTACCGACCGGCTGTCCTCGGAAAGCTGAGCGCCAGCACTGCAATAAAAAAGCCGGCTTGCGCCGGCTTTTTTATCCGGGTGCGCAGCGCGTTCCGCTGCAGACCATCTGCAGGGGCGCGGCACTTACCAGTTCAACGCCTTCTGCTGAAGGCGGATCAGGTCGCCAATGCCCTTCTCGGCCAGCAGCAGCATCGCGTCGGCTTCGGCGCGCGAGAACGGCTTGCCTTCCGCCGTGCCCTGCACTTCCACGAAACCGCCCTGCTGCGTCATGACGACGTTCATGTCGGTCTCGCAGCCCGAGTCTTCCGGATAATCGAGGTCCAGCACCGGCAGGCCCTCGTACATACCGACGGACACCGCCGCGATGAGGCCGGTGAGCGGGTCCTGCTTGCAGAGCTTCTTGTTGAGCATGAAGGTCAGCGCATCCACCAGCGCGACGCAGCCGCCGGTGATGGCGGCGGTGCGCGTGCCGCCATCGGCCTGGATCACGTCGCAGTCGATGGTGATGGTGTTCTCGCCGAGCTTTTTCAGGTCGACACAGGCGCGCAGGCTGCGGCCGATCAGACGCTGGATCTCGAGCGTGCGGCCGCCCTGCTTGCCGCGCGTGGCCTCGCGGTCGGAGCGGGTGTGCGTCGAGCGTGGCAGCATGCCGTACTCGGCGGTGATCCAGCCTTCGCCCTTGCCTTTCAGGAAGCGCGGCACGGAGTTCTCCACGCTCGCCGTGCACAGCACCTTGGTGTCGCCGAACTCCACGAGCACCGAGCCCTCGGCATGGCGGGTGTACTCGCGGGTGATGGTGACGGGACGCAGCTGGTCGGGGGCACGGCCGGACGGGCGCATGGATGACTCCGGGGCATGTAAAAGGCCGGGCAGTATAGCCGTCGGCCCCTAAGGCGAAAATCGCAGATGCGGTACACTCCCTGGTCATTCGCCTGCTTCACTGACCGAAGGCGCGCCGGCACCGCCGGCCCTTACTGTCCCGGCGCCCCAACGGCCGGCGCACCGGCCGCCCACCTGGAGAGTTCCCCATGATCCGCAGCATGACTGCCTTTGCCCGCGCCGAAGCGCGGGGTGACTTCGGCCATATCGCCTGCGAGATCCGCTCGGTGAACCACCGTTTCCTGGAGCCCGGCTTCCGCCTGCCGGACGTGCTGCGCGACATCGAGTTCCCGCTGCGCGAGCGCCTGCGGCAGGCGCTGACCCGCGGCAAGGTCGACGTGCAGTTCCGCTACGAGGCGCACGACGGCGCCGGCGGTACCCTCGAGCTCGATCGCGACCTGGCCACGCAGTACGTCAGGGCCGCCGCCGAGATCGACCAGCTCGCGCGCCATGCCGCTCCGCTCAATGCCAGCGACATCCTGCGCCTGCCCGGCGTCATCAGGACGCGCGAAACCGACATGGCCGCGCTGCAGGCCCGCGCCCTCGAAGTCTTCGAGGACGCCCTGGTGCAGTTCCTCGCCATGCGTACTCGCGAGGGCACGGAGCTGGCCCGCCTGATCGAGGATCGCCTCGCCGCCATGGTCGCCGAGACCGAGAAGGTGCGCGTACGCATGCCCGGCATCCTGGCGCATTACCGCGAGCGACTGCTGGCCCGGCTCACCGAGCTCAAGGGCGAGCTGGACAGCGAGCGCCTCGAGCAGGAAGTGGTATTGTTCGCGCAGAAAATCGATGTCGCTGAGGAAATGGACCGTCTGACAGCCCATGTGGCGGAAATCCGCCGCGTGCTGAAGGAGGCCGGCGCCGTCGGCCGCCGGCTCGACTTCCTGATGCAGGAGCTGAACCGCGAGGCCAACACCCTCGGCTCCAAGTCGGTCAGCGCCGACAGCTCGCTGTCGTCGGTCGAGCTCAAGGTGCTCATCGAGCAGATGCGCGAGCAGATCCAGAACATCGAATAACCCGAGCGGTCGCCGCCCAGGCCGGCCGCCACAATAAAGAGACGTCAGGGGAAGCCCATGTCCGGAAGCCTGTTTGTTGTCGCCGCGGCCAGCGGCACCGGAAAGACCTCGCTGGTGAAGGCGCTGGTGGAATCCATGCCCGGCCTCGGCGTATCCATTTCCCACACCACCCGGCCGATGCGCCCGGGCGAGCTCGAGGGCGTGAACTACCACTTCACCGCCCGCGAGGAGTTCGTGCGCATGATCGGCGAGGGCGACTTCCTGGAACATGCCGAGGTGTTCGGCAATCTCTATGGCACGTCCAAGCAGTGGGTGCTGGACCAGCTGCAGCAGGATCGCGACGTGATCCTCGAGATCGACTGGCAGGGCGCAGCGCAGATCCGCCGCCTGCTGCCGGAGTCGGTGGGCATCTTCATCCTGCCGCCGTCGCTGGAAACCCTGCAGAGCCGCCTGACCGGCCGCGGCCAGGACAGCGCGGACGTCATCGCGCACCGCCTGCGCGAGGCGCAGGGCGACATCGCGCACTACGCCGAGTTCGACTACCTGGTGGTCAACGACGACTTCGACGCCGCCCTCGCCGACCTGCAGGCCATCGTGCGCGCCAGCCGCCTCAGCCGCTTGGTCTCCAGGCGGCTGTTCTTCACCGAGTCGAGGATCACACCGCAGGCCAGCGACAGTGCGCTCAGCACGCCGACGCTCGCCGCCAGGATGGCGGTCGGCACGCGCTCCACCAGCTTCGTCTCGATGAACTCGTAGACCACCGGCAGGCCGAGCCCCAGGCAGAGCAGCATCAGCAGCGCACTCAGGCCGATGAAGAACGGCAGCGGCTTGGACTCCTTGAACAGATAGACGATGGTGCGCAGGATGCGCCAGCCGTCCGGCAGGGTGCGCAGCTTGCTGGCGCTGCCGGCCGGACGCGCGCGGTACGCCACTTCCACCTCCTCGATCGAGGCATCCAGCTCCAGCGCCTGTACCGTCAGCCGGGTTTCCACCTCGAAGCCGCCCGCCTCGAAGGGCAGCGCCTTGACGAAGGCGCGCGACATCACGCGGTAGCCCGACAGCACATCCACGAGGCGCGACCCGAACAGGGTGTTGAGCAGGAAGGTGATGCCGCGGTTGCCGAAGTGGTGGAGCTGGCGCGAATTGGAGTCGTGGTAGGTGGCCATGCGCGAGCCGATCACCATGTCGAGCTGGCGCTCCTGCAGCAAGGCCACCATGGCAGGCGCGGCGGCGGCATCGTAGGTGTCGTCACCGTCGACCAGGACATAGATATCGGCGTCGATGTCGGCAAACATGCGCCGCATCACATGGCCCTTGCCCTGGCGCCGCTCGATCCGCACCAGCGCGCCGTGGGCGCGGGCCACGTCGGCCGTCGCGTCCGTGGAGTTGTTGTCGTAGACGTAGATCGCCGCCCCCGGCAGCGCTTTGCGGAAATCGGCAATCACGCTGGCGATGCAGAGCGCCTCGTTGTAGCAGGGGACAATGACGGCGATGCGGGGAGAGGCCGTTGGGGATGCTGACATGCGACTCGAACTCCAGGCCGTCATTGTTGTTGTTTGTCGCCGGATATTACTTATATTCTTGGATTTAAAGAAATTTCCGGCGCCGGCTCGCCCCCGCCCGCCAGGTAGCTCCCATGGACATGCAGGAAGACGAGGCCTGGCTGCACTACCGCCGGGTCTTCGCCGACATCTACGACTACGCGAACTACACGAGCCCGCTGCAGGCCTGGGTGATGCGCGCCAGCCATCGCCTGACCGAGCGCCCGCTGAAAGCCGACGACCACTTCGAGAAAGTGATCGAGATCGGCGCAGGCACCGGCGAGCACTTCGCCCATGTCCGCCACCGCTACGGCTCCTACCTGCTCACCGACATGGACGAGCGCGCGCTCGAGGTGGCCCGCAAGAAGGTGATCGTGCCCAAAGGCAGCACCGTCTCCTATGAAGTCAGCGACGGCACCGTGGCGAAATACGCCGACAACAGCTTCGACCGCCTGATTGCCACGCATGTGCTGGAGCACATCTACCAGCCGCACCTGGCGCTCAAGGAGTGGCGGCGCATCGTGAAGCCGGGCGGCATGATCTCCATCCTGATTCCCACCGACCCCGGCATGGCATGGCGCTTCTGCCGCCACCTGGGGCCGCGGCGCACCTACACGCGGCTCGGCATCGCCTATGACTACATGATGGCGCGCGAGCATGTGAACGCCTGCAATAACCTGATCGCGCTGATGCGGCATTATTTCCCCCAGCGCCTGGAGCGCTGGTGGCCGACGCCCGTCCCCTCGATGGACATCAACCTCTTCTTCCTTTTCCAGGCACGCAACGACAAGGCGTAAACCAGCATGGCACTGTGGGCCAACTACCTGACCGTCATCGCTTGCGTGGTCGGCATCGCAGCCGGGCAACTGCTCTTCAAGGCCTGTGCGAACGCCTACGTCGCCGCGGACAGCCGCATCACCACGCCGGTGCTCGGCTACATGTTCGCGGCCATGGTGCTGTACGGCGCAACTTCGCTGGTGTGGACACTGCTGCTGCGGCACATGGAGCTCGGCCGCATCTATCCCTTCATGGCCCTGGCCTTCATCCTGGTGCCGCTGGCCAGCCACCTGGTCTATGGCGAGAGCTTTTCGCCGGCCTATTTCCTCGGGATCGCCTTCATTATCGGCGGCATCTTCATCGTCACCCGTTACGCATGAGGCCGATCACCATGACCCCGGGCACGGCGCCGCTGTTCGACAAATCCAATACGCGGCTGCTACTGGGCCTGCTCGCCCTGCTCATCCTCGGCCTTTTCCTGCGCCTTGGCGCCATCGGCGGCTCGCAGGTACTGTCGCCCATCCGCAGCGACGCCAAGGAGTATTTCTTCTACGCGCTCAACCTCAAGGAGTCGGCCACGTATTCGCTGTCGGTGCCGGCGCCCTACACCGGCGTCGTGCCGGTGCCGGACGCGAAGCGCCCGCCGGGCTATCCCGTCTTCATGGCCGCGCTGCTCTCGGACGACTGGCGGCGCCTCGACGAAGCCAGCGCCATCGCGAGCATCCGTCCCGTCCTCTACGGCCAGGCGCTGCTCAGCACGCTGTGCATCCTCCTGGTCTTCCTGCTGGGCCGACTCACGCTCGGCAATGCCGCCGGACTCGCCGCCGCCGCCCTGACCGCGATCTCGCCGCACCTGGTCAACATGAACATCTATCTCCTGTCGGAGCCGCTGTTTACCTTCTACTTCCTGGCGGCGCTCGTCTTCCTGCTGCACGGCATGCGGGAGGCGTCCGCGCGGCCGCTGGTGGAGTTCGTGCTGGCCGGTCTGCTCCTGGCGGCCGCCACGCTGACCCGGCCGACCACGCAATACCTGCCCTACCTGCTGGCGCTCGCCGGGGCCGGACTCGCCCCCTCGCGCTGGCGCTGGTGGCTGGGCCTCGTGGCCAGCTACCAGCTCGCCGTCCTGGCCTGGACGTTGCGCAATCTCGCGGTCACCGGCGCCTCCGGCGATCCGACGCTGCTGGTTGGCGCCATCCAGGCCGGCAGCTATCCCGGCATGATGTACAACCACGATCCGGCCAGCCTCGGCATTCCCTACAAGTTCGATCCGGTCCTCACCGACTTCAGCTCCCTCGCAAAGGCGCTGCCGGTCCTGCTCGAGCGCGCCGCCGCCGCGCCCGGCGAGTACCTGCACTGGTATGCCATCGGCAAGCTGCTCGCCTTCTTCCACTGGAGCAGCATCCCGGTGGGCACTGTGGAGGCCGCCCCCCTGCTGGTCAGCGGCGACATCTATGTCTACCCGACCCTGGCCTCGCCGTATGCGGGCAGCCTCCTCCATGTCGCCACCTACCTCGGCGCGAAGCTCCTGCATTACCCGCTGGTGCTGCTGGCGCTCGCCGGCACCCTGCTGGCCTGGCTGCCGCGTCCTGCCGCCCGCCTCGGCCTGCAGGATCCCGCCCTGCGCCTGCTCGCCCTCTGCCTGGCATATGTGGTTGGCCTGCATGTGATCGGCTTTCCGATTCCGCGCTATGCGCAGCCCTTCCTGCCCCTGGTCTACCTGCTGGCCCTGGCGCTCGCGACCCAGGCCTGGCAGCGCTTCCGCCCGGCCGCCGCAGTTGAGGCGCCTCCGCCACTCTTGTAGACTCGCCACCCCCCGCATTGCCGCCCGTAGAGGTTCCCCCATGGCCCGCGTCACCGTCGAAGACTGCCTGGATCAACTGGACAACCGTTTCGAGCTCGTGCTCGTGTCCGCCAAGCGCGCCCGTCAGCTGGCCACCGGCGGCAAGGAACCCGGCCTGCCCTGGGAGAACGACAAGCCGACCGTGATGGCGCTGCGTGAAATCGCCGCCGGCCTCGTCACCCGCGACATCCTCACCGCCAAGCCGGAAGAAGAAGAAGACGCCTTCGACATGATCCAGCTCGACGCCGTGCCGGCGCCGCGCCAGCCCGAACCCGAAGACGACGACCTCTAAGCCTCCCGCCCCACCGCGACCGACAAAGGCTTGACGTCCGTCGGTCGCGCGCCGGAGACTCATCGCATGAGTACTTCCGGCATAGACGCACTATGCACCCGCCTCGAATCCTATTTATCGCCTGAGCACATCGCTGACATCAGGCGCGCCTATTTCTTTTCTGAAAAGGCCCACGAGGGGCAGTTCCGCCGCAACGGCGCCCCCTACATCACCCACCCCCTCGCCGTCGCCAACATCCTTTGCGACATGCACATGGACCACCAGAGCATCATGGCGGCCATGCTGCACGACGTCATCGAGGACACCGGCGTCAGCAAGGCGGAACTGGCGCAGCTGTTCGGCGAAGACGTGGCGGAACTGGTGGACGGCGTCACCAAACTGACCCAGGTGCATTTCAATTCCAAGGCCGAGGCCCAGGCCGAGAACTTCCGCAAGATGATCCTGGCCATGACGCAGGACACCCGCGTCATCCTGGTCAAGCTCGCCGACCGCCTGCACAACATGCGCACGCTGGACGTGCTCTCGCCCGAGAAGCGCCGCCGCGTGGCCACCGAGACACTGGAGATCTACGCGCCCATTGCCAACCGCCTCGGCATGAACGACTTCCGCGTGGAGTTCGAGGAGCTCGGCTTCGAGGCGATCTACCCCATGCGTGCGCCGCTGATCCGCAAGGCCGTGAAAGCGGCGCGCGGCAACCGCAAGGAAATGCTGGCGACGATCCGGGAGTCGCTGGAGAATCGCCTGGCGGAAGAAGGCCTGCAGGCGCGTGTGATGGGTCGCGAGAAGCACCTCTACAGCATCTACCAGAAGATGCGCGAGAAGCGGAAATCCTTCGACGAGATCATGGACCTGTACGGCTTCCGCATCATCACGGAGAACGTCGACGCCTGTTATCGCGCCCTCGGCATAGTGCACAACCTCTACAAGCCCATCCCCGGCAAGTTCAAGGACTACATCGCCATTCCCAAGGCGAACGGTTACCAGTCCCTGCACACCACGCTGAAAGGCCAGCGCGGCGTGCCGATCGAGATCCAGATCCGCACCGAGGCCATGGAGGCCATGGCCAACAACGGCATCGCCGCGCACTGGCTGTACAAGACCGACAACGACGGCTTCACCAACACCTCGCAGACGCGGGCCCGTGAATGGATGAAGTCGCTGCTGGAAATCCAGAAGAGCGCCGGCAACTCGATGGAGTTCATCGAGAGCGTCAAGATCGACCTCTTCCCGGACGAGGTCTATGTGTTCACGCCCAAGGGCCGCATCCTGACACTACCGGTGGGCGCCACCGCCGTCGATTTCGCCTATGCCGTGCACACCGACGTCGGCAACACCTGTGTCGCCGCCCGCGTCGACAACCGCCTCGCGCCTCTCAGCCTGGCCCTGCACACCGGCCAGACCGTGGAGATCATCACAGCGCCCGGCACCCGGCCGAACCCGTCCTGGCTGAATTTCGTCATTACCTCGAAGGCGCGCTCCAGCATCCGCCATTTCCTCAAGGACCAGCAGCACTCCGAGGCACTCGACCTCGGCCGCCGTCTCCTCGAAAAGACGCTGTCGCTGCAGCACTACTCGCTGGCCAAGGTGCCGCCTGAAACGCTGCATACCGTGCTGACGGAGCTCGGCCTGCCTTCACTGGACGCATTGCTTGAAGAAATCGGACTCGGCAATCGCGTGCCGCAGATCGTGGCGGCGCGCCTGCTGCCGGAAGGCAGCGCCGGCCCGTCCGCGGAGCCCAAGCCGGGCACCACACGCGGCATCGCCATCCGCGGCACCGAAGGCCTGGTCATCACCTATGCGCGCTGCTGCCGGCCGCTGCCGGGCGATGCCATCGTCGGCCATCTTTCCGCCGGCCGCGGCATCGTCATCCACCGCGACACCTGCAACAACATCCTCGCCGAGCTGCGCGACAATCCGGACAAGTGCATGACGCTGCGCTGGGCCGAGAAAGTCGATCGCGAATTCCAGACGGAACTGCGCATCGAGCTGGTCAACCAGCGCGGCATGCTGGCCGAGATCGCGCGCCAGGCCACCGACCTCGACGCCAATATCGAGGGCATCAACCTGCAGGAGAAAGGCGCGCAGCACGGCGTCATGCACATCAACCTGCTGGTGCACGACCGCATCCACCTGGCGCGCATCATCAAGCGCATGCGCATCATTCCTGGCGTCGAGAAGATCATCCGCGTCCGCGCCTAAGCATTCATTCAGGGAACTTTCATGTCGCTCGACCGGGACACGCTACACGCCTTCGCAGGAAAAGCCGCACTGGGCTTCGTCTTCATCTGGTTTTTGCTCGGCGGCATCGGGCACTTCACGGCAACGGCCTTCTTCATCGGCATCGTGCCGCCCTGGGTGCCCTACCCGGAAATGGCCGTGTATGTGTCGGGCGTGTTCGAGCTGCTGGGTGCCGCCGGACTGCTGGTGCCGCAGTGGCGGCGCCGGGCGGGTATCGCGCTGTTCGCCCTTACGCTGTGCGTGACGCCGGCCAACGTGCATATGTGGCTGCATCCGGAGCTGTTCCCGCTGATGCCGGAGCCCTGGCTTTCGCGCGTGCTGGGCTTTCGCCTCGTGGTGCAGGTGTTCCTGCTGTACTGCATCTGGCAGGGGGCCATTCGCTCGCCGGCGCCTGCCGTCGCAGCGGCCTGACCGCCGCAACGCAACCCTGCCGGGGCCGCGTGGCCGCCGGCCTTTGCCATACCGACCTTGCGGCGCTGCGCGCCGCGCCTTTTTTGTGGAGAACGTCATGAACCGCGCCATCATCAAGACCGACAAGGCCCCTGCCGCCATCGGCACCTATTCGCAGGCTGTAAAAGTCGGCAGCACCGTGTATCTCTCCGGCCAGATCGCGCTGGACCCCACCACCATGCAGCTCAAGGACGGCATCGAGGCGCAGATCGTGCAGGTGTTCGAAAACCTGAAAGCCGTGTGCGAAGCCGGCGGCGGCGGCCTCGCCGACATCGCCAAGCTCAACATCTTCCTGACCGACCTGTCGCACTTCGCGCTGGTCAACGAAACCATGGCGCGTTACTTCAAGGAGCCGTATCCGGCCCGCGCCGCCGTCGGCGTGGCGGCGCTGCCGCGTGGCGCGCTGGTGGAAATGGATGGCGTGATGGAGCTGCTCGACTGAGCCGCGCGCGGAACAGGAAAATGAAAAGGCCGGCGCCATGGCGCCGGCCTTTTTTCATGGTGCAGTCACACCGGCGTAATTACGTCGCGGCGGCGAGCACGTCCGCATAACCGGCGCGGTAATCGGGAAACCGGAAGCGGTAGCCCAGCGTAAGGAGGCGCCGGTTCGACAGCCGCTTGTTGCTGCCCGCGCCGGGTTTCGTTTCGTGCGCCACTGGTGGCAGGCCGCGCTGAGCGGCGATCCAGTCCAGCACCTCGTGCTGCGGCGAAGGCTCACAATCGGTCCCGAGGTAGAGGGTGTCGAGCGCCGTGCCGGCAAGATCCTGCGCCATCAGGTACGCCAGCAGGCCGGCGCCGTCCTCGCTGTGGATGCGGTTGCTCCAGGCGGGCGGTGCGGCCTGCACGGCGCGCCCGCTTTCCACCCAGCGCAACAGGCGCAACCGGCCCGGCCCGTAGATGCCGGCAAAGCGCACGACGGTTGCGGGCCAGCCGCTGTCCCGCGCCAGCGCCTCGCTCTCCAGCAAGACCTTTGCCGTGTCGCCCGCACCGGTCACCGGCGACGTCTCGTCCACCCAGCTACCATCATCCTGCGCATAGACGCTGCTGGAGGAAATCCAGAACACTCGCCGCAGCCCCTGCCCCTGCAGCGCCGCCAGCACGTTGCGCGTGCCTTCGTAATACACGCGGCGATAGGCGTCGACGCCGGAGGCGCCGGGCGCCAGCAACACGAAGACATAGTCGAGGCCGTGCGGAAACTGCAGGGACGCAGGCACCGTCACGTCGCCCTGCAACGGCAGCACGCCGGGCAGCGCCACGGCACTGCGACGCAGCCCGTGCACCTCGTGCCCGGCCGCGGCCAGCTGCACCGCCAGGCGACCACCCACATCGCCACAACCAATAATCAGGATTTTTGCCATACTTCCTCGATTCCGATAGCGTGCTGCAATTCCTTTAGCGGGGACTACGTCATGACGCTGACTGATCTTCGATACCTGGTGGCACTGGCGCGCGAACGCCATTTCGGCCGTGCCGCCGAGCGCTGCCATGTCTCCCAGCCCACACTCAGCATCGCCGTCAAGAAAGTCGAGGACGAGCTCGGCCTGGCGCTTTTCGAGCGCCACCGCCACGAAGTCCTGGTGACGCCGGGCGGCGAGGGGATTATCCGTCAGGCGCAGCGTGTACTGGAAGAAATGGAAGTGCTGAACGGCGCCGCGCGCGCCGCGCGCAACCAGTTCGCCGATCCGCTCAAGCTGGGCGCCATCTTCACCGTCGCGCCCGACCTCTTTCCGCCCCTGGTGCGCGCCCTCAAGGCCGGCGGCAGCGGACTCATGCTTTACCTCGAAGAAAACTACACGCATGTGCTGGCGGCCAAGCTCGCCAGCGGCGAGCTCGACGCCATCGTGGTGGCGGCACCGTTTGCCGCCCCCGAGACACATATCGAAGCGATCTACCGCGAAGAGTTCCAGCTCCTGCTGCCGGAAGGCCATGCGTGGGCCGAGCGCGACACCATCCCCAGCGGCGAGCTGGAGGCCGGCGAGCTGCTGTTGCTGGGCGAAGGCCACTGCTTCCGCGACCAGGTGCTGGAGACCTGTCCGCACCTTGGCGGCAGCTCCGCAAGCGCCATGGGCCCGGGCAGCTCCCTCACCACGCTGCGGCATATGGTCGCCTCCGGGCTCGGCCTCACCTTGGCGCCGGCGAGCGCCGTGCCGAAGCTGACAGAGGGCGGCGACGTCGTCGCGCGTCCGCTACTGCCCGCGCCCGCGCGCGAGATCGTTCTCGCCTGGCGCCGGCGGTTTCCGCGCCCGCAGGCCATCAAGGCGCTCCTGAAAGGGCTCCACGAGCTGCAGCTCTCCGGCACGGCGCCGGCCTGACGCATGTCTGTCGCTGTCACCGAAACGCTCGCCCGCATGCCCGTCACCACCCTCAAGGGCGTGGGCGCGGCGCTCGCGGAAAAACTCTACAAGCTCAATATTCGCAGCGTGCAGGACCTGCTGTTTCACCTGCCGC
This sequence comes from Moraxellaceae bacterium, assembly GCA_029237815.1. Classification (GTDB taxonomy): domain Bacteria; phylum Pseudomonadota; class Gammaproteobacteria; order Pseudomonadales; family Moraxellaceae; genus UBA2031. The sequence continues at coordinate 397,155 of JAQZBP010000006.1, forward strand.
GGCAGTACGAGGACCGCAGCCACGTCACGCCCATCGGCGCTCTGCGGCCCGGCACGACCGCGCTGGTGGAAGGCGACGTTCAACTCGCCGATGTCGTGCTGGGCCGGCGCCGCTCGCTGGTGGTGAAGGTGCATGACGGCACCGGCCTGCTGACGCTGCGCTTCTATCACTTCCGGCTCTCGCAGAAGGACAGCCTGCCGCGCGGCACCCGCCTGCGCGTGTTCGGCGAGGCGCGCGCGGGCGCCAGCGGCCTCGAGATGTATCACCCTGAGTACCAGGTGGCCGACGAGCCGCTGCCGCCGCCCCCGGAAACCCTGACGCCGATCTACCCCGTTACCGAAGGCGTCACGCAGCCGCGCTTGCGCACACTGGTGACGCAGGCACTGGAACGACTGGCCCGCGAGGGCCTGCCCGACTGGCTGCCGCCCGCCGCCGCCCAAGGCTGGTCCCTGCCGGCGGCACTGCGCTACGTGCATGCGCCGCCGCGCGAAGCCGACCGTCGCCTGCTGATCGAAGGCCGGCATCCGGCGCAACAGCGGCTGGCGTTCGAGGAGCTGGTGGCGCACCAGGTGAGCATGCAGAAGCGGCGCGCGGAAGTGCAGGCGCAGCGCGCCGTCGCACTGCCGCTGGATCCGCCGCTGGCACGGGAGTTCCTGGCCCAGCTGCCTTTCCCGCTCACCGGCGCGCAGCGCCGCGTGCTGAACGAGATCGCTGCCGACCTGCACATTCCCCATCCGATGCTGCGCCTGGTGCAGGGCGACGTCGGTGCCGGCAAGACCGTGGTGGCGGCGCTTGCGGCCTGCCATGCACTGCAGGCGGGCTACCAGGTCGCGTTGATGGCGCCCACGGAGATCCTGGCCGAGCAGCATGCGGCGAATTTCACGCGCTGGTTCGGCGCGCTCGACATTCCTGTGGTGAGCCTGCTCGGCAAGCTGGGCGCGAAGGCGCGGCGCGAGGCCAACGAGGCCATCGTCAGTGGCAGCGCGCGCCTTGTCATCGGCACGCATGCGCTGTTCCAGGAAGAGGTGCGCTTTCACCGGCTCGCGCTCGTCATCATCGACGAGCAGCACCGTTTCGGCGTGCACCAGCGCCTTGCGCTCAAGCAGAAAGGCATCGACGGGCAGACGTCGCCGCACCAGCTCATCATGACGGCGACGCCGATCCCGCGCACATTGGCGATGAGCGCCTATGGCGACCTCGACACCTCCGTCATCGACGAGCTTCCGCCCGGCCGCACGCCAATCCAGACGCTCGTGATTCCCAACGAACGCCGCGCCGAGATCGTCGAGCGCATCCGCGCGCAATGCCTCACCGGCAGGCAGGCCTACTGGGTGTGCACGCTGATCGAGGAATCGGAGCAGCTGCAGGCACAGGCGGCGGAGGCCACCTTTGCGGAGCTGCTGGTGGCGCTGCCGGAATTGCGCATCGGGCTCGTGCATGGACGGCTGAAAGCCGCGGAGAAATCCGCGGTGATGCAGGCCTTCAAGGACAACGAGCTGCAATTGCTGGTAGCAACCACCGTGATCGAGGTCGGCGTGGACGTGCCGAACGCCACGCTGATGGTGATCGAGAATCCCGAGCGCCTGGGCCTCGCGCAACTGCACCAGCTGCGCGGCCGTGTCGGCCGAGGCGCCCAGCAGAGCTTCTGCGTACTGCTCTACCAGACGCCGCTCGGCCATCTCGGCCGCGAGCGCCTTTCCACCATGCGCGACACCACCGACGGCTTCCGCATCGCGGAAAAGGATCTCGAGCTGCGCGGACCGGGGGAAGTGCTGGGCACGCGCCAGACCGGCCTGCTGCAGTTCCGCCTGGCCGACCTGCTGCGTGATGCGCCGCTGCTGCCGGCCGTGCAGGTGTGCGCACGCGACCTGCTCGCGCGCGATCCGGCCTCGGCCGATGCACTGCTCGAGCGCTGGGTGGCGTCGCGCGAACATTACGCGCAGGTGTAGCGGGAATTGCCCGGCGCCTGCGCCGGGCAGGAAGGAACGAGATCAGCTTGTGGAGCGCGCCGTGCCGGAATCCTGGGTGCCCGCATTGGCGCGACGGCCGGGCCGCAGGTATTTGCCGATGCCCATGAACCACATCAGTAGCGAGTAATCACCCACCACCTTCACTTCCTGCTTCTGCATCGCTTCCATGAACGTGTTGGCATTGCCCTTGGTGAGCAGGCGCAGGCCGATGTCGTTGCTGGCGAAGTGCAGGGTGAGGTCGGCCTTGTCGTGCACGCGGCTGTCCGAGTGCACGCGATTGTGATGCACGCGAAAGAACCGGTGTGTTCCGTCGTCCGAGGACATCTGGATGGTGAAGTCGCGTCCGTGCAGCTTGGCGATGAAGTCGGCGTTGGTACGGGCGAGGAGGTCCATCCGGCGCGCCATATACCAAAGCATCAATCTGAATTTCATGCGAAAGGCCCTGGCTGACAGGCCCCCGTTATAGGCCCTCCGCCCGCCCCAGGGCAAGTGTGGCCAGTACAAGCGCGCGTCCATGGCGACTCCGTGAGCCTCTCAACAGTCGCGCGACATTCCGTTTCCCAATTGGAACAGGCCGACCCCGCGGCCGCCGCACAATGAAGCCCGTTTTCCGGATCATCCTGACAGGAGTCGCGCATGAGTTTACTGATCCTCGGCCTCATCATTGCCACCGCTGTCCTCATGCTGCTCAGCCCCCGCGCGGGGCTGGTCGCCACCCTCACCCTCGGCCTCGGCATGCTGCTGCTGTGGCAGCAACGCACGCCGGTCTCGATCCTGCTCTGGCTGCCCTGGCTGGGCCTGCTTGCCTGGAGCCTGAAACCGCTGCGCATGCTGCTCATCACGCTGCCCATGCTGCAGGTCGTGAAGCGCCTGCTGCCGCCCATCTCGCCCACCGAGCGCGATGCCCTCGAAGCCGGCACCACCTGGTGGGAACGCGACCTGTTCAGCGGCCACCCCGACTGGAAGAAGCTGCTCGACATCCCCAAGCCGCGGCTCAGCATGGAGGAGCAGGCCTTCCTCGAAGGCCCCACCGAAAAGCTCTGCGAAATGCTGGACGACTGGGACATCACCCATGAGCGCCACGACCTGCCGCCCGCGGTCTGGCAGTACCTGCGCGAGAACGGCTTCTTCGGCCTCGTGATCCCGCGCGAGTTTGGCGGGCTCGGCTTCTCGGCGCAGGGCCACTCGGCCATCGTCAGCAAGATCGGCTCGCGCTCCATCTCCGCCGCCATTACCGTGATGGTGCCGAACTCGCTGGGCCCCGCCGAACTGCTGCTGCACTACGGCACCGAGGAGCAGCGCCAGCACTACCTGCCGCGCCTGGCCCGCGGCGAGGACATCCCCTGCTTTGCGCTGACCTCGCCCGAGGCCGGCTCCGATGCCGGCGCCATTCCCGACACCGGCGTCGTCTGTCGCGGCACCTTCGAGGGCCAGGAAGTGCTGGGCATCCGCCTGACCTGGGACAAGCGCTACATCACGCTGGCGCCGGTCGCGACCGTGCTGGGCCTCGCCTTCCAGCTGCGCGACCCCGACCACCTGCTGGGCAGCGCGGACGACCTCGGCATCACGCTGGCGCTGATTCCGGCCTCGCATCCGGGCGTGGAGATCGGCCGTCGGCACTCGCCGGCGGCGCAGGCCTTCATGAACGGCCCCACGCGCGGACGCGACGTGTTCATCCCGATCCAGTGGATCATCGGCGGCCGCGCCTATGCCGGTCGCGGCTGGTTCATGCTGATGAATGCGCTGGCGGCCGGCCGCGGCATCTCGCTGCCCGCCATGGGCACCACGGCGACCAAGCTCGTCGCGCGCATGACCGGCGAATACGCCCGTGTGCGCCAGCAGTTCAACCTGCCGATCGGGCGCTTCGAGGGCGTGGAGGAAGTGCTCGCCAGCATCGCCGGCCACGCCTACACCCTGGAGGCGGCGCGCCGGCTCACCTGCGTCGGCCTCGACCTCGGTGAAAAACCCGCCGTCATCTCCGGCATCATGAAATACCAGGGCACCGAGCGCATGCGCGACGCCGTCAACGGCGCCATGGACATCCACGCCGGCAAGGGCATCTGCGAAGGGCCGCGCAACCGCCTCTTCCCGATCTACCAGGCCATGCCGGTGGGCATCACCGTGGAAGGCGCCAACATCCTCACGCGCTCGCTGATCGTGTTCGGCCAGGGCGCCATGCGCTGCCATCCCTACCTGCTGCAGGAAATCCGCGCTGTCGGCCTGGAGAACCGGCAGCACGCCGAAGAGGAGTTCGACAAGCTCTTCACGGCGCACGTGCGCCACGTCACCGCCAACGGCCTGCGTGCGTTCGTGCACGGACTGAGCTTCTCCGTCTTCGCACGGGCGCCGCATACGCCAACGGCGCACTGGTACCGGCAGCTCACGCGCCTCTCGGCGGCCTTCGCCTGCACGTCGGATGCGGCGCTCGGCTTGCTGGGCGGCGAGCTGAAGCGTCGCGAGAAGCTGTCCGGGCGCTTCGCCGACGCACTCTCGGAGCTCTATCTCGCCAGCGCCGTCCTGAAACGCTGGGAAGACGAGGGCCGTCCCGCGGCCGACCTGCCGCTGGTGGACTACAGCCTCGCGCGGAGCACGCATGCGATCGAGGACCACCTGCATGGCATCCTGCGCAACTTCCCCTCGCCGGTCGCGGGCTGGTTCCTGCGCGGCCTGCTGTTTCCGCTGGGCCGCCGCCAGCAGGCGCCGTCCGACAAGCTGGGCCACCAGGCCGCGAGCCTGCTGCTGGCGCCCTCGGCCACCTTCGATCGCCTCAGCGCGGGCCTCTTCATCAGCCGTAACCGCAGTGAGCACAGCGGCGCGCTGGAGTACGCCTTCCACCTGGTGGATGAAACGCAGGGTCTCGTCACGCGCCTGCGCACTGCCGTAAAAACCGGCCACCTGCAGGAGGCGACGCCGGAGGCCGGCCTCGAGGCCGGCGTCATCAGCCCGGCCGAAGCGCAGATGTTGCGTGACGCGGCGGCGGCGGTGCGCGAGGTCATTCGCGTCGATGATTTCGCGCCGGAGGAGCTGCGCAGCACGGGCAATGCACGGGCACGCCGCTCGTTTGCGGCGTAGTCACGCCCTCCCGTCGGCGCATGTGGGCGTAATGCGCGATGCGTTAGCGCACTGCCGGGCAAGGTCGAGCGTGGAAGCGAGCGCGCCGCTGCATACGGCGACCCGTCAGAGGCACGGCTGTTGACGCCGCCAACCGAAAACGAAAAAGCCCGCGACTGCGGGCTTTTTCGTTGCTACGCCCCCGGGGCGGGACGCTTTCTCAGGCCTCAGTCCAGGAGCGGCGGCAGTTGCTTCGTCAGCTCCATCTTCAGCGGACCACTCCCGGCATGGGCGCCGGTCAGAGCAAAGCCCAGCGTCTGCCCTTCCGGACTCTTGAAAACCGCCTTCACGTCGTTGCCGCTGGCGTCGATTTCCCAGTTGCCGGGCGTGCCGGGCACGACAGGTGACACGACCACCGGACATACCGGCGTCTTCACCTGCACCGGCATGGCGGGGTACTGCACCGGCGTCGGCTCGCCGGCCAGCGTTTTCGCCAGGGCCCGCGCGGCGGCCATCAGCGGCAGCACGTAGAGCAGCACCTTGCCGTCCACTTCAGCGGCATCGCCAAGCGCGTAGATATTGGCGTCGGACGTGCGCAGGAAGCGGTCCACCACGATGCCGCGCTCGACCTTGAGGCCGGACACCAGCGCCAGTTGCGTGCGCGGGCGCAGGCCGATGGCGGAGAGCACGACATCGCCCGCGATGCGTTCGCCGTTGCTGAGTTCAACGGAAACGCCGGCACCGTCTTCCCACACGCCCTTCACGCTGTGGCCGAAATGGAATTTCACGCCGAGCGACGCGAGCCCGTTGGCCACGGCATCCGAGGCGCGCTCGGGCAGCAGAGAGGGCAGCACGCGGCCGACCGGCTCCACCACGTCGACGCTGAAGCCGCCGTTGGACAGGTCGTTGGCGAATTCGCAGCCGATCAGGCCGCCGCCAATGATGACGGCCTTCTTCTTGCCGGCCACCACGTCGCGGAAGCGCGCGTAGTCCTGCAGGTCGTTCACGGAATAGACGCGCTCGATGCCGTCGCCGCCGAGCGGCGGCCGGAACACATCGGCGCCCAGCGCCAGCACGAGATCGCCATAAGGGATGATCTCGCCTTCCACCTGGATCGTCTTCGCAACACGATCGATTGCGTTCACGGCCACGCCGGTGCGGATGTCGGCCTTCAGCTGCTCGCGCATCTGCTCGACGCCGTTCATGGCAAGCTCGTCGGCCGTCTTGTTCTTGGTGAAGCCGGTGGAGAGCATGGGCTTGGAGTAATTGCGCCCGTCGTCCTGCGTGATGATGAGAAGCGGACGTTCGCTGTCGAGTTTGCGGAATTCCTTGGCGAGGTTGTAGCCGGCAAGACCGGTGCCGACGATGACAAGCGGATTCATGTTCTGTTCTCTGTGGCTGTGCCGCCTGCGCGGCGACTGCTGATAAAAAACCGGCCTGCATGGGCAGGCCGGTTTTCACATCCTGTCAGGGGAGGGCTGCCGCCGGAACCGCGCGAAAAGCGCTGGCGGACAGCGGACTCGCCTCAGACCTCGATCATCTCGAAATCTTCCTTGCCGACGCCGCAATCCGGGCAGACCCAGTCAGCGGGGATGTCGTCCCACTTGGTGCCGGCCGGAATTCCGTCCCAGGGCATACCCACGGCTTCGTCATAGATGAAACCGCACACCACACACTGCCACTTCTTCATATCACCCTCGACTGGCGCCGTGCTGGACAGGCGCAGATGAACCGGCGCCAGGGACTGACGCGCTTGAACGGTGGGGGAGTCTGCCAAATTCACTCCTGTGTTTCCAGTTTGTGACCGCCTGGACACCCTCGTGATCGTCTTGCCATGGCCGCACCCGGGCGGCATGCTCGCCGCACTTTGCCGCGCCCGCCGTCGTGCCGGTGCCGCCCGCCCGGCAGGGACCGGGGCCGTGCCGGCTTCCGCCCCGCCGACCGCCGCCCTACTGACACAGGTTACCCCCGCCCCTCATGCCCGTCTGGACTCCGCCCCGCCACTGGCTCCCGCCCTCGCGTCACTGGCAGCTCGCGCCGCCGGCGCCGGTGCACGACTGGCTGCAGGAGCCCGGCTCGCTGACCGCCCGGCTGGTCCGGCAGTCCGGCGGCGCCTTCGGCGTGCAGCTGCTGACCCAGTACTGGGGGCGTCCGGCGCCGGAAGAGGCCCGGCGCCTGGGGCTGCACCCGGGCCGCTACGCGCTGATTCGCGAGGTCGCCCTGATGGGCCGCGGCGAGCCCTGGGTGCGCGCCCGCAGCGTCCTGCCCATCACCTCGCTGACCGGCCCGGGCCGCCGCCTGCGCAAGCTCGGCAACCGCTCCCTCGGCCACCTGCTGTTCCGCGACCCGACGCTGCGCCGCGGGCCCATCGAGATCGCCTGCGTCGGCCAGCCGGAAGGCCGGGTCTTTGCCCGCCGTTCGCACCTGATCTTCCACGGCCGGCCGGTGCTGGTGGCGGAATGCTTCCTGCCGGCCCTGCTGGCATCCGACCCGCTCCGCTGACGCGACACCCTTCGCCGCACCCCTGCCCGCTGGGTAGACTTGGCGCCACGACCGACGACTGCCGATACCATGCAAAGCGCCCTCTACGCCCCCCTGCTCCAGCGCTTTCCGCGCCTGCCCGACTTCCTGAAGCTGGCCCGCTTCGATCGCCCCATCGGCACCTGGCTGCTGCTCTGGCCGACGCTGTGGGCGGTCTACATCGCCGGCGACGGCCGCCCGGCCCTCGGCATCATCGTGATCTTCAGCCTCGGCGTGGTGCTGATGCGCGCGGCAGGCTGCGTGATCAATGACATCGCCGACCGCAACCTCGACGGCCACGTCAGCCGCACCAAGGCGCGGCCGCTGGCCAGTGGCCGCATCACGGTCCGGGAGGCCGCGGTCTTCTTCATCGTGCTGCTGGCGCTGGCCGCGTCGCTGCTGCTGCTCCTGAACCGCGCCACCTTCTACTGGGCCCTCGGCGCCGTGGCCATCGCCACGCTCTATCCCTTCATGAAGCGCTATACGCACCTGCCGCAGGTGGTGCTGGGCGCCGCCTTCTCCTGGGGCATCCCCATGGCCTTCGTGGCGCAGGGCAAGGTGCCGGGCCCGGAGTGCTGGCTGATCTTCGCCGGCAACCTGTGCTGGACCGTGGCCTACGACACCTGGTACGCCATGACCGACCGCGACGACGACCTCAAGGTCGGCATCAAGTCCACCGCCATCCTCTTCGGCGACATGGACCTGCTCATGATCGGCTCGCTGCAGACGCTGTTCCTGTTCGCGCTGTGGCTGCTCGGCGGCCGGCTCGACCTCGCCTGGCCCTTCGCCGTGTCACTGCTCGGCGCCGCCCTGCTCTTCGCCTGGCAGTTCCGCCATGCCGGCAACCGCGAACCGGCGCGCTGCTTCGAGGCCTTCCTGCACAACCACTGGGTGGGCGCCGTGGTCTTCGCCGGGATCTTCCTCGGCTATCTATTCAAGTCGGCGCCTGCCGTCGGCTGATGGACGCGCCGCGCAAAAGCGGACGCCAGCGCCGCGAGGAAATCCGCGAAAAGCGCCGGCAGCGCGCGCTGGCCCAGGCCGCGCAAACGCCGCCGCCCCTGCCCCGGCGTCCGCCCGATGCGGTCGAGGCCGATCCCGCCGAACTCGCGCACAACAACACCTACGGCCTGCTGCCGCTTTACTACGTGGACAAGGCCTTCACCTGCCGCGACTGCGGCAGCGAGGAGCTGTGGACCGCCAAGCAGCAGAAGTGGTGGTACGAAGTGGCCAAGGGCAACATCAACAGTACAGCCGTGCGCTGTCGCGCCTGCCGCCGGCGCGAGCAGGCGCGGCGTGCCGAAGCCCGACGCATCCATCAGGAAGGACTTGAACGATAACGGTCCGACCCAACGCGGCTTGAGCCATTCCCGCCACCCCTGGCCGATCTCCGTTTGCGCGCGCGGCAAGCCCGCACCGCCCGTCGGGCTTCCTGCGCGCAACTGATCGCCCGAACGAGCCGCGCTGAACGCATCCAGAACGGAAGCCGCCGCAAATGGCCCCATCGGCACTGACTATCGACCAGACGCTCGCACGCCTTTTCGCGCCCGATAAAAAACCCCGGCAAGCGGGGCTTTTTATCGGGGACTCATCGGCTCAGAGGTTCTTTTTCAACACCTTCTTCACCGCCTTGAAATGGTCCTTGGCGTAGTCGTTGCTGAAATCTTCCCGCGTTTTCCGGATCTGCTTGCCGGTCATGCCGGCATAGGGATACACGGAGGTCATCCAGATATAACCGTCGCCCCAGTAGATATCGAGCTTTTGCGCGCCAGGCGCGGGGCCGACCGCCATCAGCTGCGCATGCATCGCAGCGGCCGCTTCCTGCGAGAAGCCCTTCGGGATCGGCATGCCCATGCTGGCTTCCAGGCGGTCCGTGTAGTTCTCGTAGGTTTCGCCCCAGCCGTCGCCCTGCATTTCCCAGGCGCCACCGGTGGCCTTGGTCTTGGTGGTTTCGTAATTGTCACGGGTGAACACAGGGTTCAGCGCGAGGAATATTTCGCGCGACACCGGGCCCTTAATCTCGCCCTTGTATTCGTCCCAGAGCTTTCCGCTGGCGATCCAGGAGCCGGTGACGATGTCACAGAGCGCGAACTGCGACTTGCTCATGAAGTAGGTGAGGCGCTTCTGGATGTCTTTGGGCTTCACGCCATTACCGAAAGGATATTTGGCGGTGAGCACATAACCCTGGCCCGGCTGGCGATCCAGGGTGACCTGGACATCGTCGAACTCGCCCTGCAGTTCCTTGCGGCGCTTGGCGATCTCCTTCTCCACCCAGGGCGCCTGCAGGTCGGTGAAGGACTGGGTCTGGAAGATGTAGTCGAAGCTGTTGCCACGGTTGGCCACCGCCGCCGGCGTATTGAAGACCAGGCCCTTGTTGTAGTTTTCGGAGTAGGGATTGGAGCTGTCAGGGAAGGTGCACTGCATGTTCAGGTTGACGCGCCAGCCGCCGAGGGCACTGAGCCCCGACACCGCCTCCATCCGGGTCTTGGTGCCCACGACCCTTTCATCGTTGTAGGCCTCCTCGACGATGGGCCGGAAATAGGCCTCGGTGTACACGGCGGCGGCCTTGGCGGCGAAGGACGGGAGCGGCAGGGCCGCCAGCAGGGCGACAGCCAGTCGAAGACGGGAGCGGGGCAAGACAGACATGGAGAGTTCCTTTCCGGAAGAGGAGTCGAGGCAGAAAGACGGCAGGGTCCGTCGCATCCTAGGCAGCAAGTAGCAGGCCGGGCAATTGATTCCCCGGGAAACAGGCGCGGGGGCCGACGGGCGCCGCCATTTGGCTGCCGAAGACCGGCGCACCATCCCTCATGAAGTCGGTGCATACGGCCACTATGCTCTCCTCTGCTCCCGGAGAGACCCGGGACTGATGATTCACCGTCCCTGTCATATTTCCTTAACCTGCTCTCGCTGTAATACCCTCATGAATGACATGAGAGCAGGCCCGGCGCCATGAGCAGTGACCGCATACTGATCGTCGATGACGAAGCTGCCATTCGCGAGATGATCGCCATCGCGCTGGACCTCGCCGGCTTCGAGACCCTGCAGGCCGAGGACGCACTCGCCGCGCACCCGGTCATCGTCGACGAACGCCCTGGCCTCATCCTGCTCGACTGGATGCTGCCCGGCCTGAGCGGCATCGAACTCTGCCGCCGCCTGAAGCGCGACGAAGCCACCCGCGAAATCCCCATCATCATGCTCACGGCACGTGGCGAAGAGGACAACAAGATCCAGGGCCTCGACGCCGGCGCCGACGACTACATCACCAAGCCCTTCTCCACCCGCGAACTCGTCTCGCGCATCCGTGCCGTGCTGCGCCGCAGCTCCAGCCTGCACGCCGAGCAGGCCATCGAGGCCGAAGGCCTGAAGCTGGATCCGGTGAGCCACCGCATCACGGCCGACGAGCAGCCCGTGGACATGGGGCCGACCGAATACCGCCTGCTGGCCTTCTTCATGAGCCACCCGGAGCGGGCCTACTCGCGCTCGCAGATGCTGGACCAGGTCTGGGGTGGCAACGTCTATGTCGAGGACCGTACCATCGACGTACACATCCGCCGCCTGCGCAAGGCACTGGAGCCCTGGGGCTACGACCGCTTCATCCAGACCGTGCGCGGCACCGGCTACCGCTTCTCCACCAAGGTGAGTGGCATGCGCGAGCCCACCGACGAGTAGACGCTGCGACTATGAACCACCTTCTCCCGGCCACGCTTCCTGCCGCGCGCGCGATCCCCGCCGCGGACGGGACTCCCGACGGCGGCGCCGGGGAGCGGGCCCGGTGAGCGAGTTCATGAAACAGGAGGCCCTGCGCCTCCTGTCGTTTCTCACCGCCTCCGCCCTGCTGGGCTGGCTCACCGGCCACCCGGGCTGGGCCTTCGCCGGCGGCTTCCTTGCCTACATCGTGCTGCACCTGCGCCAGCTCGAGCGCCTGCAGGCCTGGCTGAAGGGCAGCCACGACGCCGACCTGCCGGAGTCCACCGGCGTCTGGGGCGAAATCTTCGACAGCATCCATGCGCTGCGCCGCGACGAACAGCGTGCCAAGGGCAGCCTGCTCGGCATCATCGAGCGCGCCCGCGCCTCGGTGGCCGCGCTCAAGGAAGCCGTCGTGCTGATCGACGATCACGGCAACCTCGAGTGGTGGAATCCCGCCGCGGAACAGCTGCTCGGCCTGCAGACGGTGACGGACACGGGGCAGCCCGTCACCAACCTGATCCGCGATCCGGTCTTCATCCGCTACTTCGAGCAGGGGCCTTACGAGGAATCCCTGCTGCTGCCGTCGCCCATTCATCCGGCGCAACAGTTGCAGTTCAACCTGACGCGTTTCGGGCGCAACGACCGGCTCATGATCGTCACCGACATCACCCGCCTGCATAACCTCGAACAGATGCGCAAGGATTTCGTGGCGAATGTCTCGCACGAGCTGCGCACGCCGCTCACGGTGCTGACCGGCTACCTGGAGACCCTGCTCGGCCAGGCCGATGCACTCGAGCCGCGCTGGCTGCGTGCGCTGCAGCAGATGGATGCGCAGGCCGCGCGCATGAACAACCTGGTCAATGACCTGCTGCTGCTCTCGCGCCTGGAGAACGACGCGCGCGAGCAGGAGCCTCGCCCGGTGAACGTGCCGGCGCTGCTGGCCCAGCTCAGGAGCGAGGCGCTGGCCTTCGGCCTGGAGAAGTGGCAGACCGTCACGCTCGACTGCGAAGAGGGCCTGCGCCTCGTCGGCCGCGAGGACGACCTGCGCAGCGCGTTCTCCAACCTCGTGACCAATGCCGTGAAGTACACGCAGCCCACCGGCAGCATCCGGCTGCGCTGGTGGGCAGACGCGGAGCACGTGTATTTCAGCGTGCAGGACAACGGCATCGGCATCGATGCGCAACACATCCCGCGCCTGACCGAACGCTTCTACCGCACCGACGTCGCGCGTTCCTCCGCCACCGGCGGCACCGGTCTCGGGCTCGCCATCGTCAAGCATGTGCTGCTCGACCACCGCGCACGCCTCGACATCCAGTCCGCGCCCGGCAAGGGCTCGACCTTCACCTGCGTCTTTCCGGCGGCCCTGGCGGTACGCTGACACGCGACGGCGGCACTCCTTGCCGAAGCGCGCGCAGCAGGCCACTGCTCCCCGCGTCTCGCCGGCAGGCCCGACAGCACCCGACATTGGCCCCCGCGGCCTGCAGATCCACAGGAATTCTGCGGAAAATAGCGGCCTGGCAGTCGCTAGTGTCGCCCCGACGGCCGATACTCCCGCCTGACTTCTCAGCCTGCGGTCCGCTCCTTATGATCGAGGCCTTTCCCCAACCAGACCGGCTCACCCGGCATCACGGAGATTCGCCATGCTCGGCCTCATGATGGACCGCCCCCTGCTCATTTCGAGCCTGCTGACCTTCGCCACCCAGAGCCATCCTCGCGCGGAAATCGTCACCCGCCGCGTCGAGGGCGACATCCACCGTACCGACTGGCTGGCCATCAGCGAGCGCGCCGCCAGGGTCGCCAACGCACTGGCGCGCCTCGGCATCAAGCCGGGCGACCGCGTCGCCACCCTCGCCTGGAACACCTATCGCCACATGGAGCTCTACTTCGGCGTGTCCGGCTCCGGCATGGTGCTGCACACCATCAATCCGCGCCTGTTCCCGGAACAGATCGCCTGGATCGCCAGCCACGCCAGCGACCGCATCCTGTTCGTCGACCTCACCTTCCTGCCGCTGGTGGACGCCATCCGCTCGCAGCTGAAAAGCGTGGAGAAAGTGGTGGTGATGTGCGACGCCGCGGCGATGCCGGCCGGCCGCACCGACCTGCTCTGCTATGAAGACCTGATCGCGCCGGAGTCCCCCTGCTTCAACTGGCCCGACTTCGACGAGCGCACCGCAAGCTCGCTCTGCTACACCTCCGGCACCACCGGCAATCCCAAGGGCGTGCTGTATTCGCACCGCTCCACCGTGCTGCATGCGCTGGCCAGCCTGCACCAGGGCGCACTCAACATCGGCCGCGACACGGTGATCCTGCCCGTCGTGCCCATGTTCCATGTGAACGCCTGGGGCATTCCCTACAGCGCCGCCATGAGCGGGGCGAAACTGGTGCTGCCCGGCCCCGGCCTCGACGGCAAGAACCTGCATGAGCTCATCAGCACCGAGCAGGCCACGCTGCTGCTCGGCGTGCCGACCGTGTGGCTGGGCCTGCTCACCTATCTCGACAGCATCGGCGCGAGGCTCGACAGCGTGAAGCATGCGGTGGTCGGCGGCTCCGCGGCGCCGCTGTCGATGATCAAGGCCTTCGACGAGAAGCACGACGTGTTCCTGATCCACGCCTGGGGCATGACCGAGACCAGCCCGCTCGGCACGGTGAATGCGCCCACCAGCGACCTCATGGCGCTGCCAAAAGAAGAACGCTACAGGAAACAGCTCAAGCAGGGACGCCCGATGTACGGCGTCGAGCTCAAGATCGTCGATGACGACGGCAACGCGCTGCCGCGCGACGGCAAGGCATTTGGCCGCCTGCTGATCCGCGGCCCCTGGATCACCAAGGGCTATTTCCATCACGACGCCGAGGTGCTGGCGGACGGCTGGTTCGACACGGGCGACGTCGCCACGCTCGACCCGGACAACTTCATGCAGATCGTCGACCGTCGCAAGGACGTGATCAAATCCGGCGGCGAGTGGATCAGCTCCATCGACCTCGAGAACGTGGCCGTGGGTCATCCCGCGGTGAAGGAAGCCTGCGTGATCGGCGTGCCGCACCCGAAGTGGGACGAGCGCCCGCTGCTGCTCATCATCCTCAAGGACAACGCCAGTGCGACGAAGGAAGAGATTCTGGAATTCGTCAGCAAGCACATCGCGAAGTTCTGGATTCCGGACGACGTGCTCTTCGTGCCCGACCTGCCGCATACCGCCACCGGCAAGCTGCACAAGGTGCCACTGCGCGAGAAATATGCGACGCACCTGATGCAGTAAGGCCCGGACTGGTTACTCCTGTTTCTGCCGGCAGTGCCGGCAGAAACGTTTTTTCGCCCGCTTCCCGGTACCGCCCATGCGCTCTCCCGCCACCTGGCGTGCTACGCCCTCCGCCGGCTACAACGGCCCCCGCATCGTCCTGGTGCACGGTCTTGCGGCCGGCCGTCATATGGAACGGCACCTGCTGGCCTGGCTGCGCGAGCTCGGCTACGAAGACGTCACGCTCTACAGCAACTACCTGCCTACCGTGGTGCTTGCCCGCGACGTGCGCAGCGCCGTGGAGGCCGGTCGCGCCACCGCGCTGATCGGCTATAGCCAGGGCGGCTTCCAGGTGGTGAAGGCAGCGCGCCGCCTGGCGCGGCAGGACATTGCGGTGGACCTGCTGGTGACCCTCGCCGCCGGTGGGGCCGGCCGTTTCTATTTCCCGCAGCTGGGCGCCGACCCGCGCCACATTCCGCCCAATGTGCGCCGCTGCCTGAACTACTATGCCGAAGGCGACTGGCTGGGCACCGATGTCATCAGCCGCGCCAATCTCGCTGTCGCCGACGCCCGCGACACGCACGTAGAAAACATCGCCTATCCGCGCGACGCGCGTGTCGACCATGTCGGCATCGTCCGCTGCTATCCGCCGGAGCTTGTCCCGCCAGCCGTGCGTGTGCTCTTTCTCGAGCGACTGCAGCGGGAACTGGAATCACTGCGCCCGTCGCCTTGAAACCGGCGCCGCATCGCGTCGCGGCAGCAACTTTCCTGCCCTTCACTGTGCTCTGATCCGTCTCGCGCATGGACGTCGGGGTCGGTGCGGCCGCCAGATCTGGCCAATAAAAAAGGGCCGCGCAGTGCGCGGCCCTTTTTTTCGCGTTAGCCGGCCTCAGTCATCGTCGCCGACACTGCCGAAACGAATGACGCCGTCGCGGTCGCCAAAGGCGAAATTGAAACGGTCATCCGGGTTTTCGTACGCCAGCCAGTAGCCCCGCGGGGTATCGGCATGCGCGGAGCCATCGGTGGTGATGATGTCGCCGTCGTTGGTGGCGGCGACGCGCAGGGCGATGCCACGGCCGGTGGCCGTCACCACCGAGCCATCCTGGGCGCGGATCTCGCCATCGCGGGCCCGGTTCAGCAGCTCGACCTTGCGACCGCGCACCGTGGCATTGCTGCCGAGGACGAGGCGTTCGATGCCGGCATTGCTTTCGCCTTCGACCACCAGTCGCACATTACCGCGGCCGGCGTTCAGGGCGACGTCCTCGCCCAGGTTGAGCAGCGCCGCGCCCGGGTCGCGATGTTCCGCGATCACGCCATTGCTGTAGCGCTCGTTGGCGATGATGGTGAGGTCGCCGTTGTCGGTGCTGATGCCGTCGTTGAGCAGCACGCTGCGCCCGGCCTGCAGCGTAAAGTCGCCACCCCGGCCCGCGGGATTGTTGACGATGACGGGCGCCTCCACGCGGATATCGTTGTTGGCCTGCAGCACGAGATGGGTGCCGGTGCCGAGGATGGCCGTGACCTGGTCGGCGCCCAGCGTGACATCGCTGCCCGGGACGTCGCTGAAGAGCAGGCTGCCGGGCAGCGGGAAGCCGGGGCCCGTGCCTTCGCGCAGCAGGTCGACGCGGCCACGGTTGCTGTCGTACTGCGGACTGCGCACCACGACATCGCCATTGGCGAGCTCGGTAATGCCGCCCGAGCCCAGCCTGTCGAAGGCATGCGTGCCGACCAGCGAGTTGGCGCTGGAGACGGCGCCGGTGATACCGGTGTCGCCCTCGGCCAGCGTGATCGCGCCGGCATCCTGCAGCGAGCCGTTGTCCCACTCGAAGCTCGTCACGACATAGTCGCCATCGGCAAGCGCACGCACATCACCGCTGCCGACGCGGTCGAAATCCTGCGTGCCGACCAGCGAGTTGGCGACGCTGATGTCGCCGCTGATGCCGGTGTCGCCATCGGCCCAGGTCACCGCGCCGGCATCCTCGGCGCCGCCGTTGTCCCAGACCTGGCTGCGCACGACGTAATTGCCGTTGGTGAGCGCGACCACGCCGAAGCTGCCGACGACATCGAAATCGCTGCTGCCCACCAGCGAATTGCTGGCGCTGACGGCACCCGCGATGCCGGTGTCGCCATCGGCCCAGGTCACGGCGCCGGCATCGATGATGCTGCCGCGGTCCCAGCTGAAGCTGCGCACCACGTAATTGCTGTTGGCGAGAATGGTGAGGCCGCCTTCGCCCACCATATCCTCGGTCTGTGTACCCACCAGCGAATTGGCCGCGCTCACTTCCCCGCTCGTGCCCGTGGCGCCGTTGCCCCAGGTGACGGCACCGGCGTTGCTGACGCCGCCGTTGTCCCAGTTCGGGCTCAGCACGACGAAGTTGCCGTTGGGCAGCGCCACGATGCCGCCGTCGTCGCCCTGCAGGCCGACGAAATCGCCGTTCTGGCTGCCGACGATGGAATTGCTCGCACTCACCACGCCCGTGATGCCGGTATCGCCATCACCCCAGGTGACGGCACCAGCGTTCAATTCGCTGCCGTTGCTCCAGGTGAAGCTGCGCACGACAAAGTTGCCGTTGGCGAGTTCGACGATGCCGCCCGCGCCCACCAGGTCGTTGGTGGCGTCACCCACCAGCGAGTTGCTCGCGCTCACCACGCCCGTGATGCCGGTGTCGCCGTCACCGAAGGTCACAGCGCCGGCGTTTTCCGCGCTGCCGTTGTTCCAGGTCGGACTCAGCACGAGGAAGTTGCCGTTGCTGAGGGCAATGGT
The DNA here is from genome assembly GCA_029237815.1 of Moraxellaceae bacterium. Classification (GTDB taxonomy): domain Bacteria; phylum Pseudomonadota; class Gammaproteobacteria; order Pseudomonadales; family Moraxellaceae; genus UBA2031. The sequence goes on from JAQZBP010000006.1 coordinate 414,374, forward strand.
GCTGACGCCAACAAAGTCGCTCATGCTGTCGCCGATCAAGGAGTTGCTCGCGTTGATCGTGCCGGCCACGCCGGTATCGCCATCGCCCCAGGTGGCCGCACCTGCGTTGATGAGGCTGCCGTTGGCCCAGTTGGGGCTGTTCACCACGTAGTTGCCGTTGCTGAGCACGGTGACGCCGTTGACGCCGACCCGGTCGCCGGTCTGCGCACCGACCAGCGAGTTGGCGGCGGAGACCTCACCGCTCGAGCCCGTGGCACCGTTGCCCCAGGTGGCGGCACCGGCTTCGGCCGCGCTGCCGTTGTTCCAGAACCAGCTGCTCACGACATAGTTGCCATTGGTGAGCGCGGTGATGCCGCCCAGGCTCACGCGATCTTCCGTCTGCGTGCCGACGTAGGCGTTGCCGGCATTGATCGTGCCGGCGGCGCCGGTGTCGCCGTCGGCCCAGATGGCCGCGCCGGCATCGACGATGCTGCCGTTGTCCCAGAAGTCGGCGCCGATCACATAGTTGCCGTTGGCAAGCACGGTGATGCCCTGGTTGCCGACGAAGTCGAGCGCCTGCGTACCGACCAGCGAGTTGGCGGCGGACACTGCGCCCGTGGTGCCCGTCGCACCATTGCCCCACGTCACCGCGCCGGCGTCCTGGACGCTGCCGTTGTCCCAGGTGTAGGAGCTCACCACGTAGTTGCCGTTGGGCAGCAACTGGATGCTGAAACTGCCGAGGCGGTCGTCGGTCTGGGTGCCCACCAGTGAATTCCCGGCGCTCACCACGCCGGCGACGCCACTGTCGCCGTCGCTCCAGGTGACGGCGCCGGCACCATCTGCGCTGCCGTTGGCCCAGTCCGGGCTGTGCACGATGTAATTGCCGTTGGTGAGTTCGCGGATGCCGCCGTTGCCGACGAAGTCGTTGGTCTGGTCGCCCACCAGCGAGTTGGCCGCGCTCACCACACCGCTCACGCCCGTCGTGCCGCTGCCCCAGGTCACGGCACCGGCCGCGTCGGCGCTGCCGTTGTCCCAGAGATAGCTGCTCACCACGAAGTCGCCGCCGGAGAGCGCGGTGACGCCGCCGATGCCGATGCGGTCGTCGGCCTGGCCACCGGTGAGCATGGACAGCAAGGCGCCGTCGCTGCCGCGATAGAGATAGACCGCGCCGGCATCGGTGGCGGCAAAGTCGTCTTCATCGGACACCTGCACGATGTTGCCGTTGGCGAGCTCCACGGTGGGGCCGCTGCCGTGGAAATCGCCCGGCGTGGGACTGGGGTCGAGCAGCGGAATCACCTGGAAGGGCGAGCTGCCGCCGCCCTCGGTGATGACGATGTTTTTCGGATCGAGCAGCAAGGTGCCGTCCTGACCACGGCGCGCGCTGGCATCGCCCATGCCGGCAAACTGCAGAGACGCCAGGCCCGAGACCTCGATCAGGCCGCCGTCGCCACCACGCCGGCCGCCCTTCGCCTTCGCGGTGCCGCCGAAGGCCGTGCTGCCGTCGGACCACACCACCACGGTGCCGCCATTGCCGCGCCGTCGGGCGCTGGCATCGAGCAGGCTGTAGGGATTGATCCAGACGCTGCTGGCACGCTGACGTTCGCCCTCGCCCTTGAAATCGCCGCCGACATGGATGGTGCCGCCACCGCGACGCCCGCTGGCATCCAGCGTCGCCGAGGCGAGCGTGAGCGTATCGCCCAGCAGCTCGATGCTGCCGCCCTGCTTTCGGCCGCTGGCATCCAGCGTGCCCGAGGTGAGCACGGAGTCGCGGCCCTGCACATGGAGCTGTCCGCCGGTCGTGCGGCCGGTCGCACTCAGGCGCGCGGTCGCCGTCTGCGCGATGGCGTTGGCGTCCAGCGCGATACGACCCCCGCTGCCGCTGCGGCCGTTGGCGCTGATCACACCGAACTGGTTGATGCTGTTGCCCTGCAGCGCGATGTCGCCCCCGTTCCTGCCGTCGGCATTGATGCTGCCGCCCAGGCTCTGCAGGCCGGCGGTGAGCCGGATGACGCCACCGGCCTCGGTGACGCTGCCCGCTTCGATCACGCCGCTGTTGTTGATCATGCCGCCGAGCAGCGCCTGCTGTGCGCTGGCGCTGAGGATAACGACGCCGCCTTCGGCACGGACGGCGTGGTGGTTCTCGATCACGGCGTTCAGCGCGCTTTCTTCCACCTCGAGACTCAGGCCGCTGGCGAGGTCGAGCCTGATCTTCGTGCCGGCGCCGAGGCCGATGGCGCCGGCCTTGGCCAGGATCAGGCCCTCGTTGCGCACCTCGGGCGCGAGCAGCGCGATCACGCCGCCGTCGCGCGCCCGCAGCGTGCCCTGGTTGCGGATGACGCCGCCGTCCTCGCCGCTGAAGACGTAGTGGCCGCTCAGGAAGTCCTCGTTGCTAATGGCGAGCGTGGAGGCCACCAGCCCGCCCACGTCCACCTGCGCCGTGGCGCCGAAGAGGATGCCGTTGGGATTGGTCAGGAAGACCTGGCCGTTGGCGCTCAGCGACCCGAAGATTTCCGAGCTGTTGTTGCCCAGCACGCGATTGAGCGCAACGGCGCTGCTGCTGGGTTGCACGAACTGCACGCTTTCGCCGGCGGCGATGCCGAAGCTCTGCCAGTCGACGATCAGTTTTTGCGTGCCCTGGTTCACGGTCATGTTGTTGCCGGACTGATTGATGCTGCCGCTGCCGGCGGCGACATTGCCGCCCTGCGGCAGGGCCTGGGCCATGGAGGCCAGGGCAGAGAGCACGGCCGCGGACAGTGCATTGCGGGAGAAACGCGGGGGGCGAGAGCTGTGGCGCATGAGTCCTTCCTTTGACGTGGAGCGCGCATCCTGCGCAGGCATTTTCTGTTGCCAAGCTGAAGCGGTAGCGGCCGGCCCGACACCGGCGCGGCCAAGTGCCGCATGGCGGGCAGCACAGGGCGGCACTACATCACAACGCGACCGCCACGGCCCTAGGGCCTTTGCCTCGCCTTGCCGGACCACGGCTGCCCTGCGGCATTGCCGTGGGGCGACTTTACCGACGCCCGCTGCGTGAGCGTGGCTGCTCGCCCTGTGGGATTTCAGACGTATGTGAAGGCGTGGGCGCCGGCTTGCAGCAAAGCGGCACAGTCAGCGCTCGCTTATTGCTGCAGGTAAAAAAATGTTGAGCATTGATAGATGCTCGCTGCCGGCAGCGGTCGATCGACTACAGCCGCAAGTTCTGGCGTGTGCTCTTAAAAAAACCACGCCGGAGCGTGGTTTTTTTAAGAGCTGAATTAAGCGCTTAGTTATGGAGGGGTGAAGCGGTCCCGCGGCAGAAGCACTGCACGGCCCCTGTCTGCTCGCCACGACGGCGGCGCGTCGCTAGAAGCTCACGCGGCCCGATACCCAGTACAGGTGGTTGCTGTCGGACTCGGCCGTCACCGGCTCGTTCTTCAGCGGCCAAGCCTGGTAGGCGGTGAGGCCCAGGCCCCAGGGGCCGTTCCACTCCAGCCCCACGCCGGCGCCGGAGAGCTCGCGCTCCGTCTCGCCGGCAAAGCCCGTCCAGGTGTCGTGGTTGAAATCGACATGGCCGTAGTCGGCAAAGACCACCGCCGTCGGCTGCCAGCGCGGCGCCACCGGCAGCGCGCGGCGCAGCTCCAGCGACACCAGCTGGCCGTCGTCGCCCTGCGCTTCGCCCGCCGGATAGGCGCGCACGCCGTTGGGGCCGCCGATGGGCAGCTTCTGCGAGGAGCTGAGATTGTTCAGCGCCCACTGCAGGCTGGTCGTGCCGCGCAACTGGAAGCCGCCGGGCAGGGACTGCAGGCGCTCGCCACTGACATTGAACTTGCTGAAGCCGCCTTCGCTGCCCACGGACACGGCGTCGAAGGCCTGCTCGGCCGCATCATGGATATCCACCCGCCCCGACGTCGCCTGCACGCTGAGCGCGCTCTGCCCGCGGAAGCGGTCGCTGGCCTGCAGCGTGAGGCCGAGGCGGCCGGCCGTGAGGTCCTTGTCGCGCTCGGTGCCGGTGATGCCGATGCGGTCGACGAGCTGCATGTGATCCGCGCCCATCACGACGCTCAGGCGCAGCGCCGGTGCGAGGACGAGCGGGTACCGCAACTCGAGGCTGGCGGTGCGGGCCCAGCCGTCCGCCTCCAGGCTCTTGAACTCTTCGCCGAGCTCGTAGCGCGTGCTGCTGGTGGCCACCGTGGCGCGCCAGGGGCCGTAGAGCGAGAAGTCGTAGCCCAGGCGGCCGTAGACGCGGCCTTCGCCGGCGCTTTGCGCGCGCAGCGCGAGCTGGTCGCCCCGTCCGCTGGGGTTGTTCCACTCCAGGCGCACGCCGCCCTGCAATTCACCCGTGTAGCGGTCACCGTAATTGTCGACCGTGGCTTCGCCAGCCAGGGTCTTTTCCTGGCGCGTATCCACCACCACCACGGTGCCGCCCGCCTCGTCGCCGGCACGCAGCCGGGCCGCGGCGGCAATACCGGGCAGGGCGTCGTGCAGCAGGACGCTGCGTTCCAGCGCCTGCCGGCGCAGCGGCTGGCCGACCGGCAGCGTCCGATGGAGCCTCCGGCGCAGGCTCCGGGAGAGCCCGGCGCTGTCTTCGGCCACGACCTTTTCCAGACGACCTTCCAGCACCGCGATCTCGACCACGCCACCGCTGATTTCCTGCGGCGGCAGATAGGCACGTGCCAGCAGATAGCCGGCGTCTCGGTAGTGATGCGTGATACGAGCGGTCAGCGCCTGCAGCTCGACGAACGAAAGCATCCGGCCCTCGGCCGAGCGGATCAGGGCGTGCAGCGCCTCTTCACTGAACACGGTGGCGCCGGTAATGCGCAGGCGCTGCACGGGAAAGCTGGCGACCGGCGCGGTCGTGGCCGGCGCGGCCGCCGGGGTCTCGATGCGGGGCGCCTGCAAGGGTTGCACGGTCAGGGGCTCAAGGCTGCGTTCCAGCAGCTGGCCAGCATCGGGCGGTGTTTGCGCCTGGGCCAGCACCGGAGAAATCAGCAGCAGGCCGCCCAGCAGATGCCGGCGGCAAGGCGGAAAATGCTTGGGCAATTTTAGAAACCTGTTAAAGCCGGGGTGTGGCGGTGGCTGATGAAGAATGGGGCGCCGTTGGCACTCTATCCTGCTCAAAACCACCGGGGCCCTTAATCCGGATATCGGCTCGCGCAAGGGGATGAATGGCGCGCGTTCGCGTTTGTACAGGTGCGGCGAATGCCTTGCACTACGCGCCCTGTATTACCGCAAAGGTATTACTGATGAATGTCGGTCTCAAAGCGGACAACAGTGCGGAGAAGCAAGGTGACGCCGTCCCTCGCTCACACCGCCAATCGGTAGGCGCCGGGCATGAAAAAGGCCGCTCGCGCGGCCTCTCGTCTTTCACGAATGGCGCCTACTTCTTGGCGTCCAGCCGCTCCCGCACCTGCTCGTAGCTGGTGTGGCGCACATCGGCACCCTTCACCAGGAAGATCAGCTGCTCGGAGATGTTGCGCGCGTGATCGCCGATGCGCTCCAGTGACCGCAGCACCCAGATCACGTTCATCACGCGCGTGATGGCGCGCGGGTCTTCCATCATGTAGGTCATGAGTGCGCGCATCGCCGTCTTGTACTCGGTGTCGATGGCGCTGTCGGCCTGCATCACCTGGAAGGCCAGGTCGGCGTCGAAGCGGGCGAAGGCATCCAGCGCGTCGTGCAGCATGGCGCGCACCTGGTTGCCGATGTGGCGGGCCTCCACATAGCCGCGCGGCGACTGGCCCTCTTCCACCAGCGCGATGGCGCTGCGCGCGACCTTGGCCGCCTCGTCGCCGATGCGCTCCAGGTCGGTCAGCGACTTGCCGATGGCGATGATGAAGCGCAGGTCGGACGCGGCGGGCTGGCGCCGCGCAAGGATGCGCACCAGCTCCTCGTCGATCTGCGTCTCCATCCGGTTGATCTGCTGGTCGTTGCGCTGCACTTCTTCGGCCAGCGCCGAGTCCGCGTCGAGCAGCGAGGTGATGGCGTCGATCACCTGCTTCTCCACGAGCCCGCCCATGGCCAGGAAATGGCTGCGCACCTCTTCCAGCTCGGCGTTGAACTGCTGGGAAATATGGTGGCCGTAATCGCTCTTGTTCATGATGGATTCCTGTTTGCTGCCTGAAGCAGTCCCTGCTTCCGTGGGTCGGGCTTCCGCCCGACGACGAAGGTGAAGCGGGTGTGACTGCCGGCCCGAGACCCGGCAGCCACACCGCCGCGGTATTTCACGTCAACCGTAGCGGCCGGTGATGTAATCCTCGGTCTGCTTGTTGCCCGGGTTGGTGAACAGCGTGTCGGTATCGCCGAACTCCACCAGCTTGCCGAGGTACATGAAGGCCGTGTAGTCGGACACGCGTGCGGCCTGCTGCATGTTGTGCGTCACGATGGCGATGGTGAAGCGGTTCTTGAGCTCGTGGATCAGCTCTTCGATCTTGAGCGTGGAGATCGGATCCAGCGCCGAGGCCGGTTCGTCGAGCAGCAGCACCTCCGGCTCGATGGCGATGGCGCGGGCGATCACGACACGCTGCTGCTGGCCGCCGGAGAGGCCGAGCGCGGAGTCGTGCAGGCGATCCTTCACTTCCTCCCAGAGCGCGGCGCCGCGCAGTGACTTCTCCACGATCTCGTCCAGCACGCGCTTGCGGTTCTCGCCGCCGAGGCGCAGGCCGTAGGCCACATTCTCGTAGATGGTCTTGGGGAAGGGGTTCGGCTTCTGGAACACCATGCCGACGCGGCGACGCAGGCTGGTGATGTCCACCGAGCGGTCGAAGATGTTGTTGCCGTCGAGCAGGATCTCGCCGCTGATGCGGCAGCCGTCGACCAGGTCGTTCATGCGGTTGAAGGTGCGCAGCAGTGTCGACTTGCCGCAGCCGGACGGGCCGATGAAGGCCGTCACGCGCTTGCGCGGAATCACCATGTTCACGTCGAACAGCGCCTGCTTGTCGCCATAGAAGAGGTTGAGGTCCTTTGCCTCCAGGCAGATCTCCTCGTCCGCCACCCGCCGCGTGCGGCTGTCGCGGCCAAGGCTGCTGATGTTCATGGCATGGGGCGCATGGCCCTTGCCCGCCGGTTCCGGCTTCTGGTCGTTCATGGTCGTTTCCATGTCGATGCTCATCTCGTTCTCTCGATTCTGTGCGTGTGTCGGCGCCGTCTCAACGGCCGCCGTCAGGATTCCAGTGCCTTGTATTTCTCGCGCAGGCGGTTGCGCAGACCCACCGCGGACAGGTTCAGCGCCGCCACCACCAGCACCAGCAGGAAGGCGGTCGCATACACCAGCGGGCGCGCGGCCTCGACGTTGGGGCTCTGGAAGCCGACGTCGTAGATATGGAAGCCCAAGTGCATGAACTTGCGCTCCAGGTGCAGGAAGGGCGCGTTCATGTCGAGCGGCAAGGTCGGCGCCAGCTTCACCACGCCCACCAGCATCAAGGGCGCGACTTCACCCGCGGCACGCGCGATGGCGAGGATGACGCCGGTCATGATGGAAGGCGTCGCCATCGGCAGCACCACGCGCCACAGCGTCTCGGCCTTGGTGGCGCCAAGCGCCAGCGAGCCTTCCTTGAGCGCGCGCGGAATACGCGCCAGGCCTTCCTCGGTGGCCACGATCACCACCGGCAGCGTGAGCAGCGCCAGCGTGATGGACGCCCAGAGCAGGCCCGGCGTGCCGAATACCGGTGCCGGCGACGATTCCGGATAGAACAGGCGGTCGATGTTGCCGCCGAGGAAATACACGAAGAAGCCGAGGCCGAAGACGCCGTACACGATGGAGGGCACGCCGGCGAGGTTGTTCACGGCGATGCGTACCACCTGCGTCACGATGCCCTGGCTGGCGTACTCGCGCAGGTAGATCGCGGCGATCACGCCGAGCGGCGTCACGATGACGGTCATCATCAGCACCATGAGCACGGTGCCGAAGATGGCCGGGAACACGCCGCCTTCGGTGTTGGCTTCGCGCGGGTCACCGGACAGGAAGCTCCACAGGTTGTGGAAGTAGGCGCCGAGCTTGCCAAAGACGCTCATGGCGTTGGGCTTGATGGCGTGCACCATCTTGTTGACCGGGATTTCCTTCTCGCTGCCGTCGGCCAGCACGAACACGGCGCTGTCGCGGTCGGTCTCGGCGCTGAGCTTTTCCAGGCGCTGGCGCAGGCCATCGTATTCCTTTTCCAGCGCTGCCCGGGCGTCGGCTATGCGTGCACGGTCCGCGTCGGTCAGCTGGCCGGCCAGCGCCAGGCGCTTTTCTTCGAGTCGAAGCTTCTCCAGCCCGTAGTTGATACGCCCGACTTCACCCTTTTCGATGCCGACGATCTCCGCCAGCAGACCGTTGCTGCGCTCGATACGCGCATTGAGCGCGTCCCACGCATTCTCACCGGACGCCACGACAGTGCCGCTCTCTTTCACATCCTTGAGGCGGCCGAAAAACGCGCCCCACTCGTAGCGTTCCAGTGCGACGATGTCCTCCGGATAGCCGACATCGGCGAGGCGGTCGGCAAACACCCACTTGAAGTCGGCGCCCGTGATGTCGCGGTTGCCGACCTTGATGGAGTAGCGCGTGACGGTCTCGACTTCCTTCGGCAGCTCGACGCCGGCCTCGCGCAGGCGCTGCGCCGTGTCGATGCGCTCGTCGTAGAGCTCGCCGACGATCACGGTCTTGCTGCCGTCGAAGTCGGTGTAGGTGGCCTGCATCACGTCGGCCGGCCAGAAGTGGCTGAGGCCGCGCACGGCGATGAGGCCCAGGATGCCGACCACCATAATCAGGCTGATGGCCACCGTGCCGGCGTTCAGCCAGACCCAGGCATCGCCACTCTTGAAGTATTCGCGCAGTTTCATAGGGAGTCTCCGGGCCTTACAGCGAGCCGTATTTCTTGCGCAGGCGCGTGCGCACGATTTCCGCGACGGTGTTGAGCACGAAAGTCAGCACGAACAGCACCAGTGCGGAGAGGAAGAGCACGCGGAAGTGTGTGGAGCCGACTTCGGCCTCGCCCATTTCCACCGCGACGTTGGCCGAGAGCGTGCGCATGCCCTCGAAGATGTTCCAATCCATGACCGCGGTGTTGCCGGTGGCCATCAGCACGATCATGGTTTCGCCGACGGCGCGGCCGAAGCCGATCATGAGCGCGGAAAAAATGCCGGGCGACGCCGTGGGTAGCACCACGCGGGTCAGCGTCTGCCACTGCGTGGCGCCCAGCGCCAGCGAACCGTTGGTGAGATGGCGCGGCACCGCGAAGAGCGCGTCCTCCGCAATCGAGAAGATCGGCGCGATCACGGCAAAGCCCATGGTCAGGCCGACGATCAGCGCGTTGCGCTGGTCGAAGTTGAGGCCGGTGGAGTGCTCCAGCCAGTAGCGCACGTCGCCACCGAAAAAGGCGATTTCCACCGGCCGCGACAGCTCGAAGGAAAGCCAGCCGGTGAGCAGGATCGGCAGGATCAGCACTACCGGCGCCCAGCCTTCCGGAATCAGCGTGCGCTTCTCGCGTGGCAATTGCGACCAGGCAAAGCCGCAGAGCAGGATCACGACCGGCGTGATGAGCAGCAGGCTGAAAATGCCGGGCAGGTTGGCCTCGATCGAAGGCGCCAGCCAGAGGCCGGCGAGGAAGCCCAGGATCACCGTCGGCAGCGCCTGCATCAGCTCGATGGCCGGCTTCACCTTGCGGCGCAGGCCGGGCGCCATGAACACGGCCGTGTACATGGCGCCGCAGACGGCGAGCGGCGCCGCCAGCAGCATTGCGTAGAAGGCGGCCTTCAGCGTGCCGAAGGTGAGCGGCATGAGCGAGAGCTTGCCTTCGAAGGTGTTGTCGCCCGAGGTGGATTGCCAGGTGTAGCCGGCCTCGGGATAGGACTCGTACCACACCTTGCCCCAGGTCGACTTCATCGAGATGTCCGGATGCTCGATATGCAGCCGCCAGAAGCTCGCGCCCTTCTCGCTTTGCACATAGACACCTTCGGAGCGGCCGGACACGGCGATCGCGCGCACCGGCGTATCGGCGGCCTGGTGGATGCCGATGGTGCGCTCGGAGGTCGTGAAGAAATAGCCGATCCGCCCCTTCGCGTCGCCCGCGACGAAACCCTTGCGCTTCGCTTCGGGTGTGATCGTCGTGACGGGCGCGTCGCCGAGCTGGAAGCTGCGGATTTTCTGCAGCGTGAACTTGTCGATTTCGGAGTGCAGGTCGCGCACCAGGAACCACTGGCTGATGCGTCCCTTGCTGTCGCCGACCAGCAGCGAAATGTTGCCCTGCAGCGCGGTCAGCGCCGTGACTTCGCTCCCACCCGGCACCAGCGAGAGCTGCTGGTAGATGGTGGGACCGCCGTCGCCGCGCAGGTTGATGACGGCAAGGTCGCCGGCGCCGGAAAGCACATAGCCCCAGCGCGCGTCCTGGCCGATGACCATGCCGTGCACCGGCTTGGCGGGATACTCGATCGCAGTCTCCGCACTGCGCGCGTAGGTCCTCGGGCCGGTGTCCTCGTCCATCGCGCTGCTCAGGCCGAGCGCCATGCCGCCTTCTTCCGTCTCCGCTTCCGCCGCCTTTTTCTCGGAGAACTCGGCCCACACCAGGCGGCCACTGTTGAGGCCAAGCACCTTCAGGCTGTCGTCGCCACCGCGCAGGGCGAAGTGCAGCGCCGGCTGGCCGCTGTCGTCCAGCGTCAGCGGCGCTTCACCGTACGGAAAGCGCAGCTCGGGCGTGATCGCGCGCTCGTTGTTGGCACCGTAGGCAACGCCGTAGCTCGGGCTGAACACGATGACCTGCCCGTTCGACAGGCCGAGGCCGACGAGGCCGCTGGTGATCGCGCCGCGCTGCACGCTGACGATGCTCACGCCTGCCGGCACGGCGAGGCGATGGCGGCCCGTCACGCTGCCATCGCTCACCTTGAAGAACTGCATCTCGCCGTTTGCCGCAAGGCGCATGCCGGTGGTGTTGTACTCGTCCATGTCCGCCCAGGCGGCGGGCGCGCCGGCCTGATAGGTATGCGCCTGGCCGAACTCGGCCTCGTCGAAGAGCGGCTTCACCTCATAGAGCAGGTAGAAAAAGATCAGCGCGATGGCGCCGATGACAAAGACGCCACCGAAGCCGATCACGAGATTGGCGAGCTTGTCCTTGATCTGGCGGACGCGGGCGCGACGGGCCAGCGTGTCCTTGGCGGCGGTTTCGGTTTCGACGTTCGGCTGCATGTACGGCTCGGCGGTGGGTTGCGGGAGTCCTGCAGGGCCGCCAGCTTCACGCGCAGGTGGCGCCCCTGCAAAACCCGTCGGGTTTCAGATGAACCAAAAGGGGCGCAGGGCCCCTTCTGGTACGCGCTGGCGCTTACAGGCCCAGCTTGGCACGGATCTTCCTGGCTTCCGAGGCAGGCATCGGGATATAGCCGTCCTTTTCCACGACCTGCTGGCCCTGCTTGGACAGCACCATCTTCACGAACTCGGCTTCCAGCGGCGCCAGCGGCTTGTTGGGGGCCTTGTTCACGTAGACATAGAGGAAGCGGGCCAGCGGGTACTTGCCGGACAGCGCGTTCTTCTCGTTGGCGTCGTAGAACTCGCCATCAGAGCCCTTCAGCGGCACGGTGCGTACGCCGGAGGTCTTGTAGCCGATGCCGGAGTAGCCGATGCCGTTGATGGAGGTGGCCACCGACTGCACCACCGAGGCGGAGCCCGGCTGCTCGTTCACGTGCTCGTTCACGCCGGTCTTGAAATCGCCCTTGCAGAGCGCGTGCTCCTTGAAATAGCCGTAGGTGCCCGACACCGAGTTGCGGCCGTAGATCTGCAGGTCACGCTTGACCCAGGCGCCGGTAAGGCCGGCATCGCCCCAGGTCTTCACGGTCTTCTCGAAACCGCACTTGCGCGTCGAGGAGAACATGGCATCCAGAACCGGCATGGACAGGCCCTTAATCGGGTTGTCCTTGTGCACGAAGATGGCGAGGGCATCCACGGCCACCGGCACCGCGGTCGGCTTGTAGCCGTGCTTCTTCTCGAAGGCCTGGATCTCGTTTTCCTTCATGGCGCGGGACATGGGACCGAAGTTGGCGGTGCCCTGCTCCAGCGCGGGGGGCGCCGTGGAGGAACCGGCGCCCTGGATCTGGATGTTGACGTTGGGGTACTGCTTCTTGAAGGCCTCGGCCCACAGCGTCATGAGGTTGTTGAGGGTATCCGAACCGATGCTCGAGATATTGCCGGAGATGCCGGAGGCCTTGCTGTAGTCGGGCAGCTTGGGGTCGACCGTGGCCTGGGCGGTGCCCATGAGGCCGAGGGTCAGGCCCAGGGCGGCGATGATGCCTTTGATGTTCATTCGTTCACTCCGCTTGGATAAGGGGGTTCACCGGATGAGCGCAGACTATTTCAGGATTGTTGCAGAAATATGGCAGCGCCCCGCCCGGGTGTCACTTGGTCGACAGCCAGGCATCCAGCACAGCCTGGCTGGGTGCCTTCAGGGTCATGCCTTCAGGGCCTTCGCCGATACGCGAGACGTTCACGGCCGGCTCGCCATGCGCCTTGAACTGCTCCAGCTCCTTCGAGCCCTCCTGGAAGACCCAGAGGCGGCCGTCCTCAACCTGGGTATAGAAGCCGGGCTTGTCGTAGGCGCTTTCGGCCATGGCGGTGGCCGACAGGGCGGCGGCGAAAGTGGCCGCGATGATCTTGTTCAGCATGGGATGTCCTCCTCGTTCTAGACGGAGGCACTGTAAGGGCGGGAATTGACGCTTTTATGACATCCACCCGCCTGAGGTTGGCGCGTGCTCTGCCGCCCCTGAGACTGACTTTTGGGTGAGGTCGCGGCATACTGCCCGTCACTTCCAGAGGTGCCCATGAGCAGCAAGCCCACCGACAACAAGCCGACCCCGCGCGGCATCCTCAGCCTGCAGACCATTGCCATGCCCAAGGACGCCAATGCCAACGGCGACATTTTCGGCGGCTGGCTGGTCTCGCAGATGGACCTCGCGGCCGGCGTCATGGCGCGCAAGCAGGCGCGCGGTCGCGTCGCCACGGTGGCCATCGACACCATGGTCTTCCTGCGGCCGGTGAAGATCGGCGACATCGTCGGCTGCTACACCGAGATCCTCTCCATCGGACGCTCCTCCATGAAGATCCTGGTGGAGGTCTGGGAAACCCATGACCTCGACGGCCACCAGACCAAGCTCACCGAAGGCCTCTTCACCTTCGTCGCCATCGACGACAACGGCAACACCCGCCCCGTCCCCCGCGCCTGAGCCTGAGCCGGCCCGCCAGCTTGCCGGGCGGCGTGCCTCCCCCTGACGCGCCGCAATGACTCTCCGGTCGTGAAGCTCGTCGTTTTTAGACACTTTCTGGCACCATCCGACTTTATCCCTTCAGGGGTATCGGCCAGACTCCCCGCTTCCCCACTCTGCGTACCGCATATGAGCGATACCCTGACTCCCGCCAACGTCGTCCTGCTCACGCTGCAGCTGCTCATGGACGACCTGGACATGGATGACCTGTTCGAGCACGCCGGCGTGCCGGTGCAGCTCATGCTGGAGCCGGATGGCGTCATTACCGCACGCGACATCCTCGCCCTCACGGCCAGCGCCAAGGAGCTGTCCGGCGATCCGGCGCTCGGCCTGCACCTCGGCGAGGAAATGGGCGTGGAGATGCTGGACGTGGTCGGCATGACGATTTCGACGGCGCCCACCCTGCGTGAAGGCCTGGATACGCTGCAGCGGTTCTCGCCGCTGGTGACCACCATGGGCCACGCCGACCTGATCGAGGAAGGCGACACCGCCAAGGTCGTGCTGCACTTCCTGGAGGAACTCGCCCCCATCACGGACTACTGCATGGAGCTGGCCGCCGCCGCCGCCTGGCACATCATGCGCCGCCTGGTGCGCGGCGAATTCCGCCTGCGCCGCCTCACCGTGAGCTCGCCCCGGCCGCCCTGGTATCAGGAATATGCGCGGGTGCTGGGCGAGGAAGTGGAGTTCGTCTTCGATGCGCCGGAGAACAGCATCGTCTTCGACCGGCAGCTGCTGGAGCTGCCGATGGCGCGCCACACGCCGCGCCTCTACCAGAGCCTGCTGGACCAGGCCGCGCGCCGCCTGGCCGCGCGACCGCAGCCGGAGACGGCCAGCGCCAGCGTGCTGCGCCTGATCGACGAACACATGGGCGCCCGCCTGCTTGACCTCGCCACGCTGGCCACCTACATGGGCATGACGCCGCGCACGCTGCAGCGCCGCCTGAAGGACGAGAACACCAGCTTCCAGGCCCTCTACGACCTGCGCCGGCAGCAGGTCGCCCAGGAGATGCTGCTGCGCGACATCAACATCGAGACCATCGCCGCCACGCTGGGCTATTCCGAGCCCACCAACTTTTACCGCGCATTCAAGGCCTGGACCGGGCTCTCGCCCAGCGAGTACCGCCGCCGCCATCCGGGGGCAATGCTATAAATCGGGCTCTTCCTGCCAACGGAGCCTGTCATGACCGCCACTCCCGCGCTGCCCGAACCCCAGGGCAGCATTTCCCTCCAGACCATCGCCATGCCCGCCGACACCAACTGGAACGGTGACATCTTCGGTGGCTGGCTCGTCTCGCAGATGGACCTGGCGGGCGCCGTGCTGGCCCGGCGCCGGGCGCGTGGACGCATCGCCACCGTGGCGATCGACAGCATGGTCTTCCACCAGCCGGTGCACGTCGGTGACGTGCTGACCTGCTACACGCATTTCCTGCGCGTCGGCACGACGTCCATGCGCGTCGGCATCGAGGTGTGGGAAACCGCGGACCCCGAGCGTGCGCCCGTGAAGGTCACCGAAGGCCAGTTCACCTATGTCGCCATCGATGACAGCGGACGCCCGCGTCCGGTGCCGCCGGAGCTCGCGGCCTGATGTGCACTGCCTGAACCCGGATTCAACTTCCGCAGCACTTTTTTCCTAGAGCTGCATGCTCAGACAGGCGGCTTGCCGGGCAGCCGCCTGTCTGAGCACCCCCACCGCTGTCGCCGGATGCCAGCCCGCGTCGCGTTGCGCAACTGCCACCCCGTCCTGCCGTTCCTAGACTCGCGCCACGACTCATAAAACAAAAACACGTGGCCGTATGCGCATCTGGAACGCCGCCCTCCTGCTGGTCCTGCCATTGCTCGGTGTCGCACCGACCGCCGTGGCGCTGGAGGCATTGGACGATGTCGCGCTGTCCGCCGAGTCCGGCGCCGGCGTCGCCATCGGGCTGCACGATTTCCAGCTCGCCATGGCGCCCACCAGCTACTTCGAGCAGGTGGGCTCGGCACCGGCCGGGGGCGGCTGCACCGGCGTCGGCACGATCGCCAGCAACATCAAGTGCTGGCGCCGCGGCGACCTGCGCTGGTACGGCATCAACATCTCCGCCGCCGGCGGCAGCAACGACGGCTATCACTGGAACGACACCACGCCCTGCAGTTCCAGCTCGCTGGACTGCCCGCGCGGCGGCACCATTGCGTTCTTCTCGCCCTTCGACAATCCCTACCTGATCCGCGCCGCGTCGCCGGCCGGCATCACCTACAGCGGCGAGTGCGTGAACGGCGCCACCGTCGGCTGCACCGCGCCGGCGACGCCGATCAGCAAGGCCATCTACGAATTCCTGGCGCCGACCTCGCAGCCCTACTACACGTTCTCCTGGTGGGGCGAGATGGAGACGGGCAGCACGCGCAATTCCGCGACACAAACATTGGCGACCAACGCCGGCGCCGTGCTGAAGAGCCAGAACGTCATCCGCGGCAACGCCGCCGGCTCCGCGTTCCGCCTTTTCCAGTTCACGCAGGCCGGCAACCAGACCTTCGGCATGCTCTACCACAGCCGCCTGCGCGGCGATTACCGCCTCAGCGTCAACCAGGTGGACCCCGACGGAGCCGGCCCCGTCACCACCAGCGACGCGATCGGCCAGCCCACCTATTTCTCCACGGTCGAAGGCATGTACTTCCGCAACGTGGACGCCTTCATCCCGATCGGCCAGCTCTATTACCAGGCGCTGACCGTGAGCGCGGTGGGCACCAGCGGCAATTTCGAGATCGCGCTCACGCCCATCCCCAACACGGCACTGGTCTACAACAAGCACTACGCGCTGAATGCCGGCGACAGCCGCGGCTACGAAACGGCGCGCGCCAACAACACCGGCGGCAGCAACACCGCCGACTACGACCTCACCCACGGCTTCTCGCGCTGGGGAGGCTGGAGCGCCACAGGGCTCTACACCACGAATGCCATCAACGCGACGGACGACGGCATCTACTTCCGCGCCTGCACCGGCTGCGCCAACTTCCTGGCCTATGCCGATTCGCCGGTCAGCATCGACAAGCGCTCCAATCATTCCTCGGGCCACCCCGTGTCGCGCTCGTATGAAAAGGAAACCATCCGCACCTACGAGTGCAACAGCGGCAACACCGGCGGCTGCACCACCGCCACGCCGCCGGGCCCGACCTTCAATGGCACCTCGACCACCACGGCGAGCCTCGCCGGCAGTCCGTCCCCCAGCACACGCACCTATCCCACGAACGCGGTGAACCTCGGCGACAGCCGCATCGAGGGCCTGATGTTCAACAGCCTGCGCTTCGAGAGCTGCGCAGCGGGCGGCTGCTGATGCGCATCACCTTTCCCGCCGGCCTCGCGCTGCTGCTCGCGCTACTGATCTGCATCAGCCTGCAGGCGCGCGCGGATCTCGCCGATCTCTCGGAGACGGAGCTCGCCTCCGTCACGGGCCAGCAGGGCGTGCTGCTCAACCTGAACCTGCGCAACAACGTCGACGCCGCCCTGGCACCGATCGGCTGCACCGCTGTCGTGGGCGTGCCCAATCCCTGCCGGCTCGGCCTCGAGTTCGCGGCGCGTGCCGGCACCTGGCTCATGCTGAAAGAGTTCTACGGCACGCTGCAGCTCAAGGACCTGCGCCTGGACATCGGCTTCATGCCGGTCACCGCGACCGCCTATGCCAATCCCGCGCGCTTCGACGCCAACGGCAGCGCGGCCTGCACGAGTCCGCTGCTGCCGGCGTGTTCGCCCGCGGGCCGCCCGGCGCTGACGTTCAGCTATCCGGGCGCCGACAGTCCGGGCACCTATGACGACATGCTGAGCTTTCTCAACATCGGCCGCGTGTGGCTGGAGTTCGACACCGGCGGCACCCCCAGCACGCCGGGCTATTCCCGCGACACCAGCCTGAACAGCGCGTTCGGCGTGCGCATGAGCGATTCGCGCGCACTCAACGCGCCGGCGCAGATCCGTTTCCTGGGCAAAGGATATGTCTATGGCTTCTGATATCCGTCGCGGCGTCGCCGCCGCGTTGCTTGCCCTGCTGGGCGTCGCGGCGCAAGCCGCGCAACAAGCCGCCGTGCTGCAGGGTATGCCGGCCGCCCTGGTGGTCCCGGGCGGGGCGCTCGAGGAGTTGAGCGACGCCGCGCTGGGCGACGAGATCGGCCAGGTCGGCAGCCTCATCCTGCTCGACCGCATCGCACCCAACGAGCTGACCGGTGCCGCCACGCCCGGCACCTACGCCAATTTCTCGTTCGTGCGCATGGGCCTGGACGGCAGGCTCGATTTCAACGCCAACATCGCGAAGCTGCAGCTCGGCTGCGGCGGTGTGAACGACCTGCTGGCCGGCCCCGGTTGCGACCTCGACATCGACTACGTCGGCTTCATGGGGCTGAACGCGGCCAAGGACCGGCCCGGCGCCCCCGGCTCGACGTTCCAGCTGACGCGCCCCTTCCTCGAGATCGCGTTCAAGAACGAGGGCAACGCGGCCCTGCGCGAAGTGGCCGGCATCCGCATCGGCGCGCAGAACATCAACGGCGCGCTGCGCATGGGCCGCGACTACACCGGCTTCGACGGCCTCGGCGTCGAGCCGAGCCTCACCAACATGGAGAACGGTGGCACCTGCAACCCGGCCGCCACCACGGGTGCCGGCGTCGTCAATTGCCACTCCGGCATCAACTCGCTGTCCGGCTATCTCGCCGGCATCGAACTCTCGGCCGGCATCAAGGCCCGCGCCTACGTCTGCTTCGAGCTCATCACCTGCTTCATCGCACCCATCAATGCCGCGATCGACGCCTGCCTCGGCCGCATCGTCTTCGACCCGTGCGCGAGCACGGACCGTCCCTTCTTCGTGGATGCCGGCGGCACGCGCATCAAGAGCCTCAACGTGTCCGCGGCCAACATGAAGATCAAGTCGCCCTGGACCCTGGGCGCCACCATCACCGGCTACGGCAGCCTGCTGCTCGACCTGCGCCAGGTGCACTACCTGCTGGCCCCCGACAGCCCCGACTTCTTCCTGTCCTTCCAGCGCGAGCGCATCTCCTGGCCGCGCTACGACAAGGCGCCGCCCCCCGCCAACGTTGCCTTCGACAGCTGCAACCCCAGCTACAACCAGGTGGCGAGCCGCTGCGGCAGCGCCTACCTGCCCGCGGCCAACACCGGCTGGTGGCTGTCCGCCACCAACACCAAGGTACTCAACCTGCTGCCGCCCGACACCATCTACACGAATAACAGCAGCAACCCTTATTTCGCGCTGACGGACCTCATCAACGCGCTCGGCCCGAACAACAGCCCCATCGTCATCAACAACCCGAAGCTGGGTCTTGTCGCGGCGGACAACTGTCATGGCTCCAGTGTCTTCTGCTGACCGGCGCGGCCGGCGCCTGCTGGCCCTCCTGGTGCTGTTGCCGGCCCTGCCGGCCGGCGCCCTGGAAGCGCTCGACGAGGCGACGCTCGCGTCCGTGCACGCGCAGGACGGCATCACCCTCGAGATCACCAACGCCAACGCGATCAGCGCGAGCAGCGTCACCTGGCTCACCGACAACGCGGGCTCGCTCGCCGCCAACTGCACCGGCGGCGACATCACCCGGCAGGCCTGCGTGCAGGTGACGCCCGCACTCTCCGGCGTGGATGGCGCACCCCTGCAGGCCACCGTCGAACTCGACGCCGGCAGCAACGGCGGCCTGCCCCACCTGCGCCTGGGAATGGACTGGGATCCCGCGCTGTTGCGGTTGTCCGGCCTCAAGCCCCTGACGCCCACGGTCGACTACAGCGCGCGCTCGCTGGGCACGCTGGGGCTCTACTCCGCCGGCCACCTGTACCTGACCAACCGCAACGGCTGGCTCAACAGCGGCGGCAATTTCGCCACGCTGGACTTCGCCACGACCGGCGACCTGATCTACCGCCAGGGCGCCCCCGGCCAGCCCGAGCTGAGCTTCGGCAACCTGGCGTTCAGCAACCGCTTCAGCACCGGCGCCGCCAGCGGCCACGCCGCCGGCGCCGGCCGGATCGGCATCGACAACCAGGGGCTCATCGTCTCGGCGCCCTACGCCCGCTCCGACCTGACCTTCGACCTGATGCTCAAGGCCGCGCCCACGGACCTGGACCGCAGCGGACGCTCGCCCATGATCCGCCTCGGCTGGACCGGGGGACTCGTCAATCCCGAGGTACGGGTCATGGCCGGCGGCATCGGCTTCGGCACCTATGCCGCCGGCGGCCAGACCCTCTACGACATCAGCGGCAGCAACGGCGGCGGCGCGCGCTCGGAAGGCCTGAACGTGGCGGCGAGCTGGGACTTCGACTCGGACTTCGCCTGGACCATCGGACAGGCCGGCGGCAACGGCACCTCGGCACGCCTGACCGGCTGGCGCCGTCTCGGCCCCGCCTCGGCCACGCCCATGCTGAGCATGCCCATCACGCTGGATGTGCTGCAGAACGGCGTGGGGCCGGCCGGCCTCTGCTTCGGCGGCGGCTTCACGAGCGGCAGCCCGGTGGCGGCGAGCTGCACCGCCGCCGGCGGCACCTGGGTCGCGGGCGGCGTGCCGACGGGCCAGGCGGCCTTCGCCGCGCTGATCCGCGACGGCCACCTGCATGCCTACAACCAGCAGATCGAGGTGCGCGATCCGACCAGCGCGACGCCGACCTCCGTCTACGACTGGAGCCTGCTCTACACGCTCGGCAAGCTCGACGCCGACGTCCTGCTCTACCCGGAAGGCCGCGCGCCGGGCGTGACGCCCACCAGCACCGGCACCGGTCTCAAGGCCGACATCACGCTCACGGCGCAGTCGCCCGGCCACTGGGCCAAGGCCAACAGCGCCAGCGCCGCCGTGCGCGCCACCGCCGGCGCCGGCTGGGCCACCAACACCCACTTCATGGTCGCCGACACCCGCGTCGGCGGCGTTGCCGGGCAGCAGTACGGCGTCGGCCTCGTCAACGCCGACCTGCTCTGGGCCACGCGCAACCTCTACTTCCGCGTGGTGGGCAGCGACAGCGGCTATCCGCTGATGCCGGGCGGCCTCTGGCTGCAGACCGACACCAGCGCGCTCTACCATTTCCGCGGCGTGCTGGGCGGCGGCAACCTGCTCGACCTGTCCGCGCCCACGGGCGTCGCCCTGCTCGACCTGCGTCTCTCCACCAACCGCTTCATCTTTGCGCTGAGCCCGGTGGCACCGGTCGCGGGCGACGCGCCCATCGGCTTCGCCGGCCTGCTGGACCTCGACGGCAGCACCTATCTCTCGCTGGGCGAGGTGTCGAGCCCGTCCAGCACCTTCCGGCTCTACGACCTGCAGGGCCGCATCGGCTGGCGCAACGGCACGGTCAACCTGGTCTCGGGCCAGAACAGCGCGGACGGCCTGCCGCGTCTCGCCATCAGCAACGATCTGCTGTTCGGCTCCTCCGCCAATTTCAGCGACCCCGGCGCGGCGAGCCCCACAGGCGGCGGCGCACCCCTGATCGGCCGGGTCGGTTTCGGCAGCGAGAACTTCGGCCGCTTCGTGCTGCCGGCCGGCGCCTGGCACAGCGAGGTCAGCCTGAAGATCCCGGGCACCTGAATTCGAAACGCCGCCGCCCTGCGCGGCGACCGCACAACAAACGCGTCGCTCACGGACGCCAGAAGTACAAGCACCGGAGACCTGTCATGTCGACCCCCTCGCGCCTCACCGCGCTCCTGCTCGTCGCCCTGCTGGGCGGCTGCACTTACCACACCCAGCCGCCGCGCATGCACTCCGCGAAGCAGGCCGTGTGGCCCAAGTACTACCACGCCGAGGTCGATGCGGAAGACGGCACCCGCATCCGCATGACGGTCTACCAGCCGGCGCTGAAGCCGGGGCAGACGGCGCCGCTGCTCATCCATGCGCACGGCTTTGCGCTGCACCGCATGAAGCGGCCGCTGTCGCTGTACGGACAGTTGCTGATCGCCGGCCGGATTGCCAAGGACGCCTGGAAGGACGGTTACTGGGTCATCAGCTTCGACCAGCGCGGCTTCGGCAACAGCGAGGGCAGCGTCGGCCTGATCCGGCCGGAGAAGGAAGGCCGCGACGTCTCGCGGGTGATCGACTGGGCCGTGCGCTACCTGCCGATTGCCTACCGCGACAACGACCCTGTCGTGGGCATGATCGGCGAGAGCTACGGCGGCGGCGTGCAGATGGCGGCGACCCTGGTGGACAAGCGCATCGACGCGCTGGTGCCGCTCACCACCTGGTCCAATCTCGACAAGGCGCTGTATCCCAACAATGTCGCCAAGACCGACTGGCTGACGCTGCTCGGCGCCGCGGGCTACGCGGTCAGCCCGCTCAGCATGGACAGCAACGTCGCCACGGGCACGCTGAGCGAAGTGTTCGGCAAGGGCGACCCCTGGCTGCGCAACCTGCTGCGCGCCAACAGCCTCGTCGAGCACTGCGGCGGCGCCGGCGGCCCGCAGGCCGACGCCCTGCTCATACAGGGCATGCGCGACGTGCTCTTCCCCTTCAACCAGGCGCTGGACGCGCGCCAGTGCTTCCAGCGCGCCGGGCGCGACGTGCGCCTGCTCGCCATCGAGCACGGCCACATGCTGCCGGGCTCGCAGTGGTACTGGGGCTTTCCGGTCTGGAATGCGCAAAGCGAGGTGACCTGCGACGGCAAGCGGCTGAAGACGGCCGCCATCATCCGCGACTGGCTGGACGGCAAGCTGCGCGGCAACGCCGCGGCGCTCGCGCGCGTGCCGTCGTTCTGCGTCACCGGCGATGCGGTCGCGGACGCGAAGCAGGCCCGCGGTGAAGTCGCGCTGCAGTGGCAGGCGCTGCCCAAGGTGCATGTCGGCAGCGGACTGGCCGGACGCATGGAATATGTCGCGCAGCCGCTCGACCGGCTCGGCAACCTGCTGCTGCCGGCGCGCCTGCCCAAGGACTGGCAGCAGCCTGGCAACGGCTGGCTGCGCCCGGCGCGCGTGCCGCTGTTCACGCCCGCAGAGCCGACCTGGATCGCCGGCGCGCCGCGCGTCGAGCTCACCTGCAGCGACACCGACCGCGAGAAAGCCGTGGTCTTCCTGCGCCTCGCGGTGTGGCGCCCCGGCGCCGGCAGCTACCGCGTGCTCAACGACCAGGTCACGCCGGTGCGCTGCCCGGGCAGCGAACCCTTCGAGGTGGAGCTCGCCGCGGTGCGCGCAAAACTCGCGGCAGGCGAGGTCCTCGGCCTGCTCGTCGAGGGCTACAGCAACCAGTTCCGTCTCTCCGGCTCCGGCCTCGGCGTCGATGCCAGCGTGGCCGGCCGCATCGGCCTGCCACTCATTGCGCCGGAACCCGGCGCGCTGGCACGTCAGGACGCCCCGGCCAGCCCGCCCGGCAGCTGAGCGCTCAACGTAAACCGGTACGCCGACGACAGGGCGCGACGGCCGAAGCGGCGCGGCCGTCCGCAAGCGCAGCAGGGCAAGACCCCTGAGGTGGCGAGGGCCGGAGGGCGGCCTCCCGTTTCCCTGCGCCAGACGGATTGTTCGCCGGCGTAATTCAGGGCGTGGACGTCGCTGCCCGCCACCGGCCCGGGCGGACCAGGACATGGCCGTTCGCGCGCGATTCCTGCCGCAGCGACAGGCGCGTCGGCAGCCCTCGCCGGCAGCGCGGAGATCGCCGTCGTTGCCGCGCCAGAACCGCAACCATCCATTTCCTTGATTCACCTCAAGCAAGACGCACCTCTTCATCCCGCATTTGCTACCGCTCGGTAAGGCCTACCTCTGATGCGGGTATTGTGAGAGCCAGCTCACACTTCTAGCGTTAACCGCGTAACACTTTTGTGGAATTTGCGCCAACTCTCGCCACCTTCGCCCGTTCGTGGCGCGGGCTGTTGGCCCCTGAAATTTCTTTGCGGAGTTCAACGATATGAAAGCTGTGCAGCAGGGCTTCACCCTGATTGAACTGATGATCGTGGTGGCCATCATCGGCATCCTGGCCGCGGTGGCCATTCCCGCCTATCAGGACTACACCGTGCGCGCCAAGGTGTCCGAGGGCCTGCAGCTCGCCAGCGGGGTCAAGACCACGATGGCGGAAACCCGGCTGTCGATGGGTCGCTGGCTCACCGGCGGCAATGCGTCCTACGGCCTGGCCAACTGGCAGAGCATCAAGGGCAATAACGTGGCGGGCGTCGGCATCGTGCTGGGCGCTGACCCGCTCATCTCGATCGAGTATTCGAATGACTCGGCAATCCAGGGCAAGCGCCTGGGCCTGGCCCCGACCATCGGCAGCAATGCATCGATCGTCTGGAGCTGCACCAATCCCTGGACCGGCACAGCCGTGGACAACAAGTACCGGCCGTCCACCTGCCGCAACTGATTCGCCTGGCGCAGCCGGACAGCCCGCGCCGGCGGGCTGTCTCATTTCTGCCACGGTGCCGTGGCGTCTCGCCCCCGGGCAGGTCGCCGCATCGCCCAGGCAATAAAAAAGCCCCGCAGTGCGGGGCTTTTTTATTAAGCGGGTCCTTACAGACCGAGGTTCTTCAGGCGGTTGGCCTGGCTGCGGAACACGGCCTTCGGATCGGTTTCGAAGAGGCTGGTCAGGCCCATGACCTGATTCACTTCGTCGAGGTGGTTCATGAAGTAGTTGTCGCGTATCACCTTGCCGAGATGGCTGGAGCAGCGACCCACGAGGCCGTCATTGGGCTCCGGGAACACGAGGCCGAGGGCGGCCAGCGGCACGTCGACCAGGTCGAGCGCGTTGGTCAGGTGGCCGGTGCCGCTCCAGGAGAAGTAGCGCACGCCGTTCACGCTGTAGGCGCCTTCCGCGCAACGGTTGGTGGCGGCCGGGATGCCGGCCGGGAAGCGGCGCGTGAAATCGGCGGAGCCGGCCGTGGTCAGCGAGGCGAGGCCCGCCAGCGCATCCTGGCGGTATTCCTGGCCGGAGAGGATGTCGACCAGCGAGAAGAAGCCGTTCACGACACCGGCCAGGATCGGCTCGGCGATGGGGCCGAGGCCCGGGATCTCGCGGGCGCCATTGATCACGTCGGCTACCGGGGAGCCGCCGTTGGGGCCACCAACGGCCGTGGCGGACGCGATGCGGGCGGGCATCACGCCGGCCACGTAGCGGATGGAGTGGCTGCCGTGGCTGTGGCCGATCAGGTTGACCTTGGGCTGGCCGGTGATGGCCAGGATCATCTGTACCTGGCCGAGCAGCTGCTCGCCGCGCGCTTCGGAGGAGCTGAAGGAGGCGACCTGGGTCACGTAGACGCTGGCGCCGTTCTTGGCCAGGTCCTGGGGAATGCCGTACCAGTAGTCCAGCGGGCCGATCTTGGAGAAACCGGCCATGCCGTGGGCCAGCACGATGGGGAATTTGGTCTTGGCGTAGGTGGTCTTTTCCCAGAACCAGGTGAAGACGTCTTCGCTCTTGCAGCTGGTGGCGTTGCAGATCTGGTAGTCGACGGCCTGGGCGGCGCCGCTGGTGAACAGGGCGGTGGCGGCGAGCAGTCCGGCGGTGAGGGTGCGCTTCATGTGAACTTCCTCTCTTTGTTGTTCGTGTCCCTCCAGACATCCGCGACGAGCGCTTGGCAGGGGACAGGTTCTTGTTCTGGGCCGGGTGCATCGGGGCACCGCGTTCAGTGGGCACACGATAGGCGGACGGCCCGGTCGCGCTAAGTGGCAAAAAGGACACCCGGTTAACCGGACAGGACAACCCCCCGTCTGCCGACGGGCGGCGAGGGCGCCGGGAAACGACCGCCCGGGGTCCTCTGGATACCGCCGGCCCCCTCCGGAGAGCGCCAGCCGGAGGCGCGCGACGCCTGCTGTCGCCTATCGGCCCGCTCACCCCCTTCCGGGATATTGCTGCCGTGCCCCCGGCGGCTCTAGCGTCGCGAAACGGCGGTGTGCCGTCCCGGCGCCAGCGAGGACTCTCCGGATGCGTACCCCCAAAGGCTTCACCCTGATCGAGCTGATGATCGTGGTCGCGATCATCGGCATCCTGGCCGCGGTGGCGATTCCCGCCTACCAGGACTACACGGTGCGCTCGAAGGTGTCCGAAGGGCTGCAACTCGCCGCCGGCGCCAAGACCACCGTCTCGGAAACGCGCATGTCGCTCGGACGCTGGCTGGCCGGCAGCAATGCCTCCTACGGCCTGGCGAATGCCTGGAGCATCTCCGGCAACAACGTCGCCGCCGTGCATGTCGTGAACGGCCCCTTCGGCCACATCGTCATCTACTACACCAACGAGAATGCCATCCGCGGCAAGCGCCTCTATCTGCTCCCGACCCTCAATGACTACGCGTCGGTCGTCTGGGGCTGCGGCTCGCCCGATATTCCGGGCAAGTACCTGCCCGCCAATTGCCGCGACAATCCGAATACGCCGTTGTAATGGCGCCGCAGGCGGATGAGGGCAGGCGGGCCTGACTCCGGGAGCGCGGCACCGGCACGGTCCCCGCCGTCTGCTGCCGCAGCGGCGGAGCATGGCGCGGGCACCGGCCGCGTAACCCGCTACGCTGGTATGCGGCGCCCGCTGCCTTTCATCCCTCAAAGCCGCCACTGGATACGTTTCCGTGGGGCGCGCACGGGGCCTTGCTTGTCGCCCGCAGGTGCCTGCCGTAGCGTCAAGGCCCGAGGACGCGGCAGCCCGGCGACGCAATGACCGGGCGGCCATCTATTGCAACGCCTGAGCAGGGAGCAAAGAGGAAATGAGCAGTTCGCAGAGTGGCTTTACCCTGATCGAGCTGATGATCGTCGTGGCGATCATCGGCATCCTGGCCGCGGTGGCGGTTCCTGCCTACCAGGACTACACCGTGCGCACCAAGGTGTCCGAAGGGCTGCAGCTCGCCGCCGGCGCCAAGACCACCATTGCGGAAACGCGGATGTCCGTCGGGCGCTGGCTCACCGGCGGCAATGAGTCCTATGGTCTGGCGTCGGCTTACAGCATCCAGGGCAACAACGTGGTGGCCGTCACGGTGGTGATCGGTCCGCCCAGCCATATCGGCATCACCTACACCAACGACGTCGCCATCCAGGGCAAGCGGCTGTACCTGGTGCCCACGACGGGAAGCAACTCCTCCATCATCTGGAGCTGTGGCTCCACCGAGATCGCGCACAAGTATCTGCCCGCCAACTGCCGCAAGGACCCGTGGACATGAGTACGGGCTCTCGCACGCAGCATGGCCGCGACGGCGCCTCATCCACGATCCGTCCCAACCACCTGACGTAATGCCCGCGTGGACATGACGGACGCTCCCCCGCCCAGCCAGCAGGTCATCTCCGCACTCGTGGTGCAGCAGTGCATCCGCCTGGCGAAGTCGCGGGGCATGGCGACGGACAGCTTTCTCAAGGGCGCCGGCATCACGCGCGAGCAGCTTGCACTGCCGCATGTGCAACTGCCCTTCCTGCCGGTGCAGCAGCAGCTGCGCCGCGTGCTGGAGGAAATGCAGGATCCGCTGATCGGCCTGCGCATCTCCGCGCTCATCAATCTCGCCACGCTCGGCGTGCTGGGCTATGCGCTACAGACCAGCAGCACGCTGCAGGACCTGATCGCCACCACCCTCCGCTTCGACCTGCTGCTCAGCAACGTGGGCCATAGCTGGGAGCGCAGGGAGGGCAACACGGCGCTCTGGGGCTGGGACTGCCACATCGAGGACGAACTCGTGCGGCGCCACGCCGTCGACTGCGTGATCGGCTGTCGCGCCTTGATGATGGTGAACCTGCTGCGCCGCCGCTCGACCTCGCCGGTGCTGGGCGTGCGCTTCGCGCACAGCGCGCCGAAGGACCCGGAGCTGTTGCGCGAATACGAGAATTTCTTCGGCTGCCCCGTGCTGTTCAACCAGAAGGAATCGGCGCTGCTGATCGCGCCCGATGCGCTGCCCCAGACGCTCTCCCTCGCCGACCCCGAGCTGCACAGCCGGCTTGAGGAGCACGCCAGCCTGCTGCTCAACAAGCGCGTCGGCAGCGTCACGCTGGTCGACCAGGTGCGCGGCGCCGTGCGCGGTCGGCTGGTGCAGGGCACGGCGCCGACGCGCGAGGAAATCGCCGGGTCACTCGGCATGAGCGGGCGCACCCTGCATCGCCGCCTGCAGGAGGACGGCTCCAGTTTCCGCGAGATCCTCGACGACATCCGCCTGCAGCTCGCGCGCGACTACCTGCGCGACTCGGCGCTCACGGTGGAGGCGATCGCGCAGAAGCTGGGCTTCCAGGAAAGCCAGTCCTTCATCCGCTGGTTCCGGCCGCTGGCCGGCACCACGCCCGGCGAATTCCGCCAGCAGGCCCTGTAGGCCGTCCCCGCGTAGCGGGACGCCAAGGCAGCATCCGTGCCGGCAAGCGCTACACCGCCTCCAGGCGCGCGTACTGCGCCACCAGCCATTTGCTGCCGACATCCGTGAAGTTCACCTGGATGCGCGCGTTCGGCCCGTTGCCCTCGAATTTCAGGATGATGCCCTCGCCGAAGCGCGGGTGGCGCACCGGCTGACCGAGGCGGAAACTGCCGTCCCCCGACTCGTTGCCGCCGAGGCGTGACGGCGCGGTGCTGATACCCGCCGAGGGAAAACTGAAACCGCTGTTGGCGACACCGGCGCGCACCGCCTGCACCAGCTGCGCCGGAATCTCGCGAATGAAGCGCGAGGGCGCGTTGTGCTTCTCGTCACCGTAGAGCCGGCGGATCTCGGCATAGGTGATCACGAGCTCGCGCATGGCGCGCGTGATGCCGACGTAGCAAAGACGGCGCTCTTCCTCGAGATTGTTTTCCTGCAGCGCCATCTCGTGCGGGAACAGGCCTTCCTCCATCCCGACCAGAAAGACCACGGGGAATTCGAGTCCCTTGGCGGAGTGCAGCGTCATGAGCTGCACCGCGTCCTCGAACTCGCTGGCCTGCGCTTCGCCCGCCTCCAGCGCGGCGTGATCGAGGAAGGCGGCCAGCGCGGTCGGCGCCTCCTCCTCGTCCCACTCGAATTCGCGCGCGGCGGCGACGAGCTCCATCAGGTTCTCGAGACGGGCCTGGCCTTTCTCGCCCTTCTCCTTTTCATAATGCGCCCTCAGGCCGGACGCCTGGATGACTGCCTCGACACGCTCATGCAGCGGCACGTCGGCGGTCGTGGTCTCGAGGTCCCGGATGAGATCCGTGAAGACACTGAACTTGCTGATGGCGGCCGAGGGCAGCAGGCGCTCCACCGCGGCCTTTTGCACAGTCTGCCAGAGCGAGACGCCCAGCTCCTTGGCCAGCGCGCGCAGCGTCTCCAGGCTCTTGTCGCCGATGCCTCGCACCGGCAGGTTGACCACGCGCTCGAAGGCGGTGTCGTCGTGCGGGTTGCCGATCAGGCGCAGGTAGGCCATGGCGCTCTTGATTTCCGCGCGCTCGAAAAAGCGCAGGCCGCCATGGATGCGGTAGGGCAGGCGCGCGCGGATCAGCGCCTCTTCCAGCACGCGCGACTGGGCATTGGAGCGGTAGAGGATGGCGATCTCGCGCCGTGCCATGCCGCGGTCCACGTACTGGCCGATCTCGCGCACCACGAAGGCGGCCTCGTCGAGGTCGTTGTAGCCGGTGTAGAGGCGGATGGGCGTGCCTTCCACGCCCTGTGTCCACAGCTCCTTGCCGAGGCGCTCCGCGTTGTTGGCGATGACGGCGTTGGCGGCGGCGAGGATGGTGCCGGTAGAGCGGTAGTTCTGCTCCAGGCGGATCACGTCGGCCTCGGGGAAGTCGCGCTGGAACTCGCGGATGTTCTCGATCTTCGCGCCGCGCCAGCCGTAGATGGACTGGTCGTCGTCGCCGACCACGGTGAGCATGCCGTCCGTGCCGACCAGCATGCGCAGCCAGGCGTACTGGACGGAGTTGGTGTCCTGGAACTCGTCCACCAGCACCTGGCGGAAACGGCCGCGGTAATGGGCCAGGATGTCCGGGCGCTTCAGCCAGAGCTCGTGGCTGCGCAGCAGGAGCTCGGCGAAGTCCAGGGTGCCGCCGCGGGCGCAGGCCTCCTCGTAGCTCTGGTAGATGCGCGCCATGGTGGCCAGGAAGAGGTCGCCATTGTGGCTGATGTGCTGGGGCCGCAGGCCCTCGTCCTTCTGGCCGTTGATGAACCAGGCGGCCTGCCGCGCCGGCCATTTCTCTTCGTCCAGGTTGAGCTCGCGGATCACGCGCTTGAGCAGGCGGACCTGGTCGTCGGCGTCCAGGATCTGGAAATTCTGCGGCAGGCCGGCCTCCGCCCAGTGGGTGCGCAGGAAGCGGTGGGCGATGCCGTGGAAGGTGCCGATCCAGAGCGCCTGCGTGGGAATGCCGAGCAGGCCCTCGAGGCGGTGGCGCATCTCGGCGGCCGCCTTGTTGGTAAAGGTGACGGCCAGCACACTCCAGGGCGAAAGTCCGTGCTCCTGGCAGAACCACGCTATACGTGTAGTAAGGACACGTGTTTTGCCGGAGCCGGCGCCGGCCAGCACCAGCAGGTGCTGGGCATCGGACGTCACCGCGGCGAGTTGTGCCGGATTGAGGCCGGCCGTCATATGGGTCGTTGGCATCGCACTATCTTAAGAGGCGGTTGGGGTTTCCGCTTGCGCCACCCCTGAACAAGGGGTGAACATCGGGAATATTGCAGCGAAATGCCGCGTCGGCACAGCGAATGACCAGCATTGAAGCGTCCAGCCCGTCGGTACTCGGTTAACAATGCATTAAGGGCGGTGATATCTTCGCCTGAAATGCACATCTGGGGGAGATTTGTCACCTCCAGATCAGGCCACGGACGCCTCAATAATAAGAAGTAATCAGGGGAAAGAGTCCTATGTCCGTGAATCCGGTCAGTGAGCCGCTCGCTGCCCACCCTCGTCCGTCCGGGGGAGGCACTGCTGCATCCGGTGAAACGGCAAACACCCTGGAAATCATGCAGAACCGGCAGATCTACGACCAGCTGCCCGCCTTCATTGCCGTTTCCACCTTCTCCGCCTTCGCCACCGTCGCCCTCTACTGGAACGACGCCCTGGTCAATCGCCTGCACCTGGAGATCTGGCTCGGCCTCTTCCTGGGCTTCATGCTGCTGCGCACCGCGGTGGTGTGGAAAGTCCGGCGGAACATGCCCGACAGCACCCGCCTGGCACGCAACCTGGTCACGCTCTCGGCGGCCATCACCGGTGTGTTCTGGGGCGTGGCCTGCGTGCTCTTCAACCCGATCCCGTTTCCGGCAGGTCCGGAAAGCGGCGCCAGCTTCTTCCAGCAGGCCCTCTTCGGCGCCCTGCTGGGCAGCCAGGGCATCGCCGCCCTCGCCTGCTACGCGGCCTCCTTCCCGTCCTTCCTGGCCTTCGTCAGCACCAGCCTGGTGCCGTCGCTCATCTACGCGCTGCTGCAGCCCTCGCCCGTCGCCCACCTCGTGGCCGGCATCGGCGGCCTGCTGCTGGTCTTCCTGCTGGCCACCAGCCGGCGCCTGAACGCCACGACGCTGTCCTCGCTCCGCCTGCGCCTGCGCAATGAAGACCTGATCAGCTTTCTGGAAACCTCCAAGAAGGAAATGGAGAGCATCAACCAGAAGCTGGCGCTGGAAATCTACGACCGCAAGAACGCCGAAGTGCGTCTGCAGGAAATGAACGACAACCTGGAGCGCAAGGTCGCCGAGCGCACGCAGGCGCTGTCCACGCTGAACGACGCGCTGCGCCAGAGCCAGGAGCGCCTGTCGCTGGCCATCGACGCCTCCGGCATCGGCCTGTGGGACTGGCACCTGCCCTCCGACGACATCTACCACTCCAACTTTGAACAGCTCCTCGGCTACTCCAGCAAGGAACTCACCGGCTTCATGGGCCACCTGAAGCCGCTGGTGCACCCGGACGACTACCAGTTGGTGAAGAAGGCCATCGTGCTGCACCTGCGCAAGCGCACGCCGATCTACCACGTGCAGTACCGCATGAAGCACCGCCGCGGCCACTGGATCTGGGTGGAGGACAACGGCCGCGTCGTGGCCTGGAACGAGGAAGGCCGCGCCATCCGCATGATCGGCACCCGGCGCGATATCACCAAGGAGCGCGAGCTCGAGCAGCGCCTGCGCCTCGCCGCCTCCGTGTTCCACCATGCCGCCGAGGCCGTGTTCATCCTCGACCGCGAGCTGCGCTACGTCTCCATCAACCCGGGCTTCACGCAGATCACCGGCTACACCGAATCGGAAACCCTGGGCTCGCGCATCACCGACCTGCGCCCGCACTGCCCGGAAGTCCACTCCACCTACCTGCAGATCGCGCAGGCGCTGGAAAAGCAGGGCGAATGGCAGGGCGAGTTCACCGAATACCGCAAGAACGGCGAGGCCTTCCCCGAGTGGCTGCACCTCACCGCGGTGCGCGACGAGAACGGCGACGTGACCCACTACATCGGCCTGTTCAACGACATGACGGCGCGGCGCGAAGCCGAAGAACGCCTGCGCTACCTGTCGAACTACGACAAGCTCACCGGCTTCGCCAACCGCAACCTCTTCCGTGACCGCCTGCATGCCGCCATCTCGCGCGCGCGCGACGGCAACCACCAGGTGGCGCTGCTCTACATCGACCTCGACCGCTTCCGCCAGATCAACGACACGCTGGGCCACGAAGTCGGCGACGAACTCCTGAAGAAGGCCGGCAAGCGCATCAGCTCGGTGGACGCCAGCATCGACACCATCTCGCGCATCGGCGGCGACGAGTTCACGATCATCCTGGACAACTACCAGGACCGCGCCGAACTCGAGCACTTCTGCGAACGCATCATCGCCGAGCTGCGCCGCCCCTTCCGCATCGGCGAGCACGAGCTGCTGCTCGGCGCCTCCATCGGCATATCGATCTTTCCGGAGAACGGCCGCGAGCTGCAGATCCTGCTCAACCACGCCGACATCGCCATGCACCAGGCCAAGCGCCTGGGCGGCAACACCACCAAGTTCTACACCGCCGATCTGCGCGTGGCCTCGATCGAGCAGCTCAACCTCGAGACCAGCCTGCGCAAGGCGATCTTCCGCGACGAGTTCGTGGTGCACTACCAGCCCAAGATGGACCTGCGCACGAACCGCATCGTCGGCGTGGAGGCGCTGGTGCGCTGGGCACACCCGTCGCTGGGCCTGCTCTACCCGGGCGACTTCATTCCGCTCGCCGAGGAAACCGGCCTCGTCTCCGCCATCGGCGAGCTGGTGCTGGACAAGGCCTGCCGCCAGGCGCAGCAGTGGAAGGAAATGGGCCTTGGCGACATCCGCACCTCGGTGAACATTCCCGCGCACCAGGTGCGCAAGGGCAACCTCGCCCAGGTCATCAAGCGCGTGCTGGACAACAGCGGCCTCGATCCGACGCTGCTCGAGCTTGAGCTGACCGAGTCGTCGCTCATGGAAGAGAGCGAGAGCGTGCTCACCATGCTCAACGAGCTGCGCGGCCGTGGCATCGTGATCTCGCTCGACGACTTCGGCACCGGCTACTCCTCGCTCTCCTACCTGAAGCGCTTCCCCATCGACGTGCTGAAGATCGACCAGGCCTTTATCCGCGACATCGGCACCAACCCGGGCGACGAGGCCATCACGCGCGCCATCATTGCCATGGCGCACAGCATGAAGATGGAAGTGGTGGCGGAAGGCGTGGAGACGGAGAAGCACCTGGACTTCCTGCGCAAGGAAGGCTGCGACTACATCCAGGGCTACCTGCTGAGCCGCCCCATTCCCGACCAGGAGCTCTCGCAGCTGCTGCGCCGGCAGGGGTGAGTGACGCGCTCATGAAAAAGCCCGCTGTTGCGGGCTTTTTTTATGGGAGTGCCGCCGCAGGCCGGGCCCACTCAGGTCATGTCGTCCTGGCCGGGCCAGACCGCGTGGCGCAGCTGCCGCGCCCGGAGCTGCGCCGGGTTGCCCGCCAGCCGCTTGACCAGCCGCTCCACGAAGGTCCGGTCCTGCCGCTGCAGGGCGAGCTCGGCCGCGCTGAGCGGCACGCTGAAATCCCCGGCCATGACGCCGGCCACCTTGAAGGTCACGAGGTACTCGCCGTCGTCTTCGAAGAGCACGAAGCTCCAGGGCTCCTCGACCAGGATGCGCTGGCGCTTTGGTTTCCCCGGCGTCAGCACGGGCACTTGCCGCCGCCCTTGCCGCCGTAGCGCGCTTCCATGCGCGCACGCACGAAGGCCTCGCGCGACAGCGGCGCCAGCTCCGGATGGGTTTCCTGCATGTGCGCGACATAGCGCGCGTAGTCGGGCACGCCGACCATGAGCGCGCCGCCTTCGCGCAGGCGCTGCCACAGCGCGCCGACGCGCTGGCGGAGATTCACCGGCATGCCGGCGCCGGCAACGGGTGCGGACACCTGAACTTCGCTCCGGCGACTCATGCCGACGCCTCCGTCACGACATCTTTCGGGCCAATGGGCGCTGCCGCCACCTCCTGCGCCGTCACTGCCGGGTTGCGCCAGGCCTGCAGCATGGCGCGCACCGCGAAGCCCAGCATGGCCAGCAGCACCGTCATGAAGACCGCGCAGAGCGTGGCGTTGGTGTAGTCGTTCACGATGATCTGCTGCATCTGCGCCAGGCTCTTGGCCGGCGCCAGCACCTCACCCGTCGCCAGCGCGCCCTGCCATTTCTCGGCATGCGCCAGGAAGCCGATCTTGGGATTCTCGTGGAAGAGCTTCTGCCAGCTTGCGGTGAGCGTGATGACGAGCACGACGCAGGCCGGCGCCAACGTCACCCAGGCGTACTGCTGGCGCTTCATCTTGATCAGGATGGTGGAAGCGAGCAGCAGCGCGATGCCGGCGAGCATCTGGTTGGCGATGCCGAACAGCGGCCACAGCGAATTGATGCCGCCCAGCGGATCCACCACGCCCTGGTAGAGGAACCAGCCCCAGCCGCCCACGCAGAGCGCGGTGGCGACGAGGTTGGCGCCCCAGGAACCGGTGTGCGCCAGCGGCGCGTGCGCCATGCCCATCAGGTCCTGGATCATGAAGCGGCCGACGCGCGTGCCGGCGTCGATGGTGGTGAGGATGAAGAGCGCCTCGAACAGGATGGCGAAGTGGTACCAGAAGGCCATCATCGCCGGGCCGCCGATCACGCTGGAGAGGATGTGCGCCATGCCGATGGCGAGCGTCGGCGCACCGCCGGCGCGCGAGAGGATGCTGCCCTCGCCGATGTCGGTGGCGGTCTGCGCCAGCATCTCCGGCGTGATCGCGAAGCCCCAGGTGGAGATGGCCTGCGCCGCGCTTTCCACCGTGGTGCCGATCAGCGCCGGCGGCGAGTTCAGCGCGAAGTAGATGCCCGGCTCCAGCACGCAGGCGGCGATCATGGCGGCGACTGCGACCAGCGACTCCATGAGCATGGCGCCGTAGCCGATGAAGCGCGCATGCGATTCCGTCTCCAGCATCTTCGGCGTGGTGCCGGAGGAGACCAGCGCGTGGAAGCCGCTGATGGCGCCGCAGGCGATGGTGATGAAGAGGAAGGGGAAGAGCGCGCCCGCGAACACCGGGCCGGTGCCGTCGATGAACTTCGTCACGGCCGGCATCTGCAGGTGCGGCTGCACGATGACGATGCCGAGCAGCAGGCCGACGATGGTGCCGATCTTGAGGAAGGTGGAGAGGTAGTCGCGCGGCGCCAGCAGCAGCCACACCGGCAGCACCGAGGCGACGAAGCCGTAGCCGATCAGCCACAGCGCGATGGTCTCGCCCTTCAGCGTGAAGAAGGGGCCCCAGTAGGGATGCGCGGCCACATGGCCGCCGAACCAGATGGAGGCCAGCAGCAGCAAAAAGCCGATGACGGAAATCTCGCCGATGCGCCCGGGCCGCAGGTAGCGCATGTAGAGCCCCATGAACACGGCGATGGGAATCGTCGCGGCGATGGTGAACATGCCCCAGGGCGAGTGCGCCAGCGCCTTCACCACCACGAGCGCGAGCACGGCCAGCAGGATGATCATGATGGCGAGGATGCCGAAGGAGGCGACAACGCCGGGCAGCGTGCCCATCTCGCTCTTGATCATGTCGCCGAGCGAGCGGCCGTCGCGCCGCGTCGAGGCAAAGAGGATCACGAAGTCCTGCACGGCGCCGGCGAACACGACGCCCGCGAGCAGCCACAGCGTGCCCGGCAGGTAGCCCATCTGCGCGGCCAGCACCGGGCCGATCAGGGGGCCGGCGCCGGCGATGGCGGCGAAGTGGTGGCCGAAGAGCACGTAGCGGTCGGTGGGCACGAAGTCCATGCCGTCGTTGCGGCGCACCGCCGGTGTCACACGGTGGTCGTCGAGCCGGAGCACGCGGCTCGCGATAAACAGGCTGTAGAAGCGGTAGGCGATCAGGTAGACGCAGACCGCGGCCACCACCAGCCAGACGGCGTTGATGGACTCGCCACGGTGCAGGGCGAGCACGCCGAGCGCGAAGGCGCCCGTGAGCGCCACCAGGGACCAGATAAGGATCTGCTTGATTGATTGCATGGGGCCGTCTTCTTGTTGTCCGGACAGGGGGCGCGGCGCGCCACGCCGGCTGCTGATATTCCCTGCTCGGCGCGGCCGCGGCAACCGCTTCGCGCCCTAGCGACGGGGCGCCAGCCGCAGCCGGGGGCTCGCCGGCCAGGCCCGGGCCGCACCGACAGGACCGGATACCGTCTCCCGTGCCGCCTGCTGGCCCCGTGGCCGGCAAAAAAAAGCCGCCACAATGGCGGCGGCCTCCTTTGCCCTGGCGTTACGCGGCCGTCAGTCGCGCAGCTTTTCCAGCGCCCACACCACCGCCTCGACCCGCGAGCGGATACCGAGCTTCTGGAACAGGTTTTTCACATGCACCTTCACGGTGCCCTCGGTGATGCCGAGCTGCATGCCGATCATCTTGTTGCTGTGCCCGCCCACCAGCATGCGCAGCACGTCGACCTCGCGCGCGGTGAGGTCGCTGTTGACCTGCAGCGGATCATTCTCGATCGAGTCGTCGAGCAGCGCGGCGAGGCGCTCGCTGATCACCACGGCACCGTCGAGCGCCTGGTGCACCTGGCGCAGCAGGTCGGCCGGCTCCATGTCCTTCAGCAGGTAGCCGTCGGCGCCGTTGCGCATGGCGGCACGCACGTCCTCCTCGGCATCGGACACCGTGAACAGCAGCACCTTGCCGGCATAGCCGGCCTTGCGCAGGCGCACCAGGGTTTCCACGCCGCTCAGGCTGGGCATCCGGTTGTCGAGCAGCACCAGGTCCGGACTCAACTGGGCCTGCAACGCCAGCGCTTCTTCGCCGCTCGCGGCCTCGGCGATCACGTCGAGGCCATCCTCCAGCTCGAGCAGCTGGCGCAGGCCGCGACGCATCAGTGGATGGTCGTCGACGAGCATGACGGTCGGTCGTGCCGGGTGATTCATGGTGTGTGTCCCCGTGGTTGTTCGGACAGGAAGCCCGGGCGGAAGCGCAACTGCAGTCGCGTGCCCCCTGCCTGTCCCGATTCGATGTGTAGCGTACCGGCAATGCTGCGCGCACGCTCGTGCATGATGGCGATGCCGTGATGCTGCCAGTCGTCGTCCTGCGGCGTCATGCCGCAGCCGTCATCCTCCACGACAAGCTCGATTTCCTGTCCATCCGCGCGCAGGACGACCCGCGCCTCGGAGGCCCCGGCATGACGCACGCAGTTGGCGAGCGCCTCGCGCATGATCTGCACGAGATGGATCTGCTCCGCCGCGGAGAGCGGCACGGCCAGGCTCTCGGCCTGCAGATGGATGCTGACGTCGCCGCGCCGCGAAAACTCCTGCACCGCCTCCTGCAGCGCATCGGCCAGGGCGACGCCGCCGATGTCCAGGCGGAAGGTGGTGAGCAGCTCGCGCAGCTGCCGGTAGGCATCGTTGATGCCCTCGCGCAGCTCGTCGGCCACCGCTTCCACGGCATGGCAGTCCTCACCCTGCAGGATCAGCGCCTGCAGGCGGGCGATCTGCAGCTTCATGAACGACAGCGACTGCGCCAGCGAGTCATGCAGCTCGCGCGCAATCGTGTTGCGCTCGCCCAGCAGCAGCAGGCGATTCTCGTGCTCGCGCTGCCGGCTCAGCATGAGTGCGCTGCCGATATGGTCGGCGAGCGCCTGGATCAGCGCGGCCTCCCACTCCACCAGGTCACGGGCCTCGCTGAAGCGGGCGCGCAGCTCGCCGAGGACCTTGCCCTGGCTACGTACCGCATACACCTGCTGGTGCGCCTCGTTGCACGCTTCGCCGTGGACGTCGGCCACGCTGTTGCCGTTCAGGGTGACGAGGTGGCCGGCCGGCTGGTCCGGATCCGACTGCAGGGAGAGGGCGAGATGCAGGCCGGGCAATAGCGGCTGGAAGCGGCGCAGCAGCTCCTCGAGCGCGCCGGCCCCACTGGGGCTTTGCGCCAGGGTGTGGCTGCTGCGGAAGAGCAGCTCCAGCGCGGCATTGGCCTGTGCCAGCCGGTGCACCTTGTTCTGCACCTGCTCCTCGAGCTGGCGGTGCGAATCCGCCAGCGCATCGGCCATGGTGTTGAAGCTGAGGGCGAGCCGGCCAAGCTCGTCCTGCGCCTGGTAGCCGACACGGATGCCAAGGTTGCCGGCGCGGAATTTCTCGGTGGCGTCGACCAGCTCCTGCAGCGGTAGTGCCACCTTGCGGCGCAGCGTGTAGATGGCGAGGAGCTGCAGGCTGATCACCAGCAGCATGGTGACGATTACCTGCATGAGGTCGAGCGACTGGAGACGCGCATGTTCTTTCTGCAAGCCGGTCGCGAGTGCATCGAGCTCCGCCACGAAGGGCCGCGCCTCACTCAGGAAACGCCCGTTGTCGCCTTGCTCCAGCGCCGGTAGCAGTCCTTGCTGCCACTGCTGCCGCAGGCGCTCATGGATGGCTTTCAGGGAATCGCGGCCCGGTCGCTCCAGGGCCAGCCGCAGCGCTTCGCTGTCCAGGTTGCGCTGCAGCGCGGCGATGGCGACCGTCTCTGCCGGCAATGCCTCGCTGGCGCTCGCCTCGAGGGTCAGCTGATAAAGGCCGGAGCGCAGGGCACTGGTGGTGTCGATGGCAACGTCGTCATGGCGCTCGAGCCAGTTGAGGCCGCTGACGAAGAACACCCGGATGAGGGCGAGAAGGAACAGCACCCCGATGACGAACGAGGCCTGGGCGATCAGGGAGGAGCGCAATTGCCGCAACAGCATGAGACGGGTCTCGTTATCCGGGGCCTGCCGCAAGCGGCCGCCGGTGACGTGCCGCGTCGTTTCCCTTCATGACGGCGGCACTGTCTTTATCCGTGCTCCATCAAGGCGGTCCGGGGACTCTGAACGTTGACGGAACTATATATCCCGGCCGGATTATGCCGGGGGTGATACGCGTGGTGACTTGTACGTAAGAGGTAGTTCCGGTTCACCTGCCGTTATTACCGACAGATGAACCGGAACAGGGGGGCAGGATCAGGCCGTGGCGCGACGGCGTACCGGGCTGCCGAACTCGAGCACGCCGTCTTCCATCTTGCCGAAGCGCAGCGCCATGAGGTCCAGCGTGTAGTTCTGGTTGAGCCGCCACGGCGCCTTGTTGCCCTGCTTGGGCAGCTTGCCGGCGGCGCGCTGGATGTAGCCGGAGGCCAGGCCGATCATTTCCTCCTGATGCACGGACGCGTCGTGATTGCGCGGCGTCACCAGGCGCACGCCTTTCTTGTCCATGAGCTTGAGCAGGCGGCAGATGTATTCGCTGGTCAGGTCGGCCTTCAGCGTCCAGGAGGCGTTGGTGTAGCCAAAGGTCATGCCGAAATTGGGCAGGTCCTCGAACATGACGCCCTTGTAGTACATCTTCTCGCCAGGATTGTAGGGCTGGCCGTCCACGCGGACGTCCATTCCGCCCATCATCTGCAGGTCGAGGCCGGTCGCGGTGATGATGATGTCGGCGTCGAGATGCTGGCCCGACTTCAGCTGGATGCCGGTTTCGGTGAAATGGTCGATGTGATCGGTCACCACCGCGGCCTTGCCCTTGCGGATGGCCTTGAACATGTCGCCGTTGGGCACGGCACAGAGGCGCTCGTCCCAAGGATTGTAGCTCGGCGAGAAGTGCGTCATGTCGTAATCGGCGCCCAGCGAGCGCCTGATGCGCGAGAGGATGAAGCGGCGCATGGCCTGCGGCTTGGCGCGGCTGAACTTGTACAGGCCGAGCGTGATCGCCACGTTGCGTGCGCGGGTGATGCGGTACACCGCCTTCTCCGGCAGGAATTCGCGCATCTTCTCCACCATCGGGTCGATCAGCGGCACCGAGAGCACATAGGTCGGCGAGCGCTGCAGCATGGTGACGAGCGCGGCCTTGTCGGTCATGGAGGGAATCAGCGTCACGGCGGTGGCGCCGGAGCCGATCACCACGACCTTCTTGCCCACGTAGTCCAGGTCTTCCGGCCACTTCTGCGGGTGGACGATCTGGCCCTTGAAGTTCTCGCGGCCTGCGAACACGGGCTCGTAGCCATGGTCGTAGTTGTAGTAGCCGGTGCAGGACATGACGAAGCCGGCGGTAAAGGTGAGCTTCTCGCCGCTGCCGACCTTTTCGGCTTCCACCGTCCACAGCGCGCTGTGGCTGTCCCAGGACGCACGACGAACCTTGATGCCGTAGCGGATCTTCTTGTCGACGCCATGCTCGGCCGCCGCTTCGCGGATGTAGGCGCGGATGTCGGGACCGTCGGCGATGGACTTGGTATTGGTCCAGGGCTTGAAGTTGTAGCCCAGGGTGAACATGTCGGAATCGGAGCGGATGCCGGGATAGCGGAACAGGTCCCAGGTGCCGCCGCTGGCGTTGCGCGCCTCGAGGATGGCGAAGGATTTCTTCGGGCATTCGCGCGTCAGGTGGCAGCCGGCGCCGATGCCGGACAGGCCGGCGCCGATGATGAGTACGTCTACGTGTTCGACTGGCATGGGAGGCTCTCAGGCAGCCCGCGCTCGTCGCGTTCCTGCTGTGGGCTGCCGGAGTCCTGGGGCAGCGCACGGGCAAGCGCGCGGAAGGCGGGGTTTCCGGGGGCGCGAGACGGCGCCGTCATTCAGTTCTGCTTCGGGCCGGCGCCTCGGGCGCGGCCGTGCTCAGCGGCCATCCGGTGGCCTGCTGCCGGCCGATTGTGGCACGGCGTGCAACAGGCCAGCACGGTGGGGTTGGGACATTTGCTTGTCAGGGACGGCCATGCGTCGGCGATATGCGGCGGCCGCGCGCTCGGGGGCACCCCACGAATGCAAAGCCCCGGACGGGTCCGGGGCTTTGCAGTGAACGGCCGTGGCTTACTCCACCGTGACGCTCTTGGCCAGGTTGCGCGGTTTATCTACATCGGTGCCGCGCGCCAGCGCGGTGTGATACGCCAGCAACTGCACCGGCACCGAATGGATGATCGGCGACAGGATGCCGACATGGCGCGGCGTGCGGATCACGTGCACACCTTCCGACTCCACGAAATGCGAATCGAGGTCGGCGAACACGAAGAGCTCGCCGCCACGGGCGCGCACTTCCTGCATGTTCGACTTTACCTTCTCCAGCAGCGTATCGTTGGGCGCGATCACCACCACCGGCATGTCCTCGTCCACCAGCGCGAGCGGGCCATGTTTCAGCTCGCCAGCCGGGTAGGCCTCGGCATGGATATAGGTGATTTCCTTGAGTTTGAGCGCACCTTCCAGCGCCACCGGGTAATGCACGCCACGGCCGAGGAAAAGCGCGTGGTGCTTTTCGGCAAAGCGGTCGGCCCAGGCCTTCACCTGCGGCTCCAGGTTCAGCGCGTGCTGCACCGAGCCCGGCAGATGGCGCAGCGCATCGAGATACACGGTCTCTTGTTCGGCGCCGACACGTCCATTGAGCTTCGCCAGTGTCACGGCCAGCGTGAACAGCGCCACCAGCTGCGTCGTGAAAGCCTTGGTCGAGGCCACGCCGATCTCGGCACCGGCCTTGGTGTAGAACACCAGCGCGGACGAGCGCGGGATCGCGGACTCGCGCACGTTGCAGATCGACAGGGTTTTTTCCTGCCCCAGCGACTTCGCGTACTTGAGCGCCTCCATCGTGTCCAGCGTTTCGCCAGACTGGGAAATGGTGACGATGAGGTTCTTCGGATTCGCCACGGCGGCGCGGTAGCGGTATTCGCTGGCGATCTCCACGGCGCAGGGCAGCCCCGTGATGCTCTCGATCCAGTAGCGCGCCACGGAGCCCGCGTAGAAGCTGGTGCCGCAGGCAATGATCTGGACGCTCTGCACGTCCCTGAAGACCGCCGTGGCATCGCCCTCGAAAAGCGCCGGCGAGAATCCCTCTTCCAGGATCTGTTCGATGGTGTCGGACAGCGCGCGCGGCTGCTCGTGGATTTCCTTCTGCATGAAGTGGCTGTACGGGCCAAGCTCCAGCGAAGCCAGGGACACATCGGACAGATGCAACTTGCGCTCGATGCGCGCGCCCGAGCCGTCGAACACCTGCACGCCCTCGCGCGTCACGGTGGCGACATCGCCCTCTTCCAGGTACATCACGCGGCGCGTCGCGGAGAGCACGGCAGAGACGTCGGAGGCCACGAAGTTCTCGCCCTCGCCCACGCCGATCAGCAGCGGGCAGCCCATGCGCGCCACCACCAGCAGGTCCGGATTGTCCTTGGTGATCACGGCGATGGCGTATGCGCCCACCAGCTCCTTCACCGCATCCTGCACGGCGGCGAAAAGGTCGCCGCGCTGCTGGTAGTAGCGGTGCACGAGGTGCGCGATAACTTCGGTGTCGGTCTGCGAGGTGAACACATAGCCTTGGGCCTTGAGCTCGTCCCGCTTCTCGTCGTGGTTCTCGATGATGCCGTTGTGCACCACCGCGATCAGGTCGCCGGACACATGCGGATGCGCATTCGGCTCGGTCACGCCGCCATGCGTGGCCCAGCGCGTGTGGCCGATGCCGAGCTCGCCCGCCACGCCCTCGGCGGCGGCGGCGTTTTCCATTTCAGCGACGCGCCCGACACGGCGCACGCGGCGAATCTCGCCATCCAGCACCGCGATGCCGGACGAGTCATAGCCGCGGTATTCCAGCCGCTTCAGCCCATCCACCAGCATCGGGACGATGTTGCGTTTGCCGATTGCGCCGACGATTCCACACATTTCTGCTTACCTGTCTGCCGCGCCGGGGCGCGGCCTTCTGTTCATCATTGTCCGGAGCAACGTTGCCGCCCCGGCTGCCGGTTCGTGGCGATAACTGCCGCCACGCTTACTTGTTCTTTGTCGGCCGCTGCCAGCCGTCGATAGTCACCTGCTTGCCGCGCGCCACGGCGAGCGCGTTGTCCGGCACATCCTTGGTGATGGCCGAGCCGGCGCCAGTCGTCGCGCCATTGCCGATCGTCACCGGCGCCACCAGCGAGCTGTTGGTGCCGATGAAGGCGTTGTCGCCGATACGTGTCAGGTGCTTATTGGCGCCGTCGTAGTTGCAGGTGATGGTGCCGGCGCCGATGTTCACGCCGCTGCCGATCTCGGCATCGCCCAGGTAGGCCAGGTGGTTGGCCTTGGAACCCTTGCCCAGGATCGCCTTTTTGGTTTCCACGAAGTTGCCGATGTGCACATCGTCGGCCAGCACGGTGCCCGGCCGCAGGCGCGCGAAGGGGCCGATCTCCGCGCCACTGCCGACACGCGATTCCTCGATCAACGTGTTCGGCTTGATGGTGACGTTGTCGCCGATCACGCAGTCGCGAAGCTGGCAGTTGGCACCGATGCGCACGTTGTTGCCCAGTCGCACCCGGCCCTCGATGATGACATTGGGTTCGATGTGCACGTCCATGCCGTGCTCGATTTCGCCGCGCAGGTCGAAGCGGGCCGGGTCGATCAGCGTTACGCCGGCACGCATCAGGGCATCGGCCTGCACGCGCTGGTGCACGCGCTCGAGGGTGGCCAGCTGCAGCTTGTCGTTGATGCCGTCCACTTCCCAGCCGAACTCGGGCTGCACGGTTTCGATGCGGATGTCCTGGGCGGCCGCCATGGCGACGATATCCGTCAGGTAATACTCGCCCTGTGCGTTGTTGTTGCCGAGCGCCGGCAGCCACTTGTGCAGCAGACTGTTGGGCACGCAGAAAATCCCCGTGTTCACCTCACGGATCGTCTTCTCTGCGTCGGTCGCATCCTTCTGCTCGACGATGCGCACCACCTTGCCGGCGATGTCCCGCACGATGCGTCCGTAGCCGGCAGGATTAGCCATTTCCAGCGTGATCAGGCCCATGCTGCCAACGTCGGCGACCTTGCCGATCAGGTCTGCCAGCGTCTCGGGCGTCGTGAGTGGCACGTCGCCGTAGAGAATCAGCGTCTTGCCGTGCTCCGGAAGTTGCGGTAACGCCATTTGCACCGCATGCCCCGTGCCCTTCTGCTCCGCCTGCTCGGCCCAGAGCAGCGGCCCTTCATTGCGGGTTTCGCTGAAGGCCTTCTTCACCAGCTCGCCGCCGTGGCCATACACCACCAGAGTGCGTACGGCATCAAGGCGCGCCGCAGTGTCCACGACATGGCGCAGCAGGGGGCGGCCCGCCAGGGGCTGCATGACCTTGGGCAACACAGACTTCATGCGAGTGCCCTTGCCAGCGGCAAGAATGACGACGTTGAGTTCCATAAGGGTTCGTTGGCCTCAGGTCCCGGCCCGGGACGGCATAGCTAAACTGCTGATACGGAAAATAAAAAAGGGCAGCCTAGGCTACCCTTTTTTGTACCGCGTTTCATGCGACAGCGTGCCGCGATCAGCCGCGGCCGGCGCGATTCTTCATCTGCTGCAGCGTCCGCAGTTGTGCTGCGGCTTCAGCCAGCGCAGCCAGAGCAGCGGACGTGTCCATCTCGCTCTTCTGGTTCTGCAGCGAGGCCAGGGCGGCCTGGCGGGCCTGCTCGGCAGCCGCCTCGTCCACGTCATGCGCGCGCAGGGCGGTATCGGCCAGAACGGTGACGTGGTAGGGCTGCACTTCCAGCATGCCGCCGGACACGTAGTACACCTCTTCCTCGCCGCCTTCCTTCACGATGCGCACCGGGCCCGGCGTGAGCTGGGTCAGGAGCGGGGCATGCCCCGGCAGGATGCCGAGGTCGCCCTGGACACCGTGTGCGATGAGCATCGACACCGTGCCGGTGTAGATGGCTTCGCTCGCACTGACGATGTCGCACTTGATGGTATGAGCCATTTTCGTCTCCAGGCCTTAGGCCAATTAGACCTTCTTGGCCTTTTCCACGGCTTCGTCGATGCCACCGACCATGTAGA
Source organism: Moraxellaceae bacterium (assembly GCA_029237815.1). Taxonomy (GTDB): domain Bacteria; phylum Pseudomonadota; class Gammaproteobacteria; order Pseudomonadales; family Moraxellaceae; genus UBA2031. Next base: position 458,504 of record JAQZBP010000006.1, read on the forward strand.
ACGCCTGCTCCGGCAGCGCATCGTATTCACCGGCCAGGATGCCCTTGAAGCCACGGATGGTTTCCTTCAGGGACACGTACTTGCCCGGGGAACCGGTGAACACTTCGGCCACATGGAAGGGCTGCGACAGGAAGCGCTGGATCTTGCGGGCGCGGTACACGACGAGCTTGTCTTCTTCAGACAGTTCGTCCATGCCCAGGATCGCGATGATGTCCTTCAGTTCCTTGTAGCGCTGCAGTACGGTCTGCACGCCACGGGCAACGGCATAGTGCTCTTCGCCCACGACCAGCGGATCGAGCTGACGGGAGGTGGAGTCCAGCGGGTCCACGGCCGGGTAGATACCCAGCGAGGCGATGTCACGGCTCAGCACGACGGTGGCGTCGAGGTGGGCGAAGGTGGTCGCCGGGCTCGGGTCGGTCAAGTCGTCGGCAGGCACGTACACGGCCTGGATGGAGGTGATGGAGCCGTTCTTGGTGGAGGTGATGCGTTCCTGCAGCACGCCCATTTCTTCCGCCAGCGTCGGCTGGTAGCCCACGGCGGACGGCATGCGGCCAAGCAGTGCGGACACTTCGGTACCGGCCAGCGTGTAGCGGTAGATGTTGTCCACGAACAGCAGCACGTCACGGCCCTTGCCGGTGGCGGGGTCCTTGTCGTCACGGAAGTACTCGGCCATGGTCAGGCCGGTCAGCGCCACACGCAGACGGTTGCCGGGCGGCTCGTTCATCTGGCCGTAGACCATCGCGACCTTGTCCAGAACGCCCGAGTCCTTCATTTCGTGATAGAAGTCGTTGCCTTCACGGGTACGCTCACCCACGCCGGCGAACACGGACAGACCCGAGTGCGCCTTGGCGATGTTGTTGATGAGCTCCATCATGTTCACGGTCTTGCCCACGCCGGCGCCGCCGAACAGGCCGACCTTGCCGCCCTTGGCGAACGGGCACAGCAGGTCGATCACCTTGATGCCCACTTCCAGCAGTTCGGTCGCACCGGACTGCTCGGCATAGGTCGGGGCCTTGCGGTGGATGGCCCAGCGCACGTCTTCGCCGATCGGGCCGGCTTCGTCTTCCGGCTGGCCCAGCACGTTCATGATGCGGCCCAAGGTCGCCTTGCCGACCGGCACGGAGATGGGCGCATTGGTGTTGGACACACCCAGACCGCGCTTGAGGCCTTCGGTCGAGCCCATGGCGATGGTGCGGACCACGCCGTCACCCAGCTGCTGCTGGACTTCCAGCGTCGTCGCCTTACCGTCCACGGTCAGGGCGTCGTACACCTTGGGGACGCTTTCGCGCGGGAATTCGACGTCGATAACGGCGCCGATGATCTGCACAATCTTGCCAGAGCTCATGGTTGATCCTCGCAAACTTAAACTTTCGGTTGGCACCCGGCTTTAAACAACCGCGACGCCACCCACAATTTCCGTCTTTCCTGGTACTTAAACCGCCGCAGCGCCGCCGACGATTTCCGAAATTTCCTGGGTGATTGCCGCCTGGCGCAGCTTGTTGTAGACGAGCTGCAGCGAGCGGATAAGGTCGCCCGCGTTGTCGGTCGCCGACTTCATGGCGACCATGCGCGCGGCCTGTTCGCAGGCGATGTTTTCCACCACACCCTGATACACCTGGGACTCGATGAACCGGACAAAGAGCGCGTCGAGCAGCTTCTGCGCGTCCGGCTCGTACAGGTAATCCCAGCTGTGATCACGCTGCTGCAGGGCGTCTTTCTCGTCGGCCGCCAGCGGCAGCAACTGCTGGACGTTGGGGCTCTGCGTCATCGTGTTCACGAACTCGTTGAACACCAGATAAAGGCGATCAATCTGTCCGCTCTCGTAAGCGTCCAGCATCACCTTCACCGTGCCGATCAGCTGGTCAAGGCCCGGGGCGTCACCCAGATGGGTTTTCACTGCCACGACCTTGCCGCCCACGCTCTTGAAGAAGGTGGTGGCCTTCTGACCGATCAGGCAGAACTCCGCCTCAACACCCTGTGCCTGATGCTCACGCACAGACTGAACCGTCTTCTTGAACAGGTTGATGTTCAGGCCGCCGCAAAGACCGCGGTCGCTCGATACCACGATGTAACCCACACGCTTGACCGGACGCTCCTCCATGTAGGGGTGCTTGTAGTCCGGCGTTGCCTGGGAGAGATGCGCAATCACCTGGCGGATCTTCTGCGCATACGGCTTGCCGGCCGCCATGCGCTCCTGGGCCTTGCGCATCTTGGACGCCGCCACCAATTGCATCGCTTTAGTAATCTTCTGCGTGCTCTTGATGCTGGCAACCTTGCTGCGAATTTCTTTCAAGTTGGCCATGTCTTTTTACCTTGATGCAGCCCGGACATCGGTCACGGGCTGCGCTCGCGCAAGTGTGCGAATTACCAGGTCTGGGTCGCCTTGAACTTCTCGATGCCAGCCTTGAACTGGCCTTCGATCTCGCCGTTCCAGTCAGCCGTGGCATTGATCTTGTCCATCAGCGCCTTCTGCTCGGCGTTGAAGAAGGCATGCAGGCCGGCTTCAAAGGCCAGGACCTTGTTCACGGGCACGTCGGCCAGGAAGCCTTCGTTGGCGGCATAGATGGACAGGCCCATCTCGGCGATGCTGAACGGCGCGAACTGCTTCTGCTTCTTCGGTCACGCGCTGGCCGTGCTCGAGCTGCTTGCGGGTCGCTTCGTCGAGGTCGGAAGCGAACTGCGCGAAGGCGGCCAGTTCACGGTACTGGGCCAGCGAGGTACGGATACCGCCGGACAGCTTCTTGATGATCTTGGTCTGGGCGGCGCCACCGACACGGGACACCGAGATACCGGCGTTCACGGCGGGACGGATGCCGGCGTTGAACAGGCTGGACTCCAGGAAGATCTGGCCGTCGGTGATGGAGATCACGTTGGTCGGCACGAAGGCGGACACGTCGCCGGCCTGCGTTTCGATGATCGGCAGCGCGGTCAGCGAGCCGGTCTTGCCGGTCACGGCGCCCTTGGTGAACTTCTCGACATATTCCTCGGACACGCGGGAAGCGCGCTCGAGCAGGCGGCTGTGGAGATAGAACACGTCGCCGGGATAGGCTTCACGTCCGGGCGGACGGCGCAGCAGCAGCGAGATCTGGCGGTAGGCCACGGCCTGCTTGGACAGGTCGTCGTAAATGATCAGGGCGTCTTCGCCACGGTCACGGAAGTACTCGCCCATGGTGCAGCCGGAGTACGGGGCCAGGAACTGCAGCGCCGGGGACTCGGAAGCGGAGGCGGCCACGACGGTGGTGTAGGCCATCGCGCCGTATTCCTCGAGCTTGCGCACGACGTTGGCGATGGTGGACTGCTTCTGGCCCACGGCCACGTACACGCACTTAATGCCGGAGTTCTTCTGCGCGATGATGGCGTCGACGGCCATCGCGGTCTTGCCGGTCTGGCGGTCGCCGATGATCAGCTCGCGCTGGCCACGGCCGATGGGGATCATGGCGTCGACGGACTTGTAGCCGGTCTGCACCGGCTGGTCGACCGACTTGCGCCAGATCACGCCCGGGGCAACCTTTTCCACGGCGTCGGTCAGCTTGGCGTTGGTCGGACCCTTGCCGTCGATCGGGTTGCCGAGGGCATCCACCACGCGGCCCAGCAGCTCGGGGCCAACCGGCACTTCCAGGATGCGGCCGGTACAGCGGGCCTTCTGGCCTTCCTGCAGGCTGAGGTAGCCACCCAGCACCACGGCGCCCACGGAATCCTGCTCGAGGTTCAGGGCCATGCCGAAGAGGCCGCCATCGAACTCGATCATTTCGCCGTACATCACATCGGCCAGGCCGTGGATGCGCACGATGCCGTCAGACACGCTGACGATGGTGCCTTCATTGCGCGCTTCGGCGGACGCCTTGAGGTCCGTGATGCGGCTCTTGATCAGGTCGCTGATCTCGGAGGGATTCAGATGCGAAGACATGCTAGTTCCTCAAACTCAAGAATTCAGGGTGGCTGCAAGCTTGTTCAGCTTGCCGCGCACGGAGGCGTCGATGACCAGATCACCGGAGCGAATGACCACGCCGCCAATCAGCGAGCGGTCCACGGTCACCTCTTCAATGTCGATCTTGCGGCCAAGCTTCTGGCCCAGCTTCGCAGCCAGTGTCTGGCGTTGCGCATCGCTCAGCTCGTAGGCAGACAGCACCACCACGTTGGCCGCCTGCTCGAACTCGGCACGCAGCGCGTCGAACAGGTCGGCAATGGCAGGCAGTGCGTCCACTCGCTTGTTGTGCACAATCTCGGTCACGAAATTGCGAACGTCACCGCCGAGCTTGTCACCCGCCGCCTTCAGGAAGGCTTCGGCCTGCTGCTCCACGGTCAGGAGCGGGCGTGCCAGATAGCGGGCGAAGTCGTCATCGCTCGCCACGGCAGCAGCCAGCGCCAGTTGCGCCGACCATTCCGCAAGAAGGCCTTTTTCGCGGGCGAATTCAAACGCCGCCTTTGCATAGGGCCGCGCTACAGTGGTCAGTTCTGCCATATTGGTGTGCCTTCGAATTAGAGCTCGGCAGCCAGTTTGTCGAGCATGCCGGCATGGGCCTTGGCGTCCACCTGCGACTCGAGAATCTTCTCGGCGCCGGCAACGGCCAGAGCAGCAACCTGTGCACGCAGGGTGTCACGGGCTGTGGCAATTTCCTGTTCGATCTGTGCGCGAGCCTGTGCAAGCTGACGCTGACCTTCATCGGCGGCCTGGGCCTTGGCCTCTTCCACCATCTGGTTCGCGCGCTTGTTGGCCTGCTCGATCAGCACGGCGGCCTGGGCCTTGGCGGCCTTCAGCTCTTCGGCGACCTGGGCATGAGCACTTTCGAGATCACGCTGCGCCTTGTCGGCTGCATTCAGGCCTTCGGCGATCTTCTTCTGGCGTTCGGCCAGAGCGATCGTCAGCGGCGGCCACACGAACTTCATGCAGAACCAGACGAAGATCGCAAACGCAATGGCTTGCCCGATTAGGGTTGCATTGATGTTCACGCTGTCACCTCATTCATTTTTCCAGCCGCCCGATTGCGGCCGGAAATCCTCTGCCGGAGGGCAGAATTACTGGGTAATGAACGGGTTGGCGAACAGCAGAAGCATGGCGATACCGACACCGATCATGGGGATGGCGTCGAGCAGGCCGGCGACAATGAACATGCGGACCTGCAGCTGAGGACCGAGCTCCGGCTGGCGGGCAACGCCTTCCAGGAATTTGCCGCCGAGCAGGGCGAAGCCAATGCCGGTGCTCAGTGCGCCCAGGCCGATCAGCAGGGCAACAGCCAGCAGGTTCATGCTAATGATTTGTTCCATCTCGGAGTCCTCTGTTAGTTAAGGTGGAAAGGGTTGTTAGTGGTCGTGCGTTTCAGATGCCATGCTGAGGTACACAATCGTCAACATCATGAAGACAAAGGCCTGCAGCGTGATAACCAGGATGTGGAAGATGGCCCAAAGGATCTGCAGGACACCGCCCAGCGAGCCAATGACCATGCCGGCCGTGAACATCAGGGCGATCAGGATGAAAATCAGCTCGCCGGCATACATGTTCCCGAACAGTCGCAGGCCAAGAGAGATTGGCTTCGTGATCAGGCCAATGGTTTCCAGCACGAAATTGAAGGGGATCAGTGCCCAGTGATTGAAGGGGTGCAGGGTGAGCTCCTTGGTGAAGCCGACCGGACCCTTCATTTTGATGCTGTAGAAGAGGATCAGGAAGAATACGGAAAAGCTCATGCCCAAGGTCGCATTCGGATCCGTAGACGGCACCACTTTCATGTAGTGCACGCCCATCAGCTGCGCGGCATAGGGAATGAAGTCAACCGGGATCAGGTCCATGAAATTCATCAGGAAGATCCAGGTGAAGATCGTCAGCGCCAGAGGGGCAATAACTTTGGACTTGCCGTGGTAGGTATCACGGACGTTGGTGTCCACGAACTCGACTACCACTTCCACAAAGTTCTGCAGCTTACCCGGCACGCCACTGGTGGCCTTGCGGGCGGCCAACCAGAACACCCAGCAAAAGAGCGCGCCAAGGAAAAGGGACCAGCCCAACGTATCGACATGGACCGCCTTGAAACCCATGGCCTTCGCTTCATCCGCGCCATGCGCCATCGTCCAGGTGGCCTGGGTCAGAACCTCTTCACCATGCTCACCATGGCGGACATAGCCGGCGGGGAGCTGGCCATAGGTCAGGTTGGTCAGGTGGTGCTTGATGTACTCGGTGGAATTGCCAGCCATATTCAACAGCTCACTGTCTGGTGTCCGTGGTCCTGGCAAGCACAAGGCCCCAGGATACGAACTGCTCCAAAATGAATCCGGTCAAGAGCCAGCCGGCTTGCAAGGGCTTCACCCCGGCAAACACGGCAGCGAAGAGGAGGACGGTAATGACGAACTTCCCGGCCTCGCCCCTGTAAAAACTGCGCACAACGTCGGTCGCCTGCTGGGCGCCGGCATGACGGAACGCTTGCAAGGCAAAGTAGGCATTGCCCGCGACGGCGATTCCGGCTCCCATTCCTGTCGCCATGGCCGCCCCTGTACTAACGGACAGGGCCAGTGCGGTCAGCACGACAGCCCCGCGCAACTGCCACTTGAGCAGAAGCAGGGCCTGCGTCGGATCCACCAGAGGGCGGGGCTGACTCACAAACACATCCAGGCTGGGCACAGCAGACGGGCTGTCGAGAAAATGAACAGCCCACTTTTTGAGCGCGGCGGATTATAGATAGCGGCCTATCCTTCCGCAACGGCCGTGGGCAGTCCGGCGAGCCTAAATCTCAGTCCCTCGCCTGAGCGGGCCACGAAAAACACAAGATATAGTGGCTCGCCCGATAGGATGGCACCTCAGATTGAGAATCAATATTTTTTTCGACGCCGGCACTGGACACCAATCTTCACGCTTTAGGGGTAAATCTTTGCCTGCCTCACCCAGTGACACATACCCCCGACAAAGACTTAACCCTTCATGCCCCCCCCACACCCGGTCAGTCGCTAAGGTGACTCATGGAACATTTTGTTTGGGCTCAAGGAGGTGGTTATGTTTCGTCCGTATTTGTTAGCGGCCGTACTGGGTTTCGGGGCAAGTACGGCTCACGCAGCCTTTTCCTATGACTTTATAGAGGGCGGCTTTGGCGAAGTAGATGAGGGTGATGCCGTCTTCCTGAACGCCAGTAAGGGCATCGACAACAACCTCTTCGTGTTAGGCAGTGCCTACATGATTGACTCCGGAATAAACATTCCCGGCTATGACGGCGAGGGGTTCTACCTGGAGGGGGGGCTGGGTTATGCGATGCCGCTTGCCCCCAACGCCGACTTCTTTGCGAATGCCCAGGTGCTCTACGCCAACTTCGACCTTCCTGGCGAAGATGATGACATCGGGGGAATTGCCCGGGCTGGATTGCGCTATATCCCTGTCGACAAGGTCGAACTACAAGGATCCGTAGCCATGAGCTCAAATGACTTTCTCGTGGATGACGGCTTTGGCCTGGATGCCTCGGCACGCTACCACTTCGATCCGCGGCTCTCGGTCGCCGTTGGCTATAGCAGGGATACCGAGCTAGATGGGGCCTTCCTGAACCTGCGGTATACGTACCAGTAAACTCCAAAGTCCGTAGCGGAAAAGCCTGGCTCAGCCAGGCTTTTCCATTTTTGCTCCAGGGTCGCGCCGAGACTGCCCTGCCTTATCCTTTCGCCATACCTTAATGATTCAACGCCTTCCTTCGAGCAACACACCCAATGCCGGGAGGCTTCATGAGAAGCCCACTTCAAGGTTTGAGAACCTCACCTCAAACCTGGCCGACGAGTGGTGGCCAATTGGTGGAAATCGTCGAGGCTTGTTCGCACAATACGAGCACCAAGGACAATCAGCCGCGGCCCAAGGAAGGAAGCTTGATATGGCACGTTCATCGTCTTTAGCACCCTGCTTTCTCACCCTTGTTCTGGCTCCGGTGCTCGGCATCGCGGCGCCTGCGTCTACGCCTGCCACACAGGCTTGTTCCGGTGCCAGCGGTACGGCCGCTACGGTGCCCGCAAGCGACATTGACTACCCGGCCATCAATCGGCACCTCCTCACTCCTGAAGCCACGCAGCGACTGATCGGGCTGCAGGCCGAGATCCGCAAACTGGATCTTTCCCGCGCGCCCGAAGCCACCCTCGTGCGGCACCGTCTGCTGCTCGCCCAGGCGCAGACGCAGGCCAAGCTCGGTATGAGTGTCGCCGCAATGAGCTCCCTCAAGAGCCTTCCGGTGACGAGCCCGCAAGCGCCCGAAGCGCTGCTGATGCTGGCTGAAATGGAGGTGAAGAACGGCCGGCCCAAGGCCGCTGTCCGCTGGCTGCGCCAGATGGCGGAAGTCTTCCCCGAAGAGCCCCTCACCATCCAGGCACTGTGGCGCGCAGCAGAGCTGAATTACCCGCACTCGAGGCAGGCCATCGCACTGTGGCAGCAGGCCGCACGACACGCCGACCAAGCGCTGGCGTCCGCCCAGAGCTGGCACGCCCGCAGTCAGCAACCGGATTTCCTGGACAGGATGAATAGCGACAAGCTCTCACCCGAGCTCTGGCGTCTGGCGCGGGCGGCATTGACCGATCCGGCCTTTGCCAGTGCAGATGCAATGCAAACCGAGGCACGCCGCCAGCTCCAGTGCCTGACCGTGAATCAGGATGCGCAGCTGCGCCGCATGGAAAAAAATCCGCGCCTGCTGGCGGACCTCAACGAGACGGTCGAAACACTGACTGCGCAGCTGCAAGCGTCGCGGAGCGATATCGCCCAGCGTGAAAAGGCCTTCCTTGTTACTGCACAGGGCCTGAAAGACTGCGAGGCCCGGCATGGCAATTGTGATGAACTGAAAGACCAGCATGCCGCGCAAGGGCGGGAGCTCACTGGCTGGCGTAACCGGGTGCAGGGAATTGAGCGGAAGCTGGCCTTCCTGCGCCAGGAAGAGGAAAACCTGCGGGTGTCAGGCCCGTCGGGCAGCGCTGGAACCGCCGTGGCGAGTCAGCTGACCAGCCGACTCAGCAGCACCCGCACCTTCATGCACGAACTGTTGCAGCAGTCGTTGGCGGACGCCGTGCAGGACTGGGAAAGCCTGAGCGCGGAGGCGCACTACAAGCTCGCCGTTGCGCAAGAACCTCGCGTGCATCCTGGTGTGGTTCCGCAGAAGTAAGAATGTTGCGCAAAAAAGCCTCGCTCAGCGAGGCTTTTTTATTTCTGAGCCAACACTTCCGTGATTGGCAAGTCCGGCTCACGGCTCACGGATATAGGGTAGCTTCTTCCCGAGGTATTTTTCACGAGTCAGCATTTGCCGCAAGTTGCGAAGCGTTTGCATGGGCTCATCGGGCAAGTTGTAGTTGAAGATCAGCGGCGGCACGTATCCGCCTGGATCTCCATGCCCCCACAGCTCGATCTTGACCACCCCTCCCTTCTCCGGTGTCAGTCGCCAAATGCTGTGCATGTTGGTGAGGCGAACGCGTTTGGGATGACGGCCGACCATGCCGCCAACAGCATGCGTCACAACTTCGACAACCCCGCTCTTTTTCTGGCTCAGGGTGGCGTGCAAAACGGCCTCACGCTCCACAAACGGATAAGGAAGCTGGTAGACGCCGTGCACCCACACCTCGCGATTGGCATCGCGCCTCAGCATGCGTGCGGCACGCATGCGGGCAACCCACTCCGGCATGGCGGGCACGTCGGAGAGAACGGCTACGATACTGGAAAGACTGACCTTGACTCTGGTCGTGGCATAGAAGCCCTTGTAGGCGGTGCCAGGTACATCACGCAGGTAGGCACGGATGTCCCGCGCCTCATCGCGACGAACCAGCTGCCATTCCTCGGCGCCACTCACCCCGGGGCTCAGCAGAAGCCACAAAGACACGACCAGCCAGCGCACGGGAAATTCCTGCATCGGGATTGACGAACTACTCAGGGAAGCATGTAGGTAATGCTAAGGCCCAAGCCTTCCTGCTCCTGGTTGCCATGCTGCACACGATCACCGCTAACGTAATCCACTTCTGCATCATCTGCCCAGCCATAGCTGCCGGACGCGGCCAGACGCACATTCGGGGTAATGAAATAGCCCGCCGTAAGCGTGAAGGTATAGGCGGCAATATCATTGGTTGACAAAGTGGCGGTGCGCATTCCCTGCTGCCAGCTGGCGCTGCCACTCAAACGCATATACGCAGCATTGCCTATATGCTGCAGCACGCCCAGCTGCAGGCCGTAGGTATCCTCAGTGTCCTTTTCGTCATCCGTGCCCATGGACAGCTCATACTCGAGCACGGTGCGGTCCCACTTGGTGCTGCCGGCGAGTTGCGGCGAAACCCGGGTATAGCCCCGGCCTCTTCTGCCCTCGTCGAGCGTGGTGAACTGGATCCCGTTCACGGTCTCGGCCGTAGTTCCACTGTAGTCGCTGGCTGTCGGGATGAGCACTGCAACGCGCGCTACCATCGCAGTTGCCGCACTGGCGAACAGCCGGTACTCAAGCCCGGCCCCCAGATCGTCGAAACCCTCCTGGCGGGCATCATATTGCGCCCTGATCGGGAGATTGTTCACGAATCGTCCTTGAAAGGCGGTGTCAAAGTCGGATTCGGAAAAGCCACCAGACAGGTAAGCATTGAGGTTATCCCTCAAGCCGAACACCAGGACCAGGCCGGTTTGCTTGGTCGTCACTTCGGCAACACCGAGCAGCGGCTCAACTACCGACGGGTTGCCCGCAATGCTGTAGCGCGAGTCGAATTGAAGTTCCGAGCGGCTACTGCTGAAGCTGGCAAGGGCTTCACCCGCCTTGATCATGTCGGTGTTGTAAAGCGGCAGTGCCGCCTGGGCCACTGGCGCCGCCAGCAGCAGAAGGGAGAGTGCGCAGCGCATCAAAATTCCTTTTTTGGGGTGACGGTCGATTACTTGATGTGGGCCAGGATGCCGTCCAGCTCGTCCAGCGAGTTGTAGTTGATCACCAGGCGGCCTTTGCCGCGGGCGTTGTATTCGATCTGCACTGTCGCGCCAAGCCGCTCGCTGATCTCGTCCTGCAACTTGCGGACATTGGGGTCCAGTGTCTTCTCGGTTTCGCTGGGCTGGTCTTTCTGTGCGAGCAGCGCGCGCACCATCGCTTCGGTCTGGCGGACGGAGAGGCCCTTGGCGACGACAGCCTTGCCCGCCTTGCCCTGCATGTTGTCAGGCAGCCCGAGCAGCGCCTTGGCATGCCCCATTTCCAGGTCGCCGCGCTCGAGCAGCGTCTTGGCTTCGCCATTGAGCGACATCAGACGCAGCAGGTTGGTGACGGTGGCGCGGGACTTGCCCACCGCATCGGCCACCTGCTGGTGGGTGAACTGGAATTCGTCGGCAAAGCGCTGCAGCGCGATCGCCTCTTCCATCGGGTTCAGGTTTTCGCGCTGGATGTTCTCGATGAGGGCCATGGCAATGGCGGTCTCGTCGGGAATGTCACGAATGATGACCGGGATAGTGTCGATGCCGGCGAGCTGCGTCGCGCGCCAGCGACGCTCACCGGCAATGATCTCGTATTTGTTCTCGCCGATCGGACGCACGACGATGGGCTGCATCACGCCCTGGGTCTTGATGGAGTCGGCCAGCTCCTGCAGCGCGGCCGGATCCATGTCACGACGTGGCTGGTAGCGGCCGCGCTGCAGGTACTCGACCGGCAGATTCTTCAGGTCGCCCTCGGAAGGCACCTTGCCTTCCTCGACCGCCGCCACGGTTTCCTTCACCTGGCGCACGCCGGAAAGCAGGGCATCGAGACCCCGGCCGCCGCCGAGTCCGCGTTTCTTCGTTGTCGTCGTCATGATAAGCCTCAGGCACTGCAGGGCAGCGCGATTTCCATAATTAGAGCAGCACCGGGCAATGGCACGAGGGCCGGTGCAAAAATTCAGACGGCTTCGGCAACCGCCTGCCTGCTGCCGTCCTGACGCCGCAGCAGCTCGGCCGCAAGGGCCAGATAGGACATGGCGCCGCGTGAGGCGCGATCGTAGTTCAGCGCCGGCATGCCATGCGCGGGCGCCTCGGCAAGGCGAACGTTGCGCGGAATGATGGTTTCGAACAGACGGTCCGGGAAATGCGCGAGCAGTTCTGCGGATACATCGGTGGCCAGCGTGTTGCGCGGATCGAACATGGTGCGCAGGATGCCGGTGACGTGCAGCTTCGGGTTCACGGTTTGTGCGACCTGCTCGATCGTATCGATCAGCGCAGCGAGACCTTCGAGCGCGAAATACTCGCACTGCATGGGAATGATGACGCCATCCGCGGCGACAAGGCCATTCACCGTCAGGATGTTCAGCGACGGCGCGCAGTCGACGATGATGAAATCATAGCGATCGCGGATGCTGTCCAGCGCCTGGCGCAGTCGCAGCTCGCGACCGATCACTGTCATCAGCTCAACCTCTGCCGCCACGAGGTCGCTGTTGGCACCGATCACGTGATAGCCCGCCTCGAGGTCCGCGATGATCGCCTTGTCGATGGTGCAGCGCTTTGTCAGGACGTCATAGGCGCTGTGGGGAAGCTCGTGCTTGTCTACGCCGGAAGCCATGGTGGCATTGCCCTGCGGATCCAGATCGATCAGCAGCACACGACGCTTGGTCGCCGCCAGGGAAGCCGCCAGATTGACACTGGTCGTGGTCTTCCCGACACCGCCTTTCTGGTTGGCAATTGCCAGTATCTTGTCCATGTTCTTCCCCGTTCGGCTTGTCCCTCTCCGGAGGGACAAGTGAAGACGTCTTTAATTATGGCCGCAAAGGCGGGCTTGTTTATTCCGCGCGAACGATGCGTACGAGGTGCCGATCTTCCCCGAGGAAGGGCACCTCCAGCGCAAACACGCCGTCCGCCTTGAATCCCGGGGGTAGCGCCGCGACTTCCTCGTCCGGACGCACCCCCTTCATCGCGAGAAACTCACCCCCCTCCTCCAGCAGGTGCGCGCTCCACTCGATCATGTCGGCGAGCGTGGCAAACGCACGACTCGTCACGACAGCAAACTTTCCGTCAAACGCCTCGACCCGGCTCTGCACGGCCTCGGCGTTGCTGATCTGCAGATCGGCAATCACCTGGCGCAGAAAGCGGACCTTCTTGCCATTCGAATCCAGCAGCGTGACCTTGAGGCCAGGCCGGGCAATGGCCAGCACGAGTCCCGGCAGGCCAGCTCCGGTGCCAACGTCGATCAGCGTGCCGCCCCGCAACCGCGGCAGGATGCTCAGGCTGTCGAGCAGATGCTTCACCAGCATCTGCTCGGGCTCACGCACCGCCGTCAGGTTGTAGGCGGCGTTCCACTTCCCCAGCAACGCCAGATAGGCCAACAGCCTCTGCTCGGCGCCCTCGGGCAAGTCCGTAAGCGCAAGGCGGCTGATTCCGTCATGCAGCTTTTTTGCCAGTGCGTCCGTCATCAGGCGATTTTTTCCGAAGCGGCCGGGCGTGCGGAGTATTTCTTCATCCAGATCATCAACAGCGAAACGGCAGCTGGCGTCACGCCCGGGATGCGGCCGGCCTGGGCCAGCGTCTCCGGGCGGGCATTCTTGAGCTTCTGGCGGACTTCGTTCGAGAGGCCCTTCACAGCATCGTAATCGAAGCCTGCCGGGAGCCGGGTTTCTTCCTGCCGCTTGAGACGCTGGATCTCGTCGGCCTGCCGGTCGATATAGCCGGCATAGCGGGCGTTGATCTCGATCTGCTCACCGACGGCTGTGCTGGCGTCACTGTCGGCGAGCGCGCGGATTTGCGCGTAGCTCACCTGGGGACGCTTGAGCAGATCCATCAGGCTGTATTCGCGGGAGAGATCCTGGCCCGTCGTGGCCAAGAAGCGTTCGGCCAGTGGCGTTCCCGGATGGATCCAGGTGCTTTTCAGGCGCTGGGTCTCATGGGCGATGGCGTCCATCTTTTCGCAATAGGCGGCCCAACGGACATCATCGACCAAGCCGAGCTCCCGGCCCTTCTCGGTCAGGCGCTGGTCGGCATTGTCCTCGCGCAGCATCAGCCGGTACTCGGCACGCGAGGTGAACATGCGGTAGGGCTCTTTCGTGCCCAGTGTGATCAGGTCGTCGACCAGTACGCCGAGGTAGGCCTCGTCGCGGGTCGGATACCAGCCCTCTTTCTCCTGCGCGCGCAGGCCGGCGTTGAGGCCGGCCAGAAGGCCTTGGGCGGCTGCCTCTTCATAGCCCGTGGTGCCATTGATCTGGCCGGCGAAGAAGAGGTTGTGGATCACGCGGGTCTCCAGCGTGTGCCTGAGGTCCTGCGGATTGAAATAGTCGTACTCGATGGCATAGCCCGGGCGCGTGATGTGGGCGTTCTCCATGCCGCGGATGGAGCGCACCAGGGCCAGCTGCACGTCGAAGGGCAGGGACGTGGAAATGCCATTGGGATAGAGCTCGTGGGTATCCAGGCCCTCGGGCTCGATGAAGATCTGGTGCGAGGCCTTGTCGGCGAAGCGGTGGATCTTGTCCTCGATGGACGGGCAGTAGCGCGGGCCCACGCCTTCGATCACCCCGGTGTACATGGGCGAGCGGTCGAGGCCGCCGCGGATGATGTCGTGGGTCTGCTCGTTGGTGCTGGTGATCCAGCAGCTCACCTGGCGCGGGTGCAGCTCGCGGCTGCCCATGAAGGACATCACCGGCAGCGGCGTATCGCCGGGCTGCTCCTGCATCACGAAAAAATCCACACTCTTCGCGTCGATGCGCGGCGGTGTGCCAGTCTTGAGACGGCCGACGCGCAGCGGCAGCTCGCGCAGGCGGTTGGCCAGCGCGATCGAAGGCGGGTCGCCGGCGCGGCCGCCGCGATGGTTCTCGAGGCCGATGTGGATGGTGCCGCCGAGGAAAGTGCCGGTGGTCAGCACCACGGTCTTCGCATCGAAGCGGATGCCGGTCTGCGTCACCACGCCCTTCACGGTCTCGCCTTCGACGATGAGGTCGTCGGCGGCCTGCTGGAAGATGTCCAGGTGGGGCTGGTTTTCCAGCATGGACCGGACGGCGGCCTTGTACAGCACGCGGTCGGCCTGGGCGCGGGTGGCGCGCACGGCCGGGCCCTTGCTGGAATTGAGGATGCGGAACTGGATGCCGGCGCGGTCGGTGGCCAGCGCCATGGCGCCGCCCAGGGCATCGATCTCTTTGACCAGGTGTGATTTGCCGATGCCGCCGATGGCCGGGTTGCAGCTCATCTGGCCCAGGGTTTCCACGTTGTGCGAGAGCAGCAAGGTGGCGCAACCCATTCGTGCGGCCGCCAGCGCGGCCTCGGTGCCGGCATGGCCGCCACCGATCACAATCACGTCATAGGTCCTGGGATAGCGCATGGCCAGCCGTTACCGGAAAAAAAGGGGAACGTAGTATAAGGGCTGACCCGGTAAAGAGAAGCGCCGTGGTCAGTTTTTAACCATCCCGGAGCCCGCATGGCGCCTGATCTCGACGAGCTTTTTTCACCCTGGGTGGATGCCCTCGGAAAGGACTACCCCGGCTACCGGAATCATGTCGAGCGCTTGCTCGGCATATGCGAGCTGCTGGCAGGTGACGCCTGGAAGGGAATGGATCCGATGGCCTTCCGGGTAGCGGCCGTCTATCACGACATCGGCATCTGGAGCGACCGGACGTTTGACTACCTGGCGCCTTCGTCAACGCGTGCCGAGGCGTATCTGCGCCAACATGGGCATGAGGCGCTGGTGCCCGTGGTCGACGCGATGATTCAGCAACATCACAAGCTGCGGCCTGCAGGATCCGCCCATGACCCGGTGGAAATCTTCCGGCGCGCCGACTGGGTCGATGTCACCCTGGGATTACTGCATTTCACTATCTCGCGCGCTGACTATCGAGCGCTGCTGCGGCGCCATCCCGATGCCGGTTTCCACTGGAACCTGGTGAAGCTCACAGGTAGGCGTGCACTTACAAACCCGCTAAGCCCTCTGCCTATGTTCCGGTGGTAGTCGCGCCTATCCCACGTCCGTCAGGTTCACGTCGCGGGTTTCGTGTACCAGTGCGACGGCCAGCAGGCTGATAAGTGCCGCGCCGCTCACGTAGCCTCCCACCCATGCCAGACCGCCAGCCATGACCAGCCGCTGCGCGAGATAGGGCGCAAACGAGGCGCCAACGATTCCGCCCAGGTTGTAGGCCACCGACGCGCCCGTGTAGCGGACCGTGGTGGGAAACTGCTCCGGCAGGAATGCGCCCATGGGGCTGAAGATCAGGCCCATGAGGAAGAGTTCGATGGCCAGGAAGGCCGTGATCCCTACACTGCTGCCGCTACTGAACAGCGGCTCCATCAGGAACCCCGACAGCGCTGCCAGGATGCAGCCCGCGGCCATTACGGGTCGGCGCCCATGACTGTCCGCCAGCCAGGCCGACAAGGGAATGGCGAGCGCCATGAACACGATCGCCAGACACTCGAGACCCAGAAAGGTCTGCCGGGAGAAGCCCAGCTCACGGGTGCCATAGCTGAGCGAGAAAACGGTCGCGATGTAGAAAAGCGCGTAGCAGATCACCATCGCCATGGTCCCCAGCAATGCCGGTCGCCAGTGATCCTGCAGCAGCGCCGCAAGCGGAATACGTACCGGAGCGGCACGTGCCAGGGCCTGCTGGAACACGGGAGTCTCGACGAGCCGGAAACGCACATAGAGGCCGACTCCGAGCAGCACGGCGCTTAGCAGGAAGGGAATGCGCCAGCCCCAGGCCCTGAATTGCTCTTCCGACAGCAGCAGCGCCAGCAGCAAGAAGACGCCATTAGCCAGGAGGAAACCAATGGGAGCGCCCAGCTGGGGAAACATGCCAAACCAAGCGCGCCGGCCGGCCGGTGCGTTCTCCGTCGCCAGCAGCGCCGCCCCGCCCCACTCGCCGCCCAGTCCGATGCCCTGCCCGAAGCGCAACAGACACAGGATGATCGGAGCCCAGACCCCAATGGCCGAATAGGCCGGTAGCAGCCCGATCAGCGTGGTCGACAATCCCATGATTAAAAGCGAGGCCACCAGCGTGACCTTTCGCCCCACCCGGTCGCCGAAGTGGCCGAACAGCACAGAGCCCAGCGGACGCGCAATGAAGGCGATGCTGAAGCTGGCGAACGCGCTCAGCAGCTGCGCACTGTCGGACTCTCCCGGAAAGAACAGGGGCCCCAGGATCAGGGCAGCGGCCGTCGCGTAAATGTAAAAGTCGTAGTACTCGATCGCCGTGCCGACCAGGCTGGCCATCAGGACACGTCCGGTGGTGTTGGGGTTGCTCATGGCAGTGTGCTTCGCCTTGTTTGCATTATTTGCCGATGCAGAAGCTGGAGAAGATCCGGCCCAGCAGATCGTCCGGAGTGAACTCCCCGGTAATTTCCGAAAGCGCTCCCTGCGCCAGGCGCAGGTCTTCCGCCACCAATTCACCCGCGCCGCGCTGCAGCAGTTGTTGCAGCGCAATCTCCAGGGCGGCGCGTGCTGATTCGAGCGCCTCCAGGTGCCGGCGTCGTGCCGTGAACAATCCGGCGTCCCCGCTCTGGAAGCCCATCAGGTCCTTCAGGCTTTCGCGAAGCTGTTCCATCCCCAAGCCCTGGTGGGCAGAGAGCACGATTTCCCGATAGGACCTGCCATGAGTATCCACCTGCACTCGACATCCGGGCGCCAGCCCCGGGACCAGATCACACTTGTTGGCCACCAGGAGAAGCTTTTCCGGCAGGGGCAAGGGCGAGAAAAATCCGGCGGCCTGCTGCAGGGCGTTATCGCTTTCGGTCAGGTCGTGAACGAAGAGGATGCAATCCGCCTTTTCCACTTCCCGCATGGCGCGACGCACGCCCTCCTGCTCGACGATATCGCTGGTCTCGCGCAGGCCCGCGGTGTCGATGATATGCAGGGGCATGCCGTCAATCTGGACCAGCTCGCGCAGCACGTCGCGCGTGGTGCCGGCAATCTCGGTCACGATGGCCGCGTCGAACCCGGCCAGTGCATTCAGCAGGCTGGACTTGCCGGCATTAGGCTTGCCGGCGATCACCGCATGCATGCCTTCGCGCAGCAAGGCGCCCTGGCGAGCCTGACCCAGGACTTCCTGCAGCTCCATCTGCAGGCGCCGCAGCTCCTTTTCCACATGTCCGTCGCTGAGAAAGTCGACCTCCTCATCCGGGAAATCGATGGCAGCCTCTACATACATGCGCAACTGGATCAGGCCCTCGACCAGGCTGTGGATGCGTGCCGAGAACACGCCTCTCAGGGAGCGCACGGCAGAGCGGGCAGCCTGCTCGCTTCCGGCATCGATGAGATCGGCTATCGCCTCGGCCTGGGCCAGGTCCAGCTTGTCGTTGAGGAAGGCGCGCTCGGAAAACTCGCCTGGCCGGGCCATCCGCGCACCAAGCTCAAGTACTCGACGCAGCAGCAGATCCATGACAACGGGTCCACCATGGCCTTGCAGCTCGACGACATCCTCGCCAGTGAACGAGTGCGGGCCCTGAAAGGCCAGGACCAGGCCCTCGTCGATGCCGCTGCCATCAGCCGCATGAAAAGTCGCAAACACTGCTTTGCGAGCCGGCAATGCCGACTCGCGCTGCAACAGGCGTGCGGCAATGCTCCAGGCCTTGGGGCCGGAGAGTCTGACAATGCCTATGCCGCCGCGTCCGGGTGGCGTGGCAATCGCGGCTATGGTGTCGTTCGCTACCATCATCAACGTCTCGCGTACGTCCTTTTGTCGTTGACTGTCGCCATCGGCATGCGGTTGCTCAAGCTGCCGACGGGCAACTTCGATGCAGAAAAAAGGCTCCTCTCGGAGCCTTTTTTCAAGCATTGGCGTCAGGCGTGCTTGCCGTCAGCTTTCTCGATCTGCCGGGTGATCACGGCCTGCTGGGCAATCGAGAGGATGTTGTTCACTACCCAGTAGAGCACGAGACCCGCCGGGAACCACAGGAACATTACCGTGAAGACGATGGGCATCAGCTTCATCACGCGGGCCTGCATGGGATCGGGCGGCGGCGGATTCAGCATCATCTGCACGAACATCGACGCACCCATGATGAGCGGCAGGATGAAGTAGGGATCCATCACCGAGAGGTCACGAATCCAGAGGACCCACTCGGCGTGGCGCAGCTCCACCGATTCCATCAGCGTCCAGTAGAGCGCGATGAACACTGGCATCTGTACCAGGATCGGCAGGCAGCCGCCCAGCGGATTGATCTTTTCCTTGCGGTACAGATCCATCATGGCCTGCGACATCTTTGCGCGATCGCTGCCGAACTGTTCGCGGATGCGCTGGATTTCGGGCGTCACGCGGCGCATATGCGCCATGGACTTGTAGCTGGTCGCGGAGAGCTGGAAGAAGGCCGCCTTCACCATGATTGTCAGGATCACGATGGCCCAGCCCCAGTTGCCCACAAAGCCATGGATCTTCACCAGCAGCCAGAACAGGAACTGCGCAATGAACCACAGCATGCCGTAATCGACCGTCAGTTCCAGGCCGTCGGAGATCTGCTCAAGGCGGCTCTGGATTTTGGGCCCGACATAAAGTGCCGTGGACTGCGTCGCCGTTGTGCCGGGTACAACCGTAATAGCAGGCCCCGTAAATCCCGCGAAGTTCTCGCCAGTCTCCGATTTGACCCTGGTCGTATAAGTGTTCTTCGCCTTGGCGTCGGGTACCCAGGCCGCCACGAAGTAGTGCTGAACCATTGCAATCCAGCCGCCGCTCACCGAGGCCTGCACCGGTTCTTCCGCGAATTCGTCGAGTGCAACCTTGTTGTAGCTCTTCTCCGGTGTCCACCACGCAGCGCCAAGGAAGGTCGACATTCCGAAACCCTGATTGCTGGCGCTAGGATCCTTGCTGTTGTCGCGCTTGAATTGCCCGAACAGGTTGGCGCTCCAAGGGGCAGTGCCCTTGTTCGCGATCTCGTAGCTGACCTTGACCAGATAATCGCCACGCGCGAACTCATAAATCTTGCGGATTTCGACGCCGTCCTGTGCCGGAAGCGACAAAACCACTTTCAGGGATTTTTCCCCATCCTGGAGTACATATTCTGGGGCAGAAGCCGAGTAGCGCGGACGACCCGTCGCGCTGGCGTCGGGTCCGTTCGTCCCGACCAAGCCTGTCTGCGCAACATAGGTATGTGCCACGGACTGGTCCATGAGTACGAAGGAATTCTTGCTGTCGATCGACTCCTTGAACGCAGGCAGCGCAACTCGCACGAGATCGCCGCCGGCAAGGTCAATCTTTACATCGAGAACATCTGTCTTTACGGAGATTACAGCGGTGTTGGCCACAGGCACGGCCGAATCCATTGGAGTAGCCGTTTGCGGCGCCACCGGAATATCTGCATCTGCCGCCGGCTGGCTCGGCGCCGCCGGTACGTCACCCGCTGCCGTCGACGCCGGAGCTGCTGCCTGTGAGGCTCCAGAGATAGAGGCAGCGCTGTATTCCTTCTGCCAGTTGATCAGAAGGAAGTAGCCGACAACGGCCATCGCGACGATCAAGAGGGTGCGACGAAGTTCCATAGCTCAGGACGCCTTGGGAGGTTGCGCGCTTGCGCGAAAGGAAAATGTTTCAGGTACCGGATCCAACCCACCCTCAGCCCATGGATGGCAACGCATAAGCCGATGCGTTGCGAGATAGGCGCCCTTGAGGGTGCCGAAGTGCGTTATCGCTTCTACGGCGTAGGCTGAGCAGGTTGGATAAAAACGGCAATGTGGCGCCATCAATGGACTGATGGCGACCTGGTAGAAGCGGATAGGAAGGATCAATAGAACCTTCATTGCCTGGCCCCGATGGCCGGCGACGAGGTCTGTCCGTACTTCCGTTGCACCCGCTTCCAGGCCTGCTCCAGCGCCGTGCGAAAATCCGGCGAGGGCAGTGCCGTCAAATCCTGTCTAGCCAGGAAGATGACATCTACGGCAGGCAGCTGGTTCTGATGCAGGCGGAAACTGTCGCGAATCTGGCGCTTGAGCCGATTCCGATCCACCGCGCGGCGAACCTTCTTCTTGGCAATCACCAGCCCGAGGCGGGGATGTCCAAGATCATTGCAACGAACCAGAAGCAGGAAGTTCGCTTCGCCAACCTTGAAGGAAGTACTGTCGAAAACCGCCTGGAATTCTGCGGGCCGCAACAGGCGCAGCGCAGGGGAAAAGCCGAGGCGATTATCCAAGCACTGATGGTTAGACAGTGAGACGCTTGCGGCCCTTGGCGCGACGACGGGCCAGTACGGCACGGCCGTTCTTGGTGGCCATGCGGGCACGGAAACCATGGACGCGGGCACGCTTGAGCACGCTGGGCTGGAAAGTACGCTTCATGATGATCGCTCAAAAAATAGACAAATCCGGGCAAACCCGGAGAGGGCGGCCATTCTAGGGAGGCTGCTGCTGCTTGGCAATGGGCAAATGACGCCGGTGGGCATGATCCTCGCTGGCACTCAGGGTGGGGATGCCATGGGGGTCGAATGCCGCACCGTTGGCCGAGCCGCTTGCGGCGAGGCCGGTTTTCTAGAAAGCAGACCTTAAATATCTTTAAAGGATTATATAAAGATAAGAGCTATATCTATTACATCGCACGTCGTCTGTGGATAAGCATCCTTTGTATTTAGAAATCAGGTGCTTAGAAAAACTCCAAATATGTGCGCGAACGGTATCCCTGACACTTGAAAATCTGTGGACAGTTGTGGATAACTTAGCCTCTTCTTTCTGTCCCCGGTGTTTGCCCTGCCATCAGGTGCATCCATCCACAGCCTTTTATACGGCGTGGAGGGGTCGGTTTTTGCTGTTTTTGCTGTTCAGGATGATGTTGTGGCGATCTGGCCTGGCTGCCTGGAGCGTTTGCAGGACGAGCTCCCGCAGAACCTTTTCAATATGTGGATTCGGCCCTTGCAGGCTGAGGAAGGCGCGCAGTCATTAAAACTGCTGGCGCCCAACCCCTTCTTTGTCCGGCACATTGCAGACAAGTACATGGGCCGCATCCGTGAGCTGGCCCTGGATCTGAGCCAGGGACGCATGACACAGGTGCAGATCGAGGTAGGTAACAAGCGGGACCGTGAGCTGCCCCAGAGCCCGTCCCGTCCGTCAGCGCCTGCTGCAACACCGGCTCCCATTGTAGATAGCTTGCCTCGCCTGGCTAGCAACCTTAATCCACTGTTTACGTTCGAGAACTTTGTCTCCGGCAAATCCAACCAGCTTGCCTTCGCGGCCTGTCACCAGGTTGCTGAAAAGCTTGGCAGCTCGGGTCATAACCCGCTCTTTATCTATGGCCCCACCGGCCTCGGTAAGACTCACCTCATGCATTCGGTAGGCAATGCCGTGCTCAAGGGAAATCCTGGCGCGCGCATTCTCTACATTACTTCCGAGCGCTTTGTAGGCGATTTCGTGACAGCGTTGCAGCGTGACCTGATGAACGACTTCAAGCGCCTTTATCGGTCTCTTGATGTGCTCCTCATCGATGACATTCAGTTTTTTGCGGGAAAGGGGGGCTCTCAGGAGGAGTTCTTCCATACCTTCAATGCGTTGCTGGAAGGTTCCCGCCAGATAATTTTGACTTCTGACAAATTTCCAAGAGAAATCAATAATTTAGATGAACGTCTCAAGTCTCGTTTCGCTTGGGGCCTAACATTGCAGGTGGAGCCTCCCGAGCTTGAGACTCGGGTCGCCATCCTCATGAAGAAGGCGGAACAGAACGGGGTCATTCTGCCCCAACCGTCGGCCTTTTTCGTCGCGCAACATGTCCAGGCCAACGTTCGTGAACTTGAAGGTGCCCTGAACAAGGTGATTGCTACCGCCAGATTCAAAGGCAAGCCGGTTGATCTGGACTTGGTTAAAGAGGCCCTGAAGGACATTCTTGCCGTTCGTGCCAAACAGATCAGTATCGACAATATTCAGAAGGTAGTGGCCGAGTACTACCGTATTCCCTTGCGGGAACTGACGGGTAAGAAGCGAAACCGCTCTTATGCTCGGCCGCGCCAGGTAGCTATGGCACTGTCCAGAGAGCTTACGGCCCACAGTTATCCGGAAATCGGTCATGCCTTTGATGGCAGAGACCATTCCACTGTGATCCACGCCTGTGAAAAGATTGAGGATTTGAAGAAATCCGAACCGAACATGGCCGAGGATTACAACAACCTTCTTCGCCTGCTCCAGACTTAACGCTCAAGGAAGCCAAGATGAAACTGTCTATTTCTCGTGATCAACTTCTCAAGCCACTCCAGCAGGTTTGCGGTGTGGTTGAGAAACGGCAAACCTTGCCGGTCCTGGCCAACGTGCTTGTGGAAGTGGAGCGGGGCAGGCTTTCACTCACCGGTACGGACCTTGAGGTAGAGCTCATCGCCCATGCCGAGTTGACCGGTGAGTTTGGCGAGGGAGAGGTCACAGTGCCGGCGCGCAAGCTTCTGGATATCTGCAAGTCGCTCCCGGCCAGTGCCGAGATTGAACTTAAGCTTGATGCCCAGAAACTTACCCTCAAGTCGGGCAAGAGCCGCTTCACCCTTACCACCCTGCCGGCGAACGAATTCCCGAATCTGGAAGAAGGCGTAGGCGCGTTCAGCTTCACCATCAGCCAGAAGGCGCTTAAGAAGCTTATCGAAAAAACCTCATTTGCCATGGCTCAGCAGGATGTTCGTTACTACTTGAACGGAATGCTTTTCGAAGTGACGGCGGGTCGCCTTCGAACTGTGTCGACTGATGGCCATCGTTTGGCCATGTGTGATGCCGAGGCCCGAACTGAGGGCGATGACCGTATGCAGGTCATCGTTCCCCGCAAGGGTGTGCATGAGCTTTCCCGGCTGCTTACGGACGAAGATGGTGAGGTAACGCTGACGCTGGGCGCTAACCATATTCGCGCTACTGTCGGGAATGTCACCTTCACGTCGAAGCTTATCGATGGAAAGTTCCCGGACTATGAACGAGTCCTGCCAAAGGGTGGCGATAAGGTTGTCTTGGCGAATCGTGAGGAACTGCGGCAGTCCTTGCAGCGTGCCTCCATTCTTTCCAACGAGAAGTTTCGGGGTATTCGGCTTCAGTTGACCCCTGACTTGCTGCGCATCCAGGCCAATAACCCGGATCAGGAAGAGGCAGAGGAAGATCTCTCCATCGAGTACGCCGGGGCGTCGCTGGAGATTGGTTTCAATGTGCAGTATCTCTTGGATGTACTGGGCGTGCTGGAGACTACTACCGCCAAGGTTACCCTCGGGGATGCAAACAGCTCTGCATTGCTTCAGGACGCAGACAGCAATGCTGCCCTGTATGTCGTCATGCCGATGCGGCTGTAAGGTCGGGGCCGACTGACGATGACGTTGTATCGTCTGGAGATTGGCCATCTGCGCAATCTCCAGTCTGTTTCTCTCTTTCCACATCCCCATCTGAATGTATTGAGTGGCCCTAATGGCAGCGGCAAGACCTCGCTTCTGGAGGGCATTCACCTGCTTGGTACGGGCCGTTCGTTCCGCGTTAATCGAGTCCGGCGCCTTGTTGAAGATGGCCAAGAATCCTGCACAGTCTTTGCCGCCTTTGCGGATGGCTCCAAGGCTGGCATCCGCTGTACCCCTGCAGGTATCTCCGAGCTGAGGATTGACGGCTCACCAGCTGCCGGGCTGGCAGATCTGGCTCGTGCCCTCCCATTGCTGCTCTTTGAACCGGCCAGCTTTGAAGTCTTTGATGAGGGCTCGAAGCCCCGGAGAGCCCAATTGGACTGGGGAGTGTTCCACGTGGAACATGGCTTCTATTCCGTGTGGCGTAACTACCAGCGAGCACTCAAGCAAAGGAATTCACTACTGAGATCAGGTAGTATTTGCGGCTTGGAAGCGCAGTCATGGCATGTACAGATGACCGAGGCGGCCACCCTCCTCCATGCTTTCCGATCCAGCTTCATGGCTCGTTGGGAACCCAGCTGGCAGCAACATCTGCAGGATTTCCTGCCTGGCGTGGATCTGAGCCTGGACTACGTACCTGGCTGGGATACGGAGACGGCGCTCGGCGCCCTGTTGACCGAACAATGGAGCAAGGATACCGAGAGGGGTTTCACGCAGTACGGCCCGCATCGTGCCGATCTCCGGATTCGTGCAGGGAACGTCCCGGCGTCGGAGGTGCTGTCTCGAGGTCAGCGCAAGCTGGCCCTGTTTGCGCTCAAGCTCTCGCAACTTTCGTTGCTGGAAGGCTTGGGCCAGCGCTGTATTCTGATGGTTGATGACTTGGCGTCTGAGTTGGATGCTGAAGCGAGGAGCCGCCTCCTTGGCTATCTGGCAAAAAGTCCTTCACAGGTCTTTGTCACGGCGATTGACGCGGAAGCAGTAGCGCTGCCCTTGAGGGAGGCTAATCAAGAGTACAAGTTGTTCCACGTGGAACATGGGAATATCCAGGAGGGCTGACGTGCCCTCCTTTCTGCAGAAAGACAGGCAGCCCATCGCCGCGGAGCGCGAAGGCGTAGCGGATGAGAAGCACTGGAGAAAAAGATGAGTGAACAGGAAAGAGAATACGACTCTAGCAGCATCAAGGTGCTTAAAGGCTTGGATGCCGTACGTAAGCGCCCCGGCATGTATATCGGCGACACCGATGACGGCTCAGGACTTCATCACATGGTTTTTGAGGTGGTGGACAACGCTATCGATGAGGCGCTGGCCGGTTACTGCACCGAGGTCAATGTCGTCATTCATCCGGATGAGTCCGTTACGGTCACGGACAACGGACGTGGTATCCCAGTGGATATTCACCCCGAGGAAGGCGTTTCAGCCGCCGAAGTCATCATGACCGTCCTGCATGCCGGCGGGAAGTTCGATGACAACAGCTATAAGGTCTCCGGGGGCCTGCATGGCGTTGGCGTTTCGGTAGTGAATGCCCTATCCAAGAAGCTGATGCTCACGATCCGTCGCAACAACAAGGTCTACGAGCAGGAGTACCAGCACGGCGAGCCGCAATATCCGCTTAAAGAGGTTGGAGAGACGACCGCGCGCGGAACCGAGGTTCGTTTCTGGCCATCCGCCGAGACCTTTACCAATATCCATTTTTCCTATGACATCCTGGCGAAACGCCTGCGCGAACTCAGCTTCCTGAACTCTGGTGTGCGTATCGTCCTGAAGGACGAGCGTAGCGGCCAGGAAGAAGTCTTCGAGTACGAGGGCGGCCTGGCGGCGTTCGTTGCCTACCTGAACACGAACAAAACGGCGCTTAATGAGGTATTTCACTTCATCGTGCCCCAAGGGGAAGCGACCAATGGTATCGGCGTGGAAGTCGCCCTCCAGTGGAACGACAGCTACCAGGAAGGGGTGTACTGCTTTACCAACAACATTCCGCAGCGTGATGGGGGTACCCACCTCCAGGGCTTCCGTACGGCCCTCACCCGTACGCTGAACAACTATGTTGAAAAGGAAGGTCTTCTCAAGAAGGAAAAGGTCGCGACCTCTGGCGAGGACATGCGAGAAGGCCTTACGGCTATTGTCTCGGTCAAGGTGCCGGATCCGAAGTTCTCCAGCCAGACCAAGGACAAGCTGGTCTCCTCCGAGGTAACCAATGTGGTGGCCTCGACCATGAACGAGAAGTTCGAGGAGTACCTGCTCGAAAATCCCGGTGCGGGCAAGGTGATCGTTGGAAAGATCCTGGATGCGGCCCGTGCCCGTGAGGCGGCCCGTAAGGCCCGGGAAATGACCCGTCGCAAGGGCGCGCTGGATATTGCCGGGCTGCCTGGCAAGCTGGCCGACTGCCAGGAAAAGGATCCCGCCCTGTCGGAGCTTTACATTGTCGAGGGTGACTCCGCCGGCGGCTCCGCCAAGCAGGGCCGCAACCGCAAGATGCAGGCGATCCTGCCGTTGAAGGGCAAGATCCTGAATGTGGAGAAGGCGCGCTTCGACAAGATGCTCTCCTCTGCCGAGGTTGGCACCCTGATCACGGCCCTGGGCTGTGGGATCGGTCGCGAGGAGTACAACGTCGAGAAGCTGCGCTACCACAAGATCATCATCATGACCGACGCCGACGTCGACGGATCCCATATCCGCACACTCTTGCTGACGTTCTTCTTCCGCCAGATGCCGGAGCTGATTGAGCGCGGTTATATCTATATCGCACAGCCGCCGCTTTATAAGGTGAAGAAGGGCAAGCAGGAGCAGTATGTAAAGGATGAGGCTGCGCTGGAGGAATACCTTACGGCTAATGCGCTGGAGAACACGGCATTGGTATCCGGTCCGGGAATTCCGCCCATTTCCGGGCTGCCGCTGGAAAACCTGATTCACGAATACCGTGCTACGCAGGACACTATTACTCGCATTTCGCGCCTGTATCCTGAAACTGTCCTGAAGTCGCTGCTGAATGCCGGGCCTCTCAGCATGGAAGCGCTCAGTGACAAGGCCCAGGTTGACGCTTGGGTGAATGAATTGTCGGTGCTTGTGAATGGTATGGCGGACGCAACCGAACGCTTCCTGATTGAGGTGGTTGAAGATGTCGAGCATCGTCGCTTTCTGCCGCAGATCGAGCAGGTCAGCCACGGCGTTCCCTATACCTATCGCCTGAATGCCGACTTCTTCGGCTCCAGCGAGTACCGCCAGATCATCAAAATGGCCGGGCAGCTCGACGGCCTTTTTGAAGTGGGCGCTTACATACAGAGGGGAGAGCGTCAGCTGGCCATCTCCAACTTCGAGCAGGCCCTGGAGTGGCTGATGGCCGAGGCCCGCAAGGGCACTACCATCCAGCGCTACAAAGGCTTGGGCGAAATGAACCCTGACCAGCTTTGGGAAACCACGATGGATCCGGAAGTACGCCGTATGCTGAAGGTAAATATCGAAGATGCCATCAAGGCAGATCAGATGTTCACCTGCCTGATGGGCGATGCGGTGGAGCCCCGCCGGGCGTTTATCGAGCTGAATGCGCTGGCGGTAGCGAACCTGGACGTGTAAGGGTTCGATTACGCAGCAGTAGTGAAAAAGGTCCTTGAAGGGCCTTTTTTATTGGACGCTGGCCAAGGTAGAGGAGGCCGCGAATTTGCCGGAGGCCAAAGAATATAGGTCTCACGGAGTGAGCAAGCACATACAAACAGCGGCGTTTGCAGGTTAATGGGCAGAGTGGGCATCGCCGAGTCTTCGACGCAGCAAAGTCTGCACACCCCAAGCCATCACTCCGCCGACCGTGGCCAGCGCCATGTCCTTCTGCGCATCCCAGATATCCCCCTGAGTCCCCAGGTATGCTACGCCCAGCTCGCCACCAAATACTTCTGCGGCCGCCCACTCGATCAGTTCGTAGACCAGCGAGCTGGCCATGATGAACTCCAGGGGATACCAGTCACGCCAGCGGCCATCAAGGCGGGCGGACATCGTCATCCACTCCTGCAGCGGCTTGTAGAGCAGCAGGCCCCACAGGAAATGGATCACGCGGTCGAAGTTGTTGCGCTCCCAGCCCAGCAGGCCGTCGAGAGACACCCCCAGCAGTTCCTGCCCCCAGCGCTCGTAGGGGACGTTTGAATAGGTGTAATGGGCACCAAGCGTATGCAGCATGGTGAAAATAAAGAGAAGGACATAGGAGGTGGAGGACAGTGGGAAGTGATGCCGGCTAAGGTAAAGAGCGATCCCGCAGGTCAGCGTCAGAAAGTTCTCGAGGGCCCAGTCCGCCCGGTCGTAGGGCGCAACCCCGAGGACGATCCAATAGACAGTCAGGAAACAGACTAGCCCGCGTACGACGCTTCCCTTCGCCATTGCTTTGCGTCTCCTGTACCGGATTTCGACCATGGTCTAATGGACCCTCTCCCATCCCCTGACACGGTGGGTCAAGCTGTACCAAGAGATGAGCAAAACAGTTGGGATTCCGCTTGATCTGCCTCATATCCGCGATGAAAAGGATGCAAATCAGGCTTTTACCCGGCTAGAATCGCCGGTCATACAAGCATGGGCCCGCAAAGGGCCCGCCCCCGTGGCGTATCGCTCACAATGGCGTGTCGAGACCCTTTCCGCACCTGGCGTGACGATTCGAGCCACTTTTCGCTCTAGTCAGGAAGCCGTAGCGTGACCTACTCGCCCGATTATTGGTCCCTTGCTGTATTCATCATTGGCGTGGTGGGCATGTGCGCCTTCATGCTCCTCGTCCCGGTCTGGCTGGGCGGCCGCAACTGGGGTCGAGCCAAGGGCGAGCCCTTCGAGTCGGGGGTCGTCAGTCAGGGCAGCGCCCGCCTTCGCTTCTCCGCCAAGTTCTACCTCGTGGCCATGTTCTTCGTGATCTTCGACGTCGAAGCCCTCTTCCTCTATGCCTGGGCGGTCTCCGCCAAGGAAGCCGGATGGATGGGCCTGATCGAAGTCACCGTATTCATCACCATACTGCTGGCCGGCTTGGTCTACCTCTGGCGCCTGGGTGCGCTCGAGTGGGCGCCGGAAGCTCGCCGTCGTCGCCGTGCGCAGCAGAAGTCCGAATCTGCCGGTATTTACTGAATCGAGACCCGTCATGAAATACACCCTCACCCGTGTCGACCCGAACGCTCCCAACGAGCGTTATCCGATGCAGCAGAAGGAGACGGTGGACGATCCCGTCGAGGAACAGATCAAGAATTCGGTCTTCATGGGCCGTCTGGAAGACATGGTCCACGGCGCCGTGAACTGGGGCCGCAAGAATTCCCTCTGGCCGTACAACTTCGGCCTTTCCTGCTGCTACGTGGAAATGGCGACGGCCTTTACCGCGCCGCATGACCTGGCGCGTTTCGGCGCCGAAGTGATCCGCGCCTCACCGCGCCAGGCCGACGTGATGGTCGTGGCCGGCACCTGCTTCATGAAGATGGCCCCGGTGGTACAGCGACTGTACGAACAGATGCTGGAACCGAAGTGGGTGATCTCCATGGGTGCCTGCGCCAACTCCGGCGGCATGTACGACATTTATTCCGTGGTCCAGGGCGTGGACAAGTTCCTGCCGGTGGACGTGTACATCCCGGGCTGCCCGCCCCGCCCCGAGGCCTTCCTGCAGGCGCTGATGCTGCTGCAGGAGTCCATCGGCAAGGAGCGCCGCCCGCTCTCCTGGGTGGTGGGCGACCAGGGCGTGTACCGCCCGCAGATGCAGCCCGAGCGCGACCGCAAGCAAGAGCAGCGGATTGCGGTCACGAACCTGCGGACACCGGATTCAATTTGAGTGCTCCCTAGGTCGGGCGTCAGCCCGACTTACGGAAGAGCGTCGGGCTGACGCCCGACCAAAAGAAAAGATTGCGGGTGAGGAGCCGAGTCGGCGCCCTGCCCAACCGACTTTTGATCTATTGCGACGACATGACGATGGCTGATAACGCCCCGCTTACGCCCAGCACGCCGGGCACCGAGTACGAAGTCGTGCGTGAACTGCAATCCCGCTTCGGCGATGCGATTGTGTTCCAGCCGACCAAGGATGCGGTGCCGACGCTGTGGGTGCCCCGCGAACAGCTGCTCGACGTGCTGCGCTACCTGCGCCAGGCGCCGAAGCCCTATGTGATGCTGTTCGACCTTTCCGCGATCGACGAGCGCCTGCGCAAGCACCGCGAGGGCCAGCCGAAGTCCGACTTCACGGTGTTCTACCACCTGCTGTCCATCGAGCGGAATTCCGATGTGCGCATCAAGGTGGCGCTGCAGGAAGGCGATCTTTCCGTGCCCACCGTGACCGGCATCTGGCCGAACGCGAGCTGGTACGAGCGCGAGGTCTGGGACATGTTCGGCATCGACATCGCCGGCCACCCACGCCTCTACCGCATCCTGCTGCCGCGCACCTGGAAGGGCCATCCGCTGCGCAAGGACTACCCGGCGCGCGCCACCGAATTCGATCCCTATGAACTGACCGCGCTGCGCCAGGACCAGGAGCAGGAAGCGCTGCTGTTCCGGCCCGAGGAATGGGGCATGCAGAAGGGCCGCGACGACGAGGACTTCATGTTCCTCAACCTTGGCCCCAACCATCCTTCCGCGCACGGCGCCTTCCGCATCGTGCTGCAGCTCGATGGCGAAGAGATCCTGGATTGCGTGCCCGACATCGGCTACCACCACCGTGGCGCCGAGAAGATGGGCGAGCGCCAGAGCTGGCATTCCTACATCCCCTACACCGACCGCATCGACTACCTGGGCGGGGTGATGAACAACCTGCCCTATGTGCTGGCGGTGGAGAAGCTGGCCGGCATCGAGGTGCCGGACCGCGTCAAGACCATCCGCATCATGATGTCGGAGTTCTTCCGCATCACCTCGCACCTGCTCTTCCTGGGCACCTATATCCAGGACGTGGGCGGCATGACGCCGATCTTCTTCATGTTCACCGACCGCATGAAGGCCTATGACGTGATCGAGGCCGTCACCGGCTTCCGCATGCACCCGGCCTGGTACCGCATCGGTGGCGTGGCGCACGACCTGCCGCGCGGCTGGGAAAAGCTGGTGAAGGAATTCGTGGACTGGATGCCGAAGCGCCTGGTGGAGTACGAGAAGGCCGCCATCCGCAACAGCGTGCTGAAGGCCCGTACCGTCGGCATTGCCCAGTACAACACCGCCGAGGCGCTGGCCTGGGGCGTGACCGGTCCCAACCTGCGCGCCACCGGCCTCGACTACGACCTGCGCAAGCAGCGTCCGTATTCCGGCTACGAGAACTTCGAGTTCGACACCGCGGTGGCGCAGAACGGCGACGCCTACGACCGTGCCCTGGTGCGCATCGAGGAAATGCGGCAGTCGCTGCGCATCATCCGCCAGTGCATGGAGAACATGCCGGCCGGCGCCTTCAAGGCGGACCATCCGTTGACCACGCCGCCGCCCAAGGATCGCACGCTCGCCGACATCGAAACCCTGATCACGCACTTCCTGAGCGTGTCCTGGGGTCCGGTGATGCCGGCCGGCGAATCGTCGCAGCTGATCGAGGCCACCAAGGGCATCAACAGCTACTACCTGACCTCCGACCAGGCGACGATGAGCTACCGCACGCGTATCCGTACGCCGAGCTACCCGCACCTGCAGCAGATTCCCTCGGTGATTCGCGGATCCATGATCCCGGATCTGATTGCCTACCTGGCGTCTATTGATTTCGTGATGGCCGATGTCGACCGTTAATTCCTCCCAGATCATTGCGACCAGCCGTTACACGCTGTCGCCCGAGGTGCGTGCCGAGATCGAGCGCGCGAAACATCATTATCCGGATGCACGTGCCGCCAGCATCGACGCGCTCAAGAGCGTGCAGCGCGAGCACGGCTGGGTGCCCGATGGCGCGATCTACGCCATCGCCGACATCCTCGGCATTCCCGCGAGCGACGTGGAAGGCGTGGCGACGTTCTACAGCCAGATCTTCCGCGTGCCGGTGGGTCGCCACGTGATCCGCATCTGCGACAGCATGACCTGCTACATCAACGGCTACGAGCCGGTGGTGGAGGAGCTCAAGCGCCATCTCGGCATCGAGCTCGGCGGCACCACGCCGGACAACCGCTTCACCCTGATTCCCGTCTGCTGCCTCGGCAACTGCGACAAGGGGTCGACCCTCATGATCGATGACGACACCTTCGGCGGCCTCGAGCCGTCCATGGTTGCCGGCCTCCTGGAGAAGTACGCATGAAACTCTCCTCCTTCGGCCCCGCCAACACGACCGCGCGCAAGCCCGAGACGCATCCGCTGACCTGGCGCCTGCGCGACGACGGTGACACCGTGTGGCTCGCGGAATACGAAAGCAAGAACGGCTATGCCGCCGCCCGCAAGGCGCTGGCCCAGATGTCTCCCGACGAGATCGTCGGCGCGGTCAAGGACGCCGGCCTCAAGGGCCGCGGCGGTGCGGGCTTCCCCACCGGCGTGAAGTGGTCCCTGATGCCCAAGGATGAAAGCCAGAACATCCGCTACCTGCTTTGCAACGCGGACGAGATGGAGCCCAACACCTGGAAGGACCGCCTGATCATGGAGCAGCTGCCGCACCTGCTCATCGAAGGCATGCTGATTTCCGCGCGGGCGCTGAAGGCGTCCACCGGCTACATCTTCCTGCGCGGCGAGTATGTGGATTCTGCCCGCATCCTGAACCGCGCCCTCGACGAGGCGCGTGCCGCCGGCCTCATCGGCAAGAACGTGCTGGGCTCCGGTTTCGACTTCGAGCTTTACGTGCACACCGGTGCCGGCCGCTATATCTGCGGCGAAGAAACCGCGCTGATCAATTCGCTGGAAGGCCGTCGCGCCAACCCGCGCTCCAAGCCGCCCTTCCCCGCGGCCGTGGGCGTGTGGGGCAAGCCCACCTGCGTCAACAACGTCGAGACCCTGGCCAATGTGCCGGCCATCGTGGGCGACGGTGTCGAGTGGTACAAGTCGCTGTGCCGTCCCGGCTCCGAGGACCATGGCACCAAGCTCATGGGCTTCTCCGGCAAGGTCAAGAATCCCGGCGTGTGGGAACTGCCCTTCGGTGTCACCGCGCGCGAGCTCTTCGAGGATTGCGCCGGCGGCATGAAGGACGGCTACACGCTGAAGTGCTGGCAGCCCGGCGGCGCCGGCACCGGCTTCCTGCTCCCCGAGACGCTGGATGCGCAGATGTATGCGGCCGGCATCCTCAAGGTCGGCACGCGCATGGGCACCGGTCTCGCCATGGCAGTGGACAACACCATCAGCATGGTCTCGCTGCTGCGCAACATGGAAGAGTTCTTCGCGCGCGAATCCTGCGGCTGGTGCACGCCCTGCCGCGACGGCCTGCCCTGGAGCGTGAAGCTCCTGCGCGCGCTGGAAAAAGGCGAAGGCTGCCCCGGCGACATCGAGATCCTGCAGCAGCTCGTGGATTTCCTGGGCCCGGGCAAGACCTATTGTGCGCACGCTCCCGGCGCGGTCGAACCGCTCGGCACGGCGCTGCGCCTCTTCCGATCCGAATTTGAACAAGGTATTTCGGCGACGGCCCCGACCCGTTCCGAACGGCCTGCCATGACGGGGGTGCTGTGATGGCGACCATCCATGTAGACGGCAAGCAGTACGAAGTTAACGGCGCCGACAACCTGCTCGAGGCTTGCCTCTCGCTTGGCCTGGACATCCCCTATTTCTGCTGGCACCCGGCCCTGGGCTCGGTGGGCGCCTGCCGCCAGTGCGCGGTAAAGCAGTACGCCAACGCCGACGACAAGCGCGGCCGCATCGTGATGTCCTGCATGACGCAGTCCACGGACAACCTGCTCATCTCGATTGACGACGAAGAGGCGAAGGCTTTCCGCGAATCCGTCGTCGAATGGCTCATGACGAACCACCCGCACGATTGCCCGGTCTGCGAGGAAGGCGGCCACTGCCACCTGCAGGACATGACCGTGATGACGGGGCACAGCACCCGTCGCTACCGCTTCAGCAAGCGCACCCACAACAACCAGGACCTCGGCCCGTTCATCAGCCACGAGATGAACCGCTGCATCGCCTGCTACCGCTGCGTGCGCTACTACAAGGACTATGCCGGCGGCACCGACCTCGGCGTCTACGGCGCGCACGACAACGTGTACTTCGGTCGCCCGGAGCCCGGTGTCCTCGAGTCCGAATTCTCCGGCAACCTCACCGAGGTCTGCCCGACCGGCGTGTTCACCGACAAGACCCACAGCGAACGCTACAACCGCAAGTGGGACATGCAGTTCGCGCCCAGCATCTGTCAAGGGTGCTCGGTGGGTTGCAACACGTCCCCGGGTGAGCGCTACGGTGAAATCCGCCGGATTGAGAACCGCTACAACGGCACGGTGAATCACTATTTCCTCTGCGACCGTGGCCGCTTCGGCTATGGCTTCGTGAACCGCGAGGACCGTCCGCGCCAGCCCCTGCTTGCCGATGGCAGCAAGCTCTCCGCCGACGCCGCGCTCGACAAGATCGGCGTTGCGTTGCGCACCGCGACGCGTGTGATCGGTATCGGCTCGCCGCGTGCCAGCCTCGAGGCCAACCACGCACTGCGTGAACTGGTCGGCGCCGGCAACTTCTTCGCCGGCGTCAGCGCGGCCGAGATGGAGCAGCTCACGCTGGCCCGCGACAT
Organism: Moraxellaceae bacterium; assembly: GCA_029237815.1. Lineage (GTDB taxonomy): Bacteria > Pseudomonadota > Gammaproteobacteria > Pseudomonadales > Moraxellaceae > UBA2031. Next base: position 493,225 of record JAQZBP010000006.1, read on the forward strand.
CCTGAGCCGCGGTGTCCGCACGCCCGCGCTGCGCGAGATCGAAGGCTTCGATGGCGTGCTCGTGCTGGGCGAAGACGTGACGCAGACGGCTCCGCGCGTCGCGCTGGCGCTGCGCCAGTCCGCCAAGAACAAGACCGTGAAGATGGCGGCAGCCAGCAATGTGCAGCCGTGGCAGGCCGAGGCGCTGGCCAACATCGGCCAGGGCGCGATGAGCCCGGTGTTCATTGCCAGCTTCGAAGCCACCCGTCTCGACGACATCGCCGCCAGCACCTATCACGCCGCGGCGGACGACATTGCCCGCCTCGGCTTTGCCGTGGCGAATGCCATCGACAGCGCCGCCCCGGCCGTGACAGGCCTTGATGCAGAAACCGCGGCGCTCGCCCAGAAGATTGCCGCGGCCCTGATGGCGGCCGACAAGCCGCTCGTGGTCTCCGGCACCGGCCCGCAAAGCAAGGCCGTGCTGGAGGCCGCCGCCAATATCGCCGTGGCACTGCAGAAGAAAGGCAAGGCTGCCGGCATCACCCTGTGCCTGCCGGAAGCCAATAGCCTGGGTCTCGCCCTGCTGGGCGGCCAGCCGCTGGACGGCGCGCTGACCACGCTGGAGCACGGCGATGCCGATGCTGTCGTAATCGTGGAAAACGACCTGTATCGCCGCGCCGAAAAGTCGCGGGTCGATGCCGCCCTTGCGCGCGCCAAGGTCATCGTGGCCATCGATCATCAGCAGACGACTACCACGCAGAAAGCGGGCTTCGTATTGCCGGCAGCCAGCTTCGCCGAAGGCGATGGCACCCTCGTCAACAACGAAGGGCGTGCGCAGCGCTTCTTCCAGGTCTACGACCCGGTTTACTACAAGCCGGAAATCGTCATGTACGAAGCCTGGCGCTGGCTGCATGCGTTGCACACCACTATGGAGCAGCGCGAGATCGACTGGACGCTGCTGGACGATGTGACGGCGCACTGCGCCGCTGCCAACCCGGCGCTCGCAGGCATCGTCGATGCGGCGCCCAACGCCAGCTTCCGCATCAAGGGCCTGAAGATCGCGCGTTCGCCTCGGCGATACTCCGGCCGCACCGCGCAGCGCGCACCGATCTCCGTGCACGAGCCGCGCGTGCCGCAGGATGCGGATTCCGCACTGGCCTTCTCGATGGAAGGCTATGCCGGTCCGAACGAGTCCTCGCCGCTGGTTCCCTTTGCCTGGGCGCCGGGCTGGAACTCGCCGCAGGCCTGGAACAAGTTCCAGGACGAGGTGGGCGGGCACCTGAAGGGTGGCGATTCGGGCGTGCGCCTGCTCGAAGGCAGGCAGGACCTGGGTTACTTCACTTCCGTTCCGGCGGCCTTTGCCGCGGGCGGCGACCTGCGCATCGCGCCGCTGTACCACATCTTCGGCAGTGACGAGATGTCGTCACGCGCGAAGCCGGTGCAGCAGCGCATTCCGGAACTGTATGTCGCACTGTCCACCACGGACGCCACCCGTCTCGGCCTGGCCGATGGCAAGAAAGCGTCGGTGAAGGTCGGTGACGGACTGATGGAGCTCGTGGTGCGCGTCAGCTCCACGCTGCCGGCGGGCCTTGTCGGACTGCCGGTGGGCTTCGCCGAACTGCCGGTCGTGACGGGCAAGACCGCCTTTGTGGGAGCTGCCGCATGAGCGAGACGATGAATTCGATCATGGCCTGGTTCACCCCCGAGGTGGTGGCCATCCTGGTGGCGGTGATGAAGGCCGTCGTCATCCTGCTGGTGACGGTGATCGCCGCCGCCCTGCTCAGCTTTGTCGAGCGTCGCCTGCTCGCGCTGTGGCAGGACCGCTACGGTCCCAACCGCGTCGGGCCCTTCGGCATGTTCCAGCTGGCGGCCGACATGCTGAAGATGTTCTTCAAGGAAGACTGGACGCCACCCTTCGCCGACAAGCTCATTTTCTGGCTGGCGCCCGCCGTCGCCATGGCCGCCCTGCTGCTGGTGATGGCCGTGATTCCCATCACGCCGGACTGGAGCGTGATGGCGGACATGAACGTCGGGGTGCTGTTCTTCCTGGCGATGGCCGGCCTCAGCGTCTACGCCGTGCTCTTCGCCGGCTGGTCCTCCAACAACAAGTACGCGCTGCTCGGCAGCATGCGCGCCTCGGCGCAGACACTGTCCTATGAAGTGTTCATGGGTATCGCGCTGATGGGCGTGGTGGTGCTGGCCGGCTCGTTCAGCCTGGCCGACATCGTCGAGGCACAGCGCGGCATGTGGTACGTGGTGCCGCAGTTCCTCGGCTTCTGCACCTTCCTGATCGCCGGCATCGCGGTGACCCACCGTCATCCCTTCGACCAGCCTGAAGCCGAGCAGGAATTGGCCGACGGCTATCACATCGAATACTCCGGCCTGAAGTGGGGCATGTTCTTCGTGGGCGAATACGTTGGCGTGGTGGTGATTTCCGCGCTGATCGCCACGCTGTACTTCGGGGGCTGGATGCCCCTGCCGATTCCCTACATCGAGAACATCCCGCCCTTTTTCTGGTTCGCCGCCAAGACCGGCTTTTTCATCATGCTGTTCGTGCTCGTGCGTGGTGCGCTGATCCGCCCGCGCTACGACCAGGTGATGACCTTCGGCTGGGTGGTCTGTCTGCCGCTGACGTTGCTGAACTTGCTCGTCACCGGTGCCATCGTCCTCTACATGCAGATGCCCTGAGGTAATCGCCATGACACCCAAAGGTATTCTGATCGGCACTTTCACCCAGCTGCGCAGCCTGGTGATGGTGTTTTCCCACGCGTTCCGCAAGCGCGACACGATCCAGTATCCGGAAGAGGCCGTCTACGTGCCGCCCCGCTACCGTGGCCGCATCGTGCTGACGCGCGACCCGGACGGCGAGGAGCGCTGTGTTGCCTGCAACCTCTGCGCAGTGGCCTGCCCTGTCGGCTGCATCTCGCTGCAGAAGGCCGAGCGGGAAGATGGACGCTGGTATCCGGAATTCTTCCGTATCAACTTCTCGCGCTGCATTTTCTGCGGCATGTGCGAGGAGGCCTGTCCGACGGCGGCCATCCAGCTGACGCCCGATTTCGAGATGGCCGAGTTCAATCGCCAGAACCTGGTCTACGAAAAGGAACACCTGCTGATTTCAGGCCCGGGCAAATACCCGGATTACAACTTCTATCGCGTGACGGGCATGGCCATCACCGGCAAGCTCAAGGGTGATGCCGTGAACGAAGCCAAGCCGGTCGACGTGAAAAGCCTGCTGCCCTGATTGGAGCTCACCGTGTCAGTTCTCGAAACCGGATTTTTCATTGCAGCAGCCGTGGCGATCACCGCCACGCTGGGCGTCATCCTGGGTAGCAACCCGGTGCGCTCACTGCTCAACCTGATCATCTCGCTGCTGGCGGTGGCCGTGATCTTCTTCATGCTGGGCGCGCCCTTCGCCGGCATGCTGGAGATCATCGTCTATGCCGGCGCCATCATGGTGCTGTTCGTGTTCGTAGTGATGATGCTGAACCTTGGCGAATCCACCATGAAGCAGGAGCGGCTGTGGCTGACGCCGCAGGCCTGGCTCGCGCCGGGCGTGCTCGCCATGGTGCTCATCGCGGTGCTGGCCCATGTGCTGAGCAGCAACGGCCTGACGCCTGCCGGCCACGCCACCGTGTCGGCCAAGCAGGTGGGCATTTCCCTTTACGGGCCGTATCTGCTGGCGGTGGAGCTGGCCTCCATGTTGCTGCTGGCCGGCCTTGTGACGGCCTATCACCTGGGCCGTCCGCGCACGGACAAGGAGCTCGGCGAATGACTGCCATTCCCATGGAATACGGCCTGCTGCTTGCGGCCATCCTGTTCACGCTTGGCCTGGTCGGCGTGCTGGTCCGCCGCAACCTGCTGTGGATGCTGATGAGCCTCGAAGTGATGATGAACGCGGCCGCCCTGGCCTTCGTCGTCGCCGGCGCCCGCTGGGTGCAACCCGATGGCCAGATCATGTTCATCATGATCCTCACGCTGGCGGCCTGCGAGGCCAGCGTCGGCCTGGCGATCCTGCTCCAGGTTTACCACCGGTTCCGCACGCTCGATGTGGACGCAGCCAGTGAGATGCGCGGATGAACTTTCTTTTCCTCACCATCGTCTTCCCCCTCGTCGGCTTCCTGCTGCTGGCGTTCGGCCGCAATCGCCTGCCGGAGAATGCCGCCGCTGCGATTGGCGTCGGCTCCATCGGCCTCTCCGCGCTGACCACGCTCTGGGTCGGCATCGACTTCACGCAGCACACCCCGGCCGGCGGCGTCTTCACGCAGGAGCTGTGGACCTGGATCAACGCCGGCGGCTTCGTGCCGAAGTTCGCGCTGCACCTGGACGGCCTCTCGCTCACCATGCTGGGCGTGATCACCGGTGTCGGCTTCTTCATTCACCTGTTCGCGTCCTGGTACATGCGCGGTGAGGAGGGCTACGAGCGCTTCTTCTCCTACATGAACCTGTTCGTCGCCAGCATGCTGGTGCTGGTGCTCGGCAACAGCCTGGTCTCGCTCTATCTCGGTTGGGAAGGCGTGGGCCTCTGCTCCTTCCTGCTGATCGGCTTCTACTACAAGGATCCGGCAAACGGGCAGGCGGCGCGCAAGGCCTTCGTGGTCACGCGTGTCGGTGACACCTTCATGGCCATCGGCCTGTTCATCCTGTTCCGCGAGCTGGGCACGCTGAACATCCAGGAAATCCTCACGCTGGTGCCGCAGAAGTTCCAGAGCGGAGATCCCGTGCTGTCGCTGGCCGCGCTGCTGCTGCTCGGTGGCGCCGTCGGCAAGTCGGCGCAGCTGCCGCTGCAGACCTGGCTGCCGGATGCGATGGCCGGTCCAACGCCGGTGTCCGCGCTGATCCACGCCGCCACCATGGTCACGGCCGGCGTGTACCTGATCGCGCGTACGCACACCGTCTTCATCCTCTCGCCGGAGGTGCTGCACCTGGTCGGCGTAATTGGTGCCGTGACGCTGCTGCTGGCCGGTTTCACCGCGCTCGTGCAGACCGACATCAAGCGCATCCTGGCCTATTCCACGATGAGCCAGATCGGCTACATGTTCCTCGCCCTGGGAGCCGGCGCGTGGGGCGCGGCGGTGTTCCACCTGATGACGCATGCCTTCTTCAAGGCCCTGCTCTTCCTCTCGGCGGGCTCCGTGATCATCGCGACGCACCACGAGCAGGACATCTTCAAGATGGGCGGCCTGCGCAAGAAGCTGCCCTTCGTGTACGCCTGCTTCATCGTTGGCGGCTCGGCACTCGCGGCGCTGCCCTTCCTGACGGCAGGCTTCTTCTCTAAGGACGAGATTCTCTGGGAGACCTGGGCGAGCGGTAATCCCGGCTTCTTCTACGCTGGCCTGCTGGGTGCGCTCCTGACCTCGATTTACACCTTCCGCCTGATCTTCATCGTGTTCCATGGCGACGAGAAAACGGATGCGCACGAGGGCCACGGCATTTCGCACACGCTGCCGCTACTGGTGCTGATGGTGCTGTCCACCTTCGTCGGCGCGCTGATCCATCCGCCGCTCGCGGGCGTGCTGCCGGAGAGCGCCGGCGCCAAGGGCGGCGACATGAAGCACACGCTCGAGATCATCTCGATGATCGTGGCGCTGACCGGCGTTGGCATCGCCTACCTGTTGTTCATGGGCGAGCGCCGCTTCGTCACCGGTCTCGCGCAGAGCGGCATCGGCCGTGCCGTGGGCGGACTGTGGAAAAACGCATGGGGCTTCGACTGGCTCTACGACCACATTTTCGTCAAGCCGTTCATGGCCACCGTGCGCGTGAACGCGCGCGACTGGCTGGATGCGCTGATCGGCGTGCTGCCGTGGCTGGTCCGCCAGGGTAACCAATACATGACGGTCAGCCAGAACGGGAAGCTCCGCTGGTATGCCGCGACCATGGCCGTCGGACTGGTCCTGGTGATTGCCGGCTTCGTGCTGGTCTGAAGAACATAAAAGATAAGGCCCTGACATGATCCTGATTTGGCTCATCCTCATTCCCTTCATTGGCGGCCTGCTCTGCTGGCAGAGTGAACGCTTCGGGCTCAACATGCCGCGCTGGATTGCCCTGATCACCATGAGCCTCGTGCTGGTGCTGGGCTGCTGGCTCTGGATCAACGGCAACTACACGCTGGATAACATCAGCAGCCAGCCGCAATGGCAGGAAGAGTTCAAGGCGCCGTGGATCCCGCGCTTCGGCATCAGCTTCCACCTTGGCCTCGATGGCCTCTCGCTGCTGATGGTGATGCTGACCGGCCTGCTCGGCGTGGTCGCAGTGGGCTGCTCCTGGCGTGAAATCCAGAAGCATGTCGGCTTCTTCTTCCTGAACCTGCTGTGGAACCTGGGTGGCGTGATCGGCGTCTTCCTCGCCCTCGACCTGTTCCTGTTCTTTTTCTTCTGGGAAATGATGCTGGTGCCCATGTACTTCCTGATCGCGCTGTGGGGCCATAACGCGCCGGGAGGCAAGGGCCGCATCTATGCCGCCAACAAGTTCTTCATCTTCACCCAGGCCAGCGGCCTGCTGCTGCTGCTTGCCATCCTCGGCCTCGTGTACTTCCACACCCAGGCCACGGGCGTCGTGACCTTCGACTACATGACGCTGCGCAACACGGTGCTGCCGGAAAACGTCGAGCGCATCCTCATGCTCGGTTTCTTCATTGCCTTCGCGGTGAAGCTGCCGGTGGTGCCCTTCCACTCCTGGCTGCCCGATGCCCACTCGCAGGCGCCGACCGCCGGCTCCGTGGATCTTGCCGGCGTCCTGCTGAAGACGGCGGCCTACGGCCTGCTGCGTTTTGCGCTGCCGTTTTTCCCGAATGCCTCGCAGTGGTTTGCGCCGGTGGCAATTTCGCTTGGCGTGATCGGCATCTTCTACGGCGCCATCCTGGCCTGCGCCCAGCACGACATCAAACGCCTCATCGCCTACACCTCGATCTCGCACATGGGCTTCGTGCTGGTCGGCATCTACTCCGGCACCGAGATCGCGCTGCAGGGCGTGGTGGTGCAGATGCTGGCGCACGGCATCTCGGCCGGCGCGCTCTTCGTGCTCTGCGGTGAAATCTACGAGCGCCTGCACACGCGCGACCTGCGCCTGATGGGCGGCTTGTGGACGCGCTTCTCCTTCCTGCCACCGATCGCGCTGTTCTTCATCGCCGCGTCGCTGGGCCTGCCGGGCCTCGGCAACTTCGTCGGCGAATTCATGATCCTGCTGGGCAGCTTCCCGGTGGCGCCGGTGCTGACCGTAATCGCCACTGGCGGCCTGATCCTCGCGGCCGTGTATTCACTGCTGCTGATGCAGCGCGCCTTCTACGGTCCGGCCAAGACCGAGGAGCGGATGGAAGACCTGTCGCCCCGCGAGATCACCGTGATGCTGTCGCTGATGGCCATCCTGGTGTGGATCGGCCTGTACCCGCAGCCGCTGCTCAATACCTCCGCGGCGGTCATGCGCAACGTGCACCAGGCCTACACCGCGCCGGGCGCCACGATGGCGCCGTCCCTTCCTGCCGCGGTCACGCCCACCGCCCCCATTGCTCCTGAAGGCGAATAATGATGGCCAAAGAACAACTACTCGCCCTGCTGCCGCTCCTGGTGCTGGCTGCCACCATCGTGGCGGTCATGCTGTTCATCGCGATCCGCCGCAATCATTGGTGGAACGCCACGCTGGCCGTGGTCGGCCTGAACGCCGCCCTCGCCACTGTCGTCTATAACGCCTTCACACTGCCGCCGGTGGTGGAGCTGACGACGCTGCTGATCCTCGATCCCTATGCCGCGTTCTACATGGGCCTGCTGCTCGTGACGACGCTGGCCTGCACGACCATGTCGCATGCCTACATGGAAGGCTACAAGAGCAACCGCGAAGAGCTGTACCTGCTGCTGTTGCTGGCCGCGCTCGGCGCCGTGGTGCTGGCCTGCAGCCGCCACCTCACGTCCCTCTTCATCGGGCTGGAGCTGTTGTCGGTGCCGGTTTACGGCATGGTGGCCTACACCTTCCGCAATCCGCGCACGCTGGAAGGCGGCATGAAGTACATGGTGCTCTCCGCCACGGCCTCCGCCATGCTGCTCTTCGGCATGGCGCTGATCTACGCCGTGGCCGGCACGCTGTCCTTCAGCGGTCTTGCCTACACCTATCTCGGCCCGGACTCCGCCAGCCCGCTGCTGCTGGCCGGCACGGCGCTGATGATTGCCGGCCTCGCCTTCAAGCTCTCCATCGCGCCCTTCCATATCTGGACACCCGATGTGTATGAAGGCGCTCCAGCCCCGGTCGGCGCCTTCCTCGCCACCGCCAGCAAGACGGCGGTGTTCGCGGTGCTCGTGCGCTTCCTCTACGAGAGCGGCGCGCTGCAGGAGATCGTGCTCCGTGACGTGCTGGCCGTGCTGGCCGGCATTTCCATCGTGGTCGGCAACCTGCTGGCGCTGATGCAGAGCAATATCAAACGCCTGCTCGCCTACTCCTCGATCGCGCACTTCGGCTACCTGCTGATTCCGCTGGTGGCGCCGCTCGGCACGCCGGAAGCGGTCGGCGTCTACCTCATCACCTATGTCGTGACGACGCTCGGCGCCTTTGGCGTGGTGGCCCTCATGTCGAGCCCCTACACCGGCCACGATGCCGACCAGTTGCACAACTACCGCGGCATGTTCTGGAAGCGCCCTTACCTCACCGCCGTGATGACGGGCATGATGCTGTCTCTCGCCGGCATCCCGGTAACGGCCGGCTTCATCGGCAAGTTCTACATTGTCGCCGCCGGCGTGAGTGCCAGCCTGTGGGTGCTGATGGCCCTGGTGGTGATCGGCAGCGCCATCGGCCTCTATTACTACCTGCGCGTCATGGTCACCATGTACCTGCCGGCCCCTGGCATGAACCGCTATGACGCGCCCCTCGACTGGGGCGAGCGCGCCGGCGGCGTCATGATCCTCGGCCTCACCGTACTGATGTTCGTGCTCGGCATGTATCCCCAGCCCTTCCTCGAGATGATCAGGATGGCGATGCCCGCGGTCATCCAGTGATCGCGATGCAGCTTCAAGAGGCCCTGCGGGGCCTTTTGATTTTTCGGGCAATGACCCGCACGGCGCGTGGCAGATGAAGATATTCCTCGCCCCCATGGAAGGGCTCACCGACTACTACATGCGGGACATGCTGACGCGCATCGGCGGCTATGACGCCTGTGTGTCGGAGTTCATCCGCGTCACCGATCGCCTGCTGCCGGCGCGCACCTTCCTGCAGTACTGCCCGGAGCTGTGCGTGGGTGGGCGCACCGCCGCCGGCACGCCGGTGCATGTGCAACTGCTGGGCAGCGATCCGTCCGTGCTTGCCGACAACGCCGGGCTGGTCGCGTCGCTGGGCGCCCTCCATATCGACCTCAACTTCGGCTGTCCGGCCAAGACGGTGAATCGCCATCGCGGTGGCGCTGTCCTTCTGGACGAGCCCGAGACCTTGTACGCCATCGTACGCGCCGTACGCAGCGCTGTTCCCGCCGCCATTCCCGTGACCGCCAAGATGCGCCTGGGTGTCCGCGATCACTCACGCATGATCGAGAATGCGCGGGCGTTCGAGGCGGCGGGTGCCAGTGCGCTCGTCGTGCATGCGCGCACCAAGGAGGACGGCTATCGGCCCCCGGCGCATTGGGAGGCCATTGCCCGCATTTGCGAGGCGGTCGCGTTGCCGGTGATGGCCAACGGCGAGATCTGGACCGTGGAGGATGCGCGGCGCTGCCAGGCCGTGTCGGGGTGCAGCGATCTGATGCTGGGCCGTGGCGCTGTGACGCAGCCGGTTCTGGCGCGCCGTATTCGCGGCGAGGCGGTGGACTTTTTCTGGGACGACCTGCGGCACTGGCAGGCCGACTTCCTGGCGCTGCTGAAGCTGGCGGGCGAGCTGGGGCAGCCGAAGCGTTTCGGTGCGCCCTGGACCGAGCGCGGCGCCATCGGCCGCTACAAGCAGTGGTTGGCGATGCTGACGCGCGACTGGCCCGAGGCCGTGACGCTGTTCCACCAGGTGAAGAAGTTGCAGCGATTCACAGACGTGGAAGCGGTTTTGTCCGCCGCAGGACCGGCCGACGTCGCCGCATGAAAAAGCCCGCATCAAGCGAGCTTTTTTCTGTCGAGCATTTAGGCGGGCATCACAGGCGCCGGGGCACGCCACATATACCGGCGGCAACCTCGAGCTCGCGGATGCCGTTCTCGAGATAGTCGAGCAGGCGCTGCATGGACGGCAGCGTACGGCGGCAGCCGATCAGGCCGAACTCGAGCTGGTCGACGTAGCTGGTGAGCGTGATGTTGAGCGCGATGCGGTCCAGCGCGATCGACACCGGGTACATGCCTTCGAGGCGCGCGCCGTTCCAGTACAAAGGCTCCTTGGGGCCCGGTACGTTGGAGATCACCACGTTGAAGGCCTGCCACTTCGGCACCATGCCGGTAACCAGGTTCACGGCCGTCGGCGCCAGCATGATGGCCGTGTAGTTGAGGATTTCCTCCGGCGTCATTTGGCGATAGCGCTGCTTGGCTTCCTCCACCGAGGCCTTCACCACCTCGAGGCGGTTGGCCGGGTCGGCGATATGCGTGCCGAGGTTGGCCAGGATCACGGCGATCTGGTTGCCGGAGTCGCTGTCGTCGCTGCGCAGCGACACGGGAACCATGGCTACCAGTGGACGATCCGGCAGCTCGTGCATGCTGATCAGGTAGTCGCGCAGGGCACTGCCGCACATGGCCAGCACGATGTCGTTCAGCGTGCAGTCGAAGGCCTTGGCCAGCGTCTTGATACGGGTCATCGAGTAGGACTGCGCGGCAAAGCGACGCGAGCCGGTGATGCTCTCGTTGAGCTGGCAGTGCGGCGCCTGGAAGATCGATACGTAGTTCGGGTCGCGGCGGGCCTTGTTGGAGACCTTGACGATCTCGCGGATGACATTGGGCAACGTGGCAGCCTGCTTGCTGAGCCCGGCCGTGAGGCGGGCCATGCCGGTGGCGACGTCGGTCGGGCTCAGGCTGACCGACTGCTTGCGGCGCTCCTGCGCCCATACGGGGGGCAGGTTGCGGGCGCTGGGGTCGGTGGAGAGCGCCCGCATTCCCATGCGCATGGCGGCGACGCCGTCGCACATGGAGTGGTGGATCTTGGAGTAGAGGGCGAAGCGACGGCCCTGGATACCCTCGATCAGGTGTACTTCCCAGAGCGGACGGGCGCGGTCCAGCAGATTGGAATGTTCGGCCGACACCAGGCCCAGCAGCTCGCGGATGCGGCCCGGCTTGGGCAGCGCCTCGTGGCGGAAGTGGTGGTCGATGTCGAACTGGTTGTCGATTTCCCAGAAGGCCTGACCGAAGCGGCTGACGAGGCGCTTGTTGAACGGCGACTGCGGCTGGTCGTAGGAGCGCATCTGCTCGGCAATGTCGCGGATATAGCGCGGGCCGGCATCGTCGGGAAACGAGAAGAGCTGGAGGCCGGCCACGTGCATGGGCTGTTGGCGGCGTTCCAGCCAGAGGAAAAGTTGGTCGATGGGGCTAAGCGGTGTCATGAATAATCCTTAAATGACGCGTGAAACTGACGGCCCGTGCTTGTCTTCCGTGACAGTACCGTAGTGCCACTAGGATACCGCAACTGCATGAGGGCCCGCATGTCCGGATTTACGATGAGTGACAAAAAGCCTCGTCCGGACCTGCACTGCCCGCGTCCGGATTCAGCCTATACACTTAGGCAAGAGTACGGAGCCCTGCATGACCGAACGCACTGACCTTGCCGCCATCCGCCAGGAATATTCCCGGCACAGCCTCTCGCCCGAGGACTGCCTCGCGGATCCCCTGGCGCAGTTCAGCCGCTGGCTGGACGAAGCCATCGCCGCGAAGGTGAACGAGCCGACCGCAATGCATGTGGCCACGGCCGGCGCCGATGGCCGCCCCTCCGGCCGGCTGGTGTTGCTCAAGGGCATAGAGCAGCAGCGTTTTGTCTTCTACACCAACTACGAGTCGCGCAAGGCTGGCCAGCTCGAGGCCAATCCGTTTGCGGCGCTGACCTTCTTCTGGCCGGAGCTCGAGCGACAGGTGCGCATCGAGGGCCGGGTGGAGAGGTTGCCCGCCGCGGTCTCGGATGCCTACTTTGAGTCCCGCCCCTACCAGAGTCGTATCGGCGCCTGGGCCTCCCGGCAGAGCGAGGCGCTGGACAGCACCCGTACCCTGCTGGCGCGGGCCGCGCGGTTTGCCGCCCAGTATGTCGGCGGGGTGCCACGACCGCCGCATTGGGGCGGGTATGGAGTACTTCCCGACCGCATCGAATTCTGGCAGGGCCGTCCTTCCCGCATGCATGACCGGGTCGTGTTCCGGGCGGAGGGCCCGGGGCAGTGGCGCAAGGAACGGCTCTATCCCTGAGGGGCGGTGAGACGTGTGCCGTTAACGGCGTGAAAGCCTTGTAGTGCCGCTCTCTTCGCCGGAGCCTTGGCCCCGCCAACCGCCAACCGCCAACCGCCAACCGCCAACCGCCAACCGCCAACCGCCAACCGCCAACCGCCAACCGCCAACCGCCAACCGGCGTCCGAGTGAACGCCGGAGTTCCATGTCGGCGAAGGTGCCTGCGTCAGAACACCTTGCGTATCACCGCGTCCGGCAGCAGGCGCATGACCGGCAGCACCATGCGCCAGGGAAAGCGCGGCACGATGATGTTCTTCCGGCCGCGCGCGATGCCGTCCGCAATCTCCTTCGCGACCTTGTCCGGGTCGGCGGCGAAAGGGTACTTGTCCATGTTCGGGCCGATGTCGGTCTTCACGAAGCCGGGGTGCACGATGCTGACGCCGATGCCCTTGCCGGCCAGCTCCATGCGCAGCGCCTCCAGATAGTTTGTAAGCGCTGCCTTACTGGCAGAATAGGCGCCGCTGCCGGGAATGCCTCGATAGGCAGAGATCGACGAGATACCCACCACCTGCCCGGACTTCTGCAGCTTGAAGCGCGCGACGGCGGCATCGATGACGGTGATGGCCCCCAGCAGGTTGGTCTCGATGATGCGGCGGTCCTCGGCGACGTTGCCGTCGCCGGCCTTGCGCCAGCCCAGCACGCCGGCGTTGGCGATCACCACGTCCACCTGGCCGAGGCGGTCCATGAGGCCCTGCATCACGGGGGCGACCGTGTCGCGGGCCGCGACATCGAGTATGGCGGTTTCCACGGTTATGCCATGGGCAGCCCTGAGTTCCTCCGCCAGGGCCGCGAGGGCTTCCTCGCTGCGGGCCAGCAGGCCGAGGCTGCAGCCGCGGGCGGCGTATTCGCGCGCGAGGCTGGCGCCGATACCGCGCGAGGCGCCGACGATGACGATGGTAGTGGGCGATGTGCTCATGCGGGGTCTCCTTGCCAGGGCGAGGAGTATAGGCAGGGAGTCGCCCGGCGTGCAGGGCGGCAGGGGACAGATCGCTGGCCCGGGCATCCTTGCGCCGGGGCGAGAACCCGATTTGCCCTGGCGGCTATCTTGTGGCGCGAACACCTGATCCAGGGTGACACCGCTCAGCCGGCGTCAACGCCGGAGGGCTCCCGGTCTTTGAGGTACGGGACGCCCGGATCAGCGCACCGCGCCATGGGCACGCCGCCAGCGCGCCGGCGTCTCGCCGGTCCAGCGCTGGAAGGCGCGGGTGAGGGCGCTCTGCTCGGAAAAGCCGAGCAGCAGCGCGATGTCGCCGATGCTGAGGGAGCGGTCGCCCAGGTATTGCCGCGCGAGCTGCGCGCGCGTGTCGTTGAGCAGCTGTTGCCAAGTAAGGCCGCGGGCATCCAGTCGGCGCTGCAGGCTGCGCGGCGACAGGTGCAGCTCGCGCGCGGCCCGTGGCAGCGTCGCATTGCCCTCGGTCAGCAGGCGCGGCAGCAACTGCTGCAGCGCACGATCGAAAGGGCTGGCCTCCGGCAGCGCGGCCAGCAGCGCCTCGGCCTGGCGGTCCAGCAGGTCGCGCAGGCCCGGGTCGCGATGCGGATTGGGCAGGGTGAGCACGAACACCGGAAAGCGCACGCTGACGAAGGCCTGCTCGAAGAGCACCGGGCAGCCGAAGAAGGCTTCATACGCCGCCCGTTCCGCCGGCGGCGGCGTCGCGCCCGTGAAGGCGATGCGCGCCGGCGCCGGCGCGTCCTCCATCTGCCGGCGCAGCATGGTCACCAGCGCGGCAATGGCCACGGCATCGCCGAGCTGGCCGAGCCGGGCGCCACCGCCGCGCTCCCAGCGGATCTCCGCCTCCTCCCCCAGCACCAGCACCTCGGCAAGGTCGGCGCCGTAGAACAGCCGCTCGTAGCGCAGGTAGGCCTGCATGGCCTCGGCCAGGGTGGCGCTGGCCAGGGCGACATAGGCCAGCACGCCGACATGGCGCGGCTGCACCAGGGCGCCGATGGCGAGTCCCGGGGCCAGCTGCTGCGGCCGCAGCGCCACGGCTTTTTCCAGCAGGTCGCGCCAGACCTCCAGCGGGACATTGTCCTCCGCGCCCCAGCGCGCGAGGGCGCTGCGCAGCTCGGGGGCGGGCAGGCCCTCGGCGGCCAGCCAGTCGCCGAGCAGGCCTGTCCAGGCCCCGGTCACGCGGATCACATTGGCCATGCGGAAGACTCCGGAGAGGGGAAAACGACGGTTTTTCCACCAATTATGGCGTCGATTATCAATTTACAGGCGCAAGGCATCAAGAAGAAGGGGCGCCGGCAGGCCAGAATGAGACCGTCGAATACCAAGAACAGGGGAGACACCCATGAACCTGATCCAGATGTTCCAGCAAGTCTGGAACGACAGCGGCCTCGCCTCCCTCTGGGCCCTGGTGGCGCCCTGGCTGGCCCTGGACGAGCGCCAGCTGATCTTCGTTGTCGCCACGCCTTTCTTTATCGGTGTGACGCTGTGGGAATACCTGCGCATCAAGGACGACCCGAGCAAGATGGACGGCCGCGAGGCCGTGCGCAATTTCATGCTGGGCGCCGGCTACCAGGTCACCGAGCTGCTGTTCGCGGCGGTGCTGTCCTTTCCCGTGTTCGCCTTCGCCTATCACCACCGCCTGGCGACTATCGAGCTCAATGTGTTCACCGCCCTGCTGCTGTGGGTGCTGACTGACTTCGTTTTCTACTGGTACCACCGCGCCTCGCACCGCACGCGCTGGTTCTGGTGCACGCATGTGACGCACCACTCCTCCGAGCGCATGAACTTCTCGACCGCGATGCGCCAGAACGCCTTCTACATCTTCAATGCCGGCTGGCTGTTCTACGTGCCCCTGGCCTTCATCGGCTTCAATCCGGTGTGGATAGGCGTGTGCTACGCGCTGTCGCTGGTCTACCAGTTCTTCATCCACACGACCCTGGTGACGAAGCTGCACCCGGCCATCGAGGCGGTGATGAACACGCCCAACCACCATCGTGTGCACCATGCCAGCAATCCCGGCTATATCGATACCAACTACGCCGGTGTCTTTATCGTCTGGGACCGGCTCTTCGGCACTTTCGCCGAGGAACGCGCCGACCAGCCCATACGCTATGGCATCACCCGCCCGGTGCCCGGCAACAGCCTGATGACGAGCTGGACGCACGAGTTCGTGGACATGTTCCGCGACATGGCGCAGCCCGGGCCGCTGCTGGCCCGCCTGAAGCACCTGTGGATGCCGCCGGAGTGGCAGCGCACGCCGGCGCCGAAGGCCGGCAGGGAGGCACTGCCCGCCGGCGAGGGAACCTGAACGAACGCCAGCGCTAAAAAAACGGGGCCATGCCCCGTTTTTTCTTGCCCCGATCCTGTGAACTCGCCCCGAGTTCCCGGCGGTGCGCTGCGAAAGCACGGCCCTCGGTGCAATAAAAAAGGCCGGAAGTTATCCGGCCTGAAAGGTGCGCATCCGTACGCGGGTGATGCATGCCGCCCGGGCGGGCGGCGTTGACTCAGAACATCGCGAAGGCGTCGTTGTCCATCTGCATGAGGGACTTCGGCGAGGCCACGATGCCGGCCACATGGCCTTTGGCGCGCGGCAGCAGGCGGTCGAAGTAGAACTCGGCCGTCTGGATCTTGGCGGTGTAGAACTCCGGCGTTTCGCTGCCGCCCTTCTCCAGCTTCTCGAAGGCCACGGCGGCCTGGATGGCCCAGAAATAGGCCATGGTCACGTAGCCGGAATACATCAGGAAGTCATTGCAGGCGGATGAGACGATCTCGCGATCCTTGCGCGCGGTCAGCATGGTGCGCACGGTGAGCATGTTCCACTGCGCGCAGAGCTTGGAGAGCTGCCACACATAGGGGCGCATGTTCTTGTCGAGCGCGTGCTTCTTGCAGAAGCCCAGGATGGTGCCGGTGAATTCGCGCACGGCCTTGCCGCGGGTCATGATCAGGGTCTTGCGGCCGAGCAGGTCGAGCGCCTGGATGCCGGTGGTGCCTTCGTACAGCGTGGCGATACGGGCATCACGGGCAATCTGCTCCATGCCGTGTTCCTTGATGTAGCCGTGGCCGCCGAACACCTGCATGCCGAGGTTGGAGGCCTCGAGGCCGAGCTCGGTCAGGAAGCCTTTCAGGATCGGCGTCAGGAAGCCCAGCTTGTCGTCCCAGTAGTCGACCTTGCGCTGGTCGCCTTCGATGACGCCGTTCGTCATGTGGTCGGCGTACTGCGCGGCGAAGTACAGCATGGCGCGGCCGCCTTCGGCGATGGCCTTCTGGGTCAGCAGCATGCGGCGTACATCGCCGTGCCAGATCAGCGCGTCGGCGGTCTTGTCCGGTTCCTTCTTGCCGGAGACGGCGCGCATGGAGCGGCGCTCCTTGGCATAGGGCAGCGCGCCCTGGAAAGACAGCTCGGCATGCGCGATGCCCTGCACGGCGGTACCGATGCGGGCGGTGTTCATGAAGGTGAACATCGCTTCCAGGCCCTTGTTGGCCTGGGAGATCAGGTAGCCGGTGGCGCCGTCGAAGTTCATGACGCAGGTGGCGGAGGCGCGGATGCCCATCTTGTGCTCGATGGAGCCGCAGGCCACGCCGTTGCGCGCGCCCACGGTGCCATCGGGGTTGGCCAGGAACTTGGGCACGATGAACAGGGAGATGCCCTTGGTGCCTGGAGGGGCGTCCGGCAGACGGGCCAGCACGATGTGGACGATGTTCTCGGCCAGGTCGTGCTCACCGGCGGAAATGAAGATCTTGGTGCCGGTGATCTTGTAGGAGCCGTCGGCCTGCGGTTCGGCCTTGGTCTTCATCTGGCCCAGATCGGTGCCGCACTGCGGCTCGGTCAGGCACATGGTGCCGGTCCAGCGGCCTTCCACCAGGGGCGGCATGAAGGTGGCTTTCTGCTCGTCAGTGGCGTGCTGCATGATCGTGTTCATGGCACCCAGCGACAGGCCGGGGTACATGGTGAAGGACCAGTTGGCGGTGCCCATCATCTCGGACTTGAGCAGGCCGAGGGACATCGGCATGCCCTGGCCGCCGAATTCGGCGGGATGCGACAGGCCCTGCCAGCCACCGGCGACGAACTGGTCGTAGGCTTCCTTGAAGCCCTTGGGGGTACGCACTTCACCATTCTCGAAGTGGCAGCCTTCCAGGTCGCCGGAGAGGTTCAGCGGCGACAGCACTTCCTCGCAGAAGCGGGCGGCTTCGCCCAGGATGGCCTCGACCATGTCCGGCGTAGCATCGCCACCGTTGGACAGCTGGCTGTAGTGCTTGGGATAGTCGAAGACTTCGTTCATCAGGAAGCGCATGTCGCGCAGCGGGGCCTTGTACGCCGGCATGGAAAACCTCGTCACAGTCAGGTGAAGGCGGAGAATCGCCGCTATCAGGGCCGGCCAGAATACTCCGCCAGCCTGATGAGGACGCGATTTATATGCCAAGGCCGCCGGCCAGGCATTGACGGAGTTGCCGCTTCCGGTGGTTATTTCGGTGAATAGGCGTAGAGGCGTCCACACTGGTCAGGGCTGGCCTTCAGGGTGCGGCGGCCACTTGCCAGAGAGGGCATGGGCCGCTTCCTTCGCGGGCGGCAGGATCAGGGTCTGGCGCGACGGCGCGGCCTTCGCGTCAGCAAGGGCTACGCATTTTTCCTGAAGTTGCGCAAAGGGTGCCGGCTCGCTGTAACGCCACAGGGCCTTGCGGTATGCTCCGGCGACGGTCAGCAGTCGAACTGCGCCAGAACAAGAAAAAACCAGAATAAGACTGTACCCGGAGCGCAACATGATCCGAGTCTTCAGCGGCGATGGCCGCCCTGCCCACCTGCGGCACCGTTCCCCGTCATCCGCTGGCGCGATCCCGGGTGCGCATCCTGCTGTTCGTGTCTGCATCCCTCTTGTTCCCGATTCTGCCGAGGCCGCGCGCGCGCCGTGTGCGGCGGTCCTGGCGCGCGTCGCCTGTGCAATGTTCCGCCAATCCCGTTATCACCTGATCCGAGGCAACGTATGAAGTGCGTCATTCTGGCGGGGGGACTCGGCACCCGCATCAGCGAGGAAACCACCCTGCGGCCCAAGCCCATGGTCGAGGTGGGAGGGCGCCCGATCCTCTGGCACATCATGAAGATCTACTCGTCGCAGGGCGTGAACGACTTCGTCATCTGCCTCGGCTACAAGGGCTATGTGATCAAGGAGTACTTCGCCAACTATTTCCTGCACATGTCCGATGTCACCTTCGACATGAAGTCGAACCAGATGCAGATCCATCACGCCAGCGCCGAACCCTGGACCGTGACGCTGGTCGATACCGGCGAGCACTCCATGACGGGCGGCCGCCTGCGTCGCGTCCGCGAGTATCTGGGCGACGAGGACTTCTTCTTCACCTACGGCGACGGCGTGGCCGACATCGACCTGGCCGCCCTGCAGAGCGCGCATGCCCAAGGCGGCCGCATGGCCACCGTGACCGCGGTGCTGCCGCCGGGCCGCTATGGCGCCCTGCGCCTGGAGGGCGATGCCGTCACCAGCTTCCAGGAGAAGCCACCCGGAGAGGTCGGCTGGATCAATGGCGGCTTTTTCCTGCTCTCGCCCAAGGTCATCGACTACATCGCCGACGACGCCACCACCTGGGAGCAGGAGCCACTGAAGCGCCTCGCCGCCGAGGGCCAGCTGACGTCGTATTTCCACCGCGGCTTCTGGCAGCCCATGGACACGCTGCGTGAGAAAAACCTGCTCGAGCAGCTCTGGAACAGCGGCGATGCCCCCTGGAAAACCTGGTGAGTTCTGGCGCGGCCGCCGCGTCTTCATTACCGGCACCACCGGCTTCAAGGGCTCCTGGCTGGCGCTGGTGCTGCGCGAGCTGGGCGCGCGTGTCGAGGGATACGCGCTGCCGCCGGACAGTGCCGACAGCCTCTTCACGCAGGCGGATGTAAACACCGCCTGCCCGACCACGCTCGCCGACATCCGCGATCTCGACCAGCTCACCGCCGCGGTACGCGCGTTCGCGCCCCAGACCCTCTTCCACCTCGCCGCGCAGCCGCTGGTGCGGCGCAGCTACGCCCAGCCGCTGGAAACCTTTTCCACCAACGTGCAGGGCACCTGCAATCTGCTAGAGGCGGCCCGCGGCAGCGCCGGGCTGGAATCCGTGATCGCCGTCACCACGGACAAGTGCTACCGCAACCGCGAGTGGGACTGGGGCTACCGCGAGACCGACGAGCTGGGCGGCGACGACCCCTATTCGGCCTCGAAGGCTGCCGCCGAACTGGCGGTGGGCGCCTGGCGGGCCTCCTATTACCGCGCCGCCGGCATCGGCCTGGCCACGGCCCGCGCCGGCAACGTGGTGGGCGGCGGCGACTGGGCCGAGGACCGGCTGATTCCGGACATCGTCCGGGCGTACCGGGAGCAGCGTGAGCTGGTGGTGCGCTATCCGGAGGCGACCCGTCCCTGGCAGCACGTGCTGGACTGCGTGCACGGCTACCTGTTGCTGGCCGAGCACCTGCACGCCCATCCCGAGGGCGCAGCCCGGGCCTGGAACTTCGGGCCGCCACCGGAAGGCGAGGCCTCGGTGCGGCGCCTGATCGGACTGATGTCGACGGCCCTGCCGGTGCAGGTGGCCATGGCGGAGGGCGTGCAGCAGCACGAGGCGGCGCGGCTCGTGCTCGACTCCACCCTCGCCCACAAGCGGCTGGGCTGGCGCACGGCGCTCGGCCTGCAGCAGACGCTGGAGTGGACCGCCGAGTGGTACGCCGGCTACCTGCGCGGCGAGACGGCCCACGACCTCACGCTGGCCCAGATCCATCGCTACCTGACCCTGTGCGGGCGGGCCGCCACGTGAAGCGTATCGAGACGCCTCTTGCCGGCCTTGTCGTGGTCGAGACGCCGGTGTTCCGTGACGCGCGCGGCAGCTTCCAGCGCCTGCAGTGCAACGACGCGTTTGCGGCGGCCGGGTTGCCCGCCGCGTTCGTGCAGACCAACCTGTCGACCAATACCCAGCCGAACATCCTGCGCGGCATGCACTACCAGAAATTTCCGCACCAGGAGGACAAGCTGGTGCGCTGCGTGCACGGCGCCATCCTCGATGTCGTGATCGACATCCGCCGCTCCTCTCCCACCTTCGGCCGCCATTTCGCCATCGAGCTCTCGGCCGAAAATGCGCGCGCCCTGCTGGTGCCCAAGGGCTTCGCGCACGGCTACCTGACCCTGACTGCCGACGCCGCCGTGCTCTACCACGTGACCACGCCCTACACGCCGGGCGCCGAAGGCGGCATCCGCTGGAACGACCCGCGCTTCGCCATCGACTGGCCGGTGGACGCGCCGCTGCTCTCCGACAAGGACGCGGCCTGGCCCGACTTCGACGGGGGCGAGCCCTGATGAAGCTGCTGCTCACCGGCGCCAACGGTTACGTCGGCAGCGAGCTGCTGGCCACGCTGACGGCCGCCGGCCACGAAGTCTGGTGCGTGACGCGCACGGCGCGTCCGCTGCCAGGCGTGCCGTCAACGCGGCAGCTCGTGCACGACCTGCGGATGCCGCTCGCCGTCGCCGCCGATGACTTCGATCTCGTGATCCATGCCGCCGGCGCCAACGACGTGCAGTCGCGCGATCCGGCCGAGGCGTTGGCGTTGACCGCTCTTACGGCGCGGCAGTGCGCCGAGTTTGCGGTGCGGCAGAAAACTCCGCGGCTGCTCTATCTCTCCACCTTCCAGGTCTACGGGGTCGATGAAGGCGCAGTGGACGAGAGCACGCCCTGCCGGCCGCGCAACGATTACGCTTTGACCCACCTGTTCGCCGAGCAATGGATCGAGCAGTACGGCCGCACCCACGGCCTGGCCTATGTGCTGGCGCGCCCGGCCAATATTGCCGGCATGCCACGCGCGGGTGACATGCTGCGCTGGACGCTGGCGCCGGGCTGCTTCTGCCGCGACGCGATCACGCAGGGGCGCGTGCTGGTCCGCTCCACCGGCCTGCAACAGCGCGACTTTTTGCCGCTGCGCGAGGTCGCGCGGCAACTGTCCGTTATTGCCGGCGATTTCTCGGACTATGCCAATGGCATCGTCAATATCTGCGCCGGCGCCTCGCTCACGATTGCCGAGGTCGCGGGCATCGCCGCCGACCGCTTCCGCGCCGTGTTCGGGCGCGACTGCCCGCTGGAATTCGCGCCCGCCCCCGGCGCCCCGACTACCGCCGGCGCACCCCTGCAGGTGTCCGGACGCTACCTTGAGCAGCATCCCGCCGATCGCCTGACCCACGCCCGGGCGCTCGAGCTCATGAACGAGAGCGTGGACCACACCTACCACTACCTGCGCGCGCACGCGCAGCTGGAGATGTCACGATGAACCCGGTCGAAGAGTTTTTCCATGAACGTCGCGAAGACATCGAGAAAATGTCGAAAGACGAAGAGCTGCGGAAGAAGTCGCTCGACTGGATGCTGGCCTCCGACAAGTACAAGTACTCGTACAACTACACCTGGCTCGGGCGGCCCATCATCAAATACCCGAACGATATCGTCGCCACGCAGGAAATCATCTGGCGGGTGAAGCCCGACCTGATCATCGAGACCGGCGTCGCGCATGGTGGCAGCCTCATCCTCTCCGCCTCGATGCTGGAACTGCTGGGCGGGAATGGCCGTGTCATCGGCATCGACATCGACATCCGGCCGCACAACCGCAAGGAGATCGAGGCGCACCCGCTGTACAAGCGCATTGACCTCATCGAAGGCTCGTCGGTCGATCCGCAGGTGGTCGAGCAGGTGAAGCAGATGGCCGCCGGCAAGAAGAACATCATGGTCTTCCTCGACTCGCTGCACACGCACGACCATGTGGCCGCCGAACTGGCCTGCTATGCGTCGATGGTGTCAGTCGGCTCCTATCTCGTGCTGCCGGACACTTTCATCGAGTATTTCCCGAAGGGCTACTACGCGCACAACCGGCCCTGGGACGTCGGCAACAATCCCATGACCGCGCTGCGCGAATTCCTGAAGACGAACGACGACTTCGAGATCGACCAGGAGCTCAACGGCAAGCTGATGATCACCGAGGCCTTCGACGGCTACCTGCGCCGGGTCAAGTGACATGAGCGACGTGGCAGCGTACGGTGACGTGCCGGACGACAGCGCCGCGCTGTGGATCCACCCCACGGCGTCGGTGAGCCCGGACGCACGCATCCATGCGTCGACGCGCGGCAGCCGCATGCGCATCGGCGCCCATACCTTCATCTATGACTTCGTCGTGCTGCGCGCCGTCGGCGGCAGCGGCGACCTGGTCATCGGTGAGCACTGCTACATCAATCCCGGCACCACCATCTACTCCGGCAGCGGCGTGCAGTTGGGCGACTACGTGCTCATCGGGCCGGGCTGCGTGATCGCGCCGGCCAACCATGCCTACAGCCGTCGCGACGTCCCGATCCGCCACCAGGGCTTCATGCCCTCGCGCGGCGGCGTGGTGATAGAGGACGACGTCTGGCTGGGTGCCAACTGCACCCTGCTCGATGGCACGCGCATCGGCCGCGGCGCCATCATCGCCGCGGGCGCGGTGGTGCATGGCGACGTCGAGCCGTACGCGATTTACGGCGGCGTGCCGGCAAAGAAAATCGGCCAGCGGGGCGAATCATGAAATTCAATATCTGCTACATGGGTCCGGAGCATCTCTTCCACCTGCGCCGCGACTTTTTCCTGGTGCTGAAGTACGCGCTCGAGGACCTCGGCCACGACGTGATCCTCTCCGGCCCCTCGCTGGACACGCAGCGCTTCAACCTTATCGTCGGCGCCTATTTCCTGCCCAGCGAGCAGATTGCCAAGATCGCTGCCGCGGGTGTGAAGTTCGCGCACGTGAACACCGAGGTGATCAGCAACGACATGCTGAACTTCAACCCGGACAAGGTCGATTTCCTCGGCGCCTACCTGCCGTCCATGAAGCAGGGCGGTTTTGTCTGGGACGTGATCATGGACAACATGGCCGAGTACGACCGCTATGGTGTCAACGCACAGTTCCTGCGCTGGGGCTGGCATCCGAAGATGCAGGACATCGAGCACAAGCCGGAGAAGGATCTCGACTTCTACTTTTTCGGCATGATCTCGCAGCGCCGGCGTGCGCTGCTGCAGGCGCTGGCCGCGGCCGGCCTGCGCGGCGCCGCCGACCACAGCTGCCCCTACTTCGTGCGCAACAGCAACATCGGCCGCGCCAAAGTCCAGCTCAACCTGATCCAGGAAGACAAGTACACGCACGTGAATTCGTTCCGGATCTGTTATCTGGCCAACAATGCCTGCTGCATTCTTTCGGAAAACGAAAAGGACCCGGCGAACTATCTCAAGTACGCCGACGTCGTCGATCCGAAAGAGCTGGTGGCGCGTGTGCAGGACTGTGTCGCCGGTGATCGCTGGCGGCAGCGCGGCGAGAAGGCGCTGGCCGATTTCCGGGAATACGACATGCGCGAGACCATGGCGGCGTTGCTGGATCGCTCCTTCACCGCATAAGTCTGGACTTGAGAGAGACACGAATGAGCGCTCCGCCACCCGACACGCTGCGCATCAATCTGCAGTTCCCGCTTGCGGATGGCCGCACGCTCGTGCGGCCCGCGCACGGTGGCAGCCGCACGGCGCCACCTGAAACATTGCAGATCGATTTCAAATTTCCAACGGCTGACGGTCGCACGCTGGTGCAGGGGCCGCTCACCTACAATCAGGATGGACTCGCCACGCAACACAATGCCGAGTTCATGCGTGACCCGCGCTTTGTCGAGGCCTACCGTGTCGGCATGGAGAATGGCTATCCCGGGACCCGTATCGAGTGGCGGGTACATGTGGCGCTCTGGTGTGCCAGCCAGGCAGTGCTGTTGCAGGGCGACTTTGTCGAATGCGGCGTGAACACCGGGATTCTCTCCGGGGCCGTCATGACCTGGCTCGACTTTGCACGGCTGGCGCCGCGTCGCTTCTTCCTGTTCGATACCTGGGCGGGCATTCCGGTCGAGCAGATGTCTGCGGAAGAAAAGCGCCTCGGCGTACCGGACATGAACGTCAAGTACCAGAATGGCGACGTGCTATATGCCGGTGTGCAACAGAAATTCGCGCGCTGGCCGAACGCCGTGGTGGTGCGCGGACGGGTGCCGGAAGCCCTTGAGGCAATGCGCGAGAGCCAGCACGTGGCCTATGCCTCCATCGACCTCAACGTGGCGGAGGCGGAAATGGCGGCTGCCGACTTCCTCTGGCCGCGCATGGTTTCAGGCGGCCTCATGTTGCTGGACGACTACGGCTGGGCGTCGCATATCAACCAGAAGCATGCCTGGGATGACTGGGCGGCGCGCCACGGAGTCATGATCCTCGCGCTACCGACAGGCCAGGCACTGATTCGCAAACCTTGAGCCGCTTGCCTGTCCGGGAACACAAAAGCCCAGGCCTGTGACGGTATCCTGCTGATAACGGGGCGTGCCTCACGCCGCCTTGCGGTACTGCGGCGCCACCGCCGCCTCCACCTGCTGCTTGAACCGCGCAATCAGCGCGCTGTTGTCGTCATCCCAGGGATGGAAGCCCGGGCGCAGGTAATCCAGGTAATCCGGCAGCACCGACAGCAGCAGCTTGCCGAGGCGCAGACCGCCGCGCGCCAGCGTGAGCGGCTGCCGATGCACGCCGTCCTGCTTCAGGAAACGCCAGGTATAGGCCGAGCTGAAGAAGAGCAGTCCGAGCGAGCCGCTGAGGAAGGCCCGCACACGCATGCGGTAGCCGGGGTCGATGTCCTTGTAGAGATCGAAAGCCACGGCCTTGTGCTCGGTCTCCTCGATGGCGTGCCAGACCCAGAGCATGCGCACGGACGGGTCCATCTGCTCGAGGATCTCGGGCCGCGACAGGATGGCGTGCGCGAGGATCGCGGTGATGTGCTCGAGCCCCGCGGTGATGGCGAGCTGGGAGCGCGGCGAGAAACGCTTGCGCCCCTCGTTGCACAGATAGCGCGCGACGGCACTGCCCTTCTGCGCCACATAGTCGTAGCCCTGGGCCGCCAGCATGGCATTGAAGCTCTTGTGCTCCAGCGAGTGCATGGCCTCCTGGCCGATGAAGCCCGAGATTTCCTGCTGGCGTTTCGCGTCGGTCACGGTGTCGCGGAAGTGGCGGACGGAATCCACAAAGAACTGCTCGCCATCGGGAAAGCTCAGCGACAGCGCGTTCAGGAAATGGGTCAGTACCGGATCGTTGCCGAACCAGTAGCGCGGCACGGCCGCCGGGTCGAACTCGAAGCCCATGCGTTGCGGGCGGATGCGCACGCTGGCGGGCTGCGTGCGGGAACGGATGCGCAGGAGGGAGAGCTTCACGACGGGTTCCTCATGGGAGTGCAACGACCTGCAGGATGGGTCAATTCCCGGGGCGCCACTCGTGACGACGGGCCAATTCGCGGTGACGGCGGGCCATTTGCCCGGTTCGGCGGTGCCGTTGCCGCGTTCCCTCGGGCGGTGTCTGTCCGTATAGTGAGCCCACTTCCAATCCCCGGATGAGGACAGCAGTGAGCAAGGGCCAGCGCAGTTCCCTTCGATCGGCCGCGTTCCCGGCCATTTACCTGCAGTTGCTCTGCGAAGTCGCAGAGGGCTTCGGCGTGCCGCCGGGCGACCTGCAGCAGCTCATCGGACTGAGCCGCGAGCAGTTGCGGGAGCCGGATCGCCTGGTGCCCATCACGGCCGCGCGCGCTGCCACCCAGTACGCCTTTGCCCGCGCCGGCGACCGCGGTCTGGGCTTTGCCTACGCCCGCGCCCTGTCGGTGACCCTGCACGGCCCCATCAGCCTGATCGCACTGACCAGCAGCAACCTGTTCGAGGTGGTGCAGGCCCTGGAGCGCTATTTCACGCTGCGCGCGCCTGCCATCAATTTCCATTCCGAGGTCGAGGGTGACATCGTCACCTTGCGCGTCGACTACCTGCGTCGCGACGATCCGCTGCGGCCCTTCCTCATGGAGCTGGTGCTGACCGGCCTTGTCGTGATGACCGGGCAGATCCTCGATCGGCCGCAGACCGGCGCCGAGGTGCTGATGGAGGGGCCGGAGCCGGCCTACTTCGCCAGCATCGCCGCGGAGCTGCCGGCGCCGGTGCGCTATGGCGCCGCGGAATACGCGATCCGCATTCCGCGCGAGCTGCTGGAGGCGCCGCTGCGCCTCGCCAACCCGAGTGCCGCCGCCCTGGCGCGCGAGGCCTGCGAGCGCGAGCTGCAGGCGCGGCGCAACGATCGCCAGGAGGCGCTCACGGCACGTGTGCGCAGCCTGCTCGTGCAGAGTGACGACCGCCTGCCGACGCTGGAGGAAGTCGCCGACACGCTGCATGTCTCCACACGTACGCTGAAGCGGCGCCTGCAGGAGGAAGGCCGCAATTTCCGCGCCCTGGTCGACCACGTGCTGCGCGAACGCGCCACGCAGATGCTGCAGGAGGAAGGACTGTCGGTGAGCGAGGTCGCCTTCCGCCTCGGCTACAACGACGTGTCGAATTTCTCGCGTGCCTTCCGGCGCTGGACCGGGCAATCGCCAAGCGACTTCCGCCGCGAGCGCTGAGCGCCGCGCATGAAAAAGCCCGCAGTCGCGGGCTTTTTTCTTTGGGTGCGACAACCGCCATGGGGCGCCTCACTCCGCGAGGCTTGCCTGCGCCTCCACGTCCGCCAGCGAAAGGATGCGCGGCCAGCGCGGATGGATCATGGCGGTCTGCGGCTCCGCCTCCTGCGTCACGACGTACACGCGGGCCTCGCCGTTGACGGTGGCAAGCAGGCCCTGGATGAATTCGCCTTCTTCCAGGTCGAACCAGTAGCGCTGGCCCTCGGCGTCCTTTTCCATGAAGCGCTCGACCACGATCTGCACGGGGCGCGGGTTGAGCCGCGTCCAGCGGCCGTCCTTGATGGAGGAAAGGCGGGCCCAGCCGCCTTCGGGAAATGCGCACATCTCTTCGCGACGCTTGCCCCAGGTCACCCACTCCAGGTTGCCGTCGCGCTTGCGGATCGGCAGGCGGGCATCGGGGTGGGGAAAGAACACTTTTTTATCTTGCAGTTGAATGGCGCCACACATGGGAGGAGTCACTTTCTAGTTCCAACGCGCGACTTCCGTGCGTTGCGTTGCTAATTCGACAAATGCCGGACAAATCCATGTAGAAATAACGGTAAGCGTCCATTGTCCGGATCAGCTAAGACCGGCTCGGCCGGTCAGTTCAAAGTGTAACAAAGGCGCTTGCAGGCCGGCACGTGCCTAGGGGTTTTTCCCGTCGTTCGCCGCCGCCACTTCGGCAGCGGCATGCTCGTGCGCATCCTCCAGCCACTCGCGCCAGACCGCCAGCATGACGGCGAGGATCACCGGGCCGAGGAAGAGGCCGACCATGCCGAAGGCGGCAAGGCCGCCCAGCACGCCGAACATCACGAGCAGGAAGGGAATGCGGGTGGCGCTGGAGATGACCAGCGGGCGGATGATGTTGTCGATCCAGCTCACCACCAGCGTGCCCCAGAGCGCGAGGCCGATGGCTGGCCACACCTGCCCTTGCAGCATCAGCCAGATGGAAACGCTGCCCCAGGCGAAGGGCGTGCCGAAGGGCACCATGGCGATCAGCGTCGTGACGGCGCCGAGGAAGACGGCGCCCTCCACGCCGGCCACGGCGTAACCGATGCCGGAGAGCACGCCCTGCGCCATGGCCGTCAGCACGATCCCGTAGACCACGGCGCGCGTGGTGTCGCCCATGGCCTCCACGTAATCCCCGGTGCGCTTGCCCAGCATGCGGCCGAGGATATCGCGCATCTGCAGGAAGAAGGCTTCGCCATCGCGATAAAGGAAGAAGGCGGTCAGCAGCGCGAAGCCGAGCTTGGCGAGGTTGCGGCCGACACCGCCCAGCAGGCTGCCAGCATGCTCCATGGCCCAGTTGGTCCAGCTCTGCACCTGGGCCTTGAGCGCGGCCGGGTCGGCATTCAGGCGGTCGAAGAAGTCGCCGAGGTAGGCGCCGACCACAGGCAGCCGCCGCACTTCCGGGGGCAGCGCGATATAGCCCTGGTTCAGTTGCGTCATGGCCTTCTGGTAGGCCAGCGCCACCTCGCTGCGCATGAGCAGCAGCAGCCAGACCACAGGGAGGATCAGCACCAGGGCGAGCAGCACGGTCATGAGCAGTGCCGTGGTATTGGGGCGGCCCGGCAGGCGGTTGCGCAGCCGCAGGTACAGCGGCCAAGTGACATAGACCAGGATGCCCGCCCAGGTCACCGGAATCAGGAAGGGCCGCAACACGATGAAGGCCAGGAGCAGCAGGCCGCCGAGGAAGAGCGCGAGGATCAGGCGGCGATTGAAGTGGGGTGCCTGCTCATGCATGGAGGGGACTCGTTGGCGACTGTGTCCGGATTCTGGCAGTCCTGCCGGCAAAAAACTATTTCGGGGTCACACTGCCTGCACATGGCGTCCTGCCGGCGCAGCCGGGTGTCTGCATGCCAGCCGGGCGTCACATTTCCGGCAGTGGCCGCGCTGCCGCCCAGGCGCCAGGGATGACGGCACTGACGCCTTGCGGCATGCTCGCCGCTATTGGCGGCCCTACCTTGGCCGCCCGCAGCCCTGAGGAGTAAACCATGGCAATTTGCCGCCTGTTGGTAATCGCGGCCTGCCTCGTGGCAGGCAATGCGTACGCGGACGATAAATGGGAGGTCACGACCTCCATGGAAATGGTCGGCATGCCCTTCCAGATGCCGGCCACGAAGCAGGTCGTCTGCCTCGCGCCCGGCGAGCAGAACAGCGAGAAGATGGTGCCCGCCGACAAGAACTGCCAGGTGAAGAGCTTCACCACAAGCGGCAACACCAGCCGTTTCCGCATCGAATGCGCGCCGCCGCAGCAGATGACGGGCGAAGGCGAGATCACCCGTCTTGGCGCGGATGCCTACAAGGGCCTGCTCAAGGCCAAGGGCAATATGCAGGGCCAGCCCTTTGACATGAAGATTGCCTATAACGGGCGCAAGATCGGCAGCTGCGCCGCCAGCGAGAACACCGTGACGAAGGCGAAGGCCATGGCCGCGCAGCAGCAGGCGCAGATCGGCCAGAGCTGCCAGCAGATGGCCGGCAGCATGACCTGGCAGGTCGCCGACCAGATGGCGGCATCCTGCCCCACGCTGAAGGCCGACCTCTGCAAGAAGGCGAAGGCGGAGCTCAACAAGGCCGGTAGCGATCCGGAGGCCCTGCGCACCTTCCAGCAGCAGCGCGGCGACTGGCGCGAGCTGGCCAGCTACTGCGGCGTCGATGCCGCCGCCCTGCAGGCCCGGGCCTGCACCAGCGCCAAGGCAAAGAAGCTCTGGGGCACCGTGGCCGAGTTCTGCGGCAGCGAGGCGGAAGCCCTGGCCGAGGCCCACTGCAGCGGCCGCAGCTATACCGTGATCATGACGAGCGAATACGGCCCGTTGTGTGAGCGCTTCTCCGACAAGGTCGTGGTGACCGGGGGCGGCGCCAAGAGCGCGGACGCCGGCGCCGCCGCCAAGCTCAACCAGGCCATCGACGGCATCAACAAGCTGCGCGGCCTGTTCGGGCGTTGATCGGGGCAGCCGCTGCAGCGAGCAAGGGGCAGCGTTGGCTGCCCTTTGCGTTTCTCTGTGTCATCGCGGTGCTCTGGGCCACGGCGCTGGCCGGGCCCTTCCAGTTCGACGACTACAACGTGATCGTCGATTTTGCGCCGGTGCATTCACTGGCGGCCTGGCGTGATTCCCTGCCCGGCATCCGTCCGCTGCTCAAGCTGAGCTATGCCATCAACTGGACGCTGTCACCCTCTCCCTTCGGCTTCCACCTTTTCAATCTGCTCGTGCACCTGCTCAATGGCATGCTGCTGCTGGGCTGGGCGCGCTGCGCGCTGCCGCTGCGACCGCTGGCGGCGCTGGTGCTGATGGCGCTGTGGTTGCTGCACCCGGTGCAGACGGAGGCGGTGACCTATATCGCCGGCCGATCCGTCTCGCTGTCCACGACCTTCCTGCTCGCGGGCCTGCTGGTGCTGGCGCACTCGCCGCGTGGCGCGCCGGCCTGGCTGGCGCTGTGCACGGCCGCGGCGTTGATGGTGCGCGAGACCGCGTGGGTATTTCCGCTGGCCTTCGCACTCGTGGAATTCCTGCGGGGCGCAGAGTGGCGCGCGCTCTTGCGGCGGGTTGGACCGGCCGCCCTGGTGGTGGCGCTGGCGGCGATCGTGTTTCTGCTGGAGCCGCACTACCGGCACATGGTGGACACCAGCTTTTCGCTGCGCGACACGGCGGCACAGGCGCGGTTGCAGGTGCTGGCGCATGGCTACCTGCTGGCGCAATGGGTGAGTCTTGCGCCCAATATCGACCCAGACCTGCGGGTGCCCGCGGCATGGAGCCTGCGCCTGGCACTGCAGGGCCTGGCGCTGCTGTCGATCGTAGCGGTGGCGTTGGATGCAATGCGGCGACGCTCGTGGGTAGCGGCGGGCGTGCTCTGGTATTTCCTGCTGCTGCTGCCGACCAACAGCTTCATGCCGCGGGTCGATGCCGCCAGTGACCGGCACCTGTATGCGGCGCTGGTCGGCCCGCTCTGGTCGTTACTGCTCTTCTTGCAGCACTGGCGCTACCGCGTGCCGGCAGCCGCCGCGGTCATCCTGCTGCTCGCGCTGGCGACGCTGGTGCGCAACGAGGACTATCGCAGCGAGCTGGCGCTGTGGGCGCGCACCGCGGCGCAGTCGCCGCACAAGGCACGGGTCTGGAACAACCTCGGTATCGCCTGCCGGGAAGCGGGAAAGCGGGAGTGCGCCGTCGCGGCTTTTCAGCGCGCGATGGCGCTGGACCCGGATGATTCGCGCGCGGCGGTGAACCTTTACCTGCTGCAGCGGACGATACCGGTGACGGGCGAGACCAGCCGGTAGCGGAGACCCGATGCAGGCCCGATGCTGCCACTGCCACTGCCACTGCCACTGCCACCGACACCGACACCGACACCGACACCGACACGATGCTGCATCGCAACATCACCGTCCTTGCTCGCGCGGCCATCACACGCCCTGGCGCAGAACCAGGAACGTGGCGCTCCAGAGACGGCGGCATGCCAAGAGCGCCACGAAAACTGCGCAAAGAAAAAGCGGCCGAAGCCGCTTTCCAGTTTTTTGCTGCCCGAAGGCTGCCGATAGC
Source organism: Moraxellaceae bacterium (assembly GCA_029237815.1). Taxonomy (GTDB): domain Bacteria; phylum Pseudomonadota; class Gammaproteobacteria; order Pseudomonadales; family Moraxellaceae; genus UBA2031. Next base: position 524,560 of record JAQZBP010000006.1, read on the forward strand.
GCCGACCCGGCGCGAGCCTCAGGCCTGCAGCAGCGAAATGTCCGCCACCTGCAGGAAGAGCGCGCGCAGGCCGGCGAGCAGCGCCAGGCGGTTGGCCTTCACGGCCGCGTCGTCCGCCATCACCATGACCTGGTCGAAGAAGGCATCCACCTGCGGGCGCAGTGCTGCAAGCCGGGTGAGCGCCGGCTGGTAGTCGCCCGCGGCGAACAGCGGCGCGAGCTCGGCCTGCAGCGTTGCCACCGCGTCGGCCAGCGCCTTCTCGGCGGGCTCTGCCAGCAATGCGGGATTCACGCGCGCATCGGCCGGCACGTTTTCCTTGGCGAGGATGTTGGACACGCGCTTGTTGCCGGCGGCCAGCGCTTCCGCCTCCGGCAGTGCTGCGAAATGCGCGACGGCCTTCACGCGGCGATCGAAGTCCAGCGGCTGCGTCGGCCGCATCGCCTGCACGGCGAGGATCACCTCCGCCTTCACGCCCTGCTCTTCGTACATGGCGCGGTAACGGCCCAGCAGGAAATCGAAGACATCGCCCGCGGTGTTCGCGTTCTGGAGCTTGTCGCCATACAGCTTGGCAGCCCCGGCGACCAGCGCCTGCACGTCCAGCGCCAGGCCTTTTTCGATCACGATGCGCAGCAGGCCGATGGCGGAGCGGCGCAGCGCGAACGGATCCTTGGAGCCTGTCGGCGGCTGGTTGATGCCGAAGATGCCGACCAGCGTGTCGAGCTTGTCCGCGATGGCGACGGCGGCACCGGTCTTCGTCGCGGGCAGCGCATCGCCGGCAAAGCGCGGCTGGTATTGCTCGTCGAGCGCCTTCGCGACCTCGGCGGGCTCGCCGTCATGCGTGGCGTAATAGAAGCCGGCGATGCCCTGCAGCTCGGGGAATTCGCCGACCATTTCCGTGGCGAGGTCGCACTTGGACAGCAGGCCGGCACGCTCGCCCAGCGCCTTCTCGCCACCGATGGCGGCGGCAATGATGCCGGCGAGCTTGCTGATGCGTTCGGCCTTCTCGAAAACGGTGCCGAGCTGGGCCTGGAACACCACGGTCTTCAGGCGCTCGTTGCGCGTCTCGAGGCGGCTCTTCTTGTCCTGGTTGAAAAAGAATTCGGCGTCGGTCAGGCGTGGGCGCACGACCTTCTCGTTGCCGGCCACGATGTATTCGGGATGCGTGCTCTCGATATTGGACACTGTGATGAAGCGCGGCAGCAGCTTGCCGGCCGCGTCGAGCAGACAGAAATATTTCTGGTTGTCCTGCATGGTGGAGATGAGGGCTTCCTGCGGCACGGCAAGGAAGCGCGCTTCAAACGAGCACACCAGCGGTACCGGCCACTCGACCAGAGCGGCGACTTCGTCGAGCAGTGCCTCGGGGATGATGGCGCGACCATTTTCCTTTGCCGCCAGCGCCTGCACTTTCTCCAGGATCAGCGCGCGGCGTTCGGCGACATCGGCCAGCACCCAGGCGGCGCGCAGGTCCTCGGCATAGTTCGCCGGCGCGGAGATGCGCACGGCGGCCGGCGCGTGGAAGCGGTGGCCACGCGACTCGCGACCGGCCTTCTGCGCCAGGATCTCGCACTCGACCACGTCGTCGCCCAGCAGCATCACGAGCCACTGCGTCGGGCGCACGAACTCCACGCGCGAGGCGCCCCAGCGCATGCGCTTCGGGATGGGCAGGTCGTTGAGCGACTGCGCGACAATGCCGGGCAGCAGCGCGGTGGCGGCCTCGCCCTTCACTTCTTTCACGAAGCGCAGCTTTTCGCCGGAGGTGTCCAGTGCCGCGATGTCGACGCCATTCTTGCGCGCGAAGCCGAGCGCGGCCTGGGTGGGAGTGCCGGCGGCATCGAAGGCGGCTTTCACGGGCGGGCCGTCGACGGCGATGGTGCGATCCGGCTGCTGTGTGGCGAGGTCCGCGACCAGCACAGCCAGGCGGCGCGGCGCGGCGAAGTACGTCACCATGCCATGTGCGAGGCCGGCGGCGGCCAAGCCCTTCACGATGCCGTCGCGAAAACTTTCGGCGAGCGTCTTCAGTGCCTTCGGAGGCAGCTCTTCGGTGCCGAGCTCGACCAGGAAATCTTTGTTCATCTTCTTCACGTGTCCTGCGGTTGCCTGGCGCCTGCGGAAAGCGGTCGCGCCAATGGCCAGTGGTCAGTTGTCGAGGGCAGCCCCTCGTCAGGTCTTGTGCCGCCTGCCGTCCTGTCGCGGCACCCTCTGCGGCGACGGGAGACGGCAGCGCTCCCTCACGTTTGCCGGCCGGTCAGGCCGCGTTTTCCTGCGCCAGCTTTGCCAGCACCTCGTCGCGCAGCGACGCCGGTGCCATCGGGAAGCCGAGGCGCGCGCGCGCCTGCAGGTAGCTCTGCGCGATGTTCCGCGCCAAGGTGCGCACGCGCAGGATGTAGCGCTGGCGCTCCGTGACGGAAATGGCGCGGCGCGCGTCGAGCAGATTGAAGGTGTGCGAGGCCTTCACCACCATTTCATAGGCGGGCAGCGGCAGCTGCTTGGCCATCAGCGAATTGGATTCGCTCTCGTAGAAATCGAACAGCTCGAACAGCTTCGGCACGTTGGCGTGCTCGAAGTTGAAGGTCGACTGCTCCACTTCGTTCTGGTGGAAGACATCGCCATAGGTGACGGGACGCGTATTGCCGTCGGCGTCGGGCACGCCCTTCGCCCAGATCAGGTCGTACACGGAATCGACGCCCTGCAGGTACATGCACAGACGCTCGAGGCCGTAGGTGATTTCGCCGGTGACGGGATAGCACTCGACGCCGCCGACCTGCTGGAAATAGGTGAACTGCGTGACTTCCATGCCGTTCAGCCAGACTTCCCAGCCGAGGCCCCAGGCGCCCAGCGTGGGCGACTCCCAGTTGTCTTCCACGAAGCGCACGTCGTGCACCTTCGGGTCCACGCCGAGCTCGCGCAGCGACTCGAGATACAGCTCCTGGATATTGGCCGGCGAGGGCTTCAGCACCACCTGGAACTGGTAGTAGTGCTGCAGGCGGTTGGGGTTCTCGCCATAGCGGCCGTCGGCCGGGCGGCGCGAGGGCTGCACATAGGCGGCGTTCCAGGTTTCCGGGCCGATGGCGCGCAGGAAGGTGGCGGTATGGAAGGTGCCGGCGCCCATTTCCATGTCGTAGGGCTGGATCACGACACAGCCCTGGCGGGCCCAGAAGTTCTGCAGCTTGAGAATGAGGTCCTGAAAGGTCAGGCCGGCGGCGATGGCGTTGGCCACGGAGTGTCCCCTGGAGCGAATCAAAGGGGGCGAGTATAGCGGCAAGGCCGCGCCGGATTACAGGTCGAAGGGGAGTGCCCGCGCGGGCTGGCGGCGCGATCGGCGCCGCCCTGGAGACGGCCGGGTCAGGCCGGGAAGACGGTCACGTACAGCGGGCCGACCGGGCTCATGTAGGTGACGGTGTTGGGGTCGTTCTCGGGCTGCCAGGTGTCGAAGGCTTCCGGCAGGCCGAGCGAGCTCGGGCTCGGCAGCTTGGCCTTGAGGTTGCCGCCCATGATGTTGGCGACTTCATTCAGGGTGTCGCGCCAGTTGGCGTCGTCGATCTCGGAGACGGGGCAGCAGTACATGGTGGCGGCGGCCTGGCGCGCGAGCTGGCGCGAGCAGGCGACGATCACGGCGCCGTTCCACGCGCCCTCGATGGAAATCGAGGAGGCGCATTCGGCCTCGCCCTGGGTAGTCGCGGTCGGCGCCAGGGAGACGCCCAGAAACTCCGACCACACCTCCTCGGTTACCGCGGAGATCACATCGTGTTCCAGTGTGCTGGTCATCGTGCAGGCCTCTTGGTGAGGGTGGTGGCTATGTCGCCACTCTTCAAATCCTAGCCCGCCCTGGCACGGTCCATCTTGACTCGCATCAGAGCAGCTGGCGCTTCCCTCCGGCGCCAGCGGTCTACCATTCCAGCTTCCGCCAGTTGACCGGGCAAGGCAATGCCTGTCCTGCCTCCCGTGCCCCGCATAGGCCCTGCTGTCGCATTGGGCCGCCGGCCGCGCTAGCGGCGGGCAGTCAGCTTGCTGAGCGAGGTGAGCCGCAGCACGGCGCTCAGGTCGGCATCCTTGACCGGCTTGGCGAGATAATTGTCGCAGCCCGCCTGGTGGGCCGCGGCATGGTCCTCCGGCGCGCGCAGGCTGGAGACCATGGCCACGCGCAGTGCGTGTGCGGCCTTGATCTGCCGGCAGGCCTCGAGGCCGCCCATGCCCGGCATGACGACATCCATGAAGACCAGGTCGTAGGGATTGGTCGCGCAGCAGGTGATGGCGGCCTCGCCGCTCGGCGCCGTCTCGACATGGAGGTCGTAGTTTCCGCCGGCGAGGGCCGTGAGCTTGGACCGCATGAACATGCGGATGGCCTCGCTGTCGTCCACCACCAGTACCCGCAATGCCTCGCCTGACGGGCGGGCAAGGTTGCCAACGCTATCGAGTGCCGCAGCATCTGTAGTCATGCCCAATCCCTCCCCTGCGACCGTAGCTGTGTCCCCGACGGCTCCGGCCTGGCATCGCGAGGAACGGGGTGCGCCGCGACCCTGCCATTTGGCATCTACGGCGCCTCGTCGATTCAGGTTAGTTAAACAAACGCAAACAAGTCACGTGGACCTGCACCCGCTCATCGTGCATTCCCCTCACCTCGTCCAGCACCGGAAAAAGACCGTGTCGTGGGTCACATTCTTGCGCACGGCGGCATCACGACGGGGCTGTGGCAGGGCCTCCGCAAGGGTGGCAAAGGCGCCGGCCACCGCTCCATACTGCCGGCAATGGACAAGCGAGGCGGCCATGGCTGACGACACCCTTTCCCGCTGCCCCTGGTGTGGCAGTGACCCGCTCTATGTGGCCTATCACGACCAGGAGTGGGGCGTCCCCTCCTTCGATGACCGGCACCTCTTCGAGAAGCTCTGTCTCGAGGGCCAGCAGGCCGGCCTTGCCTGGATCACGGTGCTGCGCAAGCGCGCCGGCTATCGCCAGGCCTTCCACGACTTCGACGTGCGGCGGGTCGCCGCCATGACGGACGACGAGGTGCTGGCGCAGATGGCGAATCCGGGCGTGATCCGCCACGACCGCAAGCTGCTCGCCATCCGCGACAACGCCCGCGCGGCCCTGGCCGTGCAGGAGGAGTTCGGGAGCCTGTCCCGCTATCTCTGGGGCTTCGTCGGGGAGCGACCCCTGGTGAACCACTGGTTGAGCTACCGCGAGGCGCCGGCGGCGACGGAGGTGTCGAAACGCCTGTCACGCGAGCTGAAGAAGCGCGGCTTCCGCTTCGTGGGGCCGACCACGCTCTATGCCTTCATGCAGGGGGTGGGCATGGTCAATGACCATGAGACGGGGTGTTTCCGGCACCGGGCGCTGGCGTAACAGGGGCCCGGCTTGAGCTGAATCAAGATCGTGGGGCCATCCGGATGACATCCTGAAAAAAATCACCGGAGGATTCCCATGACCATCGAGCACCACCCGCTGTCCCGCGACTTTCCCGAACTGCAGGAGCGCATCTCGGCCCTGCGCCAGGGCGATCACCACTTCAGCCGCCTGCTGGACGAGTACAACGCCGTGGATCACGCCGTGTACAAGGCCGAGACGGGCGAGCACGGCGTTTCCGACGAGCACTTCGAGACAATGAAGAAGCAGCGTGCCCTGCTGAAGGACCAGCTCTACGCCATGCTGAAAGAGCCGGCCTGATCAGGCCGCGCCGTCCCCTTCTTCCTCGAGCGGCATCAGCACCAGCAGGATCAGGTAGACGATGATGCCGGGGAAGGCGGCACTGAACAGCGACACCAGCACGAAGATGATGCGCAGCAGGGTCGGGTCGAGCCCGAAGTAACGGGCCAGTCCGCCAATCACGCCGGCCAGCATGCGATCGTGGCGCGAGCGCCGCAGTACTTTCCTGCTCATGACGGTCTCCGTCTCGGTAGAAGGTTGGGCCGTCGCCAGCATAGCCGTTCTGCGCCCGGGATCGACAGCGGCAGGCTTGCCCTGAGCCTCGGGAAATAAAAAAACGCCGGCAATTGCCGGCGTTTTTTTGGGGCGGTGCCTCGTGCCGATCAGGCTTCCGGCGTCAGGTCGATCACGTCCTGGATCTTGTTGGCGCCGTCGATGCGGATCACGCGCTTTTCCACCTGGATCAGCTTGGTGCCGGACGGCTGCTTGCCGAGCTTGCCGACCACGTCGGCCGGGACCGGGCTGGAGGCGGACATGATCTCGGCGGGCAGGACCCAGCCCTTGTCGAGCTTCTTCTTCCAGCCATCGGGCAGGTTGTTCTTTTCTTTCACGCCAGCGGCCTTGTCCGCCTTGCGATCAAATTTGTAATAGGCACGCAGCACCTTGGCCTCTTCCTTGGTGATGCGGTTGTCGCGCAGTTCCTGCTTGGCTTCCTTCTTGGCAGCGTCGGCGGCGATGGCGGGAGCGGCGGCGAAGGTGGCCAGGGCCAGGCCGAGTAGAACGGGACGGAACATCGGGAAATCTCCTTATTGTCAGAACGGCTGAGCTTATCAATCGGCTGCCGTCTGTCGAGGCTCTGGAGAGTCCCTTTGTCGCCGCCAATGGCGCTCCGGCGGGCAGCCCCGCGGCAGGCATCTGCCGCCCGGGCCCTGCCGCGCCGGGGCTGGGGGAGCGATCAGGCCAGGGCGCTGGCCTGCGGTTTGCCGAAGGCCGGCAACGACAGGCGCAGGATGCGCCTCACCACGGCAGCGAACTGCGTGCCGAGGCCGCCAATGTTGTAGGGCAGATTGTAGCGACGGCAGAGCGCCTCGACTTCCGGCTGGATCTCCGCGTAGCGGTGTGCCGGCATGTTCGGGAAGAGGTGGTGCTCGATCTGGTGGCTCAGGTGGCCGGAGAGGATGTGGAACCAGCGCGGGCCGCTGATGTTGCTGGAGCCGAGCAGCTGGCGCACATACCACTGGCCGCGCGATTCGTCGCGCGTTTCTTCTTCGGTGAACATGACCACGTCGTCGGTGAAGTGGCCACAGAAGATGATGACGAAGGCCCAGATGTTGCGGATCAGGTTGGCGGCCAGATTGCCAAGCAGCACGCTGCCGAAAATGGGCCAGGCCAGCAGCGGGAAGATCACGTAATCCTTCAGGCCTTGCCGACCCATCTTGCGCATGGACTGCCAGAAACGCGGCCGCACCGTTTGCCAGGAGATCTCGCCGGCGCGCAGCCGGTCCATCTCCAGGTCGTGCATGGCGACGCCCCATTCGAAGATGAGCATCATGATGAACGCCCGGAAGGGCTGGAACAGGTGCTTGGGCTTCCAGGGCTGCTCGTCCGCCATGCGCAGGATGCCGTAGCCGACGTCGCGATCCTTGCCGAGGATGTTGGTGTAGTGGTGGTGGATGTAGTTATGCGAATGCCGCCATTGGTCGCCGGGGCAGGCGCTGTCCCACTCGAAGCTCTTGCCGCGCAGCTTGGGGTCGTTGGTCCAGTTGTACTGGCCGTGCATGACGTTGTGGCCGATCTCCATGTTGTCGAGGATCTTGGAGAGGCTGAGCAGCGCCACGCCGAGGCACCAGGCCACCGGATTGAAGCCGAGGAACAGCGACAGGCGTCCGCCGATTTCGGCGCTGCGCTGGATGCGGAGCATGCGGCGGATGTAACGTTCGTCGCGCTCGCCAAGGTCGGACATGACGCGCATGCGCAGCGCGTCCAGTTCCGCGCCGAAGGCGGCGGCGTCGTCGGGGCCGAGGCGCGGCCCGGCAGACTGGCGAAGCGTGGGGCCGGACGACGAGGCGCCGGCCAGTGTAGAGGTCTGTGTCATTCCCTTGCCCTTTCTTTTTGTTTTTTGCAGTGCATTGTCTTTTCGGTGCTGCGCCACCACGGGTGGGGGCGGCCGGTCCGGCTTGCGCCGGCTCGCCTCTCCATGGCGGGCTGCAGGGGAAGAATGATAGTCACAAGTGCCCGGGCCGGACTGCGACAAATCCTTTGCATAAGCGGCCAGAGTGGACGGCGCGACGGGGTTCCAGACCGGAGGGTGTGAAGGGCGTGGCCGAGGGTTGATTTTCCCCTTTCGCGGCGCATGTCGAGCCTTTTAATTGCACCGCCGCTGGCCGCTGGCTGCTGGAGCGGGGTGCGCGGTGGCGAATTGCAGCGACAGGGAGAAAAGTCCAGTCGGTAAGGTGGCGCCGGGCAGAAATGCAAACGCGCCCCGGAGGGCGCGTTTGCATTCACCTGGAGAGCTCAGGCCAGCGCGCTGGCCTGCGGCTTGCCGACGGTCGGCAGCGACATGCGGAAGATGCGCTGGACCACGGTGCCGAACTGCTTGCCCAGCGAGCCGGTGTTGTAGGGCAGGCCGTACTTCTCGCAGATCGCCTGCACTTCCACGGCCATTTCCGCGTAGCGGTTGGCGGGAACGTCCGGGAACATGTGGTGCTCGATCTGGTGGCTCAGGTTGCCGGACATGATGTGGAACCACTTGCCGCCTTCGATGTTGCTGGAGCCCAGCAGCTGGCGGATGTACCACTCCGCCTTGGTTTCGTTCTCGCACTCTTCTTCGGTGAACATCTCGACGCCTTCGGTGAAGTGGCCGCAGAAGATGATCAGGAAGGTCCAGTAGTTGCGGATGAGGTTGGCCACGACATTGCCCGCCAGCACCGGCAGGAAGAGGGGGCCGGCCAGGGCCGGGAAGACGACGTAGTCCTTCAGCACCTGCTTGCGGGCCTTCTTCAAGAAAGCCTTGACCATGCCTTTCTTCTCGCTCCACTTCCACTTGCCGCGGGAGAGGTCGGCCAGCTCCAGGTCGTGCACGCCCACGCCCCACTGGAAGAAGGTGGCGAGCAGGAAGGCATAGACGGGGTTCAGCAGGTAGCCGGGGTGCCAGGGCTGCTCATCGGCCATGCGCAGGATGCCGTAGCCGACATCGCGGTCCTTGCCGACGATGTTGGTGAAGGTGTGGTGCATGTAATTGTGCGAGTGGCGCCACTGGTCGCCCGGGCACACCGTGTCCCACTCGAACTTGCGGCCGCGCAGTTCCGGATCATTGGTCCAGTCGAACTGCCCGTGCATGATGTTGTGGCCGATTTCCATGTTGTCCAGGATCTTGGCCGCGCCCAGCGCGCCCACGCCCGCAATCCAGGCCAGCGGATTGACGATGCCGGCGTAGATGCCGACGCGGCCGCCGATCTCGAGGCGGCGCTGCAGGCGGATGATGCTCTTGATGTAATCCAGGTCTTTCTGGCCGAGGTCGGCGGTGATGCGCGCGCGCAGGGCGTCGATTTCCGCGCCGAAGGCCTCGACCTGTTCCTTGGTCAGGCGGCGGCCGATGACGCTGGCAATGCGGGTGTTCACGTTCATGCTGGTCATGTCAGGTACTCCTTTGTTCCTGTAAATCGAATGGGGGCGTCGCGTGCTTACAGTTCGATCGTCACGGGGGTGACGGGCACGGAGACGCAGATGGCGATGTCTTCCTCGCCGGTGCCGGAGAGTTCGCCGGTGCGGATGTCGCGCACCTGCCCGGAGGTCTTGCGGCAGGTGCAGGTGCGGCAGATGCCCTGACGGCAGCCGTTGTTGGGCGTGAGACCCGCGCCTTCGGCGGCTTCGAGCAGCGTGCGGCCCGGTGCCGTGGTGGTAACGCCGCTGTCGGTGAACTCGACGGGCATGCCGGCGGCATCGGTGATTGCCGGCGCCTTCACGGCCTGGAAGCGCTCCAGGGTGAGGCGGCTGGCCTGGCCGGCATCGGTCCAGTGCTGCTCCACCGCTTCGATCAGGCCGGCGGGACCGCAGACATAGGCCGCGCTGCCGCCGATGTCTGCGCCGATGGCCTTGAGGTGGGCGGCGCTGAAGTGGCCCTGCAGCTTGCTGCGCGTGTCGCGCGTCTTCACCAGGTGCAGACGGAAGTTCGGATGGCTTTCAGTGACGGCCTTGAGGTGGGCGAGAAAGATCGCGTCCTTGGCGGCCGGCACGTAGTAGAGGATGTCGACCTGGCCGGCGTAGTCTGCCGCCACCAGTGCATCGGTGAGTGCGCGAACGGGCGTGATGCCGCTGCCGCCGGCGATCAGCAGGAAGCGCTCGGGCAGCTGGGCGGGCAGCACGAAGTCGCCGCAGGCCTGGCTGATTTCCACGGTGTCGCCGACCCACACGGATTCATTGGCCCAGTTCGAGACCTTGCCGTTGGCATGGGACTGGATGGTGACCACCGGGCAGCCGTCTTCCACGGCAGAAACGGTGAAGCAGCGGGTGTGGCGGCGGCCATTGAGGCTGACGGTCAGGCTCACGTACTGTCCCGGCACGTGGCCGTCCCAGCGATGGTTGGGTGCCAGCACCAGGGAGGCGGCGCGGTCGGTTTCCTGGCGGACGGCCTTCACGGTGGCCTTGACGCTCTTGCCGCCGACCTTGGGGGCCAGGAACTCGAGGTAGCTCTCCGGGGTGTGCGGCCAGGTGAGGATACGGGCCAGGGGGCTCTTGAGTGCGTGGTCGATGAGGTTCAGCATCGCGGGGCTCCTTGCGTCCTTGTCAGGTACGCAACAGTGAACATGTGTTCACATGAAAGCCTCCAGAGGAATTTTAGTCAACAACTGTTCACTATTTTTCTGATGAGCGGGCAACGCATTGATATGTATCAAGTAATAAACTGAACGATAGTAGTCCTGTGTTCACCAGGGCGGAGTGGTTGCATGGCTGTTTACAAGAAAAAGGGCAAGGATGCCGCTGAGGGTGAGGAAACCGGTCACGATGCGCGCCGGTCGCGTACCCGCCAGGCCCTGATCGAGGCGGCTCTCGACCTGCTGGGCGAGGAGCGCACCTTCTCCAGCCTCAGCCTGCGCGAGGTCACCAAGGCCGCCGGTGTGGTGCCAGCGGCCTTCTACCGGCACTTCCGTGGCATGGACAGCCTTGGCCTGGAGCTCGTCGACGAGTCTTTCCGCGCCCTACGCACCCAGATGCGCGATATCCGCGCCAAGCCCCTGCCCACCGAGCAGCTCATCCGCAGCTCCGTGGCGCTCTATGTCGCCTACGTGCGCGCGCAGAACCGCTATTTCCGCTTTGCCATCCGCGAGTACTTTTCCGGCGCCACCAGCACGCGCCTGGCCATCCGTAACGAGCTGCGCTTTTTCGTGAGCGAGCTGGCCACCGACCTGGCGCTGCTGGTGCCGGACCGCCGCGTCACCAGCACCGACCTGCAGATGATCGCCCAGCTCGTGGTGAACAACATGGTGATGGCGACCGACCAGATCCTGGCGCTGCCGTCGGAGCGGCCCGAGGAGGAGGAGCGGCTGGTGGACACGCTCTCAAAGCAGCTGCGGGTGATTTTCCTGGGCGTGGCCCAGTGGAATGCGGCGCGACCCGACAAGGCGGCAAAAGACGCGAACTAGGATCGGCGGTGCTGACGGCTCATGAGCACCGGCCGCCACCGCCGGATGACGCGACTTCTGCTTCCAGCGCCTGCGCGGCCCGCGTCATGACCTCGCCCCACTCCCCCGGCGCCTGCAGCCGGAACAGGCGGACCTCCGGGTACCAGGCCGACCGCTCGCCATAGCCCCAGTACCAGAGCAACGCCGGCCCGATCGGCAGCAGCACCCAGGTAGGAACATGCAGGCCTGCTGCGAGGTGCGCCGTAGTGTTGCTGGTGGTGATGACCTGGTCGAGCGCGGAAATTTGCGCGGCAAGCCCGTCGAGGTCCTGGAAGCTGTCGATCGCCGGATCGACGTGCACGGTAACGCCGAGCACCTCGCGTACCCGGGCAATCTCCTCCGCGACATCGCCGTACTGCAGGCTGATGAACTGGCAGTCCGGCTGCTCCAGCAATGACTTCCAGTCCAGCAGGTCGATCGACTTGCGCGCGCCGAAGGCGGCCCGTTTGCTCTTCCAGGAAATGCCCACCAGCCGCTTGCCGGGGAAGCGCTCCTGGTATTGCTCGCGCAATGCGGCAGTGCGCGCCGGATCGGAACGCAACGGCCCTCCCGTCCAGCCGATGCCTTCCGGCGCCAGCCGGCCCAGGTCGCCGGCCGGAATCCATGCGTCGTAGCGGGCCGCGAGCTCCGCGGCATTCATTCCGGCGACCGGCTCTGCCATCGCGAGCGCGGGCCAGGAGCGCTCGAGCAGCGGCGCCAGCCGCGCATCGAGCGCGACCGACACCGACGGCACTTTTTCCAGGAGCGCGGGCAGCAGGGCGCTGAACACGATCTCGTCACCCACGCCCTGCTCCGGCATCACGAGCAGCGAGCGGATCTGAGCTGTGCCGTCCCAATGCGGCAGCGGCAGCTCGGGGCGCTTGTTCTGTGCGAAAACCCTGGCCTGCCAGCGATGCTCATAAAGCGCGAAGCCCTTCTCGTACTGCCCGGCTTTCAGCAGCAGCACGGCGTACTCATAGAGCAGCTCGCTGTGGCGCGGATATTTGCGCAGGCCTTCGGTGTACAGGCGCTCCGCAGCCGACACGTCGCCCATCTTCTGGCAGGTGCCGGCCCAGCTCACGTAGAGATCGGGATCGTCCTTGCCGGCCTGCAGGGCCTTCTCGAAGCAGGCGGGTGCGCGCGCGTAGTCCTCTTTGCGGTCGTAGCAGGCGGCGAGGTTGTTGAACAGGGAGCCCTGATTGATGCCGTCGACACCCTGCAGGCGCTCCAGGATCTGGATCGCCCCGTCGAGCTGCCCGAGATGGATGAGGATGATCGCATGCAGGTTGTGCAGCGGTGCCGCCTGCCGGTAGACGGCCGGCGGCACCGCGTTCATCACCTTTACCGCATTGGCGATGTCGCCGATGTCGAGCAGCAGCGTGACGAGGCCCTGGTAGGTGGCGCTATTGCCCGGACACGTCGCGATGGCCTGCTGGTAAGTCGCTACGGCCTGTTGCAGCTGGCCGGCTTGCCGCAGCTCGCGCGCGCGCGCGATCAGCAGCGTCGACTGTTGCAGCGCCTGCGCACCGGCATCAGCGGTCATGACGCGTGGCCTGCGCCTACTTCAGCTTTTTCGCATTGACCGCCAGCATCGCCTCGCGCTCGGCGAGCCATTCTTCGGCATAGCCGCAGTTGCGCGTCTCGGCGAAATAAGGGCCGCCCGAGGTGTAGTGCAGGTTGGAGACTTCGTCCGCCGGCACTTCCGGGTCGTAGTCGACGAGGTAGTTCCAGCGGTGCGGGATCTCGCCGATTTCATGGTCGCCGTCCAGCCACTTGAACTGGTGCAGCTGCAGGCCCGTGGCGGTGCTCACGTATTCAGGCGTCAGCGCACGGCACTTCGCGTTGTTGAAGAGGATGACGCTGGACCAGTTCTTCTTCTCGTAGGAGGTCTGGCGCTCGCCCAGGAACTTGGTGCTCTCGGCCGGCTCGTGGTGGTGCTTCACGACCTGCACGGCGTAGCGGTCGTCGCGCAGCTTCCAGAGGTTGGCGATATCGTCGAGAAAGATCATGTCGTTGTCCGTGAACAGCGACCAGCCCTCGTAGCCGGAGAGATACGGCACGAGGAAGCGCGAAAAGGAAAACTCCGTGGACTGGTTCTCGTTGATCTCGCGGTTCAGCACACCGTCGAAGTGCGGCAGCACCAGCGGGGTGAGCGCCACCGGCACCGAGGAGCGCGAGGCGATGCTGTGCGCCATCACATGGAAGATCACGGGTACGCGGCGGTCGTAGCCGATGAAGACGCGGACAGGAAGAGTGGGGGTTGTTGTTTTCATGGGTCTACTTCGCAGGTTTTCTGGAGGGATAGCATCACGTCGTGCAGTGCCGGTGCCCAGTTGTCGGCCTCCTTGATCCTGAAGGGGCGGATATGCGGGTACCAGGCGACCGAATCCTTGCGTTGGCCCCAGTACCAGCAGAGGCCGGAGCCGGTGGGGAGCATCAGCCAGGTGGGCGCATCGATGGCGGCGGCAAGATGCGCCGTCGAGTTGCTGGTGGTAATGACGAGGTCGAGCGCGGCGATCTGCGCTGCCAGGCCGTCCAGGTCATTGAAGCTGTCGATCTCCGGGTCGAGGTACACGCCGTGTCCCGACGCACAAAGGCCGGCGGCGCGCGCCAGGTCTGCCCGGACATCGCCGTACTGCAGACAGATGAACTGGCAGGACTCGATCGCGAGCACATTCTTCCACGCCTCGATGTCCACGGTTTTTTTCTCACCGTAGAGAGGCCGGGTGCTCTTCCACGAAATGCCGACCAGCTTCTTGCCGGGAAACATCGCCTGGTATTTGTGACGCAGCCGGGCGGCCCGCTCCGGATCAGCCTTCAGGTAGCCCTGCGTCCAGCCGATGGCGTCGGGGGCAAGGGCGCCCATGTCCGCGGCGGAAATATACGCATCGTATTTTTCCACCAGCTCCGCTTCCGAGGGATTGCCCGAAACGTTGGCAATCCCGATTTCCGGGAAGGATCGCGTGAGTAGTGGGTTGAGTCGCCGGTCAAACGCGGTGGCGATTCTGTCCACCTTGCCCGTCAGCCCACGCAGCAGCGAGCTGAAAACGATCTGGTCGCCCACGCCCTGCTCGCCAAGCACAAGCAGGGAGCCGACACGGGCTTTTCCGTCCCACTCGGGTATCGGCAGAAGGGGCGCCGTGCAGCCGAACAGCGCAGCCTCCCAGCGCCGGCGGTACATCGGGAAGCCGCGCTCGAACTGCTCCGTCTTGAGCAGGAAATTGGCGTACTCGTACGTCACGTCCGCGTGGCCAGGATATTTTTGCAGCGCTTCCCGATAGTACTTTTCCGCCTCTACGCTATTGCCCTGCTTCGAGTAGATGCCGGCAATGTTGGTATAGAGGACGGGGTCGCGCATGCCGGCCTGGAACGCCCGCCTGTAATGCGCCAAGGCCTCGTCGAACTTCTCCTGACGGCTGTAGCAGCTGCCGAGGTCATTGGAGAGGTTGGCCTGATTGATGGAGGCATCTCCCTGGAGCCGCTGAAACAGGGCGATGGCATCGGCATACCGGCCCTGCTCCATCAGTACGATCCCCTGCATGCGCTGGAGTGAGCCGGACTTGCCGTAGAGGGAGGGCGGAACGGCCGCAAGCACCTTTTCGGCGTTGGCCACCTCACCCAGCTGCAGCAGCATCGCGAGCAGCTCGTAGTAAGCCACGCCATTCATGGTGTTTGCCCGGATCGCCTGCTGGTAGGCCGCGACGGCGCCGACGACATCTCCCTCCTGGCGCAAGGCGCCGGCTCGGCCAAGCAACGCCAGAGACCTCTGCAGGCTCTGGTTGCCGGTATCTAGCGAGGGGAAGGTCATTCGGAGTACCGGTTTTTATTATTGTGACGACGGGCCGGCAGCGGCCAGGGGGCCTTCAAGACTAGCAAAGTCCCGACGGGACTGTCAGCGGGCGCCGAACGCCGGCACGGCACCGGGTGAGCGTCGCCCCTGGCCACGCGCGGTGCGCGTCCTGCCGGCTTGAGGGCGCGCCACTGACCTGGTGGATGAAGCGGTATAGGCGCGATGCATCCTGACGAAATTCGCGAGGTGCCGCTGCGCCCGGGAGTGGGCCGCTGCTCGCCGTCAGCCGGCCTTGGGGACGAGTGCGCGGCCCTCGAAGCGGATGCCGGCCCAGCCATCCTTGAGGAAGCGACGGATGTTGCCGTGGTCGTTGCCGTCAGGATGCTTCAGGACGTCCTCGCGGTAGAAGCGCCCGAATAGCTGCACCGTATCCGTCTCGGCGAGCTGTAGCAGCTGCGCCAGTGCGAACACCCGGCAGGAGCCTTCGTTCTTGCCGGCGTCATTCACGACCGGATCCACGCCCAGGCCATTGCTGAAGCGGGTAGGGGTGTAATCATAGTGCGCATTGATATGAGCGATGACCTCTTCGAAATCGGCCTCGCCGTTTCTCAGGCGCTCAAGCAGGGCAGTGAAAGTCGACATGGAAGCTCCCCGACGCGGAAGCTGCGCATCCTAGGCAGACGTCATCCAAATGCCAACTGTTCCTGGGGTATTGGACGACCCCAGCGACCGTAGCGAGAAGCAGGTCGACGGTCGGCCCCGGCTCGGGCCGCGGCGTTCAAATCCCCGCGGCTTGCTATGTTCGCCGAGTGTCCCTGTCAGTGGGGATGCAGGGCGCGCGCCTGGCGGCGCAGCTCCTCCTCGATCAGGTGCAGCAGCTTCACGGTCTGCCCGACAGTGCTGGCCTCCCTGCTGTCGTCGGGGCTCAGCTCTCGCTGCAAGGCCTCGAGCTGCAGGATCTGCCGGTGCAGGCTCTTGGGGTCGATGTTCCTGAGAACCACTGTGTTGGGCAGCATGACGGACTCCTCTCTGGCTGTGCCATTTCGGTATAGACCACGACCGCCACGCCTGCCATGCCGGCGGTCCCGTCCGGCTCGCCACGGGTCAGGCGGAATATCCGTCGAGGACGAGCGCCACCTTGCCCACATTGCGGTTGGCCGCCACCCATTCATGCGCGGCGGCGGCTTCCTGCAGTGGAAAGCGGCGGTCGACGACCGCGCGCAGCGCGCCCGTGGCAAAGTGGGGCCACACCTCCCTGCCCAGGCGCTCGATGAGGGCGCTTTTTTGCGCGGCCGAGCGGTTACGCAGGGTGGAGCCGATGATCCGCAGGCGTTTTGCCAGCAGCCGGCCGAGGTCCACGCGGGCATGGCGGCCACCCATGAGCCCGATCAGGACCAGTCGCCCGTCCGGCCGCAGCAGCGAGAGGTGCTCCTCCAGCGTCTCGCCAGCGACCGGGTCGAGGACGACGTACACACCGTCCGGCTTGAGAAGCGCCGCCAACGGCTCGCCCCGCAGCACGCCACCGGTGGCGCCGAGCTCAAGGCAGCGCTGCAGCTTCACGGCCGAGCCGACGCTGACGAAGCAGGGATTGCCGAACAGGCGGCAGAGCTGGATCGCGGCGGTCCCGACACCGCTCGCGCCCGCTGGCAGCAGTACGCGTTCGCCCGGCTGCAGGCGGGCTTCCTCATGGAGGTTGAGCCAGGCCGTGGCGAAGGCCTCGGGCAGGCAGGCCGCCTCGGCGAGGCTGAGCCCGGCGGGGACCGGCAGGCAGTGGTTGGCGTCGACGCAGACATATTCGGCGTAGCCGCCGCCTGCGAGCAGGGCGCACACGGCGTCGCCGGGGCGCCATCGGGTCACGCCGTCGCCCACGGCATCCACGAGGCCCGCGCATTCCAGCCCGAGGATGGTGCTGGCGCCCGCAGGCGGGGGATACAGGCCCTGGCGTTGCAGGAGGTCGGCACGATTCACCGCGGTTGCATGGATGCGGATGCGCACCTCGCCTGCCGCGGGCTCGGGCGTGGCGGCCGTGCCCCAGGTCAGCCGGCCGCTGGAATCGATCAGGATGGCTTGCATGGACATCTGTGCCTGGCAGCGGGGTTGCCGACAAAGGTACTCGTGCGGGCGCCGGTGTTGAACCCGGACGACGAACCAGGCCCGACCGAGGCCGACGTGGGCATCCCCGAGGCAGCCGTTGTCCCTGCTTTGCCGACTATGGGACGGCGCGCCAAGGCGCTACAATCGCGCGGTTTTTTCCTCAAGGGTTTCCGCCATGTCTGCCATCGATGCCGCCGAGTACGAACTGTTCCGCGACAACATCAAGCGTTTCCTCGAGAAGGAAATCGTTCCCCACTACGAGAAGTGGGAGAAGGACTCCTGGATGCCGCGCGACATCTGGAACAAGCTCGGCGAGAACGGCCTGCTGTGCGTCGACCAGAGCGACGAGTTCGGCGGTGCGGGCGTGCCTTTCCAGTACTCCATGCTGATTCTGGAAGAGATGGCCCGTGCCGGCGTGTCGTCCCTGGGCACCGGCGTGTCGGTGCATTCCGACATCGTGGCCCCGTATATCCAGCACATCGGCACGCAGGAGCAGAAAGCCTACTGGATTCCCAAGCTCGCCTCCGGCGAGTGCGTGGGCGCCATCGGCATGACCGAGCCGGGCGCGGGCTCCGACCTTGCCAACATCCGCACCACGGCCATCAAGCAGGGCGATCACTACGTCCTGAATGGCTCCAAGACCTTCATCTCCAACGGCCAACACGCCGGCCTCGTGATCATGGCGGCCAAGACCGATCCCACTGCCGGCGCCAAGGGCGTGTCGCTGTTCCTGGTCGACACCACGCTGCCCGGTTTCGCCAAGGGCCGTAACCTCGAGAAGATCGGCCTGCACTCGCAGGACACCTCCGAGCTTTTCTTCGATAACGTGAAGCTGCCGCTCAATGCGCTGCTCGGCGAGGAAGGCAAGGGCTTCTCCTACATGATGCAGGAGCTGCCGCGCGAGCGCCTGAACATCGCGGTGCTGGGCGTGTATGCGGCCGAGGGCGTGCTCGACAGCACCATCGAGTACGTGAAGGACCGCAAGGCCTTCGGCGCCCCGCTGTCGCAGCTGCAGAACACCCGCTTCACGCTCGCCACCTGCAAGACCGACATCGAGGTCCACAAGGCCTTCCTGAACCAGTGCATCGCGCGCTACATGGAAGGCAAGCTGGACGTGCCCACGGCGGCCATGGTCAAGTTGTCCTGTACCGACCTGCAGGGCCGCGTCGCCGATGCCTGCCTGCAGATGCACGGCGGCTACGGCTACATGTGCGAGTACCCCGTCTCCCGTGCCTTCGTGGACGCGCGCATCCAGCGCATCTACGGCGGCGCCAACGAGATCATGAAGGAAGTCATCGCGCGCTCCCTCGTGGGGCGCTGACCTGACCGCGGTGCAGCAATAAAAAAGCGGGCCTGGTGCCCGCTTTTTTATTGCCCGCGCCGGGCCAGCTTATTCCGCCTTGGCAATGAGCGCGTAGTAGAAGCCGTCGGTAGGACCTGGGAACAGCTGCCGCCCGTGCGGCCGTGCTTCGCCCCAGGGGGCGGCAATCGGAATCTCGCGCGCATCAGGTGTCGCCGCAAGAAAGGCCGCGATCTGCAGCTCGTTTTCCGCCTTCAGGATCGAGCAGGTTGCGTACAGCATCCGTCCGCCCGGCATCAGCAGTGGCCAGAGCGCTTTCAGCAGGCGGGTCTGCTGAAGGGCTGTCTGTGCTACATCCGACTCGCGACGCAGCAGCTTGATGTCGGGGTGGCGACGGATGACGCCGGTCGCGGTACAGGGCGCATCCAGCAGGATGCGGTCGAAGCCGCGGCCATCCCACCATGCGGACGTTTCGCCGGCGTCGGCGGCCACGACCTGCGCGCCCTGCAGTTGCAGGCGCTGCAGGTTCTCGTCGATGCGCAGGCAGCGCTCCGGCGAGATGTCCAGTGCCAGCAGCGTGATGCCCGGCGCCTGCTCCAGCAGGTGCGCGGCCTTGCCGCCCGGCGCAGCGCAGGCATCGAGCACATGCATGCCGGCGCGGCAGTCGAGCAGGGTGGCGCAAAGTTGCGCCGCCTCGTCCTGTACGGATACTGCGCCGGCGGCAAAGTCCGGAAGCTGGCGCACGTCCCCGACGTTGTCCACACGGATGCCGCTGTCGCTCCATTCGCAAACAGCGGCAGCGATGTCTTCCTGCTGCAGTCGCGCCAGATAGTCCGGACGCGACGTGCGCTGCACATTCACGCGCAGGGTCAGCGCCGCCTCTTCGTTGCCGGCGGCCAGAATCTGGCCGGCGCGCTCGGCGCCCCAGTCCTTCTCCAGCGCGGTCTTCAACCAGAGAGGATGGGCATGTGCCATCCCTGCGGCCTGTGCTTCCAGGCTGTCCCTCTCGCGCAGGAAGCGGCGCAGCACGGCATTGATCAGCCCGGTGATACGGTCCTGCTTCAGCTCGCGTGCGGCATTGACCGTCTCGCTAAGCGCTGCGTGGTCGGGGATGCGCAAATCACGCAGTTGCGCGAGCCCGGTCAGGAGCAGCGCCTCGGCCATTGGCGACGGCGCCTTTTGCAGCAGCGGCTGCAGCAACGCCCGATAGTGCAGCGCATGGCGGCAGGTAGTGAAGGCGATGGCCTGCAGCAGGCCACGGTCCTGTGGCGCGACCTGGCCGAGCGCTGCGGGAAGGGTGTCGCTCAATGATTCTTTTCCGCCAAGCACGGGCACCAGGGCGCGTGCGGCGAGGGCGCGCGCACTGAGGCGCTCGGCTGTGCGGGGAGAGTGTTTCATGCGCCCAGCATCTGCCCGGGCGCCAACTGGTCGCGCCGGGCATTCAGCAGCTGCAGCACGGCGAGCGGCTTGCCCCCGGGGAGCTGCAGGGTCTCGATCATCAGCACGGTACCCTCGCCGGCGGCCACGCGAAGGCCATCGCGATCAGCAGCGATGATCATGCCAGGCGGGGCAGTGGTGGTCTGCCCGGCGTCAGACGCTTCCCAGATGCGCACGGTCTGCCCATTCAGCGTAGAGAAGGCGACCGGCACGGGGTTGTAGGCGCGCACCGCACAGGAAAGTTCGGCAGCCGACCGCTGCCAGTCGAGGCGCGCCTCTTCCTTGCTGAGCTTGGTGGCATAGGTGGCGAGGGCGCTGTCCTGGGGTTCGCTCGGTAGCGCGCCGTCATTCAGTAGCTCGAGCGCGGCGACTAGCGCCTCCCCGCCCAGCAGCGCCAGTCGATCATGCAGGCTGGCGGCGGTGTCGTTCGGAGAGATGGGACAGCGCACCGTGTAGCGCATGGGGCCGGTATCGAGGCCCTCCTCCATCTGCATGATGGTGATGCCGGTCTCGCGGTCACCCGCCAGGATCGCGCGCTGGATCGGCGCGGCACCGCGCCATCGCGGCAACAGGGAGGCATGGACGTTCAGGCAGCCGAGGCGCGGGACGGCCAGCACGGTCCGGGGCAGGATGAGGCCATAGGCGGCCACGATCATCAGGTCCGGCTTCAGCTCCTCGAGTTCGGCCACCGCTACGGGGTCTTTCAGGCTCGGGGGCTGGAAGACGGGAATCCGGCGACTCAGCGCAAGCTCCTTCACCGGGCTGGCCTTCAGCTCGCGCCCGCGGCCCGCGGGCCGATCCGGCTGGGTATAGACGGCAATGACCTCGTGCTCGCCCTGCTGCAGCAGGGCCTTCAGGCTCTCGGCCGCAAACTCGGGGGTTCCAGCGAAGACAATGCGTAAAGGATGGTCCAATTTGTGAGTACTCGCTATCCGCTCAGGCCTGAAGCTTGTGCTGTTTCTCAAGCTTTTTCTTGATGCGATCGCGCTTGAGCGAGGAAAGGTAGTCCACGAAGAGCTTGCCGCTCAGGTGATCCATTTCGTGCTGGATGCAGACAGCCAGCAGGCCTTCGGCCTGGAGCTCGAAGGGCTTGCCCTCACGATCCAGCGCGTTGATGCGCACCCGCGCCGGCCGCTCCACGGTCTCGTAGAAGCCAGGCACGGAGAGACAGCCCTCGTCATAGGGCACCTTGTCGACGCAGAGCGGTGCGAGCGAGGGATTGATGAACACCAGGGGCTCGTTCTTGTCGTCTGAAAGGTCCATGACGATCAGTTGCAGGTGATGATCGACCTGGGTGGCGGCCAGCCCGATGCCCTGGGCGTCATACATGGTCTCGAGCATGTCATCCACAAGCTTGCGGATGTTGCTGTCGACCTCGCCAACGGGCTTTGCCTTGGTGCGCAAACGGGGATCGGGGAACTCGAGGATGGGCAGGATCATAGGGGTGTGCCGGGACTGCTGCGACTTGGAGTAAACTCCCAAGTATGCTTGCTAAGATTTTGAAGGTACTGTAAAAGTCTGCTTATTGCGTCACAGAGCAGGCTGTTGCTGTGGCCCATTATATAGGGCCCGTTGCCGAAAAAGCGACCATAGCCGCCGTGCCGGTGCGACCGTCGCAAGGGAAACCATAATGAAAAAAAGCCTCCTTGGAATTGTGAGTGCCTGTCTCCTGGCAGGTGTTGTTCAGGCCGAAGAACCCGTCAAGGTGAAGCCCTCCGCACCGGAGCGCTATACGGTCTCAAAGGGCGACACGCTCTGGGGTATTGCCGGCCGCTATCTCGAGGATCCCTGGCGCTGGCCGGAAATCTGGGAAGCCAACAAGCAGGTCTACAACCCCCATCTCATTTTCCCCGGTGACGTCCTCCTCCTCTGCCAGATCAAGGACAAGGCCGTGCTGGTCGTTGACCAGGGCGGCGGTTGCGCCGAGGCCACAGCCCGCATAGCCGGCGGCGGCGGCCTGCCCGAGACCACCCAGATGGCGGATGGCACGGTGAAGCTGCATCCGAAGATGCGCGAGCTGCCGATGAGCCTCGCCATCCCCGCCATCCCCCTGAAGGACATCCAGCGCTACCTCAACGATTCTCGCGTCGTGACGCGGGAGGCCCTCGAGCGTGCGCCGTATGTCATCGGCAGCACCGATGCGCGTGTCGTGGCCGGTGCCGGTGACATCATCTACGTTCGCGACAAGAATGCCCTGCTGCAGCCCGAGGGCAGCTACGGCGTCTATCGTGGCGGCCTGACCTACGTGGATCCCGACACCAACGAGATCCTGGGCTTCGAAGCCGAAGACATCGGCGCCGGCAGCCTTTCCGACCTGCGCTCTGAAGTAGGCACCATGAAGGTAACCCGCACCACGCAGGAAATCCGCGTCGGTGACAAGCTGCTGGAGAACCAGAGTGGTCCCGTGGCCCCGATTTTCCATCCGTCCAATCCCGAGGGCGTGAAGCCCGGCAAGATCCTCCGCGTATTTGGCAGCATCGGTTCCGCAACCCAGTTCAGCGTGATCGCGGTCAATCGCGGCACCCAGGATGGCGTCAAGCCGGGCCATACCTTTGCGCTGTATCGCAGGGGCGAGCTGATTTCCGACCGCGTTTCCCAGGAGGACATCAGGCTGCCCTCGGAGCGCACCGGTCTTGCCATGGTGTTCCGTGCTTTCGATCGCGTCAGTTATGCCCTGATCCTGAACTCGACCAAGGTGGTCAAGGTGGGCGACGAGATCCGTCCGCCGATCAGCGCTGACTGATCAGGCGCCCTGCCCGTTCGGTTTCACACTTCCAGCCTGTTCTCGAGCCTCCCCCGACATGATTGAGTTGGGGGCAGGTTCAATCTTGCGGTAACTCTCCTGAGGCAAGGATGCCCATGCAGACAATCCCGCCGGCGCAGTCCGTGGACTGGTTGCGCCTCTGGCGTCTCGTCCAGCAATCCTCCATCAGTACCAACAGTCTGCTGCGGCATTTCGGTTCGCCAACAGTCGCGCTGGCGGCAACGCCTTCTGAATGGCGGGCCCTCGGCCTGTCCTCGGCGCGGGCCGAGCGACTGGCCAGTTGGCAGTACGGCGACGACCCCGAGCTGGCCCGTGAAATGGCGGAGGGCGTGGCGGCCGATTTGGCTTGGTGCGAGGCGCCCGGCCAGCTCCTGTTGACGCTTCATCATCCGGATTACCCGCCCCTGCTCCGCGAGATTGATGATCCGCCGCCCCTGCTGTTCCTTAAGGGCGACGCGTCGATCCTGCATCTGCCCCAGCTCGCGGTGGTCGGTACCCGCCATCCCTCGCTCACCGGGCGCTCCGATGCCGAGGCCTTCGCTGGCGAACTGGCGCGTGCCGGACTCATCATCACGAGTGGCATGGCGCGTGGCGTCGATGCCGCTGCACACCAGGGGGCGGTGCGCAGCGGTGGTAGGACGGTAGCCGTGCTCGGCACGGGAGCCGATCGACCTTACCCTCGCGAAAACACCCGTCTCTACCAGGGCATCGTGCAGGCGGGCGGTCTGATCGTCAGTGAGTTTTTGCCAGGTACGCAGCCGTTGGCCATGCACTTTCCCCGGCGTAACCGCCTGATCAGCGGATTGAGCCTGGGCGTTCTTGTCGTGGAGGCGGCGCCCGAGAGCGGCTCGCTGATCACGGCCCGGTTGGCGGCCGAGCAGGGGCGCATGGTCTGGGCGCTGCCCGGCTCTCGGCACAATGTCCAGGCACAAGGCTGCCTCAGGCTCATTCGCGAGGGCGTCACCGCCGTGACGGAGGTGCAGCAGATATTGGGAGATCTTCCGCCAATGCTGGGGGTCCTGCGTGAGCAGGCAACGAGGCCGTCCAGGGAGACGCCGGGCCCGGAGGTGAGCAGGGAGTTGCGGCTGGTCCTGGATGCTCTGGGCCAGGGGCCCCGGCATCCCGACTGGCTCATCTCCGCGCTCGGTCGTCCACCGGCGGCCATCCTGCGCGCGCTCTCGCAGCTAGAGATTGCAGGTCTCATAGCTTCTGTCCCCGGAGGTTACGAGCGCGTTCCTTGAGCGCGGACAATGAACGGGGCGGTGGTACACTGCGCCGCCATGTCCTCCATCGTCCTTCCTTCTCCTTTGCATTTGCGCTGTGCCGTGCAGGCGCTGCACGCCGGACAGGTGATCGCCTATCCGACGGAAGCGGTCTGGGGCCTGGGCTGCAACCCGTTTGACGAAGCGGCGGTCCGGCGACTGCTGGCGCTGAAGCAGCGCAGCGAGGCCAAGGGCCTCATCATCATTGCGGCGGATACCCGGCAGATCCTGCCCTGGCTTGCAGGACTCACGGACAGCCAGCGGGACACCGTGTTGTCCACATGGCCTGGCCCTTTTACCTGGGTTGTGCCGGCGCCGGCGGCGCCGGAATGGTTGCGCGGCAAGCATCCGTCCCTCGCGGTGCGTGTATCGGCCCACCCGGGAGTGCAAGCACTATGCCGCGCCTGGGGCGGGCCGCTCGTTTCCACCAGTGCCAACCTGAGCGGAAAGTCGCCGGCGCGAAACACCCTCGAATTGCGCCGCCAGTTTGGCGACGGCCTTGGCTATATCCTGCCCGGCCGCCTTGGCGGCGACCCCAAACCCAGTGAAATCCGCGATGCCGTCAGTGGCGTCGTTCTGAGAGCCCGGTGACCGCATGACCCACTCCGCCACATCGCCCGACATTGCCGCCGTCAAAGCCTATCTGCTCGACCTGCAGGATCGTATCTGCACCATGCTCGAAGCGGAGGACGGCGCCGCCGCGTTTCATACCGACAACTGGAGCCGCGAGGAGGGGGGCGGAGGCCGGTCGCGCATCCTCGAGGGCGGCGCCGTCATCGAGAAAGCGGGCGTACTGTTCTCGCATGTGAACGTATCGCGCATGCCCGCATCGGCCACGGCACACCGTCCGGATCTCGCCGGGTGCAAGGCACAGGCGCTCGGCGTTTCGCTCGTGATCCACCCGCGCAATCCCTACGTGCCGACCTCGCACGCCAATGTGCGCCTATTCATCGCCGAGAAGGAAGGCCAGGCGCCGATCTGGTGGTTCGGCGGCGGCTTCGACCTCACACCTTATTACGGCTTCGACGAGGACTGCCAGCACTGGCATGGCGTTGCCCGTGACCTGTGCGCGCCCTTCGGCGAAAACGTGTATCCGGAATTCAAGAAGTGGTGCGATGACTATTTCTTCATCAAGCATCGCAACGAGCCACGCGGTATCGGCGGGCTGTTCTACGACGACATCAATGTCTGGGGCGCCGAAAAATGTTTTGCCTTCATGCGCGCGGTCGGCGATGGCTATATCAACGCCTACCAGCCCATCGTGGCGCGCCGCAAGGCGACGCCCTTCGGCGAGCGCGAGCGCGATTTCCAGCTCTACCGTCGCGGGCGCTATGTGGAGTTCAACCTCGTCTATGACCGCGGCACGCTGTTCGGCCTGCAGTCGGGCGGGCGCACCGAGTCCATCCTCGCATCGCTGCCGAACCTGGTGAGCTGGCGCTACGACTGGCAGCCGGAGCCGGGTACGCCCGAGGCCGTGCTCTACGACGACTACCTGCGCGCCCGCGACTGGGCGTGAGGACGGCGGTTCCCCCGCAACTAACCGATCAACCTGCAATTCCCGTGTCCCGGGCACAAGACTCAGGCAGGAGGCTCCATGGACCGCTATTGCGTGTTCGGCAATCCGGTAGCGCACAGCAAGTCACCGCGTATTCACGCGACGTTTGCGCGACTTGCCGGCCAATCACTCCGTTATGAAGCCAGGCTCGCGGATAAGGATCACTTTTCCGACGCCGTGCGGCAGTTCTTCGGAGAGGGTGGGCGTGGCTGCAATGTCACGGTGCCCTTCAAGGAAGAGGCGTGGCAACTGGCGGAGTCGAAAAGCGTGCGCGCCGAAAAAGCGGGAGCGGTGAATACGCTGCTGCTGGACGGGGCGGGCCGCCTGCATGGCGACAACACGGACGGCGTCGGACTGGTGCGGGACCTTACGAGCAATGCCGGCATCAACCTGGCTGGCAAGCGCATCCTGGTGCTGGGCGCCGGCGGCGCCGTGCGCGGTGTGCTGGGCCCTCTGCTGGCGGAACGGCCCGCCGAACTTGTCGTGGCCAACCGGACCGTTGCAAAAGCGGCGCAACTCGCGGCGCTCTTCAGTGACGAGGGGCCGGTGTCGGCCGCGGCGTTTGACGCGCTCGCCGGACGGTCCTTCGACCTCGTCATCAACGGGACGTCGGCCAGCCTGCAGGGCGAACTTCCGCCGCTACCAACGAGCATCTTTTCTGCCAATGCCCTGGCCTACGACATGATGTACGGTGCGGAGCCAACGGTTTTCCTGCGCTGGGCGCAGCAGCAGGGCGCGCAGGTCCGCGATGGCCTCGGCATGCTGGTGGAGCAGGCGGCCGAGGCATTCCGGCTGTGGCGCGGCGTGCAACCGCCAACGCAGCCGGTGCTTGAGGAGCTGCGCGCCGAGCTGCTGCGGGCGTAGCGAAAGCCGAGCTGAACTTCAGGGAGGATATTGATGCGTTTCGCGCAATGTTTTGCATTGGCAGCAGTGGTGCTGCCGTCACAGGCAATCGCCCAGTCGATCGTCGCCGAGCCGGCACAGCGCCCACTTACGGCAGAAGCCGAGGCCGCGTATCTCAAGTCATCCGGCAGCAGCAACCAGGAAACCATCAAGGGCTTCTTCTACACGCGCTACCTGCGCAATGCCTGGACGTATGAGCTGCGCGCGGAAGGGCTCAATGAGTCGGACCGCATGACCGACCTGCGCACCCGCGAGCGCTATTTCGTCCTGCAGAAGACGAGCTGGAATTTCACGCCCAAGGATTACCTGTTCATCAAGCCGCAGTTCGAAAAGGACCTGCAGAGCGTTTACGACTATCAGGTGATGATATCCGCCGGTTATGGCCATCAGTTCTTCAAAACGGATACCCTGTTCTGGAACGTGGATATCGGCGCCGGCTCGCGCATTAGCCGCATCGAGGCCAATCGCGAGGTTGAAGACGAGGCGGTTGGCAACCTGGCAACGCGCTTCGAGTGGCAGATTCGCCCTGGCACGCGCTTTACCGAGGTTGCGGCGGCTGACATCGGTGAAGAAACCACGGTCGTGCGCACGCGCACCGCGCTCGTCTTCTCGATTACCGATGTGCTGGGCCTGTCGCTGAGCTACGACACCAAGCGTGAAAACAGCACGCCGCGCCTCGACGATTCACTGGTCGCCTTCGGCCTGAACTATCGTCTTAAGTAGCTGTGGGGACGGGCAGCGCGACGCCCTGACCTTCCTGCAGATAGCCATCCTTAAGGCGGGCGTAATTGGCCGCCGTGTAGGTAAAGTAGCTGCGTTCCTTGTCGGTGACAGGACGCACGGCCTTCGCGGGACTGCCCATATACACGTGGCCCGAGGCCAGCACCTTGCCCGGCGGTACGATAGCGCCGGCCCCGAGGATCACCTCGGACTCCACCACGGCACCGTCCATGACCATGGCTTTCATGCCGATAAGCACGCGGTCGTGGATGGTGCAGCCATGCAGTGTTGCCTGGTGGCCGATCGTGACGTCGCTACCTATGGACAGGGGGAAGCCGTCGGGGTTGTAGCTGCTGGCGTGGGTGATGTGCAGCACCGCGCCGTCCTGCACGGAAACCCTTTCGCCGATACGGATATGGTGCATGTCGCCACGCACGATGGCGTAGGGCCAGACCGAGCTGTCCTTGCCGATGACCACGTCGCCGATGATGACGGCCGTGGGGTCCACGAATACACTCTGGTCAATGACAGGCCAGATGCCCTTGTGGGCGCGGATGGCAGCCACCATATGTCTCTCTCCCCTGCTGTTGCCGGAAATGCCGCGGGTGCAGCGGCGAGTTGATGTAAACAGGAAGTCCCCCATGAACAACCCCCTGCTCGAATCCCATGTCCTGCCGCCCTTCGACCGCATCCAGCCCGAGCACGTCGCACCGGCGATCGATGCCATCCTGAGCGAAAACCGTGCCGCGATCGAGCGGCTGGTGCAGCAGGAGCAGGCCCACACGATCAGTTGGGAGAGCGTGCCGGCAGTGATGGAACACCTGCAGGACCGGCTCGACCAGGCGTGGGCGCCCGTCTCCCATCTCAATGCCGTTATGAACTCCGAGGCCTGGCGTGCCGCCTATAACGAGGCGTTGCCCAAGCTGGCCGCCTATGGTACCGAGCTCGGGCAGAACGAGGAGCTGTTTCGCGTCTACGAGACGCTGGAAAAAGGGGACGGGTTTGCGCACCTGGCCGCGGCCCAGCAGAAGACCATCCGCAATGCGCTGCGCGATTTCCGTCTGAGCGGCATCGGCCTGAGCGAGGAAAAAAAGCAGCGCTTCGCGGAAATTGCCGAACGCCTGGCCGAGCTCTGCTCCCGCTTCTCCGACAACGTGCTCGACGCCACCCAGGCCTGGGACCTGGTCCTGCCGGACGCCACGCGCCTGGGCGGGCTGCCGGAATCGGCGCTCGGCCTGCTGGCGGCGCTGGCGCAGCAGAAGGAGCAGGACGGCTTCCGCATCACCCTGGATTTCCCGTCCTATGTCGCGGTGATGATGCATGCCGACGACCGCGCGCTGCGCGAGCAGGTGTACACGGCGTATGTCACGCGCGCCTCCGACCAGGGGCCGCAGGCCGGCCGCTTCGACAACTCCTCCCTGATCAATGAAATCCTCGCGCTGCGCCACGAACAGGCGCAATTGCTGGGCTACGCCAGCTTCGCCGAGGTTTCGCTGGTGCCGAAGATGGCGCGCTCGCCGCAGGAGGTCACCGACTTCCTCGACGATCTGGCAAAGCGCACGCGCCCGGGAGCGCAGAAAGAACTTGCCGAGCTGCGCGAGTTCGCGAAGAACGAGCTCGGCATCGCGGATCTGCAGCCCTGGGACGTGACCTACGCCAGCGAGAAGCTCAAGCAGAAAAAATATTCGATCTCGCAGGAAATGCTGCGGCCCTACTTCCCGGCGCCGCGTGTGATTGCCGGCATGCTGAAGATTGCCGAAACGCTCTACGGACTTTCCATCCGGGAGCGCCATGACAGGGTCACCTGGCATCCTGACGTCACTTACTACGAGATCAGCGAGAACGGAGAGGTCGTCGCAAGCTTTTACCTGGACCCCTACGCGCGCGCACACAAGCGCGGCGGTGCGTGGATGGCCGACTGTCGTGTGCGCCGCCGCCTCGCGGATGGCTCGCTGCAGAAGCCGGTGGCCTTCCTGACCTGCAACTTCAATCCGCCGGTCGACGGAAAGCCTGCGCTGCTGACCCATGAGGAGGTCACCACGCTCTTCCACGAGTTTGGCCACGGCCTCCACCACATGCTCACGCGCATCGAGGTGGCGGCGGTGTCCGGCATCAATGGCGTGGCCTGGGATGCCGTGGAGCTGCCCAGCCAGTTCTTCGAGAACTGGTGCTGGGAGCCGGAGCCGCTCGGCCTGATCGCCAGCCACGTGGAAACTGGCGCGCCGCTGCCGAAAGAGCTGCTCGAGAAAATGCTGGCGGCAAAAAACTTCCAGTCCGGCCTCATGATGCTGCGTCAGCTCGAGTTCGCGCTTTTCGACATGCGCATCCACGCGCTCGACATGGTGGGCACCGGTGACGTGCAGCAGGTCCTGGACGAGGTGCGCCGCACTGTTGCCGTCATCCAGCCGCCGGCGTTCAACCGCTTCCAGCACAGCTTCAGTCATATCTTCGCGGGCGGCTATGCCGCGGGCTACTACAGCTACAAGTGGGCGGAGGTGCTGTCCTCCGACGCGTTCTCGCTGTTCGAGGAAGAGGGCGTGATGAATGCGGAAATCGGCCGCAGCTTCCGCGAGACCATCCTGGCGCAGGGCGGCAGCCGCGACGCGCTGGAGTTGTTCGTGGAGTTCCGTGGCCGTGAGCCGAAGGTGGACGCCCTGCTCCGCCATTCGGGCCTTTGAAGCGCCCTCGGGCCCGCAGGGAAGCATCGGCATGATTCGCAAGCAGTTCATTGCCGGCGCGCGCTGCCCGGCCTGCAATGTCGAGGATCGTATCCGGCTCTGCCGCGAGGCGGACCGCGAGTGGATCGAGTGCGTGGCCTGCGGCTATGCGAGCGACACGCCGCAGGCACCCGAGCATCCGCAGGAAGAGCGGACCGAACCCGAGGTCGGGATCGTGCGCCTGCCCGCGGATCCGCCGCGAAAATAATCGGCACCCAGAAAATGAAAATGCCCGCGACCGCGGGCATTTTCATTTCCGTCGCGTGACTTACGGCGTGTCAGCCAGGCGCTGCGGCAGCAGTGTCACAAGCGCGAAGCCCGACGCCGCGGCCACCACGATGGCCGGGCCCAGCGGCAAATCCCAGCGCAGGCTGCCGGCAAGGCCGGCGAGCACGGCCAGCATGCCGGTGACGCTCGCCAGCAGCGCCATCTGCTCCGGTGTGCGTGCCAGGCGCCGTGCCGCGGCGGCCGGAATGATCAGCAGCGCCGTGATCAGCAGCACGCCGACGACTTTCATCGCGGCCGTCACGGTCAGCGCCACCAGCAGCAACAGCAGCAGGCGCTGGCGGTGCACGGCGATGCCGTCCACCGCCGCGAGTTCCTCGTTGATGGCGCAGAGCAGCAGGGGCCGCCATTGCCAGAGCAGCAGGCCGAGAATGGCGGCGACACCCGCCAGCAGCAGCGGCAGGTCCGCCGTCGTCACGCTGAGCAGGTCACCGAAGAGCAGCGCCATCACGTCGATGCGCTGGTCCTCGAAAAAGCCGAGCACGATCAGGCCGAGGCTGAGCGATGTCGTCGAGAGCAGCACCAGCAGCGTGTCGGTGGCGAGCTCGGGGCGGCGCAGCAGCAGGCCGAGCAGCAGCGCCACGATCAGGCAGACCAGGCTGATGCCGACCCAGCCGGGCACGGCCAGCAGGAAACTGAGGCCGAGGCCGAGCAGTGCGGCATGCGAGAGGCTGTCGCCGAAATAGGCGAGACGCCGCCATACCAGCAGCGATCCCAGGGGGCCGGCGACGAGCGCCACCAGCAGGCCGGCGGCGAGTGCCGGCCAGAGCAGCTCAATGATGCTCATGATTGCAGACCTCGCCATGCGCATCGTGACGGTGGTCGTGATGGTGGCTGTAGATCGCCAGCCCGCGCCCGCCCTGTGCGCCGAACAGACGCAGGTACTCGGGATGCGCGCTCACCGACTCCGGATGGCCCTCGCAGCACACGTGACGGTTCAGGCAGAGCACGTGGTCGGTGGCCGCCATCACCAGGTGCAGGTCGTGCGACACCATCAGCACGCCGCAGCCGCGGCGGGCGCGCACGGCGGCGATCAGGTTGTAAAGCTCCTCCTGTCCCGTGATGTCGACACCCTGAGCGGGTTCGTCGAGCACCAGCAACTCCGGCTCGCGCAGCAGGGCGCGCGCCAGCAGCACGCGCTGCAGCTCGCCGCCGGACAGCCGCGTCACGGGCGTGTCGATGACGTGCGCGGCGCCGACTTCCTGGAGCGACTGCGCCAGCAGCGCCGGCGCCACGCCCGGCCGGGCCAGCGTGAGGAAGCGCCGCACATTGAGCGGGAGCGATTCATTGAGGCCCAGTTGCTGCGGCATATAGCCGATACGCAGCCCGGGCTTCACCTGGCGGTGGCCGCTGTCGGGCGCCATCAGGCCGAGCGCGATGCGTACCAGCGAGGTCTTGCCGGCGCCGTTGGGGCCGATGACGGTGAGAATCTCGCCGGCGTTCAGGGTGAGGCTGACATCCTGCAGCACCGGGCGTCCGCCGCGGTGCAGGCCGATGCCGGCAAGCGAGAGCAGGGGCGAGGCCATGGTCAGTCCTTGCGGCAGCGGCGGCAGCGGCCGGTCAGTTCGAGGGTCTGGCTCAGCACTTCGAAGTCGGCGTCGCGGGCGGCGGCGTCGACTGCCTTGCCGAGGGCACGCGGGTCCAGGATTTCCTCCGCATTGCCGCAGGCCTCGCAGAGCAGGAAGTAGCCGGCGTGGGCGGCGCCCGGGTGCGAGCAGCCGATGAAGGCGTTGCGCGAGGCGATCCGGTGCACCAGCTTCTGCTCCAGCAGGAACTCCAGCGCGCGGTAGACGGTGGGCGGCGCCGGCTTGTGCCCCTCGGCCGTCAGCCGGTCCAAGATCTCGTAGGCGCCGAGCGGCTGGTGGCTGTCCCAGACCAGCTCCAGCACACGCCGGCGCAGCGGGGTCAGACGGGCACCACTCTTCTCGCACAGACGCTCGGCGGCCGAGAGGGCATCGTGTACGCAGTGGCTGTGGTCGTGCGGATGGAAGGCCGGGGCGGAGGTCATGCGGGGCTCGGGACAAATGAGATGCAACAATATAACATCTGCGCCCCCTCGTCGCAGCCACGGGTTCCCAGCGATGCGCCTGCCTGCCTTGCTCCTGCTGTCCCTGCTCTGCTCCCTGTCCCAGGCGGCGGAAGTGCTGGCCAGCATCCGTCCGCTGGCGCTGATTGCCGCCGCCGTCACCGACGGGCAGGGAGGGCGTGTCAGCCAGCTCGTGCCGGCGGGCGCCTCCTCGCACCACTACCAGCCCCGTCCTTCGGATCGCCTGGCGCTGGCGCGAGCGGATGTCGTGCTCTGGATCGGCCCTGCGCATGAGCGCTTCCTGACCCGCATGCTGGCGGCGAGCCCGAATGTGCTGACAGCGCAGTCACTGCCCGGCATCAGCCGCAAGCTGCAGCGCCGTCCCAACGGTGACGGCGCCATCGCCGGCACGGTGGATCCCCACCTCTGGCTGGAACCGGACAATGCAGTGGTGATTGCCCGAGCCCTGGCCGAGGCGCTGGCCCGGCGGGAGCCCGCCCAGGCCGAGGCCTATCGCAAGAATGCCGCCGCCTTCGCCAACCGCATGGCCACCTTCAAGGCCAGCCAGGCGGTGCGCTTCCAGGGCCTGCCGTCGCGGTCCTTCGTCGCCTACCACGACGCCTACCAGTACATCGAGCCGATGCTCGGGCTGAACTTCCGCGGTAGCCTGCTGCAGAGCCCCGAGAGCAAGCCGGGCGCCAAGCATTTCCTGCTGATGTCGCAGCGCATCCGCCAGGAAGGCATCTTCTGCTTCCTCGGCGAGCCGGGCTTCGACAAGGCGCTGGCGAAGCATGTCTTCAACGGGCGGCCGACCAATCCGGTCGAGGTGGATGAGCTCTTCACGAAAGCGCCGCTTGATGCCGTCGGCTTCGAGGCCGGCCTGCTGCAGATGACGGACGCCATCCACGGCTGCCTCGGCGGCAAATAAGCCGCGGCTCACGCCTCCAGCAGCTTTTGCGCCAGCAGGCGCATCTCCGACGGATCCTTCTCCAGCACGTGCTCGCCGCCGCGGTTCTCGCGGCGGTTGCGCGCGCCGATGTCCAGCCGCGACAGCCAGAAACGCATCGCCGCCACGGCGAGGAAGACCGGCAGCGCTTCGCGTTCGCAGGCCAGCAGCGGCCGGGCCGTCTCATAGCCCTCGAGGAAGGCGGCGCGCCGCGCGGCATCGGGCGTGGCCGACGGCCACTGGCGACAGAAATCGTTGATCGTGATGGCGATGTCCAGCAGCAGCTGGTCGTGGCAGACCTCGGAAAAGTCCAGCACCGCGGTCACGGTGTCGTCGACGAAGAGCGTGTTGTCGCGGAACAGGTCGCCATGGATGAGGCCGGTGGGCAGGTCCGGATACTGCGCGCAGATGTCGGCGTGGCGCGCGAGGATGCGCGTCAGCAGCGTGCGCTCATCGGGCGGCAGTTGTGGCTGCCAGTGCTGCGCAAGCCCGCGCCACCAGGCAGCGCCATGCGCGTTGGCGCGCTCCAGCGGATAGTCCTGCAGCGCCACGTGCAGGTGCGCGAGGGTCGTGCCCATGGCGCGGCACTGCGCCGCATCCGGCGTCTCGGGGTGGCGGCCCGGCAGTCGCGGCGCGAGCTGAGCCGGCTTGCCGGCGAGCAGGCCGAGGTAGAGCCCGGCACCGTTTTGCAGCGGCGTCGCTACCGGCACACCGCAGGTCTCCAGGTGCGACAGCAGGGGGCCCAGCACGCCGGCTTCCGCGGCGGGCAGCTCCTCGAACAGCGTCAGCACGAGTTCGCGCCCGTCGACGAGCTGCACGAAGTAGTTGCTGTTCTCGATGCCGCCCCGGATGGGGGAAAAAGAGCCGAGCGGCGGTAGCGCGTACTCGTCCAGGAAGGACTGGATCTGGGCGGCATCGAGCATCGTGTAGGCGGACATGGGCGCATTCCCGGCAGCATCAGGCCTGATCATAGCAACTGCCGCGCGCGCCGGCCCGGCTGGCGACACTGCCGGCGTTCTGCGCTACCCTGCCCCGACGTTTTTCCGGATCGCCATTGCCGCCATGCCCGCGCCTCTCATCCTCGTCGACGGTTCCTCCTATCTCTATCGCGCCTTCCACGCCCTGCCGCCGCTCGCCACGCGCGACGGCCGCCCGACCGGCGCCATCAAGGGCGTGGTCAACATGCTGCAGAAGCTGATCAAGACCTATTCGCCGACGCACATCGCCGTGGTGTTCGACGCCTCCGGGCCGACCTTTCGCGACGACATCTACTCCGAGTACAAGGCGCACCGCCCGCCGATGCCGGACGACCTGCGTGGCCAGGTCGAGCCGCTGCATGCGCTGATCCGCGCCATGGGCCTGCCCATGCTCTGCGAGCCCGGCGTGGAGGCCGACGATGTCATCGGCACGCTGGCGCGACAGGCGTCGCGGGCCGGCGTGCCGGTGCTGATTTCCACTGGCGACAAGGACATCGCGCAGCTCGTCGACGACAACGTCACGCTGGTCAACACCATGACCGACACCGTACTCGACCACGACGGCGTGGTGGCGAAATTCGGCGTGCCGCCGCAGTGCATCATCGATTACCTCGCCCTGGTCGGCGATTCCGTGGACAACATTCCCGGCGTGCCCGGCGTCGGCCCGAAGACGGCGGCGAAATGGCTGCAGGAATTCGGCTCGCTGGACGCACTATTGGCGAAGGCCGACACGGTCAAAGGCAAGGCCGGCGAAAACCTGCGCGCCTCGCTCGACATCCTCGGCATGGCGCGCGAGCTGGCCACCATCAAGTGCGACGTGTCGCTGCCGCTGACCTACAACGACCTGCACTTCGGTGTGCCCGACCACGAGGCCCTGCTGCAGCTGACCGAAAGCCTGGAGTTCCGCACCTGGCACTACGAACTCGCGGCGCAGGACAACAGTGTGGAGGCCGCCGCGCCCGCCCCGGCCGTGGAGGTGCACTACCACACCGTTTTTTCCGAAGACGATTTCGAGGTACTGCTGCAGCGCCTGGAAAACGCGACGGTGTTCTGCGTGGACACGGAAACCGACAGCCTGAACTACATGCAGGCGCGCATCGTCGGCGTCTCGTTCGCATTCGCCGCGCACGAAGCCTGGTACATCCCGCTTGCGCACGACTATCTCGGCGCGCCCGACCAGCTCGACCGCGACACCGTGCTCGCGCGCCTGAAGGCCGTGCTGGAGAACCCGGCCATCGGCAAGATCGGCCAGCACCTCAAGTACGACATCCATGTGTTCGCCAACCATGGCATCCACCTTCAGGGCTTCGCCTTCGACACGATGCTGGCGTCCTACGTGCTGGATGCAACGGGAACGCGCCACAACATGGACGACATCGCAGCCCTTTATCTCGGTGTGAAGACCACGACTTTCGAAGAAGTGGCCGGCAAGGGGGCGAAGCAGCTCACCTTCAACCAGGTCGAGGTGGAAAGGGCGGCGCACTATGCGGCGGAAGATGCCGACATCACGCAGCGCCTGCACGACTTCTTCGCGCCGCGCCTGGCGAGCGAGCCCAGGCTGGAGTCCATCTTCCGCGACATGGAGATGCCGCTCGCGCCAATCCTGCAGAAGATGGAGCGCGCCGGCGCGCTTATCGATTGCGGCATGCTCGCCGCGCAAAGCCGCGATCTCGGCGAGCGTATCCTGGCGCTGGAGCGTCAGGCCTACGAGCTTGCCGGGCAGGAATTCAACCTGGGTTCACCGAAGCAGCTTGGCCAGATCCTCTACGAGAAGCTCGGCATTCCAGCGCCGAAGAAGACGGCTTCCGGGCAATACTCCACGGCGGAAGACGTGCTGGAGCAGCTCGATCATCCGCTGCCGCGTCTGCTGCTGGAGCACCGCTCGCTGTCCAAGCTGAAGTCCACCTACACCGACAAGTTGCCCGAGCTTGTGAACCCGGCGACGCGGCGCGTGCACACGAGCTATCACCAGGCGGTGGCGGCGACGGGGCGCCTGTCGTCGAGCGATCCCAATTTGCAGAACATTCCGATTCGCACGGAAGCAGGGCGACGCATCCGCCAGGCCTTTGTCGCGGCGCCGGGTTACCGCCTGGTCGCAGCGGACTATTCGCAGATCGAGCTGCGCATCATGGCGCACCTTTCCGGCGACGAAGGCCTGCTCAACGCCTTTCGGCATGGCGAGGATGTGCATCGCGCTACGGCAGCGGAAGTATTCGGCGTGTCCATCGACGAGGTGAGCGCCGATCAGCGGCGCAATGCCAAGGCGATCAACTTCGGACTCATCTACGGCATGTCGGCCTTCGGGCTGGCGAAGCAGCTCGGCATCGGGCGCGGCGAGGCGCAGGGCTATGTCGAGATGTATTTCGCCCGCTATCCCGGCGTGAAGCGCTACATGGAAAGCACGCGCCAGCAAGCGGCGCAGAACGGTTATGTCGAGACGCTGTTCGGCCGCCGTCTCACGGTGCGCGACATCAACAGCAAAAATCCGGCGCTGCGCCAGGCGGCGGAGCGCGCGGCCATCAACGCGCCGATGCAGGGCACGGCGGCCGACATCATCAAGCGCGCCATGATCGGCGTGGATGCGGCCCTCGCCGGCCAGGCGGATACGGCCCGCCTCATCCTGCAGGTACACGACGAACTCGTGCTCGAAGTGCGCGAGGACGCCGTGGCGGCAATCAGTGAGCTGCTGCGGGAGAAGATGTGCGTGGCGGCGTCGCTCTCCGTGCCCTTGCTGGTGGAGGTCGGCGTCGGCAGCAACTGGGACGAGGCGCACTGAGCCCGTGCAACGCGGAAGCTGCAATGAAAACGCCCGCAAGATGCGGGCGTTTCAACAAGGCGTCTCACACCTCGCGGGCATGCGCCTCGACAGTGAGCGCGGGCGGCGGCGGATACTCCAGCCACTCGCCCAGCTTGTCTCCCAAGGTTTCGAGGCCGTCCATCTTCAGTGCCGAGAAGAGCTGCGCGCTGCTGTCGAAGCCCAGCTCACTGAGCTCCTTCTTGACTGCCTGCAGGACGTTCAGCGCCGGACCCCGGTTGAGCTTGTCCGCTTTGGTCAGCACGCAATGCACGGGGAGTTGCCGGGAGCCGGCCCAGGTCAGCATGCTGCGGTCGAACTCGGTCAGCGGGTGCCGGATGTCCATGAGGAGCACGAGGCCGCGCAGGCTGAAGCGGCCCTGCAGGTAGCTGCCCAGGTGTCGTTGCCATTCTTCCTTCATGACGTGGGACACCTTGGCGTAACCGTAGCCGGGCAGGTCCACCAGCCGGCGCTCGGCATCCAGCGCAAAGAAGTTGATGAGCTGGGTGCGACCCGGCGTCTTGGAGGCCCGGGCCAGTTGTCGTTGTCGGGCCAGGGCGTTGATGCAGCTCGACTTGCCGGCGTTGGAGCGGCCGGCAAAGGCAACCTCCCGGCCGATGTCGGGCGGACAAAGGGCCAGGGTCGGGGCGCTGATCTGGAACTGGGCGCGGGCCGTGAGGGAGAGAACCGGATGTGGAGGCAGGGACATGGGCACGGCAGGCTGTTGAAAAACAACAGCATCTTAAGGGGTATTGCCGCCGTTTTCACTGGTATATAATCCGCCGGCTTTGCGGTGTTAGCTCTTCCGAGCGCGCGGCAATCCCGAATTCCAGCCTATTTTTCGTTCCCCACGAGCGCCGGAGACAGCCATGAAGAAGGTACTTTTTGCTGCCGTTGTTGCAGGTCTTTTTATCGGTGTGTCCACGGCGCAGGCCGCGAGCATCCAGGACAAGTACAACAAGTCCTGTGCCGCCTGCCACGCGTCCGGCGCTGCCGGCGCCCCCAAGAAGGGTGACAAGGCTGCCTGGGCTCCCCGCCTGAAGAAGGGCGAGGCGGCCCTCGTGAACAGCGTGAAGAACGGCTTCAAGGCCATGCCGGCCAAGGGCCTGTGCATGGACTGCACGGATGCCGACTACAAGGCCCTGATCAAGATCTTGTCCAACTGACACCACCGCGACACCCGAGACGGAATCAACCATGAAGAAGCTGTTTGCTGTTGCCGCTCTTTCCCTGGGCCTGGCCTCCCTGGCCCAGGCCGCTCCCATGCCCAAGGGTGATGCCGCTGCCGGTCAGGGCAAGGCCGCCGCCTGTGGCGCCTGCCATGGTGCTGACGGCAACAGCATGGCCCCGACGTTTCCCCGCCTGGCCGGCCAGAATGCCCGGTACACCTTCAAGCAGCTGCAGGACTTCAAGGCCGGCCGCCGCATGAACCCGACCATGCAGGGCATGGCTGCGCCCCTGTCCGAACAGGACATGGCCGACCTTGCTGCCTTTTATGCCGACCAGAAGTCCGGCGCCGGCATGGCCAAGGCCGAGCTGGCCAAGAAGGGCGAGAAGATCTACCGCGGCGGCAACAGCGACACCGGCTTGGCCGCGTGTGCCGGCTGCCACAACCCGGCGGGCAAGGGCAATGCCCCGGCCGGCTTCCCGCGCGTGGGCGGCCAGCATGCCGACTACATCAAGGCCCAGCTCCAGGCCTTCCGTGCCGCCGGCCGCAATGACACCGTGGCCGATCCTGCCCAGAAGCGCGTGAACGACGCGGCCAAGGCAGGCGAGCTCGGCCCCATGCAGATGGTGGCGGCCAAGCTGAGCGACGAAGAGATCGAAGCCGTTTCCAGCTTCATCTCCGGCCTGCACTGAGCGCCCCGCCCGGCGAGGCCTCAGCGCAAGCGCGTAACCGAGACATGAAAAAGGCGGCCAATGGCCGCCTTTTTCATGTCAACCTTTCCCGCTACTCTCCGTTACCCTGACCGTAAACAGGAACTTCACGCCCGCCGACTTTCGGGCTGTGTCGGCCTTGGATATTCTCAGACCATCACGAATTCCGCCGGAGTCTTCATGTTCAAGCGTCTTGTCGCCGCCCTGCTGCTCAGCCTTACCGCCGTGGCCGCCCATGCCGAAACCAACTACAGCGTCATTTCCAAACCCGGCCGCGTCGAAAAGCCGGGCCTGATCGAAGTGCGCGAGTTCTTCTGGTACGGCTGCCCGCACTGCTACAACCTCGAACCGCATCTGAATGGCTGGCTCAAGACCAAGCCGGCAGACGTCAATTTCATTCGTACGCCGGCCGCGCTCAATCCGGTCTGGGAAGCCAATGCCCGTGGTTACTACACTGCGGAGATCATGGGCCTGGTCGAGAAGACCCACGAGCCGCTGTTCAAGGCTGTCCAGACCGGCCGCAAGCGCCTGTTCGACCAGGCGTCGCTGACCCAGTTCTACAGCAGCTTTGGCGTCAACGCGGCGACATTCGCCAGCACCTATAACTCCTTTGCCGTCTCGGGCAAGGTCGGCCAGAGCAAGGCGCTGGCGCAGCAGTACGGCATCGATGGCGTGCCGGCGGTGATCGTCAACGGCAAATACCTGGTGAAGGGCGAGGGCCCGCAGGTGATCGCCACCATCAACGAGCTGATTGCGAAGGAACGCGCAGCCAACAAGAAGAAGTAATCCTGGCGGCACCCCGCGGCGCAGGGACGCGTGCGCCGCGGGGCCGTCGCAGGATTGTTGAGGCTTGGGCCGCGACCGGGCCCGGCCGGGGATCGCCATGCTGACCCGCCTCCTGCCCGCCCGCCCGCAAAAGGTGGGGCCGCCTACGGCGGAGGGAGCCTCCCTCTGGCCCGCGCAACGACTGCGCCTGCTGAGCTTCAACATGCAGGCCGGCATGGGCATCCATGCACCGCATCACTATCTCACCCGTGGCCACCGCCATGTGCTCCCGCATCCGCGCCGGCATGAGCATCTGGAGCGCATTGCCCATCTCATCAGGGGCTACGACATCGTCGGGCTGCAGGAAGTCGACGGCGGCAGCCTGCGCAGTGGCTACGTGCACCAGCTGGCGCATCTGGCCGAGCGCGGGGACTTTGCGTGGTGGTTCCAGCAACTCAATCGCGACCTCGGGCACCTTGGTCAGTTCAGCAACGGCCTGCTGAGCCGCCAAGCGCCGTTCGAGGCGAAGGCTTACGCGCTGCCGGGTCTCAAAGGGCGTGGCGTCATCCTCAGCCGCTTCGGGACGCCCGGGCATGAATTGCTCGTGCTCAACGTGCATCTCGCGCTCAGCGTGCAGACGCGGCTGCAGCAGTTCGCCTTCATTGCCGAGCTCATCGACAGGGCGCCGCATGTCGTCATCATGGGCGACCTGAACTGCTCGACCGCGGAGTGGATGCGCTCGGCGATCGGGCAGCGCAGCTGGTGCCGGCTCAGCGAGGCCATGCATACCTATCCGAGCTGGAAGCCGGCCCGGCAGATCGACCACATCCTGGTGAGCGAAGGCCTGACCGTGCACCATGCGGCGGCGGTCGATGCGGTGCTCTCCGATCATCGCCCCCTCGAAGTCGAGCTGGAGCTGCCCCCGGGGCTCTATACTGCGAACGCCACCTGACCCGAGCCCTTCATGATGCTGTCTTTCGCCCTCGCCCTGTTGCTGGCGCTGCTCGCCTTTGTTGCCGGCGCTGTCCTGGTATTTTTCCTGCGTGCCACGCCGCAACGCCTGCTCGAGGCCGAGAACGAACGCCTGCGCGCCACCGTGCAGGAACACGCCGTGGCGCAGGTGCGCCAGGAGGAACGCCTGCTCGCGGCGGCTGAACAGGAAAAAAATGCCGCGGTCCTGCGTACCCGGCTCGAGGACGAGTTGCGGGAGCTGACGCAGGCCGTGCACGAGCGTGACCGGCGCTTAGTCGACGTCGACGCGCGCCTGCGTGCCGAACGCGAGCAACTCGCGGCGCAGCAGCAGTTCATCAAGCAGCAGGAACAGTCGCTGAAGCTGCAGTTCGAGCAGATGGCCAACCGCATCTTCGAGGAGAAATCGCAGAAGTTCAGCGAGCAGAACAAGACCGGCCTCGATACCCTGCTCTCTCCCCTGCGCGAGCAGCTCAAGGAATTCCGCGAGAAGGTGGAGTCGACCTATCACGCCGAGGCGCGTGAACGCTTCGCGCTGAAGGAAGAGATCGTCAAGCTCGAGGGCCTCAACCGACAGATCTCCGACGATGCCGGCAACCTGGCCCGGGCGCTGAAGGGCGACAAGAAGATGCAGGGCAACTGGGGCGAGGTCATCCTGATGCGTGTGCTGGAGGAGTCCGGCCTGCGCAAGGACCACGAGTACATCACCCAGTTCGCGGTGAAGAACGACGAGGGGCAGCGCCGCATTCCCGACGCCATCGTGCGCCTGCCGGAAGGCCGCGACATCGTCATCGACTCCAAGGTCTCCCTGAACGACTACGTGCTCTACTGCGCCGCCGAGGAGCCGGCCGAGCGCGAGCGCCTGCTCAAGCTGCACACGCAGGCGGTACGCAACCATATCCGCGGCCTGAGCGAGAAGCGCTACGAGGACCTGCCGGAGCTGCGCACGCTGGACTTCGTGTTCCTGTTCATGCCGGTGGAAGGCGCCTTCATGCTGGCGGTGGAGGAGGATCCCGCGCTGTTCCGCGAAGCCTTCGACCGCAAGATCATCATCGTCAGCCCCACCACCCTGCTGGCCACGCTGCGCACGGTGGAGAGCATCTGGCGCTACGAGCGCCAGAACGTGAATGCCGAGAAGATCGCGAAGGAGGCCGGCCTCCTGCATGACAAGTTCGTGGTGCTGCTCGACCATCTCGGTGACCTCGGCCGCGCACTCGACCGCAGCCAGGACAGCTACAAGCGCACGCTGGCCAGTCTGAACGGCCACGGCGGCCTGGTCGGCAAGGTCGACAACCTGCGCAAGCTGGGCGCCAAAACCAAAAAGACACTGTCGGCCGCGGCGCCGGCTGAGACGCTCGACAGCCTGGAATTGCCCGCGCAGCTCCAGGCCATCGTGGACGAGACCGATCCGGAGAACGCGGAATGAAACTGATTGCCTCCACCACCAGCCCCTTCGCGCGCAAGGTGCGCATCGTGCTGGCCGAAAAAAACATTCCCTGCGAGTTCATCGTCGACATTCCCTGGAATGCCGATACCGACGTGCCCAAGTTCAATCCGCTCGGC
Source organism: Moraxellaceae bacterium (assembly GCA_029237815.1). Lineage (GTDB taxonomy): Bacteria > Pseudomonadota > Gammaproteobacteria > Pseudomonadales > Moraxellaceae > UBA2031. The sequence goes on from JAQZBP010000006.1 coordinate 566,605, forward strand.
AAGGTGCCGGTGCTCGTGCGCGACGGCGGCGACACGGTCTATGACTCGCGCGTGATCGTGGAATACCTGGAGCAGCTCAAGCCATGGCCCATGATGGTGCCGGCAGAGGCGGAGGCGCTGCTCGCGGTGAAGAAGTGGGAGGCGCTGGCGGATGGCGTGAGCGACGCGGCGGCGGCGATCTTCATCGAACGCAAGCGCCCCGCGGCGCAGCAGAGCCAGGACTGGATCGCGCGCCAGATGGGCAAGATCGAGAACGGCCTCGCCGCGATGAACACCACGGTGGAGGGCCCCTTCTGCATGGGCGGCACCTTCACGCTGGCGGACATCGCCGTCGGCAGTACGCTGGGCTATCTCGACCTGCGCTTTGCCGAGATCAGCTGGCGTAGCCGCTTTCCCGCGCTGGCGGCGCTGGCGGAGCGGCTCTCGACACGGCCAAGTTTCGTGGAAACGCTCCCGGCGGGGTAAGTGCCGAACGAGTGGAAAAAAGGCCTGTCGCGCATGCGTACAGGCCTTTTTTATGGCGCGCTGGACAAAGGTCACGCGCTCGGCGGCGATACCCGCGCATCGAGCTCCGCCACATGGAACGATGCCGGCGGCAGGCCCTGCGCAAAGCGCTCGCGCATGTGGCGGTACGCCTTCTCCAGCGCCGCAGCCTGTGTGCGCAGCTTGAAGCTGGGCGCCTCCAGTCGCGTGGCGGCGAGGCGCGTGCGCAGCTGCTGCAACTGCTCGCGTTGTTGGTAGAGCGACACGGCCGTTGCTTCGTAGTCCTCCCAGGTCGCCATGACCAGCTCGGGCAGGTCGCAGCTCGTCACGAGGCTCGCGCCCACGCGGCTGGCAAAGGTCTCGCCCGGGCAGGTCAGCGCCGGCGTGCCGGCCCACAGCGATTCCGCGATGGTGGTGTGGCCGTTGTAGTAGCCCGTGTCGAGGAAAAGGTCGGCGGCGCCCTGGCGCGCGATATGGGCCTCCGGCAGGACGCGGCTGGCGAACAGCAGGCGGCGCGGATCGATACCGCGCCACTCGGCTTCCCGCTTCAGGTTGAAAACCTGGGCGCTGCCGCCACTGCCAAGCAGCCACAGCACGCTGTCGGGGCATCGCGCGAGGATGCGCATCCAGATATCGAAAATGCCGGGCTCGAGCTTGCTCGCGACGTTCAGGCAGGCGAACACGAACTTGTCCTCGGGCAGGCCGAGGCGGGTGCGTGGTGGCGGCGCGGGAGGCACGCCCTCGGTGCTGCAGGTGAAGTAGCAGCCGGGCAGCAGCACTTCCGCTTCGCTGCACCAGCCGTCGCCGGGACGCACCACGGCGTCGGCGATCACGTAGTCCTGCCAGGCGGCGCCGCTGCTGTAGGCGGCGCCCTGCCACCCCACCTGCACCGGTGCCGGGTGCGCGGCCAGCACTTCGGGGCGTGGCATGTCGTTGTAGACGGCCAGGTCGACCAGCACGTCGAGGCCGAGCGCATGGATGCGCGCGGCGGCCTCGCGGTCGTCGACCTGGCTGAGGTCGTGCCACACGAGTTCGGGCGTGGCGCGGATGGTGGCGATGTTGGCGCTGCCGTCGTCGGGCCCGAGCGAGAGCAGGTGCACTTCCACCGCGCCGGTATCGTGCGAGGCGAAGAAATGGCGGAACAGCAGGCCAGTGACGTGATGGCCGAAACGCGTCGCCGCGTAGCCCACGCGCAAGCGTGCCGGTGCGGGTCGCGGCGTGTGTGCATACGGCGGCGGCGCATGGCGGCTCACCTGCGCGGCAATCCGCCGCGTCAGCGCGAGTTGCTCTGCGGCGCTCATCGGTGCGTGCATGGCCAGGTAGGCGAGCGCCAGCGCGTCGCCATCGCCGGGAGCGCGGGCCAGGTCGCGGAAGATCTCGCCGAACAGCGTCCAGTGCCGCCAGTTGCAGGCCTGCAGGTGCTCCTGCTGGCGGATCAGGAAGAGCAGGCGCGGGTCGATGTCCGCATCCTGCCCGCGCACGTTGTTGAGTCGCGCGCGGGCATCCTCCCAGCGCGCCGGCTCCACTTCGCGCAGGGCCGCGAAGCGCGTGCGGCTGGCGGCGATGTCGCCATTGGCCGCCAGAGCGACCGCCAGGCTGAGCAGCGCCTTGCCATTGCGCGGCTCGCGCTGGAGGACGGTTTCCAGCCGCCGCGTGGCCGCCTCGTAATTGCCGAGGGCGAGCTCGATCTCGCCGAGGTTGTGCCAGGGCAGCGTCTCCTGCGGCGCGTTGTCGACGAGGAAGCGGTAGTCGGCCGCCGCCTCTTTCAGGCGCTGCAGCCGTGCCAGCACCCCGGCACGGTTGTGGCGGGCGCCATAGTGGCCGGGCGTGCGCGCGAGCACGGTGCCGTATTCCGCCAGCGCCGCCTCGTCCTGCCCGGTGTCTTCCAGCGCCACGGCCAGGTTGAAGCGGAGCTGGTCGTCCTCGACCTGCAGCAGCGTCTTGCGAAAGAGCGCGACGGCATCGTGCGGGCGGCCGAGGCCGGCGAAGAGGCTGCCGAGCGCACAGGCGGCCGGAGCATGGGCGGCGTCGCGCCGGAGCGCGTCGGTGAAGGCGGCGATGGCGCCGGGGATGTCCTGCAGCGCATGCGCGCAGGCGCCGAGCAGGAAGTCGCGCTGGGCGCTTTCCCCGGCATCCGCGAGCAGGACGGCGCGGGCCGCCGCGGTCTCCCCGCTACGGAGCAGGGAGACCGCCCGGGACAGTGCGGTCACAGGATCAGAAAGGGATGACGACGTCGATGGGCGCGAGAGCCTTGCTGATGGTGCCGCGGCCAAAGGCGCCGGCGCCGTTCACATGGCGGCCGCCAGCGACGCTGAAGTCGTAGATCTCGTAGCTCATGCCGATCTGCTTGGCCTGCTGGCCGGCGAAGAAGCCGGCCACCGAGCCGGCACAGCCGCCACCGCTGCCGCCGGCGCTGGTCGAGCAGCTCATGTTGCCGCTGCCTGCCGTGAACTTGGCGGCAGTAGCGTCGACCGTGATGCCGATGCCGCTGCCCAGCAGCCGGTAGTCGACGCTGTCGCTCATGCCGACCTTGAGGTCGATGGCCAGTGTCGGCAGCGCGCCGAAGGTGACCACGAGATTGGAGCCACTCAGGATCTTGCCGGTGGCGCCGTCGGTGCTGGTGGCCGTGGTGCCGCCCTGGAAGGTATAGGTGGCCTTGGCGCCCGCGCCGAAGCGGTCGACGATGCCCGAGAACACATTCGCATGCGTCATCGGGCCGGCGATGTAGTGCAGGTAGGTGGTGTTCGACAGCGCCACCGGGTTGTTCTCGACGATGGCGTTGTCCGAGGTCGTGGCATACCAGCGGCCCCAGGTCAGCGCATCGGCCTTGCCGTAGTTGTCGGCGAGGGTGGCGGTGCCGCGCTTCAGGGCCTGCGAGTCCGAAACCGCGAGGGCCTGCACGAGGAGCCCGTCGTTATCGAAGGTGGCGATGAGGCCGCCGTCGTACTGCAAGCCGGTGGTGGTGTCGTAGCCGGTGGTGCCACCGGTGGCGGCGGCCACCCAGGGGTAGGCATAGGCGACGGTGTAGCCGGGGCCGTCGTCGAGCTTGGTGGAGCCGTCGTAGGCGCTCATGCCGAGCGCGGCCACGCCGACGATGTCGGGGTAGGAAGTCCAGCTGTTGATGCGGTAGGACACGCCCATCTGCGAGGCGCCGGCGCCGGCGAAGAAGCCGGTCAGGTTGGCCGTGCAGGAACCGGAGGAGCTTGCACAGACGCCGCTGCTGTCGGTCACCTTGAGCTGCGAGTCATTGAGTTCGAAGGTCTGCGCAGTGCCCAGGTTGAGCAGGGCGACCGGCGAGACCGTGCGCACCAGGAAGCTGTTGGCCGAGGCTTCGGCGGCGGCATTGCCCGGCATGGAGACCTTGAAGGCGGCGCTGATCGTGGCGAAGTCGAGGTTCACCGTGATACGGAAGCCATCCAGCCGGCCCGTCGTCCCCGAGTAAAGGTCCCGCGGCGCAGTGCCGCCCTGCAGCGTGTAGGTGGCCGTGCCCTTGCCGAGGTTGGAGCCGGCCGGCGCGCCGATGACGTAGGGGATGGTGTAGGAGCCGGTCAGCGAGATCGGACCGCTACCGCACTCACCGCAGGAGTCGAAAATGGAATTCGTGGTCGTCTCGCCGAAGGTGTACTCGCCCCAGCTGAGCGAGTCCTGGGTGCCGACGTTCGCCACCTTCAGGTCTTCGATGTTGAAGTAGCTGAAGAAACCGTCACCCACATAGAACAGGTTCTGCAGCGCGCCGGGCTGGCCGGTGGCGGCACCGGTCTGGTCGAAGTTCGCCGACATCTCCGCACCGCGGTAGCTGCCGATCAGCGCCGGGCTGTCGATGGTGTAGCGGGGCGCGCCGGTGATGCGGCTGGAGTCGGGCAGCGATGCCTCGCCCGTCTGCAGGAAGATATAACGGCCCTCGCCATCGAGCACGTCGCCGATGACCACGGTGTCATCGTCCTCGTCGTCGCGCTGCCCCGTGTCCTCGCTCTCTTCTGCCTCGTCCGGCTTGGTGCGGCGCGCCAGCAGCTCGGCTTCCTTCTTGCCCAGCGCCGGCTGGCCGTCCGGTCCCACATGGATGTTCTGGCCGGCGCCGGCGGTGATCTCGCCGCGCTGATTGGCGACGTTCACGAGCCCCGAGCCCACGCTCACGATCAGGCCCTCGTCGTTCACGGAGGCCAGGTACTCGGTGCCGCGGATCCCGATGGTGGCCACCGGCGTGCGCACCTGGTAGCTCTTCTTGTTCACCTTGCCGATGGCGCCGGTGACAGTGCGCATGCCGCCCTGGATCAGGCTGAAGAACAGCGAGGTCTCTTCCGGCTTGCGGTTGGTGTAGAGGTATTCGTCCACCGCGAACACGGTGTTGGGCTGCAGCGAGACGAAGCCGCCGTCGGTGAAGCGGACCTGCACGCGCCCGGCGCGCGTGGTGATGCGGTCGCCGCCGTTGATGGTGTCGCCGCGCACCAGGTTGCGCTTGCTGCCGTCGGCGGCGCTGACGCTGACGTCGCCCGTGACGAAGCTGACGCGGCCGGCGGCTTCCGCCAGCGCCTGTCCCGAGAGCAGCGCCACGGAGGCCGCCAGCAGTCCCTTGCCACTCAGTACCGGTTTGAACTTAGACATGATGTTCTCCTGATCCTTTACAGGTCATAACGCAGGTCGAGCGTGACCACGTGGCGCTTGTAGTCGCTGAGCACGATGTTGGAATCGCTGCTGCTCCAGGTGTAGGCGGGGCGCAGGCTGAGGTTCTTGCCGAGCTGGTAGATGGCGCCCAGCCCGAGGTCGATGGCGCTGTCCTCGCGCTCCACGAGGAAGAGCGTGGAGATGCCGTCGAACTGGCGCTCCTCCACGCTGAGCGAGGCCGTCAGGCTGAGCCCGGGGCGCAGGCCGAGGCTGCCGCCGAAGCGCAGGCCCATGAAGTCCTGGCCGATGCCGGCATTCTTGGTGTCCGAGACTTCCTGGCCGGCATAGGCGCCGGCGTAGACGGCAGGGCTCAGCGCCAGATCGAGGGCGCGCGAATAGCCGGCGCCCAGCGTGTAACGGTCCGCGTCCGGGCCGCCGACGTGGTAGTCGAGGTGGCTGGCCTGGGCATAGGTGGAGACGGCCGCGCGCTCGCTGAAGCCGTACTGGTACTGCAGCATGGTGCCGTAGAGGCTGCGGAAGGCCTCGCCGTCGAGCTTGTAGTCCTGGGCCTGCACCTTCGCCACCACGCTGCTGGCGCCGGTGCGCCAGGACAGGCCGAGGGACAGGTCGGCGCTCTGGTTGTCCAGCACGTCCACATCGTCGTGGCGGCGCGTGGCCACGCCGGCGTCGGCCTGCAGGCGCCAGGCCGGCGACAGGGCCTGGTCGATGCCGGCACCGGCCTGGACCTGCGCAAAGCTGTCTTCCTGCCGGGTGGCGATGCCGTTCAGCTGGAAGGCCAGGCCACCGAGGCGCGGGATGGCGACCTGGGTGTCGGCGGTGGTGCTGGACACGTTGCTGTCGTAGCCGAAGCCGAGCTGCGCATGGGCGCTGACCCGGCGCTTTTCCTGCTGCTCGCGCTCGGAGACCGTACCGAGGTAGCGGCTGACCAGGTCCTGGACCTCGGCCGGAGGGCTGGAGTCCTGCACGGTCTGCAGTTCCTGGCGTGCGCTGCTGTTCTCACCAAGGGCGAGGTGGGTGCGGGCCATCTGCACGCGGCAGGGGCCGTTCAGCGGGTCCATCGCCAGGCAGCGCTCGAAGGCGAAGGCGGCTATGCCGGCGCGGCCGGAGTCGAGGGCGGCGAGGCCAAGGAGATAGTCGTAGTCGGGGTCGCCGGCACGCGTGTCTTCCAGCGGTGCCAGCAGGTCGAAGGCGGCGGCCGCCTGGCGCTCGCCGATGAGCTTGTCGGCCTGCTGGAGGACGGGGTCGTTGCTGGCCGCCAGGGCCAGCGGGCTGAGCGAGAATGCAAGCGAGAGCGCAAGGCGCGCAGGAAGGCGTCGCATATTCGGATCCCTGAATAAAGGCTTGGGTAAAAAGGGTGAGTAACGGTCAATACTAAGACCGCCTCAAGGGCGCCCACCATACCCAAGGCAGGGGGACAACGGTCTTTTCGTCGATATGTTGAGGCCTGTCAGTCTTAGCAATCGAAGGCTTAGAAGCGAAAGAAGCAAGAAACCTTTCTCGCGGCCGGGCGACGGCCTTTGTTAAACTTGCCGCTTCTCATTTCCAGCCCTCCCGCCCTGTCATGACCGCTTCCCGCAAGCCTTACGTCCTCATCGTGCTCGATGGTTTCGGCCACAGCGACAATCCCCATTCCAACGCCATCATGGCCGCGCGCAAGCCGAACTGGGACCGGCTCCTGCAGGAGCACCCCCACGGCCTGATCTCCGGCTCCGGCGAGGATGTCGGCCTGCCCGACGGGCAGATGGGCAACTCCGAGGTGGGCCACATGAACCTGGGCGCCGGCCGCGTCGTCTACCAGGACTTCACCCGCATCACCAAGGCCATCCGCGACGGCGACTTCTTTACCAACCCGGTCATCACCGGCGCCGTGGACAAGGCGGTGCAGGCGGGCCGGGCGGTGCACATCCTCGGCCTGTTGTCCCCGGGCGGCGTGCACTCGCACGAGGATCACCTGGTCGCCATGGTCGACCTGGCCGTGCAGCGCGGCGCGCAACAGGTATACGCGCATGCCTTCCTCGATGGCCGCGACACGCCGCCAAAATCCGCCGAGCCGTCGCTCGCCCGCCTGGACGCGCACCTGCGCGCCACCGGCCGCGGCCGCATCGCCTCCCTCATCGGCCGCTATTTCGCCATGGACCGCGACAACCGCTGGGACCGCGTGGAGCAGGCCTATCGCCTGCTGACCGAAGGCGTCGGCGTGCGCCGCTGCGCCACCGCTGTCGAAGCGCTGCAGCAGTCCTATGCCGAGGACGTGACCGACGAATTCGTGAAGGCCTCCGTGGTGGCGGCGCCGGCCGAGGCCCCGGCCGTGATCGGCGACGGCGATGCCGTCGTGTTCATGAATTTCCGCGCCGACCGCGCCCGCGAGATCACGCGCGCCTTCGTCGACGCGGACTTCGCCGGTTTCGAGCGCCGCCTGCGCCCGCAGCTGGCGGACTTCGTCATGCTCACGGAGTACGCCGCCTCCATCAAGGCGCCGGTGGCCTACCGGCCCGAAAGCCTGGCCAACACGCTGGGCGAATACCTGGCCAAGCTCGGCAAGACGCAGCTGCGCATCGCCGAAACCGAAAAGTACGCGCACGTGACCTTCTTCTTCAGCGGTGGTCGCGAAGAGGAGTATCCGGGCGAGCAGCGCATCCTGATTCCCTCCCCCAAGGTCGCGACTTACGATCTGCAGCCGGAGATGAGCGCGCCGGAAGTCACCGACGAGCTGGTCAAGGCGATCAAGTCCGGCGAGTTCGACGTGCTCATCTGCAATTACGCCAACGGCGACATGGTCGGCCACACCGGCGTGTTCGCGGCGGCGGTGAAAGCCGTCGAGGCGCTCGATGCCTGCATCGGCCGCCTGGCCGCGGCAGTGCAAGAGGCCGGCGGCGAAATGCTGATCACGGCCGACCACGGCAACGTCGAACAGATGGAAGACCCGAGTACGGGCCAAGCACACACGGCGCACACCTGCGAACGCGTGCCCTTCGTATATGTCGGGCCGCGCGCGGCCACGATCCGCGACGGCGGCATCCTCTCCGATGTCGCGCCGACGCTGCTCACGCTGATGGGCCTGCCGGTGCCGCCGGAAATGACCGGCCACTCCATCGTGCAGCTGCGGTAATTCGTGCACCTGTCCCGTCGCTTGTCCCCTCCCCGCAACAGCGCCCGTCCCGGCCAGCGTCGGTGGCTCGCCTTTGCCCTGCTGCTACTGGGGCTGTGGGCCACGGAGCCGCTGACGGCGACGGCGGAGACCCGTACGCCGGCCAAGCCCGCCGCGCGTAGCAGCAAGGCAAAACCTGCCGCCAAAACGCCCGCGAAGAAAAAACCCGCCGCGCAAAAGCCGAAGCAGAAGAAATCGCGCAGCGCCGCCGGTGCGACGCAGCGCGACCTCGTTCGCCTGCAGGAAGAAATCCGCTCCGCCGAAAAGCGCCTGCAGCTCACGCGCGAGCAGCGCGAGCAGAAGGAAGCCGAGTTGCGCCAGGCCGAGATCGAAATCGGCGCGCTGAAAAGCAACGTCCAGACCGTGCGCCAGGAAGTGTCGGGCCGCGAGGAGCGCCTGCGCGCGCTGCAGGCCGAGAAGGCGCTACGCCAGCAGGAGCGCGACCGCCTCGTCAACCTGATCCGGGCGGACCTGCAGATGGCGCAGCGCCAGGGCAGCCAGGACTATTACAAGCTGCTGCTCAACCAGGAAAATCCGCAGACCCTGTCGCGCCTGATGAAGTACTACGGCTATATGCAACAGGCGCGCGGCGGCCGCGTGCAGTCGCTGAACGCCACGCTGGCGCGGCTGGACAGCATTGCGCGCGAGGAGCAGGAAGGCGTGATGAAGCTGCGCACGCTGCGCGGCGACCTCGAGCACAAGCAGAATCGCCTGTCCGCCGCGCAGACGCAGCGCACCCAGGCCATCCGCACGCTGAGTGCGCAGCTCGAAAGCGATGACGAGAAGCTGCAGCGCCTGCGTCGCGACGAGCGTGCCCTGCAGTCGGTGATGGATCGCCTGGCGCGCGAAGCCGAAGTCATCGAACAGCGCGCGCGCGAGCAGCGTGAGCAAGATCGCCGCGACGCGGAAAAGCGGCGCCAGGAAGGCAGGACCGCGCCGCCGGTGGCGGACGGTCGCAGCGCCGACAAGCCCGCGCCGCCGCTGCCGCCCGAGGAGCCCCGCGACGTCAAGCTGGTGCCCTACAAGGGACGCTGCCCGCTGCCGGTGGCGGGAGGACTGCGCGCCCGTTTCGGCGAGTCGCGCGAGGGCGGGCTGCGCTGGAACGGCATCCTGATCGGCGCCGGTGCCGGCACTCCGGTACGCGCCATCCGCCCCGGCCGTGTGGCGTTCGCCGATTATCTCCGCGGCTATGGCCTGCTGCTGATCATCGACCACGGGCGTGGTCTGATGTCACTCTATGGGCACAATCAGGCGTTGCAGAAGAAGGCGGGCGAGACCGTCGGTGGCAATGAAGTCATTGCCACCGTCGGCGACAGTGGCGGCAACGAGACGGACGGGCTCTATTTCGAGATCCGCGTGCGTGGCCGGCCCAGCGATCCCGCCAGCTGGTGCGCCTACCGGTAGTGCACCCCCCCGGGTGCGACTGCCTACCACCACCGGGCCCGACCCGGTGTCGACAGCAGGAGAAAGGGATGCGTTTGCACAAGACCATGTTGATGCTGGCGCTGCTGGCCACGGGCGTACAGGCGGCCGAGCTGCCGAAGACGGCCGAGACGGAAAGTCCGACGCCGGCGGACATCCCGGCGCCCGCCCCCGGCGCGGCTCCCGCTGCCGCTCCGGCCGGCGCCGCAGCGCCAGCAGCGGCCGTGGCGCCCGTCACCGGCGAGCGCCTGCCGCTGGACGACCTGCGCATCTTCGTCGAGGTATTCGAGCGCATCCGCGCCTCCTATGTGGAGCCGGTGGAGGACCGCCAGCTCTTCGAGAACGCGATCCGCGGCATGCTGTCCTCGCTCGATCCGCACTCCGCCTATCTCGACACGCGTGATTTCGAGGAGCTGCAGAACGCCACCACCGGCGAGTTCGAGGGCATCGGCCTCGACGTCGGCATGGAGGACGGCGTGGTGAAGGTGATCGCGCCGATCGACGATTCCCCGGCGTCAAAGGCGGGCCTGCGCGCCGGCGACTACATCATCAAGATCGACGGCAAGTCGGTGCAGGGCATGTCCCTGGCCGACGCCATCACGCTCATGCGCGGCAAGCCGGGCACGAAGCTCCAGCTCACCGTGCTGCGCAAGGGCGAAGAGCCGCGTGAAGTGGAGGTGACGCGGGCCCGCATCGAGATCAGCAGCGTGCGCGTGCGGACGCTGGAGCCGGGCTACCACGTCGTGCGCATCAGCCAGTTCCAGACCCATACCGGCCGCGACCTGCGCCGCGAGGTCGAGAAGCTCGCGGCCGATCCGAAGACGCCGGTGCGGGGCCTCGTGCTCGATCTGCGCAACAATCCGGGCGGCGTGCTCGATGGCGCCGTGGCGGTCAGCGACCTGTTCCTCGACGGCGGCCGTATCGTCTCGACGCGCGGCCGCGTGCTGGAAGGCGAGCAGGTGTTCGAGGCGAGTCCGGGCGAGCTGCTGTCCGGCGTGCCGCTGACCGTGCTGGTGAATGGCGGCTCGGCGTCCGCCTCCGAAATCGTCGCCGGCGCGCTGCAGGACAATCACCGCGCGCTGGTCGTCGGCACCACCACCTTCGGCAAGGGCTCGGTGCAGACCGTGCTGCCGCTGACGGCGGGCAAGGGCATCAAGCTCACCACGGCGCGCTACTACACGCCGAACGGCCGCTCCATCCAGGCTGAAGGCATCCGGCCCGACATCGTCGTGCGCCCGGCGCAGGTCGAGTTGCTGGAAGGCGGCGACCTTTTCCATGAAGCCGATCTGCAGGGCCACCTCGGCAACGAGAATGCGGCCGCCGCAGCCGGCAAAGGCGACGGCAAGGCAGCGGACAAGCCGCTGGTGGAGCGCGATTACCAGCTCGCCGAGGCGCTGAACCTGGTGAAGGCCGCGGTGTGGCTGAAGCAGAAAGCGCCGGCACCGGCCACGGCCGCGCCGCCGGCCGTTGCTCCGCAGGAGGACGCCAAGCCGGCGAAGAAGCCGGCATCGCGGCGCAAGAAAGCGGCGTGAGGCCTTCATGACGCCATAAAAAACGCCGGCACTCGCCGGCGTTTTTTATGGGTGCCACGCCACCGGTGGCTGGCCGCTCCAGGCTGCGCCCTGACGGCTCAGAGGCGCATCTCGATGCCGCGCGCGGCGAGATACTGCTTGGCTTCCGGAATCGAATATTCGCCGAAGTGGAAGATGCTCGCGGCCAGCACGGCGTCGGCATGGCCTTCGAGGATGCCGTCGGCCAGGTGCTGCAAGTTGCCGACGCCGCCGGAGGCGATCACCGGCACCGGCACCGCATCCGAGATGGCGCGCACGAGGCCGAGGTCGTAGCCGGCCTTGGTGCCGTCGGCATCCATGCTGGTCAGCAGCACTTCGCCGGCGCCGTAGCCGGTCATGCGCACCGCCCACTCGATGGCGTCGATGCCGGTGGCCTTGCGGCCGCCGTGCGTGAAGATTTCCCAGCGGCCTTCCGCCACGCGCTTGGCGTCGATGGCGATCACGATGCATTGCGCACCGAAGCGGTCGGCAGCTTCCTTCACAAACTCCGGACGTGTCACTGCGGCGGAGTTGATGCTGACCTTGTCGGCGCCGGCGTTCAGCATGGTGCGGATGTCGCGGATCTCGCGGATGCCGCCGCCGACGGTAAGCGGCACGAACACTTCGGCGGCCATGCGCTCCACGGTCTTCACCATGGTGTCGCGGCCTTCGTGGCTGGCGGTGATGTCGAGGAAGGTGATCTCGTCGGCGCCGGCCAGGTCGTAGCGGCGCGCGACTTCGACCGGATCGCCGGCGTCGCGGATGTCGAGGAACTTCACGCCCTTGACGACGCGCCCCTTGTCGACGTCGAGGCAGGGGATGATGCGCTTGGCGAGACTCATGGATTCACCTGTTCATTCAAACCAGCAACGCAAACACCAGTAAGGCTCAAACCGGCATTGCGCAAATATGTGACGCCCAAACCTGCAATCGAGCCTTCACCCGACACCATCCGACTTCCCGCGGCCGGAAAACCGCACTCGCAGATTATCGGGCGCAAGCCCGGCCTGCGGAGCGCGCTCAGCGCCGCTTCTGGATGCGCTGCAATTCCTTCAGGAACCGCTCCGCGGCGACATCGGGTGTCCACGGCTCCCAGGGCGTGCCGCCGTAGGTGGCCACCAGCGGATCCGTTTCCAGCGGCTTGTAGCTGATCTTCAGTACCTGCCGGACTTCGTCGCGGGTCCAGCCGGCGACGTGCAGCGCCTCGCTGGCGGCGGCGACGCGGTCGGCGCGCTTGTGCGCCACTTTTTCATCCGGCGTCCACAACGGCAGGGCGTAGCGCTGGAACACCACATCCTGCAGGCGCCCGGCCAGGGCATGGAAACCCTCGCCGAGAAACGGCTTGATCACGGCGATGGCGTCGAAGCCCAGCAGGCCCTCGTCGGCATCGTGCAGCAATTCGCGCAACTCGGCGTGCGGCGCCAGGCCCGTCGGCTCGGCTTCACGGCTCAGCGCGAGCACGGTCAGCGAATGCTGCGCCACCGAGAGCGGCAGCGGCCAGGCCGAGTGCCCGCCCCAGCGGTAGGTGCGCGCGAGACCGATGGCCAGGTCCTCGTCGTCCCAGTCGAAGGGCGTGGGATTGAGGAGGTCAAGGCGCTTGCCGGAAGGCAGTCGCACCCAGGCGCGGACGTTGTCGGTGTTCATCGGGCCCTGCAAATTCTCGTGGGCGTGGCGAAGGCCGCGCGCCTCAGTATCGGCTCGACATCGGTCGATGGTCGCGCGCTGTCGCCGGCATTTCCGCCGCGTGCCGCACCGATGCGACCGGAGCGTCGGCGACGGTTCAGTTCGCGTCGGCCAGGCGCTGCGCCGCGGCCAGGTTGATCGTGCCTTCGTAGATGGCGCGGCCGGTGATGGCACCGATGATGCCGCTGGCCGCCACCGCCTTCAGGCGCTCGATGTCGCCGATGTCGGTCACGCCGCCGGAGGCGATCACGGGAATGCCGGCCTCGCGCGCCAGCTGCGCGGTGGCCTCGACGTTGACGCCCTGCATCATGCCGTCGCGCGCGATGTCGGTATAGACGATGGCGGAAACGCCGGCGTCGCGGAACTGCCGCGCGAGGTCGACGGCCTTCACGGTGGAGACTTCGGCCCAGCCGTCGGTGGCGACGAGGCCGTCCTTGGCATCGATGCCGACGATGATCTTGCCGGGAAAGGCACGGCAGGCGTCGATCACGAACTGCGGCTCCTTCACGGCCTTGGTGCCGATGATGGCGAAGGACACGCCGGCCTTCACATAGGCCTCGATGGTGTCCAGCGAGCGGATGCCGCCGCCGATCTGGATGGGCAGCGCCGGGTATTTCTTCGCAATGGCGTTGACGACCTCGCCATGGATGGGCGTGCCGGCGAAGGCGCCGTTCAGGTCGACCAGGTGCAGGCGACGCGCGCCCTGCTCGACCCAGTGCGTGGCCATGCCGACCGGGTCATCGGAGAACACGGTGTCGTCTTCCATGCGGCCCTGCTTGAGGCGCACGCACTTGCCGTCTTTCAGGTCGATGGCGGGAATGATCAGCATGGTGGTGGTCTCTTCAAAAAATGGTGTGGTGTGCGTTGGCCGCTTCGCGCCATTCCGCGCAAGTCAAAGTCCGGGCTTCATGCCTGCCGCCTGCCGAATGTCATTGAATTGACGGATCGACTCGCCGCGTCTGCCGGCCCCGTACAGGTGACCGGCGCCGACTGCCTCGCCGGCAGACGCGGCCGTCACGGCTTCCAGTTCAGGAAATTCTTCAGCAGCTGCAGACCGGCGGTGGAACTCTTCTCCGGATGGAACTGCACGGCAAACATGTTGTCGCGCGCCATCGCGCAGCAGAAATCGATGCCGTAGTGCGAGCGGCCCGCGCACAGCGCCGCCTCGGCCGGCGCGCAGTAATAGCTGTGCACGAAGTAGAAGCGCGCGCCGTCCGCGATACCCTGCCAGAGCGGGTGCGCCTGCGCCTGCCAGACCTCGTTCCAGCCCATGTGCGGCACCTTCAGCTTCTCGCCCTTCTCGACGTGGTCGAGGCCGAAGAACTTCACCTCGCCCGGATACACGCCGAGGCCGGCGACGCCGTCGTTTTCCTCGGAGTGCGCGAGCAGCGCCTGCATGCCGACGCAGATGCCGAGCAGCGGCTTGTCCTGCAGCACCTCGCGCACTTCCGCGTCGACGCCGTGCTTGCGCATCTCCGCCATGCAGTCGCGCATGGCGCCCTGGCCGGGCAGCACGACGCGGTCGGCGGCGCGCACCACGGCCGGGTCGTTGGTGACGTCCACGCGCGTGGCGCCGACATGCTCGAGGGCTTTCGCCACCGAGTGCAGGTTGCCCATGCCGTAATCGAGAACTGCGACGGTTGTCATATCTCTTGCTAGCTCAGGTAGGTCGGGCTTCTGCCCGACGCTCTGGTGAGTCGGGCAGTAGCCCGACACCGGCTTGAATGTCTCAGGTAGGGCGGGCTTCAGCCCTCCGCCAACCCCGGCGTGTCGGGCTGACGCCCGGCTTGCGGCACCGCTTGCAGGGCGTCAGCCCGACACGCGCGGCTTACAGCGAGCCCTTGGTCGAGGGCATGACGCCAGCCATGCGCGGGTCCAGTTCCACCGCGGCGCGCAGGGCGCGGGCGAAGGCCTTGAACACTGTCTCGATCTGGTGGTGCGTGTTGCGGCCGCGCAGGTTGTCGATGTGCAGCGTCACGCCGGCGTGGTTCACGAAGCCCTGGAAGAACTCGTAGAACAGGGTCGAAATTGCCGACACGGCCGCGCGTGTAATCGACGTGGTACTCGAGCCCCGGGCGACCGGAGATGTCGAGCACGACGCGCGACAGCGCCTCGTCCAGCGGCACGTAGGCGTGGCCGTAGCGACGGATGCCCTTCTTGTCGCCGAGCGCCTGCGCGAAGGCCTGGCCGATGGTGATGCCGGTGTCTTCCGCGCTGTGGTGGTCGTCGATGTGGGTGTCGCCCTCGCAGGTCACGTCGAGGTCGATCAGGCCGTGGCGGACGATCTGGTCGAGCATGTGGTCGAGGAAGGGCATGCCGGTATTGAGCGAACCCTTGCCGGTGCCGTCCAGGTTGATGGACACGCTGATCTTGGTTTCGTTGGTGTTACGGACCACGGTGGCCTGGCGAGCGGACATGACGGCACTCATGCTGGGAAAGGCGGCGATTATAGCGGCATTCGGTGCAGGCCGGCAGCCGGAACGGCAGAGCCGGGGGCTTTGTGCTAACTTTCCGACACCCCCTTGAGCCGGCCCGGCTCGCCCCATTCCGTACTGCCGAAAGGAACTCCCATGCCCGTCGTTGTCGAGCGCGCCCCCACCCCCCTGAACCCGGAACTCTCCGCCGACCTGCCCCGCATCTACACCGAAGCGCCCGGCTTCGCCTCGCCCGAGGCGGCCGCCGAGGTCGTGCGCGACGCCGTCGCCCATGGCGACACCCTCTACACCGGCCTGTTCAACGGCCACTACATTGCCGCCGTGCTGATCCGCGGCGAGGGCGAGACCCGCCACCTGCGCCATATGTGCGTGCACCCGGCCACCCGTGGCCGCGGCGTGGCCGAGCGCCTCGTGGCCGAGGTCCGCCGCATGGAAGCCGAGCGCGGCACCCGGTGGCTGGAGGCCGACTTCGACACGAACCAGGAAGGCGTCAAGGAAATGCTGATGGCCTTAGGGTTCATCCCGCACGGCACGGGCAACTTCCGCACTCGCGTGGAGTGACCGCCTGCTAGCGGTGCCGTGGGCGGCAGCCCCTGCGTAGCCCGAAAGTCGCCACGGGCGGGCCGGCGGGCGCGCAAAAAAAACGGCAGCCGAAGCTGCCGCAACAGGGGGAAACGGGTGCTACTGCTTGATGGGCGCCGACACGCCCTCCAGTTTCATGGTCCCTTGCGGGATACGCAGCGTGATGCTGCCGCTGGGCGGCAGGGGCGCTCCCGCCGTCAGCCCGACGGTGAAGTCGACATGGGCATCGTTGCGTAGCGTGGCCAGCATGCGGCCGTCCGGCAGGAAGCTGACCGGGCCGGAGACCGAGAGCTGCAGCGGATAGCTGTGCAGGTCGTGCTGGATGGGCAAGCTGCTCAGGGTCGGCTCCAGGTAGGGTTCGTCCAGGTAAAGGTCGAGCGTCGCGCTCAGTACGAGGCCGCCGTCCTCATGGCGGAGGAGGCCGGTGATGGGCAGGTCGCGCCGCCCCGTGGCCGGGTTGAAGGCGTGGCGCAGGCGCATGATCTGCGGGCCCGTCGCGGCCGTGGTCGTGCCGAACAGGCCGGCATCGGCATACACGTCGAGGCTGGAGGCCATGATCAGCGTCGGCTGGATCAGCACCCGCACCCCGCCCGCCACCGCATCGAAATCCGCCACCTCGGCATCCAGCGCATTGCTGAGATAAAGGAACTGCTCCTCGGGGCAGCTTTCGCCGACGGGGCAGCCGATATTGGCGCCCTGCACCAGCCCGGACTGGCCGATGGCGATGAGCCGCGCGGCATTGCTGGCCAGCCAGGTGCCGCCGCTCTCCACCGGGCCCGCCTCGTTGCTCTCGTGCCGGAAATTGGCATTCACGTCAGAGGCCGGCAGGCCGCGCAGGCGCTGCGCCACCGAAGCCACCTTCGCGCCCCCGCGAAACCAGATCTCCAGCGCCGGGCCCCCGCCGGTGGCGCTCGGCGCGCCGGCCGCGGTCTGCGCCAGCACCTGCGTCTGCAGCGGTCGCCCGTTGCTGCCGCAGATGGCCTGCGTGCCATCGCAGGTCGCCGCCGCGGACTGCGGCGCGCCATTCGAATTCAGCACGTAGCGATACAGCTCGCCTTCGGTCCAGGGCGTCTCCGGCGTGAAGCGCAGCGCCTGCGCGCCGACCTCGAGCCGGCCGGGCACGACGCCCTGGCACACGCCGGCCGCATCGATGCGCTCGACGCGGAAACTGCCGCTGCCGCAACTGCTGCCCAGCGCGATGCTGGCGGCGTTCATGCTCTGCGAGAACTGCACCTGGATGCCACGGTCCTTCGGCAGCAGCGGCAGCGGCAGGCTGTCGTCGCCGGCCTTGCCGCCGCTGCAGCGGCCCTGCAGCCCGGCCGCCACGTCGCGGCCGGTGGTCACGCAGGGAAAGCCCGGGTAAGTGGCGAGCGCGACGGGTGAGCGTCCGCTGGCGTCCGGCAGCGCCGGCAGGCTGAACGCACGCAGGTGCGTCGCGTCGGCGATGCCGTTGCCGGCGAGATCGGTGATGCCGCTCGTGAACTGCACGCTGTAATCCGCGCCGTGCGCCAGCGGGCTCTGCGGCGCGATCACGAGCGAGGAGCCGTCCGCGCGCCAGTCGATGGTTTGCGCGACGCCGTCCTTCAGCAATTTGAGCGTGGCGGCGCTGACGCTGTCCGGGTCCAGCGGCTCGCTGAAGGTGAGGATGACAGGATCGCCCGGCCGCGCCCGCGCCGCTTCCGTGCCCGGCAGCCAGGACTGCAGCGTCGGCGCCTGCGTGTCCGCGACGCGCGCCGGCGCCGCGGCCTGGTCGCGGTAGCCCTCGAGATGGAAGGAAAGCACGCCGGCGGCCTGGTCCAGGCCCAGCACGTCGAGCTCGACCACGCCCACCGCGTCCATCACCAGCTTGCCGTCTTTCACGATGGCCGTGCCGATCACCTCGATGTGCAGCAGGTTCTGGTTGAAGGCGCCGTTGGCCGCGGCGTTGCCGGCCGACATGGCCGCGTCCATGGTGAGATAGACGAGGCGCGGCGCATCGATGGCGGTGCTGTAGGGATTGGGCAGCATGTAGCCGTTGGCGTCGGAGACGATGGTGACGCGGATGGCGTCGGTGTTCAGGCCGGCCGGCACCACGCCGACGATCTTCACGTCCACGGAACTGCCCGCCAGCAGGTTGCCCTTGCGCAGCGTCAGCGGCGTCACGTTTGGATAGTTCGGCACGAAGGCGAGTTCGGCGAACAGATTGCCGCCCTGCTGCGAGGCGCTGTTGTTGCCGAGCAGCGCCGAGGCGATCGGCACGTTGTTGATGGCGGCGCCGGTGAGCGGCGACAGCAGTGTGCCGCCGGCCGAATCCGGCACGCCGAGCGCCATGGTCGCGCGCGGCGCCGAGTTGCGGGGCTGCAGCGCGAGGTCGGCGTAGGTGCCCGGCGTCAGCGCCGTGCCATTGACGCTCTTCAGGCTGCTGTCGAGTTTCAGGCGATAGGTGTTGCCGGGCGCGAGATCGGCGCGCGGATCGATGGAGAGCTGGTGCGCGCTCGCCAGCACCGTCGCCGGCACGAGCGCGCCGCTGGCGTCCTCGAGGCGCACGCTCTGGCCGTAGCGGATCGATTTCACGTCGAGCGGCTGCGTGAACTGCAGGCGCAGCGTGGAGAAATCCATGAAGGGAAAATCGGTCTGCAGCGGCAGCGCGCGCGCCACCGTAAAGGCGCTGTCGGTGGTACGGCCGCTGTAGGGGCCTTTCAGCGCGGGGCGCGTGCGGAAGCCGAGTTCGCGCGGCGGCACGAGGCCGTCGGCGGCGGCAAGATTGCTCCAGGTGACGGTGTAGCCGGTGTTCTCGTTCAGGCCGCCCGCGGGCGTCAGCGTTACGCCACGGCCGCCGTCGGTTTGCGTGAGCGTGAAGGCGACGGCATCGCCGTTTTCATCGCGCAGCGAAAACGCATCCGCGAGCGAGCCGCCGTCTGCGGCGGCGACACGCGTGGAGAAATGCAGCACCACCGGCGCGACCGGCGCGATGCGCGCCTGGCCATCGTAAGGGTAGGCATAGGTGAGGCTGGCCGAGGGCGACCACGATGCCGGGATGCTGGCGGTCTGTTCATCGCCGCCACAGGCGGCCAGCAGGCTGCCGAGCAGCAGCACGGAATACTTGCGCATGATGGCCTCCCTCAGAACTTCAGCGTCAGCGAGCCCGTCAGCACGTGCACTTCGCCGCCGGTTTCGAGCGTTTCGTAGGGATTGCCGCCGTTCACCTGCGTCGAGGTGAGCGCGAAACTGCGGTCCTGCAGCAGGTGCATCTGGTAGGCGAGGTCGAGGCGCACCGGGAAGGCGAAGATCCACGGGTCCTTGAATTCGGCGCTGGCGCCGAGGCCGATCACGTAGCGGTCGTTGTCGAGATAGTTCACGTCGAGCGAGCGGTCGGACTCGAGCGCGGACGGCTCGAAGGCGACGCCGCCGGTGAGCGCGTAGGTGTCGTTGAGCCGGAACTGCGCGCCGACGCGCGGAATCAGGATGTCCTTGAAGCGCAGGTTGGCCTGGTTGCGCACGGTGTCGGCGGCGAACTCGCCTTCCAGCATGGACCACTGCTGCCACTCGCCGGTGAGGCCGACGCGCAGGCGCTCGCCCTTGTACTGCAGGCCGAGGCTCAGGATGTCGGGCTGGTAGGCGTCGATGGTGGTGAGCAGCAGGTTCAGGCCGGGCGGTGGGATGGTGCCCGGGATCACTACGTTGGCATTCACCTGCGTCTGCGTGTTGGCCGCGGCGCGCCAGGCAAGCGCGGTTTCCAGATGGCCGGCCATGCAGTCGCGCTCGGGGCAGAGCAGGCGTCCCCAGTCGATGTTCACGCCCACGATGGGCGTCAGCTTGGGCTTGGCCGACACCTGCAGCTGCTCGTATTGCGTGGTGCCGGCGAGGTTGCTCTGGCCGGAGAGCGTGGCGTCGGCATGCAGCGTGACGCGGAAGGCGAGCCCCGCGTCGATGCCGGGCAGCAGGCGCGTGGCGCCGCCGGCGGTGAGGAAGAGCGGCTGGCGGCCGTACTGCAGGTACTGGCCCTGGGTGCTGGTGCCGGACTGGAAGGCCATCATCTCGCGGCCGTATTTCTCCACGCCGATCATGATGCCGAAGTACAGCGGGTGCTCGACCTTGGTGAGCGAGCTCAGGTCGGTCTTCATGCCGATGAGGGTGAGCTCGCTCTCGTCGACCGGCAGCAGCTCGCCCTGGCGGCTGAGCGGCGCCGTGCCGCCCTGGCTCCGCGCATCGATCTGGTGGTCGGCGATCAGGTTGCCGACGCTCAGCTCGCCGCGGGGATCGGCCATGAGGCTGGCCGGGTTGTAGTAGACCGCCGAGACATCGGCGTTGAAGAGCGAGAGCGCCTGGGCGGAGGCCACGTCGCCCGGCAGGAGGCCGTAGCTGTTGGCGGCGCCACCCATGGCGGCGAAGGCGGGGCTGGAGAGCAGAGCGAGTGCGCCGGCAAGGCGACAGGCAGGACGAAGCAGAACGTTCATTGTTCTTATCCCTCTGTGGAGTTCCGTTTTTGTTCTTGCCAGGCCGGGGCAATCCCGAGCTCGCCGCTCGGCCTTTGCGGACGGCACGATAGTTCCGGCGGTACGGTTTTTTTGTGCGGCTCTGATGCGCCTTTTGTATCAGCGAAGTAATTCTGTTAACGGATTCCCACTTCGGAAGGCGTAGGTCTTCTGTTGCATGGAAAGTTGTGGCGGCGGGTGGTGGGTCGCTGGGGCGGGGGCCACTTCGGGGACCATGGCGGGAAGGGCGGGCGATGGTCGCGGGAGGGAGTGGATGCGTTTCGGGATGGGGTGGTGGGCTGGTCTGGCGGCCCGGGTCGTTGGGCTGGAGCCTCAAGAGAGTGCGCGGGACGGGTCGACGCCGTGGGAGGGAAACCGTAGTATGCCCGCTGCCTGGCTCAGTCCCGGCCGATGCGGGTGTAGTTCAATGGTAGAACTGCAGCTTCCCAAGCTGCTAGCGTGGGTTCGATTCCCATCACCCGCTCCATATCAAAAAGCCCGCAAACGCGGGCTTTTTTCATTCTGGGATCAGGGTCAGAAACCTCTTCCAGGCCAACTGTTAAGACTTTTATGCCGACTTTTGGAGCGGGACGACGGTGCATTAAGAGTAATGCGCAAGGTTCAATACGAATCTCAGATTCGCTTTTGTTGAAGGACAATGATGGCCATCGATACCCTCGTGGTGGCAGCAGCCTCTGCTGCTATAAAGGAAGCCGCAAAGAAGACAACTGAAAAAGCATTTGATCTGCTATGTAAAAAGCATGGCCTAACAGGTGTTAAGGCATTTAAAAGCAAATACATAGATTATTGCGACAAAGTCCTCCATATAAAGACGCTCGCCTCACAGGAGCGGGCTGTATTTGTTGACGATATCTATGTGCCTATTAGCCTTTTGAAGGCCGGCCACAAAATATCTTTCGACATTACTGAGAAGACCACTCTGGATGAGGGCAGGTCATTGCTTATAAAAGGCCTTGCTGGACAGGGAAAGTCCACAATATTGAGGAAGCTCTTAGCGAACAACCTTCGACATTATGAGAGGCTTCCAATCTTTTATGAACTGAAGAACTACAGAGGCGGAAGCATCGAGGCGGCTATATCCGACTTCCTTATAGCAATGGGCATTTCAATTGATGAGGAATCAGTTGGCAAGCTTCTTGATGACAGTAATGTTAAGGTTTACCTGGATGCATTTGACGAAACACCTCCAGAATATCGGCCTGAATTACTGAATGAGATAAAGAAGCTTGCCAATAAGTACTCCTGCAATCTCATATGTACAACGCGCCCAGATACAGAAATAGATTCGCTGACCGAATTTAATACCTATGCAGTCTGCCCTCTCACTGAGGAGCAAATTTTTGGAATTATCAAAGCCACTTCAGTTGACGACGAGAAGTCAAAAGAACTCTGTAGTGCGTTAAAAAGAAGTCACCTCCACAGCGGGAACGAATCAATCCTAAAGTCACCCATCTTGGTTGTTCTTTACTGCATCAGCTATAACCTCGGCGAGGAAATACCTAGTACGCTTTCGCAGTTCTATTCGAATATCTTTGAAACGGTCTTTCATAGGCACGACAACATAAAGGGAAAGGTTAATAGAACACGGCACTGGAACGATAATCGACGCATATACAGAGAGTTGTTCAACTGCTTGTGCTTTATCTCGCAGAGATCTGGCAGTGGGAGTTTTAGCCATGAAAAACTTAGCGAGTTCATTGCGGTTGCACTTCAGTACGTCGGCGAAGACAAAAAACTATCTGACAAGGTAAGCAGGGAGATAGTTTCTATCACCAACTTAATAATTGAAGACGGATTTAATGAATACAGATATGTACATAAGTCCATCCAAGAGTTTTTTTCTGCTGCCTTTATATGCTCTCTCGAGCATGGCAAGAAGGTAGAGTTTTACGGCAAGTGCAAGGGTGACTACCGGTTCCACTCAATATTCAGAAACACTCTCTTTTTTCTAAATGAACTTGATTATTATGACTATGCAAAATACTTGCTGGTGCCAAGCATTAGTGAACTGCTGCTTTTAGATGGAAGAAAAATTGAAGACTCGACTTCTCTTAGTGATTTTCTTATAGAGAGATTTTTGACAGAAACTTTTGTCAGATGTGAAAAATCAATAATCAGTGGAAAGCGTGGTGGAAATATGGGGATCGAGCTAAGGCTCGAAAAGCCAAAGTTTTCTTCCGCGGAGAAATATCCAGAGGCTTATTCTAGGCTGTTCAATGTATCGGCTGACCTAGTGGAGCTTCACAATGAAGATGATAAGACCGCAAAATTAATCATAGAGAGAGGGACTCCTGACAAAGAGAATGGATATGTCATGAGCATTCAGGAACTCATCTCTAGGGAAGCTTTTTCAGCTGATGAAATCCATGGCCTATTATTAACATCAGCCTTTGCGCTATTTAGGAAAGACTACAATGCGGCGGTAGATAAACTTAAAGACAGGGAAGAGTTTCTGAGTAAGGGCCAATTTTTTGATTTTTAACGCGATGTAATTCGGCTAGCTTTTCGTCTCTTCATGCATCTGTATTGGGTATCGACGATCTCAAGCCGTGGTCAATAAAAGAAGAATTATGGAGGCTTCTGTGCCTGCAGCATTTTCGTCAGCACTTTACTACCCCCACATTGACATAAAGGACGAACAATGGCTGAGAAGCGCCGCATTGTTCTGGGACTCCATACGAACAATAGTGCCGGCATCATATCGCGACCCTTATTCAAGCGACTTTGCTCGTGCCCTGTCTGATGAGGGAGTGCTTACGCCTGTCCGTGTATCATCGGACATGGATGAGATTGAGGAACTAACTGACAAAGTACTCGACTTTCTTACTGATCCTGCCTCGGCAGGTATCATGCTCGACGCAGACCGCCACCTAAATCGTCGAGTTCATCCGGACAAGATGTCATATGAGTTGCGCGAATTAGCCCACATACATCCGGAGAAGCTGCCTTATGTTGTCCGCTCAGAGCTTGAGCGAGGTTTAGATGACGATGGCTGGCTTCATGCTACGCCTGGCTTTGCTAATTTCTACATGACGTTGCTCGCTTCTCAACTGGCCCAAAGACTTGGTCTGGGGTTAGTTACCGAATCGTCTGCCGCAGACCAGTTGGCGGTTGCTGTGCGCAAAGGGAAGCCGCTAGGTGAATTTGGGAACCGACGAATCGGTCGTCATTTTGATGCGTCTGGGCCCAGGCGTTCTTTGCCGAAAGCTGTTGCACCTAGCTTGCTTATTGATCTTATGGTGCAAGGAATCTCTTTGCCGGACCACCTTTCAGTGAAAGAGATCCTCAAATTCAAAGAGAAACACAGGGAAGAATTGGCTGTGTTTCGCCGAGAAGTTGCTCGTCTCGCGACGGACTTGCCTGAAGACGCGCCTATAGAAGCGCTGAGGCAGGCGGTCTCCGATCAATACCAAGCCAACGTTCTACCGGCAATGCGTAGCCTCCAAGAATCCTTGCACGCTCAAAGCTGGGACGCTGGACTCAATGGTCTGCTAAAGGTCTCGTTCTTCTCTGCCGCCCCAGCCTCAGCAGCTATTTTTGCAGGCATTCCAAGTTCCGTAGCGTTGCTCGCTGGCGCAGGAATTTCGCTTACTGCGTCAGCGGTGCTATTAGCAAATCAACGGCGCCGAGCAGTGATTGATAGCCCATATTCATATTTGCTCTCCATGAAGCGTCAGTGGTGATCTGCTGCCTGAGCTTTCGCCCAGGCCGATCTTCAGCCATCGGCGAGCTTGAGCGTTGGAATGGACAGCAATATGGGCATTACTATCACTGAGATGATCTCGGATTACTGCTCTACGGATAAGGAGGTTTGTTGGCCCATGAGCCAATCAGCCCCACTATCAAAACAAGTCGATCAGAGGATTAGGGGTAACGGGACTGTTAAGAAAGGGAGCGATGAACTGTCCCGCTCCAAAAGTCGGCATCCTGATCCCAGAATGAAAAAAGCCCGCGTTTGCGGGCTTTTGTCATTCTGGGATCAGGGTAAGAGCTACTGTCCGGGCCAACTGTTAAGACTTTTATGCAGACTGCCGGGGCATCAAGGAGTGTCGGATCGCTCTCGGTGGTTCAATCCTTTCCTAGCATCCCTAATTGTCTAATTACCCTGTTTCGGTAGTTGTCTTAACAGGTCAAAGCCTCACCATTCATGATGGGTCGGTCTGAGCCTTAGGATTCTGATTTACTGAGACAAGCTGTCAATGAACGGCGCAGGAGCCTTCCCCTCCTCGGCTGCTGCCTTTTGTAGGGCCTGCATGAAGCCCTTGAGGAGATCATCAAGACCCATTTCTGAAAAGTCGATTTCAGATTTGACCTCGCTTTTTAAAATCTTCTTGCAGCCAAAATATGTGAAAAGCCCACATGACAGAGCCACCATCCTTATAGATTGATTTAGCTCGTTAGCTAGTTCCGAAATGTTTGTGCTCTTAAGTTTTTCAAATTGAGAAGTTAGCACTTGAGAGAGGAGAGGGGTCGCAGCAATGCTTGCAGTCTCCTGCGCTCTTTCGGCATAGCTTTCCTGAAGGCGAATTAACTTTCCAATTGACTCCTTTCCCCTAATTTTAAAAGCCATTAGCGGAGCCTGCTTAGCCATCTCATTTAGTGAGCCAATAAAAGGCGCAATTATTTCCTCTTCAAGCCTATGCTGCACCATGTCGCGGGATGCTCCTAGGTGACTAAGCAGCAGATCTTTCACATCTTCTGGCATCTCGCCGGCATCGATAATTCCATGCCGCTTAAAGAAGTCGTCACAGTAGGCAAGGTACTGCTTTAGGATGTCCTTAGGCTCGAACATGTTGGCAAGAAATGCATGTCGCATTTCAAGAAGATAAAACAACACAACTCGGCGGCTTTTTAATATTTCGGCTTGAGTCTTAAGAAAGTAACCAAGCCCGCCTAACAAAGAGGCTAAGGCAACGCCGCCAAGGCCTATTAAAGCGGCAATCATTTCAGCATCCATGGGTCTTTCTCTGTTTATTTTCTCAATGTTGGCTTGGCACATTAACCACGCAGGCGTAACTCATCGTCACTGCCGCCCCTTTTTATGCTCAGTACCAGTGCGCTTCTCCTCCTAAAAAGGAGATATTGCCTAATTACCCAATTTTTATAGTTGCTTTATTGGGTTCGCTATCGCGCAACCTCTGCAGCTGAGCCTCAACGTCCTGCCACGGTAACCGACGATTTTCATGCCTCATCTTTTCATACGCAGCTTCAATTTGGGCAATATCCAAAACCTTTGCAGCAAACAAGCGCTCCATCAGCCATAAAGTCCCTCTAACATCCACACCCTCACAAAGAGCAGCCTCCCGCAGTCGAGCATCACCGGTCAGCAAGGGACACTGCTCCTGCTTCGCCAAAGACAGTGCCAGCAAATCATTCTGGCTGGGCTTGGGATAAAGCCCGCCCATACGCCATGCCTCATCCACGAACTCTGCCCGAACTTCAAGTGGCTTCAGCCCCATCTTCAGCAAATGCGGGTGCTGCTTTTCCAGCTCCTCTGCATACAGCACATCTGGCACCGCTATGGTTTCTGGCAGAGAAAACATGAAATCTAAAACGCCTCCCACCTCCATATCGATGAAGATATTTGCGTCACTGACCAGCCACATGCGGAGGCTCCATCTTCCGAGTGACGTGGAATTCAGCGAGGGATGCTCCCAGCAATTCAGCAGCTTTCGATTCGCTGATCAGGTCTTCGGCCAGAGCTCGGTAAACGCTTTGCTGGAACAATCGTGGTTGTTCCGCTTTGTATTCATCACCTGGCTCCAACTTAGCCTCTTTCCATGCCTGCATATAGCCGGTCCATATCTGGCGATTCGCCTGCTGATTAATGATTCCTAAATCTTTTGCACGAAAGGACCAAGCCATCATGCTCAGGCCCCACTCATGCTTTAGAAGATGAAGTTCCTGCGGCTCAAGCCAGCTACGTTTTTCACCCAGACACTCCAACACCTTGGGCTGTGGCACTAAAAAAGCCCCTGCAAAACGATGGCAGGCTTTTTCTTCATCCAGTCCTTCCGACAGTCGTCCATGCAAAACGAGATGACCTAGCTCATGGGCCAAGGTGAAACGCTGGCGGTCACCCGTCCAGCTTTGCCCGACCACCACCACAGGCGCATCGCCCATGCGCGCAGACAAACCATTGAATTTTTCATGTCCGTCGTAACGGGTGATCAGTACCTTGATACCGCGAGACTCCAAGGTATCAATCAGGTCAGGAATCGGCCCTAGACCCAATTGCCAATACTGGCGCATGGCAATAGCAACCCCCTCAATTTCCTCATAGCCCTCTATCTGCGAAGGCAAATTCATCGGCAGATGAAAGGGCTTTCCC
The DNA here is from genome assembly GCA_029237815.1 of Moraxellaceae bacterium. Lineage (GTDB taxonomy): Bacteria > Pseudomonadota > Gammaproteobacteria > Pseudomonadales > Moraxellaceae > UBA2031. The sequence goes on from JAQZBP010000006.1 coordinate 593,337, forward strand.
CAAGGCGAGGGCAACACGTCCTCCAGTATCAGCCAACGTTCTAGCTGCTCCTTCACATCGGCCAGTACCTTTCGTTCCTCCTTTTCTGGCAGGAGTTCATGCTCACGATGGTTGATGTCCGTCAGGCAAATCTCCTTGCGCCGGAAGAAATATTCGGTACGCACGCCCAGCGCCTGTGCCATAGCCAACAACACCTTGGAAGACGGCGTGCTCTGGTTGTTTTCGTATTTGGAAATTGCCATGGCAGTTATATCTGCCTTCTCGGCAAGCGCGCGCAAAGACAGCCCCGACGCTAGCCGAGCCTGCTGGATACGCTCTCCGATCATGGTTTGGTCTCCTTGGTTTGGGCTTAATCGCAGTTTACAAACATCTGCTGTTTTTGTTATAAGTGTAAACTATACATTATGGTGACCGGGCCGCCAAGCGCTCTGAGCAAATGAATTCCTTTATCTATCAATCTGATAGCGGCTTGCGGGAACTCGGATATGAACATGGCTCTCGAAACCTTACAACAACTCGGGCAGCAGCTTGATAGCGGCGTTTTTCCATGTGTACACAATGGCGGCTTTGTCAGACCCCTCGAATCCGCCATTACTTCAACTAGGGGTGAGGAAACCGAAGATGAAAGACAAAGAGCGAGAAGATCCGCAACCCGATCACGGCAATGGTCCGCCTCCGGGCAAGGGTCGTCCTGTGGACAAGGGACCCGAGGATCATGGCCGTCCGGTGACGCCTCACCGCTCGTCCGCCCAGATCTTCAACAGCAGTACCGAGAAGAGCTGAGTGCGGTTCGTGACGCCTACCCCAAATCCCTGGCTTGGCCTCTAGACGAGGGCATGTTGCTGCTAGTGGAAAGCGCACTGATTCACGGTCTCGGTCGTAGCGCGCTTTTTCTGGTAGTAGTGCCGCGTGATACTCGGAGAAGGGTAACAAGCTGGGGCTTTTGGGGTAGTTTGGCGCTACCTGGATCTTGGATTGGCCCACGACACACCAATGCTCCGGACGGTTCTATTTGTGCCTTTGAACTTCGGGACGGCACGTGGCAACAAGGAGACTCGCTGGTAAAGCTGCTGGACTTGTACAGTCTTTGGGCAGCACGGCACCTGCACATGGAGCGCTATCAGCGCTGGCCTGGTTATCAATCTGTGCAGCACACCTTTGAGCGGATTGTCGAGCTGAGGCCCGATGAATACTGCGGCTGCTCTAACTCGGACAAGCTCTACAAGGACTGTTGTCAGTCCAAGGACCAAAAGACAAGTCAACTCGCTGCGGCGATCCAGTATGCCAACTCTGGCTTTGGCTCCCGCTTGCCTCCTGATTGTGTCAACGATTTTTTGCTGCACCGTAAGAACCATGAGGTCATTATGGCTCTTACGACGGCATAACATTCTTAGAAAATGGATTCGAATTTGAGGCTTCTAATTGAGTCAGCTGCTGGCGCCTTTAAATTAGTTATCGATGATATAGAGGCAGTCATCTTAATAAGACCCTAAACATTATGCTGCTATGAACCATTGGCTTGAAACTTCAAAAAGAAATCTTATTCCCTTAAGCATCGCGGGAAGCTTCGAAGATGCTTTGTCCGAATGGATATTCACAGGAAATGTATTGTCTTATGAAGATGACGAGGAAGTTCAATGCCAGTTATGCGAACACCTCGACTTGGCATATCACTTTGAAATTAATAACAAGCTAAATAATAAAACGCTTTTGGTCGGATCTAGCTGCATATTGCGATTCGATAGAATTCTTGTTTCTGACAAGAATGGAAACGCTCTTTATGCATATGAACAAAGAAAGAGTCGCCTTGATGAGGCTCGAAAGGATCAGATCCGCGAACAAACTCTTGAGCCATTAAGGCTCCTCTGGCGGCATGTTAAACAAGACGAGAATCTTGCTGCTCATATTGAGCGGAATGCGAAGCTTCTGAAGAAGGAAGGTTCTCTTCCACCTGCTGATCTTTTGTCTGTTTTCAAAGAAATGAAGATGCGGGGAATAAATTATCAAGCGCATCTATATAAAGTTAACTTACGTGTGTATTACGAGGTGCTTAAACTTGAGAAAATGTCGCCAGATGATCTCAGATTGATAAAAGGCGCCTTCTCGACACAGCAGCTTAAGCGTTATCAAAGTCTGTTTGAGACCAAAAGGGACGGAAATTCACCGAGAAAATGATTTCCAGCCTCTCGGCTATCCATCAGGGAAATTATCCAAGCAAATGAGGCAGCCTTAATTAGGGATGCTAGGAAAGGATTGAACCACCGAGAGCGATCCGACACTCCTTGATGCCCCGGCAGTCTGCATAAAAATCTTAACAGTTGGCCCGGACAGTAGCTCTTACCCTGATCCCAGAATGACAAAAGCCCGCTAATGCGGGCTTTTTGATGTGGAGCGGGTGATGGGAATCGAACCCACGCTAGCAGCTTGGGAAGCTGCGGTGGTACCGCTGTAGTCCTGACGGAATCCCTTCATTACACCGCCGTCTCGATCTGATGGGGTGACGATACCGGTACCGGATGCAGGGACGGTAGACCTGTTGGAATGCCGTGGAGTCCGCCCATGGTCGGTTGCCGATGACAGGGGTGGCCCGGTCGGGC
>JAQZBP010000007.1 GCA_029237815.1 Moraxellaceae bacterium
CACCCTCGGCGACGGCACTGTGGAAGCCGTGCTGGGCGATGGCGCCGACGACCTCACCATGGGCGACGGCAATGCCCTCGTCCTCGGCGACGGCGGCACGCTGACGCACTACCTGTCGGGCCTGCTCGACACCGCGACCGCCAACAGCGGCAGCGGCGACGACATCATCGTGATCGGCGACGGCAACGTCCTGGTCATGGGTGGCGCGGGCGCTGACGACATGACGGCCGGCCTCGGCCAGCACAGCGTGTTCGGCGACAACGGCGAGCTGCACAACGACTCCGACGGCGCGCTGCTCTCCGCCACCACCATCGACACGCTGGGCACGGGCGACACCGTCCTGCTGGGCGATGGCGACAACCTCGTGATCGGCGGCGCCGGTGCGGACAGCATCACGACCGGTGCGGGCATGGATGTCGTGCTGGGCGACAACGGCGAGGTCCTGTTCACCGGTCCCACCGGCAGCCTCGTGCGCTCCAGCATTGCCAGCCTGGACGATGCCTCCGGCGATGGCGACGTGATCGACCTCGGCGACGGCACCAAGCTCGTCATCGGCGGCGTCGGCAGCGACACCATCGATGCCCTGGCCGGCGGGCACGACGTGGTCGGCGACAACGGTGCCTTCACCTACACCAACGGCAACCTGACCGAAATCGATGCGTCCAACAGCACCGATGGCACCGGCGACACCGTGACCCTGGGCGCGGGCGACCACCGCCTAGTGCTCGGCATCGGCGGCGACACGCTGGTGGCCGGCAATGGCGGCACGCTGCTCATGGCCGACAACGGCACGGCGCTGCTGCAGGAAGATGGCACCGTGATCTCGATCACGGCCGCCACGACCGGCAACGACGGTGCGGATGACGTGACGCTGGGCGACGGCAATGTGGTCGCCGTCCTCGGTGACGGTGGCGACCGCTTCGGCGCCGGCGACGGCGATGTCACGCTGGTGGCCGACGGCGGCACGCTCGACTACTACCTGTCCGGCATCCTCTACACGGTGGTGGCGAACAGTGGCACGGGTGGCGATGACGTCATCACCCTCGGCGACGGCAACATCGTCGCGCTGCTGGGTGAGGGAGTGGACAGCCTCGACGCCGGCAGCGGCTCGCTGCAGGCGCTGGGCGACAGTGGCTCACTGAGCTACTACACGGACGGCGTGCTCGACACCGCCACGGCGGACAGCACGACCGGTGACGACGACAGCCTCACCTTCCTCGATGGCGATGTGCTCGTCTTGGGCGGCATCGGCAGCGATACCATCGACGCCGGCGTCGGTCAGCACCGGGTGCTGGGCGACAACGGTGAAGTGGTCAACGACACCGATGGCGCCCTGCTTTCCGCCACCACGCTCGATACCCTGGGCGCGGCCGACAGCATCACCCTGGGCAATGGCGGTAATGTCGTGATTGCCGGGCAGGGTGGCGACACGGTCACCACCGGCACCGGCAATGACCTCATCCTCGGCGATAACGGCGAGATCGTCTTCACCGGCACCACGGGTGCACTGGTGCGCGACCGTATCGGCAGCCTCGACGATGCCAGTGGCGGCGACGACGTGATCGATCTGGGCGACGGCAGCAAGCTCGTCATCGGCGGCGTCGGCAGCGACACCATCGATGCCCTGGCGGGTAGCCACGACGTGGCCGGCGACACCGCGGCATTTACCTACAGCAACGGCAACCTGACCGAAATCGATGCGTCCAACAGTACCGATGGCGCCGGCGACACCGTGACGCTCGGCACGGGCGATCATCGCCTCGTGCTCGGCATCGGCGGCGACACGCTGGTGGCGGGCGACGGCCGCACGCTGCTGCTCGGCGACAACGGCACCGTGACGCTGCAGGAAGACGGCACGGTCGTGTCCCTGGTGGCGGCGACCACCGCCGGCGATGGCGTCGACGACCTGAGCCTGGGCAATGGCGATGTCGATGCCGTCCTCGGCGACGGCGGCGACCGCTTCGGCATGGGCGACGGCAACGCCGTGCTCGTGGGCGACGGCGGCTCGATCAACTACTACCTGAGCGGCATCCTCGACTCCGTGACGGCCACGGCCGGCACAGGTGGCAGTGACGACGTGAGGATCGGCGACGGCACCGTTGTCGTGCTGCTGGGCGAGGGCGGCGACCTGCTCGACATGGGCAACGGCACTGCCGTGCTGCTCGGCGACAGCGGCAGCGTGGCCTTCTACAGCGATGGCGTGCTGGACAGCGTCACCGCCGACAGCGCCACCGGCGGCGACGATACGCTCGGCGCGCTGCTCGGCATGGCGACCACCGACACCCTGGGCGACAGCGACACGGTCACCCTGGGCGACGGCGACAACGTCGTGATCCTGGGGCAGGGCGGCGACACCGTCACCACCGGCACCGGCAACGACCTCGTGATCGGCGACAACGGCCAGGTGCTGTTCACCGGCACCACCGCCAACCTGGTCCGCGACGAGATCAGCAGCCGCGACGACGCCGCTGGCGGCGACGATGTCATCGATCTGGGTGACGGCACCAAGCTCGTCATCGGCGGCGTCGGCAGCGACACCATCGATGCCCTGGCGGGTAGCCACGACCTGATCGGCGATAACGGCTCGTTCACCTACAGCAACGGCAACCTGACCGAGATCGACAGCAGCAACAGCATCGATGGCGCCGGCGACAGCGTGACCCTGGGGGCGGGCAACCACCGCCTCGTGCTCGGCATCGGTGGCGACACGCTGGTGGCGGGCAACGGTTCGACGCTGCTCATGGCCGACAACGGCACGGCGCTGCTGCAGGAAGCCCTGGCGGCGGGCGCCGGCAACAGCAATCTGATCGGCGATGGCGGCACGCTGGCCTACTACCTGTCGGGCCTGCTCGACACGGCAACGGCCGACAGCGGCGCGGGCGGCGACGACAGCGTCACGCTGGGCAACGGCACGGGCAGCAACGTGGTGCTTGGTGGTGTCGGCTCGGACACGCTGGTGGTAGCCGACGGCGACCATGTGATCGGGGGCGACAACGCCTTCGTGCACCTCGACACCGACGGCGCGCTGCTGCAAAGCGTTTCGCTCGACGTGCTGGGTAACAGCGACATCATCACCGCCGGCAACGGCGACAACGTCATCCTCGGCGGCATGGGCGCGGATGCGATCACGACCGGCAGCGGCACCGACATCGTCATCGGCGACAACGGCGAGGTGCTGTTCACCGGCACCACCGGCAACCTGGTGCGTGAGCTCATCACGACGCAGGACGGCGGCGCCGGCGGCGACGACACCATCATCGGCGGCGACGGCGACAAGGTGGTGCTGGGCGGCACGGGCGCGGACAGCGTGACCGCCGGCGACGGCGACCACGACGTGTTCGGCGACAACGGCGAGATCGTCTATACCGGCGGCATCGCCACCTCCCTGGCGACCACCGACCCGGTGGCCGCCGACGCCAGCTCCGGCGCGGGCGACACCATCAGCATCGGCTCCGGCGCCAACCGCGTCCTGGGCGGCCTCGGTGGCGACAGCATCGCCACCGGTGACGGCTTCGACGTGATCCTGGGCGACCTCGGCACCATCACCCTGGATGGCGCGGGCGCGCTGCTGCTGATCGAAAGCACCCTGACCCAGCAGCCGGGCGACGACATCATCACCAGCGGCGACGGCCGCGGCTGGATCATCGGCGGCGTCGGCAGCGACACCGTCACCAGCGGTGATGGTGCCGACGGTGTACTCGGCGACAACGGCGCGTTCGTGTTCGACGACGGTGGCCTGCTGCAGTACGCGCGCAGCAGCGACACGAGTGGCAGCACCACGGGTGACGACGTGATCGACACCGGTGCTGGCAATGACGTCGTCATCGCCAGCGGCGGCAGCGACCGCGTCCTCACCGGCGACGGCGACGACATCGTGCTGGCCGATGGCGGCCGGGTGGACTATGTCGGCCGCGACGGCAAGCCCGCGACCATCGACCTCGTGCAGAGCGGCGATCCCCTGTTCGGCGGTGATGACCATGTCGAAGCCGGTGCCGGCCGTGACGCGGTTATCGGCGGCGCGGCAGCCGACCATCTCGACGGTGGTGCCGGCGACGACTACGTCATCGGCGACGGTGGCCTCATCCTGTACCGCGGCGGTCGCCTGGAGCAGATGCAGACCATCGATCCCTACACCGGTGGCGGCGCCGACTTCATCATCGGCGGTGCCGGCGAGGACATCCTGTTCGGGGGCGAGGGCGACGACACCTTCGTGGCCAACTTCCTCGAGGATGCGGTGATCGGCGACTACGCCCGTTTCACGGCGGCAAGCAAGACGCTGATCCGTTTCGGCAACGACCTGATCGGCACCTCGCAGCTCGGCGTCTATGCCTCGAACGACCCCTTCCTCAAGGAGACCAGCACCATCGACGATGGCGACTACCGGCCGCAGATCGTCTCCGAGGGCACACTGGCCCGGCTCGTGCGCGAGAATGCGCGCGACGGCGGCCACCGCGTCTCCGGCATCACCGAGGAGGTGGAACTGGCGGGCATGCGCGATGCCGAAGTCGAGGCGTCGCTGCTACCGGATCCCGTCGTCGAGCTCATGTCACCGGCCGCCGGCGACGCACTGCCGGCGCTGCCCGGAACGCGGGCCGACCTTGCCGTGCCCGCACCGGAATTCCCGGTCGACGAGAGTGGCGAAGTGGCGGATGCCGCCAGTGCCGCCGCGCTCATGTTCGGCTGGGGCATGGTGCGTCGCGGCAGCAAGAAACCGAAGCCTGTCCTGCAGTCCTGGGACGCGTTTCAGGATGGACGGGGCTGATGAAATTGGTCATCATCCCGGTCCTCTCAGCACATCAACCAAACCGTACAGGGGTATAAGAAAGTGACTGAAGCCAAGAAGCCGGCCATGCCGAAAATCAAGTGGGACGACACCAACATGCGCAGCACGTACGCCAACGTCTGCAACGTGGCGAGCACGCGCGAGGAAGTGACCCTGCTGTTCGGCACGAACCAGGCATGGCACACCGGCCAGAAGGAAATGACGATCAACCTGTCCGATCGCATCGTGCTGAACCCGTATGCCGCCAAGCGCATGCTGCTGCTGCTGCAGAACGTGGTGAACGCCTACGAAAAGCGCTTCGGCGAACTCAAGGTGGATGGCGGCAGCCATGCGCCCGAAACGCTGAACAGCTGATGACCTGTGGTGCAACCGGGGGAACGTATCGCGCCTGCCGCGACTGATAGTGGTGCGCTCTGGCAGCAGCTGCTCGCTGCCGGCGATATGTCCTCCTACGCGGGTGCCTGGCTGGCGTTGCAATGCCGGGCACTCGCGGTCCCCGCGCGTGGCGCGGTCTTCCTTCCCGCCAGCGCCGCTCCCGGCGCGGCAGAATCCCTGACCCTCCTCGCCGCTTTTCCGCCCCATGCCTCCGCCGAGGCCTGGCAGGAAATCGCGGACGACGTCTTCGAACAAGCGCGTGGCCTCGTGTCCGAACCGGAAACGGTCGGCGGGCGCACGCTCGTCACCCTCGGCTGCCCGGTGCAGCACGAGGAGGGCGGCATCGCCGCCGTGGTCGTGGTCGAAATCGAGGCCCCTGTCGCCCACCAGGTGTCGCGCGCCATGGAGGCGCTGCGCTGGGGTGTCGCCGGCATCGAACTCATGTTCCTGCGCCAGGACCGCGCCGCGGCGCGCGCGCTGCTGGCGCGCAATCGCGTCGCGCTCGAGGTGATGGCCGTTGCGCTCGACGCCGCCGATTTCCACGCCGCCGTGCTCGCGACCGTCACCAGCATCGCCTCGGCGTTCCGCTGCGACCGCGCCGGCTGGGGCGTGGTCAGCGGCCTCGAGGTGCGCGTCGAGGCGCTCTCGCACTCGGCACAACACGCGCCGAAGATGGGGCAGGTGAGGGCCATCGTCGCCGGCATGGAGGATGCGCTGCATGCCACCGCCACGGTGGCCGAACTCTCGCGCGAAACACCGGGGCTGCGCGCCCTGGTGCAGGAGTCCGGTCTGCCGCAGGTCCTCGCCGTGCCGGGCTACCACGACGGCGCCTACCGCGGCGTGCTGCTGCTCGAGCGCGATGGCAAACCCTTTAGCGCCGAGGAGCGGCAGACCATCGAGGCGCTGGTGACACTGCTGGTGCCGCTGCTGGAAAGCCGGCGGCGCTACACCACCGGATTCCGTAGCCGCCTGCGCACGGCGCTCGCCGACGCCTGGCAGGAATTCATGGCACCGGCCTCGACACTGCGCCGCTACGTCGTATTCGGCCTGCTCGGCGTGCTGCTCTTGCTCGCCGTGGTGCCGGCACCGTACCGCGTCACCGCCGACGTGGTGCTGGAAGGCGCCGAGAAGCGCGCCGTCGTCGCCCCCTTCGACGGTTTCCTTGCCAGCGCCCCGGTGCGCGCCGGTGACATGGTCGCCGCCGACCAGCTCCTCTGCGCCCTCGACGACCGCGACCTGCGCCTCGAGCAGCTCAAATGGATCGGCCAGCTCGCCCAGTACCAGGGACAGTTCCAGCAGGCCCTCGGCGAACACGATCGCGCCCGCGCCAACATCAGCCTCGCGCAGTCGCAGCAGGCCGATGCCGAGCTCAAGCTGGTTGCGACGCGCCTGTCGCGCACGCAGATCACCGCAACCATTGCCGGCCTCGTGCTCTCCGGCGACCTGTCGCAGCGCCTCGGCAGCCGCGTGCAGCAGGGCGAGGTGCTGTTCGAGATCGCGCCGCTGTCCGATTACCGTGTCGTGCTGAAAGTGGACGAGCGCCATATCGCCGAGATCGAGCGCCGCCAGGGCGGCCATCTCGTGCTGTCGTCGCTGCCCGACACGTCCTTTCCCTTCGAGGTCACGCGCCTCACCGCCATCGCCACCGCCGAGGGCGGCATCAACTATTTCCGCGTCGAGGGCCGGCTGCTGGAAACCCGGCAGGCCCTGCGGCCCGGCATGGAGGGCGTGGGCAAGGTCGTGACGGGCTACCGGCCGCTGCTGTGGGTGTGGATGCAGCCCGTGGTGGACTGGCTGCGCCTGTGGCTCTGGCGCTGGCTGCCCTGACATGACGGGCTCGCGATGAACGCGCCGGATCTGTTCAGCCCCGAGTGGTACCGCGTTGCCGCGATGCGGCCGCTGCTGCGCCGCCAGGTGCAGGTGTCGCGCCAGCAGTTCCGCGGCGAAACCTGGATGGTGTTGCGCGAGCCCGGCAGCAACCGCCTGTTCCGCGTCACGCAGGCGGCTTGGGAAATCCTTTCGCGTTTCGACGGGACACGCGACCTCGACAGCCTCTGGAAAGAAATGTGCGAGCTGCTGGGCGACGAGGTCCCGACCCAGGGCGAGGTGCTGCGCCTCGTTACGCAACTGGCCGCCTCCGACCTGCTGCTCTCCGAGCTGCCGCCCGATCTTGCCGAACTCGGCGAGCGCTCGCGCGACATCGCGCTCAAGCGCGTGCTGGGTTACTTCAAGTCGCCGCTCGCGCTACGACTGCCGCTGTTCGATCCTGACCGCCTTATCACCGCGACGCTGCCGCTGGGCAGCTGGCTGTTCTCGCGGCGCGGCTTTTTGATCTGGATCGCCATCGTGTCGGCGGCCCTGTTCCAGGTGGCGATGCACTGGAAACCACTGACGCAGAACATGTTCGACCAGCTGCTCGCCACCGAGAACCTGCTGCTGCTCGGGCTGCTCTATCCTGTACTCAAGCTGATCCATGAATTCGGCCACGGCTGGGCGGTGAAGCGCTGGGGCGGGGAGGTGCGCGAGCTCGGCGTGATGTTCCTCATCTTCATCCCGACCCCGTATGTCGACGCGTCGCACGCCAGTTTCTTCAAGGACAAGCGCCAACGCATGCTGGTCGGTTTCGCCGGCATGCAGGTGGAGCTCCTGATCGCCGCCGTCGCCACCTTCGTGTGGGTCGCGGTGGAGCCGGGCCTCGTACGCGCCGTGGCCTATAACCTGATGACACTGGCCGGCATTTCCGCGGTGCTGTTCAACGGCAATCCGCTCCTGCGCTTCGACGCCTACCACATCCTCGCCGACTGGCTGGAGATGCCGGGCTTCGGCAACCGCGCCAACCAGTACATCGGCTACCTGCTGCAGACCCGCGTGCTGCGCATGGACGTGCCGAATCCCGCGCAGTCACCGCGCGAGGCGCGCTGGTTCGCCTTCTATGCCATCGCCGCCTTTGCCTACAAGCTCATCGTGACCTTTGGCATCGTGTTCGCCATCGCGGGCCGCTTCTTCATCTTCGGCGTGCTGCTCGGCATCCTGTCTTTCGCCAACGCGCTGGTGCTGCCGGCCTGGCGCGTCCTGAAGGCGGTGGCCACCGACCATCGCTACGCCCAGGCGCGACCGCGCGCCTGGCAGTGGCTGGCCGGATCGCTTACGGGGCTCGTGCTGTTCGCGGTGTTCGTGCCGCTGCCGTCCTACACTGTCACGGAAGGCGTGGTCTGGGTGCCGGAGAGCGCGCGTGTCTATGCCGGCGCCGACGGCGTGATGACACAGGTGCTGCAGCTGAACGGCGCGACCGTGAAGGAAGGGGAGCTGGTCGCGCAACTGGACAATCCCGAGCTCGACACCAGCGCCACGGCGCTCGCGGCACGCGTGCAGGAACTGGACCTGCGCTATCGCGAAGCGGCCGCCGAGAGCCGCAGTGAGCTCGCCATCCTGGCCGAGGAATACGATCGCGCGGTGGTCGAGTACGAGGATGCCGAGCAACGCCTGGCCGGCCTCGACCTGCTGGCGCCCGGCAGCGGCACGCTCGCGCTGGAGGAGCGCCACGGCCTGCTGGGCCGCTATATCACGCGCGGCACCGTGGTCGGCTATGTGATTTCCGGGCGCGAGGTGCTGCTGCGCGTCGTGGTGGGCCAGGACGACATCGACCAGGTGCGCCAGCACACGAAATACGTGCAGGTGCGTTTTGCCAGCGACCCCGGCAAGGTGATCGAGGTGCGCCAGCTGCACGAAGTCCCGGAGGCGCAGCGCCTGCTGCCGAGTGCGGCACTGAGCCTGGAAGGCGGTGGCGCGCACGCACTGGATCCTTCCGCCCAGCAGGAGCTGCGCAGCATCGAGCCGCTGTTCCAGTTCGAGCTCGCCGCGCCGGCGCGCACCCGCTGGCGTGTCGGCGAGCGCGTGTACGTGCGTTTCGTGCATCGCGCCGAGCCCCTCTGGGACCGCGTGCGCCGCGACGTGCGCCGCGTGTTCCTGAGGAGGCTCGATGTCTGAGGCGCTGCCGGTTTCCGCCGCCAGTCTCGTGGTCTGGTCGCGCGATGCGCGTCCGCCCGCGCAGCCGGCGCGCGCGCCGACGCTACGCCACAAGCCCCTGGGTGGCCTGGCCGCTTTCGACTGGCAATGGCGTCACCGTTTTGCGCTGCGCCGCGAAGAGCGCTTCCTGGCGGCGGCGCTGGCCGCCGCCGACTCGGAGGAGGGCGCACTGTCTTCTGCCGCACCGGGCGACATCACGGTGCAGGATTTCCGGATGGCCTTTGCCGACTCCTGTCGGGCGGCCGGATTGGATGCCACGCCGTCGCTCCAGCGCCAAGTGCTGGCCCTGTTGCGTGGCTGCTATGTCGCCATGCCGGAGTCCGCCCGGCTGCAGGCGGTGAGCGTGGCCGCCGCGGTGGCGGCGCGTTGCGGACTTGCCGTGCATCTTGCCTGCGAAGAGAAGGAACGGGTCGCGCCGCTGCTGGCGGCGGTCAACGCCGCGCTGGGCGACGACCTGCCGCCTGCGGTCGCACTGGCCGAGGCGGGTGCCGATGCCGACCTGGTGTCCGGCGCCGGAGCAGGCGTGGTCTGTGGCACGGCATCTTCATTCGCCCATGCCTGGCTGCGCTGGGGCGGCGAGAGCGGGGCCCTCGACCGGGCCGCCGGCTGGCTCTCCGGCGCCGCCGCGCGGCGCTATTCCTTTGCTGCGCTGCTGCTCACGCCCGATGGCGACCGCGTGCTGCTCGACCTGATCCGCCATCCGCTGCAACTGACCCGCGACCAGGCCGAGGATTCGGCGGCACTGATGCTGGAGCTGGCGGCAATGACGGCGGACTGGCAGGAGGGCGTCGAATTCGCTGACGGCAGCGCAACTGCGCAAGGCAGCCGCCTGCTGGACGAGGTCGCGGCCCGCAAGGGCGGCCTCTGGTCCGTGCCGCGCCTGCGCAGCGCCTATTTCGGCGCGCTGCTGGCCGCGCGTCGTCTGGTGCCGGACCGGGACTTCACGCTCGCGGAGGGACGCCTCAACTGGCTCGTCGACACGACGGGCATCGCCACCGACCCGGCGCAGCTCGCCCATGTCGAGCTCGCGCTGCGCAGTCTGCACGGGCAGGCGCCGGGGCTACGCATCCGGCGCCGTGCCTGGTTCATGGATTTCTTCTGTGCCTACGCCCGCATCGGCGCGGCCGGCGCCAATCCCGGTGCGGAGTGGCGTGACCTGTGGTGGCTGCACGCGCTGCCGGTGCTCGACAACCGGCCGCACCGGCTGCAGCCGGAATGGACCACGGCCAGTCCTGTCGCGGACGGTGTCCGTCTATTCATCGGCAACGCACGCCTGCGCGGTCTGCCGGGCTTGCCGACTGACCTGCCCAGCCTGGAAACGCGCGACGGCGCGCGCCTGCTTGCCGAGGCAGTCGTGGCCGGCGACGCCGTGCGCGTCCTGGGGCCGGTGGCCGCCACGCGACAGCTTCCCGCGGAGGTTTCCAGTATCATGCTCGCCGCCGATGCGCGCGTGGTGCCGGCGCCGTTCGCCACGCTGGCCGGCTGGCTCCTGCAGCGCGGGCGGCCCGGCCACATGCTGGCCCGCCTGCTCGGCCGCTGGGTCCTGTGGCGCGCCCAGGTACAGCGCTACGACATTCGCCGCGCGCTCGTCCTGCGCCACCAGCAGGAGCGGCGCACCTATGCTTTTACCGGGGACGGTCGGGAAGACTGATCATGCGAACATCACTGAATTATCTGCTGGCCATCGGCATCGGACTCCTTCCGGTGCCTATGCTTGCCGCGCCGCCCTTGCCGGCGTCGCCTGCCGCCGTGCCGGCAAAGCGGCCCCTGCCGGCGCCGCGCGTGCCGCGTACGCCGGGTGGCGCCGACATCGGCTGGAGCTGCCTGCTCGAGCCGAGCAGCCGCGTCGAGGTGGCCACGGAAGTGCAGGGCGTGCTTGACGCCGTGCTGGTGGAGCGCGGCGCCCTGGTGAAGCGTGGCGCCGTGCTCGCCCGGATGCGCTCCGGTCTCGAGGAGGCCAGCGTCACGCTGGCGCGCGCCAAGGCCGATTTCGGCACACGCAAGAGCACGCGCAACGAAGAGCTGTTCGCCGAGGAAATGATTTCCACGCACGAGAAGGACGAGCTTCAGACGGAGGCGATGATCGCCAAGCTCGAGCTGCGCGAATCCGAAGAGCGCCTGCGCATGCGCCAGATCCTCAGTCCGGTCGACGGCATCGTGGTCGAGCGGCACAAGTCGGCCGGCGAATATGTGGGCAACGAGCCCGTGTTCACGGTGGTGCGTGTCGATCCACTGCATGTCGAGGTCGTGGCGCCCGCGTCGCGCTACGGCACCATCCGCAAGGGCATGGTCGCGGACGTGCGCCCGGAACAGCCGGTGGGCGGCAGCTTCAAGGCCAGGGTGAGCATCGTCGATCCCGTGATCGATGCGGCGAGCGGTACCTTCGGCGTGCGCCTCACCTTGCCCAATCCCGGTAATGCACTGCCGGCCGGCCTCAAGTGCCAGGTCAGCTTCGAAGGTGCGCCATGAATCCGCTGAATCGCCGGTGTCGCGCGGCGCCAGCCGTGCTGCTTCTGCTGCTCGCCGGGTGCGAGCGTGAACCCGAACAACCGGTGACGCCGCCGCCGGCGCCCAAGACGGTGCAATTGCCGCCGGCGCCACCGCCCGAGCCCGTGGTGGAAGCGGAGGCCCCGATCGAGGCGCCCGTCGTGGCAGCGCCGAAGAAGGTGGCCCACCCGCGCGTGGCCGCGCTGCCGCCGGGCTTTGTCCGCGTCGCGGCCGGCGACTTCACCGACACCACCGGCAAGCGCCTGCGCACGCCGGCATTCGCGATCGCCAGGCAACCGGTCACCGTGGCGCAGCTGCTGCGCTGGGCGGAGTCCGATGAAGGCCGGCGCCTGCCCCAGCTCAACGGCAATCCCGCCGGCGACGCCGTGGTGACCGACCTCGACTGGATGGCTGCCGACGCCTACGCGCGCTGGCTCTCGAAAACCGAAAAGCGCAACTACCGCCTGCCGAGCGAACTGGAGTGGTTGCGCGCGGCGCAGTCCGGCCGTATCGACACGCAGGCGCAACGTCAGCCTGCGGAGCCGCCGCTCTGGGAGTGGACCGCCGACTGCTGGAACGATGGCAGCCTGCAGACGGCGACCGGCGAGCCGGTGCCCGCGCGCTGCGCCAGCCGCATCCTGGTCGGCGGCGAATACGATGCGTCCAGTGCGTGGGGCAGGGCGCCGATGGGCGAACGCCGGCCGGCCGCCTCCTTCCGCCTCGTGCTCGAGCTGCAGTAAGGCGGCCGCCACGGCCAGGAAGCCACACTGCCGCGCTGATTTTCGGGGCAGGCCGGACGCGTCCGGTAGCGTTTCCGCGTAACGCACCTTGCGACGCTCACCTAAAAAAATGCCCCGCAGTGCGGGGCATTTTTCATGGTGCCGCGGCGATGCTGTGGTGTGGAGTGGCGATTATTCAGCGCCGCCCACCCGCAGCTGCGAGGCATCGACCTCGCGCGCGCCCTCGATTTCCTTCGCGACCTGGATGGCGCGGTCGTACTCGACCTGCGAATCGACCTCGCCGATCAGGCTGACCGTGCCGTTCATGGTTTTCACGCCGATGTTCATGCCCTTGGTGATGCGGTCGGCGAGCAGCGCGGATTTCACCTTCGTCGTGATCCAGCTGTCGGAGGCCACGCGCTCCGATTTCTGCATCGTGTCGCGGGCATCCTCGCGCATCGTGTTGCGCGTGGTCGGCGTGGCGATGCGGTTGTCGACCTTGGTCACGCCCCCGACATGGCGCGCCACCTCTTCGGCGGCGCGACGTGCGTCGTCCGAATTGGCGGTACCGGTCAGCACCACGGTGCCATTCACGGTCTGCACGTCGATGTCGGCCTCCTTGAAGCGGTCGTCGCCGGCCATGGCGGAGCGGATCTTGCTGCTGATCACGACGTCGTCGGCTGAGCCGCTGCCGCGGGCGTTCTCGCTGGTGGCCGGCTCCATGCGGTTGCCCTCGGCGAGCACCGGGCCCACGAGGGTGGCAAGCGCAGTGGCCAGGGCCAGCGTGGCGGCGGACATCCGCTTGATGTTCTTGTTGATGTTCTTCATGGCTTTCTCCTTCACGTCGTCTTTGACAAGGTGCCCTGAATAGAATCAGGCGAAGCCCTCAGCCGCCGTTGGACTCGCGTGTGGAAGCTGGCGGGGGATGTTGCGCCGTAGGCAGCTGCGTAAGGCGAGCGGCAGCTGTATTGCGCGAGTGCTACGGGCGTAACTGCCGCGAGGCTGCGCACCGCAAACAGGGGCAGGCCAGAGGCAACTGTCTGAAAGTCCCGGCCCATCATGCAGACCGGGCCGGGTAAGGTCGGGGCTTGATGCATGTCAGCAGGACCCGGCGCCGCCGGTGCTAGCCTGCCCTGCAGCAGGGCCTTATCCTGCCTGCTCCCTGCCCGGAACGTCCCGCAAGAGTGAATCGCCGACCCATGAACAGAGCCCCGGACACGCTGCGCTTCAAGCCGCTCGGCATCGACACCGCCTACGACCACGTGGTGTTCATGCACGCCCGCTGCCACGTCTGCCGCGCCGAAGGCTTCGCGGCGCAGACCCGTATCGTGGTGCACGCCCGGGACAAGTCGCTGATCGCCACGCTGAACATCATCAACGACGGCCTGCTCGACACGAACGACATCTCGCTCAGCCTGGGTGCGCAGCACACGCTGGGCCTGGAGGAGGGCGATCCGGTGACCGTGTCGCACGTGCCCTTCCTGCATTCGGCGAGCCTGGTGCGCGGCAAGATCTTCGGCCAGCGCCTCGGCCGCGCCGACATGCAGGCCATCATCGATGACGCCGTGACGGGCCGGCTCTCCGAGCTGCACCTGGCGTCCTTCGTCACGGCCTGCGCCGGCGAACACCTCGACACCGACGAGATCGTGGCGCTGACCGAAGCCATGGTGACGGCCGGTGAGCGCCTGACCTGGCCGCACCCGGTGGTGGTCGACAAGCATTGCGTCGGTGGCCTGCCCGGCAACCGCACGACGCCCATCGTGGTGGCCATCGGTACCGCCTGCGGACTCGTGATGCCGAAGACCTCCTCGCGCGCGATCACCTCGCCGGCCGGCAC
Source organism: Moraxellaceae bacterium (assembly GCA_029237815.1). Lineage (GTDB taxonomy): Bacteria > Pseudomonadota > Gammaproteobacteria > Pseudomonadales > Moraxellaceae > UBA2031. The sequence goes on from JAQZBP010000007.1 coordinate 14,228, forward strand.
CGCCGACACCATGGAGGTGCTGGCTCCGGTGAACCTGGACCTGGCCGGCATGCGCCGCGTGGTGGAGCAGACCGGGGGCTGCCTGGTGTGGGGCGGCGCCATGTCGCTGTCGCCCGCCGACGACGTGCTGATCCGCGTCGAGCGTCCGCTCGACCTCGACAGCGACGGCCAGCTCGTCGCCTCCATCCTGTCCAAGAAGATCGCCGCCGGCTCCAACCGCGTGCTCATCGACCTGCCGGTGGGACCGACCGCCAAGATGCGCAGCATCGAGGCCGCCAACCGCGTGTCAGGGCGCCTGGTCGCCGTGGGCCGCGCGCTCGGCATCGAGGTCACGCCGATGGTGACGGACGGCCTGCAGCCCATCGGCCGTGGCATCGGCCCGGCGCTGGAGGCGCGCGACGTGGTGCAGGTGCTGACGAACGAAAAGAACGCGCCGGCGGACTTGCGCGAGCGCGCGCTGCTGCTGGCAGCGCGCCTGCTCGAACTCGGTGGCAAGGCCGCGCCGGGGCAGGGCGCCCAGCTTGCGGCGGCGACGCTGGACAGCGGCCGCGCCTGGACGCAGTTCCAGCGCATCTGCGCCGCGCAGGGCGGCCTGCGCGAGATTCCCGTGGCGCCGCTGGTGCACATCGTGCGCGCCACGCGCGCCGGGCGCGTGTCCGGCATCGACAACCGCGTGCTGGCCCGCATCGCCAAGCTGGCCGGCGCGCCGACCTCGCCGGTGGCCGGGCTCGACCTGCACGTGCACCTGGACACCTGGGTCGAGCGCGACCAGCCGCTGTTTTCCATCCACGCCGATGCGCCGGGCGAGTTGCGCTATGCGCGCAGTTACCAGGCGGAACATACGGACGTCATCGTCATCGAGGAGGAGTCATGAGCGCGCCCCTGCTGCTGGTCTATCCCGGTAACGAAACCTTGGCCGACGCGCTGGTGGCGCAACTGGCCTGCGATGTCGCCGCGCTCGCGCTGCACCATTTCCCGGACGGCGAGACACTGGTGACGCTGCCCGCGGTGAAAGACCGTGAAGTCCTGCTGCTGTGCTCGCTGGACCGTCCGGACGCCAAGCTGGCGCCGCTGCTCTTCGCCGCCGACGCCGCGCGCGACCTCGGCGCCACGCGCGTCGGCCTGATTGCGCCGTATCTCGCCTACATGCGCCAGGACCGCCGCTTCCATCCGGGCGAAGCCGTCACCTCGCGCAGCTTCGCCGGCGTGATTTCGCACCATTTCGATTTCCTGGCCACGGTCGACCCGCACCTGCACCGCTACCACGACCTCGCCGAGATCTACTCGATCCCGGCGCGCGCCGTATCGTCCGCGGCGGCCATCGCCGCGTGGATTCGGCGCGAGGTGAAGCAGCCGCTGCTGGTCGGCCCCGACGAGGAGAGCGCGCAGTGGATCGAGGCGGTCGCCGCCCTCGAAGGGCTGCCGCACACCGTGCTCACCAAGACGCGCCACGACGACTTCAACGTGGAGGTGTCATTGCCGGATGCCGGGCGCTGGGCCGGGCTCACCCCGGTGCTGGTCGACGACATCGTCTCCAGCGCGCACACCATGATCGCCGCGGCGGGCAGCCTGAAGAAAATGGGCCTTGCCGCGCCGGTCTGCGTCGGCGTGCATGCGCTCTTCGGCGGCACCGCGTACGCGGAGCTGAAGGCGGCGGGTGCGGCGCGCATCGCGACCTGCAACTGCGTGCCGCACGACTCCAATGCCATCGATGTGATGCCGGCCCTGGCCGACGGCCTCGCCGCGCTGCTCAAAACGGCCTAGCGCTGCTTCCCGACGCCTTTTCGTTCAGCGGCTACGCTGAAGGCTGTCATGGACAGTCGTGGCGACGAACTGCCACCGGGAGGAAAACATGCGACTCACTCTGGGCATTCTGTTGCTGGCCGGCTGCGTCGGCATTGCATCGGCGCAGGTCCAGCAAAAGGCGGGCGGCGAGAACCGCACTCTCGATCCCACGGTCGACGCGGCGCAGGCGCAGGGTCTTGGCGAGATCCGCTTCGTCGACGGCGACGGCCAGCATGTCACGCTCTCGCACGGCCCCATTCCGGAAATGAGCTGGCCGGCGGTGGGCAACCACCGCCTGGCGGTGGCTAGCCGGGAGCTGCTGAAGGGCGTGCGTCCGGGGCAGCGTGTGCGCTTCACGGTGAACGACCGCGGCATCATCACGGTGCTGGATGTACTGCCCTGACGGACGCCCGCACAGGCACTGTCTCGACGGCACCCGGCGCTGGCATACGGCCGCCACAGGCGCAATGGTTCTGGCCGCATGGCGCATCGTTTCGTTGCACGAGCATGACCCCGCCGGACGAGGTCAGCCAGCGCAGGGGAGAGGAGGCCGGCGCTATTGCATCGGGCGCTTTTCCGGCGATTTCTTCAGCCAGTTGTCGAGTTGCCGGATGTCGTCCCGCTGGCTTTTGACGATCTTCTTCGCCATGGCCTTCAACTCGGGCGACTTGCCCTCGGCGGCCTCGATCTCCGCCATTTTCACGCCCTGCTCGTGATGGTTTTTCATCATCTGCGCGAAATCACGGTCCACATCGCCGCTCAGGCGCATGCGCTGCATTTCCTGCAGCGCGTTCATGTGCGCCTGGTGCAGCTGTTGCGAGCCCGGGCCCAGGTTGGCGCTGTTCATGTCGTAGCCGTCGGCGCGCGTGGCGGCCGCGCTGCCGGGAGGCGCGGGCGAATGGTGCTGGTGGGGCGGGGCCTCCGCAATCGCCTGCAGGGAGGCAAGGCCGATACAGGCGATGAGGCCGAGGCGGGCGCGGCGCAATGAGGGGCGGATGATCATGGGGCTGACTCCTGCGGGAAGGAACACAGGAGTCAGCCTAGTCAAGAACGCAGAGGCCGAGGCGACCGGCGTGTCAGCGTGTTGCGCAGATTGTGGGTGGCCGTGTTGCGGCTAGCGCCGCAGCGTGCGCAGCCGCAACGCATTGCCGACCACGCTGGCGGACGACAGGCTCATCGCCAGCGCCGCAATCATCGGGCTCAGCAGCCAACCGGTGAAGGGATACAGCAGACCGGCCGCCACCGGAATGCCGAGCGCGTTGTAGACGAGCGCGAACATCAGGTTCTGACGCATGTTGCCCACGGTCGCAGAGGAAAGCAGCCGTGCGCGCGCAATGCCGCGCAGGTCGCCTTTCACCAGCGTGACGGCGGCGCTGTTCATGGCGACATCGGTGCCGGTACCCATGGCGATGCCGACGTCGGCGGCGGCGAGGGCGGGCGCGTCGTTGATGCCGTCACCGGCCATGGCGACCACCGCGCCTTTCTGCTTCAGCTGCTCCACGAGCGTGAGCTTGTCGGCGGGCTTCACCTCGCCGTGCACCTCGTCGATGCCGAGGCGCGCGGCCACGGCCTTCGCGGTGGTGAGGCCATCGCCGGTGGCCATGATGAGGCGCAGGCCCGAGGCCTTCAGCGCCGCGACGGCTTCCGGCGTCGTGGCCTTAACCGGGTCGGCGACGGCGAGCAGGCCCAGCAGTTGGCCTTCGCGCGCGAGGTACATCACGCTGGCGCCCTGCAGGCGCAGGTCCTCGGCCGCGGCGCTGAGCGTGGAGACATCGACGCCGTCCTGCGTCATGAGCGCCGTATTGCCGAGTGCGACGCGCTGACCGTTGACGCGACCGCGCACACCGATGCCGGAGGCGGATTCGAAATCGGCGGGCGTGGCGAGCGTGAGCTGCCGGCTGCGCGCCGCCGCCACGATGGCGGCGGCCAGCGGATGCTCGCTGCCCTGGTCGAGGCTGGCGGCGGTGGCGAGTACGTCGTCGTCGGCCACGCCGGCGGCGACCACCATCTGCTTGAACTCGGGCCGGCCCTCGGTGAGCGTGCCAGTCTTGTCCACGATCAGCGTGTCGACGCGGCGCAGGTGCTCGATCGCCGCGGCATCGCGGAACAATACGCCCTGCGTCGCCGCCTCGCCGGTGGCGACCATGATGGACATGGGTGTGGCGAGGCCGAGCGCGCAGGGGCAGGCGATGATGAGCACGGCGACGGAATTGATCAGGCCGAAGAGCCAGCCCTGCGCGCCGCCGAAGAATCCCCAGCCGAAAAAGGTGAGCACGGCGACCGCCACGACACCCATTACGAAATACCCGGCGACGACATCGGCGAGGCGCTGCATCGGCGCTTTCGAGCGCTGTGCCTGCGCCACCATCTGCACGATCTGCGACAGCATGGTGTCCGCGCCGACTTTCTCGGAACGCATGACCAGGCTGCCTGAAGTATTCAGCGTGGCGCCGATGACCTTGTCGCCGGGTCGCTTGGTGACGGGCAGCGGCTCGCCGGTGAGCATGGATTCGTCGACGGGACTCGTGCCTTCGGTGACGACGCCATCCACCGGCACTTTTTCGCCCGGGCGCACGCGCAGCCGGTCGCCGACATGCACATGCGTCAGCGGCACGTCTTCCTCGTTGCCATCGGCGTTGATGCGGCGCGCGGTCTTCGGCGCGAGCCCGAGCAGCGAGCGGATGGCGGCCGAGGTTTGCGAACGCGCCTTGAGCTCCAGGATCTGGCCGAGCAACGTGAGGGAGATGATCACGGCCGCCGCCTCGAAATAGACGCCGATGCGGCCGTGCATGAGGAAGCTGTCGGGGAACACGCCGGGCGCGAACGTCGCGACGACGCTGTAGGCGAAGGCCGCGCCGGTGCCGAGCCCGATCAGCGTCCACATATTGGGGCTGCGGTTGCGCACGGATTGCCAGCCGCGCAGGTAGAACGGCTGCCCGGCCCAGAGGATGGTCGGCAGCGACAGCACGAGTTCGACCCAGCTCTGCAGGGTGCCGTGGAAGAGGCCGAAGCGGTGGCCGAACATGGCGAGTACGGTGACGACGAGGGTGAAGGGAAGGGTCCAGCGGAAGCGGCGCGAAAAATCCTTGAGCTCGGCGTTGTCCTCTTCGGCGTCGAGCGGCAGCAGGGGCTCCAGCGCCATGCCGCATATCGGACAGTTGCCGGGCTTGTCCTGGCGGATTTCCGGATGCATCGGGCAGGTGTAAATCGTGCCGGGCGCAACTGCAGGGGTAGGCGTCATGCCCTGTTGCCCGTGGTGTTCGTGGTGTTCGTGGTGAGCCGGCGCAGTCGTGGCGCGCGCGGCGGGTGCTGCTGCAGCGGACTGCGCCTTCTCAGCGTAGCGCGCCGGCTCCAGCCGGAATTTTTCGAGGCAATGCGTGCTGCAAAAATGAAAGACGCTGCCTTGCCAGGCGAGGCGTGGCGCATCACTGCCAACGCGCATGCCGCAGACGGGGTCGAGAATGTCGCCGGCGGCGGGGGCGGGCGCTGAACCGGCGGCATGCGCGCCGCTGGCGCCCGTGTGGTGTTCCGTGCTCATCCGGTTTCTCCGGTGGCGAATGGTGGCGGGCAGCAGGACCGCCCGGCGTTCACTGACATCCTCCGCATCCATTGGCGACGTGCTCTGCCGCAGGTCAATCGCGTGGACGCAACCTGACGGCGATTGTGTGCACGGGAAGAGGCGCTGTCATCTACCGTCCGTGGGGTTGGGCAGCTCGTCGTTCACGCGCAGGCATCGCGGCTTCAGGGACTGCGACGCGGGTGCCGCGCGTATGGCGACAATCTCAGCGTAGAAGCAATTCGCGGGCGCTACCGGTGGTGTCATCGCGCGACCAGAGCGGAGGTGGGGCGCCGCCATCTCCAGCGCCAATGCAAAGGCAAGACAGCTCCCGGGAATTCACACCACACGGCCAAGCCCGGACTGCGCGACAGGCGGCGCTCCCGTACCTGCCGTCAGAGCGCGAATGCGAGCTTGGTGCCGGCAATGACCAGTACCGCCGCGAGGAAGCGCTTGATGAGGCGCGGTTCCAGCCGGCGGCTGCCGAGCCAGGAGCCCAGCAGGCCACCGATCCCGGCGGCGGCGAGCAATTCCAGACCGAAATCGGGGTACGTACGCGAGCTGCTCAGACTGCCGAGCAAACCGGCGCTGGAGTTCAGCAGGATGAACACGGCCGAGACCGCAGCGGCCTGTTTCGCCTTCGCCCAGTGCATGAACAGCAGCAGCGGCGTGAGGAAGATGCCACCACCGGTGCCGGTCAGACCGGACAGCAGGCCGATGCCCGCGCCGACTGCCAGCGCCGCGGGCAGAGACGGCGGCGTGGCATCGCTGTCGGCCGGCGGCTTCAACAATAGATGCAATGCGGAATACAGCAGCACGGCCCCCAGCAGCACCTTGAACAGCGGCGTCGGCAGATTGAGATAGCCGCCGAGGAAGGCCATCGGCAGCGCCAGCACCGCGAAGGGCCAGAGCAGGCGCCCGGAAAAATGCCCGGCACGCCAGAACTGCCAGCTGCCGATGGTCGCCACGAGAATGTTGAGGGTGAGCGCCAGCGGCTTGATGGTTGCGGGCGCCAGGCCGATCAGCGTCATCACGGCGATATAGCCGGAGGCGCCGGCGTGGCCGACCGAGGAATACAGGAAGGCGATCAGGAAGATGCCCGTGCACAGCAGCAACAGCAGATCGGGAGTCATTGCAGGTCTCGGGGCATCGGCACGCAGGGATCAGGGATTGAATGGTATCCGGCTGCGGCAGGGTTACGTATGGCGAAGCAGGCGCCGGATTTCACCATGGCGCGATGGGGATTGCAGCAGGAAGGCCGGGAATGGCGTCGGGGCGAGACGGCCGCCATCAATTACCGAACCGGGGGCGGTGGCGGTCCTGGAAATGGCCGCTCCGGATTCATAACATCATATTTAACATAATATACATTATGCGTTGTTTCGGTCCTTTCACCGGGCCCAGAGTCAATAGCTTTTGTCTATAGTGCATCAGGCGGTTTTGTCGCGTCCAAGGGTGGTTTTTTGCTACCAAATGCGGTGATTCTGTAAGTGCCTTATGGACAATAATTCTAACCCACACCCCATTTTCTACGCCCGGCAGCACTACCAGCGACTCCGGCAGGACCGCGCGTGGCTGGACTTACGCTATGAAGTCCACCGTGACCATAGAAAGGCCCTGCCGTTTATTGGCTTCACCCGCCACAACCAGCACACGAAGCGCCGGATGCTGGCCTACTTCGGCCGCATGGATGCCGACGCCTGGTGGCAAGAGCGCGTGCGCGTGTCCTGGCTGCATGGCCGGATATGCATTCCGCACCCGGCTTGCCCCGAGGCGTTCGAGCTCGCGCGCTGGATATCCTTTACCGATGCCGTGACCATCACCGGCCGCAGCGCCGACACCTTTGCGCGCTGGCGTTGGGATACGTCCACCGTGCCGGATGAAGCCGCGTGGCGGCTGCTGGAATGGTGCGTGCACCAGTGCTGCGCCTGGCCCCGGCGTCCGCCTCGATCTGCCGCCCCTGCAGCACTGCCGGCACCCGATCTGCAGGCATAAAAAAGCCCGGCGCATGGCCAGGCTTTCAGAATTTGAGCGGGAGTCAATTCCTAGCGCGATTGCTAGGCGCAAAGCACTTATTCGACCAGGGTGGTTACTGGCGCTCTATTCGTGCACTCCCGCCGCTCCATTTTACTCCTGTAAAAAAGCCCGCGCAAGGCAGGCCCGTTAGAGCTTTAGTTTTTTTTAGATGGCGTTGCCGCACGGGTCCGTCATGCCCACCGACACTGGCCCCACGATATCGGCCGCGGCCGCGCGCCATGTTCCGGTGAATACCTTCCCGGCGTTGCCGGCCAGAATGCCGGGCTGCTCATAGGAATTCAGCACCAGCAGGCATTGCCCCGGCGTGTACGCTGACCGAGCGAGCGCCACGGGCGCGCTGCCGTTGACCCTGGCGGCAAACGTGCCCTCGTCGGCATCGAATTCCAATGTCACGAGGGCCGTGTTCGTCGCGAATGCCAAGTCAGAATATATATTTCCGCCGCCGTCCTTCAGGTACAGCGCATAGGTGCCGCCATCCAGCGCCTGCAGCATCACTTCCACCTGCACCGCCAGCGCGGCGCTTGCCACGATGCCAGTTATCCATACCGGGTCAGAACCCGCCACAAATGCGGGCGCGGTCAACACCACTTCGACGGCGTGCATTCCACTTGCCAAGTCGATCTTGGCCCCCGTGCCCGCCGTTGAGTTTGCGGCAAAGGCCCAATGCGCCCCGGCGCTTACTCTTTCGCCTTCCACGGTGTAGCTGCCCGTCTGGTCTGCATTGCTCAGCACTAGGCGTCCCGTCGCGGTGTAGCCCAGGCCATTAAGCAGCAGAATTTCCGCCTCGCTCGCGTTCAGCGGGTACGCACAGGACACCGGCGGCGCCGCCCCGCCCTGCTGCGTCATCACGGCCTGGCCCAGCCCCAACACCAGCGGCCGGCGGCGCAGGATGCCCGCCATCATGCGAAGTCACCCACGGCCACCCAGGCGTTGGGCGTGCCGGCGGTTTCGAGGTAGACCCCGTTGAGCTTGCTGGAATCGTTGGTGACAGTGCCGGCACCGCTCAGGGTGTCGGTGCCTTCCGTGGCCAGTGTGATCTGTCCCGGTGCGGCGTGGGCGTTGCGGAATTGCGCGTTGAAGCCTTCCGGCAGGCTCGCCGTGGCCTGTTCCGGCAGCGTGAGCGTGCAGGCCGCGGCGGTGTTGAAGCGAATGATCTTGCCGTTGTCGGCTTCGGTCAGCGTGTACGCAGCGCCCGCCACGTCCACGAATTCGATATTGAGGTTGAGCCCGTAATAGGACATTGCGCGGCCTTAATAGTTGCGCTGCGTTTCGCGCCTCACCTCTGCCTGGTACTCCGGCAGGGTGTAGCCATAGCGCAGGAAAATGGATTCATGGCGGTCCACGTCGCGGCGCATACCTTCCATGCCAGCCGTAACGCGGGTGAGTTGCTCTGTTTGGCTGCGGGAGTTATCCCAGATGCCCAGCACGGCAGCGGTTGCCAATGCGGCCAGCACGTTTTGCGCGATGGCAACGGCCGACAATTTGCTCGGCTGCTGTGCGCCCATGACTTACTGTCCGATCTGTTGCGTAATGGCTTCGGCCGTGCCCTGGCCGATGGCATTTGCCGTAGCGCTGTCTACCGGCAGGTGCTTACTGACAGCACCGGCCAGCACCATGGCAAAGACGTATTTGCCGACGTTGTGCCACAGAGACAGCCCGAAGGCCTTCAATCGATCTTTCGCTTTCATGGCGACCCCTAGGATAGAAACAGCTTCCGTTCATCTTCGCGGCGTCGGGCCAATCCGGCGTTAACCACCTTCACCCCGTCGCGCGTTTCCTTGTTCCATTTCAGCAACTCATCAGCGGCGGCGCGGATGTTGCCCGCGTTCAGCAGCTTGACCAGCGTGCTTTGCGCTGCCGCCTCTGCGCCCACATTGAAGGCCCAGGACAGCAGCGCAGTTTTCTGGTTTTCGTTCAGCGGCGCGCGAATCGCCGGCATCAGCGTGCGTTCTATTCGCGCCATATCACGATCAAACAGCGCGTCGATTTCCGCACTGGTCAGCGGTCGCGGGAACTTCTCGCCCGGCAGCAGCTTGTGCCCCACGCCGATGGTGGGATGGCCCGCGGTGTCGATATACACCGTCGCCCGCCGGCCCTCGTGCTTTTCCAGGTATTTGCGGCGGCTCATGAAATAGGCCGCACCGCCTGCAGTTGCCGTCACGAGCACTACCCCCAGCAGAATCCAGACCCAGGCCCCGGCTTTCACGACTCGCGATCTATCGCCACGATCTGGATGCGCAGCGTGGTTTCATCACCTGCATTGGTACAACACGCCCATATTTCCGCGTCGGGCGCGTCCTTTTCGTTCCAGCCAATGCCCGGCGGTATTTTCGTCCCGGTCGTGCGCTTGAGCTGCGGGCCCCCAAAGGCTGCACCTTTGCTGCCATCGTTAAAAATGCGGACGCTATACCGGCCCGAACCCTTCACCAGAATTCTCTGCGGCGTATCCCCTACCGTCACGCGCGGCATATCCACGAACCGCTTTCCAGGAGGAAGCTCCACCACAAAGGCGGCTTGCTCCTCTGGAACCTCGCGATTCCCTATTGCCGCGGGCGGATGCTTCGGCCGTTTGACGGCGTTGCGGTTCATGGTTAGGCCTTCTCGATATAGCCATGCAGCACGAGGTCAACTCTCTGATATTCCACATCAGCGCACACGCTTTCGAACTCGGCGCGCGGCTGCGCGGTGAACTCGAGAGGCGGGTCGAAGAAAAACGGCTGGCCGGCGGTGCCCGCGATGGACGACAGCGGCACCGGATTGGCGAACAGCTTCTGTCCGTTCACGCCGTCCAGCAGATTGACCAGCACCAGCGGCAGCACTTCCGCATTGCCGGCAACGCTGTTCAGGTTGGCGCCCACGGTCAGGCGCGTGGCCTTTTCCGCGACGAACTTTTCACCACGGCTCAGGCCGTCGTACTGCGCGGTGTTGGACGCACCGGCGGCCAATTCCAGGACGCTCAGGGGGACGCTAAAGGGGCGACGGTTCATGTTTTACTTTCCTCGTTCACTTTTTTTAAAGAGGCCGGCACACCCAGCCCCTTTAAAAAAGCCGGCCGTAGCCGGCTTTTTCGGGTTCACCTGGTGGCGCTTAGACCTGGATTTCCTGGCCCAGCAGTTCCATGGTGTAGGCCACGTCGGCGGTCGTGGCAGGGCTGCCCGTGCCGGGAAACTTGATGCGCACGGCGTAGGTCTTGCCGGCCTGCAGCAGGATGGGATTGTTGAGGATGAAGGGCGTCTGGCCAGTGTCGCCGCTCGTGGTGTCGATCTTGGTCAGCGCGGTCTGCTTGATGAAGTTGCGCAGCGGGCCGCCACGGAAAACGATCGTGCCGTCCACCTCGATTTCCAGGACGCCCTTGTCCGCCACGGTATTGACGTCGGCCACGCGCACGGATTCGGTTCCGCTCGCGCCCACCAGCGTCAGCCCGAGCGCCTCAACCAGCTGGTGACGGTTCACCGGCATACGGCCGTTTTCCGCGATGTTGGTCGTTTCCAGCGTGCCCTGGTTGGCATGGAACATCTGCACTTCGGCGGTGCCGCCAGCCAGAGGCAGCGTGCCCCTGTAGTACAGATCCTTGTCGTAGATTTCTTCCTTGCTTTCGCCCGGTGCGAACATCGCCACCAGCTGCTCCGGCTTGAGGCCCATCAGTTCACGCTTGAAAGGATGCTTGCTGTTCATGGTCTTTTTTCTCGCTTGAAATTGAATTGTGTTTTCTTGCTGCGTTGTTCGTTCACGCCACCCGATCAGGCGGCGTATTCCAGGGCGGCACCCAGGGAGGCATCACCAGCGGCGAGCGCGCCCAGGGCTTCCAGGCCGTTCAGTTCCTCATCACCCGGCAGCGCGGCGCCCAGGGCGCCCACGGTCATGGACACGCCGTCCAGTTCCATGGCGGTACGGGCTTCGATCTGTTCGTTGACCACGCGGTGAAGCCCCACGGTCAGGATGCCGACCGCGGCAGCCTTGGCGTGCTTCGGCTTCACGCCCATCTTCTGCGCGGCGATGCAGGCGCCCACGCCCACGGCAGCCTTCACCGCGTGCTTCATCGCGCCCGTGGTCAGGCGTTCCGGCATCCACTTGCGGGCGATGCCATAGAGCATGTCGGTCGCCGAGGCGGCACCGGCGCCGATCACGGCAGGGATAGCCACTTCATCCACCAGCGGCTTGCCCAGCGTCATGGCCTTGCCGGCGACGGCACGGGCACGCCCGGCAGCGCGACGGGCACGACTGGCCGGCTTCGCAGGAGCGGGCGCCGGACGCGACACCGCACGAGCGGGCGCCGGCTTGCTGGCGGCACGGCTGGCGCGGCGCTTGGCCGGCTTCGCGGTCGCCTTCTTGGCACTGCGGCGCGCACGATTCGCCGCAAGCATTTTTGCAGTGGCGCGCTTCTGCGCTGCGCTGCGAGTTGCCATGTTGTTTTCCTCTTTCGCGTTGGTATTCCGCCCGGCTCATGCCGCGCGGGTCTTACTCTTTTTCTGGCTCTGGTAAAACTGCCAAACCCCATAGGCCAGCAGCCCCACCCCGGCCAGCTTCGCCAGGCTGTTCAACTCGCTGAACAGGCCCGGCCGGTTTTCGTTTTCCTTGCTGAACTGCTGCGCGGTTTGCTTCACCAGCGCCGTGGCTTCGGCGCCGGTCTTTCCCCGCCTCACCCACTCGTCATGTGCGCGCAGTTCCGATTCGTAACGCTGCAGGCTGGTTTCGGTCTTGCGGTCCCAGGTGTTCACCGCATAGACCACGGCGGTAATGCCGGCCGCGGCGATGGCCGGAATCCACAGCGCGCCCAGCGCGCCCAGGTTGTCCGTAAACCAGTCCGACACCCGCAGGCGCAATTCACTGTAGGCATCCATAAACGGCCGAATTGCTGTTTCGATGCCAGCGATCTGCGCGCGCAAGGCGTCCGCCTCTTTCAGTTCCGCGGCGATTTCCGTCGCCAGCTTGGTATTGCCCGCGGCCTTCGCTCGCTGCTGCATCGCCACCAGGCGCGGCACTTTCGCGGCCAGTCGCCGCTTGGCATCGGACAGGCGCGAGATTTCCGCATCGCTTACCTGCACCCGATCTGCGCTGCCCGCTGCCGTCGTCATGTTCAGCCCCTGCCGCTCTTGCGGGTGCGGATGGAGGCCACCAGCACCGCGCCCAGCACCGCCACGGCGATGCCGGCAAAAATCAGCTGCCGGGTCTGCGGGTCGATGCCCACCTTTACGCCCGGCTGATAGCTCTCCGCGTTCAGCGGCTTCAACCCGCGTGCCTCGCGGTCCAGGTTGATGCGGTTCACCTTGTCAGTGGTCCGCGCCTGCACCACGGCATTGGCGATACTCGGAAGCGCCTGCATCCAGGTCGGCAGGGCCGCCGCCGGCGCCACTTCACCCAGGGACGCCATTAGGCAGGCGCTCCGCGACGGCCGATCAGGGTGGACAGCAGCAGCCCGCCACCGATCAGCCCGCCACCGATCAGCGCCGGCCGGGTCCAGTCCACGCGCACGGCCGGGCCTTCGGGCTGCAGCGTGTTGACGTTGACGGCCTGCGCCTTCGCTACCTTGTTGGCAGCGGCGGTCTGTGCGGTGTTAAGGGATGCCACGCGCGCCTTGGCTTTCGTCTGCGTGCTGGCGATGCGCTTTTCGATGTTGGCCTTGAGCGCGGCCGGGGCCAGGTCTTTGACCACGTTGAAACCCTGGCTGACCAGGTCGAACAGGCCCGCCATGCCATCGGCCTGGAGGTCCTTTTTCATGGTGTCTTTCTGGCGGCGCTGTTCCTTGCGGCTCACCCTGGCGGCGTCACGCTCGCGCTTTTCGGCGGCGTTCGCTTCGCGGCGGGCTTCGGCTTCGGTGCGGCGCTCAGTGTTGCGCTGCTCGATCTGCGCGCGGCGTGCGGCCATATCGACCGTCACGGCCGGACGGACCACGGCCGGACGCACCACGGCCGGCGCGGCTTTCTTGCGCTGCAGCTGCGCGGACAGCGCGGACGCAATGCGCGCCTGAAACACACTCTTGTTCACCGGCGCCATCAGCTGCCGCTGAATCACTGCCGCCATCGGACCGCCGAGACTAGCCACGTTCACCCCCGTTTCTCATTTTCAGTAGCAGCGCGACTGCGCCCAGGCCGACCGAGCCCCACAACACATAGGACGACCACTTACGTTCTGGTGCGGGCGCGGCGACTGCCGCCCCTTCCGCTGCCGCTTCGGCTTCCGCTTCGGCCTTGGCTTGGCGTACTTCCTTGGCGGTCAGCGTCTGCATTTGCTGCGCGGCATCGGACACCGCGTTGCGAATCTGGCTGTTCTGGTCTTTCGCGGCCACGTTGTCAGCAGCTGCCGTTATCAGCGAGCCGGCACCGGGCAGCAGCATGTTGCCGCCCTTTTCAATCGCGGCTTTCGCAATGGCGCTCTTGCTCGTGGCGATGGCCGCGGCCTTGGCGTTTTTCTTGGTCGGCGCGATGTTGGCGCCCACGATCTTGAGGTTGGCGTTAACCGCGGCCTTGACTTGCTTGCGCGTGCCCAGCTTGTTGAGCCCGGTCTTGCGCTTCAAATTGCCCACGCTCACGCCCGGCGCCACTACCTTTTTCACGACCGAACGGATGCTGCTGGTGAAGTCTCCCCACCCGTCCACGCCGTCGATGCCGTTAAGTGCCGCCATTATTTCGCCCGCCTGATTTCCTGAATCATTTCACCCGGCATCCGGATTCCCACGCCTACCGCCCAGGGTTCCGTACATTCCAGGTTTATCCACATGCCCGGCCGCTTCGGGTGTCTCACCTGTCCGTACACATGGTTGAAACTCTTACGCGTTGGCCCCACGGCCTTGATACGCGTTGTGTGCCCGATGCTTTCCAGCATCGACAGGCACAAAATCGTTTTGTCGTCGCAGTCGCCCTGCCGCTGCTCTAGCAAATGCTCTGCGCTGTGCAACTGCTCGATGCTTCGTGCGTCGCGGACATATCGCACGCGATCACGCACAAAGGCATGTATCGCGGCGATTTCTCCGAGGTAGTCTTTCTGCCGTAGCTGGCGGACCACCTTCAGCGCCATTTCCCGTACTGGCCACGCCTCGCGTCCTTTGACGACTTCCGCGGCCATTTTTTCAATCGTTACCCGCACTCCGGCGGCGCCTTCCGGTATTCGTTCCCGCAGCACCGGCGGCCGACTTACGCTTGCGACTGGCGGCCGTGCCGCTGGCTGATTTCCTGGCAGTAGTGCGGCCATTTGTCTTTTTCCCGTTGCACGAAATTTCCGCAATCAGCGCCTCAAACCACGTTCGGTAGAGGTCCACGCCGAGCGCCATACCGGCAGCCCGTTTCAGGCCGTCCGCCCCCGTCAGCAGTTTTTCCAGGTGCGGCCAGTAGTCGCCGGCCTGTTCCTTGATCTGCTGTAGCGCCACCGCTGCCGGCACCCCGCCTGCTGCCATGGCCACCAGTGCCACCAACAGCGAAAGAATCATTCGTGCTGCACTCATTACGCGGCCTTCCTCTTGCTCGTGGCGCGTGCCTTCGGCGCGGCCTTGGTTGTCTGTTTCTCTGGCTCGTCCTGGCCCAGCACCGCGGCGCGCACCGCGGCGAACCATTCGCGATGCTCTGCCACCTCCGGCACCAGCTGCTCGGCGGATTCAATGGCGTCCTCGCGCCCGATCACTTCCTGCAGCATCGGCCAGTAGTCCCCGGCGCGTTGCTGCACCTTCTGCAGCGCCCGGCGCGGCTCGACTTCGAGGTCCGCCAGTTCCACCATGGACAGCAGCAGCAGCCGCAGCTTTTGTATTACGGCGGCTTGCTGATTCGCGGCCGGCGCCGGCAGCGCCTGCTGCCCGTTCGCCTCTGCCACCGTGCCACCGCCCTGCCCGGCCAGGCTCAACACCATCGGCCCGAATTTTTCCGCCAGGTCCAGCCAGTTCATGCCGGCGTTATCGCCGCCACCGTTGCCCAGGCCCAGCAAGTCCGTAACCTGCTTAAGCTCTGTGATCTGTTCCAACAGCCCCTTTTGCGGCTGCGGTGCCCCTCCGGTGCGGTTCAGGATGTTGGCCACCCGTTCAACCTGTTCCAGCGGGTCCACCGGCGCCACCGCGGGCGCCTGGCGCAGTTCGCGGATTTCACCCATCACCTGCGCGAAGCGTTCATCACTGCGCTGCATCAGCATCGCCAATTCCGAAAGCTGGCCCTGCGGCCTGGCCTCTTCGCTTTCCTGCTTTTTCGGCAGGCCTGCTATTTCCAGTTTCACGCGGCCGGCAAACCTGCCGCCCTCACCCGGAAACACCACCATGTAGATGCCGCCGCCGTGGCGTTCCTTCACGGCCTCTTCCATGTCCTCAACAGTCGGCACTGTTTTCGGTGAAATCGTGAAACGCTCAAGAAACGGTTCGCTTCCCTTTTCCACGCGGCGGAGCGCCACGGTCACTTGTTCTTCTTCGCCCAGGAAACCCCACCAGCTATTCAGATGTTCATTTCCGCTTCCGCCGTTCTGGTTGCCGTCATTAGGTGTTTGCATCGCTAAGGCCCCGTTTGTCTCACCCCGTAAAACCGCCTACAAGGCCCGTGGTAGCGCGCTAGAAAAACCCAGCCCCGCACCAGCAAAACGCCAGAAAAGCGCCACAGCCTCACCAGATGCGAACCTAGCCGCATCCAGACACCGCACCTAGTTTCGTAACGCTTTCCGTTACGGTTTCGGCTTTTCCGGGCATAAAAAAACCCGCCGTAGCGGGTTCGATCTGCCTGAAAAGGCTACAGGTGCAGGCGTTGCAGGTAGGGCGTGACCGCCACGCCGGCCGTGGCACACACCGTCAGCAGCTGCGCCATGGCCGGGTCTTTGCTATTCAGCAGGCGCGAGAGCTTCATCTTGTCCCAGCCATCGCCCAGGCGGCGCGCAAGGGCAGAGTAACGGCCGTGATACTTCGCCTTCACTGCCTGCTGAATCTCTCGAGTTACGTCTTGCGGCTTGTCCATGGTCCGGCCTTTCGTAGTCTGCTGGAACTGTTAGGTATTCATCCGGGTCAATCAGGCCCACAGATTGATTATCCATCGCGCGGCAATATCCGCTCCGGCGCAGGCCGGCACGAAGGCAACCACCAGCGCACCCACAAGCCACCTGTTGCTTTCTCGATAACGTTCGCGCTGCTCAGACACGCGTGCCAACACCTGCTCCCGTGCCTCTAGCTCGCGTCGGTGTTGCAGCTTTAGCGCTTCGCGCTCATCCGCCGGCATCTTTATCAGATTGCGAACAGTGAGAGCAGCCATAAGCTGCAGCCTCGTGGTGGACAGCGTGTTTCGCAGTCGCCCTATCTCCCGGTTTTTTTCTTCTATGCACTGGCACCCACACATTTCAACCTCCCCCTTTTTTCACCGCGTACAGTTATTGACAGAACTCCAAGGGCGGCGCGTTCGCGCCACCTAAAAAGCAAAACCAATCGGCCGTTTCGGCCTTCGCTTCCTTTTCCACCACTTCGACCGCGGCAGCCGCGCGCAGCTGCGCCACAATCGACCACGGCGCCCACTCCCTTGCGGCTTCCATTTCGCGTAGCTGCTGGTGCGTATCCGCCAGCATTTCCGCGCAGGTTTCCGCCTGCGGCTTTTCCTCGCCTGGCCGGTGCACGGTCCAGGTGTGCACACGCGTCAAGATGTTGCCGGCGCCCTCGGCATAGCTCAGCCCGTAAATGCGTGCCTTGGCTTCCCCGCCGTAGCGGTCGAATACCTGGCCGATCACTTCGCCGGTTTCCGCGTCGTGCTCGTGCCAGTATCCGAGTCGCACCAGCTGGTCAGCGCGCTTGACCATCGGCCCGCCCATGAGCAAGACGAACGCCAGCCACTCGCCCTCATCCGCTGCCTCTGCCGCCAGCTGCACCGGCTTTGGTGCGTCGAATAAATCCGCCTGCGTTACCTCGTCCGCCATGGCGCGGCGCATTTCCCGCCAGGCTGTCACGGACGGTCCGCCGATCTGTTGGAACTGCCTGATTCGGTTGCAGCTGGCCCATGCCTCCACCCTGCGCGCGCTGTCCTGCATGTCATACCCGTACAGGTCTTGCTGCACTAGGTCGCCCGCGTCGGTCGCATCAATGGCCTTGGTTATGTATTTCGCCAGGTAGCCCGCAGCGTCGCCGCGTTCCGGGTCGATCACTTCGAACAGCGCACGATGCTTTTTTGCCCCGAGTTCCTTTGCGTCGCCCTCTTCCATGAACTGCAGCGCGTAGCGGCGCACGATGGCACGGACGCGCGGCGAGGCGGCGCGCCCCAACTCGCACGGGTAAAACTCCACCCCCGTCTTGCCTTTGCCGTTGTCGTCATCCGCATTTACCGGGATGCGCGGCCAGTGCGAGAAGCGCGCCCGCACCGTCCATACCGGCATATAGAAAACCGCCATGTGCCAATGTGGCGTGCCGTCGTGATTGGCCTCCACCACCCGAAACCCGTAGAGGCGAACGCCACGGTTGCCCAGCGCCGTGCGGATGCGCTGGAATACCGTGCCCATCTGCCGCTGCGCCTGTGATGGCGTGGTTTTGTCCCACTTGCCGTTTTCATGGACGAAGCCGCCGGCCGTGGTCCAGCGATGGCAGCGGCTTGGACTGGTCAGCGTCCAGAACTCGCGCACATGGCCCAGCAGCTGCGCGCACTCGTCAAAGCCGCGCACCCGCATCATTAATTCCCCGCGCCGAATGCGCGGATTGCTGATAGACAGGTCGGCCAGTTCCGCCAGCGTGTACCGCTGCCCGTCTTGGTTTTCCGCTTCGGTGTTTTCCAGGTATTTGCGGTTGCGCCACCGCTGCGCACTTCGGCGCTTTACCGTGGTGTCACTGCAGTAAACTTCCACGCCCTTGCGCACGCGCCCCAGCAGAATGGCGATGCGCTCCACTTCCAGCGCCTGCAGGCGTCGCGCTTTCAGCCGCCACCACTTCGGGTCCACAAGGCGACGCAGCACCGGCAGCGCGCCCAGCTTTTCCGGGTCCGGCATTTCGATGCCGTACCGGCCCAACACCTCCGCCCCGCGTTCCAGTATGTCCGCTATAGCGTCGGCACTGTCGGTGCCTTCGGCCTCGCGCAACAGCGGCACGCACTTCTGTGCGCGATGCTCGCACCAGCGGCATAGCTCGTCATCGTTCCAGGATAGATTGAGGTCATGCCGCGTCAGGCTATGCGTTGCCTCGCGCAGCTGCAGGTTGGCAGCCACGTAGCTGCGCTTTCGCGCGGTGTCCGCATACGCACGCCCCAGCATGACGGCCAGCGGCTCCACCGGCTTCACCGTTTTTTTAATGTACTCCCGCTGCGTCCGCTTGAACGTGTGCGTCCAGCGCTCAGCATCGCGGAAGTTAAAATACGGCTTTGTGTCGATCATCCGACTTTAGCCCCTGCACAATGCGGCGAATGCTGCCGCAGCCACTCGTGGAACTTGCCCATTTCCAAGGGCTTCAAGTCGGTCCACCCGGTGGGGCATCCCATAAGCCACTCGACCCATGGCGGGTTCAGCTGGCCAGTCTGCGAAACTTCCAGCCCCTCCGCTTCCGCCACCTGGCTGGCCAGCGTATCCGCCTTTCCGCTCCGCCCCTTGTGCCTGCCTCCGCCCTTCCGGCCAATGCTCGCCGTTGGAGTACCCCAGGTGCGCGCTGCCGTCGCCAGGCCGGTGCCGCGCTTCGTTCCCGGCTTCGGCGCATTGTTGTTCCCGTGAACTGTCGGCGTTGGCCACAATCCAGATTCGCTCCCGGCGATGCGGTGCGTCCAGGTCGGCCGCGGATATAACTCCCCACTCAGCATTGAACCCCAGCGCGGCAAGGTCACAGAGCACCCGCTCAAGTCCCCGAGTAACGAGAGCTGCGCTGTTTTCAATGAATACGTATTGGGGTCGAACCTCGCCAATAATGCGGTGCATTTCCCGCCAGAGTCCCGAACGCTCGCCGTCGAGCCCTCGCCCTGTCCCAGCAGTTGAAATGTCCTGACACGGGAATCCGCCCGAAACCACGTCAACAAGACCGCACCATGGCCTTCCGTCAAAACTGCGCACGTCAGACCAAATTGGGAAAGGTCGGAGAATTCCATCGTTTTGCCGTTGCGCGAGAACTTGTGCGGCGTAGGCACTACACTCAACGGCGCAGACGGTACGCCACCCCAGGAGGTGGCCTCCGAGAACTCCAAGACCAGCGCCCGCGAAAAGAGCCAACTCATTCATGCGGCCCTCGCGTCGGTCATGGCTGACTCCTCGCGCAGCTTCGCCACCGCCATGGAGCGCACTGCCTGCAGCGTGCCCATAATGCCCGCCAGGTTCTCAGCCAGCGCGCGCACTGTCAGCACAAGCGCGGCGCGCTGCGCTTCCGGCAGCTTCATCCAGGGCTTTCCCGTCACGCCCCGCACGATGCCCGCCAGCTGGAACATGGCCCCCTGCTGCACCCGGTTCATGCCGCCCCACCAGTTCGACAGCGCCAGCTGTTCCCCGGTCATTTCCTGCCCGGCCAGAATTGCGCGCATTTTCCGCAATTCGACGGCAGCCGTAGAAGCCAACAAGAGCGATGGTTGTACTTGCGCGTTCATCTTTCACCCCGATTTTTGACAAGCCGACAGCGAGCAGGCCCGACACGAGGCCCGCGACGAATATTTCTCTCATGGTGGTTTTCTTCTTTAGGGCGGCGCGTTGGCCTTGTGGGCGGCTTTCACTCGATCACCAGCCGCGTCTGGTTGTTCCAGTTGCCGAACGCTTCCGACAGCACACGGAACGAATCGGTCCCTTCCTGATTGATGCGGAATCCGCAGCAGCGGCAGCGCAGGTGCACATGCACGCTGCCGCCATCGTTCAGGATGATTTCGGCGCGCGCGTTGGTGGCGCCGCACGAGACGCCTGGACACGGCAGCAGCCGGTTGTGCTTGTAGGGTTCGCGCGGAATGCTCATGCCGGTTCCGCCTCTGCAATGGCGGCGCGTACCAGTTCCGCCGGCCAGTAGGGACCGCCGTCGCCGTCGTGCTGCGCTTCCAGGTGCGGCAGCAGCGTCTTGAGCGTGTGCAGCATCCGCGGCCCGGCCACCACCACCGCGGCGCGCGTGTGCCGTTCTTCGGCGGTGCGGCCGTAAATCACCGCGATCAACTCCGCGCCGCCGATTCCGCCTTTTACGAAGTCGCCCAGGCTGTGCGATTTTTTCCAGGGAACGCCTAGATTCTTGTTCATGGTCATGGCGCAGCCCTCAGAACGGCATTTCATCATCAAGGAAATTCGAGAGCGCGCACGGCGCCTCAAGCCCGGCTGCTATCCTGGCCCGCAGGTCCGCTTCCTGCCTGCGGCGCTGAATCGTGCGCGCGTTGCACATCATGGTGTGCATAGCCGCGTGCGCGTCGAACTCCAGGAAGTGCGCGCCTACCTCGCCGCGTATGTACACGGTGTGCGCGACCTTGCGACGGCGCATCACCGGATACAATTTCGCGGCCTGGCGGGTCAGGCGGTGCGGCTTCTTGCGAGTGGTGACAATGGTCACAGGGGAGCCCTCCCCTCTGCCTTGGCGATGGCGGCGCGCAACTGTTCCACAGCTAACCCTAGAGCAGGATGATTGGCGGCGTGCTCTGCGAATGCCTGAGACATACGCTTTGCGCTGGCCAGCAGGTCCGGCGCGGCCTCGATCAGCCGGCGCGTATCGTTGAAAACCTTATAGGCCGCATCGGACGGCATTTGCTCACCCCCCATCGGGCTCGCCTGCATCCACAGCTTCACGCCCCTGGCGCCGATTAGTTCCGCTTCGGCGTAGTAGCACACGCGCCCTTCGGCCAGCGTGTGTGTGAAGCCGCCGATGCATCCCGTCTGCGCAAACATTTGAATGTTGTTGATGGCCCCGCACTCCCGGCCAATCTGCGCCGGGAGTGGGTGGCTTTTGGCGGGGGCATTTGCCCCCTTCGGCGGGGTGTTATTCATTTCGGCCGGCCCTCAGTTCGCGCTGGTGTTGAAGGCGTCGATCTGCGGCGCGGCCGGTGCGGCTTCTGCTGCGGCGGCTTTCGGCTTGCGGCCACGCTTCGGCTTCGGGGCCGGCGGGTTCAGCCTGGCCATGATGCGCGGCAGGACAGCGGGGAGGAGAACGGCGCCGATGATGGCGGCCACGATGTTGGCGAGTGCGACAGCGAAGAAAACAGCAAGGAAGGTTTGCATGGGTGTTGCCCCGTGAGGTTGGAATTCGGGGGGCACGCCCGATGCTTGACCGGCATCGGGGGCGGGTTGTCAAGCCCGCCGGCCCCTCACGGAACGGAACATATTCCTAGGCCCTAGGTACGTGCAATAACCCTCTGAATACACAACCCCTATGAAAACCGCCCTAAACTCGGCCGCAGAGCGAATAGGCAATTTCTATTGCCGGGAGCCCGCCATGCAGCCCCAAGTCATCACTACAAGCGTTCTTTTCGAAGGCATTAAGGCGTTGTTAAGAAAGGAAAATATGCCTGATACCCCATATGGGGTCGCTAAGTATTTGGGGGCCAGCCGTCAGTGCGGCTACACCTGGCGCGACGGCAAGACGGTCATGGATGACTTCTACGCGATCAAGGCAGCACTGATGCTTGGCCATGACCCCGATTTCGTTCTTGCCTGCCTTGCTGCGGAGCGTGCTACCCGTTGCCACAATGACGAGACCGCAGCGGTTTGGCATAGCATCGCCCGCCGCCTTGCCACCGCCGCAAGTGTCTGTTTCCTCTTGGCTTTGCCTGTCCTGGTAATGCAAAACCCCGCCTTCTGAGCGGGGTTTTTTTCGTCCTTTCCGTGGCCTTCCCTGCCCTGCCAATCGAGCGGGGTACCGCAACTTGCTGCCGTTAACTTGCTATACATTATGCGTATTTTATGAGAATGCCTCGGGGGTGGCCCCCGAGCCTTCAAATACCGCGTTTTCGCGGCTCCCAGCCATCCTTGCCCGCCACCCGCTGCTTTTCGCCAACGCTGACTGCAAACGCCGTTTTTAACAATGCAACCGCAACTGCACGTCGCGCATGACGTCGATATCCGCGCCCGCATTCACTCCCGGTTTGTTCATGCAGCAGCCGCCAGCCATCCGTGCGTCCCAAACGACCTTGTCGAGCGCAACCACCGCAATCACGCCCACTGTAGAAATCGGGCCACGATGGCCGCATTTGCCTGCCACGCTGGCCCCAAGGCACAAGCAACTGTCCCGGGAACCCATGCCGGCCGCCGTCGCCACCCCCCACAATCGGCCCACGGTCCCGCAGGTCCCGGATTCCACCTCCGGTCGGGTTCCGTTTCCCGGCGCGGTCCGGCCGGTCTTGAATCGGCCCATGCCGCGCCCCGTGTCGCCGCCAGGCCCGTATTGCACAGGAGAGCCACCCCGTGACGAGCGCCATTGCCACCCCCAGGAAAGCCGCCGCCAGCCGGTCCCGCAAGGCCGCCACCCTCGTGGATGTGCTGATCATCGGCGCGGGGCCTTCCGGGCTCTCGGCCTGCATCAAGCTGCAGGAACAGGGCATCACCGACACCGTCATCCTCGATCGTGCGCCGCGCATCGGTGGCACCTGGGCACTGAACGACTATCCGGGCCTGCGCTGCGACGTGCCGAGCGAACTGTATTCCCTCGGCTACGCGCCCAAGCCGGACTGGAGCCGCACCTACGCGCCCCAGGCCGAGATCCGCGATTACCTGGAAGGCGTGGCACGGCAGTTCGGCATCGTCGACCGCATCCGCCTCGACACCGAAGTCACCGAGGCGCGCTGGGACGGCAAGGCGGAACGCTGGGCCGTCAGCACCGCCGCCGGCGAAAAATGGTCGGCACGCCTGCTCGTGGCGGCGCCTGGCTATATCGGCGAAGCACAGATGCCGCACTTTCCGGGCCAGGAAAAATTCCGCGGCACGATCTTCCACTCCGGCCAGTGGAACCATGCGCACGACCTTAGCGGCGAGCGCGTCGCCGTGATCGGTTGCGGCGCGTCGGCCATCCAGTTCCTGCCGGCGATCCAGCCGGTCGCGAAGCAGATCGTCAGCCTGCAGCGCACGCCGTCCTGGGTGCTGCCGAAGCCGGATTTCGCCATGCCGAAGGCGGCCAGCGCGCTGTTCCGTCGCGCCCCGGCGCTGCAGAAACTGGTGCGCGAAGCCGGGCTCATGGGCCTCGAGCCGTCGCTGCCGGTGTTCATGAATGAAAAACTGCTGCGCCGCCTCACGCATCCGCTCGGCCTCTGGAACATCCACCGCTCCATCAAGGATCCGGAAATGCGGCGGCAACTGACGCCGCAGCACACGCTGGGCTGCAAGCGGCCGCTGTTCTCCAACGACTGGTACGAGGCGCTGGCCCAGCCCAATGTGCAGGTGGTGTTCCAGGGCCTGGAGCGCATCACGGAAAACGGCATCGTCACCGAGGACGGCACGGAGATCGCCGTCGACACCATCATCTTCGGCACCGGTTATGCCGTGGCGGAGCCCGCCATCTACCGCATCCTGAAAGGCGCCGACGGGCGCACGCTGAGCGAGCACTGGCAGGGCCGGCCGCGCGCCTACCAGGGCGTCGCCATCCACGGTTTTCCCAACATGTTCATGATGCTGGGCCCGAACTCGCACAGCGTGCAGGGCTCGGTGATGTGGACCTCGGAGCAGCAGGCCGTGTACATCGCGCAGGCGGCGAAGACGGTGTTCGGCACCGGCATCCGCCGCTTCGAGGTGCAGCGCGCCGTGCAGGACGACTTCAATGCGCACATCGACCGTCGCCTGGCGCGCATGCCGATTCGCGGCGACGTCTGCAGCAGCTACTATCTCGACAGCAGCGGCCGCAACCAGTTCGTGTGGCCGGAGTTCGGCGTCAACATCAAGCGCCGCCTGCACCACTTCGATCTCGCCGACTACAGCGTGCAGTAAGCGCGCTGTTTTTCTTTAATTGAAAACCCGTCGCGCACGCGCGATCACCACCGGAGAAAAATCCATGCCCCGTTACCACGTCGATGTCGCCCAGCAATTCAACGCCCCGGTGGAGGCCGTGTTCCGCGCCCTCGCCGACCACAACAAACTCGGCCGCGTGCTCGGCATCCCGGTCAAGCGCGTGGTGAACGGCATGGGGGAAATCAATGGCGTGGGGTCGGTGCGCCGCATGGGCCTGTGGCCGGTGACCGTCGAGGAAACCGTGGTGAACGTGGTGCCGAACCGGACCATCGACTACCGCATCAGCAAGGGCGGCGCGCCGCTCAGCAACCATGAAGGCGCGCTGCATTTCAGCCCGGCCGGCACTGGCTCGCGCGTGAACTGGCAGATCAGCTTCGATGCGCCGCCGGTGCTCGGCGCCGTGGTGAAACAAGTGCTGACGCAGGGGCTGCGCCTCGGCCTGAAGCGCGTCAAACCCTGAGCGTGACGCGGCGGTTGGCGGGGCAGGAATTTGTCTGCTTCGCCCACCTGCCGCCCGGGCTTTCGCTCCCGGTGGTTCGCGCCGCGCTGCTGCGGCGCTTCTGGACTTCCATAGTGGCAATGCTGCTGTCCGGCCTCACTAGCTGAGGAATCAACAACGTCAAACTTGCATCGTCGAAAGCACGACCGCCCTGCCCTCCGCTTCGCCCCTCAGCCCGGATGCCCGTCCACCCGGGCGCTCCACAACATGGGCGCGTAATGGCGCAGGAAAATGGCGAAGGCCAGCGCCCAGCAAATGCCCGCCAGATGCAGCGCCGGCAGCGGCCAGACATACACCAGCCCGACACGCAGCAGCACGCCAATGTGTAGCAGGACAAACGCCACGCGCATGGCCGACGGCGGCTGCAAGGGCCGTCCGGTGTGCCCCAGCGTCACCCGCGCCAGCATGGCGAGGATGGCGCCGCCCATGGCGCCCACCGTCAGCGCATGCAGCGGCGGCCCGAGGTTGGTGACGAGCCCTGCGTGCCAGAGCCCGAAGCCGACGATGGCCACCACCAGCCACGCGTAGGCCAGGTGCAGCGACCACAGTAGCGGCACCCGCCAGATGCCATGGTCATACCAATGCGCCAGGCGCAGCAGATGACCGGCGGCGAGCTGAAAGCAGAACACGGCATAGGCGGCATGCGGCACCCCGGTCGCGCCCGCGGCCGTCAGCAGCACCATGCCCATGCCGCCGACCAGCACGATCCCGTCCATCCAGGGCAGCGGTGTCGGGCCTTTCTTCAGGGCCAGCCCGCGCTGCGTGAAGAAGGGAATCACCCGGCCCCCGATCAGGCCCAGCAGGGTCACGATGACCCACAGCCCGCTCATGGCGCCGCGACGCTGCAGCGCCTCGTCCGCCGTGGCGACGCCGGTCATGACCAGCGCGTTGGCAAGCGTCATCAGGAGCAGCACGACCACCACGGGATAGTTGCGCACCTGGCGCACCGCCCACAGCGTGCGGCCCAGCACGACGGCCACCGCGGGCAGGAAGGCGAGCTCCAGCGGCAGCAGCAGCGAGGGTGGCGCACCCATCAGCCAGGCGAGCCGGGCTGCCAGCCAAAGGACCGCGAGCGCCGCCAGCGGCCGGCCGGAGAGCCCGGGCCGGCCGGTCCAGGTCTGCACCGCCGTCAGCAGGAAGCCGGCGATGATGGCGGCGCCGAAGCCGAACAGCATCTCGTGGCGATGCCAGGCCAGCCAGCCGCCCGCGGGCGTCCAGCCGCCGGTGCCGCCGGCCAGGGCCAGCAGCCAGAGCGGCAGCGCCAGCAGGGCGAACACGCTGCCGCCGAGGAAGAAGGGACGGAAGCCGAGGCGCCAGAGCGGCGGCACGGCAAGAACGCGTGAGGTGTCGACGATCTGCATGTCAGCGCCCTCCCCTGAGCGCGGGCGAACCCGCGGATACGGGCGGGCGGTTCACAGGCAATGCCCTCGCCTGCCGTTTGACGTGGCGCGACAGGCTCATGAGCAGCCGCCCCGGCCGTTACCGCTGCCGCCGCAACCGCAGCCGGTCGCGGGCCGGCCCACCGCGGCGCCCTCGCCGGTGACGGCCACCGCGACCTGCGCCTTGCCTTCGGGTTGATAAGGCGCCGCCGCGGAACCTGCCCCGCCCGCCTCCGCCAGCCCTTCGAAAAGGAGGTTGTTCTCCAGGTGGATGTGCTGCATCAGGTCCTCGCGGAACTGCGCGAGGCCGCGATAGAGCGCCTGCCAAGTGTTGCAGGCACCGGCCGGCGGCACGAAGTCGTGCGCCAGTTGCTCCAGCCGGGCCAGCGCCTCGCCATGCTGCTCGTGTTCGAAACGCAGCACGGCGATCGGCGCCTGCAACTGCCGCCGCCCCTGCGTGAGCAGCGGGAACAGCACCTGCTCCTCCTTCTGCATATGGCTTTCGAGCTCCTGCTGCATGGCGGCCAGGTGGTCGGCGAGGCCGTTGGGGCAGTCCGGCTTCGCGCCGTGCACCTGCTCGACACGGCGCGCCAGGCGGATCAGCTCGGGCAGTTGCTGGCGATGCACCTCGTGGTAGCGCGCCAGCAGGTGCTCGACCAGGGCGGCGTTGCCGGCGCCCCGCCAGTCGCGCTCCGCCCCGGGCGCCGCCTGCAGGCCAGCAAGCTCGCTGGCGATGGCCCCAGGATCGAGCCCGCGCTTGAGAGCGGCCTCCTGCAGGCTGTGGCGGCCGCCGCAGCAGAAATCCAGCCGGTGCGCGTGGAAGACACGGGTGGCACCGGGAATGTCCCGGGCCAGGTCGCCGAGGGAACGCTGGGAGATATCCATGAAGGGCTCCGGTTGATGACGGGATACCTCCTGTATTGCGAAGCGCGTGCCAGCCCTATTGGCCATGTATTTCAGTGACTTGAGATTTACGTGGTGGTTACTACCCGAAGCAGGTAGGGTTGCTGGAACCCGAAAAGGTAGAAAGCACCATGCTTGAAGAAAGCCTGCTGGCCGATCTCGCCGCCGCCCTCCCCGCCAACGTCCGCCTGCAGCGCCTGGTGCGCGTGTTGCGCGAGCACTTCCGCTGCGGCGCCGTCGCCCTCCTCCGCCTGCAGGAGGATTCGCTGCAACCGGTGGCCTGCGAAGGCCTCGTGCACGAGGCGCTGGGACGGCGCTTCCGCGTGGCGCTGCATCCCCGCCTCGCCACCATCCTCTCGCGGCGCGAGCCGACCCGCTTCGATCCCGACGCCGAGCTCCCCGACCCCTATGACGGCCTGCTCGACGACCTCGCCGGCGCGCCCCTGCCGGTGCACGACTGCATGGGCATCAGCCTGCACGTGGAAGGCGAGCCCTGGGGCGTACTGACGCTGGACGCGCTCGAGGCCGGCACCTTCGACGACGCCGCGCTGGAGTCGCTGCGCCGCGTGGTGCTGCTGGTCGAGGCCGCCCTGCGCGTCACCCGCCTGGAGGACGAGGTCCGCAGCCTGCGCCAGGGCTGGAGCGGCAGCGGCGCAACGCCGGCGGCAACCCTCGCCGAGGACGAGCTCCTCGGCCACAGCGAGGCGGTGCAGGCGCTGCTGCGCGAGGTCGACGTGGTCGCGGATTCCGAGCTGCCCGTGCTGCTGCTCGGCGAGACCGGCACCGGCAAGGAGCTGCTGGCGCACCGCCTGCACCGGCGCTCGCCGCGCCGCAACAAACCGCTGGTGCACGTGAACTGCGCCGCGCTGCCCGAATCGCTCGCCGAGAGCGAACTCTTCGGCCACTGCAAGGGCGCCTTCTCCGGCGCCACCGGCGACCGCCCGGGCCGCTTCGAGGCCGCCGACGGCGGCACGCTCTTCCTCGACGAAGTCGGCGAACTGCCGCTCACGGTGCAGGCGAAACTGCTGCGCGCGCTGCAGAACGGCGAGATCCAGCGCCTGGGCGAAGACCGCCCGCGCCGCGTGGACGTGCGCGTGATCGCCGCCACCAACCGCGACCTCAAGCAGAGCATCCGCGACGGCGCCTTCCGTGCCGATCTCTATCATCGGCTCTCGGTGTATCCGTTGCCGATTCCGCCCTTGCGCGAACGCGGCAACGACGTTCTTCTGCTCGCCGGCCGCTTCCTTGAGCTCAATCGCGCGCGTCTCGGCCTGCGCGCGCTGCGGCTGGCGCCGGAGGCGGAAAACCTGCTGCGCCATTACGCCTGGCCGGGCAATGTGCGCGAGCTGGAGCACGTGATCAGTCGCGCGGCATTGAAAGCGGTGAGTCGCGGCGCGCGCCGCACGGACATCGTGACGCTGGGCCCGGAGCTGCTGGACCTGGATCATGGCGTCGGCGTGGTGGCCGACCTGAAGGCGCTGCAGGCGACGCTCGCCGATGATGCGGCGCCGTCGCTGCCGTTGCGGGAGGTGGTGGACGCCAGCCAGCGCCAG
This sequence comes from Moraxellaceae bacterium, assembly GCA_029237815.1. Taxonomy (GTDB): domain Bacteria; phylum Pseudomonadota; class Gammaproteobacteria; order Pseudomonadales; family Moraxellaceae; genus UBA2031. The sequence goes on from JAQZBP010000007.1 coordinate 42,731, forward strand.
GCCATCCGCCAGGCGCTGGCCGCCTGCGCGCAGAACTGGACGCAGGCGGCGAAGCAGCTCGAGGTGGACCCGAGCAACCTGCACAAGCTGGCGCGGCGGCTGGGGTTGAAGTGATCGCCGAGCTAGGCAGTACGCTCCGTACCGCGACCGCGATGTGTGTTGCTGCTGCGCTTCGGACTAATTGTTTGTTCTCCCTAGCAGCACTAAAGAATGCGCTAGCGCGTTTTAAGGTCGCCCCGCACGCGTAGGCGCTAATGATTAATTATGTCCTCCAGCTGCTGACACCCAGCGATACCGAGGGCGTCTATCGCGTACTGCAACACACCGGATGGCGCTACGTCCGCCACATCTACTTAACCTTTGGCCGCACCGACGCGCTCTGGGACGACCGGGATAAAGGGAGCCTGATTGACTCAGTCGACTATCTGCTTGCCTACTACCGCTATATCGAGCTGAATCCTGTCCGCGCCAAGATGGTCGGCGAACTATAGGAACATCCTTGACTCAGTTATCACTGGCACGCATCCGGCGAACCCGATGCATTGGTGACCGGCGCGCTAGTGCAGCAGGCGCTGACGCAGGGCCCAGTAAGGACCCCAAGGAAAGAAAAGCTTATTGTAATGAGCAAAAAAACAACAACTTAACGCCCAAGAGTTAAAATGAAAAAACTCAAGAAACGTGCCGCGCTAATCTACTTCTGGCTTCCTCTAGTTATTGTCTGCCTTCTCAACATAGGCAGAAACGGTCACAATCTTCCAGAATTTGGCCCTTTAAAGCTCTCGCTGCTCCTCCTCTGCGGCTTGATTTTCCTGCTATTCCCATTCGCTACTATCTCAATCCGCAGCCTTCAAACCTCTATGTGCTCCTTGGAGCCTGCCTCATGGCGCACTTATCAGCTTATGGTTGCTTCAGTCATTGGCGGCCTACTCTGTATTTGGCTGGCTTTACCTCGACTAGTTCAAACGTGGCAATAAGCATAGAGCTACGCATCGATGCCTTTTTTATACCCCCCCCTAAAGTAGAAAAACCAGAAAACTGGAATTGCAAAAATATTCCCAAATAGAAGAACAGATATCCACAATGCTTTCTTCCCAACAAGCCTTCCGTCCTTCGAGATCGCAATGAAGTAAATGTAATAGACCAAGGCAAATATCATAAACAAGCCACTAACTGGCAGTAAGCCTTCAATTACCATTCCAACATTGCTTACATTCCAATTAAATCGCTCCGCCACTGCACCTATTATAAAAGACGTCAGCATTATCACTGGCGGAAAAATGCTAAAAACCGCACTGATGATTTTAATTAAACTCATTTTTTGCATCCGCAAACTTTTTCGAATTTTTCGACTTTAGATACCCCTTTTACACCAATCTGAAAGCTGATATCGAATCCACCAGTATCTTTTTCATCAGTAGAAACCGCACGCCCAAGCCAAATTGTAGTTACGCTTGCACCAACCCACGGCCCGAATTGAAAGCCAAGTCCATTAACTCGAAAATCTCCACTGAAAACATCGCCATTCACTCGTATCTCTGGCTCACTAAACTCTACTTCACCGCTGGTCTCTCCGAGAGGAAGCCCCACTCCAAAAGATGTTGACAGCGCACTTACCTCTGCGGTTCCACTAAATCCATCAATATCGCACTCAGAGTTCAAAATAAAAGTGCCACTAACGCCCCCTAGCTTCCCATATCCGCCGCTTCTCAAACGGTATGACCCTTTCCACTTGAGCAGTCCAGTCGGGTCATTAAAGATGACCGGACTAGAGTCAGCATAGCTATAAGTATTTACTCCGCCATTTAAGCCAATTGGATCGCTTTCAATATATCTGCCGATGCTCGAGGCATAATCACGGAAGTAGTTGTAATGCAGCTGCGTCTCCGCATCGAAGTACTGCCCCGGGAAGCGCAGGTTGAAGGCGATGGCCTGCCCGTTCTGGTCCGGATCGGCATCGGCGAGCGTGCTGCCGAAGGGCTCGCTGTCCCAGCGCCACACCACGGTGTTCTGCGCATCGCTCGTGGTGAGCTGGCGCGGCGTGTTCAGGTGGTCCGGGTGCACGTAGTACAGCGCGCTGCTCGTGCTGTTGTTGATGGGGATAAACCGCACCGCGTCGGCGATCACGCGCTTGCCGATCACGCCATAGTCCGCCAGTCCCACCTTCGCCGTTGCCGGATCCAAGCTGTAAGTGCCGAGCGAAACCCACTGACCAAGGTTCTGAGTCTGGTTCTGCACGACCTTGACGGACCCGCTGGCGGTATCGATGCGATACCACACCGTGGGGCTGGGGGCATGTTCCGTTTTCGGGGTCGTCCGCCAGACCTGCACCTCGTAGTTGCCGGCAGACGGCAACGTCGGCGTCCAGGTCACGTAATTCACGTAGCCAATCGGCGCGTCCGGCTTCGCGATTACGATCGCGTCCCCTTGGGCGTTGTCGCCGGATACCCCTTGATCCGACACGCTGACCGTCGTGAGCCCGGCATTGAACGTAAAGGACCCGAGCGATAGCCATCCAATCGCCGTATTGGGAATGGTCTGCGTGGCAGTGACGACAGTGCTGCCTCCCGCGTGGCTGATGGTGTATTTCGCCTGCCCCGCCGCATCGACCCTGGCGACGTTGGCATAGACGTTGTACGCCCCCGCCTCTGGCACATTTGCTGTCCAGGTGATGGTATTGAAGTAGCCCTTTGGCGCGTTGGGATCGGCCACCAGAATGGCGTCCGCGCGGAAATCGTTGCGGGCCGGATTATTGGCCTTGCTCAGGGTGACGGTCACCGGACCGACAGGCACGCTGTAGCTACCCAGCAGCGACCATTGCCCGGCCTGCAGATTGGTGCCTGCCGCCAAGGTGACGTTCTGGCTTGTCCCGCCGAATGCTACGGAGTAGACCGACCCTCCCAGCTGGGAAGCCGGCGACAAGACATAAATATTGTAGGTTCCGGCAGTGGTGACGTTGGCGGTCCACTCGACATACGCCGAGATGGGCGGGTACGACGCCCGGAGATAGGAGCCCGCCTGGCAGTTGGCACTACAGGCCGTTGGAACCCAGCGCTCGCTGCCCGAGGTCGGCCCGACGACGACGGCTTCCGTATCATCGACCATGATCCCTTGCGGGAGGCCTTGCTGCGCCCCCCGAACGAGACGAGTGCCGTAGGATTCGCCAGAGTTGGAGCGGATCAGCCAAGGGTGGATACCGCCTACCGCAGCACTGTTCGGTGCGACATTGTTGGCATTGTCATTGTCAACAAAGATGCCTTGCGGCGCGCCGGTCTGCGCAACGCCCGCGTGATAGCCGCCACCGTAGGCGCCGGCCGTCGTAGAGTAGGTGCCGGCATTTCCTACCCAGCCCGGCGGTGTGAAGGCGGGCGAATCCAGCACAATCGGCGTTCCCTGGCTGTTCTGAACGCTGGTGCGGTTCACCGCCACGGGGATATCGCCGAGGAACACGTACTCGCTAGCCACGCCTGTGCTGTCGCTCTCGGCCACCAGGTGCCCGGCTTCGTCATACAAGAAGGTCGTCGTGGTGGTCGTGCCGCCCTGCGTTACCGACTTCTTGATGCGCTGGCCGAGCGGGTTGATTGCATAGCTTGCGTTGGCGCTCGGCGTGGTGGCGCTCACCAGACGCTCGCGGGCATCGTAGGTGAAGGTGTTCACGCCATCGCTGCTGGTGTGGCCGGTGCTCGTGTACTGGTAGCTGCGGTTCTGCGCGCTGTTGCTGCTGTTGGTCAGGCTCTGCAGGCGGTTGCTGGTGCTGGCGTAGCTGTAGGTTTCGTTCGTGCTGCCGATGCTTTGCGCCGTGCGGTTGCCGACGGCGTCGTAGCTCCAGGCGCGCGTGCTGTTCTGGCCGGTGTAGCCGATCAGGCGATCCAGGGCGTCGTAGCTGAAATCCTTGTTCTTGCTGCTGTCCGCCAGATCCGCCAGGTCATCGATGCGCGAGACGATGTCGTAGTTGAGATCGTGCACGGTGCCGCCGACCGAGAGCAGGTCCAGGCGGCCGTTCTGGTCGTAGGTGCGGGTGTGGAGCTGGCCGTTGCCCCAGGTCCAGCCGGTGATGCCGCCGAAGGGACGGTACTGGATGTTGCTGAGGATGGTGACGGCGTCGCGCGTGAGCGAGGCCACGCGGCCCTGGTCGTCGTAGGTGTAGCCGATCACGGCGCCGCTCGGCATCGTCAGGCTGGCGAGCTGGCCGCTGGCGTTGTAGGCGTAGGTGAGCGTGCTGCTCTGCGCGGTCTGGCCCGTCCCGATGGTTTGCGTGCGCGTCAGCACATTCCCGTCGGCATTGTAGGTCCAGGCCAGGCTCGAGCTGCTGTCGCTCAGGCCGGTCAGGCGGCCTTTGCCATGCGTGCCCTGATCATAGGTGTAGGTCACCACGCGGCCATCGGCATAGCTGGCCTGCGTCACGCGCCCGAGTGCATCGTACTGGTATGCAGTGGCCTGGCTCGCGGCATTGGTGCGGGAAGTCACCTGCCCGGCCGCGTTCGGCGTGTAGCTCGTGACGCCGGTATCGGGGCTGGTTTGCGTGGTGAGCTGGTCGAAACCGTTATAGCCATAGGTGGTGACCAGGCCGCGCGGATCGGTCACCGACGCCAGGTTGTCCCGGGCGTCGTAGCCGTACTCGGTGACCGACTGCACCACGCTGTTGGCGGTGACCGTGACCTTCTTCAGGCGGTTCAGGGCGTCGTAGTCGTTGGTCGTCACCCGGCCCAGCGCGTCGGTGCTGGTCTTGCGGTTGCCCATGGCGTCGTAGGTGTGCGTGACCAGCACGGTATTGGCCGCGTCCTTTTCCACGGTGACGCGGCCCTGCGCGTCGTATTCGTAGCTCTTGCTCTGGAGTACCGCCGCCTCGACGGCGGGGCTCATCAAGGCCATCCAGAGGCCACTGAGGGCGGCGCTCAGTAAGGTCGAACGGAAGCGGTTCTTGAAGGTGTGGTGTCCCTGGCGCAATTCCATGGCCTGTCCCCTGCGGGCCCCTCACGCGAGGGGCCAAGTCGTCTTGATGTGGTGGGTTCGTCTTGTAAAAGGTCGAGGGCTTACAGCGACGCCGGGGGCGTGTTCACCGCCAGCGACTGCCGGATCCACTCGAGCAAGGTCGCAAAGCCACCCTGCGTGTCCTTGATCTCTTCTTTCGTGCGGCGGCTCATCAGATCGAGCGTGTAGACGATGCGGTTGCCCGCCTTGTCGTGGATCTCGGTCAGGCGGTGCGCATTGTCATAGACATACTCCACCCAGTTGCCGTCCGGCAGCGTGACCTTGGTGAGCTGGCCGACGGGGTCGTAGTCGTAGCTCGTGGTCTTGCTGTTGCTGCTGCGGGTCTTGAGGCGGCCACGGGCATCGTAGGTAAACGTCGTGTTGACGCCGTTGGGGTCGACCTGGCTCAGCAGCTTGCCGTTGGCGTCGTAGTCCGTGAACTCGGTGATCTGGTTGGCGGCATTGGTGATGCGGTACAAGCGGCCGTAGTGCGGGCTGGTGCTGCCGTAATAGGCATAAGTGGTGACATCGCTGGCATCCGTGCGCGGACCGTCCTCGGACAGGAGCTGGCCGACGCTGTTATAGGCCCATGTCCAGACCTGGGTCTGGCTGGTCACGGTGTCGGTGACCGTCTTGGTCTCGCGGTTGCCGCGCGTATCGTAGGTATAGACAGTGACGCGCCCGGGCTCGCTCACCTGCGTGGGCTGATTCCAGGTGGCGTGCCATTGGGTGGTGATGGTGCGGGCCTGCGGCGTACCCGAGGCCTCGGTGCGCGAGGTCTCCAGATTGCGAACCAGGTCATACACGTACGTGGTGACGTTGCCGTTGGCATCGGTACGTGACTCCACGTTGCCGTTGGCGTCCAGCGTCCGCGCTTCCTGGGATGCAGGCGAGCTGCCGGAAGCGGCGCGACTCGTTCCCACATGGCGAATCGAATTCTGCTTGATGGCGTACTGATAGGTTTCCGCATTGCCCAGCGCATCCGTCACCACGACATTGCGCGGGTCCGTGTAGTTGAGCGTGGTGCTCTCGACACCACCCGCCAGCACCGTGTTGGTGACGTACCGTTCCCCGTCGTAGGTGATCGTGGCGTAACGCACGCCCTTTTCGTCGGTGATGCCGGTCAGCAGCTTTGGAAATGACACATTCTCGTAGTGATAAGTCACGAAGGTGGTGTCCGGGAACGTGGCCTTCGTCAAAACACTGTTGCCGTTCCAGACATAGCTGTAAATGCCGCCGGCAGGCGTCGTCATCTGGGTAATACGGCCCGAGGTATTCACAAAGCTCAGGAAGCGGCCGAAGTGGTCGGTGGCCTTGATCAGGCCGGTCGCATCGTAGGTCAGCGCGATCGCGCTGCCGTTGCGGTACTCGATGGAGGCCAGGCGGCCGGCGGCATCGAACACCTCGACGTCCCCGGAACCGAGCTTATAGCGGTAGCCGGTGATCTCACCCAGCGCCCCGGTTGTGGCGGTCAGACTTGACTGGGTATCGGTGTCGCGCGGGGTAAAAGTCAGTGTGGTGTTCGGCGCATAGCAGTTGCCGCTCGCGCCTGCATTGGGCGTGGGGGGGAGAAAGGTGAGCACCGATTCCGAGTCTCGGGAGATGACGACTTTGCCGAGACTTCTGGTCGACTGCAGGTATTCCCATGTGCCATTCACGTCGACACGATAGGCGAAGGTGCAGGCGTCCACTTCAAGACCGTAGACGTCGATCGGCGCGCCTGTCCAAGGGGAAACGGCAAACGTTTCGGAGGTCGAGATGCTTTTTTGGAAGTTGTGCAGCCAGCCCTTGGTGCTGATAAAGGTCCGCCGGAACGTCAGGCCGGCATCACCTGCATAGTCGGTCGCTGACAGAGACTCCGTGCCCGTACCCGGATCAACCGGATCGCCAACTTTCTTATTACACTCTTTGTCACACACCTTGAGTTTGCTCTGGAAGCAGGCATACGCAGAGGTGGCAACCTGGTTCAGGTCACGCTCAAAATCCTTTGGGCAGCCAGGAGCAGCCACATAAACATTCGAACCACCTCCCCAGTGAGGCGACGAACTCCACTGCGGGTACATCTTGTAATGACAGTAAGCAGTCTGCGCATTGGCAGGCACGGGAAGCATGAAGAAGCTGTTGGGGCTGCTGTCCTTCAGGCCATATCCCCCGCTGACATAGAACGCCGATTTTTGACTGGGAACCGCCCAAGGCTTGTCATTACAAGCCATCTGCGGACTGTCATAACCGGACTTGTACTGCACACCCTGCTTGTTCCAGCCATTGATCGCCCAGCTCGCGGGCAAGACCGGGCTGTACTCACAGCTATCTACAGGCTGATTGGACGTGCAACCGGTGCGGCTTTCAGCTGCCGCGAGGGTGGGAAACAGAAAGATGGCAATGGCAGCAAATAAAATGGAAAGTACGGGCCTCATTTCCCTGTCCCCTGGCCTGAATAATTATTAATGCCGCCTTTCAGGGCGGCAGTGATTGGCGTCGGAAAATCCGGCCGCGCCAAAATCAGCGGAATCTATCATCTTCAAATTATATAAATCAACGCGCTATCGTGACCTATTCATCAATTAATTCTGTGAGTCGAAAACGAATAGCGAATAGCCAATTGCCGTAGCCGCTATCACCGCTCTTCTCTGCCGTGCTCATTCCCTCGGGAACTTCCGAGGGAGGGGGACGCGCTGTAGAGGAGCTCCTGACACCCCACATTCCGCCCTGTGGCGCCGCAACTGAAATAAATGATGTTTCCGTCACAGGATCCAGTTAGAGCGTTCTCAGAAAGCGGCGATTGGTAAGGCTGCGAGGATATTTCAATAACTCCTCCAGCCGCTCGGATACCTCTTACTGCTACCCTGCGTACTTAAATTGAATTGCCGGATGGCCTCGCGATATAGCCCGCCGACATAGATGTGCTCAGCCTCTTTCTGTCTCTCCACCGAAACGGCATACAACTCGAGACTCTTTCCCAGCCCCAGACTGAGCAGGAACACCAGAAACAGGGTTCAAAGACAGGTAATACCAATCTGCAGTCGCAGCTATACCGTGTGTTGTAGCCCGTTTTATCGTCCTGAAAGAAAGGATCAAGTGATCCAGACCTGCCGGCCTGGATATCGTTCCACACCCGCACCACGACCCGACGACGCCACCGCGGGAAACGCAAGCTGTACACAATCGACTGGCGCCCTGCCGCAAATGAACGAATCTCCGAAAGGGTGCCCCGCATTCGCAGCGCGCCCGGCGTGATGCGCCGGCGTGCGTGACATGCCGGCGTAATGGAGTCGCCATCCGGTATGGAATCGCCATCCGGTCCGCACAGGAGGTCACCATGCTCCGCATCGCCACCATCCTCGGCAGCACGCGTCCGGGCCGCAACGGCGAAGCCGTGGCGCGCTGGGTGCAGGGCATCGTCGGGCAGCGCCAGGACGCGCAGTTCGAGCTCGTCGACATCGCCGATTTCCACCTGCCGCTGCTCGACGAGCCGGTGCCGGCCTCGCAGCACCAGTACGCGCAACCGCACACGAAGGCCTGGGCGGAAAAGATCGCCACGTTCGACGCCTTCATCTTCGTGACGCCCGAGTACAACCACGGCACCTCGGGCGCGCTCAAGAACGCGCTCGATTTCCTGTACCGCGAATGGAACGACAAGGCCGCCGGCTTCGTGTCCTACGGCAGTGCCGGCGGCATGCGCGCCGTGGAGCAGCTGCGCCTCGTGATGGCCGAGCTGCAGGTCGCCACCGTGCGCAGCCAGGTGGCGCTCTCGCTGTACACGGACTTCGAGGATTTCTCCCGCTTCAAGCCCGCCGCGCACCACGAGAAATCGCTGCAGGCGCTCGCCGACCAGCTCGTGGCGTGGGGCAAGGCGCTGCGGTCCGTGCGCGCCGGCCAATCCCGGGCCTGACGCCGCCCTCCCCCGCCTGCCGCGCGGACAGCAGCGGCAGGCCACTGCCAGACGAGGCAAGACATGGCCATGAACCTCCTGCAGCTGCGCCCGCCGACGCCGGCCATGACGCTGCTGCTGACGCTCGCGGAATCCCTGCTCGACCGCACCCACGCGCCGGTCGCGATCGGACGCCGGCTGCCGACCGTGCCCGACAGCACGCTCGCGCTGCTGCGCGATCCCTACCGCTTCGTGAACCGCACCTGCTCGCGCCTCGGTCGCGACTTCTTCCAGAGCCGGATCTTCCTGCGCCGCACATTGTTCCTGCGCGGCCAGGACGCCGCCGAACTCATCTACAACGGCGAGCTCTTCCAGCGTGCCGGCGCGGCGCCCCTGCGCCTGCAGCGCACGCTGTTCGGCCGCGGCGGCGTGCAGACGCTGGACGGCCAGGCGCACCGCCGCCGCAAGGCCATGTTCATGTCCGTGCTCGGCAGTCCGCAAAATGTGCGCGCGCTCAACCGGCTGGTCGGGCGCGAGCTTGCCGCGACGGCACAGGGCTGGGCGGAAAACGGCGATGTCGATTTCTACGGCGAGCTGCGCACCGTGCTGACGCGCGCCGTGTGCGACTGGGCCGGCCTGCCGCTGGACGAGGACGAGGTCGCCCTGCGCACCGAGCAGCTCACCGCCCTCTTCGACCAGGCCCGGCTCTTCGGCCCGCCGCACTGGCGCGCGTGGACGATGCGCAAGGCGGCGGAACGCTGGTGCGGCCAGCTCGTCGAGTCGGTGCGCGAGGAGGCGCTGGAGGCAGCCGAGGACAGCGCGCTGTTTGCCGTGAGCTGGCAGCGCGAGGCCGACGGCGGCCTGCTCGACGCGCACGACGCCGCGGTCGAGCTGCTCAACTTCCTGCGTCCGGTAGTGGCGGTGTCGGTGTATGCCGTTTTCATCGCCATTGCGCTCGAGCGCTGGCCGGAATGCCGCGAGCGGCTGCGCGAGGACGACGACCTCTACCTGCACGCCTTCGTGCAGGAGGTGCGGCGCTTCTTCCCCTTCTTTCCCATGGTGGCGGCGCGCAGCCGGCGCAGCATCGACTGGAAGGGCTTCCGCATTCCCTCCGGCGCCCGCGTCATGCTGGACCTGTACGCGACCAACCATGACCCGAAGCTGTGGCAGGCGCCCGACACGTTTTATCCCGAGCGCTTCTTCCGCCAGGAGCCCGGCGCCTATTCCTTCGTGCCGCAGGGCGGCGGAGACGCGCACGTGCACCACCGCTGCCCCGGCGAGAACCTGACGCTGGACCTGATGAAGACCGTGGCGAGTTTTCTCGCCCGCGATGTGCGCTACGAACTGGCGAAGCAGGACCGGCGCCTGGACTGGCAGCACCTGCCGCCGCTGTCGCGGCCGGTGTGCATTCTCGAGGATGTGCAGTTCACGAAAGCGGCGGCGGCATTGCCGGCGCAGGCGTCGGGCCGGCAGAAGCCGGTGGCGCACTAGGGGCGCATTTCCGGCCTTATTTCAGGCGCATGCGGAAGGTCATGTCCACATAGGGATTGCCGCCGCCGCTGGCGTTCATGGCGCCCTGCGGCCGCAGGCGGATATGCGTCACCGCGGGGTCGAAGCCATTGACGTCCGGCACCGGCACATAGGTCCAGGTGGCGCCGTTGTCATTCGAGAAATCCACGCTGTCGGTGAGGCTGGCGAGCGAGGTGAAGGTCCAGCTCAGGCCACTGACCGGCGTGCCGTCCTGGAACTGGATCGGACCGAGTCCGACGCCGGCCAGGTCGTTCACGAAGAGTTCCATGGTGGTGGGCAAGGGATCGAGCACGATGAGGCCGTTGTTGTCGACGGCGCCCGGCCCGGAGTTGGTCAGGCGGAAGGAATACTCGCGGATCGAGCCCGGCACCGCCTTCGGATTGACGTTGCCGTTTTGCGGATCCGACACCAGCGTCGACCACTTCAGCAGGGAGAGCAGCGGCTGCTTCTTGGTGTTGGTGTAGGTGCAGATGATGGCCGTGTCGGCCGGCGCCACGGTGAGCGTAGTGCCGGAGAGGCCGCTGCTGCCGGTGCAGGCCAGGCCCGCCACGTAGTTGGCCGGATTCCCCACGCTGAGGTTCTCGGCAATCGTGCCGGACTCCGCCGCATAGACGGTGACGGCGCTGCCGGCACCGGTGTTGTTGCCGGTCGAAACCACCGCGCCGGAGGTCGCGTTGTTCGTGAAGCCGCTACTCGTCACCGTCGCGGTGTCACCGGCGAAGGCGCCGCTCCAGGTCTTGCGCAGGATCAGCGACGCCGACTTGCGCGTGTTGGTGTAGGTGCAGGTGATGGCCGTGTCCGCCGGCGCCACGGTGAGCGTGGTGCCGGAGAGGCCGCTGCTGCCGGTGCAGGCCAGGCTCGGCGTGTAGTTGGCGATGTTGCCGACGCTCAGCGATTCGGAAATGGTGCCCGCCTCCCCCGCGTACACCGTGACGTTGCTGCCGGTCGTGGTGTTGTTGCCGGTCGAGACCGAGGCGCCCGAGGTCGCGTTGTTGCCGAAGCCCGTGCTGGTCACCGTCGCGGTGTTGCCACTGATGGCGTTCACCCAGGTCTTGGCGAGCCGGAAGGTGGCCGCCTTGCGCGTATTGGTGATGGTGCAGCCGATGTCGGTGTTGGGCATGGTGAAGCTGCCCGAGCTGCCGCTGCCGGCGGTGACCGGCGCCGTGTTGCAGCTGTAGGCGGAGGTGTAGTTGGCGAGCGCGGTGCCGGTGCCGGCGGCTTCGCCGAAGGTCACGGTGCTGGCCACGTCGACGAGGGCGCTGGCGGTGGCGGCATTGCCCGCCTCGGTGCCGGTGGTGCCGTTGGCGCTCATCACGAACTTGCCGGCGTCGGCGAGCGGCGACAGGCTCTTGGTGACGGTGAGCGTGCGCTGGCGAACGTTGGCGAAGCTACAGGCGACGGTGGAACCCGGCGCCATCGCGGCGCTGTCCAGCAGCACGTTGCGGCTGGCGAGGTTCACTGTGGCGGTGCCGCCGGCGCCGAGGCCGGAGCAGCTGATGCCGGACAGACGATAGCCCGCCGCGGCGGACTCGGTGATGGTCGTCGCGACCGAGGGCGTCAGGGTCTGCGTCGTACCGGCCACGCCGACGCCGGAGGTCACGGTGGTGATGTTCTGGCTGGTCCAGCCGTTGGTACCGGTGAACGTAAATGTACCGACGTCGCCCGTGGAGACCTTGGTGAGCGTCACCGTCGGCGGCTTGGTGTTGGTGATGGTGCAGGCGGCGGCGGAATTGGCCTGGCTGAGCGCGACGGTGATGGTGCGCGTCGTGCCGTTGGTGGTGATGGTCGGCGTGCCGCGCACATTGCTGCAACTGATGTTCGCCGTCGTGTCCCAGCCCGTGGTGCTGGATTCGACGATGGTCAGCGTCTGCGCCGCGGTCAGCGCGTTCATGTACACACGCGCCGTCTGGCCGTCGCTGAGCGCGAAGGTCGTGGAGTTGGTGGCGGCGGTGATCGTCGTCGGCGAGTAGGTGCCGCCGGTGGCGGTCGTCGTCGTCAGCGTCGCGCCGGTGAGCGCCGACACCTTGGCACCCACGGGGCCGGTCGCGGTGAAATTGAAGGACTGCGCGCTGCCGTCGGGCAGCGTCTGCTTGGTGATGTCGACATAGGCGCCCGAGGACACCGACACGACGCCGCTGACCGTGGCGGTGCCGGAGTTGCACTTGGAACCCGAGTCGGCGTTGACGTTGGCCGCGCCGCAGCTCGCATTGACGGCACTGTTCTGGCGGTATGTCAGCAGGTAGGGAATGGCGAGGGCACCGGTGGTGCCGTCGCCGGTACAGACCACCTTGATCTCGTTGACGCGGATCGTGTCGACGCCTGCCGCCTCATAATCGCCGCAGGTGTCAAGGTCGTAATCCCGCCATGGCGACACGACCGGCAGGGTCGACGTCGGGAAGCTGGCCACGGAACAGATGTTGCCGGCGGTGCCCGCCCGCGGATCGTTGCCCTGCTGACCCACGAAGAAGCCGATGTCGTAGCGGTTGGCATTGGTGCCGGACAGCGTGAGGTCGACCTTGAAGTTGAACTCGGCACCGGCGGTGCAGAACGGCGGCGTGCCGGGCTCGGCGCTGAAGGTCGGCGACACCGTGAATTCGCCGGCGGAACAGGTGAAGTTGGACGGCGCGTTCGAGCGCGCGCCGGCGCAGGTGAGGTCCTTGGTCGCCGACGTCAGCGTGTCCGCCGCCGCGAGCGTGGACGCGAGCAGCCCCGCGAGCATCAGCATCAGGCTGGCCACGCACGGCGCGACCGGTCGCGGAATCGGGTATCCCCTCTGGTCAGCAGGACTCTGGCGGATCATCAACGCACTCTCTCGCTGGTGGCGGACGCGGTCGCCGTGTTCGCGCGGTCGAACAGGCGCGTCTTCTGGTCGAACTTGAAGCGCAGCTGCAGGTAGGGCCCCTGGGCCGTGTAGCGCGCCGCATCGAAATCATTGTCAGTGAAGCCGCGGATATTCCAGCCCAGCGTCACCCAGCCGTTCTCCACCGGCGACACGCCGACCATGGGGCCGACGGAATAGGCGTGCGCATGCAGGTTCCAGGAGTTGAGCGAGCTGGCCTGCACGCCGACATCCAGCCAGTCGCGCAGGTCGTGGCGCACTTCCAGGCCGAGCAGGTCGGTGTAGCCGTCGTAGTCGACGCCGTCAAAATTGTCCAGCACGTACTTGGCGCCGTAGTAGAAGGAGAACTGGTTGCGCTCGTAGCGGCGGAACAGGTTGCCGGTGCGGTCGCTGCCGGTCCACTCGCGCGACACGCGGTTCAGCGCGAAGTTGTTGATGATGCGGCGCGTGCTGGCGTTGTTGCCGACCAGGCTGTTGTTGCCGAACAGGCCGCCGCCGGCAATGCCGATGCCGTTGTCCACTTCCTCGAAGCGGAACTCCAGGCGGTCCAGCAGCGACCACTGCACGCCGAGCGGACGCCAGGCCCAGGACAGGTCGACGCTGGCGAGCAGGCCTTCGGCGCCGGTGGACTGCTCGCTCGTGAAGAGCTGCGCCGTGCTGGCGAAGGCGACGCCGGCCTGCGCCTGGCGCAGGAAGTTGCTGACCAGGCCATAGCGGTCGGTGGTCTCGCCATTGCGGTCCTCGAGGCGACCGTTCCAGCTCCACAGCGGCGTGCGATACGTCGCGCCGGTGCTGACCGCCACGAAATCCTCGGTGAGGCCGGGGCCGGTCAGGCGCCCGCCCGGGGCCACCGGATAGGCCGGATTCACCACGGGCGAATTCTGGCGGCCTTCCTTCAGCGTCTGGCTGCTGTCCACGCTGAGATCGATGCCCCACTGCGCGTTCAGCGCGAGCGCCTGCGTCAGGCCGAACTGGCCGAAGGTGCGCGGGCCGTATTCGCTGATGCGGCTCTGGTTCAGCGTGCTGTTGACGCGCGCGCCCTGCCAGGGCGTCACTTCGAGGCCGGCGCGGGTGGTGCTGGTGTCGAAGCTGTCGCCGTCGGTGAATTCCTGGCCGGCCAGCAGGCGCACATTGCGGGTGACGGCATAGCTGGCACCGGCCAGGTAGCGGTCGGGGAAGTCGATGCTCTCGCTTTGGCCACCGAGCGCAGTCTCGGCCTGCGCCGAGAGTTCCAGCTTGTGCTTCAGCAGGAAGCGGTTGGCGCCCAGCGTGGCCTGGTCGGAGCGGAAGTCGCGGCCGGCCAGCGCGCCGCTGCCGGCGCGGTCGGTGACGGACTGCGCGCCGACATGGAAGCCGCCGTCGTCGGTCTTGTACTGCAGCTTGCCGCTGACGGCGTCGCGCGTGGTGTCGCTGCCGAGGTTTTCCTGCTGGTAGAGCTGGCCGACCAGCGACCAGTCGCGCCCGAGTCGCACCTGGCCGTCGGCGCCCACTTTCTGCATGCCGTTCTCGGACAGGTTCTGCATGTTCACGCCGAAGCCCGGCTCCAGGCGGCGCGCGTAAAGCAGCGCGTCGAAGCGGCCACTGTGGTGCTCGACCTCGGTCAGCCACGCCAGCGCCTCGGTGCCGATGGTGCCGGCCTGGCCGCTGGAGTCCGCCACTTCCATGCGCACTTCGGAATCCTGGCCCAGCTTCACCTTGAGGTCGGCGCCGGCGAGGTCGGAGCGGTTCACGCTGTTCTCGTCGCGGATGCCGCTCACGCCCACCTGCACCCTGCCCTCGTTCAGGTTCAGCCCGATGCGGCCGCCGGCGTTCAGCTCGCGGCTCGCCACGCCCAGGGTTTCGTATTCGGCGACGATGAAGGTCGGGTTGAAGCCGGCGTCGCGGCTCGGGATCGGCTGGCGGAAGAACAGCGTGCCGTTGGCGTAGTCGATGTCGTAGTCGATATGGCGGGTGAGCGTGCGGCTTTCCAGCAGCTTCTCGCTCTCCAGGTGGTGGCGCGTCTCGATGCGGATCTTTTCGCTGTTGAGCACGATGTTGCGCTGGCTGAGGCGGTACAGGCCGGAGGTGCCGTCGCCCTGGAGTTCGTCGCGCGCGAAATTCTGCGGCGTTTCCGCGGCGAAGGCGGTGAACACCACCGTGCCGCCCGCCTTCTCCACCTTGAGGCCGTTCAGCGAGCGGTTGTAGCGCGACAGGCGCGTGTCGGAAAGCCCGGTCTCGTAGTCGCCGAACAGCGCGTAGAACTGGCCGCGCTCGATCTTGAGGTAAAGCTTTTCCTGGCTCGGCGCGTCGTAGCGCTGGCCGGTGCCGTCGCCGTACAGCGTGTAGTACTGGTTCGGGTCGATGACGCCGAGCAGGCTGTCGCGCTCACGGCGCTTGTCGCTGTCGTAGCTCATGGTCAGCAGCCATTTGCCCTGCACGCGGCCCTTGGCGTAGAGGCTGATCTGGCCGTCGCTGTAGCCGCCGTCCTCGACCTGCCCGTTCAACGCCTGCGCATTGTCCTTCAGCGTGTTGAAGCCGACCGTGCCTTCGGCGAAGCCGACCAGCACCCAGTCGCGCGGTGCCGGCTCCAGCCAGGTACGGATCTGCTGGCGGCGCGTCGTCTCCGCACCGAGCGTGAAGCTGAAGTCGAGCTGCACGGTTCCGGAGTCGGTGGTCGGTGCAAGCTCGATCCAGGCGATGCCTTCGTCACCCTCGACGTGGTATTGCGGCTCGCTGCGGTCCATGCCGGCGAGCTGGCGCTGCTGCTCGGCGTCCACCGCCTCGAAGGTGCGGTAGGGCGCGCCGACGCGCACGGTGCCGGTGACGCCGGCACGCACGGGGCGACCGTCGCGGTCGAGCACCTGCACGGCGATCACCGGCTTGTTGATGCCGTCGGCGATGAGCACGGAGCGCTCCGGCAGCAGGCGCACCTGCGCCGGCGAATTGGCGTAGTGAATGGCGCGTCGCAGCGTCTCGACGAGCGTGCCGTCGCTGTCGCGCACTTCCGCCGTGAACATGTTGTCGCCATCGCGCAGCACGAGGCCGCGCCACTGGCTCACGGCCACGCGGCGGTCGGCACTCAGCTGCGTGCCGTCGAAGGCGAGGCCGCCGGCCGGCGTGCCGTCCGGCATCAGCAGCGTCACGGACTGGCCCGGCAGGTGCTGGATGGCGACGCGCACGGCGGGCGCGCGCGGATTGTGCTCCGGCGTCGGGAACAGCCAGGCGATGCCGGGCTCGAGACCCGTCGCCGACACCGCATTCGCGCCCGCCGCGGTGGCGTCGTCGGCCACCGCGGCACGTGCATCAAGGCGTGCCTGCAGTTCGGGCGGCAGCGACTTGATGACGGCGCGGCGCAGCACCTCGACGCCACGGCGCGCGCTGTCGGCTTCGGTGCCGGCGCCCTGGCGCTGCGCGTCGGACTGCGCCGGCGGACAGGCCAGGCGGGTTTCCGCTGCCGGCGTCTGGCCGCGGCGGCCATCGGCCTCGAAGCTCGCCAGGGTCTTGAAGCCGTAAGGATTCGCCGGGCAGTCCACCGCGACACGGCCGGCACTGGTGATCGTGGCGAGGTCCTCCGCCAGACGCACGGTGACTTCGATGCGGCGGTTGCGTTCGCGGCCGGCCGCGCTGCCGTTGTCGGCCACCGGCGCTTCCGCGCCGCGCCCGCTGGCGCTCACCTGCTCCACCGACAGGCCGAGCGCGCTGGCGATCGCGGTGCCTGCGGCCTGAGCCCGCGCCTGCGACAGCACGCGGTTGTCGGCATAGCGTGCCTGGCAGCGCGGCGTGAGCGCGGTGTTGTCGCTGTGGCCGATCAGCTCGACGCGCTCCACCGGCCCTTCCTTTTTCAACTCCGCGACGAGCGCCGCCACCGCCTCGCGGCCGGCGGCGTGCAGGCTGTTGCTGCAGCTGTCGAAGCGGGCGCGCAACGTGTAGCGGCGCAGACGCGAATCCGTCGTCGGCTGGCGCGTCGTCAACGGATAGGAATCGAATTCGATGACGCGGTTCCAGCCCGCCTTGCCGGCACTGCCGAGGCCAAAGGTGAGCAGACCCTCGGCTTCCGCCGGATCCGCCACCGGCTGGCCATCGACACGCGCGGAGCCGCGCTGATAGGCGGCGCCCTCCGGCAGCATGGCCAGCACGCGCAGGTTGCCGACGCCGGTGTCGCCGTCCACGTCGATGCGGTGGCTCATGCCGGTGACACGCGTGGCACCCGCCGCGCTCGCGGCCGCAGTCGCGGCAGCCGCCACGGGCGCCGCGGCGTCATCCGACTTGTTCAGGAAGACCTTCAGTTCGGTGCGGCGGTTGCGCGCGCGGCCGTCGACGGTCTTGTTGTCGGCCACCGGCGCATCCGCGCCCTTGCCGATCACCTGCACCTGTTCGCCCTTCAGGAAGAGCGCGCCGGCCAGCAGGTCGCCCACCGTGCGCGCACGCGCCTCGGAGAGCGCGTAGTTGTCGTTGAACTGCTGGCGGCAGCGCGCGGAGAGGCGCTGGTCATCGGTGTTGCCGGTGAGCTCGATACGCTGGATGTCGGCGCCGGAAAGCTCCTCGATGAGCTTCTCCACGTCGGCCTCACCCTCCGGCTTCAGCGTGGCGCGGCAGCTGTCGAATTCGGCACGCAGCGTGAAGGAGCGCACGCTGGCCGCCGCGCCGATGTCGCGCACCACCGCAGGCGGGGGCGCCACGGTCTCGGTGGTCATCCGGCTCTGCAGGCGGATGCCGACGTTGCCGCGACCGGCGCGGGTGAAGAAATCGGCGCGCCAGAGCGCCCCGCCCTTCACGTCCACGAACTGCGAGAAGCTGCGGCCGGCAAAGCGCGTGTTGTCCATGCAGGCGACGGGCTCGAGGCCGTCCGGCAGGCTGTCGATGTCGAGCTGCACCACGTGCGTGCCGGGACGCACGCCTTCGAAGTGGTACTGGCCGTCCTTGTCGGTGATGACGTAGGTGCCGTCCTCCAGCATCACGCGGGCATTGGCGACACCCTTGAGTTCGCTCCAGGGCGTGCCGCAGTCGCCTTCATAGACGCGGCCGATCAGCGTGGCGCGTCCGCTCATGAGGAATTCGGTCACGCGCACGGCAACCTGGGCGGCGTTCGAGCGCAACACGCCGGCGCGTGCACCCGCGGTATTCACGGCGTCGCCCACGGCAGCGCCGACGCCTACCTGCACGACATAGCTGATCTGCACCGTGGCGCCGGCGGCCAGGTTGCCGGCCTGGAAGGTGAGCGTGCGCCCGTCGCGGCTCTGCGCCGGCTCTGCCATGGCCGCGCTGTCGAGGCGCGCCGAGCCCGGCGCATAACGCAGGCCGAAGGGCAGCCGGTCGGTGATGACGGCGCCGGGCGCGCCGCCGCCGGAGGTGTTCTGCAGCACGAGCCGGTATTGCAGGAAGTCGCCGGCGGAAGCCTGCGTACGCGACACGCTCTTCTGCAGGAAGAGGCCGCCCGACGCCGGGTCGGCGGGAATGTCGATGTTCAGCGCCGGGCCCGGCAGCACCACGAAGATCTCGCCGCGCGAACCGTTGACCACGGCATAGGGATTGCCGAAGCCGTCGTCGGGCAGGCTCGCCGTGGGCACGCTGGAGGGCACGGTGTAGCCGGTCGGCGGCGTCACCACGAAGCGGTAATTGCCCGGCTGCACGAAAGGAAAGCGGAAGCCGCCGGCGGGCAGCACGTAGATCGCGCCGCCGCTGTCGGTGACGGTGCTGCCGGTCACCACGGTGGCGGGAAAGCTGCTGACGCCGTCGTCGCCGTACACGGTGGCGGGCAGGCCGGTGGTGGCGTCGAGGATGGTCACGATGGCGCCGTTGAGCGGCTGGCCGGTGACGGAGTCGAAGACGATGCCGAAAGGATCGACGAGCGCGGCGTCGGTCGAGGTGTCGTCCAGGTAGACCGGGTCCTGGTAGTCCACGGTCAGGCGGCTGTTGGTCGCGACGCTGAGCTGGCCGTCGTTGGCGGTGACGCCGCTGCGCGCGTCCACGCTCGGGACGACGGCGGCGAACACGCCGGTGTCGGGGCCGGTTTCCTGCATGCGCAGCATTTCGCTGTCGCCGGCCTCGGTGGTGACCGTGACCTCGATGATCTCGCGCAGGGCGGGATCGGTGTTGCGGTTGGCGTCGGCCAGCGTAATGAAGACCGGCTCGCCGGCGTGGTAGACGGCGGTTTCCTTCACCTCGACCGGCGTGGCGAGGGAAATCGGCGTGCCGTTCGGGCGGGTCGGCGTGGCGAGTGCCGTGAAGCTGCCGCTGCCGTCATCGTAGCTGCCGCCATCGAAGGCGATGCTGGAGGTGCCGCTGGCACCGGGTGCGTACTGGTAGAAGGTGACGACGGCGGGCGTGCCGGCCGGCAGCGGCGTCAGCGTCACGGTATTGGAGGCGCGCGTGACGAGGCCCGCCGGGCCCGTGTAGGTGACGCTCGCGGTATTGATGACAGGTGCCGCGCCGACGCCAGCCGGCAACGCCAGCCCGCTTGCCAGGACAGCTGCGCACGCGAACGCGTGCAGCAGCCCTGGCAAGCGGGCCGGGCGCAGGGAGGCGCGGAGGTTGGCAAACAATGTCACTGTCGTTTTCCTGTGTGATCAGCTGAAGGTGGCCGGACCCGTTACCGGGCCCGGCCGTTCCAGTTCCCTTGAATCAGCCCTTCCGGCTCAATCCACCGTCACGCGGAAGACCGCCTTGAAGCGGTCGAGCGCGGGAACGCTGGTGGAGCGGATCACGACGGAGCCGCGCGGTGCCGGCGTCGCCAGGAAATCGCCGTCACCATTGGCGGCATCGTCCTCGGTGGTGCCCGTGCCCACATCGCAGGCCGCACCGGTACCGGTGGAGGCCGTCTTGATGCTGCCTGCCACATAGGTGGTGTTGGCCGGGATGGCATCGGTCAGCACGATGCTGTCAGCGGCCGAAGCCCCGAGGTTCTCCACGTCGAGGCAATACTCGACGACGGCACCGGGGACGGCTTTCGGCAGGTTGGTGCCGCAGCTCAGGGGATCGCCAGGCGTGGTGCAGTTGAAGGGATCGGTCACGACGGTGGAGCCCTTGGTCACGCTCAGGCTCGCGGTCACGACGCTGTAGGTGTCGGTGTCGCTGTGGATGCCGTCGTAAAGACCGTCGACGTCACCATCGGGCTCCGCGAACACCGTGTCCACGACGTCGGCGTCGTCGGCATCGCCAGGGTTGGCGACGGCGTCGGCGGCCAGCGAACCCACCGTGGCCACGTAGGCGCCGGTGGTGCCGTTGACGCTCTGCGCCGCGATGGCGGACAGCGTCACGTCGGCGAGGTCGCCGTTGACCACGGTGCCGGGGATGGTGGCGACGACATAGACCGTCCGGCTGCCGGACACGGCCAGCTCGTCGATATAGGTCGCGGTGTCCTCGAGGGCCTGGTAGCCCGCGTTCGCGCCGGACTCGACGAAGACCCCGGTGATGGTCGCCTGGAAGTCGTCGCCAGCGGCGACGTTCGCAGCGTCCAGACGGAAGTCCAGCACCGCGTTCGAGACGTTGGTGACGGTGAAGGTGGTCACGCGGCCGGTGGCGCTAGGTACCACCTGGGTGGCGGCGCCGCCGACCTCGGCCACCGTGAAGTCGATCTTGCGATCGACCACGAAGGTCGTGGTGTTGCTGTCGACCGGTGTCTGGTCGACGCCCCCTACTTCGTATTCGACCGTGGCCGTGTTGCTGATGACCTGGCCGGCAGTCGTGCCCGCGGCATAGAGCTGCGGCACGACCCCCAGCGACAGGCCCGCTGCGACCAGCAGTCTGAGGCTGTTTCTTGGTTTCATTTTAAGGACTCCGTTGTTAGAGCTTCTTCTGGAACTGGAATGCGTCCCTCACCACTTTTTTCCACGCCGGCCGCAGTGCCAGGGAACGCCGATGCCCTGCCGCCGGTAAAACCCCGCAAATGCCGGCGGCCGCGAAAGCGGCCGGCAAAAAATCTGCGTCATCCCTGAGACCCCTTGCGGGGTGCGCGCTACCGGACGGCAGCGGCTCCTGAAAGGCCGGCCCACTCCGGGGCCGTCCAGAAAAACTGTCGCTACTTCACCCGGGCGCGATAGCTCACGCTGCCGGACTTAGCCGGAGCCACGGCGCCCGCCACCGTCCAGCGCACATGCGTGACATCGGCGGCCTGCGCCGCGCGCAGGTTGCCGTCACTGCCCTTCGCGGTGAGCTTTTCCAGCGCACCGAAAGACTTGCCGCCATCGACCGACACCACCACGGGGGCGCCCTCCGCCGAGCCGGCGACATACACGAGGTTCGCCGGCAGGTCGTCGTTGACAACCACGCCGGTGACCGGCTTGGCGCCGGTGTTGCGATAGGTGATGACGTAGATGATTTCGCTGCCAGGCACCGCGTTGCTGACCTTCTGCCGCTTCTTTTCCGTCTTGCCGTTCTTGGCCTTCACCACGACTTCCTGGAAGGCTTCGTTCTCGAGCTTCAGGCCTTCGGCGAGGGCAAGACCGGGCAGCGCGAGCGCGAGGCAGGCGCTCATCAGCAGGCGCCACAGTGAAGGACGGGACTGGAATTTCATGCGCGAAAGCTCCTCGTTCATGGGTTGATGCTGACCTTGAAGGTCACGGTATGCGTGGTCGGCGCCGTCACCGAGCCCAGGTCGACTTCGACCTGGCTGCCGGTGAAGCGGCCGCTGTCGCCGTCGACGCCATCGCTCAGCGTGGCGCCGTCCAGCGTGAGCGAGCCCGCCACATAGGTGGTGCCCGCGGGAATCGGATCGCTGATCACGGTGCCGGTCAGGTCGCCGATGCCGGTGACGTCGAAGACCAGGCTGTAGGTGACCACGGCCTCGGGAATCGGGCTCGTGCCGCCAAAGGAATCCAGCACGGTGGCGGACTTGGTGTAGGTGGCGGCCACCAGCGACACCCCGAAGCCGCCTTCGCCCAGCGCATCGGCGCCGGTATAGCCGACCAGGGCGTCGGTGCCGCTGTCGCCCAGGCCGGCGAAGACCGTGGCGGTGGCGTCTGCCGCGGGCGTGGTGCGGGCCGTGAGGGATTCAGCGGCGAGGCGCAGGAGGCCGGTGTTGCCGTTATCGAGGCCGCCGGGGATATCGGCCACCACGAACAGCGTGAGACTGGCGTCGGCGGCCAGCACCGGATCGTTGCTGCCCGGCACGTGCAGGGTGTCCGTCGCCGGGTCGAAAATGTCGTTGTCGTTGCTGTCCAGGTACAGGCGGACGTTGATGGGGTCGAAGCTGTCACCGGCGACGGCGCTGTCCAGGGTCAGCACGTAGCGCTCGCTGCCGTTGCCGGTGTTGGTCAGCACGAAGGAGAGCACGCTGCCGCTGGCGGGCGTCAGCACCGCCTGGTTGCCGCTGGCGTTGGCCGTCAGCGTCACGTCCAGCACTTCGTTGACGCGGAGGACCACTTCGTTGGACGTCGCCGCGCCCGCGGTGCCCCAGGGATCGACGTAACTGACCGAGGCCGAGTTGCGGATGTCGACGCCCGCCGCCGTACCAGCCGCCAGCGCTGCGACCGGGAACACTCCGGCGGCGGCGAGCAGGGCGAACCTGGCCAGGTAGCAAAAGCGCGACATCTTCACCCCGAAAGTGTGACTGACTTCTCAATCTGGATTATGTGGCAGAGGTCCGCCGCTTGCACCGCTGACGCGCTGCGTCACTTGTTACCGACGTTTTGGGCATGGGGAAATATGACAGGGGAGATATTTTCAAGAAATTTCAGGAACTTGGGCGGAAACTTTGAAGCATTACCTGGCCCGTTCTTATGCCTAAACCGTCAGAAGTTATGGTTCAGGAACTTTCAGGCGGATCAGGGGGTTACCGAATCCGACGAAGCCGCTGCCGGGCCGGATGAACGGAGGCTTGCGGCCTCGACCATGCCCACGATGGCGGCCAGGTCCAGGCGCCGCACGGCATCGCGAACGGCCAGGGCAAAGAGGCCTGCCGCAGATTCTTCCTCCAGCACCTCCTCGACCCAGTCCTCGATGTCCGAAACGAGGCCCTGCTCGGCGGCCACCCGCAGACGAACCAGCGCTTCAGGCGCGGGGGCCGCCGGCAGCGCGGCCGAGGTGCCGGCGATGGGGGCCTTGTGCTCGTGCCGCCAGGCCAGGCCCAGGCAGCGGCCGAGCTCGTCGGCCAGCCGCCCGGGCTCGACCGGCTTCAGGAGCACGGCGGCAAAGCCGGGCGACCCTGCCGCCTCCGGCAGCACCTGCGCCGCCGAAACCAGCAGGAAGGGCATGCCATGACCACGCCGGCGTGCCTCACCCAGCAGGGCGAGACCGTCCATGCCCGGCATGACCTGGTCGGTGAGCACGCCGTCGATGCCGCCCTCCTCCAGTGCCACCAGGGCCGCCGCACCGCTATCGACGCTTTCGGTGGCAAAGCCCATGGCGGAGAGGATGGCGCAGAGCAGTTCGCGGTTGTCGGCGATGTCGTCCACCACGAGCAGGCGGCGGACCGGGCCGGCATAGCGTCGCGGCAGGGACAGCGCGAGCGGCAGCCGGGCGGCCTCCGGCGGATCCACCTCCTCCAGCTCCAGTTCGACCTGGAAAGTGCTGCCGGTGCCGGCCGGCAGCAGCGTCAGGCGGCCGCCCATGAGGACCGCCAGCTGACGCGAGATGGAGAGCCCGAGGCCCATGCCGTGGCGGGCCCCGTCGCCGTCGCCCTGTTCGAAGGGCAGGAAGATGCGTTCGCGATCGGCCTCGGCAATGCCGTCGCCGTCGTCATGCACGCGCAGCACGAGGCGTCGATGCCCGGCGCGGCTGGCGGCGCCGGCCTCCGCCTCCAGGGTGATGCAGGCGCCGCCGCTGTGGCGGCAGGCATTGGCGATCAGGTTGATGAGCACCTGGCGCAGGCGCACGCCGTCGGCCCGTACCGCGCGCGGCAACGATTCCGCGAAATGGGTCTCGAGGCGGGCGCCGTGCTCGTGCGCCAGCTCGCGCGTCTCCTCGGCCACCGACGCCAGGAACTCGCGAAGCCCCATGGGCTGAGGATCGAGCTGTACGCGCCCGGCCTCGCCGCGTGCGTACTCCAGCAGCTCGTCGATCAGCGCCAGCAGGTGCCGGCCGCTGCGGCGGATGGCGCCGAGGCGGCGCTGCCCGTTGGCGTCGCCCGCCTCGGCCGCCATGAGGCCGCTGTAGCCGAGGATGCTGTGCAGCGGCGTGCGCAATTCGTGGCTGAGCTGGGCGAGGAAGGCCGACTTGGCACGACTGGAGGCCTCGGCCGCCTCCTTGGCGGCCTGCAGCTCCCGGGTGCGCTCCCGCACGGCCTCCTCCGCCTGGCGGCGCGCATCGATCTGCACGTCGACCAGGCGGCGGCGCGCCTCCTCCTGCTCGGCACGCAGGCGGCGCACGCGCTCGCCCAGCGTCACCGCCATGAGCATGCCGCCGATCACCATGGACCAGCCCATCGAATAGGCAGAGAAGAGGTGGAAAGGAATGACGCCGACAATCTGGCCGACGCGCATCAGCGAGGTCAGCCAGAGCAGGAGGAAGGCGCCGAGCACGAGCCCGGCGCCCTCGACGCCACGGACGAACGCCAGCGCCATGACCAGGATGTTGACCGAGAGCAGCGCCAGGCTGAGGTAGTTCACGAACTGCACCCAGGACGGATAGTCGCCCCAGATCATCCCGGGCAGGCACAGCAAGCCCACCACGGACAGGCCGAGCAGGAGGCGATCCCACCAGCGGGCATGGGTGCGGGTCTGCAGCAGCTCCGCGACCACACGCCCCAGGCCGAACACCATGAGCGCCAGGAACACCCCCGGCGCGCGCAGGGCCCAGTCCGGCCGGCCCGGCCACAAATGCTCGAGCCCGTACTGCAGGATGGAGATGTCGTAGAGGCTGTAACTCAGCAGCGTCACGCCGAAGTAGAAAAAGGCCGGTTCGCGACTCGTGCCGGCGGCCACGAAGGCATAGAGCGCGAACAGGAAGAGCGCGCCGAACTGCAGGCCGTTGAGCAGGTCCACGCGGCGCTCGTTGTAATGGAAGAGCTGCGACTCCCAGAGGCGCAGGTCGAGCAGGATGGCGTTGGCGCTGCGGATGCGCACATAGACGTGATGTCGCGCGCCGGGCGCGGCCTCAAGCGGCACCACGAGCTGCCGCGAGCGGACGACGCGCTGGTCGACGTCGACCCGTTGCCCGGTGCGCGTACGGAGGAATTCACCCGGCGCGGTTTCAAGGAAGACCTGCACGTCGGCCAGCCGCGGCGGGCCGACCACGAGGTAGCGCGCCAACGGCGCCGGCTCCCGGTTGTGCAGGTCGAACAGCAGCCAGACCGCGTCGTCGGTGTAGCCGACGGACAGGTCGCGCAAGGTGGCGGGCCGGAACTGGCCGGCGCGCTGCCGCGCCGCCATGTCGTCGATGCCTAGCTGCCCCCCCGGGTCGCGCAGCATGGCGAGGCGCCCCTCCAGGCGTTCGCCGGTCGCCGCCATCGCACGCTCGCCGTGGTAGGCCAGCTCGTGTATGGACAACGCCAGCACCGCCACGACGGCGAGCAGGACCCAGAGGCCCGCCGACGCCAGCCGTTTCACGCCGCGCGCCCGCCGCCTTGCGTACGCCGTGCCTGCCGGTAGTCACGTGGCGTGACGCCCATGCGTTCGCGGAACATGGTGGTGAAGTTGCTGGCGCTGCCGTAGCCGACGTGGTCGGCGATCTGCTGGATGTCCATTTCGCTGCCGCCCAGCAGCTGGCAGGCGAGCTGTACGCGTTCCTCGCGCAGCCAGGTGAACACGGGCATGCCGGTGGCGGCGCGGAAGAGCTCGGTCAGGCGCTTCTCGTTGGTGCCGACCTGGTGCGCGAGTTCCGTCAGGGACGGCGGCGCCGCCAGCTCGCGCTGCAGGATATCCATTGCCGCGCGTACGGTGCTGTTCACCGCCGGCGCGGGCTCCGCGGCGGGCGCCGGTGCGCAGGCGGCGAGCTTTTCCTGCAGGCGCCGGTGCAGCTCGAGGTGGATGCCGACGCGGGCGATCACCTCATCGGGAGAAAAGGGCTTGCTGATGTAGTCGACCGCGCCCAGGCGCAGCCCCATCAGGCGATCCTCGAGCTCGCTGGAGCCGGACAGGAAGATCACCGGGATATGCGCGGTACGGGGATCGGCCTTGAGCAGGCGGCAGGCCGCGAAACCGTCGGTGCGCGGCATGCGCACGTCGAGCAGGATCAGGTGCGGCAGCATGGCCGTGGCCTTCTGGTAGCCCTCGCGGCCATCGAAGGCCACCACGATGCGCAGCCGCGCGTCGCGGAGGAACTCGGTCAGCAGGGAGAGCTCCTCGGGGGAGTCGTCCACGACAAGCACGGTGGAGCGGTTGGCCATGTCGATAACACTCATGCTGGCAACTTGACTGAAGGGTGGAGATGTCCGTGATGGCCGACGGACCGACGGGACCTGCGCTGTCGCCGTCCAGCGTGACACGTTGGCCGGGCTGATTACCACAATGATGACAGGCTGCGGAAGTGAACAGACTGCCTCCCGCAGGTGGTCGCCGGTTTGAGCCAGATCAAGACGGAGGCCTTCTCGTTTGTCAGCATCCCCCAATCAACGGGAGTAACGTCATGTACGCAGAGAATTCGGTCGCGCTGGTCACCGGCGCCGCCACCGGAATCGGTCTTGCGACCGCCCTCGCCTTCGCCCGCGCCGGCTGCCGCGTCGTGGTGTCCGATCGCGACGCCGCCCGCGGCGAGGCGGCGGCGGCCAAGGTGCGCGCCCTGGGCCGCGAGGCGCTGTTCGTGGCCTGCGACGTCAGCCTGCCCGGCCAGGTGGAGCAGCTGCACCGCCACATCCAGGCGAGCTGGGGCCGGCTCGACGCGGTCTGCAACAATGCCGGCATCGAGGGCGAGATGGCCCCCACCGCCGACTGCACGCTGGAAAACTTCGACCGCGTCATCGGCATCAACCTGCGCGGACTTTTCCTCTGCCTGCGCGAGCAGCTCCGCCTCATGCAGGCCCAGGGTAGCGGCGCCATCGTCAACATGGCCTCGGTAGCCGGTCTGGTCGGCTTCGGCGGCCTGCCCGCCTACTGCGCCTCCAAGGGCGGCGTGGTACAGCTGACCCGGGCGGCCGCGCTGGAGTACGCCGAGCAGGGCATCCGCATCAATGCCATCTGCCCCGGCGCCATCAAG
Source organism: Moraxellaceae bacterium (assembly GCA_029237815.1). GTDB lineage: Bacteria > Pseudomonadota > Gammaproteobacteria > Pseudomonadales > Moraxellaceae > UBA2031. The sequence goes on from JAQZBP010000007.1 coordinate 69,985, forward strand.
ACCGAGATGATCGACCGCATCACCCACGAGGATCCGGCGGCGGAGCGGCAGTTTGCCGCGCTGCACCCCATGAACCGCATGGGCACCGCGCAGGAAGTGGCGGACGCGGTGGTCTGGCTGTGCTCGCCGGGCGCGGGCTTCGTCACCGGCCAGGCGCTGGCCGTGGACGGCGGCCTGGTGGCTCGCTGAGGCGACCCGGTCACGCCGGCACTGCGTGCTGCTCTACAGAATTACGCAGGGCCTACAGTCGCGCCAACGGCAACTGCAAGACTGCAGGGGGAGCAGGGATTCGCCGCAGGAGATGCCGCCCCGCCGTTGACGTGCCGCAACAGTCCGGACAGCAGCCGGTGCCATAGTGCCAACAATTGCCGGCCGCATTTTTAGGGAGAAGCACCCATGAACTACCGCAACATGATCGTGTGCCTGGACGACAGCGCGCATTCCGCGAAGCGCCTGCAATTTGCGCTGGAGCTGGCACGCCGCAACGGCGCCCACCTCACCGGCCTGCACCTGAGCTACATGCCGCAGACGCCCTACCTGGCCTACGACGGCGTCGAGCCGCTGTTCATCCGCCTCGAGGCGGAACTCGACAAGCGCCAGTCGGCCGCGCGCGAGGGCTTCGAGGCCGCCGCGTCCGCCGCCGGCGTCAGCACCGGCTGGCTGGCGGCGCGCAGCGTGGACATGGAAGCCATCATCGCCTTCGCACGCGTCAGCGACCTGATCATTGCCGGGCAGCCCGATCCCGCCGACACCGCCACCTATATCGGCGAAGGCTTTCCAGGGCGTTTCCTGCTCGGCGTCGCGCGGCCGGTGCTGTTCACGCCATTCGCGAATCCGCTCAAGGCCAGTTTCGACAGCATCATCGTGGCCTGGAACGGCAGTCGCGAAGCCACGCGCGCCCTCCGGGACGCCATGCCGCTGCTGCATGCCGCGGCGCGCGTCACCGTGCTCACCGTACGCGCGGAAAACTGGCTGGGGGCCGGCGCCGTGCCGCTGCCCGATATCGCCGCCTACCTCGAGCGCCATGGCATCGTCGCCGACGTGCTGGAGAACATCACGCACGAGGATGCCGGCGAGTGGCTGCTGGCGCGTGCCGAGAACATGGACATGCCGGCCGACCTCATCGTCGCCGGCGGCTACGGCCACAGCCGCCTGAGCGAACTCGTGCTGGGCGGCGTGACGCGCACGCTGCTGCACGAGATGAACGTGCCCGTGCTGCTCTCGCACTGAGGCGGCCGCGACATGCGCGCCATGGTGCTGGCCGGCCCCGGCCAGCCGCTGCAGGAAACCCGCCTCGACGATCCCGTGCCGGGACCGGGCCAGGTGCTGCTCAAGGTGCGCGCCTGCGGCGTCTGCCGCACCGACCTGCACGTGGTGGACGGCGAGCTGCCGGCGCCGGGGCATGCAGTGATCCCCGGGCATGAAATCGTCGGCACCGTCGCCCTGCTGGGCGAAGGTGTCACGCGCTTCCGCCTCGGCGAACGCGTCGGCGTGCCGTGGCTGGGCTTTGCCTGCGGTGAATGCCGCTACTGCCGCGCCGGACGCGAGAACCTCTGCGACAGTGCCGGCTTCACCGGCTACACGCTGCCGGGCGGCTATGCCGACCGGTTGGTGGCCGATGCGCGCTTCTGCTTCCCGATCCCCGAGCGCTATTCCGATGCCGAGGCCGCGCCGTTGCTCTGCGCCGGGCTCATCGGCTTCCGCGCGCTGCGCATGGCGGGTGACGCCCGCCGCCTCGGCCTTTACGGCTTCGGCGCCGCCGCGCACCTGGTGGCGCAAGTGGCGCTGGCGCAGGGCCGCGAGGTCTACGCATTCACCCGCCCCGGCGACACCGCCGCGCAGGCGTTGGCGCTTGCGCTCGGCGCCACCTGGGCTGGCGGCAGTGACGAGATGCCGCCGGTACGGCTCGACGCGGCACTGCTGTTCGCGCCGGTAGGGGCGCTCGTACCTGCCGCGTTGCGCGCGCTCGACAAGGGCGGCGTGGTGGTCTGCGCCGGCATCCACATGAGCGACATTCCGGCGTTTCCCTACGACCTCCTCTGGGAGGAGCGGCGCATCTGCTCCGTCGCCAACCTGACACGACAGGATGGCGAGGACTTCATGGCCATCGCCGCGCGCACGCCGCTCGCGGTGCATGCCGTGCTGTATCCCCTCGGCGAGGCCAACGCCGCGCTCGCCGACCTGCGCGCGGGGCGCCTGACCGGTGCCGCGGTCCTGCAGGTGGACGCCGGCTGAGGCCGGGCCGCCTATTTGCCCTCATCTGTCGTGATGTCGTCAGTGCTCTCCGGCAGCGACGTCCTGTGGCCTCTCTGCAACCAGCTCGTGCATCTGCAACCAGCCATGCCGGAACGCATACGCGCCGCCGGCCAGGTGCAGGCGCCACTGCCGCAGCTGGCGTTCCGGCACCATGTGCCGCGCCTGGCGAAGATGGCGATCGAGGTTGGCGCTCCAGCACTCCAGCGTGCGCGCCAGGTGCAGGCGCAGGTTCTGTGCCTGCAGCAGATCGAGATCCGCATGGCGCAATGCGCCGCGCACATCGGCGAACGCAGGAATGGCACCGGAGGGAAACACGTGGCGCCGAATGAAATCGGTCGCGCCGGCGAGGCGCTGCACGCCAGGACCGCTGCGGCGCGCCGTGACGAAATGACCCAGGAAAAGTCCGCGCGGCCGCAGGCAACTGCCCAGCTGCCGGCAGAACGCCGGCAGGTTCGCCTGACCGGAGAGGCCGATGCTCACGATACGGTCGAAGCGCCGGTCCGACGGCAACACGCCGGGTGCCGCCAGCACCACCTGCACGCGATGCTCGAGCCGCTCGGCGCGGATGCGTGCACGCGCCACGGCGAGTTGCGCCTCGCTTTGCGCGAGCGCCAGCACCTGCACGCCGAATTCGCGGGCGGCAACGCGTGCCAGCGCGCTCCAGCCACAACTCGCATCGAGCAGGCGGTCGCCCCGCTGCAGGCGCAGCTTGCGGCAGATCGCGCGCAGGCTGGCGAGCTGCGCCGCCGCCAGCGACTCAAGGCCGCTCTCGAAGCGGGCGCAGGACGCGACCAGCTCGGCATCCAGCCAGAGACGGAAGAAATCGGTGGGCAGGCTGCGCTCCGCGGACGCGCCAAGGCCGCTGTCGCAGGTGAAGCCGTCTTCGTGGGGACGGTCCTGCGGCCGCACGATGGCCTGGCCCAGGCGCGCGGCCAGGCCGACCCCCTGAAGGAGCGAGCCGTCCATCTCGAGGCGGCTGTCGACATAGGCGGCCGCCAGGTCATCGAGGCCGGGACGCTGCTGCAGCAGTCCCGGGTCCAGCACGCGCAATGTGATGCCCGGATTGGGCGCGAGATCGACAGACGTAACGCCGGGCAACTCGATTCGCAGCGGCAGATGCAGCGCCGACAAGGCCGGAGCAAACGGAGCAGCCATGACAACCTCCCTGTTGAACGGTTTGTGCGCGTCGCCATTTCACGCAACACAAGGACAGATGACCGCCAGTTCCGTGGCGGCTGCAACAGCGCCAGTCCTGCGCATGTGCATTGCATGCAAGTCTGACCACCCGCCGCCATGCGCATGAACGGGATTTTGTTACCTGTGGCCCTGCAATGTTTCACACGGTGAGCAATCCCTGCTCCCGTCACGAAAATACATAGCAATCCATGGCCAGGGCACCGCCGGAATAGCGTGCCAGCGGGCGCTCGACGTCGGGCGCCTCGCCGGCGGCGCCGTAGGCGACAAAGAGCGGCAGCAGGTGTTCCGGTGTCGGATGCGCGCGGCGCGCGTGGGGAGCGTCCTGTTGCCAGCCCTCAAGTGCCGCGTTGTCGTTGCGCTGCAGGGCGTCATGCATCCAGGCCTGGAACTCGCGGACATACGCTTCCGCGCGATCCGCGCCGAACTCGTCGAAATCGAAATCGCGCAGGTTGTGGGTAAGGCTGCCGCTCGCCAGGACGAGCACGTTCTGCCCGCACAGCGGGCGCAGCGCCGCGCCCAGGCGCATATGCCAGGCAGCATCGCGCCCCGGCTGCACCGAAAGCTGCGCGACCGGAATGCCGGCATCGGGATACATATGCCGCAGCGGCACCCAGGCGCCGTGGTCCAGGCCGCGCTCCGGCGCCAGGTCCACGGCAATGCCGGACGCCCGCAACAGTGAGGCCGCCTGCTCCGCCAGTGCCGGCGCCCCCGGCGCGGGATAGCGCAGGCGATAGAGGTCGGGCGGAAAGCCGCCGAAGTCGTGGATCGTTGCAGGCGTGGCCGTTTGACTGAGCACTGGTGCCGGCGTGGTCCAGTGCGCCGACACCACGAGGATGGCGTCGGGCCGCGGCAAGGCCGCCGCCATGGCCTGCCAGGCCGCGCCATACAGGCCGGGCTCGACCGCCAGCATCGGGGAGCCGTGCGAGATGAAAAGTGTCGGCAGCATGACGGGCCTCCTTCGGGACTGACTGTATCTGCAGGCCATGATGCGCCGGCGCCGCGGGTCAAAACAGGCGGGGCGCCGGGAATGACTGTTCGCCCCGCGCAACAATGTCAGGGACGCGCAATGTCATGCATGCGCGACGCGGGCGGCGGCTTGCCGACGATCCGGCCATTTTCTTCCATGACCCGGCCCTCGCCCTGCATTACAATCGCGCGCCTTGCGCCCCCGCCACCTGTTGCCGGCACTGACCTTCCTATGGCCCTGCCCTCCTTCCCAATGCCCACCGAACCGCGCCACGAGGTGATCTACGCCGACGCCGCGCTGCTCGTCGTGGACAAGCCTGCCGGCCTGCTCAGCGTACCGGGGCTAGGCGAGGACAAGCAGGACTGCCTGGTGGCCCGCCTGCAGGCGGCGCATCCCGGCGCGCGTATCGTGCACCGCCTTGACCGCGACACCTCCGGCCTGCTCGTCCTGGCGCTGGATGCCGACACGCACCGCGAACTCTCGCGGCAGTTCCACGATCGCGAAGTCGAGAAGCGTTATGCCGCGCTCGTGCTGGGGCAGCCTGCCTTGGAGGGCGGCCGCGTCGACCTGCCCCTGCGCTACGACCCGCCCACCAAGCCGCGCCATGTCGTCGACCACGAGCACGGCCAGCACGCGCTGACCGAATGGAGCCTCGTGGCGCGCCACGACGGCTATGCACGCGTCGCGCTCATTCCCCACACTGGTCGCAGCCACCAGCTGCGCGTGCACCTGCAGGCACTGGGTCATCCCATCCTCGGCGACTCGCTGTATGCGCCGCCCGACGCCTGCCCGCCCGGCAGCCGCCTCTGCCTGCATGCAGAGACGCTGGGCTTCGTCCATCCTGTACACAGGGCCCGCGTAACCTTCCACCGGCCCGCTCCTTTCTAGGAACCCTCAATGACTGCTGCACTGTTTGCCCCGGCCATTGGCCAGCGCTGGATTTCCGACACCGAAACCGAACTCGGCCTCGGCGTCATGATCGAAGTCGACGCACGCGCGCTGACCGTGCTCTTTCCCAAGAGCGAGGAAACCCGCGTCTATGCACGCAACAACGCACCGCTCTCACGCATCCGCTTCTGCGTCGGCGATACCGTGCATGACGTGGCGGGCAATGCGTATGAAGTCACGGACATCGAGGAGCTGCGCGGGCTGCTGCGCTATACCGTGGTGAACGGCGCCGGCGAAACCAGCGTGCTGAACGAGACCCGGCTTGCCGCCGACATCCACCTGGCGCGGCCGCAGGAACGCCTGCTGGCGTCGCAGCTCGACAGCATCGAGCTCTACAACCTGCGCGTGCAGGCGCTGCTGCAGCGCGACAAACTCGCGCAGTCGCCGGTGCGCGGCCTCGTCGGCCCGCGCCTCGGCAAGGTGCCGCACCAGTTCTACATCGCCCACGAAGTCGGCACGCGGCCGCAGCCGCGCGTGTTGCTCGGCGACGAAGTCGGCCTTGGCAAGACCATCGAGGCCGGCCTCATCGTGCACCAGCAGCTGCAGACCGGCCGCGCCACGCGCGTGCTCATCCTCGTGCCGGAAAACCTGCAGTACCAGTGGCTGGTCGAGATGCGTCGCCGCTTCAACCTGAATGCCTCGCTGTTCGACCTCGAGCGTTGCGCCGCGCTGAAGGAAAGCGATGCTGACGGGAATCCCTTCGAGACCGAGCAGATCGTGCTGATGGCGCAGGAGCTCGCCGTCGATCACCCGCATATCGAGGCCGCCCTCACGGACGCCGACTGGGACCTGCTGGTGGTGGACGAGGCGCATCACCTGGAGTGGACGCCCGAGGCCGCCAGCCCCGCCTACCAGCTCGTGGCCGCGCTCGCCGCGCGCACGCCCGGCGTGCTGCTGCTGACGGCGACGCCGGAACACCTGGGTGTCGCCAGCCACTTCGCCCGCCTGCGCCTGCTCGATCCGGCACGCTACCCGAGCCTCGAGCAGTTCCTGGAAGAAGAAGCCTCTTACGCGAACGTGGCGACGGCGGCGGCGGAACTGCTGGCCGAGGGCGACCTCTCGGCGGCGGCGCGTGCCACGCTGGCCGGAAAACTGCCGGCGGAACTGCTGGCGACGCTCGACTCCGCCGCCGGGCGCGAAGCCGCCCTCGCCGCGCTGCTCGATCGCCACGGTACCGGCCGCGTCCTCTTCCGCAACACCCGCGAGGCCATCGGCGGCTTTCCCGAACGCCAGTGCCTGCCGGTCGCGCTGGACGGCGACGCCGCCGGCAGCGACCTGCTGCAATCGCTCTATCCCGAGAGCGCCTACAGCGGCGACTGGGCCGGCGGCGATCCGCGTGTGCACTGGCTCACCGGCCTGCTGAAGTCCCTCAAGCGCGAAAAGGTGCTGCTGATCTGCCGCTCCAGTCCCGTCGCGCTGGCGCTGGAGGAATACCTGCGCCTCAAGCAGGGCATCCGCACCTCGGTCTTCCATGAAGGCATGAGCCTGCTGGAGCGCGACCGCGCCGCCGCCTATTTTGCCGACGCCGACTACGGCGCGCAGATCCTGCTCTGCTCCGAAATCGGCTCGGAAGGCCGCAACTTCCAGTTCGCCCATCACCTCGTGCTGTTCGACCTGCCGCTGGACCCGGAGCTGCTCGAGCAGCGCATCGGCCGCCTCGACCGCATCGGCCAGCGCCACACCATCAAGCTGCACGTGCCGTATTTCACCGGCACGGCGCAGGAGCGCCTGTTCCGCTGGTACCACGAGGCGCTGGACGCCTTCGAAAGCATCAGCCCCACCGCGCGCACGTTGCTGGAGGAGTTCCGTGACCGCCTGCTGCGCGGACTCGTGCAGGGCGGCAGCAATTTCGACGAACTGCTCGGAGAAGCGAAATTGCGTCGCCAGGCGCTGGGCGCCGACCTGGAAAAAGGGCGCGACCGCCTGATCGAACTGAACTCCTGTCGCGTGGAGGAAGCGCGGACGCTGGTGGCGGCGCTCGAGGAACAGGATGACGACCCGACATTGGCGAGCTTCCTGGAGCGCGCCTGGTCCGCCTTCGGCGTCGACCAGGAGGAGCAGCTCGAAGATCACCTGCACATCCTGCGCCCGGGCGATCACCAGTTGCTGGAAGGCTTCCCCGGACTCGACCCGGACGGCATGACCGTCTCCTTCGCGCGCGACTACGCCCTGTCGCGGGAAGACGTGCATTTCCTGAGCTGGGAACATCCCATGGCACAGGGCCTGCTGGATCTTTTCCATACACAGGAATTCGGCAACGCCAACATCGCGCTGATCCGCAACAAGGGCATCAAGCCGGGCACGCTGCTGCTGGAGCTGTTCCTCCGCGTCGAGACGGTTGCCCCGCGCGGCCTGAACGTGGAGCCCGCCTTGCCCTCGCTCGCGCGACGCGTGCTGCTAGACCAGAACGGGCGCGATCTCTCCGACAAGGTCACGCACGATGTGCTGGTCCGCCAGCTGCAGCCACTCGAAAAGGCCGTGGCGCGCCAATTGGTGAAAAGCCAGCAGGAACCGCTGGAAAAGCTACTCGCGCTCGCCGTCCAGGCAGCCGAAGCCGGCCTGCCCGCCCTGCGGGAGACAGCGCTGGAACGCTGGCGCCAGGACGCGGGTGCGGAGGTGGCGCGCCTCAAGGCACTGGCCGAGGTCAATCCGGGCGTGCGCCCGCAGGAAATCCGTATCCTGGAGAAACGCCTTGTCGATGGTGAAGCGGCCCTCGGCCAGCTGCGCCTCGTGGCGCATGCGGTGCGGATGATCGTCGCCGCCTGAGGTCGGCAGCGCGCCGCCGCGTCAATGTGCGACGGCCGGCTGCAGCATCCCGCTCAGGGACTCCCAGAAGTGGTCGAGGTAGCCGAGTGCGTCCAGCCCTGCCTTGAAGAAAGAGGCCTCGTCGAGCAGGTCATGCACGCTGGCGCCCTCGACGAGATAGAGCACGTGCCGCGCCTGCAGGCGGGCATGCGTTTCCGCCACCGGGAAAAATCCGGCGTCCGCGAACTTGAGGTCCAGTGCTTCGCAACAGCGACGCAGGCCGCGCCCGAGACGCTGCCAGAAGTCCGTGCTGATGGCGTTTTCCAGCGCCATCATCGCCCCCAGCGACGTGCTGAGGTCGGCGGCGTTGTAGTCGCGTTCCACCACGCCGCAGAGCTGGCGCGTCACGTCATGGGCCTGGTCCAGGCTCCAGTCCTTCAGGCCCTCGGGCGAGCTGCGCTTCCAGGCCGCCCACCAAGCCAGCAGGCGTTCGCTCATCACATGGGGGTCGCCGGTGCCCATACCCGGTAATGGTGGGCACCAGGGCACGCCGTTCTCGTCGAAGCAGATCACCACGGCGGTGCCGCAGTCCGTATCCAGGCAGCCTGTGCGCGACAGGGAAGCAGCATGTTGCTCGCGCGCCAGGGCGAGACGGCGGAGGAAAACCGCCAGCTGCTGCAGGCTCTGCAGGAGACCGCCGATGGCAGGCGGCAGATCCGAGGACTCGAGGCGGTCCAGCCAGGCGTTGTGGATGAGCGCATGGTGCCGGCACAACTCGCTGTTGCAGCGGCGCTGCAGGTCCAGGAAGCCGGCCCGGTGGGCGGAATCGATATGGGCAGCAGGCGCCACATGCCATTCCACGGCATGCGCACGCAGGCGACTTCGCATCACGGCCATGTGATGTCCTCAGGATGGTGGCAAGCTGAGCCTAGAACAGATGGCCTAGGTCGCCAGCCAGTACACGAAACTCGTCTAACAAAACCCGGGAATATGCCGACGCCTTAGCCGGCTCCGCGCTGGCGAGGCGTGCGCCACCTTTCTGGGGCATGGCCCGGCGCTTGCCGCCTACAGGTAGCCGATCAGATAACGCTCCCCGGCGCTCCGCACACCTAGCGCCGCGCGGCCAGCGTCCGTGAACTCCTCCCCCCACTCCACCAACTGGTAATAGACCGTGCGCGACAGCAGCGCATCGAGCCGGTCACGCACATGGACGTAGGGACTGGGCTCCAGGTCGTCCTTGAAGCTGACCCGGATCGGGTGATCCGGCCCCGCCACCACCATGTCGCCAGTCTGGGTGGTGAAGCGGAGGTACTGGACGCCCGCCTCGCTGTGGCGCTCGACCTGGACGGCGAGGAAAGGCGCGTCCTCCACCCGGATGCGGACCTTCTCGACCGGCGTGACGAGGTAGTAGTAGCCGTCGTCGTCATGGCGGAGCACGGTGCTGAACAGACGCACCAGCGCGGGCCGGCCGATAGGCGTGCCCATGTAGAACCACTGGCCATTACGCCGGATCTCCATGTCGAGCTCGCCGCAATAGGGCGGATTCCACTTGTGCACGGGGGGCAGGCCCTTGGGGTCGTGTCCCGCCTCGTCCTTCAGCAGGCGGGCAATGGCCAGGGGGTCGGCCTTCAGTCGGGAGGCATTTGCCTCAGGGGATTCCGGGATATCGCTCATGTCAGTGCCTGATCGGTCACACACAGGGGTTGTCGGACAGGAAGGCGGCAAGTTTTATTGGCCTTTCGAGTGTGGGCTTTTATACTACGCGCCGCTCGAAATTCGAGTCAGCGTGCGTACTTAGCGTGTTGCCATTAAAACGCAAAGCCAGTTTGAGTCCAGTGTGTCGAGGAGGCTGTCGTGGAAAGAGAAGCAATGGAGTTTGACGTCGTCATCGTCGGTGGCGGCCCGGCCGGCCTTTCCGCGGCCATCCGTCTGCGTCAGCTCAGCATCGAGTCTGGCCACGAAGTGTCCGTCTGCGTCGTGGAAAAAGGCTCCGAATTCGGCGCGCACATCCTTTCCGGCGCCTGCTTCGAGCCGCGCGCCCTGAACGAACTCCTCCCGAACTGGAAGGAAGACGGCGCTCCCCTGAACACCCCCGTCGTCGAGGATCAGGTCTATTTCCTCCTCAACGGCGAGAAGAAGATCCTCACGCCGCACTGGGCCATTCCCAAGCCCATGCACAACGACGGCAACTACATCATCAGCCTCGGCAACCTGGTGCGCTGGCTGGCCACCAAGGCGGAAGAACTCGAGGTGAACCTCTTCCCGGGCTTCGCCGCTTCCGAGATCCTCTACCACGAGGACGGTTCCGTGAAGGGCGTCGCTACCGGCGACATGGGCATCGACCGCCACGGCAACCAGAAGCCCTCCTTCACCCCGGGCTACGAGCTGCACGCCAAGTACACCATGTTCGCCGAAGGCTGCCGCGGCCACCTCGGCAAGCAGCTGATCAAGCAGTTCGACCTGGACCGTGACAAGGACCCGCAGCACTACGGCCTCGGCATCAAGGAGCTGTGGGACATCGATCCGTCCAAGCACAAGGCGGGCCTGGTCATGCACGGCGCGGGCTGGCCGCTGTCCGAATCCGGCAGCACCGGCGGCTGGTGGCTCTACCACCACGAGAACAACCAGATCTCCGTGGGCCTCATCACCGACCTCAGCTACCACAACCCCTACGTCTCGCCCTTCGACGAGATGCAGCGCCTGAAACATCACCCGGTGATCAAGCAGTACCTGGAAGGCGGCAAGCGCGTCAGCTACGGCGCCCGCGCCATCTGCAAGGGCGGCATCAACTCCTTGCCCAAGTTCACCTTCCCGGGCGGCATGATCGTCGGCGACGACGCCGGCTTCCTGAACTTCTCCAAGATCAAGGGCAGCCACACCGCCATGAAGTCCGGCATGCTCGCCGCCGAGGCCACCTTCGAGGCCCTCAAGGGCGGCGCGGAAGGCAAGACCGAGCTGACCTCCTTCACCGAGAAGTTCAAGGCCTCCTGGCTGTACGAGGAGCTCTACAACTCGCGCAACTTCGGTCCGGCCATGCACCGCATGGGCATGTTCATGGGCGCGGCGTTCAACTTCATCGACCAGAACTGGTTCGGGGGCAAGATCCCCATGACCATCAACGACAACAAGCCGGACTACGCCACGCTGGACCTCGCCGCGCAGTCGCGCCCGATGGTCTATCCGAAGCCGGACGGCAAGATCAGCTTCGACAAGCTTTCCTCGGTGTTCCTCTCCAACACCAACCACGAGGAAGAGCAGCCGGTGCACCTGCAGCTGAAGAATGCGGACGTGCCCATCAAGAAGAACCTGCCGCTGTACGCGGAGCCGGCGCGTCTGTACTGCCCGGCCGGCGTGTACGAAGTGCTGGAAAATGCCGACGGCACCAAGCGCTTCCAGATCAACGCGCAGAACTGCGTGCACTGCAAGACCTGCGACATCAAGGACCCGGCCCAGAACATCAACTGGGTCGTGCCGGAAGGCGGCGGCGGCCCCAACTACCCGAACATGTAAGTGTTCACCCAATAAAAAAGGCGACCTCAGGTCGCCTTTTTTATTCAATTTCTTTCGCGTGCATTGGCATCGGGAAAGGCACCGCACGCTTGACAGTGCGCCGCCCTGCCCGTTCAGCGTGACAGCGCAAAACGCGCGGAGACGCCTCCGTCAGCCTGCTTCTCGACCTGCGCCTCTTCCAGGCGGATGCCCTGTGCCGACAGGGCGGCAAGCCACCCGGCCACGGCATTGAAGTCCGCCTTCTCCAGCCATACACGCACGCGCCCCTCGCCTTCCGGCTCGATACGGCTGAGGGCAAGGTTACTGGCACCCGCAGCATCGCTCGCCACTCGCAACACCGAGCCACCGGTGACAGGCGCTCCCGTTGCGACGCCACCTTGCCCCTGCAATTGCAGCAACAGGGCCCGCTGGGTTTCGTAGCGCACCTGCGCCTTTTGCGCGGCGGCACGCGACGGCAGCCAGAGGCCGTAGACCAGCACCAGTACTGCCGTGAAGGCCCCTGCCACCGCCAGCGCCCGCTGCTCGCGAGGCTGCAACATGACCCAGCGCTGGTGCAGCGGCGCCGTCGCTTCGCGCCAGCTCTGCCGGAGATTCTGAAGCGCCTCGCTCATGCCCCACCCTCCACCCTGAGGCGCCCGCGGATGACACCGCCCTGCGCGTTGGCCGAAACGATCTCCGTGGTCAGCCCCTCTGCGTCCAGCTTCTGCTTGAGACCATCAAGCTCGCCCAGCGAACGCGCCTGGACATCCAGCGTCAGCACGCCACTCATGACGTCGATGCGTTGCGTGCTGAGCCCCGTGCCCTGCAGCGAGCCGGCGACGCGCGTCAGGACTGGCAGCACGCTGCCGTCGCTGCGGTTTTCATTGCGCCGGCCGCGCATACGCTTCTCGACTTCGCGCATGGCGCTGGCCGTGGTGTTTGGCAGACGCTCGCCGGGATAGGCCGCCTTGTAGCGTGCTACCACGCGCTCCGCGACCTTGCCGGTCTGGTATTTGTAGTAACCGAAATGCAGCCATTCGCTCGCAACCTGCAGGGCAAATGCCGCCCCCACAAAGGCTGCAGCCATGCGCAGGCCGGCACCGAGCCGGAAACGGCTGCGCGGTGCGAAAGTACCCTGCAGGAAATTGGCGGGATGCAGCGTCCAGTCGGACACGGCCGCCAGCGCCTGGGCGGGATCAGCCGTCTCCGCCAGCCGGCATTCGATGCCCTCGTGACCGGCGGCCCAGGCTTCGACCCGTGTCGCCAGCGCGGGATCGGGCACCGCGACGCAAATGCTGACGCGGCTTTCCGGCGGCTGATCGCGCAGCGCAGCATCCAGCATCAACTCGAGCGCATCGCTCTCCAGGACAGCGCCCCGCAGGGGACCGGTACGCAGCATGGCCTGATCGCCGCGCACGGCGAGCTGCCAGTCGCAGTCATCGCGCGCCAGCAGGAAGAGGTCAGGTAGCACGGCGATGGGCCGCAGGCCGCCGCTGCTCAGGCGGCCGAGCCATTCCTGCAGCACCGGACGCGAAATGGCGAGCAGCGGGGTTTCGTCTCCTTCCTGGGGTCCGGCGATCACGTGCAGGTTTTCCACGTCTTCGCCGCTCTGCTCTTCCACGAGCCAGGCCAGCGACTGCTCCGCCTGTCGCAACTGCTTTGCGCTGACCGCGGCGGAAGCGAAAAGACACAGGGATGACGGCAGGAAGAGTACGCAGGCACTGCCGGGATGCAGCGAAGCGAAATGCTCCACCGACCCCTGGCCGATTTCAGCCAGCCCTCCTTCCCCGGACAACCAGGCCCGGCAGTCATCCGCAAGTGAGGGCAGATGCAGCAAAAGTAGATTCATCGGAGACTTTCCTGATCCTGGTTGGCGGCGCCCGTGCCTTGGGAGCCGCTGTTGCCCGGCACGCTCGCCGCCATGGCGACCTTCTGTCCGAGGTCTCGCGAAACGACCCGCAGTGTACCGGAATCACCGCGCACCAGCACCGCGTGCACCATGCTGTGACGCCCGCCGATGTCCGCATCGGCCAGCAACAGGAAGTACTGGCTGCGCACGTCGAGCTGCTGGCGCAGCCGATCCTTTTCATCGCTGCCCAGGCCGTTGAAGACCGGCTGCGAGAGGAAGTCGTCAAGGCTCGGATAGCCGTCCTTCGGTCGCTGGGCATCGAGGTCCCGCGCCGCGGAGGGCGTCAGCGCGGGCAGCAGTGCCGAGATGACCGTGGCGCCGGCGGTGTTCACGTTGAGCATGGCCTGGGGGGGCAGCGCGGTGACATGGGGCCTGAGCTTGGCGATCACCTGCGGCGTGAAGCCGCGCACGAGCCGTAATTCCGAAATGTCGGTGATGGGCTGGTTGGCCACGCGGTAGGGCTCGGGCAGGCGCGAGTAGAAGTCGTCCTCGGCGCCCTCGCCGTCGCGCGGCGTGTCGTCGGCATCCACCCAGTCCGACACGGCCGGCGCCAGTGCATCCGGCAGGCCGAGGTTGCGCAGCAGTTGCCGGAAGATCGTGCTGGCGGGGCCGTCGCTGCTGTCCTCCTCGCCGAGCCGGTTCAGATTGAAGCGCCCCTGCAGGTCCTCGACGCGCGCGCGAACCATGCCGCCCTCCACCGGGAAGGGCGGGAAGGGTTGCGCCCAGGCCTCACCGGGGTGGTCCACCTGCTTGTTGCGGCGCTTGTCGCTCTTCAGGTCTTCTTTCAGCAGATCCCGGACGAAATTCTCCGCCCCCTGCGTGTAGAGCCAGGCCTGGTCCTGGTGAAACAGGCCGGCCGCGTGCTGCAGCGACTGGCGCTGTCCGCGCAGCATGCCGACGCAGAGCACGGTGGCAATGGCGACGATGACGAGCACCGTGAGCAGCGCGACGCCGCCCATGCGACGACGCGTCAGGGGCGCGGCAATGCGCCCGTCAGCTCTTGTTTTCATCCGGCTTGGCATCGGCAGTGGTTTCCGGCAGGAGGATGACTCGGCGAATGTCTCCCAAAGGCTCGCGGGTAAAACGGACTTCCACGGCCTCCGGGAGGGGCTGCGTACGCGGGTCGCGCTGGGACTGGCTGAGCAGTGGCCAGGCCTGGGTCCAGTTGCCACCGGCATAGGCCTGGACCCGGAAATCGCGGATATCGTCGAGCAGGATGGTCTGCACCGGCGCGCTGGTGCGGGCGCGGTCCAGCACGGTCCAGTGCTCGCGCACCAGCTGCCCGCTGACGACGCGGTAGCGCACCCGCACCAGCTCGCTGCGCGACTGCTGCAGCGGATTGCGCCAGCCGCGCCGCGTGAACTCGAGGCCCTTGTCCCCGGCGAGAACGAGGGCCGGCTGGACATCGCCGAATTCGTCGCGAATGGGCCGCATGGCCGCCTGCAGCAGGTCGCGCTGCAGGATCATCCCGGCCCGCTGCAAATCACGCAGGCCCTTTTCGTGCGCAATGCCTTGGTCCCGCGTGGCGATGGTGTCGAAGAGCAGGCGGTAGGAACCGACGGCCACCAGCGCGAGGATGGCGACGGCCACCAGCAGTTCGAGCAGCGTGAAACCCGTAGTTTTCCTTACCGACATGCAGACGGCGCCGTCATCCGGACGCGCGCGATCCGGCGCAGCAAAACGATGGCCGCGCTCAGTCGGATGCAGCATTGGCGGCCGCCCTGGAGATGAAGCCGGTGACCTGTGTCACCGGAGTGCCCTGCTTGGCGAAATCGGACGGCTTCTCGGCGACCGACACGACCAGCAGCCGCACATTGGCAGTGGGCGTCGACTGCGCGCGCGTCACGAGTTGCCATTCGCGCCCGGCCATGGTTTCGGTAGTACGGGTCTCGCCGACGTCGGGAAACTGCTTTTTGAGCTGCAGATCGGCCAGATGATTGACGGCCACCCAGTGCGCCACCGTCTTGGTTTCCAGATGCTGGTCCGTGCGGATCTGCGTGCTCTGCGCATTCAGCAGGCCGATCGCAGCGACGGCGAAAATGGCGGTGGCGACAAGCACCTCAAGCAGCGTGAAGCCGCGCTCCCGCGTGCGCACGGCATCAGCCCGCATTTCCGGCTCCCGCTTCCGCCGTGTCGATGTCGCCGTTGACGCTGCGCTGCACGCGGCCGATGGCATCGACGCTGATCTCGCTGCGCAACTCCGGCGTCTCCTGCACGCGAATCTCGAGGCTGGCGGCGCTGGCCTCGCCGCTCGACAAGAGGAAGATGTCAGGCGTCAGGCGCAAGCCCTCCTCACTGTCGCGACGTGGCGCTTCGGATTCATCGGAGATGCGTGGCACATCCTTGAGATCGCCCTGCTTCAGCAGACGTAACTCGAGGCCCTCGGCCAGCGTACGTTCGCGGAAAATGCTGTCCTGGCAATAATCCCACTCCTGCTTGCCTTCGTTCAGGCACAGGAAGGCATAGCCGTCGTCGGCGAGGCGGAGTCCGAATTCCTGGTTCTGCATGACCGCCTCCATGGCGGCCTGCTCGAGCAGCGTCGCCAGGCGGTCCGACTCTTCGCGCAGGTGGCGTTCGGCACCGCCGGCGCCGACGCTGAGCATGACGACGCTGGAGAGGATGCCTACCAGCAGCACGACCATCAGCACCTCGAGCAGGGTGAAGCCCTGCTCGAGGTCATGCCGATGCCTGCTGCCGGATTGCATGGGAATCAGTCGTGGAAGATATCGGCGTCGTTCCCCTCGCCGCCTTCCGCGCCATCGGCGCCCAGGCTGTAGAGGTCGTACTTGCGCCCGCTGCTGCCGGGATAGACGTACTGGAAGGGATTGCCCCAGGGATCCTCGGGCAGCCGGTTGAGGTAGCCCCCATCCGGAAAGGTCTTGGCGGAGGCTGGCTTCTCGACCAGGGCGCCGAGGCCCTCGTCGGTGGTCGGGTACTTGTGGTTGTCGAGCTTGTAGAGGTCGAGCGCATTGGCGACGGACGCCAGGCTGGCCTTCGTGGTCGTCACCCGGGCCTGGTCATCCTTGCCGATCACATTGGTCATGACGATGGTGGCGAGAATGCCGAGGATGGCAACCACGACCATCACTTCGATCAGGGTGAAACCGCTTTGCGGTCGGAGATTGCGGGCTTTCATCTGGGTCAGTTACCTCTGGATCGGACATCCGTTGAATTTAAAAGTCGCCGTCGCGGCGGCAGGCGCCTGCCGGCTTCAGCCCACCAGATTGTTCATCGACAGGATGGGCAGCATGATGGCCAGCACGATCAGCAGCACGACGCCGGCCATGACGAGCAGCATCAAGGGCTCGAAGAGGCCGACCAGGGTCGTGATCAGGCTGCTGAGCTCCTTCTCCTGCATCATCGCGGCGCGCGTCAGCATTTCGTCGAGCTCGCCGCTCTGTTCGCCGCTGGAAATCATCTGCATCATCATCGGCGGGAAAAAGCCGCTGTCCTCGAGCGCGCGCGACAGGCTGCCCCCTTCCGTGACCTTGACCGCGGCCTGGCGGATGGCATCGCGGATCAGCATGTTTGAACTCACCTCGGCCGCGATGCGCAACGCCTCCACCAGCGGCACGCTGCTGCGCGTGAGGATGCTGAGGGTGCTGGCAAACCGCGTGGCATTGGCGCCGCGCACGAGCCGCCCCACGAGCGGCAGGCGCAGCTGCCAGGCATGGATGCGGTAACGCGTGGCCTCCTGCCGCAGCATGGGACGGAAGGCGAAGAAGGCGATGACCAGGCCGAACAGCATCCACGGCCCGGCGACCTTGGCGACATCGCTGGCGAAGATGAGGCCCTTGGTCAGCGCCGGCAGCTCCTGCCGGCTGCTCTCGAACACTTTCACGATGTCCGGCACGACATAGGTCAGCAGGCCCATCACGATGCCGCCCGCCAGCAGGGTCAGAATGATCGGGTAGATCAGCGCGCCCTGGATCTTCTTTTGCAGGTCGTAGCGCGCCTCGGTGTAATCGGCAAGCTGATCCAGAACCAGGTCCAGGTGCCCCGACTTCTCGCCGGCCGATACCGTGGCCCGGTAGAGTTCGGGGAAAGCCTGCGGAAATTCGGAAAGCGCCTGCGCCAGCGTATAGCCTTCAATGACGCGCGCACGCACCGCCAGCAGCAGGCTTTGCGATGCCGGCCGCTCGGTCTGGCGCGACACGGCGCGCAGGCACTCCTCGACCGGGATGCCGGCGGCGATCAGGGTGGCGAGCTGGCGGGTGATCAGGGCCAGCTCCCAGGCGCTCATGCCGCGCCGGAACAGCCCCTGGCCGCCTTCCTTCGCGGACTTGTGTTCGCGCGCCGCCGGCTCCACGGACACCGGCAGCCAGCCCTTGTCGCGCAATTGCTGGCGCACCTGACGGGCGCTGTCGGCCTCCAGCACGCCTTTCTGCTTGCGGCCGGCGGCATCGACGGAAACGAATTCGAAGGCGGGCATCTAGTTCACGCAACCTTTTGCGGGCGCCGGAGCGCAAATCGAGCAGCTGTCATTATTGTTGTGGCGCCCTGGCGCACGTTCAGCCCTCGCGGCTGACACGCAGGACTTCCTCCAGCGTCGTGATGCCGTCCAGCACGCGCCGCGTGCCGTCCTGGCGCAGGCTGGTGCTGTTACGACGCGCATGCGCCTCCAGCTCGTGCTCGCCGGCATGGTTGTGGATCAGCTGGCGCAGCTCGTCGTCGATCACGATCAGCTCATAAATGCCGGTACGGCCGCGATAGCCGAGGCCGTTGCAATGCACGCAACCCTTCGCCTTGTAGACCCGGGGCGGCTGGGCCGGATCAACGCCCAGCACGGCGCAGGCATAGGTGTCGGCCGTGTAGGGCTCGCGGCACTCCTTGCACAACACGCGCACCAGGCGCTGGGCAAGCACGCCGAGCAGCGAGGACGACAGCAGGAAAGGTTCGATGCCCATGTCGTGCAGGCGCGTCACCGCACCCACGGCGGAATTGGTGTGCAGCGTGGAGAGCACGAGGTGGCCGGTCAGCGAGGCCTGCACCGCGATCTCGGCAGTTTCCAGGTCACGGATTTCACCCACCATCACCACGTCGGGGTCCTGGCGCAGGATGGCGCGCAGGCCGCGCGCAAACGTCATCTCGACCTTGGGATTGACCTGGGTCTGGCCGATTCCCTCGAGCTGGTACTCGATGGGGTCCTCCACCGTGAGGATGTTCCGCGACTTGTCGTTGAGTTCGGTGAGCGCCGCGTACAACGTGGTGGTTTTACCGGAGCCGGTGGGACCCGTGACGAGGATGATACCGTGCGGCTTGCTGATGAGGGCGCGCAGCTCGCCATGGTCATGCGCCGACATGCCGAGGTGCGAGATATCGAGCTTGCTGCCCTGCTTGTCGAGCAGGCGCAACACCACGCGCTCGCCATTGCTGGAGGGCATGGTGGACACGCGCACGTCGACTTCACGCCCGGCAAGGCGCAGGGAGATGCGACCATCCTGCGGCACGCGCTTTTCGGCGATGTCGAGGCGCGCCATGACCTTGATGCGCGACACCAGCAGGGGCGCGAGTTCGCGCCGCGGCTGTACGATCTCGCGCAGCACGCCGTCGACGCGCAGGCGCACGGCGAGCCGCTTTTCGTAGGTCTCGATATGGATGTCCGAGGCATTCTCGCGAATGGCTTCGGTAAGCAGGGCATTGATCAGGCGGATGATGGGCGCGTCGTCTTCCTGCTCCATCAGGTCCTCGGCCTCGGGCACGAGCTCGGCGAGGCTGGCGAGGTCCATGTCGTCGCCCAGGCCCTCGACCATCTGCATGGATTCGGTGGAGCCGGTCTGGTAGGCGCGCGCCAGCAGGTTGCTGAAGACTTCGGGGGTCACTTCCTCGCACACGAGCGGCAAGCCGACCAGGCGGCGCGTTTCCGCCAGCGCGGAGAGCCGCAGGCCGGGGCGGTGGAAGAGATGGCCGCGGCCGTCCTCGACACGGTCGAGCAGGACGCCATGGCGCTTGGCAAAGGCATAGGCGAAGCGGCGCGGCGTTGCCGTGCGCTCTGCCACCGGTAGAGTGGAGGCCGGCGGGATCAGGTCTTCTTGTAATGTGTCCATCGGGCGTCCGCCACGTCGCGAAATCGGGGGTGAGTCTACTGGATGCCCTCCAGCCCCCTCAACGCCGGCCGTGTATGGTTTTCATACAGTCCGGCGCGGTGTTACAGCGGCATAATGCCCTGCCATCCGCGACGCATGAAAGTCCTATTTTCGGCAATGCGCGCGCAGGACAGGGAAGGTTGCACATGGCTACGCTGCAGTACCGCCAGCCGGTCTGGTGGGGGGGCTTCGAATTCGCGGCGGGTACCGGCCGCACCTGGAACCTGGCCGGGCTGCTGCTCGCGATCACGCGACAGCCGCAGGAGTGGCACTTCCGCCTGCTGCGCACGCCGGAGCAGTCCGAAGACAACCACGAATGGTGCCTGCAGCCGGGCGAGGCCGACACGGCCACGGCCGAGCTCTGCCGATTCGTGTTCCGCCAGACGACGCCGTGGCTGCAGTTGCTGCCCCGCCTGGCCGACCGCTCCGTGGTCGTGCGTCCCCTGACGCCGCTCTTCGTGCCCGCCGGCCAAGCCACCACCTTCTATGTCACCACGCCGATCTGGCTCGCCGCCTATGCGGAAGGCGTGGCCGAGCCGCTGCTCGACGTCCCCGTGGTGATCCCGCGCGACACCTGGTTCGGCCCATCGCCGTCCCGTGGCGAGGTGTGCTACGCGACGCAGGTGACGGGCCGCACCGAGCTCGCGCAACTCCTGCCGCGCCCCTTCCGGGCGGTGACGCCGGTGCAGGTGGCCAATCACGGCTCGACGGCCCTGCCCATAGAGCGCATCAACATCCCGACGCCCTTCCTGCCGGTCTATGGCGCCGAGTCGGGCCGGCTGTGGACGCCGGCGCTCAGCATCACCCGCCATGCCGGCGCCGCGCAGCCGCACATCCATATCGAGACCGGCATCAGCACGGAGGCCGGGCACGTCACCCGGCTCACGCCGGCACGACGCGGCGCGGAGGAGCACGGCCTCATCCGCGTCTTCGACAACTTTTTCGACTGAGGCCGGGCATGGCGCAATCCCCCTCCCCCCTGGAGCGCTGGCTGCAGCCGGAGCGCATCGGCGACTACCTCACCGGCATCGTGCTGGTACTGGTGGGCTGGCTGATCGCGCGCGTGCTGGCCCGCCTCTTCGAAGGCGCCATGCAGCAGCGACTGACGACGCACCAGCTCATCGTGTGGCGGCGCATGATCCACCACGGCCTGCTCGCGCTCTTCGTGCTCGCGGCGTTGCGGGAGATGGGCTTCAACCTGAGCGTGCTGCTGGGCGCGGCCGGCGTGCTCACCGTCGCCATCGGCTTCGCCTCGCAGACCTCGGCCTCCAACCTGATCAGCGGCATCTTCCTCATCGGTGAAGGCTCCTTTGGCATCGGCGACTACATCCGTGTCGGCCAGACCGAGGGCGAGGTGCTGTCCATCGACCTGCTGTCGGTGAAGCTCTGCACGGCGGACAACCTCTTCGTGCGCATCCCCAACGAGCAAATCATCCGCAGCGAGGTGGTGAACTACACGCGCTTTCCGATCCGCCGGCTCAGCCTTTCCTTCACGGTTGCGTGGCGCGAGGACGTGGCGCGGGTCCGGGCGTTGTTGCTGAAGGTGGTGGCGGAGCACCCCGCCTGCCTCGACGAACCGGGCGCGCAGGTCATCATGCAGGGCCTCGCCGACGAGGCCGTGACGCTGCAGCTGCTGGTGTGGACGCGACGCCAGAACGCGCTCGTGCTGCGCGACCAGTTGCAGGAGTCGATCAGGACCGCGTTTGCCGACAGCGGTGTGGGCCTGCCGCCACGGCTGCCCCTGCAATCCGCCGCCGGCAGGCCGCCCGCCGGCTGAGCCCTCGCCACAGAAACGAAAACGGCCCCGCAAAGGGGCCGTTGGTGTCGCCGGCAATGGCCGTTTCAGTATTTCTCGATCAGCTGCACCAGGATGCGCAGATCGTTCTCGCTGATGCGGATGATACGGAAGCCGGCACGGTATTCGCCGGGCGTGTCCTCGGCGGGTCGGCACCACACCGCCTGCGCATCAAAGCTCAGCGTGTTGGAGCCGGCCAGGGTCTCCGGCAGCACCATGCTGATGGGATAGCGGCTGCCCACCGGCACGTCATCGCGCCCGGCGAGCTTGAAACCGTCCAATGAGATATTGGCGAGGCGGCCGAGATTCTTGCCGTTGCTGCGGTCGAACAGGCGCAATACGGCGCCGATGCGCTTGCGCGCCTGCTTGCGGTTCTTGCGGGCCAGCTCCTCCATCAGGTCGGGCTTGCCGGCAGTGTCGACCGCGCGCAGCGTGACGACGGCGCCGCCGTAGCCTTCCGGCGAGGGAATCGGCGCGGCAGAGACATGCGCCGGCACCAGCTTCTCGCCACAGCGCACGAAAAAGCCTGTCTCCTTCTGCAGCCGTTCGCCCTTGCTGGACGCCAGGAACACTTCGCTGGATTTCCAGGGCATCTTGCGCCCGTCGCCATGCTGGAACAGCACACTTTCCAGGGCCTGCCCGGTGATCTGCTGCGGCTCGATGCCGAACTGGTGCTTCATGGCCGGATTGACGAAGGTGATGCTGCCGGCGGGATCCACCGCCACCACGCCGTCGCCGAGCGCCTGCAGTAACTGCTCGTTCTGCTGCTTGAGCTCCTGGATCTGCAGCAGCTGCTGCTCCAGTTCGCGCTTGTGCGAATCGAGCTCCAGGAAGATCCGCACCTTGGACAGCAGCACCTCGCGCTCGATGGGCTTGGCCAGGTAATCCACCGCGCCCACCTCGTAGCCACGGAACAGCTGGCGCTTGTCGCCGTTGGCGGTCACGAAAATGATGGGAATATTCTGTGTCTTCTTGTTGCGACGCATGAGCTCGGCCATCTCGAAGCCGTTCATGCCCGGCATCTGCACATCGAGCAGTACCAGCGCCACATCGTGGCGCAGCAGCAGCTTGAGTGCATCGTTGCCGTTGTCGGACTTGAGCAGCTCGACGTCCGGACGCTCGAGCAGCGTCTCCAGAGCCGTCAGGTTCTCGCTTCTGTCATCAACGATGAGAATGCTCTGCATCACCAGTTCCATCAGTCAGTACCTTCAGCAGGTACGGCACGATTTCCGGGGGCGGCAACACGGCGTCGACGACGCCGGTGGCAATGGCGGCTTCCGGCATGCTGCGTGCCTCCGCCGTGTCCGGCGACTGCGCCAGTACCAGGCCACCCTCGGCCTTTATTGTTCTTGTTCCTTCGGTGCCATCATCGTTGGCGCCGGTGAGGATAACCCCGATGCATCGCTTGTGGTACAGGCGGGCAACGCTTGAGAACGTGACGTCTATCGAGGGCCGCGAATACTTCACCGGCGCCTCGATGCTCAGGCTGAAACTGCGATCCGATTCCACCAGCAGATGGTAATTGGCCGGGGCGATGTAGATGTGCCCGGGCTCGATCCTGTCCTTGTCCTCCACATCCCTGACCGTGAGCCCGGTCAGCTTGCCGAGGATACGTTCCAGGGCATTGCCGGAGTTCGGATGCTGGTGCTGCACGATCACCACCGGAAGGCGCCAGTCCTTCGGCAGCGCCCGCACCAGCTGCATCAGGACCTCCACGCCACCCCATGACGCGCCGATCACCACGATGTCATAAGGCTGGGGCCGTCTCGCGGACTCACGCCGACGCGCCATGCCTCAACCCCTCAGCCGAGTTCAGGCGGCTCGCTACCCATGGCCTTGTGGAAGGCCTCGCGCGACTCCTGGCTCTTGCGCAACTTCTCCTCGAGGCGACGCTTCTGCTGGTCGAGCTCCAGGAAGAACTCGGCCTTGTGCACCATGATCTCCGGATTGAGCGGCTTGAACATGTAGTCGATCGCGCCGACGCCGTAGCCACGGGAGACATACTTCGCCTCCTTGCTGATGGCCGTCACGAAGATGATGGGCACCATCTTGGTCTTGTTGCTCTTGCGCATCAGCTCGGCGACCTCGAAGCCGTCCATGCCGGGCATCTGCACGTCGAGCAGCACCAGCGCCACCTCGTTCTTCATGAGGATGGCCAGCGCCTCGTTGCCGTTGTTCGCCTTGAGCAGGCTGCAGTCGACATCCTCGAGGATGGCCTCGAGGGCAACCAGGTTCGCGGGTTGATCGTCAACCAGCAGGATGTTTTGGTCTTTGCTCACGTTGTTCACCTCAAGAGCCGGGGTCGCCGGCTTCCTAAACGCGCTTGCGGTAGATGCGCTGTGCCTTGTCGATTACGTCGAAGTCGTCCGCGCAGGAAGCACAGCGCAGGCTTTCCTTGTTGCCGAGGCAGAGGGTTCCCCCGATGTCCAGGCTGTCGTGGAAAAGCTGGAAGACGCGCTTCTGCAACTCTGCGTTGAAATAGATCATCACGTTGCGGCAGAAGATCACCTGCATCTCGCCGAAGACCTGGTCGGTGGCCAGGTCATGGTCGGCAAAGATGACGTTCTTCTTCAGCCGCGGATCCATGATGACGTTGTCGTACTTGGCCGTGTAGTAGTCCGACATGGCCGCCTTCCCGCCGGCCTTCTGGTAATTTTCCGTGTATTTGCGCAGGTCGGCTACCGAATAGATCCCCTTTTTCGCCTTTTCCAGCACTTCCTTGTCGATATCGGTGGCATAGATCTGGCAGCGGTCGTACAGGCCCTCCTCTTCCAGGAGGATGGCCATGGAATAGATCTCCTCTCCGGTGGCCGACCCGGCATGCCAGATCTTGAGGAAAGGGTGGGTCCGGAGCACGGGCACCACCTTTTCGCGGAAGGCCCGGTAGAAGTCCGGGTCGCGGAACATCTCGGTCACGTTGATGGTCAGGTCCGAGAGCAGCGCCGCGAAGGCCTCTCCTTTATGGAGGATGCTGTGGATCAGCTCCCCCGCATGCTTGTAGTGCTTCAGGAGGATGTGCTGGTCCACACGCCGTTGCAGCGAAGCGCGGCTGTAGGCCCGGAAATCGTAGCCGTAGCGCTGGTAGATGGCCTCCAGCAGCAGTTGCAGCTCGATGTCCTCCGGGCGGGGGTCGTTGATCTCCTGGCTCATGACTGGTGCAACCACACCCGCATCAGGGACTGCAGCTTCTCGATGTTCACCGGCTTGGTGATGTAGTCGTTGGCGCCCGCCTCCAGGCACTTGGCGCGATCATCGCGCATGGCCTTGGCGGTGAGCGCCAGGATGGGCAGCTTCTTGAAGCGTTCCTGGGCGCGGATGCGCGTCATGGCTTCATAGCCGTCCATCTCCGGCATCATGATGTCCATGAGCACGATGTCGAAGGTCGGGTCGGCGTCCAGCGCCTCCAGGCTTTCGATGCCGTTGTTGGCGATCTGGATCTCGCAGCCCCACTCCTCCAGGCTGGCCGACAGCGCATAGATGTTGCGCATGTCGTCGTCCACCAGCAGCACGCGCTTGCCGGTGAAGACATCGTCGCGGTGGTTGGCGGATTCCATGGCCTTGGCCTTGGCGGGCTCCTTGCTGTCGACCCAGTGCAGGAACAGCGAGGCCTCGGACAGCAGGCGGTCGGCGGACTGGTCCGTCTTCAGGATGATGCGGTCGGCATACTTGCGCAGGCGGGACTCCTGCTCGCGCGTCAGGTCGCGCGCCGTGTACACGATCACCGGGATCTTCGGGTAGGCCGGATCCTCGTGGATGGTCTCCAGCAGCGAGTAGCCGTCGATATCGGGCAGCGACAGGTCGAGCACGACGCAGTCGAAGGTCTCGCGCTTCAGGTTGTCCAGCGCCTCCTGGCCGGTGGTGACCACGGTGACGTCGACCTGGTTTTCCTCGAACAGCGCATTGATGGCGCTGTGCTGCACGGAGTTGTCCTCCACCACCAGCAGGCGGCGCACGCCCTGGTGGGTGCGCTCCTCGATGCGGCCGAAGGCGTCCTTGATCTGGTCCAGCGTGGCCGGCTTCTTGTAGTAGGCGATGGCGCCGAGGTCCAGTGCCCTGGCGGACTCGTCGTGCCCGGAGAAGCAATGCACCGGGATGTCCTTGGTGAGCGGATCGTTCTTGAGCAGCTCCAGCACCTGCCAGCCGTCGATGCCGGGCAGGCCGATATCGAGGATGACGGCGTCCGGGCGCGTCTGCTTCACCATCTCGATGCCGCGCTCGCCGTCATGCGCGACCACGGAGCGGAAGCCGTACTCCTGCGCCAGTTCCGACAGCACTTCGGCGAAGGTCTCGTCGTCCTCGATGATGATGAGGCACTTCTGCTCGCCGGCCGGACGCGGCTGCGGCGGTGCCACCGGCGCGGACACCGGAGCGCTGCCCGGCACGAACTCTTCCGTGACCGTGGCGGAGTCGGGCGCGCCCACCGGCAGGTAGAGCGTGAAGGTGCTGCCCTTGCCCTCGCCTTCGCTGTGGATGTGCACTTCGCCGCCCAGCAGGTGCGAGAACTCGCGCGAGATGGTGAGGCCGAGGCCGGTGCCGCCGTATTTGCGGCTCGTGGTGCCGTCGGCCTGCTGGAAGGCCTCGAAGATCAACTCCTGCTTGTCCTTGGGGACGCCGATGCCGGTGTCGCGGACCGCGAAGGCGATGACGGCGCCGTTGCCCGGCTTGATCTTGTTGTACTTCATGTCCTCGGGCGCGGTGCTGATGTCGAGGTAGACGCCGCCCTGGTGTGTGAACTTGAGGGCATTGGAGAAGAAATTGCGCAGCACCTGCTCCAGGCGCTGGCGGTCGGAGAACAGGGTGACGGGCGAGCCCGGCGCCACGTCGACCTTGAACTCGAGGCCGCGGTGCTGCGCGACGTGCTCGAAGCTGCGCCGGAAATGGTCGGCGAGATCGTTGATGTCCAGCGACTCGATGACGAGCTGCATCTTGCCCTCCTCGACCTTGGAGATGTCGAGGATGTCGTTGATCAGCGACAGCAGGTCGGAGCCGGCGGAATGGATGACGCGCGCATGCTCGACCTGCTTCTCGCTGAGGTTGCCGTGCTTGTTGTCGGCCAGTGAGTTGGACAGGATGAGAATCGAATTGAGCGGCGTGCGCAGCTCGTGCGACATCGTCGAGAGGAATTCGGACTTGTACTTGCTGGAGAGCTCGAGCGCGCGGGTCTTGTCTTCCAGCACCTGCTGCGAGGCGTTCAGCGCCTCGTTCTTCTCGAGCAGCTCGTTGCGCTGGTCGGCCAGCAGGCGGGCCTGCGCCTCCAGCTCCTCGTTGATCACGCGCAATTCTTCCTGCTGCGCCTGCAGGGATTCCTCGGAGGCGCGCAGCGCCTGGGCCTGCTCCTCGAGCTCCTCGTTCGCCTTCTTCAGCTCTTCCTGCTGCTGCTGCAGCCGCATCTCGGAACCGGACAGCGCGATCGCCTGCTCCTCGAGGTCCTGGTTGATGGTCTGCATGTCCTCCTGCTGGCGCTTCAGCAGGTCGGCCTGTTCCTGGGTCTGCTGCAGCATCTTCGAAAGCTGCATGCGCGAGATGGCCGAATTCACGGCCACCGCGATGTGTTCGACGCTGAGATTGAGGATCTCGATTTCCTCGGCGCCCAGCTCGTTCAGGCTGCCGACCTCGAGCAGCCCGCGCAGCTCGCCCTCGTGCAGGATGGGCGTGACGATGATATGGCGCGGCGGCGCCTCGCCGAGGCCGGAGCTCACCACCACGTAGTCATCCGGCACGCGCGTCAGCACGATCTGCTTCTTTTCCAGCGCGGCCTGGCCGACGAGGCCCTCGCCCAGCTTGATGCGGTTGGCGTTGTTCTTGCGGAAGGTGAAGGCATAGGTGCCGGACAGCACCAGCTCATCGTCCTGCGGGAGATAGAAAAGGCCGACCTGGCCGCGCAGCGCGGGCACCAGGTAATTGAGGATATTCTCCGAGAGCTGCTCCATGGACATGTCACCGCGCATGCGGTTGCCGAGCTCGGCGACAGTGGTCTTGATGCGCTCGGCGCGCCGGTCCTCGTCGTAGCGCGACTTCAGGCGGTCGCGCATCTTCTGGATCGACTGCAGCATGTGGCCGAGCTCGTCGCGTGCGGCATTGACAATGGAAATGGCCCAGTCGCCCTCGGCGATCTTGTTGGCCGCTTCCACCGCATGATTGAGCGGGCCGATGATGGACTTGTTGGTGATGAGCAGGCTGAGGCCCAGCGAGAAGACGGCGATCAGGGAGCCCATCAGCAGGCCGAACTTCCACATATCCTCGTTGCTGGCGCGCACTTCGGAGATCTTGTTGGAGAAGCCCGCATAGACGGCTGTCTTGGTGGCCGTCAGCTGGGCATCGAACTCCTGCTGCAGGCGCGACAGCTCGCGCAGGCGCACCGGCACCATGTCGGCGCTCACGTCAGACGCCACCATGTCTCTCGCCAGGCTGGCGGCATAGGAGTTCCACGCCTTGAAGCTGACCAGCAGCTGCTCCTGGGCGTTACGTGCGGCAATCGACGATGTGGCGCTGTCGCGCAAGCTCTTCTCGATCACTATCGCTGCTTCTTCCGCCTGCGACAGCATCAGCTCGTCACGATCGGAAATCGCCGCGGCGTAGGTTTCCCGCAGGTTGACCAGGTCGACCGTGTGCGCATTGATGCGCTGCAGCGCGGGCATGTCGCTCTGCTGGATGGTCTCGAGGTTGCTGGCAATCCGGTGGTTGGCATAGAAGGAAATGCCGAGATAGAACATGAAGCCCAGGATGGTGAGCAGCGTGATGCTCAATATCTTGGTGCGGATGGAAAGATTGCTGAACCAGGACATGCGGATGACCCCTGCAAGACGCGCCACGCATCAGGGCAGCGCGAAAGGAAACGAAGTCTTTGTATACAAGGAGTTGTGCTTGTTATTTGAAGGTCCGTGTGACCTCGATTGCACGCTACCCGGATTCCGGAGGCCCCTCAAGTCCGTACCGCGCAAGAAGTAGCCGCCTGTCAGGGAATGGGCGGCGGGCCCCGGCCCTGCTGGCCGCGCAGGCGTTTTCTCCCGCTGATGATCGCGGCGTTTTGTCAGGCTCGTGTCCAGCCGGAATGGCGTCCGGAAATCGCGGGCGCGGCGCGCGAAAAGCGCATGCCGTCGGCCGGTTTTACCGCCGTGCACTTGTATTGACGCTCCGGAGGGTCGCCGATATGATGCGCGTCCTCTCGCGAGTGCCCCCATGGCTGGGTGGCAGAGTGGTCATGCAGCGGACTGCAACTCCGCGTACGCCGGTTCAATTCCGACCCCAGCCTCCACTCCCGCTCTTCTGTCCTGCCGCCCCGGCAATCCTGCTCTTCCTCGCCTGCACACCCCTGCCCGGGTGGTGAAATTGGTAGACACAAGGGACTTAAAATCCCTCGGCCGGTAACGGCCGTACCGGTTCGACCCCGGTCCCGGGCACCATTCGCTCGCTCCTGTCCCGCCGTTTCCGTGCTCGCCCTGCCCCACGCCCGCAGTCTAGAATCCGCCGCCTTTTACAGGCTCACCGGCCAGCAAGGACATGGACATGCGCACAGCAGCCCTCGCCCAGCACCTGCGACAGCAACTCACCCCCACCCGGCGCCGCTACGGCAAGGTGTTCCTCGGCCTCTTCATTGCGTATTCGCTCCTGGGCGTCCTGGCCCTGCCGGGTGTCGTCGTGTCGCAGGCGCAGAAGTTCGTCGCGGAAAAGCTCGGGCTCGAGCTCGCGATCGAGAAGCTGTCGGTGAATCCCTGGCTGCTGGCGGTGCGTATCGACGGCCTTGCCGTGAAAGAGCCGGGCAAGGCGGGCGAGACCCTGGTCGCGGCACGCAGTGTCTATGTCAACGCGCAGCTTTGGTCCTCGCTCTGGTTGCGGGGCGCCAGCCTCGCCGAGCTGGAGCTGCAGCAGCCTTATATAAATGCCCGCATCCGCAAGGACGGCAGCATCAACCTGATGCAGCTGGTACCGCCCGACGACAAGGAAGACAGTGGTGACGCCAACTGGCGCATCGGCCGCCTGGCAGTGCAGCAAGGCCGTATCGCCTTCCGTGACGACACCCGGCCGACGCCGTTTGCCACGGAACTGCAGCCCCTCAACCTGACGCTTTCCGATCTCGCCTCGCGCCCCGACCGCGACGGTCTCTACACCCTCCACGCCGAAACCGGCGACGGCGAGGCGCTGGACTGGCGCGGCAGCCTCGCGATGCAGCCGGTGCGTTCCGAAGGCGAGCTGAGGATTTCCGGACTGAAGGCCACGACGCCCTGGCGCTACCTGCAGGACCAGCTGCCCCTGGTCGTGGAGGACGGCCTCATCGCCATCAGCGGCCACTACCGCCTGACCGTGGACAACGGCACAGCCTTCGCGCTCAACCAGGGCCGCGTCGAGGTCGACCAGTTGAAATTGCGCCTGCGCGGCGACGCACCGCTGGCCCTGGCGCTCGGCAAGCTCGACCTCGATGGCGTGACGCTGGACTGGCCGCAGCAGAACGCCGGCTTCGCGACGCTCACCCTGCGCGATTTCGCGTTGACCGACGCCGGCCGCGCCGGCAGCTACGCGGGTTTCGCCAGCCTCGGCCTGCGTGAAGGCCGCTTCCGCCCGGAGGGCCAACAGGTCGCGCTCCAGGAAATCGCACTGCGCGACGTGCACCTCGCCGACAATGTGGAGACGCCGCTGCTCGTCCTGCCAGCCCTCACCCTCAGCGGGCTCGAGCTGGCCGGCGATGCCCGTACCGCGCACGTGGCGCGCATCCTGCTGCAGGATGGTGACATCAGCGTGCGTCGCGAAAAGGACGGCAGCCTCAACTGGCAGAGCCAGCTCGACCTGCTGGCCTCGCGCTTCACCCGCGGCATGACGCTGCCGGCCGCCAGCGCCGCAGCCCCAGTCGCGAAAGGCGACAAACCAGCCACTGCCAGGCCCTGGGCTGCCACGTTGGGCGCATTCGACCTGCGCAATTTCCGCGTCGGCGTCGTCGACCGCGTGCCGGCCACGCCCGTCGCCACCCGCCTGGAAAAAATCGCGCTGCAGCTGCTGCCCGGCCAGCAGGCAGGCCAACCGCATGCGCTGGACGGCAGCCTGGTAATCGGCACCGGCGGCACGCTGGCGCTGAAGGGCCGCTTTACCGGGCAGCCGCTCGCGGTGGATGCCGACCTCGACCTGACCGGCTTCCGCCTGCCGCCCTTCGCGCCTTACTTCGCCGACCTCGCCCGCTTCGCCCTCGAGGACGGTGCGCTCGACGTCGCCGGTCACTTCACCCTGAAGCAGGCGCCGAAACTGCAGGCAGGGTTCAGCGGCCGTGTCGCAGTGCGCGACTTCGCCGCCAACGACCTCGACCAGGACGAGCGCTTCCTGGCCTGGAAGCGCCTCGCCGCCAGCGGCATCGACTGGCGTCTCGCGCCGGGGCGTCTTGCCATTCGCGAGATCGAGGCCGAGCGGCCCTTCATGCGCGTGATCGTGGGCGCCGACAAGACCATCAACCTCAGCCGCGTGCTCGTCGCCGGCGATGCCACGACGCCGGCTGAGGTCAAGCCAACGACCGGCCCGGCCGTCGCCGACTCGCCGGCTTATCCGCTGCGCGTCGACCGCATCCGATTGCGCAACGGCGCCATGCTCTTCGCCGACCTCACGCTGAAGCCGCAGTTCGCCACCGGCATCCAGTCGCTGAATGGCGACATCACCGGCATCTCCAGCGACCCGGCCGCACGCGCCACGATCCGGCTCAAGGGCCGTGTCGACCAGTACGGTCGCGCCGACATTGGCGGCACGATGAGCCCGCTGGCCAGCGACCGCTTCACCGACATCAAGATCGGTTTCTCCGACCTCGAGCTCACCACGCTGACGCCCTACTCGGCCAAGTTCGCCGGCTACCGCATCGACAAGGGCAAGCTCTCGCTGGATCTTGGCTACCGCATCCGCGACCGGCAGCTGGAGGCCACCAACAAGATCGTGTTCAACCAGCTCACGCTGGGCGAGAAGGTGGACAGCCCGGACGCCATGAACCTGCCGCTCAAGCTGGCGGTGGCCATCCTCAAGGACAAGGACGGCGTCATCGACGTCGACCTGCCGCTCACCGGCAGCCTCGACGATCCGCAGTTCCGCGTGGCGCCACTGGTGTGGAAGGCCTTCCTGAACCTGGTGACCAAGGCGGCGACGGCGCCCTTCGCACTGATCGCCGGCCTGGTCGGCGGCGGCGACGACATGGACTCCCTCGCGTTTGCCGCCGGCGACGCGACACTCACCCCCGGCAATGCCGAGAAGCTCGCGAAGCTGGCACTCGCGCTGGCGGAACGTCCTGCTCTCGGTGTCGAGATCCGCGGTGCTTTCGACCCCGAAGTCGATGCCCGGGCGTTACGCGCCGCGCGCTTCGAGGCCGCCTACCAGAAGCGCCTCGCGACAGGCGGCAAGCCGCGCAAGGTGCTGGAAGCCATGTTCACGGAGAAGCTGGGCGACGAGGCGCTGGCACGTCAGCGCGCCCTCGCCCTGAAGCCCGCCGGTGACGGGCAGGCCGCGCTACAGCTGGCGGAACAGGCTTACCTGGACGCCCTCCGCCAGGAGCTCGCGGCGCGCGAAACCGTCCTGGAGGGCGACCTGCGCCAGCTGGCGCTGGAGCGGGCACGGGTATTGCGCGCCCAGCTAGTCGAAGGCAGCGGCGTGGACGCCGCGCGGATATTTGTCCTGGAGCCCGTCACCGCCACGGCCGCAGACGGCAAGGTCGTCCTCAAGGTCGCACTGGCCGCCTCTTGACCCCCGCACTTTCCCGCAAAGGCCCCACACGGGGCCTTTTTCATTTCCTGCCTCCGGCGAGGGATAGCCAGGCGCCTGCCCGCCCGTTCCGCCCATCCGCCGGAATCGCCGGCGGAACGGCGGAATGTGCGCTGCGTCACAAATATTGGGCAGTCTTGGCTGGCCTGCATGACCGACACGGTCACCGGAGCGGTCAGCCTGTCCGGAAATGCAGCCCTAGGCATGGAGCCGTTGTTCATTCCCAAATCAACAAGAACCGGAGTCCAACATGGCTCAACGAACCACACCGACCACACTTGCCATCGCCATTGCGTTGGCCAGCCTCGGCGGCAATGCCCTGGCCGAGAGCATCACTCCCAACCTGCAGGTCAACGGCTTCGTCACAGCCGGCGGCACCTGGATATCGGAGGACTATGGCAGCACCTACCTCGGCAATCCTTACCTGCCTGCCAGCGGTTTCGACGAGAAGGGCTCCTACCAGCACGACAGCGTCCTGGGCATCCAGCTCAGCTATGCCTTCAACGACAAGGTCGACCTGGTCGGCCAGCTGGTGGCCAGCGGCCAGAACAATTATGAAACCGAAGCGGAATGGGCCTATGTCGCCTACCGGATCAATGACAACGTCCGAGTCCGTGCCGGCCGTTTCGCCGCTCCCTTCTTCATGTATACCGAATCGTTGCGGGTCGGACAGTCCTATCCATGGGCACGCCCGCCAGTCGAGCTCTATGGCGGCATCCCGATCAACAGCATCAACGGCATCGACCTTCTGTACCGGCTGCCCGTCGGCGGCTGGAACCTGGACGCCCAGGTCATGCTGGGCGGTGCCGAGAACAGCTACGTCAAGATCGACAACAGCCGCGGTTTGAACATCAACCTCTCCAACGACGCGCTCTCCCTGCACGCCGGCTACAGTGAAAGCGACGTCGACATCAGCATTGCCAAGGATCCTTTCGGCAATAGCTCCGAACAACTGGCTTACCTGCTGAACGCCTACGGTGTGGATATCGATACCGACGGTGAGGATGCCTCTTTCGCGGATGTCGGCTTCATATACGACGACGGTGCCTGGATGCTGTCAGGCGAATTCGGACAGCTGCGGATTAAAGGCTTTGCCTCCGACGTCGATGCCGGTTACGTGACCCTCGGGCACTACTTCGGCAAATGGCTGCCGTATGTGGTCGCTTCCAAGGTCAATACCGTGAAGGCAGACGAGTGCCTGTCCGAACTCGCTCCCGCCGTCAGCAATGCCGGTGCGCTCGCCGGCCAGGCCAGCGCGGCGCAGGCCCAGGCCGACGCCGCCGCGGCCACGCTCCTGGCGCAATACATGGGCACCTTCGATCCAGTCGATCTCGCCAACTACACCACGGCCGCCATTGTGGCGGCACAGGTGGGGCAAGCCGCCACGGATGCGGCAGCAGGTCAGGCCGCCCTCAACGGCGCGGCCGCGATCACTTGCGCCGGCAAGGAGCAGACCACCTACTCGGCCGGCTTCCGCTATGACGCCACCAAGAACGTCAGCGTGAAACTGCAGGTGGACCATGTGCGCGATTTCAACGGCACCCCAGGCTACTTCGCTGGCGCGGTTCCGCCTGCAGGCGACTCCGTGCAGGTCTTCAGCGTCAACATCAACGCGGCCTTCTAAAGGGGAGACAGCATGAATTTTCGTTTTCTCATGGCCACAGGCCTGCTTTCACTTGCTGCCGCCGCACAGGGCGAGCTCGTGATGGTCGCCAATCCCGGCATTTCCGTGGGCAAGCTCCCCCTCAGCCAGGTCAGCCGCATCTTCCTTGGCCAGACTGAGCAACTCCCCGACGGCAGCAAAGCCGTCCCGCTCAATGTCAGCGGTGCCACGGAGGATGAGTTCGCCCGCGAGATCCTGAAGAAAAGTCCCGAGCAGATCGAGAGGTACTGGGCCCGCATGGTCTTCACCGGCAAGGCAAAGCCGCCGCGCACAATCAAGCGCGACGAGGTGAAGGCACTGGTGGCCAGTACGCCTGGCGCCATCTCTTACCTAGACAGGAGCCAGGTGGACGGCAGCGTGAAAATCATCGCGATTTTCAGCGACTGAGCCTGTCGAGTACGCAACGAAAAAGCCCCGGAAGGGGCTTTTTCCTTTTCGATGCAGGCGGCAGTCACTGCAGGGACTCCCCTGCTGGTGTCATGACATGACCAAGGACGAGAAGATGAGGGCGCGACTCAGGGAATGGC
The DNA here is from genome assembly GCA_029237815.1 of Moraxellaceae bacterium. Classification (GTDB taxonomy): domain Bacteria; phylum Pseudomonadota; class Gammaproteobacteria; order Pseudomonadales; family Moraxellaceae; genus UBA2031. The sequence continues at coordinate 104,286 of JAQZBP010000007.1, forward strand.
GTCGACGGGCGGATGCTCTGCACAGAAAGCGCGCTTGCGCTGCAAGGGCAGTCGCTTCACTTCATGCTCGGCCTTCGATGCCGTCGAGCGATCGGGAAATGCCACCATTGCAACCACCCGCACCGGTGGCCGTGCACGCGTGTAGCGGGCGCCCCTGCCGGCGGCGTGGGCGTCGAAGCGAGCCCGAACATCGACGGTAATGCCGGTGTAAAGACTGCCGTCGCTACACTCGAGGACGTAAAGAAACCAGCTCATACCAGCGGTACCCGCGATTGCGCGGCCCGCCAGCGCAGAGCGCCCTGCCCCGCGCGCCTGCCGGAGGCAAGGCAGGCGGTGAGCAGGTAGCCCCCGGTCGGGGCTTCCCAGTCCAGCATCTCTCCGGCACAGAAAACGCCCGGCAGGGACTTCAGCATCAGGTCTGCCGTCAGCGACTCGAAACACACGCCACCGGCCGTGCTGATGGCCTCGGCCAGCGGGCGACAGGCGTGCAGGCGCAGCGGCAGTTGCTTGATTGCCGTTGCCAGGCGAATCGGGTCGGCCATGGTTTCGGCTCCCGCCACCTCGCGCAACAGCGCCAGCTTCACTCCGTCGATACCCGTGCGCTTGCGCAGCCAGTTGCTGAAGGATTCCTTTCCTTTCGGCTTGGCAAGCGCCAGCTGCAGCTCCGACAACGCGCGATCCGGCAGCAGATCAAGCATGAGCACGGCTTCGCCCCTTGCCACGAGCGCGTCGCGCAAAAATGCCGACAGGGCATAGACCAGACTGCCCTCAACGCCGGTAGCGGTAACGACCAGCTCTCCGGGACGGCGGTGTACGCGCCCGTTCCGGTCGACGCAGGAGGCCGCCACCGACTTCAACGGCGCGCCTGCAAAATGACGGCGCAGATATTCGCTCCAGTCCGCATCGAAGCCGCAGTTGGCCGGCTGCAAGTCGGCCACGGCGATGCCGCGCTGCCGCAGCCACGGAACCCAGCGGCCGTCGGAACCGAGGCGCGGCCAGCTCGCGCCACCCAGTGCCAGGATGACCCCGTCGGCAGCATGCCGCGCCTCTCCCTCCGGTGTGTCGAAACAGAGCGCTCCGTCTGCCGACCACCCGGTGAAGCGGTGCCGGCGATGCAACACGACGCCGGCCTCGCGCAGCCGGTGCAGCCACGCGCGCAACATGGGCGCAGCTTTCATGCCGGCCGGAAACACCCGTCCAGAAGAGCCGACGAAGGTGTCGATCCCAAGCGCATGAACCCACTCACGCAGTGCCACACCGTCGAAGTCCGCCAGCAGTCCGCGCATCTCCTCGACGCGGCCGGCATAGCGGTCCACGAACGGCGCAAAAGGTTCGGAGTGGGTGATGTTCAGGCCGCCGATGCCGGCCAGGAGGAACTTGCGGCCAACCGACGGCATGGCGTCGTATAGGTCTACAGCAATGCCGGCCTGTGCAACGACCTCCGCCGCCATGAGGCCGGCAGGGCCACCCCCAATGACGGCCACCGGCGGACGGGAGTTGGTAACTGATGTCATGCGCTGTTTCCGTTGGCCTGCGCTGGTCGCGCGCGGCGGTCCCGCCGATCTGCCTGTCGACAATACGTAGCGATGCGACAGCGCGGTAGGGGACAGTGGCGGATTATCACGTTTTTTCCGGCACAGATGCACGGCGCCGCAAGCCCGTCAGCTCCGCCGCGCCGCCCCAGGGCCGAAGCCCCATCGCAATGCCGTAGAGGGCCCGTTGCGCTGGGGGCAGGTGCATGTCCAGTTCGGACAGTTCGAAAAACTCCGCCGCCAGCCGGTCCAGCTTGCGCGCGAGCATGGCCGCGGACGCCGCCGACAACTCGCCGATCTCGAAGCGGAAGTGACCGTCGTGGTCGTCGAAGCGCACTGACAGGAAATTGCTCACCATCTCCTCCCCCAGGCGCTGCCGCAACGGACCGTTGGGACGATGCCGGACCTGTCGGGACACCCGCAGCCGCACGCGATTGCCCGGCAGCAGCTCGATCAACCCCGCGCGATCCAGCTTCGCCAGCAGCCGGATGCACTCCGGCTCGCTCAGCTGGTAGTCCTGCACGATGGCGGCAGGCTCCCGGTTGTTGAGCAGCAGATAGAACACGGCCAGCAGCTTGCGGTCGCCGGCCAGCAGCGCCTCCTGCGCCACCGTCATCTGCCGCAACGCCTCCGACTCGCCGCGGGCAATCTGTGCGAGCTCGAAAAGATCCATCTCGAGCAGGCGGCAGATGTCATCCAGGCGCTGCAAGGTGAAGGTCTGCTCCGAAAACAACCGCTTGATGCTCGCTTCGCTCAAACCGAGGCCCGTGGCCAGATCGGCATAGGTGCGCCCGCGCGCCTTGAGCACCTTCTTCAGCGCCGACACCAGTTGCCCGGCATTTGCCATCTCCGCCTCCCGCCCGAAAGCATCAGGGTCCTATACAGTAGGTAGCGTAAATCAATACCTTAACGTTTAGGTATTTATTTCCGCCCTGGCGGTTTGCATCCTGCGCTCACCCCACGTTGAGGAATGGGGACCCGAATGACTTGCAGGAGCAAATCATGTTTTTTCTGAAGCTGTTCTTCACGGTGATGCTGGCGGACTTCGTGTCCGGCCTCGTGCACTGGCTGGAGGATGCCTACGCCCGCCCCGGCATGCGCCTCGTGGGCCGGATCGCGGAGGAAAACCTGCTGCATCACGCCCGCCCTCGCGCCTTCCTCGAGAAGAGCTGGTGGGAAAGCTCGCAGGACCTGGTGCTGCTGGGACTCATGGTCGTTCTGGCAGCGCTGCTGACGGACACCCTGAATGGCTGGTTGCTGCTCTTCGTGGTCATCACGGTCAACGCCAACCAGGTGCACAAATGGGCGCATCGTGGGCCGCGGGAAAATCCGGCGCTGGTAGCGCGACTGCAGCAATGGCGCATTCTCCAGACCCCGCGCGAGCACGCCCGTCACCACCGTGGCCGCAAGGACAGCCACTACTGCGTCCTGACCAATGTCTTGAATCCGGTACTGGAAAGCCTGCACTTCTGGACGACGCTGGAAGCCTGTGTGGAAACAGTTGCCGGCGTGAAGCGGCGCTGTGATATTGAACATGCCATTACCGGGAGGAGCTGACGCATGAGCAGGACTGCAATCAGGGCGGCGCTGCTGGCATGCCTCGCCTTCGCCACTCCGCCGGCAATCGCCGACCGCGGCGCGCGCGAGCCCGTCGTATTGCTGCATGGCCTTGCCCGCACGGCGGCGTCGATGGAGCGGCTGGCGCAGGAACTCGAGGCCGCGGGCTACCCGGTCTGCAACGTGGATTATCCGTCCCGCCAGCATGCCATCGAGACCCTCGCGCGCGACCATGTTGCCCCGGCCATTCGGGGCTGCTTCCCCGGCCATGAAGGCCCGCTGCACTTCGTGACTCACTCCATGGGCGGGCTCGTCGTGCGCGAAATCGTCGCGGCGCAAGTCCTGCCGGTGGCGCGCGTCGTGATGCTGAGCCCGCCCAACCATGGCAGCGAGGCGGCAGCCCTGCTCGGCGACCTCTGGCTGTTCCGCCGCATCGCCGGGCCAGCCGGGCAGCAGTTGCGACCCGTGCCGGCAACGGCGGACGCGGCGTCGCTGCCCTTCGAGCTCGGTGTGCTGACCGGCAACCGGACCTTCAATCCGTGGATGTCCCTGATGCTTCCCGGAGACGACGACGGCAAGGTCACCGTCGCCAGTGCACGGCTTTCCGGCATGCGGGATTTCCGCGTCCTGCCCGTCAGCCATCCTTTCATCATGCGCGACCGTGAGGCCATACACGAAGTGCTCTTCTTTCTCGAACACGGCCACTTCGAAGCAACCCTGCCGCCGATTGCCATTACCACACAAAGAAAAAAGGCCGCATAAAGCGGCCTTTTTTTTCACCACGGCAGGGATCAGCCGCGGGACTGCGCCTTCAGCTTCAGCCGCGCGGCGTGCAGCAGCGGCTCGGTGTAGCCGGAGGGCTGCACGGTGCCCAGGAAGATCAGGTCGCAGGCGGCCTTGAAGGCAATGCCGTCGAAGCCCGGCGCCATCGGCGTGTAGGCGGCGTCGCTCGCGTTCTGCTGGTCCACGACCACGGCCATGCGCTTCATCACGTCCATCACCTGCTCCTTGCTCACCACACCGTGGCGCAGCCAGTTGGCGATGTGCTGGCTGGAAATGCGCAGCGTGGCGCGGTCTTCCATCAGGCCAACGTTGTTGATGTCGGGCACCTTGGAGCAGCCCACGCCGAGGTCGACCCAGCGCACCACATAACCCAGGATGCCCTGGCAGTTGTTTTCCAGCTCGGCCAGCTTCTCGGCGTCGCTCCAGTTCGGGTTGGCGGCGAGCGGCGGGTTCAGGATGGTGTCGACCGGATCCATGGGCGCGGACTTCAGCTCGTCCTGGCGCGCCTTCACGTTCACCTTGTGGTAGTGCAGCGCGTGCAGGGTGGCGCCGGTCGGGCTCGGCACCCAGGCGCAGTTGGCGCCGGCATTCGGATGCGCCGCCTTGGTGGCGACCATTTCCTTCATTTCGTCCGGCTTCGGCCACATGCCCTTGCCGATCTGGGCGCGGCCCTGCAGGCCGCAGGCCAGGCCGATGGCCACGTTGCGACGCTCGTAGGCGGCGATCCAGGGTTCCTTCTTCACGTCGTCCTTGCGCACCACGGGGCCCGCCTCCATCGAGGTGTGGATCTCGTCGCCGGTGCGGTCCATGAAGCCGGTGTTGATGAAGATGGTGCGTTCGCTGGCGGCGCGGATGCATTCCTTCAGGTTCACCGAGGTGCGGCGCTCCTCATCCATGATGCCGACCTTGAGGGTGTTCTTCGCCAAGCCGACAGCCTTCTCGGCCGCTTCGAACAGCTCGACGGTGAAGGCCACTTCTTCCGGGCCATGCATCTTGGGCTTCACGATGTAGGTGGAGCCGGCGCGGGAGTTGGCCAGCTTGACGCCAGCCTTGTCGGTCAGCGCACGCTTGGTCACGAGGGCGGTGATGAGGGCATCCATGATGCCTTCGAACACTTCCTCGCCCTTCACCAGCGCGGCGGGATTGGTCATCAGGTGGCCGACGTTGCGCAGCAGCATCATGGAGCGGCCGTGCAGCGCGAACGCCTGGCCCTGCGGGTTGGTGTAGACGCGGTCCGGGTTCATGCGGCGGGTCAGCTGCTTGCCGCCCTTCTCGAAGGTTTCCACCAGGGTGCCAGTCATCAGGCCCAGCCAGTTGCGGTAGCCCTCGACCTTTTCCTCGGCATCCACGGCAGCCACGGAGTCTTCCAGGTCCTGGATGGTGGTGACAGCGGCTTCCACCAGCAGGTCCTTCACGCGCGCGGCGTCGTCCTTGCCGATCGGGTGGCTGGCGTCGACCTGGATTTCCACGTGCAGGCCGTTGTGCTTGAGCAGCACGCCGGCGGGAGCCGCGGCGTCGCCGGTGTAGCCGGCAAACTGCGCCGGCGTGGCCAGGCCGACCTTCTCGCCACCCTTGAGGGTGACCACGAGCTGGCCGTTCTCCACCGCATATAGTGTGGAATCGACGTGCGAGCCGGCGGCCAGCGGAAAGGTTTCATTGAGGAAGTTGCGGGCGAAGGCGATCACCTTGGCGCCACGCACCGGGTTGTAGCCCCGGCCTTTCTCGGCGCCGCCCTCTTCGGAGAGGACGTCGGTTCCGTAGAGGGCGTCGTAGAGCGAACCCCAGCGGGCGTTGGCGGCATTCAGGGCGTAACGGGCGTTGCGCACCGGTACCACTAGCTGCGGACCGGCGAGCACGGCAAGCTCTTCGTCCACGTTCTGGGTCGTGATCTGGAAGTCCGGGCCTTCCGGCACCAGGTAGCCGATCTCCTGCAGGAAGGCCTTGTACTGGGCCTTGTCAAAGCCGGGGTTGGCGCGGTGCCAGGCATCGATCTTCGCCTGCAGGTCCTCGCGCTTGGCCAGCAGGGCCTTGTTCTTCGGGGCCAGCTCGACCGCAACCTTTTCAAAGGCGGACCAGAACGCAGCCGGCTCGACGCCGCTACCCGGGGCGATTTCAGTGGCCACCAGATCGTAGAGTTCCTTGGCGATGTCCAGGTCGCCATGCTTGATGCGTTCGGTCATGTGTCTTGCCTCTCGGGAGTCAAACGTCAGTCGGCAAGGGCCGTGGCGCCCCTGCGAAGGGCCGGCATTCTAACGGATTCTTCGTAGCATTCGTACCGGTGAGCGTGATCTGCAACGCCGGGCATGCGCGCCCAACCGGACCGGCAGACTGCCGGCTCCGGAGCTTGCCACCGTAGGCCTGGCACCTCGGGTCAGGGCCAGCCGGCATTGCCCTACCCGTATGTTCCGGCGGCCCCTGCCCCCTGCTCCCTGCCACATGCCTCCGGAGCGATACCCCGGATGAAGGGTCTGACTCGCCCTAATCGCGGTCCAGTGGCGGCAGTGCCGGTGCCACGGGCCGCGACGGCGACGCCCGCAGCTCCTCCTCTTCCCTCTCGATGATCTGGCGAGCCGTAAAAAGAATGAGCTGGCGCAGCCAGCGGTGGGCGGCGTTGTGGTGCAGCAGCGGGCTCCAGGCCATCTTGAGCTCGAACTCCGGGATGTGGAACGGCGGCTCGCGCAGCACCAGCCTGGGGTTGTTGAGCTGCAGCTTGGCCACCCGTGTGGGGAGCGTGGCGATGAGGTCCGCGTTCTCGGCCAGCAGTGCCGGCATCTGGTAGTGGCGGGTGAAGATGGCGATCTTGCGCTTCCTGCCGATGCGGCCCAGGGCCTGGTCGATCCAGCCCAGGCCGCCGGCTTGGTCCGGGTTCATGCCGAAGCCCACCCCCATGCCGGTCTTGGACACCCAGATGTGCTGGGCCTCCAGGTAAGCCTTCAGGGTGAAGTTCTCGGCCATCGGGCTGTCCCGGTGCACCAGGCAGGAAAAGCTGTCCTTCCACACCGTCACCTGGTGGAAGGACTGGGGAATGTCGGTAAAGCGGTTGATGGCCATGTCGACCTTGCCCAGCTCCATGTCGCGGTAGCTCACGTCGGAGGGGGTCAGGAAGTCCAGCACCACCGAAGGGCTTTCAGTACGCATGGCCTTGGCCAGCGCCGGGATCAGGGTGGCCTCGGCATAGTCGGCCGCCATGATGCGGAACACGCGTGAACTGGACCGGGGCCGGAAGTCTTCCTGGGACTCGAAAATGTGGTTGAGACTGTCCAGGGCCTCGCGGATCAGGGGCTGCAGGGCCAGTGCCCGCTCCGTCGGCGTCATGCCTTCGCTGGAGCGAATCAAAAGTGGATCCTCAAATACATCTCGTAACCGCTTGAGAATATTAGACATTGCCGGCTGCGTAATGCCCAGGTTCTCGGCCGCCCGGGTGACGTTCTTCTCACGCAACAGCACATCGAGGTAGATCAGGAGGTTGAGGTCGACCCGCTCAATATTCATAAAATAAATACCGGGAATAAAAACTATAAATTAGGGAAATTATGCCACAGCCCTTACTCTGCGCGCTCCCAAGGTCCAGGCCGCCCGTCCACCGGCTGCCTGCGCCTACTACCCCCAGCAACAGGAAAACGTCATGACTACGTACGCCTCTGCACTCGAACACGTCCGCGCCGTCAAGGCCAAGCTCGGCGGCACCTGGGGTGCCATCCACCCGGAAGATGCGGCCCGCATGATCGTGCAGAACCGCTTCCGTACCGGCCTGGACATCGCCAAGTACACCGCCGCCATCATGCGCAAGGACATGGCCGAGTACGACGCTGACAGCAGCAAGTACACGCAGTCCCTGGGTTGCTGGCACGGTTTCGTCGCCCAGCAGAAGATGATCGCCAACAAGAAGTACTTCGGCACCACCTCCAAGAAGTACATCTACCTGTCCGGCTGGATGGTTGCCGCCCTGCGTTCCGATTTCGGCCCGCTGCCCGACCAGTCAATGCACGAAAAGACCTCCGTGCCCAACCTGATCGAGGAAATCTACACCTTCCTGCGCCAGGCTGACGCCCGTGAGCTGAACGACCTCTTCCGCGCCCTGCAGAAGGCCGAAGACGCCGGCGACAAGGCCAAGGCCGCCGAAATCGAAGCCAAGATCAACGGTTTCGAAACCCACGTCGTGCCCATCATCGCCGACATCGACGCCGGTTTCGGTAACGAAGAAGCCACCTACCTGCTGACCAAGAAGATGATCGAAGCCGGCGCCTGCGCCATCCAGATCGAAAACCAGGTCTCCGACGCCAAGCAGTGCGGTCACCAGGCCGGCAAGGTCACCGTGCCGCATGAAGACTTCCTGGCCAAGATCAACGCCGTGCGCCTGGCCTTCCTGGAACTTGGCATCGACGAGGGCGTCATCGTCGCCCGTACCGACTCCGAAGGTGCCGACCTGACCCAGAAGATCCCGGTCTCCAAGAAGAAGGGCGACCTGGCCTCCCAGTACATCAGCTACCTGGACACCAAGGAAATCGACATCAGCGAAGCCGCTGACGACGAAATCCTGATCAAGCGCGACGGCAAGCTGCACCGCCCGACCCGCCTGGCCTCCGGCCTGTACCAGTTCCGCGAAGGCACCCAGATCGACCGCGTGGTCCTGGACTGCGTGACCTCCCTGCAGAACGGCGCCGACATGCTGTGGATCGAGACCCCGACCCCGAACGTCGCGGAAATCGCCCACATGGTGAACAAGGTCAAGGAAATCGTCCCGAACGCCAAGCTGGTCTACAACAACAGCCCGTCGTTCAACTGGACGCTGAACTTCCGCCAGCAGGCCTTCGACCGCATGAAGAAGGAAGGCAAGGACGTGTCCGCCTACGACCGCGCCAAGCTGATGAGCGTGGAATACGACAACACCGAGCTGGCCAAGCAGGCCGACGAGATGATCCGTACCTTCCAGGCCGACGCTGCCCGTGAAGCCGGCGTGTTCCACCACCTGATCACGCTGCCGACCTACCACACGACGGCCCTGCACATGCACGAGCTGTCCAAGGGTTACTTCGGCGAGATGGGCATGCTGGCCTATGTGGCAGGCGTGCAGCGCAAGGAAATCCGTGAAGGCGTGGCCTGCGTGAAGCACCAGGCGATGGCCGGCTCCGACATCGGTGACGACCACAAGGAAATGTTCGCTGGCGACAACGCCCTCAAGGCCGGCGACGCCTCCAAGAACACCATGAACCAGTTCGGCGGCTAAACCCTCCGACCGGTCCACGGTAGAAAAGCCCCCCGCGCGCAAGCCCGGGGGGCTTTTTTTTGGGGGTAACGCCACGCATCGCCGCGCAACCGCTGAAGGCACCACCGCCTGCGCACGTTATTGAACGGCGAAGCTGCGACCGCCGCCCGCCAGGCTTCTTGACCTCGGGGCAGCGCCATCGTCAACTAGCAGTCCAACCCCCTTTCGTCAGGCCCCGACATGACCGCCGCCTCTCTCTCCGAGCTGGAAGCGCTCGGCATCCGCTATCTCGATCATTTCGACAGGACCCGCGACAGCAGCCACCCCTCCACTCGGCTGCATGCCGTGAAAGCCGCCGCGCTCAAGCTGCGCGAAGAAATTCTGGCCGGCAAGCCGGCACGCTACTACCAAACCGTAGACCTCATCCGCGTCCCCTACCCCACAAAGTATGGCCTGCTCAACGCCTGCACCGTGCCGATGCCGTTCATGCATATCCTGAATCGCCTGTTCATCGTGCAGTTCGACTCGCCGACCGGCCTCAAGACGCTGCTGTTCTCCCCATCCGATATCGATGGCAACCGCGAAACGCCCTACTTCAAGCGCCTGTCGGAAAGCTTCGGCCCGCAGTGGCTGCGCTCGCGCGCCGACGCACTGATGGCGCCTATCTACAACCGTGTCGAGGATGCGCTTGCCAAGGCCGGCCTCACGCCGGCCGACGTCGACTACATCTCCTATGATCATCTGCACACGCAGGACCTGCGCCGCTGGCTGGGCTGCAATGGCCGCTCGGGCATCTTCCCGCGCGCAAAGCTGCTGGTAATGAAGCAGGAGTGGGACTCCACACTCACACTGCTGCCGCCGCAAAAGGACTGGTACTGCCCTGACGGCATCATCGGCATCGATCCCGCCAAGGTGGTCCTGCTTAACCGCTCCGTGCAGCTCGGTGACGGCGTGGCGCTCGTGGCGACGCCGGGCCATACCGAAGGCAATCATTCCCTGGTCGTGAATACGCAGGGCGGCCTGCTCGTCTCCAGTGAAAACGGGGTTTGCGCCGACAGCTTCTCGCCACTGAACTCCGAAATTCCCGGCGTCCGCGATTATGCGAAGGCCACCGGCATGGAAGTGATCCTGAACGGCAATACGCTGGAGCGCGGCCTCGACCAGTACATTTCGATGGTGATGGAAAAGACCATTGCCGGTCCCTGCCAGCAAAACCCCGACTTCTACAACTTCGTGCCCTCCTCCGAAATGACCGCGTATTGGGCCCTGCCCGGGCTGAAGCCGACCTTCGGCTTCGGCCCGCTACAGTTCGGTTCCGTCACGCGGGCCTGAGGTCGCGAACGCGCGTACAGGACATCCGGACTCCAGCACAGGGGCTGCCTGCCCGAACCAGCGCCGCATGAAAAAGGCCCGCATCAGCGGGCCTTCTTTTGTTCATCTCTCAGGCAAGCTCGACGGCCATCCCACGCTTAATCACGCGAGACATGATTCTCGATCACCCGCACCAGGCTCGGTGTACGCTGCACAGGAATATCCAGCACCCCGTAGTAGGACTCCGGAAGATGAACACGGGTCGCGGCGAAGCCGACGTCGTGGAAGCCCTCCCGAATCGCGGCCTCATTGCCAAAATGCAGACTGACCTGGCTACGCGTGACAACCCCCAGCGCCGCCTTGAAGACTCTCGCGACTTTCACGGCACGATGCCACTGGAAGTTCGGATAGAGATCGGTGACATAGATGCCCGCCGGAAACGGCTTCAGCGCAGAGGCAAGGCGCGCCCAGAATCCCGTGATGGTGGGATAGTCGAAATAATTCACCAACCCCTCGGTGATCACCAGCGTCTTGCGCGACGGATCCAGGCGGCTCTGGAATACCGACTCCAGCGAAATCGCACTATCACGGGCAAGGATGTCGATATCGAGCACCTGATGACGGGGCCCGAGCTCGCCCGCCCGCTCCAGCAGGTTGCGCTTGCGCGCTGCCATGCCCGGCAGGTCTGCCTCGAGGTAATGCAGGTCACGGTCCGCAAAGCGGCGCGCAATCAGCGTTCCCCGAGGCGAGAGTCCGCAGGCAATCTCGACGACCTGGGTGACGCCCTGCTCGGTGATCGCCTGTTCCAGGATGCAATCGATGATGAGATGCCGCTGCAGGAGCATGGTCTCGTTGCCAGCGCCTAGCAATGCTTCGGCCAGCAACTCCATGGGCCGGCCGGCGGCGTAAAGCAATCGCCCCTGGGGCAGCGAGAGGAAGGGAACGGACAGGCCGTGGCGGCGCCAGACTTCACCGGTATAGAAAGCGGTAAAGGAAATGCCCGAACTGTCAGAGCCAGTCGCCATGGCGAACTCCTGGAAAATTCTCGAGTCCGCACGGTAGCCGAGATGCCGCATCCGCAACAACGGTCGACCGGGCCAGAATCGGTGCCGGCCGGGCCAAGGGAGTCAAATCGAGAGGTTCACCACATCGAGGCGGCCATCATCCGCAGTAGCCTCTTCACGGGGCGTCGTCTTGAGGCTCACAAAATCGAAGAGCTCGCGGTCCGCCAGTTGCGAGGGCGCCACGTTCTGCAGTGCCGTGAACATGGAGTCCAGTCGCTGCGGATACTGGCGGTCCCACTCGCGCAGCATTTCATTGATGGCGGCGCGCTGCAGATTTTCCTGCGAGCCACAGAGGTTACAGGGAATGATGGGAAATCCCCTGAGCCTCGCAAACTCGGCAATGTCCTTTTCCTTGCAGTACGCCAGTGGCCGGATGAGGATGTTGCGTCCGTCGTCCGAGAGCAGCTTGGGCGGCATCGACTTGAGCTTGCCGCCATGGAAGAGGTTCAGGAAGAGCGTGGCGAGCATGTCGTCGCGGTGATGACCCAGCGCGACCTTGGTGGCGCCAATCTCCTGCGCGAACGCATAGAGATTGCCACGGCGCAGACGCGAGCAAACGGCGCAGTAGGTCTTCCCCTCCGGCGTCAGCTTCTTGACGATGCTGTAGGTGTCCTTCTCCAGGATGTAGAACGGCACGCCGCGCTTGGTCAGGTACTCCGGCAGGACGTGCTCCGGAAACCCGGGCTGCTTCTGGTCCAGGTTGACTGCCACCACCTCGAACTTCACGGGCGCGCTGATCTGCAGATTGAGGAGGATCTCGAGCATGGTATAGCTGTCCTTGCCACCGGACAGACAGACCATGACCTTGTCGCCCTCTTCGATCATGTTGTAGTCGGTGATGGCGAGGCCCACGAGCCGACGCAAACGCTTCTGCAGCTTGTTAAATTCGGTGCGGGACTTCTTGTCCAGGCTGTCGGGCGTGCCGGTCGCCGGCTCATCGCCACCGGGAATGACAAGCTCTTCCTCGGCATCGACTGCAGCCATGGACTCGGGATAGAAAACGACAGGATTCTGGGATGTGCTCACGACAACAACCGGTAATGGCGGAAACGGTGCGGATTTTCGCCCTATTCGCAGGGCATGACAAATGCCGGCGTCAGGTCACCTTGATCTTGCGGATTACCCGGGCCAGCAGTCCGGGTGAAAGCCGGCCAAGCCAGACCGCAATCTTTTCCCGGCCGGCAATGATGATGCGCTCCTCACCCCGGGCCAATGCCGCCACTGCCTTGCTGGCGAACTCCGCTGGCGCCATTGCCCCGGCTATTTTCTCATCCACCTGACCGTGCAGTGAGCCGTCGCCCTTGAGGGCCGCCATTGAGACATTGGTACGCACAAAGCCGGGGAAGATTACCGAGACTTGCACGCCGTCCTCGAATACCTCTGCGCGCAAGGCGTCGTGGAAACCGACAATGGCGTGCTTGGCCGCTGCATAGGCAGAGCGATATGGCGTCGCGACCAGCCCCACCACCGACGACACCGCCACAATATGACCACTGCGCTGCGCGAGCAGGTGCGGAAGCACCACCTTGACCAGCGCGACCGGTGCAAAGAAGTCCACCTCCATGATGCGTCGGTCCACCTCGAGGCTCGTATCCTTCACAAGGGACCGCTGGCTGATGCCGGCATTATTGATGAGCACATCGATACGACCGAACTTCTGGAGGACCTTGCCTACCTGTGCCTCAAACTCATCGATACGCTGCATGTCCATCGGCAACACCAAGTGTGCGTCGGGATTCGCACACTGAAGGCGGACGGACTCCAGTGCATCGGCACGCCGGGCCGACAGCACCACATGGGCCCCCTGTCGGGCAAACTCGAGCGCCAGCGCTTCGCCGATTCCCGATGAGGCTCCGGTAACCCACACGACCTTGTCCTGGTACATGTTGATATCCTCAGGCAATTCCGATGGAGTTATTGATCGCCCTGAGTGCTGCCGACGGATCTGCTGCCTGGGTGATGGGGCGTCCGATCACCAAACAGGATACGCCGGCACCGACCGCCTCCTGCGGCGTCATGACACGACGCTGGTCCCCAATATCACTGCTGGCCGGCCGGATACCCGGCGTGACCAGCAGAAAATCCTGGCCCCGGGATTCACGCAGCACCGGGGCCTCGAGAGCGGAGCACACGACACCGTGCAGCCCGCAATCCGCCGCCAGCGCCGCGAGCCGCTGCACCTGCTGGAGCGGCTCCAGGTCCAGACCGATCTCGGCAAGATCACTGCGCTCCATGCTGGTCAGCACCGTGACGGCGATCAGGCGCGTGGGATAGCCACCTTTCTCCAGACGCTCCCTAGCCGCGGTCATCATCCGGCGACCGCCCGACGCATGGACATTCACCATCCACACGCCGAGTTCGGCTGCGCTCGCGACAGCGGCAGCTACTGTATTGGGAATGTCATGGAATTTCAGATCCAGAAAAACGCTGAAGCCCCGGGCATGCAGCTGCCTGACGATGTCGGGGCCTGCAGCAGTGAACAATTCCTTGCCCACTTTCACCCGACAATCTTCGGGTGAAAGCAGCTCTGCAAGACGCAGGGCGTCTTTGGCGTTGTCATAGTCGAGCGCAACGACGACCGGCGAACGCACCGGTCGGGAGTCAGTCATAACGGACATGTGAACCCCGGGATAACAGAAGGTGCGCATTCTATCGCGCTGCAGCTCCCCGATGGACTAGCGCTTGTCGCCCAGTGCGTCTTGTAATTGGCGCACTTCACGCTTCAACCAGTACAGCTGGCTGCGAAGCTTGAGCATTTCCATGAGGTTAAGACCGATCAGCAGTCCGACTGCAGAACCTACGGCAAAACTGACGAGCACGACCAGCCCCAGGTTTGCCGCTGGGGTGGAATAAAACAGCAGGTCAAGGGAAACGGCACGGTCATTGGCAACCACCATCCAGAGGCCGCCGAGCATCAGTACCAGTCCCGATAAAACGATGAAAAACTTCTTGATGAACAGCACGGATCAAATGCCGGCAACAGGCGATGACGGCGGCACGACGCCAGCTGCCCGCTCACGCTCGGCCTCTATCTCGAGTTGAAGGCTTTCGTTAACACGGTCCTTTAACTCCTTCCCCGGCTTGAAATGCGGCACATACTTGCCGACCAGAGTCACCGCCTCACCGGTCTTGGGGTTTCGTCCAACGCGTGGCTCGCGATAGTGAAGTGAAAAGGAGCCAAAGCCACGGATTTCGATACGACCGCCAGTCGAGAGGCTTTCCGACATCTGCTCGACAATGGTCTTGACCGCCAGCTCGACGTCCTTGGCCGTAAGCAGTGTCTGCTTGGCCACAATGCGCTCGATCAACTCGGATTTGGTCAGGGCCATTGCAGTCTCCGCTGGGCCTCTCAGGGCCTCTTCTCGTGGACTTGGAGAATCTTTCTCAACTACTCGTATGGATTGCCTTGTAACGAGCTGATTTTAAACACAAAAAATGGCCGCCCGCAATTACCCCTTTTGACCGGTCCGGGAGAGTGTCCATGTCCACCCCGAATCAGGGTTTTTGGGCCTTTCCGGCCTTTCGCCCATAAAAAAACCCCGCCGGAGCGGGGTTTCTTCGAACCAGCGATGGCTTAGTTGCCCATCTGCGCCTTGATCAGGTCGCCGATGGTCTTCGGGCCGGCCGCGTCGGTGTCCTGTTCGCGCAGGTCCTTGATGGCTTCGCGCTCTTCAGCTTCGTCCTTGGCCTTGATGGACAGGCTGATAACGCGGGACTTGCGATCGATGCCGATGATGCGGGCTTCGATTTCCTGACCCACGGCCAGGTGCTTGGTCGCGTCTTCCACGCGGTCGCGGCTGATCTCGGAGGCACGGAGAGAGGCTTCGACGCCGTCCATGACTTCGATGGTCGCGCCCTTGGCGTCCACAGTCTTGACCTTGCCCTTCACGATGGCGCCCTTGTCGTGCGCGGTCACGAAGTCGCCGAACGGATCGCGCTCGAGCTGCTTGATGCCCAGCGAGATGCGCTCGCGTTCCGGGTCCACGGACAGGATGGTGGCTTCCACGGCATCGCCCTTCTTGTACTTGCGAACGGCTTCTTCGCCAGTCTCGTTCCAGGAGATGTCGGAGAGGTGCACCAGGCCGTCGATGCCGCCTTCCAGACCGATGAAGATGCCGAAGTCGGTGATGGACTTGATGTTGCCGGCAACCTTCTCGCCCTTCTCGTGGTTCTTGGCGAACTCTTCCCAGGGATTGGGCTTGCACTGCTTTATGCCCAGGGAGATGCGGCGACGCTCTTCGTCGATGTCCAGCACCATGACTTCCACTTCGTCGCCGATCTGCACGACCTTGGACGGGTGGATGTTCTTGTTGGTCCAGTCCATTTCGGAGACGTGCACCAGGCCTTCCACGCCCTCTTCGATCTCGGCGAAGCAGCCGTAGTCGGTGAGGTTGGTGATGCGGGCTTTGACGCGGGTGCCTTCCGGGTAGCGACCCATGAGCGCCAGCCAGGGATCTTCACCCAGCTGCTTGAGGCCCAGGGACACGCGGTTGCGCTCGCGGTCGAACTTGAGCACCTTGACGGTG
>JAQZBP010000001.1 GCA_029237815.1 Moraxellaceae bacterium
GCGGCACGCTTGGTGCCCACGAACAGCACCTTGTTCTTGTTCGAGGCCAGCTTGTTGACGTAGTTCAGCGCGTCATTCAGGGCCGGAACGGTGTGCTCGAGGTTGATGATGTGGATCTTGTTACGGGCGCCGAAGATGAACGGGGCCATCTTGGGGTTCCAGAAACGGGTCTGGTGACCGAAATGCGCGCCAGCCTGCAACAGCTCGCGCATGGTGACTTGTGCCATGACTAACTCCGGTTTGGGTTGTGCGTCCACCTGTCCCGCCTGCCAACCTTCCTTTCTCAGAAGGCACCCGGCAGTACGTGTCGACTAGGTGTGCGATTTTTGGGATGCAGCTCGTCGGTTTTTCCTTATACGACAGGGGTTTGCCGAAAAGCGCCGCGCTTTATACCATAGACCCCTTTTCGCCTCAACCGTGGCAGCCCGCCGGCCCGGTCGACCTCCCCCATATGCGTGTAGTGGTGCCATGAGCCAGCTGATCAAGACCCTTGAAGACATCGAAGGCATGCGCACTGCCGGCCGACTGGCCGGCGAGGTGCTGGACTATATCGGCCCCTATGTCAGGCCCGGCGTTTCCACGGAGGAGCTGAACCGGCTCTGCCATGACTACATCGTCAATGTTCAGGGCTGCATCCCCGCGCCGCTAAACTACGGAGCGGCACCAGGCCGCCCCGGCTTCCCCAAGTCCATCTGTACTTCAGTCAACCACGTGGTCTGCCACGGCATACCCAGCGAGACCAAGACTCTGAAAGACGGCGACATCGTGAATATCGACGTCACCGTCATCAAGGATGGCTACCACGGGGATACCAGCAAGATGTTCGTCGCGGGCAAGGCCTCCATCCTGGCCGAGCGCCTGATCCGGGTGACGCAGGAGTGCATGTACCGGGGGATTGCCGTGGTGAGGCCGGGCGCACGCCTGGGAGATATCGGTCACGCCATTCAGAAACACGCCGAATCCAACCGCTTTTCCGTGGTGCGCGACTTCTGCGGCCATGGCATCGGCAAGGTCTTCCACGAGGAGCCACAGGTACTGCATTACGGGCAGGCCGGTGCCGGCATGGAGCTCAAGGCCGGCATGATTTTCACCATCGAGCCGATGATCAATGCCGGCTCCTATCACACCAAGATCCTGCCTGACGGGTGGACTGCAGTGACCAAGGACCACAAGCTGTCTGCCCAGTGGGAACATACCGTGCTCGTCACACAGGACGGAGTGGAAATCCTCACCGCCCGCAGCGAAGAAGACCTCAGCTTTCTTGCCGTCTGACACAGGAACCGCCTCATGAATGCCGCCCTCGACCTTGCTTTTGATACTGAGCTCTTCGATGCAAAAGCCCTCGAGAATGGCGACAAATTGCCCCGTGCTGCCTATCGCGAGGCACTGAAAAAGGCACGCGAGGTACTGTTCGAGCGCTTTCAGGCTGGAGAAGACATCCGCAAGCTGGTGTGTGCCCGCGCCTGGGTCTGTGACCAGTTGCTGGCTCATGCGTGGCACGGGCTCGGCCTGGGTGGCCTCAACGACGTGGCGCTGCTGGCGGTCGGCGGCTACGGTCGCGGCGAGCTGCATCCTGGCTCCGACATCGATGTCATGATCCTCCACAGCCAGGAGCAGCTCGGCGATGCCGAGAGCACCGCCATCTCGGACTTCATCACGCTACTTTGGGATCTCGGCCTCGAGATCGGCGCCAGCGTGCGCTCGCTGTCGGAGTGCGTCGATGCAGCGCGCGAGGACATCACTATCGCCACCAACCTGATGGAATCGCGCACCATCACGGGCAACGAGCAGCTGCGCATCGAAATGCAGGCCATCACCGGCGCCGAGCACCTCTGGCCCGGCAAGGAATTCTTCAAGGCCAAGTGGGACGAGCAGATCGAGCGCCACGCCAAGCACAACAACACCGAATACAACCTCGAACCAGACATCAAGAACGCTCCTGGCGGCCTGCGCGACATCCAGACCATCGCCTGGGTCGCCAAGCGCCACTTCGGCGCCGCCACGCTGGAAGACCTGGTGGGTCACGGCTTCCTGACCGAGGCCGAATACCGCCAGCTCTCCGAGGGCCTCGCGCTTCTCTGGCGCATCCGCTTCGCCCTGCACATGATCGCCGGCCGCAGCGAGAACCGCCTGCTCTTCGATTTCCAGCGCCAGGTTGCGCTGATGTTCGGCTATACCGACAGCAACGCAAACCGCGCCGTCGAGCAGCTCATGAAGGCCTATTATCGCGCTGCCATGAACATCTCCATGCTCAACGAGATGCTGCTGCAATATTTCGACGAGGCCATCCTCCGGGCGCATGAATCCGCGGTGATCAAGCCGATCAATTCACGCTTCCAGCTACGTGACGGCTATATCGAGGCCACGCACAACGAGGTCTTCAAACGCACGCCCTCCGCCCTGATGGAAGTCTTCGTGCTGCTGGGCAATGACGCGGACATCATCGGCGTTCGTGCCAGCACCATCCGCCTCATCATGGAAAGCGCAGAGCTGATCGACGAAAAGTTCCGCAACGACATCCGCAACACGTCGCTGTTCATGGAGCTTTTGCGCTGCCAGCACGCGCTGTTTTCCTCACTGCGAAAGATGAAGCGCTACGGCGTGCTCGGCCGCTACATCCCGGCCTTCGGCGCCATCATCGGCCAGATGCAATATGACCTCTTCCACATCTATACCGTGGACGCGCACACCCTTCTGGTGCTGAAGAACATGCGCCGCTTCCGCTACCCGGAGGTGGAGGAGAAGTTCCCGGTGGTGGCCAAGGTCGCCCAGCGCCTGCCCAAGATCGAGCTGCTTTACCTCGCCGGCCTTTTCCACGACATCGCCAAGGGCCGCGGTGGCGACCACTCCGAACTCGGCGCCGTGGATGCGCACGACTTCTGCCTGCACCACGGGCTTGGCAAGTGGGACGCCAACCTCGTGGCATGGCTCGCGCAGAGCCACCTCATCATGTCCATGACGGCGCAGAAGAAGGATGTCTCCGACCCCGACGTCATCAACGAGTTCGCGCAGAAAGTCGGCGACATTGTCCACCTGGACTACCTGTACGCGCTGACGGTGGCCGACATCTGCGCCACTAACCCGACGCTATGGAATTCCTGGCGCGCCTCACTGCTGCGCCAGCTTTACACGCAGACCAAGCGCGCCATCCGGCGCGGCCTCGGCAACCCCATCGACAAGCAGGAGTGGATCGCCGAGACCCGTAACGCCGCCATGGAAATCCTCGAGAACGAGAACGTGGTGGAGGCGGACGCTAACCGCATATGGGACCAGCTCGGCGACGACTACTTCCTGCGCGAGAGCGCCGAGGACATTGCCTGGCACACCAAGGCCATCCTGCAGCATCCGCAGAACGACGGGCCGCTGGTGCTGGTTCGGCAAAGCCATAGCGAGCAGTTCGAGGGCGCCACGCAGATCTTCGTGTATACCCAGGACATGCCGAACCTGTTCGCCGCCTCCGTGGCCGCGCTCGACCAGCTGCACCTCACGGTGATGGATGCGCGCATCATCACCGCGCAAAGCCGCTTCTCGCTCGACAGCTATATCGTGCTGGACGAGAACGGCGAATCGATCCAGGACCCTTCGCGCCTGGAGCACATCCGGGAAAACCTGGTGCGTACGCTCTCGCACCCCGACCGCTTCCCCGAAATCGTGCAGCGTCGCATGCCCCGCCAGCTCAAGCACTTCGACGTCAAGACGCAGATCAACATCAGCCAGGACATGGCCAACGGGCGCACGATTGTCGAAGTCATCACGCTGGACCGCCCCGGTCTGCTGGCGCGCATCGGCCGCCTCTTCATGGAGTGCGACGTGGTGCTGCAGAATGCGCGCATCGCCACCCTCGGCGAACGCGCCGAGGACGTCTTCTTCATTACCGACAAGCAGCAGCAACCGATCACCGATCCGGAACGCTGCGAAAAGATGGCGCTGCTGCTGCGCGACCAGCTGGACCAGGCGGCCTGAGGCCGACTCCACCACACGGAATAGCGATACATGAGCCCCGATATCAACCGCCTGCAGGCTTATCCCTTCGAGAAGCTGGCGCAGCTCTTCAAGGGCACGACTCCGCCCGCGGCGCTACGCCCCATAGCCCTGTCGATCGGCGAGCCCAAGCATCCCGCGCCGGAGTTCATCAAGGAGTGCCTGGCGAGCAACATGGGTGGCCTTTCAATCTACCCGACCACCAAGGGCATTCCGGAGCTGCGCGCGGCCATCGGCGCCTGGCTGAAAGCGCGTTTCGCGCTGGATCGCATCGACGCCGACAGCGAAGTCCTGCCGGTGAACGGCACGCGCGAAGCGCTGTTCTCCTTTACGCAGGCCGTAGTGGATCGTGCGACCAAGCCGCTCGTGGTCATGCCCGATCCGTTCTACCAGATCTACGAAGGCGCAGCCCTCCTCGCCGGTGCGGAGCCCTACTTCCTGCCCTGCTCGAGCGGCAACCGTTTCATTCCGGACTATGACGCCGTGCCGGATGACGTCTGGGAGCGGACGCAACTGCTGTTCGTGTGCTCGCCCGGCAATCCGACCGGGGCGGTCACCGATGCCGCGACGCTGGAAAAGCTTATCGCGCTGGCGGAACGCTTCGATTTCGTCATCGCCTCCGACGAGTGTTATTCGGAGATCTACTTCAATGAAGACTGTCCGCCGGTCGGCCTGCTGCAGGTCTGTGCCGCGATGGGCCGCCACGACTACAGGCGCTGCGTGGTCTTTCACTCGCTGTCCAAGCGATCCAATCTGCCCGGCATGCGCTCAGGCTTCGTTGCCGGCGATGCCAGCCTCCTCGGCCCCTACCTCCTGTACCGCACCTACCACGGCTCGGCGATGCCGCTGCAGCATCAGCGCGCCTCCATCGCCGCCTGGGGCAATGAAGCGCACGTGCTGGACAATCGCCGGCAATACCGCGCCAAGTTCGCCGCTGTCGGTGAAATCCTGGACGGTGCCCTGCCTCTGGCCATGCCCGATGCGGGCTTCTATTTCTGGGCCGCGACACCTATTCCCGACGACGAGTTTGCGCGTCGTCTGTACGCCGAGACCCATGTCACCGTCCTCCCCGGCCGCTTCCTCGGGCGGGAGGTGGACGGAGTGAACCCCGGCGCGGGCTATGTGCGCATGGCCCTCGTGGCATCGCTCGAGGAGTGCAGCGAGGCTGCACGCCGGATTCGCGAATTCGTGAAAGGCCTGTGAGGGTGCAAGGCTTCCGCCTCCCTGCATGGCCTGGAACAAAGCCGTTATTGGTGGTTGGCACCCGGGCAGCGCCGCGGGCATGCGCCGGCAAAACATCCACCAGCCAGTTTTTTAGTTTGATTAACCGGAGCCCCAAATGAGCCTGCAGCAACTGATTGAAGACGCCTTCGAGCGCCGCACCGAATTCTCCCCGTCAAACGCGCCCGCCGACGTGCGCAACGCCGTCAACGAGGCCCTGGCCGCCCTCGACGCCGGCGCCTTGCGCGTAGCGGAAAAGGTCAATGGCGAATGGCAGGTCAACCAGTGGCTGAAGAAGGCCGTGCTGCTGTCCTTCCGCCTCAATGACAATGCCCCCATCGCGGGTGGCGGCGGCATGCAGTTCTTCGACAAGGTCGAAACCAAGTTCGCCCACTGGACCGCCGAGCAGTTCCAGAAGGCCGGCATCCGCGTGGTGCCGCCGGCCGTGGCCCGCCGCGGCTCCTTCATCGCCCGCAACACCGTGCTGATGCCCTCCTACGTCAACATCGGCGCCTACGTCGACGAGGGCACCATGGTCGACACCTGGGCCACCGTGGGCTCCTGCGCCCAGATCGGCAAGAACGTGCACCTCTCCGGCGGCGTCGGCATCGGCGGCGTGCTGGAGCCACTGCAGGCCAACCCCACCATCATCGAGGACAACTGCTTCATCGGCGCGCGTTCCGAAGTCGTGGAAGGCGTGATCATCGGTGAAGGCTCGGTGCTGTCCATGGGCGTGTTCATTGGCCAATCCACTCCGATCTACAACCGCGAAACCGGCGAGATCAGCTACGGCCGCGTGCCGGCCGGCTCGGTCGTGGTGGCGGGCTCGCTGCCGCGCGACAACGGCCGCTACAGCCTGACCTGCGCCGTGATCGTGAAGCAGGTCGACGCCCAGACCCGCAGCAAGACCTCGGTCAACGACCTGCTGCGCCTGGCCGACTGAAGCCGTCATGACCACGATTTTTGGCATCAAGAATTGTGACACGATGAAAAAGGCCTTTGCCTGGCTCGAGGAAAACGGCGTCGCCTACGACTTCCACGACTACAAGAAATCCGGCATCGACGCCGCCACCCTCGCCCGCTGGGAAAAGGCCCTCGGCTGGGAAACCCTGCTCAACCGTCGCGGCACGACCTGGCGCAAGCTCGACGAGGCCACGCAGGCCTCGATCGACCGCGCCAGCGCCCTGCGCCTGATGCAGGAGCAACCCTCGCTGATCAAGCGACCAGTCCTCGAAAGTAAGGGAGTACTGCTGTGCGGGCTGGATGCCGAGGCCTGGCGCCAGGCGCTGCGCACGGCCTGACCTTGTAACCGGGCATCCTGCCCTGAACGGCAGCGGCTTTCCGGCCGCTGCCGGACCCGGCTCCCGCCAGGAGCCGCCACGCCCAGGAGAATTCAAATGCTGCGCAATCTCCCCCTTGTCATTGCCCTGCTCGGCGCCGGCCTTGCCGCGCCTGCGCTCGCCGACACGCCCCTTCCTTACCAGCGCGTGGGGTTTTCCACGGAAGTGTCGCGCGAGATTCCCAATGACCAGATGAACGCCACCCTGAGCGTGGAACTCTCGGACAAGGACGCCAGCCGCCTGGCCCAGCAGATGGCGACGCTGATGAATGACGCCATGAAGAAGGCGGCCGCCTATCCCGCCGTCAAGACCACGAGCGGCAGCCAGAATACCTGGCCGATTTACGGCGCGGGCTTCACCACCTCCAGCAAGCTGGAGGGCTGGCGCGGCCGTGCCGAGATCCGTCTGGAATCGAAAGACTTCAAGGCCGCCAGCGAACTCATCGCGAAGCTCCAGGACAGGCTGCAGCTGAACGGCGTGACCTTCAGCGTATCGCCCGACACCCGGCGCAAGATCGAGGAAGCCATGACCGGCGAGGCTATCGCCGCCTTCCGCGCCCGTGCCGAAGCCGTGCGCGGCGCCTGGAACGCCAAGGGCTACCGCCTGGTCGACATGAACCTGGGCACCGCCGGCGGACCCATGCCCTATATGCCCATGGCACGCGCAATGAAGTCCATGGATGCGGCCGAGTCCGTGCCCACGCAGGACATGGCCGGCGGCGACACCCGCCTTGTGGTAAACGTATCCGGCAGCATTGAACTGCAGCCCTGACCCGACCGCCCCAGCGAGACCAGAACAATGAGCAAGAATCGCTACTTCTTCGGCAAGAAGACCCTCATCACCGGCGCCGGCAGCGGTATCGGCCGCGCCACGGCGTTCGAACTCGCTGGCGCCGGCGCCCACCTCATCCTCTGCGACCTCAACGGTGAAGCCGTGGAGCGCACCGCGACCATGGCGCGTGGCATGGGCGCCGAGGTGGAGACCCACATCGTCGACGTGTCCGACTGGGACGACATGCAGCGGCTGGCCGACAAGGTCCACAAGGCCCACGGTGCGCTCGACATCCTGGTCAACAATGCCGGCGTCGGCCTCGGCGGCGACTTCCTCAGCACGCCGATCGCGGACTGGCAGTGGGTGATCGGCATCAACCTGATGGGCGTGGTGCACGGCTGCAAGCTGTTCGCGCCGGCGATGGTCACGCGCAAGAGCGGCCACATCGTGAACGTGGCCTCTGCCGCGGGCTACTACGCGGCGCCGGACATGACCGCCTACTCCGCGAGCAAACACGCCGTCATGGGTCTGACCGAAGCGCTACGCTCCGAGATGGCGGTGTATGACATCGGCGTCAGCGCGATCTGCCCTGGCATCATCAACACCAACATCGTGGCGACCGGACGCATGCACGGCTCGACCGGGCAGAACCAGGAAAAGCTTGCTGCCTTCTACCGCCGCCGCAACTACGGCCCCGAGCATGTGGCCCGCGCCATCGCCGAGGCCATCGTACACAACCGCGCCGTGACGCCGGTAAGCCCCGAGGCCTGGATGCTCTACGGGGCCAAGCGCTTCACGCCCGGCCTCATGGACTGGTTCAGCAGCAGCCCCGTGCTGCGCAAGCTGCGCCCGTGAGATAGCACCGGAGAAATCCGTCTGAAGAAATGAAAAAGCCGGCAGAAGCCGGCTTTTTCATTCCCGATTGCCGCCATCGGGCATCAGGCGCCCAGCGTGGCTTCGAGGCGGGCCTGCTGCATCAGCGCCTTCATTTCACGTACGGCACCAGCGAGCCCGGAGAACACCGCCCGGGCTACGATTGCATGCCCGATATTGAGTTCGTGGATATCCGGCAGCGCCGCGATGCGCCGGGTATTGTGGTAGTGCAGGCCGTGCCCGGCATTGACCACGAGCTTGCCGGCGGCATAGGTGACCGCGTCGCGGATACGGACAAACTCGGCATCTTCCTCTTCGCGGCTTTGTGCTTCCGCATAAGCGCCGGTGTGAATTTCGATGGTCGGCGCGCCGGCGCGAATCGCGGCATCGATCTGGCGCGCGTCGGCGTCAATGAACAGCGAGACGTCGATGCCCAGCTTGCCGAGGCGGTCGCAGGCAGCGCGGATCTTGTCGAACTGGCCGGCGACGTCGAGACCACCCTCGGTGGTGAGCTCCTCGCGCTTCTCCGGTACCAGGCACACATGGGCAGGGCGGATGACTTCGGCAAAGCGCAGCATCTCTTCGGTCACGGCCATCTCGAAGTTCATCCGCGTCTGCAGCAACTGGGCGATCAGCTGTACATCACGCTCCTGGATATGACGGCGATCCTCGCGCAGGTGCAGGGTGATGCCATCGGCACCGGACTCCTCCGCGACAATCGCGGCCTGCACCGGATCGGGATAGCGCGTGCCGCGCGCCTGGCGCAGCGTCGCGACATGGTCGATGTTCACACCCAGCAGAATCGGTTTCATTTCAGGTCCTGTGCCGCAATGAAAAGTTCACGGCTCTTGAGGGGCTTGCTGCCGAGCAGACGGGCCAGGGCCATGCGGTGAATGCGCTTGGCGGCCTGCGCGGCGTCGGGGTCGCCGAAGTTTCCCTGAGCCAGCTTCAGGAGTACAGCGCCGGCAAAGGCTCCGGTCACGGCAGAGGTGCGCGTGAAGCCGCGCTCCGGATAAAAATCGTAGGCCAGCGCTGCCGACACCGGCTCGCCCTGCTCGCTGTCATTACCGTAGTCGATGCCATAACCCAGGCCGTCCAGCAGGCTCATCTCGAAAGCGCGCAGCAGCGGTTCTGCCGCTTCCCCTTCGGCGAGCCGGCCCAGCACCTCCGCATAGGTGACGAACAGCCCGGGCTGTACCTCTTCACGGGGTAGCAGACGGATCAGGAGTTCGTTGAGATAAAAGCCGCTGAACAGGGCAGCGCCCGCCAGCATCAAAGCCGGCCCGGCACTTTCCACCTTGTTCAGGTTATGGAGCTCGCCCTGCCCGGCCACTTCGACGAGCAAGGGCTGGAAGAGCTGCGGTACGCCGGACTTGTTGCGGCGCCCGCCGCGCCAGACGCCGGACAGGCGCCCGGCTTCGGCCGTGAAGCATTCGACCAGCAGGCTGGTTTCGCGATACGCCCGGGTATGCAGGAAATAGGCATGCATCAGGGCGGCCATGGCAATCCCGGCTCAGTCGCCGTAACCCAGGCTCTTGAGTGCGCGCTCGTCATCGGACCAGCCGCTCTTCACCTTCACCCAGAGCGACAGCATCACCTTGCCGCCGAAGAGCCGCTCCATGTCCTGGCGTGCCTCGGTGCCGATCTGCTTGAGCCTCTGGCCGCCATCGCCGATGACGATGGCTTTCTGGCCGTCACGCTCCACGAGGATCAGGGCGCCGATGCGCTTGAGCCGACCCTCTTCCTTGAACTCCTCGATCTCCACCGTGAGCTCGTAGGGCACTTCCTCGCCGAGCTGGCGCATGATCTTCTCTCGCACGATTTCTGCCGCCAGGAAGCGGGAGGAGCGATCGGTGATCTGGTCTTCGGGAAAGAATGGCGGGGAGACAGGCAGGCGTGCCGCCACCAGCTCCTGCAGGCGATCGAGGTTGTGGCCCTTGAGCGCCGACACCGGCACCACCTCGACGAAGCCGTGCAGCCGGATCAGCTCCTCGATGCGCGGCAGCAGCGCCTCCTTGTCCTCGACGGCGTCCACCTTGTTGATCACCAGCATGGCCGGCAGACCGGAGGCGCGGACCTTCTCCATCACCAGGTCGTCGTCCGGCGACCACTTGAGCCCGTCGACCACGAACAGCACGAGATCGACGTCGCGTAGCGCTGCCGTGGCGGCACGGTTCATGTAGCGGTTGATGGCCTTGCGCTCTTCGCCGTGGATGCCTGGCGTATCCACGTAGATCGTCTGCGTGTTGTCACGCGTGACGATGCCCAGGATGCGGTGACGCGTCGTCTGCGGCTTGCGCGAGGTGATGCTGAGCTTCTGGCCCAGGATATGGTTCAGCAACGTGGACTTGCCCACGTTGGGGCGACCCACGATGGCTACGTAGCCACAACGAAAATCGGCCGCATGCTCGGCCGATTTTCCGAAAAACTGATTGATGACGTCGTCGTTACTCATCGCTTTCCTTGATACCCAATTGCCTGAGCGCTGCGGCGGCGGCCTCCTGCTCGGCCTGGCGCCGGCTAAGCCCGCTGCCCGCAGTCGGCGCCGGCAGTCCCGGAACCTCGCACATGACATGGAATGACTGATTGTGCGCCTCGCCCTCGATGCTCACCACACTATAGGCCGGCAAACCGAGGCGCCGCCCCTGCAGGAACTCCTGCAAAAGGCTCTTCGAATCCTTGATCACGGTCTCCTGCCCCACCGTGTCCAGGCGGTCGCCGAACCAGGCCTGGAGCCGATGGCGGCAGATCTCGATATCGGCACAGTCGCGGTAGATGGCGCCCAGCACGGCCTCGACGGCGTCAGCCAGAATCGACTCGCGTCGGAAGCCGCCGCTCTTGAGCTCACCCGCCCCCAGGCGAAGGTACTCGCCCAGTTGCAGGTCGCGGGCGACGCTCGCCAGGGTGTCCTGCTTGACGAGCAGGGCTCGCAAACGCGACAGCCGGCCCTCGTTCTCGCCCGGAAAGCGGTCGTAGAGAAAGTCGGCAACCAGGAAATTCAGGATGGAATCGCCCAGAAACTCCAGGCGTTCGTTGTTGCGGGAACCGCTGACGCTGCGGTGCGTCAAGGCCAGCTCGAGCCAGCCCTTATCGCGGAAGTCATAACCCAGCGCCGCGGACAGGCGCCGGATCTTCTCATCAATAATCGGGCTTGAGCTCACTACCGTATGTCTTCTTGAAATGCATCACCACGTCCAGGTTGCCCATGAACGGCTTGCGGACTTCGTAGTCCACCGTCACCGTCAGCTGCCTGCCTTCGAACGCATACTCGAAGTCATCGGGATTCTTGTCGCGGATGTTGTTAATCTGGAAACGGTCGGAAAGGCCGCGCTTGAAATCGTTCACGCTGTTGGCGCGGCCATCACGAAACAGTGAAACGATGATTTTGTTGATGGTGTAGTTATCGTAGTAAGCCGGACCGACAGTGGCCGCCACCTTGATGAACATGCCGATGAAACCGATCAGCGCGAGCACCCCGAGGTAGGAGATGCCGCTTTGCAAACGTCGCATGTCTTATGCACCCCAAACTGGAAAAGTTATTGTTTTTAAAGGCTTAGCAGCAGTTCACTGCACCTTACCATTGCGCCCGAAGCTCGGCAAATGCAGGCCAGGCTCCTTGTGCATCCAGATCATGGACGCTTTGCCGACAATAAAGTGATCCGGTACGAAACCCCAATAGCGGCTGTCGCGGCTATTGTCGCGGTTGTCGCCCAGCATGAAGTAACTGTCTGCCGGCACCTGCCACTCGCCCTGCGGACTGGAGCCCTCGCGCCCCTCCTCCTGCCGGACAAGGTGCTCGACCTTACCGCTGGTCTCCCGGTGGTACCGCTCCCAGGACTCCGCGCCCGGGAACTCGACAGCGGCCCGCGACAACGCCTGCCCGTTCACGAACACCTTGCCGCCCTCGATGCGCACGACGTCCCCCGGCACCGCGACGACTCGCTTGATGAAGTTCTGCTTGGGGTTCTCGGGATACTTGAACACCATCACATCGCCTCGCTCGGGCTTGCCCACCGGTACGATCTCCGTACCGAGCACCGGCAGCCGCAGCCCATAGGCATACTTGTTGACGAGTATGTAGTCGCCGACATGAAGCGTTGGCAGCATCGAGCCAGAGGGGATGGTAAAAGGTTCATACAGAAAGGAACGCAGGACCAGCACCACGGCCAGCACCGGAAAGAACGAGGCGGAATATTCCACCAGTGCGGGCTGGGATATTTCCTGACCCTCGGCCAAGGCCTCCTGCCCGCCTACGGCCTTTACCACCGCCACACGGAAACGGCGGATGACCAGCTCATACACGCCCCAAAAGATCCCGGTGACAATGGTGGCCAGTACCAGCCACAGCGCGATGTCGATGTCCTGGCGCAGCATAAGGACAATCACCAGCTGCCCGGCCAGTGCCGCCATCACGATGTTCGCCATCAGCTTCGATAGCGGCGGCTCCTCGAGTAACTCCTGAAGGGCATCGCCCGGCGGCGTCCCGGCGCCGGTGGCGAGCCGGGCAGCCGCCTTGCGCTGGCGCAGCGGCATGGCAATGAAAGTCTCCACCGTCCAGATCACCAGGGCGACGAGAAGGATGAAGGTCAATAGCTGCATGAGGTTCATTATTTATCCACCTTGAGCACGGCGAGGAAGGCTTCCTGCGGGATTTCCACGCGGCCCACCTGCTTCATGCGCTTCTTGCCTTCCTTCTGCTTCTCGAGAAGCTTCTTTTTGCGGGACACGTCACCGCCGTAGCACTTGGCCAGCACGTCCTTGCGCATCGCCTTCACGGTCTGGCGTGCGATGACCTGGTTGCCGATGGCGGCCTGGATAGC
The DNA here is from genome assembly GCA_029237815.1 of Moraxellaceae bacterium. Classification (GTDB taxonomy): domain Bacteria; phylum Pseudomonadota; class Gammaproteobacteria; order Pseudomonadales; family Moraxellaceae; genus UBA2031. The sequence goes on from JAQZBP010000001.1 coordinate 13,007, forward strand.
CACGTCGAACATCTGGCGAGGGATCAGTTCCTTCATTTTTTCCGTGATGGCATTGCCGCGGTAACGCGCGTTCTCGGTGTGGCAGATCATGGCCAGGGCGTCCACGCGCTCGCCGTTGATCAGGATGTCCACACGCACGAGGCTCGACGCCTCGAAGCGGCTGAAGGCATAGTCCAGCGAGGCATAGCCGCGCGACACCGACTTCAGTCGATCGAAGAAATCCAGCACCACTTCACCGAGCGGGATGTCATAGGTGATGGCGACCTGCTTGCCATGGAACAGCAGGTTCTTCTGCACACCGCGGCGCTCCTGCGCCAGCTTGATGACGTCGCCCACGAACTCCGGCGGCACGAGGATATGGCATTCGGCGATGGGTTCGCGGAATTCGTCCACAGAACCGATATCGGGCAGCTTGGAGGGATTGTCCACGAACACGATGTCGCCGTTGCGCTTGACGATCTCGTAGATCACGGTCGGCGCCGTGGTCAGCAGGTCCAGGTTGTATTCGCGCTCCAGCCGCTCCTGCACGATCTCCATGTGCAGCATGCCGAGGAAGCCGCAACGGAAGCCGAAGCCCAGCGCGTCCGAGGATTCCGGCTCGTAGAACAGCGCCGAATCGTTCAGCTTGAGCTTGGACAGCGCCTCGCGGAAGGCCTCGTAGTCATCCGAGGAAATCGGGAACAGGCCGGCGTACACCTGCGGCTTCACCTTCTTGAAGCCGGGCAGCATGTCGACGTTGGGCGTGGTCGAGAGAGTCAGGGTATCGCCCACCGGCGCGCCGAAGATGTCCTTGATGCCGGCGATGACGAAGCCGACCTCGCCCGCCTCCAGCAGCCCGGTTTCCTGGTGCTTGGGATTGAACACGCCGACGCTGGTGACGAGGTGGGCCTGGCCGGTGCTCTTGACCAGGATCTTGTCGCCTTTCTTGACGCGGCCATTCTTGATGCGGACCAGCGACACCACGCCGAGGTAGTTGTCGAACCAGGAGTCGATGATCAGCGCCTGCAGGGGAGCACCGCGGTCGCCTGCAGGCGCCGGGATGCGCTCGACCAGGGCATCCAGCAGCTCGGGCACGCCGAGACCGGTCTTGGCGGAGACGCGGCAGGCGTCGGTGGCTTCCACGCCGATGACTTCCTCGATTTCCGTGCAAACCGACTCGGGGTCGGCCTGCGGCAGGTCAATCTTGTTCAGCACCGGCATCACTTCCAGGCCCTGCTCCAGCGCGGTGTAGCAGTTGGCCACGGACTGCGCCTCGACGCCCTGGGCGGCGTCCACCACCAGCAGCGCGCCCTCGCAGGCGGCCAGAGAGCGCGAGACCTCGTAGGAGAAGTCGACATGGCCGGGCGTGTCGATGAAGTTTAGCTGGTAGCGCTGCTCGTCCTTCTTGCTGGTGTGGTACAGCGTGACGGAATGGGCCTTGATGGTGATGCCGCGCTCGCGCTCCAGGTCCATGGAGTCCAGCACCTGCGCCTGCATCTCGCGCTCTTCCAGGCCCCCGCAGAGCTGGATGAAGCGGTCGGCCAGCGTCGACTTGCCATGGTCGATGTGGGCGATGATGGAAAAGTTGCGGATGTGCTTGATATCGGTCACAGGCTTACCAGGGGCAGGTTGGGCAAAGGCGCGGATTCTACCCGAATAGCCCCGGAACAGGCAGGCCGGAAGCGGGGCCTGGCCCCGCTTCCGTTAACTTACTCACTTCTTTTTGTCATCCGCCTCGGCTGGCGCGAGGCGCAGCGCAAGGATCATGGGCTGGCCACGACGGCTGATACCGACCGGGATGGCCTTGCCGGCCGGCAGGTCCTTGACCTGGTCCACGAAGGCCTTGGCCGTGCTCACGGCCTTGTTCTGCAGGCTGACCACGACGTCACCGGCCCGCAGGCCCGCGTCAGCCGCCGCACCTTCAATGATCTGCATGATGACTATCCCGCCATCGAGCTTGAGAGCCGCCTTCTCTTCAGCGCTGAGGTCCCGAATGGAGTTGATACCAAGACGACTGAGGTCGGGCTTGGCCGGCTTGCCGGGCTTGCCCGTGGTCGCGGGGCCGTGCTCCTCGGGCAAGGCCGCCACTTCGAAGCTGAGCGTCCTGCTCTTGCCGTCGCGGTAGACCGTCAGGGGATAACTGCTCCCGACCTTGGCACGCCCCACCATCAGCGGCAGGTCGGACGCGAGGTTGATGTCGCGTCCGTTGAACTGGGTGATGACATCGCCGTCCTTCAGCCCGGCCTTCTCGGCCGGCGTGCCGGTCAGCACCTTGGACACGAGCGCGCCGGCAGGACGCGGCAGGTTGTAGGCATCGGCAAGGTCACGGGTGATGTCCTGGGTGACGACGCCGAGGTAACCGCGGGAGACATGGCCGCTGGCCTTTATCTGCTCAACCGATTCCATGGCCACGTCGATGGGGATCGCGAACGACAGCCCCATGAAGCCGCCCGAGCGGCTGTAGATCTGCGAGTTGATGCCGACCACCTCGCCCCGCATGTTCAGCAGGGGCCCGCCGGAATTGCCCGGGTTGATGGCCACGTCGGTCTGAATGAAGGGAACGTAGGCCCCGTTGGGCAGGGCTCGCGACTTGGCGCTGACAATGCCGGACGTCACGGAGTAGTCAAAGCCGAAGGGCGAGCCGATGGCCAGCACCCACTCCCCTACCTGGAGCTTTTCCGGATCACCGATAGCCAGCACCGGCAGATCCTTGCCTTCGATCCTGAGCAGGGCGACATCCGCGTGCTCATCAGTGCCGACCACTTCGGCATCGAGTTCCCTGCGGTCCGAAAGGCGAACCGTAACCTTGTCGGCGCCCTGCACCACATGGTTGTTGGTCAGGACGTAGCCGTCCTTCGAGATGATGAAACCGGAGCCGAAGGACTGGCGATCCTGGGGCGGTGGCGCGAAATTGAAGTCGTCGCCGAAGAAGCGCCGGAAGATCTCCGGCACTTCCTGCTGGGCAGCCCGCCCCTTGCTCTTGGCGGATGCGCTGATGTTCACCACGGCCTTGCTGGAGTCGGCCGCCAGGGGGCGGAAATCGGGCAGCTCAGCCCGGACTGGCGTCACCCCCACAATCACAAGCACGGCAAGGATCCGCACGGTCGCGGACCGGATCGGCGACAACATGAGTTTCTTCTCCTGGTTACTGACTGACGGCGCCTGAGGCACTCTTAGGAAGCCGCAAGTTAGCGAGCGCTATTGATACTGAACAGTTTGAATTTGTAAGCAATTCAGGCGCAATTTCCAAGTTGGGTCAGGGATCTTGCTCTACCCATGTATCGTTTCCGTACTGTAACCGCCCCCCTATACTAGGCCCGTTGACGACCCTGCCTTTCCCGTCTTTCCCCCGGAACCTCCCCATGACCGATCACGTGCACGATGTCCTCATCATCGGCAGCGGCGCCGCCGGCCTGACGCTGGCCCTGAAGCTCGACCCTTCACTGCGCGTGGCCGTGCTTTCCAAGGCCGAGCTCACCGATGCCAGCACTTACTACGCGCAGGGTGGGGTTGCCGCAGTCATGGACGAAACCGACTCCACCGAAGCCCATGTCGGCGACACCCTGATCGCCGGCGCCGGGCTCTGCCATGAGGACGTCGTCAAGTTCACGGTCGAAAACGGCCCCGAAGCCATGCACTGGCTGATGCAGCAAGGCGTGAGCTTTACACTGGACGCCCACGAGCAGCCTCACCTCACCCGTGAGGGTGGGCATTCCCACCGCCGCATCCTGCATGCGGCCGACGCCACCGGGCGCGCCATCTCCACCACCTTGGTAAGACGGGTCCGCGAGTGCGCGAACGTGGCGCTGATGGAAAACCGCGTGGCAGTTGACCTGATCACCTCCCAGAAGCAGGGGCTCCCGGGCGAGAACCGTGTCCTGGGCGCCTACGTGCTCAATACCAGGACGGGTGAAGTGGATGTGTTCCGCGCCAAGTTCGTGGCTGTCGCCACCGGCGGCGCAAGCAAGGCCTACCTCTATACGAGCAATCCGGACATAGCGACAGGTGACGGTATCGCCATGGCCTGGCGCGCGGGCTGTCGCGTCGCCAACCTCGAGTTCAACCAGTTCCACCCGACCTGCCTCTACCACCCGCAAGCCAAGTCCTACCTGATCACCGAGGCCATGCGCGGCGAAGGCGCCTACCTGCGTCTGCCCTCTGGCGAGCGCTTCATGATGCGCTTCGATGAACGCGCCGAACTCGCGCCGCGCGACATCGTGGCACGCGCCATCGACTACGAGATGAAGCGGCTGGGCATCCGCTGCGTGTATCTCGACATCACGCACAAGCCTGCGGATTTCATCACCAGCCACTTCCCCAACATCTACCAGAAGTGCCTGGAGTACGGCATCGACATTACGAAGGACCCGATCCCCGTGGTGCCGGCCGCCCACTTCACCTGTGGCGGCGTCATGGTGGACCTGGCTAGCCGGACCGACATTCCGAACCTCTACGCCATCGGCGAAACATCGTTTACCGGCCTGCACGGCGCCAACCGCATGGCCAGCAACTCCCTGCTGGAGTGCTTCGTGTTCGCCATGGCCGCGGCGAAGGACATCCAGGCCCGCGTGTCCGATCAGCCACCATTGCCGGAGTGTCCGCCCTGGGACGCTTCCAAGGTGCGCAATCCCGACGAGGACGTGGTCATCCTGCACAACTGGGAAGAGCTGCGCCGGTTCATGTGGGACTACGTAGGGATTGTGCGCACCGACAAGCGCCTGACGCGCGCGCTGCGTCGCGTCGAGCTGCTCAAGAGCGAGATCCAGGAGTACTACAGCAATTACTTCATCTCGACCAATCTGATCGAGCTGCGCAACCTGGTGCTGGTGGCGGAGCTCATCATCCGCTGCGCGCAGCAGCGCAAGGAGTCGCGTGGCCTTCACTACACGCTGGATTACCCGCACATGCTGCCGCTGCCACAGGACTCCATCCTGACGCCGTCAAACGATATCAACTAACGCCGGAGACATGTGGCCGTTCGTGAGAAAAGCGCGCGGATTTGCTACCGTCTCGGCCTGAACAAGACATACCGGGAGTCGCCATGAGCAACCAGATCCTGATCGGCAAGGGCGAGCTGCCCTGCTTTCTCGACGGCCGCTACGCCAACCGCCACGGACTGGTCGCGGGAGCCACCGGAACCGGCAAGACAGTGACCCTGCAGGTGCTGGCCGAAGGCTTTTCCGACCTCGGGGTGCCGGTATTCCTGGCCGACATCAAGGGCGATCTCGCCGGCATATCCCAGAAAGGGGCGGACAACCCGAAATTTGCCGAGCGGGCCGCCAAGCTGGGCGTGGCCGATTACCGCACGCAGGCCTACCCCACGGTTTTCTGGGACGTCTTCGGCGAGCAGGGCCACCCGGTCCGCGCCACCATTTCCGAGATGGGCCCGTTGCTGCTGTCCCGGCTGATGGGCCTGAACGACACGCAGGAGGGCGTGCTGGCACTCCTCTTCAAATATGCGGACGACAACGGCCTGCTGCTGCTCGACCTCAAGGACCTGCGCGCACTGGTGTCTTTCGCTGCCGACAACACGGCCGCCTTCGGCAAGGACTATGGCAACGTCAGCAAGCCCACGCTCGGCATCCTGCAGCGCGAACTGCTGGTGCTTGAGCAGCAGGGGGCCGACAAGTTCTTCGGCGAGCCCGCCCTCAAGCTCGACGACTTCATGCAGACGACGCTGGAAGGGCGCGGCCACATCAACGTGCTGGCCGCTGACAAGCTCTTCCTGCAGCCGAAGCTCTACTCCACCTTTCTCCTCTGGCTGCTGTCGGAACTGTTCGAGAACCTGCCCGAACGGGGCGATGCCGATCTGCCCAGGATGGTCTACTTCTTCGATGAAGCCCATCTGCTCTTCAATGACGCTCCCAAGGCCCTGCTGGAAAAAATCGAGCAGGTGGTGCGACTGATCCGCTCCAAGGGCGTAGGCGTCTATTTCGTCACGCAGAATCCGCTCGACATACCCGATGCCGTCCTTGGCCAGCTTGGCAACCGCGTCCAGCACGCCTTGCGCGCCTTTACCCCGCGGGACCAGAAAGCCGTCAAGGCGGCCGCCGAGACGTTTCGCGCCAAACCGGGACTCGATGTCGCTACGGTCATCATGGAGCTTGGCGTCGGCGAAGCGCTGATCTCAACGCTGGGGGAAGGCGGCGTGCCAAGTCCGGTGGAACGGGCCAAGGTCTGCCCTCCACGCTCCCGCCTCGGCGCCATCACACTGGAAGAGCGGGCCGCAGCCATGCAGCGATCACCCTTCAAGGGGCGCTACGAAGCCCTGAATGACCGCGAGTCAGCCTACGAGATGCTGCAGGTCCGCGGCCAGCAGGCGGCGGCAACGGCACAGGCCGAAGCACAGGCGAAAGCTAAAGCCAAGGCGTCCAAGGCACCCGCCCGCGCGCCCGACTCGGTCTGGGAAACGGCAGCAAAGAGCGCGGTCCGCGCCGCCAGCTCCGAAGTAGGCCGCAGCATCGGCCGGCAACTGCTGCGCGGCCTGCTGGGCTCACTGCAGAAATCGATGCGCTGAGTCCGTCAGCGGGTTGAGCCTGTGCCCGTACTGCAGGCGGATCCGCAGGCGCCGGAACGTGGCGGCAGGGACGGTGTCCGGCAGGATTACGATCCGCTGACGCCACCTCCTGCCGTGCTGGTCACGTCCCCGGAAATCCATCAGCACGAGAAAGCGCCAGACACTGCTGCCCGAGAGAGAGACGACGCCGGCACGGGAACCTGCCTGCAGCCACCAGCCATCCTCGCGCTCATGCACCCTGTCGGCACCTTTGCGGCACTCGACGCGTCGAACATGAATCAGGGAAAGCAGGACGCTGAGCAGGAGTGCCGCTTGCAGCAGCAGCGAGAGTTCTGACAGCAGCACAGACAGCATCGCGCCCAGATGCAGGCCGCAGCCGATGGCAAGGAATATCCGGGAAGGCTTGAGAACTAGGTCAACGCGCCAGACGGGTAAGGATGAGTTCAACCATTCGCTCCAGCTCGGGATCGGCCGGCCTGGTCTGGCGCATGAACCAGTTGAAGAGGTCCATGTCCTCGCTGTCGACCAGCTCCATGAAGACAGCTTTGTCGTCCGCGGCGAGCTCCCGATAGTGTTCGTCCATGAACGGCCCCAGAATCACGTCCAGCTCCTTGAGCCCGCGCCGGCAATGCCACTGCAGGCGGCGCTCCTGATCGGTCAGTTCGGTCATGACGGCTCCCGCTCGGGGTGATTCGGTCCGGCGGCGATTATAATCTTGTTTTCGGGCCTGCTGCCTCCATCTACCAGACCATCTCCCATCACCTTTCCGACTGAAGCCGACATGAACTCACCCTGGACGTCGCTACTGCCCACCCCTCTCCCGTCGGAAGTGGACTTCTCCCGTGCGAGCGTGCTGATTCCCCTGCCTTCACTGGGAGTCATCACACTTGAGGGACCTGATTCGCTGAAGTTCCTGCAGGGCCAGACCACCACCGACTTCCGGGAAGTGGAGAAAGGCCGCGTCCTGCCCGGTGCCATCTGCTCGCTCAAAGGTCGCGTGCTCTTCAGTTTCATCGCCGTACCTGACGGGGATACTGTCGCGCTGATCCTGCCCGCGGACCAGGTCGAAGCAGCTCTGGCGCACCTCGGCAAATATGCCGTTTTCTCTAAAACCCGCCTGCAGAACGCCAGTGCCAGCATTGCACTGCTGGGGGTTGCCGGCCCAGATACCGAGCAACTTTTGCTGGAGCTGGAAATAGGCGGGGCATCCGCCGACGCGCAGGCGCAGGTGCCGGCGTCAGCGGACTATCGGCTGGCGCGGATGCTTACGGATGGTCGCTGCATCGTCATGCTGGGAGCAGACATGCTCCGGCAGCGTTGGCCGGCATTGCGGGAAAAGACCTCGATAGCCGGAGAAAGCGTCTGGTGGGCGGCTGACATCCGCGCGGGCTTTGCCACGGTTTTTGCCGGCACGCGGGACCTGTTCCAGCCCCAGGAGCTGAACTATCACGTGCTGGAAGCAGTCAGCTATAACAAGGGCTGCTACACGGGGCAGGAAGTGGTGGCGCGCCTATATTTCCGCGGCAAGCTCAAGCAGCGGTTATATAGGTTGCAGGCCGACGCTGCAGTCGCCGGCGAAGGCCATGGCATCTTCCTGAATGGAGAGCAGGTTGGCGGTATCGTGATGTCAGCCAGTGAGCACCCGGATACGACGTCGATCCTTGCGGTAGTGAAAAACACCGCCGCCAGGGATGGCGGACTCACGCTGGGGGCGGGTGGCACGCCCCTGAAGGTCATGCCGCTGCCCTATGAATTGCCCGCCGAAAAAGAAGAGTAGGAATCTACAGAGTAGAAATCTATAAAGTGTGCAGCGGATGCTCACCCTGCCAAGGCGCCACATAATGGCCAGCGATCCATTCTTCAGTTACTTGGTCCAGGCGTGGCGGCTGCCATTCTGGCGCGTTGTCCTTGTCGACCAGCAAGGCTCGCACGCCCTCGATAAAATCTGGGTGGCGGGCACATTGGCAGGAAATGACCAGCTCCTCCTGGAAGACGGCCTCAAGCGTCATGCTCGCTCCACGCAGCCACTGCCGATGTATCAGCGCCGCGGAGGTCGGGGAGCCCTTGGCAAGCGACTGCGCGGTGCGGTTCAGCCACGGATCTTCCGGGACGGGTGCCGTCAAGCTGGCATATAGCGCCGCCAGATCGTCACTGCCCGCCCGCCTATTGAGCGCGGCTTCACGCTGTTGCAGCTCGGATGCCGCAAGCTCCGGTGCCTGCTCCGCTGCCAGAGTGGCAGACACCTGCTGGCGATGCTGCGACGCATCCACACTCCAGTGCACGGCGCATAACGCAGCAATCACCGCCTCGCGGCGCGCCCCTGCGACAGCATGATCAGCCAGTCCGATATGGAGCGCGTCGGCCGCATTGAGATGCACACCCGTCATGCCGACGAATAATCCCAGCCGTCCCTTCACCCGGGAAAGGAAGTAACTCCCCCCCACGTCCGGATAGAGGCCAATGGTGATCTCGGGCATGGCCAGGCGTGAGGTTTCCGTCACAATGCGGTGCGAAGCGCCGCTCATCAATCCGATTCCCCCACCCATGACGATGCCCTGTCCCCAGACGATAACAGGCTTCGGATAGGTGTGAATCAGATAGTCCAGCTTGTACTCCTCGGTAAAGAATGACTGCGCATAAGAGTCCTCGATGCCGTTCTCCCTGACCGCGAGACAGATGCGTCGCACATCTCCGCCCGCACAGAACGCCTTCTCACCCGCCCCCTGCAGGAACACTGCAATTACGCGTCCATCCTGCGCCCAGCGCCGCATGGCTGGCAGCAGGAGGTCAATCATTTCGAGGCTAAGCGAATTCAGCGAACGCTCACTGTTAAGCGTGGCAATCCCAATCACGTTGCCGTTGCCAGCCGGGCGCTCTTCGAGCAGCACTACAGGAGAAAAGGTCATGGACTCACTCACAAGTCTTAATCGGGCAACGACCAGTCAATGGGCGCCTGCGCGTGCGACTCCAGGAACTGGTTGGCCTGGGAAAAATGATGATTGCCGAACCACCTGCCACGATTGGCGGAAAGGGGCGATGGATGCACCGACTTCAGTACCAGGTGCTTGCTGACATCGATGATACGTCCCTTGCGCTGCGCATAGCTGCCCCATAGCAGGAAGACCAGATGTTCCCGCTGCTCGTTGAGCACACTGATGGCCACGTCCGTAAAGGTTTCCCACCCCTGATTCTGATGGGAGCCCGGCTTGCCAGCCTCAACCGTAAGAACACTGTTGAGCAGAAGGACGCCTTGCCGCGCCCAGAACGTGAGCTCGCCATGACGCGGCGCCGGAATGCCGACGTCGTCCCTGAGCTCACGGAATATGTTCTGCAATGAGGGAGGCGGAGGCACCCCGCGTCGAACCGAGAAGCACAAGCCATGCGCCTGGCCTGGCCCGTGGTAAGGATCCTGCCCGAGGATTACCACCTTGACTGCCGAAAGGGGGGTGGAGTTCAACGCATTGAATATCTCAGGCCCGGGTGGATAAATCGTCTTGCCGGCCTGTTTCTCGCTCTCAAGGAATGCACGCAGACGAGACATATAGGGCTTGGTGAACTCAGGGCCTAGCGCTTGTTTCCATTCCGGATCCAGACGGACACGCGAAAGCAAAGCGTCGCTCATACCGAGAGTACCGCACGCATCTTGTAATGCAGTGCGGCCCTCACCTTTTCCCGGGAGAAGTCCGGAGAGTCCAACAGCCCTTCATACTCCAGGCCACGCACGGTCATGAGTATCGATTTTGCCGCGAGCTCGACTTCCCGCGCACCTACATAGTCGAGAATGCTCTTCAGGTTATCGAGCAGCCTGTGGCCGTGCTGGAGGGCAATGCCATGCATGCGCTCGTCTGTGAGCGCCGCATACCAGAAGGCATGCTCGAGGACGAGTTGCTGCCGATGGTCACGAACCCGCATGAGGATGTAATTCGCGCCGAGGTCAGACATGTGATTGACGACCTCATCAACCATGGCAGGCGTCTGGCGTGCATCTGCAGGAAACGAACGGATCCACTCGTTGGCCCGTGACCAGAAGGGGTCAACGAACGTCTGCATCATCTCGTTGGCAAAGAGCGTCAGCGCATCCGCCAGCAGGTCATGAATATCCTTGAAATAGTAAGTGGTCGCGGAGAGCGGGACGTCTGCCTCCTTGGCGACCGCGCGATGCCTGACTCCGCGAACCCCGTCACGCACCAGCACCCGCAATGCCGCATTCAGAATAGCCAGCCGGCGCTGCTCGCTGCTCTGCCGGGCCGTCTTACGCCCCTGATAGGCGACTTGGTTATCTGCTTGCATGAATCAAGGGCCACTTCATCAATCCGTGAGGGCCGAAAGAATAAGACGAGGGGGAGACATCAGCAATGAGCACTGACCAGCAGACAAAAAAAAGCCCGTGCATTGCACAGGCTTTTTAGAAGTGGCGCGCCCGGAGAGATTCGAACTCCCGACCCTCTGGTTCGTAGCCAGATACTCTATCCAACTGAGCTACGGGCGCGTAAGGCGGCGAATTATCGTGACCGGTTACAGGCCTGTCAACTAATTTCTTGAGGATTCAGTATTTTACGAGACTTGGTCTTGCATCTTGGCCAGGCTTGATCCAACCGCATACATGGCCATAGATGCATGTAAAAAAAGCCCGGCTTTCAGCCGGGCTTTTTTAAAACAATGGCGGAGAAGGGGGGATTCGAACCCCCGAGGGGCTTTTGGCCCCTACTCCCTTAGCAGGGGAGCACCTTCGGCCTCTCGGTCACCTCTCCGCAGAGCGCGCAATCATACTCAGGCCTTCCCGGCTTGAAAAGACGGCAGGGAGACAAAGCCAAAAAATATCTGCTGCCCAGTCCGGCTAACCCGCCAGGTCGAGCCATGCAACAGAAATGGCTGATTTCCTACACCGCATTGGGCGATTACCCGCAGCCAGCACCCCATGAAGAAAGCATACTTCTCCTACGGCGCAAGGATGCAACCACGGATTGGTTATCGCCGACATGGATGAGGTCAGCAGGACGCTGACAAGACAAAACCGAGACGCTTTCAGGGAGAAACGTCTCGGTTTTCTTTTTGCGCGACTAGGGCGTAGTCAGTAGAGGCTCAAGAAAGCCAAGCGACCTCAATCAGCCAGCTCCTGATCCCCCTGCTTCTCCCGCTGTATACGCTGGTAAATCTCCTCGCGATGAACCGCAACTTCCTTTGGAGCATTCACGCCGATACGCACCTGGTTACCTTTCACGCCGAGTACAGTCACGGTCACTTCGTCACCGACCATCAGCGTCTCACCCACACGGCGAGTCAAAATCAGCATCGCTGTCTCCTTGAATAGCCAAGAGCCGTGCCCGTGGGCAGCAGCCTCAAAATACCTGTCTGGTCAGTATTGACCAGTCATACTTATAAAGCAAAGCCCGCCCAGCCTGGAGCCCAGGCAGCCAACGCCACCTCAAACATGGGGGAGGCGGAGCTATTTACAACCATTGGGCTTACGCCTTGGGCTGGTCCAGACCAAAGGCCGTGTGCAGGGCGCGAACGGCGAGCTCCAGGTATTTCTCTTCCACGACCACGGATATCTTAATCTCGGAGGTGGAGATCATCTGGATGTTGATATTCTCCTTCGCCAAGGTACCGAACATCTGGCTCGCAACACCGGCATGGGAGCGCATGCCCACGCCAACCAGGGACACCTTACAGATCTTGTCGTCACTTACGACCTGGCGCGCGCCGATTTCTTTCGCCACGGCCTCAAGCACGGCCAAGGCCTTCTTCTGTTCGCCGCGGGCGACGGTAAACGTGAAGTCGGTGGTGTTATCGGCTGCCACGTTCTGCACGATCATGTCGACTTCGATGTTGGCGTCACCCACCGGACCGAGGATGCGATAGGCAATCCCCGGGGTGTCGGGCACGCCGCGCACAGTGATCTTGGCTTCGTCGCGGTTGAACGCGATACCGGAAATGACAGGCTGTTCCATGGTTTCCTCATCGACAGTAATCAGAGTCCCCTCGCCTTCATCAGCAAAGCTCGAGAGCACACGCAGCGGCACGTTGTACTTGCCGGCAAATTCAACGGAGCGGATCTGCAGGACCTTGGAGCCCAGCGACGCCATCTCCAGCATTTCCTCGAAGGTGATGCGGTCGAGACGACGCGCCTGCGGCACCACGCGGGGATCAGTGGTGTAAACCCCGTCCACATCGGTATAGATCTGGCATTCGTCGGCCTTCAGGGCCGCTGCCAGCGCGACGCCGGTCGTGTCGGAGCCGCCTCGGCCCAGGGTAGTGATATTGCCCTCGGGATCGACACCCTGGAATCCAGCGACAATCACCACGCGGCGCTTGCCGAGATCGGCACGCATCCTGGCGTCGTCGATAGCCTCGATACGGGCTTTGGTGAAGGCGCTATCGGTGCGAATGGCGACCTGCGCCCCCGTGAAAGAGCGGGCATCGACGCCAATCTTCTTGAGCGCCATTGCCAGAAGCGCAATGGTGACCTGCTCGCCCGTTGAGACCATGACGTCGAGCTCACGGGGATCCGGATCCGGCATGATGGCTTTGGCCAGCGCGATTAGGCGGTTGGTCTCCCCACTCATGGCGGAGACCACGACCACGATATCGTGCCCCTCCCCATGCCACCGCTTCACGCGGTCGGCAACGGCCTGGATTCGCTCGGGGGTGCCGACCGAGGTGCCACCGTATTTCTGTACGATCAGTGCCATTTTCCTGCCTGTTTCCTTTAGCGCTTCCACGCTAATTATTCCGATTCATTCAAGGGCTTCAGTTGTGCGCCCCTCTGAAGCACTGCAACGCGCGGCAACGCCTGCGAGACCTTAAAGCCGCTCCAGGACAAACCCCTGCACCGATGCCAGCGCATCTGGCAGCCTGGCGACGTCACTTCCGCCAGCCTGCGCCATGTCGGGACGACCACCGCCCTTGCCGCCCACCTGGGCCGCGAGATTGCCGACGAGCTCACCCGCCTTCACCTTCGCCGTAAGGTCAGCACTGACACCGGCCACCAGGTTGACTTTTCCGTCAGCCACGGTCGCCAGCACAACCACGCTGGAGCCCAGCTTGTTGCGCAACTGGTCCATGGTGTCGCGAAGAGTCTTGGGATCGGCGCCATCAATGCGGGCAGCCAACACTTTCGAGCTGCCTACGAGCACGGCCTGCGACAGCAAGTCGTCGCCCGCGGATGCTGCGAGCTTCATCTTCAAGCGCTCCAGCTCCTTCTCCAGCTCACGGTTGCGCTCGGCCAGGGCACGCACCTTGTCTGCCGCCTGGGCTACGGGAGCGCGCACCACGGCAGCAACTTCGGCCAGCGCACCCTCCTCCGCGGCCACATGAGCCAGGGCGCCCATACCGGTCATGGCCTCGATACGGCGTACGCCGGCCGCGACACCACCTTCACTGGTGATCTTGAAAAGGCCGATATCCCCGGTGCGGGAAACGTGGGTGCCGCCGCACAGCTCGATGGAGAAGCCGGGCGCGCCCATGCTGAGCACTCTTACGCTATCGCCATATTTCTCGCCGAAAAGTGCCAGGGCACCCTTGGCACGAGCGGCGTCGATGGCCATCACTTCAGTTTGCACAGCATGGTTGCCGAGAATCTGCACATTGACCAGCCGCTCAATTTCAGACAGCTGCTCGGGCCTGATGGCCTCCGGCTGCGAAAAATCGAAGCGCAGGTAGTCTGCACAGACCAGCGACCCCTTCTGCTGTACATGTGCGCCCAGGACTTGCCGCAGAGCGGCATGCATAAGGTGAGTAGCGGAATGGTTCCTCCGCGTCGCATCACGCAGCTCGGCATGCACCTCCCCCTCGACATGGTCTCCGATGCGCAATGCTCCTCTCGTGACGAGCCCATGATGTAGATGAGCGCTCGCCGCCTTGGTGGTGTCACGCACTTCGAAGCGATGGGCGCCAACGCTGAGATAGCCGGCATCGCCCCTCTGGCCGCCTGACTCGGCGTAGAAAGGAGTCGCATCCAGCACCACTACGCCCTGCTCGCCCTCGTGCAGCGCCTCGACCTGATCGGCGCCTTTGAACAAGGCAACGATACGGCCACTGCCACTGACGCCCTCATAGCCGGTGAAGACGGTGTCGCCGTCGACCTTGATTAGGCTGTTGTAGTCGAGGCCAAAGGCGGAAGAAGCGCGCGATCGCTCACGCTGGGCTTCCATTGCCTTTTCGAAGCCCGCTTCGTCGATGCTGAGGCCCCGCTCACGCGCGATATCGGCGGTCAGGTCGACTGGAAAGCCATATGTGTCGTAAAGCAGGAAAACAGTTTCACCCGGAATTTCCTCGCTCCGGAGACCGGCAAGATCCTGCTCGAGGATCTTCAGGCCCTGCTCCAAGGTTTTTGCGAACTGCTCTTCCTCACCCTTCAGAGTGCGTTCGATATGCGCCTGCTGTTCGCGCAGCTCCGGATAGGCGTCGCCCATTTCGGCCACGAGCGCGGCAACGATGCGGTGGAAGAAGGGGCCGATGGCGCCAAGCTTGTTACCGTGGCGACAGGCACGACGAATGATGCGGCGCAGAACGTAGCCACGCCCCTCATTCGAGGGCAGTACACCATCCGCTATCAGGAAAGAGCAGGAGCGTATGTGGTCAGCGACAACCTTGAGCGAAGCCTGACTCTCATTCGGGCAGCCGATTGCTGCCGCAGCAGAATTCAACAGGCTCTGGAACAGGTCAATTTCATAGTTTGCGTGCACATGCTGCATGACCGCAGAGATACGTTCGAGGCCCATGCCGGTATCAACCGAGGGAGCAGGCAGCGGATGCAGGACGCCGTCAGCTGTGCGATTGAACTGCATGAAGACATTGTTCCAGATCTCAATGTAGCGATCGCCGTCCTCCTCGGGAGACCCCGGAGGACCACCAGCCACATCTTCACCGTGGTCGTAGAAAATTTCGGTGCAAGGACCACAAGGACCGGTGTCGCCCATGGCCCAGAAGTTGTCGGAAGCATACTTGGCTCCCTTGTTGTCACCGATGCGGATAATCCGCGCGGCAGGGACTCCTACTTCGTCCTTCCAGATGGCAAAGGCTTCATCATCGGTGGCATAGACCGTCACCCACAACTTCTCGCCAGGAATTGCCAGCCACTTTGGCGACGTCAGGAATTCCCATGCATAGTTGATAGCGTCGCGCTTGAAATAATCACCGAAACTGAAGTTTCCCAGCATCTCGAAGAAGGTGTGATGCCGCGCGGTATATCCCACATTCTCCAGGTCGTTGTGCTTGCCGCCGGCGCGCACACACTTCTGCGACGACACGGCACGGGTATAGGCGCGCTTGTCGAGGCCGAGGAAGCAGTCCTTGAACTGATTCATGCCTGCGTTGGTGAACAGCAGGGTCGGGTCGTTCGCGGGAATCAGCGAACTGGAGGCCACACGGGTGTGGCCTTTTTCTTCGAAGAAACGGAGAAAGGCTTCGCGGATGGCGGCGCTTTTCATGCAGGGCTCCGGGCTAGGCTGCCCGCAACCTGGCGTCGGGCGGCTCCAAAAGACCGCGCATTATAGCGGCACAAGCGTCTGATTCGTAGGGGAAAAGCAGGGGTGGTGGCAGCAAATGAAGCCAATCAGGGGAGTACTCAATCCCCATCCGGCCCCTCGCAGCTCATGGCTCGGGAACAGTCGCTCCCGCTAAAGCCACGGTACTGCAGGAAACGCATCTGCCGGGCCCGCTCGCGAAGATCACGGGGAAAAGATGGACCAAAACGGGCCAGCCGCACCTCTGCTGCCCGCCGAGTCCAGTTGTAGCCGCTAGCCGCAAGGGCAGCACTCACCTGATCTGCATCCAGGCCACGACCACGGAGGTCGGCTTCTATGGCAAGCGGGCCATAACCCTTCTGGGCTCGGCTACGGACGAGCACTTCGGCAAAGCGCTCGTCCGACTGCAGCCGGCGCTCGGCAAGTTCATCCAGAACCGCCTCTATAAGAGGCGTATCTGCCCCTATTTCCTTGAGCTTCCGCTCGAGCTCGACTCGTGAGTGCTCCCGGCGCGTCAACATGGCCAAGGCACGGCCACGGAGCGTGTCGAGCGTCGGGCCGGAGGAAGGCTGCCCCCCCTCCTCCCGGGATCCTGACTCAGGCGCCGACATCCGCTTCATCATAGGCGCCCAGATCAGCATCGTCGGCCGCAACCGGGGCGGCGTCGCCAATCAGCTGCTCGCGAATCTGCTTCTCGATGTCCTGGGCAATCGCCCGGTTCTCTTCCAGGTACTTGCAGGCATTGCCCTTCCCCTGCCCGATCTTGCTGCCCTGATAGGCATACCAAGCGCCGGACTTCTCGACGAGGCCAAGCTTGACGCCAAGATCGACGATCTCACCCAGGCGATTGATGCCATGACCGTAAAGGATCTGGAACTCGGCCTCCTTGAACGGCGGTGCCACCTTGTTCTTGACCACTTTCACGCGAGTTTCGGAGCCCACAACCTCCTCGCCCTCCTTCACGGCGCCAGTGCGGCGGATGTCCATGCGGACGGATGCGTAGAACTTGAGTGCATTGCCGCCGGTGGTCGTTTCCGGATTACCAAACATCACGCCGATCTTCATACGAATCTGGTTGATGAAGATGACCAAGGTATTGGAGCGCTTGATGTTGCCGGTGATCTTGCGCAGCGCCTGGGACATCAGGCGGGCCTGCAGGCCCATGTGGGAATCCCCCATTTCCCCTTCGATTTCAGCACGCGGGGTCAGCGCTGCCACGGAGTCGACAACAATCACGTCCACGGCACTGGACCGCACCAGCATGTCCGTGATCTCCAGCGCTTGCTCCCCGGTATCCGGCTGGGAAACCAGCAAATCCTCGACGTTGACACCCAGCTTCGCCGCATAGGACGGGTCGAGGGCATGCTCGGCGTCCACGAAGGCCGCCGTGCCACCAGCGCGCTGGCATGCCGCAATGACCTGCAGGGTCAGCGTGGTCTTACCGGAAGACTCCGGACCGTAGATCTCGACGATACGTCCGCGCGGCAAGCCACCGATGCCGAGGGCGATGTCGAGGCCCAGGGAGCCGGTGGAGATGGCGGGGATGGCGCCGGCAGCCGGGTGGTCGCCCAAGCGCATGACGGAGCCCTTGCCGAACTGCTTTTCAATCTGGGAAAGGGCGGCGGTAAGCGCCTTGCGTTTGTTTTCGTCCATTTCGAATCTCCGGGATCAGGATTGGCTTAACGTTGCGTAAGGGATTGTGCTGTCCATGCGTACAGTATTCTTACATGCTCGTTTTGGCGCTGGCAAGCATGAGCAACTCATGAAGTCGTTGTAAGGATGTTTCTACGGTGGCGCGACGAATTGTGTCGCGGTCACCCCTGAACCGACGGCACTCGGCGCAAATACCCGCGGGGCCAGCCCACGCCAGCCAGACCGTACCTACCGGCTTGTCAGGACTTCCCCCACCAGGGCCGGCGATGCCGGTCACGGCTAGAGCCCAGGTGGCTCCGGCGCGCATCCTCGCGCCATCTGCCATTGCCCAGACCACCGGCTCGCTGACTGCCCCGTGAGCTTCGATCAGGGTGGGATCGACGCCAAGCTCTTCCGTCTTGGCAGCATTGGAGTAGGTCACCCAGCCCCGCTCGAACCATGCGGAACTACCAGCAATACGAGTTACAGCCTCTGCGATGCCGCCCCCTGTGCAGGACTCGGCCGTTGCCAGTGTGTCGCCCACGGACAACAGCCGCTCGCCAATGCGTGTCGCCAGTTCAGTAATCGGATCGGACACACACCCTCCGGTTGCGAAGCCAGGGCCTGCGGCAGCAATTGCCCGCGGAAATGCCTGAAGGAGGCCACCTTACCCGGCTCGCCCGGACGCGACCAGATGACAATTGCGGGAAATCACCGAGACTGGCCGCCTACAGGCGCTCTCCGTATCATCCCCGGCTTTATCCTGTGCCACGGATCGTCATGAACTCGGACAGCCTTAGCGACCACACCCCGATGATGCAGCAGTACCTGCGCATCAAGGCCGAACATCCGCACGAGTTGGTGTTCTACCGAATGGGCGACTTCTACGAGCTGTTTTTCGATGACGCCATCAAGGCCGCCCGCCTGCTCGATATCACCCTGACTGCGCGCGGCAAATCGGCCGGTCAGCCCATTCCCATGGCGGGAGTCCCCTTTCACGCGGCCGAGTCCTATCTCGGCAAGCTGACCCGCCTTGGCGAATCGGTCGTGATCTGCGAGCAGATCGGCGATCCGGCCACCAGCAAAGGGCCGGTCGAGCGCGCAGTAGCGCGCATCGTGACGCCCGGCACGGTCAGCGACGAGGCTTTCCTGGATGAGCGCCAGGACACGCTCATGTGTGCTGTCTGCGGCAACGGAGAACGCGTGGGCCTGGCGAGCATGGACCTGGCTGGCGGGCGCTTTTCCCTGCAAGAAATTGCTACGGAGGCCGAGCTGCTGGCAGAACTGGCGCGCCTCAATCCGGCGGAACTCCTGATTGCCGAAGATAGCGGGCTGCTGCCGCTTCTGGACGAGCGCCGTGGCCTCCGCAAGCGCATGCCTTGGGAATTCGATCCCGAAGCCGCCGAACGCGCCCTGTGCCAGCAGTTCCAGGTCAAGGATCTGCTGGGTTTCGGTTGCGCCGGCATGAGCCTCGGCGTTGCTGCAGCGGGCGCGCTGCTGGGCTATGCGCAGGAAACTCAGCGTACCTCGCTGCCCCACCTGCGTGGCCTGCGCGTTGACTCCGGTGAAGATACGCTACAGATGGATCCGGCCACGCGGCGCAATCTCGAACTGACGCAAAACTTGAACGGCGATTTCGAGCACAGCCTGGCCTGGGTGCTCGACAGCTGCGCCAGTGCCATGGGTTCGCGCATGCTCCGACGCTGGCTACACCAGCCGCTGCGTCAGCACGATGTGCTGCGCCGGCGGCAGCAGGCCGTGGGCGAGCTGCAGCACAACTACCGCTTCGAGCCGTTGCGCGAGTTGCTGCGTGACGTCGGCGACGTGGAACGGATCCTCTCCCGCATTGCGCTGAAATCGGCGCGCCCGCGCGACCTGTCGCGCCTGCGTGACACCCTTGCCCTGCTGCCCCAGGTGCAGGTGCAGTTACGACCGCTTGAAGGCGCGCATATCAGGGAGCTGGCACGGCAAACCAGCAACTACCCGGATCTCGTGGACCTGCTGACCCGGGCTATTATCGAAGTACCGCCGCTGGTTATCCGCGACGGGGGCGTGATCCGCGAAGGCTATGACAGTGACCTCGACGAGCTGCGCGGAATCAGCGCCAATGCAGGTGACTACCTTTTGCAACTCGAACAGCGCGAGCGCGAGGCCACCGGCATCCCCACGCTGAAAATTGGCTACAACCGTGTCAGCGGTTACTACATCGAGCTCACCAGAGCCCAGTCGGAAAACGCGCCGGCGCACTTCATCCGGCGGCAGACTCTGAAAAACGCCGAACGCTTCATCACACCAGAGCTAAAGGTCTTCGAGGACAAGGCGCTCTCCGCCTCTTCACGCGCGCTGGCGCGGGAAAAAGCACTCTATGAAGCCCTGCTGGAGCAACTCACCGATCATCTGGCCGCGCTACAGCAGAGTGGAGAGGCACTGGCGGAGCTCGACGTGCTGGCGAACTTCGCCGAGCGCGCCTGCACGCTGGGACTCTCCTGCCCCGAGCTTGTCGCCGAGCCCGGTATCCATATCGATGCCGGACGCCATCCCGTCGTGGAAAAGGTGCTGGACAGCCCATTCACACCCAACTCGGTGAGCCTTTCTCCAGAGCGGCGCATGCTGGTCATCACCGGCCCCAACATGGGCGGCAAATCCACCTTCATGCGGCAAACCGCGCTGATAGTGCTGCTGACGCATGTGGGATCCTTCGTCCCGGCGGCCGGCGCGCGCATTGGCCCGGTGGATCGTATCTTCACCCGTATCGGCTCTTCGGACGATCTGGCCGGCGGTCGCTCGACCTTTATGGTGGAGATGACTGAAACGGCGAATATCCTCCATAACGCCACTCCCAACAGCCTAGTGCTGATGGACGAGGTGGGACGCGGTACCAGCACCTTTGACGGCCTCTCGCTGGCGTGGGCTGCAGCCGACTACCTGGCTCGCGAGATCCGGGCGCTGACCCTCTTCGCCACACACTACTTCGAGCTCACCACGCTCCCCGAGCTGGACGAGGGCGTGGTCAACGTCCATCTGGCAGCAGCCGAACACGGCGAACGCATCCTGTTCCTGCACAGTGTGAAGGAGGGACCTGCAAGTCAGAGCTATGGCCTGCAGGTAGCGCAACTGGCAGGCATCCCGGCGCCCGTCATCCAGAGCGCGAGGAACAAACTGGCCCAGCTCGAGAACCAGGAAGTGCGGGCCCAGCTCATGCCGGCTGCAGCCGCCCCTGATCGCCCATTGCAGAACGACCTGTTCGCCAGTGGCCCGAGCCCGGTGGAATTGCGCCTGGCCGGCATCAATCCCGACAGCCTCAGCCCCCGCGAGGCCTTGGACCTCATCTACGCCCTCAAGAAGCTGATTTAGACCAGCAGTATTTTGAATGAGCCCGTCAGACCGGTCTGATTGCCTCGGTACCGGTCGTGCCAGTAGACTAGCGGCCGTTTTTTGGCTCCTAACCAGGTAGGTTCAGCATGACGTTCGTCGTCACCGAGAACTGCATCAAGTGCAAGTACCAGGACTGCGTGGAAGTGTGTCCCGTGGACTGCTTCTATGAAGGCCCGAATTTCCTCGTGATCCACCCCGACGAGTGCATCGACTGCGCCCTCTGCGAGCCCGAGTGCCCTGCCAATGCCATCTTCTCAGAAGACGAGCTTCCGGCTGACCAGAAGGAATTCATCCAGATCAATGCAGAGCTGGCAGAGGTTTGGCCGAACATTACCCAGAAAGGTGACGCTCCTGCTGACGCCAAAGAGTGGGACGGAAAGCCTGGCAAGCGCGCCCTGCTGGAACGATGATCCTTTGCAAGCGCGAAAAGGCAGCCTGATGGCTGCCTTTTTTTGGCCCGTCCCGAATGGAGGAGCCTGTCGAATTGAATCGCGAGCAAAATAAAAGGGGCGCTTGCGCGCCCCTCGATGGAATCACAAGCTCCCTGCTCGATGACTCCCAACGTCCCTGATACTCATCCTTAAGCTTGCCATCCTGGCAAGAGTCCCTCTCGTCCACCGCTCCCTGCGGAATGAGCAGATACTACCTCTGCACCAACTCACCTCAAGGTCCTTGCCCCGATGAAACAACGAGGCTGGTGAGCCAGCTATTAGCCTAAGCCACTGTTTTAAATAAACTATTACAGATAAATAAAGCGAAATTTATGCCCATTTGCAGCTAACGCCTACAGGGACTGTGCGATATATCCCACAAGCGACTTAGCTGCATTCGCAAGAAACCAGAATGGAACAGGCCATCCATATAGGGCCAGCCCCAAGTGTGAGGGCGATGACCAGCTACAGACGCCGCCGTCAGATCATCGACTGCTGAAAGTTCTGCAGCCCGATACGCTGGATGAGGTCGAGCTGGGTTTCTATCCAGTCGATATGCTCTTCCTCACTATGCAGGATCTTTTCGAAGATTTCCCGAGAACCATAGTCCCCCACCTGCTCGCAATGGGCGATAGCCAGCTTGAGGTCGGGATGAGCCTGATGTTCGATCTTCAGGTCGCAGCGCAGCGCCTCCTCGACATTCTCGCCGATGTAAATCTTGTTGAGCGCCTGGAGGTTAGGTAGTCCTTCAAGAAACAGGATGCGCTCGATCAAGAGGTCCGCATGCTTCATTTCATCGATGGACTCATGATATTCGTGGTCGCCGAGCTTCTTGAGGCCCCAGTTCTTGAACATGCGTGCATGCAGAAAATACTGGTTTATCGCAGTCAACTCGTTGGCCAGCACCTTGTTCAGGTAGCTGATGACCTGGGCATCCCCTTTCATGGCTGCATCCTTCTTTTATGGCAATTGGCAGAGCCTATCTTAGCAGGAGCAGGCAGCAGGAGCTGTGGATTGCAGGGGTCAGGCAGCGCCCGCAATGTCCCGGGAGGCCTCGGTCAAAGCTTGATCCAGTATCTGCCGGGCATCCGGGGCACAGCGCCCGCACTGACTCCCGACCCCCAAGCAACTGCGCAGTTCGCGCATGCTGCAGCAGCCTTGATCCCGAACAGCCTCACGAATCTGGGAGTCTGTCACTGCCTTGCAGATACACACGTACATATCGGGCTCCGCACAGAACACTAATGCGAATTATTATCATTAATTTCCGTGCGCCAGACAAGCCCACCCATCGTTCCCTGTCTAGCTGAAGATGATCCGAGCTCCGCCTCAGCCAACTCAGGGCCAAAAAAAAGCCCACATCGTGTGGGCTTAACAGGGGTACAACCAAGATTTGCTGCCAGTTTGAGGAGTCCAACAGTCTTGGGGCTTGCCTTGACTGATGTAGGGATGATGAAGGCGGCATCGTCAGCCGTCTGTTGGGCGGATGTGCGGGTACTGTTAAATCGTGTTATCCGCTGAGGTCTTCTGGCGGCGCGCGTGCCGGAGGCTCTGCTTGACGGGCCACCGGAAGGTGAAGCTGGCCCCTTTCAGATCAGCGCTTTGTGACACCTCGACGCTTCCTCCGTGCCAAAAGGCAATTCGCTGGACAATTGAGAGCCCCAAGCCATACCCCCCTGACGCCCGGGTTCGACTATCGTCCAGACGTGCAAAGGGTTCGAATATCCGCTCGCGGTCCTTTTCGGGGATGCCCGGCCCATCATCCTCAACCCTGACCCAGGCTGCATTCCCCTTTACGCCGC
The DNA here is from genome assembly GCA_029237815.1 of Moraxellaceae bacterium. Classification (GTDB taxonomy): domain Bacteria; phylum Pseudomonadota; class Gammaproteobacteria; order Pseudomonadales; family Moraxellaceae; genus UBA2031. The sequence goes on from JAQZBP010000001.1 coordinate 36,210, forward strand.
CAGTGAGCCTCACTGTAGATCTGGCATAGCGGACGGCGTTACCCGCGAGGTTCTGCAGAATGCGATGCAGGTACCGCACCTCCGCCTCAACCTGGGCATCGGGCTGATCAACCAGCACGTCGATACGATGACCTGTATTCAGTGCCTCCGTTTCATGCCCTACCCGCTCGAGCAGCGACTTCAGCTCCACCACTTCGAAGCGAAGCGCCAACGTCCCTTGCTCGAGCTTGGCATAGGTGAGGATTTCGTCGATCAGTAGGTTGAGCTGCTCGACATCCTGGTCGAGTAGCTGCAACTGCTCATGGCGCTGGTCGCCGTCTTCTGTGTCGGCCAGCATTTCCATGCCGAATCGAAGCCGCGCCACAGGCGTGCGCAACTCATGCGAGACAGCCCGGGTCATCTCGCGCTGCGAATCGATCAATCGCTGAATATGCTCGGCCATGCCGTTGAAAGCATGCGCCAGGCGGCTGACCTCGTCGGATCCCTGTACCTGGGCACGGGCGCTCAGGTCACCACCGCGGATGTTCTGCACGGCCAACTCCATCTTCTTGAGCTTGCGCTCCAGAGGATGAATGATGAAATAGGCCGCCACCGTGATGATCGACAGCACAGCAAGGGCCACCATCACGACCAGTTGCATGGGCATCCAGTCGAAGATATAGAGCGGCCCCAGCACCAGCACGCGCTCGGTCCCCGGCAAGGGCGCCACAATTCGCAACGATGAATTGCGCGTCCCCGAGCCCTCCTTCAGCACGAGAACCACCTCGTTGCGCAGGACACGCGAATGCTGGTCCCGGTCGAGCCCCGCCTTCTGCAGCGGCATCAGCAGGACCGGATACGGGAAATAGCGCTGCAGCTCCTGTATGCGCTGATCCTCGCGCCCGGGGTAGTGGCCCAGCTCTTCGAGGAAGAACACGGCCAGGGCCTTGGCCTGCTGCTCGGACACCTTGGACATGCGGGTCTTTATATACAGCTCATCGCGGCCGGGAACGCGCGAGTAGATGTCGGCGAAGTTCTGCTCCTCGTTGGAGTGGAACACGGCACGGCCTTCGGACAGGCGCGTGCGCTCGTCATCGGAGAAGCTGTGCTGGGCAGGCGTGACGATACTGATGGCGCTGTCCATCAGCTGGCTGGCCTCGGCGAGCCAGGCGGTGCGGGCATCCCCCTGCTGACGCGAGATCCCGAGCGCGATCAGGTGGAAAATGCCGGTCGCCATGCTCTCGCGATAGCTGTCGGCACGCTGTTCGTTGATGGCCTGGATGAACAGATAGGCAAGCAACGCCACCGCCGCGATGACCAGCAGGATACCGCCATAGATTCGTACGAATATGCTGCTGGGCATGCGGAGCGGCTCGGTGACGCGTCAGGCGGATTCCTTGACGAAGAGATAGCCCTTGCTGCGCACGGTCTTGATGCGCTTGGGGTTCTCGGGATCATCGCCGATCTTGGGGCGGATACGGGAGATGCGTACGTCGATGGAACGGTCCTGTCCGTCGTATTCGATCCCGCGCAGGCGCTCGAAGATATCCTCGCGCGAGAGGATGCGGCCGGCATTGGAGGCGAGCAGCCACAGCAGGTCGTACTCGGCGCTGGTGAACTCGACCGGTTTGCCGTTCAGGATGACGGCGCGAGCGCCGTTGTCGATGACGAGTTCGCCGAAGTCCAGGCAGCTGGGAACCTCTTCGGCGGCCATGTCGGAGCGGCGTAGCAGGGCCCGGATTCGCGCCAGCAGGACGCGAGGCTGGGCCGGCTTGGCCACGTAGTCATCGGCGCCCATCTCGAGGCCGAGCACCTGGTCCATGTCTTCGGCGCGGGCTGTGAGCATGAGGATGGGCTGCTGGTAGCCCTGGGCACGGACCTCGCGGCAGACAGTCAGCCCGTCGGCGCCGGGGAGCATGATGTCGAGGACCACCATGTCGGGCTGATCTTCAATGATGCGTCGGATGGCACGGGCGCCGTCAGCTTCCACCCCCACCTCCAGTCCATTGCGGATGAGATACTCCTGTGTCAGGGACGCCAGTCGCTCATCGTCTTCCACGATCAGTACGCGAGGCAGCTTTTCCGTAGTCTGGCTCATCATATAATTCCTTTATAAAACATGTGGATAGGAAGCATCCCAGAGCTCTGCAGAATTGTAACTGCGGCGATCATACGAATTGTAACTGCGGCTCCCAAGCCGGGATAACCAAATCACTACAAGACCCGAGGCGTACCTGCACATAAGAAAAGCCTTTGCCGCACAATTTCACCACTACATATTGTGTCCACACGAAATCCCAGCTGAACCCTAGCAGTCACGCCCGTTCCCCCCTGACTACCCACTACTGCCACACAACATATCCACAAAGTTATCCCCGACGCTCATACTTGCGGGGTCCGCACAAACGGCTTATCTTGTAGGTCTATAGGGGTACCGACACCATATGTAGCGTTGTTGCCGGGCAGCACACTTTCACCTCCTCCCTCCATTCTCATAAGAACACAGGGTGAAAGTCTCGGGATTTTGTCGCGGCCAACACGGTTCAACAGGGATTTCCAGGGTCTGGATGCCGCCACTGGTGGCCAGCGCAAGCACAAGATGTAGTGGTTGACGCTCCCGGGAATGACCTCTGCCAGCGGCACAACGCAGGTTCGGGCCTTTTTACCTTTTTCTTTTTCTCACATTGCCAATGGGAAGCCTCATGTACACGGAAACGACTCCTGCCGGCAGCCCCGCCGCTGCCACCCCGGTTGCTCCCGAATCCACCAGTGTCCTCGCCACCGCCCCCGGCACCCTGCGCGTCATCAAGCGCAACGGCACCGTGGTGCCCTATGACGAGTCCAAGATCAGCGTCGCCATCACCAAGGCCTTCCTGGCCGTGGAAGGCGGCAATGCCGCGGCCAGCTCTCGCATTCACGAGACCGTGGCGCAGCTGATGGCCCAGGTCACTGCCACCTTCAAGCGCCGCATGCCCACCGGCGGCACAGTGCACATCGAGGAGATCCAGGACCAGGTCGAACTGGCCCTGATGCGCTCCAGCGAGCAGAAGGTCGCCCGCGCCTACGTGCTCTACCGTGACGAGCGTGCCCGCGCCCGCGACGCCCAGCAGAAGGCCGCCCCCAAGACCCAGACCACCCTGACCGTGACCGGTGACGACGGCGCCCGCAAGCCGCTGGACATCGCCCGCCTGGAAGACCTGGTCAGCACCGCCTGCCAGGGCCTGGAAGGCGTGGACGCCCAGGCCATCGTCGAGGAGACCCTGAAGAACCTCTACGACGGCGTGAAAGAGTCGGACATCAACACGACGATGGTCATGTGCGCCCGCGTCATGATCGAGCAGGAGCCGAACTACACTTACGTGACGGCCCGCCTGCTGCTCGACCACCTGCGCGCCGAAGGCCTGTCCTTCATGGGCATCGCGAAGAGCGCCACCCAGGGCGAAATGAGCAAGTACTACCCGGAGGCCCTGCGCGCCTACATCGGCAAGGGCATCGAGCTGGAGTTGCTGTCGCCCGAACTCGCCACCTTCGACCTGGCCAAGCTGGGCGCCGCCCTGAAGCCGGAGCGTGATTTCCAGTTCACCTACCTCGGCCTTCAGACGCTGTACGACCGCTACTTCATCCACTCCAACGACGTACGCTTCGAGCTGCCGCAGGTGTTCTTCATGCGCGTCGCGATGGGCCTCGCCATCCAGGAGAAGGATCGCGAAGCGCGTGCCATCGAGTTCTACAACATCATGTCGACCTTCGACTACATGGCCTCGACGCCGACGCTGTTCAACGCCGGCACGCTGCGTCCGCAGCTCTCCAGCTGCTATCTGACCACCGTGCCCGATGACCTGCACGGCATCTTCGGCGCCATCCAGGACAACGCCATGCTGTCCAAGTGGGCCGGCGGCCTCGGCAACGACTGGACCCCGGTGCGCGCGCTCGGCACCTACATCAAGGGCACCAACGGCAAGAGCCAGGGCGTCGTGCCCTTCCTCAAGGTCGCCAACGACACCGCCGTCGCCGTGAACCAGGGCGGCAAGCGCAAGGGCGCCGTCTGCTCCTATCTGGAAACCTGGCACCTCGACATCGAGGAATTCCTTGAGCTGCGCAAGAACACCGGCGACGACCGCCGCCGCACCCACGACATGAACACCGCCAACTGGGTGCCCGACCTGTTCATGAAGCGTGTCTTCGATGACGCCGAGTGGACCCTGTTCTCGCCCGCCGACGCACCCGACCTGCACGACCTCTACGGCGCCGCCTTCGAGAAGCGCTACTGCGAATACGAGCAGCTCACCCGCGAAGGCAAGCACAAGCTGTTCAAGCGCGTCCGCGCCCAGGACCTCTGGCGCAAGATGCTCTCGATGCTGTTCGAGACGGGCCACCCCTGGATCACCTTCAAGGACGTCTGCAACCTGCGCTCGCCGCAGCAGCACGTCGGCGTCGTGCATTCGTCCAACCTGTGCACGGAAATCACGCTGAATACCAGCGCTGAAGAGATCGCGGTGTGCAACCTCGGCTCCATCAACATGGTCAATCATGTGACGGCCAACGGCATCGACACCGAGAAGCTGAAGGCGACGGTGAAGACTGCCGTGCGCATGCTCGACAACGTGATCGACATCAACTACTACGCCGTGCCGCAGGCGCGGAAGTCCAACCTGCGCCACCGTCCGGTCGGCCTCGGCATCATGGGCTTCCAGGATGCGCTCTACATCCAGAAGATCGCCTACGCCTCCGACGCCGCGGTGAAGTTCGCCGACACTTCAATGGAAGCCATCAGCTACTACGCCATCGACGCGTCGGTGGACCTGGCCGTGGAACGTGGCAGCTACTCCAGCTACGAAGGCTCGCTGTGGAGCAAGGGCATCCTGCCCATCGACTCGCTGAAGTTCATCGCCGAGCAGCGCGGCGAGAACTACGTCGACGTGAACACCTCCGCGAGCATGGACTGGGCGCCGCTGCGCACCCGTGTGCAGACCATCGGCATGCGCAACTCCAACGTGATGGCGATCGCGCCGACGGCGACGATCTCCAACATCTGCGGCGTGTCGCAGTCGATCGAGCCGACCTTCCAGAACCTGTACGTGAAGTCCAACCTGTCCGGCGAATTCACCGTGGTGAACCCCTACCTCGTGAACGAGCTCAAGGCGCGTGGCCTGTGGGACAACGTCATGGTCAACGACCTCAAGTACTACGAGGGCTCCATGCAGAAGCTGGACCGCATCCCGGCCGACCTCAAGGCGCTGTTCGCCACCGCCTTCGAGATCGAGCCGAAGTGGCTGGTGGATGCCGCCTCGCGTCGCCAGAAGTGGATCGACCAGGCACAGTCGCTGAACCTGTACATCAACAACGCCTCCGGCAAGAAGCTGGACGTGACCTACCGCATGGCCTGGTACCGTGGCCTCAAGACCACCTATTACCTGCGTGCCGTGGGCGCCACCTCCGCCGAGAAGTCGACCATCTCCGATGGCGCGCTGAACGCGGTGAAGGCGACGGTGTCGGAAACGGTGGCCGCGGCTCCGGTTGCCGCCCCCGTGCCCAAGGCCTGCTCGCTCGACAACCCCGATTGCGAGGCCTGCCAGTAATCGCCCCCTGCCTCTCCCGGCAGCGGGAGAGGCAGGCGAGCGGCGAAAATTTCCGGCTGTACCGTGTTTGAGACATATCAATCCGGCATAGCAGGAAAACAGAATTCAAAGGACAAGAAACACGGCTGTTGTCAGCGCACGCTTTAATTTTCCGAGTGACGATGCGCTGGTACGTGACCCCAATAATGAGAGGACGAGAGATGATCTCCTGGGACGATTTCAATGAAGACGAGAAGCCCCTCGCCAAAACGCCGGCTACGTCGGCAGGAACTGCGCAAGCAGCTCCGCGCGCAGCAGCTCCGCAGGAACCAGCAATGGCACCTGCTCAACAACCTGCAAATGGACCTGCCGCTGCTGCCACCGCTCTGGCCGGAGGCACCGGGGCCGTCGCCCACCCCGCGGCCGTCATCGAAGGCGCCCTGAAACAGCTGAACACCGAGGACGCCATCGCGGCCGGCGACATCAAGGCGCGTGCCGCCGCCGCAGTCGCCAAGCTGGATGTCGCCCCCGGCCTCGAAGAGCTCGAGATGGGCGCCGCCCGGGTGCAGGTCGACGACAAGCGCATGATCAACTGCCGCGCCGACCTCAACCAGCTGGTGCCCTTCAAGTACGAGTGGGCCTGGCAGAAGTACCTGGACGGCTGCGCGAACCACTGGATGCCGCAGGAAGTGAACATGGCCAAGGACGTCTCCATGTGGAAGTCCAACGACGGCCAGCTCTCCGACGACGAGCGCCGCATCGTGATGCGTAGCCTGGGCTTCTTCTCCACCGCCGACTCGCTGGTGGCGAACAACCTGGTGCTGGCCATCTACCGCCTGATCACCAACCCCGAGTGCCGCCAGTACATCCTGCGCCAGAGCTTCGAAGAGGCCATCCACACCCACGCCTACCAGTACTGCATCGAGTCGCTGGGCCTGGACGGTGGCGAAGTCTTCAACATGTACCGCGAAGTGCCCTGCGTGGCGCGCAAGGCCGCCTGGGGCCTCAAGTACACGCAGAGCCTGGGTGATCCCACCTTCACCACCGGCACCACCGAGACCGACCAGGAACTGCTGCGCAACCTGATCGCGTTCTACTGCGTGCTGGAAGGCATTTTCTTCTACTGCGGCTTCACCCAGATCCTCTCCATGGGCCGCCGCAACAAGATGACGGGCGTCGCCGAGCAGTTCCAGTACATCCTGCGCGACGAGTCCATGCACGTGAACTTCGGCATCGACGTGATCAACCAGATCAAGATCGAGAACCCGCACCTGTGGACGGCCTCGTTCCAGCAGGAAGCCATCCAGATGATCCTGGAAGGCACCCAGCTCGAGATCGAATATGCGCGCGACACCATGCCGCGCGGCGTGCTGGGCATGAACGCCGCGATGATGGAGGAGTATCTCCAGTTCATCGCCAACCGTCGCCTGGCGCAGCTCGGCCTGCCGGAGCAGTTCCCCGGCGTGAAGAATCCTTTCCCGTGGATGTCCGAGATCATGGACCTGCGCAAGGAAAAGAACTTCTTCGAAACCCGCGTGACGGAGTACCAGACGGGCGGTGCGCTCAGCTGGTGATTCTCCTCCCGAAATTAAAAGGGGCCTTGCAGGCCCCTTTTTTTAGGGAATTATATACTTGACTACCTTGGGCCCGCTTTTGCGGGCTTTTTGCTTTGTTGCGCCAATGACAAAGCAAAATCTCATTGCGTGGCCCATTGGCTGGGTGATAGAGTTCACCAATCGCAACGGGGGACTAAGCCATGTCCGGACCTATCATTGAAACAGCGCAAGCGGAGCTTCTGGCAATCCAAAAGCAAAAAGCCGAACTTGCGGCCAAAGAGGGTGCGCTCAAAAACCTGATTGCTGCTTACAGCGGCTCCCAGCCGAACGGCCTTATGCAGCCGATTGTGCCGACACCGGCATCTGCGCCTGCCGTCGTGCTACCCGCTGTAGATCCCGCCGTAGGGGCCCCTCAGCGAGGGACGACGGGGCGAGTGATTGAGATTGCAAAAGCAGTCCTAGCTCAGAACGGCGCTCTGCATACGCGCGATCTGATGCCAGTGCTTGAGTCCCAAGGCATATCGGTTGGCGGCAAAGACCCAGCGGCAGCCGTGAGCGCCATTCTGAGCCGGGAAAAGGATATCTTTCGAAATGACCGCAAGGCCGGCTGGATGCTGAAGCCACAAGACGACAGCGAACTTGATGATCTGCTGAGGTAAGAGGCGGAGGGATTGGCCGGTGGTGAGACACCGGCCGCCCTTCAAACAACAACCAAGTCCCGTAGGAGGGGCACCATGAAAGGAGTCCAAGAAGGGCTAGAAACCCTGCCGGAACCGCCAGTCATTGATTTGACTAGGTTGGAATTCGCGGCGCTTATGTTAAGACCATAAGTGGCTGCCTACGAATCACAGCGGCTAAGTTAGCTTAGTCGCTTTGGTTTGTCACGCCCTTGGGGTCTCTTTTGGCTCCACCCCCATCTGCGCCCTTTGGCGCGGGCTGTTTCTGCGCCTGCTTCTGTTGGGCCTTTTGCTTCTTGGATGGGCCGTAAGCAAAGACCCTATCTAGCAGCTCATCTAGCTTCCTTAAGTCCATAGTCGTGCCTCGCTTACTTGGTGACCTGCTTGTAGGTCAGGCGGATGCCGCTTGCCTTGCCAAGCATGGCGTCGATCCGGTCGTAGGTGTGCACCTTACAGTTGCCTTCATTCAGGCGGAAGGTGAACTCATCTACGTACCGCTGAAGATGCTTTACGCTGAAGTGATGGTGGGTGCCGTAGAAGCCACGCTTCAGCAGCGCCCACACGCTTTCGATGCTGTTGGTGTTAGCCATGCCGTCCACGTACTGCTTGGCGCTGTGGTTTACGACGAAATGGGCGTATTCCGGCATTCCGGTATAGCTCACGTGTTCATCGGTGCACAGAACGGAACCAGGAGCGACAGAAGCGCGCACAGCGCTCTTGATGGTCTTGGCCTTAGTATCGCTAATTACTAAAGCGTCCACGCGGCCGCCACGCTCGCGCAGCCCCATGACGGCGGTCTTTCCGATAGTGCCGCGACCGGCCTTGAGCTTCTTGCTGGCGTGCTTATTCATTTCTTTGCCGCCGATATAGGTCTCATCGGCCTCAACAATGCCAGACAGCATGAAGTCGCCGCCTTTGCCTTTGTTGCTGCCATTGCCGCAAGCCTCGCGGATTCGCTGCTGCACGAACCAAGCAGACTTCTGCGTAATTCCAAGCTCCTTGGAGAGCTGAAGCGAGGAAATGCCCTTGCGCGCCGTGACCATGAGATACATGGCATACAGCCACAGATTGAGGGGCACATGGGAACGCTCGAAAATCGTCCCGGTGCGGACAGTGAAGTCTTTTTTGCAGGCGAGGCAGCGGTAAAAGCCGGTCACCTGACGGACCTGTACGCGTTGCGCCTTTTCGCAATGCGGGCAAACGGGCTTTCCGTTCCAGCGGCGCTTCTCCAGATACACACGAGCGCTGTCAGCATCCGGAAACATCTTCAGGAACTGCATCGTGCTCACTGTTACTTTGTCGTCGTGCATGGCCGCTACCTCACTCTATGTAAGGTAGATTACTCCCTAATAGCTAGGGAGTAAAGTATATAATTCCCTTTTTTTATGCTTTCGACGCCTGCTTTTAATGCGTTAACAGAAACCATACAATTCGCATGCCCTTTGTCGGGCGCACTCAAAATCAAAAGCACCAGGAACAAATGATGCGGAAGTTAATTCTCGGGGTTGCTGCCATTTCCACCCTCCTGCTCACCGGCTGCGCGTCCTTGGTTGACGGCAACTCGCAACCACTTTCGTTCAACTCCAATCCGGATGGAGCCACCGTCTACATCAATGGCGGCGCTGTTGGCAAAACGCCCGTGACAATCACCGCCAAGCGCAAGAGCGCCACGCAGGCCCTCCGCTTCAGCAAGGAAGGCTACAAGGACGTGGAGGTCAGCCTGATCTCGAACATCAATCCCTGGTTCTTCGGCAACATCCTGACTGGCGGGCTGCTGGGCTCCACCACCGACGGCCTGAGCGGTGCCGCCTTCAGGTACGAGCCGAACAGCTACATGGTGACGCTGCCGCCAGTCAATGACGCCCCTCTTTCGGATGCAACGACGCTGACGCAGAAACAGCAGGTGGTGAACTTCATCGTGGCCGGCTACCCGGACCTCATGAAGGAGCTGAATTCGCAGAGCGGCCAGTATGTGGGTTCGCTGCTGGCGCTGGCCAAGGTGGCTGACGACCAGAAGGCGGACACCACCAAGCGCCTGAAGTCGCTGTCGGATGTCTATACCGCCATCCCCGAGTTCGCCGACAAGGCCGCCGACCTGCTGCTGGCAAAGCCCTGATACGGCTCAAGACAGCGTGAAACAGAAAAGCCCGGCAGTGCCGGGCTTTTCTGTTTGAAATACAGGCTCCAGCACAACGGAGCCCGAACGATCGCCATAAAAAGCCCGGCAGTGCCGGGCTTTTTCTGCTTCCTCAGCAGCTAGTGCAAGGCACTGTTGAAATCGGCCGCCCCTGCGCCTGCCAGCCCGGCATGTCACCGTCCAGGTGCTCGAGCTTCGTGAAGCCCTGCTTCTCCAGCACGCCCGCCGCCGTGGACGCGCGCCGTCCGCTACGGCAGTAGATCACCACCGGCTTCTGCTTCCAGCCCCTGAGCGCAGGCTCGCTGCCCGTGATGGTGTCGTGCGGCAGGTTGAGGGCGCCTGGCACATGGCCGGCAGCGAACTCCTCGGGCGACCGCACGTCGATCACCAGCACACTCTCGCCGGCAGCCTGGCGCTGCACCAGCTCCTGTGGGGAAGTCTCTTTCGGCGCGGCACAGGCGGCGCCGGTCAGCAGCAGCGACAGCAACAACGCGTATTTCTTCATGACAACCTCCGGGTTGAACGGATTCGGGCGGTGAAGCGTGACGCCAATACGAACAGGCGCCGCTCAGTTCCAGCCGGCCTTGGCCGGCGGCAGCTGCTCGAGCTCGTAGAAGCGTACCAGCAGGATGACCACCATCTGCGAGAACAGCAGGCCGACCAGGTCGAGGCCACTCAGCGCGGCGAGGCGCAAGGGCAGCGGCGCGGCATCGAGGAGCTGCCCCAGTGCGTCGAGCCCGCTCATCACCACCATGAGCAGCAGGAAGACGGCGAACAGGCTGGCACTGACAGCCCAGGCCTGCGAGCGGAAGCGCTGCCACGAGGCCTTCAGGGCACCGAGGGGACCGGTGCGTTCCTGGATCAGGATGACATAGGCCGGCAGCAGCGCACCCATGAGGAAGAGGCCGGGCAGGATGAGCAGGAAAAGCCCCGCCACAATGAGCACGCCGGCCATGATCTGCACCAGGGCGAGCGGCAGCGTATCGGCAAGGGCGCCGCGCCAGAGCGCGCCGAAGCCGGGCGTCTCCTTGCGGACCACGGCCAGCGAGTAGCGGATGGTGAGCGCGGCGGCCATGACCCCGGCCAGGAGCTGCGGCGCCAGGGTGAGCGGGTCGGCCATGGCCGCCTTGGTGTCGCCGTCGTGCACCACGAAGAGCAGGTAGTTGGTCATGGCCAGCAGGGGCAGGACCGGTGCCAGCCGCCACAGCAGGTCGGTCAGGTGGTGCCAGAAGAAAAAGAGGGTCTCGCGCAGGCGCTGCAGCATCATCCGGTAGTTTCCCCGCTCGGAACATTCAGGTTTGACATAAGGCGAAACAGCTCAGCACCATTGCCGGCTTGAATCAGGCGGCGAGTTTCCGCCGCGGGCGGATGTGTTGCAACCTTCGGGGCAGAGGAGAACAAGATGCAGAAGCGGCAAGTGCTGATCGGAATCATCGCAGCAGTGGTGCTGCTCGCGGCAGGCGGTTTCTGGTGGTTCACCCAGGGCGCCGCCCCGGTCGAGGACGAAACGGTGGTGATGGCACCGCCACCCGCTCCGCCGGCCCCGCCTCCCGCCCCGGTCGTTGCCGACGACGCCACGAAAGCACCGGCCGAATCCGACGCCGTCGCGCTCAGCGAAGAGGAACTCGACCGCGTGAAGGCGGAAGCCGATGAGCTCGCTGCCCGTGCCGCCGACCTGGAAGAGCAGGTCCGCGACGGCGAGATGATCCTGGACGCCCAGGCCAAGCAGATCGCCAAGCTCGAAGCCGAGCTGAAGAAGGCGAAAGCCGACACCAAGGCCCCGAAGAAGTAACAAGTCCCCCGTAAAACTCCCGGGCAACGCCGCACTGCCGCCTACTTTGTCGCATTGCGCGGCGGGAGGCAGTCGCTAGCATGGCAGCTCCGCCACAGGAGACTGCCATGCGCCCAACGCTCCTCTCCGCCCTCTTCCTGCTCTCTGCCCTGGCTCTGCCGACCTTTGCGGCCCGGCCGCTGCCGCCGGCCGACCCGCGCCTCGACGCTACCGCCTGCCAACGCATCTCCACCGGCCCCGGGCCGCACAGCCTGCTGCCCCTGCCCGGCAGCACGCGCCTGCTGATCTCCAGCCACGACCGCCGCGCCTTCGAGAAGCCGGGCGAGCTCTATGCCTACGACACGACCGCCGCGCGCCTGCTGCGCCTGCCGCGCAGTGACGAGCCGAAGGGCCTCGTGCTGCGGCCGCACCACATGGACATCGTGTCGCGCGGCAACGAGACGCTGCTCTACCTGATCAACCATGACGAAGGCACGCCCAACAGCACCCGCCACAGCATCCTCGTCTACGCCGTGCAGGGCGACCGTCTCGTCTTCCGCCAGCGCTTCACCGACCCACTGCTGAGCTCGCCCAACCACCTGTCCGTCGCACCCGACGGCGACATCTACGTGACCAACGACCGCCGCGACGGCAGCAGCGTGATGGAGCTGCTGCTGCGCCAGAAGAAAGCCACACTGGTGCACTTCCGCGAGGGCCGGGGCTGGCGCATCGTGGCCGAGGGCATGAGTTTTCCCAACGGCGTGGAGGCCGAGGACGAACGCGTCATGGTGGTGAAGACCTTCGGCAACGAGATGCTCACCTGGCCGCGCTACGAGGACGGCACGCTGGGGCCGCGCCAGAGCCTGCTCAGCCTGCCGCAGCTCGATGGCCTCAACCCGGGCCCGGAACCCGGCACCTGGCTGACGGTGTCCCATGGCGGGCTCGTCGACTTCATGCGCCACAAGGGCAGCAGCGGGCACGCCTCGCCCGGCACCATCTACCTCGTGAATCCGGCCCAGCGCACCTACACGCCCTTCTTCGCGGACGACGGCCGGCGCATCAGCGCCATGTCCAACGCCGTGCTGGCGCACAAGGCCTTGTGGATCGGCCAGTCCTTCGACAGCTTCATCCTGCGCTGCCCGCTGCGCTGAGCCGGCCGGGTGCGCCACGCGCCCTTGCATTAGAAAGCGAATCCCTGCACAAGGAGCGACCACCCTCCCTGCCGAATCCGCCATGCGCAACCGCAACGCCAGCCTGCCCTTCATTCTCATCACGGTGTTCATCGACGTCCTCGGCATCGGCCTCATGCTGCCGGTGCTGCCGGCGCTGATAGGCTCGCTTACCGGCTCGCCCGACCTGCAGTCGTGGTGGTACGGCGCGCTGCTCGTGACTTACGGCATCGTGCAGTTCCTGTGCGTGCCGCTGCTCGGCGCGCTGAGCGACCGCTACGGCCGGCGGCCGGTGCTGCTGCTCTCCATTTTCGGGCTCGGCATCAGCTACCTGATCACGGCCACCACGCACTCGCTGCCGCTGCTCGTGGTCAGCCGCATCATCAGCGGCGCCACCGGCGCCAGCTTCACGGTGGCGAGCGCCTACGTGGCCGACATCACGCCGCCCGAGCAGCGCGGCCGCGGCTTCGGCGCCATCGGCGCCGCCTTCGGCATGGGCTTCATCTTCGGGCCGGTGATCGGCGGCCTGCTGGGCGCGGTCGACCTGCGCCTGCCGTTTTTTGTCGCGGCGGCGCTCTCGCTGCTCAACTGGCTCTACGGCTTCTTCGTGCTGCCGGAATCGCTGCCGGCGGAGAAGCGCGCGCCGGTGTCGCTGAAGCGCGCCAATCCGCTCGGCGCCTTCTTCCACCTGGCGCAGCTGCGCGGCGCCGGCGGGCTGGTCTGGGTCTTCGCCCTCACCATGCTGGCGCAGTGGGTGCTGCACAGCAGCTGGGTGCTCTACACCAGCTTCCGCTTCGGCTGGGGGCCGCAGCAGAACGGAATGGCGCTGTTCGTGGTCGGAGTGAACGCCGCCATCGTGCAGGGCCTGCTGCTCGGCCGGCTCATCCATCGCTTCGGGGAGCGGCGGCTCGCGCTCATGGCGATGACCTCCGCAGTGGTCGTGTACTGCGGCTATGGCCTCGCCAACCAGGGCTGGATGATGTACGCGCTCATCCTCGCCAACTTCCTGTCCTTCGCCTCGGCGCCGTCGCTGCAGGCGCTGGTGTCGAAGGCGGCGGCCGTGCACGAGCAGGGCGTGACGCAAGGCGCGCTCAATGCCATCACGAGCGTGATGACCGTCATCGGCCCGCTCCTCAGCACGCCGCTCCTGGCCATGGTGGCCCACCTGCCGCCAGGCGACTGGCGCATGGGCTCGATCTACTTCCTGTGCTCCGCCCTGCAGGCGACCGCCCTCGTCATCGCCTGGCGGCACTTCCGGCAGGCGCCCGCCACGGCGCCCGTGACGACCTGAGCGCGTCCACCGTCATCCGCGCGCCCAGGGCCGCTGCTGCAGACACCGCCGCGGCCCCGCCCGGGCGCGCAAAAAAAAGCCCCGCAGTGCGGGGTTTTTTCATGAAGCCGGTGCGAGGTTCACTGGATGAACACGAGGCTCAGCCACGGCACATAGGTGATGATCAGCGCCGCCAGTAGCAGCACCGCCGTAAAGGGCAAGGCGGCGTAGGCCAGCGTCATCAGCGGCTTGCGGAAGCGGAAGCTGCCGATGACCAGGTTCATGCCCACCGGCGGCAGGCAGTAGCCGATCTCCATGGTCGCCAGGAAGATGATGCCGAGGTGCACCGGGTGCACGCCGTAGCCCACCGCCATCGGCAGGATCAGCGGCACCATGATCACAAGCGCCGAGAAGATGTCGAGCATCATGCCGAGCAGGAGCAGGAAGACGGTGAGCGCGAGCAGGAACACGTACTTGCTCTGGATATGCTCGCGCACGAGATCGAAGAGCCGCGTCGGCACTTCCGCATCGATCAGCCAGTTGGTGAAGGACATGGCGACGCCGACGATGAGCAGCACGCTGCCCACCATCATCATGGCCTCGCGCATGATGCGCGGCAGCGCCGCAGGCCTGATCTCGCGATAGATCAGCACCTGGGTGATGAGCACGTACAGCGCCGTCACCGCGGCCGCTTCCGACACGGCAAAGAAGCCGCCATAGATGCCGGCAAACACGAACACCGGCAGCGGCAGTTCCCACTTGGCCTCGGCCGCGGCGGCGCGCAACTCGCCCCAGGTAAACTTCTGCAGCGGGATGTTGTGCTGCTTCGTCACGCGCAGGCCGAACAGCGACAGCGCGATGATCATCACGAGGCAGGGCAGCAGGCCCGCGGTGAACACGTCCTGGATGGTGACGCCGGCGCCGGAGGGCAGCTGCTGCGCGATCACGGCATAGAGGATCAGTGGCAGCGACGGCGGCAGCAGCAGGCCGAGCGCGCCCGAGCTCGTCACGAGCCCCAGCGAGAAGCGGTCGGGATAGCCCGCCATCTTGAGCGCCGGATACAGCATGGCCCCCAGCGCGACGATGGTGACGCCGCTGGCACCGGTGAAGGCCGTGAGGAAGGCGCAGGTGAGGAAGGCCACCACCGGCAGGCCGCCCGGCATCCAGCCGAGGCCGGCGCGCGCCAGGCGCACCAGGCGCTCCGAGGTGCGCGATTCGCCGAGCAGGTAGCCGGCCAGCGTGAACATGGGCAGGGCCAGCAGCAGCGGCGTATCGACCAGGCGGTACATCTCGACCGCGATCACGGTGAGCGGCGTCTCGCCCGAGTAGAAGCCCAGCATGGCCGCCGCGGCGATCACCGCGAAGATCGGCGTGCCCGCCAGCGCGGCGATGATGATGATGGCGATGAGCAGGAAGATCACGGCGCACCCCCTTCGAAGGGCAGGCCATGCCCGCCCCCGCCCTGCGGCAGCGCGCGCCAGGGTAGCAGCACGGCCAGCAGCAGGTAGCGCAGCGCGATCACCGTGAAGGCGATGGGCATGATGCTCTCGCACACCCAGGTCGGCACGTTGGCGAAGGCCATCACCGGTGCTTCATATTCCATCTTCACGAAATCGAAGGTGTACCAGGCGAGCGCGGCGCAGATGCCGGCCGTGAACAGCGCATTGAACACCGCCACCACTTTCGCGGCCGGCGTCGGCAGGAAGCGGCCCAGGATGTCGATGCTGATGTGCCGGTGCTCGCGGCTCGCCGCCATGGCGCCGGCGAGGCCGATCCACAGCACGAGCACGCGCAGGAAGCTCTCGGCCCAGAGGAAACCGCCGTCAAAACCGTTGCGCAGCACGATCTGCAGCACGGCAAGGCCGACCATGGTGAGCAGCAGGCCGACCAGCAGGCCGTCCTCCAGCCAGTGCAGGACCCGGAGTCCGCGCGTGAGCCACTCCCGCATTTACTTCTTTCCGGCGCGCGCGGCGGCGATCAGGCCGTTCAGCTGCTGCGCGGCGGCGGCACTGACGATGCCGTCCTTGATCATCTGCGCCGTCGCCATCTCGCCGTTCTTTTCCCACTCCGCGATCTCGACGGCATTCGGCTTCACCGGCTTGATGCCCTGCTTCATGAGCGCGTTATAGGCGGAGACGTTGTCCTTGCGGTTCTGCGCGTCGATGTCGCGGAACACGCGCGTCATGACCTCGCGCACCACGGCCTGGTCGGCCGGCGCGAGCTTCGCGAAAGTCTTTTTGTCGATGGCCATGGTGCCGATGAAATAGCTGAGCGGCAGGTCGGTCAGGTACTTCACCTGGGTGTGCCACTGCAGCGCCACGGCGCCGATGGGCGAGGACGCGACGGTATCGATGATGCCGGTCTGCAGGCTGGGCAGCACGTCGGCCAGCGACAGCGGCACCGGGCTCACCTGGAACACCTTCATGCCGACTTCGGACTGGTGGTCGTTGTCGGGAATCCACACGCGCTGCTTGCGCAGGGCGGCAACCGAGCTCACCGGCACGTTCTTGCTCATGGCGTAGGCGAAGCCGCCCTCGGCGAAGCCGAAGTTGACGAAGCCGCCTTCCTCGAGCTGCTTCGAGAGCGTGGCGTCCATGCGGCTGCGCACGTAGTCGACCTCGTCGAAGCTGCGGAACTTGAGCGGCAGCGAATACACCTGCAGGTCGCGCGCGGCGTCGGCGAGGCTGCCGCCAGTCAGCGCGCCGCCGTGCAGCTGGCCGATCTTGATCTTGTTCAGCACGGCGCGGTCGGTGCCCATGCTGCCGCCGGTGTAGAACTTGAGCTCGACGCGGCCTTCGGTGCGCGTCTTGATCTCGGTGGCGCCGGCGCGCATTTTCGTCATCCAGCCCGAGCCGTCCGGCGAGAGCGTGGCGATCTTCAGGGTCTGCGCGTGGGCGGCAGGTACGACGGCGGTGGTGGCCAGCAGGCCCGCGGCCACGAGGGCCAGCAGTTTGCGCGTCATGGAAAGTCTCCGTGTCTGCAATGTCACAACATCAAAAAACAAAAGGGCCGGTCGCGACCGGCCTCTTGTGGCGATTGCCTCAGAAATATTCGTCGGCGGATTTCAGCAGGCTTTCGGCTTCCTGCTGGGCAAGACGGTTGCTCAGCGTCCAGCCCGGCCAGTGCGGATCGGCGGCCGTCACCTCGGCGAGGAGGCGGTCGTGCAGCTCGCGGTCGTAGGCCGGACGGGCAATGTTCTTTGCGTAATACACCTTGGCCATCAGGTTGTGGCCCTCGGAGAGGGCGATGGCCCGCTCGAAATGCGTCGTGCCGAGCGCTGGGCGGCCGCCCAGCGCGGGCGGGATCGCGGTGGCGATCACCGCCATGTAGAGATGCGCGGCGCCGCCCTGGTAGGTCTCGTCCAGCGCGAGCACGCGCTGCATGATGGCTTCCACGCGCGGCAGGTCGGCAACGGCATTGAAGTCCTCGCTATGGGTCTGGATCCAGCCGGCCCAGGTCGAGCCCAGCGTGTACAGCAGGGGCACGTCGTCTTCCGCGTCGTCGAGTTCGGCTAGGCGGGACTGCAGGTCGGCAACGGCCATCGTGCGCACGCCACAGAGTTCTTCATATTCGAGGCAGGCCGCCTCGGCGGCGTAGCCGAGGGCCTTCTCGCTGAGGCGCGCGGCACGCGCCGGGTCCTTGACGAAGGCGCCGGCATAGGCGGCGTTGAGACCGGCGGCCGCCTGGCGGAAGGACGCACTGTCCGGCTCCTGCCGTACCAGCGCATCGAGCAGCAGCAGGTAAGAAGCGGAGCCCGCCTCGACCACGGCAGGATCATCGTTGTCCATCATGGCGCCGGAGAGATTGCCGGCGAAGCGGGTGGCCATGCTGCCGCAGCCGCCCAGCAGCAATGCGGCCAGCACGGTGAGTAGCACCGGCAGCCGGGGGGCAAAGCGGCGGCCGGCCACATCCGGGGAGAAGGGCATCGTGACGTCCTGACGATGGAAGAGCCGGATTTATATCACAACTCCCCCGCCCGCCATGACATGCGGCAGGATGCGGCGGCGAAACGCAGGCCGGCCGGCTGCTGGCGGCCCGGGCTTCTGGTTATGATGCCTGCTGGTTTCCTTCACAATAAGAAAGCGAGCGCCTGCACATGCTCCTCACGCCGACCGACCGCCCCTTCGACTGGAAGAATCCGCCCCGCTTCGCGCTGGGTCTGGCCCTCGTCCTGCTGCTGATCTTCATTCCCTGGCACCTGGCCGACCTGCGCCTGCAGTCGGACCTGGCCGAGCAGCACCGCGCCAAGCTGCTGGTGACCGAATGGCCCCTGTACGAAACGCACGCCCTCAAGACCGGCCAGCGCAGCACCCTGAACCGCCTCAAGGCCGACTACGCCGAAGGGCGCGAGAATCCTGAAAAGCTCGACGGCGTGGCGCTCTACGTGGCCATGGACGACGGCTTCGTCGCGGCCATGAAGAAACAGGGCCGCGACTACCTGGCGCCCGACCAGTTCACGCGCTGGGAGACGGCCCGCGACGAATTCGATCCGCAACGCGGCCGGTTGAGCGGCCGCGCCCTCGGCATCGACCCGCAGAAAGACACGCCGTTGCGCCCCATCACCTTCCTGACCTTCGGCCTCGTGCAGGCGGATGTCATCCAGTTCCTCAGCGCCATCCTGCTGATCATCACCCTCG
This sequence comes from Moraxellaceae bacterium, assembly GCA_029237815.1. Classification (GTDB taxonomy): domain Bacteria; phylum Pseudomonadota; class Gammaproteobacteria; order Pseudomonadales; family Moraxellaceae; genus UBA2031. The sequence goes on from JAQZBP010000001.1 coordinate 54,964, forward strand.
GCATCGCCATCGAGCTCGCCATCGGCAGCGGCGCGGTGCTGGCGGCCTTTCTCGGCGGCGGCGTCACGGGCGCCATCGCCTTCCTGCTCAGCAATGGCGGCAACGTCATGCCCCTGTCCGGCGCGAGCGTCGGCATGGCCTCGGTGGCCGGCCTCTACCTGATGCACTTCCGCGGCACCCGGCTGCGCCTGTTCGGCCGCTTCGACGTGCCGGCCTACAGCTTCGCCCTGCTCTGGCTGCTGCTGGTGGCGGCGGAGTTCGTGCTGTCCCCGCTGCGCGTCAGCGAGGTGGTGGCGCGAGTCGCGGCGCTGGCCTCCGGCCCGTTCTGGGCCTTTGCCTACAACAAGTGGTTCGCGCACGCCGCCGACTACATGCCCGTGATCACCAGCGACGCACCGGAAGACGACAGCCAGAAGGCCTACCGCGAGAAACTGGCCAAGGCCCTCGATGCCGTGGCCCAGCTCGAATTCACCACGGCCCAGAAGCTGCTGCGCGAGATGGTCAAGGAATATCCGTCCGACCTGCGCGTGCTGACCCAGCTCTACTACGTGGAGAAACTCACGCCGGGCACGCCCGCGTTCGAGGCGGTGGCGCGGCGCCTGTTCAATTTCAGCACCGCCGACAGCGACGCCCTGGTCCTGCGCCTCTATCGCGACTACCTGCGCTACTCGCCGGAGAAGGTCGCGCTCGACGTCGACACCGGCATCAAGCTGGTGATGCGCTTCACCCGTATGGGCGAAGTCATGGAGGCCGACAAGCTGATGCGCATGGTGCTGGACAAGAAGACGGAACACGCGCTGATCGGCAAGACCGCCGCGGCACTCGCCGATGCGCTGGAGCGGCTGCGCGAACCCACCCGTGCCCGCTTCTTCCGGCAGGTGGCAAGCGGCTAATCCCAGACTGACCGGCAATAAAAAAAACCGCTGCAGGCGGGTTTTTTTATTGATGTGACGCCACCGGACAACGTATCCGCCAAGCCCCCTGCTCCTGCCACCACCGCAATGACGCCCGCCTCTCAGGCAAGAAAAAGCCCGCAGCGGGCGGGCTCTTTCAACGTCGGCGGGGTCAGGCGATGCCGAGCTGCTTCGACAACTCGGTATTCATGCGGCTGATCTCGGCAAAGCTGCGATGGTTGCGGAAGCGGCCCTGCAGGAACTGCACCAGCGCCAGCGCCTTCTGCGGCATGTTGAGCTTTTCCGCGAGCAGGCGGGCCGCCAGCAGGTAGGCCTCCGGCAGGCCGGGGAAATGCGGGTTGTCCTTGTGCAGGCCGTTCAGGATGTGCACGGCGAGCTTGTAGTCGCCCTGCTGCTCGAAGGCCTGCGCCAGGTCGAGGCGCACTTCCGGCTCGGTCAGCTTGAAGTCGGGATAACGCTGCATGATGTTGCGGAACACCGTCGCCGCCTGCACGCCGCGGCCAGCGCCGAGCAGCACCTTGAAATAAGGCGTGGCATGCTCGCGCAGGTTCTCTTCCTGGCCCAGCGCCCAGATCAGGCGGTGGTAGCGCTCGTGGTGGTTGATGGTGGCCGACTTGCGGTCCACGTCCGTCTTCAGCAGCGACACCGCCTTGCTGTAGTCGCCTTCCTTCAGGAGCATCTCGAACTGCAGCTGCACGGGATCGATCTTGCGCGCGTGCTTGCGCTTGCCCTGGGCGCCTTCCGGTGTGTAGTCGAGTGACTCCTGGTACTGGAACAGCACATAGCCCGAGAGCGTGAAGATGGCAGTGGCGACGTAGGTATAGGCGGCCAGCGTCAGGCCCTCGCCGGCCGCGCGCGGCAACACGTCCGTGAACAGGCCGACGAAGGCCAGCACGCCGCCGAGCAGCAGCACGGGCAGCAGGAACACCGCCGCATACACCGGACCGACGCCCCCCAGCACCGTGACCACACCCTGCTTGCTGAAGCCGGAGCCGATGCTCTTGGTAAGCGCCACGCCGATCAGCAGCGCCGGCAGCAGGCCGACCAGCACCGCCGCCAGCACGCTGCCGACAAAGCCGTAGCGCTCGCTGACGAAGCCGGCGCCGCCCGCCATCACTGCCAGCATGACGCCGAGGGACAGCGGCAGCTGGTCCTTGGCCGCCGTACTGGCGAACAGCTTGGGACCGATGGGCTCGAGATTGCCGGTGGCGGTCACCTCCAGCACGGCCCACAGGTAAATGGTGGCGGCCGCGAGAAAGAGCAGCTTGGCCGCCATCAGGATGGTGCCTTCCGGCACCACCAGCGGCAGCACGAGCGCAAGAAACATGAGCACGCCGGCCAGCGGCGAGATCGGATAGCGCAGGAAGGCGGTGAGGCTCTGCCAGAACGGCGGCGCGCTGTGCGAGCCGCCGAGCGGACGCAGCGTCGCCTTGCAGCGCGGGCATTTGCGTGGCTGCTGGTTTTCCTCTTCGGGGGGCTCGGGGGAACAGATGCCGCAGTAGTCGACGCTGCAGTCGGTGCAGCGCCATTCCGCAGGTTCAAGCACGTGGTAACGGCAATAAACAGTCATGATTCTTCTTGTCGTGGTGGCAGGCCCTGGCGAACGGTGTCCGCCCTGCAAACATAGCGGCTTGCCCCGCCAGCGCCAACAAAGAAGCCCCTCCGGACGCGCCCGAAGCGGGCGAGCGGCAACTGTGCCGGACAGGCTGCGCGCGCCGGGCCCGGGCGCGCCCGCCAGCGCCGGATCAGGCCGGCGGCAGGGACGGCCGCCGCGCCAGCGCCTGCAAGCCGGGCGCGAACAATGGCGACGGGAGGCCGGCGAACCTCACGCGCGCGGGCCTGCCCCCGAACGCCGTGCTCAGCGCCCGCGGATCATCACCGCCACCGGACAGTTCGGGCGGTAATTGGCGACACATTCGGCGGGCTTGCCGTCCGGGCTCAGGCACAGGCGGATTTCGCTGAGCAGCGGCGGGCGCCGGCCCGACTCGCAGCGCAGCACCACGCCCCGCTCCGGAAAGCCCGGGTTCAGGCGGCGGAACTCGCGCAGCAGGACATCGCGCTCGACGATGCTGTCGCGACCCTGCGACTGCAGCAACGCCGGCCATTTCAGCTCCATGAACTCCCGGTCCACGAGGGTGAAATAGGCTTCCGGCGCGAGGCCGCTGCAGCGGCCATGCTTCTTCCACTGATACTGGCGCAGGCCGCTGTCCGGCATGATGCCGCGCAGGTTCTTCTCCAGGCCGGGCGAGATGGCGAGGGCAGCGCCGCCGCAGTTCTCGGGAGCACGTCCCTGGCGCCGCTCCGGCCACAGGCCGTGCACGCTGACCGGCAGGCGGTCGCGGCACTGCTTGCTGTCGCGCCACTTGGGGTTCTGATCGCAGAACGCCGGCGTCAGGCTGATGGCGAAGGTGTAGTAGTCGAAAGGCTCGGCGGCGGCCACCGCGGCCTGGGCGCAGAGCCAGAAACCCAACAGGAATCGCAACGTGCGCATGGGAGTCATCTCCTCTTGGTGTGGCGTCAGGATGCTTCTTCGTCCGGCGGGCCGATGCGCAGCGCCGCCGTGGCGATATGGATCTCGCGCAGGAACAGCAGCAGCGCGACCACGAAGGCGCCCATGGCGACGATGAAGAGCATGGGCACGAGCCCGTGCAGGTAGACCTCGAACAGCGACTGCACGAACAGGACCACGATCACCAGCGACACGAAGAGCGAGCAGGCGGTGCAGAAGGCGATGGCACGACTCATCAAACGGGCGCGCTGGGAGAGCACCTTTAGGTCGCGGTGCAGGCGGCGGCGCAGGTCGGCGTCGACCGAGCCCTGGTAGCGGTCCTCCATCTGCCGGGCGCGGTCGATGATGCGCGCCAGACGGTTGGTCAGCACCATGAGCATGGAGCCGACGCCGGCGAGCAGGAACACCGGCGCCACGGCCAGCTGGATATAGGTCACGACATTGGCGGACTGCGAGACGACGAGGGCGGGCATGGCGGAGAGGGACATGGTTTTCACGAAAGCCGGGGAATGGCCGGGAATATACCAGCCTGCCCCATGGCGGCCATGACCGGTTTCACGCCGCCGCGACCTGCCCCGTATACTTCGCGGCCACGCCCCCGCCCCTGGCCGCCATGTCCTCTGTCGCCGACCACGAATACGAGCGCCGCTTCGCCGGCATTTCCCGCCTCTACGGCGCGGAGCAGTTCGCCCTGCTGGAGCGGGCGCACGTGGTGGTGGCCGGCGCCGGCGGCGTCGGCTCCTGGGCCATCGAGGCCCTTGCCCGCACCGCGATCGGCCACCTCACGCTGATCGACATGGACGTGCTCGTCTCCTCCAACGTCAACCGCCAGCTGCCGGCCATGAGCGGCACCTTCGGCCGCGGCAAGATCGAGGTGCTGGCCGAGCGCGCCCGCGACATCAACCCACGCATCCGGCTCACGCTGGTGGACGACTTCCTGACGCGCGAGAACATCGAGCGCCTGCTCGCCGACACGCCCGACCTCGTACTGGACTGCACCGATGACGTCGATGCAAAAATCTCGCTGATCGTCCATTGCCGGCGCCGGCGCATTCCCATCGTGATCGCCGGCGCGGCGGGCGGCAAAACCGATCCCGCCGAACTGCGCGTGGACGACCTGACGCGCACGCACCGCGATCCGCTGCTCGCCAAGATCCGCCGCCGCCTGCGCCGCGAGTGCAACTTCCCGAAGGATCCGGCGGAAAAATTCGGCATCCCCTGTGTGTACTCCAACCAGGCCGTGACGACGCCCGAAGGCGCCGCCTGCGAGGCCGACCTGTCCTGCACGGGCTACGGCTCCACTACTGTAGTGACGGCGAGCATGGGCATGATGGCCGTAGCCGAAGGCCTGCGGCACATGTTCCGGCGCATGAAGCTGCGCGACGCGCGCGCCGCCGGCAAGTCGCCATGCTGAGCCGCCCGTAGGTTTGCCGCTTAACCGGGCTTCGCCATCGCCGCTACAGTCGCGGCAGACGAACGACTCCGGGAGCAGGGATGGACCTCCACCGCGCCGTAAAGAAAAACGATCTGAACGCGGTAACCCGGCTGCTGGAGCAGCCTGACGGCGCCGCTCGCCTCAACGCGCTCGACCGGCGCGGCCTTTCGCCGCTCATGGTGGCGGCCGCCCGAACGCCCGGCACCGCCATGCTGCAGCTGCTGCTCGCGCATGGCGCGGACCTCCACCAGGAAAGCCAGCCCCCCTTTGCCGAACTGGGTCGCGACACCGCCCTGTCGCTGGCACTGGCCGACGGCGACCCCGACAAGGTCGCGCTGCTGCTCGCGCAGGGTGCGAAACTCCGCTATCGCAAGCCGCATGGCTACAACGCGCTGCTCAATGCCCTCCACGGACGCGACATCACGCGTGACCCGCGACTCGTCCCGCTGCTGGAGCTGCTGGTGGCGAAGGGCGTCGATGTGGATGCGGAGTCCGACTACAAGGAAACCGCACTGCGCGTGCTCTCCCATGTCGGTCGCTTCGATGCCGTGCGGCTGCTGGTGAATGCCGGCGCCGACCGGTCGCAGCTGCGCTTCGCGCCCCTGCACGAGGCGGTGGCGCTAGGCACGCTGGCGGATGTGGAGGCCTGCCTCGCCGGTGGCGCCGACGCCGAGGCGCGCGACTGGTGGTCGCGCACGCCCTGGCTGCTCGCCCTGCTGAGCGGCGATGTCGCCAGGGCGGAACGGCTGCTGGAGGCGGGCGTGGACACCGGCGCACGGGGACGCTGCGGCCAGCCACCGCTCCACTACGCCATCGAGAGCCGCGCGCCGGCCATGATCGCGTGGCTGCTCGATCGTGGCGAGGACGCGAACAGCCGCAACGAGTTCGGGGAAACCGCGCTCATCCTCGCCGTCGCTCGCGATGACGCCGCGGCCTGCCGCCAGCTCCTGGCCGCCAAGGCGACACTTGAAGACGAATACTGCGGCGACACCGCGCTGGGCCATGCGCGCTCGCGTGAGGTCGCGCTGCAGCTGCTGGCGGCCGGCGCCAACCCGGGCCGGCTGACCAATGAAAGCCGCCGCGCACTCCTCGGCCTGCCGCCGGATGCCGACGCGGATCTGCTCGACGTGTCCGCGGACGACTTCCGCCGGGGGCGGACGCGCCGCTTCGGCCGGCAGAATCCCGAGGAAATCCACGAACCCTTCTGGCAGGCCATGATCCGCGCCGGCATCACCGGCTATGCGGCGGCGCAGCTCTTCGAGCAGGAAGTCCCGCGCAACAACGAGCCCGTGTGGTGTGCGCAACGCTTCGGCCAGTCACTGACGCTGCTGCCGGACGGTCGCATCGTGCTGGTGGGCGGCGAGCACGAGGATTACTACGACCCGGATTTCTGCATTTACAACGACGTGTTCGTGCACGAGCCCGATGGCACGGTGCGCATCCATGCCTATCCGGAAGCGGTGTTCCCGCCCACCGACAGCCACAGCGTCACGCTGGCGGGACCGTATCTCTGGCTCATCGGCCGCATCGGCTATTACGGCACACGCCGTTATGGCCACACACCGGTCTACCGCCTCGACATCCGCAGCTGGCGCATGGAGGAGGTGCAGACGACAGGCGACATGCCGGGCTGGATCTACCGGCATCGCGCCACGTTGATGGGCGAGCATGAGATACGCGTGGAAGGCGGCACGGTGGTGCTGCAGCAGGACGGCGAGGAAAGCCATGTCGGCAATAGTGCCTGCCATGTCCTCGACCTGCGCACGCTGTGCTGGCGCAAGGACAGCTGAGGCAATGACGGCGCCGGTCCCGCCCCGATGCGGCATCAGAACTCGTACTGCAACCGCAACCAGGCCTCGCGGCCATCGGCCGGAATCGGCGGGCTGATGCCGCTGTAGGGTTGCGGCAGCAGGCGCTGCTCGTCCGTGACGTTCTGCACGCCAACATCCAGTGTCCATGGCCAGCGCCGGTAACGGACGCTCAGGTCCCCGCCCAGCTCGGCCTCCAGCCGCGCCTGGCGTAGCGACGGCGTGACCGCAGCTGCCGGGTCGTAAACATAAGCCGAGCGCGCGCCCTGGTAGCGCAGACGCGGATGCAGCGACCAACGATCACCGAGCTGCCAGCCGAGCCAGAGATTGACGATATCCCGCGATGCGCCCAGCGACTGCCCCCGGCTGCCCAGCACGTCATAGAGACCGATGGCGTCGTCGTCGGTATGGCTGCGCTGGTAATTCGCCTGCACCTGCAGGTCCTCGTACTGCAGCAGCCACTGCAGCTCCAGCCCGCGACCGCGGAACGGCGCCGCGTTGATATAGCCGGGGATGCCGTTCGGGGCGACGCTGAACACGATGGCATCGCGCAGCTTGTACTCGAACACCGACGCGGTGACGTAGTGGTGCCCACCCAGCGCATGGCCGGCCTCGAGCTCGACCTTCGTGGTGTACTCCGGCTTCAGGTCGGTGGCGCGCTGGTTGCTGGTTTCGAACTGTGGCTCGCGGTAGGCCGTGTCGAACATGGCCTTCACATGCCAGTCGGCTTCGGCACGGGTCAGCGCCAGGCGCGGCACGGTCGCGTCGCCGCTCTCGCTGTGGTCGGTGTAGCGGGCACCCAGGCTGAGCAGGTAGTCGCGCAGGGGGACCTCGGTTTCCGCATTGACGGAGAAACTGTTGTAGTCGGCTCCCTGCCTGCCGCCGAAATAATTGGCGGGCGATGCGCCGGGGAAGGCACTGGGCACGAAGAGCTGCTCGGCCTCCACTTCGGCCCAGTACTGCTGCAGGCCGGCGCGCACCTGGATGCCGCTGCCAAAGCCGTGGCGCGCCTCGAGCTCCAGCGTGTGACGCTCTGCCGGGAGCTCGTAGTAGCTCGGCAGCGAGCCCGAGGAGCCATGCCAGGTGTTTTCGTTGCGGTAGGTCCAGCGCGGCGTCAGCGTGGTTCCCGACGCAAGCCGGAAATCATGCTCCAGGCGCAGGTTGGCATGCTCGAACGTCATGCGCTGGTCCAGGGCCGCGATACCGTAGCGCTGAACGGCATCGAGCCTGAACCGCTCGAAATAGAACTGCATGCGTGTGCCTTTCCACTCCGAGCGCAGCGCCAGCTGGGCGCTTTCCTGATCCAGTTCGGCGTTGTCGACGCGAACGCCCGCCGCGTCGCGCCAGGCTTCGCCTCCCAGGCTGCCGGCGGACACGGTGCCGACCGCAGAGAAACCGCCAGCCTCGCCACGCCACTGGTCGCCGGCACTGAGTTGCCGCAGCGCACTGCCATCCTCCGGCGCCGTGACGGTGGCGGCGGCAAAGCCCTCGCGCTCCACGCTGTTGCGCGTGTAGATGCGCACCACGGCAAGCTCCGCGTTTTCACCGTACTTGGCACCGCCCGGTCCGCGCAGGACCTCCACGCGATGCAGCATTTCCACCGGAAAGTCGGGAGGAATGGCATAGATGCCGAAGAGCAGGTCATTGACGGGGATATCGTCGACGAGGAAAAGGATCTTGCCTTCATGGGCCCAGGTGCCGCGGAACATCAGGCCGGGCACGTTGAAGACATCGACACCGTAGCTCACGCCCGGTACGAGCAGGAGCACATCCTGCAGCGTGCGCGCGCCGGCGGTGGCCATGTCCTCGGCGGTGAAGACGGTCACGCTGCCGGGCTGCTTGCGCACTGACGAGGGCTGGATGGAGGCCGTGCTGACCTCGATCTGTATCAGTTCGCTTAGCGACAGGCCAAGCAGCCCTTCCTCGACCGGCGCCGCCACGGCAAGCGCGGCGCCCTGGCCAAGAAGCAGGAGCGCGACAGCAAGCCGCCGGCCGCGCCTGGAGAGGAAAGCTCCTTTCATATCTGTCCTTCTTCCGCTCGGGCCCTGTCCGCGCCAACGCAATCTGCTGGTGTCCGGCACCCACCTGATAGCCGGCCCCGGTTCCACATCGATGCCGGAGTACTGCAATCAGGAATTGCCGTGAAAAAATAGCAGAATCAGAAGGTCGCGAACGGTTATCCGCCCAATACCGGGCGGACAGCACGCCACGGCGGAAAACATTCACTCACTCGGCATAGCCCGGGTTCCTGCGGTCCAGCTTGCGCAGCAGGCCAGGCCAGGCGAGCGCGCCGCCCATGCCGCGCAGTACCTGCTGCACCGCGGCCTTCACGCCGGCCACGATCTGCGGATGCACCTGCACGAGTTCACCGCCACCGGCCTGTGCGCGCACCTGGATCATGCAGGCGGCCTCGAAAATGTACATGTTGAGGAAAGCTTCCGCTGGCGAGGCGCCGACCGTGAGCAGGCCGTGATTGCGCAGCATCAGGAAACTGTTGTCGCCGAGGTCGCGCACGAGTCGCGGTTTCTCGTCGTCGCGTAGCGCGATGCCCTCGTAATCATGATAGCCAAGCGCGGCGAGCACCACGGTCGACTGCTGCGAGAGCGGCAGCAGCCCGTTCTTCTGCGCCGACACGGCGACACCATTGATGGAGTGGGTGTGCATCACGCAGTGCGCATCTTCGCGTGCGGCATGCACGGCGCTGTGGATGGTGAAGCCGGCGGGATTGATGTCATAGGACGAATCCATGACCTTGTTGCCCGCGAGATCGATCTTCACCAGCGAAGACGCGGTGATTTCCTCGAACATCATGCCGTAAGGATTGATCAGGAAATGATGCTCCGGCCCCGGCACGCGCGCCGACACATGCGTGAAGATCAGGTCGTCCCAGCCGTAGAGGGCAATCAGGCGGTAGGCGGCGGCGAGGTTGACGCGCGCCTCCCATTCTTCAGGCGACACCTTGCCTTGCAGGGAGGGAATGGCGGGGGACATGACAGGCTCCTGTGCTCGTTGTCGGGTCGGATGATACGGGGCCGGGCGAAATCGGCCTGAAAAAAAAACGGCACCCGCAGGTGCCGTTTCATGCGCGGGAATCAGGTGCGGGCGTGGTGCGCGTTTTCCGCCAGCAGGTTGGTGAACAGCGGCCACAGCGCCCGCGGCAGGTCGTGGCCCATGCCGGGGATCAGGTGCAGGCGCGCGCCCTTGATCGCCTTCGCCACGGCGCGACCGCAGGCGGGCTTCACCAGCGGATCGTCGAGGCCGTGGATCACCACCGTGGGCACGCTGATGCGCTTCGCGACCGCACGCAGGCTGCCCGAACTCAGCACCGCCATGAACTGCCGCTTCACGCCGGCGGGATGGTAGCTGCGCTCGTAGAGCATGCGGGCGAAGGCCTCCAGCTCGTGATCGGCCTCGCGGTACTCCGGGCTGCCGATGGTGCGGAAGAGCTTCAGGCTGTGCGCGACGAGCTGCTCGCGCGTCGCACCCTTGCCCGGGCCTTTCATCAGCGGCGCGATGGCGGACGGCGTCGGCGGCGGCAGGAAGGGCTGGTTGGTGCTGGAGAAGATGACGCCCAGCGAGGCCACGCGCTCCGGATGCTGGCCGGCGAGGATCTGCGCGATCATGCCGCCCATGCTGGCGCCCACCACATGCGCCTTGCGGATGCCGAGGTGGTCGAGCAGGCCGAGCGCATCGTGCGCCATGTCGTAGAGCGTGTAGGGCGCGGGGCTCTTCATGCCGAGCGAGAAGCGCGCCATTCGCACCAGGTCGTGCATGTTCTTGCTGCGCAGCTTGATCTTGCTGGAGAGGCCGATGTCGCGATTGTCGAAGCGGATCACGCGATAGCCCTTCTGCACGAGCATGCGGCAGAAGTCCTCGGGCCAGAGCAGCATCTGCGCGGAGAGCCCCATGATGAGCAGGAAGGCGGGATCGGCGGGATTGCCCCAGTCCTCGTAGTGCAGCTCGATGTCGCCGACCCGGGCGCGGCCTTCGCGGACGGGAATGTCGTGGAGGATTTTTTCTGATGCGGTCATGGCGTGCTCCGGAGGCGAACTGCCCCGCGTGTTCCGTGAGATGGGATCGACCGGGCCGGCGGCGGAAGCGACTGACGCCCGGGACATGCGGCGATGGTAGCGGAAAGCACGGGCCGCGGCAGACGTCGACCGGGCCAGCCTTCCGTCAGGGCAGGCCAGCCGCGCCGTGATGCCTCGCTGCGCGCCGCTTCCGCCGCACGAATCAGCGCAGTGCGGGCCGCGTCCACGGCGGCACCCAGCCGCCGATGCGCCGCTCCAGCTCCAGCGCGCAGGCAATCGACAGGTGATCGTTGCCCTGCGCCGCCACGATCTGCACGCCGAGCGGCAGGCCCTGCTCGTTGAGCCCCATGGGCACCGCGGTGCTGGGCACGCTCATGGCGTTGAAGACGGCGCAGCGCACCCAGTTGAAAGGCGGGAACAGCGGCTTGCCGTGCTTGGGTGCCACCTCGGTATAGGGCAGCGTCACCAGCAAGCCGTCGTCGCCCAGCGCCTCTTCGAGCTGTTGCTTCAGCGTGTGGCCGAGTGCCACGAATTTCTTCGCGCGGCCCGGGGCGAGCTCGGGCACCCGCTCCAGCGCGGCCAGGATGACCAGGGGCAATGTATGCGCCGAGCGGCCGGTGAGCAGCCGCCCGAATTCGCGCAAGGGCGGCCAGGGGCTGCGCGAGCCGAACATCATCTCGGCGAAGCTCGGGCCTTCGGCCTCGGCCAGCATGGAAGACCAGATGTCGAACCCCTTGTCGAGCAGCGGCAGGTCGATGGCCTCGACCTTCGCACCGGCTTCCTGCAAGGCCTTCACGGCGCGCGCCTGGGCGTCGCGCATGTCGCGCTTCGCGCGCGGGCCGCGATCCGGATCAAGGTACAGCACGCGCAGGCCGGCGAGGTCCACGCTGTCCGCCGCCTTCAGGCCCGCCGCGGAAGGCCCGCCCATGATGCGCAGCAGCGGCTCCAGGTCGGTGGCGCGGCGGCAGAGCGGCCCGGTGGAGAGGAATTCGTCGACGCGGCCCTGCGGTCCCGGGTACTGCCCCTCGTTCGGCACGAGGCCAGGCGAGCACTTGTGGCCGAAGACCCCGTTGAAGAAGGCCGGCATGCGGATGGAGCCGCCGACGTCGGCGCCCAGGCCGAAGGGTGAGGCGCCAGCGCCGATGATGGCGCCCTCGCCGCCCGTGGAGCCGCCGACGATGCGGCTCGGGTCGTAGGGATTGTTGGTGCGCCCGTAGACTTCGTTGTAGCTCTCCATCCACATGCAGAGCTCGGAGGTGTTGGAAACGCCGAGCGGGATGGCACCCGCCGCGCGCAGCCGCGCCACGGTGATGGCGTCGCGCTCGTTGACGATGTGCTTGCGGGCGACGAGGCCGGACGCCTGCGGCGTGCCCTCGAACTCGAAGTTCTCCTTGATCGTGCAGGGCACGCCGAGCAGCGGCGGCAGCGCCTCCAGCGCCTGGTCGGCGCGCGCCGCGGCAATGCGGGCGTCGGCCCGGTCCGCCTCGGCGCGGGCCTCGAAATAGCGTGTCATGACCACCGCGTTGAGCTCGGGATTGACGCGCTCCATGTGCTCGATATGGGCTTCCACGAGCTCACGCGAGCTGAATTCACCGGCGCGCAGGGCGGCGGCGAGCTCCACGGCGGAAATGGAGAGCATGCGGAACTTGCGGGTGGCGTCGCGGGCGAGATCGGCTTTGTTGGGCATGGGTGACACTCCTGGCGAATCACCCGATTCTGCCCCAGCAATCCGGGCGCACAAGGCTCGCACAGGCCCGATGCCGCATATTTTCGGCCCGGCCCTGCCTGAGTCCGCCTTTGCGGTGGCCGGCCACATCTTTGATAATCGCCGCTTCCGCCCACCGGCCCGCCCGCATGTCCGATACCGCCCGCCGCATCCCCCTCGTCGACCAGATCGAGGCCCTGCTGCCGCAGACCCAGTGCGGCAAGTGCGGCACGCCCGGTTGCCGGCCCTATGCCGAGGCCATCGCCGCCGGCACGCCGCACAACCGCTGCGTGCCGGGTGGCGCCGAGACCATCGCCGGGCTGGCGGCGCTGCTGCACAAGCCGGTACTGCCACTGGACCCCGAATTCGGGGTGGAGCCCGAGACACAGCGCATCGCCTATATCCGCGAGCCCGAATGCATCGGCTGCACCAAGTGCATCCAGGTCTGTCCGGTGGACGCCATCATGGGTGCCGCCAAGCTCATGCACACCATCCTCATCGACGAGTGCACCGGCTGCGACCTCTGCGTGGCGGCCTGCCCGGTGGACTGCATCGAGATGCACGACTACCCGAAAGTCACCGATCCGGGCGTGAAGCAGGCACGGGCCGCGCACTACAAGGCGCGCTTCGAGGCACGCAATGCCCGGCTCGCGCGCGAACAGGAGGAGCGCCAGCCCGCGATCACGCCGCCGCTCGTGGACACGGCCGTGGCGCCGGCCGACAACAAGTCACTGGTGATTGCCGCTGCCCTCGCCCGCAGCAACCTCAGGAAGGCCGAGCGCAAGCTCGCCGACACGCAAGCCGGTGGCGGCGACAGCACGGCATTGCAGGCCGAAGTGGATCGCCTGCGCGAGGCGCTAGCGAAGATCGAGCGCGAGCAGAACGGCGGCGCGGCGAGCTGATCTCCGGAAGCAAGCGGCGAATCCCTCCTGACGGACAGGATTCGCCGAGACCTTGCTCATGACACCGAACGGCTCCGCGCAAGCCACGCGACCATGCAGCAGCACACGCCAATGGAAAAGGGCCGACATTGCCGGCCCTTCGCTTTTGCGCTCCCGGCTACTCGCTCTGGAGTATCCACCGAAATCGCGAACTCCCTTTAATGCTCGATCACGCCCTCGCCAGCGCCCGGGCCTCAACCGGTGCATCAGCCGGCTCGGCACATCGCTCGAAGAAAGGTTGTACCAGCGCCAGGAACAGCTCAGGCATTTCCGCGAAGGCGGCATGCCCGCACGGCAGCACGACAAGGTTCGTGCCAGGAATCGTGCGGGCCGCCTGCGCGCCCTCCACGGCCGGAATGAGCGGATCGCGACGCCCGGAGATGACCATGGTCTTCGCCTGCACGCCGGCGGCCGCCGCGCGCAGGTCGAAATCGTCACGCAGGAAGCTGCGCCAGAGCGCGGCATTGACAGCCACGGCCTCGGGCGAGCGCTGCTCGTGGCGCGCGCGTTCGCGCATGGCCACGGTGGCGACGGTCTTCAGGCGCAAGTACAGGAAGGCCATGAGGCCGTTCAGCCAGCGCGTCACGCGCTCCTTGCCTTTCAGCGTGCAGAACAGGCGCGTCCAGAACGTGTGCGTGGTGAAGCCCGCGGGCGACACCAGCACCAGCGCCAGCACGCGGCCGGGCTGCGCGAGCGCGAGGCGCGTCGCGGCCCAGGCACCCACGGAATTGCCGACGATGCGCAGGTTGTCGAGCTTCATGTCGATGACGAAGCGCTCCAGCATCTCGGCAAACATCTGCGGCGTGGCGGCAGACGGCGGCAGCGGCGGCGCCGCCTCGCCAAAACCCGGCCAGCTGATGCGGATGACGCGGTAGCGCGCGGCCAGCGCCGGCAGCACGGCATCGAAATCACGGGGGTCGCCGGGGTTGGCGTGCAACAGGAGCAGCGGCTCGCCACTGCCGTGCTCGTCGTAGAAAACCGTTCCCCGGGAGGTATGCAGCTGCGGCATCGCCACTCGTTCCTGATTCAAGGTGTCGCGCAACCTTATGCAGGCTACGTATGCGCTCAATGATGAAAAGGTAATCCTGCCAACCGCCGCGCACATTGCCCCAGGGCAAGTGACACGCGAATCGCCGCGTACTTCCCGGGCGGCTGGCGCTCTGGCCTTCGCGACCGGCGCATGCGACCTCGTGCAGCAGCGGAGTGCTCGTCTGGCCGGGGCCGGCAGGCTCCGCCCGGCGGCATCGGTTACTCCACCATGCGGCCGGCCCTGCCCAGCATGTAGCGCATGCGTTCCGGCAGCAGGCGCGAGGTGAAGGCCAGCGTCTTGTTGACGACGCCCGGCACGCACACCGGCTGGCCCGCCATCACGGCGTCGAGCCCGGCGCGCGCCACGGTCGCGGCGTCATGCCACATGAAATCGGGCAGCTTGTCGGTGAGCTCGCGCGTGCCCTGCACGTCGTGGAATTCCGACCAGGTGAAGCCCGGGCAGAGCGCCGTCACGAACACGCCATGCGGCTTCAGTTCCATGTCGACGGCCTCGGAGACGTTCAGCACGAAGGCCTTGATGCCGGTGTAGAGCATGGAGGGCGCGGTCGGCGCGAACGCAGCCAGCGAGGCGAGGTTGATGATGCGCCCGTAGCCCCGCTCCTTCATGGCGGGGGCAAAGCGGTGCATGAGCTCGGTGACCGCCGTCATCATCACCTGCATTTCGGCGTTGAGTTCGGCCCAGTCGCTGTTGAGGAAGTTCTTGCTGGCGGCAAAGCCGGCGTTGTTCACCAGGATGTCGACATCGAGCCGCATGCGTTCGGCGGCGGCAACGATCTCGGCCGCGGCGCCCGGACGCGAGAGGTCCACGGCACAGACCTCGGCACGGATGCCGAACTCCTGCTCGAGCTCGTTGGCCAGCATGCGCAGGCGTTCTTCGCGGCGCGCCACCAGGAAGACGTTGGCGCCCTGGCTGGCGAGCAGGCGGGCAAAGGCCTCGCCTATGCCGGCAGAGGCGCCGGTGACCAGGGCCGTGCGGCCGGCAAGGGAAACGGGAACGGACATGGCACACTCCTTTGCTGTCATGGATGGGGGGCAGGCATGTCGCCGGGGCGTGAATGGTGCCCGAGTCGGGCCAAGGCGGCCATGCCGGTCGTCCGCGGAGACCGGGGCGTCCGCGACACCGGGGCCGGGCCCGGAAAAAGCTTAGCGAAGGCCGGAGGCGCCCCCTAGAATCGGGGCCCCGATTGGCACTTATTTCCCATGAATCCCAGCAAGCGCCAGCAGATCTTCGCCCGTTTCCAGGCGGCCAACCCCCATCCCACCACCGAGCTGCACTACTCGAACCCGTTCGAGCTGCTGGTGGCGGTGATGCTCTCGGCCCAGGCCACGGACGTGGGCGTGAACAAGGCCACCGCCCGGCTCTTCCCGGTGGCGAACACTCCGGAGGCCATCGCCGCGCTGGGCGTGGAGGGCGTGCGCGAGTACATCAAGACCATCAACTTCTTCCGCACCAAGGCCGAGAACCTGGTGAAGCTCTGCCAGCTCCTGCTGGAGCGGCACGACGGCCAGGTGCCCGAGACGCGGGAGGCGCTGGAAGCGCTGCCCGGCGTCGGTCGCAAGACCGCCAACGTGGTGCTGAACACCGCCTTCGGCCAGCCCACGATCGCCGTCGACACGCATATCTTCCGCGTTTCCAACCGCACGAAGCTGGCGCCCGGCAAGGACGTGCTGGAGGTCGAGCAGAAGCTGGCGAAGTTCACCCCGCCGGAATACCGGCAGGACGCCCACCACTGGCTGATCCTGCACGGCCGCTACACCTGCATCGCGCGCAAGCCGCGCTGTGGTTCCTGCCTGATCGAGGACCTCTGCGAATTCCGCGACAAGGTCTACGACTAGCGGTCGCCAACGTCCGGCCGCCCGGCTCCGCGCACAGGCATGACGACCTCGCTGCCTGCCGCGGCAGCGTCATGCCGGCACGCCTTGCCCAGCGCCGCGGCGGCGCCCCGTGAAACAGCTCCTGTGGCCCGAATTCCGGCTTCCGGCGATGCATCGGCCAGGGCCGGAACAACGATGCCCGGGATAGACGGCAGGAAAATCGCGATGACTTGCCGGCCTTTCGATAAAAGAGCTATGAAAATCAGCCACTTGTCGGGTCTTCAAAACCTCCGCCCCCCTGTTTCAGGGGCGGCTGGGCTTCTGTATCAGCTTGTTATCCCTGAAAAAAATACCCCGGCTCTCGACGGTTGCCGGAGCAGCCGCAATCCGCTTGTCGTGGCACCTGCCCACCTGCCGTGTGACCGCGTTCTCAAATGTTTTTTCCTCATATAACGTGGCATCCATAAGGAAAACACAGCATTGACGCTGATGGCCTGGTCATCCGGATGGCGCACCCTCTCTCTGCGCCTCCCCTGGAAGCCGGGCTTCCCGTGCCGGGACAGGATTCTTCTCAGGGTTGCAAGACCAGAACAAAACAGGGGTACTCAAAATGAAGTTCACCAAGCTCGCCGCTGCCGTTGCACTGACCGCCGCTGTCGCCACGCCGGCCTTCGCCGTCGATGGCACCTTCGGCACCACCTCCACCGGTAGCACCGTGATTACCGCCAACATCGGTAACCTGGTGCGCATCACCAATATCGACGACCCCATCACCCTGGCGCCGAACGCCGGCGGTGACCTGGTCTATACCGACACCATCTGCCTGTTCCGTAACGGCACCGACAACCAGAACCTGAACCTGACGTTCTCCTCGGCCACCGGTGCAGGCGCCTTCGAAGTCACCGACGGCACCAATTTCGTGGCCTACACGGTCGATGTCGCTGCCGGCGCACTGGCCGGCGCCGTAACCGAAGGCGCCGCTACGGCTGCCAACGGCTCCACCGACAACACTCCGGCCTGCACGGCGTCGGGCGGCAACAATGCCTCCTACACGCTGACCATCCCGCTGCTGTCGATCCAGTCCGCCGTGGCCGGTACCTACACCGACACGCTGACGATCCTGATCGCACCCATCTGATCGCAGGCGTCACGTCAGCCGGAAAAGGGCGCCGCAGGGCGCCCTTTTCATTGCTGGAACGGCGCCAGCGCGCTAATTGCAGGGATATGATCACGACCCGGAACAGCGGAGCATCGCGATGACACGTCAAGGACAGCCCCTGCGCCAGGCACTGCGAGGCTGGCTGCTGGCCGCCTTTACCCTGGGGTCAGGCTCGTCGGCGCTGGCGCAGATGGACATTGCGCCGCTGACGGTGACCCGCACCGTCAACTGGGTCGGCGGCGACGTGGTGGAGCAGGCGAGCTTCTGCGTGGAGTCCTTCCAGGAAGCACCTGACAAGAAGTCGTCCAGTCCCATTCCCTACAGCATCAACGCCAGCATCGGCGGCGCCGCGACGCCCTTCACCCTGGCCAACGGCGCCGGGCAGACGGTGCCGGTGACCATCGCCTGGACGGACGTCATCGCTGGCAGCACCAGCACGCTCTCCCCCGCCGTTCCCACGCCCGAAACCCTGGTCGGGCGGCTGGCGGGCTGCCCGGGCGGTAACAACGGCCTGCTGACGCTGACCGTGCTCAACACGAGCCTCGGCGCCATGCCGGCCGGCACCTATACCCGCACCTTCTCCGTCGAAGCAGCCAACAGCGGCAGCGGCCGCGCGCGCCGCGCCGCCAACGTCACCCTCAGCGTCGTGATTCCGGCCATCATCCGCGTGTCCAACATCAACGACCTCGTGCTCGGCACCTTCAACGGCGTCAGCAACATGGTGGCGTCTGACACGATCTGCATCTACAAGAACGGCGGCGCGCTCTACGGCGTCACCGCAACCGGCAGTGGCGCCGCCGGCGCCTTTACCGTGGCCAACGGCGCGAGCGTGGCCCCCTACACGGTCACCTGGCAGGACAACGTCGGCACGGTCGCCCTCTCCGCCGGCGTGCAGGCGGCCAGCCGCGGCAACGCCAACACCGTCAGCACCACCTGCGGCGGCGGCGCCACCGACAACGCCACGGTCACGGTGACCATCACCGCGGCCAGCCTGCTCGGCGCCATGCAGCCGGGGCTGTACTCCGGCGTGCTGACCCTGATGGTGATTCCGCAGTAGCGGCGCCGGACGAACCCGCGCGACCAGCGCCCGAACCGCCTTCCCAGCTGCCGTGCGACGGAGCCACCACATGTCGCCTGATCGGGCGCGTGGCCACTTCACTCCTTCAGTAGCTTCTCGACCTTGTCCGCATTGCGCTTGAGTCTCTCGCGGCGGTTGGCCGGCGGCTTCTCGGCCTTCTTTACCGGGGCCTTCTTCGGCTTCAGGGTCTTGCTGATCACGAGCTCGGCGCGCGTCTTCTCCACTTTCGCGGCATTGCGACGCAGGCGGTCCCGGCGGCGGCGCTGCTCCGCCTGCCGCACGACCTTCGTGCGCGGTTTTGCCGCGCGCTTTGTGACCGTGGAGCGTGCATCAGCCTTCTCTGCCACTGGTTCGGGTTTGACGCCGGCCCTGACGGGCGCAGTCGGCATCGCGGGCGAGGTAATGGAGGCCGGAGGCGTGCCAGCCGCCGCCTCCGGGCCTGCGTCGGACGAGGGCGCTACCGGTGCCGCAATGATGGCCGCCGGCACGTCGCCCGCAGGCGCGACCACAGTCTCGGGCGCAGCCGGAGTCGCAGTCGCAGTCGGAGTCGGAGTCGGAGTCGGAGTCGGAGTCGGAGTCGGAGTCGGAGTCGCTAGCTCGGGCTCGGCGACCAGCGTGCCCGACAAGGCGTCTGCCGGCGGTGCGTCGCGCGCAGGGGCCGCCACGTCCGGATCTGCCGGGACAGCCGCTGGCGCAGGCAACGCCACCGGCGCCGCTACCGCCGTCACGCACTCGAGATCGCCCAGCATGAGGATGTCGTTGACCCAGCGCGGTGCCGGCAGCTCGACCTGGCACACGACGCCGCCGCGAGTGGCGCGCATCTGCCGCGTGCCGGTGAGCATCTCCGCCTGGAAGGAGCCATCGGCCTCGGTCATGGCGAGCCCGGAAATGCCGATCAGCCGGGCGTTGGCGAGCGGCACCGGCGCGCAGCCGGCGGCATCGGCACACTCGGCCGGACGCTGCAGCAGCCGGCCAAAGGCCACCACCACCCGCTCGACGTCGTAGGTGAGCGCCACGACCGTGCCCGGGTACACCGTCACCTGCCGCGGCTGCGTATCGAACTGCAGCAGGTTGACGCCGCGATCGACCAGCGAGATGGCATAGCTGCGATAGGCCGGCAACATCAGCGGCACCTGGCTGCCGCCACGCACGCTGTAGTAACGGCGGCCGTCCACATAGACGTCGAACTCCGCGTTTTCCGGCGCCGACCGCAGATCGACCAGCACGCTGCCGGCGGCCATCTGCCGGCCACCGAAGGCATGGTGGCCGCCACCGGCCACGAACGACGCCTCGTAGCGGGCATTGAAGCGCCGCGTGTTGCCGTTGTCGGCACTGATGTCGTCCATGCTCGCCTGCAGGCGGCCGTAGTCCGAGCCGTAGCGCGCATCGACGCCGACGGTCGTGGCGGTGTCTTCCACCGTCGTGCGCAGGCCTGCCTCCACGTCCTCGGCGAAGCGGTCGCCATCACGCCAGCCGCCGCTGGCGGAGAGCGCGAGCGCATTGGAGGCGGCGCCGGTTTCCGGCGCGTGGTGGCGCAGGCCGGGATTGAGGCGCCAGTTCCAGTGCTCGCCAAAGCCGCTGATGTCGACGCCGAGGCTGGCCACCAGGTCGCCATCGGAGCGGGTGATCTGGGCGTTCAGGAAGATCGGCGGGAAATAGCCAAGCTGCAGGTTGCGCGTGAAACGCAGGGTGTAGATGTCGGACTCGGTGCCGCCGGTACGCGTGTTGAACACCTGCGCCGAGAGCTGCCCCTGCCACACCGGATAGTTGAGGCTCAGGTTGCGCGAGAAACTGCTGCCTGGCACGAGCTGGTAATCGTCGCTCTCCCCGGGCGGGTTCGCGGCGCGCGCATAGCGCAGGCCAAGGCCGCCGGAGAGCTTGCCGAGGCGGCCGTTGGCCACTGTCGCCCAGCCGGTGTCGCCCTGTGTAGAAAGCATCAGGCTGCCGGCCATGCTGTAGCGCGGCTGCAGCCAGGTCAGCGAACCTTCGGCCAGGGCATGCGTGTCGACGGCGGCGCCCGCCAGCGCGTAACCGACATCCTCGCGCAGGCGGTCGCGCCAGCCGCCGCGCAGCTGCAGGGTGGCGGCGTCCTCCGGCAGCGTGGAGTCCATGCTGCGCAGCAGCACCTGACCGCCTTCCACGAACCATTGCGGCTCGCCGGGCGGCGCCAGCTGCGTGGTCTTGATGAAGAAGCGGCTGAGTGTGCGCACCGTGCCGGCGGCGTCGGTGATGCGGATGTCGATGTCATAGGACCCGTAGGGCAGGCCTGCGGTGTCGAGCACCTGGTTGCCCGGATCGTAGAACTGGGAGCTCAGCAGGCGGCCATCGCGATACACCTCGACGGCGCTGCGCGAATCGAGGAAGACCAGCACGCGCGTCGCGCTCTCGCTGGCGATGTCGGTGCGCAGCTTGAGCGAGCGCCCGGCGCCGGCACCGGCGAGCAGCGCCGACTGCGCGAAGTAGAGATCGTCGTTGCGCGCCTCGAAGAGGCCAGCGACATAGCTGTGGTCGGGCTCGTCGCGGCGCCAGGCAAGCTGGTCTATCGCCAGGTCCTGCTCCTGCGTGCTCACCCACTGCGCGTGCACGTGGTCGGCGCCACGCCCGACCCAGGTGTTGCCGCTCAGCGTGTGGGTGCCATCGGTCTTGTTGTCCATGGCGGCGACCACGGTGAGGTTCTGCACCAGCGTCACGGCATCGGGATCGGCCGGCCGCGGCAGGTAGCGGCTCATGGCCTGCTCCTGCACGGCGAGCTGGTCCGGGTGCAGGAAAAGATCGGCGCGGAAACGGCCCTCGTCGAAGATCACGCCAATCACCTCGGGCTCGAGCCTGCCGCAGTCGCGGGACTGGCCGCCCAGGCAGACCAGCTCGCTGTTGCGGTCGAGGCGGCCCATAAGGCGATGCGCGAGCTCGCCCCGGTTGAGCGCATTGGGAATGCGCTCGGCGATTTCCTCGGGACGCTGGAAGGCAATGCCGTCCGGCGTGAACTCCGCCATGAAGGTGCCGATGGGGCGGCCGCCGACATAGACATCGACCAGCGTCTGCTGCGGCTTCAGGAACTCCTCGAAGCCTTCGGGTACGCCGGAGGACACCGTGAGCCGGGCATCGGCGTCGACGCCGCGGGAGAGGAAGGAGGAACGGAGCGCGGAGCGGGCGCGCGGGCGCGTAGCGGTGGCCGCGGCAGCCGGGGGCTTTGCCGTTGCAGGTGCGGCGGGCGCGGTGATGACGGACGCCGCGCCTGTGACTCCGGCAGTCGTTGTGCCGGAGTCCGAAGCGGCCTGTGGCGCAGTCGGCAGGATCGGTTCCGCCGTCACCACCGCGGACAGCAGCGCGGCTGTCGCCGGAGGCAGCGTCAACGGCGTCGGCGCCTTGTCCGTCGCCGGGACCCGTGCCGGCCGGCGGGCTTTTGCGATCTCGCGGATCTGGCTCGCAGCCCGGTCGACCCGCTTCAGCCGGCGCTGGCGGGCGGCGGCCCGGGCCGCCGCCCTCGCCGATGCCTGGCGCACCGCTGACGGGTCGGTGACCGCCTCACCGCGCTTCGCGGCAGCAGGCTTCCCCGGTGCCGCCTTTTTTCCAGTGGCGCTCCGGGTGGCCTGCGGCTTGGCGGCCTTGTCTTTCGTGGTCAGCTTTTTCTTCGCTTGCGCCGCAACGGGCTTCTTCGCGGGCGCGGGCTTCTTCTTCTCGGGCGCCGCCTTTTTCGCAGTGCCCGGCGTATCCGGTTGCGCAGCGGCGACCGCGACCTCACCGGCCAGCGCCAGCAGCGCAGCCAGAAAGGCCCCCATCACCCATCCGCCTCTCATGTACGCGCCGTCCCAAGCCGTCGTGCAGGCTTACTCGAAGCGTCGCTTCTGGTTTTTCTCCAGCGTGGTGAGCTGGTAATCGAAGGCCTGGTCGAAGGGCAGCTCCAGCGTCCATTCGTTGCCGGGATACAGGCGATGGTCCGGCAGCTGCTGACAGTCCGCTTCCGCCGCCTGTGCCGACGGGCATTGCTGGCCGCTGAAGAGCAGGATGTTGGTGTTGCCGGTGTTGCGGAACATTGCGGACTTGCCGTTGCGCTTCACCTCCAGGCCCTCGCGCGGTTCCGCCGGACTGGTCAGGACCAGGAGCTGGTAGCCCACCACCACCTTGACGGCCATGGCGTTGGACTCGCCTTCCATTTCCAGCTTGCCGACCACGGGCGACAGGTTGATGCGGTAGACGCGCTCGTCCGCGGCCTTGGGCTGCTGGTTCACGATGCGCAGCGAGCGGCGCCCCTCGGGCTCCACCATGAAGCGGCGCGGCGTGGCGAGCAGCGTGATCTTTTCCGGATCGGTGACGACCACGCGCTTTTCCTTTGGTGTGCCGGGGTTCTGCACCTCCAGCACTTCCACCTGCACATACAGCGGCTCCTTGCCGGCATTCGTCACCAGGATGTCCTGTCGGGGCGCATCGCCCGGCTTGAACACCACGATGGAACGATCGATGAGCATGTTGGCCTGCGCCGGCAGCGCCGCCAGCGCCAGCAGCGCGGTCAGCGCCGCGCTTCGTGCAAAGGATCGAGTCAAAGCCATAACCTCTTGTCGCCACGGGAAAACGCCCATTCTAGGGTGAGCGCCCTTGCCGTCGCGAATGCAGCAAGGGCATACGGGGGGAAAAGCCAGACGAACGCGCCCGGCTGCCGGCGACAGCGGACGCCACCTGCCGAAGGCGGCGGAAATGCGGGAAAGACAGGGGGGAAAACAGCACCGGATCGGTGCCTCGGCCGGGCGGCGAACCGCCACGACCAGGTGCGGGAAGCAACAGAAACCGGCTAGCGCGGCAGCGACTCCGCGTCGACCCGGCTCGGCAGGCGCTCGAAATCCTCGCTGCAGGCGCTGATGCCGGCGGCGAACACATCCTCACGACCGAGGCCGGGCGGCACGTCTTCGCAGTACACCGGCCAGCCGAGGCCGGCGCCGAAGGCCACCATCGCCTGCAACACCTGGCCGGCACGTTGCGGCGGCAGTCGGCGCACGTAGTCGCGGCCCAGCACCATGGCGCGCCAGGGGCCGGCGGCGAAGGCGTCGAGCGCCGAGCCTTGCCCGTTGAGGTAGAGCGCGAGCTGCACGCCTTCCGCCTCGAGCTCCGGCAGGCGCCGGCGCAGCACGGTGGCTTCGTCCTCGCGCCAGGGAATGAACAACAGCACGCGCGCAGGCGGGATGTCGTGGCGGTGCAGCCAGGCGCGCAGGCGCGGCACCACGAAGGGATCGAGGATCTGTGGCGGCGACACCGCGAAGGCCAGCGTGAGCGACGCCGGGAGCGCGTCGTGCAGCGCGCCCTGGCGGAACAGCCAGTCGTTGAGTTCGCGACTGAGGCCGCACTCCTCGGCGAGCACGCCGGGCTCCGGCGTGTCGGCCGGTGCCTCCGGCCACACGGCGCGCGGCTGCACCGCGAGCACGCCTCCGCCCGCGCCATGCCAGACGCGCCACGCCACCGCCAGGCGATTGTCCTTCAGCGCCTGGTGGAAGCCGCTCTCGCGCTCGAGGCGCTCGATGCTGAAGCGGTTGAGCTCCGCCGCGTCGAACTGGATGACGTTGCGCCCGACCGCCTTGGCGCGCTCGAGTGCGCGCTCCGCAGCGCGCAGCAGCTGCTCCGGATCGTCGCCCGACGCGGGATGCAGCGCGATGCCGGCACTGATGCTGCAGAACACCTCGTGCCCGGCGAGCAGGAACGGCAGCTTGAACTGCGACTGCAGGCGCTGCGCAATGCGCCCGGCGACACGGTAGTCGGGCACCTCCTCCACCAGCAGCGCGAAGCGACCGCCCCCGAGCGAGGCCAGCACGCCGGATTCACGCGCGGCACGCAGGCGGGCCGCCGCCGCGCGCAGCAACTGGTCGCCGAAGTCGTAGCCCAGCGTCTCGTTGATGTGCCGCAAGTGGTCGATGTCGAGCAGCAGCAGCGCAGGGCGCTGCCCGCCCTCCAGCAGCGGCGCCATCGCCTCTTCCAGGTGCGGGCGCGTGGGCAGTCCCGTGAGCAGGTCCACGCGCGCCATTTCCGACAGGTTCGGCGCCGCGGCGGCACCCTCGATGCGGTTGAAGGCAAAGGCCAGCGGAAATTGCGCGCTCGGCAGTTTCACCAGCGCCGCCTGCACCGCCACGCTGCCGCCATCACCGCGCCACAACGAGAGCTGCTGTATCTGCAGCGCACTCTGGTCGCCCAGCGCCTGTGGCAGCAGGGACTCGGGCCAGGACGAGGCCAGCTCCGTGACCGGCGCCTCGAGCAGGCTCTGCAGGCTGAGCGAGCACAGCGCCAGCGGCGTCAGGCGCAGCCAGCGCGCCGCCTGGCGGTTGGCGTAGCGGATACGGCCGTCGGCATCGAGCCCGAGCAGGCCCTCACGCAGGGTCTGGCCCCAGTCCGCGCCCTGCATGCTGGCCTCGATGGCGCAGCGCGCCAGGTCGAGTTCCACCAGCGCCTGTGCACGCGCACGCAGCACGTCCGGATCGACGGGCTTGGGCAGGCACTCGATGCCGTGCATCAGGTCGGTGTAGAAGCGGCGGCTGCTGTCGGAAAGGTTCTCGGCCAGCAGCAGCACGGGCAGCTGCGCGCCGGCGGGATCGCCCTGCAGGCGGTTGATCAGCGAGTAGGTTTCATCCGGCGGATAGCCATCGAGGATGAGCAGGCGGGGCGGATCGATACGACGGTTGCGCAGCAGGGGCCACAGCGCCGCGTCGTCCTCCAGCACCCGGCAACTCTTGCCGAGCGGCGCCAGCCATTCGCAGACCAGCTCGCGATTGGCGGCAATTGGGGAGAGGACGAGGATGGAGGAAGTGGGCATGGGCCGGCTCCGGAACTCCCGGCGGAAAGAAAGGGACTGACCTCATTCAGCGTAGCGGCTTTCGCGCGCGACGGGCGCCGCCGGCGCCAGGCGCCGGCCCGTCCGGCGGCCAGTCATCCGGCGGCGTTATGGGTGTCCCGGCAGTATAGACAGCGCCCTGCCCTCCCCCAACCGTGATAGCACGAATTTATGAGGACGCGACGGCGCCCACGAACGGACCGGCACTCTCTCGCACTGGAACCGTTCGCCGTGCCCTGACCTGACAAGCTACAAAAGCCCGGAAGCACGGAAAGCGCGACAGAACCGCCAGCCGGCACCACAAATGCAACGGGCCGCACATGGCGGCCCGTTGGCATTACAGCGGCGCGCTTACTTCAGCAGCTTGCGGCCATTGTTGGCGGCAATGCGCATGCGCAGCGCGTTCAGCTTGATGAAGCCCTCGGCATCCTTCTGGTTATAGGCGCCACCGTCGTCCTCGAAGGTGGAGATGCGCGTATCGAAGAGCGAATCGCTTGCCGACTGGCGGCCCACGACGATGACGTTGCCCTTGTAGAGCTTGAGGCGCACGGTACCGTTCACGTTCACCTGCGATCCGTCGATCATCTGCTGCAGCAGCAGACGCTCGGGGCTCCACCAGTAGCCGTTGTAGATCAGCGATGCGTACTTGGGCATCAGCTCGTCCTTCAGGTGGGCCACTTCGCGGTCCAGGGTGATGGACTCGATGGCGCGGTGCGCGCGCAGCATGATGGTGCCGCCCGGGGTCTCGTAGCAGCCACGGGACTTCATGCCGACGTAGCGGTTCTCCACCAGGTCCAGGCGGCCGATGCCGTTGGCGCCGCCGATGGCGTTCAGCTCGGCCAGCACGGTGGCCGGCGACTTCTTCACGCCGTCGATGGCGACGATGTCGCCCTTCTCGAAGGTGAGGTCGATATAGGTCGCCTGGTCCGGCGCCTTCTCCGGGCTCACCGACCAGCGCCACATTTCCTCTTCGCACTCGGTCCAGGGATCTTCCAGCACGCCGCCCTCATAGGAGATGTGCAGCAGGTTGGCGTCCATGGAGTACGGCGACTTCTTGCCGGCCTTGGCATAGTCGATGGGAATGTTGCGCTCCTTCGCATAGGCCATCAGCGTCTCGCGCGAGGTCAGGTCCCACTCGCGCCAGGGCGCGATGACCTTGATGCCGGGCTTCAGCGCGTAGGCGCCGAGCTCGAAGCGGACCTGGTCGTTGCCCTTGCCGGTGGCGCCGTGGGAGATGGCGTCGGCCCCGACTTCGTTGGCGATCTCGATCAGGCGCTTGGCGATCAGCGGGCGGGCGATGGAGGTGCCGAGCAGGTATTCGCCTTCGTAGATGGTGTTGGCGCGGAACATCGGGAACACGAAATCGCGCACGAACTCCTCGCGCAGGTCCTCGATGTAGATGTCCTTGATGCCCATGGCCTGGGCCTTGGCGCGGGCGGGCTCGACTTCCTCGCCCTGGCCGATGTCGGCGGTAAAGGTGACGACTTCACACTGGTAGTGGTCTTGCAGCCACCTGACGATGACGGAGGTATCGAGGCCGCCGGAGTAGGCGAGGACGACTTTCTTGATGCCGGACATGGGGACTCTCGCGCGAGGCAAAGGGATGGGAAAAACGGCGCGTATTGTACGAAGCGCGACCGGGCCCGTCACGCAGGCAATGCCGCTTCCGGCGCCGGGGGGATGGTCGCGGACTCGCCGGGCCGGCCGCCGGGCGCCGCGGGCTCAGTCGACCGGCACCGGCTGCCCGGCGCCGGCCAGCATGATGCGGTCGCGGCCGGCGGCCTTGGCGGCATAGGCGGCCTCGTCGGCGGCGGCGAGCAGCTGCGCGCTGCGCATGCCCGGCCCCGGCACCAGGGTGGCGACCCCGATGCTGACCGTGACATGCGCCGCCACCCTCGAGGCGCGATGGGGAATCGCCAGCGCGGCGATGGTGCGGTGCACCTGGCGGGCCACGTCCACCGCGCCGGCCTCGTGCGTGGCCGGCAGCAGCAGCACGAACTCCTCGCCGCCATAGCGCGCCGCCATGTCGGCGGGCCGGTGCAGACAGCTGCGCAGTACGCCGCCGATACGGGCGAGCACGGCGTCGCCCTCGAGATGGCCATAGCTGTCGTTGAAGGGCTTGAAGTGGTCCACGTCCACGAAGAGCAGCGCCAGCGGCTGGCCGTCGCGGCGGGCGCGCTCCCACTCCAGCAGGAAGGTCTCGTTGAAGTGCCGGCGGTTGGCGAGGCCGGTGAGGCCGTCCTCGCGCGAGAGGCGCCCGAGCTCGACGGCAAAGGCGTCGAGGCGGTCTTTCTCGAGCTGCAGCAGCCGGCCCTGCAGGAACATGCGGCGGTCGCGCTGCTCGACCATGTAGCACAGCATCATGCCAACCGCATTGGAGACCAGCATGTACTGCTGGAACAGGCCCGTATCCAGCCACAGCCCGAAGTGCCGGATCAGCAGCCAGGAGACGAGCGCCGCCGCGCCACAGGCAAGGGCCGCCGTGCGCAGGCGGAAGGCGCCGATGCCGTAGGCAATGGAGAGGATGAAAACCACCACGTAGCTGGAGTGCTGATTGAAGTAAGGGTCGGGAAAGGCCGAGGCGCCGACGGTGATGACCGAGATCGCGATGACCGTCACCACGCTGGTGAACGCCACGAAGTGCTCGCGGAGAAAGGCGATGCGCGGCAGCAGGACCAGGCCGGCGACGACAATGCCTTCCGCCAGGAAGATCGCCCACCACACCTGGAGGTTGCCAGCCTGGTAGGCCGGCGCGGAAAGCGTGTGGACCTGGGCGTAGGTACTGACGCCGACAAAGAAATAGAACAGCAGCACCACCCACCAGCCGCGCTGCACCATCTCCAGGACGCGCTCCCGGATATCGTCGACGAAGGCGGCCTCGAGGCCGGGGCGGAAGCGCAGGTAGGGGTCGCGCCGCTCCAACAGCCCCTGGATTTCCTGCATGTCCGTGTCGATCGCGCCTGTGGCCTGCATGTCCTTCACAACCTGTCCCTGAGGCCCCTGGGCCCGCTGTCCCGATGCTGCCCTCCGGCGTGCCGGCCCGGCGGGCGCTACGCTTGTGGAGGGCGGCGAATTTGCCAGCCGCCCCCGGGCCGGACAATCCCGTCCCGACCGGTGGTGGCGCGTTTTTAGCGGCTGTGCGCCACGTCGCTATCCGGTAGCATTTGCGGCCTTCGCCGAGCCTTGAGGAGACACCATGGCCGCCACCCTGACCATTGCCCGCCCCGATGACTGGCATGTGCATCTCCGTGACGGCGCCGCGCTCGCGCATACCGTGCCCGCCATGGCCCGCTACTTCGGCCGCGCCATCGTGATGCCCAACCTGGTGCCCCCGGCGCGCAGCACGGAAGAGGCCCTGGCCTACCGCGAACGCATCCTCGCCGCCCGCCCGCAAGGTTCCCGCTTCGAGCCCCTGATGGTGCTCTACCTCACCGACAACACCACGCCCGCCGAGATCGAGAAGGCCAGGGCATGCGGCCTCGTGCACGCGGTGAAGCTCTACCCGGCCGGTGCCACCACCAACTCCGATTCCGGCGTCACTGCCATCGACAAGGTGCAGGCCGTGCTGGAGAAGATGGCCGAAGTCGGAATGCCGTTGCTGCTGCATGGCGAGGTCACGCATGCCGACGTCGACATCTTCGACCGCGAGAAGGCCTTCCTCGATAACGTGCTGGCGCCGCTGGTGCAGCGCCTGCCGCAGCTTCCCATCGTGCTGGAGCACATCACCACGGACGATGCCGTGCAGTTCGTGGAATCGGCGCCGGCCACCGTGGGGGCGACCATCACGGCCCACCACCTGCTCTTCAACCGCAACCACATGCTGGTGGGCGGCGTGCGTCCGCACTATTTCTGTCTGCCCATCCTGAAGCGCCGCACGCACCAGGAGGCGCTCGTCGCCGCCGCCACCTCGGGCAACCCGAAGTATTTTCTCGGCACAGACTCCGCGCCGCATGCGAAGGGCGCCAAGGAAGCGGCCTGCGGCTGCGCCGGCTGCTACACGGCGCATGCCGCCCTCGAGCTCTACGCGGAGGCCTTCGAGGTCGCCGGCGCGCTCGACCGGCTCGAGGGCTTCGCCAGCTTCCACGGGCCCGATTTCTACGGCCTGCCGCGCCACAAGGACCGCATCACACTGGTGAAGGAGGAGTGGGCGGTGCCCGAGACCTATGCCTTCGGCGAGAACGTGGTCGTGCCCATTCGCGCCGGCGCCGCCATTACCTGGAAAGTGCAGTCATGAGCCATCCCGTGCTGCCGATGAACGAACGCTTTCGCGGCTTCTACCCGGTCGTGGTCGACCTGGAGACCGGCGGCTTCAATTCCGCTACCGATGCCCTGCTGGAAATCGCCGCGATCACGCTGCGCCAGGACGAGCACGGCCTGCTGCACCTGGACGAGCAGTTCCATGCGCATATCGCGCCCTTCCCCGGCGGCAACCTGGAACCGGCGGCGCTGGAGTTCACCGGCATCAATCCCTTCCACCCGCTGCGCCCCAGCGAAGAAGAAGGCGCCGGCCTGCGCCGCATCTTCGATGCCGTGAAAAAGGCGCAGAAGGCCGCCGGCTGCAAGCGCGCGGTGCTGGTCGGCCACAACGCCCACTTCGACCTCGGCTTCCTGAACGCCGCCATCGCGCGCTGCAACCTGAAGAACGTGTCGCCCTTCCATCCCTTCTCGGTGTTCGACACGGTGACGCTGGCCGGCCTCGCCTACGGGCAGACGGTGCTGGCCCGCGCCTGCGCCACCGCCGGCATTGCCTTCGACAACAAGGAGGCGCACTCCGCGCTCTACGATGCACAGCGCACGGCCGAGCTTTATTGCGCCGTGGTCAACCACTGGTGGGAGAAAATCGGCCCGCCGCCGCAGTTCGAGGGCAACGAAGACGCCTGAGGCGGCGGCACGAAAAAAAGGGGCGACCAGGCAACTGGTCGCCCCTTTTTCATGCTCATGCGCGGAGTTTCCCGACAGGCCTCTTACGCCTCCGGCGCACTCACGCCACGTCCCTTGGCGCTACTTGCGCACGGGCTTTTGCGCTGCCGGCCTCGCTTTCTTTGCCGCGTTCGCCGGCCGCGCCGGCGTCTCGACGCACTCGGGCTCGGCCGCCCAGTAAGGCGGGTCCGGGATACGGCTGAATATCTGCCGCAGCCCCTGCGACCACTCGCGACGGATCATCTGGAAATATTCGTCGTTTTCGCCGACCCGGTGCTGCTGGCCGACCACCAGGCTGTCGCGGCGGTAACACACAAGATCGATGGGCAGGCCCACCGAGACGTTGCTGCGGATACTGGAATCGAAGGAGATCAGCACGCACTTGGCCGCTTCCTTCAGCGTGGTGTCGAACTGGATCACGCGGTCGAGGATGGGCTTGCCGTACTTGGCCTCGCCGATCTGGAAAAACGGCGTGTCGACGCTGGCCTCGATGAAGTTGCCCTGCGGATAGACATGGAAGAGCCGGGGCTCCTCGCCGCGGAGCTGCCCGCCGACCAGGAAGGAGCAGCCGTAGTCGATGTCGTCGTGGCGGCGGTGGCTGGCACCATCGCGATGAATGATCTCGCGCAACGCGGCGCCGACCAGCACGGCCACGTCGTAGAGCGAGCGCTGGTTGTAGAGGTTGGGCAACGTGTCGTCCTGCAGGCGCTGCCGCAGCGTGCTCAGCGTGCTCTGCGTGGTGGCGAGGTTGCCGGCCGAGAGCACCACGATCACCGCCTCGCCGGGCTTCTCGAACACCGCCATCTTGCGGAACGTCGCAATGTGATCCACGCCCGCGTTGGTGCGCGAATCCGAGGCCATCACGAGCCCCTCGGCCAGCTTCATGGCCACACAATAGGTCATCGTTGCATCCTGCGTCGCTGGTTACTGCTGCTGTTGTTCAATGGACTGGCGCAGCTGCGCCTCCGTCATGCCCGCCTGCGGCAGCATCACGCGCACGTCGGCCATCATCCGCTCCGTACCGCCGCCGCGGCGCACGCCGCGCACGGGGCAGGCATCGAGATAGTCCATGCCCACGGCCAATTTTAGATGCGCATCGTAGGCCCGGCACCGGTTCACCACATCGAAACTCCACCAGCGGTCGCCCAGCCATACCTCGGCCCAGGCGTGCGAGGCCTGGTGCTCGTCGTAGCGGTGTCCGGAGGAATGGACATAGCCGCTGACATAGCGTGCCGGAACGCCGAGGTGGCGGCAGCAGGCGATGTACACATGCGCATGGTCCTGACACACGCCGCGGGCGAGCGCAAAGGCCTCCGCGGCCGGCGTCGACACATGGGTGGCGGCCGGATCGAAGGCCAGCCAGGCATGCACGGCATGCGACAGCCGCTCCAGCGCGTCGAGCGTCATCGGGCTGGCGCGGAAATCCTCGGCGAAGGCGACCATTTCCGGACTCATGGTGGTCAGCGGCGTGGTGCGCAGGTAGGGACGTGGGTCGCCGCCACCGAAGCTCATGCGCTCGCCCGCGTCGGTCTCGACGATGCCCATGGCACGGATGCGGATCTCGTCGTGCGGCATGTCCAGCGTCAGCACATGCAGCACGTTGCCGTGGCTGTCGGTGGTGGTGAACGCCGGTATCGGCAGCTCGAGATGCCACTCCAGCACGCGCTGGCCCTCGCCATCCTGCGGCGTCAGGCGCAGGTATTGCGTGCTGTGCGTGGCGGCACTGTCATAACGGTAGACGGTTTCGTGGTTGATGGTGAGGATCATGCGGCCTCCAGGTAGGCGTGCTGAATGCGGGCGCCGAGCTCGTAGATGTCGGCGAGGAACTTCTCCAGGTACTGTGGCAGTCCCTCGTCCAGGACCTCCCCGATGCGTCCGTAGTGCAGGCGGGCATGCAGCTCCGCGGCCAGGCGCTTGGCCTCGAGGCCGGTATGTCCCTTGATGCTGCCCAGCGTCTGCACGATCTCGCTGACGCAGGCGAGCAAGGAGCGCGGCAGGTCCGCGCGCAGGAGCAGCATCTCGGCCACCTGCGCCGGCACGATGCTGTCGCGATAGATGTCGCGATAGCTTTCGAAGGCGGACAGCGAGCGCAGCAGCGACGCCCACTGGTAGTAATCGGAGGCTGCGGCATCGCCGTCCAGCCGCGCATGGAAGGCCGGCGCCTTCACCAGCAGCAGGCGCGCCGTGTTGTCGGCCCGCTCGAGGAAGGTGCCGAGGCGCGCGAAATGGAAGGCGTCGTTGCGCTGCAGCGTGCCGAAGGTGGCGCCGCGGAACAGGTGCGAGCGCTCCTTGACCCAGTCGAGGAAGCGCGACACGCCCATGCGCTTGAGCTTGTCGCGCGACAGGCCCTGGATTTCCAGCCAGGTGGTGTTGAGCGACTCCCACATCTCGCTGGTGATCTTGCCGCGCACCACATGGCCGTTCTCGCGCGCCTGGCGCAGGCAGGAGTAGATGCTCGACGGGTTGTTCGGATTGAGCGTGAAGAAGAGCAGGATTTCATCGGGCGTGGCCTTCACGCCCGACGCCAGGAAGACGTCGCGCATGCCGGTGATGTCGAGCGGCGCCAGCAACTGCTCGCGGGCGACGCCGCCCGGCATCAGCGCCACCTGCGAGCTCACGTCGAGCACGCGGGCAATGTTTTCGGCACGCTCCATCTGGCGCGACATCCAGTAGACGCAACTCGCGGTACGACTCAGCATGATTCCCCCTCCAGCACCCAGGTGTCCTTGGTGCCCCCGCCCTGCGAGGAATTCACCACCAGCGATCCTTCCTTCAGCGCGACGCGCGTGAGCCCCCCGGGTACGAGGCGCACCTCGCGCCCCGACAGCACGAAGGGCCGCAGGTCGATATGGCGCGGCGCGATGCCGGACTCGACATAGGTCGGGCAGGTCGACAGGCTGAGCGTGGGCTGCGCGATGAACTCGGCCGGATTGGCCAGGATGCGCGCGCGATAGGCCTCGATTTCCGCCTTGCTCGCTGCCGGGCCCACCAGCATGCCGTAGCCGCCGGAGCCGTGGACTTCCTTCACCACGAGGTCCTTCAGGTTGGCCAGCACGTGCTCGCACTCCTCGGGCTTGCGCAACTGCCAGGTCGGCACGTTCTGCAGGATCGGCGGCTCGTCGAGATAGAAACGGATCATGTCCGGCACATAGGGGTAGATGGACTTGTCGTCCGCCACGCCGGTGCCGGCGGCATTGGCGATGGTCACACGTCCGGCGCGATAGGCCGAGAGCAGGCCGGCGACGCCGAGCGCGGAATCGGGGCGGAAGGCCAGCGGATCGAGGAAGCTGTCGTCGATACGGCGGTAGATCACGTCGACGCGCCGCGGGCCCGATGTCGTGCGCAGGTAGACGAAGCCATCCTTCACGAAAAGATCGGGGCCCTCGACGAGTTCGACGCCCATCTGCTGCGCGAGGAAGGCGTGCTCGAAATAGGCGGAGTTGTAGCGTCCCGGCGTCAGTACCACCACGACCGGATCATGCGCGCCGGCCGGCGCGGATTCGCGCAGCGTTTCCAGCAGCAGGTCGGGATAGTGCTCCACCGGCGCCACGGAATGCGTCGCGAACAGTTCTGGGAAAAGCCGCATCATCATCTTGCGGTTCTCCAGCATGTAGGAGACGCCGCTCGGCGTGCGCAGGTTGTCCTCCAGCACGAAGTACTCGCCGTCGCCGGCGCGCACGAGGTCGATGCCGGCGATATGCGAATACACCTTGTTGGGCAGCGTCAGGCCCTGCATGGCGAGCTGGTAATCCTGGTTGGTCAGGACCTGCCCGGCCGGGACGACGCCCGACTTCAGGATGTGCTGCTCGTGATAGATGTCGTGCAGGAAGAGGTTGAGCGCCTGCACGCGCTGCCTGAGCCCGCGCGACACCCGCTCCCATTCCGCGGCCGGGATGATGCGCGGGATGGTGTCGAAGGGAATCAGGCGCTCGCTGCCCTCCTTGTCGCCATACACGGCGAAGGTGATGCCGACGCGGCGGAACAGCCAGTCGGCCTCGGCGCGCCGGCGCGCCATCTCCTCCTCGGGGTGGCTGTGCAGCCAGTCGGCGAAGGCCCGGTAACCGGGCCGGATATGGCCCGGCGCGGCAAACATCTCGTCATAGAAACGCGTCTTTGCACCCATGAAGCTCGCTCAAACACCGCTACAGTGCATCGTGGCCAGTCCCTGGCGGTGGATTGCCCTCGCCGGGTGTAACGCAAGCTCCATGCCAGCCACAGTAGCGAGCTGAAGCCGCGACACTGCGGCGTCCATTACGGTGCGGCGGTCAACGCCGGTGCGCCGGAGCCCTGAAATCGCGCATAAAAAAACGGCGCCCATGGGCGCCGTTCGATTGCGGTGCAGGAGTCTCCTGCGCCACGGGGCGGCAACGGCCGCCCCGGGTTTGTCGCTTACAGCTTGTCGGCGTTTTCGGCCAGGTACTTGGCGACGCCTTCGGGCGAGGCGTTCATGCCCTTGTCGCCCTTCTTCCAGTTGGCCGGGCAGACTTCGCCGTGCTCTTCGGTGAACTGCAGTGCATCCACGAGGCGCAGGATCTCGTCCATGCTGCGGCCGAGCGGCAGGTCATTGACGATCTGGGCGCGCACGACGCCGTGGGTGTCGATGATGAAGGCGCCCCGGAAGGCCACGCCACCGGCGGACTCGACGTCATAGTCCTTGGCGATGCTGTGGGTGATGTCGGCGGCCAGGGTGTACTTGACCGGGCCGATGCCGCCCTCGTTCACCGGCGTGTTGCGCCAGGCGTTGTGGGTGAAGTGGGAGTCGATGGACACGCCCACCACCTCCACGTTGCGGGCCTTGAAATCGGGGATGCGGTGATCGAGGGCGATCAGCTCGGAAGGACACACGAAGGTGAAGTCGAGCGGATAGAAGAACACCAGGCCGTACTTGCCCTTGAGGGCGGCGGACAGGCTGAAGCTGTCGACGATTTCGCCACTGGCGAGCACGGCGGGGACAGTGAAATCGGGGGCGGGTTTTCCGACGAGGACGGCCATGAGCTAGCTCCTTTCTGGTTCATGAAAATCGGGGCGCGGGACGCGCGGCGAGGCCCGCATGATACACGAGCACCAACCTCTGCAAAGCGGGGCCTGGACTCAGGTCCTGCGGTGGCGGCGCTTCGCCATGAAGAGGCCGGAGGCCGCCAGGAAGACGAAAAGCAGGGCCATGCCATCCATGAGCCAGACGCCCCACGGCCCCAGCAGACGCCCGCTGTGGAGGTCGAGGAGGAAGCGCTCCCAGTCGATGTCGTCGGCCACGGCCGCCGCCGGCGCCTCGGTCCAGGTCACGCCCGCTTCCGGCAGCGCCGGCTTGAGACTGAGGTCGTCGAGGTCCACGGCCAGGCTCTGTCCCCCATGGCGCAGCAGCACTTCGCCCTCGCGGCGGGCCACCGCGGAGAGGCCATCCGGCACGCCGCGCACGCCGTCGGCCTGGTCGATCACCTGGCCGTCCGGCGTCAGCAGCCAGAGGCGGTTGCTGCACACCGCCAGCACCTGGCCGGACTGCTCCACCACGCCCACCAGCTGCGGACAATCGCCAAGGGGGCGCCCGGCCAGCTGCAGCTGGCCGCCGGCTGCACGCAGCTCGCCGCCCGCCAGCGCATGCACGAGGCCCGCGGTTTCCGGCTCCGGTGCCACGCCGTAGAGCTGGCGCAGCACGGGATTGCCGAGCGGAGCCCGGTCGAGGCCGAGCTCATGGGTGTGGTTCAGCAGGATGCCGGTGACGGCAAGGAGGATGACGAACAGCGCCGCCACGATACCGAGGCGGCGGTGCCAGCGCAGCAGAACGATACGCGCGTGAATTTTGGCCACGACTACATCCCCGTCAGTGCAGGCGAAATGAGCGCGCGAGTGTATCAGCGGCGGAGCAGCGCTTCATCGTGCAGGGCCAGCGCCAGACGGGCCACGCGGGTCATGGCGCTGACCGAGAGTGTGGCGCCGGTGATGCCGTCGATATGCCGGTCGAGCCTGTCGCCCGGCTTCAGCGTGGCGCGGTCGAACTGGCGGCGGAAGAAGCCGTGGCGGATCTCGCCACCGCGCGACTCGCGATAGGCCAGCACCTCGATGTTGACGATCTGCCCCTGCTCCACCACGACACCCATGGTGATGGGCTGCTCCTTGCCGATCTCGTCCAGCACCCAGGCGGTGCGTTCGCCCTGGCGCCAGTATTTCGTGCGCAGGCCGGGGAATTCGTGACCGAGGATGGCGGCGGCGCGCTGCTTGATGGGCGGCGTCAGCCAGAGCATCTGCGTGGGGGGCTCGGCGCCGGCAAACGTCTGCCGCAGGAACTGGGACAGTGGCGTATCCGCCTGTGCCCCGCTACCGCCGGCCAGGAGCAACACCATCAACAGCAATTTGCGCCAATTCATACACCTGCTCCAGCGCCGGTAACGACGATGCCCTGAAGATCAGGGCATCGTGTCTTGCAGCAGTGCAACGGGAAAGCTTAGAAGCTGTAGCCCACGCCCAGGTTGTAGCCTTCCTTGTCGTCGAAGCGGTTCGGCGTGTTGTTCTCGTTGATCACGTCGAACTTGAACACGACGCGCTCGGTCAGCCAGAAATTGGCGCCGGCGACGACCTGCTCGCTGCGCGATTCCGTCGTGCTGCCAACGCCGTCGGACTTGTCCCACTCGCTGTAGCGCGCGAAGACACCGACCTTCGGGGTGATCTTGTACGACGGTTCGACATACCAGCCCCACTGGTCGCCAGCGCCGTTGGTCAGGCCCTCGACTTCCCATTCCGCATACACGGCACGCAGCCCGAGCCCGCCCTGCTTCCAGGCGACGTGGCCCACCATCAGGTCGGCCTGGCCGCACTTGTCGCCACCGGCGCAAATGCCCTGGGTGATGTCCTGCTGACGCTGGTAGGTCGCGCCGACATCCAGACCGGGGACGCCGACATAACGCAGGCGCGCGGTATAGGCGTGGTCCTCGGCATTGGCCTTGGCCACCTTCTGGCGACCGGAACGCATGTTGCCGGTGGGGTCGTTGAGGCCCGACGTTGCCGCGACGTCGTACTTGAAGGCGCTGCCCAGCTCACCCTTGGCCATCGCGCCGCCTTCCCACCACACGGCGCCGAGGATCTCGCCTTCGACGGAGGGACGCTCGACACCGTAGAAAGTTTCCGGCTCATGCGTCTCATTGAAGTAGCCGATGGGCAGCAGGAACTGGCCCGCCACCAGGCGGTGGTTCTGCGCGTAATCCCACTCGATGTAGGCCTGCTCCAGCTCGACCTCGCCCGGCTTGCTCTCGCCTGCCAGCGAGTGCTCCAGCTCCAGCTCGGAGAAGAAGCGCACCGTGTCGCTGTACTGGTGG
This sequence comes from Moraxellaceae bacterium, assembly GCA_029237815.1. Lineage (GTDB taxonomy): Bacteria > Pseudomonadota > Gammaproteobacteria > Pseudomonadales > Moraxellaceae > UBA2031. The sequence goes on from JAQZBP010000001.1 coordinate 92,444, forward strand.
CCGATGAAGAGCACGAAGCGGTGGAAGTCGATGGAGTCGCCATTCGGGTCGCCCTTGACCGGGCTGTTGGCATCGTTGCCCTTGGTGCGCTTGTTGTGGCTGAAGTGCAGCTCGCCATAGCCACCCAGGGTGGTGTTGCGGAACCACTCGTTGCCGGTGCCGCTGGCGCCCTTCTTTTCGACTTCGGCGGTCAGCGCCTCGATCTGTGCCTGCTGGGTACGCAGCTGGGCGGCCAGCTCCTCCAGGGTGGGCGTGGTGGCTGCCGCGGCGGACAGCGAGGTCATGGCGATGGTCGAGGCCAGCAGGCTTTTGCGGATCATGGTTCCCCCAGTGGATAGTCAAAGATGACTCGTCAAACGGGGCGCACTATATCCGCACACAAAACCTAATGCAAACCATTATCATTTAGTTTTAATACAAAGAGCATAAAAAAGCCCGGCTTGCAGCCGGGCCTTTTCATTCAACGTACGCCACTCAGGCCTGTGCCTCCGGGGATGCCTCGTTGATCACCGGAGCCAACTCACCCTTTTGCATCATCTCCATGATGATGTCGCAGCCGCCGATCAGCTCGCCCTTCACCCAGAGCTGGGGAAAGGTCGGCCAGTTGGCGATGCGCGGCAGGGTGGAGCGGATTTCCGGATTCTCCAGGATGTTCACGTAGGCGAAGGGCTTGCCGACCTGCATCAGCGCCTCTACGGCGCGGGCGGAGAAACCGCACTGCGGGAACTGGGGCGTGCCCTTCATGTAGAGAAGGACGTTGTTTTCGGCGATCTGCTGCTTGATGAGGGCTTCGGTATCCATGGGGGACTGCACCTGGGGAATGAACGTGGGCAAATTCTAGCGATTTGGTCAGGTATTGGCGATGGCTGATCCACTCATGCCGCTCAAGTCACGGCCCGGGCCTCAGGCGACCGCCGACAGTGGCGGGCACAACATCCTGGCGCCTGCCCCGGCCAGGCTCGAATACCCGCTCCTCCCGGCACCCTAGGACATTCGGCAAATTGCCGCCCCGCCCGTTTTCCCGCTACCATCCTTGCCTGGCAGCAAGGCTGCCTTTTTTATTTGCGGGGCCACGCCCCGCCGGTTGATCCAGCAGGTATTCCCTATGACTAGCGCGCTCATGCCGACCTACGCCCGGCAGCCCGTCGGCTTTTCCCGTGGCGAGGGAGTCTGGCTTTACGACACGGAAGGCCGCCGCTATCTCGACACCACTTCCGGCATCGCCGTGTGCGGGCTGGGACACGCCAATCCGGTCGTGGCCGAGGCCATCGCCGACCAGGCCCGCACCCTCGTGCACACCTCCAATCTTTACCAGGTACCGCTGCAGGAAGACCTCGGGCGCGCGCTGCGCGAGGTCTCCGGCATGGACCTCTGTTTCTTCGGCAACTCCGGCGCCGAGGCAAACGAAGCGGCCATCAAGCTGGCACGCCTCTACGCCCACAAGCACCGGCACATCGCCGAGCCCGCCATCATCGTGATGGAGAATTCGTTTCACGGCCGCACGCTGGCCACGCTCTCGGCCACCGGCAACAAAAAGATCCAGGAAGGCTTCGGACCGCTGGTGCAGGGCTTCATACGCGTGCCCTTCGACGACATCGCCGCGATCGAGAAGGCCGCGGCGGAGCATCCCAACATCGTCGCGGTCCTGGTCGAGCCGATCCAGGGCGAAAGCGGCGTGCGTGCGCCGAAGGCCGGCATCGCCACCTACCTGGAAACCCTGCATGGCATTTGCGACCGGCACGACTGGCTGCTGATGCTGGATGAGATCCAGACCGGCAACGGCCGCACCGGCAAGTATTTCGCCTACCAGCACTCCGGCATCATGCCGGACGTGGTGACCACGGCGAAGGGCCTCGGCAACGGCTTTCCCATCGGCGCCTGCCTGGTGCGCGGCAAGGCGCGCGACCTGTTCGGCCCGGGCAACCACGGCACCACCTACGGCGGCACGCCGCTGGGCTGCCGTGCCGCGCTCGCCACCATCGCCGAGCTGAAGAAGGGCCCGATCGAGAACGCGCGCGTGATGGGCGAACGCATACGCGCCGGCTTCCTTGCAAAGCTGGGCGACCTCGGCGTCACCGTCGAAGGCGCCGGCCTCATGATCGGCGTCGTGCTGCCGAAGCCCTGCACCGAACTCGTCGCCCGCGCCCGCGAGGCCGGCGTGCTGCTCATCGTCAGCGCGGAGCACCGCATCCGCCTGCTGCCCGCCCTCGTGATCACGGCGGAAGAAGCTGACCTCGTCGTGGAAAAGATCTCCGCGCTGGTGCGGGACTTTTTGAGCGAAGGGGCGTCGTCATGAGTACGCGGCATTTCCTGACGCTGCTCGACTTCACCCCGCAGGAATTGCGGCAGGTGCTGGACCGCGCCATCGTCCTGAAGAAGATGCATTACGCCGGCGAGATCTACGAACCGCTGAAGAACAAGGTGCTGGGGATGATCTTCGAGAAATCCTCCACCCGTACCCGCGTCTCCTTCGAGGCCGGTATGACCCAGTTCGGTGGCGCCGCCATCTTCCTGTCGCCGCGCGATACCCAGCTTGGCCGCGGCGAGCCGGTGGAAGACGCCGCGCGCGTGATCTCGCGCATGGTGGACGTAGTCATGATCCGCACCTTCGGCCACGACATCATCGAGCGCTTCGCGGAGTACTCGCGGGTGCCGGTGATCAACGCGCTCACCGACGAACACCACCCCTGCCAGCTCATGGCCGACCTGCAGACCTTTCTCGAGCACCGCGGCGAGCTGGCCGGCAAGACCTTCGCCTGGATCGGCGACGGCAACAATATGTGCAACAGCTATATCCACGCCGCGCACCAGTTCGATTTCCAGCTCAAGATCGCCTGCCCCTACGGCTTCGAGCCCGATCCCGACCTGCTGAAGCAGTACGCGCGCAACGTGGAGCTGGTGAAGACGGCCGACGACGCGGCTAAGGGCGCCCACCTCATCGCCACCGACGTCTGGACCAGCATGGGCCAGGAATCGGAGCAGAGCATCCGCAAGCGCCGCTTCAGCATGTACCAGATCAACCCGCGCCTGATGGACCTGGCGTCGCCGGACTCACTTTTCATGCACTGCCTGCCGGCGCACCGCGGCGAGGAAATCTCCGAGGACATGCTGGACGATTCGCGCGCCGTGGTCTGGGACGAAGCGGAAAACCGGCTGCATGCGCAGAAGGCGCTGCTGGAATTCCTGGTGGTCGGCCCGGATGGCGTGAAGCGCAGCTGAGCCCGGGGGCACAGGCGGGGACGTTGCAATAAAAAGCGCCGCGATTGCGGCGTTTTTTATTGGCGGGTGGAATTCACAACTGACCGCCAGGTAACAGTCACCGCCCTCCCTGGGTCTCGCTCCGTGGGTCGGGCTTCAGCCCGACGCCATCCCCGTGTCACAGCAGCTCCGACTTACGTGGGCGTGGCTACGCGGCGCACGGCGTCCAGCCAGCCCTCGTACAGCTTCTCCCGGCACTCGCCATCCATGGCCGGGGCAAATTCGCGTTCGCAACGCCACAGCTGTGCAATCTCCGCCAGCGACCCGAACAGTCCGACCTGCAGGCCGGCGAGATACACGGCGCCGAGCGCCGTGGTTTCCGTCACGGTGGGCCGGTCGACCGGCACGCCGATGATGTCGGCGAGGCGCTGCGACACCCAGTTGTTCACCACCATGCCGCCGTCGATGCGCAGCGTCCTCACGGCATCGGCGCCGTCGCGGCGCATGGCCTCCATCAGGTCGCGCGTCTGGTAGCACACCGACTGCAGGCCGGCGGTGACGATCTCGTCGATGCCGGTGTCACGCGTCAGGCCGAAGATGGCGCCGCGTGCGTGCGGGTCCCAGTACGGCGCGCCAAGGCCGGTGAAGGCCGGCACGAGATAGACACCATGCGTGTCGCCGGTACGCTCGGCAATGCTCTCGGTTTCCGAGGCCTTCGCGATCAGCTTGAGGCCGTCGCGCAGCCACTGGATGGTGGCGCCCGCCACGAAGATGCTGCCCTCGATGGCATAGGTGGTCTCGCCCTTCAGGCGATACGCCACCGTGGACAGCAGACGGTTGCGCGAGCGCACCAGCTTGCTGCCCGTATTCAGCACCATGAAGCAGCCAGTGCCGTAAGTGCTCTTCACCATGCCGGGCGTGAAACAGGCCTGGCCGATCAGCGCCGCCTGCTGGTCGCCGGCCATGCCGCCGACCAGGATGGGCGCGCCCAGGAAATCGGGCGCGGTGCGGCCGAAATCCGCGCTGGAGTCCTTCACCCCCGGCAACAGCGCGCGCGGAATGCGGAACAGCTGCAGCAGTTCATCGTCCCACTGCTGCTCGATGATGTTGAACAGCAGCGTCCGCGAGGCATTGGTGGCGTCGGTGGCATGCGACTGGCCGCCGGTGAGCTTCCACAGCAGCCAGGTGTCGATGGTGCCGAAGGCCAGCTCGCCCTGCTCGGCACGGGCGCGCGCGCCCTCGACGTTGTCGAGCAGCCAGGAGAGCTTGGTCGCCGAGAAATACGGATCGAGCAGCAGGCCGGTCTTCTCCTGCACCAGGGCCTCGTGGCCCTCCTTCTTCAGCTTTTCGCAGACGCTGGCGGTACGCCGGTCCTGCCAGACGATGGCGTGGTGCAGCGGCGTACCGGTGGCGCGATCCCAGAGCACGGTGGTCTCGCGCTGGTTGGTGATGCCGATGGCGGCAATGTCACCGGCCTTCATATCAGCCTTGCGCATGGCCTCGCGGCAGACGCTCTCCACGGTCCACCAGATCTCGAGCGCATCGTGCTCGACCCAGCCGTCCGCCGGGTAGTGCTGCCGGAACTCGATCTGGTGAGACGCGACGGCGTGGCCCGATGCGTCAAAAATGATGGCGCGCGTGCTGGTGGTGCCCTGGTCGATCGCAAGAAGATGGGTCGCGCTCATGATGGCTCCGTATCGCGTGGCGGAATTTTTTCGGGGTGGCGCATGATTGGCACAGGCGCCGGGGGTCTCAAGCACATCGCAGGACAGGCAACAGTCATTTCGGGGACTGTCAGGCGTATCCCGCCGGGTTCTGCAGCTGCCAGCGCCAGGCGTCGCGGCACATGTCGTCGAGGCCGCGCGCGGCCTTCCAGCCGAGCAGGGTGCCGGCCAGCGTCCCATCGGCGTAGCAGCTCGGCGCATCGCCCGGGCGACGTGCCACGATCTCGTAGGGAATGGCGCGGCCGGCAGCCTGTTCAAAGGCCTTCACCACTTCCAGCACGGAGTGGCCGCGACCGGTGCCGAGGTTGAGGGCGGTCGCCCCGCCCTGCCCGCCCTGTCCCAGCCACTGCAGTGCCTTCACATGGCCCTGTGCCAGGTCCATGACGTGGATGTAGTCGCGCACGCCGGTGCCATCGGGTGTCGGGTAATCGCCGCCGAAGATCTTCAGCACCGGCAGTCGCCCTACCGCGACCTGGCTGATGAAAGGCAGCAGGTTGTTGGGAATGCCGTTGGGGTCTTCACCGATCAGCCCGCTCGCATGCGCGCCGACCGGATTGAAATAGCGCAGCAGCGCAATGCGCCAGTCGGGCCCGGCGGCGGCGAGGTCGCGCAGCATGTCCTCGATCATGAGCTTGGTGCGGCCGTAGGGATTGATGGCGCAGAGCGGAGCGGCCTCCGGCACCGGCACACGCTCCGGCAGGCCATAGACCGTGGCGGAGGAGCTGAACACGAGCTGCCGGCAGCCGGCCTCCTGCATGGCCTCGACCAGCGCCAGCGTACTGCCCAGATTGTTGTCGTAGTAGCGCCAGGGTTCCGCCACCGACTCGCCCACCGCCTTGAGCCCGGCGAAGTGGATGACGGCCTCGGGGCGCTCCGCGGCGAAGACATCCTTCAGCGCGGCCCGCTCGCGCACGTCGATGCGATGCACCGGGAACTCGCGACCGGCGATGTCCGCCACGCGCCGGAGCGCTTCGGGCTTGCTGTTGCTGAAGTTGTCGACCACCACGGGCGTGTGGCCGCTGGCGAGCAACTCCAGGCAGGTGTGCGAGCCGATATAGCCCGCGCCACCCGTGACCAGGACTTTCATCAGATGACGTCTCCGTGTCCGATGCCGAAGTAGCGGAAGCCATGGGCCTGCATCTGCTTCGGGTCGTAGATGTTGCGGCCGTCGAACATGATGGCGTGGCGCATGCCGGCGGCCAGCACCCGGAAATCGGGATTGCTGAACTCGTCCCAGGCCGTCACCAGCGCGATGGCGTCCGCGCCCTGCGTCGCCTCGGCGGCCGTTTCGGCAAGCTCGAGCAGAGCTTGGTCAGGATAAACCTTGCGCAGCGCATCGACTGCCTGCGGATCGTAAACACGGGTGCGGCAGCCTTGTGCCCAGAGTGCCTGCAGCAGCGCATGCACCACCGAATTGCTGACGCTGGCCGTGCCCGGCTTGAAGGCCGCGCCCCAGACCGCCACGGTGCGGCCGGCCAGGTCGCCGTGGAAGTAGCGCCAGATCTTGCGGAACAGGATTTCGCGCTGGGAGTCGTTGATGGCGAGCACCGCGTCGATCAGGCCGGCCGTATCCAGTTCTTCCTTGATGGTGCGCGCGAACGTGAGCAGGTCATGCGCGAAGCCCGGGCCGCCGAAACCGCAGCCGGCCTGCAGGTAGTCGCGGCCGACACGCGGATCCGCCGCCATGCCCTGGCGCACCATCTCGATGTCGACGCCGACCTTCTCGGCCAGCGCTGCCATCTCGTTCATGAAGCTGATGCGCGTGGCCAGCATGGCATTGATGCCGAACTTGATGAGCTCCGCCGCCGCGAGCGGCACCACCATGGCCTTGCTCGCCTGCTGCATGAAAGGCCGCATGAATTCGCTGACGCAGTCGATGAGGGGCGCATCTTCCGAGCCGAGCAGGAATAGCGCGGGCCGCTCGAAATCGGCCAGCGCAGTGCCTTCGCGGATGAACAGCGGCAGGGTGCCGATGAAGACACGGCCGCCACCGTCCAGGCCCAGCGTCGCGGTCGCGGCGCGGATGCGCTGCAGCGCGCCGACGGCGAGTTGCGTCAGCACGACGATGAAGGTGTCGCTGGTGCGTTCGGCAACGATGGCGTCGATGGCCGCCCGCAGGGACTCCTCGGTGTAGTCGTCGGCCAGCAGGTGGACCTGGCCGGATCCGCAGATGCAGGAATCCAGGCGCAGCCGGCGCGCCAGCTGCTGCTCCTCGAGCAGCTCCGGCAGCAGCGCCTCGCGCGTCGCATCGAGTGCGACGAGCAGGTTCTGCCGGGGCGGAACGCAGAGCATGACCTCGTTGCCCTTTTCCGCCAGCTTGGCGGCGGTGACCCAGGCGTAGTGGGTGTTGCCGTACACGCTGATCTTCATGCGTCTTTCCTGCCGACCGTGTGGATGTGCCGCAGCAGCGCCTCGGTGGAGGCATCGAAGCCCGCCGTGCCCTGCGTCTGCAGCGCGGCCAGGGTGACGTCGGCGATCTGCTTGCCGAGCTCCACGCCCCACTGGTCGAAGGGGTTGATGTCCCAGAGCACCGACATCACGAAGACCTTGTGCTCGTAGAGCGCGAGCAGCGCGCCCAGCGCGTGGGGATTCAGCTCGTCGAGCAGCAGCGTGGTCGAAGGCTGGTTGCCGCGGTAGCGGCGGAAGCCCGGGGCGCTCTCGCCGTCCTCGACACAGGCGTCACCCAGCATCAGCACGCGCGACTGCGCCAGGCAGTTGGCGAGCGCGAGCTGATGCTGCCGCTGCAGGCCGTTGCTGTGCGCGCCGTAGCGTCGCACCGGCGCGATGAAATCGCAGGAGACGGCCTGCGTGCCCTGGTGCAGCAACTGGTAAAAGGCGTGCTGCGCGTTCGGCCCGACATCGCCCCAGAGCACGGGACAGGTGGCATAGCCGAGCGCGTCGCCGGAGCGGCTCACCGACTTGCCGTTGCTCTCCATCTCGAGCTGCGTGAGATACGACGGAAAATGCTTGAGGCGGCCGTCATAGGGCAGCACGGCATGGGCGCCGATATCCAGAAAGGTCGCGTTCCACACGCCCATCAGGCCGAGCAGCACGGGCAGGTTGTCAGGCAGTGGTGTGTCGCGGAAATGCCGGTCCATGAAACGCGCGCCGGCCAGGAAATCGCGAAAGCCCGCCATGCCGAGCTGCAGCGCCACCGGCAGGCCGATGCCGGACCACAGCGAGAAACGGCCACCGACCCACTCCCAGAATTCGATCTGGTTGCAGGGCGGAATGCCCCACTCCGTCATGCGCTCGGGATGCGCCGAGACGCCGATGAAATGGTTGCGCAGGAGCATCTCGGTGTCGGCCGTTTCGGCCTGCATCCAGGCCAGCGCGGTGCGCGCGTTGGACAGCGTGTCGACGGTGGTGAAGGACTTGGAGGAGACGATGAAGAGCGTGGTCTCGGGCCGCAGCTCGCGCAGCAGGTCGGCGATCTGCGTGCCGTCGATGGAGCTGGCGAAATGCAGGCGCAGGTTCGCGGCCGCCGACCCGGTGAATTCGCCGAGCGCCTGGCAGGCCATGAAGGGGCCGAGGTCGGAGCCGCCGACACCGATGTTCACCACGTCGCGGATGGGCTTGCCGGAGTAGCCGCGCCACTGCCGCGAGTGGATGCGCGCCACCATGCCCTCCATGCGCGCCAGGCTGGCCTGCACCTGGCCCGCCACGTCGTGGCCGTCGACCACCAGGTGCTCGTCGGGCGCGAGGCGCAGTGCCGTGTGCAGGGCCGGGCGGTTCTCGGTGTTGTTGACCGCGGCGCCTTCGAGCAGCGCGCGGATGGCCGCCTCCAGCCCGCAGTCCTGCGCCAGCGCGAGCAGCGCGCCCAGCACCGGCGCATCGATGCGCTGCTTGCTGAAATCCATGAGCAGGGGACCGGCGCGGCGCGAGAAGGCGGCCGCGCGCTCAGGCTGCCACATGTCGCGCATATGCCGCGCGCCGGTCTCCTTCGCCAGCGCTTGCAGGCGTTTCCAGGCGGGCAGGTCGGCGCGAGAGGTCATGGCGGTTCTCAGGAGAGGTGCTGCTGCAGCCACGCGCGCAACGGGGCGGCGAGCGCGGGGTCCTTGAACGCCCAGGCCATGTTGGCCTGGAGATGGCCGAGCTTGCTGCCGCAGTCGTAGCGCACGCCGGCAAAACGGTGCGGGCGGAAGTCGTGGCCGCCGAGCAGCGCGGCGATGCCGTCGGTGAGCTGTATTTCGCCCCCGGCGCCAGGCGCAGCGTGCTCCAGCACGTCGAAGATGTCCGGTGGCAGCACGTAGCGGCCGACGATGGCGAGCGTGCTCGGCGCCTGCGCGGGCGCGGGCTTCTCGACCACGGCGGTGATGCGCTCGCCAGCCAGTGAGACGATGCCGTAGCGGCCGGTCTGCTCGCGCGGCACCTCTTCCACGGCCAGCGAGCAGGCGCCGGTGCGCGCATGCAGCGCCACCATGTCAGCGAGGCAGCCGGGCGCCGGGGAATCAATGAGATCGTCGGGCAGCATCACGGCGAAGGCGCGGTTGCCGACCACCGGCCGCGCGCAGAGCACGGCGTGGCCGAGGCCGAGCGCCTGCGGCTGGCGCACGGCGGTGACGCGCATGCCGGCCGGCAGCACACCGCGCACGAGTTCCAGCAGCTCCTGCCGGCCGCGCGTGGCGAGCATGTTCTCGAGCTCCCAGGAGCGGTCGAAGTGATCCTCGATGGCGCGCTTGGACGCGCTCGTCACCAGCACAACGTCGCGGATGCCGGCACGCGCCGCCTCCTCCACCGCCAACTGCACCAGCGGCACGTCGACGATGGGCAGCATTTCCTTGGGCACCACCTTGGTGGCGGGCAGGAAGCGGGAGCCGAGACCGGCAACCGGCAGAACGACGACATCAATGCTCACGAAGACACTCCTGCTCGTTGCTGCGGGGCATGCGGCCGGCGCGGCGCGCCCGGGGCGGCCTTACAGCCGCCATACCACAAAGCCGCTGGCCTCGAGGCGGGCACGGTCGAAGGCCGACTTCACGTCGATGAAGGGCGCGTTGGCACCGGCCTTCTGCCGCAGCAGGCCGAGGTCGATATCCCGCACCTGGGTGTGGGCCACGGCCGCCACCACGGCATCCACCGACGGTGCCGCGTCGAGCGCGGTGAGCTCGATGCCGTACTCGTGGCGCGCCTCCTCCGGCTCCGCCACCGGATCCCAGACCACGACTTTAAGGCCGTAGTCCCGGAGCTCCTCGACGATGTCGATGACCTTGGTGTTGCGGATGTCGGCGCAGTTTTCCTTGAAGGTCAGGCCCATCACCAGCACGGCGGCATCCTTGCGCATGCGGCCGTTGCGGATCATCTCCTTCACGGTCTGCTGCGCGATATAGGAGCCCATGCGGTCGTTGATGCGCCGTGCCGCCTGGATGATCTCGGGGTTGTAGCCCAGCGTCGCGACCTTGTGCGTCAGGTAGTAGGGATCGACGCCGATGCAGTGGCCGCCGACGAGACCCGGCCGGAAGGGCAGGAAATTCCACTTGGTGCCGGCGGCCTCCAGCACCTCGAGCGTGTCGATGCCCATCAGGTTGAAGATGACGGCGAGCTCGTTGATGAGCGCGATGTTCACGTCGCGCTGCGTGTTCTCGATCACCTTGGCGGCCTCGGCCACGCGGATGCTGGAGGCGCGGTACACGCCGGCCTCGACCACGAGCTCGTAGAGCGCCGCGACCTGGTCCAGTGCCTCGGCGTCCTCGGCCGAGACGATCTTCATGATGGTCTCGAGACGGTGCGTCTTGTCGCCCGGTACGATGCGCTCCGGCGAGTAGCCGAGGCGGAAGTCGCGGCCGCGCTGCTTGCCGGAGTCGCGCTCCAGGATGGGCGCGCAGACTTCGTCGGTGACACCGGGATAGACCGTGGATTCGTAGATGACGATGGCGCCCGGCTTCAGGTTGGGCGCGATGGTGCGGGTGGCGCCGATCACGGGCGTGAGATCGGGCTGCTTGGCGTTGTCGATGGGCGTCGGCACCGCCACGATGATGAAGTCGGCGTCGGCCAGCAGGCGGCTGTCGGAAGTGAAACGCAACTGCGTGGCGGCGGTGAAGGCCTCGGCCTCCATCTCGCCGGCGGGGTCGCGGCCTTCACGGTAGGCCTGCAGTTTGGCCTCGCTGATGTCGAAGCCGATGGTGGTCATCTTGCGGCCGAAGGCGAGCGCGAGCGGCAGGCCGACATAGCCCAGGCCGACGACGGCGACGACGCGGGAAGCGAGTGGGGTCATGGCAGCTTCCCTCAGGCGATGATGCCGCGCGCGCGGCAGTAGGCGACGAGCTGGTCGACGGACTCGACAATGCCCTGGGTCGAGGTATCGATCACCACCTCGGGATTTTCCGGGGCCTCATAAGGCGAAGAGATGCCGGTGAACTCGCTGATCTGGCCGGCGCGGGCCTTCTTGTAGAGGCCCTTCACGTCACGCGATTCGCACTCCTCGATGGGGCACTTCACGTAGACCTCGATGAAGTCGCCCTGCGGCATGGACGTGCGCACCTGGTCACGGTCGCGGCGAAACGGCGAGATGAACGCGGTGATGGCGATGATGCCGGCGGCGTTGGCCAGCTTGGCCACCTCGCCGATGCGACGGATGTTCTCGGTGCGGTCATGCTCGGAGAAGCCGAGGTCCTTGCAGAGGCCATGGCGCACATTGTCGCCGTCGAACACGAAGGTGTTGCAGCCCATCTGGAACAGGCGCTCCTCCAGCGCATGCGACAGCGTGGACTTGCCGGCACCCGAGAGGCCCGTGAACCACAGCGTGGCGGCACGGTGGCCGTTACGCTTTTCGCGGAGCTCCCGCGTCACCACCGGCTTGTGCCAGACCACATTGGAATTGCTCACCACTACCTCGGAACGCACAGTCCGGAACCACGGCATCGGGACGCCGGCCCGGCGGGGCCCGGGGCCCGGCTGGCCGGCGCGCGACGGGCGTCCGGAACGGATGGATGTGAATGAAAGGCCCGGCAGCGGCCGGGCAAATATCTCTGGTTTTTCTGGAGGTGGAATCTGGCGAGCATGTTATCACCCCGGCCAAAACCGCGCCTAGCGGCGGGGGCCCGGCTCCGGCGCCCTCAAGGGAGCTCGAGCCTGCCGGTACGGACCGTGGCCAGTGGTTTCGCCCCGGAGAAAGTGCCGTGACCCCGGCACAGAACTCAGCGCCGGATCGCGGCGCGGGCCGGACCACCTGCCTGCCAGGCTTCGCGCCAGCGAGAGCGCCGAAGCGGGCGGCGGAAAGGACGATCAGCCCGCACGAGCGCCATGGGCCTTGATCTCGTCGAGCATGTCGCCGAGCGCGTCATGCCAGGACGGGAGCGCCAGGCGGAGCGCCTGCTGCGCCGCGCGGCAATCGAGGCGGGCATTCGCCGGGCGCAGCTCCGCCCCGGGCCAGTCCGCCGTCGCGATCACCCTCACCTGCGGCCGCTGCAGGAGCATGCCGCGCGCGCAGGCCGACTCGAACACTGCTTCGGCAAATGCCGAGCGGGACAGGAAAGGCTGGCCGCAGTAGTGGTACGTGCCCCAGGGCAGCGGCTCGCCCGCCAGATGACGCGCGGCGAGCGCCAGCAACGCACCGGCCAGATCGGCCGCCGGCGTAGGCCCCCCGAACTGGTCCCCGACCACGGGGATGGTGTGCTTCTCGCAGGCCAGGGCGAGCAGCGATCGCACGAAGTTGCGTCCGTGCAGGCCGAATACCCAGGACACCCGCAGGATCAGGTGCGCGGACAGCTGCGTACGGATCATCGCCTCTCCCGCGGCCTTGCTGTGGCCGTACACGCCGACGGGCGAGACCGGCGCATCCTCGCGCCAGGGCAGCCCGCCCTGCCCGACGAAGACATGCTCCGTGGAGAGATGGAAAAGGGGAATGCCGGCCGCCGCACAAGCCCAGGCAAGGATCGCCGGCCCATCGCGATTGGCAAGGAAGGCGGCGTCGGGTTCGCGCTCCGCCTGGTCGACCCGGGTATAGGCCGCCGCATTGATGACGAGGCGGGGCGCGTGCAGCGCCAACGCGGCGGAGACGGCCACCGCATCGCTGATATCCAGCGCCGCGCGTGACAGGCCAACCACAGGTAACGGTCCCGCCCGGCGTACAAGCTCACAGCCGACCTGGCCGCCCGCCCCTGTCACCAGGATGGTCACCTCAGCCCTCGTACACGGGCAGGTCTTCGGGGGGGATCGCGGCAAGCGCCGGCAACAGGCGATCTTTCACGGAGAGTAGCCGGGGGCCCGCTTCGGGCCAGACGATGCCGATGGCAGGATCATCCCAGGCCACGCCACGATTGGAGGCAGGGTGGTAATACTGCGTGCACTTGTAGACCACGTCGGCCTCTTCCGAGAGGGCGCAGAAGCCGTGGGCGAAGCCGGGAGGGATCCAGAGCTGTCGATGGCTTTCGTCGTCGAGCTCGACGCCCAGCCATTGCCCGAAATGCGGGGAGCCGCGGCGTACATCAACCACCACGTCAAACACGCGGCCGCGCGAGGTGCGTACAAGCTTTCCCTGCGGATTTATAAGCTGATAGTGCAGTCCACGCACCACACCGCGATGCGAGCGCGAGTGATTTTCCTGTACGAAAGGGTCGGCCGGGCCCGCGGACTCACGCCAGCTCTCACGGAAGACCTCCAGCAGAAAGCCGCGCTCGTCGCGGAAAATCTCCGGCTCAAAGAGGAAAACCCCGGGGAGACGCATGGGAATTTTCTTCATAAAGCCCCTCTCGGAAAGAGAACTTAACCCGAAAAGCAAATTCAGCAAGCCACGAAAGAACTACTCAGCCTGATATACAAGAGCACGGCCAGATTTAATATCCTTTATTCCGGATATCAAATATAGACTCCCTCTCCATCTGTATGCTCTAGCGTAATAATCAACGACAACTCTTCTTCTTTCATCGCATATTACTTTGTAAAAGTCCTTATCTTCCGACTTTATGAGCCGTCTAAATTCAATTCCTTCATGTCCATTTAGAGTTAAAGAAACCGATACCCCTGATGTCCTAATTTTCCTAAAAGCACATGAAGTCACATCACCCTCAACGCGCCCCTCTTCAACGCCAGATAAAGATTTATCCAAGAAAACGGAAACTATAGATACGGCGACAATTGAAGCCATACAGAAAATGATCAATAAAAGCTTATTTTTATAGCTCATAAAGGCTTCAAGTCATTCACTTCATTGTCTGGCAATAAGATAAGTCAAAATCTTGCTCCGCCCCTAGCCTTTCAAGGCATATGCAGACTTAAAATTAGGGGTGAAAGCCATCCATGGCATCCAAAAATCTTCGCCTAAAAGAAAGCAATTTATAAGGTTTTTAGGCGCGCTCACCCTCAATTATTTAATTAGTTAGGCACCATCCGTCTTTTTAGACCCGCCAACTTTATTGTACTGGCGCTCTTGTACATACCAGATGAGCGCACCAAATATCGCGCCCCCTATTAACCAAATTACTGCCCAAGAAACCAAGAGCCAAAAAGTTATCGGATCATCCAAAACAAAGAATGTCATGGCAAAAAACATAGAGATGCCATATCCCAACATTCCATTGACGAGAATGAAGCGCGCCCTACCTTTGGCTCTAATCTTTTCCCAATAGCCAATTGAGCTTGTCCTCATGCGCCCCTCACCGAATCAAATCAGCACACCGTTTCCAATACATTGTTATAGGCCTTCCTTCGGAGCAGTTAATCCAAAGGCCTGATACAGAGCCGCGGTATTGAATCCACTCGCCGAAAAACCATCGTTTGCGAAGCTTGAGCCTGAGCTTGAGCCAGACGCCGCGGCCGCCTCCAACCCATCTCCAAAAGCAAGCCCGTAGAGATTTCCTTTTGAGCCCTCAACCGCCATGCTTGTTACCACCTTCGCCGACGTTTTAGCACTCATGCTTGTAATTGTGCCATTAGCAAGCTTGGTGGCCATTGTGTTTGTTACTTGAGTAGCACCGCCCCTTCCAGAAATTCCCACGACTTTTGGGCCAGGGATAAAAGCTGTAATAGTAGAAACAGCCGTATCAATCAGAAATGACTTCACAGTTGGGGTAGTCCCCTCTACAAAATAATTGGTAGTTTGCTTAACAATATTCCCAGAGCTTCCCGAGGCCATTCCCACAAGCAAGGTAGCTCCCGTAGCTCCTACCGCAGGGACAAGTACAGGAGCCGCTAACACACCCGTGCCAACAATCGCACCACCGACGGCCGCACCACCATAATCCCCCAAAGAATGCCTTTGGCCTGTAACCAAATCATATATAGCCAAGGTACCCACCCCGACCAATGCACCGCCAAGTGGGAATACAGCAGCGCCGGCTGCACCATCTGGGTCCACCGTATTGATCGAGTTGCCACCAGCATAGGCGTATAGATTCATATCATCACTGGTGCCAATAGGATCCGTCTGCAAAAAGCGACCTAAAGTCGGTGAATAGAAACGGGCCTTGTAATAGTACAAATCGCCAATCTGTTGCTGACCCGTGTATTTGAAGCGTACACCCGTCGTGCTGCTAGGCTCACCGTAGGGACCATACGCATAGGTCGAAGTAACATTACCCGTGCCGTTTGTAGTTGCAATTGTGGAACTCAAATGATCTTTGATAATCCACTGCTTGGCACTTGTATCGCTACCTTCATACCATACTAAAGGATCATCCATGCCTGGGCCGTATACATAGCGGCGCTGCAAAGCACCTACGTTGTCATACTCAGCTACCAGCTCGACTCCACTGTACAGTAGGTTCGTAGTAGAGCCTGCGAGGATTGTCTGCCGCAGGCGGCCTTCAGCATCATAGTTCAGAATATTACTTTCACTCGGCTTACTTGTACTGCGCAGGTGGTTGTCCAAATCGTAAGTATAGGTCCAGACACCATCTTCAATGAGATTGCCATTATCGTCGTAGTCCAGCGTAGCTCCGGCTATCGCGGTGTACTGGTTCAGCCCGTTGCTGGCATAGGCTTTACTGCCGTTGACATAGCCTGTCCACTGATAAAGGTTATTGGTCCAGTTAATCCCAATGATCTGCTGCAGCTGGTTGCGCGTGTAGATGTACGCTACGTCTTGGCTAGTGTTGCCCAAGAGATGCTTCTGTCCCAGCAACGCCGATTGAGAATCGTACTGATAGTGCGTCGTATTGCCGTTGCCCAGCGTGACCTTGGTGCGACGCGAGAGGTCGTCGTAACTGTAGCTGGCAAGTAATACGCTGCCGTTTTCCAGGATAACAGTTGGCCGGTTCAGCACATCATAGGATGTGGTCACATAGAACGGAGTGGCTTCCGGCCAAGTCGTCCGCGTCCAGTTGCCGGCAGCGTCGTAGTCGTAGCTCAGAATTTTGTCGCCAGCCAGCGTGCTAATCAGGCGGCCCGCATTATCCCAGTCGTATGCGACGGAGTGGCTGTTATCGCTGAAGCGCGCCTGCTTACGCAGCCCGCGCAGGTCATAGGTATAGCTAACGCTATCCGCCGCGTAAGGTGCAGGATAGAGGCGCTCCGTGACACGATTCAGGCTGTCAAAATCCTGTGTGATAACCCCGCCATTACGCTTACGGTGGCTGATTACATTGCCGTTGGCATCGTAGTCGAACTGCTCGTAGTCAGTAGCTGAGGAAATACCCGCCGTGGCCGGATTCGGATAGCGCCGCTTATAAAGCCGGTCATGGCCATCATACTCCTGCGTCGTCAGATTGTTTTTCGCGTCTTTGAGAGTAGCTACCTTGCCATTCGACGTGTAGGTAAAGGTCGCGTAGGTCTGCGCCAGGGAGGTCCCGACGGCGCGTGTCACGCTTTGTACCGTATCATCGGCATTGTAGGTCGTCTCAGTCACCCGGTTCCCCCCCTGCGTCAAGGGCAGGCTCTGGGTGACGCGCATCGGCCGGTCGAGGTCATCGTAGGCATAGCTGGTCACGCTCACCGGCGCGGCCGCGTTCGGACAAGTCGTCGGCGACGCCGTCAGTCGCGGCCCCCAGGCGCGCAGCACCTTGCCTGTCGGAGTGTAGGTCGAACAGGACACCAGCCACTGTAAACCCGCCTTCTCGGCAGCATGTGTAATACGTCCATCCGCATCGTAGGTCTTGCGGGACTCCTGCTTCAGTGCCGCTTGGGCATCACGGGGAGTGATCCGGGTGACGCGACGCTCCGCGTCGTAGACATACACCACGCCATCGGTGACATCGGCGCGAGGACCATCCACACTGACAAGATTACCGACGGCGTCATAGGTAAACGTCGTCGTGAGATTCAGCCTCCCGAGCCCAGCATCGGCCGTGCTGCTCAACGGCACATAAAAGTTGGCCGCATCATAGGTTGTGGTATTGACGACCGTATTGGTGGCCGAGGTCTTGACCGACTGTGTGACCGGCAGATGGAAAGACGGGAAGCCCGCCGGGCTGAAAGAGGCATAGGTAAACGTGGTCACCGGATGCTCTCCTTCATCGTCGGCAGGCGACGTGACGGATTCCGGGCTGCCAAAGGCCGTATAAAGATAACTTGTCACAAGACCATTGGCGTCGGTTGCCGTTTCCACCTGATTGAAGGCCGATTCATAGGTAAAGCTGGCCGTCTGCGCCGACAGCGCGGAGCCGGGTTTGGCGAAGCGTGTCATGGTCTTCACATTGTGCGTGCAGCGCTTTTCGGTGCCCGCACAGGGCAGATCATCGTAGGTGTACTCGATACGATTGCCTTCTGGAAAAACAGTCTCGACGAGGCGCGACTGCCCGTCATACGCATTTCGCGTGATGCGGCCCACGGGATCCACTGTTTTGACCGCTTTACCGTTGGCGTCGAAATAGGTAATGCGCCGGGTATTACCGGGGCCAGCCTCTTCCGAGCGGGAGCCCGCAAAGTAGTAGT
The DNA here is from genome assembly GCA_029237815.1 of Moraxellaceae bacterium. GTDB lineage: Bacteria > Pseudomonadota > Gammaproteobacteria > Pseudomonadales > Moraxellaceae > UBA2031. Next base: position 110,173 of record JAQZBP010000001.1, read on the forward strand.
TGTACAGCTTGCTATTGGCGTTGGTCTGCGTCTGAACCCGGTCAAGATCATCATAAACATTTGTCACTACCGCCGCAGTGGGAAAGCTCGGATGGAAGAGCTTTGTCATCTGACCCGGCTTGCCCGTCGTATACTGGTAGGTCGTGCTTTTCTGCGTGGTATCAGTGAACGTGGTCAGATTTCCGTTCGCGTCGTATCCATAACTGACGCTGCGAATGCCGTCGCTGACTTGGCTGATACGGTTGCTGGTATAGGTCAGCGTGAGGGTACGGCCCAGGCTATTGCGAACTTCAGTGAGCACATCATTCTCATACGTAAACCGCAGCTGCATACCGTTCGGATGCTCATAGGTAGCGATCTTCCCATCACCATTGAAGGTCAGGCGCGTACGATTCGCCGTTTCATACCGATAGGTATCATCCGGATTACGCGTCAGTTTCGCAGAGCTGCCCGGCGCAGGGTTGTAGCTCCCGTCCGGCAAGCGTACGAACACTTCGCCGTTCAAGCCCTGGCGGACCGTCACGGTGTTATGGGTCATCTGCTCACCCAGCCAGCGCTGCCCCAGCGCAGCGATCACGATCCGGTCCAGCGGCAGCTCCGGGCTCGTCGTCTTCATGAGGTCATACGACGTCATCATCCCTACCACGGCCGCGACGGCATCGAGTGCGGAATCCTCGCCCATCGCCTGCAGGCCATCCGAACCTTCGTGAACGCTGATATTGAAGTTGTGCGTCCACCCCTTGCCCAGTGCACCATCCTGAGTCGCTCTACCCGAGCTGTAGAGGCGCTGGAAGCCAAGGCTGAGCGGCGCTTCGCCTACGCCCACTCGAATGTCGTCATGAGAGTACAGATAGTGGCCACCCGCCATGTCGATCGGGTCGCCATATGCAAAGCCGGAAAACTGGAAATTGAACTCCGGGCTCGTATATTCCGTGAGATCCGCAGACAGGTTGAACTGCCATTCCGGCAGATTCAGGGTTCCGAATCCCCCCAGGAAGCCCTCGCTGATCAGCGCACCGATGCCGGTCGCATCGAAGGTGTAATAGCCGGTACCGGACCATTCGTTCTCACCGATGGCACAGCTCGCCGGCAGGATGACACGGCTGCCGGCATCAATGTGTCCCTGCAGCGCCGTCAGCTGATCGGCACATCCCGTGAGGGTCGGCAGCACCGTGCTGGCGTAATTCGTCGACTTGGCATCGTAGATCTTCAGATTCTGCTGATTCGCAATATCCAGCAGCTTGACGGTTGAAACGGCACTGACCCCTGCCACCTGCTCTACCGCCGTCGATTCCAGAATGCTGGCGTGCTGGGCATAGGCGGTAAACACCGCCCGTTGCTCGGAGTCCAGGAGCGTAGGCGACACGATACCAATGATATTGCCAGGCAGGTCGACATAGGACGAGCCGTTATAGCCCGCAATCCCCACATGATGATGATTGAAGATCAGTGAATCGGAGAGCTGCCCGATGACATAGCCCGTCTGGGTCATCTGCGTAATCCACTGCGCCGCCATCAGGCCCAGGCTCGAGCCCAGGACGGCCTCCGAAGTATCGGCGGTACCAGCAGCCCTGAGCTTGTCCAGCTCTCCGCGATAGACCTCGGCAAAGCCGCGGCCGGCAGGGCCCCAGCCATTTGCAATCAGATAAACGCCGCCGGCCTCAAGGGAATTAGTGAACGTCTGAGTTGCACCAAAACCATAGGCATTATGTGTCACCTCGAACGTCATATTGGAGCGCGTACCCGGTGCTATTGCCGTTCCAGTGGCCACAGTCGTACCGTCCAGTTTCAAGACCGGCTGATTGGTGGCGTTGTAGGTAATGGTCAGGCGACGTCCATAGAGCTCATCAGAGGTGTAGGAGCGGTCGAACCCCTGGTAAAGAATGCGCACGACCACCTTGAAGTCCACCGGCATGTCGGCGAATACCTGTGTCGGCATGCCGAACTCACGATTTGGCAGGCTGGTTTGCCGAAGTTGTCCCTCGAATGGAACGATGCCCTTGCCACCCACCAGGTCATCCAGGGTCCCTGCCGGTTTGTTCGCCCGCAGATAGGTCGCCAGGTTGCTGCTATAGGTGGTCAGCTTGTTATGCACCGCCGTACGGTTCAGCCCCTGCACGTAGTCGGCGGTAATCGTGGCGCCACTGCGGGCGCCGCTCAGGAAATCCTCGGCGTCATAACCGGTGGCGGCCGCCAGATCGATGCCGTCTTGGAAATCATGCTGCTTGAAGCTCGGGTCAAACTGGTAATTGGTGCCGCCGATATTCACCTGGACCCACACATGTCCCACGGTCAGTGAGACAAGGCTGCCCCCCAGGGTCAGGCACGGGCCAGCCTGGCTGCCCACGATCTGGTGATAGGGAATCTGGCCTTCCGCCAGCAGGTTAATGACGGAGCAGACGCTGGAGGTGTCGACGCCGTACCAGTCATGCACCTGCTGGGGTGTCATCTTGATATAGCCGAAAACATAGTTTGCCGTGTAGCCAGAGGCTCGCAGCAACTCCACCATCAAGGTCGCCTGGTCAAAGGCCGTTCCCTGATTGTCGATAATGGCGCCACGCGCCCCCTTCTGCATGCCCCAGATCGGATAGAAGCCGATATTGTTGTGCACGTATTCGTAGATCAGGTCCACATCGTTTCGCAATGCGCGCGCCAACTCGATGATGGACGCAGGCCCTGTCGCCGCCGTATCACCCCCAACTCGTCGCGCCGCCGTAGCCAGAATGGAGGTCGGCGTCGCCTGCAGAAGCGGCTGTGCTTTACGATAAGCCGGCACCCCGACATTAAGATTCTTGGGCCTTGACCGTGACTGCCGGGCCCGCTCCGATTGCTGATCGGAAACCGCCGGCCGGACTATCCACTGGAAGCCACGCGTCGCCTCGGAGGTAATCGCCGAAGGCTTCGGATAAGGCTCTGCGGGCATGCCGCTTGTATAAGTGACAGTCGCGTGGGCTGCCCCCACCAGAAGAAGCAGTCCCAGCCCGCCAAGCCTCGCCCATGACCTCATTTTCAATCCCCTTGAACCTATCGTCTTGCGCTGACAGTTTTGTTATTTCTGGTGACGAGCGCACGCAGGAAAAGCTCGTCTACCGGACTGGAAAACCAGTCTTATCTCTTTATGAATAAAAGCAGGAACAGCGTGCTTAGGGAGCGCCCTTGATAACCTGAGTAGTACGGTTTCCCGCGGCGTCATAGGTGTACTGGATGACAACACCATTGCTGTATTTGACCTGAGTCAGCCGACCCAGCGTGTCGTACGTATAGCTTGCTGAACCGGCCCAGGCAGTGGCACTTATCAGCATAAAGAGCGCAACCATCACCCGCCTGAAAAGAGAACCACCGTTCATAACCAAGTAACTCTGGCGAGAGAAAAATGGCTTCACATTACCCCTGAAATGCATGCTGACTCCGAATATCCATACTAGCGTCGAATAAAGACGGTCTTATCCGTTTCTGAACTCAAGATCCTGTTGCCGCGAAAATCAGCTCCAGTTGTCAACCAACACAACACCAAGAGCATCCTGATACTCCTGCGTCAGCGTGGTCTGGCCCAGCGGTGGGGGCGTCATGGCCGACATGGCGTTCACCAGGTTGATCACCTCGCTCTCGAGCAGGGCCTTCCCGTCCCCAGCGGCGATCTGGCCAACATGGGTACCGCCGTCGTACCAATCATTAATTGTGACTTTGTCTGTCGTCCCGATAATGCTGATGACCAGATGATCGCCTAGCTGTTCGAACCAGAGCTGGTTGTGTGCCACGCTGCTCCCGAACGACACCTGGTCTCCGCCTCCACCAGCGCTATCTATATTGTCGACCGTATCCTGGCCGTCACCGCGATCGAACGAATAAGTGTCATCGCCGTCGCCACCGATAAGGGTGTCGTTTCCGGCGCCTCCGATCAGGGAGTCGTTACCCGCGGCGCCACCGAGAATATTGGCGCCGGCATTGCCGGTCAGCACATTGTCGAGCCCATTGCCGGTCCCGTTGATATTCGAGGTTCCCGTCAGAATCAGGTTCTCGACATTCGCGACCAGGGTCCTGGTGATGGAAGCCTGGATGGTATCCGTACCCTGACCACTGGCCTCGATAACCGTGTCGAAAGAGTCGACGATGTAGAGGTCGTTCCCCGCACCTCCCTGCAGCGTGTCAGAGGCCGCACCGCCATTCAGGATGTCATTTCCGTCGCCACCGCTGAGCGTATTGTTCGCGTTATTACCGATCAGCGTATTGTCCAGCGCGTTACCCGTTCCATTGAGCGCACTGCCTCCCGTCAGGGTCAGGTTCTCGACGTTTGCCGAGAGCGTGAGAGTGACCGAAGACTGAATCGTATCAATGCCCTCTCCCGCGTACTCCACGACCGTGTCGGAGCTGCCGTTCACGATGAATGTATCGTTCCCGGTACCCCCGATGAAGGTATCGACACCCGAGTAGCCGTCCAGCGTATCGTTACCGGCACCACCGTCCAGGATATTGCTCAGCCAGCTACCGATAATGACGTTGTCGAGCTCATTTCCCGTTCCGTTAACCGCCAGCGTGAAAAGCTCGAGATTCTCAAGGTTGGCTCCAAGCGTGGCACTTCCGGAGTAGACATTGACTTTGTCGATGCCCTCTCCTGCATTCTCGATAATCGTGTCAGTGGAGCTATACACATAAGTATCGTTCCCAGCCCCACCGATCAGGGTATCGATGCCAAGTCCTCCCGAAAGCGAATCGTTGCCATCGCCGCCGGAGAGTATGTTGTCACCATCATTACCGGCAAGAATGTTGTCAGAGGCATTCCCCGTACCATCAATATGGTCAGCCCCGGTCAGCGTCAGATTCTCCAGTGCAGAAGAAAGAATGAATGTCATCGAGGACTGAACCGTGTCCGTTCCCTCGCCAGCATTCTCGACGATGGTATCGCCTGCATTGATCACATAGGTGTCGTTGCCCGCGCCCCCCGTCAGGGTGTTGACGCCGCTATTGCCCGTCAGGATATTGTCGATCGCATTACCCACGCCATTAATGTTGGCGCTTCCGGTCAGGGTAAGATTTTCAACGTTGGCAGAAAGCGTGTGGCTCGCATTCGAAAACACCGAATCGGTCCCTTCCCCGGTGTTTTCAACAATGACGTCGCCCGCGCCGATCACATAGGTGTCGTTGCCCGCGCCCCCCGTCAGGGTGTTGACGCCGCTATTGCCCGTCAGGATATTGTCGATCGCATTACCCACGCCATTGATGTTGGCGCTTCCGGTCAGCGTAAGGTTGTCAACGTTGGCGGAGAGGGTATAGCTCACGCCCGATTGAACAGAGTCCACTCCCTCGTCCAGCAATTCGGTAATGATATCGGCCGTATTGTCAACAAAATAGCTGTCGTTGCCGCTACCGCCAATCATGGTGTCGGCGCCCAATCCGCCATTGAGGGAATCGTTACCGGCGCCCCCATTCAGCGTATTTGCCGCCGAGTTTCCATTAATGACATTGTCAAGCGCATTACCCGTGGCATTGATCGCCAACGCCCCGGTTAACGTTATATTTTCCACCTGGGATTCGTATGCCAGCGTATACGTCACGCCAGACTGCACCAGATCGACACCATCGCCCGCAAGCTCATCGACGACATCCGCTGCATTATCGACGATATAAATATCATTGCCGGCCCCGCCTGCCATCACATCGGCACCCGCACCACCATCAAGGGTATTGTCAGCGCTGTTTCCCGTTAGCGTGTTGACAAGCCCGTTGCCAGTTCCATTGATGGCCGAGAGGCCTGTAAGAATGAGATTCTCGACGTTTGCAGCCAACGTGAGGCTGATACTCGATAGCACGGTATCGTTTCCGGCACCCGACACCTCTGTAACCACATCACCCGAATTATCGATAATATAGGTGTCATTTCCGGCACCGCCGATCAGCGTATCTGCACCTTCACCACCGTCCAGAATGTTGTTACCGCTGTTGCCCGTCAATGTATTGACCGCAGTATTCCCCGTCGCGCTTATGGCCGCCGTTCCAGTCAGCGCCATATTCTCGATATTTCCCGAGAGCATGTAACTGACGCTGGACTGGACGGTGTCCGTACCCCCAAAGGCGACCTCGAAAACCACATCTCCCGCGTTGTCAACGATATATGTATCGTTTCCGCCCATCCCCTTCATGGTATCGGCACCCGCTCCTCCACTAAGGATGTTGGCGGCGTCATTACCAATCAGCTCATTATCAAACTCGTTACCGGTCGCGTTGGCGGCAGTGGCTGAGAGAATCAGCTTCTCGATATAAGAGCCTGCCGTTAGTGTGTAGGAGACACTGGCGTGAACGGTATCGACACCATCCTGGGGGAAACTTTCCATCGCCACATCGGCGGCATTATCGACATAGTAGAGGTCATCCCCGTCTTGTCCCCACAGGATGTCCGCGCCACCAGCCCCATCCAGGATATCGTTGCCACTGCTGCCATATATTGTGTTTGCGAGGCCATTCCCTGTTCCGGAAAGATCGCTGAACCCGGACAGCATCAGATTCTCGACATTCGCGCCCAGCACAAAACTGACGGTGGACAGCACCATGTCCGTCCCTTCGGAGGCATTTTCCGTGACGACATCACCCGCATTATCGACGATATAGACATCATCACCGGCACCACCCAACAGGGTGTCGGCCCCCGCCATGCCGTCAAGCGTATCGTTGCCCCCTCCTCCGGAAAGGACATTGGATCCGCTATTGCCCTTGAGCTGATTATTGAGAGTGTTGCCGGTGCCATTGATGTTGCCGGTGCCGGTAAGCGTCAGATGTTCCGTATTGACCGAAAGCGTATGCGTGACGCTGGCGAGCACGATGTCTTCGCCCGCACTGGCCGCCTCGGTCACGACATCGCCAGCGTTATCAACAACATAGGTATCGTTGCCGGCGCCACCGATCAGGGTATCGGCCCCGATACCGCCATCCAGGAGATTGGAGCCGGCATTTCCCGTCAGCACATTTGCCAGATCATTACCAGTGCCCGACGCAAAGCTGGACCCTGTCAGGATCAGGTTTTCAACATTTTCACCAAGCGTATAGCTAAAGAAAGCCTGTACCGTGTCAGTGCCCTCCAAGGCATTCTCGGTCACGACGTCACCGAGATGATCCAACAGATAAGTATCATTCCCGGCACCCCCAATCAGGGAGTCGGCTCCCGCCCCACCGTCCAACGTGTCGTTCCCGCCTCCGCCCGTAAGCGTGTTCGCCGCACTGTTGCCGGTCAGGACGTTGTCGAGGCCGTTGCCTGCTCCATTAATAAGATCGGTTCCGATTAACGTCAGATTCTCGACATTGGCAGCCAGCGTGTACGTAATGCTTGCCTTTACAAGGTCAGTGCCCTCTGCAGCATTCTCCGTCACAACATCGCCGATATTGTCGACGACATAAGTATCATTGTTGAGACCTCCAGCCATGGCATCAGCGCCCTGACCACCGTCAAGGACATCATCGCCACCGCCTCCGGAAAGGGTGTTGGCACCCGCATTACCCGTCAGCCGGTTGGCAAGTGTATTCCCGGTGCCACTCAGGTTGCCGCTTCCGGTCAGGGTCAGATTCTCAACGTTCGCTGCCAGCGTGAGCGTAACGCTTGAAAAGACATGATCGGTGCCAGAGGCCGCTGCCTCGGTAATCGCGTCACCGACATTGTCGGCAAAGTAAGTGTCATCGCCAGCACCGCCCGAAAGGCTGTCGGCACCTGTGCCGCCATCCAGAATGTCGTTGCCGGCACCGCCGGTGAGCGAATTGGCGGCAGCATTGCCGATGAGCACGTTGTTGAGCGCGTTGCCGGTGCCGTTGGTCGCACTCGTGGTCAGGGTCAGATTCTCGACATTATTTCCCAGCGTATGATTCACACTGGCGAAAACATGATCCATACCAGCGTTCTTGGCCTCGGTGGCGACATCCGACGCATGATCCACGATATAGATGTCGTTGCCGGCGAGCCCGACCATCGTGTCGGCACCGCCGCCGCCATTGAGCGTGTTGGCGCCGCTGTTGCCGGTCAGTGTATTGGCCGATGCATTACCGGTCGCATTGATGGATGCCGTACCGGTAAGAGTGAGCGTCTCGACATTATCTGACAGCGTGTAGCTCACGCTGGATTGCACAGAGTCGGTACCCTCGGATAGCAGCTCGGTGATCACGTCATCGACATCATCCACAACATAGGCGTCATTACCTGCTCCGCCCACCAGCGTATCGTCGCCGCCTCCGCCATCGAGGGTATCACTGCCTCCCGCCCCCGCAAGCGTGTTGCTGGCGCTGTTGCCAATCAGCGTATTGTTCAGACCGTTTCCGGTTCCATTGATCGATATATCATCCGTCAGCGTCAGGTGCTCAAGATTTGCCGAGAGGGTGAAGCTCATGCTGGAGAGCACCGTATCGGTACCTTCCGACGCATTCTCGGTCACAATATCAGCACCACCCCCGACAACATAGGTATCGTTGCCGGTACCGCCAATCAGGGTGTCTGCACCCGAACCGCCATCCAGAAAATCATTGCCTCCGCCGCCGGTAAGCGTATTCATGCCGCCGGTTCCAATGATGATGTTGTCCAGCGTATTGCCGGTGCCATTGATGGCCCCACCACCCGTGAGCGTGAGATTCTCGACATTCGCCGACAACGTATACGTCGCACTGGAAAGAACGATATCGATGTCCGCGCCCGCCGCTTCAGTCACCACATCTGCCGTATTGTCGACAATGTAGGTATCGCTTCCGGCGCCCCCGATCATCGTATCGACACCAACCTTGCCATCCAGCGTATTTGCCGCTGCGTTGCCGTTCAGGGTATTGGCCAGCGAATTTCCTGTGCCGGCGAGAGCTGCCGTGCCCGTCAGCGTGAGGCTCTCGACATTGGCCGCGAGAACATAGCTGATACTCGCCTGGACGGAATCGGTTCCTTCGCCGACGCCCTCGATGATCAGGTCACCCGCATCCCCCACTATATAAAGGTCGTTTCCGGTTCCGCCGGAAAGGATGTCATTTCCCTCCTTTCCATCCAGCGTATCGTTACCGCCCGCTCCGGACAGGGTGTTTGCGGCATTGTTGCCCGTCAGGGTGTTATCAGTGTCATTACCCGTACCGTTAATGGCAAGAGCGCCTGTAAGGATGAGGTTTTCGACGTTGGCCGCAAGCGTATGACTGACACCAGCCTGAACAACGTCGCTGCCCTCGTTAGCATTTTCAGTAACGATGTCACCCGCGTCATTCACCAGATAGGTATCGTTACCTATCCCGCCGATGAGCGTATCCGTACCTTCCCTGCCATCCAGCGTATCGTTGCCGCCGGCGCCGGTCAGGGTATTGGCTGCCTCATTTCCGGTCAGCGCATTGTCAGCCGCATTACCCGTGCCGCTAATGGCGGCATCGCCTGTCAATATGAGATGTTCGATGTTCGCCGACAACGTATAGCTTGCGCTTGAGAAGACCGTATCGGTCCCTTCCGAGACGACTTCGGTCACCACATCGCCGCTTGCATCGACGAAATAGATATCGTTGCCCGAGCCACCCACCAGCGTATCGCTGCCAGTGCCGCCATCAAGGGTATCGGCACCCGCACCGCCGTTGAGCTGATCGTTACCTGCTCCGCCCCATAGCATGTTGTCCATGAGGTTGCCGGTAATGACATTATCGCTGTCATTACCTTGGGCATCCTGATAGCCAGTGGGGTCGGTGCCCGTTAGCAGCAGATTCTCGGCGTTATCCGCAAGCAGCGTAAAACCCAGGGTACTTTGTATCGTGTCCGTGCCCTCTCCCACCGCCTCGATCACCACATCATATTCACTGTCGATGATGTAAAGATCGTTACCCGCCCCTCCAGCCAGGGTATCGTCACCGGCTCCGCCATTCAGGGTATTGGCACCGACGTTGCCCGTCAGGACATTATCAAGCGCATTACCTGTACCATTGATCGCAGCACTGCCCCCGAGGACCAGGTTCTCGACATTCGCGGTCAACATATAGCTCACCAGCGCCTGAGCCGTGTCGTTACCTTCATCAGCGCTTTCTACAATGAGATCCGCGACGTTATCGACAACATAGGTGTCATTTCCCTCCTCGCCATACAGAGTATCGCTGCCGACACCACCATCCAGAAAATTGGATGCCGCATTTCCCGTCAGAGTATTGTTGAGCGTGTTCCCTGTTCCACTTAATGCCGAAACCCCCGAAAGAGTCAGGTTTTCAACGTTGGCAGAGAGCGTATAGCTCACCGTCGCGAATACGGTATCAGTACCTTCAGAAGCATTTTCCGTGACGACATCGGCCGCGCTTTCAACAATGTAGCTGTCATTTCCGAGCCCACCCACCAGCGTATCGGCACCACCGCCGCCGTTCAGCGTGTCATTCCCCCCCGCCCCGGTGAGGGTGTTGGCCGCGCCATTTCCGGTAATGATGTTGTCCGAGGCATTACCAGTGCCACTGAGGCCAAAACTTCCCGTAAGGGTGAGATTCTCGACGTTGGCTGCAAGCGCATGGTTCGCGCTGGAAAAAACACTGTCATCCCCGGCGGAGGCCGCTTCGGTCACGACATCTGAGACGCTATCAACAATATAAATATCGTTACCTGTACCGCCCACCAGCGTGTCGGTGCCACTGCCACCATCCAATGTATCGTTGCCACCGCCACCTGTAAGCGTGTTACTCCAGCCACTGCCGATCAGAATGTTGTCAAGCTCGTTACCGGTTCCATTAATCTGAGTGCCGCCGCTTAGATCAAGGTTTTCGAGATTTGCCCCTAATGTGTACGTAATATCAGACTGGACGGTATCGATTCCCTGGTTGGCATATTCGATGACCGCATCGCCAACAGAGTTCACTTCATAGGTGTCGTCGCCCAATCCCCCTGACAGGGTATCGGAGCCTGCACCGCCATCCAGACGATCATTTCCCGCCAGCCCATTGAGAGTGTCATTTCCGCTTTCACCATAGAGGTTGTCAGCCTCTTCGGTTCCAGTAATGACATCATTCAGGTTGAGCGGATCCTGATCGCCAAAAATGGTGGCCATAAATTTTCCCTTTTTATTTCGAGTAGTTTCCGAACACAGACAAAGACCAACGCTTTCGCGGCGCATTGCGAGCGAAAAAGCACTTACGTCAGCCAGAGAGTCAAGAAGAAGGGAAATTAGCCTTCCCAGAGAAAAGAGGAGAACAGCACTCCCGTAAAGGCAGTGGTCCCACCAACGAGGCATTACTGAGATGATTCAGTGGCCCGCCCAATCCTATGGATGAGATTAAACTTCCAATGTTCTTAGCCAAAGTCGGGCAATCCTACACTAGTAGATTTTTTGTTTGCTATAGGTAAAGCCACAACTTCAAGAAAATAATCACGACGAGCCTTAAACTTGCGGCAAGGGAGCTTCTTCCTGTGACCGTTGCGCATATAGATCGCCAGGAAGCTGCCTGTAATGGCTAAATACTTAATTGAGCTGCATACGCTCATGCTTCAGACGGCGCACGCCGTACCAGCAATGCCATGGCGGGTGATTATTTTTTGAGCAGCATTAACCAAGGCTCAGAGACAATCGCTCGAACCCAGCCCTTTACTCCGAAATCAAAATGCTTCAACGGATGGAGAGTTGCCACATGGGGTCAGCCATGGCCGTCTCTATTTAGGGGGCAAGCAGCTCTTGATTAATATCCGCCCCGGCAGTCACCTCACCTTCAGACGCATGGGCTTGATAGATGAAGTGCCAACTTTGATACCCAGGGGCATCCACCACGAGCACAGCCTCCGCTCCATTGAGCCTGCGCATGGGCTGAGTCGTTGAGGTACTTGCCACTCCCCATATGCCCCCTTCAGGAGCATGGATTACCTTGAGAGCACCGCCGGTGATGGGATCCGGCTGTAGCCTTCTCAGGTATCGCCTGATCGTCAGACTCCGGGGATCCCTGAGCAACTCCTGTAAACCAGACGGATATCTTTTCGAGCCAGCAGGTGAGCTCAGGTAATATTGTCGGATCGCCTCCTGGTAGAGGCCGCCAATATAGATAAGCTCGGCCTCCCTATCGCGTTGCACGACCGTCGCATATATCTCGAGTGTCTTGCCGACCCCAAGCCCCAGCAAGAATACCAACAGAAGCACCCAGAGATAGGTCATGCCCCGTTGACTCTCGCGACTTACCATGTGCTATAGGCCGTCTTATCAATGCCCTTTCCCTGGGCTCCGCTCTTCACGTCATAGATGCCGCTGCGCCCCTCTTCCTCCAGAACAACCGCCTGCCATGTTGTATTACGGTCGGTAATAGGATCTATCGGTAACCTACGTAAATAGCGCTCATGAACCAGCAGATCCAGACGCTCCGGATACCTCCCCTTGTCGCTGTAATACTGGTCCAACGCCAACCGCAAGGCCGAAAGATTCTCGCGGAGCACAGCCTCTTTGGCCTTATCAGCCTGCCTCATGTATCGGGGCGCCACCAAGCTCAACAGCATGGCCACGATGGCCATCACCACCAACAGCTCGATTAGAGTAAAGCCCTTCTTGCGAGGCATTTCACCACTCCCGATAAGGCCGGCCGTTCAGGCCGATACGCTCACTCAGTGAATACACGTCGTACACGTCTTCTCCTTCTCTGGGATCTTCCGCCTCGCTCTGATAAGAACGCTTTCCCCAGGAGGCTTCAGCGGATGCGCCCTCATTCCCAGACATTGGGTCGCGGGGAATACGGCGCAGAAAATAAAGTTTTCGACCTTTGGGATCCTTAAGATCCACGCTTCCTTCTACAAGCGCCGCCAGCGATTCAGGATAGCCGGTACCATCTACGGAGCGATAAATGCGTCCTGTATCAACCGCATGCTTGTACGCATCAATCCCCGCCCGAATCTCGCGCAGTGCCAGCTTCAACTCCTTTTCCTTGCCGCGCTGTACACCGACCTGAGCAAGTGGCACCACCACCGAAGCAAGAATGGCCAGGATCGCTACAGACACCATCAGCTCGATCAGGGTAAAGCCGCCCTCCCTTTTCACGATGCGCCAGCTCCAGTGACATCGGCCACATACGTCACGGTGTCACCAACAACTGCCGGGGCGCGGGCAGGGACACCTGCGCCGGCGTACCGGCACTCCTGATGGCCTGTGGGTTCTGCATCACCAGGGTGGCGGGAACACCGCTCACCTGACTTGCGCGTAGCGTGAGCATGGCGAGCGGTCCGCTGACGGCCGACACCTGCCCCACTTTCACGTGAATGGTCCTGTCAGTGAGCTCAGCATCAAAGGCATCCGTGGCGGCCACTGGCGTCACCTTGACCATTTCAAATCCAGGCTGGTCAAAAACGAGGTCAAATTCCAGTTCATCGAAAGCCTGCGCGCTCAACATTAAAGCGACTGTAAACTCTCGATTCTGCAGAACCTGTGCAGGTGAGACCATATCCAGGCGCACATTCGCCAGGCCCGGATCCACCGCAGACACTGCCGCCGCCCCAGTCGGCACCGGCACCGGCGTGGCAGCTGCTTCCGGTGCAGTGGCCTTCACACCCGCCGAAGGATCTGCCTGTAGCAGCTTTTTGTCAGATCCGCTGTAACGCGCTGACGGCGTCAAGCGCATGGGCTGAATAGAGGCCTTGCTCCCCGTACCAGAAGAAAACTCGAGAACATGGGCTGCCGGGATGGCCAGACTACGCACCACATGGGGAGTGATAAGCAGAACGATCTCGGAACGAGAGCTGCCGCTTGTCTCATTTGAAAACAACTTGCCAAGCAATGGAATCTTACCAAGCCCTGGCAAGTGCGAAGCGCTGTCACGCTCCTCATTCTTGATCAAGCCCGCCAAGACCTGGGTTTCACCGTCACGCAGCCGCAGCTTTGTATTGGCAGTACGTGTACCGATCTGGTAGGTCAACAGCCCGGTTGTAGACTTAATCTCCTTGACGATATTGCTGACCTCCAGGCCAACCTCGATCGAAACCTCGTTGTTGATATGAACCTCTGGCTCCACCTCGAGCTTTAGCCCGACATCAAGATAGCTGACCGACTCAGTGGAAGCGCTGGAGGCCTGATTGGTAGTGGTAGTGATCACCGGCACCTTGTCACCAACCAAGACCTTGGCCTTTTCCCGATTACTGACACGGATACGGGGATTGGCCAGTGTCTTGGCCTTGCTGCTCGTCTGCCTCAGGTTCAATACAGCCAGTGGATCGGGGAAAAAAAGCTGAAAGTTGCTGCGGTCAAGACTCTTTAGTTCGTCGATGGTGAGCTGTCCTGCTTTTCCGGCTGCCCCGAAAGCGCTGGCACTGACTTTATCAGGATACTGGATGCCAATATTCAAAAGGGCGTCGGAGCTGACCTCCAGGATTTCCACTTCCATTGTCACTTCAGGCACAGCGAGATCATACGCAGCGATCAAACGCTCCACAGTCTCGATGACACTGAGGTTGTCGCGGACCACCAGCATCTTCAAACTATCGTCCACATACATGGACTTTGGCGCCACCAGTGCCCGCACCATTTCCTGCATCTTCTTCGGATCGGCGCTACCAAGATAAAAAGTTCGCATGACAAGATCTTCATACTGACGCTCCTTGTCTGCCGTGGAGGGATAAATCAGAAGCGTGGCATCATTCAACACTCTCTGGCTCAGCTGATTGGTTCGCAGAATCAGGTTGAGCGCATCTTCCACGGTGGTATCTTTCGCGAAAATCGTGGTCTTGAGATCTGTTCGTACGTCTTTGTCAAAAATGAAGCTGATGCCCGATGATTGCGAGAGCACCTCGAAAACCGCCTGGATGCTTGCGTTTCTAAACTCCAGCGACACTGGCTTGACCAGCGTCGACTTCAGAGCCGGCTCAGCGAGTAGCTCACGGTTCCGCTCCAGATCAATTTCCTGACGCAGTCGTCGTGCTTCACCTTGCTGCGGATTGAGCAGCAGGATTTCCTCCAGCACCTGCATGGCCCCACCTCTATCGCGTTTCTCCAGTGCAGCGCGGGCCTGCGATAGCAGCTGCACGGCTTTTTGATCACGGGCAATGAGCTCCAGACCGTAACGCGACTCTGCATGCTGAGGATCGAATTGCAGGACGGACTGATAGGCGGCCAGCGCGCCCTCGTTATTACCCTGCAAGCGCGCCAGCTGCGCCTGTTGCAACAGCTCTTGTGTCGCCTTGTCACGCGCTTTCAAAAACTTTATTCGGTACCGGGCGGGATCTGTGAGAGCGAGCTGGCGCAGTAAGAGCACACCTTTTCCGGTATCCCCCCGTGTAATCAGCTTGTTGGCGCGGTGTTCCTGCCAGTAGGTGGCACAGCCGGCCAGCTGCCAAGCCAGCAACAACACGCATATCCCCTTGAAGCTTGCCAATACATTCATTTTTTTATCGTTCGCTCAGGGCCAGCCGACGATTCTCGTTCAGCGGCAGATAATTCAGCTCGATACCAGCTTCGGTCACGCTATCAACTCGCCAACTGTCACCTATGGTCGCGCCGACAGCCACAACCTCCACCTCATCGTTGTAACCCAGAAACACATAGACCTGGCCATCGCGCATCAGGCGCCCGAGATAGATGAACGCCGGCTGCGGGGCCACTGGCCTGGGTGGAGGCAGCGGCGCAGCGACCACAACCGGCTTTATCGAAACGGGCGGAGGTGGCGCGAGCCCCTGCACCAGATACGCTTCTGGCAGAGGGCGAGGCGCCCGGACCCAGGGTTGCGATACTTCATTCACAAGTGCAGGGGTGCTGCCGCGCTCGGCCAGCAATGACTCCCCATCCTCTGTCGAAACTGCCGTTTCCGGCTGCAGCAATACCAGTCCGCTGGCCACGATCGTCGCTAGGAAGCCTGCCAGCAGAGGCTTGGAGAGCAGGCTCACAAGCGGACCCTCGGTTCGCGGGAAGACCGATAATAAAGATGCGCATCGATCTGCGCCTTCATGACCTCCGGGGCCTCCTCGGCCTGCTCCAGGCCGATCCGCGCGACTGCCAGATTGGGCAGCTCGGCCAGAAGCGCATGCAGAAGCTGCCGTTGCTGGGCGTAGCTACCCTGCAGACTCAGCCGAACGGAAAAGCGCTGTAGCGGCAAACCAGTGACCGCTTCGATTCGATAATCGGCCCGGGCCATCTGCAAGCCCTGCAACTGAACCTGCCTGAGCAGTTGCTTCAGCTGCTTCTCCCGCTGGTTTTCCGCAGGGAAAAAAGCCTCAAGGTCCTGGCTGGTACTGCCAGGAGTGTCTCGACGCTCTATTGTGCCGGCCAGGGCTGCCTGTCTCTTTGCGTCATCCAGAAGCTGCACCAGCCGCAGTGCCTCACGCTGCAATGGCCGGTTCACGGCGAAGTGAAGGCCTATGCCAAACGCCAACAGGGCGAGCGCGAGCAGAGCCGTGTTATCGAGCATTTCCCAGTAGCGTCGGAGCTCCCAGACCAAGCGCTGCCGGACCGCCAGGGCATGTGCGAAACCGACTTTCATGGCTGCCTCCATTGCAGCGCCAGCTGGAAGCCGCGCGATTTACCGGCTCGTAAGGCGACGTCCGTACGGTTTTCCAGGCTGACGGGCTCCACGGCCTGCCACGCTGGCTGACGTCGCAATCTCTCGACAAATGCGAGAAAGGCCTCGTCGCTGTCGGCCAGCCCAATGACGAGCACCCGACCGGTAACCGCATCGGGCTGTAAATGCGTGATTAGCAGATCGGCCCTAGCGGCCTCATGCAACTCATCCAGCATGGCCTCCCACGGCCGCCGAAGCTCCTCCACCAGGCGCCGGGCCTCGGCTCTGGCCTGGGGACTTGCCTGTACTGCTGTGGACTGACGGCCCTCCCCACGACTTTGTGCTTTTACCAGCCGTTGCAGCTCGGTCTTCTCTGCAGCAATTTGCGTCAGCAACGTGTCACGCTCCCAGATTGCCAGCAAACTGCCTAGCACCCCTGCCATCAGCATCGCCTTGAAGGGCCAGACACTGCCGGAGCGACCGGCAAAATTGATTGAAAGCCGACTCACTCAGAATACTCCGCACAGCGCATAGGCATAGGCGGCATCCGCCGATGTCGAAAAACCTTTACCCGTCGTAAGGCCCAGGCAGACACTTGGCAGGCTTTCCGCCAACCCGGCATACCGGGGCGCAAATATCCTGCCGCCCGCATCGGTCGTTAGTCTCTGGGCCAGCGCAGGAATATCCGCGTCAGTGCTAGGACGAACCTGCAACTCGATGATCGCTCCCGCCTGCCGTCTGATGACGAGCAGCCGGCTCGGCTCGGCAAGCAGCAATGTGCCACCGCCCTCTTTCAGCTGGGGATAAAACCGATTCCAGACCGTGGCCAACAGAGGCTCGATATGGATTCCGGAAGCGGCATGCTTATGCGCAACAGCCGCCACCGCCCGGACCAGCGTGCGATCAATGCCCACCGCCAGCAGCGGCCGCCCGTGTATCAAGGCGCCGAAACGAAGCTCCTGAAGGGAGAATTCCTCCCGGAATTGCCGGGTATACAGAGCGCGCGCCATTGCCTGACGAAAATCATTCAGCACCAGCTGGCGATCCCAAGGCAACAGCAGGTAGCGCACATGTGGCATACCGACAACCAGCTCAAGCCGTGCCGAACGCATAGCCCTCCGCAGCGGATGGCGCGTCAGCCAGGAATCCAGTGCCGCCGTCACAGCGCTGGCTTGTGTCGACATCAGCGGCAGCAGAACCTTATCCTGCACATACGGACGCCATCGGCCGCTCACCTGGCACAGCGTCAGATGATCCTCACCGGCATATACGCGCAGGCGCGGGCTACTCCACGAACGTGACACGATTGATTTCCTGCAAGGTGGTCTGGCCTTTCCGGACGGCATTCAAGGCCTGCTCACGCATGAAGCACATGCCATTGGCGCGCGCCAATTCCTTCAGTCGAGTGATGGGTGCCTGCTGGAGAATGAGCTCCCGAAGGGAGTCCGTCAGCACCAATACTTCCGTCAGCGCACGACGTCCCTTATAACCCGTCCCGCGACAATGGGCGCAGCCACGCCCCCGCGTGAGGGAATGCCCCTCTATTGCCTCGCGGCTGAGACCCGAGGCCTGTAGCAACTCATCGTCTGGAACGAACGGCACCGCACAATGAACACAGGTCAGTCGCAACAAGCGCTGCGCCACGATGCCATTCAGGGCGGTAACGAAACTGTAGGGGTCGACGCCCATATGCCGGAAACGACTCAGCACATCAAAGACGTTATTGGCATGCACGGTGGTGTAGACGAGGTGTCCGGTCAGCGCCGCTTGCACGGCGATCTCCGCCGTTTCCTGATCACGGATTTCGCCCACCAGGATACGATCCGGGTCATGACGCAAGATGGAACGCAGCCCGCGGGCGAAGGTCAGGCCCTTCCTTTCGTTGACTGGAATCTGCAACACCCCGGGCAACTGGTATTCCACCGGATCCTCGATGGTGATGATTTTGTCATCACCATGATTGATCTCGGAGAGCGTGGCATAGAGTGAAGTGGTCTTGCCCGACCCTGTTGGCCCGGTGACCAGCAGCATTCCATAAGGCTGGTTAGCCAGACGCCGGATGATGTCACGCGCCTCGCCTTCGATCCCCAGTACATCGAGGCTGAGCTGACTCAGCTCCGAGGTCAGCAACTGCTTATCGAGGATGCGCAGTACGGCATCCTCGCCGAACAGGCCCGGCATGATGGAGACACGGAAATCGATTTCACGAGCCTGGATGGTGACGGAAAAGCGGCCGTCCTGTGGAATGCGCTTCTCACCAATATCCAGTTCCGCCATCACCTTTATACGCGATATCACCTGCTCGGTCAGCGACACGTCCGGCAGCTGACGCGCTGGTGTCAACACACCATCGATACGGTATTTGACCAGAAGACCCTGCGAGGTGTTTTCGAAATGGATGTCGCTGGCTCCACTTTTTTGCGCATCGTAAAGCGTGGAGTTCACCAGGCGTACCACCTGACTGTCGTCTTGCGCTATCGACGCCAGCGAAATTTCTTCTGCGCCGGACTGCTGTTCGCCACCCTGCCCCAGCTGAACGAGCTGCGTCAGGGCGTTCTGATGTGACTCAAAGCGGGTCAACAACGACCTCAATTCCAGGGGATGCGAGAATGCCAGCCTGAAATAGCCACTGATCCGATAACTCGCCCATGTATACATCGATTCGTCCAGCGGATCATTGCTGACAAACCACCGCACCCCCCGCACGTCGACGAGCAAAATGCATTCACGTTGCAAGCAGTCGGTATACCCAAGCACGGAAAACTCGGGACTCATCATCTCCAGTTCTGCAAGTCCCAAGGCAGGCAGACCGGTATGCTCCGCCAGCGCCACCATCAGGCGCTCCGGCGCCTGTCCACTCAGGCGCTGCAGCACCAAGAACATGGGCTCGCCCTGCAGCCCTGATGCAGTCCGTGCCTCTCGCAGAAGTTCAGGATGAAGCACTGCCACTGCATTCACTACAGACTCCCTGCCAGCTCAAAAATTGGCAGATAAAGCAGGATTACAATGCCGCCGATGGCAATGCCAATGATCAGCATCAGCAATGGCTCGAAAAGCCGGGAAAAGCGATCAATCCAGAGTGCCACCTCCTTGTCGTGGAAGGCGGCCACCTGCTCCAGCATGTCGGCCACCTGGCCGTTGCGCTCACCAGCGCGAAGCAAGCGCAACGCCACGGGCGTGGTGAGTTGCACGCGCTGCAGACTTTCGCTCAAGCTGCGCCCGTGGCCGATGTCCTGAATGGCCTGCTCCAACGACAGGCGCAACGGTGGCGGCAATAATGGTTGCGTCATGCGCAAAGCCCTGAGGGCGGGAATGCCCCCACGCAGCAGCAAGCCCAATGAGCGGTAAAAGCGTGAGAGCTGCATTAGCCGCAACTTCGCACCAATCCAGCGATTGCGCTGCAAATTTTCCAGCAGGCGCTGATAGACGGATGGATGCCGAAGCATGGCAATCATCAGCACCGTACCCATCAGAAGACCAAGCGACACCATCAGGCCATGCTCGCCGGCGAAGCCCCCCCACTGCATCAGCAGCCTCGAAGCCAGCGGCAACTCAGCATCCAGGCCATCATAGACCTGACTGAATCGTGGCACGAGAAAACAGAGCAGGAAGAGGCCGACGCCTGTGCCCACAAGCATCAGCATGGCGGGATACAAGGAGGCGCTGAAGACCTTCTGGCGGATGGCACCCACCTGCTCGTGATAGCGCACATATCGCTCAAGCGCGTCGATCATCTCGCCGGTCTGCTCACTGGCCGCAATCGACGCGATGAACAAATCCGGAAAGAAGTGCGTAAATGCTTGCAAGGCCTGCGAGAAAGACTGTCCTTCCCGCATCCGGCGCACCAACTCAGCCAGCACCGCATGATCTTGTCCGCTTTCCTGCTGGCGCTCCGCAAGGGCGGTCAACGTTTCGATCAGCGATAGCCCTGCTCGCAGCAGCGCGATCAGCTCCTGTGCGAACAGCACCAGCTCAAAGCGACTCTCCGGACGCGCAAGGGAAAAGCCAATGCCGCGGATACGAATCTCCAGAACCTCCAGCCCCGACTGCTTCGCCAGCCGGCCAGCCTCCTCCCGGCTGGCTGCTCTGAACTGCCGTTCTTCAAGCTGGCCCCGGACGGTCAATCCCCTTACCTGGAAGCTGGCCATGGTGCCTACCAGTTGCCAATATCAGCATTTTCCTTGTCGCCACCTTGGGATCTATCGGGACCAAAGGAATAGAGATCGTAGTCCTCGGCATTGTGTTCGCCAGGAAACTGATAGTGATAGGGCATGCCCCAGGGATCTAGCGGCGCCCCCCTCTTAAGATAGGGGCCGTTCCAGTTGGCTTCACTGGCCGGCCTCATGGTCAGCGCCGCAAGTCCGTCCTGAGGCGCCGGGTAGTGCCCGACATCCAGCCGGTACTGATCCAGAGCCTTACCCAGGGAATCGATCTGTGCCCGAGCCGTGGTTATTTCGGACTTGCCAACATTCTTGAACAGGCGAGGCCCGACAATGCCAGCTAGAAGACCGATGATGACCAGCACCACCAGCAGCTCCAGTAGGGTAAAGCCCTGCGCTTTTTTATAGGTAATCAAGTGCTTCATCCTTGGCCTCGATACGCGCCCCTTATAATGCAGGCGCCCGATTCTATAGGCGAAAAGGGTGATTGCACTAGGGAAGAGAATGCGGGCGGCTGCATATGCGAAGCCGTCCTTTGAGTTATCCCCCTGATTGTCAACGCAAGGGTATCACCACGGCCTGATCCACTGTTCCGGGTCACGCCATCCTTAGCCATGCCGAATTCTCATCGCCACTCATCACCTTATATCGGCCGCCGCAGGGGGAAAGCTCCGTCTGTGCCGCAGCCCTCTCTGACTTGGCAGCACCTGACGCACGCATCTGATACCCGCTGACAATGGCTGCGCATGCGCAGGGAGACCGCTCAAGAGACTGCAATCGGTGGCCAGATCAGGGCTGACGCACCCGGCGCCTGGAGATCTCTGGATGTCATACGCAGAATCAGGGTCGACCATCCTTCCAGTCCCGCACGCCCCACTCCGGGAAGCGCTCGCGCACGAAGGCATGCAGCTCCTGTGGATCCAGCGAGCCCAGCAGCTCGCGATTGCGTGCCTTGAGCTTGTCCGTGTCGACCACAGCCGCCGCGGCGATCATGCCGGCGCCGGCGGTGGCGTTGCTCAGGCGGTCGATCAGGATGAAGCTGCCGGTGCCGCGGCAGGCGCGGTACACGTCGAAGGCCACCGGCGCGTTCACCACTACGCGGCACAGGCCGATCTCGTTGAGACCGAGCTGCGCGGCATCGGCGTGCTCCAGCGAGTTCACGTCGATGCGGTGCAGGATCTGGTCGACGCGCCCGAACACGCTCTTGCCGGACAGCTTGAAGATGTACTCCTTGCCGACCTGCAACGGGTTGTCGTTCATCCAGACCACGTGCGCATCGAAGGATTGCGACACGGACGGCGCCTGTTCGCTGCTGCGCACGATCATGTCGCCGCGCGAGCAGTCGACCTCGTCTTCGAGCGTCAGCGTGATGGCCTGCCCGACGAAGGCGTGGTCCGCCATGCCCTGCGCCGTGAGGACTTCCTTGACGCGGCTCTGGCGCCCGGAGGGCAGCACGGTGATGGCGTCGCCCTTCTGGATCACGCCCGCGGACACCGTGCCGCAGAAGCCGCGAAAGTCCAGGTTGGGCCGGTTCACGTACTGCACCGGCAGACGGAAGGCCTCCAGGGCGACGTCGTGATTGACCTCGACGGATTCCAGCAGGTTCATCAGCGTCGGACCCTGGTACCAGGCCATCTTGTCGGTCGTGCCGACCACGTTGTCGCCGCGCAGCGCCGAAATCGGCACGAAGCGGATGTCGGGAATATCGAGCTGCTTCGAGAACTCGGTGTAGTCGGCACGGATACGGTCGAACACGGCCTGGTCGTAGTCGACGATGTCCATCTTGTTGATGGCGACGATGACGTGCTTGATGCCCAGCAGGCTCACGATATAGCTGTGACGGCGGGTCTGCGTCTTCACGCCGTAGCGCGCGTCGATCAGGATGATGGCGAGGTTCGACATCGAGGCGCCGGTCGCCATATTGCGCGTGTACTGCTCGTGGCCCGGGCAGTCGGCAATGATGAACTTGCGCTTTTCCGTGCTGAAGTAGCGGTAGGCGACATCGATGGTGATGCCCTGCTCGCGCTCGGCCTGTAGGCCGTCCACCAGCAGCGCCAGGTCGATTTCCTGGTCGGTGGTGTTGTACTTCTGCGAGTCCTTCTGGATGGCGGCCAGCTGGTCCTCGAAGATCAGCTTGGAGTCATGCAGCAGGCGGCCGATGAGCGTGGACTTGCCGTCATCCACGTTGCCGCAGGTGATGAAGCGCAGCATGTCCTTGTCCTCGTGCTGCTTTAGGTAGCCGAGGATGTCGCTTTCGATAAGGTCGGATTGATGGGACATCAGAAGTACCCCTCCATCTTTTTCTTTTCCATGGAACCCGAGGAGTCATGGTCGATGACGCGACCCTGGCGCTCGGAGGTCTTGGTCAGCAGCATTTCCTGGATGATGTCCGGCAGCGTGGCGGCCTCGGACTCCACGGCGCCGGTCAGCGGGTAGCAGCCCAGGGTGCGGAAGCGCACGAACTTCTTCGTGATCGTCTTTTTTTCCTCATCGCTGAGATAGGTGAGGATGCGGTCGTCGTCGATCATGATCAGGGTGCCGTCGCGCTCGATCACCGGTCGCTCGGCGGCGAAGTAGAGCGGAACGATCTCGATGTTCTCGAGGAAGATGTACTGCCAGATGTCGAGCTCGGTCCAGTTCGACAGCGGGAACACGCGGATGCTCTCGCCCTTGTCGATGCGGCTGTTGTAGATGTTCCAGAGCTCGGGGCGCTGGTTCTTGGGGTCCCAGCGGTGATTCTTGTCGCGGAAGGAGTAGACACGCTCTTTCGCACGCGACTTTTCCTCGTCGCGGCGGGCGCCGCCAAAGGCCGCGTCGAATTTGTACTTGTTCAGCGCCTGCTTCAGGCCTTCCGTCTTCATGACGTCGGTGTGCTTGGCGGAACCGGCGGTGAAGGGATTGATGCCGGCCTTCACGCCCTCTTCGTTGATGTGCACGATGAGCTGCCAGTTGTGCTTCTTCGCCATCTCGTCGCGGAAGCGGATCATTTCCTGGAATTTCCAGGTGGTGTCCACGTGCATGAGCGGGAACGGCGGCTTGCCGGGGGCGAAGGCTTTCAGGGCCAGGTGCAGCATCACGGCGGAGTCCTTGCCGATGGAATACAGCATCACCGGGTTTTCGAACTCGGCCGCGACCTCGCGGATGATGTGGATGGATTCAGCCTCGAGCTGCTTGAGATGCGTAAGGCGCTGTTCAGTCAGGGTCACCATGGCAGACCTGTATTGCGGACGGGATTCAGGAGCGCACTCTAGGCAATTGCAGACATTTATGAAAATATTTATTTATCTCTGATTCCATAGGTTTTTATCTATGCACCGCCAAGCCCTGATCCGGGCGACCAACCAGCAGCTCCTGGCCTTCGAGACCACGGCCCGCCTGCTCTCCATGACCCGGGCTGCGGACGAGCTCAACACGTCCCAGCCCACGGTTTCCATCCAGCTGCGGGATCTGGCCGAGAGCGTGGGCCTGCCGCTGTTCGAGCAGCAGGGCAAGCGCCTGGCGCTGACCGAGGCCGGGCGCGAGCTGCAGGAGACCGTACGCGAGATGTTCGCCAGCTGGGGCCGCTTCGAGTCGCGCATCGCCGAGCTGCAGGGGGTCAAGCGCGGCACCCTGCGCCTGGCGGCCGTCACTACGGCGGAATACCTGCTGCCGCAGCTCCTCGGCCCCTTCTGCGATGCCTTTCCCGGTGTCGAGGTCGAGCTGGCGGTGGAGAACCGCCACACCATCCTGCAGCGCCTGGCGCAGGACCGCGACGACCTCACCGTCATCATGGTCCCGCCCGCAGACGCGCGACTGCGCGTGGTGCCCTTCGTGGACAACCCGCTGGTGGTGATCGCGGCGGCCGGGCATCGCCTGGCCGGGAAAAAATGCACGTTGAAGCAGCTCGAAGAAGAGCGCTGGCTGCTGCGCGAGGAGGGTTCGGGCGGTCGCCTCATCGTCGAGGCGCATTTCCGGAAGGAAGGCTTCGTCCCCCGCGTGGCCATGGCCCTGGGCAGCAACGAGGCCATCAAGCACGCCGTGGCAGGCGGGCTTGGCATCACGATTCTCTCGCGCCATGCGCTGGAGGGCAGCGAAGGCCTGGTGGAGCTGAAGGTGAAGGGGTTTCCGCTGGCGGGACAGTTCAGCTTCGCGATGCGCGAGGGGCGGCGCCTGTCGCCGGCCGCCGAGGCCTTCCTGCAATTTGCCGGGCGCGCCGTGGCCAAGCCCAACGGAGGCCGCCGCTAACCTGTCTTGCGGATCTCGCACGCCGGCGCACAAGTTGAGCGCCCTGGCCCCCACGACTTGAGCGAGGCAGTCCGCAATCTGCCGCGCATTACACGGGCTCAGGCGGTGTTTCAAATGCCTCCCTGTGTGAGCAGCGATTCAGGGAAGCGGCTCAGTGCCCGAGATAGGCGGCGCGCACACGCTCGTCGGCGGCCAGCTCGGCGGCGGGCCCCGCCAGCGTGATACGCCCCGACTCCATGACATAGGCGCGCTTCGCCGCGGCAAGCGCGAGGCGCGCGTTCTGCTCGACGAGCAGGATGGCCACGCCCGCCGCGTTGATCTCGCGGATGATGCTGAATATCTTCTCGACCATGAGCGGCGCCAGGCCCATGGAAGGCTCATCGAGCAGCAACAATCGGGGCCTGCTCATCAGCGCGCGGCCGATGGCCAGCATCTGCTGCTCGCCACCGGAGAGGGTGCCGGCCAGCTGCTGTTCGCGCTCCTTCAACCGCGGAAAAAGTCCGTGGGCCTTCTCGAGGTCGGCGGCGATGCCGGGCTTGTCGTTACGGTGGAAGGCCCCCATGAGCAGGTTTTCCGCCACGGTCAGGCGGGCAAAGATGCCGCGCCCCTCCGGCACCAGCGCAAGCCCGTGCCGCACGCGGTCGTGCGCCGGCAGTGCGGCCAGGTCGCTCCCGGCATAGAGGATCTGCCCGGCCGTCGCCTGCAGCAGGCCTCCCAAGGTGTTCAGCGTCGTCGTCTTGCCGGCACCGTTGGCGCCGATCAGGGTGACGAGCTCCCCCTCCTCCACACTGAAGCCGATGCCCTTCACGGCCTGGATGCCGCCGTAGGCGACGCAGAGGTTGTCCACGCTCAGCAGGCTCATGCCGCGCCACTCCCCAGATAGGCCTCGATCACGCGCGGATCGTTCTGCACCTCGGCCGGCGTGCCTTCCGCGATCTTCTCGCCGAAGTCGAGCACGGCGACGCGATCGCACAGGCCCATCACGAGCTTCACGTCGTGCTCGATCAGCAGCACGGTCACGCCATCGCCTCGGACGCGGGTGATGAGCTCGCGCAGGCCGTCGGTCTCGGTGGGATTCATGCCGGCGGCGGGCTCGTCCAGCGCCAGCAGCTTCGGCTCGGTGGCCAGCGCACGGGCGATTTCCAGGCGGCGCTGGTCGCCGTAGGAGAGCTCGTTGGCCAGGCGCGGCGCGGCACGGCCGATGCCGACATAAGCCAGCAGCTCGTGCGCCCGCTCGCGGATGGCCTGCTCTTCGGCACGCGCGCCGGCATGGCGGGTGATGGCGCCGAACACGCCGGTATGGGTGCGGGCATGCCGCGCCACCATCACGTTCTCCAGCGCCGTCATGTGGTTGAACAGGCGGATGTTCTGGAAGGTGCGGGCGATGCCGCGCGTGACGATGGCATGTGGCTTGAGCGTCAGGGGCAATGTTTCACCGGCGAAGATGCGCTCGCCGCTCTCCGCCTGGTAAAGCCCGGTGATCACATTGAAGAGCGTGGTCTTGCCGGCGCCGTTGGGGCCGATCAGGCCGTACACGCAGTTGCCGGGAATGGCGAGGCTGACGTCGTTCAGCGCCTTCAGGCCGCCGAAGCGCTTCCCGATATTCCGGAGCTGGAGCAGGTCCGTCATGCGACCTCCTCCTCGAGCTCTTCGCGCCGGCGGCTCGACGGCCAGAGCCCGGCCGGCCGGAACAGCATGACCACGATCAGCGCCAGCCCGAACAGCAGCATGCGCAAGTTCTCCGGGTCGACGATCATGCGGCCGAAGAGTTCGCGCTGCAGCGGATTGATGATGTCGCGCAGGAACTCCGGCGTGACGGTCAGCAGCACGGCGCCGAGGATGACGCCGGGAATGTGGCCCATGCCGCCCAGCACCACCATGCACACCACCATCACCGACTCCATCAGCGTGAAGGACTCGGGGCTGACGAAGCCCTGGAAAGCGGCGAACAGGCCGCCGGCGATGCCGCCGAAGCTCGCGCCCATGGCGAAGGCCAGCAGCTTCACGTTGCGCGTGTTGATGCCCATGGCCTGCGCCGCGATCTCGTCCTCGCGGATGGCGACCCAGGCGCGGCCGATGCGCGAGTCCTCGAGGCGCAGGCAGACGAACACGGTCAGCAGTGCCAGCGCCAGGAACAGGTAGTAATAGGCGTAGTCGCCGGAAAAGCGCGTACCGAACAGCGTGAAGCCACTTTCCAGGCGGTAGCCAAACAGCGAAATGCCGTCGATCAGGTTGATGCCCTGCGGCCCGTTGGTAAGGTTCACCGGGCGATCGAGGTTGTTCATGAAGAGGCGCACGATCTCGCCGAAGCCCAGGGTGACGATGGCGAGGTAATCGCCGCGCAGGCGCAGGGTTGGCGCTCCCAGCGTGGCGCCGGCCACGCAGGCCAGCGCCGCGCCCAGGGGCAGGATGATCCAGGCCGACAGGTGCAGATCGAAGTGCGGCGACGCGAGGATGGCGAAGAGATAGGCGCCCACCGCATAAAAGGCGATATAGCCGAGGTCGAGCAGGCCGGCGTAGCCGACCACGATGTTGAGACCCAGCGCCAGCATGGCGTAGAGCAGCACGAAGTCGAGGATGCGCACCCAGGAGTTGCCGAAGGCGCCGCCCATCACGAAAGGCGCGATGAGCAGCGCCAGCGCGAAGGCGACATAACCGATCCAGACCCTGCCGGGCGTCTTGCCCATGAGCGCTCCCATCACGGCCGCTCCGCCACGCGTTCGCCCATCAGGCCGGACGGCCGGAAGACCAGCACCAGGATCAGCACCATGAAGGCGAACACGTCCTGGTATTGCGAGCCCAGCACGCCGCCGGTGAGGTCGCCGATATAGCCCGCACCCAGCGACTCGATGATGCCGAGCAGCAGCCCGCCGATGACCGCGCCGGCCAGGTTGCCGATGCCACCCAGCACCGCCGCGGAAAACGCCTTCAGGCCGAGCAGGAAGCCCATGTAGGAATGCGCCTGGCCATAGTTGGCCGAGACCATGACGCCGGCCACCGCACCCAGGCAGGAGCCGATGATGAAGGTCATGGAGATGACGTGGTTCACGTTCACGCCCATGAGCTGCGCCACCTGCGGGCTCTGCGACGTGGCGCGCATGGCGCGGCCGAGCTTGGTGCGGTTCACCAGCAGCATGAGCCCGCCCATGATCGCCGCCGCCAGCACGATGATGAGCACCTGAAGCGTGGTGATGGAGGCGCCCATGAACTGGTGCGGCGTCGCCTCCAGCACGGCCGGAAAAGCCACGTACTGACGACCCCAGATCATCATGGCCAGGTTCTGCAGCACGATGGACACGCCGATCGCGGTAATCAGCGGCGCCAGGCGTGGCGCGTGGCGCAGCGGCCGGTAGGCGACACGCTCCACGGTGAAGCCGAGCAGTGCGCAGAGCGGCACCGCCATGAGCAGGCTGACGGCCACCAGCACGAGGCCCGGCAGATCGACACCGGCGCCGACCAGCAGGTTGAGGCAGGTGATGGTGATCATCGCCCCGATCATCACGATCTCGCCGTGCGCGAAATTGATGAGGCCGAGGATGCCGTACACCATCGTGTAGCCGAGCGCGATCAGGGCATAGATGCTGCCCAGGATCAGGCCATTGATGAGTTGCTGAACCAGAATGTCCAAAGGCGACGTCCTGTACGGAAGGCGGTGGCCGGGAGGGCCCCGGCGAATCGGCGAAGGTTACGCAGGATTCATGCCCGACTCAACGTGCGTCCGGTACGGCCGGCCCCGGCAAATACCGCTCTCGCCAATGAAAAAGGCCCGCGTTTGCGGGCCTTTGGGGAAGAGTCGGGATTACTTGGCCACGGCCGGCGCGGCAGGCACCGTGGACGGCACTGGCGCCACCACCGGCGCACCGCCGAGGGTGCGCAGCACCTTCCATTCGCCGCCTTCCACACGGTAGACGGTGATGGCGCCACCCGTGAGGTCGCCCTTGGCATCGAAGCCGATGCGGGCGGTCACGCCGTCGTGGTTGGTCTTCGCCAGTTCCGGCTGGTAGCGGGCGGGCTCGATGGAGCCGGCCCGCTTCATGGCCTCGGCGATCACCATCATGGCGTCGTAGCAGTAGGGCGCGTAGAGCTGGATTACCCCGTACTTCGCTTCGAACTTCTGCTTGAACTCGCTGCCGTGCGGCATGGACTCCAGCGGCACACCGGGCAGCGAGGCGGTCACGCCCTCGGCGGCGGGGCCGGCCAGTTTCATGAACTCGGCGGTGTGGATGCCATCGCCACCGAGGAACTTCGCGGTCAGGCCCAGCGTCTTCATCTGGCGGGCCATGGGCGCGCCCTGCCCGTCCATGCCGCCGAAGAACACGAGGTCCGGCGCCGTGCCCTTGATCTTGGTGAGGATGGCGGTGAAGTCGGAGGCCTTGTCGTTGGTGAATTCGCGCACGATGACCGTGCCGCCATTGGCCTTCACGGCCTTTTCGAACTCGTCGGCGAGGCCCTGCCCGTAGGCGGTGCGGTCGTCGATGATGGCGATCTTCTTCGCCGCCATGTCCTTCACGGCGAACTCGCCGAGGGCCAGCCCCTGCTGCACGTCGTTTGCCATCACGCGGAAGGCGCCCTTGTAGCCCTGCTGGGTGTACTTGGGATTGGTGGCCGAGGGCGAGACCTCGACGATGCCGGCATCGTTGTATATGCGCGAGGCGGGAATGGTGGTACCGGAGTTCAGGTGGCCGATGACCACGTGCACGCCGTCGTCGACGAATTTCTTGGCCACCGTGGTGGCGATGCGCGGGTCGGCCTGGTCGTCTTCGCTCATGAGCTGGAAGGTGACCTTCTTGCCGCCGACCTCGAAGCCGCGGGCGTTGAGCTCGTCGATGGCGAGGCGGACGCCGTTTTCGTTGTCCTTGCCGAGATGGGCCTGCGGACCGGTCAGCGGCGCGGCGTGGCCGACCTTCACGATCAGGGAGCCATCGGCGGCGGTGGCGGCGTCCTTGCTCTCGTTCTTGCTGCAGGCCGCGAGGCCCATGGCGGCGGCCAGCGTGGCCAGGGTGAGGAGCTTCTTCATGGGGGTCCCTGCAATGGTCCTGGTGATCCGCCGGCAGGCCGCCGGCGCGAGCTGGCCGGCATTATGGCGCGGGCAGCTCCGGGCTGCCTAGGCCCGCGGCTTGCCGCTACACTAGGCGCTCATTTTTCCCTGGTAGCGCCATGACCGTCCCCAGCCTCTCCCCCACCGTCGCCCTCACCATCGACCTGATGAAGGAGCCCTCCGTCACGCCCTTCGACGCCAATTGCCAGACGCTGATGATCGCGCGTCTGGAGAAGATCGGCTTCCGCGTGGAGCGCCTGCGTTTCGGCGACGTCGACAATTTCTGGGCGCGACGCGGTGATGCGGCGCCGGTGCTGGCCTTCGCCGGCCACACCGACGTGGTGCCGACCGGCCCGCTCGAGAACTGGTCCGTGCAGCCTTTCGCCCCCGAGATCCGCGACGGCATGCTGATCGGCCGCGGCGCCGCCGACATGAAGGGCTCGCTGGCCGCCATGGTCGTGGCCTGCGAACGCTTCGTGGCGCAACACCCCGACCACCAAGGCTCTGTCGCCTTCCTGATCACGAGCGACGAAGAAGGCGTGGCCGTGGATGGCACCGTGAAAGTGATTGAGACGCTGGAAGCCCGCAACGAGAAGATCACCTGGGCGGTGGTGGGCGAGCCCTCTTCCGTGAACACGCTCGGCGACATGATCAAGAACGGCCGCCGCGGCTCGCTGAACGGCATCCTGACGGTGCAGGGCGTGCAGGGCCACGTGGCTTACCCGCAGCGCGCCGACAACCCCATCCATCGCGCCGCCCCCGCGCTCGCCGCACTCTGCGCGGAAACGTGGGACCACGGCAACGAGTTCTTTCCCGCCACCAGCTTCCAGATTT
Organism: Moraxellaceae bacterium; assembly: GCA_029237815.1. GTDB lineage: Bacteria > Pseudomonadota > Gammaproteobacteria > Pseudomonadales > Moraxellaceae > UBA2031. Next base: position 140,839 of record JAQZBP010000001.1, read on the forward strand.
CCAACATCAGTGCCGGCACCGGCGCTAACAACGTGATCCCCGGCGATATGAAGGTGGTCTTCAATTTCCGCTTCTCGACCGAGGTCACCGCGCAACAGCTGCGCGAGCGCACCGAGGCCATCCTCGACCGGCATGGCCTGCGCTACGAGCTGGCCTGGAGCCTGTCGGGCCATCCTTTCCTGACGGCAAAGGGCGAGCTCGTCGCGGCGGCCGTGGAGAGCATTCGCGAGATATGTGGCGTGGAAACCGAATTGTCGACCTCGGGTGGCACCTCCGACGGCCGCTTCATCGCGCCCACCGGCGCGCAGGTGGTCGAGCTCGGCCCCCTCAACGCCACCATCCACAAGGTGAACGAGGAAGTGCGCGCGGCCGACCTGGACACGCTGACCGACGTGTACGAACGCATGCTGGTGAAGCTGCTGGCCTGAACGGCGCCACCTGCACACCGAAAGTCGGGCTTTGGCCCGACACCCAACGCAACCCGTCGGGCCAACGCCCGACCCACGGTGGCCGGCTGAGGCCCGTCATGGGACATCGATGATCCGCACGCTGCGCTGCCCGCTCTGCCATGAGGCGCTGTCGCTCGACGACCGCGCGGCGTGCTGTCCGCGCGGCCACAGCTTCGACCGGGCGCGCGAAGGCTATTTCAACCTGCTGCCGGTGCAGAACAAGAACAGCCTTGACCCCGGCGATGACGCCGACATGGTCACGGCCCGCCGCGCCTTCCTGGAAGCCGGCTACTACGCGCCCTTCCGCGACACGCTCACAGGACTGGTGTCGGTGCTGCGCCCGGGCCACCTCGTCGACAGCGGCTGCGGCGAAGGCTGGTACACGGAGGCTCTCGCCCGCAGCGCGCAGGCGACCACGGCCTTCGACATCAGCAAGAGCGCGATGCGGCGCGCGGCAAAACGCACCGCCGCCGTCACCTGGCTGGTGGCTAGCAGCAACGACATTCCCCTTCCCGATCACTGCGCGGATGCATTGCTGGCCATCTTCAGCCCTCTGGCGGCCGCCGAGGCCGCGCGCGTGCTGATGCCCGGTGGCGCGCTGCTGGTGGCGGCGCCCGGACCGCAGCATCTGTGGGAGTTGCGCGAGGCGCTGTATGAGGCGGTGCGGCCGCACCAGGCGGAGAAATGGCAGGAGGAACTACAGCCGCAGTTCCTGTTGCACAGCGAAGCGCGGGTGCAGTTCGAGATCAACCTGGCGGACAACGCCGCCGTGAACCAGCTGCTCAAGATGACGCCGCATTACTGGCGCGCCGCGCGCGAGCGCCGCACCCGGGTGGAGGGCCTGCCGTCGCTGGTGACGCAGGCGGATTTCCGCATCCTGCAGTTCCGCCGCGCGTCCTGAGCCCCAACGTCCGCGCCTGGAGCCGTCGCTCAGGCGCGGCGGCTGCCCGCCGCGCTCCCGATTCCGCTCACCACATCAAATCGTCGGGAACCTGGTAAGCCGCGTAAGGGTCGTCCGCATCGATTTCCGTGCCGGCCTTGCGATTATTGAGGAGCACCACCGCCGCCGTGTCGCGCTGACGGATCTTTTCCGCCACCACCGTCGGCACGAGCTCGTAGCCGTCGCCCAGGCGCACGATGGCCACCTGGCCGTTGGCCAGCTGCGTTTGCTGCGCCGCGGTCACGTAAAGTTTCTTGACCTTCTTTTCGTCCGTGAACTGATAGGAGACATCGCCGCCGGCGCGCGCGATGCGATGCCCTTCGATCAGCTGGCGGATCTGCGCGGCCACGGCGCGCTTCTCCTTTTCCTCCTGCTGCGCGCGATTGAGGGCGCGATCGCGCTCGGCTTTCTCCGCCGTCGCCTTTTCCGCCAGCTGCTGCGCGGACTCGGCGTTCGGATCCTTCGCCTGCTGGCGCTTTTCGTGCTCGGCCTTGCGTGCCTTCCTGGCATCGGCCAGGCCGGCCTTCATCAACTGGTCTTTCAGGGACATGCCGCGCTCACCTCGACGGAAAGAGGGAAGAAATCATTTCACCAGCCGGATGCCACCGGCCTCGATGACGATGCGGTGCGCCTTGAAAAGGCTACCGATCGCCTGCTTGAACACTTTCTTGCTGACGCCGAAGAGCGTGTAGATCGCCTCTGGCGGCGTCTTGTCGCCCACCGCCATGAAGCCGCCCTCCGCCTGCAGGCGATCGAGAATCTTCTGTGCCGCAGGATCGATACGCGCCGGGCCGGGCGGCACCAGCGCGATATTCAGGCGCCGGTCGGCGCGCAATGTCTTGATCCAGCCGTCATGGCGCGTGCCGGCCTTCACCTTGCCGAACACCTCACTGGCGTGCAGCAGGCCCCAGTAGCGGTTGTTCACCACCACGCGCCAGCCGAGATCGGTGCGGTTGGAAATGACGACGCCGACCTTGTCGCCCTCGTTGAAGCCGCCGGCCTCTTTCGCCAGGAAATCATCGAGGCGCGCCGAGGCGGCCACGCGGCCGGTGTCGTCCTGGAACACCATCACCAGCAGGTACTGCCCGGGCTCCAGGTTCAGCTTCAATTCACGCGGGATCTCGTTGTACGGCAGCAGCAGGTCCTTGGGCAGGCCCCAGTCCAGGAACACGCCGGCGTCGTTGGTGGCCACGATGCAGAGTGACGCCACCTCGCCCACCTGCGCCTTCGGCCGCTGCAGCGTGGCGACAGGCCGGTCCTCGCTGTCGTGGTAGACGAACGCCTCGAGCTCATCGCCGGCCTTGCAGCCCTCGGGCACCTGCCGCCCGGGCAGCAGCACCTCGAGGCCATCTCTCTCGCCCGGCTCGCCGAGGAAAGCGCCAGGACCGGTAATGCGCTGCACGCGCAGGGTATTGAAGCTGCCGAAGAGAATCATGACGGGAAAAGCACCTGGGAGCTGAACGGGGAACAGCGCGCAGAGTATACCGGGCGGATCCGCAAACCGACGCCCCTCCGGAGGCCGGAAGGCAGCGATTGAGATCGACTGGAGGCGAAAACGAAGATAAACGAGGCAGGAGAAATGGCGCCCACGAGACGATTCGAACGTCCGACCTGCCCCTTAGGAGGGAGCCGGAATGCGCAATTTTAGTGCATGAAATTTACATAGAAAACAACGGCTTGCGGGAAAGTTTCCGCTCACAAACTTCATTCCTGCCACACTTCTCACCTTAATTAAAATCAACCACTTATGAGTGGGCGCTTTTTATCAGTGTGGCAAAAGTGTGGCAGCGACTTTATTTCGTGAGGCAAAAAAAATCCGCTTACGCGGACTTCTTTTTCTCTAAAGTTTCTAGCACTTCATCTGCACTTGCTAACGCATCCTTTGCCTCCCTCAAGCTAAGGCGCGTGTCTGTCTGATAGTCGGCCTTTCTACGCAACGACTTCAAATCCATTAACAACCCAGCAATCGTCTTTGAGTCTGCCTCTGCACGATTTTCATAATATTTTATAACTGCCTGATGGCTTTCACGATCATCCCGGCGGGTAGCCAACCCTGAAAACTCGCGAGCTCGAAGCCAAGCACCGTAGTAAGCACGGCTAATTGCAGCCCTTAATGCAGCCTGAGTTGAGAACCTCGAGCCTTTAGGTGGCTCATACTTACCATGAGCATCAACCAGGCTGTGAGCCAATCCCACATATTCGTCGGGATTGAATTGCATGCTTTAAGCCACCCTAAGAGCCAGCTTATGGCTGTGATCTTTGGCAACACCGTAAAGCCACTCGTTAATCAGCTTTTTGCGGGCCGCCAACCGGTCCTTTGCGTCTTCTATATCTGTGTTGACCACCAGATAAACACGCTCAAAGTCATCCTCGACATCTTTATAATGCTCGAGCTCAAGCGAAGCCCTAAAGCCCAAGAGGTCAGAAATTGCTACGGGAGCGTCAAGCAGCAGCCTAGAGAATGCATGACTGTCCTCCATAAGCCTCACCACCTCTTCAAGTTCCTCAACATCATTGAAGCGAGCCATCAGCGCAGCCTTCAGCTCATCATGAGGCGTTCCGGGAACCGGCCAGACGGGCAGACCGGAGAGCTCGTAGTGATACTCACTACACTCCATAAAATATTCGGCGCGGGCACCACGATTGGAAATGAGGCTGGCGCTCTCAGGCAGCCGAGTGGCCGGCGCCAAAGCGAAGCTGGTAACGATCAACGTCCCAGTAATCGGATCAACCATTTCTCACCCCTTTATGACTCAAGAAGAATCGCTTCTCTAATTTCCTTAGCAATCAACCTGATCATATATTTTTTATTTTGAAGATGGAGCAACTGCATATTTTGAGAAATATTTTCAACGGTTACTTCTTCAGGCGAATCAAAATCGAGCCGGTGATTCATCTGGATCGATATCAAATGCCCCAGCCCAGGCTCAACGCTTTCCTTTGGCTTAACCACAATATTTATATTGGTCAGAATCCTTCCAGGAATGCCCTCAGGCTTCTCAAAGAAGCCAGAATAGCTGTGCCAAGCATTGGGACAGTGCTCATCAATAACTTTGGGATACAGTCCGCTTTCTTTTGCGAAGAGTTCAGAAATCCAAGACATCTGCTCGTCATAGTCCGCTTCAAAAAGATCCTCGAACTGAAGCAGCATGCCCTTCAGAGAGATGTCTCGCTTTTGAAGCAGCGGCACAACGTTTTGTACTACTCGCTCTACCGTAGGCCAGGTCTCGCTCCAGCGGGTGTACTTTGTCGTTGCGTAGTGAATGTGCTCAGGATGTAGATGCAGCTCCCGAATGCTATTCCCTGCCTCATCAAACCCTTCCATGACGAATCCGACCTTATCGGTCGATTCTGTTTGGCCAATGCCATTCGGGCTGATCTGCACTGCCGCTCGCAAGATGTCTCGGACAGCAGTAAACCTCTCCTTGAGGATCTCATCCTTGTCTCGCTGGGCCCTAATAAGCTCAAGCACATCCCTATTGAGCATGTCCGGGCGGGAGGGAAGGAACACAAAGGATGCTTTCTGGACGGCGTGAGGCGCTCCGTGCGCGTTAACAGGCCGAACATACTTTGCCAAGACAACCCCCTTCTTCAGGCATAGGTGGGTTTGAGTGGGCGCAGTATACGTATCTGCCCCCGTAGGGCAAATACGTATTAACCGCTACTAGATACCTTATATCGTAATCAGCCTAGGTTAGAAAATTTCTTGAAGCTCTAGGGCTTACGAGAAGCCGCTCAAAATTTAACCGCCCTCTGCCATTGTTGAGCTTAAGCCCATCATTGACCTGCCCCTCCCGAAGAGGATGCTCTAATCGCCAGACCTCTTGGGAACGAAGAATCAATGACTTACGCGCGGAAAACAGGCCCAAAATCGCCCCATTTTTGGGGTGTGCCACGCTTCGATTTGCCGGCAGTGTGGCAAAAGTGTGGCATGGAGGGGGTTACTGAAGTGCTCCCTTACTTGGGAGGCACTGAAAATACTGGCGCCCACGAGTGGATTTGAACCACCGGCCTGCCCCTTAGGAGGGGGCTGCTCTATCCAGCTGAGCTACGTGGGCACGGGCGCGGATTCTCGCCGCGCCGGGAGCTGACAGCAAGTCCCGCGGCCACAACGGGCTGTCCTGACCCCGACGCAGGATTTCCGTCCCGAAAAGCCAGAGCCCGGAACTCCGTCCGGGCTCTGGCCACCTCACACGCACCGCAAGAACACTTCAAGCCGCTGATGCAAATCAGTTGAACACCGAATCACTCGACAGGCCCTGCCCCTCGAGCAGTTCCCGCAGGCGACGCAAACCATCGACCTGGATCTGGCGCACCCGCTCGCGGGTCAGGCCGATTTCCTCGCCAACCTCCTCCAGCGTGGCGACCTCGTGGCCGCGCAGACCGAAGCGCCGCGCCAGTACCTCGCGCTGCTTTTCGGGTAGCACGTCGAGCCAGCGATCCAGGTTCATGCGCATATCGTCATCCTGCACCTGCAGCGCCGGATCGGGTACGGAGGCGTCGGCCAGGGTCTCGGCCAGGGTCTTCTCGGAGTCGCCCGCCACCGGCGCATCGATGGAGCTCACGCGCTCATTGAGCCCGAGCATGCGCTGCACGTCCTCCACCGGCCGGTCGAGCAGGCGCGCGATTTCGTCGGCGCTGGGCTCGTGGTCCAGCTTGTGGCTGAGCTCACGCGCCGCGCGCAGGTAGATATTCAGTTCTTTCACGACATGGATGGGCAGGCGAACGGTGCGGGTCTGGTTCATCAGTGCCCGCTCCATGGTCTGCCGGATCCACCAGGTGGCATAGGTGGAAAAGCGGAAACCGCGCTCGGGATCGAACTTCTCGACAGCATGGATGAGCCCGAGGTTGCCTTCCTCGATCAGGTCGAGCAGTGACAGGCCGCGATTCACATAGCGCCTTGCGATCTTCACCACCAGGCGCAGGTTGCTTTCGATCATGCGCTTGCGCGCGCTTTCAATGCCCTGCCGGGCACGACGGGCGTAGAAGACCTCCTCTTCAGCGGAGAGCAGGGGGGAGAAGCCGATCTCGTTCAGGTAAAGCTGGGTCGCATCCAGCGTGGTGCTCAGCGAGCCGGTGCGGCTGCGGGTGAACCGGGGAGAAGCCTCGTTCGCGGCACCGGGGGTGGCGCCGGTTTCCTTCTTGCTTTCCATGATCAATCCCTCGTGCGTGGTCTGCGCTCGGTCAGGAGGACCGGGCAGCCACCAGGGGAGCCGCCCTATTCGCGTGCGGGTAGAAACCGCAGCGGGTCCACGGGTTTGCCGCGTTCACGGATCTCGAAGTGGAGCTTTTCACGATCCGCGCCGCTGGCGCCCATCTCGGCAATTGCCTGACCAAGCTTTACGCTGTCGCCCTCCTTGACCAGGAAACTGTCGTTGTGGGCGTAGGCGCTGATGTAGTTTTCATCGTGCCGGATGATGAGCAACCGGCCGTATCCGACGAGGCCAGAACCTGCGTAGACCACCACGCCAGATGCGGCTGCCAGGACAGAATCCCCCTGCCTTCCGGCGATGTCCAGCCCCTTTCCCGTAACACCACTTGTGCCGAATTTGCCGATCAGTTGGCCCTTTGCCGGCCAGCCCCAGCTAAGGCTAGAGCTGGCCGGTGAGTGGGGCCTGACTTCAGCAGCACTCGGGCGGACAGGGGAGGGCTTTTTCGCGATGGGCGCGCGCGCCGGCTCGCGCGACGCAGGAGGAGGACGGGACACTACGGACCTGGGCGCCGTCCTGGGACTGGTCGTTATCGACCTTGGCGGCGCGCTGCCCCGCAAGCGCAGGCGCTGTCCGGGGCGGATGGTGAAACGACTGTCGAGCTGGTTCAGCTCGGCCAGCTCGACATAGTCCTTTTCGTAGCGAAGCGCGATGGAGTAGAGGGTCTCGCCGGCTACCACCGTGTGGGAAGCAGGACCCGGCCCTGTAAGTGAGCGCTCCACAACCAATGGCGGTTGGCGGCTGGCGCAACCCGCCAGCGCGAGCGCCAGGGCAATGCCGGCAAGGACGCGGCCATACAGCCGCCGACTCCCTGCCAGCGCGGCCAGGCTCAGAGCACGCCTCCCAGCATGGGCACGAACCGCACCTGCTCCAGTACGCGGGTTTCATGACTGTCCCCGCGCCGCGTAATGAGCAGGAGCTCCTGCACCTCGCCGCCGCCGACCGGGATCACCAGCCGGCCGCCTTCGGCGAGCTGGGCCACCAGGGCCTTGGGCACGCCCAGTGGCGCCGCGGTGGCGATGATGCCGTCAAAGCCCGGCTCCTCGGGCCAGCCGAGGCCGCCATCGGTATGGCGCAGGCGCACGTTGTGCAGCTTGAGCACGCCAAGGCGCTGGCGGGCCTTGTCCTGCAGCGCCTTGATGCGCTCCACGGAGAACACCTGCCCGACGAGCTGAGCCAGCACGGCGGTCTGGTAGCCGGAGCCGGTGCCAATCTCCAGCACCTTGCCGAGCGGACCGCCCGACAGCAGCACTTCCGTCATGCGCGCCACGATATAGGGCTGGGAGAGCGTCTGGCCGTGCCCGATGGGCAGGGAGGTATCCTCGTAGGCGCGATGGGCCAGCGCCTCGTCCAGGAAGATGTGGCGGGGTGTGCGGCGCATCACGTCGATCACGGAGAGATCGGTGATGCCCTGCTCGATGAGGCGGTTCACCATGCGCTCGCGCGTTCGCGCCGAGGTCATGCCGGAACCCTGCAGATCAGTCGGGGTCATTGAGCTTTCACTTGTAACAACAGGCCACTTGAAACGACGGGCGGAATTCTGGGCCCTTACAAATCCTTAAGCCAGCGGCTTACGTCCTGCAACGCCTCATGCCGGGTCAGATCGACCTGCAGCGGCGTCACGCTCACATAGCCTTCGTGCACGGCGTGGAAGTCGGTGTCCTCGCCGGCATCGGCCGGTTCGCCGGCGATGCCGATCCAGTAGACCTCGCGGCCGCGCGGATCCTCCAGCGTCATCACGTCCTTGGCACGGCCGCGATGACCGAGGCGGGTGACTTTGAAGCCGCGGATGTCCTGCAGCGGACGCTCGGGCACGTTGACGTTGAGCAGGGTGCGGTTGGGCAGTTGCAGGCGGTCCCAGCCTTCGATCAGACGCACGACCGTGGCGGCGGCAGCAGCGTAGCCGTCCTTGCCGCAGTTGCGCGCACCGGGCCCGGCGAGCGAGACCGCGATGCTGGTCTTGCCGAGGAAGCGGGCCTCCATGGCGGCCGCGACAGTGCCGGAATAGAGCGTGTCATCGCCGAGGTTGGCGCCGGAGTTGATACCGGAGACCACGAGGTCGGGCTCGAAATCGAGCAGGCCGTTCAGCGCCAGGTGCACACAATCGGCCGGCGTGCCGTTGACGGCCCAGTAGCCGTTGGCCTGCCGCACCGGGCGCAGCGGGCGGTCCAGCGACAGCGCGTTGGAAAAGCCGCTGCGCTCGCTTTCGGGCGCCACCACCGTCACCTCACCAAGCGTGGCGAGGGCATCGGCCAGTGCCGCCAGGCCCGGGGCCAGTACCCCGTCGTCGTTGCTCACGAGAATCCGCATTTTTCACCATTCCTGAATGCCGGCCGTCACCGCCTGGCAGGACTGCCGGGGGTGGAAGACAGGCCGGGATTATCTGGCAGCCCCCTCAGGCCGTCCAACACAAACGCTGGAAACGCCCCGGTCTTTGCCCCCTGCGCGGACGACTTGCCTCACAGGAACAGTGCACTGCTGCATACGCCGGATACCCTGGCCGCCTTTGGCACACCACAAAACTCAAATGGCAGCCCCGCCGAAAGCACCGGCTCGAGGAGTGCCAGGCTCGGGGTCACTCGACAGGAAGCGCCTCGGCGTTGCCATCGCGCAGTGTGGTGAGCTCACGCAGCGCGCTGGTGGCAAACGCCCCCGACGCCAGCGCGAAACGCAGGGACAACACATCGGGCGCAAGCCAGCTCCAGCCCAGCTCGCCGACGCCCAGCCGCAAGGCCCGGCGCTGCGCATCCAGGCCAAAGCGCGCCATGGCGTCCACAAGCCCGTCCGTTCCCGCCGCAACCTCCTGCTCGAGCGCGAGCACGACGTCACTGACTGCCGGCAGGCCCTTTCCGAACAGGGGCCCGGTGGGATGGAGCTCGAGCCGCGCCAGGCGCTCCGCGAGTGCCGCATCGCCGGCCTCGGGACGGAAGAAGCTGCCGCGGCCATCGAGCATCAGCACATCCCCCGGCAGGCAGGCGTTCCAGTGGCCCTGTGCCACGCGCTCGCCCAGCACGCGATTGAAAAAAGCGGAGCGCACGGCGGAGAGCATCAGGCCCTCGCGGTTGTTCAGCCGCCGGCGCGCCGGGCCGCGCAGCAGGGCCTCGCCCGCGACCAGGTTGGCATTGTCATGACCGAAGCGCTGCGGCCCGATGTAGTTGGGCACGCCCAGCGCGGCGATCAGACGCAGGCGCTCCTCCAGCCACTCCCGGTCGCCTTCCACGTCGCGCAGCGTGATGACGAAAGCATTGCCCTGGTGTGCGCCACGGCGCAGCTTGCGGTTGTTCCAGGTCTGCTCGAGCAGCTCGATGTCGTCGTTCCACACGCTGGCAAGATCGGGCGGGCGGCGATCGGGGATATGTATGCTGAACCATTGCGTGGTGACGGCGCGCCGGTCCTTCAGACCGGCGTAGCTCACGGCGTCCTCGCGCACGCCCGCCGCGCGCGCGAGCTGTGAAGCCACCCAGGCCGTGTTCTGGCCGCGCTTGCGGATGAGCAGGAACAGGTGCTCGCCCTCGCCGCTCGGCAGGAAGCCGAGTCGCTCCTCGACCTGGAAATCCTCGGGCGCGGCGCGCAGCGTCGCCAACGCCAGGGGCGCGCCGTGGGCAAACGGCTGAGCCGGAAGCAGATAGGGGGTCCAGTCCATTCAGGAATCTCGCAAAGGTGACGGGCAACGCCTGCAGGACACACGGCGTTGCCGGAGAGGTTCCAGCGCAAAGGTGGCGCCGGAGGGTCCGGGCTGAAACCGTCGATAGCCCGGCTGAACAGCATTGATGACCGCTGTCGTCCGGGTGGCCTGACAGCACCCGCCCACGGCGGTTTCAGCCGCGCACCTGTCAGGCAGATTATTTCGGCAGCAGCATCACCACGGCATGCGCCTCGATGCCTTCACGACGGCCGACGAAGCCGAGCTTCTCCGTCGTGGTGGCCTTCACGCTGACGCAGCCGGACTCCACCTGCAGGTCGTCCGCGATGCGCTCGCGCATGGCGACGACATGCGGCGCCAGCTTCGGCCGTTCGGCCAGCACGGTGACGTCGGCGTTGCCGATGCGGTAACCGCGCTCTCCCATCAACCGCACCACGTGCCGCAGCAGCTCGCGGCTGTCGGCACCGCTGTAGCTGGTGTCGGTATCGGGGAAGTGCTGGCCGATGTCGCCCAGCGCCAGCGCGCCGAGGATGGCATCGCAGAGCGCGTGCAGCGCGACGTCGCCATCAGAGTGCGCAACGAGGCCGTGATCGTGCGGAATCCGCACACCGCCCAACGTGACATGGTCGCCGGGGCCGAAGCGATGCACGTCGATGCCATGGCCGATGCGGGGAAATGCTGTGCTCACAGGTCGGCTCCTTCTTGCAGCCGGAGGAAGGCCTCGGCCATCTGCAGGTCCTCGGGCCAGGTGATCTTGAGATTGTCGCGCGCGCCCTCGACCAGCAGCGGATGCTCGCCGAGCAGCTCGATCGCCTGCGCCTCGTCGGTGACCGTGACGCCCTGCGCCTGGGCTGACAGCAGGGCGCGGCGCAGAAGGCCGTAGCGGAATACCTGGGGCGTCAGCGCATGCCAGAGATTGTCGCGCGCCACCGTCTCGGCGACCTGGTCGCCCTGGCCGCGCTTCATGGTGTCGCGCACCCGATTGCCCAGCAATCCGCCCACCGGGCTGTCCGCGACCACGGCCAGCAAGGCTTCGATATCGGCCAGGCGCACGCAGGGACGCGCCACGTCATGCACCAGCACCCAGTCGTCCTCCGCTGCCAGCGTCACAATTGCGTCGAGCCCCGCCAGGACGGAGTCAGCGCGCTCGGCGCCGCCGGCGACGAAACGGATCAGCGAAGGCTCGCGATAGGCAAGCGAGGCGGCCCGGTCATCCTGCGCCGCGACAGGCACGATGATGGCTTCGGTGGGGAGCCGGCTGAGCCGGTCCAGGGTGCACTGGATGACGGTCTGGCCGCAGAGCGGAAGATACTGCTTGGGCTGGTTGCCGCCGACGCGCAGACCCTTGCCGGCGGCGGGCACCACGCACCAGAGCCTCATCGCTTCGCGGCCTGCGGCGCTGCCGCAGGAGCCTCTGGGCGGGCATCGGGATTGCCCGTCACGAGATAGAAAGTTTCGTTCTGCTTGATCATGCCGAGATCGAGCCGGCCGTGCTCCTCGATCGCCTCGAGGCCGTCCTTGAGGTCGCGAACCTCGGCCTCCAGCACGCGATTGCGTTCGGCCAGGCGCTCGTTTTCCTGCTGCTGCAGGGCAATCGCCTTTTTCAGCTCGTGCACGTCACGCACGCCACCCTCGCCGAACACCAGCCCGCCCAGTAGTGCCAGGAAAGCAGCGAAGGCGACGCCGAGCAGCAGTTTTCCGAAGAGGGTGTCGAGCATGAAGGTCTGCTTACTTGAGGCCGCGGAACTCGGCCTTGCCGCGATAGGCCGCACGATGGTCGAGCGCCTGCTCGATGCGCAGCAGCTGGTTGTACTTGGACACGCGGTCGGAACGGCACAGCGAGCCGGTCTTGATCTGGCCGGCGGCGGTGGCCACGGCCAGATCGGCGATGGTCGCGTCTTCGGTTTCGCCCGAGCGGTGCGAGATCACGGTGGCGTAGCCGGCGGCCTTGGCCATGTAGATGGCGTCCAGGGTCTCGGTCAGCGAGCCGATCTGGTTGTACTTGATCAGGATGGCATTGGCGACGCCCTCGTCGATCCCCTTCTTCAGGATAGCGGGATTGGTCACGAAGAGGTCGTCACCCACGAGCTGGCACTTGTCGCCGATCTTGTCGGTCAGCAGCTTCCAGCCGGCCCAGTCGGATTCGTCGAGGCCGTCTTCGATCGAGATGATTGGGTACTTCGCCACAAGCCCGGCCAGGTAATCGACGAACTCGGCGGAGGTGAAGGACTTGCCCTCGCCTTCCAGGTGGTACTTGCCGTCCTTGTAGAATTCGGACGCGGCACAGTCGAGCGCGAGCATCACGTTCTCGCCGGCCTTGTAGCCGGCCTTGTCGATGGCTTCCATGATGGCCTTCAGCGCGTCTTCATTGCTGGCGAGGTTGGGCGCGAAGCCGCCTTCGTCCCCCACCGCAGTGTTCAGGCCGCGCGCCTTCAGCACGCCCTTCAGGGCATGGAAGATTTCAGCGCCGCAGCGCAGGGCTTCGGCGAAGGTGGAGAAGCCCACCGGCTCGATCATGAACTCCTGGATGTCGACGGTGTTGTCGGCGTGCTCGCCGCCGTTGATGATGTTCATCATCGGCACCGGCATGGAATAGCTGGCCTGGCCGCGCAGCTCGGCGATGTACTGGTACAGCGGAATCTTCTTCTCGGTGGCGGCGGCGCGTGCGCAGGCCAGCGACACGGCCAGGATGGCGTTGGCGCCGAGCTTGGACTTGTTCTCTGTGCCGTCGAGATCAAGCATCGCCTTGTCGAGGGCGGCCTGGTCGAACACGCTGCGACCGACCAGCAGCTCGCGGATATCCGAGTTCACGTTGCGCACGGCCGTCTGCACGCCCTTGCCGAGGTAACGGGACTTGTCGCCGTCACGCAGCTCCAGCGCTTCACGCGATCCGGTGGATGCGCCACTCGGCGCCGTGGCACGCCCCAGCACGCCGGATTCGAGGATCACGTCGGCCTCGATGGTGGGGTTGCCACGGGAATCCAGGATTTCACGGGCGCGGATATCAGCGATCTGGGACATCTTCCAACTCCTTCAGTCAAACCGTTCTTGTCGACGCGGCCGGAGTGCCCCGGCCGCTGCAATTCATTCCGCAGGTCGGGCTTCAGCGCGACCAGTTTCAACAGCTCTGCCGGGCTAAAAGCCCGGCAGAGCATCAGTGCGTATCCAGCACCGGAAAGCTTTTCACCAGCTCGTCCATGGCCTTGACCTGGGCCAGGAAGGCCTCGAGCTGCGACAGGCGCAGCGCACAGGGACCGTCGCACTTTGCCTCGTCGGGGTTCGGGTGCGCCTCCAGAAAGAGGCCGGCCAGCTTTTGCGACATGCCGGCGAGCGCGAGCTCGGTCACCTGGGCACGACGGCCGCCGGCCGCGCTCGCCAGCCCGCCGGGCATCTGCAGCGAATGCGTGACGTCGAAGAACACCGGATAGCCCAGCTCCTTCATGATGCCGAAGCCCAGCATGTCCACGACGAGGTTGTTGTAGCCGAAGCTGGAACCGCGCTCGCAGAGGATGACCTGGTCGTTGCCGGCCTCTACGCACTTGTGGGCGATGTGCTTCATCTCGCGCGGCGCCAGGAACTGCGCCTTCTTGATGTTGATGATGGCGCCCGTCTTCGCCATGGCGACCACGAGGTCGGTCTGGCGCGACAGGAAGGCCGGCAGCTGGATGATGTCGGCCACTTCCGCGACCGGCTGTGCCTGCCAGGGCTCGTGCACGTCGGTGATCACCGGCACACCGAACGTTTTCTTGATCTCTTCGAAGATGCGCAGGCCTTCTTCCAGGCCCGGACCGCGATAGGAGGTGACGGACGAGCGGTTGGCCTTGTCGAACGAAGCCTTGAACACGTAGGGAATGCCAAGCTTCTGCGTCACCCGCACGTATTCCTCGCAGACCTTCATCGCCAGGTCGCGGGACTCCAGCACGTTCATGCCCCCGAAAAGGACGAAGGGCTTTTCGTTGCCGATCTCGATGTCGCCGAGGCGGATGATCTTCTGCGTCATATCCGAACCCTTTTCAATTTGGGTCGGGCTTCAGCCCGACACGGTGGATGGGCCGAGGCCCGACCCACCCGGTTAGTCCTTGCCGGCGTGCTTGAGGGCCGCCTTGATGAAGCCGGTGAACAACGGATGGCCATCACGCGGCGAGCTGGTGAACTCCGGGTGGAACTGGCAGGCGACGAACCAGGGGTGATCGGGAATCTCGATCATTTCCACGAGGTTGTTGTCGGCGCTGCGGCCGGAGATGAGCAGGCCGGCCTTCTCGAGCTGCGGCAGGTAATTGTTGTTCACTTCGTAGCGGTGGCGATGGCGTTCGACGATCACGTCCTTGCCATAAAGAGCGCGTGCCTTCGTGCCCGGCTCGAGACGGCACTCCTGGGCGCCGAGGCGCATGGTGCCGCCAAGATCGGAGTTCTCGTCGCGACGCTCGACGTCACCGGACTCGTTGCGCCATTCCGTGATCAGGCCGATCACCGGATGCGCCGGGCTCTTCTTGAGCTCGGTGGAGTGCGCGCCGTCGAGGCCCGCCTTGTTGCGCGCGTACTCGATCACCGCGACCTGCATGCCGAGACAGATGCCGAGGTAGGGAATCTTGTGCTCGCGGGCGTATTTGACGGCCGTGATCTTGCCCTCGGTACCGCGATCGCCGAAGCCCCCAGGCACCAGGATGGCATCGACGTTCTCGATCGCTCCCGTCCCGTTCTCTTCGATGGACTCGGCATCGATGTAATGGATCTTCACCTTGGTGCGGTTCTGCACGCCGGCATGCAGCAGCGCCTCATTGAGCGACTTGTAGGCGTCGATCAACTCGGTGTACTTGCCCACCATGGCGATGCGGATTTCCTTCTCCGGATGCATTAAGGCATCCACCACGCGCTGCCAGTCAGAGAGGTCGGCGGCGGGCAGCGGGCCCAGGCCGAGGCGCTCCAGCACGAGGTCGTCGAGGCCCTGCCGGTTGAACTCGAGCGGAATCATGTAGATGGTCGGCGCGTCGATGGCCAGGATCACGGCCTTCTCGTCGACATTGGTAAAGAGGGAAATCTTGCGGCGCGAGTCTTCCGGGATCTCGTGGTCGGAGCGGCAGATCAGCACGTCCGGCTGCAGGCCGATGGAGCGCAGCTCCTTCACCGAATGCTGGGTCGGCTTGGTCTTGGTCTCGCCGGCGGAGGCGATATAGGGCACCAGCGTCAGGTGCATGAGCAGCGAGCCCTGGTAGCCCTGCTCTACGCGCATCTGGCGCACGGCCTCCATGAAAGGTTGCGACTCGATGTCGCCGGCGGTGCCGCCGATCTCGACGATGGCCACGTCATAACCGCGGCCGCCCTCGCGCACGCGCTGCTTGATGGCGTCGGTGATGTGCGGGATGACCTGGACGGTGGCGCCCAGATAGTCGCCCCGGCGCTCCTTCTGGATGACGTCGAGGTAGATGCGACCGGAGGTGAAGTTGTTGGCCTTGGTCATGCGGCCATGGCGCAGGAAACGTTCGTAGTAGCCGAGGTCGAGGTCAGTCTCGGCGCCGTCACCCGTCACGAACACCTCGCCGTGCTGGTAAGGGCTCATGGTGCCCGGGTCGACGTTGATGTACGGGTCCATCTTGATCATCGTGACCTTGAGGCCCCGTGCCTCGAGCAGGGCGGCCAGCGACGCGGCGGAGATGCCTTTGCCCAATGAGGAAACAACACCGCCCGTAACGAAGATGTACTTAGTCATGAAGAATCCAGACAGCTAGAAAGAGGCGCGGAGCGGCGGCCTTGAGGCCAGGAAACCGGTCCGGAGGACGGGCGGGAATGTTAGCACGGGGCTAGGAATGCCCACAACGAAAGCGCGCCAAGGCTCCGGTAAATCAACAACTTAAAGCCCGGCAGGGCATTTTCTGGTGCCGTAAGCGAAGTCACACGGCTGCCGGGGCAAACCCGTCAGGCCCGCGGCCGCGCCATTCGCCCCGGACTTCCTGTGGCGGATTCACCGACCACAGCCCGCCCGGGCATCGCTGTAGACTACGGTTGCAGCAGATCAAACAAAAAAGCCCGCTTTCGCGGGCTCAAGCAAAGTCCTGGATCGGACTGCTACATCACACAGGTTTGGTTGGCCCGGCCATCCCTGGCCAGATCCGCCCCGGTCAGAACTTGTGATCCAGCCCGATGCCGGCAAAGCTGGAATCGTAGTCCTGGGTCTTGCCGTTGGCGGCCAGCACCGGGTTGTTCTCATTACTGTGGTTGCGCAGGGAGTAGTAGCCGAACACCTTGGTCTTGCTGGTGATGTTGTAGTCCGCCCCGATCGAGGTCTGGGTCAGGTCCACGTCCTTCACGGCCGGCACGTCCACGGAGGTGGTGGATGCCACGTACTGGGCCTTCAGGACCCAGGACTCGCCCAGCTTGTAGGCGGCGCTGACAAGATAGCTGTCTTCAGTCGGCACCTTCTTGGCCAGAGTGGCGATGGTGTTTTCCTCGCTGCGCTCAGCCTGCTGCACCATGGCGTTCAGGGTCAGGCCGACTTCCTTCAGGTTGTAGCTGACAACGGCGCGCAGGATGTCGGTCTTGTCCGTCTTCAGCGTAGCGCCGGAGCCCGTCGTGCCGACGGCGAAGGCCGGCGCGGTGCCGAAAGTATCGATGGCGGCAAAGTTGCTGGACACGTCCTTGTCGTAGGCAAGAGCGGCATACAGGCCCAGGTCTTCGTTGCTATAGACGACCGAGGTGGAGAAGTAATCGCCCAGGTGGTTGTCGTCCGTCGAGCCCGCAGACGGGGCCGGGGTAGCGGCGTTGGGCGATTCTTCACCGGGGATGGCCATCAGGTTGAAGGCCACGCCGGCAAACTTGGGGCTCTCGTAGCCGATCGCGTTATTGACCCGGTTCTCGCCAGCCAGCACCTTACCCATGTCTGCGTTGAGGTCGTTGAACAGGTCGACCTCGCCCTGCGCAAGCTTCAGGTAAGTGTCGTACTTGCCGAGCTTCAGGGTGCCGAAGCTGCTGTGCTTGATACCCAGGAAGCGGTTGCGCTGGCCCATGTCGGTGGCATTGCCGTCGCCGGAGACTTCCCACTCGATCTGGTAGACAGCGCTCAGGTTGGCAGTGAGCTCATCCTCGCCCTTCACGCCAAAGCGGGAGGCGTTGGAGACCAGCTCCCAGCGATCGGCGAACCGGGTGTCTTCATCAATGTTTTCCACGGACAGGTTGAGCTTGCCGTAGACCTTGGGGGCAGCCTGGGCGGCAACCGGAAAAGCCACGGCGGCGGCAACACCCAGGGCAATCAGCGAACGATTCATTATTTAAGTCTCCTCAAAGACACTTGCTTGGCAGTTGGCGTCATGGCTGATCCACAACTGGAGCGAAGTATTTCGAGGAATGATGACAGTACGGTGTCCCGTACATGACGGGCTTATGACAGCCCTATACTTTGTTTATATAAGCTTAGTTTGTTATTGCGTTAAGCATTTAGAAAAAGGAAAGCCCGCCAGATGGCGGGCCTCCGTATAGCACCAGAACGGATCAGAAGCGGGTCAGCATACCCACACTCAGAACTGTGTCCTCGAGCTCGGTGCCTGCAATATCATATTGCGCCATCGACCCCTGAACATATGCCTTGGTGTTCTGGGTGAAGTTATGGTCAAAGCCCAGCTCAATCACGGTCGTCTCCACGTCGACACTGGCCGTACCCAGGGCGTTGACCGTGGCTTCAACTTCGTAGTCCGCCTTGATCACCTGGCCCTTGAATACGTTCTTGCCAGCGGTATAAGCGGCGCTCAACAGGATCGACTGCTCGTCAATATCCAGGCCGTCCAGGACCAACGGGCCAAATACCGGATCTACTACGCCGATAGGCGCATATCCAGACGCAGCCGGGTTCTCGTTGAACTCGGAGGTCTGCAGCAATGCGCCCAGCTGCAAATCGCCCAGCGTGAAAGCACCCGTCAGGCGGAGGGCGTCACGCGCAAAGCGCTCACCACTACCCGAGGTACCGAGCGCTGCATCCATGACACCTTGGAACGTGGAGTCCCTAACGTCATTATCCATCGCGGCCGCGAAATAAAGATCGCCAGAGGTAAAGACAACCGATACGGAAGCGGCATCGTCATCATCGGCGCCGACTTCCTCGCCCGACTGCACCGCGGCGTTGATGACCAGCACGTCGGCAATCTTGGGGCTCTCATACGCGATCATGTTGTCGAGCCGGTTCTCGCCGCTCAGGAAGTTGCCCATGTCGGCATAGGTCATATCGTTGAACTGATCGACAGTGCCCTGCGAAGTCTTGAACGGCGTATCGAAAGCACCGAGCTTCAACGTACCAACAGTGTCGCTCTTGAGGCCCAGGAAGCGGTCACGACCAGTGAGATCGGTTGCGCCAGCCACATCGCCAGCCACTTCCCATTCCGCCTTGTAGACGGCGCTCAGACCGTTGCCAAGTGCTTCCTCTCCCTTGACGCCAAGGCGAGAGGAGTTGGAGTTAACTTCCACTTGTTCAACGGGAACAGACTCCAGATCCACACGATCTATCGATAGGTTCATCAAGCCGTAGACGGTCGGGGCGGCCTGGGCGGTAACGGGCAGGGCCAGAGCGGCACCCACAGCCAGAGCGAGCAGTTTGCGATTCATGCTTGGTATCTCCTTGATACGCAATTATTGGTATGTGCCGTCCGACCGGGTTGTGCCCTGAAAAGCAGCGCATGCCTGTGTTCATGCACTAGCTTGGCGCGGAGGCATGCCCGGAATCTAAATTCCACTTTAATAAAAAGCTACAACTTTATGACAAATATGGGGTTTTTGCTTTTTGCGAGAGGGAGCGGAACCCTGCCCGGTTGCAAGACGACTGTCTTCCGGGGGCGTTACCAAGCCAGGTCTGGAGGCTTCCCGGCCCGGCTATCGATGTTTGGCAGACACGGCCTAAGCCGTCAAGGGGCGAGCAGGGCGGAAAATGGCAGAAACGGGAGCGGGGTAGCGACTTCGAATGCCCGGCCCGCTTCCAGCATCGCCAGTCCATCCGCCCAGACCGCCGAAAGCAGGGCACCACTCGACTGCTGGGGGTGGGGAGTCAGCTCCAGCCCCGCCACACCGGTGCCAAACCTCACCCGCAGGTATTCGCGGCGATCGCCGCCTTTGCGGCGAGAGAAAGCGGCCGGTACCGGAAGCGCAACCGGCAGCACCGCGGCCTGACCCTGCCGCGCCAGCAGGAAGGGCCGCGCCAACAGCAGGCCGGTCACGAGCACCGACTGCGGATTGCCGGGCAAGCCCAGGAAACTTACGCCCCGTACCTCGCCCACCGCCACCGGCTTGCCCGGCTTTATCGCCACCTTCCAGAAGTCGAGCTGTCCAGCTTGCGCTACCGCCGCGCGGACATGGTCTTCCTCTCCCACCGAGACGCCCCCGGTCGAGACGATGACATCGGCTCCCGCGTCGACGGCACGCAACAGCGCTGCCTCTGTCGCGACGCGCGAATCCGCGACCTTGCCCAGGTCGATGACCTCCAAGCCCCAGCCCTGCAGAAGATGCGTCAGCATCGGACGATTGCTGTTGTAGATCGCGCCACTGCGCCAGGGCTCGCCTGGCTCCAGCAATTCATCCCCGGTGCAGAGGATGGCCACGCGCAGGGGGCGGAAGACTTTTAGCTGATAGAGGCCGGCGGCGGCGGCGAGTCCCACTGCGGCGGCGGTCAGGCGGGTTCCCCGGGCGAGCATGGCCTGGCCCTGCGCCACATCCTGACCCGCCGGGCGCACATTGGCCCCCGCCTCCGGCGCACTGATCAACCGCACGGTCGTGGCGGTGAACTCGCAATTCTCCTGCATAGCCACGGTATCGGCACCGGAAGGCAGGATGGCACCGGTGAAAATCCGCGCCGCAGTGCCCGGCTCCAGTGGTGCCGGCGCAACGCCCGCTGGAATTCGTTGGCTCATGGGCAGCAGGCCGGATAACGGCAGGTCGGCGTGGCGGAAGGCAATTCCGTCCATCGCGCTGTTGGCCTCGGGCGGCACCGGCATGGGAGCGGCGACATCCTCCGCGAGGACACGGCCACCTGCAGCAGCGAGCGGTACGACTTCCGTATCGGGCGCTTTCCGGCGCGCCAGCGCAATCAGCCGCGCCACCGCGTCGTCGACGCCCAGCAGGCCCGGCGGATAACAGGTACCGACGTCGGGGCCAGACGGCGTATCAACCACGGGCGGTCTCGCAATGCGACTGCTTCAGGTGGGGCACGAAGTTGCAGGGGCGATGGCGGTTGTCGAGCTGCTCACCGATGATGCGGTCCCAGGCGGTGCGGCAGGCATTGGTCGACCCCGGCACGCAGAAAATGACGGTGTTGTTGGCCAGCCCGGCGAGCGCGCGCGACTGCAGCGTGCTGGTGCCGATCTCGGCGAGCGAGTAGTGGCGGAAGATCTCGCCGAAACCTTCGATGTCCTTGTCGAAAAGCACGCGCACGGCCTCCGGCGTGGAATCGCGCCCGGAAAATCCGGTACCGCCCGTCACGATCACCGCCTGCACCGCAGCATCGGCGATCCAAGCCGAGAGCACGGCGCGGATCTGGTAGATGTCATCCTTCACGATGCGCTTTTCATGCAGGTGGTGGCCGGCTGACGCCAGCCTTTCCACCAGCAGCTGGCCGGAGGTGTCGGAGGCCTCGTCGCGCGTGTCCGATACCGTCAGCACGGCAATCGACAGCGGAACGAAGGGTTTGGGAGTGGAGTCCTTGCTCATGGAAATCAACCGCCGGTCATGTTCATGAAGCGGACGATCTGCGGGGCCTCCTGCAGATCGAATTGATGCCGCTCCGGTTTCAGGTTCATGGCCTGGACGATGGCCGCGCGCAAGGCCTCGTCGTCCAGTCGCTCCTCGCGCATCAGGTGGCGCAGGTCCAGGCTGTGCTCGTTGCCGAGGCAGAGCAGCAGGCGCCCTTCCACGGTGACGCGCACACGATTGCAGCTCGCGCAGAAATTATGGCTGTGTGGCGAGATGAAGCCGACGCGCGTGTCGCCCCCTGCAAGTCGGTGATAGCGCGAGGGCCCGCTGGTGGACTCCGTGCTCGGCACCAGCGAGAAGCGCTGCTGCAGGCGCGACAGGATCTCGTCGCTCGGCACGAAGGCTCCGGCGCGATCGTGCTCGCTGATCACGCCCAGCGGCATCTCCTCGATGAAGGAGATATCGCAGCCCTGCTCCGCGGCAAATGCGACGAGGTCGCCGACCTCGTCATCGTTGCGGCCGCGCAGGATCACGCTGTTGAGCTTGATACGGGAGAAGCCTGCCGCCCGCGCCGCCGCCAGGCCTGCCAGCACGCGGTCGAGCTCACCGACGCGCGTGATTGCGCGAAAGCGCTCGGGCCGCAGGCTGTCGACGCTGATGTTGAGACGATTGAGTCCTGCGTCGCGCAGTTCATTTGCCACGGCGGCGAGCCGCATGCCGTTGCTGGTCATGGCCAGCTCCTGCAGCCCCGGCAGCGCCGCCAGCTCGCGCACCAGCCAGGAGAGATTTTGCCGCACCAGGGGTTCGCCACCGGTCAGGCGTATCTTTTTCACACCGAGGCTGACGAACACGCGCGCGATGCGGGCCAGCTCTTCCAGCGAGAGCACGGCCTGGCGCGGCAGGAACTGCATGTCCTCGTTCATGCAGTAAACGCAGCGCAGGTCGCAGCGATCCGTCACGGACAGTCGCAGGTAGGTGACGCGGCGCTGGAAGGAATCGACGAGGAGGGTCATGAGGGCATTGTCGGCAGGCCGTCTGCCGCTGGCAACGCCCCCGGCAGGATTCAGAGCCCCTGGCGCTTGGCGTCGCCCCAGAGGGCCTCCATCTCGGCGAGGGAGGCGTCCGCGAACTGCAATCCCCGTGCCGACAGTGCGTCCTCGATATACCCGAAGCGGCGCTCGAACTTGGCGTTGGCGCGTTTCAGGGCCATTTCGCTGTCGAGATCGAGATGGCGGGCCAGATTGACCACACAAAAGAGAAGGTCGCCGAGCTCGTCTTCCTGCGCGGCCTTGTCGCCGGCATCGAGTTCGGCCTCGACCTCGTTGAGCTCCTCGCGCAGCTTGGCGATGACGGCGCGCGGGTCGTTCCAGTCGAAGCCGACCTTGCCGGCCTTTTTCTGCAGCTTTTCGGCCCGCGCCAGCGCCGGCTGGCCAGCCCCGATGCCGTCCAGCAGGCGCCGTGGCTGCTCGCCGCGCGCGGCCTTCTCGGCAGCCTTGATACTGTCCCAGTTGGCCGACACCTGCCCGCTGTCGATGGCCACGGTCTCGCCATCGAGACGGCCGCCGGGGAAAACATGCGGGTGCCGGCGGATAAGCTTGTCGGCAATACCGCGCGCCACGGCCTCGAAATCGAAGAGGTTCCGCTCGCTGGCCATCTGCGCATGAAAGACCACCTGCAGCAGCAGGTCACCCAGCTCTTCCTCGAGGTTGCGCATGTCGCCGCGGGCAATCGCGTCGGCCACCTCGTGCGCCTCCTCCAGGGTATAGGGCGCAATCGTCGCGAAATCCTGCTCCAGATCCCAGGGGCAACCCCGCTCGGGATCGCGCAGGCGCGCCATGATGGCAAGCAGCGTGTTCAGGGAATCACTCATGCACGTTGGCTCCGGTTCAGGGGCGGCAGCATGGCGCGGCGCCGCTCAGCGCGCCGCACGGCGCGCCTCGATCACGTTGGGCTGCTGCTCGATGCGCGCCAGCAGCCGACCCAGGGCATTCAGGCTGCCGACCTCGACAGTGAGCTGCATGGTGGCGGTGCCGTCCTGCTTGTCGGAGCGCGTCTGCACGCTGGTCACGTTGACGTGCTCGTTGGCGAGCACGCCGGTGATGTCGCGCAGCAGGCCGGTGCGGTCCCAGGCGCGGATGTGGATATCCACCGGGTAGACATCGGCCTCGGACTGGTTCCACTGCACATCCACGACGCGCGCCGGCTCGTCCGCCTCCAGGCGCATGAACTCGGGGCAGCCGCGGCCGTGCACCGACACGCCGCGGCCCTGCGTGACGTAGCCGACGATGGGCTCGCCGGGGATGGGCTGGCAGCAGCCGGCCATATGCGTCAGCAGATTGCCCACGCCCTCGATGATGACGGGCGAATTGCCGGCGTGGGACTTCGATCGGTTGACCAGGTCCTCCGGCAGCAACTCCTGTTGCGCGCCCTGGTTCTCCACGCGATGACCAAGCGCATGGATGACCTGGCTGATGCGCAGATCGCCAGCGCCGATGGCCGCCATGATGTCCTCGCCCGTGCGCAGGTTCAGGCGCGGCGCGAGCTGGTCGAGCCCGTTGCGGTCCAGGGCGAGGGCGAGTCGCGCGAGTTCGCGCTCCAGCATGTCGCGGCCCTCGCTGACGTTCTTGTCGCGATCCTGCATCTTGAACCAGTGCCGGACCTTGGCCTGGGCGCGCGAGGTATTGAGGAAGCCCGTCGAGGAGGACAACCAGTCGCGGCTCGGCATGCCTCCCTTGGCCGTCATGATCTCGACCTGCTCGCCGGTCTGCAGCTTGTAGGAGAGCGGCACGATGCGGCCGTTCACCTTGGCGCCGCGGCAGGCATGGCCGATCTCGGTGTGCACGTGATAGGCGAAGTCCAGCGGCGTCGCGCCGGACGGGAGGTCGATGACATGGCCGTCGCGGGTGAAGACGTAGATGCGCTCGTCATGGATGGCGTGGTTGAGCTGCTCGGCGAAATCCTCGAGCTGCGAATCGCCCATGTCTTCCTGCCACTCCAGCACCTGGCGCAGCCAGGCGATCTTGCTCTCGTAGCCGGCGTCCTTGCCCATGCCCTTGGCGGCATGGGCGCCTTCCTTGTAGACCCAGTGCGCGCACACGCCGAGCTCGGCCTCCTCATGCATGGCGAAAGTGCGGATCTGCACCTCCATGGGCCGGCCCTGCGGGCCGATCACGGCGGTATGCAGCGAGCGGTAGCCGTTCTCCTTGGGCGTGGCGATGTAGTCGTCGAACTCGCGCGGGATATGCTTCCAGAGCGAATGCACGACACCGAGGGCGGCATAGCAGTCGCGCACTTCCGGCACCAGCACGCGGACGGCACGCACGTCGTAGACCTCGTTGAAGGAAATCTTCTTGCGCTGCATCTTCCGCCAGATCGAGTAGATATGCTTGGCGCGGCCGGTGACTTCAGCCTGCATGCCCATGCGCCCCAGCATTTCCTTCAATGTGCGGATGACGTTCTGTATGTACTCGTCGCGCTGCAGGCGTTTTTCGTCGAGCAGTTGCGCGATCTGCTTGTAGGCGTCCGGTTCGAGATAGCGGAAGGACAAGTCCTCCAGCTCCCACTTGATATGGCCGATGCCGAGGCGGTGCGCGAGCGGCGCATAGATGTCGAAAATTTCGCGCGCCACGCGTGCGCGCCGTTCGGGGCTGGCGTCCTTCACCTCGCGGATGGCGAAGGTACGTTCGGCCAGCTTGATCAGGGCGACGCGGACGTCATCGATCATCGCCACCAGCATCTTGCGCACGTTGTCGAGCTGCTGCTGGCTCTGCCCGAAGAGCACCTTTTCGGTGGGATTGATGACCTGGCTGATGGCGGCCATGCGCAGCACGCCGTCGATCAGGTGGGCGATGTCCGGACCGAACTCGCGGTCGATCACCGCCTGCGTGGTCTTGCCCTCGCGGACGCCGCGGTAAAGCACGGCGGCGATCAGCGATTCCTGGTCGAGCTTGAGGTCGGCCAGGATATCGGCCATGGCGAGGCCGGTGAGGAAGCAGGAGGTTCGCGCCGACCAGGCGTTCTCCCGGGCGGAGCTCTCGCGATCGACGCGTTCGGCGAACTCGCAGGCGCGGCGCAATTCGGCCACGTCGTGCAGGTCGACGCGGGTCTGCAGGCGCCGGATCCAGGCGTCCAGGTCGACCTGGCCGTCGGGCGTGCAGGGATAATCGTCGCGTACCTTGACCATGCCGTTACTTCACCACTCGCTGTCGTTCACCTTTGCAGGCGTCGTCATTTCAATTTCTGCCGGCCCGCCAACGCGACGCCGGGTGCAATCGGCCGCGGGATACGTCAAAGGGCGTACCGGGGTGCCACCACTTACTTCCTCTCGAACACCGCAATCGATTCCACGTGCGTGGTGTGTGGGAACATGTCCATCACACCGGCTTTCGTGAGGCGATAGCCGTGCGCCTTCATCAGTCCCGCATCACGCGCCAGCGTGGCGGGATTGCAGGAGACATACACCACGCGCCGGGCGCGGAACTTCGGCAGGTACTCCACCACTTCCTGCGCGCCGCTGCGCGGCGGGTCGATCAGTAGCCGGTCGAAGCCCTGGCGCGCCCAGGGCTGCTGCGAGAAATCGGCCGTGAGGTCCTGGGCGTAGAACGCGACATTACCGAGGCCGTTGCGGCGGGCATTTTCCATGCCGCGGTCGGCCATGGCCTGGCTGCCCTCGACGCCCACCACTTCGCCGGCGCGCGTGGCCAGCGGCAGGGTGAAGTTGCCGAGACCGGAGAACAGGTCCAGTACGCGCTCGCCCGGCTGGGTATCCAGCAAATCCAGTGCCAGCTTCACCATGCGGCGGTTGATGCCGGCGTTCACCTGGGTGAAGTCCATGGGATGGAAGGCGAGTTCCAGGCCGAAGTCCGGCAGCGTGTAGGTCAGCCGGTCCTCGCCCGCCTCGGGCCAGACGCGGTGGACGCTGTCGAGCCCGCCCGGCTGCAGGTAGAGCTGCCAGTCGCGCGCCGCGGCAAAGGCCACCAGCGCCGCAATGTCCTCCGGCGGCAGCGGCTCCATGTGGCGGAACACCAGCGCCACGCCGGTGTCACCCGCCGCCACCTCGATCTGCGGAATGATGTCGCGCTTGGCGAGCCCGGAGATGACAGCGCGCAGGTCCATGAGCTGCTCGCCGATACGTCGATCCAGCACGTGGCAGCCCTGGATGTCGGCCAGGAAATGGGACTGCTTTTCGCGAAAGCCGACCAGCAGGGCATCCTTCTTGATCACGAACTTCACGCCGAGACGGGCCTTGCGGCGGTAGGCCGCCTCCTCATCCACCAGCGGCGGCAGCCACTCCTCCGGCTCGATGCCGCCGAAGTGGCGGAACTGTTCCGCCAGCACGCCCTGTTTGAAGACGATCTGGGCCGGCCGCGCGAGATGCTGCAGCGAGCAGCCCCCGCAGATGCTGAAATGGGCACAGGGCGGCTCGACGCGATCGGGCGAGGCGCTGAGTACCTCCAGAGCGCGTGCCTCGTCGAATTTCTTGTGCGTCGCGGTATAGGTGGCGCGCACGGCCTCGCCCGGCAGTGCGCCCTCCACAAAGATCAGCTTGCCGTCCAGGCGCGCGATACCGCGGCCCTCGTGGCTCAGGCGCTCGATCTGCAGCTCCACCGGCGGGCGGGCCCGCATCTTTTCACGTCGTGACATAACTCTTCCGTCAGGCTCCGCCACAGCAGAGGTTGCCTGGTTCATGCAGCGCCGGCTTGAAGTGCCGGCCACTGGCTGCCGCTGGTGCGGCAAAAAAATCAGCGCTTGCCCCAGGCCTCGAGGAACTCGATGAAGTGCGGCCTGGCCTCTTTCTCCAGCTGCGCGCGCGTGAGTTCCAGCTCGTCGTCATAGGCCTTCTGGTCCAGCAGCCCGCGCATCAGCTGGAAGCGCAGGTAGACCAGCCAGGTGTTCAGCACGTCGGTCTCGCAGTAATTGCGGATGCCGGCGATGTTGCCCTCCTGATACGCGTCCCACACCTTGGCGCCACTCATGCCCATCTTGCCCGGGAAGCCGAGCAGGCAGGCGATCTGGTCGAGGGGCTGGGCCGCGCGCGGCTGGTACATCGCCAGGATATCCATCAGGTCGGTGTGGCGCAGGTGATAGCGGCCAAGGTAGTTGTTGAACTTGAACTCGCGGTCGTCCTCGCCGAGGTCCCAGTAGCGCGGCGCGCTGACGCCATGCTTCAGGGCCCGGTAGTGCAGCACGGGCAGATCAAAGCCGCCGCCGTTCCACGACACCAGTGTGGGCGTGTAGCGCTCGATGCCACTGAAGAAGCGCGTCACGAGATCCTTTTCATCCGCATTCTCGTCGCCGAGCGACCACACCTTGAGGCCGTCGCGCGTGCGTAGCACGGCGGAGATGCAGACGATGCGCTGCAGGTGGTGGCGCAGGAAATCCGAACCGCCGGTTTCCTGGCGACGGATGTTGAACATGGCATTGGCCGTGTCCCTGTCGTTCAGTCCCTCGAGGCCATAGATACGCTGGCCGCCCTCGATGTCGGGCACCGTTTCGATATCGAAAACGAAGATGTTCTGCATGGACCCCGCCTCGTTATGGTTGTCTCGGGAGCGGCTCACGCCGCCCGGTCGGGTGCTGCGCGCCGGGCCGGAAAGACCGGGCCCGGCGGAATGCCGGTGTGGCGGAATCAGGCCGCCACGCCCTATTGGTCCGTGAATACGCCGGTGGAGAGATAGCGGTCGCCGCGATCGCAGACGATGGCCACGATCACGGCGTTCTCCACGCGCTTCGACAGCTCCAGCGCTGCCCACACGGAGCCTCCCGAGGAGACACCGCAAAAGATGCCTTCCTCGCGCGCCAGCCGACGCGTGGTGATTTCGGCGTCCTGCTGGTTGACGTCCAGGATCTCGTCGACGCGATCGCGTTCGAAGATGGTCGGCAGATAGGCCTCGGGCCAACGCCGGATCCCCGGGATCTGCGAGCCGCCCGCCGGCTGCAGGCCGATCACGCGAATCGCCGGATTCTTTTCCTTGAGAAAGCGCGAGCAGCCCATGATGGTGCCGGTCGTGCCCATCGAGCTCACGAAATGAGTAATGCTGCCTTCCGTCTGCGCCCAGAGCTCCGGGCCCGTCGTGCGGTAGTGCGCGAGCGGATTGTCAGTGTTGCCGAACTGGTTGAGCACCTTGCCGCGGCCTTCGGCCTGCAGGCGCAGCGCACGATCGCGCGCGCCTTCCATGCCCTCGGCCTGCGGCACCGAAATGAGTTCCGCGCCATAGGCCGCCATGGCGTCGCGCCGTTCCTGGCTCTGGTTGTCGGGCATGATGAGGACCATGCGGTAGCCCTTGATGGCCGCCGCCATGGCGAGTGCGATGCCGGTATTGCCGCTGGTGGCCTCGATCAGGGTGTCGCCGGGTCGGATGTCGCCGCGCGCCTCGGCCTCGCTGATCATGCCGAGCGCCGGCCGGTCCTTCACCGAGCCCGCCGGATTGTTGCCTTCCAGCTTGACCAGCACGGTATTGGAGGTGGCGCCCGGCAGGCGCTGCAGGCGGACCAGCGGGGTATGGCCGACCGTATCGGCGATGGTGGGATAGACGGGCATACAGGGACTCTCGACCGCCGCGCGGACAGGCCCGGCATTGTAAGGGAAGCGCCCCCGTGGCGGTACCGGCCTGCGGGGCGGACGGTTATAGTTCGGGCATCACTGCCATCGGACTGGTCAATGAAACCCTGGAGCCTGCAAAGCCGCCTGATCGCCCTCGTCCTGGCGCCCACCGCACTGCTGGTGTTCGCGCTCGGCATCTGGGTGGTGCTGACGCGTTTTCACGACATCGACACCGTTCAGGACGAACGGGGCCATGTCCTGCTGTCGAAATACCGTCTCGCCTTCGAGCAGCTGAACAGCAGCACGCCGGAGCACCTGCAGCAGCTCGCCAATACCGCCCTCGAGGAGGACGGGCTGCGCTCGGTCAGCCTGCTCAATGCCGACGGCGATGCCTTCCTGCATGGCGGGCCGCAGCCCAACGAGCTCATCGCCGGGCAGGCGCTGCGCCTCGACATCCGCACGCCCCGCCGCTACCTCACCGATCGCGACACCTGGCTCTACGTCGAGGCGCTCGACGTGCCGGTCCCGGATGCCGCCAGCCAGCTGCGCCAGGCCTGGCTGATGCTGGAGTTCAGCACCAGCGAGCTCACCATCCGCAAATACGAAGCACTGTTCCTGGTCAGCGTACTCAGCCTGCTGGCGCTGGGCGCGATGGCCCTGCTCCTGGCCCGCCTCGTGAGGCGCTGGCTCACCCCCATCGCCGACATGACCCAGACCCTGAAGCAGGTCGACAGCGAGAACCTTGAGCGTCGCCTCTTCACCGAGGCCAGCGGCGACCTCTTCGACCTCGAAAGCGAAATCAACGCCCTGCTCGACCGCCTTGCCGCCGATACCGAAGAGCTGAAGAGCTCCATGATCCAGGCCAACGAGGACCTGCGCGAAACCATGGAGGCCATGGAGGTGCAGAACATCGAGCTGACCCTGGCGCGCAAGGAGGCGGTTGAAGGCAACCGCATCAAGTCCGAGTTCCTCGCCAACATCTCGCACGAGATCCGCACGCCGCTGAACGGCATCATGGGCTTCGCCAAGCTGCTGCAGAAAACCCAGATGTCGCCGCGCCAGCTCGACTACGTGAAGACCATCCAGAAGTCCGCCGACAGCCTGCTCGCCATCATCAACGACGTGCTCGACCTGTCCAAGATCGAAGCCGGCAAACTGGTGCTGGACCATATTCCGCTCGACATCGAGGAAGTGATCTTCGAGGTGCTGGGCATGCTGGCGCCCCTCGCCGAAGAAAAGGACCTCGAGCAGGTCGCCTTCGTCTACGACGACGTGCCGCGCCACCTGATGGGCGATCCGCTGCGCCTCAAGCAGATCATTACCAACCTGGTGAACAACGCCATCAAGTTCACGCCGCAGGGCGAAGTCACGGTGCGCTGCGAGCTCGAGAACCTGACCGAGCGCCATGCCACGGTGCGCATCAGCGTCACCGACACCGGCATCGGCCTGTCCGACTCCGCCCGCGCCGACCTGTTCCGCGCCTTCAGCCAGGGCGATCCGTCGACCACACGCAAATTCGGCGGTACCGGACTCGGCCTCGTCATCTCCAAGCACCTCGTCGAGCAGATGCAGGGCGAGATCAACTTCGAGAGCACGGAGGGCCAGGGCTCCACGTTCTGGTTCACCCTCCGCACCGAGCTCGACAGTTACACCCATTCCGGCGTCTACGGCGAGCAGTTGCACGGCCGTCGCATCGTGGTCGCCGAGCCGCATCCCGTCACGCGCCAGTACCTCATCAACACGCTGGAGCACTGGGGCGCCGCGGGCGAAGGCGCCGACTCGCTGGAGTCGCTCTACGCGCGCCTGCGCGAAGGGCCGTCGCCCGAGGTCCTGGTGATCAACCTCGCGCTCCTCGGCTCGCGCGGCGTGATGAGCTCCATGCAGCTCGACGAGCTGCGCCGGCAGGTCAGCGGCCCCATCCTGCTGCTCTCGCGCAGCTCGGATTCCGCGCAGGAGCAGGCCAACTACCAGGACAACCAGATCGGCGTGCTGAGCAAGCCGGTGCCGCCACGCGAGCTCTACGCGCGCCTCGTGCAGATGCTGGAGGTGCTCACGCTGCAGCCTTCGCAGCTGGCGCTGCTGCCGTCGCGCAAGATGCCAGCGTTGCGCGTGCTCGCCGTCGATGACAACCCCGCCAACCTCAAACTGGTGTGCACGCTGCTCGGCGACATGCAGGTTGAGGCCGTGCCCGCCACCGACGGCTACCAGGCCATCCGCCAGTGCAAGGAAAATCCCTTCGACCTCGTCTTCATGGACATCCAGATGCCGGGCCTGTCCGGCCTCGAGACTACGCAGGCCATCCGCCAGCATGAGACCGAGACCCAGGCGAAAAAGCGCCTGCCCATTGTCGCCCTCACGGCACATGCCATGGCCAACGAGCGCGAGGCGCTGCTGAAATCCGGCATGGATGATTACCTCACCAAACCCGTGCAGGAATCCCAGCTGGCCCACATGCTGGCGAAGTGGACCGGCATCGACCCGCGCGGCAGCAATGCCCGGCTGCAGGACCGGGTCAGCGAGCCCTTCCTGCCCGCCCTCGGCGAAAACACCGTGGTCAACTGGCAGGAAGGCCTGCGCCTCGCCGCGGGCAAGACCGACCTCGCCCGCGACATGCTGCAGATGCTGCTCGCCAGCCTCGAGGAAGAAAAACGCAAGCTCGAGCAGGCCTGCCAGGACAATGACCTCGAGGCGCTGCTCGGCCATGTGCACTACCTGCACGGCGCCACGCGGTATTGCGGCGTGCCTGCGCTGCGCAACGCCACGCAGGTGCTGGAAACCGACATCAAGTCCATGCTCAGCCTGCACCAGCGGCAGGTTGCCGACGGCGAAACGAGCGCGCGCCCTTCCACGGCGCACTGCCGCGAGGAAGTGGATCTCCTGCTGCGTTGCATCGACGAGCTGATCGCCTGGCGCGAGAACAACGCCCTGCCGGCCTGAACGCTCCGCGCCTACCCCGGAATGCCGCTGGCGCAGTTGCCTGCGGCGCCTCCGCCTTTGTCATCACGGTCAATCCGGGTCCTTCGGCCCATGGCATATTCCGCTGCATCCCGGCTTGAAAAACCTCCAGGAGTTCCCGGATGAATGCCAACCAGATGCAGGGCCTCGGCCTTAACGTGCTGAACCGTTTCGCGCAGAGCGACTGGCCTGACCGGCTCGGCGTGCGCAAGTCCATCGAGAAGCTGCTCTATACCGGCACCCGCACGGGCTTCCAGCTCGCCGGCGCAATGGCCCGCCAGTTCGGCAGCAGTGGCGGCAAGCTCGAGCAGAAGCAGCGCCTCCCCGCTGCCGCCAAGGGAGTATTCGACCTCAGCCTCAGCGACGAGCAGCAGATGATGCGCGACACGCTGCAGCGCTTCGCCAAGGACGTGCTGCGGCCAGCCGCCGCCGGCGCCGACCACGAGGCCGTGTTCCCAGCCGACGTCCGCGCGCAGGCGCTGGAGCTTGGCCTGAACTTCTACGCCGTGCCCGAAGCCCTGGGCGGCATGGCCGCCGAGCAGTCGGTGGTGACCAATACGCTGATGGCCGAGGACCTCGGCTACGGCGACTTCACGCTGGGCGCCGCACTGCTCGCCCCCATGGGCGTAGCCAACGCGCTGACGCGCTGGGGCAGTCGGGCACAGCAGGAAAAATACCTGCCCGCCTTCGCCGACGAGGCACCGCCCCTGGCCGCATTTGCCGTCAACGAAGCGCAGCCGGCCTTCGATCCCAACCGGCTCTCGACCAGGGCCGAGCGCAATGGCAGCGGCTATGTGCTGAACGGGGAGAAGGCGCTGGTGCTGCTGGCGCGCGAGGCCGAACTGCTGCTGGTGGCGGCGCAGCTCGACGGCGCGCCCGCTGTCTTCATCGTCGAAGGGGGCAGCGAGGGCCTGGGCTTTCGCGAAGACCCGGGCATGGGCCTCAGGGCGGCCGAGACGCTTCGCGCGCGCTTCGAGAATGTCCGCGCCGACAAGCTCGGCGACGACGACTTTGACTACCAGGCCTTCCTCGACCTCGGCGCTCTTGCCTGGTGCGCGCTGGCCATCGGCACCTGCCAGTCAGTAATGGACTACGTGGTGCAGTACGCAAACGAGCGCGTTGCCTTCGGCGAGCCCATCTCGCACCGGCAGAGCGTCGCCTTCCTGATTGCCGACATGGCCATCGAGATCGACGCCATGCGCCTGCTGGTATGGAACGCCGCCGCGCTCGCCGAGGCCGGCAAGCCCTTCCACCGCGAGGCCTATCTCGCGCGCCTGCTCACTGCGGAAAAATGCATGAAGATCGGCAACGACGGCGTCCAGATCGTCGGCGGACACGGCTTCACCAAGGAACATCCGGTGGAGCGCTGGTACCGCGACCTTCGCGCCGTCGCCGTGATGCACTCCGGCCTGCACGCCTGATCGCCCGACCACAGAATCCGAGGAACCGAACCATGAATCTCGAGAACCCGAAAAAATTCAGGATGCTGGTGGACCAGGCGCACGAAGTCGCCGTGAATTTCTTCCGCCCGATCTCGCGCAAGTACGACAAGGCCGAGCATGCCTACCCGAAGGAGCTCGACATGCTGGCCGCGCTGCTCGACGGCTTCAACGACGGCGCCGTGGAAGCCGCCGGCGCCGCCACCGCCAGCAAGCGTGGCAATGCCGACGACGGCAGCGTCAAGAACGGCGCCAACATGTCCACCGCGCTCGGCGTGATCGAACTCTGCTACGGCGATACCGGCCTGCTGCTCAGCATGCCGCGCCAGGGGCTCGGCAATGCCGCGATCGCCGCCGTGGCGAACGACGAACAGCTCGAGCGCTTCAAGGGAAAATGGGCGGCCATGGCCATCACCGAGCCCGGCTGCGGCTCCGACTCCGCCGCCATCCGCACCACGGCGACGAAGGATGGCGACCACTACGTGCTGAACGGCGAAAAGATCTACGTGACCTCCGGCGCGCGCGCCGACTGCGTCGTCGTGTGGGCGACGCTCGACAAGAACATCGGCCGCGCCGCCATCAAGTCCTTTGTGGTGGAACGCGGCACCCCGGGCATGGAGGTCGCGCGACTCGAGCACAAGCTCGGCATCAAGGCCTCGGACACGGCCGCCATCAACTTTACGGATTGCCGCGTCCCGGCCGCCAACCTGCTCGGCAGCCCCGAGATCGACGTCGGCAAGGGCTTCGCCGGCGTCATGGAGACGTTCGACAATACCCGCCCGCTGGTGGCGGCCATGGCGGTCGGCTGCGCCAAGGCCTCGCTGGAACGCATCAAGGAACTGCTGAAGGACTACCTGGATCCGGCCTATGGCACGCCCCCGCTGAATGCGTCCAACGTGGCGGCCACCATCTACCGTCTCGAAGCAGAGTGGGAAGCGGCGCGCCTGCTGACGCTGAAAGCATGCTGGATGGCGGACAACAAGAAGCCGAACTCCAAGGAGGCGTCGATCGCCAAGGCCAAGGCTGGCCGGGTCGGTAGCGAGATTACGCTGAAGTGCGTGGAACTGGCCGCCAGCGTCGGTTATGGCGAGGATGAGCTGCTGGAAAAATGGGCGCGCGACTCCAAGATCCTCGACATCTTCGAAGGCACGCAGCAGATCCAGCAGCTCATCATCGCGCGGCGAGTCCTCGGCAAGAGCTCTTCCGAACTCAAATAGCCCTAGCCTTTGAAGGGGCTATTTCACGAAGGGCGGCAGTTTCCGACCTGCTGCCCGGCGTTTTGTGAACTCTCTCAAAATAGCCAGGACTACCTGTGGTAATTTCACGCCCCCTTTGTTCAGGGGTGTGAAAGGCAGGGAGCCCATGGCCATCGACGATCTTCAGCAGTGCCTTCCGGCGCTGCTCAACAAGCTTTCCGCAAGCGAGCGCGACATGCTGCTGGCCCTTGTGGACCGTGCGCGCGCTGCGCGTGCACGGGAGCATGAAGTGGCCATCGAGGCGGCCGTCGCCCAGGTCCCGGCCCTGCTGCGCAGCACCCTGCGCCGGATGCTGACGGATTGAGTACGCTGATGGAGGACTTCCGGCGCGAGGCCGAGAAGCTCAGGCTGGCACACCTGCTCGCTTGTCCGGACGCGATGCTGTCCTTCCTCGACAAACTGAGCGCAGCAGAATTGCGCGCGCTGCGCCTCGCCTGCCAGCATTCGCTACTGCAGGACCACCAGCCTGTCCTGCAGCGCTCCATCCAGGCCAGCAAGCTGCTGCCCACCGCACTGATAGCGTCGATCGGCGAACACACTCTCGGCCCCTTGCTGTGCGCGCGCGCCTGCGACCAGATGAGCGTTCCGCGCATCGCCAGCATCTGTCGACACCTCTCCCCCGCCTTCATGGCGGCCGTCAGCGTGCACATGGATGTCGACAAGCTGGCCGAGATGGCCGGCACCATGCCGCTTGGGACTGTCCACACGATCACGCGCGAACTCATTGACCGGAAAGAGTTCATCACGCTTGGCGAGGTCGTGGTGCGCCTGCCGGAAGAAGTCATCCGGCCGCTGCTGGCAGAACTGCATGACGGCGAAGCCGTGCTGCGAACCTGCTTTTTCATCGAGAGCCCGGCCCGCCTGCACGCCATACTTGAGATGATGCCGGAGCAAAGCCTGCTGGAGATGATAGAAGCGGCCGCGAACGAGGAGTTCGACCTGCTGCCCCACGCCATGGCCCTGCTCGTGAAGGTCTTTCCGTATTGGCAACGTCGGCTCGTCGTGCAGGCCCTCGACTGCCGGGACGAGACCCTGGACGGGCTGCTTCGCGGCGTGCATCGCCATGTCCTCTGGCGCCTCGCCCTGCCGATGCTGGAGCACTTGGCGCCCGCCAGTCATGACCGCCTGATGCGCCTGCCGTCCTGGGAAGACCCCGACCTGCTGGAAACCCTGATGGCCAACGCCACTGGCCCCCGGCTGCGTCCGCTGGCAGAGCGGCTCATCGAGGCAATGCCGGAGCCGCTGCGGACGCGGAGCCGGCGGCGGTTGGTGGAGCAGGGAATGGAATCAGCGGTGCGCTAAGCAGATGCGGGCCTCAGGCCAGCTGCTTGCGCTTGCGGTATTCGACGGGGGTTTCGTTGGTCCAGCGCTTGAAAGCGCGGTAGAAGGTGCTGGGCTCGGAGAAACCCGTCAGGTAGACGATCTGCTCGATAGGCTCGCTGGTGCGGGCCAGCAGGCGTCGCGCCAGGCGCGAGCGGTAATCGGCCAGGATCTGATTGAAGCTGGTGTTGGCCTCGGCCAACTGGCTACGCAGCCGGCGCGGCGGAATATCAAGGCGACGGGCCACCGACTCCAGGCTGGTGTCACCGCTCTCCAGCGTTTCACCAATTGCCCTTTTCACTTCCGACACAAGGTCGAAGCGCTGCAGCTCGGCAAGCTGCTCCTGTGCCATCTGCTCATGCAGGCGCAGCAGGCGCGGTTCGGCATGCCAGATCCGGTAATCCAGCACATCCTTGTTGAAGTACAGGCGGTACTCGCTGCAGCCGAGGGTCACGTCGCAGCCGTAGATGCGCCGGTACTCTTCGGGCGGTGCGCCCTCGGAGTGCTCGGTGTGTATGGCGATGGCGCGGAACTGGCCGTCCGTGACGAAGCGGAAAAACTTGATCATGCCGGCCGCGAGACATTCGGTGAAATGACGCGAAGCCTTGCGATCCGTAAGCGTGGCCAGATAGCAGCTGTCGCCGTCCACGATGAGTTCGCCGGTCAGCGCATCGCTGAGCAGGCGGTGGAAGTTCATGGTGCGCTTGAGACCCTCGCCGAAGGTCGGGCTGGAGGTCAGCAGATACTCCAGCACCTGGCCACGGTAAAGGGGCATGTGCTCGCCCAGGTGCAGGCCGATATGGGGATCGCCGGAGACTTCTTCGGCGGCATGCCAGAAGGCAAGCTGGGCGACACTGGGCGTACGCGAAAGATTGGACTCTTCGAGCCGGCTCAGCGCGATGCCGGCCCGCATCAGGACCTCGTCCGCCGGCAGACCGGCGTTGATCATGGCCTGGTAAGCCAGGCGCAGGAATATATGCGCGTCGGTGTGTTCAGCCATGCCGGGAAACGAACCCCACCTTCAGTGTTTTTTTACGCATCGACTCGCATGCACCCGAAAAATCCATTGGCCGGAAAGACCGCCCGGCAACATCCTGAGGACAATAACCGATTGCCGGGAGGCTGTCACAAGGCCTCGAGCTTCACAAGGTCAAACGCCGGCGTTTCATAGGGGTGGCTGTTTTTGAGCGCCAGCACGGCCGCTTTGATGCATTCGTCCGCGCAGATCATCTCGACACGGTACTCCTCTACCGCCTCCAGCCGGCCCTGGTGCCCGATGAAGGGCGCGCTGCCGGGCAGCGGACGGAACTGGCCTTGGCCCTTCACCTGCCAGGCGCAGCTGTCGTAATCCCCCAGGCGGCCGGCGCCGGCCGCGAAGAGCGCCGATTTCACCGCCTCGAGGTGCGACTCCGGCACATAGAAGGTGATCTTGTACATCTATCACTGCCCTCCCCGTCGACCCGCCTGCGCGCGGATCAGCCCACGAACACGCGGGCGTTGCGGAACAGGCGCATCCAGGAGCCATCCTCCTGCCAGCCGTCCGGCCGCCAGCTGTGCTGCACGGCGCGGAACACCCGCTCCGGATGCGGCATCACGATGGTGACGCGGCCGTCACGCGTGGTGACACCCGTCATGCCCCGCGGCGAACCATTGGGGTTGAGCGGATAGGTCTCGGTGGGATGCCCGGCGTTATCAATATAGCCCAGCGCCACTAGACCACTGTCCAGCAGCGCATTGAGGCGCTCCGGCGTGTCGCTGACCCGGCCCTCGCCGTGCGCCACCGCGATCGGCATGCGTGAGCCGGCCATGCCCGTCAACAGCACGGACGGTGAGTCTTTCACCTCGACCATCACGGTCCGTGCCTCGAACTGCTCGCTGGTATTGCGCATGAATCGCGGCCAGTGATCGGCCCCGGGAATCAGGTCCTTGAGCTGCGACATCATCTGGCAGCCATTGCAGACGCCGAGCGAGAAAGTCTCGTTACGTGCAAAGAAGGCTGCGAACTCGTCACGGGCGCGCGGATTGAACAGCACCGACTTGGCCCAGCCGCCTCCGGCGCCGAGCACGTCGCCATAGGAGAAGCCGC
The DNA here is from genome assembly GCA_029237815.1 of Moraxellaceae bacterium. Lineage (GTDB taxonomy): Bacteria > Pseudomonadota > Gammaproteobacteria > Pseudomonadales > Moraxellaceae > UBA2031. The sequence continues at coordinate 178,339 of JAQZBP010000001.1, forward strand.
CGCAGGCCACGAGGCCCTGGAAATCCCTCAGCGCGACGCGGCCGGAAATGATGTCGCTCATGTGCACGTCGACAGACTGGAAGCCGGCACGGTCGAACGCGGCCGCCATCTCGATCTGGCCGTTGACGCCCTGCTCGCGCAGAACCGCAACCCGCGGGCGCACACCGCTATTGATGTAGGGCGCCGCGACGTCGGCATTCACGTCATAGGTCAGCGCGACCTGCAGGCCGCGGTCGTCGTGGCGATCAAGGCGGGCGAACTCCTCGGCGGCACAGTCGGCATTGTCACGCAGCGCCTGGATGCGATAGCTCGTCTCCGCCCAGGTTTTCTGCAGCGCGGTGCGTTCCTGCGAGAAGACACTGTTGCCACGGGCACTGATGGCGAGGGTGTCGCCCTCGAATACGGAGCCGATCACGGTCACTGCATCGGCCAGCAAGGAACCGGCGAAAGCGGCCGTCACGGCATCGACATCGCCGCGGCGCACCTGCACGACGGCGCCCAGCTCCTCGTTGAAGAGCAGCGGCAGCAATCCGGCCTTGTCGCAGTCAAGATCGAGCGCCACTCCGGCACGGCCCGCGAAGGCCATTTCGCAAACCGCCGCGAAGAGCCCGCCGTCACTGCGGTCGTGATAGGCCAGCAGACGGCCCTGCGCGTTCAGCGACTGGATGCCCTCGAAGAAAGCCTTGAGCGCGCCGACATCATCGACATCCGGCGCGACCTCGCCGATCGCTCCATATACCTGCGCCAGCGCCGAGCCACCCAGGCGACGCTTGCCGAGACCGAGGTCGACGAGCACGAGCACGGTATCGCCCTTGTCGGTGCGCAGCTGCGGCGTCAGCACCTGGCGGATATCCGTCACTGGCGCGAAGGCCGTGACGATCAGCGACATCGGTGCCGTCACAGCCTTCCGGATCCCCTGGTCCTCCCACACCGTCCGCATGGACAGCGAGTCCTTGCCCACGGGAATGGCGATGCCGAGCTGCGGGCAGATCTCCATGCCGACCGCCTGCACCGCATCGAAAAGGTTTTCGTCTTCCTTGCCGTAGCCGGCGGCCGCCATCCAGTTGGCGGAGAGCTTGATGTCGCCGAGCCGCGCCACCGGGCTCGCGGCGATGTTGGTCAAGGCCTCGCCCACCGCCATGCGCGCCGACGCGCTGGCATCGATCAACGCCAGCGGCGTGCGCTCGCCCATGGCCATGGCTTCGCCGGCATACGTGTTGAAGCCGGTCGCCGTGACGGCGCAATCCGCCACCGGCACCTGCCAGGGGCCGACCATCTGCTCGCGCGCCACCAGGCCGGTGATGGAGCGGTCACCGATGGTGATGAGGAAGGATTTGCTGGCCACGGAAGGCAGGCGCAATACGCGCAGTGCCGCCTCCTCGAGGTCGATGCCATCGGTGTTGAACACCTTTTGCGCCAGTGGCTGGCGCGCCACTTTGCGCGTCATGCGCGGGGCCTTGCCCAGCAGTACCTGCATGGGCATGTCCACCGGCAGGTTACCGAAGTGCGGGTCCACTACCTTGAGCTCCTGCACGGCGGTCGCCTCGCCAAGTACCGCATACGGGCAGCGCTCGCGCTCACAGATCGCCTCGAACTCGGCAAGGCGCGACGGCGACACTGCCAGCACGTAGCGCTCCTGTGCCTCGTTGCACCATACCTCCACCGGACGCATGCCGGGCTCGAGGTTGGGAATGGCGCGCAGGTTCAGCGTGGCGCCGAGGTCATGCTCGTGCACCAGCTCCGGCATCGCATTGGAGAGGCCGCCGGCGCCGACATCGTGCAGGGACACGACGGGGTTGTGGTCGCCCATGGCCCAGCACACGTCGATGACTTCCTGGCAGCGGCGCTCCATCTCCGGGTTGTCCCGCTGCACCGAAGCGAAGTCCAGGTGCTCGGTGCTGGTGCCGCTGGCCATGGAGGAGGCCGCGCCGCCGCCGAGACCGATCAGCAGCGCCGGGCCGCCGAGCACAATGAGCTGGTCACCGGGCTGGATGGGATTCTTCTGCACGTGCTGGCCGCGAATGTTGCCGTAGCCCCCGGCGATCATGATGGGCTTGTGGTAGCCGCGCACCTCTTCGCCGTCGAGGCCGTTCACCTTCATCTCGAAGCTGCGGAAGTAGCCGCAAAGCGCGGGGCGGCCGAACTCATTGTTGAAGGCGGCACCGCCCAGCGGCCCCTCGATCATGATGTCGAGCGCAGAAACGATGCGGCCGGGCTTGCCGTAATCCTGCTCCCAGGGCTGCACGAAACCGGGAATCTTCAGGTTGGAGACGGTAAAGCCCGTCAGGCCGGCCTTGGGCTTGCCACCGCGGCCAGTGGCACCCTCATCGCGGATTTCACCGCCCGAGCCGGTGGAGGCGCCGGGAAAAGGCGAGATGGCGGTGGGGTGATTGTGCGTTTCCACCTTCATGAGGATATGTACGTCCTCACTGCTGAACCCGTACTGGTGCGTGGCCGGGTCCGGGAAGAAGCGCGCCGCGTGGTGACCAGTGATGACCGCGGCATTGTCCTTGTAGGCCGACAGGATATTGGTCGGTGCCACGGCGAAGGTGTTCTTGATCATCTGGAAGAGGGAGCGATCCTGCTCCTTGCCGTCGATGATCCAGCTGGCGTTGAAGATCTTGTGGCGGCAGTGCTCGGAGTTCGCCTGCGCGAACATCATGAGTTCGACATCGGTGGGGTTGCGCTGCAGCGCCTTGAAGTTCTCTACGAGATAATCGATTTCATCATCCGAGAGGGCAAAGCCCTGCTCGCGATTGGCCTGTTCCAGCGCAGCACGACCGCCACCAAGGACATCGACGGTAGATAGGGCGCGGGGCGTTTCCGCGCGGAACAGGACCGCCGCCTCCTCCACTGAGGCCAGCACGGCCTGCGTCATGCGGTCATGCAGCCGCGCTGCCAGGAGGGCACACGCCTCCCCCGTGAACGGGCCACCTTCTATATAGAATGCAGTGGCTCGCTCGATCCGGCGAACCCCGACAAGCCCGCAGTTCCGGGCGATGTCCGTGGCCTTGGACGACCAGGGCGAAATCGTGCCCGGGCGCGGCACGACCAGGAAAAGCACACCCTGCCCATGCCCGGTGAAGGCATCCCCATATTGCAGTAGCGACTCCAGGTGTCGGCGTTCTTCCTCTTCAGCCACGTCACCATCCACCAGGTGGAGGAAGCGCGCCTCGAGTCCCTTGACGGCAGGCATCAGGGCTTGAAGGTCTCGCAGCAGCCGGTTCTGTCGGAAAGCGGAAAGCGCCAGGGAGCCAGGCAGGATCAACATGTCGGTCTCTCGAATGGAGGGGGTGAAAGGCATTCCGGGGCAGGGTTAACCGCCGAACGGCGGGTCACACGACGGCCGGTTCCGGGCTACCGGAAAAGGCCGCAAGCATACTGGAATCGCGGGTTTCAGGACACCGGAGGGTAGCTGCAAGCGGCCTGTTATGGATGAAATTGTCGGACAACCCGAAGACAAATTGAGATTTCTGCTCTAGACATACTGTGAACTGGTCGATAAATTCCGCCCAACGTTGCGATTCAAGCCTGTCCCTAAAGACAGTAGTAGCACGCGTTGGTGAGCCCACTGGCTACCGAACACCCCCAAGGGTAAACGCTAAAACGGTCGATGCCTCGCAGTTCAAGGCGGCCTCGATTGATAAACGGTAAACCGAAAGAGGTAATAGGCATGTCTGGCGGCATCAAGGCGTTGAACGCGGAACTTCCGCGCATCCGTTTCCAGCCCCGGCACCTTCTCCGGGCATCTCTGGTCAGCATCCTCCTCGTTGCCGTTTTCCAGTTGCAGCCCACGACCACTGCTTTGCAGCAGGTTCAGGCGCGCGGCGAGCTGATTGTGACCGGCATCAGCGGTCCCACTACCTTCTATCAGACCTCGAACGGGGCCCGTGGCCTTCAATATGAGCTCGCGCGCCTGTTCGCCGAGGATCTGGGCGTCAAACTCACGCTTCGTGACGCAGGCAATACGGACGGGGTCCTGACGGCCATCCGCCACAACCAGACCGACATCGCTATCAGCGGTCTCGCCTCGGACGACACCCGCCTTACCCGCCTCCGTACTGCCTCGCCCTATATGGCAGTGAGCGAACAGTTGGTACAGCGGCTGGATCGCCCGCTCCTACCCACGTTCGACGCCATTGGTGCCGCCCGCATCGGCGTGATTGCCGGCTCCAGCGAGGCCCAGCGCCTCAAGTCGCTGACCCGCTGGCGCTCCGACATCCAGGTAATCGAGTTCGAGGGCATGGATCCTCTGGCGCTCCTGGAACAGGTGGAGCGAGGTGAGCTCGACTATGCCGCCCTCACTTCCAGTGAATTCGATGCTCGTCGCGCCCTGTTCCCGAATGTCGGCGTCTCCCTGAACCTGCAGGATTACAGCGAACTGGCCTGGGCCTTCCTGAAGACTACCGACAAGAGCCTCTACACCTCCGCCCAGGCCTTCCTGGCGCGCAAGCAGGAGGATGGCACCCTCGGCAAGCTGGTCGCTTTCTACAGTCAGGGCAACACATTTGACCCCTATGCCGTAAGGAGCTTCCAGCGCGACATCGCCCAGCGCCTGCCCCGCTACCAGCAACTATTCGAAAAGAATGCCCGCAAGCATGGCATGGACTGGCATCTGCTGGCCGCCATCGCCTACCAGGAATCCCGCTGGGAACCGTCGGCAGTGTCTCCCACCGGAGTGCAGGGCCTCATGATGCTGACCAACGATACGGCAAGCTTCATGGGCGTCGAGGATCGTACCAATGTGCCGCAGAGCATTCGCGGTGGTGCGGCCTACTACAAGATGATCGTCGACAATCTGGCCGATGTTCCCGAGCCTGACCGCACCTGGATGGCCCTGGCCGCCTACAATATGGGCCCTGGCCACATCGAACGCGCCCGTAACCGCGCATTCAAGGCCGGCACGGACGGCAACAAGTGGCTGGTCGTGAGCCACCATCTGCGAGCCATGGCCTACGACGCACGCCGCCAGGGGCGCAATATTCCCGTCGGCCAGGCCCTGCATTATGTACAGCAGGTTCGCCGCTACTACGATGCCCTGCTGCTGACCACTGCCGGAAATGATCATCGCGTGGCCATGAACGATATTGGCCGCCCGGTTCAATAAATCGTGCCGGATCAAAAAAGCCCCTTATTGAGGGGCTTTTTTGTGGGGCTTGATTCAGGGCGGAGAGTCATCAGACTAAAATATCCCACCGCCGCTTCCGCTGAGCTCGCGATGAATGTTGCCGCCAGACTTACCGAAATTCCCGCGCCCCCACAGGTTCCGGGCGCCCTCGTGCGCCGCTGGTTCACGTCTGAGTCGCTGGACCTGATCGTGTGGCTAGACGAGGGGGCGACAGTGCAAGCCTTTCAGCTCTGCTACGGCAAGCCGTTGCGGGAGCATGCGCTGGAGTGGCGACAGGATTCGGGCTACTGCCACCTGAAAGTCGACGATGGCAGCAGCACCGACTTGGGGCACAAGCGCACGCCTGTCATGCACAGCATGGGTATCGGAAACGCCGCTGCTCCTTTGCAGCAGTTGGAGAGTGTCCGCAGCCATCTTCCGGAGGCCATTTTCAGCTTCGTTCGCGAGCGATTGCTGGAGCTGCGAGGTGACGCCGATGAGTGAAAATCGGACCCTACAGCTCTGGGTGGATGCGGATGCCTGCCCGAATGTGATCAAGGACATCCTTTTCCGCGCAGCAGAGAGGCGCCAGGTGACCTGTACGCTGGTCGCCAACCGTCATATACCGGTGCCACAGGTTCCCTGGCTCAAGTCGCTACAGGTGCCTGCCGGCTTTGACGTCGCCGACGACCGCATCGTTGAACTGATCCTGCCGGGCGACCTCGTCATTACCGCGGACATTCCGCTGGCGGCGAAGGTTGTGGAGAAGAAGGCTTATGCCCTGAATCCACGTGGCACCTTCTACTCGGAGGAAAACATCCGCCAGCGCCTTACCATGCGCAACTTCATGGAGGAACTGCGCTCGAGTGGCGTCCAGGTTGGCGGTCCAGCCACCCTCAATACGCAGGACCGGATGGCATTTGCCAATGCGCTGGATCGATTTCTTACACAGAATTTGAAGTCGGGCTGAGACAGAAAAGCGACTCGTCAAACGCTCATGAAAAAGCCGGCTTTCACCGGCCTTTTTCCTTCCATATGCCGGATATCGCTCCCGGCATGACACCTGTGCAAACTATTTTCGCGGCAGGAAGTCAGGATGCTGCTTCTTGAAGTTGGCCTGCGTGGCGATCTTCTGGTTCTTGCCCAGCAATAATCCCAGCTGAATCCACGACTCGCGTGAAAAAGCCCGGCGCACGCCTGCCACCCAGGTTTCCTGGAAGAGCTGTTTGGTGGCGGCGACGGCATCGGGGGAACGGACCTTGATCTCGGCTACCAGTGCCTCTGCCGCCGCCAGCGGATTCTCGCTGACGTCCGTGACGAGATTGAGCCGGCGGGCCTCCTCTCCGCTGAACATCCGACCAGTCATGGTCAGCAGCTTGGCCTGGTCCATCGGCAGGAGCTCACGCAACGTCACCGTGCCGGTCATGTCCGGTACCAGCCCCCACTTCGCCTCGAGAATGGAGAATTCGCAATCCGCCGTGGTGAAGCGGAAGTCCGCGGCCAGGGCGATCTGCAGCCCGCCGCCATAGCAGTAGCCATGCAGCACGGCGATCACGGGCACTGGCAGCCGGCGCCAGCACCAGGCAACTTCTTGGAAGAGATTGGTGGTCTTGACGCCGTATTTCAGGAAGCCACGCACCATGCGCATGGGTTGCTTGGTAAACGTCGGAAAATCGAGTCCGCTGCAGAAAGCCTTGCCTTCGCCCTGCAGGATGACGGCCCTTATGGACTTGTCGGCGCCGATCTTTTCGGCGGCATCCACCAGCGCGCACAGCATGTCCCAGTCAAGAGCGTTGTACTTGTCGCTACGGACCATGGTCACGTAGGCGACCTGCTCAAGAACTTCGAGGCGGACACGATCATTCATTTCCCGGACTCCTGTGCAATTGGCTGGGTCGTTGCGTTCTTTTGCTCGGACCGGCGTCGCCGGAAGAACTCCGACAACAGAGCGCCCGACTCATCGGCCAGAAGGCCGCCCTGCCAGGCAAAGACATGGTTGTAATAGCCGCTTTCCAGCTGGCGGCGTGCACTGACCAGCGAACCGGCCTTGGGCTCCGTCGCGGCGAAGACAACCCGGGTCACGCGCGCGTGCACCAAGGCGCCGACGCACATGGTACAAGGCTCCAGGGTGACGTAGAGCGTGCTGCCCTCAAGCCGATAATTGGCGAGGCTCGCGGCCGCGGCACGCAGGGCCATGATTTCCGCATGTGCCGTCGGATCATGCCGGTTGATCGGGGCATTGAAGCCCTCGCCGATGACGCTGCCATTGGCCACCACGACAGCCCCCACCGGCACCTCGCCCAGCGCCTGGCCCTGGCGTGCAAGGTCCAGCGCCCGGCGCATGAAGGCCTCGTCATCACTCGTGAAGGTGTCGCTCATAAAGGCCTGTCGGATTGGATATCGATGAGGGGGCGGTCAACGCCAGACTTCAGATAGAGGCGGAGGTTGTAGACGGTGTCGAGCGCCTGCTGCAACAGGCGCTCGAAATGGCGCTGCTCACCCTCGAGGTCGATCGCGCGGTACCCGGCATCGTAGCTGAGACGCAACTGCATGAGGCCATGCTCACCGAGCAGGGGCAGCCGGGACCATTCATCCAGCGCAGTTTTGCCATCGAGCGCGCGCAGGGCCTGCAGTACGGGCGACAACTGCGCGGGCCAGTAGGGCAGGGAATGCCGCACAAAGAACAAAGTCAGCTCGAGAACGGCGGCTTCGGCGTTCTGCAGCCTGGCTTGCGCACTCATGGTCGGGCCCTGCAGAGCTCAGGTGAATGATGACGCCGCGAGCCGGAACATTCGGCAGGGAGTGGCCGCCGTCCCCGCAGGGAGCGACTCACTCCCATTCGATGGTCGCGGGCGGCTTGCCGGACACGTCGTAGACGACGCGCGACACGCCCTCGATCTCGTTGATGATGCGGTTGCTGACCTTGCCCAGCAGCTCGTAGGGCAGGTGCGCCCAGTGCGCCGTCATGAAGTCGATGGTCTGCACGGCGCGCAGCGAGATCACCCACTGGTAGCGGCGGCCGTCGCCGACCACGCCCACGGACTTCACCGGCAGGAAGACGGCGAAGGCCTGCGAGGTCTTGTGGTACCAGTCGGCCTTGTGCAGCTCCTCCAGGAAGATGGCATCGGCCTCGCGCAGGATGTCGGCGTATTCCTTCTTCACTTCGCCGAGGATGCGGACGCCGAGGCCGGGGCCCGGGAAGGGATGCCGGTAGACCATGTCATAGGGCAGGCCGAGCTCGAGGCCGATCTTGCGCACCTCGTCCTTGAAGAGCTCGCGCAGCGGCTCGACCAGCTTCATCTTCATGTCGTCCGGCAGGCCGCCGACATTGTGGTGCGATTTGATGACATGGGCCTTCCCGGTCTTGCTGGCGGCGGACTCGATCACGTCCGGGTAGATGGTGCCCTGGGCCAGCCAGTTCACGCCGCCGGCGGCGAGCTTGGAGGATTCACGATCGAATATGTCGATGAAGGTGTTGCCGATGATCTTGCGCTTGCGCTCGGGATCGGACTGGCCCGCGAGCTTGCCGAGGAACTCGTCCTCGGCATCGACGCGGATCACGCGCACGCCCATGTTCTTGGCAAACATGGCCATGACCTGATCGCCTTCGCCCTTGCGCAACAGGCCGTTGTCGACGAAGACGCAGGTCAGCTTGTCGCCGATGGCCTTGTGCAGGAGGGCGGCCACCACGGAGGAATCGACGCCGCCGGACAGGCCGAGCAGGACCTGGTCGTCACCGACCTGGGCGCGGATGCGCTCGATGGAGTCGGCGACGATGTTGGCCGGGGTCCACAGCGCCTCGCAGCCACAGATCTGGCGAAGGAATCGCTCGAGGATGCGGCCGCCCTGGTGGGTGTGGGTGACTTCCGGGTGGAACTGCACGCCATAGAACTGCTTTTCTTCGGAGGCCATGGCGGCGATGGGACAGCTCGGGGTGGCGGCCACGACGCGGAAGCCCACGGGCATGGCGGTGACCTTGTCGCCGTGACTCATCCACACGTCGAGGATGGGACGGCCATTGTTGTCGATACGGTCCTCGATACCGTCGAAGAGTGCGGATCGCGCCGACACGCGGGCGGCCTCCTCCGAGTTGTGCTCGGAAATCGTGACCTCGGCATAGCCGAACTCGCGCATCTCGGAGGACTCCACTCGTCCGCCGAGCTGCTGCGCCATGGTCTGCATGCCGTAGCAGATGCCGAGGACAGGCACTCCCATCTCGAATACAACTTGCGGTGCACGGGGCGTGTCGGCCAGCGTGACCGTTTCCGGACCGCCGGAGAGGATGATGCCGCGCGGATTGAAGGCACGGATCTCGTCTTCGCTCATGTCGAAGGCGCGCAGCTCGCAATACACGCCGATCTCGCGCACGCGGCGGGCGATCAGCTGCGAATACTGGGAACCGAAATCCAGGATCAGGATGCGGTGGGCATGGATGTCGTGCTGGCTCATCATCAGGCTTCCGGAAAAAGCGAACGGGGCAGCTGCCCCGTCGCGTGAATCAGTGTTGCTCGGGCTTGTCGGCCGTCTTGCGCTCGAGCCTGGCAACCAACTTGACCAGTCCCGCGTGCGTGGTCACCACGATCACGGCCGCCAGCGCGATTCCGGCCCACCAGTACTGCCGCAGGAACTCGACCATGGTCAGCCGACGCGGTAGTTGGGCGCTTCCTTGGTGATGGTCACGTCGTGCACATGCGATTCCTTCATGCCGGCCGAGGTGATCTTCACGAACTTGGGGTTGCTGCGCATGGTCTCGATGTCGGCGGAACCGGTATAGCCCATCGAGGACCGCAGGCCGCCCATCAACTGGTGCACGATACCGCTCATCGGGCCCTTGTAGGGCACGCGGCCCTCGATACCTTCCGGCACCAGCTTTTCCACGCCGGCGGCGGCGTCCTGGAAATAGCGGTCGGCGCTGCCGCCGCCGCGCTGCGCCATGGCGCCCAGCGAGCCCATGCCGCGGTAGGCCTTGTAGTAGCGGCCCTGGAAGAGTTCGACCTCTCCCGGGGCTTCCTCGGTGCCGGCCAGCAGCGAGCCGACCATGATCACGTGGGCGCCGGCCGCGATGGCCTTGGCGATGTCGCCGGAGAAGCGGATGCCGCCGTCGGCGATGAGGGGGATCTGGCCCTTGAGCGCGCGCGCCACGTTGTCGATGGCGGATATCTGCGGCACGCCGATGCCGGCGACGATGCGGGTGGTGCAGATGGAGCCCGGGCCGATGCCGACCTTGACGGCGTCGGCACCGGCGTCGAGCAGGGCGAGCGCGGCGTCGCCGGTGGCGATGTTGCCGCCGATCACCTGCATGTTCGGATAATTCTTCTTGATCCAGGCCACGCGGTCGATCACGCCACGGCTGTGGCCATGGGCGGTGTCGACCACGAGCAGGTCGACGCCGGCTTCGATCAATGCCTCGGCGCGCGCCTCGGTTTCGGCACCGGTGCCGACGGCCGCGCCGACGCGCAGGCGACCCTGGTCGTCCTTGCAGGCGTTCGGGTACAGCTCGGCCTTGCGGAAGTCGTTGACGGTGATGAGGCCCTTGAGGTGGAAGTTGTCATCGACCACCAGCACCTTCTCGATGCGGCGCTCGTGCAGCAGTTCCTTGATGCGCTCGTGGGACTCGCCCTCCTTCACCGTCACCAGCTTGTCTTTCGGCGTCATGATCGCCGAGACAGGAAGGTCGAGCTTGGTCTCGAAGCGCAGGTCGCGGCTGGTGACGATGCCGACGAGGTCGTTGCCCACCACCACCGGCACGCCGGAGATGCGGTTGGCCTTGGTGATCTCGATGAGGTGGCCGACCGTGGTGTCGGGGCTCACGGTGATGGGGTCCTTCACCATGCCCGCCTCGTACTTCTTCACGCGGCGGACTTCACCGGCCTGGGCCAGTATGTCCATGTTCTTGTGCAGGATGCCGATGCCGCCTTCCTGGGCGATGGCGATGGCCATGCGCGCCTCGGTCACGGTATCCATGGCAGCGGACACCAGGGGAATGTTCAGGTCGATGGTGCGCGTCAGGCGCGTCTTCAGGCTGACATCCTTGGGCAGCACGTCGGAATAGGCCGGCAACAGGAGGACGTCATCAAAAGTGAGAGCTTCCTGAACGATATCAAGCATGGGGACACCCGGGCGGGCTGGAAAAAGGAAGGGCGCGATTATAGAGGAAAGGGAGGCCCGGAAGAAACGCAACGTGCCTCAGGGTTGTTCAGTCTCCCCGCCCGACTCCATGCGGGAAAGTCGGGCGGCCTGGTCGGCGAACTGGTCCTCAACCTGGACCTCGACGGACGCCGCCTTGCGCTCCGCCTGTCGATAATCCGCCGGGCTCTCGGTTGCCGCCTTGCCGCCACCCAGTTGCTGATAGGCCAGCCAGCCCACGATCAGGACGGCGACAAGAAGTGACAGCAGGCGCATGGAGGTTCTCCGCCGGGAAGGGACCAGGAGAACAGTAGGCGGGAAAGCGCCAGCCCGACAGCCCCAGGCGTCCCAGTGGTGCCGCGGGCCGCCCGGCGTCTTTAGTATTCGGCGGCGGCCTTGGCCTCCTGCATGCGCTGGGCGCCCGCCTTCAACTCGTCGCGGAGGCTGTGCAGGCTTTTCGCCCCGCTCTTGGCCAGGTCCTCGGCAGCAGCTTCGGCGACCGGGGCAGCAAGCCCGGGTGCCTGCACCGGCTCCAGCGGCGTGACCCGGCTACCGTCATAGACGACGCGCTGCCCCTTGCCGGGTTGCTGCTCGAAGTGGGTGACGCCTTCGCTATCGACCCAGCTATAGAGCACATCGGTCTGCTGCCCCGGCCTCTGCGCGACCGGCGCCGGCGGCATGAACCGGGCCTTCAGCTCGGCGCGGTAATTCCAGCCGACAACGCCCGTGGCAATGACCAGCAACAGCAGTGCAATTCCAAACCTCATCACATCGTCCCTTTCCGGTTCCAGGCGGCAAAGTTTATCCGGATCCTTGGCCGCCGGCAGTACCGCGGACGCTGCCGCCGATTAGAATGGGCCATCGAACGGACTGCCTGCCCATGACCGCCACCCGCAACATCCTCTCCGTCAGCCTGCTCAACGAGCAGGTGCGCGACCTGCTCGAAGGCAGCTTCCCCAACCTCTGGGTGGAAGGCGAGATCTCCAACTTGTCCCAGCCCTCCTCGGGCCACCTCTACTTCACGCTCAAGGACGCGGGCGCGCAGATCCGGGCCGCCATGTTCCGCGGCAATAACCGCTTCCTGCGCTTCACGCCGAAGAACGGGCAGCAGGTACTGGTCAAGGCGCGACTCAGCCTCTACGCGCCACGCGGCGACTACCAGCTCATCGTGGAGCAGATGGAGGAGGCCGGCCTCGGCGCTCTGCGCCGGGCCTTCGACGAGCTGCGCCTGCGCCTGCAGGCAGAGGGGCTCTTTGCCGCCGAACGCAAGCGTGAGCTGCCGGCGCCGCCGCGCCACATTGCCGTGATCACCTCCCCCACGGGCGCGGCCATCCGCGACATCCTCTCGGTACTGCAGCGCCGCTTCGCGGGGTTGCCGGTGACGGTGCTGCCAGTGCCGGTGCAGGGCAAGGAGGCCGGCCCCGCCATCGTGCGGGCCATTGCGCTGGCCAATGCGCAGCCGGCGTTTGACGTGATCCTGCTCGCCCGCGGCGGCGGCTCGCTGGAGGACCTCTGGGCCTTCAACGAGGAGATCGTGGCGCGCGCCATTGCCGGCAGCCGCCTGCCGGTGGTGAGCGGTGTCGGCCACGAGACCGACTTCACCATTGCCGACTTCGTGGCCGACATGCGCGCCCCCACGCCCTCGGCCGCGGCGGAGCTGCTCAGCCCGGACGGCGAGGACCTGCGTGACAATTTCGAAGGCTTTGAAATCCTGCTGACCCGCGTGCTACGCACGCAGATGCAGCAGGCCAGCCAGCGCCTGGCGCACCTGCGGGCACGCCTGCGTCACCCGGGGCAACGCCTGCACGACCTCGCGCAGCGCCTCGACGAGCTCGACCTGCGCCTGCAACGCGCCGTACGCCATTCGCTACGCGCGCGCCAGATGCAGTGCCAGGGCCTCCTTGCCCGTCTGCGCGGCCAGCACCCGGGGCAGCGCCTGCCGGGGCAGCGCCAGCACCTCGCCATGCTCGACCAGCGTCTCGGGAACGCCATGATGCAACTGCTTCGCGAGCGTCAGGTGCAACTGCGCCATGTCGGCGAGCGCGCCCAGCTGGCGAGCCCGCTGGCCATCCTCGCGCGCGGCTACGCAATCGTGGAGTCCGGCGGGTGCATCGTGCGCTCGGTCGATGAAGTGACCGCAGGCAACGTGATACAGACCCGGCTGGCCGATGGCGTGCTGACCGCCACAGTCGCTTCCGTGGAGAGAAAATGATGCGTCTGACCGCGTTGCTGCTTGGCCTGCTGCTCGGCAGCAATGTCATTGCCCTGCCCCGGGAGTCCCGGGTCCCTGGCGGAATCGCCCTGCTCCCGCTGCCGGCGTCGCTGCCGGCCGACCTTCAGGCAACCCTGGACGGCAAGCCCGTCTTCATCGCGAAGGGGCCCGGCGGCGAGCGCCACCTTGTCGTCGGGATTCCCCACGCCGCGCTGCCTGGCGAGAGTCAGGTAGTGATCAGTGACAGGAGCGGCCAGCCGACTATCGCGACGCTCCCGTTCACGATTGCCGACAAGCAGTACCCCGAGCAGCACATCAAGCTGCGCGACAACAAGCACGTGCATCCCGGCCCGGAGGAGCTCGCGCGCTACGAGCGCGAGGCCAGCGAGCAGCAGGCGGTCTACCGTGCCTACACGCCGTCGCCGGCGATCTGGCCCGCCTTCATTCAGCCGACCCGCGGCGCCGCCAATGCGAGCTTCGGGCGCAAGCGCTTCTTCAATGGCGAGCCACGCGCGCCGCATCTTGGGATGGATATCGCCGCGCCCGAAGGCCAGCCTGTCATCGCGCCTGCCGACGGGGTGGTCGCCCGAACCGGAGACTATTTCTTCAACGGACGCACTGTGATGATCGATCACGGTCAGGGCCTGTTCTCCATGCTCTGCCACCTGAGAGAAATCAGCGTGAAGACCGGCGACCGCGTCCGCCAGGGCGACCTCGTCGGTGCCGTGGGCAAGACCGGCCGCGCCACTGGTCCGCACCTGCACTGGACGGTGAGCCTGAACGACGCGCGCATCGACCCGCTGCTTGTGCTGCCAGCCCTCGCAAGCGCGCCATGAGCCGAGCGAGATTGGTATGGCTCGCTGACGACGGCTCGGTCCCGCTGTCGGCGCTTGCCACCCGCTTGCCGGAGACAGAACGGCGCGAGCTGGACCACCTGACGCAACCCGACCGCGCCCGCGGCTTTGCCCTCTCGCGGCTGCTGCTGCGCCGGGAGCTGGCGTTGCACATGCAGTGGCCGGAAACCACGATCAGCTTCCAGCGCGCCGCCAACGGCCGCCTGGTACCCGCCGGGGAGACGGGCTGGCACTTCAGCCTCAGCCATGCCCCCGGACTGGTAGCCGTCCTCGTATCGGACGCGCCCTGCGGGGTGGATATCGAGCAGCGACGCCTTGTTCAGGTGCTGGCGGTCGCTCGCCGCTACTTTGCCGCTGCCGAAGTGGAATGGCTGGAACAACTGGACGAAGCAGAGCGCCTGCCCGGATTCCTCCGCCTGTGGACGCTCAAAGAAGCGGCCGTGAAGGCCCTCGGCACCGGCCTCGCCAACAACATGGCCCGCCTGGCATTCATCCTGGAGGGCGATGCGCCCCGGCTCGCCACTGGCGAAATGGCGCTACAGCTGCGACAGCTCGACGAGGACCCGGTCTTCGTGGGCGCCGCCGTGGCCACCCTGCATACGGTCGAGTGGCAGTCACGGCAACTTTGCCTGGCAGAGCTCTGACATAAAAAAAGCCCCGGCATGCCGGGGCTTTTTTCAGGGTGACGCGACGCTCAGTGCGTGAAGCCGAAGACGAGCTGCAGCCAGCCGCAAAGCGCGCCCAGCACGGCGCCGAGCATGATCACGATCCACTCGTCTTCCTGAAAGGCCGGGCGCAGCAGGTCCTGGAATTCCTTGGCGCTCATCGCCTTCATGCGCGAGGCGAAGATGGAGGCGATGACCTTGGCGCGGTCGCGGTTGAACTGCGGGTTCGCCAGAGGCTGCAGTGAAAGCGCGGCGGCCTTCTCGACGATGGTGCGCTTCAGCGAGGCATAGCCGGTGGGCCCCACGGTCAGCTGGATGGCCGTACGCACCACGCCGCCTTCCAGCAGTGGGCTGATGTGCCGGCGAATCAGGGCCCGGGTGCGTTCGGAATACTTGCCGGTAAGCATCTCGTTGACCAGGTGCTTGAGCGAAACCATCTCGAGCGTGGACAGCTCGGCGAACTTCTCCGAAATCTCCGGCTGGCGCTTGAGGAAAAGGCCCTGCATGCGCCAGGGGCCGATCTTGATGGGATTCAGCGGGCGGAACACCATCGCCAGCGCCAGCCAGTTGGTGGCGTAGCCGAGCACGGCGCCGTACAGCGGCAGACCCATGTTCCAGGGGAACCAGTACCACAGCGTCATCTGCACGAGGCCGAAGGTCAGGCCGATCCAGAAGCTGGAGGTCACGATGAAATTGATTTCCGGCGAGCCGACCTCCTGGAACACGCGCACCACGAGGGCCTTGTCGCCTTCCATCTGGCGCACCACCATGGCCTTGAGGTCGATCAGGTCCTCGATGTTCTCGCCGAGGTCGCGCACCAGGTTTTCCATCACTTCCGGTGTCTGCCGGCGCACGCGCGCATAGACACGCTTCTTGAAGCTGACGGGCAGGTTTTCCCAGAACACGCGGTTCTTCTCGTTCATGATCTCGTCGACCATGTCCTCGATGCGCTCCATGAGCCCGTCGGTGACGTGGCGCGCGATCTTGTCCGGATCCATCTCGCGGAAGATTTCGGAGAGCGAGCCGAGCTTGGCCAGGGTGTTGTCGACCACGATGGCTGCCATCTTGCCGGCCTTGCGCGGCACGATGCCCTGCCAGCCGATCCAGGGCTTCCAGATGCCCACGAATTCGAGCGGGTAGAACACCATCTTCATGGCGAACCAGACGTGCGCCCAGGTGACGACGGCCGCGACGATGGGAATGGTGACGAAGCCCCAGAAATTGGGGAGGGCGCGGAGATGGAGCCAGAATTCAACCAGGGAATCGATCATAGGCGACTGCGTTGTTCTCGTTGTTAGACGGCAGGACTCGCGTCATCCATTCCAGACGCTGCCGGTGACAAAGGCGCGAGCATACCAGCACTCAGGGGGCCTCTCCCACTCCCCTCTTCGGGCCGCCCGGCAGCCATTCCGCCAGCAAGTCGGCCAGGGCCTGGCGGCGAAACGGCTTGGTCAGCACGGCATCCATGCCAGCCTCGCGGCAGGCGTCCCGCACGTCATCCAGCAGGTGCGCCGTCAGGGCAATCACCGGCAGGCGCCGGCCGGACTCGCGGGCGCGCCAGCGTCGCGTCGCCTCGAAGCCATCCATGACCGGCAGCTGGCAGTCCATCAGGACGAGGTCATAGCGGGATGCGCCCTGCTCCAGGCGACGCAGCGCCGTCGCGCCGTCCCCGACCAGCTCCACCGCGCAACCGAGGTGACGCAGCATGCCCTCCGCCACCATCTGGTTGGCGGGATTGTCCTCCACGACCAGCACGCGCCCCCGCGTCGGCGTCGGCGCCTCACCGGTCGCCTCCTCGGCCCGGAACAGGAGAACCTCGAAGACGAAGCAGGAACCGACGCCGGGCTCGCTTTCCACCCGCAGGCGCCCGTCCATCAGGCCGGCGAGGCGGGAGGCAATGGCGAGACCGAGCCCGGCCCCGTCGTAGCGCCGGCTGGACTGACTGTCCACCTGCACGAAAGGCTGGAAGATGCGTGCCTGGAGGTCGGCGGGAATGCCGATGCCGGTATCGCAGACCTCGCAGGTCAGGAACAACTGACGACCTGCGCGCTCCGCAAAGACGGCGCGCAAGGTGATGCTGCCTTCGTGCGTGAACTTGAGCGCGTTCTCGAGGAGCTGGGAGAGGATCTGGCGGATTCGCAGGGCATCGCCCAGCAGGCTGCAGCCGGGCGGCAGGCCTTCGACCTCCAGCACAAGGCCGAGGCGCTGCCGCTGCGCTTCCGGCTGGTAACGGGTGATGAGCTGGCTGAGCAACAGCGCCGGCTCGAAAGGACGCAGCTCGAGCGGCAGCTTGCCTTGATCGAGCCGGGAGAAATCGAGGATGTCGTCGACCAGGCGCAGCAAGTCGCCGCCGGCTTGCTGGGCATGTTGCACATAATCGGATTGCTCGCCATCGAGCCGGGTCGATTCCAGCAGTTGCAGCATGCCGGAAATGCCATTGAGCGGCGTCCGCAACTCGTGGCTCATCATCGCGAGGAACTGGCTCTTGGCCTGGCTGGCCTCGTCGGCCCGGACGCGCGCGTCGAGCAGCTCACGCGTGTAGTGAGTCTGCGCGGTACGGGCGTCGGCGAGCGCCGCGGCAAGCTGGTTGAGGCGATGGCCGAGCTGGCCGATCTCGCCGCCGGTGTTCACCTCGAGGCGCGCGTCGAACTGGCGCTGCCCGAGCTTCTCGACAAAGCCGGCCACGGCCTCCAGCGGTCGCCGCAAGAGTACCGCCATGCGCAGGGCCAGCAACCCTGAGAGGAGCAGCGCCAGGCCGCCAAGGAGCAGCCCGTTGCGCAGGATCTCGTGCTCCCGCGCCAGCGCAAGGTCGTCGCTGACACCGATCTCCACTCGCCCCAGCACAGCCGGAGCCGACATATCGGGCGCCAGCCAGTCCTGGGCCGCCGCACCGAGGTTGGTCGGACGGATCTCGCTGCCAAAGCGATGCACTGCCATGCCGCTGGCGTGCTGCCGGGAGCGTGACTGCAGGAGGACGACGCCATCCGCGCCCAGCACCCGCACCTCGACCACGCCAGGCTGGCGCAGGAGGGTCTCGACCTGGCCGGCCAGGCTGTCCATGTTGCCGGAAATCACGGCGTAGTCGGCGCTGGCCGCCAGCTGCGCTGCCATCAGCCCCCCGCTGGCCGCCAGCTCGCGCTTGGCGTCCGCGAGGCGCGCCTGCAGCAGGTAACCCAGCAGCAGGACCAGCATGAGGAAGGCCGGCGCCACCCCGAGGAACAGGGTGCGACTGCGCAGGCTCCAGTTTTCCATCAGGGCCATACGCCCTCCCTCTCGGACTGCATCGCGCGAGTGAGCGACGCCGCGTCGGGCAGGCGCAGCCCCAGGGCGCGCGCCACTTGCGGATTGGTAATGACATCGAATCGGCTGGCGTGGGAAGGAGCCGGCCAGCGGCCGTCTTCCTGAAAGGCCAGGATGGCCAGGGCGGCATCGGCAGCGAGCGTCCCCGGCGTGGCGTAGAGGCTGGCAAGCGCGCCGGCGCGTACCCACGCCGGATTGGGGCCTATAAAGGCACGGTTCTGGCGATAGGCCGCCATGAGCGCCGGCTTGAGGTTGTCGCGGTTGTAGAGATGAGCGTCGACCGGCGCGACCAGCACATCCGTGGTCACCGCCAGGTCAGCCACCTGGCGCGACAGCAGGGCTGGCGTGGCCTGGCGTACGACCAGCTCGAGGCGCTGGCCGGAGACGCCACTGCGCAGCGCCTCGGCACGCGCCAGGTCCTGCGGGCCGACGAGCAGGCCGACGCGCCGCAGGCCCGGCATGATGCGTGCCGCCAGACGCAGCTGGTCGCCGAGGGCCGGCGCCCAGTACAGCGCCGTCTCGCCATGCTGCAGGGCGACACCGCCCGGCGCCGGCAACAGCAGCAACCGCGGCCGTTGCGACTGCCGGGATTCGGCGAGCGCCCCTTCGTGCAGCACCAGAACGATGTCAGCATCGGCGACCTTGCCCGTCACCACCTCATGGGAGCTTCCCAGCCTGGCGCGCAGCGCCTGCTCGAACTCCTCGCTGGCCGCTGACGCGCCCAGCAACTGCACCGTCAGCGCTTCGGCCGGGATCGCACACACGAGCAGCAGCACTCCCGCCAGCCGCATCAGGCGGTGGCGAAGGCTGGCGCGTGGTGCTCCTCTTTGCATGCGGCCGTCCCTTGCGTGTTGTGACAGGCGTCAGTAACGCCAGTCGACGCTGAACCAGCCACGCTGGCGATCGCCCGCATTCTCCTCGCGCAGCTCGGGGTCATCGGTGAGGCGCACCTGGACGATGAGCGCCAGCATCAGCTGCTGCGCATGCGGAAGCGGAATTTTTCTCGCGATCCGGGACTCCAGGCGATCGAAGAAGAATTCCCGGTCCGTGCGCAGGTCGTTATAGAAGGCGTAGGTGGTCCCGATCTGCCAGCCGCTGCTGTAGTCCTGCCACCAGGCCGCACTGCCCGAGTGCTGCGGCACGAACTGGGTGTTGTCGTTCGCGGCCGTCACCCCGTCCATGTCGAGGTAGGCGTAGCTGACCTGGAAGCGCTGGCTGGGGTAAGGGCGCCAGTCGACGCCGAGCTCGCTGCCGGTCATGCGCATTTTCTCGAGCGGTCGAATACCGAAGCCTTCGCTGTCGGTCGGGTCGAGGTTGTGCTCGACCAGGGCCATGCGGTCGCGGAAGACGCGCAGGTCGATCGTCAGGCGCGCCGCATCGAAGCGGCCGTAGTAGCCCAGCTCTGCAGACTCGATCCGTTCCGTGGGCGCATCGCCGCCGGCGATGCCGCTCTGGAAGAAGGAGCCTGAATACTGGGCGTCTGCGGGGGCGAGGCCCGTTGCCTGATAGCGGAAACGGGCCTGCTCTTCGAAGATGTCGGGCGTGCGCACCGCCTCCGAAAACACCGCGCGCAACACCTGGGCATCCGTGAACTGCCAGTTGAGCGCATAGCGCGGCGAGAAGTAGTTGCCGGCGCCCTCGTCGTATTCCTGGTTGCCGCCCACGTTCAGCAGCCAGTCCGGCGCGAAGCGCCACTCGCCGTGGCCGAACACACGCCACACGGTGTTCTCGGCATGGCCGCCGAGATAGACGCGGGAGTCCACACGCGCCTCGTCAAAGGTCGTGCCGAACACCATGCGAAGGTCGGGCGTGAGCATCCACACATCGTGCAGCTCGACTTCGGTGCGGCGCTCGTGTGCATCGAGGCCGGCGCCGAAATCTGCCTCGTCCAGCCAGGCGGGATTGTTGGTGATCTCGGTCTGGAACTGCACCAGCAGGGGCAGGTCCGCCGCCGTGCACCTGGAGGTGTCACCGGCGTAGATGAGGCCGTTGGCGCAGTTCCGGTTCTGGTCGTAGAGCTGCCCCAGCACGGGCAGGAACACCACGCGCGGCAGACGCACGAGCCAGGGTTCCTCGCGGCGGAAACGGGAATGGCTGGCCTGCAGGCGCAACTGGTTGGTCTCGGTCAGCGCCTGGTCCCAGGCCAGGCTCAGGTACTTGTTCTCGCGTTCGGCCTGCGGCGGCTGGAGGAAGAAGGTCGGACGGTACTGCTGCTGCGCATCCATCTCGGCGATGCCGAAGGAGAAATCGAGATTCGCTTCCGGCGTGACGGCCCAGACACCACGGCCGTAGAGCGAGTCCACATCCTTGCTGTCGGTGAACTCTGCATTGCCGCGGCGGCGGTTTTCCTCGAAGCCGTCGTCGCTGCGCCCGGCAACGGTCAGGCGCCAATCGAGCGCCGCCGTGCGATGCGCGATGCGCGCCACGAAATCCTCGACGTCATCGGCACAGGGCGCGGTACTGTGGCCTTCCACGTCATGCGCGGTACGCGACACATCGTTGAAGATATCCGCCACGTCCTCCACGGTACTGGTCAGCACCCCGCATCCCGAATAGCTCACCCGCGCCCGCTCCACGTCCGCCGGATGGCGAGTGATGATGTTCACGACGGCAAAAAAGCTGTTGGCGCCCCAGGTGGAAGAGTTCGGCCCGCGGATCACCTCGATGCGCTCGATGTCGGCCAGCTCCAGCGGCAGCCCGATCCAGTCCACGGACGCCAGCAGCGGCTGGTAAATGGAGCGTCCATCGACCAGCACCTGCATGCGCCGCGCGAGGTCGGCGGAAGTCCCGTGGAAGCTGACGAAGGCATCGGAGCCGGTGTCATAGCCGACCACCATGCCGGGCACGAGGCGCAGGATCTCGGGAATCTCGCGCACGCCAGTCTGCTCGATCATCTGCCGATCGATTACCGTGACGGCGGCCGGCGCCTCCAGCAGGGACTGCTGCAGGCGGGTGGCGGAGAGCACGGAGGGAATGTCCCCGGCCCCGGCAAAGGCTTCATCTGCCGGATCGGCGGCCTGTGCGGGAGCAGCAAGGACGTAAAATGCGAAGGCGAGCGGGAGGCCGGAACGGCTGCGCCGGTAAAGCATGCGGAAGTCCCCTGTCAGGAGCACGTCCGGTGTGCTCAACAATCAGGCCGAGCCCGAATGCTGCCGTACGGGGCTCAGCGCTTTTTTTCTCTTTTCTTGTGGGCTTGCACCAGCCGGCGTCGCTTTTCGACTTCGGCCGGCTTCAGGACCGTCTTGCGGTCCTTGAAAGGGTTGTCACCGGTCTTGAACTCGATGGCGATCGGCGTGCCCTCGATCTTGAGCACCTTGCGGAACACATTCTCGAGGTAGCGCTTGTAGGCGCCCGGCACGGCCGCGGTCTGGTTGCCGTGTACCACCACCAGGGGAGGATTCTGCCCGCCCATGTGGGCGTAGCGAAGCTTGATGCGGCGTCCGCCGACAAGAGGCGGCTGATGCTGCTCGACTGCATCTTCCAGGATCTGGGTGAGGCGGTTGGTGGCCACCTTGATGGTGGCGGAGGTGTAGGCCCGCTCGATGGAAGGATAGAGGTCGCCGACAGCGGTCCCGTGCTTGGCCGAGATCAGGTGGATGCGCGCCCAGGGGATGAAGTCCAGGCGGCGGTCGATGTCCTTCTTGACGATGTCGCGGTCATAATCGGACATCCCGTCCCACTTGTTGATGGCCACCACCAACGCGCGCCCGCTCTGCAGCACGAAGCCGAGCAGGTGCAGGTCCTGGTCGACGATGCTCTCGCGCGCATCCAGCACCAGCACGACCACGTGCGCATCCTTGATCGCCTGCAGGGTCTTGATGACGGAGAACTTCTCCACGCCCTCGTCGACGCGGCCGCGGCGGCGCACGCCGGCGGTGTCGATCAGCGTGTAACGCTTCTCGCGTCGCTCGAAAGGAATGTAGATCGAATCACGGGTGGTGCCCGGCATGTCGAAGACCACCACGCGCTCTTCACCCAGCAGGCGGTTCACCAAGGTGGACTTGCCGACGTTGGGACGTCCGACGATGGCGATCTTGATGCCGGTCTCGGCCAGCGGGGCCTCCTCCTCGTCGGGCGGGCAGTCCGCCAGCACCTGGGTCATCATTTGCAGGATGCCGCGGCCGTGGCTGGCGGCGATACCGAAGATCTCGCCAAACCCGAGCTGGTGGAATTCGGCCATGGCGGCTTCTTCCTGCACGCCGTCGATCTTGTTCACCACCAGGTGCACGCGCTTGCTGAGGCTGCGCAGCTCGGAGGCGACGTCCTGGTCGGCGGCGGTGAGTCCCGCCCGCGCATCCACCAGGAAGAGCACGATGTCCGCCTCGTGGATGGCCAGGCGGGACTGCTCCGCCATATAGCCGTCGATGCCCTGCTCGCCTTCACCGATGCCGCCGGTGTCAATGACGATGAAGGACTTGTCCTCGATGCGGGCATCGCCGTACTTGCGATCGCGCGTCAGCCCGGGCAGGTCGGCGACGAGTGCGTCGCGGCTGCGCGTGAGCTGGTTGAACAGGGTGGACTTGCCGACATTGGGCCGTCCGACTAGCGCGATCACAGGTTTCATCAGCATTACCGCAGTTTCCAGGCGGAAAGTCCGCCATCGTCATCCCAGGCGTAAAGCACATCGTCGCGTACCACCAGTGCGACCACGGCGTCGCCGCTGGCCCTCACCCGGCCGCGGACAGCGCCGTCACTCTGTGAAAGCAGGTGCACGCGCCCGTCGTCATCGGCCACGGCCAACAGGTTGTTCAGCACCACCGGGTTGCTGAGCTGGCGATACGCATAGTCCGGCTGCTTCCAGGCGAGCTTGCCGCTGGCCCGATCCACGGCCAGCACGAAGCCCTCTACGTCCGTGACATAGATATTGCCCAGGCCTTCTGCGGGATCGTTGACGCTGGACAGTTCGTACTGCCAGCGGCGGCGGCCTGCCTCCACATCGGTCATCGTCAGCTGTGACTGGAAACCGACACTGTAGAGCTCGCGTTCGCCGACGCGCAGCAGGTTGCCGACGACGTCGTTCATGCGCTCGAGCTCCGAGCGGCCGCTGTTCGTGGCGACGCGCACTTCCCACTCGGCCGCCCCGGTTTCCGGGTCGAGCCGTATCAGCTTGCCGCCGGAGGTGGCGATGTATATACGATCATCCGCCAGCAGCGGCGCAGCGTTCGTATTCAGCGTCAGCGGCGGCACCGACGTGTTGTAGGTCCAGCGCACGGCGCCGTCCTCGAGCGCCAGCGCATGCACCACGCCATCACCGGCCAGCACCACCACGCGATCGGCCGCGATGGCCGGCGCCGCCAGCACCGGCGCGCCAAGGGAGGCACGCCACTTCTCGCTGCCGTCCGCCTGCGAATAGAGCACCAGCTCGCCCTTGGCGGTGCCGATGGCCACCAGGCCATAACCCGCCGCCGGGCCGGCCGTGATGGGCAGGCGGGTCTTCTTTTTCCATTGCAGCCTGCCGCTCTCGCGATCGACCAGCATCAGCAGGCCGTCGCGACTGGCGGCCGCCACATGCTGGCCACTCACGGCCGGCGTCAGGCGCACCTGCGTGCCATCCTGACCATCACCCACCGACACCTTCCACAGGCGTTGGAGCTTGACGCGCTCGGCCGTGATCCTGGGATAGCTCTTGGCCTCTGGTTCGGGAGGCGTGCTGCTGCAAGCCGCGACGAGCACGGCCAGCAACGGAATGGCGAGGCGCTGCAGGCGGAATGGCATCACGAGGAGGTCGACTCCGAACCGGACTCGTCAGCCTTGGCGGGCGCCGGCGCTTCCAGCGGCGCCAGACCCACATCGGCCATCTTCATCTCGAGCAGGGGCCGACGCTCCTCGCGCTCCAGCAACGCGCGCGCTGCCGATTCATAGGCCTTTCGCGCCTCAGCTGTCTTGCCCTGCGCCACATAGATGTCGCCCTTCAGCTCGTCGATGGTGGGCATGAAGCCAGGGGCGTTTTCCTTGGCCAGCAGCGCCAGCGCAGGCTCCAGCTGCTTCTGTGCCACCAGTACGCGCGCCAGTCGCGTCGTCGCCAGCACGCGCTCGGCCTCGGCCGGCTTCTGGTCCAGCACCCAGCGCAGCTGCTTCTCGGCTTCCTTGAAGTCATTGCGATCGGCGGCCTGGCGGGCCAGCAGCAGGCCGGCATTGATGGCATAAGGGGTCTTGCCGTGCTCTTCCTTCAGCGTCTTGCCAAAACGCTGCACATCCGTATTGGCGGCCTTGTCGCCGGGATTGAGCTGGCTGCGCTGCACGGCGCCCAGCATGTCCTGGTAAACCGTGGAGGCGCGGGCCGCTTCGTCCAGGCGCGCGTTCTGCCAGAAGCGCCAGCCGAAGAAAACGGCCGCCGCCAGCGCCACGCCCACCAGGATGGACATGCCGTATTGCTTCCAGAAGCGTTGGAGGGCTTCGAGTTGTTCTTCTTCGTTCGTCACTTGTGGCTCCTTGTGCCGGTGCGCCGGCTGGTCAAAGCGTATGGATTTCTTTCAGGAAGGCCGCGAGATCGGCCTGAGCCAGCGTGTGCTGCTCGCGCTCTTCGCGCAGCCACTTCACGCTGACACGGCCGGCCGCCGCCTCGTCCTGCCCGATGACGAGGGCGAACCGGGCGCCGGACTTGTCCGCCTTCTTGAATTGGGACTTGAAGCTGCCACCGCCGCAATTGAGCAGAACACGCAGGTCGGGGAGCGCCTCGCGCAATTGCTCGGCAAGGAGCAGGCCTGGCTGCGCCGTGCCCTCGCCGACCGCGGCGATGAAGACATCGGCTTCGGACTGCTCCACTTCCGGATGCACGGCGGCATGCAACAGCAGAAGCCGCTCCAGGCCGATGGCGAAACCCACCGCCGGCGTCTTCTGCCCGCCCAGCTGTTCGACGAGTCCGTCATAGCGGCCGCCGGCGCAGACCGTGCCCTGGGCACCCAGCTCGCTGGTCACCCACTCGAACACGGTCTTGTTGTAATAATCGAGGCCGCGGACAAGGCGCGGGTTCACGACATACGCCACGCCCGCGGCGTCGAGCACGGCGCAGAGCTGCGTCAGATGCGACAGCGACTCCTCGCCCAGGAAATCCGGCAGACGCGGCGCATTCTCGAGTACGGCCTGCGTGTCAGGATCCTTGCTGTCGAGGATGCGCAGGGGGTTGCTGGTCAGGCGACGTTGCGAGTCCTCGTCGAGTTCCTCGCGATGCTGCTCCAGGTAAGTCACCAGCGCTGCCCGGAAACGCGCACGCTCATCCGACTCGCCCAGCGAGTTGAGCTCCAGGCGCACAACCTGGTCGAGGCCCAGCATCTTCCACAGGCGTGCCGTCAGCAGGACCTGCTCGGCGTCTATGTCGGGACCGGTCATGCCGAAGGTTTCCACGCCGAACTGGTGGAACTGGCGATAGCGGCCTTTTTGCGGACGCTCGTAGCGAAACATGGGCCCGGTGTACCAGAGACGCTGGGTCTGGTTGTAGGTGAGGCCATGCTCGAGGCAGGCGCGTACGCAGCCCGCGGTGCCCTCGGGACGCAGCGTCAGCGACTCGCCACCGCGATCATCGAAGGAATACATTTCCTTCTCGACGATGTCCGTCACCGCCCCGATGGCGCGCGCGAACAACGGCGTGCTCTCCACGATGGGCAGCCGGATTTCGTGGTAGCCGTAGGAGCGCATCAGATCGCGCAGGACAGACTCGACCTCCGCCCAGCGCCAGGTCTCGGCAGGCAGGATGTCGTTGAAACCGCGGATGGCGGTGATTTTCTGGCTCATTCTTGTTCTGCCTGTTGCTGTGCCTTACTCGCCGCGGGCAAAGACACCGCGGGCGGCATCTGCATTTTTCTTTTCGGCCGCCTCGGCTTCTGCCTGCCGGACGCGCTCGCGCACCATTTTCTCGATCTCGTCCACCAGCGAAGCGGTGGGAATCAGGTGGCTCTTCTCACCGTGACGGTAAACCAGGCTGTTCGGCAGCGCGCCCACCACGCCAATGTCGGCTTCCTTGGCCTCGCCCGGGCCATTGACCTTGCAGCCAATGACCGAGACATCCATGGGCACGCGTACATCCTCGAGCCGCTGCTCGAGCGCGTTCATCACGCGGATCACATCGAACTCCTGGCGCGAGCAGCTCGGGCAGGCAATGAAGTTGATGCCGTTTGAGCGGATACCCAGCGACTTCAGGATGTCGAAGCCGACCTTCACTTCATCTTCGGGTTCAGCGGCCAGCGAAACCCGCACCGTATCGCCAATGCCCTCGAGCAGCAGCCCGCCGAGCGCAATGGCGGACTTGACGGTGCCGGAACGGAAAACCCCCGCCTCCGTCACGCCCAGATGCAGCGGATTGTCGATCTGCCGCGACAGCAGCCGATAGGCGTCCAGCGTCAGGAAGACATTGGACGCCTTCACGCTGACCTTGAACTCGTGGAAATTCAGGCGATCGAGGATGTCGATGTGGCGCATGGCCGACTCGAGCAGGGCAGCGCCCGTGGGCTCGCTGTATTTTTTCTGCAGGTCCTTTTCCAGGGAGCCGGCATTCACGCCAATGCGAATCGAGATGCCATGATGACGCGCCGCCGCCACGACCTCTCGCACCTTGGCCTCGGAGCCGATATTGCCCGGATTGATGCGCAGGCAGTCCACACCCTGCTCCGCCACCGCCAGTGCAATGCGATGGTCGAAATGGATATCGGCCACGAGAGGCACGTCCGGCACTCGTCGACGGATGTCACCGAAGGCGTCGGCCGCCTCCATGGACGGCACCGACACGCGCACGATATCCACGCCCGCCGCGACACAGCGCTGGATCTGCGCGACCGTCGCCTCGACGTCGCAGGTTTCGGTGTTGGTCATGGTCTGCACGGTGATGGGCGCATCACCGCCCACGAAAACCTTGCCGACGCGTATCTTGCGGGTGGGGCGGCGCTTGATGGGAGACTCGTGCATGGCGTCGGAAGATCCGGTCAGTCGGGGGTCATCGGGTCACAGAGAGGGAGGCCACCGCCCCCTTCGTGTGCGGCCGCAGGTCCACCGCCCGGCCGTTGATGGCGAGCGTCGCCGCCGGGGCATTGCCAAAGTTGACCACGAAGGGCGCTTCGCCCCTCACGGTCAGTGTCTGCGGCTTCGAAAGCGCATTCACCAGTGACTGCTGCCGCGCATCACGCACACTGACCCAGCTCTCGGCAGCCAGGGTGATGACGAGCGTATCCGGGCCAACCGCGGCGGCCGGCGCCGGCCCCGCCGGAACCACGGGCGCCGCAGCACCCGGTGCGGGCAGCACGGCCGGACCGGATGGCACCGGCAGCACATTCATGCCCGGCGCTGCGGGCGCGGGCGCACCGGGTACCGTCGCATCCGGGGGCGGCACCGCCCCCGGCACGACCGGAGAAGGCTCCGGGACGACCGGCACAGGCTGCACCGCCGGAAGCTCAGGCGTTTCCGCAACCGGAATCGTGCTGCGGTTGGCGAGGCCGTTCCAGATAAAACCGCCCACGAGCAGCAGCACGAACGCCACGGCCAGCCAGGACAACAGTCGCTTCGGGCGCAGCCTCGGGCGCCGCGCGATCACCCCGAGAACCTGGATGGGATTGTGCGGTCGCACATCCGGGGCAGGTGTCGCCTTGTCCTCGGCATAGCACTGGTCGAACTTGGCCGCGATGTCATCAGGCGACAACTTCACCAGCTGGGCATAGCGCCGCATGTAGCCGCGCACGAAGGCCGGCTCGGGCAGGTCCTTGTAGGCATCCCCTTCCATGGCCTGGATATAGCGGGCCGGCAGGTTCAGTTCCTGCGCCACCTGTTCGATGGTCATGCCACGGAGATCGCGCGCCTTGCGCAGGCGCTGTCCGGGCATGAAAGAGAGGTAATCCGCCTCGTCGCGGCCATTCTCTTCCTGCACCTCGCGGACCTCCATGGTGTTCTCTGTCTGATTGCTCACAATAGGCTCCACAACTACCGCCTGCTGCGTGCAGCAAGCTTACTTTTGCGCCCTCAGGCTTTCCTGGTACAGCTGGTATTCCGGACTGGCCGGATACAGCCGCTTCAATGCCAGCTCATAGCTGGCCAGTGCATCCCTGTTCCCGAAACGCCGCTCGAGACGAATTCCGAGCCAGAGGCTCTGGGCCGTTTGCGGCGTGTTCGGCGTGAGTTCCAGATAACGCTTATAAAGATTATGCGCCGCCTCGAGATTTTTCTGATCAAACTGTATTTCGGCGGACATCAGAATGGACATCGGCAGGTTGGGATCCAGCCGGAGAGCGCGCGAAAAGGCCTGGGCCGCCTCCTCTTTTTTCCCGATCAACCAGGCGCTGCGTCCCATGCCTTCAAAGGCCAACGCACGGTTGGGATAGCTGAGATCTTCCGCTGCCCGGCCGAACTGCACCATGGCTTCCTTGTACCGCTCGCGGCGGAACAGGAAGCTGCCGTAATTGTTATGCGCTTGTGAATAGCCGTCGCGCAGGCGGACAGCCTTGCGGAACTCCTTGTCCGCCTGCTTGAGGGCTCCATCGCGCTCCAGCAATACGCCCATCAGGTTATGCGCATCGGCGGAGTCGGGATCGGTCTTCAGTGCAAGGCGCAAGTAGGTCAAGGCCTTCTCGTTGTCGCCCTTCTTGAGGTACTCCGCGGCAAGCGCAACCCGGTCACGTGCGGCCCCGACCGGATCCACCTTGCGCATACGCTCTCCCTCGACCACCGTCGAGCAGGCCGCCAGGAGCAACACCCCGGTGACGACAAGCAACCTCTTCATGACGCACTCCTGAAAATCTCGCGCACGGTCTTTTCGTTTTCATTGCGGGACTGCCAGCGCTCGGCACGACGCGTCCGGTCCTGCACTTGGCCGACCAGCTGGCCGCAGGCGGCATCGATGTCGTCGCCGCGGGTAGAGCGGATGGTGCATATGTAATCCGCTTCCGTCAGTATCTTCTGGAAAGCGAGGATGTCCTCCCGGCTCGAGCGGGCATAAGACGAGCGCGGGAAGGGATTGAACGGAATCAGGTTAATCTTGCTTGGTGTGTCGCGCAGCAGACGCGCAAGCTCGCGTGCATGCGCCGGCGTGTCGTTCACACCCGCCAGCATGACGTACTCCATGGTGATCTTGCGACGCCCACCTTCCTCACGCTGGAACCGCGCGAGGTAACGGCGACAAGCAGCCAGCAGCTCAACGAGCGGATACTTGCGATTGATCGGGACCAGCTCGTCACGCAGCGTGTCATTGGGCGCATGCAGCGACACGGCCAGGGCCACATCGATCGTCTCACCCAGCTTGTCCAGCATCGGCACGACGCCCGAGGTGGAGAGCGTGACGCGACGCTTGGAAAGGCCGTAGGCGAAGTCATCCAGCATGAGCTGCATGGCCGGCACGACATTGTCGAAGTTCAGCAGCGGCTCACCCATGCCCATCATCACGACATTGGTGAGGGCACGCTCGCGGTTCTCCATCAGCGGCTCGTCCTCGAAATAGGAACGATTGGCCACCCAGACCTGTCCGATGATCTCGGCCGTGGTCAGATCTCGCTGGAAGCCCTGCTTGCCGGTTGAGCAAAAGCTGCAATCCAGCGAACAGCCCACCTGCGAAGACACGCAGAGTGTCTTGCGATCACCGTCGGGAATGAGGACGGTCTCGACCATGGAGTTGTCGCCCACCTTCAGCACCCACTTGCGGGTGCCGTCGGCGGAATATTCGCGGTGCACGACTTCGGGCGCCCTGATCTCGGCAATCTCCGCGAGCTTCTGGCGCAGCACCTTGGACACATTGGTCATCTGCTCGAAATCGTCGACACCGAGCTGGTGGATCCACTTGATGACCTGCTGGGCGCGAAACTTCTTCTCGCCGATGGAGACAAAGAAGTCCTCCATCTGTTCACGGGTCATCCCGAGCAGATTGATTCTGGAGGCAGAAGAAAGAGGTACGGCGGGCGTATTGGTATTCATATATGTCGACCGGTTGCTACACCAATTATGTCGAGCCCTCAAAGGGCTAATCTGTTGGCCTTTTATTGCCTCTAGGCAAGCCGCGGCCAGCGGACACTCTGCTTACTGTTCCCGGGCCTCTCCTCCGGCAGGAGGGGCGACCCGGGTAACGCGCCATCACCCGGCAAGTCCTGGCCAGGAGTGACAGATTTCGCCTGCTTAGCGGGTGCGGGGGCAGACTTCCGTAGCACTGAAGAAATAGGCGATTTCGCGGGCAGCGGAATCAGTGCTGTCGGAGCCGTGAACGGCGTTCTCGTCGATGCTGGCAGCGAAATCGGCGCGGATCGTGCCGGCCTCTGCCTTCTTCGGGTCGGTGGCACCCATCAGGTTGCGGTGCAGCAGCACGGCATTCTCGCCTTCCAGGACGGACACGACCACCGGGCCGGAAATCATGAACGCCACCAGGTCACCGAAGAAACCGCGCTCGCGGTGCTCGGCATAGAAGCCCTCGGCTTCGGAGCGGGACAGGTGCTTCATCTTGGCAGCAACGACCTTCAGGCCGGCCTTTTCGAAGCGGGTGTAGATCTCGCCGATCACGTTCTTACCCACGGCGTCCGGCTTGATGATGGACAGGGTACGTTCGATAGCCATGATGCTCTCCACAAGTGCTATATAAATCATTAGGTTAGGTGCGTGCCGCCGGGGCTGCCCCCAAACGAAGCCGCGATTATACGCAGCTTTGCGTCCATTACCATGTCAACCGGGGTGGGCGGGTCAGACCTCATCCATCCAGGCCAGCTGGATGGCCTCGAGAATCTTCTCCCCGCAGCGACTGGGGTCATCGTCGAAACCGGGAAGATCGAGAACCCATTGCATGAGGTCGGTAAAGCGGACGCTACGCGGGTCCACATCGGGGCGGGACTCGGCGAGCTCGATGGCAATTTCCCGGGAGTCGGTCCATTTCAGGGGCATGGCAGGTTCCTTGGCTAGCCTTCAGTGCGGCGGGAGATGCCGCACCGAGGGGTTCGGGCTCAGTGTTTTTCCGAGGCGTGGTTGATCGTGTACTTGGGAATCTCGACGACGAGATCCTCGTCATCCACGAGGGCCTGGCAGGACAGACGTGACTCCGCTTCCAGCCCCCAGGCCTTGTCGAGCATGTCCTCTTCCAGTTCATCGGCTTCGTTCAGGGAGTCGAAGCCTTCGCGCACCACCACATGACAGGTGGTGCAGGCACAGGACATCTCGCAAGCATGTTCTATCTTGATGCCGTGGCGCAGGGCAGCCTCGCAGATGGACTCGCCCTTCTTGGCCTCGATGACGGCCCCGTCGGGGCAGACTTCATGGTGAGGCAGGAAAACGATTTGCGGCATGGCGGTTCACTCCGGGGATATTTCGTCGAGCCGGCGTCCGGTCAGGGCCTCGCGCACGCCCGCGTTCATGCGGCGCGCCGCGTAGGGCTCGGTGATCTCGTTGAGGGCCTTGATGCAGGCGCGGATACCAATCACGTCCGTGCCTGTCATGGCTTCGCGCAATTCCTGCATGGCCGCGTCGATCTGGCCGCGCTCCTCGGGCGACAGCAGGCGGGTGCCATCGTCCTGAAGCGCTGCCTGCAACGCCAGCAGGAGGCGCTCGCCCTCCACCCGTTCCTCGGCCAGGGCGCGCAGGTTCTTGTCGGCCTCCGCCTGGGCGAAGGACTCCTTCAGCATGCGCGCGACTTCCTCGTCGCCCAGGCCGTAGGACGGCTTCACGGTGACCTCGCTCTTCACGCCCGAATTGGTTTCCTCGGCACTTACATTCAGCAGGCCGTCAGCATCCACTTGGAACACCACGCGGATGCGCGCCGCCCCCGCCACCAAAGGCGGAATGCCGCGCAGCTCGAAGCGCGCCAGCGGACGGCAGTCGGCAGCCAGCTCGCGCTCGCCCTGCAGGACATGAATGGCCATGGCGGTCTGGCCGTCCTTGAACGTAGTGAACTCCTGCGCCATGGCAGCCGGAATGGTGGTGTTGCGTGGGATGATCTTCTCGACCAGCCCCCCCATGGTCTCGAGGCCCAGGGACAGCGGGATTACGTCGAGCAGCAATACGTCGGTCTCGGGCTTGTTGCCTGCCAGCACGTCCGCCTGCAACGCCGCGCCGATGGCCACCACCTTGTCCGGATCGATGCTGGTCAGCGGCGCACGACCAAAGAGCTCCTCGACCTTCGCCCGCACCAGGGGCACCCGCGTGGAGCCGCCCACCATCACGACCTCCTGCACGTCGGCGGTCCTGATGCCGGCATCTCGCAAGGTGCGCTTGCAGGCTTTGAGCGTGCGCTCGACCAGGGGCGCGACCAGCGCCTCGAATTCGTCACGGCGGAGCGTGATCATCCTGTCGCCGTAACTGATGCTGGCGACGTCTGCCGTGGTCAGCGCCTCCTTGGCGGCGCAGCAGGCCTGCAGCAGTGCACGCTGCCGGCGCGCATCCGGATCGCTCTCGCCCACTTGCGCCAGCACCCAGTGCGCGATCGCGTGATCGAAATCGTCACCACCCAGCGCAGAATCGCCACCGGTGGCCATCACTTCAAACACGCCCTTGTTGAGGCGAAGGACGGAAATGTCGAAAGTGCCGCCGCCAAGATCGTAGATGGCGTGAATCCCTTCGGCCTCCTTGTCGAGGCCATAAGCCACCGCTGCCGCCGTTGGCTCGTTCAGCAGGCGCAGCAGCTTGAGACCGGCCAGCTGGGCGGCATCCTTGGTGGCCTGGCGCTGCGCCTCGTCGAAGTAGGCAGGCACGGTGATGACAGCGCCGGTCAGCTCGCCGCCAAGCGCAGCTTCAGCGCGCGCGCGCAGCACGGAAAGGATATCCGCCGAGACCTGCACCGGGCTTTTTTCACCCGCAGCGGTGATCAGGTAGGGCATGCCCGTCTCGCCACCCGCGAAGCGGTAGGGCAGCTCGCTGCCCAGTCGCTTCACATCGGCCAGACCGCGCCCCATCAGGCGCTTCACGGACACGATGGTATTGAAGGGATCGCTTGCCGCTTCCGTGCGCGCGTCATGTCCCACGCGGCGCTCGCCGTCGGGAAAGTAGCGCACCACCGAGGGCAGAAAATGGCGACCGGCGGCGTCGGGTAGCGTCCTCGCCTTGCCGCTCTGCACCGTGGCGACGAGGGAATTGGTGGTACCGAGGTCTATGCCCACCGCCAGCCGGTGCTGGTGCGGTGCCGTACTCTGGCCAGGCTCGGCAATCTGCAACAGGGCCATCAGTCCCAATCCTCTTCAAGGTCTTCGTCGTCAAGACGCGCTTCCTTCGCCACCACTTCCTCGATGAAGCGCGACATGAACTGCATCTTGCGCACGGTATCGGCCGCTTCCGCCCACTCACCCTCGCGGTGATCGATGGCGAACTCACGGCCCAGGCTGTCGAGCCAGTCCTGGGCCTCTTCACGCAGCCCTTCCAGCTGCGCCGGCTCCTCCGTTTCCTCGAGCTGCTCGCGCAGCTCCATCTGGGCCATCAGGAAATCGGCATCGGAGACCGTGGCCGACTCGATGTTGAGCGGATGCCCCGCCAGCGTCAGCAGGTGACGTGCCCGCTGCACCGGATCCTTCAGCATGGCAAAGCCGGTATTGATGTCGGCTGCTTTCTCGACCGCCGCGCGCTGCACGTCGGCCGGACCGGCCGCGACGCGATCAGGATGGTACTGGCGCTGCAGGTCACGATACCGCGACATCAACGCCTCGACATCGAGCTCGAATGCCGGCGGCAGGTCGAACAGCTGGAAGTAGTCAGTGGTGCTCACGGTAATCAGCCAGTTTGCCTTGCAGGTCCCGGACCACGGCCCGGGCAGGGCTGGCGGGGCAGGAACGCGAGCGGCGGAGTTTACTGCAGACGGAGGGGCCGGGCGCGCCCGGATTGCCGCACCCCGTCCCGAAGGGAAGCTCAGACCGTGAAGGACTCGCCGCAGCCGCACTCCCCTTTCTGGTTGGGATTGCGGAACCTGAAGCCTTCGTTCAGGCCTTCCTTGACGAAGTCCATTTCGGTGCCGTCGATATACGGCAGGCTCTTGGGGTCGACGATCACATTGACGCCGTGGGAGCTGAATACGATGTCCTCGGGCGCCACCTCGTCCACAAACTCGAGCACATACGCCAGACCCGAACAGCCGGAGGTCTTGATGCCCACGCGCACGCCCACACCCTTGCCGCGGTTGGCGAGGAAATCGCCAACGTGGCGGGCGGCTGCCTCAGACAGGGTGACAGCCATCACTCCGCTCCGTGCTTCTTGCGGTAGTCGGCCACCGCGGCCTTGATGGCATCCTCCGCCAGCACGGAGCAGTGGATCTTCACCGGCGGCAGCGCCAGCTCTTCCGCAATCTGAGTGTTGCGAATGGACATCGCCTCATCGAGGGTCTTGCCCTTCACCCACTCGGTAACGAGCGAGCTGGAAGCAATGGCGGAGCCGCAGCCATAGGTTTTGAACCGCGCGTCCTCGATGACGCCGGTGTCGCTGACCTTGATCTGCAGCTGCATCACGTCGCCACAAGCCGGTGCGCCGACCATGCCTGTGCCGACGGAGGCGTCGTTCTTGTCGAGCTTGCCCACGTTGCGGGGATGCTCGTAATGATCGATGACCTTTTCGCTGTACGCCATTTGAACCACCTCCGGAATATCGTCGGGCGCCCGACCCGTTGCCGGGCGCCGGATTCCCGCCTTGCGGGAATCATTGCGGGCGCAAGCTGTTACCGCGCTCCGCTCCCGGCCCGAAATTCCGGGCCGGCATCACCATTACTCAGTGTGCCACCCACTCGACCTTGCTGATGTCGACGCCTTCCTTGTGCATGTCCCACAGCGGCGACAGGTCGCGCAGTCGCGTCACGGCCTGGCGCGCATGCCCGATGACGTGGTCGATATCGGCCTCGGTCGTGAAACGGCCGATGGAAAAACGGATGGAGGAGTGCGCCATCTCGTCGGAAAGCCCCAGCGCACGCAGCACATAGGAAGGCTCCAGGCTGGCCGAGGTACAGGCGGAGCCGGAAGAAACCGCGAGATCCTTCAGCGCCATGATCAGCGACTCGCCTTCCACGAAGTTGAAACTCACGTTCAGGTTATGCGGCACGCGCTGTGCGATGTCGCCGTTGACGAACACCTGCTCCAGCGGCTCGAGCCCGGCCCAGAGACGGTCGCGCAATGCGCGGATGCGCTCGTTTTCGGACTGCATTTCATCCTTCGCGATCCGGAACGCCTCGCCCATGCCCACGATCTGGTGCGTCGCCAGCGTGCCGGAACGGAAGCCGCGCTCATGCCCCCCGCCGTGCATCTGCGCCTCGAGGCGCACGCGCGGCTTGCGGCGCACATACAGCGCACCGACGCCTTTCGGGCCATAGGTCTTGTGCGCGGAAAAACTCATCAGGTCGACCTTCATGGCTTCGAGGTCGATCGCCACCTTGCCCGTGCTCTGCGCCGCATCCACATGGAAGATGATGCCGCGAGCGCGGGTGATCTCGCCAATCGCGGCGATGTCGGTGATGGTGCCGATCTCGTTGTTCACGTGCATGAGCGACACCACGATGGTGTCGTCACGCAACGCGGCGGCCACCGCCTCGGGACGGATCAGGCCGGTACCCGGCTCCGGGTCGAGATAGGTGACCTCGAACCCTTCGCGCTCGAGCTGCCGGCAGGTGTCGAGCACTGCCTTGTGCTCGATCTTGCTGGTGAGGATGTGCCGGCCCTTCGTCTTGTAGAAGTGCGCCGCCCCCTTGATGGCGAGGTTGTCGGACTCGGTCGCGCCGGAAGTCCAGACGATCTCGCGCGGGTCAGCATTGACAAGGTCGGCCACTTGGCGGCGCGCCGTCTCGATGGCCTCCTCGGCCTGCCAGCCATAGAAATGCGAGCGCGAGGCCGGATTGCCGAAGTTCCCCTCCTGGGTCAGGCACTCCACCATCTTTTGCGCCACACGCGGATCGACGGGCGTGGTCGCGGAATAATCGAGATAAATGGGTCGCTTCATTACTACTTCACCTGGCAGTCAGCGGGGCATCCGCTGTCAATTGACGGCAATGAGGTCGAGGCGCTCCTTGCCGTCGTCCTGCTTGCGCTTCTGTACTTCGGCCTGGCGCTGCGCTACCGCCTGCACCTCGCGCCGACTCAGCAACTCCTGCAGGCTGATGCCGGACAGGAAGCCATGCAGCTGCTCGCTGAGATCACTCCACAGCTCGTGCGTCAGGCAGGTGACGCCCTGCTGGCAATCACCCTTGCCGCCACACCGCGTTACGTCCACCGACTCATCGACGGCATCGATGATCTCGGCGATGAAAATGGCCGCGCCTTCGCGGGCCAGCTGATAGCCGCCACCGGGACCGCGCACGCTGGACACGAGACCGCTCTTCCTCAACTTGGCAAAGAGCTGCTCGAGATAGGACACCGAAATCGACTGTCGCTCCGAAATATCGGCCAGGCTGACCGGCACATGCTGCGCGTGCAACGCGAGGTCCAGCATGGCGGTGACGGCGTAGCGTCCCTTGGTGGTCAGGCGCATGGGATTGTCCCCGTAGGCATTGAAGTGGGGGCAGTATCCTAAATCCCTAGTGATTTAGTCAACTATTTGCCCCACTGAAAAGCTCGGGGATTCTAGTGAGGCACCCCGACCAATACCAGCGGAAAGCATGGCCTGATGACCGCACAGCGCCGCCACCTCAGCCCTGTCTGCTGCCCGCCTCGTCCTTGAGAGCGACGATGTCCTCGGCCTTGAGTTCCGCGACCTTCTCGTCACAGAAGCCAGGACTTACGCGACCGACGGCCTCGCACATGCGGTCCATGCGGGCGTCAGCCTTGTGCATGTGGTCTAGCAGCTGCCGCAGGGCGTCGACCATGGGGTCGGGCAGGTCCGGGCTCGCCCCGTAGGCCACAAAGCCGATCTTTTCGGCGAAGTCCCGCCGGGCCTGCTCCGCCTTGTCGTCGCGGAGAATGATACGGGCCGGATTCCCGACGGCGGTGGCGCCGGCCGGCACTGCCCGGGTGACCACGGCATTGGAACCTATCTTGGCGCCCTCCCCGATCAGGATAGGGCCGATGACCTTGGCGCCGGCCCCGACCACCACGCCGTTGCCCAGGGTGGGGTGGCGCTTGCCCTTGTCCCAGCTCGTTCCGCCCAGGGTCACGCCGTGGTAGAGAGTGACGTCGTCGCCGATCTCGGCGGTCTCGCCGATGACCACTCCCATACCGTGATCGATGAAGAAGCGACGGCCGATCCTGGCGCCCGGATGAATCTCGATACCGGTCAGGAAGCGCGAAAACGACGAGACGAAGCGCGCCAGCCCTTTCCAGCCGGCGCGCCACAGGCCATGCGCGAGCCGATGCAGGACATTGGCATGGATGCCGGGATAGTTGATCAGCACCTCGAGCCTGTTGCGCGCCGCCGGATCGCGGTCGAACACGGACCCAATGTCTTCTCGCAAGCGGTCGAACATGATCGGCCTCCTTATTCCTTCGGCTTCTTCTTAAGCAGACTGAGCTCTGCGGCGATTTCCTGGAGCCGGGTGAAAATGCCGCGCCACATGTTGTATTCGATCCGGTCCAGCCGTACGCGACCGAACAGGCGGCGGGCGCGCGCCATCAGTTGCCGCGGATTGTCAGGAGACAGGAAGCCGGTATCCACCATCATCCGCTCGAAGTGCTCGTAGAACCGCTCCATGTCGCCGTGCGGCACCACTTCCTGGTCCCAGTGCAGGAACTGCACCGGCATTCGCTGACCTTCCGGCACCGGCTGCTCCGCCGCCAGCAGATGCGCCATGCGCACCTCGTAGCTGATCAC
This sequence comes from Moraxellaceae bacterium, assembly GCA_029237815.1. GTDB lineage: Bacteria > Pseudomonadota > Gammaproteobacteria > Pseudomonadales > Moraxellaceae > UBA2031. Next base: position 216,250 of record JAQZBP010000001.1, read on the forward strand.
CTGTACCGCCGCCGCGACGTTGAGCACCCCGTATTCATCGTCGCTGGGGATGCAGACGTGGTAGTTGCAGCGCTGCAGCTCGTCATTGGTCAGGCCACGGTCCTCGCGTCCGAAGACGATGGCGACCTGCTGCGTGCCGGACTCCATGCGCACAGCCTCACCGGCCTGGCGGGCATCCATCAGCGGCCACGGAATGGTGCGGCTGCGCGCGCTGGTGCCGAGCACCAGGGAACAGTCGCCGACCGCTTCTTCCAGAGTGGCCACGACGCGGGCGTTGACCAGCACATCGGAAGCGCCGGATGCCAGCGACGTGGCCTCGGCGCTCGGGAACACCTTGGGCTCGACCAGGAAGAGGCTGGTGATGCCCATGGTCTTCATCGCTCTCGCCGCGGCCCCGATATTCGCCGGGAGCGACGTGTTGACGAGGACGATGCGGACATTGGCGAGCATGGCAATGGAACCGGCCGGATAGGGCCGCGCATGGTAACAAATGTCGCCCCGACTATCTCCGGCCGGGCCACGGGGATTTCCCCGGAAGGCGGCCAGTGGCTACAATGCGCCGCCATCCGTTCTTTCACAGAGTCCCTCCCCATGCAACCCATGCTCTCCATGGCGCTGCGCGCCGCCCGTGCCGCCGGTGAAATCATCGCCCAGTCCGCTGAACGCGTGGACCTGGTCGACATCGAAGCCAAGGGCTACAACGACTTCGTCACCAAGGTCGACCGTACTGCCGAGCGCGCCATCCTGGAAGTGCTGCAGAAGGCCTATCCCGACCACGGCTACCATGCCGAGGAAAGCGGACTTCGCGAGGGCAAGGGCGAAGGGAAGGACTGGCTGTGGATCATCGATCCCCTCGACGGCACCACCAACTTCATCCACAGCCTTCCGCAATTCGCGGTCTCCGTCGCCGTCCAGCACAAGGGGGTGACGGAGCATGCCGTGGTGCTGGACCCGATGCGCCGCGAGGAATTCACCGCCAGCCGCGGCGGCGGTGCCGCCATGAACGGCCGCCGCCTGCGCGTCACCGCACGCAAGGGCCTGGAGGGCGCGCTGATCGGCACCGGCTTCCCCTTCCGCCCGGACCAGATGGACCATATCGATAACTACCTCGGCATGTTCAAGGACATCGCCCGGCAGACCGCCGGCATCCGTCGCCCCGGCGCCGCCTCGCTGGACCTCGCCTACGTGGCCGCCGGCCGCTTCGACGGCTTCTTCGAATTCGGCCTCTCCCCCTGGGACATGGCCGCGGGCGACCTGCTGATCCGCGAAGCCGGCGGCCTGGTCGCCGACTTCGCCGGTGGCCACAACTATCTGGACTCCGGCAACATCGTCGCCGGCAACCCGAAAGTGCTGAAGGCCCTGCTCACCACCCTCGCCCCCCATCTCGACCACAGCCTGCGCAAGTAAAGCGCCAGCCTGTCGCCTGCCTGCTCCCACCCGGGAGCAGACTGATATGCTGGCCGGAACCCACCCGGATCGAGTCCAGCGTGCTCCCTCTCCTATTCCAGGTTACCGGCAAGCTGCTGCGTATCGCCCTCTCCGCGATAGTGCTGCTACTCTGCATGGCCGGGCACGCGAGCGAGCCGCCGCCCTTCGCGCTGGACGGCCCGCTCACCGCCACGCGGCTTGAGCCCAATGTCGGCTGGTTCTGCGAGCGCGGACGTACTCTCGACCTGGAGCAGGCTCGCCAGCAGGCGTTCAAGCGGATCGAAGGCCGCGCCATCATGCTGGGCTTCCAGCCCGGCGCCTGCTGGTTCCGCTTCCGGCTCGAGAACCACTCCACCGCCGTGCTGTCACTGGTGCTGCAGCTGGGCTATCCGGTTCTCGACGAAGTCGCCCTGTTCGCACCCGGCAGTGCGATCCCGCAGGTCGATACTGGCGACCTGCGGCCCTTCTCCAGCCGCCCGCTCGATACGCGCTTTTATACCTTCCCGATCGAGATCGGCGCGGGGGCAGCACAGGAATATTTCCTGCGCATCGCAAGCAGCAGCTCGCTGAACGTACCGCTGTTACTCAGCAGCCGTGACGCGTTCATCGAGCACCATGAACTCGAGGAGTGGATCAGCGGCATAGGCTTTGGCATCACGGCAGGCCTCATCCTCTACCATCTGTTCCTGTGGCTGGCGGTCAGGGAGCGGGTATTCCGCTTTTACGTGCTTTATATCGCCTCGGGCTTCGCCTACCTGATCTGCCTGAACGGAATCGGTTATCGCCTCTGGCCGGACGCTCCGGACTGGAACAGCCATGCCCAGCCCTTCTTCCTCTTCAACATGCTGGCGACCGCGGCACTCTTTGCGCGCGATTACCTGGGGCCGGCGCGTCTGCACCGGCGCCATGAGCTCGCGCTGCGGGTGGCGGCGATCGCCAGTGCCGTCATGGCCTGGCTGCAATTCGGGCTACCGCTGGCCTGGACCTATCCGCTGCAGTCGTGGCTCGCCTTCCCGGTCATCTTCGCAATCCTCATCGCCAACCTGTCGCAACTGCGCCACCGGGAAAGCGCGGCACGCATCTTCCTGACGAGCTGGTTGCTGGTGATTGCCACCAGCCTGCTGGTGGCGCTGCAAACCATGGGATTATTTGCCAGGCTGCCGATCATATTCACCCTCAAGGGCATGGAGGTGGCGTTCATCCTGCAACAGCTGCTGCTGGCGCTGGCGCTTGCCGACCGCCTCAACCAGCTCAAGAGGGAACGTGGCGAGCAGCAGCGGGCGGCGCTTCGCGCCGAGGCGGAAAGCGCCGCCAAGACCGAGTTCCTAGCGCGCATGAGCCACGAGATCCGCACACCGCTCAACGCCCTCCTCGGTATCACGCAGTTGCTGCAGGACACCCGGCTCGACAAGACGCAACAGAGCTATGTCGACACCCTCTTCAGCTCCGGCCATGCCCTGATGCACGTGATCAACGACATCCTCGACTACTCGAAGATCGTGGCCGGCAAGGTCGAGCTGGAGCGGCAAGACTTCAGCCTGCTCGACCTGCTCGACGAATGCGTCCAGATCTTCAGTTTCAGGGCACGCGAAAAATCACTGTCGCTGATTTGCGAGCGCTCCCGAGATCTGCCGACCTGGGTGCGTGGCGATCCTGGCCGGCTGCGACAGGTGCTACTGAACCTGCTCAGCAATGCGGTCAAGTTCACGGAGGCCGGCACCGTGCACCTGCGCGCCAGCGTCGTGGAGGCTGCCGACATGCATGTCCGCATCTGCTTCGAGGTTGAAGACTCGGGTATTGGCATTGCGCTCGACAAACAGCCCCTTCTATTCAGCTCATTCACGCAGGCGGATGTCTCGACGTCCCGCGAATACGGGGGCACCGGACTTGGCCTGGCCATAAGCCGGCAGCTCGTTGAGCTGATGCAGGGCAGGATCAGCGTGAGCAGTTCCCCCGGCCAGGGTTCGCTGTTCCGCTTCACGGTGTTGCTGGAAAACAGCAGCATGCCGGTGCGCCAGGAGGCAGCCACCAGCCAGAAGGATCTCCGCTTCGACGGAGCAAAGGCACTGGTAGTGGAGGACAACCGCATCAATCAGCTCGTGATCAGCGGCTTTCTCGCCAAACTCGGTGTTCATGCAACGGTGGCCGGCAGCGGTCAGGAAGCGCTGGACCTGATCCAGCGGGAAGGTGCCACGCACTTCGATGTCATCTTCATGGACTGCGAAATGCCGCAAATGGACGGATTCGAGGCCACGCGGCGACTACGCGAGTGGGAGCGCTCAGTGCAGTGCCCGCGGCACCCCATCATCGCGCTCACGGCCCATGCCCTGCCCGAACATCGCGAGCTGTGCCTCGCGGCCGGCATGGACGAGTACCTCACCAAGCCGCTCATCCTGCCCAGGCTGGCCGAAAAGCTGCACAGCGTCCTGCACTGAGTTCGGAGCAGATGCTGTTGAGCCCGTCAGTGGCCTCCCCTACGTCAGCAGGAATGGAAAAGGCCCGGATTACCGGGCCTTTTTCCTGCTGCAAAGGACAGTGATCAGGGGAGCTCGTCCACCTCCGCCTTGGGCGGCGGCGCGAAGTCCTCTTTCGACAGCCCCATGATGAGGGCGTAATTGGTTGCGATATAAATGGATGAATAGGTGCCCGCAAAGAGGCCGACCAGCATGGCAACCGAGAACCACTTGAGCGCAGACCCACCCAGCAACAGCAGCGCCGCCACCACCAGCACCACGGTGGTGACTGTCATGATGGTTCGACGGAGGGTTTCCGTCAGCGAGATATCAACAATCTCGATAGGGTCGGCCTTGCGCAGCTTGCGAAAATTCTCTCGCACGCGGTCAAACACCACGATGGTGTCGTTCAGTGAATATCCGATAAGCGCCAGCACGGCAGCAAGCACGGCCAGATCAAATGGCCAACCGAACAGTGCAAAGACCCCGACCGTGAACAGCGTATCGTGCAACAGTGAGATCGTGGCGCCGACAGCGAACTTCCAGCGAAAGCGGAACGCCACGTAGATCATCATCATCATCAGCGAGAGCACAACAGCCAGCATGGCCTGCTCATACATCTCGTCGCCGACCTGCGATCCGACGCTGTCCACCTGCTTCAGGGTTGCGCGATTGGCGGGATCGAAATTGGCCGCTGCGAGGATGTCGGCGCTGACATTGGTTTCGTGTCCCTTCTGCGGCGGCATCCGCACGATGATGTCGCCTGCGCCACCGGCATACTGGACCACCGTGTCGTTGAAACCGGCTTTCTCCAGCGCAGTGCGCACGGCTTCAGTGTCGACCCCTTGAGAATAGCTCAGCTCGGCAGTCGTGCCTCCTGTGAAATCCAGGCCCAGGTTAAGTCCCTTGGTGGCCAGTGCCACCATGCCCATCAGTACAAGCAAAAGCGATGCAATCGTCATCGGCACGCGAATGCGCATGAAACGAATAATGCGTTGTTCGGACATGACGGCGACCTCAGATGCTGAGCTTGCTGACACGGCGGTTGCCGTAGATCAGGTTGACGATGCCGCGGGTCACGGTGATGGCCGTGAACATCGAGGACATGATCCCGATCGACAGCGTTACGGCAAAGCCCTTGATCGGGCCGGTACCGATGGCGAACAGGATGATGGCCACGATCAGCGTGGTCAGGTTGGAATCGAGGATGGTGGTGAAGGCGCGATCGTAGCCCGCCATGATGGCCGCGTTCGGCGTCATGCCACGCCGCAGCTCTTCACGGATGCGCTCGTAGATGAGTACGTTGGCATCGACCGCCATGCCCACGGTCAGCACGATGCCCGCAATACCCGGCAACGAAAGTGCCGCGCCCATGGCCCCCATCACCGCCATCAGGATGGCGACGTTGAACACGAGGGCAACGTTGGCGATGAGTCCGAACAAGCGATAGAAGATCACCATGAAGATGGCGACAAGAGCAAAGCCCACCAGCGTGGACTTCACGCCCTTGTCGATGTTTTCCTGGCCGAGCGACGGACCAATGGTGCGCTCCTCCACAAAATACATCGGAGCGGCAAGCGCGCCGGCGCGCAACAGGAGCGCGAGCTCAGCGGCTTCTGCCGGAGAATCCAGCCCGGTGATCCGGAACTGGGAGCCCAGCATCGACTGGATGGTGGCGCGATTGATGACATTTTTCTCAACGACGTTCTCGCGCACCTCCACCGCATTGCCCTTCTCGTCGGTGACAAGTCGGGTCTTCTGCTTGGATTCCACAAAGAGCACGGCCATCTGGCGACCGACATTGTCGCGGGTGGCATCAGCCATCAGGCGGCCCCCACGCGTGTCCAGCGTAATATTCACCTCGGGGTTCGAGAACTCATCGAACCCGGAACGGGCGCCGACCACACGCTCACCAGTGACGATCTTGCGCTTCTGCAGCAGTACGGGTACGTCCTTCCCGTCCTTGAACGGGAACAGCTCGGTGCCGGGCGGCGCAATGCCGTCACCCGCACCGGTGTGCTCCCAGTCCACCAGGCGGAACTCCAGGCTGGCGGTGCGACCCAGGATGCGCTTGGCTTCAGCGGTATCCTGCAGACCAGGCAGCTCCACCACGATCCGGTTGGCACCCTGCTGCTGCACCACGGACTCGGCAACGCCAAGTTCATTGACTCGATTACGAATGGTGGTGAGGTTCTGCTTGACCGCGTAATCGGTCAGCTCGCGCAGCTTTTGCGGAGTGAAGGCGAGATCGGTATAGAAGCCCTCGGACGTGTCGCGACGGGCGAATTCGAAGTCGAGGAACTCGGCCTTTAGCGCATCCTCAGCCTTCTGCCGATCGTCCTCGGTCTGGAACTTGAGCACGAAGCCCTTGCCCTGCTCAGCCACGCTGCGGTAGGCCAGCTTCTTCTCACGCAGCTTGGTCCGGATGTCGTTGACGTAGGATTCCTGGCGCTGCTCCAGCGCTTTCTCTACATCTACCTCCAGCAGGAAATGCACCCCGCCACGCAGGTCGAGACCAAGCTTCATCGGCGCGGCGCCCAAAGCTTTCAACCAGTCCGGGGTGGTCGGCGCCAGATTGAGCGCGGCAACGTAGTTGTCCCCGAGACCGCGGCGGATCACATCCTGCGCGCGCACCTGGTCGTTGCTGTTGTTGACGCGGATGAGAATGCTCTGCTTGCCTTCCCGCCCCTGGACGCTGGCGTCGTGGAAGGGGATACCGGCCACGGTCAGCGCGCGCGTGGCGCTCTCAAGCACGGGCTGGTCGGCCGGAACCGAGGCACTGGCACCGGAAATTTGGATGGCTGGCTCGTCGGGATAAAGATTGGGGAGGGAATAGACCAGGCTGACCAGCGCGATCGCGACAATCAGCAGGTATTTCCACAGGGGGAAGCGCATGGGAGGACCTCTGGACCTGGGCGGCCGGAGGCGCAGCCCCCGGCGCTTTCCTTATTTTTAGATATTCTTGATGGTGCCCTTGGGCAGCGTCACGACCACGGAAGAGCGCTGCACCTTCACTTCGACGCCACTGGCGAGTTCGATCACGGCGAAGTCGCCATCCACTTTCTGGACGCTGCCGATCAGGCCGCCGGCGAACACTACTTCATCACCTTTCTGCAGGGCGTCCATCAGGGCCTTGTGTTCTTTCTGGCGCTTCAGCTGGGGGCGCAGCAGCAGGAAATAAAAGACCGCGGCAAAAATGCCCAGCATGACCAGCTGCCCGGTCATGGAGGGGCCGGCGGCAGGCGCGCCCTGCGCGTAGGCGTTGGCGATGAACAAGCTCATGTATCTCTCCAGGGAATCACGTCATCCGGCCCGCCGAACAGGCCTTCTGCTCGGACAAACCTTATCAAATTGAAGGGGTTGGCAAGCCCCGGCCCGCGTAGAAGCCGTCCACAAAGCGCTGCAATGTACCCTGTTCAATAGCCCCGCGCAAACCAGCCATGAGGGTCTGGTAATAGCGGAGGTTATGCAGCGTATTGAGCTGGGAACTGAGGATTTCCCCGCACTTGTCGAGGTGGTGCAGGTAGGCGCGGGAGAAGTTCCGGCAGGTGTAGCAATCGCAGTCGGCGTCCAGCGGGCCGGTGTCGGTCTTGTACTGGCTGTTGCGGATACGGACCACGCCGGTGCTGGTGAAAAGGTGACCGTTGCGGGCGTTGCGGGTGGGCATCACGCAGTCGAACATGTCGACGCCGCGGCGCACGGCCTCGACGATGTCCTCGGGCTTGCCCACGCCCATCAGGTAGCGCGGACGCTCGGCCGGCATCTTCGAGGGCAGGTGGTCGAGGATGCGTAGCATGTCCTCCTTGGGCTCTCCCACCGACAGGCCGCCGATGGCGTAGCCGTCGAAGCCGATCTCGCCGAGGCGCTCCAGCGACTCCTCGCGCAGGTGCTCGTACATGCCTCCCTGCACGATGCCGAACAGGGCGTTGGGATTCTCCAGACGGTCCATTTCGGCGCGGGAGCGCCGGGCCCAGCGCAACGACAGGGCCATGGAGTCGCGTGCCTGCTGCTCGGTGGCGGGATAGGGCGTGCACTCGTCGAAGATCATCACGACATCGGAGCCGAGGTCATGCTGCACCTGCATGGACACCTCCGGGCTCAGGAATACCTTGGAGCCCGTGATGGGCGAAGCGAAAGTGACGCCCTCCTCCGTGATCTTGCGCAGCTTGCCGAGCGAGAAAACCTGGAAGCCGCCGGAGTCCGTGAGGATGGGCTTGTCCCAGTTCACGAAGTCATGCAGGTCGCCATGGCGCTTGATGATGTCGGTCCCGGGGCGCAGCCAGAGATGAAATGTGTTGCCGAGGATGATCTCCGCACCGATCTCGTGGATGTCGCGCGGCAGCATGGCCTTTACCGTGCCGTAAGTGCCGACCGGCATGAAAGCGGGAGTCTGCACGTTGCCGCGCGCAAACTGCAGCTCGCCACGACGGGCGCGACCATCGGTGTTGATCAGCTTGAATTTCATAGGACCTCTGGAGAGCGGGAGCGGCGGCGCATGGCGTCAGGCCTGCCGGGTCAGGAACATGGCGTCGCCGTAGCTGAAGACGCGATAGCGCTCCGCCACCGCCTCGCGATAGGCCGCCATCACGTTGTCATAGCCGGCGAAGGCGCAGACCAGCATCAGCAGCGTGGACTCCGGCAGGTGGAAATTGGTGACGAGGGCATCCACCACGCGCCAGTCGTAGCCCGGGTAAATGAAGATATCGGTTTCCCCCTCGTAGGGATTCAGCCATTCGCCAGGCCCGGCACTGCGGGCCGCCGTTTCCAGCGAGCGCACAGAGGTCGTCCCCACGGCCACGACACGATTGCCCCGCGCCTTTGCGGCCCGGACGGCAGCCACCGTCGCGGGCGATACGGAAAGCCACTCGCGATGCATTCTGTGAGAGGTGACATCCTCGACACGCACCGGCTGAAACGTGCCGGCACCGACATGCAGCGTGACAAAGGTCTTTTCGATGCCCCGGGCCTCCAGCGCAGCGAGGATACGCTCGTCAAAATGCAGGCCTGCCGTCGGGGCGGCGGCCGATGCAGTCTTGTCAGGGTGTGCATAGACGGTCTGGTAACGCTCGCTGTCGCTCGACTCCGGTGCACGGGTCATATAGGGCGGCAGGGGAATCTCACCATGCGCCTGCAGCAGGGGCATGAGCGGGGCGGAGAAGCGCAGGAGGAAGAGCGCGTCGACACGCTCCCGCATCTCGGCCTGCACGCCCGCCGGGAAATCGATCACGGCGCCGGGCTTGGGGGGCTTGCTCGCACGCAGATGCACCAGCGCCTCCTGCGCGCCGGTGATGCGTTCCACCAGAATCTCGACACGACCGCCGCTGGGCTTCTGACCGAACAGGCGAGCCGGCATCACGCGCGTATCGTTCAGCACGAGGAGGTCACCCGGCGCCAGCAGCCCCGGCAGATCGGCAAAGGCCCCGTGACGACGGCTGCCGCTGCGGCCATCCACCTGCAGCAGCCGCGAGGCGGAGCGCTCGGCCATGGGATGGCGGGCAATCAGCTCGTCGGGCAGGTCGAAATGGAAATCGCTGAGCTTCATGGCAGGGGGCGTCGGGCAAAATGGCGGCGCAGTATAGCAAGGGCGGACTTTGTCGTTGCAGTCGTGGGGAGGCTCCGTATAATCGCCCGCTCCCAGGCCCGTCCCACTTCTCCGGACGGGCGCAGTCCCTGTGCCGGGGTGGCGGAACTGGTAGACGCGGCGGACTCAAAATCCGTTGCCCGCGAGGGCGTGTCGGTTCGATTCCGACCCTCGGCACCATCCTGGGGACTGCCACCGAGGCCTGCCCCATGCCTGCAAAACACCAGCACCCTTCTTCTCCCGCCGCGTCGCCCGACAGTCTGCCGAGCGCTTCCGGCGCCTCTGCCGAGCCGGCCGGAATCATGGTGCGCCTCTTCTGCCTCGTCTATGACGGCCTGCTGCTCGTGGCGCTGTGGATGATCACCAGCGCCATCCTGGTCCCGCTCGGCACGCCGGAGCAGGCGGCCCGCAGCCACGAACTGACCGTGGTGTCGCCGGCCTTCCGCCAGTTCGTGCTCTTCCCCGCGCTCGTCGCGGTCACCTGGCTGTTCTATGGCTATTTCTGGACCCGCGCCGGACAGACCCTCGGCATGCAGACATGGCGACTGCAGGTACTGCGCAACGACGGCACCCTGCCGCTCTGGCGCGACGCCATTGCCCGCTGCGCCGCCGCCTGCCTGTTTCCGATCACCTGCGGCCTGATCGCCATGGCAGCCTGGCACAGCAGCGCCGCATTCCTGCTCAGCATGATGCTGGGCTTCCTCGGCAACTACCTGTGGATGCTGTGGAGCCCGCACCGTATCGCCTGGCATGACCAGCTCTCCGGCACCAGGGTCTGGCGACTGCCGCCGGAGCCAAAGAAAAAACGCCGCTTTTTCGGCTGGTTCTCGGAGAAGGATCAATAAGGGCCCTGATAAAAAACGCCGCAATTGCGGCGTTTTTTATTTCCGGCGCCGTCAGCGGCGGCGGTCGAAGGCGACGAAGTCTTCATCCGCCGGCATTCGCCCACCGACATACTTGCTGAGGCGCGAACGCCCCTGGCAGTAGTCGCCGCGCACGATGCCGGGAATATAGTGATCCGTCAGCATATGCCCCCTCTTCTCCGGGCGCACGAAAACGGCACCGGATGTCGAGTAGTAGTGCGAGAGCACGCCGATGCGGGCAAAGAAATCCTGACCATTGGCGAAATGCTCCACATAGGGCACGGGATGGCCATGCTCCGCGGTGAGCTGGTAGTCGATGTGCATGCTGTCAGCGACACCGGCCAGGCAATATATCTCGAGCTTGTGCGCATGCTTGCGCAACTCGGGATCCTTGAAGATCTTGCGCACGATGTAGCTGGCGATGATGGTGCCCTGCGAATAGCACAGCAGCACGATGTGCTCGTGCGACAGCAGTGCATTGCGCACGATATTGAAGGCCGGGCGCGCCAGCTTTCCATCTTTGCGTAGCGTGCGCGCCGTCATGGCATCCCAGAGGTCGCGCACCACGCCGTAGGTCGGCGTGTGAATCAGGTGAATGGGGCGATGGAAAGCCCGGGCCAGCTCCTCGGTCTCCAGCAGGGCCATGGTCGGGGCCGTGCAGATGCCGTTCAGGAAAAACCACTTGGATTTCTTGCCGGTTTCGCTCCACTGGAAATTGGGCGGAATCACGACACGCGTGCCTTCGGATGCCGAGGTGCGCTGCACCGGCAGCAGCATCTGGCCCAGCACGCTGATGTACTCCCAGCGACTCTGGTAGCTGGCCGGGTGGAACTCTGGCCGCACGCCCTCCTCCGACTTCACCGGAAAGATGATCCAGGGCAGCGTGGAGGCGTTGCGCGCCACGAGCCCGAGGTCACGGACCAGGGCACGGCGGTGGATGAACAGACGATTGCCCAGCGCACGCAGGCGTGTAGAGGCAGTGCGGGGTTCGGCGAGATTGGATGTGCTCATGGACCTTTGCGGACGTTTGGCGCATCCATGCGCGAATGATCAAAGCGCGAAAACGTAAACCAGCGCGCCAATGGCAAGCAACAGGGAAATGCCGAGCACGGCAGCGAGGACACGGGTGTGGTTGTCCCAGCCCGCGGTGGCCACGGCCGGAGAAACGGCAGCCTCGCTGCCAATGAACTGGGGCGGCATGGTCTTGAAGAACACAGGGGAATCATCTGGCGCGCGAATATCGGTGGCGTCTGCCACCGGGGGCTCGGGCTCCCGGATCGCCGGCGCCACGTCGACCGGGGCCTCCGCCTGGGTAAGACCGGCTTCCAGCGCCTCGAGGATCTCGCGCCGCGCGGCACGGAACTCCTCTGCCGAGAGCTGCCCTTCGGAGTGGCGACGGGAGAGTTGTCGCAGACGGGCGTTTTCAGCGAGGTATTCAGCCATCAGTGCACACCCGTAACTTTGACGACGACGACCGAGATATTGTCGCGGCCCCCGTTATGCAGGGCCTCGTCGACCAGTCGCTGCACCGCGTCGTCGAGATCCAGCGCGAGCTTGCGCCGGATGCTGTCCTCGTTGACTTCGTTATAGAGGCCGTCGCTGCAGAGCATGTAGGTATCGCCGGCTTCAGGGGCGAACACGGCTGAGTCCACATAGAGGATTTCGTTGCCGCCCACCGCGCGGGTAATGACGTTGGACTTGGGATGACGGTCGGCCTCGGACTGCGTGATGGCGCCGGACTCGACCAGCTCCTGCACGGCGGAATGATCGCGGGACAATCGGGTGAGCTGGCCGTTGCGCAGTCGGTAGAGGCGCGAATCGCCAGCCCAGAGGCAAACGCCGGTTCGCTGGGACAGCATCAGGCTGACGACGGTGCTACCGACGGTCCGGCCGCCGAGTTCGTTCTGCGCGTAATCGCGCAGCTGGCGATTGACGGTAAGGAGCACGTCTTCCACCGCCTCGACAAAGTCGGGCATGGACTCGGGACGCTCGATCTGCTGCAGGGGATGGACGATGGCATTGCTGGCGACGTCGCCCGCAGAATGACCGCCCATGCCGTCGGCAACGACCCACAGGCCGGCCTCGGGCCGGTCCAGCAAGGCGTCTTCATTGATTTTGCGTTTGCCCCCGACGTCGGTGGCGGCAGCCGAGGTCCATGTGATCAAAACGGCGCACCTGTAAGCGGCATCTTTCTTATAGTGCTGGAACTCTAACGTGGAGCTGCTTGTTTTTACAAGCAAAGGCCGGGCGCCGGCCCCGTTAACGAACCCGAGCTATCGCCACCCCGCCGATGAGCAGGCCTACCGCAATGGGCAGGCCGGCCGCGAGCGCGGGGGAGAAGTCATAGACCAGGCTGACGTAACCCAGGAAGTCCTGGGCGTAGCGGAACAGCAGACCCGTCATGACGCCGGCCAGGATGCGCAGGCCCATGGTCACGGAGCGCAGCGGCCCGAAGATGAAGGAGCAGGCGATCAGCACCATGGACAGGGTGGCGAAAGGCGCGAACGCCTTCTTCCAAAACTCGAGGAAATAGGCGCCCGAGTCCAGGCCCTGCTGCTTCATGTAGTGGGCATAGCGGTAAAGGTTGGTCAGCGAGAGGATTTCCGGCTCCAGCGTCACGAGCCGCAGGAACTCCGGCGTCAGGCGGCTGGACCAGAAACGCTGCGGTAATGTCGCGACCTGGGCGGAGCCATCCGGCAGCAGGCGGGTGATGCGCAGGCCGGAGAGCTGCCAGCCGTTGCCCACGTGCGAGGCGCTCTGGGCACGAACGCCCTCCCGCAGCACGCCGTCGGGCGCGATCCGGTAGAAGAAAATCTCGCGCAACGTGCCATCGGGCTCGACGCGGCCGATGCGCACCATCTGATTGCCCTCGCGGTGCCAGTAGCTGTTCAGCCAGCCGGCAGCGGATGCCGCCCCCTGCACCTGCGCGCGCCGGGCCTCCGCCATTTTCTCGGTATGCGGCACCACGTACTGGCTGAGCAGGACGCCGGCCACGACCAGCACCAGCGCCGGCCGCATGACCCACCACACGATGCGCCCGATGCTGACGCCCGCGGCGCGCATGACGGTGAGCTCGGAGGCGCTGGCCATCATGCCGAGGCCGACGATGCCGCCCACCAGCGCCGCAATCGGCAGCAGGTCATAGGCGCGGCGCGGCGCCGTGAGGCCGATGTAGATGAGGGCTTCGGATGCCGTATAGCCGCCCCTCAGGTCCTCGACTTCGCCGAGGAAAGTGAAGACCAGCTCAAGACCAAGCAGTAGCACCAGCATGAGCAGCATGGCGCCGAGCAGCGAACGGGAGACGTAGGAGGCGAGCTGGTTCATGCCGCGACACTCCGGCGAGCCCGCCACTGGCGCAGGCGCTGGCCCCACTCCTCGGTGCCGAAGAGCAGGGCGGCCAGGACGAAGTAGGCGGCGTGCGTCCCCCAGATGAGGACATCGCCGCCACGCCCCTTGTCGATCGCATTGCGGGCGGCGCCCACGGCCACTACGTAGCTCATGTAAAGGAGGATGGCCGGCAGCAGCTTGAGGTAGCGCCCCTGGCGCGGATTCACGCGCGAGAGCGCGAACGCGAGCAGGGTCGCCACCGGCACGAAGAGCGGCAGCGACAGCCGCCACAGCCACTCGCCCCGCGCCTGCACATTTCCGTCCTTTTCCGCCAGCAACCGCGCGGAGCTGTAGCTGCTCAGCTTGCCCAGCCCCTCGACTGCCGCCGGTTCGGGCAGCCGCAGCCGATAGCTGGAAAAGCGGAATTCGCGGTAGGCGGCCTCGCCCGGGGTCAACTCGTACCGCACGCCGTCTTCCAGGACGAGATAGCGCTCGCCGCTCGCGGCGTCACGCTCGCTTCGGCCGGAGGCGGCCGCCACGACGATCTGCCGCGCCGGCCGGCCCGCAACCTTCTTGTGCTCGAACAGGCGCACCTCCAGCAGGCGCTGGCGGTCCGGGGATAACGCGGCGGAATAGAGGATGTGGCGTCCGACTTTCTGGAAGCGCCCGGGGCGCACGAGGTCGAAGGTGTTCTTTTGCGCCTGCTCGGCGAAGAGGCGCTCCGCCGCGGCGTTGCCGGTCGGCGTGACATAGAAGGTGGTGAACACCACTACGGCCATCACCGCCACGGCAGGCAGCACAAGGTGGCCGACGACCTGGCCGCGGCTGACGCCGCTGGCGTGCAGCACCGACATCTCGTTATCGAGATAGAGGCGGCCGAAGGTGAGCAGCACCGCAATGAACAGCGACAGCGGCACGATCAGGTCGAGGAAGCTCGGCAGGCGATAGAGGAGCACCGCCGTGAGCAGCTTCACGTCCATGCGGCCGTCCGCCGCCATGCCGAAATACTTGATGACGCGCCCGCTCATGAGAATGACGGTCAGCACCAGCGTGACGGCCGCCGTCGAGCTCAGGACCTGCAGGGAAATGTAGCGGCGGATGATCACGGGGCGGCGGCACTCGGAAATCGCAGGCGGACCTGCCTAAAAGGAAGGACAGACATTACACTCGGGCCCAACTCCCAACGGAAGGCCGGATCGCCTGCCGCCCCGGTTCTACTGACCGGCCCTGGCGGTGGCCCCGGAATTATCCGCCAATTCGTTTGTTTTTGTCTTGCGAGGTCATGATGGAATTCCAGCTCAAGCAGTGCCAGGCCGCCACGGAAAAGACCGGCACCGTCATTGTCGCGGTAAGTGGCAAGGAGCTGTCCCCTTCCGCCCGGGAGCTGGATGCCGCCAGCGACGGCCAGATCGCGCACGCCCTGAAGGGCGCCGGCTTCGAGGGCAAGCCGGGCCAGATCCAGATGTTCTACGCCCTGCCCGGCATTGCGGCCGAGCAGGTGCTGGTGGTCGGCACGGGCGAACTCAAGGAACTCGACAGCCGCGGCCTGCAGCGCGCCGCCGCGGCGGCGGTGAAGGCCCTGGCCAAGGCGCCGCGCAAGGCCGTGAGCTTCCTTGCCGAACTCGATGTGAAGGGGCTGGACCTCAACGAACGCATCGGCGACATCGTGCGCGCCAGCCTGGAGGGCAGCTACCGCTTCGACGAATTCAAGAGCCGGAAGTCCCCCGCCAAGGGACTCGAACAGCTGACCGTGGCAGTGCCCGACAAAGCCGCCGCCAGCGCCGGCAAGAAGGCCCTGGCCTGGGGCCAGGCCGTCGCCCGCGGCATCAACCGCGCCCGCGACCTCGGCAACCAGCCGCCCAACATCTGCCATCCGACCTATGTCGCCGAGCAGGCGAAACTCCTCGGCAAGACCCATGATAAGACCCTGGACGTGAAGGTGCTGGGCGAGGCCGACATGAAAAAGCTCGGCATGGGCGCTTTCCTCGCCGTGTCCCACGGCTCCGAGCAGGAAGGCAAGCTCGTCATCATGGAGTACAAGGGCGGCAAGAAGTCGGAAGCGCCCGTGGTGCTGGTCGGCAAGGGCATCACCTTCGACACCGGCGGCATCTCGCTCAAACCCGGCGCCGGCATGGATGAAATGAAGTACGACATGTGCGGCGCCGCCGCGGTGCTGGGCGTGATGGCAGCGCTGGCCGAGTCCGGCCTGCCCGTCAACGTGGTGGGCGTCATGGCCTGCGCGGAGAACATGCCCTCCGGCCGCGCCACCCGCCCGGGCGACATCGTCACCACCCTGTCCGGCCAGACCGTGGAAATCCTCAATACCGACGCCGAGGGCCGCCTCGTGCTCTGCGACGCGCTCACCTATATCAGCCGCTACAAGCCGGCCGTGGTGATCGACATCGCCACACTTACCGGCGCCTGCGTGGTCGCGCTGGGCAAGGTCGTCTCCGGCCTGTTCACGCCTTCCGACGACCTGGCCGCGGAACTGCTCGAGGCCGGCCAGCGCAGCGGTGACCGCACCTGGCGCATGCCCGTGCTGGCGGACTACCAGGAAGCGCTGGATTCGCCCTTCGCCGACATTGCCAACATCAGCACCGCCGGCCCCGGCGGCGGCGCCATCACGGCCGCCTGCTTCCTGGCGCGCTTCACCAAGGACTACACCTGGGCCCACCTCGACATCGCGGGCGTGGCCTGGAACTCCGGCGCCAACAAAAGCGCCACCGGCCGCCCGGTACCGCTGCTGATGCAGTACCTGAAGCAGCGCGTGGAGTGCTGAGTGGAAATCACCTTCTACGTGCTGGCGGACCTCGATCCCGGCAAGCGCCTCTCCACCGCCTGCCGGATCATCGAGAAGGCCTTCCAGCAGAAGCACAGCATCTTCGTACTGGCAGCCAGCCGCGCCGAGGCGGAGCAGCTCGACGAGATGCTGTGGACCTTCAGGGCCGACAGCTTCGTGCCGCACCATCTGGTGGGCGAGGGCCCGACCCCGCCGCCGCCTGTGCGCATCGGCTGGGCCGGCATTCCGCCAGAAGCCAACGACCTGCTGGTGAACCTCGGCGCCGGATTCCCGCCGCAGCCGAATCGCTTCCGACGCATCGTCGAGATCGTCGGCGGCGACGAGCCCATGCGCGAGGCGGCGCGCCAGCACTGGCGCCAGTACAAGCAACAGGGCTACGCTGTCACGTCGCACAACCTCTGAAGACTCCATAAGAGCCGGTACGGCCATGCCCAGGCCCCTCGACGACCTCGGTCCCGACTTCGACCGCCGCTGGAAACAGGCCCCGCGCGCGCAACGACGCGAGCTGATCGCCTCGCTTCGCGACCTCTACCTCATGCTTGAGGACAAGGACCAGGCCCTGCTGACCCTGCTGCACAACGGCAAGGTTCCGAGCGCCTACGAATCCGCCGACATTCCCCTGCTCCAGTCCCGGCCCCGCCCCGCCGTGCAGCAGGGCAGCCTGTTCACTGACGCCGGCACCGCGACGGACGTCGCCCTCGCGCCGGCGCCGGCCGAACCGGCCCGCAAGGAAAACCCCTTCCTGCCGCGCAGCGTGCTGGACCGCCTGCAGGAAAGCCGCAGCCGGGCCAGTGCCGGACTGCGCGACCTGATCCAGAACACCGCGGAGGAGATCGCCCGGCGACCGGTCGCCGTCGGGCTCGAGCCAGCGGCGGAGGTGGAGGCGAACGACCCTCCCCCGCCCAGCCACGAGCAGAGCGACCTCGAGCGTGAGCTGCGCCTGAAGCTCGGGCCGGTGGTCGAGCACCTGATCGAGGCGCAGGTCGAGGCGCTGAAAAACGAATTGCGGGTGCGACTGCGCCTGGAAATGGATCGACTCATCGCGGAGCACGTCCGCAAGTAGGGAACATGGTCTTTGTCTATGCCCTGGGCTTCGCGCTCGCGGTGCTCATCGCCGGGGACTGGGACGGCGACAACGTCCTGATTGCCTTCATCGCCGGCCTGGCCCTGGGCCTGGCCCTCACCCGGCTGCTCGACCAGCGCATCCGGCGCATTGCGGGCCAGACCGCGCCGGAGCCGCCCCGACAGGAGCATGTCCAGGCCGCGCTCGAGGACATCCACTGGCGCCTGAAGCGGCTGGAAGAGACGCAAGACCTTGGCGCTTCGCCCATGGAGGCGGAGGCCGACGCCTCCGCCCCGGCGACGCCGCTCGAGCTCGATCCCTGGCTGTATGAGGGCCTTGCCGGCGGGCAGGCAGCGGCCGCTGCCAGCGCAATGGCCCCTGCCGGCAACGCTGCCGCGCCTGCCGACGCTGCGGTTGCCGCTACCGGCAACCGCCCTGCCGGTCCAGAGCAAAGCAATACCGGAGCTGCGAAGCGCACCGCGGAATCCGCGGCGGGCAGACGCCCGGCCACTCCTCCGACGCCACCCGGCGGCATCGAACTCCTGGTCGAGCGCTTCCGGCACTGGCTGCTGGGGGGCAATACCGTAGTGCGTGTCGGCATCGTGGTGCTGTTCTTCGGTGTCGCCTTCCTGCTCAAGTTCGCGGTGGAACGCGCCGTGCTGCCGCTGGAGCTGCGCCTCGCCGGCGTCGGTGCCGGCGCCATCGCGCTGCTCGCGATCGGCTGGCGCCTGCGCACGCGGCGCGAGGCCTATGCACTCGCCCTGCAGGGCGCCGGCGTCGGCCTGCTCTACCTGACGCTGTTCGGTGCCTTCCGGCTCTACCACCTGGTGCCGCCGCTGCTCGCGCTGGCGGCAATGGTCGCCGTCTCCGGCTTCTCCGCGCTGCTCGCGCTGCTGCAGAACTCGCGCGCGCTGATGTCCATCGGCGTCACCGGCGGCTTCCTGGCGCCCATCCTCGCCTCGACCGGCACCGGCAGCCACGTCGTGCTCTTCTCCTATTACGCCGTGCTCAACCTCGGCATCTTCGCCGTGGCCTGGTTCAAGGCCTGGCGCCCGCTCAACCTGCTCGGCTTCTTCTTCACCTTCAGCATCGGACTCGTATGGGGGGCGAAGGCCTATCGTCCGGAAATGTTCGCCTCCACCGAGCCTTTCCTGATCCTCTTCTACGCGATGTTCCTCGCCATCTCGGTGCTCTTCGCCGAACGCCAGGGCGAGAGCATCGGCGACTGGGTCAGCGCGCTTGCCGAGGATCCGCTGCCGAAACGCAACGCCACCCGGCGCATCGTCGACAGCACGCTGGTGTTCGGCCTGCCGCTCGTGGCCTTCGGCTTCCAGGCGGCGCTGACCCGACACATGGAGTTCGCGCTGGCCTATTCCGCGCTCGTGCTGGCCGCGATCTATCTCGGGCTCGCCGGCTGGCTGCAGCGCCGTGCCGTGGCGCAACTGCAGTTGCTGACCGAGAGCTTCCTCGCGCTCGGCGTGATCTTCGCGACACTCGCCATTCCCCTCGCGCTGGACGCGCGCTGGACCTCCGCCTCCTGGTCGCTGGAAGGCGCCGCGCTGGTATGGGTAGGCATCCATCAGCGACGCACCGCGGCGCAGGCCTTCGGCCTGTTCCTGCAATTCGCCGCCGCGCTGGCCTGGTGGATACAGCCGGGCGGCTGGCAATCGGCCGAGGTGCCGGTGCTGAACGCGTTCTGCCTGGGCGCGGGACTGATCGCGGTGGCGGCGCTGTTTTCCGCCTGGCAGCTGCAGACGCGCGTGACGGAGCGCGCCGCCTGGCAGACCGCCGGCGCGCAGGTCGTCTTCGCCTGGGGACTCGCCTGGTGGCTGGGCGGCGGCCTTGGGGAAGCGCACCGCCTCATGGGCGATGCCGCCTTCCACTCCTTCGCGGCCTTCTTCCTGGCCGCGAGCGCCGCCGCACTCGCACTGCTGGAGAGGCGCCTCGCCTGGCCGCAGGCGGGTTGGCCTGCCGCAGCCCTCCTGCCCGCGCTCGCCTGGGTGTTCCTGAAGGCGCTCTGGGAGGGTCACCATGTGCTAGGACACGGCGGCTGGCTGGCCTGGCCGGCGGCACTGGCGGTGCACTACGCGCTGCTGCGCCGCCACGATGCCGACGGCCGCTTCCCGGCCTGGTCACCGCGCGTGCATGCGCTCGGTCTCTGGCTGCTGGCCGCGCTCGGCAGCCACGAGCTGCACTGGCTGGCGCAGGACCAGGCGCTGGCCGCGGGCTGGCAGGCGGCCGCCCTGGTGGTCCTGCCGGGCGCACTGCTGCTGGGACTGTGCCGCGACGCGTGGCGGCAGCACTGGCCGCTCGAGTCCCGGATGCCGTCCTATCTTGGCTGGGGAGCGTTCCCGCTGCTGGCCGGCTTCGCGCTGTGGCTGCTGCTCACCGACGTTGGCAACAGTGCCGACCCCTGGCCCCTGCCCTGGCTCCCGCTGCTCAATCCGGTGGATCTCGCGCACGTCTTCCTCGGGCTGGTCGCGCTGCGCTGGACACAGGTGCTGCGGCGTCACGGCGCGCAGGCCGGCGTGACGCCGGACCTGCGCAGCTGGAGCATCGCCCTCGGCGCCCTCGCCTTCATCTGGCTGAACGCCATGCTGCTGCGCACACTGCACCACTGGCTGCATTTGCCCTACACGCTGCACGACCTGGCGGCCTCGCCCCTCGTGCAGGCCGCACTTTCCCTGTTCTGGACGCTGCTGGCGCTGGTGCTGATGGCCACCGGCACGCGCCGCGCCCTGCGCGCACTGTGGATGGCCGGCGCCGGGCTCATGGCAGTGGTGGTCCTCAAGCTTTTCCTGGTGGACCTGGAACGTGTGGGCTCCGTGGCCCGCATCGTCTCCTTCCTCGGCGTCGGCCTGCTGATGCTGCTGATCGGCTATCTCGCGCCGGTGCCGCCCAAGGCGCGCGACAGCGCAACGGAAACGGGAAACCTGGAGTCCTGATGCGACATTTCCTTTCTGCCACCCTGCTCGGCCTCGCCCTGCTGCCCTTCGCCGCGCCGGCCGCCACGCCCGCGGAACACCCCTCGGACTTCGCTACCGGCATCGCACTGGCGACGCCCGGCGCACAACCCTTCTACCGGGTCGAGCTGCCGCTGGCCGTCTATGCCCAGGCGCGCGCGGATCTCGGCGACCTGCGCGTCTTCAATGCCGCGGGCGAGCCGATGCCTTACTCACTGGCGCTGCAGGCCCCGGTCGCCAGCCCGGCTGCCACGCTTGAGGCCCTCCCTTTCTTTCCCGTGCGCGGCAACACACCCGCCGCTGTCGACCGGATTGACCTGAACATCCGGCAGAGCCGCGACGGCCGCCTCATTGCCTTGCGCAGCGCGGGTCAAGCGACCGGCGAGAGTCGCATCGTCGCCTACCTGTTCGACCTCTCCGCGCTCGGGCAGCCGCTGCAGGCGCTGCGCCTGGACTGGCCGGCCAGCGCCGACGGCTATAGCGGCGAGGTGCGCGTCGAGGCCAGCGACGACCTTCGCCACTGGCGCTCCGTCGCCGAGGCGACGCTGCTCGACATCCGCTTCGCCGGACAGCAGCTCCAGCAAAAACGCATCGCGCTCGAGCGCGGCCAGCCGCGCTACCTGCGCCTGACCACGACCACCGCGCTGCCCGAGCTTTCGCGCGCAGAGGCGGAGCTGCAGCCGGGCACGTCGCCCGCCTCACCGGCATTGCGCTGGCACGAGGTGACGGCACGGCTTGGCGAGGCACCGGGCGAATACGTCTTCGACCTCGGCGCACGCCTTACCGTCACGCAGGCCCGCATCCTGCTGCCGCAGCCCAATACCGTCGCGCCGC
The DNA here is from genome assembly GCA_029237815.1 of Moraxellaceae bacterium. Classification (GTDB taxonomy): domain Bacteria; phylum Pseudomonadota; class Gammaproteobacteria; order Pseudomonadales; family Moraxellaceae; genus UBA2031. The sequence continues at coordinate 237,562 of JAQZBP010000001.1, forward strand.
TGGAATTGCTGGCGCGCGAGCGCCGCAAGGCGGACTGGCGGCCGGTGGCCCGCACCACCGCCTACCGTATCTTCAACGCCGGCAGCGAAGCCACGAGTCCCGCCCTCGACCTCGACCCGCAGGCCGGCCGCTACTGGCTGCTGCGCGTGGACCCGCGCGCCGGCAGCCTCGGCGGCGGCATGCCGGTCCTGAGGCTGGGCTGGACGCCGGCGCAGCTCGTCTTCCTGGCGCGCGGCACGCCGCCCTTCACCCTGGCCTTCGGCCAGCGCTCGGCGAGCGGACAACAGCTGCCGCTCGAGAGTTTGCTGCCCGGCTACCGCACCGGGGCCGAAGCCGCCCTGCCGATGGCCGCGGCCGGCATGCCCCGCGCCCTCGGCGGCCACGACGCCCCGCCCGCCGGCCAGGAGGACCATCCGCCCGCGGACTGGAAGCGCTGGCTGCTCTGGGGAATCCTGCTGGCGGGGGTCGCGCTGCTGGCGTTGATGGCGCGCCACCTGCTCCGGCAGATGCCCGAAGAAAAACACTGACGCAGAACGCCCCACACCTCCGTCCGGCGCGCGCGCCGCAGGCATCCGGCGCCAGGCCATGGCCGGAATGGCGCATCAAGGACGGCACTTCACAGGAGTTCACACATTCTCGTGAGATCACGGATTGCAGAAGCCGCCGGCGGAAGTGCTCCCAGCCGAGCGGCACGCCTATATAATCCCCTCCCTTCGCAGTCGACCGAGCCGCCGTCCCATGAGCATGGATCCCACCTTCAACCCCGCCGACATCGAACGCCAGTGGTACGACACCTGGGAGAAAGCCGGGTATTTCAAGCCCTCGGGAGAAGGTGACCCCTACTGCATCATGATCCCGCCGCCCAATGTCACGGGCTCGCTGCACATGGGCCACGGCTTCAACAACACCATCATGGATACGCTGATCCGCTATCGCCGCATGCAGGGACGCAACACGCTGTGGCAGCCGGGGACCGACCATGCCGGCATCGCCACGCAGATGGTGGTGGAGCGCCAGCTGGCCGCGCAGAACCAGACCCGCCACGACCTCGGCCGCGAGAAGTTCCTGGACAAGGTCTGGGAATGGAAGGAGCAGTCGGGCGGCACCATCACCCGGCAGATCCGTCGCCTCGGCTCCTCGGTGGACTGGTCGCGCGAGCGCTTCACGATGGACGAAGGCCTCTCCAACGCCGTGAAGGAAGCCTTCGTGCGCCTGCACGAGGATGGCCTGATCTACCGCGGCAAGCGCCTCGTGAACTGGGATCCCAAACTGCACACTGCCATCTCCGACCTCGAGGTACTGAGTGAGGAAGAGAAGGGTTCGATGTGGCACTTCCGCTATCCGCTGGAAGACGGCAGCGGCGTGCTGGTGGTGGCCACCACGCGCCCGGAAACCATGCTGGGCGATACCGCCGTGGCCGTGCACCCGGACGACGAGCGCTACCAGAAGTTCCTCGGCAAGAAGGTGCGCCTGCCCGTCACCGGCCGCCTGATCCCCGTGATCGCCGACGCCTACGTCGACAAGGACTTCGGCACCGGCTGCGTGAAGATCACGCCGGCGCACGACTTCAACGACTATGAAGTGGGCAAGCGCCACAACCTGCCGCTGATCAACATCTTCGACCGCGATGCGAAGGTGAAGGCCGCCTTCGACACGCTGACCTATGCCAACGAGAAAGGCGCCGACGAAGCCGCGCCCGCCGACTATGCCGGCCTCGACCGCATCGTCGCGCGCAAGAAGATCGTGGCGCAGGCCGATGCGGACGGATGGCTCGAAAAGGTGGAGCCGCACACGCTGAAGGTGCCGCGCGGCGACCGCTCCGGCGTCGTCATCGAGCCCTGGCTCACGGACCAGTGGTACGTGAAGACCGCGCAGCTCGCCCAGCCTGCCATCCGCGCCGTGGAAGACGGCCGCATCAAATTCGTGCCCGAGCAGTACCAGAACATGTATTTCGCCTGGATGCGCGACATCCAGGACTGGTGCATCTCGCGCCAGCTTTGGTGGGGCCACCGCATCCCCGCCTGGTACGACGCCGACGGCCACATCTACGTCGGCCGCAGCGAAAGCGAGGTTCGCGCCAAGCACAAGCTCAATCCGCTGGTGAAGCTACGCCAGGACGAGGACGTGCTGGACACCTGGTTCTCCTCGGCGCTCTGGACCTTCTCCACGCTGGGCTGGCCGGAGCAGACGCCGGAGCTGAAAACCTTCCATCCCACCGACGTGCTCGTCACCGGCTTCGACATCATCTTCTTCTGGGTCGCGCGCATGATCATGATGACCATGCATTTCGTGCGCGACGAGACCGGCCGCCCCGAGGTGCCGTTCAAGACCGTGTACGTGCACGGCCTCGTGCGTGATTCCGAAGGCCAGAAGATGTCCAAGTCCAAGGGCAACGTTCTGGACCCGCTGGACATCATCGACGGCATCGAGCTCGAAGCGCTGGTGGGCAAGCGCACCACCGGCCTCATGAAGCCGCAGGATGCGCCCAAGATCGACAAGGCCACGCGCAAGGAATTCCCGGAGGGCATCAAGTCCTTCGGCACCGATGCGCTGCGCTTCACTTTCGCCGCGCTGGCCACCACCGGTCGCGACATCAAGTTCGACATGAACCGCGTCGAGGGCTACCGCAACTTCTGCAACAAGATCTGGAACGCCAGCCGCTATGTGCTGACCAACTGCGAGGGCCAGGACGTCGGCCTCGGCGGCGGCGCCGTGGAACTCTCGGTGGTGGACCGCTGGATCATCTCGCAGCTGCAACGCACCGAGCAGCAGGTGATCGCCGCGCTCGAGGACTTCCGCTTCGACCTCGCCGCCCAGGCCATCTACGAATTCACCTGGAACGAGTACTGCGACTGGTATCTCGAGCTCACCAAGCCCGTGCTGAACGATGAAGGCACCAGCATCGAAGCCCGGCGCGGCGTACGTCGCACCCTGGTGCGCGTGCTGGAGACGCTGCTGCGCCTGACCCACCCCATCATGCCCTTCATCACCGAGGCCATCTGGCAGCGCGTGAAGGGGCTGGCCGGCAAGCCGGCGGCCCAGAGCCTGATGGTCGAGAAGTACCCGACGCCCGACACGGCCCGCATCGACCCGGTGGCCGAGGCCGACGTGCAGTGGCTCAAGGACGTGATCATGGGCCTGCGCAATATCCGCGGCGAACTCGGCGTCGCCCCGGGCCGCTCGGTGAATGTGCTGCTGCAGAAGGGTTCGGCGGCCGACCGCGAGCGCATCGGCCGCTTCGAGACCTTCCTGCGCGCCCTCGCCCGGATCGACGACGTGAAGTGGCTGCAGGCTGACGAGGAGCCGCCCATGGCAGCGGCCGCACTGGTCGGCGACCTGACTCTTCTTGTACCTTTGAAGGGGCTCGTGGACGTGCAGGCCGAAGTCGCCCGTCTCGGCAAGGAAATCGACCGCCTCCAGCAGGATGTGGAGCGCCTCCAGGCCAAGCTCGGCAACGAAGCCTTCGTTGCCCGCGCCCCGGCCGAGGTCGTGGCCAAGGAAAAGCAGAAGCTCGACGAGAACCTGCAGGCCGTCCAGCAGCTCAGCGAACAGATGCAGCGCATCAAGGCGCTCTGAAGGACAACATGAACCACACGGCCACCCAGCAGTTCCACGCCATCCTCTTCGCGGACGTCGCCGGCAGCACGCGCCTCTACGAAACGCTGGGCGACCGCGCGGCCAAGCAGGCCATCAACGGCGTGCTGGAGCGCATGACGGCCGTGGCGGCGCGCTACAGCGGCGTGCTGGTGAAGACCATCGGGGATGAAATCCTCGTGCGCTTTCCCACTGCCGAGCGCGGCATCAGCGCCGCCATCGCCATGCAGGAAGCCCTTTCCACGGACACCTCGGCGCCCGTACGGCTGCAGATGCGCATGGGGATGCAGTGGGGGCCGGTGATCATGGATGCCGGCGATGTCTTCGGCGACGCCGTCAACGTGGCGGCACGCATGAGCGCCATCGCCCGCGCCGGGCAGATCATCACCACCCGGGAAACCGTGCTGGCGCTGCCGGAAAGCATGGCGGCCAGGACCCGCCTCTTCGACACCACCCAGGTGAAGGGCAAGGCGGACAGCCTGGTCATCTACCAGGTGCTCTGGGAGGAGGAAGCCGACGCCACCGTGTTCGTGGCCGGCACCAACCCCGGCCACCCTGCCGAGGTGGCGACGCCGAAGCTGGCCATCCGCTACCAGGACCTCGCGCGCGAACTCGAGCTGGGCGGCACGCTCGGCATCGGCCGCGCCGAAACCTGCGAGCTCGTCGTGGGCAGCCCGCTGGCCTCTCGCCACCATGCCCGCATCGAAAGCCGCCGCGGCAAGTTCGTGTTCATCGACCAGAGCACCAACGGCAGCTATGTGCGCACGGAAGACGGCAACGTCGTATACCTGCGCCGCGAGGAACTGCCGCTGTGGGGCCGGGGCGAGATCTCGCTGGGCGAAGACTTCAGCGACGACACCGCGCACCTGCTTCACTTCAACATCTAGGGCCGGGACCACAGCAGTCCATACGGCAAACCCCGGCAGGGCTCGCCACCGCACCCTCCGCCAGCCATGCTCGCCAAGCCCCTCCCCTGGCGGACCTGGCGTCCCTTCCTTCGAATCGCGCCGGCGCAATTACCCGCCCCATCCGATGGTGGGCGCTCCCGGGCGATGCCGGACCGCGGCAGAGAATTGACAAGATCGGCGTCGGCCGTGGAGTCTAGGCCGCATGAAAATACTTATTACCGGTGGCGCCGGCTTCATCGGATCGGCCGTCATCCGTCACGTCATCGCCGATACCGGCGACAGCGTGATCAACGTCGACAAGCTCACCTATGCCGGCAACCTGGAATCGCTGCGCGACATCGGCGACAGCCCGCGGCATGTCTTCGAACAGGTGGACATCTGCGACGCCGCCGCCCTCGATCGCGTATTCCGCCAGCACCGGCCGGACGCCGTGATGCACCTGGCCGCCGAATCCCACGTCGACCGCTCCATCGACGGCCCGGCCGCCTTCATCGAAACCAACATCGTCGGCACCTACACCCTGCTCGAAGCGGCGCGCCGCTACTGGCAGGAAATGGACCCGGCGCGCCGCGACGCATTCCGTTTCCATCACATCTCCACGGACGAGGTCTACGGCGACCTCGACGCCAGCGACGCCCTGTTCACCGAAACCACGCCCTACGCGCCCAGCTCGCCCTATTCGGCCAGCAAGGCCAGCTCCGATCACCTGGTGCGGAGCTGGCACCGCACCTACGGCCTGCCGGTCCTCGTCACCAACTGCTCGAACAACTACGGCCCCTGCCAGTTCCCCGAGAAGCTGATCCCGCTGATGATCCTCAACGCACTGGAGGGCCGCGCCCTGCCCGTCTACGGCAACGGCCAGCAGGTGCGCGACTGGCTCTACGTGGAAGACCACGCACGTGCCCTCTACGAAGTGCTGACCCGCGGCACGGTGGGCGAGACCTGGAATATCGGCGGACACAACGAGCAGACCAACCTCGAGGTCGTGCATGCGCTCTGCGGCCTGCTCGACGAGTTCCGTCCGGCCTCGGCGCCGCATGCGCGCCTGATCGCCCATGTGCAGGACCGTCCCGGCCATGATCGGCGCTACGCCATCGACGCCGGCAAGATAGAGCGCGAACTGGGCTGGACGCCGCGCGAGACTTTCGCGTCGGGATTGCGCAAGACCGTGGCGTGGTACCTGCAGAACCTCGACTGGTGCCGCCACATCCAGGACGGCAGCTACCAGCGCACCCGCCTCGGCATTAACGCCCCAGGAGTTGGCTCCACATGAAAGGTATCGTGCTCGCCGGCGGCTCCGGCACCCGTCTCCATCCCATCACCAAGGGCGTGTCGAAGCAGCTCCTGCCGATCTACGACAAGCCAATGGTCTACTACCCGCTCTCCATCCTGATGCTCGCCGGCATTCGCGACATCCTGCTGATCAGCACGCCGGAGGACCTGCCGAGCTACCGGCGCCTGCTGGGCGATGGCAGCGAGCTCGGCATCAACCTGGCCTATGCCGAGCAGCCGCGTCCCGAGGGCCTTGCCCAGGCCTTCCTCATCGGCGAGGAGTTCATCGGCAGCGACACCGTCTGCCTCGTACTCGGCGACAATATTTTCTACGGCCCGGGCTTCGGCCCCATGCTGCGCAGCGCCGCGGCCCGCCAGAGCGGCGCCACCGTGTTCGGCTATCCTGTCAAGGATCCCGAGCGTTTCGGCGTGGTCGAGTTCGATGCCAACAAGCGCGCCGTTTCCATCGAGGAAAAGCCGCTGAACCCCAAATCCAAGTTCGCGGTCACGGGGCTCTACTTCTACGACAACGACGTCGTGAAGATCGCCAGAGATGTGCGGCCGTCGCATCGTGGCGAACTCGAAATCACCAGCGTCAACCAGGCCTACCTCGAGCGCGGCGACCTCAACGTGGAGCTGCTTGGCCGTGGCTTCGCCTGGCTCGACACCGGCACGCACGAGAGCCTCATGGAAGCCGGGCAGTTCGTGGAAACCATCGAGAAGCGCCAGGGCTACAAGGTCGCCTGCCTCGAGGAAATCGCCTTCAACAATGGCTGGCTGAGCGCCGACGACCTGCGCCGCATCGGCCGGGCGATGGGCAAGACCGGCTACGGGCAGTACCTGCTCGAGATCGCGGAGGAAAAGCGGTGAGCCTGCTGCAGTGGATCGACCTGCCGGTCCGGGGCGACCACCGGGGCTCCCTCGTGGCCGTGGAGGCCGGCGACACCGTGCCCTTCGAAATCCGGCGCGTCTATTACGTCTTCGACACCCAGCCGGGCGTGGCGCGCGGCTTCCATGCGCACCGGCAACTGCAGCAGGTTGCCGTCTGCGTCTCCGGCAAATGCCGCATGGTGGTGGACGACGGCCGGCACCGGGAAGACGCGTGGCTGGACTCGCCGGCACGGGGACTGGTCATCGACGCCATGGTCTGGCATGAAATGCATGAATTCAGTGCCGACTGCGTCCTGCTGGTGCTTGCCAGTGCCCACTATGATGAAGCGGACTACATCCGCAATTACGAATCCTTTCTGGCCGCCGCCAGGGTCAATTGCCAATGAAAAAAATCCTTGTCGCCGGCGCCGGTGGTGCCCCCTCGGAAGGCGTCATCTACTCTCTGCTGCAGAATCCGGATAACGTTGTCGTCGGTATGGGATCGGAGCCAACCGACCTCATCCTGTCGAAGGCCCACAAAAAGTACTTCGTTCCGTATGCCAACACGCCGGAATACCGGGAGCGGCTGCTGACGATACTGGAACGGGAAAAGCCCGACCTCGTCCACTTCCAGAACGACCTCGAGATCTTCCACGCTTCGCTGCTGCGCGATGACATCCTTGCCACGGGGACAACGATCTTCATGCCCCCGCACGACGTGATCGACACCTGCGTCCACAAGTTCAAGTCCTATCAGGCCTTCGCGAAGGCCGGCGTCACGGTGCCGCGCAACATGCCCATCCACACGCCGCAGGACCTGAAGGACGCATTCGCCGCGCTGGGCGATGCCGACGGCAGGATATGGCTGCGCGCCTCCTCCATCGGCGGCGGTGGCAAGGGCTCCCTGCCCACACACAGCTTCGATCTCGCCAGGGCCTGGATCGACCACTATGCAGGGTGGGGTGATTTCGTGGCGGCCGAGATGCTCACCTCGCGCACGGTAACCTGGCTGTCCATCTGGCACGAGGGCGAGCTTGTCGTGGCCCAAACCCGCGCGCGCCAGGGCTGGACGCACGGCAACCGCACCATATCCGGCGTCACCGGCGTGACCAAGGTTGGCGTGACCTGCGAAGACGAGCAGGCGACGGCGATGGCGATCGCTGCCGTGAAGGCAGTCGCCCCGCGCCCCCACGGCATTTTCGGGGTGGACATGACCTATGACCGTGCCGGCGTCCCGAACCCCACCGAGATCAATATCTCGCGCTTTTTCACCACGGTCCGCTTCTTCACCGAGGCCGGGCTCAACATGCCGGAGATTTTCAAGCGGCTGGCGCTGCAGCAGGAGCTGCCGCCGCTGCTGCAGCGCATCAATCCGCTGCCGCCGGGACTGATGTGGGTGCGCGGCATGGATACGGAGCCACGGCTCGTCACGAGCAGCCAGATGGAGCAAGAGATCGTCTTCTGATGAAGATACTCATCACAGGTGCCACGGGCTTCATTGGATCCCGCCTGCTGACACAGGCGGCGCAACGCTTCGGCACGGAAAATGTCATCGCCCTGTGCTCGCGGCCGATCGCAGGCCATCGCTGCCTGGTCTACCACGACCACGGCCTCGACGGCCTGCCCGCCGCCGACCTCGCCGGGATCGAAGTCCTTGTCCATGCCGGCGCCTTCACGCCGAAGAGCGCGCGCGAGGCCAATGACGTCGCGGGCTGCAACGGCAATATCGCGTTTACCACCCGCCTGCTCGGCCTGGGCTTCACCAGCCTGAAGCGGATAGTCTTCACCAGCACGCTCGACGTCTACGACAGCGCTCCGCTCATCTCCGAATCGACGCCGACGCTTCCCGCCACCCTCTACGGCCTGTCCAAGCTGTACGGCGAGCGCCTGGTGGAAATCGCCGGCCGGGAGCGTGGCATCGAGGTGCAGATCCTGCGCATCGGCCATGTCTACGGCCCCGGCGAGGAGAAGTACCAGAAAATGCTCCCCCTCACCCTGCGCAACGTACTGCTGGATGCTCCCGTCGAGATTTTCGGTGAAGGAGACGAGTTGCGCAGCTTCATCTACATCGATGATGTCATCGCCGCGGTGCTTGCTGCCGTCACGATGGCCAGGACACAGGGGCCCATCAACGTGGTGGGCGGCAGCAGCATCAGCATCCGCCATCTGGTGGAAAAGATCGTCGCGCTCAGTGGCAAGCCCGCCCGCATCGTGCAACGGGAGTCCAGCCACGCCCGCAGGGACCTTGTCTTCGACAACCGTGTGCTGCGGCAGACACTGCTGACGCAGGAGACGGCCCTTGACGAGGGACTGGAACGCGAATACCGGTACATGCAGGCGCTGCTCGGACAGCGCGGCTGAATTGCGAAAAGCCCCGGGGCGCAGGCCATGGCGCAAGGGGCGGCACCAATGACAGGGGAACGACTATGGCGGGAAATGAGCACGAGCGCGTCGAAGCAGCGGCCGACTGGTACCTGAAGGAGCAGCTCGATTTCGACAAGCGCCTGATCCGCTTCCGTTACGAATCGCTGAAGCCCGGGTTCGTCGGCACGAGCGCCCTGGAGCTGGGCCCAGCGGAAGGCGAAATGACGCAGTTCCTGGTGAACGACTTCGAGCAGCTCACCGTGGTCGAAGGGTCCGCCGAGCTGCTGGCGCAGATTCCCGAACGCCCCAACCTGGTCAAGGTGAACGCCCTCTTCGAGGACTTCCAGCCGGCCGGGCGCTTCGATTCCATCATCCTCGAGCACGTGCTGGAGCACGTCGACGATCCGGTGGCCCTGCTGCAGCGCGTCAGGAACTGGCTCGCGCCCGAAGGACGACTCTTCCTCGGCGTGCCCAACGGCAACTCCATCCACCGCCTGGTGGCCGTGAAGATGGGACTGCTCGAGCACCCCTGCCAGCTGAATGCGCGTGACCATGCGCTGGGGCACCGGCGCGTCTACACGCCGGCGAGCTTCCGCGCCGATATCGAGAAAAGCGGTCTGGCCGTGCTGGAAATGGGCGGGGTCTTCTTCAAGCCGTTGTCCAACGCACAGATCCAGGACCACTGGACGGAGCCGATGATTCAGGGCTTCTACGAACTGGGCAAGGATTTCCCGGAACTGGCAGCGGAGATCTTCGCCGTGTGCCGGGCATGAAGCGCATACGACGCATCTTCCTTGATCTCGACGGCACGCTGCTGGAGGGACGGGAACGGCACTACCAGTGCTACCGGAACATTCTCGAGCAGGCCGGCTTCACGCCGATCGGTATCGACGCCTACTGGGACATGAAGCGCGCAATGACAAACCGCCGCGAGCTGCTGGCCCTGTCCGGCGCGGAGGAACTCTACGACCGCTTTCTCGCCACCTGGCTGGCCACGATCGAGTCCCCCGAAATGCTGGCGCTGGACCGGGTGCATGACGGCGCGGTGAGCACACTGCAGCAATGGAAACAGCAAGGGCTGGAGCTGGTGCTGATCACCATGCGCCAGGACGCGAAGGCCCTGGACGGGCAGCTGGAGCGACTGGGGCTGCAACCCTTGCTCGATGCCGTGCTGGTTTGCAGCCATATAGAGGGTGGCGCCGGCAAAGCCGAGGCGATTCGCCGGCGGTTTCCGGACATGGCCCTGTCCCGCGACTCGCTATGGATCGGCGACACCGAGGCCGACTGGACGGCCGCCCGCGCACTGGGCATCGACGTCGTGCTGGTGACCAATGGATTGCGCACCCGGGAGTACCTCGACACGCTGGAAGGCGCGCTCGTGGTCCCGGCCATCGAACCCGGCATCCTTGCCCGCGCCTGCGCCGGCGATGCACACTGACGCCCGACACTTCTTCCCGACCGAACCCGACGCCGAGGCAGCCGATTGCAATGGTGGCATTCCTGGACCTGAAGCGCATCAATGCGCAATACCGTGACGAATTGCTGGCAGCCGTCGCCCGGGTCATCGATTCCGGACACTATATCGCCGGCCAGGAAGTCGGGCACTTCGAGAGGGAGTTCGCCGACTACTGCGGCACCCGTCACTGCATCGGCGTTGCCAACGGGCTGGACGCACTGACATTGACGCTGCGTGCCTGGAAGGAGCTCGGCAAACTGCGCGAGGGCGACGAAGTCATCGTGCCGGCGAACACCTACATCGCCAGCATCCTCGCCATTACCGAGAACCGCCTGACCCCCGTACTCGTGGAGCCCGACGAAGCCAGCTACAACCTCTGCCCGCGCAAGGTCGAAGCCGCGATCACGCCGCGCACCCGCGCCCTCCTGCCCGTGCACCTGTATGGCCAGCTGGCCCCGATGCCGGCCCTGCTCGAGATCGCCGAGCGCCACAGGCTGCTGGTGCTGGAGGATTCGGCCCAGGCCCACGGCGCCAGCCTGGCAGGCCGCAAGGCCGGCAACTGGGGGCACGCGTCCGGTTTCAGCTTTTATCCGGGCAAGAACCTCGGTGCGCTCGGCGACGCCGGCGCCATCACGACCGGCGACGACGAGCTGGCGCAAACGCTGAGGGCGCTGCGCAACTACGGCTCGCACGAGAAATACCGCAACCTCTACCAGGGTCCGAACAGTCGCCTGGACGAGATCCAGGCAGCCATGCTGCGCGTGAAGCTTGGCCGTCTGGAGGCAGAGGTCGCCCGACGCCGGACAATCGCGCAGGCCTACCAGGACAACATCCGGAACCCGGCGCTACGGCTTCCGCTTGCGGGTGATGTCGATGTCATCGGGCTGGAGAGTCACGTGTGGCACCTTTTTGTCGTCCGCAGCGCAACACGCGAGGCACTGCAAGGGCATCTGGCGGCGATGGGCGTGCACACCCTGATCCACTACCCCATTCCGCCGCATGCGCAGCAGGCCTATCCGCAATTGAATCAGCTCTCGCTGCCGCTCACCGAGACGATTCACCGTCAGGTACTGAGCCTGCCCATGGACCCGTCGATGACCGATGCCGAAGTCGCCCGGGTGGTGGATGCCTGCAACCGTTTCTCGGCATAGAGCCGGGCCGGCATGACCCTTCTCAAGACCAGCCTGCTGAACGGCATCGCCGTGCTCATCCGGATGCTGACGCTGCTGGGCATCAACAAGATCCTCGCCATCTACGTCGGCCCTGCCGGCTATGCCACGCTGGGCCAGTTCCAGAACGCCGTGCAGATGACCACGACGTTTGCCAGCGGCGCCATCAACACCGGGGTCACCAAGTACACCGCCGAATACTTCGAGGACGCAGCGCGACAGCAACAGTTGTGGCGCACGGCGGGCTCCATCGTGCTGGCCGGGTCGCTGCTCACCGCCGCGGTACTCGCGCTTCTCCACCAGCAACTGGCGGGATGGTTGCTGAAGGACCCCCGCCAGGGCGATGTCTTCCTGTGGTTTGCGCTGACGCTGCCGCTGTTCACGCTCAATGCACTTCTGCTCGCCATCCTCGCCGGCAAGAAGGAGGTTGGGCGCTACGTGTCGGCCAATATTGCCGGCAGCCTCTTTGCACTCCTGGTGACGGCCGGCATGACGGTGCGGTTCGGTTTGCACGGCGCCCTGGTGGCGCTGGCGATCTACCAGTCCATCACGGTCTTCGTGACGTTGCTGCTCTGCCGCAATGCCGACTGGTTCCGGCTCGATTATCTCTTCGGCAGCATCGACCGACAGGTCGCCCTGAACCTCGGCAAATTCACGGCCATGGCCCTCACGTCTGCCGCCTGCGTCCCGCTGAGCCACATGCTGGTGCGAAACCACCTCGGCGCCGAGCTGGGCTGGGCGGCAGCGGGCTACTGGGAGGCCATGTGGCGATTGAGCGGCACCTATCTCATGCTGGTCACGACCACGCTCGGCGTCTATTACCTGCCGCGGCTCTCGGAGCTGACGGATCCGGCCGCGCTGCGCCAGGAGATCCGCCAGGGCTACCGCTTCATCCTTCCCCTGGCGGCGGCAAGCAGCCTCGCCATATTCCTGCTGCGCGACCCCATCATCGGCCTGCTCTTCACCGGCGATTTCTCGCCGATGCGCGAGCTCTTCGCCTGGCAGATGCTGGGGGACACGCTGAAGATCGGCAGCTGGATACTGGCTTTCCTGATGCTGAGCAAGGCCATGTACAGGCTCTTCATGATCCTGGAGCTGACGTTCTCGGCCAGCTTTGTGCTGCTGACCTGGCTGTTCACGGAACAGCTTGGCCTGCAGGGCGTTGCGATTGCCCATGCCGTCAACTATGCCGCCTACTGGGTGGTCGTTGCCGTACTGGTCGGGCGCAGCCTCTATCCGCGACCGCAGGAACACTAGATAAAGTCCGGCACCATCGCCGACCTGAACCCACTCGGCAGAATTTCCATGAATGACATCCTGAACACACGCCCCCTCGTTTCGGTGGCACTGCCCTGCTACAACCACGAGCGCTATGTGCAGCAGTGCATCCAGAGCATCATTGACCAGGATTACCAGAACATCGAGCTGATCATCGTGGACGATGGATCACGCGATGGCTCGGTGGAAAAAATCAGGGAAATGCTGCCGGCCTGCGAGGCCCGCTTCACGCGATTCGAGTTCCGCTCGCGCCCGAATGTCGGGCTGAGCGCCACACTCGCGGAAGTCCTGCCATGGTGCCAGGGCGAGTATTTCGCGGCCGTGGCCTCCGATGACGCCATGCTGCCGCACAAGACCCGGCTGGAGGTCGACTACCTGGACAAGCACCCGGGCTGTGCGGCCGTCTTCGGTGGCGTGCAGATTGCCGACGACGCCGGCAACATCGTGCGCGAGGAACGTCGTGCCAGCCGGTCCTTCGACTTCGACGACATCTTCCTGCTACGGCATTTCCTCAAGGCCACCACCCAGCTCATCAGGCTCGACGATCTGAAAGCCATCGGCCCCTTTCCCGCCGGCATCATCATGGAAGACTGGTACATGTGCCTGAAGCTGGCCGCCAGCGGCAAGTCCCTGGACAACCTCCATGAGGTCGTCTCCATCTACCGGCGGCACGAAGGCAACCTGTCGAAGCAGATCGACCTGATCATCAAGGGCCGCCAGCAGATCGTCGACCTGTTCAGGGAGCATCCGCTCTACGACAAGGCCGTGGGCAAAACCTATATCGCCAATGCCGCCCACATGGAGCTGCACGACAAGGGCCGCTCGCTGCCCTGGTTCTTCCGGGGTCTCGGCAAGGACCCCGCGCTGATCCTCGAAAGAGCCTCTTTCATGTATCTCGTGAAGCTTTTCCTGCCGCAGTCCACGATCCGCAAGTACGCGGGTTGACCACATCCGGGCGACAGATCGCCGGCCAGATCTAGCCCGCCTTCTGCATCAGCAATTCGCGCAACAGACGACCCTGCTCCTCCCAGGAGGAGGGCAGCGGATAATCACGTGCAGGACGCTCAAGATAGGCGAGCACGCGCGCCGCGAAAGCCTGTGCGTCACCGACAGGCGTGAGCGCCGCGGAATCTTCACCGAGGATGAAGCGGACCGGGCCGGTAGCGGTGGCCACGACCGGAACGCCGCACGCCATGGCCTCGTAGAGCTTGGCCGGATAGCTGTAGGAGCCGAAGCGGGTTTCCGCCGTCACCACGGCAGCGACGTCGAGCGCGGAGATCAGTACCGGCAGCAACTCGTCGTCGATATAGCCCACGCTGATCACGCCGGGTTCTGACGTGACGGCCTCCGGCGGATGACCGCTGAGGACGAGGCAGGCATCAGGTCGCTGCTGCCGGATAGCGCGAAAGGCATCCAGCATCAGGTGACTGCCGCGCGTGGTGGTCCAGCTGCCCACGTAGCCGAGAAGTGGCGCAGCCGGCGGCAGCCCGAGCCGGGCGCGAGACTCCTGTCGCGGGCGCGCGCCAAACGCCGGGTCCGCCGCCATGGGGACGACCGCGGCGACCGCACCGGAGCGCCGGTGCGCCTGCAGCAGCGCCGCCAGCTGCGGGCCGGCCGCCGTGACCAGGTCGGCCCGGGCGCAGGCCCTGTGCCAGAGCCAGTGCAGCGGCAGGTTCCACGGCATATAGGCCTCGAAGTTGTCGTAGGCGTCCAGCCACGTGCGTGCAGCGGCTCGCGACGCGACCCGCTGCGCCAGCACGCCACACCAACTGTCCGAGAGCCCCGCCACCCAGTCGGGGGCAAAGTCCGCGGCGATCCGGTCAAGCTGGCCCAGCAGCGCCGGAAACGAGGCCGGCGTCATCCTGAGCGCCACGCGCCGGACTCCATCGATCTCATCCGTGACGGGTTCATGTTTCGGAAAGCCGAGATACACCTGCAGAACCTGGTCGCCGGCCGCCGCCAGCGCGCGGGGCAGGTAATGGAAGCGGCCGTAGGGGCGCGTCATCATGTCCCGGCCCTGGGGATGCCGCTTGCAAATGGTGAGCACTTTCATAGGGAACTGATCGTTGTCGGCCCGGAGGCTCTGGGGGCAGGCAAAACGACCCCCGAAAAAGGCCGGTCGGCCTTGCTGTCTGGCCCGAGAGGCTACAAGCGTGCCGGCAACTTCACAATCGAGACCAGCCGCCCTGCGGTCGGATCAGGCAGCAATCCGTTTGGGGTCTGCCGTCCGCAGAGGATGTATCTCGCTTCTTCGCTTGGCAAAGGCCAACACCCATCATGAAAGCGCCATGCGTCGTCATGAATGAAGAAGAACGTAAGTTGCGACGGGAGCGTTGGCTCGAAGGAGGCCACCATGATCAGGAAGCCTGGCCGATCCGGCCAAAGTGGATTCGGCGCCCGGACCGGGAAAGAGATGGTGCCGCAAAGAGGAATCGAACCTCCGACCTACTGATTACGAATCAGTTGCTCTACCAACTGAGCTATTGCGGCGCCTGAAGGGAGTTGCCACCCGACCGGATGGCGGCGGCGATTGTAGCCGCCACCGACAGGCTTCTCAAGCTGAGAGATGGACCGCTTTGCAGCTCTCGAAAAGACAGAAACTGACGCTTTTTGTCAGCCCTCGCGTCGATTGAGCCTGCGCCACCAAAACCACCTGTCCCCTTGCAACGCCACTCGTCCAGCCCGCCCCGCAGAAAGACTGCCTCTATCTCCGTAGAGGCAGGGGTTTCCTTGTCTTTGGCACTCCTCATGCATTAGCCTTGCTCAGCACTTTGCTTTAGCCAAAGCATGCTCGAGCGTAATAACAAGACTGTCCTCCGAGGAGATTCAACATGAAGGCAATGCAGAAGGGTTTCACCCTCATCGAACTGATGATCGTGGTCGCGATCATCGGCATCCTGGCCGCTGTGGCCATTCCCGCTTACCAGGACTACACGGTCCGTACCAAGGTTTCTGAAGGCCTGAGCCTGGCGTCCGGCGCCAAGACCACCGTCGCCGAAACCCGTCTGTCCGTGGGCCGCTGGCTGAGCGCCAACAACGAATCCTACGGTCTGGCTTCTGCCGCTTCCATCAAGGGCAACAACGTCGCCAGCGTGGGCGTGACCGGCACCGAAGGCCAGATCACCATCACCTACTCCAACGACACCGCCATCCAGGGCTCCACCGTCATCCTGGCCCCGACCCTGGGCACCAACGCCTCCATCAAGTGGGCTTGCACCTCCGGCACCGTGCAGAACAAGTACAAGCCGGCCAACTGCCGCAAGTAATTCTTGCGCGGTTAACGGAACAGCCCACTTCGGTGGGCTGTTTTGTTTCTGGACCCCGCTGTCAGGAAACGCCCTTTACTCCTCGCCCTACCCTGCCTTTCACAGTAACGATTTGGCCCGCCTTTTTCGCTACTATCGCCCGTTCAGGCTATTCCAATAACAACTCCAGCGGGTTTGACCTTGCTCCTTTCGCGCCTCGAACAAAACCGGCCCGCCTGGGTGGCTACCGCATTCCTGCTTCTGCTGGCACTCACCTGGACTGCCTTTCGTCCCGGCCTCGGCGGCGACCTGATCTTTGACGACATCCCCAACCTGCAGCCCTGGAAGGACTTCGGCGATCTCGACACGCCAGAGAAGGTCCTGGGCTTCGCCGCCTCCGGCGCGGACACGCCGGGGCGCCCACTCAGTCTGCTCAGCTTCGTCATGGACGACCAGAGCTGGAAGCCCGACATCCATTCGCTGAAACGCACCAACCTCGCCCTGCACCTGATCAACACCAGCCTCGTGCTGTGGCTCGCGCTGCTGGTGTTCCGGCGCCTCCTCACGACGCTGGATCCTCAGGCGCAGGCTGTGCTGGCGCTCTTCGCCGCCGGCTTGTGGGCGTTGCACCCGCTGCAGGTGTCCAACGTCTCCTACGTCATACAGCGCATGAACCTGCTCAGCACCCTGCTGGAACTGGCCGGCATGGTGCTGTTCATGCACGGCCGTGCCGCGCTGGCGACCTCGACGGCACGCGGGCTCGCGCTGTGCACGGCCGCTGCCGGCCTCATGCCGATCGCCATCCTGGCCAAGGAAAACGGGCTGCTACTGTGCGCATTCCTGTTGCTGATCGAAGGCTTCTGCTTCGCGCCGGATACCCGGCGCTTCTGGCGTTACTGGAAGCTGCTCTTCCTTTGGACGCCATTGGTGCTGTTCACCGTCTACTGCCTCGTCCACTACCGCGGCTTCACCGTCGGCTTCCAGTCGCGCGACTTCACCGCATGGGAGCGCCTGCTGACCCAGGGCCCGGTACTGGCAGACTATCTCGGCAAACTGCTACTGCCGCGCCTGCAGGGCACCGGGCTTTATTTCGACAACTTTCCCGTTTCGCGCTCTTTGCTCGATCCCATAGGAACGCTACCCGCGTGGCTGCTGCTGTCCGGACTGCTGGCGCTGGCCTGGTACCTGCGGCACCGGCAGAAGGTCGTGGCCTTCGGCATCTTCTTCTACTTCGTCGGCCACCTCATGGAGTCCACGGTGTTGCCGCTGGAGCTCTATTACGAGCATCGCAACTACCTGCCGCAAGCCGGTCTCTGGATTGCGCTGACCGGCTTGCTCGGCCAGGTGCGCTCGACATATGCGCGGCAAATGCTCGCCGGCACCGGCATCATCCTGCTGGGGATGCTGCTGTTGCTAAGCCGCAGCAATGCGGCACTGTGGAGCGACTCGCGGGCGCAATCCGCGATCTGGTACCACGAGAATCCGGGATCGCTGCGCAGCACGCTGTCCTATGCCAATCTGCTGCTGCAGGCCGGCCAGCTGGACGAGCTCGACAAACTGCTCGAGGAGGCGCGGCACAACCATCCCGACAGCCTGGCCATCGTCGTGTCGCAACGTTTCGTGCGCTGCTACTGGCGCGACCTGCCGACCCGCTTCGATGACCTGCCGGCGCTGGCCGAGCGCGCCGACTATGAAATCGCCGGCATCATGATGCTGCAGCAGATGCGCGACATCGCAAAGGAGCAGAGCGGCACCTTGCCGACTCCGGACGGCTGCCAGCCTGCCAGCAACCGGCAGATCTCCAACGTGTTCCTCGGCCTCCTCCGCAACCCGCTCTTCGCCAGCGGACGCATTCGTGCCGGCCTCATGGAGTTCATCGCCGACACGGCCATCGAGGAGCGTGACCTGAATACGGCCATGCGCTACTACGACGGCGCCTTTGCCGGCAACCCGCTCGCCATCTTTCCCTATCGCCAGGCCCTGCTGCTCGAGAGCGCCGGCCTGCCGGAGGAAGCCCGGACCTACCTGGACATCTCGGCGGCCGCAGTCACGACCAAACAGCGGCTGCTCTACCCGGACCTCGAGCGACGCATCGCGGAGCTGCGCACGCAGCTGGACGCAAGAAAGGCAGGAACGCAATGAAAATGCCGCAACGCTGGCAGCCGTGGCTGCTACTGCTCGCCGGCATGGTGCTGACGCTTGTCGTCTACTGGCCGGGGCTCGCCGGCGGCTGGCTCGTGGACGATGAAGCCAACCTTGGCGGCTTCACCCGCTTCGCCGCCGGCGAAGCGCCTTACCGCGAATTGATCCTCGGCAACGGCTCAGGCTTGCTGGGGCGCTCCGTCGCGATGCTCACCTTCGCGGGCAACCATGCGCTCGGCCTTTTCTCCACGACCGCGCTCAAGGCCGGCAACCTGCTGATCCACCTGCTCTGCGGTACCCTGCTCTACCTGCTGCTCGCGCGCCTGTTCCGGCTGCGCGCTCCGGCCGACGTCTCCCCCGAACTCCTCGCCGCCGTCCTCGCCGCCTGGTGGCTGCTGCTGCCCCTGCACATCAGCACCGTGCTCTACATCGTGCAGCGCATGACCCAGGTCGCGGCGCTCTTCTCGCTCGCCAGCTGCCTTGCCTACACGGTCGGGCGCGAGGCGCTGCAGGCGGGCCGGCAGCGCGGCTACGCCTGCCTCGCGCTCAGCCTGCTGGTGCTGCTGCCGCTGGCTCTGCTGGGCAAGGAGTCCGCCCTCAGCACCGTGCCCTGGCTCATCCTCATCGAAATATTCTTTTTCCGGCAGGCGGCGCCGATGCCCTGGTCGCCGCGATTGCTGCTGGGCGGACTGACGCTGGTGGTGCTCCTTGCCGGCATGCTGGTCGCCCTGTTCCCGCCCGCTTTCCTCACGGAGGGCTACCTGTCCCGCGATTTCACGCTGCATGAGCGACTGCTGACGCAGCCGCGCGTGCTGTGGACCTACATCGGCAACATCTTCCTGCCGAATAGCGCCACCATGGGTATCTTCCAGGACGACTTCGTCGTGTCACGTTCACTGTCCGCGCCCTGGACCACACTTCCGGCCATCGCGCTGCTGGCGGCACTCGCCGGCCTGGCCGTGCTGCTCGCGAACTCACGACGCTGGTGGGCGATCGCCTTCGGAATCATGTTCTTCCTGTCCGGACATCTCGTGGAATCCACCGTCATTCCCCTCGAGCTGTTCTTCGAGCATCGCAACTACCTGCCCGCCGCGGGCCTGCTGCTGGCGGCGCTGCCGCTGCTCTCGGCCTGGCGCTGGCGACGCGTGACTTTGGCGGTGCTGGCCGGGCTCTATCTCCTCGTGCTGACCGGCGCCACCCTGCAGCGCAGCCACATCTGGGGCGACAAGCATCTGCTGCTCGCCGTCAGCGCCAGCAACCATCCACATTCGTTACGCGCCTGGAGCGACTACGCGGAGGATCTGCTCGCCAACCGCCGGCCCGGCGAGGCCCTGCAGGCGGTGCAGCTGACCGCCGACCGCAACCCGCGCTTTGCCGGCATTTCCTATCTGCACATGCTGACGATCATCTGCCGCCTCAATGCGGCGCCACCGCCCGGTGTCATCGACCAGGTGGCGCTGCGCCTCGGCACCCTGGAAGAACCCTATGCGCTGCCCCTGTCGATCGGCCTCGACACGCTGCTGTCGCTGCATCAGGAGGGGCATTGCCGCAATGCCGACTTCTCCGCACTGGCTCCCGGCCTGATCACGCGCGACCGGCGGCTGCAGGAGCAACTCGGCGAACGGCGCAACAACCAGTGGCTGCTGCGCTACAACATCGCCCGGTGGTTGCTCGAGACCGGCCACACCACGGAAGCACGTGACATTCTTCGCGACATCTGGCGTCATTTCGACAGAGCGGCGAGTCCGCCGGTGGGGCTGGCGCTGGCCCGCACCCTGACAGGTCCCGCTTTCACCAGCGAACGCGAACAGGTACTGGATGAACTGGAAGCCGTCAGCGCCGACGCGCCGCCCGACTTCCTCGACGAGATAAAGCAATTGCGCCAGCCCGCCACAGGAGCCCCCTGAGCCCATGTCATCTTCCGAAGCCCGCTCCTACCACCACGTTTCCATCGTGTTGCCCGCCAAGAACGAAACCGGCGGCCTGCGCCTGGTCGTTCCCGCGCTGAAACGCCTCTATCCCGACGCCCAGGTGCTGGTGGTCGATGACGGCTCCACCGACGACACCGCCGAGGTTTGCCGCAGCCTCGGCGCGGACGTGGTGAGTCACCCCTACAGCAAGGGCAACGGCGCCGCCATCAAGTCCGGCGCGCGCGCCGCGCGTGGCGAGATCCTCGTGTTCATGGACGCCGACGGGCAGCACCTGCCCGAGGACGTGGGCCGGCTGCTCGCAAGGCTCGAGGAGGGCTATGACATGGTGGTCGGGGCGCGCGGCATGGAATCGCAGGCCGGCGCACACCGCGCCGCGGCGAACGGCCTCTACAACATGCTGGCCAGCTGGATGGTCGAGCAGCGCGTGGAAGACCTGACCTCCGGCTTCCGCGCAGTGAAGGCATCGCTGTTCCGCAAGTTCCTCTACCTGCTGCCGAACGGCTTCTCCTATCCCACCACGATCACGATGAGCTTCTTTCGCGCCGGCTACTCGATCGCCTACGAGCCCATCAAGGCGCCGAAGCGCATCGGCAAGAGCCACATCCGGCTGTGGCGAGACGGCATCCGTTTCTTCCTGATCATTTTCAAGATCGGCACGCTGTACTCGCCGCTGAAGCTGTTCATTCCCATCAGCCTCGCCTTCTTCCTCGTGGGCAGCGGCTACTATCTCTACACCTACCTGGAGTGGAGCCGCTTTACCAACATGAGCGCGCTGCTCTTCATCACATCAATCCTGGTCTTCCTGATCGGGCTGATCTCGGAGCAGATTTCCTCGCTCAACTACAAGGACAGCGACTCGGCCTGACGCCCTTCACGGCGCACGACTGTCCGGATCGCCTCGAGGTAGCGTTGCGCCACCGACGGCCACGAAAAGGCCTGCGCCGTGGCCGTCGCCACCCGCTCGCGCGGGAGCGCCGCCGGCGTCCAGGCGTTCAGGTAGTTGATCCATGCGTCGGCGTCCTCCGCCGGCAGACGCACGCCGGTCTCGCCATCGAGTACCGAGTCGCGCAAGCCCTGGAGGTCTGCGGCCACCACCGGCGTGCCGCAGGCGCTGGCCTCGATCACGGAAATACCGAAGCCTTCCACATCGGCCTCGACCACGATATTGGGCTGGATGAACAGCGCCGCCTGCCGTAGCAGTGCCACCTTCTGCTCCTCGCCAATGCGACCGAGCAGCAGCACCCGGTCGCCCAGCCCCTTCTCAGCCACCAGCGCCGCCACCCGCCCGGACTCAGGACCATCGCCCGCGACGACATAGACCATGCCGGCCGGCAAGCCGGGCACCACCCGCTCCACGAACCAGGCGACACCCTTGCGCCGCACCATGCGACCGATGGTAAGCAGCAGTACCCTGCCCGCCAGCGGGGCGGGCAGGCCGCACTCCGCCGGCAGGCCCGCGCCAGGACGGGTCAATGCCTCGACATCCACGCCGTTGGGCACCACCTGTACCAGTTCCCCGGGGATGCCCTGTGACATGGCCTCGTCCCGGGTTGCCTGGCTGACGGCAATCAGCCCGCTGAGCCCGGGCAGGAAGCGGCCCACCCAGAGCGCCTGGTAGAGGCGGCTGGCATACGTCACATCCAGGCCATGGACGATGCCGACCACGCTGACCCGCCGCAGCCGGCGGATGAGCCAGCCAAGCGGGGCCAGCACGCCGTCGCCCAGCACCACGACGTCGCCACGGCGCAGGCGGAACAGCAGCAGGAAGAAGGCCTTGAGGGCAAAGAAGGGCAAGGCCTTCTTGCCCTTGCGGTTCGCCAGGAGGACGAGGTCGGTGGAGCGGGCCAGCCAGTCCGAGAGCTGGTGGTTGTGGTTCTCTATCCCTCCCAGTACGGGAGGAAAGGCGCGTGAAACGAAGAAAAGTCTGGCCATTGGCACTTCCCGTGATGCCGGCAGGGCACCCTGGCCCGGGATGATAGCCTCATCCCGCCACTCGCCAGAACGTCCGGCCGGGAAATCCCGGGGACAGAGGCCGCCAGAGCCCGCCCACACGCGGGACAAATATTGGTCACGGGATGTGATGCATCCCCCTACGCTTGAGGTATTAGATAAGTTATCTTTGCCAACAACCCGAAAAATAACATCTTTCCGGGACGGCGATTTGCCGGCGAGCAATCCCGTCCGCATTCCGGTCCGCACCTTGGACAGAGGGTATAGACAACCATGAATGCACCGACACTCTCGGGACTGGCCCGACGTCTGGTCGAGCAGGGGCTGCTCCAGGAGCAGGCCGCCGTCCAGGCCATGCAGGCGGCGCAGAAAGAGCAGCGCCCACTGATCGCCTACCTGCTGGAAAGCAAGACCCTAAAGCCCTCCATCGCCGCCATGGTCGTGGCGCAGGAATTCGGCGATTCCCTGTTCGACCTCGATTCCCTCGACCCCGAATCCATTCCCCAGGCCAATCTCGACGAGAAGTTGCTGCGCAAGCACAACGTGATGCCGATCTTCCGGCGCGGCAACCGCCTGTTCCTCGCCGTCAGCGATCCCAGCCGCCTCGACGCCATCGACGCCATCCGCTTCAACTCCGGCCTGAACGTCGAAACCGTCGTGGTCGAGGAGGACAAGCTCCTCAAGCTCATCGAACGCGTGCTGGAAGGCAAGAGCAACGCCTCCATGGAGGGCCTCGACGAGGACCTCGAGGACATCGACATTTCCGGCGGTGACGATGCCGCGCGCTCCGATGACGACGGCCCCACCGGCAACGCGGAAGATGACGCACCCATCGTGCGCTACATCAACAAGATCCTGCTCGACGCCATCAAGGGCGGCGCCTCCGACTTGCACTTCGAGCCCTACGAAAAAGCCTATCGCATCCGTTTCCGCATCGACGGCGTGCTGCGCGAGGCGGCACGCCCTCCGGTGGCCATGGCCAACAAGATGGCGGCGCGCCTCAAGGTGATGTCGCAGATGGACATCTCCGAACGCCGCATTCCCCAGGACGGCCGTATCAAGCTGAAGCTGTCCAAGACGCGCGCCATCGACTTCCGCGTGAACTCCTTGCCGACGCTGTTCGGCGAGAAGCTTTGCTTGCGTATCCTCGACCCGTCCAGCGCGATGCTGGGCATCGATGCGCTCGGCTACGAGCCTGACCAGAAAGCGCTGTTCCTGGAGGCCCTGGAAAAACCGCAGGGCATGCTGCTGATCACCGGCCCCACCGGCTCCGGCAAGACGGTGTCGCTGTACACCGGCCTGAACATCCTGAACACCGTCGAGAACAACATCTCGACCGCGGAAGACCCCGTCGAAATCAACCTCGAAGGCATCAACCAGGTCAACGTCAACGTGAAGGTCGGCCTGACCTTCGCCGCCGCCCTGAAATCCTTCCTGCGCCAGGATCCGGACATCATCATGGTCGGTGAAATCCGTGACCTCGAAACCGCGGAGATCGCCGTCAAGGCGGCCCAGACCGGCCACATGGTGCTGTCGACGCTGCATACCAACAGCGCACCGGAAACGTTAACCCGTCTGCGGAATATGGGCGTCCCGTCCTTCAATATCGCGACATCGGTGAACCTCGTGATCGCCCAGCGCCTGGCGCGCCGCCTCTGCAAGGAGTGCAAGCGCCCGGTGGACATCCCCAAACCGAGCTTGCTGGAAATGGGCTTCACCGAAGCCGACCTGGCGACGGGCTTCACCATCTACGAGCCCGTGGGCTGCGAACAGTGCCGGGATGGCTACAAGGGGCGACTTGGGGTATACGAAGTCATGAAGGTCACCCCGGCGATCGCCCGCATCATCATGGAGGAAGGCAACTCCATCATCATTGCCGACCAGGCGAAGAAAGAAGGTTATCCGGACCTCCGGCGCTCGGGCCTCGTGAAGGTCATGAGCGGGCTCACCAGCCTGCAGGAAATCAACCGCGTCACCAGTGACTAAATAGCTTTCAAAAAGAAGAAAGATTATGGCCAGCAAAGCAGAGCAGATAATCACGTTCATCTACGAAGGGACCGACCGCCGTGGCCAGAAGGTCAAGGGCGAGGTCACCAGCAAAAATATGGCGCTGGCCAAGGCACAGCTGCGCAAGCAGGGCATCAATGCGCAGAAGGTCACGCAGAAGCGCAGCAACCCGCTGGCGGCGCTGAGCAAGCAGAAGATCACGGCGATGGACATCGCCATCTTCACGCGCCAGCTCGCGACCATGATGAAAGCCGGCGTGCCGCTGGTGCAGTCCTTCGAAATCGTGGCGGACGGCCTCGACAATCCCACCATGAAAGAAGTGGTGCTGGGCATCAAGTCGGATGTCGAGGGCGGTAACAGCCTCGCCGTCGCACTAACGCGCTACCCCGAGTATTTCGACGACCTCTTCCGCAGCCTTGTGAACTCCGGTGAACAGTCCGGCGCGCTCGAAACCATGCTGGACCGCGTCGCGGTCTACAAGGAAAAGAGCGAAATGCTGAAGATGAAGATCAAGAAGGCCATGAAGTACCCGATGACGGTTGTCGTGGTGGCCATGATCGTGACGGTAATCCTGCTGCTGAAGGTGGTGCCGGTCTTCCAGGACCTGTTCAAGGGCTTCGGTGCCGAGCTCCCCGCCTTCACGCAGATGGTGATCAACCTTTCCAAGTGGATGCAGGCGTGGTGGTTCGTCTTCCTCGCCGGCATCGTGGGGTTCGGGGTCGGCTTCGTCGAGGCCCATAAACGCAGCGAAGGCTTCCGTAACTGGATCGACCGCACCCTGCTCAAGCTGCCCATCGTGGGCGACCTCACCTACAAGTCCACCGTCGCGCGCTACTGCCGTACGCTCGCCACGACCTTCGCGGCCGGCGTGCCATTGATCGATGCACTGGTGTCCTGTGCCGGTGCCGCCGGCAACGTGGTCTACCGCGACGCCATCATGCGCATCCGTGACGATGTGGCCACGGGTCAGCAGCTCGGCTTCGCCATGCGCCAGACCGGCATCTTCCCGTCCATGGCCCTGCAGATGGTGGCCATCGGCGAAGAATCCGGTGCGCTCGACGCCATGCTCGACAAGGTGGCCACGCACTTCGAAAACGAAGTGGACAACGCCGTCGACGGCCTCACGGCCATGATGGAACCGCTGATCATGGCCGTGCTCGGCGTGCTCGTGGGCGGCCTCATCGTCGCCATGTATCTCCCGATCTTCCAGCTGGGTTCCGTGGTGTAATGCTGGAACTGCTACAAACCAGCCCCCTCCTCGCAGGGGGCTATGTTTTTTTCATCGGGCTCTGCGTCGGCAGCTTTCTCAATGTGGTGATCTACCGGCTGCCGGTCATGCTGGAGCGCCGCTGGCAATGTGAGGCCGCCGAAGTGCGCGGCGAGCCTCCGCCCGAGTTCCCCCGCTTCAACCTCATGATGCCGCGCTCGCGCTGTCCGCACTGCGGCCACGAGATCACCGCGCTCGAGAATGTTCCCGTGCTGAGCTGGGCAGTGCTGCGCGGCCGCTGCAGCGCCTGCAAGGCGCCAATCAGCGCGCGCTACCCCCTCGTGGAACTCGCCACCGCCCTGCTGTCGCTGCTCGTCTTCATGATGCTGGGGCCCACCCTGCAGATGCTGGCGGCGCTGCCACTCACCTGGGCACTGGTCGCGCTGACCCTGATCGACTTCGACACGCAGCTGCTGCCCGACGACATCACGCTGCCGCTGCTCTGGGGGGGCCTGCTGGTGAATGTCGGGGGCACCTTCGTACCGCTGCAAAGTGCCGTCATCGGGGCCGTCGCCGGCTACCTTTCGCTATGGTCGGTGTACTGGCTCTACAAGCTGCTCACCGGGAAGGAAGGCATGGGCTACGGCGACTTCAAGCTGATGGCGGCGCTCGGCGCATGGCTGGGCTGGGTGACCCTGCCCCTCATCCTGCTCTTCTCGTCCGTGGTCGGCACCGTGATCGGTCTTGGCTATCTCGTCGTCCGCAAGGAGAGCGCCCCGTTCGCCTTCGGGCCCTACATCGCCATCGCCGGCTTCATCGCGCTGCTCTGGGGCCAGCCCCTGCTGCGCTGGTATCTCGGCATCTGAGGCAGGCATGCTTGTCATAGGACTCACCGGCGGCATTGGCAGTGGCAAAACCCTGGCCACTGACCACTTCGAACGTCTCGGCATCACCGTGGTGGATGCGGATCGCGCTTCCCGCGTCATCGTCGAACCCGGCAGTCCCGCGCTCGATGAGATCGCCGACGCCTTCGGGCGGGACGTACTGCAGGACGATGGCACGCTGGATCGCGCCGCACTGCGCCGCATCGTGTTCGCCGACCCGGAACAGCGTCGCCGCCTCGAAGCCATCACGCATCCGCGCATCGCCGAAGAGATCCGGCGCCAGCTCGACGCCAGCACATCGCCCTACACTATCCTTGTTTCTCCACTGCTCTTTGAGAGCGGGCAGGATCGTTTCGCGCAACGCACGCTGCTCGTCGATGCGCATGAGTCGCTGCAGCGCCATCGCGCCGCCACCCGCGACCGGGTCAGCGAAAAACAGATCGAGGCCATCATGGCAGCGCAGATGAGCCGCGAGGAACGACGCCAGCGTGCCGACGACGTGATCCTCAACGAGGGCCACATCGAGCACCTGCACGCCATGGTGGAGAAACTGCATCAGCGCTACCTGGAGCTGGCCCGTGCAGAAAGCGAATGAGTCCAAGCCTGTCGTGAAATGCCCGCACTGCGGCAAGGATGTGCCGTGGACGCCGGCGTCCGCCTGGCGTCCCTTCTGCAGCGAGCGCTGCAAGTTGATCGATCTCGGCGCCTGGGCCAGCGAGTCGCATCGCATCCCGGGCGAGGCGCTGCCGCCCTCCGACGAGGACGAGCGCGGCTAGAATCCGCGGATCCCCGCCACTCCCTGCGCGCCTGCCTGCCAGGCGCGCGCCTCGTCAGCCGCCGTCATTCCGCCCAGGGCATACACCGGCACGCGCGCTTCGCGCGCGATGGCGGCAAAAGCCTCCCAGCCCATCGCCGGGGCACCCGGATGCGAAAGCGTCGCCTGCACCGGCGACAGCGTCACGAAGTCCACGCCCATGCGTTCGGCCGCCCGCAGCTCGGCCAGGTCGTGCACGGAGGCGGCCAGCCAGCCCCGCTCCGGGCCAGGACACTGCCCGAGCTTCTCCAGCGCGGCAAACGGCAGGTGGACGCCATCTGCCGGCACCACCTGCAGGTGTGCGGGATCACCGTGCAGCATCAGCCGCGCACCGGCCGCGTGGCAACGCGGCAGACAGGCCCGTGCCAGTTCCCGATAGCGGCGCTCGTCGAGGCCGGGGGCGCGCAGCAGCAGGAGCTGCGCGCCCTTGCCAAGGGCCGCGTCGAGCCATGCCAGCAGGCCCGCCTCGTCACGGTCCTCGGGCGAGATGAAGTACTGCGACGGCAGGCGCGCCGCCGTGACGATGGGATGGTTGGCCGCCGGAAACTCAAACTGGACCAGCTCTGTTGCCGTTACCCACCGCACGGCCTGGCCTTCCCGCCCGTGCGGCTCGCCGGAAAATCCCGACACGTCCCACACGTCGAGGCAGACGGCCTTGTCCGGATAGTCGTGCGTGATCCTGATCAGCGGACGGAACTGCTGCGGCGTGATGCCCAGCTCCTCGCCGAGCTCGCGTACCAGCGCCTCCTCCACCGGTTCGCTTGCCTCGACCTTGCCGCCAGGAAACTCCCAGAGTCCGCCCATGTGCTTGTCGAGCGGTCGCTGCGCGATCAGGATCTTGTCCCCACGCCGGATGACCGCGGCCACCACCAGGATGCGTTTCATGCCGTCTTCCACAAAAAGGCCCCTTCCGGGGCCTTCTGGCTGCTGCTGTCCGGTCTCGCTCAGGAGCGATAGTCGGCGTTGATCTTCACGTAGTCGTAGGAGAAGTCGCAGGTGTAGACGGTGTCGCTTGCCGTGCCACGCCCCAGGCAGACGCGAATGGTGATCTCTTCCTGCTTCATGACGGCCGCGCCCTGCTCCTCGGTGTAGGCGGGCGCGCGGCCGCCATTGTCGACGATGCAGACATCGTTGAGGGAGACGCGCACCCGGCTGACATCGAGCGCCTCGAGGCCGGCGTTGCCGATCGCCGCGACGATGCGTCCCCAGTTGGGATCGGAGGCGAAAAAGGCCGTCTTCACCAGAGGCGAGTGCGCGATGCTGTAGGCGACGTCGCAGCACTCCTCGGTATCCGCCCCCTCCTCCACCCGCACCGTCATGAACTTGGTGGCGCCCTCGCCATCGCGCACGATGAGCTGCGCCAGGCGCGCGAACACGCGGTGCACGGCCCCCTGCAGCGCGGTGAACAGCTCACCGGAGGCGCTGGCGATCACCGGATTGCCAGCCGCGCCGCTGGCGATCAGCACGCAGGAGTCGTTGGTGGATGTGTCGCCGTCGATGGTGATGCGATTGAAGCTCTGGTTCACCGCGGAATGAAGCAGCGCGTCCAGTACCGGTTGCGCCACGGCGGCATCGGTCGCCACATAGCCCAGCATCGTGGCCATGTTGGGACGGATCATGCCGGCCCCCTTGGAAATACCGGTGACCGTAAAGGTATGCCCGCCCACCGAGACGCGTTCGCTGGCGCCCTTGGGGCGGGTGTCGGTGGTCATGATGCCGCTGGCGGCATCCGCCCAGGCGTTTTCATCCAGCTTCGCCAGCGCGGCCGGCAGGGCGGCGGCAAGCCGGTCGACCGGCAGGTGCTCGCCGATCACCCCGGTAGAAAACGGCAGTACCTGCTCGATTGCCACATTCGTGAGGCCGGCCAGCGCGCGGCAGGACGCCACCGCATTCTCCATGCCCACCGCGCCGGTGCCGGCATTGGCGTTGCCGGTATTGATCACGAGGTAGCGCGGCGTCGCCTTCCCGAGGTGATCGCGGCAGAGCAGCACGGGCGCGGCGCAGTAGCTGTTGCGGGTGAACACGGCACTGACCATCGCGCCCGGGGCGATCTCGAATACCGTCAGATCACGACGGTTCTTGTAGCGGATGGCGGCCTCGGTGATTCCGATGCGCACACCCTTGACCGGGTACATCACGGGCATATCCAGATTGCCAACGGCCATGGCAGTTCTCCTCAAACGTAAGCGTGGTGCCCCGTTCCCGCACAGAAAAAAGGAGAGGCGGGCCTCTCCTTTTTTCCTGCAGCGCCCGGAGGCGACAGAAATGTCTCCGCGACCGCGTCAGGCCAGCTGGCCGTGGCAGTGCTTGTACTTCTTGCCCGAACCGCAGGGGCAGGGATCGTTGCGTCCGACCTTGGCGCCCTCGCGCACGAAAGTTTCCGGCGCTTCCTGCACCGCTTCGCCGCTTTCCTCTGCCATGCCCGCTTCGGCGGCAGCAGCATCTGCATGCTGGAACTGCATGGACATGGACTCGGCTTCGGCCAGTCGCTGAGCCTCGATGGCCGCCACTTCCTCGGGCGACTGCACCTGGATGCGGGCCAGCGTCTGCACCAGGTCGAGCTTCACGGAGCCCAGCAGCTGTTCGAACAGCTGGAAGGCTTCGCGCTTGTACTCCTGCTCGGGATTCTTCTGCGCATAGCCACGCAGGTGGATGCCCTGGCGCAGGTAATCCATGGCTGCCAGGTGATCCTTCCAGTGACGATCGACGATCTGCAGCATCAGCTGCTTCTCGAGCTGGTCGGAGACTTCCTTTCCGATCTGCCCGCGCTTGGCGTTATAGCTGTCCAGGACCGCCGCCACGACCCGCTCGCGGATGCTCTCCTCGTGCAGCGTGTCGTCGTCTTCCAGCCACTTGCGGATGGTGAGCGTGACGCCAAAGTCGGCAGCAAGCGCCTTTTCGAGCCCCTCGACATCCCACTGGTCGTCGATGCTTTGCGGCGGAATGAAATCGCTGATGACGGTATTGATCACGTCGTTGTGAATGACATCGACATTCTCAGCAATGCTGTCGGAAGCCAGAATTGCGTCACGCTGAGAGTAGATAGCGCGACGCTGGTCGTTGGCCACGTCGTCGTACTTGAGCAGGTTCTTGCGGATGTCGAAGTTACGGGCCTCGACCTTGCGCTGCGCGCCCTCGATGGAGCGGGTCACCCAGCGATGCTCGATGGCCTCACCCTGCTGCATGCCGAGCGAGCGCATCATGTTCTTCACACGGTCGCTGGCGAAGATGCGCATCAGGTCGTCTTCGAGGGAGAGGTAGAAGCGCGTCACGCCTGGGTCGCCCTGGCGGCCGGAGCGGCCACGCAGCTGGTTGTCGATACGGCGTGACTCGTGGCGCTCGGAGCCCACGATGTGCAGGCCGCCGGCATTGATCACGGTCGCGTGATTCTTCTCCCACTCGGCCTTGAGCGCGGCGATCTGCGCCTCGGTCGGGTTCTCGATCTTGGCCGCCTCGGACTTCCAGTTGCCGCCGAGCAGGATGTCGGTGCCGCGGCCGGCCATGTTGGTGGCGATCGTGACCGCGCCCGGCTTGCCGGCCTGGGCGATGATCTCAGCTTCGCGGGCGTGGAACTTGGCGTTCAGCACCTCGTGCGGGATCTTTTCCTTGGTCAGCAGCGCGGCCAGATATTCGCTGGTTTCGATGGTGGCGGTGCCGACGAGAACGGGCGCCTGCTTCTCGCGCAGTCCCTTGATCTCCTGGATGATGGCCGCGTACTTCTCTTCCTTGCTCAGGTAGACGAGATCGTCCATGTCCTTGCGGACCATCGGGCGGTGCGTGGGGATGACCACCACGTCGAGGCCGTAGATCTGGCGGAATTCCGCGGCTTCCGTGTCGGCGGTGCCGGTCATGCCGGACAGCTTGCGATACAGGCGGAAGTAATTCTGGAAGGTAGTGGTGGCCAGCGTCTGGTTCTCGTTCTGGATGGCCAGTCGCTCCTTGGCTTCGACCGCCTGGTGAATGCCGTCGGACCAGCGGCGGCCGGGCATGGTGCGGCCCGTGTGCTCGTCGACGATCACAACCTCGCCGTCCTGCACGATGTAGTGCACATCACGATGGAACAGCACGTTTGCCTTCAGCGCGGCGTGCACATGGTGCAGCAGGCCGAGGTTGGCCGCGGAGTAAAGGCTGTCGCCCTCGGCCAGCAATCCCATCTTCACGAGCAGCTCTTCCACGTACTCGTGCCCGTTCTCGGTCAGCTCGACCTGACGGTGCTTTTCATCGACCCAGTAATGGCCGCCGTCGGCCTGGCCTTCCTCGGCCTGCTTCTGCAGCTTGGGTATCAGCGTGTTGACCTGTTCGTAGAGCTTGGAGGAACCCTCGCTCGCACCGGAAATGATGAGCGGCGTGCGGGCTTCGTCGATCAGGATGGAATCGACTTCGTCGACCAGGGCATAGGCGAGGCCGCGCTGGAACTTGTCTTCCAGGCGGAACGCCATGTTGTCGCGCAGGAAATCGAAGCCGAATTCGTTATTGGTGCCGTAGGTGACGGCAGCCTCATACGCTGCGCGCTTTTCCTCGGGCGGTTGCATGGAGCGGATCACACCGACCTTGAGGCCCAGGAATTCGAACAGGGGACGATTCCACTCGGCGTCACGCGAGGCAAGGTAGTCGTTGACGGTTACGACATGCACGGCGCCACCGGAAAGGGCATTCAGGTAGGCGGGCAGCGTCGCGGTCAGGGTCTTGCCTTCGCCGGTACGCATCTCGGCGATGCGGCCTTCGTGCAGGGTGATACCGCCAATCATCTGCACGTCGTAGTGACGCATGCCGAGGACGCGGCGGGCCGCCTCGCGGCAGACCGCGAAGGCATCAGGGAGCAGCTGGTCGAGGCTTTCGCCTTTTTCATAGCGGGACTTGAACTCGGCCGTCTTGGCGGACAGCGCTGCATCCGGCAGGCCCTTGAGGCCTTCTTCCTGCGCATTGATGGCATCAACCAGCCTGCGCATGCGCTTCAGTTCACGTTCGTTCTTGGTACCGAAAATACCGCCCAGCAGACCTGCAAATCCCGACATAACCGCTACTCGTGAATATGAAAAAGGGCTGCAATCCCGGGGGATCACGGCATCCTGCGAAAAACTGGCGCCAGCAACCGGGTGGCAGCGGCGACCCTGGCCTGCGGCGGGACCGGAATTACCCGTCGAAATACGGGCAGGCATGGCCGCAAAGCGGGCCATTCTACTCCGATTCGAAGGCGGGAAAAAACTCGGGGAATCGTTGAGCCAAAGGCATAAAAAAACCCGGCGGCGGCCGGGTTTTTGTTCGGGCCGGATCAGCGCCTGGCAGAGGCGATGTAGGACGCCGGGTCGACCTGCTTGCCGTTACGGAGCACTTCGTAGTGCAGGTGGGAGCCGGTGGAACGGCCGGTGGATCCCATATAGGCCACCAGCTGGTCCTTCCCGACCAGGTCGCCCACTTTCACGGCGACACGGCTGGCGTGGGCATAGCGGGTGCTCATGCCATCGCCGTGACTGACCTCGACGAGGTTGCCGTAACCCGACTTGGGGCCGGCGAAAGTCACGATGCCAGGGGCCACGGAGTACACATGGGTGCCGGTGGCGCCAGCAAAGTCGATGCCGCCGTGGAAAGCCGCCCGCCCGGTGAAGGGGTCGGTACGGTAGCCGTAGTTGGAAGACATATAACCGGTACGCACCGGCATATGGGCCAGGTAGTTCTTGGGCAGGCTGCGCTGGCCGCTCATCAGGCTTTCCAGGGCCTGGAGCTGTGCTTCTTTCTGCTCGATCTGGAAGGAGAGCTCCTGCAGGCGCAACTGGATGTTCGGACGATCACCCAGGACCGTCAGCTCATCCTGCAGCGGCCCGCCCATGGGCGGCTTCTTCTTGAAGTCGAATTCGTCGGGATTGAGATTGGCAGATTCGGCGAGATGCTCGCCAAGCGCGTCGAGGCGGAAGAGCTGCGCCTGCATTTCAGCCATTCGGGCCGTCATGGCCTTCAGCTGGTCGCGGGCGTCGCGGGCATCACGGTTGCCGGACTGCACCAGCACCGCATCCGACGGCAACAGGCGGGCTGCGGCCCAATACCCGGCATAGCCCAGCGCGACGCAGAGCGCGACAAGGCCGGCGAGCAGCACCAGTAGCAGGCGGGGCTGCAACTGCACCGTGCGGGGTCGTCCATGCTTACGGCTTAATAGGATGATATTCATGACTCTTACCTGCTTCTTGTTTTGGCGCGGGTATACTCGTGACCCGGCTCACCAGCAGTCAGGCCCTTTCATTGAAGGGGCCACTAATAAAACGGACATGCGCTTAAAGAAGACTTCCACGCTGACCGAAATTCTTGCCCAGGGGCCGCTCGGCTCCCTGCGGGAGCGCTCCAGCCTGATTCAGCGGCTGGACAGCCTGCTGGGCTTTTACCTGGATGCACGCCTGCGGGAAATGGTGCAGGTAGCGGCTTACCAGGATGGAACCCTCGTGCTGGCCTGCACCAACAGCACTGTCGCCGGCCAGCTTCGTTATCTTAGCCGCATCTATATGCAGCAGCTGCGCCAACATGGTGAGTTTTGTGAACTCAAGCGCATCACAGCCGTGATTGGGCCCTCGACTCCGCAAAGATCCCGACCCCGGGAACGACTCCGGCGCATCAGCCCGGCCACAGCCGAACTGCTCAACGCCCTGTCGGACGACCTAGGAAGCGGCGAGATTAGCGAAGCCCTGCGACGACTGG
The DNA here is from genome assembly GCA_029237815.1 of Moraxellaceae bacterium. Lineage (GTDB taxonomy): Bacteria > Pseudomonadota > Gammaproteobacteria > Pseudomonadales > Moraxellaceae > UBA2031. The sequence goes on from JAQZBP010000001.1 coordinate 271,337, forward strand.
CAAGCCACGTGGAAACCGCTGGAGGCATGAAGAAGGACCGCTCGTCCTAAGCGCTCCGGAGGACTGGCCCCTGTATTACAGGGCTTCTTCGGCCTTTTCGGCGCGGATATAGGAGATGGGAGCCCTTTCTTCGTCATCAAATGTCACAATTTCGAAGGAATCAGGCTGGTCCAGCAGGGCGCGCAGCAGCTGGTTATTGAGGCCGTGCCCCGATTTGTAGCCCTGGTACTCGCCCAGGATGCCAAAACCGAGCAGATAGAGGTCGCCGATGGCGTCCAGCATCTTGTGCCGGACGAACTCATCCTTGTAGCGCAGGCCTTCGGCGTTCATCACGCCGTGCTCCCCCACCACGATGGCGTTCTCCATGCTGCCGCCCAGGGCCAGGTTGCGGGAACGCAGGTACTCGATATCCCGCATGAACCCGAAGGTCCGGGCCCGGCTCACTTCCTTTACATATGAGGTCGTGGAGAAGTCGACCTCGGCATAGCGGGTTTCCACCGGGAAGGCCGGGTGGTCGAAATCAATGGTGAAGCGCAACTTGAATCCGTCGTAGGGCTCGAAAGCCGCAAACTTGTCCCCTTCCCTTACCTCGACCCGGCGCGTTATGCGGGCAAAGCGCTTGGGGGCGTCTTGCTCGACGATGCCGGCAGCCTGGATCAGGAAGACGAAGGGGCCGGCGGAGCCATCCATGATCGGAATCTCGGCAGCAGTAACCTCGACGATGGCGTTGTCGATGCCGAGGCCGGCCAGAGCCGACATCAGGTGTTCGATGGTGGACAGGCGGACCTCGCCCTGGGCCAGGCTGGTCGCCATGGATGTGTCCTTGACCATGAGGGCACGGGCCGGCAGGTCCACCGGGGGATTCAGGTCGGTGCGACGAAACACGATGCCGCTATCCGCCGGCGCAGGCTTCAGCGTGAGGAGGATCTTGGCGCCGGAGTGGAGACCAATACCGCTGGCGCGGATGGTCTGCTTGACTGTGCGTTGTCGCAACATGTGACAAATTATTTCAGAAACCGCGGATGGGCGATGTTAGCAGACAAGAGAGGACGTGCAACCCGAAACCTCCGGGCCGGCCGGGAGAGTGGTCGGCCGACCCGGAGGGCGGGTGTATGCCTCAGTCGGCCTGGCGGCGCAGGAAGGCCGGGATGTTCAGCAGGTTCACATCCGTCGAGCGCGGCGTGGCGCCGCTGCTCGTGACCTTCTGGTTGCGCAGGTACGCCGGGGTGTCGTAGTCGGCCGTGATGCCATGGGTGCCGGTCGCGGCGGCCGGCTGGGCCATCGGAGCGGCGGCCTGGGCCACGCTCGCGGCCGGCTGCGACACCAGCTTCATGCCGGCACGGGCGTTCTTGGGCAGGCCGGTGGCCACCACGGTCACGCGCAGCTCGTCCTCGAGCTCGGGATCCACGACGGTGCCGATGATGACAGTGGCCGACTCGGACGCGAACTGGGCCACGATCTCACCGACCGTGGTGAACTCGTCGAGGCCGAGGCTTTCGCTGGCGGCGACCGACACCAGCAGGCCACGCGCGCCTTCCAGACGGACATCGTCGAGCAGCGGGCTGTGGATGGCCATCTCGGTGGCGATGCGGGCACGTTCCTCGCCCTTGGCGGAGCCGGTGCCCATCATGGCCAGGCCCTGCTCGGACATGACGGTACGCACGTCGGCGAAGTCGACGTTGATGTCGCCCGGGCGCTGGATCATGTCGGCAATGCCGCGCACGGCACTCTGCAGCACATTGTTGGCGGCCTTGAAGGCATCCATCAGGGTGACCTTGCCGAGCACGGTGAGCAGCTTGGCGTTGGGAATGGTAATCAGCGAGTCGACGTACTGGGACAGGTTGTCGATGCCCGCCTCGGCCACTTCCATGCGCTTCTTGCCTTCGAAGGGGAAAGGCTTGGTGACGACGCCCACGGTCAGGATGCCCATTTCCCGGGCAACCTCTGCTACCACCGGCGCACCGCCGGTGCCGGTGCCGCCGCCCATGCCGGCAGTGATGAACACCATGTCGGCGCCTTCCAGTGCTTCGCGGATGCGCTCGCGATCTTCCACGGCGGCCTGGCGGCCGACTTCCGGGTTGGCGCCGGCGCCCAGGCCGCGCGTCACGGCCTGTCCGAGTTGCAGATGCGTGCGGGCACGCATCTTGTTCAGCGCCTGCAGGTCGGTGTTGGCGCAGATGAAGTCCACGCCTTCCACCTGGCTCTTCACCATGTGCTCGACGGCGTTGCCACCGCCACCGCCCACACCGATCACCTTGATGACAGCAGTCCCCAACTGAGGGGCGTTGTCCGCCAGCTCAAAAATGTTCATTACTCACTCTCCATTCAAATAAAAAACCACGAACCGCTTTTATTTTGCTTTCAGGCCGAGCCGCCGGCCCTTTTTTCATTTCAGAAGTTGCGTACCAGCCAGTTGCGCATCTTCTGTACTGCATCACCGAGGCCGCCACCCGCGTTCTTGCGAACCGGCTGGGCATGCTGGTTTTCCTCCACCTGCTTCTTGCCATAGAGCAGCAGGCCGACACCCGTCGAGTAGATCGGGTTGCGCAACACCTCACCCATGCCGCCCACCTTGAGCGACTGGGGCATGCCGATGCGCACCGGCATGTGGAAAATCGATTCGGCGAGCGCCGTGGCGCCCTCGATCTTGGCGGAGCCGCCGGTCAGCACGATGCCGGCCGCCAGCTTGCCGGCGAAGCCGCTCTTCTCGATCTCCTGCTGCACCAGCATGAAGAGCTCGTCGTAGCGCGGCTCCACCACCTCGGCCAGGGTCTGGCGCGAGAGCTTGCGCGCGGGGCGGTCACCCATGCCCGGCACGTTGATGGTCTGCTCCGGGTCCACCAGCTGCGCCACGGCGCAGGCGTATTTCGTCTTGATCTCGTCAGCATCCTGCGTCGGCGTATAGAGCGCCGTCGCGATGTCGTTGGTGACCTGGTCACCCGCCACGGCGATCACCGCGGTATGGCGGATGGCGCCGCGCGAGAAGATGGCCACGTCGGTGGTGCCGCCGCCGACATCGACGAGACAGATGCCGTGCTCCTTCTCGTCCTCGGTCAGCACGGCGTAACTCGACGCCAGCTGCTGCAGGATGACGCCATCGATCTCGATGCCGCAGCTGCGCACGCACTTCTCGATGTTCTGCAACGCATTCACCGAGCAGGTCACCAGGTGCACATGCCCCTCGAGCCGTACGCCGGACATGCCCAGCGGATCGCGCACGTCGGCCTGGTCGTCGACCTGGAACTCCTGCGGCAGGATATGCAGGATGCGCTGGTCGGCCGGAATCGGGCCGGACTTGGCCGCATCGATCACGCGCTCTATATCGCTCTGCTGTACCTCGCCATCACGGATCGCCACGACGGCCTGGGAGTTGCGGCCGCCGATGTGCGCGCCGGAAATCCCGATATAGCCCGAGTGGATCTTGCAGTCCGCCATGAGCTCGGCCTCGCCGACCGCGCCCTGGATGGACTGCACCGTCTGCTCGATATTGACGACCATGCCCTTCTTCATGCCGCGCGACGGCTTCATGCCGACGCCGACAATCTCCAGCGCCCCTTCGGCATTGAGCTGGCCGACGAGCGCCACCACTTTCGAGGTGCCGATATCGATGCCCACGATCATCGGATTGTTTGTTGCGCTTGCCATTTCCTTACCCGCTCCCCGGCGCCCCACAAAAATTTCTGTTTGCTGCAGCCAACTGACTGCCGCTCACCCGCGCAATGCGTCAGGCCTTTGTTGCCTGCACCGGCATCGTGCCCGGCGCCTTCCACCCCACCGAAACGCCGTTGCGATAGCGCAGGTCGATGGTGGCGATATTTCCTGCGTCCGGCCGCAACTGGCGGTCGTACAGGTAGACGAAACGCTGCAGCTTGGCGATCGTGTCGGCCTGGTCGACCACGAGCTGGATGCCGTTGTCGAGACGCAGGAACCAGCTCATGCGATCGGTCAGCTGCAGCTCCACGATGTGCATGTCGACCATGCGCAGGATGCTGTTCATGGCGCGATACTGTTCCATCACATAGGTGCCCTTGCTGCCCGGTCCGAACAGGATGGGCAGGCTCGCGGTGTCCACCGACTGCGCCGCCAGGTCACCGGGCACGAAGAGGTCGCCACGCGAACTGATCAGTCCCCCGGCGCCCCACAGCGCCACCGGCTGCTTCTCGCGCACCTGCAGGCGAATGCCATCGGGCCAGCGGCGGCTCACGATCACTTCGTCGACCCAGGGCGCTGCCAGCACCGCGGCCTGCATGGCACCAAGGTCGACGGAGAAATAATTGCCCTTGGCGAGCGGCGCCACGCGCGCCGCCAGCGCACGCCGGTCGACATGCCGCAGTTCGCCTTCCACCTGCACCGCGCGGATGGTGGTGCGCGCCTGCCACTGCAGCGCCACCTTCACCAGCACGATGGCGAGCACCAGCGCCGCCGCCACGAGAAGCACGCGCGTGGCCACGCCCGCCAGGTTGCCGAAGCGGACCTTCGGCATGGCGGCGACATCGGCGGCGATGGGACGACGCGTGGCCTGCAGCATTAGCGTTGCTCCTCCAGTGTCTGCGCCAGGATGGCGAGCACGAGATCGGTAAAGGACAGCCCCGCCGCTTTGGCCGCCATCGGCACCAGCGAGTGGTCGGTCATGCCGGGCACGGTATTCACTTCGAGCAGCCAGAAATTGCCCTGCTCATCCATCATGGCGTCGATGCGGCCCCAGCCGGAGGCGCCGACATCACGGAAGGCCTCCAGGGCCAGCGCCTGCAGCGCCTGCTCCTGCTCCGGTGGCAAGCCGCAGGGCACGAGGTACTGCGTGTCGTGCGCCTGGTACTTGGCCTCGAAGTCATAAAAGTTGCGATCGGTCTTCATCCGGATCACGGGCAGCGCGCGCTCGCCCAGGATGGAGACCGTGTACTCGCTGCCGGTGACCCAGCGCTCGGCGATGACCTCACTGTCATAGGCAGCGGCATTTGCATAGCCCGCCGGCAGTTCCTCGGCTTTTTCCACCTTGCACATGCCGATGCTGGAGCCTTCATGGGCCGGCTTGATCATCAGCGGCAGGCCGAGGTCGGCAACGACCTTGCCGAAGTCCATGCCGGCGGACAGGCGCGCATACTTCGGCGTCGGCAGGCCGCAGCCGATCCACACCTGCTTGGTGCGGGCCTTGTCCATGCCGAGGGCGGAGGCGAGCACGCCGCTGCCGGTGTAGGGGATCTTCATCCACTCGAGCAGCCCCTGCATGGTGCCGTCTTCACCACCACGGCCGTGCAGCACGATGAAGGCGCGATCGAAACCGGCCAGCTCGGTGACCGGGCGCTCGGCCGGGTCGAAGGCATGCGCATCCACGCCGGCAGCCTGCAGGGCCTCCAGCACGGCCTTGCCGGAAATCAGGGAAATCGAACGCTCGGCGGCGGTGCCGCCCAGCAGGACGGCAACCTTGCCGAATTGTCTAACGTCCATTCGCATCGTCATGATTCGTTACTCACCCGGTTGCAGATACAAACCGTGATGCGCGAGCTCCTGCGCAATCACACCCACATTGCCGGCACCTTGCGTCAGCAGCACGTCGCCGGGCTGCAGGACATGGCGCAACAGCTCACCCATTTCATTCGTGTTCTCGACAAACACCGGGTCCACCGTACCGCGCGTGCGGATGCTGCGCGCCAGCGTGCGGCCATCGGCGCCCGTGATCGGCTTCTCGCCGGCGCTGTACACGTCGAGCAGCAGCAGGCTGTCGACCGTGGAGAGCACCTGCACGAAATCCTCGAAGCAGTCGCGCGTACGCGAGTAGCGGTGCGGCTGGAACATCATCACCAGGCGACGGTCGGGGAAGCTCTGGCGCGCCGCCTTGATGGTGGCGTCGACTTCGCGCGGATGATGGCCGTAGTCGTCGACCAGGCGCACGGTGCCCTTCCCGCAGGGGAACTCGCCCAGCTGCTGGAAGCGGCGGCCGACACCCTGGAAATTGGCCAGCGCACGCACGATGGCGTCGTCGCTCACTTTCTCGTCGGTGGCGATGGCGATCGCCGCCAGCGAATTCAGCACGTTGTGCAGGCCCGGCAGGTTGAGCGTGACCGGCAGCAGCGCGTGACCCGGGCGCTGCACGGTGAAATGCGTCTGCAGGCCGTCCTGGTGGATGTCGATGGCGCGGATGTCGTTGTCGGCACCCATGCCGTAGGTGATGGTGGGGCGACCGATCTCGCCGAGCAGCCCGCGGATCACGGGGTCGTCGCCGCAGACCACGGCCAGGCCGTAGAACGGCAGGTTGTGCAGGAATTCGATGAAGGTCTGCTTCAGCTTGTCGAAGCTGCCGCCATAGGTGTCCATGTGGTCGGCGTCGATGTTGGTGACGATGGACGCCATCGGCTGCAGGTGCAGGAAGGACGCGTCGCTCTCGTCGGCCTCGGCCACGAAGTAGCGGCTGGCACCGAGCTTGGCGTTGGTACCAGCGGAGTTCAGCAGGCCACCGATCACGAAAGTGGGATCGCGGCCGTCTTCGGCCAGGATTGAGGACAGCAGCGAAGTGGTGGTGGTCTTGCCGTGGGTGCCGGCGACGGCGATGCCGTGGCGCCAGCGCATCAGCTCGGCCAGCATCTCGGCGCGGCGCACGATGGGCAGGCGGGCCTCGCGGGCAGCGGCAATCTCGGGATTCTCGCTATCGATTGCGGTAGACACCACGACCACGTCCACGCCTTCCACGTTGCCGGGCTGGTGGCCGATGAAGACCTTTGCGCCCAGCTTTTCGAGGCGCTCGGTGGTCTTGCCGGCTTTCAGGTCGGAGCCGGAAATCTGGTAACCCTGGTTCAGCAGCACCTCGGCGATGCCGCACATGCCGGCGCCACCGATGCCGATGAAGTGGATACGGCGGATGCGGCGCATCTCGGGAATCTCAATCAGGCGCGAACGCTGCGGGCTCGGGCTCATTGGCCACCTCTCAGGCAGGCCTGCACCACGGTTTCGGTGGCTTCAGGCTTGGCCAGCGCACGGGCGATGCTGGCCATCTTCAACAGTTGTGCGCGATCGAGCAGCGGCTCGAGTTCGGCGGCGAGTTTGGCGGCGGTCAGGTCCTGCTGGCGGAACAGCTTCGCGGCGCCCGCCTCGGAGAGGAAGCGGCCATTGGCCGTCTGGTGGTCGTCCACCGCGAACGGATACGGGATCAGCACGGAGGCGACGCCGGCACAGGCGATCTCGGCCACGGTGAGCGCACCGGAGCGGCACACCACGAGGTCGGCCCAGCCGTACATGGCCGCCATGTCGTCGATAAAGGGCAGCACGTCCGCCTGCACGCCGAGCGACTGGTATTTCGCCGCGGCCTTGTCCGCATTCTTCTTGCCGGCCTGATGGCGAATCACCATGCCCTGCTTCTGCACCAGCAGCGCGAGCGCTTCCGGCACGAGTTCGTTCAGCGCGACGGCGCCCTGACTGCCACCCAGCACCAGCACGCGCAGCGGACCGGTATGCGTCTCGAAGCGCTCGGCCGGCGCCGGCAGCGCGGAGATTTCGGGTCGCACGGGATTGCCGACGCACTTCACCTTGGCGGCCGGGGCGAAGGCGCCCGGAAAGGCCTCCAGCACCTGTGTCGCCAGGTTGGAAAGCTGGCGATTGGTGAAGCCGGCAATGGCGTTCTGCTCATGGATCAGCAGCGGCTTGCCAAGCAGGCGCGCGGCCACGCCGCCCGGCCCCGTGACATAGCCACCCAGACCGATCACGACATCGGCCTCGACCGCCTTCAGCGCCTGCATGGCTTTCAGCACGGCCACCACCAGCTTGAACGGCGCGAGCAGCAGGCGCTTCAGGCCCTGCCCGCGCACGCCGCTCACCTCGAGATAGGTGATGTCGAAGCGGCGCGCAGGCACGAGCTCGGCCTCGATGCCGGCACGGGTGCCCAGCCAGTGGATCTTCACGCCGCGCGCGCGCAGCGCCTCGGCCACGGCCAGCGCCGGGAACACATGGCCGCCGGTGCCGCCGGCCATCACGACCACGCTTTTCACGTTACTCATGCGCGGCCTCCCCTGGCGGCAAGAGCCACGCCACTGTTTTCGCTGTCGATGCGCAGTAGCACGCCCAGCATGACGAACACGATCACGAGCGAGCTGCCGCCATAGCTCACCAGCGGCAGCGTCAGCCCCTTGGTGGGAAACAGCCCCATGTTCACGCAGATGTTCACCAGCGCCTGTACACCCAGGATGATGGCGATGCCATAGGCCATGTAGGCGCCGAAGCAGTCGTCGCGCAGCTCGGCCTGCTGGCCGATGCGGATGGCGGAGCGCACCAGCACCCAGAACAGCGTGATCAGCAGCAGCACGCCGACCAGGCCGAACTCCTCGGCATACACGGCGAGTACGAAGTCGGTATGCGCCTCCGGCAGGTAGAACAGCTTCTGCACGCTCTTGCCGAGGCCGACGCCGAACCATTCGCCGCGCCCGAAGGCGATCAGGCTTTGCGTGAGCTGGTAGCCGGAATCGTAGGCATGCGCCCAGGGATCGGTGAATGACAGCACGCGCTGCAGGCGGTAAGGCTCCAGCCAGACCAGCAGGCCGCCACCGATGACCACGACCGTGAGCAGCACCGCATAGGGGCCGAGCGGCGTGCCGGCCAGGAAGAGCATGCCCAGCACGGCGGACATGGTGACCATGCTCGCGCCGAAGTCCGGCTCCGCGAGCAGCAGCAGCACGATGGCGCCGACCACGGCGATCGGCTTGGCAAACCCCAGCCAGTGCGTGCGCACTTCTTCCTGGCGTCGCACGAGATAGCTGCTCACGAACGCCACCACGGCGAACTTGGCGAATTCCGAGGGCTGCAGCGTCAGGCCCGCCACGCCGATCCAGCGCATGCTGCCGTTGATGCGGCGACCGATGCCGGGCACCAGCACCAGCACCAGCAGGGCGAAGGCCGCCGCCAGCAGCAGCCAGCTCAGGCGATGCCAGGCCTCGACCGGTGCACGCTGCACCACGAAGCAGGCCGTCAGGCCGATCAGCAGGTAGATCATGTGGCGGATGAAGAAGTAGAACGGATTGCCGAACTGGTTCTGCGCCACGCCCATGGAAGCGGAGGCAACCATCACCAGGCCGATGCAGAACAGCATGCCGGCCGACAGCAGGAGCAGGTGACGCGCGGTCACGCCCTGCATCGGGTTGGTCATTGTGAACGTCGGCAGGCTGAGCGCTTTCATCATGCCCCCACCACGTCTTTCACCGTCGCCACGAACTGCTGGCCACGGTCTTCGTAGTTCTTGAACATGTCGAAGCTGGCGCAGGCCGGGGACAGCACCACGGCATCACCGTCGGCAGCCAGCGCGCGGGACTTCTCGATGGCGTCGCGCAGCGTGGTGGCGCGCACCTTCTGCACGGCGTCCGCGACCGCGGCCTCGATCTTCGGGCCGTCCTCGCCGATCAATACCAGCGCCTTCGCGTACTTCACGAGCGGCACGGAAAGTGGCGTGAAGTCCTGGCCCTTGCCGACGCCGCCGGCGATCAGGATCAGCTTTCCCTTCACGGCATTGCCGAGGCCGTTGATGGCGGCCAGCGTGGAGCCGACATTCGTGCCCTTGGAATCGTTGTACCAGGCGATGCCATCTTTCTCGGCGACAAGCTCGCAGCGGTGCGGCAGGCCGGCGAACTCGCGCAGCGTCTGCAGCATCACGGACATCGACAGGTTCACCGCCTCGCCGAGCGCCAGCGCCGCCAGGGCATTCGCGACATTGTGGTCGCCGCGGATCTTCATGGCGGAAACGGGCAGCAGCTTCTCGCGACCGCGGGCCAGCCACTTCTCGCTGCCTTCCATCAGTACGCCGAACTGGTTCAGGTCGGGCGCATTCAGGCCGAAGCTCACATTGGGTGTGCTGTCAGCAATCAGCGGACGCGTCAGCGCATCGTCACGGTTCGTCACGAAGCGCTGGCAGTTGCGGAAGATGCGGTGCTTGGCGGCGTGGTATTCGCGCATGGACGTGTAGCGGTCCATGTGGTCTTCGCTCATGTTGAGCACCACAGCGACCGCCGCGCGCAGCGAATGCGTGGTTTCGAGCTGGAAGCTGGAGAGCTCCAGCACATAGAGGACCTGCTCGCCCTGCTCGCGCAGCATGTCCAGCACCGGCAGCCCGAGGTTGCCGCCGACGCCGACGTCGATACCGGCGTTCTTCGCCATCAGGCCGACCAGCGTGGTGACCGTGCTCTTGGCGTTGGAACCGGTGATGGCGACGATGGGTGCCTTCACCTCGCGGCAGAAGATCTCAATGTCGCCGACGATGGGAATGCCGGCGTTCAGGCGCGCAGAGACGAGCTCCGGTTCCTGCACGGAAATGCCGGGGCTGGCCACGATCTCGCGCGCCGAGAGCAGCAGCGACTCGTCCAGGCGGCCAAGGCTGACCTGCACGTCCGGGAATTCGGCCGCGAGCTCGGCCAGGCCCGGCGGATTCTCGCGGGTGTCATTCACCGCCACGGGATAGCCGCGGGACTTCAAAAAGCGCACGCAGGAGAGCCCGGTCTTCCCGAGACCGACTACTACCCGCAAACCGTCGCGCTGTATCAGGCTCATATCGTTACCGCAGCTTCAGGGAGGCAAGGCCGAGCAGCACGAGCATGAAGCTGATGATCCAGAAGCGGATCACCACCTTGGTCTCGGGCCAGCCCTTCAATTCGTAATGATGGTGGATCGGCGCCATGCGGAAGATGCGCCGGCCGGTGAGTTTGAAGGAGCCCACCTGCAGCATCACCGACACGGTCTCCATCACGAACACGCCGCCCATGATGAAGAGCACGATTTCCTGGCGCACGATCACGGCGATCACGCCGAGCACGGCGCCCAGCGCCAGCGCGCCGACGTCGCCCATGAACACCTGCGCGGGGTAGGCGTTGAACCAGAGGAAGCCGAGGCCGGCACCGACGATGGAGCCGCAGATCACGATCAGCTCGCCGGAGCCTGCGACATAGGGAATGTGCAGGTAGGTGGCGAATTTGATGTTGCCCGACAGATAGGCAAAGATCGCGAGCGCCCCGGCGACCATCACGGTCGGCATGATGGCAAGGCCGTCGAGGCCGTCGGTGAGGTTGACGGCGTTGCTGGTGCCGACGATCACGAAATATGTCAGCACCATGTAGAACACGCCGAGCGGAATGATGATGCTCTTGAAGAAGGGCAGGATCAGGCTGGTTTCGATCGGTGTCTTCGCGTACTGGAACAGGAAGATGGCGGCGCCGATGCCGGCCACCGACTGCCAGAAGTACTTCCAGCGGCCCGGCAGGCCGCGCGGATTCTTCTCGACGACCTTGCGGTAGTCATCCACCCATCCGACCAGGCCGAACACCGCCATCACGGCGAGCACGACCCAGATATAGGCGTTGCGCAGGTCCGCCCAGAGCAGCGTGGAGACACCGATGGCGACCAGGATGAGCGCGCCGCCCATGGTCGGCGTGCCGGTCTTGGCGAGATGACTCTGCGGGCCATCGGTGCGGATGGCCTGGCCGAACTTCATCGCGCGCAGCTTTTCGATCATCCAGGGGCCCCACCAGAGGGACAGGATGAGCGCCGTCGCCACGCTCAGGATGGCGCGGAGAGTCAGGTAGTGGAATACCTGGAAGCCTTTGTAGTACTGCGCGAGAAAGTCCGCGAGCCAGAGCAGCATGTATCAGGACTCCTTGTTGTCCGCTTGCGCCTTGTCGAGCAGCGCGTTGACCACGTTTTCCATCTTCGCGCTGCGCGATCCCTTCACCAGCAGCGTCACGACGGTTTCCAGTTCTTTTTCCAGCTCATCGATCAGCGCCTGCTGACCGGTGAACATGCGGGCTTCGCTCCCGAAGCCGGCGGCGGTGAAGTGGCTGTACTGGCCCACTGTGTAAAGCGCATCTATTTTTTTCATTCTTGCGTACTCTCCCACCTCGTGATGGCCGGACTCGGTTGCACTGCCGAGTTCCCCCATGTCGCCCAGCACGACCACTTTGCGGCCCGGCATTTCGGCGAGCACGTCGATCGCCGCCTTCATCGAGGAAGGATTGGCGTTGTAGGTGTCGTCGATCAGCCGGCAATCGGCGGTCGGGACATGGAGGTTCAGGCGGCCCGGGGCCGGCAGCGTACGTGCCAGCCCGGAGGCAATCTTGCCGAGCGGCACGAGACAGGCGTGCGCAAGAGCGGCCGCGGCGAGCGCGTTGGCCACGTTGTGGCGACCAAGCATGCGTAGCTCAATGCTGGCGCTGCGGGTGCCGATATGAAGATCGAAGACGTAGCAGCCGGAATCGGCCTGGCGGATGTTGTCGCCCCAGACGTCGGCCCTCTGCTTGAGGGAATAGCCCAGCACCTGGCGACCCTTGCACAGGCCCTGCCAGTAAGGCGCGAATTCGTCGTCGAGGTTGATGCAGGCGACGCCGCCCGCCACCAGGCCACCGTAGATCTCGCCCTTGGCGCGGGCGATGCCCTCGCGACTGCCGAAGCCCTCGAGATGGGCGGTGCCGACATTGGTGATGGTGACGGCACGCGGCTCCACCAGGTGGCTGGTGTAATCGATCTCGCCGACATGGTTGGCGCCGAGCTCGAACACGCCGTACTTGTGCGACTCGTTCAGGCGGAACAGCGTCAGCGGCACGCCGATGTCGTTGTTCTTGTTGCCGAGCGTGGCCAGCGTCGGGCCCATTTCCGCGAAAACGCTCGCCACGAATTCCTTGGTGGTGGTCTTGCCGGCACTGCCGGTCATGGCCACGCTGACGATATCGAACTGCTGGCGCCAGGCGTGCGCGATGCGGCCCAGCGCCTGCTGGGTGTCATCCACCAGCAGCTGCGGCACGGGCAGGCCGGGCTGCTCTTCGCTCACCACGACGGCGGCGGCGCCCTTGGCCGCAGCATCCGCGGCAAAGCGGTTGCCGTTGAAATGCGCGCCGGAGAGCGCGATGAAGAGCTCGCCGCCGGCCAGCGTGCGCGTATCCGTGGAAAATGCGCGGATGTCGCGGTCTTCCCCGATCAGCCGGGCCTGCAGCAGGAAAGCCATGTGCGAGAGTTTCATGCGCCCCTCCAGCGAGTCAGTGCCGTCCGCACTTCCTCGGCATCACTGAAGGCGTGGCGGACACCCGCCACTTCCTGGTAGTCCTCATGGCCCTTGCCGGCCACCAGCACGATGTCGTTACGCGCCGCAGAGAGAACGGCGTCATGGATGGCGCGATGGCGATCCAGCTCCACGACCACCGGATGGCTGCCGATGCCGCCGCAGATCTCCTCGACGATGGCCTGCGGGCTTTCCGAGCGCGGGTTGTCGCTGGTCAGCACGACGTGGTCGGCGAGGCGAGCGGCGATCTCGCCCATCTGCGGACGCTTGCCGCGGTCGCGGTCGCCGCCACAGCCGAACACGCAGATAAGGCGGCCGGCGGCATGTTCGCGCAGGCTGGCCAGCACCTTCTCCAGCGCATCCGGGGTATGGGCGTAGTCCACCACCACCGTTGGATGCGCACCGGCGAAGCTCTGCATGCGGCCCGGCACCGGCTGTGCCTGGCGCAGCGCCTCGACGATGTCGCCCAGCGGCAGGTCAAGCGCCAGCAGCCCGCCCATCACCGCCAGCACGTTGCTGACGTTGAAGCGCCCCAGCAGCGGCGTCGTGAATTCGCAGTCGCCGGCCGGCGTGGCAACCTGCAGCGACAGGCCGGAGAGCGTCGGCTCGATCTTCAGCGCACGGATATGGGCATGGCTGTCCGTGCGCTGGCTGTAGCTCAGCATGCGCACGCCGCGCGGCAGCACTTCGGCATAGCGGCGGCCAGCAGGATCGTCGGCATTCAGCACGGCCACCTGCAGGCCGGGCCAGCGGAACAGGATTTCCTTGGCGGCGGCATAGTTGTCCATGTCGCCGTGGTAATCGAGGTGGTCGCGCGTGAGGTTGGTGAAGAGCGCAACACGAATGGCGGTGCCGTTCAGGCGACCCTGCACAAGGCCATGCGAACTGGCTTCCATCGCCACGCACTGCGTACCCTGGGTGACGAACTGCGCGAGCTTGCCCTGCAGGCGACAGGCATCGAGCGTGGTGTGCGTGGACTTCTCGAGCTGCCCGTAGAGGCCGTTGCCGAGCGTCCCCAGCACACCGCTTTTCTTGCCGAGACGGGTCAGTGCGCCGGCCAACAGGTTGGCCACGCTGGTCTTGCCATTGGTACCCGTCACTGCCAGCACGGCGAGCTGCTGCGAGGGATCGTCGAAGAAGCGCGCCGCGATATGCCCCAGCAGCGCCGGCAGCTGCGGCACCGCGATCACCGGCACGCTGCCGACCACCGTCGTCTCCGGCCACGCCACGCCCTGCTCCGCAAAGACGGCGGCAGCACCGGCGCCAATCGCGGCGGAAATGAAATCGCGTGCATCATGGCTCTCGCCACGGGTCGCCAGGAACAGCATGCCGGGGCGCACGTCGCGGCTGTCGAGGGCCAGCGCAGAAACGGTTACTGCCGCATATGCGGCAGGGACGTCAGGCCAGAGCTGGAGAAGACGCTTCATGCTCCGCCTCCCCATCGTCGCACCACGGCCACGGCCGGCAATTGCCCCTGCCGCGCGAGATGCTCGGCGCTGCGATCGGGTTCCACGTTCATGAGCCGCAGCGTCTCGGCCATGATGCGCGAGAACACCGGCGCCGAGACCAGGCCGCCGTAGTACTGGCCGTTGCTCGGCGAATCCACCACCACCGCCAGCACCACGCGCGGCTTGCTGGCCGGCGCCATGCCGACGAAGGTGGACATGTACTGGTCGGTGGCATAGCTGCCGTTCTGCGCCTTGTGCGCGGTACCGGTCTTGCCGGCGATGCGGTAGCCCGGCACGGCCGCCTTGATCGCGGTGCCGTCGGTGGTGACCACGGACTCCATCATCGGGATCAGTTGCACGGCGATCTTTTCATCCAGCACGCGCAGGCCCGGCACCGGATCGTTCACCTTGAGGAAACTCACCGGGCGGTAGATGCCGCCGCTGGCGATGGTGGCGTAGGACTGGGCCAGCTGCAGCGCCGTCACCGTCAGCCCATAACCATAGGACATGGTCGCGACTTCGACCGGGCGCCAGCGCTGCGGCGGCTGCAGCAGGCCCGCGCTCTCGCCCGGGAAGCCCGACCCCGTGGTCTTGCCGAAACCGATGCGCGAGAAGAAGGTCGGCAGCGTCTCGCGCGGCAGCGCGAGGGCGATCTGCGCGGACGCCACGTTGCTCGACTTGGTGATGATCGTGCCCATGTCGATCACGCCGTAGTTGTCGTGGTCGCGGATCGTCTTGTTGTAGACCGTGAGGGTGCCGGGGTTGGTGTTGAAGAGGCTGCGCGCCGTGTACTTGCCGCTTTCCAGCGCCGCCGCCACGGTGAACGGCTTCATGGTGGAGCCCGGCTCGAACATGTCGGTGACGGCGCGGTTGCGCATCTGCTCGGGGCGCAGCTTGCCGCGGTTGTTCGGGTTGTAGGACGGCTGGTTCACCATGGCCAGCACCTCGCCCGTTTCCACGTCGAGCGCCACGGCCGTGCCGGCGCGCGCGCCGTTGAGCTCGATGGCCTGCGCCAGTTCGCGGTAGGCCAGGTACTGGGTGCGCGCATCGAAGCTCAGGTGGACATCCTGGCCGGGGCGCGCCGGACGCAGCAGCGCCACGTCCTTCACCTTGGCACCCTTGAGGTCGCGCAGCACGCGACGCAGACCGGGCACGCCGCGCAGCCTCTCTTCTAGCTCGAGCTCGAGGCCTTCCTGACCCTGGTCGTCCAGGTTGGTGAAGCCGAGCAGGTGCGCCGTAACTTCGCCCTCGGGATAGAAGCGGCGGTATTCCGTCTTGCCATAGACGCCGGGAAGCCCCTCGGCGAGCACGGTGGCGGCGATATCCGGCGAGAGATGGCGTTTCAGGTAGAGGAATTCGCGCGACGCGTTCTTTTTCAGGCGCGCATCGAGCCAGCGGCGGTCGACGTCGAGCAATGTGGCCAGGCGCGCAGTATCGATGCCCTCGCCAAGCGCCTCCTTCGGATTCATCCAGATCGAGGTCACCGGCGTGCTGACGGCCAGCGGCAGGCCGTTGCGGTCGCGCAGCATGCCGCGATGCGCGGAGATGGACTCCACACGCAACGTGCGTGCATCACCCTGCTTGCGCAGGAACTCCTGGTCCACCACGTGCAGGTAGGCGGCGCGCGCGGCCATGCTGCCGAACAGGCCGAGCATGATCAGGCCCACCAGACGATGCCGTCCGGCGTAGGCCAGTTTCTGCTCCTTCTGCTTGGCTGCACGCGTCATTGCCGCACCATGATGATTTCCGTGGGCGCCGGATTGCGCATCTGCAGCTGCTCGGTGGCGAGCTTGCCGATTCGGCCGTAAGCGCCCCAGGTGTGCTGTTCCAGCAAGAGCTGGCCCCACTCGGTTTCCAGCCTGTCGCGCTCGGCTTCCAGGCGGGTGAGTTCGTTCAGGTAGGAACGCGACTTGTGCGCGCTATAGGCCACGGCCACGGCGGTGGTCACCAGCGTCAACACGACGGCGGCAGCTGTCAGCGGGCCCAGCAGGCGCAGCAGGCTCTCGCGCACCCGCGCCTCGACGGCGGCCTTCAACGCGACGGCGCTCATGCGGCCTCCGCGATCTTTTCCGCCACGCGCAGGCGGGCGCTGCGGGCGCGCGGATTGGCGGCGACCTCGGCCGGGGAAGGCTCGATGGCCTTGCCCACGATGCGCAGGCGCGGCTTCAGCATGTCCACGGTGACGGGCAGGCCGGGCGGGAAATCATCGCCCTTTGCTTCCTTCTGGAAGTACTGCTTGACCAGCCGGTCCTCCAGCGAGTGGAAACTGATCACGGCAAGGCGGCCGCCCGGCTTCAGCACGGCCAGCGCATCGCGCAGGAACACCTGGATGTCGGCGAGCTCGCTGTTCACGGCGATGCGGATGGCCTGGAAGACGCGGGTGGCGGGATGCTTGTGGCGCTCCCAGGCCGGATGCGCAGCAGCGACAATCTCAGCCAGGACCTTGGTGCGCGTGATCGGGGCTTCTGCACGGGCCTTGACGATGGCGCGGGCGATGCGGCGGGAGTGGCGCTCCTCGCCGTACTCGAAGAACACGCGCGCCATCTCCACCTCGTCCACGGCGGCCAGCCAGTCGGCAGCGCTCTGCCCGCGGGTGGTGTCCATGCGCATGTCCAGGGGTCCGTCGTTCTGGAAGCTGAAGCCGCGGCTGGCATCGTCGAGCTGCGGCGAGGACACGCCGAGGTCGGCCAGCACGCCATCGATATTGCCCGCGAGCCCGCGCGCCTTCAGTACAGAAAGAATGTCCGCGAAGGAGGCGTGGACGATGGCGAAGCGGGCATCCTCCTGCGCCAGGCGCTCACCGGCGGCGATGGCCTCCGGATCCTTGTCGAAACCGAACACGCGCGCGGTGGGCGACAGCATCGCCAGCAGGTGGCGCGTATGGCCCCCGCGGCCGAACGTGGCGTCGACGTAAACGCCGTCCCGTGCTCCCAATATCGACACTACCGCCTCATCAAGGAGCACGGTCTGGTGAACGAAGGTGCTCATGGTTACAAGGCCAGGTTGTCGAGGGCGGCGGACAGCGCAGGGGACGAGATATCGATCTCTTCAGTCTGGGCCTGGATGGCATCCCAGGCTTGCTTGTCCCAGATTTCACATTTCTTGCCCTGTCCGGCGAGGACCACTGCCTTTTCCAGGCCGGCAAACTTGCGCAGCTCCGGGCTCAGCAGCAGGCGGCCGGAGGCATCCAGGCTGACTTCGGTGGCGTGGCCGATGATGCGGCGCTTGATACGGGCGGATTCGGGATCGGAGCCGGGCAGGCGGTTGAGGCCGGCCTCGATGGCTTCCCATTCATTGAGGGGATAGAGGGCGAGACACTTCTCGCGCAGATCGACGGTGATGACGAAGTTACCCTGGCAACCGGCGAGCACGCGCCCGTGGTAACGCGTCGGCAAACCGATGCGCCCCTTGGCGTCCATATTGAGCTCGTCGTAACCCCTGAACACGATCTAGTATCCGCCTGTTGGACTTTTCTTCCAGAAAACGCCACAAAACTGCACTTTTCCCCACCGGCGGAACTATAGAGAAGCCCCTTCAAGAGCGTCAAGGAAGCTTTGATTAGTTATAAGAAGTAAATTTACCTATACAGATCATATACTTAAAAACTACTGTTCAAAATAGCAGCAAAGACCAAACCATTATAAATCAATAGATTACGTCGCCTATTTAATGCTGAAAGTTAAGACAAAGTTCATAAATATTTTTTGGTTATATAGGATATGGCGTTGGGAACAGCGGGCATTAAGCAGTTAGCACTTCCTAATTAGCCGCTCCGCCATTGGCGAACACTCTAAATCTTGGGGATCATCGGTTCCGACCACGGCAGAGCCGGATTGCCCGGCCCCGCAGCCCGTTGCGGACTGGAGATTGGCGCCACCTTCAGGCAGGCACGCCAGGGAAAAGGAGGAGTCGGCCTGTAAGCCGGGTTCTGTCGAGGACGATCATTCCTCTAGGCCCGCCGTCGCCGACGGGCTCAAGCGACCTACCCGGTTCCCGCGCGGGCCGCGCGTATGGAACCCTATTTGGTCTTGCTCCGGGTGGGGTTTGCCGTACCGGTCTGTTGCCAGACTCGTGGTGCGCTCTTACCGCACCGTTTCACCCTTGCCTGATCCTCCCGAAAGAGGCCATCGGCGGTTTGCTCTCTGTTGCACTTTCCGTCGGCTCGCGCCGCCCAGGCGTTACCTGGCACCCTGCCCTGTGGAGCCCGGACTTTCCTCCCCCGCCTTGCGGCAGCGGCGACCGTCCGGCCGACTCCGGCGCGGAGCTTACGGAGGACAACCACACAACTCAAGCTGAAACGTCAGCTCAGCCGCGGAGCTGCAGCGCCCGCTCATACAGGGCATTCTTCTTGAGCCCGGTGATGTCGGCCGCCAGAGCCGCGGCCTGCTTGAGCGGCAGCTCCGTCATCAGCACGCCCAGCACGCGGTCCGCCTCCCGCCAGTCCTGCTCCCCCGCCTCGGCGGTGGCGCCTTCAAGCACCAGCACAATCTCGCCACGCTGCTGGTTCGGATCGCCCTGTACGAAAGCCAGCATCTCCTCGAGCGGCAGCTGCCGGATGGTCTCAAAGGCCTTGGTTACCTCGCGCGCGAGCACCACGCGTCGCTCGCTGCCGAGCACGGCAACCATGTCCGCAAGACAGTCGGCGATGCGATGTGGCGCCTCGTAGAAGATCAGCGTGCGGCTTTCATCCGCGAGCTGCTGGAGGCGCTCGCGCCTCCCCTGCACCTTGGCCGGCAGGAAGCCCTCGAAGATGAAGCGGTCAGAGGGCAGCCCGGCCGCCGACAGCGCCGCAATCGCCGCACAGGCGCCCGGCACGGGCACGACTTGCAGGCCCGCCGCCTGCACCGCCGCCACGAGTCGATAGCCCGGATCGCTGATGAGTGGCGTCCCGGCATCCGAAATCAGCGCAATGTCGTCCCCCGCCTGCAGTCGCGCAACAAGGCCGGCTGCACGGCTACCTTCGTTGTGGTCATGCACGGCCAGCAGAGGGGTGGCGATATTGAAATGCTGCATGAGCCGCGACGAGTGCCGCGTATCTTCGGCGGCAATCACGCTGACCGCCCGCAGCGTCGCCACCGCACGAGGACTCCAGTCCTCCAGATTGCCAATCGGAGTGGCCACCACATAAAGTACGCCGGTCATGTTTCCCTCGCTGAGTGGTGATACCGCATGCGCTCTACCGGCTCCTGGCGCGCCAGCGTCTTTTTGCTTGCGATGCTGGCCAGTATGACGGCCACGGCGGCCGCCACCGACATCGCACTGCTGCTTCCCCAGTCGGGGCGCCTGGCCAAGGCCGCCGAGGCCATACGTGACGGCTTTCTCGCCGCCTATTATCAGGACGCCGGCAGCCAGGCTGAACCCCCCACGCTGCATTTCTACGACAGTGATAGCGGCCCCATACTCGCCCTCGTGCAAAAAGCGAAGGCGGATGGTGCCCAGATCGTCGTCGGCCCGCTGGATCGCGAACGACTCGATGTCCTTGCCAAGGAGGCGTCGCTCCCCCTCCCGGTACTAGCGCTCAACAGCGCCGAGCGCACGACGGAGGGCCTTTTCCAGTTCGCCCTGGCGCCCGAGGACGAGATCCTCCGTCTCGTCGAATGGATGCGCCAGCAGGACATCAAGAAGCCACTGCTACTGGCGAGCGCGGATGAAGCGAGCCAACGCCACTTGCGGATCTTCCAATCGCTTTGGTCCGGCTCCACTGGGCCGCAACTTCCCGTGACCACGCTCGACCCTGCGCGCAAGGGTGGCATTACGGTCACGATCCGGGACCTGGTCAAGGACACCCGGAAAAATGATGCCCTTTTCCTAGCCACGCCTTCACTGGCGCGCCAGGTGCAGCCCGCCCTGACCTACTATCACAGCAGTCTGCCACTCTATTCGCTGGCCAGCGCCTGGGACCCCACTGCCGACGCCAGCGGCCAGCGGGACCTCGACGGCCTGCGCATCTGCGACCTGCCATGGATGGTGAGCCAGGCGGAGGACGCCGCGCAGGAAACCCTCTACGCGACACTCGGGCGCCCTGGCGGCGGCTTTGACCGCCTTCACGCTTTTGGCGCCGACGCTTGGACGCTGGTGCGCCAGTGGGACACGCTACAGGAGTCATTCCCGCTCGCGCTGCGCACTGGCGTCGTTCAGGCCGATGCCCTGCGCCGGCTGCGCCGCACCCCCACCTGTGCCGAGATCCGCAATGGAAATGCATCCCCGCTCTGGTCTCCCGAAGCCGACACGACTGGCACTGGGCGCCGCCGCTGAGTCCGCGGCGCGGCGCCATCTTGAGGGCCACGGCTTTTCGCTGATCGCAGCGAATTATCGTTGCCGCCGTGGCGAAATCGATCTCGTCATGCGGCAGGGCGCGACCCTTGCCTTCATCGAAGTGCGCCTGCGAAGCCACCGCGACTTCGGCGGAGCTGCTGGCAGCGTCGGCCGGACCAAGCAGCAGAAAATCATTGCAAGCGCCCAGGCTTTTCTACAACATCATCCGGAATTTTCCGGCTGCAACTGCCGCTTCGACGTGATAGCAGTGCAGGCTGATGCTGGTGAATGGAAGGTCGACTGGTTGCCCGCAGCCTTCACGACCTGACAGAGATAAGCAGATTCATGCAAAACCATATCATCAGACTGGCCACTGACAGCCTGAACACCATTTCCCAGCTTGCCGAAGGCAACGCCGCCGACATCGAGCGCGTGGCGCAGGCACTGGTCGAAACGCTCATGCAAGACCAGCGCATCTTCTGCTGCGGCAATGGCGCCTCTGCCGGCAATGCGCAAAGTTTCGCGAGCAAGATGGGCAACCGCTTCGAGCGTGAGCGCCCCGCCTTTCCCGTGATCCTGCTGGGCGATATCGCCGTCACGACCGCCATCGCCGCCGATGGCTGCTTTCAGGACGTCTACGCCCGGCCGCTGCAGGCCCTGGCCCGGCCAGGAGACGTGCTGCTCGCGCTTTCCGCCAGCGGGAATGCCACCAATATCATGCAGGCTGCCCGCGTCATGCAGGGCTGCGGTGGTCGCGTGGTCGCCCTCACGGGAGAGGATGGCGGAGAGCTCGGCCGCCTCCTGCGCCCGGAAGATATCCATCTGCGACTGCCCGGCAACAGCTCGCCGCGCGTACACGAAGCGCAGCTGTTCGTGCTGAACTGCTGCTGCGACCTTATCGACCGCGAGTTCTTTGGAGCCAACGATGTATAGAATCCTTCTCGCCTCATCCCTGGCGCTCGCCATGGCGGGCTGCAACAGCCTGATTGCCTCGGCCACCGGCCCCGACCCCATTGGCAGCAGCAGCGGCACACGCACGCTGAGCCAGCGCATCGAGGACGGCAGCATCGAGCGCACCGCAGGCGTCAACATGCACAAGGCCAATGCCGATTTTCGGCAGGCCAATGTGAACATCCTCAGCTTCTATGGCAGCGTGCTGCTGGCCGGGCAAGTGCCCAGCGAGGAACTGAAGGCCGAAGCCGAGCGCGTCGTCCGCCGGATTGCCGAAGTGAAGCAGGTGCATAACGAGCTCACCGTTGGCCCGTCCAGCTACTACCAGGAACGCAGTTCGGACGGCGTCATCAGCATGCGCATCCGTTCGGCCTTCACCTTCGAGAAGGGCTTTCCCGCCTCACGCACCAAGATCCTCACCGTTGCCGGCACGGTTTACCTCATGGGCAAGCTGACGACGGAAGAATCCGAGCAGGCGGTCAATCTCATCAAGCAGGTGGCCGGAGTTAAAAAAATCATCAAGCTGGTCGATCTACTTCCCTCTCCGGAGGGCGCCCCCACTCCGGCGAATGCTCCAGCGCCAAGCCAGGGCTAATATGATCCGCAAATGAAAAAGGCCGCTTCCGCGGCCTTTTTCATTTCACCACACGGAGGCTGGGACGCCCTCCGCCACCAGCCGGCTTGGGCGGTTCGGGTTCCGGCGCATCGGTCTGCTCTGCAGACGCCTCTTCCGTAAACGATTCATCCTCATCAAAGAACATGCCCTGCCCGTTCTCTCGTGAATATATGGCCAATACCGCCAGCATGGGCGCATGAACCTGCATGGGCACGCCACCGAACCGGGCGGAGAAACTGACAGCATCATTGCGGATGAAAAGATCCCGTACTGCGCCCGGCGCAATGTTCAGCACAATGCGCTCGTCCTTGATATAGGCCGTGGGAACCACCACTCCGGCCCTCGACGCATCCACGAGCAGATAGGGTGTCTGATTGTTGTCATTCAGCCATTCATAGATGGCCCTGACGAGATAGGGACGGGTTGGCGTCATTTCCTCTCTCCACGAAGTAAAAAGGATGGCAGCGCCATCCTTTTTTGCGTTAACGCCGCGGCGCCGGGCTGTCAGGCATTGCGGATATCGCGCTCGGAATCGGAAAGGCTCACGAGGAAAGCCTCCCGCGAAAACATCCTGTCCATGTACTTCAGCAGATGCTTGCACTGCTTTTCCGGCAGCTCGACCTGCATGGCAGGCAGCCGCCACAGGATCGGCGCCAGCACGCAGTCGGCCAGAGAGAGCTCAGGCCCCATCACGAAAGGGCGATTGTCCGTCATGATGGCGGAGAAGCTCACCAGGTGATCACGGAATTCCTTCCGCGACTTCACGACAGCCGCTTCCTTGCTCTTCGGCGAGAGAATGGCATCCACGTGCGGGCACCATTCATGCTCGGCGCGACGAACGAAAAGACGAGTCTTCGCACGGTCGACAGGATACACAGGCAGGAGCGGGGGATGCGGAAACCGCTCGTCCAGGTACTCCATCATGATCATGGTGTCCAGGTACAGCGTGAGATCCCTGTCCACCAGTGTCGGCAGCGAGTTGAACGGATTCAGGTCCGCCAGGTCATCGGGGCGGCCATGCACGACATCGACGGAGACGCCCTTTTCGGCGAGCACGATGCGGACACGATGGCTGTAGTGATCAGTTCCATCCGAATAGAAGGTCATCGAAGACCGGCGGGTAACTACGCCCATTCTGAACTCCCTAAAACTCCAAGCCTGGTATCAGCAGGCTCTTAAACACAAAAAGGGCAGCGGGAATCCGCGCCCTTAGACGACACGCCCGGGCATGCCCGGGCGCGCGTTGCGATTACTTGACGTCCTTCCAGTACTCCTGGTTAAGGAGCCAGACAGGAATCAGCAGAATCACGAGGAACATGAGAACAAACACGCCGATGCGTTCGCGCTCGGCACGATTGGGCTCTGCCATGTACGCCATGAAGTTCACGAGGTCACCGACGGCCTGCTTGAACTCTTCCGGCTTCATGTCCTGTTCCAGGTCCGCCAGAACGTGCGGCATGGCCACGTCCTTGAAGACCTTGTTGTTGACGCCATAGGGACGGGCCTCGTCCGGCTGGAAACTCAGCAGGTAGCTGTACACCCAGTCCGGAGAGCGCAGGCGCGTCGCCAGCGTCAGATCCGGCGGCGCCGCGCCAAACCACTTGGCCTGATCCTTCGGATTGGTGGCCGGATTCATCTGACCACCAATCTTGTCGCTGGTGAAGTTCATGTATTCCTGTACCAAGGCCGGATCGATCTTGAGATCGGCGGCCAGGCGCTCGTAACGCATGTATTTGGCGCTGTGGCAGCCAAGACAGTAGCTGATGTACAGCTTGGCACCATTCTGCAGGGACGCCTTGTCCTGGGCATTCACGGGCGCATGCAGGCATGCGCCGAGTTCACCACACTCCGCTCCGCCGGAAGCCTGGGCCGCCAGCGGCGACAGGGCGAGAAGGACGAAAAGAATGAGCTTTTTCATCAGTGGCCTCCCTCGCTCAGGCGAGCCGGCTCGGTCTTGCACTTCTCGATGGATGTGTAGACCGGCATGAGAATGAAGTACAGGAAGTAGAGCACCGTCAGGATCTGCGCCAGGGTCGTATTGCCCATGCCGAGGGTATGACCGTCCGACGGCTGCACGCCCAGATAGCCCAGCACCACGAAGGACACGACGAAGATCGCCAGCCAGACCTTGCTCATCCAGCCCTTGAAACGCATGGCCTTGACCGGGCTGCGATCCAGCCAGGGCAGCACGAACAGGATGGCGATGGCGCCACCCATCACGATCACGCCTGGGAATGCGGAGCCAAACATGGAAGGCGTGGCGCGAAGCATGGCGTAGAACGGGGTGTAGTACCACACCGGAGCGATGTGCGCCGGAGTCTTCAGCGGGTTGGCCGCTTCGAAGTTGGGACGCTCCAGGAAATAGCCGCCACCATCAGGGAAGAAGAAGATGACCGTGGTGAACACCATCAGGAAAATCACGATGCCAACCAGATCGTGCACGGTGTAGTAGGGATGGAAAGGCACCGTATCCATCGGAATGCCATCCGGACCCTTGTTCTTCTTCACTTCAATGCCGTAGGGGTTGTTGGAGCCCACGTGATGCAACGCAACAAGGTGCAGGAAGACCAGTGCGACGAGCACAAGCGGAATAGCCACGACGTGCAGCGCGAAGAAACGATTCAGGGTCGCACCGGAAATCAGGAAGTCGCCACGCACCCATTCGACGAGGTCACCGCCAACGAAGGGAACAGCACCAGCCAGGTTCACGATCACCTGGGCGCCCCAGTAGGACATGTTGCCCCAGGGCAGCACATATCCGAAGAAACCTTCTGCCATCAGTGCAAGGTAAATCATCATGCCGATGATCCACAGCAGCTCACGCGGCTTCTTGTAGGAGCCATAGAGCAATCCGCGGAACATGTGCAGGTAAACCACCACGAAAAATGCAGAGGCGCCGGTAGAGTGCATATAGCGAAGCAGCCAGCCATATGACACGTCATACATGATGTAGCCAGCGACAGAGTCATAGGCTGCGTCCGCACTTGGCGTGTAAAACATCGTCAGCCAGATGCCGGTGAGCAGCTGGTTGACCAGCACCACCATGGATAGCACGCCGAAGAAATACCAGAAGTTGAAGTTCTTCGGAGCGTAGTACTTCGACATGTGATATTCGAAGGTTTCGGTCAGCGGAAACCGCGCGTCGACCCAACCAACGAAATTATTCCAGAGCTTGTTCATTACGCATGCTCCTTGTCGACGCCAACGACAATGACCTTGTCATCATCCTTGTAGGAATGCGGCGGCACTTCGAGATTCTTGGGGGCCGGAACGCCCTTGTAGACGCGGCCGGCGAGGTCGAACTTGGAGCCGTGGCAAGGGCAGAAGAATCCACCTTCCCAGCTAGGCTCGATCCTGCCTTTTTCAGGCTCATACAGCGGAGAGCAGCCAAGATGGGTACAAATCCCCATCAGCACCGCGTACTCAGGCTTGATGGAACGATGCTCGTTCTTGGCGTATTCCGGCTGCTGCGGCGCCTCGGAAACCGGGTCAAGCAGCATGCCCTCAACCTTCTTCAGACCCTCGAGCATTTCGGGAGTCCGGCGCACAACCCAGACTGGTTTGCCGCGCCACTCGATCACCAGCTTCTGGCCGAGCTCGAGCTGGCTGATATCCTGGCTCACCGGAGCACCGGCGGCCTTGGCCTTGGCACTGGGGGTCCAGGACTTTACAAACGGAACGGCCACGAAACCGGCACCGACGGCACCCACCGCTGCGGTGGCTCCGATCAGCAGCCGCCGGCGACCCACATTCACGCCGTCAGTACTCATCAACGTACTCTCCAAAAAACGCCCGACGACCCTGAGCAGCCCCGGACGAGCCTGAAAAAAAGCCTGCGGATGATAATGAAATCACCCATGGCTTACAAGGAGTAAACCCTTGACCAACATGCCAAATACCGGCTATTTCCCAGCAGTTTTATCTGCTTTTCGAGTGCAAAAAAAAATCGCCCCCGGAAGCCGGAGGCGATTTCAATTGGCTGGGGAACTAGGATTTGAACCTAGACAGACGGAGTCAGAGTCCGTAGTCCTACCGTTAGACGATTCCCCAACATTCGGACAGTCCGCGAGACGCGCCAGCGGGCGCGCCACCGGATTAACGCTTGGAGTACTGCGGACGCTTGCGGGCCTTGCGGAGGCCGAGCTTCTTGCGCTCGACTTCACGGGCGTCGCGGGTCACAAAGCCAGCCTTGCGCAGCGGGGACTTGAGGTCTTCGCTGTATTCGATCAGGGCACGAGTGATGCCATGACGAATAGCACCTGCCTGGCCACCGATACCACCACCGGCAACCGTGACCTTGACGTCGAACTTGTCGAGAAGCTCGACCAGCTCAAGCGGCTGGCGCACGATCATGCGGGCAGTCTCACGACCGAAATAAGTATCGATCGGACGATCGTTAATGGTGATCTTGCCGTTGCCGGCGCTCAGGAAGACGCGGGCAGTTGCAGTCTTGCGACGGCCAGTACCGTAGTTCGCTTGTGCAGTCATGACGTTACGACTCAAATCTTAAGTTCTTGCGGCTGCTGTGCGGCATGCGGGTGCTCGGCACCGGCATAGACCTTCAGCTTGCTCAGCATTGCGCGACCCAGCGGGCCCTTAGGCAGCATACCCTTGACAGCAATCTCCAGGGGCTTTTCGGGTTTGGCCACAACCAGCTTCTCGAAGCTGATGCTCTTGAGGCCACCCGGATAACCGGTGTGGTGATAGTACTGCTTGGCCTGAGCCTTGTTACCGGTGATGGCCACCTTGCCGGCGTTGATCACGACGATATAGTCGCCGGTATCCACGTGCGGGGTGAACTCCGGCTTATGCTTGCCGCGCAGACGGCGGGCAATCTCGGAGGCGAGACGACCCAGGGTCTTGCCATTGGCATCGACCACGAACCAGTCACGCTTCACCGTTTCCGGCTTGGCACTGATAGTCTTCATTGCATTAACGCCTGTAAACAATAGGGCTGCAGACGGGGAGCCCCCCGCCAAAGAGGACGCGCATCTTACCCAAGCAGGCCGGCTTTGACAACCTCTCCTCAATCGTAATCTTTGCTCGGTCAGCGGCGCCATTCTGGCGGTCGCGCCGGCCTAGATGATGCCCATATAGATGACGCTCCACCCTTACGCCTGATGCTCGCTGGCAAGATACTCCTTGGACTGCATCTCCAGCAGCCGGGACTTGGTCCGCTCGATCTCAAAGCTCAGACGCCCTCCCTCATAGAGGTTTGCAATACCCGCTTCGGCGGAAACCACCAGCTTTACCCGGCGGTCGTAGAACTCATCCACCATATTGATAAAGCGACGAACGGCGTTGTCGTTCCGGGCATCCATGACCGGGATGCCCGAAATCAGCACTGAATGGTACTCCCGGGCAATCTCGATGTAGTCGATGGCCGCCCGGGGCGTCTCACAAAGCTCGCTAAAGGTCGCCCATAGGACGTCCTCGCCATGATTGAGCACGCTAATGTCACGCTCGTTCACGTGGATGACCCCGGCCCCCTTGCCAACCCCTCCCGTCAGCTCCTCGAAGCGCTGCCGCATGGCTGCCTCAGCCTCGGGACCGAGGGGAGTGTAATAAAGGGAGGCCTTTTCCAGTACGCGCAGCCGGTAGTCGACGCCAGCATCGACATTCAGCACATCACAGTGCTTCTTAAGCAGGGCGATTGCCGGCAGAAATCGCTCACGCTGGAGGCCGTTTTCATAGAGCCGGTCGGGCGGGATGTTGCTGGTTGCCACGAGCGTGACGCCTCGGCGGAACAGCTGGTCAAACAACCCGCCCAGCAGCATGGCGTCGGTGATATCGGTCACAAAGAACTCGTCGAAGCAGATCACCACAGCCTCCTGCTGCAGCCGATCGGCCACCACCTCGAGTGGATTGCGCGTGCCCTTGAGACCATTCAGCTCTTTGTGGACGCGCTGCATGAACCGGTGAAAGTGAATGCGCAACTTGCGGCGGAAAGGTAAGGAATCGAAAAACACGTCCATGAGGTAGGTCTTGCCACGCCCCACTCCACCCCACATATAGAGGCCGCGCACGGGTTCAACGGCATTCTTCGGGAGTCGCAGCCGGCCCAGCAGGCGCGCGTCCCGGGCAGCGTTGTAACGTTCCATCAGGTCGTCCTTTACCCTCTGCAGGTGACGCACGGCGGTGGCTTGGGCTTCATCCGCGTGAAAGCCGGGCCGGCGTAAGTCGTGCTGGTAACGCTCAAGAGGCATGGATAGATCCGGTTCTCAGGCTAGGGGTTCAAGCGGGCGGCCAATTCTGCCTTGAGCTGGGACAGACGGCCATGGAAGAAGTGGCCGACGCCGGCAAAGCGGACAACCTCGGGGGACAGCCGACGGGAGTCGGCCCAGTCGCCAACCATCGCAGGATCCACCACATCGTCAGCATCCCCCTGCAAGACGATGGTTGCGGCAGGCACCTCAAGCCCGGCAAACCCGGGATATTGCACGGGCGGCGCCACCAGCACGAGCTGACGAAGTGAAAGTCCAGCCGGCAGGCGCGCCGCCGCGGCGGCGGCCACCCAGGCGCCGAAGGAAAAGCCGCCCAGAGAAACGGTATTCACGTCCTGCTCCTTGTGCAGCCACTGCAGTACGGCCAGGAGATCATCAATTTCGCCAACTCCGTCCGCATGCAGGCCTGCGCTGGCGCCAACACCCCTGAAATTGAAGCGAAGTGTGGCCATTCCGGCGTCCCGCCAGACCCTTGCCAGCGTGGTCACGACCTTGTTGCCCATGGTGCCGCCATGCAGGGGATGCGGATGACAGATCACCGCCGCCTCGTGGACGTTCACAACCGATGGCGACCATATCGCTTCCAGCCCCCCTGCCGGCCCCGGGATCACCACGAATTGTTCATCACTGGCCGACATCAGGATTCCCCTTACACAACGCTTCTTAGACCTGAAACAAACGCATAGACTAGCGCCGGACAGCAAAAACTTCCGCCCCTCTGGAAGGGCAGCGAACAGGAGACATGCATGAGCTGGCTGCTCTATCTCATCGTCTTGATTGTCGGCGGCTTTGGAGGCTACGTGCTCGCCAAGAGCCGCAATCCCGACACGCGCGTGCGCGAGCTGGAAGAGCACCTGCGCGCCCTGCAGGGCAAGTTCGACCACTATCAGGAAGCCGTCACACAGCACTTCGTGACTACTGCACAGCTGGTAAACAGCGTGACGCAGGGCTACCGCGAACTGCATGAACACCTGCAGCACGGCGCCGAGAACCTCTGCGCCGACAATCGCCGCCAGGGCAGCGGCAATCCCGCGCAATCATTCGAGCGCCTCGAGGCACCGCGCGCCCTGCAAAGCACGCTGAAGGACGACCACTACACGGTGGAGCCTCCGCGTGACTACGCCACGAAAAAGCCCACCGATCGTGGTGCACTCGACGAAGAGTACGGCTTCCGCGAGTAAGCCCCAGCCCCTCCCTGCCCGCTGAGCGTTGTATTTCACGCGGCGAGCCATGCGAACCTCGAAACAATGCCCGACATTGACGGCCTGCTGCTCTACTGCCGACCCGGCTTCGAAAAGGAAGTCGCGGCAGAAATCCAGTCGATCACGGGCGCGAAGGGTATCCACGGCTTTGCACGGGCCACTCCCGACAGTGGATTTGCGGTGTTCCAGCCCTACGGGCCCCCGAACGCGCTTCAGCAAGGGCAAGTACGCTTCGACGACCTGGTCTTTGCACGGCAACTCGTATTTCTTTTCCAGCGCGACCCGGCTCGACTGCCCACTGATGACCGCATCACCCCACTGCTCGGGATGCTGCGTGCCACCGACATGTCGTTTTCGGAGTTACGGGCCGAGACAGCGGATACCAACGACGCCAAGGAGCTATCAGGCTTCCTGCGCAACTTCACCCCCGCGCTGGAATCGGCGCTAAGAAAGGCCGGCATCCTGGACTGGCGGGCTCCCCAGGCCCTGCATCTGTTCTTCGAGGATTCCACCACGGTCCTGGCAGGCTTTTCCCGCGCCGAAAATGCCTCCCCTTGGCCGCTTGGCATCCCCCGCCTGAGATTCCCTGGCGCCGCCCCGAGCCGCTAGACCCTCAAGCTGGAGGAAGCCTTCCTGCACTTCCTCTCGGCCGACGAGCGCGCGTCCCTCCTTCGCGAGGGCGCCACCGCGGTCGACCTGGGAGCCGCTCCCGGCGGCTGGACCTGGCAGCTGGTACGCCATGGCCTGGCGGTGACCGCGATCGACAATGGCGCCATGGACGCCACCCTGATGCAAAGCGGCCAGGTCGAGCACCTGCGCACCGACGGCTTCCGCTACCGCCCGCCACGCCCGGTCACCTGGCTGGTCTGCGACATGGTCGAGAAGCCACTGCGGGTGGCCGAGCTCTGCGCGCGCTGGGTGGCGGAAGGGGCCGCGGAACAGGCCATGTTCAACCTCAAGCTCCCCATGAAGAAGCGCTTGGATGAGGTCAGGCTCTGCCGGGAAGCTATTGCCCTCCCCTTTAGGGGTAGCCCCTATCAGCTCAGGCTCAAGCAGCTCTACCACGACCGTGAGGAAGTGACCGCCTACCTGAGCCGCCCTCGCTAAGACTTCCCACTCAGGCGATACGCCACCGTCCCGCAAAATCTGCCCTTCACCCTGCCAGACGCCTGTTTACGCCTAGTGCTTTTCGGTATTCTTCCTGCGCCAGCCGAAGTGTCCGCTTACTTTGGCAAGGAATGGCGTGAGGCGCCTGGTCCGGCCGGACTCCTCACTCGCGGAACCATAAAAGTTGCTGCCGTAGCACGGCATCGTAAAACAACAACCGGGTAATCAAACATGAGCCAAGAAGGCAACACCCAGGGCCCGAAGTTTCTCGGCCGCACCCCCACTGAATGGCTGCTCAGCCTCCCTATCTTCTCACTACTGCTGCTGACCCTCGTCATCGGCACCGGGGAGTATTTCCACGGGCAGCTGCTGCGCATGGGCGAAAACATGTTCGGCAACCAGGCGCAAGGCGTGCAGTACTTCATGCTGCGTGCCGATCCGGAAAAGCCGGACTGCGATGCGAATCCTGACATCGAAGCCGCCATCACCATGGAATTGATGAACAAGTCCGGCGGTGGCGATGCCATCGACGCGCTGTTCGCCGATGAAGCCAAGGATCCGGAAGCCATCCGTGCCTCCCTGCTGAAAGCCGCCGAGCTTTGCAAGGAAAAGCATGTGATGTACGAGAAGATCGTGGAGAACCTCACCCCGACGGTAAAGGCCTACCGCGCGGTGGAAACCTCCTTCTTCGGCATCTTCCGCTTCGGTACGGAAAACCGTCCGCTACTCCTCCTGCTGATGGTGATGCTGGCCTCCATCCATACCACGCTGGGCGAGCACCATATCGCCCTGCGTCCGCCGAAGACCCGTGTGGACTTCCGCATCTACTCGATCACGATGACGGCCGCCAACGCGCTGCTGACCTTCTCCAGCGTGAAATACCTGCAGATGCAGATCAATTCGGGCATCCCGGTCGACAAGCCCTGGCTGTACTACCTGTGGATCAGCATGTTCAGCATCCTCACGCTGATCAGCTTCAAGCAGGTCATCTTCATGCCCAAGCGCGCCGAGGCAGGTGGCACTGTCGGGATGGCCCTGCTGTCGATCCCGCTCTACGCCTGGATGTCGCTGATCGGTGGTTCCTACTTCCTCGGCCAGCAGCACTGGTCGGCCCAGGCCATCTACCTGAACCAGATGGTGGAGCTGTCGGGCATCTTCCTGAATCTCGCGCTCTTCATCTGGGCGGGCATGCTGCTCAAGCAGACGCAGATGGTGGACCGCTTCCTGGACCTGCTGCGGCCCTGGAAGATGTCGCCGGAAATGCTGACGTACATCATCCTGCTGGGCGCGGCCCTGCCGACCGCCTACACCGGTGCCTCGGGCATCTTCGTGATCGCGGCAGGCGCGCTGATCTATCACGAGGTGCGCCATGCCGGCGGCAGCCGCCAGTTCGCGCTGGCCGCCTCCGCCATGTCCGGCTCGCTGGGCGTCGTGCTGCGCCCTTGCCTGCTCATCGTGCTGATCGCCGCCCTCAACAAGCAGGTCACCACGCAGCAGCTCTACGGCTGGGGCGTCGCGGTGTTCTTCCTGACTTCCACTCTCTTCCTGGTGGCGGCGCAGATGTCGCGCACCAAGAAGGTGAAGCTGGAAAACCCGTCCGTTGCCTTCCCCGCCATGATCAGGAACATCGGCCCGGTGATCCCCTACATGGTCGTGTTCCTCGTGGTGGTGCTGTTCTACAAGTACGCCCTGAACACCAAGCTGGACGAGTTCACCGCGCCGGTGATCATGCCCATCATCATGCTCTTCCTGCTGATCTTCGATCGCCTGCGCAAGAACCGTAAGCCGGACGAGACCGAAGAAGAGGTCGGCCCCTCCGCCGCCGTCCCCGGCCGCGGCTTCAAGGCCCTGGAAGGCTCCATCCGCTTCGCCACCAACGAGACCATCGCCCACATCGGTGCGCTGATCCTGCTGATGGCCCTGTCGCTGAGCATGGGCGGCGTGGTGGAACGCTCCGGCATCATGGAAACCTTCCCGCACCAGTTCCCGAACATCTGGATCGCGATGGCGCTGTTCGTCGGCATCATGGTGTTCCTGGGCATGGTCATGGACCCCTTCGGCGCCGTGATCCTGGTGTCCGCGACGCTGGCCCCGATCGCCTACAACAACGGCATCGATCCGGTGCACTTCTGGATGATGGTGCTGGTGGCCTTCGAACTCGGCTACCTCACGCCACCGGTGGCGCTCAACCAGTTGCTGCTGCGCCAGGTGGTCGGCGAGGAGGAAACGGCAAAGGCCGGGGAAGAGGTGAAACACCTCGGCTTCTACCGTCGCTACGAGCGCTGGATCCTGCCCTGCCTCGTGATGGGCGCCGGCCTGCTGATCGTGGCCTTCGGCCCGCTGATCGCGAAAGCCTGGTCCTGATCCAACCGCTGTAACAAAAAAGCCGGCATCTGCCGGCTTTTTTGTTTTTGGGAAACGGACGAATTTTTTTCTGAAAACGGGTGGAGCGGGTGTCGGGCTGATGCCCGACCCACTCACGCGGAAGGCGATCCAGGGCAGTGGTCAGACGGGGTTGTCGATGTCGACGAACTCGACCGGCACGCCGAGCTTCTGCGCCACGAACTCGCCGAGCGCCTTGACGCCATAGCGCTCGGTCGCATGGTGGCCGCAGCCGAAGTAATGGATGCCGGCCTCGCGCGCGGCATGCACCGTCGGTTCGGAAATCTCCCCGGAAATGTACGCGTCCAGCCCCAGTTCGATGGCCTTGTCGATATAGCCCTGCGCCGCCCCCGTGCACCAGCCGATACGGCGGATCTGCACCGGCCCGCCCGCGATCACCTGCGGCGCCCGGCCCAGCATCTTTTCGATATGGGTGGCGAAATCCTCGACGCTGACCGGACGCGCCAGCGTCGCCGTGTTGCCGATGGCGCGCGGATTGCCCGGCTCAAGAGAGCCGTCAGGCAGCAGTTCGAGCTGCTTCGCGAGCTGGGCGTTGTTGCCTAGCGCCGGGTGGGCATCCAGTGGCAGGTGGTAGGCGATCAGGGAAATGTCGTGCGCCAGCAGCTTGTTCAGGCGCTGCCGCTTCATGCCGGTGATGCGCATGTCCTCGCCTTTCCAAAAGTAGCCGTGGTGCACCAGGAGGGCGTCGGCCTTGCGCGCGATGGCGGCATCGATGAGGGCGGCAGAGGCCGTCACGCCGGTGACGATGCGGCGGACATGGGGGTTGCCCTCCACCTGCAGGCCGTTGGGGCAGTAGTCCTGGAAACGGGCAGGCTCCAGGGTGGCATCGAGCAGGGAGAGGACTTCGCGCAGCATGAGGGTCATGAACAGTTATTCCCTTGAATGGGTAAAAGCCAGCACCATATTGTCGCGAGCTACATGCAGAGGAAACCCCCACATGCGCTTCCGGACCGCCCTGCCCTGGCTGCTCCTGGCCGGCCTGCTCTTCTATGTGCTGATGCCCCAGACCTGGTGGCCGGGCCGCAGCAACACGCCGCCCACCCTGCCCGAGCAGCGCCCGGTGCCCGCGCTCACGTCCCCTGCGCCGGGCGGCGGACCGGCCTCCTATGCCGCCGCGGTGCAGGTGGCGGCGCCGGCGGTGGTGAACATCTACACCACGCAGAAGGTGCGCATGAACAACCCGTTCATGTCCGACCCCTTCCTGCGCCGCTTCTTCGGCGAAGGCATGCCGGAGGAGCGCATGGAATCCAGCCTGGGTTCCGGCGTCATCGTGAGCCCCGAGGGCTATGTGCTGACCAACAACCACGTGGTGGCGCAGGCTGACGAAATCATCGTGGCGCTGCAGGACGGCCGCGAGACCAAGGCCAAGGTGATCGGCACCGACCCGGGCACCGACCTCGCCCTCCTGCGCATCAGTCTCGACACGCTGCCCGTCATCACCTTCCGCGAGTCGCCCATGCAGGTCGGCGACGTGGTGCTGGCCATCGGCAATCCTTTCGGCGTCGGCCAGACGGTGACCCAGGGCATCATCTCCGCCATCGGCCGCCAGGGCCTCGGCATCAGCACCTACGAGGACTTCATCCAGACCGACGCGGCCATCAACCCCGGTAACTCGGGCGGCGCCCTGGTCGACGTCGCCGGCAACCTGGTCGGCGTGAACTCCGCCATTTTCTCGCAGAGCGGCGGCAGCATGGGCATCGGCTTCGCCATCCCGGTAAGCCTGGCGCGCGACGTCATGCAGTCCCTGATCAAGGACGGCCGCGTGGTGCGTGGCTGGATGGGTATCGAGGTGCGCACCCTGGACGCGGAACTGGCCAAGCATATCGACAGCGCCGTGCAGAAGGGCGTCGCCATCGCCGGCATCGTGCGCGGCGGTCCGGCACACCAGGCCGGCGTGAAGCCGGGCGACATCCTGGTCCGCCTCAACGGCAAGCCGGTGGACAACGCCGCCCAGGCCATCAACCAGATCGCCGCCATCAAGCCCGCCACCGAGACGCCGGTGGTGGTCATGCGCGGCAAGCGCGAAATCGAACTCGTGGTGAAGATCGGCGAGCGGCCGGAGGATGCGCCGCGCAACTGAGCGCGGTCACCGCGGCGTTACCGTGGGTTAACACGCGGCGCCGGCTTCTGCATAAT
Source organism: Moraxellaceae bacterium (assembly GCA_029237815.1). Lineage (GTDB taxonomy): Bacteria > Pseudomonadota > Gammaproteobacteria > Pseudomonadales > Moraxellaceae > UBA2031. Next base: position 306,691 of record JAQZBP010000001.1, read on the forward strand.
CGGACGGATTCGAGTTCCGTCCGATTCACAGCGCCAGGGATGCCTACATGAACGGCCTTAGCAGGTCCGCACCACGCCTGGCGATGGTCACGCCCTGATGCTCGACACCAGCCAGTCCGTGGCCACGCCCGAAGGTGTCGACCTTGCCTTGGTGCCCGCCGGCGCCGTGCCGCGCGCCACGGCCTTCGCCATCGACCTCTTCATCCGCGGCCTCATCATCGGCGCCCTGGCGGCGCTGCTCGGCATTCTCGGCAAGCTCGGCCAGGGCCTCTTCCTGCTGATCCTCTTCCTCGTGGAGTGGTTCTACCCGGTGGCCTTCGAGGTGCTGGGCAAGGGCGCGACACCCGGCAAGCGCAGCGTCGGGCTGTGCGTGGTGGAAAGCGACGGGCGTCCCGTGGGCTTTGCCGCCTCCATCATCCGCAACCTGCTGCGCACCGCCGACTTCCTGCCCTTCCTCTTCGGCTTCGGCATCCTCTTCATGCTGTTCCATCCCCGCTTCCAGCGCCTCGGCGACCTGGCCGCCGGCACGCTCGTGGTGTGGGCGGCGACGCCGCTGAAGGCGCCCGAGCTGCCGTCGGCGCCGGTATGCGCGCCGGGCCTCAAGCTGCGGCTGGCCGAGCAGAAGGCGCTGATCGCGTTCGCCGAGCGCAGCCCGCGCCTGTCGGACTCGCGGCAGGCGGAGCTGGCGGACATCCTGGAGCCGCTGACGCAGGCCCGGGGGACTGAGGGCGTCACGCGGCTGCACGGCATGGCGCGCTGGCTGGCGGGGGAGCGATGAGTCCGCAGGAGTTCGTGCGCCGGCACGAGGGCGAATGGCAGTCCCTGGAAAAGAGCCTGCAGCAGAAGGGCTCGCCGGCCGAGACCCTCGCCCTGCCCGCGCGCTACCGGCAGGCCTGCCAGCACCTGGCGCTGGCCCGCGAGCGGCACTACCCGCCGGCGCTGGTGGAGCGCCTGAACCGTCTCGTGGTGCAGGCGCACCACCAGCTCTACGAATCGCGGCAGCCGCTCACGGGCCTCGTCAGCCAGTTCCTGCTGCGCGACTTTCCCGCGCTGGTGCGCGCGCATGCCGGCCTGTTCTGGCTCTCGGCGCTGGTGTTCTACGGCGCGCTCGTCGCCATGGCGGTGGCAGTCTGGCTGCACCCGTCGGTGGTGTACAGCGTGCTCGACGCGGAACAGGTGCGCAGCTACGAGCACATGTACGACCCCTCGCGGCGCACCATCGGCTTCGAGCGCGACGACGCCAGCGATTTCATGATGTTCGGCTACTACATCCAGCACAACATCGGCATCGGCTTCCAGACCTTCGCCGGCGGCATGATGGCCGGCGTCGGCAGCCTCGTGATCCTGCTGTTCAACGGGATCGCCATCGGTACGGTGGCGGGCCACCTCACCCGCGTCGGCTATTCGGAAACCTTCTGGTCCTTCGTCTGCGGACACGGCGCCTTCGAGCTCACCGCCATCGTGCTCTGCGGCATGGCCGGGCTCATGCTGGGACGCGCGCTCGTGGCGCCGGGCCGGCTGACCCGCGCCGAGGCGCTGCGCCGGCAAGCGCGCATCGCGGTGAAAATCATTTACGGCGCCACGCTCTTCCTCGTGATCGCCGCCATGCTCGAGGCGTTCTGGTCCTCAAGCACGCTGATTCCGCCCGAGGTGAAATACGGCGTCGCCGTCGTGCTGTGGAGCGGTGTGGCGCTCTACCTGGGCTTCGCGGGGCGGGGACGGGAGGCGAACGATGCGGCTGGCTGACCTGCGCCTCGCGGTGCGCCCGCGCACGCCGTACGAGGCCATGGACCTCGGCATTCGCCTGGCGCAGGACGAAGCCGCGCTGCTCTGGCGCACCTGGTTCCTGGTGACCCTGCCCGTGCTCGCGCTGGTGCTGCTGGTCACGCTCTATTTCGAAAGCAGCTCGGCGAGCCTGCTGCTCTGGTGGCTGAAGCCGCTCTTCGACTTCGCCCTGCTCGGCGTGCTCAGCCGCCGCGTCTTCGGCGACACGCCCACGCGCCGCGACATCCTCGGCAGCGTTGCCGGCAGCTGGCGCCACGGCCTCGTCGGGCACCTGACCTGGCGCCGCTTCAGCATGAGCCGCGCCTACCTGCTGCCGGTGTGGTTGCTGGAGAACCTGCCGCGGCGCGAGCGCGAGGCCCGCATTGCACTGCTGCGCAACCAGTACACCGGCCGCGCCCGCTGGTTGCACGCGGTCATGGTGCACTTCGAGGCCTTCCTGATGGTCACGGTGCTGAGCCTGCTGTTCTGGTTCGCGCCCGACAGTCAGGACCTGGACCTGTGGGCCCTGCTATCGGGCAGCCAGACCCATCCGCTTCTCAACGTCATCACTACCGTGGCGTATTTCATTGCCATGAGCCTGGTCGAGCCTTTCTACGTGGCAGCCGGCTTCACGCTCTACCTGAACCGTCGCACCGACCTCGAGGCCTGGGACCTCGAGATCGCCTTCCGCCACCTGCGCGAGCGCCTCGACACGCACCGGAGGCTGCCGTGAAGTGGCTGGCGATCCTGCTGCTGCCGGCGCTCGCGCTGGCCGGCGAAGCGCCCGTGCCGGTCGCGCCGGCGCCCGCCCCATCGACGGCGGCGCCCGCTGCAGCGACGCCGACCGGCCGCACTGCAACTGCCGCCCCCGTCCCCCCACCACCGGCCTGGGCCACCCGCCTGCGCGCCGACGCGAAAGCGGTGCTGAAAGGCGAGGACTTCCACCGCGTGGAGGAATCGCGCAGCCTCGTGATGCGCGAATGGCTGCGCCGCTGGCTGCAGGACGACGAGAAGAAAAAGCCGGACCAGCCCATGGATTACTCCTTCCTCGCCACCCTGGCGCAGGTGCTGAAGTGGCTGGTGATCGTGCTGCTCACGGTCGCACTCGGCTGGCTGCTGTGGCGCGGCTGGCAGTGGCTGGCGCCGCAGGTGGGCCAGCAGCGCGCCGCGACGGGCAATTACACGGCGCAGGAAGCGCAGAGCCTGGCGCTCTCACGCGAGGCGCTACCGGAGGGCGTCAGCAGCGCCGCACGGGCCGCCTGGCAGCGTGGCGACCACGTGCTCGCGCTCAGCCTGCTTTATCGCGGCGCCGTACGGACGCTGGAGGACCGCTACGCCATCCGCCTGCCCGACAGCGCCACCGAGGGCGAGTGCCTGCGCCTGGCACGGCGCAGCGGCAAGGCCGTGGTGGGCGAAGGCTTCGCGCCCATCGTGCGCGCCTGGATGGCGCTGGCCTATGCAAGCCAGGCGCCCGATGACTTCGACGCCCTCGCCGCGCTCTACGCGCGCCACTTCGAGACGCGGACCGCGGGAGGGATGCAGGCATGAAACGCTGGCGCCTTCCCCTGCTGTTCGTGCTGCTCGGCGTTTTCTTCGCCGCCTGCTTCACCATCGAAACGCAGGAGCGCGAACTCGGCATGAGCCGCGAAGCGCGCCTCAACCCCTGGCTGGCGGCCGGACGCGTGCTGGAGCGCAACCGGGTGACGGTGCGTTTCGCACCGGAATATGTGCGGCTACCGCCGCGCGCGCGCGTGCTCGTGCTGGCCACCCCGCTCGAGTACCTCGACGCCGCCGAGCAGCGCGACCTGCTCGACTGGGTCAAGCGTGGCGGCCATCTCGTCACGGAGCTGCAGGATGACAGCGATGACGGCGAGACGAGCGCGAGCCTGCTGGCGCGCGAACTCGACGTGCGGCTCGTCGTACGCGAACTCGACGACAAGGAACTGGCGGCGATGGCCGAGGAAAGGTCGCTGCGCGCGACCACCCTGCAGGGCGATGGCGTCCTGCAGGCCGGCTTCGACCACGACCTCTCGCTGCGCCATGGCAAGCAGCAACCACTCTGGCAGGCCGCCGACAGATATGGCGCGCATGCGCTGCGCTTCACCGTGGGCCAGGGCCGCATCACCGTGGTGAGTGACCTGTACTGGATGCAGAACCGCCGTCTCGACGACGGTGACCACGCCGGCCTGCTCTGGCGCGTCGTGGACGCGCGCGCCGGCGACCAGGCCTGGCTGGTCCACGGCACCGAGCGCCCGTCGCTGCTGTCATTGCTGTGGGAGCAGGCGGCGCCGTTCTTCATCGCGCTCGCCGTGTTCATCGCCGCCTGGCTGTGGTCGGTGAGCCGCCGCTTCGGCCCACTGCTGGGCACCGAGGCGGCACCGCGACGCCGGCTTGCCGAGCACCTCGAAGCCGCCGGCCGCTACCTGATGCGCCATGGCGGCCTGAAAACCCTTTTCGACAGCAGCCGGCAACGCCTGCTCGCGCATGTGCAGCGCCGCTATCCGCAATGGCGCCGCCTGCCGCCCGCCGAGCTGGCCGAACACCTGGCGGAGCGGGCGCGCATCGAAAGCGCGGCCGTGCTGCGGCTGCTCGAAACCGGTGAGCCGAAACACATCCTGCAATTCGCGGCGGACATCCGCCTGATCAACCGCTTGAGGAAAGCGCTATGAACGACATCACGGAAGCCCCGGTCGCGAGCCCGGCCAACAACAACCTCGCCAGGGCCGCGCAGATTCTCGAGCGCCTGCAGGGCGAGATTGCCCGCGCCGTGGTCGGCCAGCAGGACGCCATCGAGCTGACGCTGATCGCGCTGCTCGCCGGCGGCCACGTGCTGGTGGAAGGCGTGCCCGGCCTTGGCAAGACACTGCTGGTGCGCGCGCTGGCGAAGACCTTCGGCGGCAGCTTCGCACGCATCCAGTTCACGCCCGACCTCATGCCCTCGGACGTGACCGGCCATGCGCTCTACGAGCTGAAGAGCCAGGAGTTCAAGATCCGCAAGGGCCCGGTGTTCACGCACCTGCTGCTCGCCGACGAGATCAACCGCGCCTCGGCCAAGACGCAGGCTGCGCTGCTCGAGGTGATGCAGGAAAACCAGGTCACCATCGAAGGCCAGTCCTTCCCGTTGCCGCGGCCCTTCATGGTGCTGGCGACGCAGAATCCGATCGAACAGGAGGGCACCTATCCGCTGCCGGAAGCGCAGCTCGACCGCTTCCTGCTCAAGATCGTCATCGACTATCCCGCCGAGAGCGACGAGCGCGCGCTACTCAGCCTGGTGACGCAGGGCCGCGTCGGCGACGTGCTGGACGTGGAAAGCCTGGCCACCCTGGTGACGCCGGAAACGGTGCAGGGACTGCAGCGTCTGGCGGCCGCCACGCGCATCGAGGACCGCGTGCGCGACTACGCCGTCGCCATCGTGCGCAGCACGCGCCAGTGGCCGGGCGTCTCGGTGGGCGCCGGCCCGCGCGGCGGCATCGCGCTGCTGCGCGCCGCGCGTGTCGCCGCGCTCATGGAGCAACGCGACTTCGTGACGCCGGACGACGTCAAGCGCCTCGCCATTCCGGCGCTGCGCCACCGTCTCGTGCTGTCGCCAGAGCTCGAGATGGAAGGGCTGGACAGTGCCGACGTGCTGCGCCAGATCCTGGAGCAAGTGCAGGCGCCGCGCCTCTGATGCGTCTCTTGCGCCTGCTTCCCGGCCCCCGCCTCCTGCCCCTGCTGGCCGCCTGGACGGCGCTCGCCCTCGCGCTGGTCGCCCTGCCTGCGCTGGAGCGCGTGTGGCTGGGCATGGCGTCGCTGGGCCTGCTGGCGCTGGCCTGGGAAACGCTGGCGCTCGGCTTCGTGCAGACGCCGGAATGCCGGCGCGACATCGCGCCGGTGCTGCCGCTCGGCGTGCACCGCGAGGTGACGCTGGAGTTGGACCACCGCGGTCGCGCACCGCTGCGGCTGCAGGCCTTCGACCACCATCCCCAGGATGCGGAAGTGGAGCACCTGCCGCTCGAGGTGCTGCTGCCGCCGCAATCGCGCACGCAGGTGCGTTACCGCCTGCGCTTCAACCGGCGCGGCGTGCACCGCTTTCCCGGTATCGACCTGCGCTTTCCGGGGCGGCTGGGCCTGCTCACGCGACAGGTCTTCGTGGCGATGCCGGGCGAGGTGCGTGTCTACCCGAACTTCGCTGAAGTGTCGAAGTACGCGCTGCTCGCCAGCGACAACCGTCTCTCCCAGCTCGGCATCCGCCAGCGCCGCCGGCGCGGCAGCGGTCTCGAGTTCCACCAGCTGCGCGAATACCGTGAAGGCGACTCGCTGCGGCAGATCGACTGGAAGGCGACGTCGCGCCTGCGCAAGCTGATCGCGCGCGAATACCAGGACGAGCGCGACCAGCAGATCATGCTGCTGCTCGACGGCGGCTTCCGCATGCGCACGCAGGACGGCCGCCTGTCGCACTTCGACGAATCACTGAACGCGCTGCTGCTGCTCGCCTACGTGGTGCAGCGCCAGGGCGACGCCGTCGGCCTGATGAGCTTCGCCAACGAGGAGCGCTTCCTGCCGCCGGCCAAGGGCAAGGAAGTGCTGGCGCGAATGATGAACGCCGTGTTCGACCTGGAGGCCGGCGCGCAGACGCCGGACTTCATCAGTGTCTGCACCCAGCTCGGCGAGCGCCTGCGCAAGCGCAGCCTGGTCGTGATCATCACCAGCCTGCGCGACGAGGACAGCGCGGAACTCGCGGAGGCCTGCCGGCTGCTGATGGAGCGCCATCTCGTGCTGGTCGCCAACCTGCGCGAGCGTGTCCTCGACGACCTCGACCTCGCGGAGCCCGCCGATACCGAGGCGGCCCTCACCACCGCCGCCACGCACCAGTACCTGCAGGAGCGGGAGAAATCCCTGAACCGGCTGCGCCACGACGGCGTCGTGGTGCTGGATACGCGCCCGGACGCGCTGGCCGTGGGGCTCATCAACCGCTATCTCGACATCAAGCGCAGCGGGCGGCTCTGAGGCGCTAGCACTCTAGCGCGGCGGTCGGTCGAGCAGGTGGAAGCGCGGCAGCGACAGGCGCCAGCGGATCGCCGCCAGCCGGATGGCGAACACCACGAGCATCGCCACGACGGCCGCAACGCCATCACCCAGGCCCGATTCGCGTAGCGCGATGAACACCAGCGCGCCGGCCAGGCAGGCCGTGGCATAGATTTCCTTCTGGAAGATCAGCGGGATCTCGTTGCAGAGCACATCGCGCAATACCCCTCCCGCAACGCCGGTCATGATGCCCATGATCACGGCGGTGCTGGCCGGCGCCCCCTGCGCCAGCGCAATGCCGGCGCCGCCCACCGTGAACACAGCAAGACCGGCGGCATCGGCCAGCAGCAGGCCGACCTCCGGGATCGGCCGGGTGAAGCGCACCCAGAGCACGGTGGCGAGCGCGCCCAGCGACGCCACGAGGATGTAGCTGTCGTCGCGGATCCAGGTGACCGGATGACGGTCGAGGATGAGGTCGCGCAGCGTGCCGCCCCCCAGCGCCGTGATGATGGCGATGACGAGCACGCCGAAGAAATCCATGGACTTGCGCCCCGCCATCAATGCGCCGCTGACGGCAAAGACGAAGATGCCGAAGAGATCGGCGAGGTGGAGGAAGTACTGCATGGCGAGGGTCCCGCGTCCGCTGTCCCTGTGACAGCAAAGCACGGAATCGTGACAGGAGCCCGCGGCGTCGGCGATTGCACAAGCCCCGGACCCGGGCTGTCATCGATACGGCATTGACGCGACCGTTGTTGATAAGCGGCAGCGCTCTCCGGAATGAACAGAGGTGTTGCTGGAAAGCCGGTCACGGCCGGGCAGAGAGCGCCGCGTTGCAGGGAGAGCTGGCTCTCCCGGGCTCAGCACGACTGCGGGCCGTACCATCCGGCGTCTGGCCGTGCGGCCAGCGGTGGGCCAGGCCTCGCCTACTGCAGGATTTCCTGCAGCGCTTTCACCAGCGCCAGGTTCTGCTCCGGCGCACCGATGGTGATGCGCAGGAACTGGTCGATGCGCGGCAAACGGAAGTGGCGCACGATGATGCCCCGCTCGCGCAGCTGCTGCGCCAGCCAGCCGGCGTCGTGGCCGGGCAGCGTGGCGAAAACGAAGTTGGCTGCCGACGGCAGCACCTCGATCCCGAGCGCGTCGAGTTCCGCGACCAGAGCCTCGCGGCTCTCGACCACCGCGCGGCAGGTCGCCTCGAAATAGTCACGGTCGGCAAAGGCCGCCGCGGCGCCGACGATGGCCATGCGCCCGAGCGGATAGGAATTGAAACTGTTCTTGATGCGCTCCAGCGCCTCGATGAGCGCCGGCTGGCCGATGGCCAGGCCGACACGCAGTCCCGCCAGCGAGCGCGATTTGGACAGCGTCTGCGTCACCAGCAGGTTCGGGTACTTCGCGACCAGGCCGACCGCCGTCTCGGCGCCGAAATCGACATAGGCCTCGTCGACCACCACCACCGACTCCGTGTTGCGTGCGAGCAGCGCCTCGATAGCCGCCAGCCCCAGCGCGACGCCCGTGGGCGCGTTCGGGTTCGGGAAGATGATGCCGCCGTTGTCGGCCGGATACTGCGCCAGGTCGATCTCGAACGACTCCGTCAGCGGCAGCTGCCGGAACGACACGCCATAGAGCCCGCAATACACCGGGTAGAAGCTGTAGGTGATGTCCGGGAACAGGATCGGCTTTTCATGGCGGAGCAGGCCGTGAAAGACATGCGCCAGCACTTCATCGGAGCCGTTCCCGACAAAGACAGACGCCTTGTCGACACCGTAGTACTCCGCGATCGCCTGCTTGAGCACATCGCTGTTGGGATCGGGGTAGAGGCGAAGGCTGTCGTTCAGCTCGGCCTGCATGGCGGCCAGCGCCTTCGGCGAGGGTCCGTAGGGATTCTCATTGGTGTTGAGCTTCACCAGATTGGCGATGTTCGGCTGCTCGCCCGGAACATAGGGCACGAGATCGTGAACGAAGGAACTCCAGAACTTGCTCATGTCTTCCCCTGAAGATGAATCGTGCAGGTCGGGCTTCTGTCCGGCTCATGCATGTAGGTCAGGCATCAGACCGATTTTCCGGTCACTCCGGCTGCCATGGCCCTTCGGCCTGTATCCCGACCTGCGCGGTGACGGCCGGGACGCTTCGGACTGAAGCATGCCGCTGCTTACTTGAGGATGCGGTACTCGGCGGAGCGGGCGTGCGCTTCCAGGCCCTCGCCGCGCGCCAGTGTCGACGCGACCCGGGCCAGCGCTGACGCTCCCTGCGCGGAGCAGCCGATCAGGCTGCTGCGCTTCTGGAAATCGTACACGCCGAGCGGCGACGAGAACCGCGCCGTGCCCGAGGTCGGCAGCACATGGTTCGGCCCCGCGCAGTAGTCGCCAAGCGCCTCGGGCGTGTAGCGCCCCATGAAGATGGCGCCGGCGTGGCGGATCTCGGGCAACAGCGCTTCAGGATCCGCGACCGACAGCTCGAGATGCTCGGGCGCGATGTAGTTGATGAGCTTGAGGGCTTCTTCACGGTCGCGCACCTTGATCAGCGCACCGCGGGTCGCCAGCGATTTGCTGGCGATTTCGCAGCGCGCGAGCTGCGGCAGCAGGCGCTCGATGCTTGCGTAAACGCGCTCGAGGAAGTCCTGGTCCTCGCTGATGAGAATCGCCTGCGCGTCCTCGTCGTGCTCCGCCTGCGAGAACAGGTCCATGGCGATCCAGTCCGGATCGGTGCGGCCATCGCAATACACGAGGATTTCGGAAGGCCCGGCGATCATGTCGATGCCGACCTGGCCGAACACCATGCGTTTCGCCGTCGCCACGTAGATATTCCCGGGACCCACGATCTTGTCCACGCGCGGCACGGTCGCGGTGCCATAGGCCAGCGCCGCCACCGCCTGCGCGCCGCCCAGCGTGAACACGCGATCGACGCCGGCGAGACGCGCGGCGGCGAACACCAGCTCATTCACCTCGCCACGCGGCGTCGGCACGACCATGATGATCTCGCGCACGCCCGCCACCTTGGCCGGCATGGCGTTCATCAGCACGGAGGACGGATAGGAGGCCTTGCCGCCCGGCACGTAGATACCGACGCGATCCAGCGGCGTGATCTGCTGCCCGAGCACGGTGCCGTCGGCCTCGGTGTACTGCCAGGACTCCTGGCGCTGCCGCTCGTGGTAGACGCGCACGCGATCGCGCGCCACCGTCAGCGCCTCGCGCTCCGCCGGCGTGATGCGCTGCAGCGCCTCCTCGAGGCGGGCCTGCGACACCTCCAGCGTGCCCATGTCAGTCGCCTGCAGGCCGTCGAAACGGTTGGTGTACTCGATGAGCGCGGCATCGCCCTCGCGACGCACGCGCGTGACGATCTCGGTCACGGCCTGCTGCACGCCGGCATCGCTGACCGACTCCCAGGACAGCAGCTGCTCCAGGCGCTTGTCGAAGCCGGTGACACTGGTGTCCAGGCGGGGAATGATCTCGGATGTCATGGCAACCTCGGTGGCCCGCTTGGCGGGCCTGCACTCCTGCATGCTGTGCAGGCAGATCAAAAATACAGGCGGATCAGGGCAGAACCGCCAGAGGCCTCAGGCGACGGCCTGCTGGCGCTTCGCCACGGCGGCCTCGAGCCGGGCGATGATGGGCTGGATCAGCGCATGCTTCATCTTCATCGCGGCCTTGTTCACGATCAGGCGCGAGGTGACGTGCGCGATCAGCTCGGTGGGCTCCAGGCCGTTTTCCTTCAGGGTCTTGCCGGTATCCACCACGTCGACGATGCGGTCGGCAAGGCCCATCAGGGGCGCCAGCTCCATGGAGCCGTAGAGCTTGATCAGCTCCACCTGCTCGCCTTTCTCAGCGTAGTAGCGCCGCGTGATATTGACGAACTTGGTGGCCACGCGCAGACGGCCCTGCACCGGCGCCGGATTGACCGGGCCGGCCACCATAAGCTTGCAGCGCGCGATCTGCAGGTCGAGCGGCTCGTAAACGCCGCTGCCGCCATGCTCCATGAGCACGTCCTTGCCGGCCACGCCGATGTCGGCGGCGCCGTTCTCGACATAGGTCGGCACGTCGGTGGCGCGGATAATGACGATGCGCACGTCCGGGTTCGTGGTCGGGAAGATCAGCTTGCGCGACTTGTCCGGATCGTCGAGCAGGTCGATACCCGCTTCACGCAGCAGGGGCAGCGTGTCGTTCAGGATGCGGCCCTTGGACAGGGCGATGATGATCTGGCTCATGCGGACTCTTTTCCGGAAACGCGGCGGATGGTGGCGCCGAGACCCTGGAGTTTCTCTTCGACGCGCTCGTAGCCACGGTCGATATGATAAATGCGGTCCACCAGGGTGTCGCCCTGGGCCGCCAGCGCAGCGATCACCAGCGACATGGAGGCGCGCAGGTCGGTGGCCATCACCGGCGCCGCCTGCAGGGTGTCGACCCCGGTGACGATGGCGGTGTGGCCGTCCACCGCGATCTTCGCGCCCAGGCGGTTGAGCTCGGGCACGTGCATGTAGCGGTTCTCGAAGATGGTCTCGATGATGGTGCCCACGCCTTCGGCCAGCACGTTCACAGTCATGAACTGCGCCTGCATGTCGGTCGGGAAGGCCGGATGCGGCGCCGTGCGGAAGTTCACCGCCTTCGGCCGCTGCCCCTTCATGTCGAGCTCGATCCAGTCCGGGCCAGTAGTGATTTCAGCCCCTCCCTCGCGGAACTTCTGCAGCACGGCGTCGAGCAGCATCGGGTCGGTATTCAGGGTCTTCACGCGGCCCCGCGTGACCGCCGCGGCGGCCAGGTAGGAACCTGTCTCGATACGGTCGGAGATCACGCGGAAGGTGCCGCCCTTGAGCGACTCGACACCCTGCACGGTGATGGTGTCGGTACCGGCGCCCTCGATGCGGGCGCCCATCCCGGTGAGCATGTCCGCGAGGTTGACGATTTCCGGCTCGCGCGCGGCGTTCTCGATCACCGTCGTGCCCTCGGCCAGCGTGGCGGCCATCAGCAGGTTTTCGGTGCCGCCCACGGTCACCATGTCGAAGACGAAGCGGGCGCCCTTGAGGCGGCCATTGCGCTTGGCATGCACATAGCCGTTCTCGACCTGGATCTCGGCGCCCAGCGCCGTCAGTGCCTTGAGGTGCTGGTCCACCGGACGCGAACCGATGGCGCAGCCGCCCGGCAGCGACACGGAGGCCTCGCCGAAGCGCGCCAGCAGCGGCCCCAACACGAAGATGGACGCGCGCATGGTCTTCACGAGCTCATAGGGCGCGACGGCCGTCTTCAGGGTATTGGCGTTGACCAGCACCTGGCACTGGTCCCCGATCTCCACGGTGACGCCCATGTTGCCAAGGATCTGCAGCATGGTGGTGATATCGCGCAACTGGGGCACGTTGGTCAGGGTGACCGGCGTCTCGCCCAGCAGGGCCCCGGCCAGCAGGGGCAGGGCCGCATTCTTGGCGCCGGAAATGCGTACTTCGCCGTCGAGCCTCGCGCCACCCGTGATCAGTAACTTATCCATATCCCCACTCTGAAAAATGGAATGTTCAGAAACGAAATGTCCGACATGACGTCGGACGCAATGTTAAACGGCTCCGGGCGTGAGTGCCGCGGAACAAACCCTGACCACCGCCTGCGCGCCGGCCAGGGCCGGATTGTCATGAGAAGAGGCTGGCCTTGCGCCACTCCTCCTTGGTGAAAGTGCGCATGCTCACGGCATGAATCGCGCCGCTGGCGATATGGTCGTTAAGCGGAGCATAGATCAGCTGCTGCTTGGCCACCGGGCGCATGCCCGCAAAACGGTCGCTCACGACCGTCACGGTGAACTTGCCGCCCTCGCCCTGCACGGTGACTTCGGCATCGGGCAGGGCAGCACTCAGCAGGGACTTGATCTCTTCAGGGGTCATTACTTCTCACTCAACTGATTTCCGGCAGCGCCTCGGCGAGGCCGCTGACGCGCAGGATGGCACGGCATCGCTCCGGCACCTTGGTAATTCGCAGCCGGCCATTACGGGCCACCATGCTGCGCGCCCAGCGCAGCAGCACCGCCACGCTGATGGTACTCGCCCCCTGCAGTCCGCTCAGGTCGACCACGGCATCCGCCGGCATCTTCGCCAGCAGGGCCAGACCTTCATCGCAGCAGGCATCGGCATTGCTGAAGTCGAGGGCGCCGCTGACCTTCAGCGTGCCCTCGTCCACCGCCAGGACCGCGCTCACTTGGCGCTCGCCTTGGCGCCATCCTTGGTCGCGTCGATGGCCGTGGTATCCGGCGTCCAGCCGGCAATGGCCTTGTCGATGCTGCCGCGGTTGGCTTCGACCGCGGAGCCGAACTGGTTGCGGAACGTCAGGCCGAGGTTGATACCGTTCAGGATCAGGTTCTGCACCTTCCACTTGCCGGCCTTGTCGAGCTGCATCTGGAAGGTCACGGGGTAGACCTGCCCGGTCGTGCCGAATACGTCGACGTCGACCTGCGCCTTCTTGGGATCGCTGCCCGGCTTGTAGGGCTTGAAGACAATCTTCTGGCCTTCGTAGCTGGTCAGCCCCTTGGCATAGGTGCGGATCAGGCTCTGCTTGAATACCCGCACGAACTCGGTCTGCTGCTGCGGGTTGGCCTGGCGGTAATACTGCCCCATCACGCGGCGGGCGATGCCCTCCACGTCCATGAATGGCGTGATGTTCTCCTCTACGAGGCGATACAGCGCATTCGGATCCTTCTTCAGGACGTCCTTTTCCTTGGTGATGCGCGACAGAAGGGTGTCCGTGGCGGTCTGCAGCACCTGCTGCGGGTTCTCCGCGGCGCCTGCCAGCAGCGGCAGACTCAGCATCAGTGCAGCGGTAAGACGTTGCCAGAACTTCATGAAAATCTCCCAGTCGGCCTTATTCCGCCGGCTTGGCGGGCTCGTTGGCCTTGTTGAACAGGAACTTGCCGATCAGATCTTCCAGCACCAGCGCAGACTGGGTCTGTTCGATTTCGTCACCCGCCTTGAGGAAGGTGTCGTCAGCGCCCGGCACGATCCCGATGTATTTCTCGCCCAGGAGACCGGCCGTCAAGATAGAAGCAACGGCGTCGGTACTGATCTCGTTGACATCGTTATGGACGTCCAGCGTGACTTTCGCCTTGAGGGTCTTGGGATCCAGGCGGATATCCGTGACCCGGCCGATGACCACGCCCGCCATCGTGACCTTGGCGCGCACGGTCAGGCCGCCAGCGTTCTGGAAACTGGCATAGACCTTGTAGCTGGGCTTGCTGGTCTCCTCGGAGAGGCCGCTGACCTTGATCGCCAGGAAGAAAAGCGCGGCGATGCCGGCCACCATGAAGACGCCGACCGCCATTTCAACGACACGAGTACGCATGCTTTAAAAGCCTCCGAACATGACAGCGGTCAGGATGAAATCCAGCCCCAGCACCGCCAGTGATCCATACACCACGGTACGCGTGGTGGCGCGCGAGATACCCTCGCTGGTGGGTTCGCAGTCGTAGCCCTGGAACACGGCGATCCAGGTCACCGCCACGCCGAAGACCACGCTCTTGATGATGCCGTTGACCACATCGTCGTAGAACTCGACCGAGTTCTGCATGTTGGCCCAGTAAGAGCCTTCGTAGATGCCCAGCCAGTCCACACCGATCAGGCGTCCGCCGAGAATGCCGACCGCCGAGAAGATCAGCGCCAGCACCGGCATGGAATAGAAGCCCGCCCAGAAGCGCGGCGCCACGATGCGGCGCAACGGGTCGACCCCGATCATCTCCATGCTGGAGAGCTGCTCGGTGGCCTTCATGAGGCCGATCTCGGCGGTCAGGGCCGAGCCGGCGCGGCCGGCGAAGAGCAGCGCCGTAACCACGGGCCCCAGTTCACGCAGCAGGGTCAACGCGACGAGGCTGCCGAGCGCCTGCTCGCTGCCGTAGGTGGTGAGGATGTTGTAGCCCTGCAGGCCCAGCACCATGCCGATAAAGAGGCCCGACACCACGATGATGGCGAGCGACAGCACGCCCACGGCATAGAGCTGATGCACGAGCAGCGGGAAGCCGGTGCGCAGGCGCGGCACGGCGAAGATGGCCTGGGCCAGGAAGAGGCCGGAGGCACCAATCGTGCGCAGGATCTCGATGGTGGATTCGCCCAGGCGGCGGATGGGTTCCATCAGGCGCGGCCTCCCGGAGTGAGTTCGTCGGCAAAGGCAGGCGCCGGATAACGGAAACGCACGGGACCATCGGGCCGACCGTGCAGGAATTGCTGCAGGAAGGGCGACTCGGAGGCCTGCAGTTCATCCGGCGTCCCTTCCCCGATGACCTTGCCGCCCGCCAGCACATAGATGTAGTCGGCAATCGACAGCGTCTCGTGGATGTCGTGGGAAACAATCACGGAAGTCAGGCCGAGCGCCTCACGCAGGGTACGGATCAGGGTGACCAGCACGCCCATCACGATGGGGTCCTGCCCGGCGAAGGGCTCGTCGTACATGATCAGGGCCGGGTCCAGGGCAATGGCTCGGGCCAGCGCCGCACGACGGTTCATGCCGCCGGACAGCTCGGCCGGCATCAGGTTCTCGGCCCCGCGCAATCCCACCGCCTCCAGCTTGAGCAACACCAGTTCGCGGATCAGCGGCTCGGACAGGGTTGTGTGGGCCCGCAGGGGGAAGGCAACGTTCTCGTAGACCGAGAGGTCGGTAAACAGGGCCCCGGACTGGAACAGCATGCCCATCTTGCGGCGGGTGGCGAAGAGCTCCTCGCGGCTCAGGTCGGGCACGTTGCGGCCGTCGACCAGCACTTGCCCGGTTTCCGGCCGGAGCTGGCCACCGATAAAGCGCAGCAGGGTGGTCTTGCCACAGCCGGAGGGGCCCATGATGGCGGTGACCTTGCCACGGGCGATATTGACGTTCACCCCGTCGAAGATGGGGCGCTTGCCGCGGGAGAAGCTGAGATTGCGGATCTCGACCAGGTTGTCGGCCGCCGGGACTGGGCTCTGCGTCATGCGTCTGGTTTCCGGCAAGGCCGGCTCGGCAAAAAGTGCGCGCACTATACCACTCCTGCTGTCCGGTGACAGGCAGCCAGGGTGTGCGCCGGCGCGCAATTCCGGCCTGTAACGACTCGTCACCGATGCCTAGTAGGTATTTGCTACGGCGCTGGTGGATAATGCGCGCCGTCCCATGGCCCCTGCATCCGGGCGGCCCACCCCGATAGAGAGCTCTTGATGGCCGACTTTGACTTCATCCGCGCCGGCCAGCGCGTGATCCAGATCGAGCAGACCGCGCTCGAGAACCTCAAGCCCCATGTCAACGCCGACTTCCAGCGCGCCTGCGCCCTGATGCTCGCCGGCACTGGCCGCGTAGTCGTGACCGGCATGGGCAAGTCCGGCCATATCGGCAACAAGATCGCCGCCACCCTGGCATCCACCGGCACCCCGGCCTTTTTCGTGCACCCGGGCGAGGCCAGCCACGGCGACCTCGGCATGATCACGCCCCAGGACGTGGTCATCGCCATCTCGAATTCCGGTGAGACCGCCGAGGTGCTGACCATCGTGCCGCTGATCAAGCGCATGCACGCAAAGCTCATCTCAATCACCAACAACGGCCAGTCAACTCTCGCCCGCGCCGCCGACGTCAGCCTTGAGATCGGCAAGTCGCCCGAGGCCTGCTCGCTCGGCCTCGCGCCCACCTCCTCCACCACCGCCACCCTGGTCCTGGGCGACGCCCTCGCCGTGGCCCTGCTCGAGGCGCGTGGCTTCACGCCGGAAGACTTCGCCCTCTCCCACCCGGGCGGCTCGTTGGGCCGCAAGCTGCTGCTGCGCGTCGAGGACGTGATGAACAAGGGCGAGCAGGTGCCTGTGGTCCGGACCGGCACGCTGGTTATCGATGCGCTGATGGAGATCACCAAGAAGGGCCTCGGCATGACCACCGTGGTGGACGCCGACGGCCGGCTCGTCGGGCTCTATACCGATGGCGACCTGCGCCGCAGTCTCGACCAGAAGATCGATGTCCACCACACCGCCATCGAAGACGTCATGAACATCAAGTGCACCACGGTCACGCCGCAGCTGCTCGCCGCGGAAGCCCTGGCCGTGATGCAGGACCGCAAGATCAATGGCGTCGTGGTGGTGGATGACGGGAAGCGCCCGGTGGGCGCGCTCAACATGCACAACCTGCTACGCGCCGGGGTGATGTGATGCAGGGAACCCAGATGGACGACGTCATGCAGCTGGCCACCGGCATTCGCCTGCTGGCGCTGGACGTGGACGGCGTACTCACCGATGGCCGCCTCTACTTCGCGGAAGACGGTCAGGAGCTCAAGACCTTCGACACCCAGGACGGTCACGGCATCAAGATGCTCATGCAGGCCGGGGTGCAGTGCGCCATCATTACCGGCCGCAACACGAAGCTGGTCGAACGCCGCGCCCGGAACCTCGGCATCGCCCACCTGCTGCAGGGGCGGGAGGACAAGCTGGTCGCGCTGCGCGAGCTGTCCTCGGAGCTGGGCGTGGCACTCGAACACATCGCCTATGTGGGTGATGACTGGCCCGACCTGCCCGCGCTGCGCGCCGTCGGACTCGGTGTCGCAGTCGCCAACGCCCATCAGGAGCTGCGCGTGCATGCCGACTACGTGACGCGGCTCGAAGGCGGTCGCGGCGCGGTGCGCGAAGTGTGCGACCTGATCCTGAAGGCGCAGGACCGCTACGACACCGCCCTCGCCCCCTACCTGCACCACGACTAGGCGGCGCCATGGACGCCCGCAACCTCCTCAGTCTCTCCGGCATGCTCTTCGTCTTGGGCGCCGCCGGTTACTACTGGGGCATGGGGCATCAGCGCGGCCTCGCGCCGGACGCCGACGAAGCAAGCCGGCCCGACTACGTGATCACCGGCATCCGCAGCCAGGAAAGCGACGCGCAGGGGCGGCTGCTGCGCCGGCTGCAGGCGAGCGAACTGCGGCACTATGACGCCCCCCAGGATCGTGCCGAGGTGGACCGCCCCGTGTTCACTCTCTACGACGAAGGCAAGGAGGCCTGGCGAGTCACCGCGCAGCGCGGTACCAGCTTCAACCAGAACGAGGAAGTGCGGTTGGAGGGGGGCGTGCATGCCGAGCGCCGCGACCCCGCCGCCCTGCCCCTGACCTTCGATGCCGCGGCCCTGACCGTCTTCCCCCGCGAGGAACGGCTGCTGACGCAGGCCGCAGTCCGGATCGAAAGCCCCCAAGGCCAGCTCGTCAGCCAGGGCCTGGAGGCCCGGCTGAAGACCGGCGAACTTGTGCTACTCCAGAACGTGACAGGAAACTATGCGCCCGCATCCCGCTGAAGTTCTTTTCCTTGCCGCCCTGGCGCTGCCCCTGGCGGCGCAGGCCCTGCCCAGCGACCGTGAACAGACCATCCGTGTCTCGGCGAACAGTGCCCGCTTCAACGAGAAGACCGGCATTGCCACCTATACGGGTGCCGTGGTGATCAAGCAGGGCACGCTGGAAATCCGGGCCGACGAGATCGTCATCACCACCGATCCCGAGGGCAACATCCTGACCACGGTGGCGCGCGGCAACCCGGCGCACTACCAGCAGCAGCCGGACCCCAAGAAAGGCCTGGTCACCGCCGAGGCGGCGCGCATCGACTACGATGCCCGGAACGAGATCATCACCCTGAACGGCAAGGCACGCCTGCGCCAGGACGGCTCAAGCTTCCAGGGCAGCACCATGACCTACAACAGCCAGACCCAGCAGGTGGACGCTCGAGGGCAGGGGGCCGAGCGCGTCCAGCTGGTGTTCCCGCCACAGGCACGCCCCAACGCAAAGGATAAACAGAAGTGAGCCAGTTGATCGTCAACGGCCTGGCCAAGAGCTACAAAGGCCGCCAAGTCGTGCGGGATGTGTCGCTATCGGTGGCCAGCGCCCAGATCGTCGGCCTGCTCGGGCCCAACGGCGCCGGCAAGACCACCAGCTTCTACATGATCGTGGGCTTGGTCCCCATGGATGCCGGGCGTATCCGCATCGATGACGAGGATATTTCCGGCCTGCCCATGCACGGCCGCGCGCGCCGCGGCATCGGCTACCTGCCGCAGGAAGCTTCGATCTTCCGAAAGCTCACCGTCGAGCAGAACATCCTGGCCATCCTCGAGACCCGCAAGGATCTCGACAAAGCGGCCCGCGAGGAAAAGCTGCAGTCACTGCTCGAGGAGTTCCATATCACCCATATCCGCAAGAACCTCGGCATGAGCCTGTCGGGCGGCGAGCGCCGGCGCGTGGAGATCGCCCGCGCCCTGGCCGCAGAGCCGCAATTCGTGCTGCTCGACGAGCCCTTCGCGGGTGTCGATCCCATCTCGGTCTCGGACATCAAGGGCATCATTACCCACCTGAAGAACCGCGGCATCGGCGTGCTCATCACCGACCACAACGTGCGCGAGACCCTCGACATCTGCGAGAAGGCCTACATCGTGAGCACCGGCTCGGTGATCGCCGAAGGCACGGCCGCCGACATCCTCGCCAACGAAACCGTGCGCAAGGTTTACCTGGGCGAGCAGTTCAGCCTCTGAGACAACCCGGCCGCTACAGCCGTTACAAATCCCTGTGCGAATGCCTCCGGAAAATCCGGGCGCCTCAACTACGTTGAAGGGAGTAATACCCTCAACTGCACAGGAGAAACCAAATGGATTGGCTTGCTGTCATCATCGTCGGCGGCATCATTGGCTGGCTGGCGAGCATCATGATGAAGACCGATGCCCAGCAGGGCATTCTCCTCAACGTGGTCATCGGGATCGTTGGCTCCATCCTGGGACGCTGGCTCTTCGCCGATGTCCTCGGCATCGGATCCGCCGGTGCCTCGGGAGACTTCAACCTGCCCGGCCTTCTCTTCGGTGTATTGGGCGCAGTCATCCTGATCGCCATCCTGAGAGCCTTGCGAATATTTGCCTGATCGACTCCCTGCCCAAAAAAGCCTGCATTAGCAGGCTTTTTTGTATCTTTATCTTTTCTACGAAATTTTCATGATGGGTCACGGCCCGCTTCTTGCACATCCATGTATACTGCGCAGGTCTCGCCCGGACCCTCCCTGAACGGGCGTGGAGCGCAGCAGTCCATGAAGCCCACCCTCCAGCTACAGATCGGTCAGCATCTGACCATGACGCCGCAATTGCAGCAGGCCATACGCCTGTTGCAGCTATCGACGCTGGAGCTCCAGACCGAGATCCAGGAGGCGCTGGACTCCAACCCCATGCTGGAGATGGCCGACGATGACGGCGAGCCAGCGGAAAAGCCCGACGATACGCCCATCGACTACGCTGCCGCCGAGGAAGCCCTGGCCAGTGTCGGCGCCGAAGGCCAAGGGGCCGAGGAACAGGCCCTCGACATCGACCGCTCCGAGGCCATGCCCGACGAGCTGCCGGTAGACTCCCTCTGGGAAGACGTTTTCTCATCCGGCTCCAGCAGCGCTGCCGGCCCCGCCGGCGATGACGACGACAATCCCATCGAGGCGCGCAGCGCCGCCCCCGAGACCCTGGCCCAGCACCTCGCCTGGCAGCTCAACCTGACGCCCTTCTCCGACCTCGACCGCGCCATCGGCATGGCCATCCTGGACGCCATCGACGAGCGCGGCTACCTGACCGCCAGCCTGGACGACGTTCTGGCCGCCGTGGCCGACCCGGAAGACCCCTATGCCGTGGAAATGGACGAGGTCGAGGCCGTGCTGCACCGCATCCAGCAGTTCGACCCCCCTGGCGTGGCCGCCCGCGACCTGCGCGAATGCCTGTTGATCCAGCTGCGCCAGCTGCCGGAGACCCTGCCGAACCGGGCCGAGGCGATTGCCATCGTGCGCGACCACATCGAGCTGCTCGGCAGCCGCGACTTCGCCGGCCTCATGCGCAAGCTCAAGCTGAATGAAGGCGGCCTCAAGGCGGCCATCGGCCTGGTCCAGACACTCAACCCCAACCCGGGCGGCCGCATCGGCGGCGTCAGTGAAACCGAATACATCACCCCGGACGTGATCGTGCGCCGCAAGCACGATCGCTGGACCGTGGAGCTGAATCCCGACACCGCTCCGAAACTGCGCGTGAATTCGAGCTACGCCTCGCTGGTCCGCCGCGCCGACAGCAGCGCCGACAACACCTACCTGCGCAACCACCTGCAGGAGGCGCGCTGGTTCATCAAGAGCCTGCAGAGTCGCAACGAAACCCTGCTCAAGGTGGCCGCCTGCATCGTCGAGCACCAGCGCGCCTTTCTCGAACACGGTCCGGAATCCATGAAGCCCATGGTGCTGCGCGATATCGCGGAAGAGGTCGGCATGCACGAATCCACTATTTCGCGCGTGACCACCCAGAAATTCATGCACACCCCGCGCGGCATCTTCGAGCTGAAGTACTTCTTCTCCAGCCATGTCAGCACCACGGGCGGCGGCGAAGCCTCGAGCACGGCCATTCGTGCCATGATCCGCAAGCTCGTCGGCCAGGAGGACCCGCGCAAGCCGCTCTCCGACAACAAGATTGCTGACCTGCTGCTGGAGCAGGGCATCGAGGTGGCGCGGCGCACCATCGCCAAGTACCGCGAGTCCCTCAACATCCCACCCTCGAACGAGCGCAAGCAGCTGGTCTGAGCACTTCACCACGCTGCCGCCATCGGCGGCAGCGCGACCACATGCGTGAGTCCGACTCCCCGCAGCCCTCCCCTCCGCCGGTATCGCTACACTGATTGCAGGGTAGCTGCGTGACCGTCCCGGGCTTTCTCACCCGGGACAGTCCGGCCGCGCTTTTCCGCCCGTCTTCCGCCATAGCGGATAAACGGGGCTTGCTCCGGCGCGCCGGCCCTGTGATAGAGTCGAACCAAGGTTTGACGCTTAAGACAGATGAGCAGGCCCCGGCAGATCGTGCCAGCCTCAAGGGAAAATCGCCGCCCGCCCGGGTGGCAGGCGCTGCCGGCATGGACCCCTGCCGGCAGCCGGAAAGGGACCTCTGCTCGAACTCGCAAGCCGTCCGGACGCTCCGGGACGTCTTCTTGCCCCGCTGCTGCCCGCCCGACTCAGGGTTTGATGCAAGGCCCACTGGTGGTCATCAACAAGAGAGGAAAGGCCTATGCAAATGGTAATCAGCGGTCATCACGTCGAAATCACCCAGGCCCTCAAAGATTACGTCGGCTCCAAGCTCGAGAAAGTTGAGCGACACTTCGATCACATCACCAGCATGCAAGTGATCCTGAGCATCGACAAACTGGTGCAAAAAGCCGAAGCGACCATCCGTATCGCCGGCGCCGAACTCTTCGCCAATGCCGAGTCTTCCGACATGTACGCGGCCATCGACCTGCTCAGCGACAAGCTGGACCGCCAGATCGTCCGGCACAAGGAAAAGCTCCAGAACCGACACTGAGCCACAAGCTCCCGCAAAGACCCGGCCCATTGCCGGGTCTTTTGTTTTGCGGGCGGCCGTGGCGGATCCGGTCACAGAAATGCATGCCGCACGGTTGCATCTTCCGCCGCCGGCCCCGACCATTGTGGAACGCTCAGCCGCATCGCGACACGACCCGGCCGGCCTCCAGGGACCTCCTAATGCAACTCGTCATCGTCAGCGGCCGTTCCGGCTCCGGCAAGACCACCGCCCTCCACCTGCTGGAGGACATGGGCTACTACTGCGTGGACAACCTGCCGCTCGCCCTGCTGCCCCAGCTCGCGGACACCCTGCGCGGGCGCCCCGAAGTCAGCCACCTGGCCATCGGTGTCGATGCCCGCAATGCACCGGCCGACCTCGTGCAGTTCGACGAGGTGCTGCGCGGCGTGGAAATGCGTGGCATGAGCGTCACCACGATCTACCTGGATGCCCGCGACGAGGTCCTGCTGGCGCGCTATAGCGCCACCCGCCGCCGCCATCCGCTCAGCAACAAGTCGCGCTCGCTGAAGGAAGCCATCGCGGTCGAGCGTCAGCTGCTGGACCCGGTCAGCAACCGGGCCCTGCTGCATATCGACACCAGCGCCCTCAATGTGCACGAACTTCGCGACCAGCTGCGCGAACGACTCGAGGGCCGCGACGAGCACGACCTCACCGTGCTGCTGCAGTCCTTCGCCTTCAAGCATGGCGTGCCGCTGGACGCCGACCTGGTCTTCGACGTGCGCTGCCTGGCCAACCCGCACTGGCACCCCGACCTGCGCCACATGACCGGCCTCGACACGGCGGTCCGCGAGTTCCTCGACAAGGATGCGCTCGTAGAAAGCCTGTATAGGGACCTCTCCGGCTTCCTGCTAAAGTGGCTGCCGGAGTTCCGCCAGAACGACCGCAGCTACCTCACTGTCGCCATTGGCTGTACCGGCGGCCAGCATCGCTCGGTCTACATGGTGGAGCGGATTGCCGCCCATCTGCGTGGCGGACTGCCTCTGGTGCAGGTGCGCCATCGCGACATCGACCGCCGCGAGTCACACTGATGCCACGGCCTGTGCACCCGATAACAACCCGGCAAACCGGGACAAGAGCGCCATGATCGAGACGGAGATCGAAATCATCAACAAGCTTGGCCTGCACGCCCGTGCGGCGGCCAAGCTCGTCAGTGTCGCCACGCAGTTCCAGGCAAAGGTCCAGATCGGCCGGGGCGAGCGCCTGATCGACGCCAAGAGCATCATGGCCCTGCTCATGCTCGGCGCCGGCAAGGGCAGTGTCCTGCGCCTGCGCGTGGAGGGCTCGGACGCCGAGGCCGCGCACGCTGCCGTGACTACCCTGATCAACAACCGCTTCGACGAAGCGGAATAACCCGCCACCGGCCAGGCAATGTCGCCACGACATTGCCTGGCCCCCGAGAAAGAATCCGCCATGTCCCGCCACTCCATCCACGACGATCTCGACGACGACGATTTCGGCACCAGCAAGACCGAGCAGAAAAAGGCCATGGAGCGCCTGCAGGCGCTTGGCGAACGACTGGCCACGCTGAACATCGACCAACTGAAGAAGATGCCGGTCTCGGAAACGCTTTTTACCGCGCTGGTGGAGCTGAAGCGGCTGAAGGCGCACGAGGCCGTGCGCCGCCACAAGCAGTACATTGGCAAGCTCATGCGCAGCGAGGACGAGGACGCCATCCTCGGCGTACTGAACCCGCTCGCCAATCCCTCGCTCAACAAGCAGCTCGAGCTGCTGATCGACCGCCTGCTCAACCAGGGCGACTCCGCCATCAATGACGTGGTGCGCCGCTATCCTGCCGCCGAACGCCACACCATGCGCCAGCATGTGCGTGCCGCGCTGAAGGAGGGCCTCGAGCAGGCTGAACTCCCGGAAGAACAGCGGGCCTTGGCGGAGCGTCCGGCACGCAAGAAGCTGCTCATGTACCTGCGCGAAGTCGCAGCCCTGGCGGACTGACGCGGGGACGACCCACCTGCAACGGTCACTGCATCGCCAGCAAGAAAGCCCGCTTCAATGGCGGGCTTTTTCATGGGCGTGGATGCCCGGACGGAAGGCAGCAGCCGCCCTCAGAGCATCATGCTAGGGACGGTTGCGCCCGAGCTTGTCGTGGCTAGACACCCACTGGTCCGAGACGATGGCCGAGGCCAGCGACAATTCACCGCACAGCACGGTCGCCGCCACGATCTCCGCGAACTTCTGCACCTTGCCCTGCCCATAGCAGCCCATCACCTCCAGGCATTCCTTCTGCGTGGGCAGCCCGGTGCCGCCGCCATAAGTGGCCACGACCAGCGCCGGAATGGTGGCGGAAAAATAATAATCACCGTTGGGCTTCAGCTCGCCGTGCACGAAGCCGGCGGAGGATTCGGCCACGTTCGCCACGTCCTGCCCGCAGGCAATGAAAAGGGCCGTGACGCCATTGGCGAAGTGCGCGCCGTTGTTCACCGACCCCGCCATCAGCGCGCCCATATTGGACAGCTGGCGCTGCTTGAACAGCGCCTCGCCGGTGGTGTGCATGACGTCCTGGATCAGCTTCGCCGGCAGCGTGATCTCGGCGACCACGCGCTTGCCGCGCGTATGCAGGCTGTTCACGTGCGAGTGCTTCTTGTCGGTATCGAAGTTGGCGGCGAGAGAGAAATGCTCAAGGCCGGCAGGGCGCTGCGCGAGGATCCACATGCAGGCCTCGCGCGTGGCCTTGGACACCATGTTCTGGCCGGCGGCGTCGCCCGTGGTGAAGCAGAAACGCAGCCAGCGCATCTTGCCCATGGCGTACTGCTCGATATTGCGCAGCCGGCCGGAGCGCGTGGTGGTTTCGGCCGCCGCCTTGATGGCAGTGAAATTGGCGACGACCCAGTCGCCGAAATCGCGGGCGTGGCGGGCATTTTCGAAGACGAACACCGGCGCGCGCTGCATGCTGTCGTCGATGACCGTGGTGCGCACACCGCCCGCCTCGCGTGTCAGGCGCATGCCCCGGCTGTAGCTGGCGACAAGCGTGCCTTCGCTGGTGGCCATGGGTACGTAGAACTCGCCCTGCGCGTGCTCGCCCTGCACCAGCAGCGGACCGGCGAAGCCGAGCGGAATCTGCGCGACACCGGCGAAGCCCTCGATGTTGCCGGGCAGCAGGGCCGGGTCGATGGAGTAGCTGCCGACGTGGGTCAGGTCAGCGCCGGTCGCGGCCGTCACGGCCTGGCGGCGGGCCGATGCCATCTCGCGGGTGTAGTCGTTCTCGGAATCGCGCGGGAGTTTTTGCATGTAAGGCTCCAGGTCAGAGCCCCTGTTGTGCCTGATGCGGACTTACTTGGCATTGGCGGAACTGACAGGCGCGGCAATCGCGCCGACGACGACAGGCAGCGCAGCGCAGCGCAGCGTGAGTATCAGGCGAGAGAAGGCATGAACTCGGCAAGACGATCCGAGGTCTTGCGCAGGTTGAAGGACAGCAGCAGCGCAATGCCCCGCATGATCTTGATGCCGATGGCGGGATGCTCGGCCAGGATGTGCTCGAAGCTCTCGCGTGTCAGCACCACGAGGCTGGACGCCGTGGCGGCGCGCACGCTGGCGGAGCGCGTCAGGCGATCCAGCAGCGCCATCTCGCCGATGGAGCTGCCCTTGGCGAGCTTGCTGATGACCACCGGCTGCGCGCCCTGGTTCAGCTTGATCACCTCGAGGTTGCCGGAGGCGACGAAGCACAGGTAGTCACCCTTCTCGCCCTCGCGGAACACGAGCTCGCCCGGCGCGACCTTGCGCAGGTACAGCTGGCCCTCCAGCGTATGCAGCTCATCAGGCTGCAGGGTGGAAAATATCGGGATCAGGCTCAGGTCGTCGGCCAGCCGTTCACTCATGTCGCCCTCCGGGACGTGACCCGCTGCACGGCAGGCAGCGCT
Source organism: Moraxellaceae bacterium (assembly GCA_029237815.1). Classification (GTDB taxonomy): domain Bacteria; phylum Pseudomonadota; class Gammaproteobacteria; order Pseudomonadales; family Moraxellaceae; genus UBA2031. The sequence goes on from JAQZBP010000001.1 coordinate 332,615, forward strand.
ACCGTCTTGTAGCTCAAAAGCTGGAGGACGTACCGGGCATGCGTCGCATTACAGGCGACGGTGACGATGGACGGGCATATTGCGGCGCAGGCGGTCCTGCTCGGCGGCGTCACGCTCCGCGGTGATGACCCCGGGCCGGTCGCCGGCGCTCCCGGCGAGCACGCGTCCCCAGGGGTCGATGATCTGGCTATGGCCCCAGGTCACGCGCGTGGCGGTGTGGCGGCCGCCTTGCGCCGCCCCGACGACATAGACCTGGTTCTCGATGGCGCGTGCGCGCAGCAGGGCCTGCCAGTGCGCCTCGCCGGTCAGCGCCGTGAAGGCGGCCGGCACGGTAATGATTTCCGCGCCGTCGTCGAGCAGCGCGCGGAACAACTCAGGAAAACGCAGGTCGTAGCAGATGCTGAGTCCGAGACGCCCCACGGGCGTGTTCACGCAGACAGGCTGGTCGCCGGGCTCGAACGTGGCGGACTCGCGGTAACTGCCCTGGGCGTCTCCGATGTCCACGTCAAAGAGATGGATCTTGTCGTAGCGCGCCACGACCTCGCCGTCGGAATCGATCACGTGGCAGGTCGTGCGCACGCGGCCGTCCGGCACCGGCGTGCCGTCCGGGCGTGTCGCCGCCGGCAGCGTGCCGGCCACGATCCAGAGGTCCAGCTCACGCGCAAGAGCGCCGAGGCGACCGAGCAGCTCGGGCAGGCGCGGCGCCACCTCGCGGTATTGCGCGGCGTCAAAGACGGCGAAGTTCTCGGGCAGGACGGCGAGCAGCGCCCCCGCTGAAGCCGCTTCGCGCAGCAGGCTGGCGGCGACCGCCCAGTTGGCCTCCAGGTCCACGCCGGAGCACATCTGTATGGCCGCAAGGCGGGGCTGGCTCATCGTGCGCTCTCCTGTGTCACGACCGGGGCGGACGCCACGCCCGCGGTCTTGCGGGCCTGCGACTGCGCCGCCGCCTTGGTGGTCTGCTTCTCCACGCGGGGATTGGCCCAGTCGCCGCTCACGCGGTAGTGCAGTTGCGTGGCCCGGTCGATCTGCTTGTCGAAGGCCATCTGGGCGGCCGCAACGGCGCCGCCGACCACCGGGCCGGCCATCACCACCGCGGCAAGCGGCACGGCACTGGTCATGGGCATGGTGACGGTGATCTGCTGGTCCACCTGCTTCTGCCCGAGGTCGAGGCGACCGTCACCCTGCGCCTGCAGCGTGGGGCCCGTCACCGCGAGCGCCGCCGGCTGCATGACGCCGGCCTGCAGCGGTCCTTCGAGGGTGATGCGGTCGAAGACAAGGCCGCGGCGCACCACGTCGGAGAAATCGCCCTTGAAGCGGCGGCGCAGGTTGTCGAGGTCGAACCAGCCGAAAATGCGGCTGGCGCTGGTCCCGGTACTCACGTTGAGCAGGCGCCCTTCCTCGAGGACGATCTTGAGGCGGCCATCGAGGCCGCCCGGCGTGGCCTTGTCGGGCGCGCCGCGCCAGGCCAAGTCGAAGTCGGCGGTGGCCTGCCGGCTGACCACGCCCGGATTGAGTCCGAAGGCGCCCAGCAGGCCGCTGATATTGGGGCTTGCCGCCCTGCCCTGCAGGCGGGTGGCGACGCCGCCGCGCCACTGCCAGTCGAGCTTGCCATTGAAGGTGAGTACGGGGCTGCGCAACGCGATGCCGTCGACACGCAGGCCGGAAGGGATGGGCATGAGCCTGCCGTTGACCGCGACCGGACCGAGTCCGGGCCAGGCGGCGAGCCGCAGCCCATCGCCGCGCACGACCAGCGGCCGGTTGCCGAGTCCGGCGACCGGATTGAGACCGGCCGGCGCCTCCTTGCGGCTACCCGGCGCCGTGGGCAACGGCCATTGCAGGCGGCTGAAGGACACTCCGATGTCGCTGCCGGCGGCATCCGGCCACTGCGCGCTGCCGACCAGCTCGTCGCTGTCCAGCGTCACCAGCCAGTTACCGGGCTGGCGGGCAAGCCCGACGTGCGCATTGCGGACCAGCCAGCCCTCGGCCAGCAGCTGGCGGGCATCGACGGACAGGCGGGTCAGCTCCGGCCATGCGGTCTCGCCACGGGCAGCCACGGTGGCCGGCTGGGCCGGCTTCTGGAACAGCGCCAGCCAGGGCCGCCATTCGCCAAGGTCCAGGCGCGCGACACGACCCTCGACTTCGATGCCGCGCTTTTCAGGCCAGGCAGCGGCCGTACTGTCGAGCCGGAACAGCGCGCGCTCCACGCGATTGCCTTTCCAGACCAGGCCCGCGCTCATGCGCTGCCCGTATTGCAGACGCGCCATCTGCTCCTCGCCCCCGAACACCACCTGGTAGCGCAGCGGCACGTTTTCCTGCGGAGTCTTGCCGAGAGGTGCCGGCAGCTTGATGCGCATGCCGGCCAGTGAACTGTCGAGCTGCAGGCGGGCGTTGCCCCCGGACGGAATGCTCACACGGGCCTGGTAGTCCGCCTTGCCGCTGGCGATATCGAGCAGGCTGGAGGCCAGCCAGCGCCGCAGGGCGGGCACCTCGGCCGAGCCGGCTACGTTGACGAGGATTTCCGGTCGCTCGCCCTGGCGGGTGCGGATGTCGGCCTGCACGGGCGCTTCGAGCAGGCGGGCATCGAGCCGCGTCGACTGCAGTCCTGCGGCGCTCGAGTAGCGTATGTCGCCGGTGAGCCCGGTGGCGACGAGGTTGGCCGCGGTAAGGCCGAGCTGGTTGTCGCTGAGCCGGGCGGCAATATCCACATCGACCGGGCCGCCACGCAGGGGCACGGCGAGTGCGAGCCGTCCCTGCACGGGCCCCTCCAGCGTCAGGGTGTCCGCCAGGCCGGGCGTATGAACCTTGAGCGGGCTGTCGCGGAAGAGCTGCATGATGTCGCGGCCATTGCCGGCAATTTCGGCGGCAACCTTGATGACGGGATCGTGCAGGTCGGCGACCTCCGCCGTGACCGGGGCGGCAACCGTCCCGTCGAGCAGGTGGGCGCGCGTGGCAGCCACTGTCAGATGGCGGCCATCCAGGGTGACGCGGGCGTCGAGGTCGCGGATTTCCGGCCAGCCGGTCGCGTACTCGACGCGGCCGCCGACGAGGTCGAACTGCATCAGCAGGCGCGCCGGGTCCTGGTCGGGCACTGCGCGCACAGGCCCTTCATAGGCAATGTCGGCGCGCCGCACGGCCCCCGCCTTGATGCCCTGCCGCATCCACGCGACAGCCTTTTCGCTGCTGCTGCGCGGGAGGTAGCGCCAAGTGCTGGATGCGCGGGCGTCGACCACTGCGCCGAGCAGGGACAGCCGGCCCGCCCCCGGATTGCCGCGCGGCAGCGTCAGGCTGGCCAGCGCCGTGCCCTGGGCATCGGAATTGGCGACCTGGAGGTGGTCGGAATCAAGGCGCCAGCCTTCCGCCTCGTTCACGAAGCGCAGCTGACCGCGCAGCGACTGCAGGTGCAGGGGCTCGCGCAGCAGCCCCGGCAGGTCCAGCCGCGCCGCGCGGGTGTCGAGGCCTACCCAGGCGCGCTGGGGTGTCCAGCGCAGCCAGCCGGTAACGTTGCGCATGCCGGGACGAACCCCGGTGCTCGTAATGGCAAGGCGTCGCACCTGCGTGTCCAGCCGGCGCAACTGCCAGCGCCCTTCCGGCAGGGGCGACAGATCAAGGCGCAGGCCGACCAGCTCGCCGTCCGGCGCGGCATCGCGCAGCAGGCTGCGTTGCACCTCGGACAGCGGCGCGTCGGCGAGCAGCCGGGCCGCAGCGCCGATATTGGCCTGGGCCGCCGCGATCGTGAGCGTCCCCGGGTTGGAGCGCACCGCCAGCCGCGGCACAGGCCAAGGCTGGCCGTCGACGGTACCGCGCAGCCTGTCTGCGGTGAGCTGCCAATCGGCACCGTGGCGATGCCAGGCTATAACACCACGAAGGTTCCGGACGGCGTGCTGGCGACCATTGTGCTGCAGATCGACTTCGGGCCAGTCGACCTCGGCCTGGACCTTGTTCAGCTGGCCACGATGGAAGTCGAACCAGTAGCGTCCGCCGCCACGCAGGTGGCTGATGTCGGGCGCAGCGGCGGGCAGTACCGGCAGCCAGTCGTCGAGTGCCAGCACCGGCAGCTCGGCCCAGAGCCGCAGGCGGCCGTCCTGCCAGCGCAGGGGGTCGCCGTCGAGGTCGATCTGGACGCCAAGATCGGAGGTCACACCGGGCAGGCGCACGCGGCCGGCCAGGCGATGGCTGTCGCCCGCATTGCGGTTGACCACCTCGACGCTGCTCAGGGTGAGCGGGGGAAAACGGTTGAGCGCCAGGCTGACGCGGCTTTCGCTGAGCGCCAGCACCGGCTGGCGCAGCACGAAGCGGAGGGTCTGCTCGGCGGTTCCGGCATCGCGCCGGGCCAGGCCCGCCAGCTCGCGCAACTGCAGACTGCCGTCGGGCTGCTGGTCGATATGGATGCGCAGGCCGCGCAGGCGCACGTCCACCCGCAGCTCGCGGTGCCAGAGGCTCTGCCAGATGGCCGGCCGGAGCTCGACCTCCGGCACCTGCAGCAGGACCACCGCGCGGTCGGCGGGATCGCGCAGCTCGAGCTTGACGAGGCTGACCCGCAGCTGCGTCCCGTCCACCTGTCCCTGCAGCCGCTCCAGCGTGACGGGCACGCCGATACGCGCCGACAGCGCCGCCTCCGCGTCAGGACGATAGCGGTCCAGCAGCGGGAGCAGTTGCTGGCTGATGGCCACCAGCACGGCAATGATGACGATGCCCACCAGTCCGAGCGTCAGCAGCTGGTGCCAACACCAGAGTGCACGCAATCGGAAGGCCTGCCATTTCATAGGAAATCTGCGGATAGGAATTGATGGATAGGGTAAGGGTTGCCGGCCTCGAGCGCCTGTGGGTCCCTGTGTTGTTCTGTCCCGTTTTTCTTAGCCCGGGCAGCCTAGCTCCCCGGGGTCCAAATTCAGTTGCGAAACTGTGACGCCAGCGCGCCATCCAGGCCTGGGCAACGGTACGGAGAGTGCCACGCCCGGCCCCGGAAAGCCGTGAAGCACGTCCCCCTGCGGCGCCCTAGAGCAGGACGATGTCGTACTGCTCCTGGTTATACAACGCCTCCACCGAGAACTTGATCGGCTTGCCGATGAAGGCCTCGAGGTCGGCCACCGCCCCCGATTCCTCGCCGAGGAGCCGGTCGATGATCTTCTGGTTGGCCACCACCCGGTAGCCGTTGGCCGCGTCGTAGGCCCGGGCCTCGCGCAGGATCTCGCGGAAGATCTCGTAGCAGACCGTTTCGGCCGTCTTGACCGTGCCGCGGCCATCGCACTCGGAACAGGTCTCGCAGAGCAGGTGCTCCAGCGACTCGCGGGTGCGCTTGCGCGTCATCTCGACGAGGCCAAGCTCGGAGACCTGCGTGATTTTGGTTTTGGCGTGATCACGCGAGAGCATCTTCTCCAGCGAGCGCAGCACCTGCTGCTTGTGCTCGGCCTCCTCCATGTCGATGAAGTCGAGGATGATGATGCCGCCGAGGTTGCGCAGGCGCAGTTGGCGCGCGATCACATGCGTCGCCTCGAGATTGGTCTTGAACACCGTGTCCTCGAGCGTGCGCGTGCCGACGAAGGAGCCGGTGTTGACATCGACCGTGGTCATGGCCTCGGTCTGGTCGATGATGAGGTAGCCGCCCGACTTCAGCAGCACCTTGCGCTGCAGCGCCTTCTGCAGGTCGTCCTCGATGTTGTAGAGCTCGAAGAGCGGACGCTCGCCGGGATAATGCTCGATGCGCTCCTTCACACCCGGCACGAAGTCGCGCACGAACTCGTCCACTTTGGTGTAGGTTTCGCGCGAGTCGATCAGCACCTTGTGCACGCTGCCACTGACGAGGTCGCGGATGGTGCGCAGGTAGAGCGGCAGCTCCTCGTAGATCAGCGCCGGCGTGCCCGCCGTCTTGCAACGCTCCTGCACCCAGCGCCACAGCTTGACCAGGAACTGCATGTCGCGACGCAACTCGACCTCGCTGACGCCTTCCGCCACCGTGCGCACAATGAAGCCGCCGACGCTGGTTTCCGGGCTCTCCTGCTGCAGTTCTCGGATAAGACCCTTGAGGCGCTCGCGCTCGGTCTCGTCCTCGATACGCTGCGACACACCGATGTGCTCGCCCTGCGGCATGTAGACGAGGTACCGCGAGGGAATCGACAAATCGGTGGTGAGGCGGGCGCCCTTGGTACCCATCATGTCTTTCATGACCTGCACGACGACGCTCTGGCCCTCATGCAGCAACTCGGAAATCAGCGGCGTGCGCTCGCGCTCGCCCTCGACCTTGGGCCACACGAGGTCGTTCACATGCAGGAAACCCGTGCGCTCATGGCCAATGTCGATGAAGGCCGCCTGCATGCCGGGCAGCACGCGCACCACGCGCCCCTTGTAGATGTTGCCGACCATGCCGCGCCGCGCCGTGCGCTCCACATAGAGCTCCTGCACGACGCCATTCTCGACGAGGGCGACACGGCACTCCATGGGCGTGACATTGATCAGTATTTCTTCAGACATTGCCGGGCCTTTCTTTTTTTGCCAGCGGATCGCCGCCGCGAATCATTCGAGTATGCGGATGCCGAACCGCGCCAGCAGCTCCGCCGTTTCAGCCAGCGGCAACCCCACGACGTTGCTGTAGCTGCCGTCGATGCCGGTGACGAAGATCGCCCCCCGGCCCTGGATGGCATAGCCGCCCGCCTTGTCCACCGGCTCGCCGCTCGCCCAGTAGGCGCGCATCTCTGCCGCATCGATCGGACGGAAGCGTACCGTGGTCGCCACCACGCGCACCTCGAGCCGCTCGCGATGGCCCACGGCCACGCCGGTCAGCACGCGATGCGCGCGCCCCGCCAGGCGGGACCACATCGCCACTGCCTCCTCCTGCGAGGCCGGCTTGCCGAGAATGTCATCGCCCAGCACGACCGTGGTGTCGGCGGCGACGACCACGCCCTCCCCTGCCGCCGCAACGCCGGCCACGGCCTTCTCGCGGGCGAGGCGGGCGACATAGTCGGCGGGGGCTTCCCCGTCACGACGGGATTCGTCGATATCCACGCGCAGTACCGAGAACTCCAGCCCGAGCTGTGCAAGCAGCTCGCGACGGCGTGGCGAGGTGGAGGCAAGAAAAAGACGGTCTGGCATGTACAGCTCGGCTGGCAGAGCGACGCACGCTCCTGAACGCCGGCAATCATAAGGGCTACGCGCCGGCCGCGGTATGCACCAGCACAATGCATGGCAGGAATTTCACGATGAACCGGGGCGCTTGCCTGCAAGGGCAGCAACGTGCTGCGCGCCGGGCGCCGTCCACAGTTGAACGAGGAAGATGTCACACGGGGCAGCAGGCCACCCCGCAATCGGGGATCAGCGTCCCGGCAGGGTGTAGCGCCGCAACGCCATCATCACGGTCGGCCAGAGCAGCGCGCTGCCCAGCGCCGGCAGCCAGTAGAGCATTGACGCCGGCGGGGTCGCGACGATGCCGAGCAGGATGCGCTTCGCGATCAGGCTGGCGAACACCACCGCCAGCACGAGGCCGCTGGTCTGCCACAGGGAGAAAACGGTGACCCAGCGCCAGGACAGCCGCACCATCCAGGCCACCAGCGCCAGCACCAGCGCATGCACGCCGAAGGGCGTGCCAAAGAGCACGTCCATCAATATGCCGAGGAAGAAGCCCGCCCAGATTCCCATGATGCCGGGCGCATTCATCGCCCAGAAGATCAGCACCATCGTGACAAATTCCGGACGCCAGTAGGCAAGCGCCTGGGGCAACGGCAACACGGCCAGGACGAAGGCCAGAAAGAAGCTCAGCGGCAGGGCAATCACCGGAACATGCGCATTTCTAGCCATTGACGCCTCCATGGGCAGGCGCTGGAGCATCCGGTGCCACCGGGGCGGCCGGCGTCGGCTGCTGGGGGCGACTGTAGAGCATCAGTACGTGGCGGCTGCGGTCCAGCTCGGCCACCGGCTTGACCTGTATCTCGGCGAATTCGCTGGAGCCGGTCTTGCTCACCTTGGCCACCACGCCCACCGGATAGCCGGCCGGAAAGCGCAGCCCCAGTCCCGAGCTCAGCAACAGGTCGCCTTCTTTCATGTCCGCCGATTCCGGCACGTACTGCAACACCAGGCGGTCGATGTCGCCGGAGCCGGCGAGGATGGCGCGCACGCCGTTGCGCGCCACGCGGACCGGCAGCGCATGCTCGCGGTCGGCGATCAGCATGACGCGCGACACCTGCGGACCGACCTCGATGACCTGCCCCATGATGCCGCGCGCATCGAGCACGGTCTGGCCCTGGTAGATACCATCGGGCGTGCCCTTGTTGACCAGCACGATGTGGCGCAGGGGATCGGCATCGACCCCGATGATTTCGGCGATGAGCACACGCCCGTCCACGACGATGGTGGAATCGATCAAGCCGCGCAGGCGCGCGTTTTCGGCAGCAAGTTCGGAAAACTTCTGCAGGCGGCCGGAGAGCACGAGCAGCTGGCTCTTGAGGTATCTGTTTTCCTCGCGCACCGCCTCGTCGCTCATGGTCGCGGTCACCAGCCACTCGGTGAAACGGCCGGGCCAGCTCATGACTTCGTAGACAGGCGAGAGCAGCCCGTTCAGCTGGAAGCGAACGGGGTCGGTCACGCTCTTGAAGCGCGCATCGACGAACATCAGGGTGATGGCAAGCAAGGTCGCGAACAGCAGCCGGTAGCCACCGCTGGACTTCTTGCTGAACAGGTTGTTTTCGATGACCTTATCTCCCGAATCTGCGTTCGGAGCTTAAAACAACGAGCCGGCAAAAAGCCGGCTCGTTTTCTCACTTTGATCCGTCTCCGGGCAAGACGCCCGGCAGGTCAAGGCGAGGCCGAAAGCACGCACCGACGACCGCGGCCCAGCCCGCTGGGCGACCGCCGTCGCGCCGGTCAGTCGACGAACAGCATGTCGTAGGCCGGATTGTCCATGAACTCCAGGGCACGGCCGCCGCCACGGGCGACGCAGGTCAGCGGGTCCTCGGCCACGATCACGGGCAGGCCGGTTTCCTTGCTGAGCAGCTTGTCGAGGTCGCGCAGCAGCGCGCCGCCGCCGGTCAGGACCATGCCGCGCTCGGAAATGTCGGCGGAGAGTTCGGCGGGCGTCTGCTCGAGGGCGCTCTTGACGGCGCTGACGATGCCGGTGAGCGGATCCTGCAGGGCGCCGAGGATCTCGTCGGAGTTCAGCGTGAAGGAGCGCGGCACCCCTTCGGCGAGGTTGCGGCCGCGCACTTCGATCTCGCGCAGCTCGCCACCGGGGAAGGCGGTGCCGATTTCCTGCTTGATGCGCTCGGCGGTGGACTCACCGATGAGGCAGCCGTGCTGGCGACGCACGTAGGAGACGATGCAGTCGTCGAAGAGGTCGCCGCCGATACGCACGGAATCGGAATACACGGAGCCGGACAGGGAGATGACCGCGATCTCGGTGGTGCCACCGCCGATGTCGACGACCATGGAGCCGCAGGCCTGTTCAACCGGCAGACCGGCGCCGATGGCCGCCGCCATCGGCTCCTCGATCAGGCGCACTTCGCGGGCACCAGCGCCGAGCACGGATTCACGGATGGCGCGGCGCTCGACCAGGGTGGACTTGCAGGGCACGCAGACGAGGACGCGCGGACGCGGGGGCAGCATGCCCTTCTCGTGCACCTTCTTGATGAAGAACTGCAGCATCTTCTCCGTCACCTCAAAGTCGGCGATGACGCCGTCCTTGAGGGGGCGGATAGCAGAAATGTTGCCCGGGGTACGGCCCAGCATGCGCTTGGCATCGACACCCACGGCGGCGACCGACTTGCTGGCGCCGGTCTGGCGGATGGCCACCACGGAGGGCTCGTTCAGGACGATGCCGCGATCAGGCACATAGATGAGGGTATTGGCCGTGCCAAGGTCGATAGCGAGGTCGGAAGAAAAGAGACCGAGGAAGCTTTTGAAAATAGGCAACATAGATAGGGAGAACCTGTGAGTCGCTGGAGGGCGGAACCCGGGGTCGATAATGACGGCGGGGTCCGGGGGCCCCGGTTTCTGCGCCGTCGAAAATGACGGTATCTGGCCGGGTAACCCGTAAAAATGCGGCTAACTCTAAACAAACGAGGTCCTTTGGACAAGCTGCGAACTGTGCTAATTTGCCGAGCCTTACGCGTTCCCAACAATTCTTTCCCGAGCAATTCCATGAGCCTGACTGCCGCCGATGTGGCCAAGATTGCCCATCTCGCCCGCCTTCAGTTGAGCGCCGAAGAAGAGGGGCGGGTCACCGACCGACTGAACGACATCCTGCACCTGGTCGACCAGCTCCAGGCGGCTCACACCGCCGGGGTGGAACCGATGGCCCACCCGATGGACGCCACCCAGCCCCTCCGCGAGGACATCGTGACCGAGGCCAACCGCCGCGAGACCTACCAGGCCATCGCCCCGGCGACGGAGGCCGGCCTCTACCTCGTCCCCAAGGTCATCGAATAAATCTACCCAATTACTGGAAGGGCCTCCCCGTCCCGCTTCACATTCCCGGGAAGCGACAGCAAGGCGGATGAGGAGGCACCGGAGCCCACTGCACATGGCAACGACTCCCCTGCACCACCAGACCCTGGCTGAGCTCGCCCGGGGCCTCGAGCGCCGCGACTTCTCCAGCCGCGAACTCACGCAGCACTACCTTGACCGCATTCAGCGCCTCGACGGCGGACTGAACAGCTTCATCACGGTGTGTGCCGACCTTGCCCTGCGTCAGGCCGATGCCGCCGACGCCCGGCGTGCCGCCGGCGAGGCCGCGCCACTGACCGGCGTGCCCTTCGCGCAGAAAGACATCTTCTGCACCGAGGGCGTGAAGACCACCTGCGCCTCAAAGATGCTCGACACCTTCATCTCTCCATACAACGCGACGGTGATCGAGAAGTTCAACGCTGCCGGCAGCGTGATGCTGGGCAAGACCAACATGGACGAGTTCGCGATGGGCTCCTCCAATGAAACCAGCTTCTACGGCCCGGTGAAGAATCCCTGGGACAAATCGAAGGTGCCCGGCGGCTCCTCTGGCGGTTCCGCCGCGGCTGTCGCGGCACGCCTCTCCCCCGCCGCCACCGGCACCGACACCGGCGGCTCCATCCGCCAGCCGGCAGCACTTTGCAACCTGACGGGCCTCAAGCCCACCTACGGCCGCATCTCGCGCTGGGGCATGATTGCCTTCGCCTCCAGCCTGGACCAGGCCGGCCCCATGGCACAGAGCGCAGAAGACGCCGCACTGATGCTGAACGTGATGTCCGGCCACGATGCCCGCGACTCCACCAGCATCGTGCATGCAGTGCCCGATTACACGGCAACGCTGAACGACTCCATTGCCGGCCTGCGTATAGGACTGCCGAAGCAATATTTCGGCGAAGGCCTCGATGCAGCGGTAGCGAAGGTCATCGATGCCGCCATTGAGGAGCTGAAAAAACTTGGCGCGACTGTCGTGGAAATCGACCTGCCGACCTCCCATCTCGCCGTACCCGCCTACTACGTGATCGCGCCGGCCGAATGCTCTTCCAACCTGTCGCGCTTCGATGGCGTGCGCTTCGGTCATCGCTGCGAAAATCCGCGCGACCTGGAGGACCTCTACAAGCGCTCGCGCGCCGAGGGCTTTGGCGCCGAGGTGAAGCGCCGCATCATGGTCGGCACCTACGCGCTCTCCGCCGGCTACTACGATGCTTATTACCTGCAAGCGCAGAAAGTGCGCCGCCTGATCAAGGAAGACTTCGAACGCGCATTTGCACAGTGCGACGTGATTGCCGGCCCGACATCGCCCTCGGTGGCCTTCGGTCTCGGCGAAAAGCAGGCGAACCCCATCGCCATGTATCTCTCCGACATCTACACCATCGCCACCAACCTGGCCGGCCTGCCCGGCATGAGCCTGCCAGCCGGCTTCACCACGCAATTGCCGGTGGGCCTGCAACTGATCGGCAACTACTGGAGCGAGGCGAAGCTGCTCAACGTCGCGCACCGCTACCAGCAGGCGACGGACTGGCACCGCCAGATCCCCGCGGAATTTTCGTGAGGACGACAGCATGACCTGGGAAGTTGTTATCGGCCTGGAAATCCACGTCCAGCTCAACACGAAATCCAAGATTTTCTCCGGCTCCGCCACCGCCTTCGGTGCCGAGCCCAACACACAGGCCAGCCTGATCGACCTCGGCATGCCCGGCGTGCTGCCGGTGCTGAACAAGGAAGCCGTGCGCAACGCGGTCCGCTTCGGCCTCGGCATCAACGCCGCGATCGGCCGCAAGAGCGTGTTTGCCCGCAAGAACTATTTCTATCCCGACCTGCCCAAGGGCTACCAGATTTCGCAGATGGACCTGCCCATCGTCGGCAAGGGCTTTATCGACATTGCGCTCGATGACGGCAAGACCAAGCGCGTCAACATCACCCGGGCCCATCTCGAAGAGGATGCCGGCAAGTCACTGCACGAAGACTTCTCGGGCATGACCGGCATCGACCTCAATCGCGCCGGCACGCCGCTGCTGGAAATCGTGTCGGAGCCGGACATGCGCTCGGCGAAGGAGGCCGTGGCTTATGCCAAGGCCATCCACGCGCTGATCCGCTACCTGGACATCTCCGATGGCAACATGGCCGAAGGCTCCATGCGCTGCGACTGCAACGTCTCGATCCGCCGGAAGGGCGAGGAGAAGTTCGGCACGCGTCGTGAAATCAAGAACGTGAACTCCTTCAAGTTCATCGAGAAGGCGATCAATTCCGAAATCGAATGGCAGATCGACGAACTGGAGTCTGGCCGCGCCATTCATCAGGCCACCGTGCTCTACGATCCGGCGAGCAACAAGACACGCGCCATGCGCAGCAAGGAAGAAGCCAACGACTACCGCTACTTCCCCGACCCCGACCTGCTGCCGGTGGTGCTTGACGAGCAACTGATCGACGACATTCGCAGCAAGCTGCCGGAACTGCCCGTGGCCAAACGCGAGCGCTTCATCAGCGTCTACGGCCTGCCCGAGTACGATGCCGGCGTGCTGGTGTCCGATCGCGAGCTCGCCGACTACTTCGAAGCGACGGTGAAAGCCGCCAACGGTGCCGCAAAGCAGGCCTCCAACTGGGTCATGATGGACGTTCTGGGCGGCCTCAACCGTACCGAGTCGGAGATCAGCGACTGCCCGGTGACGCCGGCGCAGCTCGGCGGCCTCATCAACCGCATCAACGACAACACCATCTCCGGCAAGATCGGCAAGCAGGTGTTCCAGGCGCTGTGGGACGGCGAAGGCGCCAGCGCCGACGAGGTCATCGAGAAGCAGGGGCTCAAGCAGGAGTCGGACTCCGGCGCCATCGAGGCACTGATCGACGGCGTGATCGCCGCCAATCCGCAGCAGGTGGACCAGTACCGCGCTGCCGAAGAGGCCAAGCGCGGCAAGATGTTCGGCTTCTTTGTCGGCCAGGTGATGAAGGTGTCGCAGGGCAAGGCCAATCCCGCCCAGGTCAACGAGCTGCTGAAGAAAAAGCTCGGCTGATCGCGCCACGTGCCACGAAAAAGCCCCGCAATGCGGGGCTTTTTCATTCAGTGACGCAAGTCCTGCAAAATAAATCAGGTCGGCACGATAGAAGAGAACACCTCTTCCATACGCGCGGAGAGCTGCTCTGCCGTCACGTTCTCGATATGGCTCGCAAGCGTCCAGACATAGCCGAAGGGATCCTCGACCTGACCGGCACGGTCGCCGTAGAACTTGTTCTCCAGCGGACGCACCGGCCGCGCACCGGCCGCCACCGCACTGGCGTATACGGAGTCGACGTCCTCCACGTAGATCAGCAGGCTCACCGGCGTGCCGCCTATAGCCTCGGGGCTACGGGCGCCGAGGCCGGGGAACTCGTCGGCGATCATGAGGATGCTGTCGCCGATTTCCAGCTCGGCATGGCCGATGCCACCGCCGGGCGCGGGCAGGCAAAGCCGGGGCTTCGCACCGAAGGCCTTCTGGTAGAAGGCCATGGCCCGCGCCGCGCCTTTCACAATGAGATAAGGGGTCACGCTGTGGTAGCCGTCCGGGACGGCCTTGATGTTCCTTTCCATGGTTACTGCTCCTTGCTGGATGATGCCGTTGGCGTCCTGCCAACCCGTTGTCCATTCCCCCGGAGAATCGGCCAGCGCGACTAAATATGCCGCCCTGTCCGGCTCCTCGAAAAACGCATCAGTGCAGCAGATGCGGATTCTTGCCGTCGCCCATCATGGCGATGCGGTCGTCGGCGAACACATTCAGATCGGGCGCGAGAATCTTCACGTAGCGATCGAAATAGAGGATCTGTTTCAGCAGCAGGGCGAAGGCACGCGGAAAGCGGATGCCGTGCCGCTCGCCCGCCGCCACGATGTCCAGCATGATGCGGTTGATCTCGTTGTCGTTCACCGCGCCATTCAGGACATGCTCGGGATCGACCAGCGTGAAGCTGCTGTAGAGCGCCTCGAGGTCGCGCGTGAGCGCGTCGACATTCACGGTGCGCCGCGTCATGCCGATGCGCGTCATGCTCTCCGCCATCTTGCGGAAATCACCGTCCGTGAGCGATTCCACGAAGGCATGGGTTGCTTCCCATGTATCGGGATTGATGCGGCCAACAATGCCGAAATCAATGAAGCCGAGGCGACCATCCGTGAGCACCATCAGGTTGCCAGCGTGGAGATCCGCATGGAAGCTCTCGCACAGCATGAGACTGGAAAACCAGGTGTTCATGGCCGTGATCAGGGTGCCCGCCGGATCGCGTGTGTACTTCTTGATGGTCTCGAGATCCGTCAACGGCACGCCATAGAAGCGCTCCATGGTCAGCACGCGCAGACTGGAGGCCTGCTCGTAGACCTTCGGCGCGATTGCGCTCTCGTTGCCGGTGCGCTTGAGGAACTCGTTGAAGTCGCGGATGTTGCGCGCCTCCTTGAAGAAATCCGTTTCCTCCATCATGCAGGCCTGGATTTCCGACACGATGGCGGAGAGCGAGGCGAACTTGATCTTGGGAAACACCATCTCCACGATCTTTGCCGTGAAATAAAGAAAGTTGAGATCCGTGAGCAGGATATTCTCGACGCCCGGCTTCTGGATCTTGATCACCACCTGCTCGCCGGAGACGAGGCGCGCGGCGTGCACCTGGGCGATCGATGCCGAGGCCAGCGGTTTCTCGTCGATCTCCGCGAAGATCTCGCCGAGGGGACGCTTCAGCTCGCGCTCCAGCACGGCGCGCATGACGTCAAAGGGAAGCGGCGTCGTCTTGTCCAGGCAATGCTGGAACTCGGTGACGTAGGCCTCCGGGAAAAGTGAGGGCGAACTTGCCACAAACTGTCCCAGCTTGACGTAGGTGGCGCCCAGTTTCTCAAAGGTCTGGCGCAGCAGGCGCGGGGTTGGCGGCCGGTCGCCGAGCAACCAGCCGACGCCGGCGCCGGCCAGCACCGAGCCGGTCTGGGTCAGTCGCAGCAATCCCTTCAGCGCATTCCCGAAATTCGCGTAACGATTCATCAACTTCCCTCTTCTACCACTGGACGCGCCGCAATGAGGCGGCACGCAAGACAACAAGAAAACGTGATACCGGTTTGCAGCCTGCAGGCCGCTGTCATGGCCTTCAGACCATAGTCCAGCGGACCGCAACAGTGACTACGCTGCAGGTATTAATGCGCCTCCGCGGGACGCTGTACCCCACACACTGCGCAGGCGGCATCACGCGGCACCACCAGCGTTCGCATCGCCATGTTCGCCGCCTCCCAGAGCCAGAGCCGGCCCACCAGAGGCTGGCCAACGCCCGTCAGCAGCTTCAGCGCCTCGGTGGCCGCCAGGGTTCCCGCCACACCCACCACTGGCGCCAGGACGCCGGACTCGGCGCAGGCGGCCGCGGCTTCGTCGACATCGGGGTAGAGGCAGCGATAGCAGGGCGAGTCCGGACGGCGCGCATCGAATACAGCGAGCTGCGCGGAGAAACCGATGGCCGCCGCGCTTACCAGCGGCCTGCCTCCGGCCACGCACGCGGAATTGACCAGATCGCGTGTCGCGAAGTTGTCACAGCCGTCAACGACAAGATCGACGGAGGCCACCAGCTCCGCGGCATTGTCGGGACTAAGTAGTACTCCGGATTCCCGGATGCGCACATGCGGATTCTGTAAGCGAAGTCGCTCGGCAGCGACAGCCGTCTTGAGCCGGCCAATGTCCGCCGCGCAGAACAGCACCTGCCGCTGCAGGTTGCTCGCGTCCACGGTGTCGAAATCCACCAGCAGCAACTCGCCCACGCCCGCCGCCGCCAGGTAGAGGGCGACCGGGCAGCCGATGCCGCCCAGCCCGACCACCATGACACGCGCCCGCTTCAGCTTTTCCTGCGCCGCCACATCGAATTCGGGCAGCATGATCTGGCGCGAATAGCGCAGCAGCTCGTCATCGCTCAGCACGGCAGGCGGCCTCCCGTGATGCGATCCTGCCCGGCCAGGTCACGGCGGGTTTCAATCGCAATGAAGGCCTGCTCTGCCAGCAGTGCACGTACGGCAGACCCCTGCGCATAGCCATGCTCCAGCAGCAGCCAGCCGCCCGCCACCAGATGCCCTGGCGCGGCGGCGACGATACGGCGCAGGTCGGCAAGACCGTCCTCGCCTGCGGCAAGTGCGCTGAGCGGCTCGAAGCGCAGGTCGCCCTGCGCCAGATGGGGATCGTCCACGGCGATGTAGGGCGGATTGGACAGCAGCAGGTCAAAGCGGCGGCCCAGAAGTGCCGAGAACCAGTTGCTCTCGAGCAGCTCCACGTCAAGTGCCAGCGCATGCGCGTTTGCGCGGGCCACTTTCAGGGCACCCGCCGACGCATCCACCGCCACCACTTGGCAACCCGGACGCTCCTTCTTCACAGCCAGCGCGATGGCGCCGCTGCCGGTCCCGAGATCCAGCACCTGCATCGCGGCCTGTGGCGCCAACAGCTCCAGTGCCCACTCCACCATGAGTTCGGTCTCGGGACGCGGAATCAGCGTTGCGCCATTCACCAGCAGATCGAGCGACCAGAAGCCACGCGCGCCAGTGATATAGGCCACTGGATCGCCGGCCAGGCGGCGCTGCAGGGCTGCCTCGAAATCACGTTGCTCCTGCTCCCCGAGGGCCGCATCGGCGTAGGCGCGCAGCCAGGCACGATCCCGCTCGAGGACATGCTGCAGCAGGCAGTCGGCATCGATGCGCGCGCTCGGCGACACATCGGCAAGCCGCCGACCGGCCTCGGCCAGCGCCTCGCCCACCGTAGTCATGCCGCGCTCTCCGACAGCTGCGCGAGCTGGTCGGCCTGGTATTCCCTGGCTAGCGCCGCCAGCACTTCATCGAGGTCGCCCTCGATGATGCGATCCAGCGAATACAGCGTGAGGTTGATGCGGTGGTCGGTCAGCCGGCCCTGCGGAAAATTGTAGGTGCGGATGCGCTCGGAACGATCCCCAGAACCGACGAGGTCACGCCGCAGCGAGGCCTGCGCCTCGTGCTGCTCGGCCTGCCGCGAGGCCAGCAGCTTCGCCGCCAGCAGGCTCAGGGCGCGGGCCTTGTTCTTGTGCTGCGAGCGCTCGTCCTGGCACTCCACGGTGATGCCGGTGGGCAGGTGCACGATGCGGATGGCGGAGTCAGTGGTGTTCACATGCTGGCCGCCGGCGCCCGAAGAGCGGAAGGTATCGATGCGCAAGTCTTCCTTGCGGATGTCGATGCTCTCGACCTCCTCAACCTCCGGCAGCACGGCCACGGTACAGGCCGACGTGTGGATGCGGCCCTGCGATTCCGTCGCCGGCACGCGCTGCACGCGATGTACGCCAGATTCGAACTTGAGGCGCGCATAGACATTCTCGCCTTCCACTCTCGCGATGACTTCCTTGTAGCCGCCATGCTCACCGGCACTGGCCGAGACGATCTCCACGCGCCAGCGCTGCCGTTCGGCGTAGCGCGCGTACATGCGGAAGAGATCACCAGCGAAGATCGCGGCCTCGTCGCCCCCCGTTCCGGCGCGGACTTCCAGCCACACGTTGCAGCTGTCGTTCGGATCCTTGGGCAACATGGCCCGCTCGAGGTCGCCCTGCAATGCTTCGATCTGCAGCACGCAGCTTTTCACTTCCTGCTCGGCAAGCTCGCGAAAGTCGGGATCTTTCAGCAGCGCACGCGCGTCGGCCTCGCCCTGCTCGGCCGTGCGTAGCGCGGCGAAGGCCGCCACCACCGGTTCGAGTTCGGCATGCTCTTTCGACAGCTTGCGGTAGCGGTCGTTGTCGGCGAGCACGGCAGGATCGGCCAGCAGGGCGCTGACTTCCTCCGCGCGCTCGACCAGCAGCTCCAGCTTGTGGCGCAGCGAAGATTTCATGCCGCGTCACCGCCACGTGACGCACCGGATTCATCGCCAGGCTTGTCGGCAGACGCCTTTTCGTCCACTTCGCTGCGCAAGCCGAGCAGCTCGGCCGCCCAGGCCATTTTCTCGGCCTCGCCTTCCGCGGCCGCCTTCTTCAGCGCAAGGCTGGGCGCATGCAGGAACTTGTTCGTGAGGGCGCGGCTGAATCGCTCGATCACCTCGCGCGGGTCGGCGCCCTTCGCCAGGCTGGCGACTGCGCGCTCGGTTTCCTGCACGCGCAACGCCTCGGCTTGCTGGCGGTAGGCCATCACAGTGGCGGCGGCGCCCTGCTCGCGGCGCGCCGTCATGAACTGGGTGGCACGCGCGATCACGAGCGCCTCGGCGGCCACCGCGGCTTCGCGGCGGGAGCGCATGTTTTCTTCCACCACCGACTGCAGGTCGTCGACCGTATACAGATAAACATCCTGCAGTTCCGCCACCTCCGGCTCGATATCGCGGGGCACGGCGATGTCGACCATGAACACGGGCTTGTGCCGGCGCCGCTTCAGGGCGCTTTCCACCATGCCCTTGCCGAGCAGCGGAAGCGGCGAGGCGGTGGAGGAGATCACGATGTCGGCATGCACCAGCGCCTCGGGGATTTCCTCCAGCGACACGGCGCGCCCGCCGAACTGCTGCGCCAGCGCCAGACCGCGCGAGAGCGTGCGGTTGGCCACCGTTATCCTGGTCACGCCCTGCTCGTACAGGTGCTTGCCCACGAGCTCGATCATCTCGCCGGCGCCGATCAGCAGCGCCTCGGCGTCGCGTAGGTCGGCAAATATCTGCCGCGCCATCTGCACGGCGGCAAAGCCAACGGATACCGGATTGGCACCAATGGCCGTTTCCGTGCGGATCTGCTTGGCGGCGGCGAAAGTGGCCTGGAACAGCCGCTCCAGTGAAGGCCCGAGAGTGCCGGCGGCAGCGGCCTGCGAGTAGGCAGTCTTCATCTGCCCGAGGATCTGCGGCTCGCCGAGCACCATGGAGTCAAGACCTGCGGCCACGCGGAACATGTGCCGTACGGCTTCTTCATCTTCGTACTGGTAGATGCTGCGCGAGATCTCATCGAGGGCGAGATGGCGGTGGCGCGACAGCCAGCCGAGCAGCGCAGTGGTGTTCTCAGCCGAGAGCCGACCATAGAACTCGGTGCGGTTGCAGGTCGAGAGGATGGCGATCTCGCTCACGCCGGCTTCCGCCAGGGCGGCGCGCAGGGCCGCCTCCAGCGTTTCGGGCGTGAAGGCGACTTTCTCGCGCAGGTCGAGCGAAGCCGTCTTGTGGTTGATGCCGAGCGCCAGAAACCCCATGCCTAACCCGTGTGCCGAAGCCGTGCCGTGAACAGCGACCTGCAAGGCCGCTTGAATATGTGCCGCGCAGGTACCGCCGCAAGAAAACCCCGGGCCGGGCCGGCCGAGCGGAAGCGGCGGGAGCCCGGGCTGGAAAGGAGGCGGATTTTGCGGGATAGGCGCAGCAAAGACAAACCGCCGCCCCCTCCCGAAGGGGCGACTACCCGCCTGTCACAGGCACTCGATGGCGACGGAGCCTCTTTTTTGCCAAGATGACCTCCTTTCCTGTCCGTCCGCGGGCTCCCATCCAGATACGCAGTCCCGACATGGCCCACCGCGCTATTCCCCTCCTGTTACTCCCGCTGCTGGTTGCCTGTGCCGCCCAATCCCCGGTTCGCCCTCCGTCTCCAGCCACGGCCGCTGCCCCGACCATCAATGCCGCGACGGAGCCCCAGGTAACACCGGCCCCGGTCGCACAGCCCCAGCAGGAACCGGCCTACCGGCCTTTCCCGCCCGCCACCCTCGAGTCGCTGCTGACCGCCGAAATGGCCGTGCTGCGCCAGCGGCCGGACATCAGCCTGGCCAATTACCTGGAACAGGCCCGCGCGACCCGGGACCCGGCCGTGGTGGCCCGCGCCACCACCATCGCCCAGGTGCTGGGGCAGCCGCAGAGCCTGGAAATGGCGCAGCTCTGGACGGAGGTTGCGCCCGATTCCGCCGATGCCTGGTTCCTCTTCAGCCTGAACAGCCTGCGCCAGCGCAAGTTCGACCTCGCCATGCCGGCCCTGGATCGCCTGCTGGCCCTGCAGCCGGAAGCGGATCTCGAACAGCTCTTCATCGCCGCCATCCCTTCCAGCCAGGCCGACCGAGATGAACTCTCGCGCAAGCTGGCCGACCTGGCGAAAACCCGGCCGGATAATCCGCACATCCTCTTCGGTCAGGCGCTCCTGCGTGCGCAGAGCGGCAGGCCGGCAGAGGCCCTGGTCATTGCCGACGCCGCGCGCCGACTGCGGCCCGGCAGCGTGCAGATCACCTTGCTCGAGGCCAAGATGTTGACCGAGCTCGGCCGCAGCAAGGAGGCCGTAGCGCTGCTGCGCCAAGCCCTGCGCAAGCACCAGGAAAGCGCTGCCCTGCGCCTCAACCTCGGCAGGGCGCTGATCCGCGCGGGCGATCTCGACAATGCCGAAGTCGAGTTCAGCGCCTTGTTGGCGCGCACACCCGGTGACGAAAGCCTGCGGCTCAGCCTCGCCCTGGTCGCCTACGAGAACCGCCACGACGACGTCGCCCGGCATGAGCTCGAGATGCTGCAGGACAGCGAGGCGTTCGGTGACGAGGCACGCTATTTCCTGGGCCTGCTTGCCGCACGCCAGAACCGTATCGCCGACGCCCTTGCCGCCTTCGAAACCGTGCAGCCAGGCAATCAGTACCTGCCGGCACTGGCCGAGATATCCCGGCTGCTGGCCGCCCAGGGACGCGCCGATGAGGCCCGCCGCCGCCTGGCAGAGGCCCGTGCGCTGACGCCGGAGCTCCTGATCCCCCTCTATCAGCTCGAGGCCGAGCTGCTCAACGAGAATGAGCAGGCCGCCGAGGCCTGGAAACTGCTGACCGCTGCGCTGGCCGATCAGCCGGGCCACCCGCATTTGCTGATGAGCCGGGCCCTCACCGCGGAGAAGCTCGACCGTCTCGAGGACTTCGAGGCGGACATGCGCGAAGTCCTGCGCCGTGAACCCGAGAACCCCACGGCCCTGAACGCCCTCGGCTACACCCTGGCAGACCGCACCAGCCGGCTTGACGAGGCCGAGGCGCTGATCCGTCGCGCCCACGGCCTCAAGCCCAACGACCCGGCGATCATCGACAGCCTCGGCTGGGTCAAGTACCGCCGCGGCGACTTCGCCGGCGCGCTGGTCGAGCTGCGCAAGGCCTATGCGCTATTCCCCGATGACGAGGTCGCCGCCCACCTGGGTGAGGTGCTCTGGGCCCTGGGCCAGCGCGAGGAAGCCCGGCGCATCTGGGACGAGGCGTTGCGCCAGCACCCCAAGAGCGCCTTCATCCCGCGCACCCGGCAGCGCCTGGATCCCGTCGCCTGCAGCAGCAACTGCCCGTGAAACTGTCACACCCCCTGGTGGCCACCGTTCTTGCCGCCCCGCTCCTGCTCACCGCCTGCGCCAGCCGGCAGCCGGTCTACACGAATCCCACCCTGCCGGCGCAGTGGGAAGCCGAGGGCAAGGCAGCCGTACGTGGCCCCGAGCGCGGCACCAATGTCTATTTCACCTGGACGCAACTGGGTGAGCGCTACCGCATCATCGTGCGCGGCCCGTTGGGCCTCGGCCGCGCCGAACTGCTCGGCGAGCCTGGCCTCGTGCGCCTGGCTGGCGACAACATTCCAGAAGAAGTAAGTGCAAACTCACTTGAAGAGCTACTGGAGAAGGCCACCCAGCGCCAAGCCCCCGTATCCCATGCCTTACACTGGATGAGAGCGGAGCCCGCCACGTCCCGCGCGGAAATCCAGCGGGGGCCCGACGGCAAGATCCTGCAGATCCGGGAAAACGGCTGGACCATCCAGTACCTGGAGTGGAGCCCCGAGGCGCCCAACCTGCCGCGCAAACTGACCGTGAGCGGCCCGGATGGCCAGGCCACCGTGGTCATCGGCCTGTGGCGTCTCCGCCTGACACCGGAGGAGACCGGCCTGCATCCGACCCCACCCGCCGTGGAGGCGGCACCGTGAAACGGCTCGCCTCCCTCTCACTCCCCGCGCCAGCCAAGCTCAACCTCTTTCTTCATATCAACGGCCGGCGACCGGACGGCTACCACCTGCTGCAGACCGTTTTCCAGTTCCTCGACCGGGCCGACACCCTGCATTTCACCCGGCGCGAGGATGACGAGGTGCGCCTCTCGCCCGAACTGCCCGGGGTTCCGGCAACAGCCAATCTGGTCGTGCGTGCCGCGCGCCTGCTGCAGGCCGAAACCGGGTGCCGGCTGGGCGCGGACATCGTGCTGGAGAAGCGCCTGCCCATGGGCGGCGGCATCGGTGGCGGCTCCTCGGACGCCGCCACCACCCTGCTCGCCCTGAACCGCCTCTGGGAGCTGTGCCTGGATGAGGACCGGTTGGCCAGCCTCGGCCTCCAGTTGGGAGCCGATGTCCCCGTCTTCGTGCGCGGTCGGGCCGCCTTTGCCGAAGGGGTCGGCGAGCGCCTGGAGCCGGTCGATATCGAGCAACCCTGGTACCTCGTTTTGACGCCAGAGGCCCATGTCGCCACGGCCGACGTCTTCCGGCACCCGCAATTGACACGTCATACCCCCGCCATTACATTAGCCGCCTTTCGCGCGGGAGGTGGGGCCGAAACCCTGCGAAATGACTGCGAAAACGTGGTCAGGACGCTCTCTCCCGAGGTCGATGCCGCGCTGGTTTGGCTCTCTTCACATGGCCACGCGCGGATGACCGGAACCGGTGCCTGCTGTTTCCTGCCCTGCCCCGATCGCGCCAGCGCCGAGTCACTGCTGGCACGGAGCCCGATCCCCGGCTTCGTGGCGCACGGCATGAATCGCTCGGCAGCGCATGTCGCTCTTGATGCCGTCGGTTGATCCAGATGAATTCCGCCTCTGCATGAGGCCCGGCGAGAGAAACGCTGTGAGTGCCCGTCTCTCGTCACCTGTTCCGGCAACGGAATAAAGGAAAGCAGTTACAGGGGCGTCGCCAAGCGGTAAGGCAGCGGGTTTTGATCCCGCCATGCGTTGGTTCGAATCCAGCCGCCCCTGCCATATTTATTTCCTTCCTCGATTGAGGAAGGCGCCCGTCGGGGCACCCGGGGGATGCAGCCGCGTCCCGCTCGCACGACAACGGTACGCCATCATGCCCAACCTGGTCCTCTTCACCGGCAACGCCAATCCCGAGCTCGCCCACAAGGTGGCCGCGCAACTGCGCATTTCCATGGGTGACGCACATGTGGGCCGGTTCTCCGATGGCGAGATCGCGATCGAGATCAATGACAACGTACGCGGCAAGGACGTGTTCATCCTGCAGAGCACCTGCCACCCCACGAATGACAACCTGATGGAAATCATCGTGATGACGGACGCGCTGCGCCGCGCCTCCGCCGGCCGCATCACCGCGGTGATCCCCTACTTCGGCTATGCGCGCCAGGACCGCCGCGTGCGTTCAGCGCGCGTGCCCATCACCGCCAAGGTGGTGGCGGACATGCTGACCACGGTCGGCGTCGACCGCGTGCTCACCGTCGATCTGCATGCCGACCAGATCCAGGGCTTCTTCGACATTCCCGTGGACAACATCTATGCCTCGCCGGCGCTGCTCGCCGACCTGGTGAAGCAGGGCTACGAGAACCTGATGGTGGTCTCGCCCGACGTCGGCGGCGTGGTGCGTGCCCGTGCCGTGGCCAAGCAGCTCGACGATGCCGACCTCGCCATCATCGACAAGCGCCGCCCCAAGGCCAACGAATCCCAGGTGATGCACATCATCGGCGAAGTGAAGGGCCGCGACTGCGTGATCGTCGACGACATGGTCGACACCGCCGGCACCCTGTGCAAGGCCGCCGCCGCGCTGAAGGAGCATGGCGCCCGTCGCGTCATGGCCTATTGCACGCACGCCGTGCTCTCCGGCGCCGCCATCAACAACATTGCCGGCTCGCAGCTGGACGAGCTGGTGGTGACGGACACCATTCCGCTCACCGAAGAAGCGCTGGCCTGTGGACGCATCCGCCAGGTGTCACTGGCGCCGATGCTGGCCGAGACCGTGCGCCGCATCAACAACGAGGAATCCATCAGCGCGATGTTCGAGCTGCTCTGACGCACCGGACCTCCGCTGGAAACGCCTTTCGGGCGCGTGCGAGCCACACTGGCCGCCGCCCCGGAAACTTGCCGCGCAATACCGCGAGGCGAAGAACGCCGCCCGTCCCTGGTCGCAGGGGGCGAGTGGTTAACCGGAGACATCAACATGTCCGCTAGCTTTACGCTGAATGCCCAGAGCCGGAGCGACGCAGGGAAAGGTGCGAGCCGCCGCCTGCGTCGCCTGGAAGCCCGCCTGCCCGCCGTGATTTACGGTGGCAGCCAGGGCGCACAGTCCATCTCCCTGGAACTGCGCGAACTGAACAAGGCCCTCGAATCCGAAGCCTTCTACTCCCACGTACTGACCATCAGCATCGACGGCCAGCCGCAGCAGGCCGTGCTGAAGGCCCTGCAGCGTCACCCGGCCAAGAACACGCCGATGCACGCCGACTTCCTGCGCGTGGACGCCACCCACAAGCTGACCATGAAGGTGCCGGTGCACTACCTGAACCAGGACACCTGTGTTGGCGTGAAGATGGAAGGCGGTGAGCTGGCCATCATGGCCGCCGAAGTGGAAATCGCCTGCCTGCCGTCCAACCTGCCGGAATTCCTGACGGTGGACCTGGCCGACATCCATATCGGCACCACCCTCCACCTGTCCGACATCCAGCTGCCGGCCGGTGTGGAAATCCCCGCGCTGACGCTGGGTCATGATCACGACCAGCCGATCGCCAACGTGCACAAGTCGCGCGTGGAAGAACCCAAGGCCGAATAATCCCGGCTGCGGTACAGAAAGCGGGGCTCAGGCCCCGCTTTTCGTTAGCAGGCTTTTTCGATGTATCGCTTGCGATACATCCTCCGCAGGAGCGGCTGCCGCCGCGAATAGACGAGCTGGCATCGTGTCACGCGAAGAACTGTTCGCGGCGGCAGCCGCTCCTGCGGAGACACTGGCACCACACTGGTCAATGGTCCTGCGCCGCAGGAGATCGATGCCATGAGCGGAATCAGACTGATCGTCGGGCTCGGCAACCCCGGCCCCGAATATGCAGCCACCCGGCACAATGCCGGCCAGTGGTTCGTGGAGCGGCTTGCCGCCAAACATGGCATCCGGCTCGTGAGTGAGCCCAAGTATCACGGCCTTGCCGGCCGCGGCAGCGTGCAGGGCCAGGACCTGCGCCTGCTGGTGCCGACGACCTTCATGAACCTCTCCGGCCAGTCGGTCGGTGCGCTCGCCACGTTCTTCAAGATCCTGCCGGACGAGATCCTGGTCGCGCACGACGAGCTCGACCTGCCGCCCGGCACCGTGCGTCTCAAGACCGGCGGCGGCCACGGCGGCCACAACGGGCTGCGCAGCATTATCGGCGCGCTGGCCAACACCAACTGTTTTCATCGCCTGCGGATCGGCATCGGGCATCCGGGCAACGCCAAGGACGTGTCGGGCTTCGTGCTGTCGAAAGCACCCGCGAAGGAGCAGGAGCTCATCGAGCGCGCGCTGGACGAGGCGGTCGCACTCAGCGATGACATGATCGCCGGCAAGCTGGCCCATGCCATGAACAAGCTGAACGGCTTCAAGGCAGGCCTGTAGGCCGGGCGTCAGCCCGGCCTCCTACGCACGGGCGGCACCAGAGGAATGGCCGGGCACACGCCCCGCCCACCACAGAATTGAACGGGTACGGCAGGCGCCGGCCCAGGAAGAGGTGAAACGAACATGGCTATCAACTGCGGCATCGTCGGGCTTCCCAACGTCGGCAAGTCGACACTCTTCAATGCGCTCACCAAGGCCGGCATCGCCGCAGAGAACTTCCCGTTCTGCACCATCGAGCCCAACACCGGCATCGTGCCCGTGCCCGATGCACGCCAGGACAAGCTCGCTGCGATCGTGAAACCCGAGCGCGTGATGCCGGCCACCATGGAATTCGTCGACATTGCCGGCCTCGTCGCGGGCGCCTCCAAGGGTGAAGGCCTCGGCAATCAATTCCTGGCCAACATCCGCGAGACCGACGCCATCGCCCATGTGGTGCGCTGCTTCGAGGATGACAACGTCATCCATGTCGCCAACCGCATCAACCCGGTGGACGACATCGAGATCATCAACATGGAGCTCGCGCTCGCCGACCTCGACACCGCCGAGAAGGCGCTGAAGCGCGTCGAAAAGCAGGCCAAGGGCGGCGACAAGGAAGCGCAGGCACTGAAGGCGGTGATCGAGAAAATCCTGCCGGCGCTCGGCGAAGGCCTGCGTGCCCGCTCCCTCGGCCTTAGCGCGGAAGACATCGCCACCCTGAAGCCACTCTGCCTGATCACCACCAAGCCGGTGATGTATATCGCCAACGTCGCCGAGGACGGCTTCAGCAACAACCCGCACCTCGATGCGGTGACGAAGTACGCCGAAGCCGAAGGCGCGCAGGTGGTGCCGATCTGCAACAAGATCGAAGCCGAAATCGCCGAGCTCGACGAAGCCGACAAGGCCGAGTTCCTGGAGACGCTGGGCATGGAAGAGCCCGGCCTCAACCGCGTGATCCGCGCCGGCTACAAGCTGCTGGGCCTGCAGACCTACTTCACCGCCGGCGTGAAGGAAGTGCGTGCCTGGACCGTGAAGATCGGCGCCACCGCGCCGCAGGCCGCGGGCGTGATCCACACCGACTTCGAGAAGGGCTTCATCCGCGCCGAAGTCGTCGCCTACGAGGACTTCGTGAAGTACAACGGCGAAGCCGGCGCCAAGGAAGCCGGCAAGTGGCGACTCGAAGGCAAGGAGTACATCGTCAAGGATGGCGACGTGATGCACTTCCGCTTCAACGTCTGAGGCGCATGCCCCGGCATTGAAAAGGCCCGCATTTGCGGGCCTTTTGCTGGACGCCACCTCGGCTCCGGCTGCGCCGTCTCACTGCGTCTTGACCAGCGCCGAAGCTTTTGCGGACTGATCCACTCGTCGGCGCAGCAGAGCTGGCAAACGAATCTCCATCCGTCCCCTGCCCCGCCTTGGGCCGCCACAACAAGTCTGGACTGTGTACTGCCTCACTCCTCCGACACCCGCAGGCCGCCCGTCCCGACTCCCCACCCGGCGGCACGGTATACTCAGCGCATTCCGAGGGTCAGGAGTTCCCCGTGAGTCTTAGCAGTCAGCTGCTCATCATTCTCGCGCTCATCGTCGCCAGCGCCTTCTTCGCCATCTCCGAGCTCTCGCTGGCGGCAGCGCGACGCCTCAAGCTGACGGTCCTTTCAGAGGGCGGCGACCTGCGCGCCCGCGAAGTGCTGGCCCTGCAGGAAAAGCCCGGGCACTTCTTCACCGCCATCCAGGTGGGCGTCAACACCGTGGCCATCCTGGCCGGCGTCTTTGGCGAGTCCGCCCTGACGCCCTACTTCCAGCGCCTGCTCAGCGTCTTCTTCACGGGCCCCTGGATACTGACCACCGGTCAGGTACTGTCCTTCCTGGCCATCACCTCGCTGTTCATCGTCTTCGCCGACCTGCTGCCCAAGCGCATGGCCATGCTCGCGCCGGAACGCATGGCGCTGCTCACCATCGGGCCGATGAAGACCTGCATCACCCTGTTCAAGCCGGCCGTCTGGTTCTTCAACGGGGTTTCCGACTGGCTGCTCAAGCTGCTGGGGCTCTCCGACCGCCGCGCCGAGGAAATCACCTTCGCCGACATCTCCGCCGTGGTGGATGCTGGCGCCGAGGCCGGCGTGCTACCCCGGCAGGAGTACCACCTGATCGAGAACGTCTTCGGCCTGGAGTCACGCCTCGTGCCGTCGGCGATGACCACTCGCGAGAGCATCGTGTACTTCACCCTGCAGGACAGCGAGGCAGACATCCGCCAGCAGATCGCCCAGCATGCCCACTCGAAATTCCTGGTCTGCGACGATGTGATCGACCGCGTGGTGGGCGTGGCCGACACCAAGGACCTGATGACCCTGCTGATCAGCAACAAGCCCCTGACCCCGCAGGGCGCGCCCTGGATCAAGCCGGTGCTGACGGTGCCCGACAGCCTCACCCTCTACGAACTGCTGGACCAGTTCCGCTCCACCCGCGAAGACTTCGCGGTGGTGCTGAACGAATACGCGCTGGTGGTCGGCCTGATCACCCTGAACGACGTGATGAGCACGGTGATGGGCGATCTCGTGATCGCCAGCCAGCAGCAGATCGTGAAGCGCGACGACCACAGCTGGCTGGTGGACGGCCTGACCCCGGTGGACGACGTGATGCGCACCCTGGAGATCGACTCCTTCCCCGAGGACAGCAGCTACGAAACCATCGCCGGCTTCATGATGTACAGCCTGCGCAAGATGCCCAGGCTGACCGACGCGGTGACCCACGGAGGCTACAAGTTCGAGGTGGTCGACCTGGAAAACCATCGTATCGACCAGCTTCTGGTGACCCGCTTGCCGACCCATGCCTCCACCGTCGCGGAGGAGCACGGGGCCGCTTGACAGGCGGCGGCCCCATGGACAAAATGCGCGCCTCTTGCGTGGCTATGTAGCTCAGTTGGTTAGAGCGCAGCATTCATAATGCTGATGTCGCAGGTTCAAGTCCCGCCATAGCCACCATTTTTCTCCTCCGCGTCACCCTGCCCCTCCCCTGAAATTCCTCACCCTGGCTCTGGCGAATGCCTGACCAACCCCTGCTGCTGCCTGCATCGTCGAACCTGAAGCCAGTATTCAGGTCACTGGATCCGCTCGGCCGCGCTCTCGTCTTGCTGATCCGGGACGGACCGGAGCCAAGGCACCAGACGTGGAAACCGGCACCCTTCCACAATCCGTGGGGGGACTTGCCATGGCCGACTCCCTGTCGCTCCCTGCGGGATTGGTTGGTGGCGGACCGAGCGTCCTTGCCATGTCTTTGGGCCCTCTGAATTGGTACGCGACGATATCCGGCTCACGCGAGCCCTTGTCGCCATCGCCACTTGGCTCAGCTCATTTCGAGGTTGCCAGGGCGGTCTCCAGCGCCGCAATCTAGCTGCTCGCCAAGGCGCGCCTGTCGGCGCCCGACCCCACCGTCGGCACAGGCTCATGCGTGGGTTCACGCAGGCGGGACCGTCGAGCAATAGACATGCTTCAGTTAAGTCTTGAAACCCTGGGCTGGAATGCCTGGTTCAGCGAGCAAGCCCGGCTCCATTGCAACCCGGGCGGGGCTGTCGCGCGAGTGGCGGCCGTGGATCGCGATCAATTGCTGCTGCTGGACGAAACCGGCGCCTTCCGGGCAAGGCTTTCCGGCAAGCTCATGCACGATGCGACGTCACCGGCGGCCCTCCCGTGCGTAGGTGACTGGGTATGTGTGGAAAGGACGGCGAACGACCAGTTCGGGCTGGTTCGTAGCGTCCTGGACCGGAAAACCTGCCTGCGGCGCCGGGCCGCAGGAGAGTCCGCCGACTACCAGATGATTGCGGCAAATGTCGATTGCGTGATCATCGTCCAGTCCTGCCACTACGACTTCAGCCTCAATCGGCTGGAGCGCTACCTGGTGATGGTTCGGGAGGGCGGCGCAACACCCTATGTACTCCTGACAAAGACCGATCTGGTTGGGTCTGAGGTACTGGCTGCCCAACTGGAGTCAATCCGCCGCGCCGGCGTGACAGCGCCCGTGTTCACCCTGAGCAACGTCACGGGAGAGGGTGACGAAGACCTGAGGGCTATCCTCTCCCCCGCCAGGACGTATTGCTTTGTCGGATCCTCGGGCGTCGGGAAGAGCACCATCGTCAATGGACTCGCAGGCCGGGACCTGCTGGCGACAAATGCCGTCAGCGGAACGGGAGAGGGGCGACATACAACCGTTCGCCGGGAGCTCATCCTCCTCGACAATGGCGCGATGGTCATCGACAACCCGGGCACGCGGGAATTTGGCGTGCTGGCTGCCGAGATCGGGATCGAGGCCAGCTACGCCGACATCGCTGCACTGTCCTCGCAATGCCACTTCAGGGATTGCACCCACACCACCGAACCCGGATGCGCCGTTCTGGACGCGCTGGCGCGGGGTGAAATTGATGCCGCTCACCACGGGAACTTCCTCAAGCTGAGAAAGGAATCCGAGCACTATCAGATGTCCTACGCGGAAAAGCGCAGAAAAGAGAAGGAATTCGGTCGGTTCATCAAGCGGGTCAAGAAGGACCAGGAACAGGACTAGCGACAACGCGATGGACGCCGCCGCCCTGCTCGCTCCCGGCACTGGCGTGCGGCATCTTCGTGGTGGCACCTGCAGGCCGGTGGTAGCATCCCCGCCCCATGCGTATCGCCGACCTTCATCAACGCCTCGCCGACCTCGGCGCCCTGCCCGTACACCGCGACCGGGTGGTGCGCGCCTGGCTGCAGGGCAAACCCCTCAATGCCGCCAGTCGCCGCCGCGATAACGAGCAGCAGTTGCCGCTGTCGCTGCGCCATGGCTTGCCGGCGCTGGCGGAGGAGCTGGACGGCCTGGTGCGCCTTCGCTCGAAGCACCCGGGCGCCGACGGTTCGGCGCGCCTGCTGATCGACCTGTCGGACGGCCAGATGATTGAAGGGGTGCTGCTGCCGCGCGACGGTCTGTGTGTGTCGACCCAGGTAGGGTGTGCCGTCGGCTGCCGCTTCTGCATGACGGGCAAGAGCGGATTGATACGCCAGCTCAGCAGCCTGGAAATCATTGCCCAGGTCGTGCTCGGTCGACGGCTGCGCCCGGTGAAAAAAGTGGTGTTCATGGGCATGGGCGAACCCGCCCACAACCTGGACAACGTACTGGACGCCATCGACCTGCTCGGCACGGATGGCGGTATCGGCCACAAGAACCTGGTGTTCTCCACTGTCGGGGACTTGCGCGTGTTCGAGCGCCTGCCGGAACTCCGCGTGAAGCCCGCCCTGGCCTTGTCACTGCACACGACGAAGGCCGGCCTGCGTGAGCACCTGCTGCCCAAGGCGCCGAGGATTGACCCCGACGATCTCGTGGAGCATGGCGAGGTCTACGCGCGCCGCGTCGGCTACCCGATCCAGTACCAGTGGACACTGCTCAAGGACATCAATGACGGCCAGGATGAGCTGGAGGGAATCCTGCGCCTGCTCAAAGGCAAGTACGCGGTGCTCAACCTGATTCCTTTCAACAGCCTGGAAGGGGACGACTACCAGCGCCCCGATGGCGCGCGCATTGTCGAGATGGTGCGCTATCTGCACAGCCGTGGCGTGCTCACGAAGGTTCGCAACAGCGCCGGCCAGGACGTCGAAGGTGGGTGCGGCCAGTTGCGGGCGCGGGCCGTGGATATCGTCAACACCCGCCGACTGCGTGACACCCTGCTCTGAATCGCGACAAGCGCCTTGGGCTCCCCACAGCACTACTGGAAACGACGGCAAGGCAATCAACCATCCCGCGTATCCCACCGACGCCTGATTCCCCCTAGATTCGCCTTCACCGCCGCAGCACGGATGCGGCACCACCCTCCCCAAGGCGCGCCAAGGCAGGCTCCCACATGAAACCGGCACTGACTCTTCTTCTCACGATTCTGGCAGGCAACCCCGCCACGGCAGATGTCCTGTCTGACGACTCCCTCTCCGGCGCCAGCGTCCTCACGGATGAAGAGGCATCAGAGACCGCGCTGACTGACAGCTATCTGCCCATCAGCGACAACAGGCGGGAGGAAGGCATGCGACCGAACCGGAAGGAGCTGATCTCCACGCTGGAGCGGCTACGAATCGCCGAGGTCGAAGCCGCGCGCAAAGCCCCGCAGCTCACCGTCAACGCCGAGCGCTAGCGCGAACAACGCAGGCGGCCGGAGTCAGGCCAGTTTGCGAAAGCTGTCGAGATACTGGCCCGCTTCGCCATCCTGGCGCACCAACGCCGCGAGGTCGGTATTCCGGTTGAAGAAATCGACGAAGCCTTCAGGGCAATCGGCGGCATTGAGCCGGCGAAATCCCATGGACCACTCTCCGAAGGCCCGCTGCTCGATACGGCTCTCGTCGAGCATCATGATGCGTTGGTGCCGGGCGTCCTTGGCAATGCGCGCAAAGGCTGTGCGCACTGCCTCTTCCGGACCCTCCAGTACCTGCAGGAAATCGCCGTCGCGATAGATCAGCATGCCGGAAATGCCGTCACGCGTGTTGTTGTGCCGGCTCTTCTCCAACAGGGCGTCGAGCTCCTGCGGAGAATACGGATGGGTGGCAGCACTGACATAGACAAGGCTGAGCATGGCGAGAGCTCCGGAAGGGGGATATTTACCCCCAAACAGATGCCCATAAAGCGATAGCAACACCACTATACAAGCCTGGACAGAAGACGGCGCTGCACTGCCGGTGGCGCCGTCCCGCCGGCGTATGGGCAACTGCCCGTCGCCTTCAAAGCCATATCCTCGCCGCAGGGTTCGCGCTGGCGGCACGCAAAAAAAAGCCCGGCATCCGCCGGGCCCAATCACGAAATCAGGGGCTATTCGTCGTCGAGGATGCACTCCTCGTTCGACGGGTCGTAGCGGCAACGCACACGCTTCAGGAATCGCATCATGTCGGCGTCGTATTCACCTTCACGTGTCAGCATCACGCGCGCCTCGCGCATCATGCGGAAGTAGCCATCGACCTCTACCTGCGGCACCTTGGACCAGTACTTCGACGGGATATCGGCCTCGGACTTCTTGATCTGGGCAAAGGCCTGCTCAAGGCGGCTGCTGACGACATTGCGGATCTTCTGCCCATCACCCGGCTTGAACTTCTCGTGGCGGATCACGATGACGCCGGTGATCTGCATGAACGGCATGTTGACGATGGCGCCGCGGGAGCCAAGCCCGCGGTAAAGCTCGAGCGGACGGAAGGCGATGGCCGGAGCGGAGACGATATCGACCTGGCCATTATTGAACTTGGCCGCAAAATTGATGATGTCCGAGGACACCGGCTGGGCACCGATACGCTGCACCAGACGCGCCTGGGTCTTGTCCCAGTCGAACACGGCGATGCGCTTGCCGGCGGCCTTGGCCAGGGTATTGATGCTGCGGTCGTCCACAAAAGGATAGACGGCGCCCAGCGGGATCAGGCCCGCCACCTCGTAAGGGCCGCTCACCATGCGCTCGGCGCTCTTCGGACTCATCAGCAGGGAGAGTACGGCGCGCAGGGTCTGCTCGGAGGGCACGGCGCCGATGGCATCCACGCTTCCGACAAACCGGTTGAGCTGGCGGCCACGCAGATTGGTGATCATCACCGCATCGCACTGGCCGGCCTTGAAGTCCTCAAACGCCAGCGCCTCGTTCATGTAGGGCATCAGGACGAGGTTGATGCCCTCGCGCTGGGCTTCCAGCGTGATGTCGCGCGCCAGGGCATAGGTTTCCCCCTGCGAACCCATGAGATCGAAGACGCAGGCCTTCGGACCCGCAGGCGGCGTGATCGCGACCCGGGGCCTGGCAGGCGTATCGGCTGCCAGCGCCGGCAAGGCAAGCCCCAGCAGGGCAGCGCCAAGCAAGCCAGTCCGCAGGTAGGCAATTCGGTTCTTCATCAGCAAAGCCTCTTAACGGTTTCCGGCAATCACGGCCGGAACAGGGGGCGTCCAGACCCGCTCGTTCATCCCTGGGGCACAATTTATTCGCGCCTGCGCGCTATTTTCCCCTCACTGCCAGTGCCTGGCAGGACGGTCGTCGCCGTCTGGCGCCGGTCATCCGGCGCCAGGGCCACGATTTTACGGGCTCCAGAAACACAGAAGGGGCCCTAGGGGCCCCCAGGCAGCGTACCGCCCTTACTCATCCGTCAGCGAACACTCGGCCGCGTCCGGCTCACGCTTGCAGCGCACGCGCTTCAGGAGCGTCATCATCTGCGGGTTGTAGTAGCCGGACTTGGTCAGGTGGATGCGCATTTCGCGCATGATCTTCTCATAGCCGTCGCGATCGGAAAGCGGGATATGCATCCAGTGCTTGGAGTCCACCTCGCGTTCCATGTTACGGATCATGCCGAAGAAGCGCGGGACCTGCTCGGAGATGTAAGTACGGCTCTTCTGGCCAAAGGTCGGAGGAAACTTGTCCTTGCGAATCAGCAGCTGCAAGGTGAGGTTGATCACCGGGAAGCGGGCGATACCGCCTTTGGTTCCCAGGCCCTTGTAGAGCTCCATCGGCTTGTACAGCGGAATTGGTGCAAACAGGATGTCGACCTGACCGTTGTTGAACTTGCCGCCATAGGACGTCAGGTCGGCTGCCACGGGCACGGCGCCCACGATCTTGACCATTTCGGCCTGGGACTTGTCCCAGTCCAGCACAGCCACTTTCTTGCCGGCGGCCTTGGCCAGGGAGTTGATGCTGCGGTCGTTCACAAAGGCATATGCGGCGCCAACAGGGATGGCCCCCACCACTTCATATGGGCCACTGGCCAGGCGGGGTGCCAGCTTGGGATTGGCGAGCAGGTCAATCACATCGCGCATATGGGTATAGCTAGGCACCGCGCCGACGGCGTCGATGGAGCCCGTGAACTGGTTGAACTGGCGGGCCCGCATACCGGTGATCAGGGCGCCATCACACTGGCCGGCTTTGAAGTCGTCCGCCGCGATGCCCTCGTTGGTGTAGCTCTTGGACACGATATTGACGCCCCAGGCGCGGGCCGCCAGAACATAATCCTTCATCATGTTGGTGGCGTCGCCCTGCTGGCCGAGGATGTCCCAGACGCAAAAAGTAAGCTGCCTGCTGTCGGCATGGGCGACCGGAACTGAGAACAGGAAGCACAACCCCATCAGAGTTTGCGCCGCACGAAAGACTGCCCGCTTCATGACCGCTCCCTTCTTATTTTTCTAGTGGCTTCTTATCGGGTTTTGTCGACTGTACCGGACTTGCTGGCGTGCTCCAACACCTAACATCCTGAGGATCTGCAACGACGCAACATGAACCAGTTGGCATTTTAACCACATACCCCGTCCGGGGGAGAATACCCGCGACACCGGAAACCCGACTGCCTCACCGACGCGGCGCATGAGCGGCAAGAAACGGTCAGCATGTCTGCTGGCCGGACCGGAAACAGGCAATAAAAAAGGGGATGGTCAGAGGGGACCATCCCCAAGAGGGTTACCACAACTCTGTCAGCGCAGGGCTGACCGCCCGATCAGGCGGCGCTGCGCTTTTCGCCGGCAGCGACCAGTTCGTCGAACAGGCGCTGGGACTCTTCCTTCAGCTTCAGGCCGGACAGGCGCTGCTTCAGGCTTTCCACCTGGGCCTTAAGGTCGGCCGTCTTCAGCTTCTCGGCTTCGGACTTCAGGACTTCCACTAGGCCGGTAGCTGCCACGACAGCCTTGCTGGCCTCGACGCCGCGCACTTCGGTGCCCTTGGCAATGACCTTGTCGTACTGCTTCTTGCCTTCCTCTTCGACCTTGGAGGCCAGGCCGAGATTGGCCAGGTAAATCTGCTGGCCGAGGCTCTTAACGCGCTCCACCAGGGTCTGCTGAGATTCGGACAACTGCTTGAGCTCACCCATGACACATATCCTTGAAAGAAATTAGAAAAGGGAAAATCCCGAAAGGGGCGACCCGGTCATTTCGGAGGCTCGGGTCAACGCCGGGAATTATAGGAATCGGCCTGCGGGCGCAGGCCCGTACTGTCCGACACGAGGACAAAATCATTGGACTTTATTGTCGGTTTCGGGCTGGACCAGCCAGAAGTCTGAGCAACTCCAGACGGACGGAGATGCGGGCCTCGTAAGCGTCACGACTGGACAGCCGGCAGCCCGGGGGTAGCTCGTCAAAGTGCTCGCGCTCGTTCTCCAGTCTCAGGACCTCGCTTCTGAGCTCCCTCAGGAGCTCTTCCGTGGGACGGGAAAGCGGAAGCCGGTCGTCACTCATGGCACGCTCCTTGTGCTGCTGACTGCAGATGACCGAACCCGGGAATTCTAGGCACAAAAAAGCCCGCATTTGCGGGCTTTTTTGTGTCGCGGCGTGTGCGTTATTGCTTCGCTGCAGCCAGGGCCTTGAGCACATCGGCGCGGGCCGCCTCAGCGCCTTCCCAACCGGTCAGCTTGACCCACTTGCCGGGCTCCAGGGCCTTGTAGTTTTCGAAGAAGTGCTTGATCTGGGCGAGCAGCAGCTCGGGCAGGTCGGTGTACTCCTTCACGTTCTTGTAGAGCGGGGTGAGCTTGTCGTGGGGCACGGCAATGAGCTTGGTGTCGATGCCCGCCTCGTCTTCCATGTTGAGCTTTCCCACCACGCGGGAACGGATCACGGAACCCGGCTGCACGGGGAATGGGGTCACGACCAGCACATCCAGGGGATCGCCATCTTCGGAAAGCGTGTGCGGGATGTAGCCATAGTTAACGGGGTAGGACATGCCAGTGCCGATGAAGCGGTCCACGAACAGCGCGTCCGAGTCCTTGTCGATCTCGTACTTGATGGGGGCGGCATTGGCCGGGATCTCGATGATGACGTAGATGTCGTTCGGCACATCCTTGCCGGCCGGGACGTTGCTGTAGCTCATGGCGTGCTCTCTGGGAAGGGTAAGGAAAAACGGGGCGCATTATAGCGCCCCGCCCTGCCCCGCCAAGCTACCGTTTGGTCTCAGGCGGCCACCACGAAGAACCCGACGATACAGGCCACCCCGGCCGCCCAGACCACGGACCGCAGGGCGGCCCTGTCAGTGATGTAGAGCACCCCGTAGGCGAGCCGAAGGGCTATGTAGGTCAGCGCCAAGGCATCGACCGGTCCCTGCGGGGCCTGGGCCTGGTGAGCAACAATGACGGCCGCCATGAAGCCCGGAATGGACTCGAAGGTATTGAGCTGCGCCCAGTGGGCCCGCTTGGCAGGCCCCTCGAGCCGATCCAGGTACTCGCGTGGATTGTGGTTGTCGCGCGGACGGAAACCGCTGGTGAACTTGGCGACCCCGGTCCAGACATAGGGCATCAGGATGGCAGCGAGCACACACCAGTAGGCGATGGTCATTGCACCGTTTCCTGGTCGGAGAACATGCCATCGAAGAGCGCCGTGGACAGGTAACGCTCACCGGAGTCCGGCAACACCACGACGATCAGCTTGCCGGCATTTTCCGGCCGGGCAGCAATTCGTGCCGCGGCGCAGACAGCCGCACCGCAGGAAATCCCCGCCAGGATGCCCTCTTCCCGCATCAGGCGACGGGCGAATTCGATGGCCTCCTCATTGCTCACCAGCTCCACTCCGTCCACCAGCGACAGATCAAGGTTCTTCGGTACGAAATTGGCGCCGATACCCTGGATCTTGTGCGGGGCCGGCGCCAGCGGCTGGCCATTGCGGGTCTGCGTGATCAATGGTGAGGCTGCAGGCTCGACGGCGATCGACTGGATGGCCTTGCCCTGGGTCTTCTTGATGTAGCGGGACACACCGGTCAGGGTGCCGCCGGTACCGACGCCCGCCACGAAGATGTCGACCCTGCCATCGGTATCGCGCCAGATTTCCGGCCCTGTGGTCTTCTCGTGGATATCGGGGTTGGCCGGGTTCTCGAACTGCTGCGGCATGTAGTAGCGGGCAGGATCGCTGGCGGCGATTTCGGCTGCTTTCTCGATCGCGCCCTTCATGCCCTTGGCGGGGTCGGTGAGCACCAGAGTGGCACCCAGCGCCTTCAGGACCTTGCGCCGCTCCAGGCTCATGGAAGCCGGCATGGTGAGCGTGATGCCGTAGCCGCGCGCCGCCGCGACAAAGGCCAGTGCAATACCGGTGTTGCCAGAGGTCGGCTCGACGATTTCCATGCCCGGCTTCAGCACGCCGCGGCGTTCGGCATCCCACACCAGGCTGGCGCCGATGCGGCATTTCACGGAGTAGGCCGGATTGCGCCCTTCCACCTTGGCATAGACAAGGGCATTGCCGCCGCATACGCGGTTCAATCGCACCAGCGGCGTATTGCCAATGGAAAGGGAGTTGTCGTCATAAAGCTGTGCCATGGTGAAGCCTCCATGTGGTAGAACTCGAACAATACCCGCGCGCCCCTCCCGCTGCGATAACCGCAGGATGACGGATTGATGACGGCCCGCCGGACAAGAAAACCGTGCGCCACTATCGGTCGTTTGGCAGGGGCGCGCAACCAGGGACACCCCGGATGGATTTGCTGCAAATCGTTGCCGTTTTTCTTGGCACCACTCTGGTAATGGTGCCGCTGCTCAAGCGCTTCGGACTGGCCTCGGTCATCGGTTACCTCGCCACCGGCGTGCTGCTCGGGCCTTACGCGCTTGGCCTGCTGCACGACCCGCACGACGTGCTGGAGTTCTCCGAATACGGCATCGTGCTCCTTCTGTTCCTGATCGGCATCGAGCTGGAGCCATCGCGGCTGTGGGTGCTGCGCCGCTCGGTGTTCGGGCTAGGCGGTCTACAGGTCATGCTCACCGGCCTCGCGCTCATGGGCGCGGTGTATGCGCTGGGACTGCCGCTACCGGTCAGCTTCGTCGTCGGTTTCGGGCTGGCGCTGTCGTCGACGGCGTTTGCCCTGCAATTGCTCAGCGAGAAAAACCAGCTGACTTCCAAGCACGGCCGGCGCGCCTTCGCCATCCTGCTGTTCCAGGACATGGCGGTGATTCCCCTGCTGGCGGTGGTACCGCTGCTGGGGGGCAAGGCCACTGACTATGGCTGGGACGACCTCGGCAAGCTGGTGCTGGTCGCCAGCCTCTTCATCCTTTCAAGCCGCGCCCTCATTCGCCCCGCACTGCGCTTCGTGGCGAGCGCCGGCACACCGGAGGTATTCACGGCCGCCGCCCTCTTCCTGGTCTGCGGCGCCGGAATCCTGACCGAATTCCTCGGCGTCTCGATGTCCTTGGGCGCTTTCGCCGCCGGCGTGCTGCTGGCAGACAGCGAGTACCGCCACGAGATCGAGGCCAGCCTGCTGCCAATCAAATCTCTGCTGCTCGGCCTGTTCTTCATTGCCGTCGGCATGACCGCCGACATCGCGCTGCTGAAGACGGAGGCCGGTCTCATCATGGCCTGTGTGCTCGGCGTCATGATGGTCAAGTTCGTCCTGCTGACACTGATCGGCCGCATCAGTGGCAGCAACCTGCACACCAGCGTACAGCTGGCCGTCCCGCTCGCCCAGGGCGGCGAATTCGCCTTCGTGCTCTTTTCCGCCGCCGCCGCCAACTCCGTTTTCTCGGAACAGCTCGCGCAGCGACTGATCCTGATCGTCACGCTTTCGATGGCGCTGACACCGTTTGCCTTTATGTTGCTGGAGAAGGTGCTGGAGCCCCGGCTGCGGCCGACGGATCATCGCGACTTCGATGAGCTGCCCGAGGACCAGGCCAGTCCCGTAGTGATCGCCGGCTTCGGTCGCTTCGGACAGATCGTGGCGCGCGTGCTGCGCATGCACCATATCGGCTTCACCGCGCTGGAATCGGATGTGCGCCAGGTCGATTTCGTGCGCCGCTTCGGCAACAAGGTCTACTACGGCAATCCCGCCAATATTGATTTATTGCGGTCGGCAGGCGTCGGCAAGGCGAAGATCTTCGTACTGGCCATGGACGATGTACGCGACTCGGTGAAGACCGCCTCGGCGCTGCATCGCCACTTCCCGCATGTCGCCGTCTATGCGCGCGCGCGTGACCGCGCCCATGCCTATCAGCTCATGGACATCGGCGTCCACGTGATCAACCGCGAGACCTATCTCTCCAGCCTGGACCTGGCCGAGAAGATCCTCGTGGCGCTCGGCCTCGGCGCCGAACGCGCGGAGAACAGCATCCGGCGCTTCCGCGACTACGACGAGCAGCTCATGAAGCGGCAACACGCCATCTACCAGGACGAAGCGCAGCTCATGGAGAGCGTCAAGGAATCCATGCGCGAGCTCGAGGACCTGTTCGAGAGCGATGCCGTCGCCGCCGAGAAGCCGCCCGCGGCGGCACGTGAAACCACCTAGCCGCGCCGCGGCGGCCAAATTTGCCACTATCCGCCAAAACACCCAACAACAACGCCACGGAGCGCCCGATGACCAATCCCTACCGCAGTCCTGTCGCCACCGTCCAAGACGTTTACGTTCCAGTCACGGACGCCACCTATGAGCCGCGCATCTTCAGCACTGACGGGCGCCTCGGGCGGCTGCGGTACTTTGTCTATTCCTTCATTGTGCAGTTCGTGATGGCCTTCCTGGTCGGCATTCTGGCGGCCGTCGCCATTCCGCTCCTGGCCGGCCGCGATGGCGCGAGCGCACTGGCGCTACCCCTGATGGTGGCGATCTACGTCCCCATCCTCATCGCCATGCTGGTAATGGCCAAGCGCCGGCTCAACGACATGAACCAGAGCGGCTGGTTGTCGTTGCTGATGCTGGTGCCGCTCGTGAACCTGATCATGGCGCTCCTGCTGCTGTTCTGGCCGGGCAGCGCGGGCAGCAACAACTACGGCCCGCGGCCCGTGAAGAACTCCATGACGCTGATCTTTTTCGGCGTGGTATTGCCGCTGCTGCTCGTCGGCCTGCTGGCCGCCTTCGCGGTACCCGTCTACCAGGAGTATGTGGCGCGGGCGCAGGCCGCCCAGGTGCAGTTCCCGCAGCAACCCTGAACCCCGACCCAATAAAAAAGCCGGCGACTGCCGGCTTTTTTATTAGCGGCCAGGGCCGCTGTGCGAAAAATTACTTCACGTAGTAGGTCTTCAGCGGCGGGAAACCATTGAATTCCACCGAGCTGTAGGAGTTGGTGTAAGCGCCCGTGGTCATCCAGTAAAGACGATCGCCCACGGCCAGGTTCAGCGGCAGCTGGTAATTGGAGTTCTCGTACATGATATCGGTGGAATCGCAGGTCGGGCCGGCGATCACCACGGTACCGGTGGGCGGGTTGCCTTCCAGCTTCTCCATGTAGATCGGGTACTTGATGGACTCGCCCATGGTCTCCATCAGGCCCTGGAACAGGCCGACATCGAGATACACCCAGCGGTTGAGGTCGGTACGCGACTTGCGCGAGATCAGCACCACCTCGGACACCAGCACGCCGGACTCACCCACCAGGGAACGGCCCGGCTCCAGGATGATCTCGGGCAGGTCGTCACCATAGTCGTCACGCAGGTAGCGCAGGATTTCCTCGGCATACACATTGATGGTGTTCACTTCGGAGATGTAGTTCGCCGGGAAGCCACCACCCATGTTGATCATCTTCAGCTCGATGTCTTCCTCGAGCTTCATCCAGTCGAACATGTACTTGACCTTGGACAGCGCGGCGTCCCACACGGCGATGTCCTTCTGCTGCGAGCCGACGTGGAAGGAAATACCGTAGGGCACGAGGCCGAGCTGCTTGGCCATCACCAGCAGGTCGATGGCCATGTCCGGATGGCAGCCGAACTTGCGCGACAGCGGCCATTCGGCGGTTTCGCCGCCTTCCACCAGGATGCGCACGAAGACCTTGGAGCCCGGGGCGTTGTCGGCAATGGACTGCAGGTCGGCCTTGGAGTCGGTGGCGAAGAGGCGAATGCCCTTCTCGTAGGCGTACTTGATGTGCGCCGCCTTTTTGATTGTATTGCCGTAGGAAATGCGGTCCGGCTCGACGCCGGTGTCGAGCACGCGGTTGAGCTCGAAGATCGACGCGATGTC
This sequence comes from Moraxellaceae bacterium, assembly GCA_029237815.1. Lineage (GTDB taxonomy): Bacteria > Pseudomonadota > Gammaproteobacteria > Pseudomonadales > Moraxellaceae > UBA2031. Next base: position 374,348 of record JAQZBP010000001.1, read on the forward strand.
GAAGCAGGAACCCAGGTCGCGGAGCAGCTCCACCACGGGCACGCCCGGATTGGCCTTCAGCGCATAGTGCACCTTGGCGATGGGGAAGCAGCCCGTGAGCTCTTCATATTTCTGCTTGATGATCTCGAGGTCGACGACCAGGAACGGCGTTTCCTTGGTGTCGGCGACATCACGGATTTTTTTCCACTCGGCATCGGTGCAGTAGTCGGCAAGGCGCATGACAGTCACCCGTCAAATAGCAGTAAGAATAAAAGAGCCCCTGGAAACCACCACATCACAAGCCCTTGTCTGTGACGGTTTCGAGAGGCTCTCTGACCTGCGTCAGGTTGCTGCGCTAGGTGTTGGGCGCGCCCTGGCACTGACAGCGCGAAGCGTAAAGCCAAAGGGGGGGGCAATCAAGACAGCACCCGTAGGCAAACGGCAATCCGTCAGGGCCGGCGTCCAATCCGGACCGGCAGCGGCCAGCGCACTTCCAGCGGACGGGCCGGCTCGCCCCAGAGCGGCAGCAGGCGAGCCCGCAGGCCGGGCAAGGGATCCTCGCCCCGCTCCTCGCGGAAAGCGCGGGTCGCGGACCAGGTTCCGAGATAACCGATCAGCTGGTCGAGGGTCCAGCGGGCCGTCATGACCTGGGCGGGAAATGGAATTTCCGCCCAGGGAAAGGGCAAGTCGCGATAGTCGCGCTCGACATGAGCCCGCTCGGGCGGCCAGTACGGGCCGACAGTGGCCTGGTGGAACTCGCGCAGGAGTGGATCCAGCCGGGCATTGATGCGCACGCCGCTGTAGGTGAGCAGCGCCAGCACGCCTCCAGGCCGCAGCACTCGTGCCGCTTCGGCATAGAAGGCAGGCAGGTCGAACCAGTGCGCCGCCTGTGCGACGAGAATCAGGTCGATGGCGGCATCCGGCAGCCCGCTGCGCTCGGCGGGGGCCACCCGGAAGTGCACATTGGCCGGGCCGGCCGCTGCCGCGATCTGCGCGGCACTGGCATCGGTGGCAAAGACCTCGCGGAACCAGGGCGCAAGGCCGCCCGCCGCCTGGCCGTTGCCGGTGGCGCAGTCCCATGCGCACTGTCGGCCCGGGGACAGTCGGGCCAGTTCGGCGAAAAGGGTATCGGGATAGCGAGGGCGAAACGCGGCGTAGGACTGCGCCAGCGCCGAGAAATGATCCTTGAACTCAGGCATCGCTACCCGCAGCAGGCTCCTCGGGTGCGTCAACAACCCCGGCGCCAGCCGGAGGTGCAGCGTCTGTCCTGGCGGGCGCCAGCGCGTCAATCATCCGGATCAGGCGCAACTCGTTCCAGAGCGCCAGGGAAATCAGCAGGACCAGCACGAAGACGAACATCCCGCAGCCGATCAGCGCCAGCGTGCCGCGCGCCGCCAGCATGATCATTTCCTCATCGCTGACGGTCCTGGTGTGGAACTGCTCCAGGACCATGGCGGGGCTGATGTTGATGGGCGCGGCCCACCATAGCCAGGCGTAGGCCGCCATCAGCAGCGCCACGAGGACCCCGGCCATCCAGGGCCAGTAGCGGATCTGTCGGCGACGCTGCTCGATATAGGCAATCTGCTCGGGGGTCATGCGGGCTCTCCGTGGCGCAATGCGGCGACGCTAGCAGAGAGCCTTTGTGAAGCTCAAGCGGATCGGCCGCATGCAGCGTGGCGAAGTACCACCTCGGCCGCTCATGGCGTCCGGGCCCTCACGGTGGCGGCCGGCAGGGCTGCCGCCACAGGCCCGCCGGCCGCCGCCTGCCTTGCAGCTGCCCGGGTCAGAGATTGGACTCGGCATACTCCGCCAGCACCGAGCGCGGCACGCCATGCAACTGCAGGTGCCCGCCATGCTGGAAGCCCTTGAAACGCTCGCACATATAGGTGAGGCCGGAGCTCGTGGGTGACAGGTAGGGCGTGTCGATCTGCGCGAGGTTGCCGAGGCAGACGACCTTGGAGCCGTCACCGGCACGCGTGATGATGGCCTTCATCTGGTGTGGTGTCAGGTTCTGGCATTCGTCGATGAGGATGAGCGAACGCTGGAAGCTGCGGCCACGGATATAGTTCAGCGCCTTGAACTGGATGTTGGCCTTTTCCTTCACGTACTCGATGGAGCCGGAGGGGCTGGCGTCGTTCAGGTGCAGCGCCTCGATGTTGTCGCTGATGGCGCCCAGCCAGGGATCCATCTTCTCCTCCTCGGTGCCGGGCAGGAAGCCCTGCTCTTCGGCCAGCGGCGGCGTGGAGCGCGTGGCGATGATCTTGTTGAAGCGGCGCTCGACGATGGTCATCTCGATGGCGGCGGCCAGCGCCAGTATGGTCTTGCCGGAACCCGCGGGGCCTGTGAGCGACACCATGTGGACGTTCGGGTCCATGAGCAGATTGAGCGCCAGCGCCTGATGGATGTTGCGCGGCGTCAGCCCCCAGGCCTGCTGGCCCATGAGCTGTTCGCGCTGCAGGTCGACCAGCACCACCTTTTCCGAATCGATCTCGCGCACGCGACCGACGAAGCCTTCATCATCAATGATGAACTGGTTCAGGAAGAGCTGGTCTTCCAGGCTCTCGCGCGGCAGGAAGTGCAGGGTTTCGCCGAGGTTCTGCACCGTCTCCACCGACTTCACGCGATCCCAGAACGACCCTTCCATCTCGTGGTAGCCGCGCGCCAGCTGCTTGATGTCGGAAACGAGCTGGTCGTTGTGGTAATCCTCGGCCGCGAGCCCGCAGGCGCGCGCCTTGAGGCGCATGTTGATGTCTTTGGTGACCAGGATCAGCTTGGTGTTGATGTTCGCTGCCTGCAGCGTAACCAGCTGGTTGATGATCTTGTTGTCGTTGAGCTCGTTGGACAGGTATTCCGTGCTGCTGTTGTCCTGCGTGTCCATGAGCACGGACAGCATGCCGAGATGGGTGCGCGTGAGCTCGCGCCAGATGGGAACGCCCTGGCGGATCTTGTCGGGCTCGGCATCGCCGAGGATGGAGTCGATGAGGCGGATGGCGGCACGGCATTCTGCGGAGACGGACGCTTTGCCGGATTTGAGCTTGTCGAGTTCTTCGAGGACGGTCATCGGGATGATGACGCGGTGTTCTTCGAAATTGAGGACGGAATTGGGGTCGTGGATGAGGACGTTGGTATCGAGGATGTAGGCAATCTTACGGCTGGTGTGTTCTTCCATTCTCTGCACCTGACAAGCGTTGGCGTGGCGTGGAGTGAGCGCGGGCAAGACCGGGAACTGCGCGAGATCCGTTTCTGCGACTGCCCTCCCGGTGGCGAGGCCACACGCTGTCAGGTTGCAGGAACCATAGCGCATTTTTTCCGGAGCTGGAAAGCGCCGTCCGTGAGAAAATCCCGCCATTGGTCACACAGGGTGCGACAAGCGTCGCCGGTCCCGCCGACAGGCCGCCACTGCATTGACTCATACTGCGCAATCAGGAAGCTCCAGCGAGCGGAGCAGGGCCAGGCCAATCGCTGTTACCACCCAGACGGCAGCTGCCGTTCGCTCCGGCGTCTACGGACAATCCCTGCAGGCGCAGAGCAATGTCGACAGCACTGGCCTTGTACGTTTCCGGACCGCTCTCCCGGCACCTCGCCGCTGGGCGAAGACCCGGATCGAATGACGAACGCTGTGCCTGGTCGCGGACGTTGGCGAGCCCTGCCCCGAACGGGACACCTGCATGACCGCCCTTGCGTCCCGAGAGCGGTCGCGGCTTCGCGGTGGCTTTGCGCAGGCACGCCCAGACCCTAGAATCCGCCCCTCCCGCCAGACGGCAACGCCGCGGCCGGGATTCCATCAGCAGAGGAGCCAGCCCGTGAGCCAGTTCGACAACGTCAGCGTCGTGAAGAAAGCCAATGTCTATTTCGACGGCAAATGCGTGAGCCATACCGTCCTCCTCGCCGATGGGACGAAAAAGACCGTGGGGGTGATCTTTCCCTCCAGCCTGGTGTTCAACACCGGCGCGCCGGAAATCATGGAGCTGAATGCCGGCCGCTGCCGCATCCGCCTGAAGGGCGAGAGCGAGTGGACGGAATACCAGGGCGGGCAGTCCTTCAATGTGCCAGGCAACTCGTCCTTCGAGATCGAGACGCTGGAACTGCTGGACTACGTCTGCCACTTCGCCTGACGCCAGACCGTCATCCCCCTCGCCGGCGCTCAGGGCGCCGGCAGCCCCACCCCCTCCTCCACCGACGTCGCCGACCCACCCTCCTGGGGAATTTCCCGCAGTCGTTCAAGGTCGAAACCCTGCGCACGCGCCTGGTCCAGCAGCTCCCGGTAGTCGGGCTCACCCAGCACCGGACTGCGCGACAGCAGCCACAAGTGCTCGCCGTCGGGCGTGGCGACGAGCGCATGCCGGTAGTCCCCAGCAAGGTGGATGACCCAGAACTCGCTCCAGGCCAGCGGCATCCAGGTCATCCAGTCGGGCGCATAGCGCACCTCCAGCTGGCCCGCCAAGGCGCCCGGCTGCTTCTCCCGGGCCACGCCTTCGTCGAGATGGATGCTGTCATCCGCGCCACGGCAGCGGTTCTGGACGCGCAAGCTACGGTCCGGCTGCAGGCTGAAAGTAAAGGTGGCCTCGGCCGCACAGTCCTCGTGAAAGCGGTCCGGAATGGTGGCGATCACATACCAGGTTCCGGCGAAACGCGTGAGATCGAGGTTCGGCACCGGCGCCGCTGCGGATGTCACCGGCGGTGGAGCCCCGGCGTCCGGCCGGGCACGGTCACCCGCCAGCGTCTTCGCGGACAGGGCGGCAGTGGCCAGCGCCAGCGCCGCAAAGGTGGCCAGCACCAGGCCCGCCAGGAAGCGCCACAGCCTGGACCCACCACGTTTTCCGATCCGCATTTGCTGCCTCCTTGCGTGCCCCGAGCGCGCCATGCGGACAGCCGGAGCGCTCGCATGCCAGTCCCTCCCAGCCTTCCTGGCCGGAGCAACGGGTCTACGCTAGTGGCTGGAGGGCCAAGCAGGCCAGTCAGTGAACGCAAGAACGCGTTGGCTTTTCTTTTACTGACGGTCGCAACCCGCCTCCGGAGGCCCGAAATTCGCCTCTCCGGATTTGACAGCCCCGGACCGCATCCGGAAGATGGCCGCCCTCTCAAAAGGGAGTCACTGACATGCTCGAATGGATGGCCGACCCGCAAGCCTGGGTCACCCTGGTCACCCTGACCTTTCTCGAGATCGTTCTCGGGATCGACAACATCATTTTCCTCACCATCCTTGTGAACAAGGTGGAGGAGAAGCACAGAAACAGGGCACGCATGTTCGGCCTCGGCCTGGCCATGGTGTCGCGCATCCTGCTGCTGCTGTCCCTGGCCTGGGTAATGCGCCTGACAGAGCCCCTGTTCACGGTCCTGGAACACGCCGTTTCCGGGCGCGACCTCATCCTCATAGGCGGCGGGCTGTTCCTGCTCTGGAAAGCGGCTACGGAAATCTTCGAGAGCGTCGAAGCCGAGGAGCAGGGCGAGGAAACTGTTGCCAAGGGCATGGCCCATGCCGGTTTCTATTCCATCATCCTGCAGATCGCCATCATTGATATCGTGTTCTCGCTGGACTCGGTGATCACCGCCGTGGGGCTGTCGCAGCACATCCCGGTGATGGTGATGGCCATCGTGGCCGCGGTGGGCGTAATGATGTTTGCCGCCAAGCCGATCGGCGAGTTTGTGGATCGCCACCCCTCCATCAAGCTGCTGGCGCTGGCCTTCCTGGTCATGATCGGCATGATCCTGGTCATGGATGGCCTCGGCCAGCACGTGCCCAAGGGTTATGTGTACTTCGCGATGGCGTTCTCGCTGGCTGTGGAAATGCTCAATATCCGCATGCGCAAGCGCCGCGCCGACCCGGTCCATCTCGGCAAGCCGACGCATATCGAATAAGTCCGCCGGAAATGAAAAAGGCCCGCCACTGCGGGCCTTTTTCATTTCCGGCATCCTGACTGCCACGAGCCCTTCCCGGCAAACAAGCGTAACCCCGTGGGCCGGCATAGCCATTCCGCGCAAGCGCGCTGTTGCCTGTTGCCGAGCAGCCTCCCGCACTGGCGCCTGCCGCATCCGGTTTCGCCCAAAGAAAAGGCCCGCTGCTGCGGGCCTTTTCCGGTGCGTTGACGCAGACACATCAGGCCTGGGTGCCGCCCCGCTTGCGCGTGGTCAGCAGGCTGGCCGCGACGCTCGCCGCCAGGGTCGTGATCACGATGGCCAGGGAGACCTGCACCGGCAGGTGGTACCAGGGCGCGATCAGCATCTTGGTGCCCACGAAGGTCAGCACCATCGCCAGGCCGTACTTCAGCAGGTGGAAGCGGCTGGCCATGTCGGCAAGCAGGAAATACAGCGCGCGCAGGCCCATGATGGCGAAGATGTTGGAGGTGAACACAATGAAGGGGTCGGTGGTGATGGCGAAGATCGCCGGGATGGAGTCCACCGCAAACACCAGGTCGGTCACCTCGATCAGGATCAGCACGAGGAAAAGCGGAGTGAAGAGGCGCACGCCGTTCTCCACCACCCAGAACTTCTCGCCGCGGTAGCCGTCGGTGAACTTGAGGTGGCGGCGGGCGAACTTCAGCACCGGGTTCTGCTCGAGGTCGGGCTTCTCGTCCACCGCGACCATCATGCGGATGCCGGTGATGACCAGGAAGGCACCGAAAAGGTAGAGCACCCAGCTGAATTCGCGAACCACCCAGGCGCCGGCCATGATCATGATGGCGCGCATAACGATGGCGCCCAGGACACCGTAGAGCAGCACGCGGCGCTGGTACTCGGCCGGCACCGCAAAGGCGGTAAAGACCATCAGGAAGACGAAGACATTGTCGACCGAGAGCGACTTCTCGATCACATAGCCGGTCAGGAACTCCAGCGACTTCTGCTCGGCAAGCTCAACGCCGACCGTGCCCTTGAGATACCAGAAAAGCAGGGCATTGAAGGCCAGCGCCAGCCCCACCCAGAGCAGCGACCACAGGGCCGCTTCCTTCACGCTCACCTTGTGCGCCTTGCCGCCTCCGAACACGAACAGGTCCAGCAGCAGCATCACTATTACGAAGGCAATGAAGGCGCCCCACATCCAGGGCTCGCCAATCATCACCTGCTGCGTCATTTCCATTACGGTCTCCTTAACCCCTGTAAAAAAAAAGCTCAACTCGAAAGGCTCATCGCACAACGGTGGCGCCGGGTGGCGCTGCTGGAAAGACCCCGGCATCTGCCGGGGTGTGTCATCGTCTCAGCATGACGATCACCGTGCGCTCTCAAGCGCCGCAATGCGCTCCTCAAGTGGCGGATGGCTCATGAACAACTTGCGCCATCCGGGCACCTTGCCACCGCCGGCAATGCCCATGGCCGCCATGCCGTCGGGCAGCGGCCCGGCGTGCGCACGCTGCAGGCGTCGCAGTGCCGCCACCATGTCCGGACGACTGACGAGGCGCGCGCCACCCGCGTCAGCGCGGAACTCGCGCTGGCGCGAAAACCACATGACGATGGTGGACGCCAGGAAGCCCAGCACCAGCTCGGCGACGATGGTGGTGATCCAGAAGGCGGGACCATGCCCTTCCTCGTTCTTCAGGATCACCTTGTCGACGAAGTTGCCGATCACCCGCGCCAGCACGATGACAAAGGTGTTCACCACGCCCTGGATCAGCGTCAGCGTCACCATGTCGCCGTTGGCGACGTGGCTGACCTCGTGGCCGAGCACGGCCTCCGCCTCGTTGCGCGTCATGCTGCGCAGCAGGCCGGTGGACACCGCCACCAGCGCCTTGTTGCGCGACATGCCGGTGGCGAAGGCGTTGACCTCGGGCGAGTCGTAGATGGCGACCTCCGGCATGCCGATGCCGGCAGCCTCGGCCTGGCGGCGCACCGTGTTGAGCAGCCAGGCCTCGGCTTCGCTCGCCGGTTCAGTGATGACACGGGCGCCCGTGGTCTTCTTGGCCATCCACTTGGAGATGGCCAGGGAAATGAAGGCACCACCGAAGCCCATCACCGCGGCAAAGATCAGCAGGCCCTGCATGTTGAGCCCGTTGGCGTTCAGGTAGGGCTCCACGCCCAGCAGCCGCATCGACAGCGACAGGACGAGGACGATGGCCAGGTTGGTGGCCAGAAAGAGGACGATGCGTTTCATGCGGGACTCCAGGCGTCGTCGCCGTGCGGGCCAGGAAGGGCCGCCAGGCGGCGGTGGCGGCCGACCCGGCGGGTGAGGCTGTGCAGGGCGCGACCGATGGCCTCGTGCAGTTCCGTCCGGGTCTCATGGACGACGACGGCAGGCAGGCCATGCAGCTGCACGACCAGGTGGCACTGCTTGTCCACGCCCCCCTTGCGACCATTGATGTCGGCCAGGTGGAGGCTGGAGTGGTGGATGTGGTCGGCCGCGTGCGCCAGCGCGTCACTGACCTGCCGGCGGATGAGACGGGCGACCTCTGCATCGAGGGCGAGGCCCTGGGTCTGTATGTCGATCTGCATCGCGATGTCTCCTGTGAGTGGACACCGGCAATGCTGGGGGGCTTTCGCTGTCCGCAGAATTCACTTTTAATCGGTTATTACTTCGGCTTTATCGAACAGATAACCATGCTCAACCTGAACCAGCTCCGCTGCTTCTGGGCCGTGGCCCGGGCCGGTGGCATCCATCGCGCCAGCGAACAGGTGCACCTCACCCCGCAGACGCTTTCCGGCCAGATCAGCAAGCTCGAGGCAACCCTGGGGGTGCCGCTGTTCGAGCGGCAGGGACGACGCCTGGTGCTGACCGAGACCGGCCGGCTGGCGCTCAGCTACGCCGAAGACATCTTTCGCGCCACCGGCGAGCTGGAGACCGTGCTGCGACAGCGCCCGGGGGCGGGCGAACGGCGCACGCTGTTCCGCGTCGGGATCGCCGACGTGGTACCGAAGTCGGTCATTTACCAGCTCCTCTCCCCGTCACTGGCGCTGGCCGAACCGGTGCGCCTGGTCTGCCGCGAGGACAAGCTGCCGCGTCTGCTGGCCGAGCTCGCCATCCATGAACTGGACCTCGTGATTGCCGATGCGCCGCAGCTGCGCGGGCCGCTGCTGCGCTGGCTGAATGACGCCGGCGTGCATCCGCAGGTGGCCGGTGAGTTCGAGGATGGCGCGCTGATGAAGGCCTTCGGCCGCGCCGGCGCCGGCGTGTTCCCGGTGCCGGCGGCGATTGCGGACGAGGTCTGCCAGCAGTTCGAGGTGAAAGAAGTGGGCCGGACGGAGGCGCTGCGCGAGCAGTTCTATGCGATCACCGTGGAGCGTCGCCTGTCGCATCCCGCCACGCTGGCAGTGATCGAAGCCGCCCGTGACCAGCTGTTTGCGCCTGCAGGCTGAGCGCGCGCCGGCGCCTGCCGGATCCGGTGCGCCAGTCCCGAACAATCCCCTCCCTGCGCTTCCGCCGCGCCAATAAAAAAGGGGCGCCACGCGCCCCTTTTCTACTTGCCTTCAATGGCTCAGGCCGACAGTGCCTTTACCAGCTTCTGGTGGATGCCGCCGAAGCCGCCATTGCTCATGATCACGACCTGGTCGCCCGGCATCGCGTCGGCCACGACCTTCGCGATGATGGCGTCGATCGAATTGAGCACGACGGCCGGCACCGGGCTATCCGCCACCACCGGGCCCAGGTCCCAGTTCAGGCCCTCCGGCTGGTACCACAGCACCTGGTCGGCGGCCGCCACGGAAGGCGCGAGATTCTCCTTGTGCGCGCCAAGGCGCATGGTGTTGGAGCGCGGCTCGATCACGGCGATGATCTTGGCTTCGCCGACCTTGCGGCGCAGCCCTTCCAGCGTGGTCGCAATGGCGGTGGGATGATGCGCGAAGTCATCGTAGACGGTGACGCCCTTCACCTCACCGATGATCTCCATGCGGCGCTTCACGCCCGGGAAGGCGGAGAGAGCGCGGCAGGCGTCCGCCGGCGCCACGCCGGCATGCTCGGCCGCCATGATGGCGGCGAGGCCGTTGTTGACGCTGTGGCGGCCCGTCATGGTCCAGTGCACCTCACCGACCTTGTCGGTGCCGAGGTAGACCGCGAAGGCGGAGCCGTCCTCGCGGATGCTTTGCGCACGCCAGCTGGCGCCGTCACGCACCTCGTCGACGGTGAAGCGCTCCACCGGCGTCCACGCGCCTTTCTTCAGGACATCCGCCAGGTTGGCGTCGTCGGCCGGCACGATGATGCGGCCGCGCCCCGGCACCGTGCGCACCAGGTGGTGGAACTGCTTCTTGATCGCCTCGAGGTCCTCGAAGATGTCGGCGTGGTCGAACTCGAGGTTGTTGAGGATGGCCGTGGCAGGCGCGTAGTGGATGAACTTGGAGCGTTTGTCGAAGAAGGCGGAATCGTATTCGTCGGCCTCGACCACGAAGAACTTGCCGCCGCCGAGACGCGCGCTCGCCGAGAAGCCCTTGGGCACGCCACCGATCAGGAAGCCGGGCGCCAGGCCCGCCTGGTCGAGGATCCACGCCACCATGGTGGTGGTGGTGGTCTTGCCGTGGGTACCGGCGACGCCGATCACGTGCCGCCCCTGCAGCACATGCTCCGCCAGCCAGGCAGGACCGGAGGTGTAGGGAATGCCCTCGTTCAGCACGTACTCCACGGCCGCGTTGCCGCGACTCATGGCGTTGCCGACCACGACCAGGTCCGGGCGCGGATCGAGGTGGGCGGGATCATAGCCCTGCATCAGCGTGATGCCCTGCGCCTCGAGCTGCGTGCTCATGGGCGGGTAGACGTTGGCATCGGAGCCGGTGACGCGGTAACCCAGCTCCTTCGCGAGCACCGCGAGGGAGCCCATGAAGGTGCCGCAGATGCCGAGGATGTGAATATGCATGAAGGATTCCTGGAAAAATCAGTGGGCCGGCGCGGGCGCCAGCAGCTCCGGAAACAGTTTTGCCGCCAGGAAGACATGCAGCAGAAACAGGGTGAGTGACAGCATGCTGGCCTGGAAGATGCCAATGTCCAGGGTGCGATGATAAACAAAGCCGCGCACACCGAGGTTCCAGCCCACCAGCAGCATCTGCAGCGCGACCAGCGCCACCAGCCAAGGCGTGTCCCCGGCCGCCACGCTGACCACCACCAGCGGCAACGCCAGCAGCCCGATCATGAAGTCGACGCCGTAGATGGTCGTCAGGCTCTGCACGTAGCGCAACTCCCGCTGCTTGAAGAGCACGAGCGCCCACAGCACCAGCGCATCCAGGGCCAGGGCCAGCAGGACGATGCCGACGGCGGCGACCGCCGACACCGGCTCCGAGAGCCACTGGATACCGATGCCCAACGCCATGTCGAGGAGCAGCACCAGCGCCAGCAGGCCCGCGGAGTGCGGCATGTCCTCGGGGCCACGGCGCATCTGGCAGACGGACCAGTACAGCGACCACAGGGGTTTCATCGCGCAGTCATCCCGGAGCGGCAAGGCCGGGCATTCTCGCAAAGTCGCCCGGCGCCGTCACCGCCGGTCTTGCCCAGGAGGGGACCCTCTCCGAGAATGCCGGCAGTTCCGAAGGATGCCGCCATGCCCACCCTCCCCGTCACCCTGCAGACCGCGCTCCTGCTGCTCTGCTCCAATATCTTCATGACCTTCGCCTGGTATGCCCACCTCAAGCACCTGCACCAGCGCCCGCTGATCCTGGCCGTGCTGTTCAGCTGGGGCATCGCTTTCTTCGAGTACCTGCTCATGGTGCCGGCCAACCGCATCGGCCACGGCACGCTCAGTCTGGGCCAGCTGAAAATCATGCAGGAAGTCATTACGTTGTCAGTGTTCGTGCCTTTCGTTGTGTTCTATATGAAAGAGCCGTTCAAGCTGGATTATGTCTGGGCCGCGCTCTGCCTGACCGGCGCGGTATATTTCATGTTCCGCGCCTGACCCACCCTGCCCTGTCCCGTTTCCGGAGGCACCATGAACGACGAACGACCCACCGAGCCCGTCCCCTCGAGCTTCCGCCCGTTCTGGGTCTACCTCGGCCTCATGGCCGCACTGACCGCCGTCATCGGAATCGTGGCCGCCATCATCGCCCTGCTGGTCCGCTGAAAGGCACTGACCGCCGGGTTTGACAAGCGCCCCGGGGCGCGGAAAATGGCGCGCTTTTCCGGGGCCGGAAGGCCATGAGGGCAAGGCAATGACAGCACTGGTCGGCATCATCATGGGATCCCAGTCCGACTGGGCCACGATGCAGCACGCAGCCGAGACGCTCACCCTGCTCGGCGTGCCCTTCGAGGCAGAGGTCGTGTCCGCCCATCGCACCCCGGACAAGCTGTTCAGCTACGCCGAGACCGCCCGCAGCCGGGGCATCGAAGTCATCATCGCCGGTGCCGGCGGCGCCGCCCACCTGCCGGGCATGTGCGCCGCCAAGACCTCGCTGCCGGTCCTCGGCGTGCCGGTGCAGTCGCAGGCCCTGAACGGCCTCGACTCCCTGCTCTCCATCGTGCAGATGCCGGGCGGCGTGCCCGTCGGCACCCTCGCCATCGGCAAGGCCGGCGCCATCAATGCCGCATTGCTGGCCGCCCAGATCATTGCTGGCAAGCATCCCGCCTTCCTGGTGGCCATCGAGACGTTCCGCCGCGAGCAGACCGACAAGGTGCTCGCCAACCCGGTTCCGGGACAGACGGCATGAGCCGGCTGCGCATCGGCGTCCTCGGCGGCGGCCAGCTCGGCCGCATGATGGCCCTGGCCGGTACCCCGCTGGACCTCGCCTTCACCTTCTACGAGAGCACGCCGAACTGCCCCTCGGCCGGCCTCGGCCCGGTGTTCGGTGATGCGCAGAACTCCACGGCCAGTCTCGATGCCTTCATCGACAGCGCCGATGTGTTCACCTACGAGTTCGAGAACATCCCGGTGGCGTGGGTGGAGCGCATCGCGGCGCGCAAGCCGCTCTTTCCCGGCGTGAAGTCGCTGGCCGTCTCGCAGAACCGCCTGAACGAGAAACAGCTCTTCGCCCGCCTCAACATTCCGTCCGCGCGCTACGCCGAGATCCGCTCCGAACAGGACCTGCTCCGCGCCGTGGAGGCGCTCGGCCTGCCGCTCGTAGTGAAGACGGTGACCATGGGCTATGACGGCAAGGGCCAGTTCCTGCTGAAGGACGCCAGCCAGGTCGCGACGGCGTGGGCGCAGCTCGGCGCGCAGGCGCCACTGATCGCCGAAGAGTTCATCCACTTCAAGCGCGAGCTTTCCATCATCGCCGTGCGCGGACAGGACGGCGGCATGGCCTGCTATCCGCTGACGGAAAACGTGCATCACCGCGGCACCCTCAGCCACTCCGTGGCACCGGCGCCGTTCGTTGACGACGACGTGCAGCTCGCGGCGCAGCGCTACATCTCCTCCATCGCCCAGGACCTGGGCCATGTCGGCGCGCTCACGCTGGAGATGTTCGAGACGCGCCATGGCCTCATGGCCAACGAGACGGCGCCGCGGGTGCACAACTCGGGGCACTGGACCATCGAGGGCGCGCGCTGCTCGCAGTTCGAGAACCACGTGCGTGCCGTGGCCGGACTGCCCCTCGGCGCCACCACCTGCGACAAGCCCACCGCCATGATCAACATCATCGGCCGGCATCCGGACAGCCACGCCGTGCTGCGCGAGGCCGGTGCCCACCTGCACCTCTACGGCAAGGACGAGCGCGATGGCCGCAAGCTCGGACACATCACGGTGAGCAGCAACCATCACCACGACCTCGACACGCTGCTGCGCCGTTTCGCGGACCTGCTGCCCAATCCGATGGCGCTGCCCACGGAGAAATGAAAAAAGCCCGCACTGCGGGCTTTTTTCATGGAGACGAGCCGACGGCTACAGCGGCTGTTGCTCTGGTGCCGACTGCGGCTGTGTACCCACGGGATCAGGTGGCGTATCGACACTGCCGAACTGCAGGCGCAGCGTGATGCCGAGCTCGCGCCGCACCGAGGCCGGCTGGTAGGCCAGCAGGTTCTGCGAGACGCCGCCGATGCGCAGCAGCCGCGGATCGCTCGCGTCCATGTCCTGCTGCTGGTAATAGGGTTCGATCACCCAGACGCCGCCCGATGCGCGCGGCTGCCGGTAGGGCAGGGAAATCCGCCAGAACACGCCATCGCCGGGCTCCAGCGTGAAGTCGTCGTAGAAGCTCGTGTAGACCTTCTGGTAACTCTCCGCGGGCCGGCCGACCGTGAGCGCCAGGCGCCACTGCGGCGCATCCTGCAGGACCACCTCGCCCCCCAGCGTCACCAGGCGCCAGCGATAGCGCTCCTCGGCCGAGGACACGTTGCCGCTGCCCTCGATATAGCGTCGCCAGTCGCGCTGCATATACCCCAGATGCGCGCCGCCGCGGGCATTGCGCCAGCCGAGGCGCCACTCGGTGTCGACGATTTCTTCCCAGGCGTCAGCCTCGTAGCCCGCCCCCGTCTGCAGGCGGCCGTCGTAGCGCGCAAGGCCACCTCCCCAAGCGGCCTCGACGCCGGCGTAGAACGGGTCCAGCTGCAGCTCAAGGCTCGCCACGGGCGAGAATAGCGGGCCCATTTCGCTGAGCAGCTGCTGCCCGCCGGCCTCTTCGCGCCAGTCGAACCAGCGCGCATCGCCGCCAATACCGGCGCTCCACTCCAGTGCCGAGGCCGGCGCGGTGAGCGCCAGGGCCAGGGCCATCCATCCCGCGCGGTGTTTCAGTGAAGTTCTCACGCTATTCCTGCCTTGGTGTTGTATCCGTTGCGAGTTCGCGGCGCCTTGCAGCGCACCCTCCTCAGCCGCTCAGGAGCACGTGGCGCTGCCACCACGCATGTTGATTGCCATCGAAGCCTAGCCCAGCAAGGGAATGCCTGCCGAGGCCCTCACTCCCGCACCCGGCCATGGCGCAGATCGTCCAGCACCGGCACCAGCGAGAGCACGAGCAGGAAGAAGGCGAGCGGCAACACGGCCTGGAAGCCCATGCGCTGGAAGCCGGTCGCGCCGATCACGCCGCCCGCGAAGAACAGGAACACCAGCGCGGCATGCGTGCCGAGGCGCTGCCGGTTGAACGCCGCCGTCTCCGGCGCCACCGGATGGCCTCGCCAGTACAGCATGCGTCCGAGCTCGATGCCGATATCGGTGATAAGCCCGGTGACATGTGTGGTGCGGATCTCCGCATGCGAAACCTTGGTGATGATGGCGTTCTGCAGCCCCATCATGAAACAGAGCAGAAGCACGGTGAGCGACACGTAGAGGGTCACCTGCTGTTGCAGGTGTGAGCCGACGATGCCGAACACCATGAGCAGCGCCGCCTCCAGCAGCAGCGGCAACGCGAACTGGCTGCGCAGCCCATGGTCGCGTCCCCAGTTCACCAGCAGCGCCGAGACCATGGCCCCGAGCAGGAAGCAGGCGATGGACACCAGGCCCGCCAGCGCCAGCGTGAAATTGCCGAGCGCGATATGGTCCGCCATGGACGAGACAATGCCCGTCATATGCGAGGTGTACTGCTGCACGGCCAGGAAGCCACCGGCATTGGCCGCGCCCGCCACGAGCGCGAGCGACAGCCCGAGGTGGCGATTGGCCTGCGGCGTGCGCTCGTGCCCGGACAGGCGGCGGAGGTAATCGATCGGCATGGACTACTCGAACCAGGGATGCTCGTTCATGCGCTCCCCGAGGAAATCGAGGAAGGTGCGCAGCGCGACCGGCATATGGTCACGGCTCGGATACATGGCGTAAAGCCCGCCGTGGCAGACGCGGTACTCGGGCAGTACGGGCAGGAGCTGCCCCCCCGCCACCGCATCCGCCGAGAGGAATCCCGGCACCAGCGCGATGCCGAGGCCGGCGGCGGCGGCGTCGCAGGCCAGGCTGCTGTTGTTGACGGTGAGGCGGCCTTTCACGGTCAGCCGGCAGCCCGGCCCCTGTTCGCCGTTGCGCATCGGCTCACCAAACAGCAGCAGCGTGTTTTCCTTCGGCTGCATGAAGAGGATCACCTCGTGCCCCGCGAGATCTTCGGGCTTCTTCGGCAGGCCGTGGCGGCCGATATAGGCCGGACTCGCGAAAAAGCGGCCGGAAAGGTTGCCCAGGCGGCGCGCCACCAGAGAGGAATCGCTGAATTCGCCGATGCGCAGCGCGAGATCGAAGCCCTCCTCCACGAGTTTCACCATGCGTCCCGAGAGATCGGCTTCTATGCTGACTTCGGGATATCGCTGCATGAACTCCGCGACCACCCGTCCCATGAACTTCATCCCGAGCTCCACCGGCATGGTGATGCGCAGGTTGCCGCGTGGCGCCTCCTGCAGGCGTGTCACCGCCTGCTCGGCATCGCGCAACTCGCCCAGCACGCGCCGGGTACGCTCGAAGAAGACCTGGCCGGCCTCGGTAAGGTTGAGCTTGCGCGTGGTGCGCTGCAGCAGGCGCACGCCAAGGTCGGCCTCGAGGCGCGCCAGCGATCGGCTGACCGAGGACTTGGGCTGGTTGAGGCGGTTGGCGGCGGCCGTCAGGCTGCCTTCGCTGACCACCTTCTCGAAGACGGCCACGTCGTTGAGGTCCATGCATCCCCCTGAAGCATTGTTCGCAGTTAAGGAACAGTTTATTCCCGGAATCCAGACTAATCAGCTTCCAGGAACAATACTAGGATCACTCACATCAAGGGACAGCCCGGCTGTCCCGACCCGACACCGGCGCCGCCGTGACCCCACCGGCCGACCCGGGAAAAGAGGAGACCGACATGATCACCGTCCGCAGAAGCGAAGAGCGCGGCCACGCCGCCACCGGCTGGCTCGACACCCGGCACACGTTTTCCTTCGCGTCCTACCAGGACCCGCAGCATATGGGTGTCTCGGTGCTGCGCGTCATCAACCAGGACATCGTCGCCCCCGGCACCGGCTTTGCGCCGCACCGGCACGACAACATGGAAATCCTGACCCATGTGCTGCGCGGCGCCGTGTCGCACCGCGACAGCATGGGCAACGAGGTGAAAGTAGAGGCTGGCGAGTTCCAGCTCATGAGCGCCGGCACTGGCGTCACCCACAGCGAATACAACCGTGGCAGCGAGGAGCTGGAGCTGCTGCAGATCTGGCTCTACCCGAACGCGCACAACACCGAGCCCGGCTACCAGCAGAAGAGGTTCCCCGATGTGGAGACGCTGCAGCTCGTGGTATCGCCCGACGGCGCCAACGACTCGCTGCGCATCCGCCAGAAGGCGCGCATCTGGCGCGGCCACCTGGCGGCCGGCCAGCACGCGGAGCACCGCCTGGAGGGCAAGACCGCCTGGGTGCAGATGATCCGCGGCAGCCTCGGCCTCGACGCCACCACCACCCTGCACGACGGCGATGGCGCGGCCATCCACGCCGAGCCGGTCCTGACGTTCCACGCGCAGGCCGAAAGCGAGTTCCTGCTGTTCGACCTGCCCTGACATTTTTCTCGCCCTGCGCGAGCCTTTGAGTAACCCGGGAGCACAAAAATGAACACGCCACTTGATGACAAGACCCTGAAACAGCTCTTCCTGGAGGCACGCACCCACAATGCCTGGCTCGACAAGCCGGTCAGCGACGAGCAGCTGCGCCAGCTGTACGATCTCGCCGTGATGGGCCCCACGGCCGCCAATACGCAGCCGGCGCGCTTCGTCTTCGTGAAGAGCGCGGCAGCCAAGGAGCGGCTGCGCCCGCACCTCGCGCCGGGCAACGTCGACAAGACCATGCAGGCGCCGGTGACCGTGATCGTGGGCTCCGACCACGAGTTCTACGAGCACCTGCCAGTGTTCTTCCCGCATGCCGATGCCAAGGCCTGGTTCGTGGGCAATGACGCGCTGATCGAAAGCTCGGCGCTGCGCAACAGCTCGCTGCAGGGCGCCTACCTGATCCTGGCGGCGCGCGCGCTCGGCCTCGACACAGGCCCGATGTCCGGCTTCGACAGCGAGGGCGTGGACCGCGAATTCTTCGCCGGCACCCGCGTCCGTTCGAACTTCCTCATCAACCTCGGCTACGGTGACACCAGCAAGCTCCATCCGCGCAGCCCGCGCCCCGGCTTTGCGGATTTCGCCAAGATCCTCTGAGACGCATCTCCCGGCCGTGAGGTGAAGGGCCCGGCGCCAGCGCGCCGGGCCCCGGGGAAGACATTGCCCGCAGCGACGGCCTCGCGGCAGTAAAACTCGAAAACAACGGAGAACATCATGGAATTCTTTCGACGCATCAATAACGGAGTTGCCGGCATCGTCGCCAACTCTGCCCTCAACCACCTGCTGATCCTGGCGGCGCGCCTGCTGCTCGGCGGCATGTTCCTCGTGGCTGGCTACAGCAAGATCGGCGGCTATGCCGGCACCCAGGGCTATATGGAAGCCATGGGCGTGCCGGGCATCATGCTGCCCCTGGTCATCCTGCTCGAGATCGGCGGTGGCCTCGCCCTGATCGTTGGTTTCCAGACACGTCTGGCGGCAGTGGCCCTCGCGGTGTTCACCGTGATCGCCGGCCTGCTGTTCCATGGCGGCGCGGACCCGATGCAGCAGATCATGCTCATGAAGAACCTGGCCATCGCGGGCGGCCTGCTGGCCTTCACCGTGTTCGGCGCCGGCCGCGCCAGCCTGGATGCGGAAGCCGCGACCTGATCACAGGTGATGGTCCGCTCATGCCGTCAGGGTCGTACATAAGGGCATGCACCGCATGCCCTTATGCATTAGAGGGCCACGGGCGCGCGCCACCCTGCCCCCGGCACCGCAGAGGCCGGCAATTACCCGAACACCGCTGAAATGGCTTTTCACGCGCAGTACAAATAAGTTCAAACTGCTCCCACGGCCGGAGTTCTCGCGCGAGGAAGTCACAGCATGGACGCAGCACGCCCCCTTCCTGATGCCATCTCGGAAGTCGCCCTCGGCACCGCCGGACTGCGCGGCTGGAAAATCACGACGCCGGTCTGCCGCGCACTCGTCAGCGAGCAGGGCGCGCAACTCCTGGAGTTCCAGGCCCTGGGCCGCAAGCCGCTGCTCTGGCTCTCGCCGCGCGCACGGTTCCAGCCCGGCAAGGCCATCCGTGGCGGAATCCCGCTCTGCTTTCCCTGGTTCGGCCCGCATCCCGGCGATGACGGCAAACCCGCCCACGGCTTCGCCCGCACCCGGAACTGGACGCTGCTGCAGGCCACCGTGACGGGCGATCTGCTGCAGCTCGAATTCAGGCTGCAGGCCGACGCCGGCACCCGGGCCCTCTGGCCGCACGACTTCATCGCCACGCTGGTCATGACACTCGGCCGCACCGCGAGCCTGCAATTGCATGTCGAGAACACCGGCACCGACGACTTCCGCTTCGGCTTCGCGCTGCACAGCTATTTCCCGGTGGCCGACATCCGCCGCGTCC
Organism: Moraxellaceae bacterium; assembly: GCA_029237815.1. Classification (GTDB taxonomy): domain Bacteria; phylum Pseudomonadota; class Gammaproteobacteria; order Pseudomonadales; family Moraxellaceae; genus UBA2031. The sequence goes on from JAQZBP010000001.1 coordinate 393,510, forward strand.
GTCTCGACGGGCTGGAAGGCATCGAGTACATCGACCAGCTCCACCCCGCCCGCGCCCGCTTCCGCCAGGACGGCCCGCTGCACTTCACTGGCGAAACCGACCGCATCTACCTGCATACGCCCGGCGAATGCTGCCTGGCCGACGAGGCCGGCGGGCAGGCCATCCGCATCTGCTCGCCGGACTGCCGCAGCATCGTGGCCTGGAACCCCTGGCAGGAAAAAACGGCCCGCCTCGCCGACATGGCGCCGGAGGCCTGGCAAGGAATGGTCTGCGTGGAAAGCGGCAATGTGGAGGACGACCAGGTGAGCCTCCCCGCCGGCGCGTCCAAGGTCTTCTCCCTGCTGCTGGAGAGCGAGGCGTAAACACGCCCGCAACAGAAACAGCGACACAGCAGGGCCTTGCCCCCGGCTATCGACTTGGCCTGCCGCCGCCCTTGCCTCCCGCCCGCATCGGGCATATCACTCAGGGACCGGTCCCCGGGTTTCCGGCCCTCACCGGCCGCCGGGCCTATTCACCATCGCCGCGAGACGGTCATGGACAACGACAAGAACGACAAGCGCTTCAGCGCGACCACCCCTGGCAAGCGCTTCATGAAGCTGGCCGGCATGTCGGCCAGCATTGCCGGCAATTTCGCGAAGAACCGCATCAAGGGCGCGCTCGGCACGCTGACCGAGGAAGAGCGCATGCGCGAACGCGAGCAGCTCTTTTCCCAGGTTGGCGAGCAGATCGCCAACACGCTTGGCGAGATGAAGGGCGCCGTGATGAAAGTCGGGCAGATCGCCTCGCAGTTCAAGGACGTCTTCCCGAAGGAAATCGCCGACGCGCTGGCCAAGCTGCAGAAGGAGTCGCCGCCCATGCCGTTTGCCGTGATCGAGCGGCAGATCCGGCAGGAACTCGGCAAGGAACCCTCCGAAATATTCGCCTTTATCGACAGCAAGCCCTTCGCCGCCGCCTCAATCGGCCAGGTGCATCGCGCGCGTACGCATGCCGGCGAGGAAGTCGTGATCAAGGTGCAGTACCCCGGCGTCGACCAGTGTGTCGAGTCCGACCTCAAGCACCTGCGCTTCGCCCTGAAGATGGCCGGCGTGCTGAAGGTGGACAAGGCCATGCTGGACGCCATCTTCGACGAGATCCGCCGCAGCCTGGTCGACGAACTCGACTACGTGAAGGAAGCGCAGAACGTGCGCGAGTTCGCCGCCTTCCATGCGAGCGACCCGCTCATCGTGGTGCCGCGCGTATTCGACGAGTACACCGCGACGCGCGTGCTGACGCTGGCCTACGAGCCCGGCGACGACATCCGCCAGGTACAGGCCCCGCGCTACTCCCAGGAAATGATCAACACGCTCGGCCATCGCCTGGTCAGCGCGATCGGCGCCCAGATCTACAGCCTGCACGCCGTGCACTGCGATCCGCATCCCGGCAACTTCGCCTTCCGCACCGACGGCACGCTGGTCATCTATGACTACGGTTGCATCAAGAAGATCAAACCGGAGATCGTGGCAGCGTTGCGCCGCAGCACCCGCGCCGCGATCAGCGAAAACTATGCCGAGCTGGACCAGGCACTGATCAGCCTCGGCGTGCGCAATGTCGAGCATGCCCCGCACATGACGGCGGACTTCTACGCGCCGTGGGTCGGCATCGTGCACCAGGCCTTCTCCGAAACTCCCTTCAACTTCGGCACGGCGACGCTGCACGAGGACGTGATGCGACTCGCGCGCCGCTCGCTGAAGCACTGGGAAGCCTTCCGCGCCTCGCCGGACACCATGCTGGTGGACCGCGCCATCGGCGGTCACTACTGGACGCTGAAGCAGCTCGGCGTGAACACCGCCTTCCGCGACGCGCTGCACAAGGCGCTGGACCTGAAGGCGGCCTGAACCTGACAGAGGGCGGTGATCCGCTGCTGCCAGGGCGGGGGCGTGCCGACCGCGCCCCCGGAAGCCTTCCCGCCACGCCATAACGCATCACTGGCGGCGCAACCCGGCCGCCTCACCCTTTGCTTGATTCGGCTCGCATCATCCGAAAATTGCGGAGGCCGCACTGCTCCACCGGGTACTTCTGTCGCTAGAATCAGGAAAAAATCCAGGACCTCCCGCAATGCCGGATGCCACCGCCGCCTCGTTCCTCCATTCCCTCTCGGCCGCCTGGCACCCGACCTACGCCAACGCCCTCCTGGTCGCAGCCATCCTGATGATGGCCCTGCAGCGGGCCCGCCCGCCGGCGCCCCACCTGGTACGCAACACGCTGATCTTCACCGCGCTCTGCGGCCTGTTCATCCTCGGGGCCGGCGTGAGCGCCTGGCTGGGCTACAGCGAGACCGCGGAGCTGCTCGATGACCTCGGCGTACTGACGCTGGGCCTGCTGGTCATCCGCCTGGCCGGGCTCACCCTCTTCCGTGTCGGGCTGCCCGCCTTCAACCTGCTGCCGCCCCGTATCCTCGAGGACATCCTCACCGTCGTGGCCTACATCGTCTGGGGGCTGGTGCGCCTGCGCTATGCGGGGCTGGACCTCGGCAGCCTGGTCGCGACCTCCGCGGTGATCACCGCCATCCTCGCCTTCGCCATGCAGGACACGCTGGGCAACATCCTCGGCGGTATCGCCCTGCAGCTCGACGACTCCATCCACATCGGCGACTGGATCAAGGTCGACGACGTCTCCGGCCGCGTGGTGGAGGTGCACTGGCGCCACACCGCGGTGCGCACGCGCAACGGCGAAGTCGTGGTGTTGCCCAACAGCCTGCTGATGAAATCCAAGTTCACCATCGTCAGCCGCGAAGACACGCCGCAATGGCGGCGCTGGGTGTATTTCTCGGTGGGCCTCGAGACGCCGCCGCAGCGCGTGATCGCGGCCGTGGAGAAGGCCGTGGGCGACGCCGCCATTGCGCTCGTCAGCCGCAATCCGGCGCCGAGCTGCGTGATCATGGAGTTCCGCGAAGGCGTCGGCCTCTACGCCCTGCGCTACTGGCTCACCGACGCGCTTGCCGACGACCCCACAGACTCCAGCGTGCGCGTACATATCTACGCGGCGTTGCAGCGCGAGGGCTGGCGCTTCGTGCCGCCGTCCATGGACGTGCGCCTGACCACCGAGACCGACGAGCGCGCCAACCGGCAGCGCGAGCGCGAACTTGCACTGCGTCGCAAGACGCTGCGCCGTATCGAGCTCTTCGACCAGCTCTCCGACGAAGAGCTCGCCTATGTGGCGGAATCCCTGACCTACGCCCAGTTCGCGCGCGGCGACGTCATCACGCGCCAGGGCGCCGTCGCGCACTGGCTGTACGTTCTCATCCATGGCGAGGCCGATGTCTGGTTCGAGGTCGAAGGGCATCCGCGCCGCCACCTGACCTCGCTGCCGGAAGGCAAGGTCTTCGGCGAGCGCGGCATGATGACGGGCGAGCCGCGCCGCGCCACGGTGACGGCGCGCACCGACGCCGAGTGCTATCGCATCGACAAGAAGAGCTTCGAGAAGATCATGCAGTCGCGCCCGGAACTGGCGGAAGCCTTCGCGCAGATCCTCACGGAGCGCGACAAGCAGCTGGTGGCGGTGAAGCAGGAACGCATCTCTGTCGATCACGCGCAGCAGCAGGCGCGCCTGCTGGCCAGCATCCGCAAGTTCTTCCGGCTGGAGCACTCTTAGTGCATACGGTGCCGCCCGCTACGGCCACTGAAGCTCCCGCAGCAGAAGCTGCAACCCAGACACGAGCCCGGGGAAAATGATCAGCCCTCCTTCCATGCCGAACGCCGACCTCCAGCGATCATTGATGCATTTCGCCCGGGCCGAGGCGCTTCGGCAGCAGAATCAGCTCAGCCAGGCGGCCGTGGCCTATCAGCAGGCCATCGGCGCGTGCGCGATGAATGGCGCGCCCTACGTTGCCTTCCTGAAGATGCTGCTCGATGCGGGCAAGCTCGAGGGTGCACGGAAGCTCGTATCGGGAATGCCGCCTGCGCTGTACCAGCAGTCACGCAAGCTGCAGTTCCTGACGGCCATACTGCTGCTGCGTGAAGACGCCTACGAAGAGGCGCGCAAGATTCTCGAATCGCTCGCCGGATCGCCCGACATCAACGAGGCACAGCGACTCTTCCAGCTCGGCAGCAGTCTCGGCGGCCTGGGTCGGCTCGATGAGGCCATCGCCCACTTCACATCGGCACGGCAACTCGGCCTGGAGGACGCGTCGCTCTTCGTCGCGCTGGCGCTTGCTTACCAGAAGCAGGGGGCATTTGGCCGGGCGGAATCGCTGTACGTCGAGGCGCTCAAAAAGCTCCCTGACGACAACGACCTCAACTATGAATATGCGATGCTGCTCTTGCGCAAAGGAGACTATGCCAAGGGATTCAAACGCTACGATCGCCGGTGGCGGGTGAGCATTACTGGCCTGCGGAAGCCGGAGTATCCGGTGCGGGAATGGCGGAACGGCCCCGCGCCCAAATCGCTGCTGGTCATCACCGAGCAGGGCATCGGTGACCAGATTGCGTTTGCGGCCCTGCTACCGTCGTTGCGAAAACAGGTAGACCGGCTCGATGTCGCGCTGGATCCGCGTCTCAACCCCTTGCTGGCAAGGGTCCTGCCCGACACCACGCTGCTGGACTACCAGAGGAGCAACCTTGTAGAGGCTGCCGGTGAATACGACGCCTGCATTTTTGCGGGCGACCTGGGCGCCGTCACCCGCGACGGTTTTGACGACCACAGTGGCTATCTCAAGCCAGACGCGGCCCGTACCGAGGCATTGCGCCACAAGTACAGGAGCCGCTTCCCCGGGAAGCGGCTGATCGGCATTTCCTGGAAGAGCCCAAAGGCACCGCTGGACGCCTGCAAATCCATCCCCATCGAACAGCTGGCGGGGATACTGGGCACGCCGGATTGCCAATTCATCAGCATCCAGTACGGCGACATTGCCGCCGACCGGGAAACACTCCACCGCCAGCTCGGCATTGACCTCCACCAGGACCTGGAGATCGACGCCCTCAACGACATCGACGGCCTGGCGGCACAGATTGCGGCCCTCGATCTGGTCATCACCATCAGCAACACGACAGCGCATGTCAGCGCCGCCCTTGGCCAGCGCACCTGGATCCTGCTCACCAAGGGGCGGGCGCAGTTCTGGTACTGGGGACTGGACCAGGACACGACCCCCTGGTACCCGACAGCGCATCTGTTCCGCGCCACCCGTGAGGGCGATTGGAGGGATGTCCTGGAGCGCGTCGAAGTGGCGCTCCGGTCTGCCTGACCCTGCTACTGGAAAGTAGCCATCCCCTCGGGCTTGCGAACTGAAGGACAGGCTGCTGACGAAGGGGGCGGAACCCGCAGAGCATCGCCTCCGGCGCCGCAACGCTTCCTCTTGCCCAAAAAGCAGAACGGGGCCTGATGGCCCCGTCCTGGCTGATCGGCGCAGGCTTACTTCAGGAACATGAAGCCCGCGACGGCCGCTGCAATCACCACCACCGCGACAATGGCGAGCATCATGCCGCTACCACCCTTGGCAGGCGCCGGTGCCGCCTTGGCCGCTGCCGGAGCCGCGGACCTGGAAGCGGAAGCGGCAGGCTTCGGGGCTGAAGCCGACGCGGGAGCGGGAGCCGGACGCGGTGCAGGTGCTGCTGCCGGGCCAGGAGCCGGTGCCGGGCGAGGCGCTGCTGCCGGACCGGGGGCCGGGGCAGGCTTGGGCGCCGGAGCCGCTGCAGCAGGCGCCGCTGCGACAGGGGCCGGCGCCGGGGGCGCCACAGGCTTGGGAGCAGGAGCAGGAGCTGCGGCCGGCTTCGGTGCGGGAGCAGCCGGCTTGGGCGCGGCCATGGCCGGACGGAACTGCGTCATCTCGGCCTCGTCGAAGCTGTCCTCGGCCTCGGCCGGACCCACGGCCTTGAAGGTCATGGCATCGAACTTCACCTCGTCACCGTTCTTCAGCGTGATTTCCTCGGTGCGCTTGCCGTTGACGAAGGTGCCGTTGGACGAGCCCAGATCCTTGACCCAGAGCTTGCCGCCACGGATGGACAGTTCGGCATGGCGGCGCGAGACGTGGGGCCCGGAGATGATGATGTCGCAACCGGGGTCGCGACCAATGATCTTGGTGCCGTCGACCAGGAACATCTTGCCGGAGATGGTGCCGGTCAGTGCCTTGACCTGCCACTGCGGCAGGGCGGGCTTCTCGAGCTCGCGCTTCACCGCGGCGGGCAGTTCCGGTGCCGGCCCCTTGGACGGATCGAGCAGCTGCACATCGATCAGGTGGAAGCGCAGCACGTCGCCGGCCTTCACTTCGCGCTTGCCGCTGACCTTCTCGCCATTGACGAAGGTGCCGTTGACGCTACCCGAATCCCAAATGAACACCTTCCCGTCCTCCTGACGGAGCTCGGCATGGAACACGCTGACGCCCTCGTCGTTGATGACGAGGCTGTTGCTCTTGTCGCGGCCAATTGAAATGCGCTGATCGACCAGCCACATGGAGGGCTGGCGGTTATCCAGGAATTGAAGTTTCAGCATGGTGACGACCTTCCATCCGTCTTGAATCGAGACTCAGCATCAGGGCTGCGCGGGAGCTGCAGCGGGTTCCTGCGGCAAGGGCCGGGCTTCTGTCGGCACCGCCTCTTGCGCGGGGGCTTGCGGGGTCGTCTGCGGTGCCGGCTCAGCCGACTCCGCCCTTGGCTTGTACCCCTGGTAAATCGCTTCCACATTCTCGGGCAGGCGCGAGACCTTGCCGTTCCGGCTCACCGCCATGTCCAGGGCACGAATGGCATCGTACTGGCGCTGGCCCATCTCGGCGGCACCTGCGCTGTCGAGGAGGAGCGTGGGCTGCAGGAACACCAGCAGGTTCTGTTTGGTCTTCTTGTTGCTGGTCGCCCGGAAAAGATAACCGAGAAGGGGGATATCCCCCAAGAGGGGAACCTTGCTAACCGTCCTCGTAGTGTCGTCTCTTATCAGGCCGCCGAGCACGATGGTCTGGCGGTCGTCGGCGAGCACCGTGGTCTTGATGGAGCGCTTGCTGGTGATCAGGTCGGCCGAGTTGATGCCGGTGGCCGTCGGCAGGACCGCGGACACCTCCTGCTCGATCTCGAGGCGCACGGTGCCGCCCTCGCCGATGGAGGGCTTGACCCGCAGGGTGATGCCCACGTCCTGGCGCTCGATGGTCTGGAAGGGATTGGCCGTCGTCGAACTGGAGCTGGTGCTGGTGCCGGTGATGAACGGGACGTTCTGGCCAACCACGATCTTCGCCTCCTGGTTGTCCAGGGTCATGATGCTGGGCGTGGACAGCAGGTTGGCGTTGGTGACGCTGGCCAGCGCCTGGATGATGGCGCCGTAGAAGGTGCGATCGCCGTTGGCGTTGGTTTCTTCCTTGCCGAAACCGAGGGTCGCCCCCTCGCTGATTGTGGTCAGGGTCGGGTCATTGGCCAGCGCCGCGGTTGCCAAGCTGGAGAGTGGCGTACCGGCTGCGGAGAAATTGATAAGGCCTACCCCTTTGGTGGGATCGCCGGCTGCCCATTGCACGCCGAGCGCGCGGGCGTCGTCGCCGGAGACCTCGACGATGGCCGCCTGGATCAGGACCTGGGAGCGACGCTGGTCGAGCTGCTCCACGACATTCATGATCTCGCGCATGAGGGCCGGGTCGGCACGCACCACGAGGGCGTTCAGGCTTTCATCCGCGATCAGTCCGACACCATTGCCCATGGCCACCGAGACCGGGGCGGCACTGGCGCCGGACGCACCGGACGCGGCATTGCCCGTAGGCGCGCTGCGGCCACTGCTGCTGCCGCCATCACCGGATACCAGGCCCCGCAATACGTCCGCCACCTGCTTGGCAGAGGCATGCTTGAGGCGGAAGACCCTGACGCCGCCCAGCCTTTCGCTCGGCGTATCGAGCGTGGCGATCAGCTCGCGCAGACGCTTGCGTCCGCGCGGATCACCCTTTAGCAGCAGGCGGTTGGCGCGGGCATCCGCCACCACGCGAACCCGGAACAGCTGCTTGCTGTCCTTGGCGCCCGGACCAGCGCTACCGCCCGGACCGGTGAGCGACTCCATCATCGCCACGACATCGTCCACGCGGGCGTCGCGCAGCGGGAGTACTTCGATCTCGTCACCATCGGTGGCATCGAGCTGGTCGATGATGCGGGTCAGCGAGTCGATATTGTTGGCATGGTCGGAGAGCACCAGCGCGTTGGCGCTGGGAATCGCGGCGAGGTGCGCAAACTGCGGCATCATCGGGCGCAGCACCGGCACCATGTCGACGGCATTGGTGTTTTCGAGCCGGATCACGCGCGTGACCAGGGCCTCGCCCTTCCGGCTCAGGTTCACATCCACCGGCACGCCGAACTGCTTGGCGTTCACGTCAGGAACGATCTTTACCGCAGCGCCGCTCGGCACGGCGGCAAAGCCGTTGACGCTGAGGACACCAAGGAACAGCTCATAAAGCTCGTTGGCGCTCAGCGCCTTCGTGGAAATCACCGTCACGGTGCCTTTCACGCGCGGATCCACGATGAAATTGCGCCCCGTGACCTCGGCCACTTCGGAAACCAGCGCACTGATGTCGGCATCCTTGAGGTTGACCTTCCAGGTCTTGGGCTTGGCGGCATGTGCCGGCAGCGAGAGCGCCAGCGCGAGAGCGATTGCCGCAGAGATCTTGGATACGCGCATGTGTCAAAACTTCCGTTCAATGGTCACGATCTGGCCGCCGCGCTGGACTTCCACGCGCGCGGACCCGCTGGCCCGGAGCCCGGCCAGTGCGTCACGGTCCTGCCGGGGATTGCCGAGGCGGCGGCCATTCACGCTGAGGATGCGATCACCCGGCTGCAGGCCGACAGCCTGCCGCAGGTCCTCGGGCGTGCCCTCGGTGATTTCATAGCCCATGGGGCCGGCCTTCAGCCCCATCTGCTCGATAAAGGCGTCAGGCGCCGCGCTCAGGGCCTGGATGGCATTGCCCAGCATGGCGCGGATCTCCGTGCCGGAGGCGCCGCCTTCGCCGGCATCGTCCTGCTCCGGTGCGCCACCGACTGCCGCCGGGGTACCGCCATCAAGCAGGCCGGTTTTCTCGAAGCGCAGGATTTCGCTGGCGCCATCGCCGCGGCGCAGCAGGATGCGATCGTCATGCACCTCGGCAAGGGTGGCGCCACCAGGCAATGCATCGTTGACGCGATAGACCTTGGCCGGAGCAGAAGGGTTATTACGTTCCGCCACGATGGCGGAAGACTGGGCTGCGTCGGCATTCACGAAAACGCCGGCAAGTCGCAGCTGCAGCGTGGTGTCAGGAGCATTGGCGGCCGCACCGGCCTGCGCGGCCACCGGCGCTGCGCCAAAAAGATTGTAAGAGGCCAGCTGGCCGACATCGACCGCAGGGGCTTTGCGTGCGGCCTGCGCCGGCGGCGGCACCAGCCGGGCACCGTTGTGGCCACTGGCCAGCCAGAGCAGCCCGGCAAGGGTCCAGGCGACCCAGACAGTGGCAGCCACGCGCAGGATCCGGCCGCCGACGGCCAGCAACTGCTCGCGCCCCGCTATCGCCGCCAGTCCCGCCAAGGCTGTTCCCCTTTGTTGTTTTTGCAAAGCCGCGATCATGCCACAGCCGTCCTGCATCACTGATTGCAATTTGCGTATCCGGCGCATCCGTCCGATATCAGCGCGGCTTCTGCGTGCTGGTGACCACCACCGCGTCGGGATCAGCCCCGCTCGTACGATTGGAGTAGCGCAGCAGCCGTTCGCGGAGGCGCGTTTCTACCGTGCCATCCGGCGCGATCCGGACTTCCGCCAGCGTGCCAGCTGCCTCCCCAAGCGTCACGACCAGCGTTTCCTTGTCTAGCCTCAGCAGCGCCTGCAGTGGTGGCAGCGTGGCCCCCTGGGGCTGGCCGCTCAGGTTGTATTGCATAGCCCCGCCGGCCCAGCGGAGACCACCCGATGCGGCGGCCCAGGCACCGTTGCCGAGCCCCTGGCGGGCGAGCATGACCTGCTCGGCCTCCAGGCTACCAGGAAGGCTCCAGCCCGGCGGCAACAGGGACTGGAAGAAACGGACCGGGACATCGCCACGCAGGCCCTGCAAGCGCCAGCCCCCCAGGCCCAGATCGACGGTGCCGCTGAGCTGGAGCGCCCCTTGGGCGCGGGTAGAGAACCCCAGCCGGCCGCGCAGCAGTCGGGAGGGCTGCAGATCCCAGCGCAGGAATCCAGCTTCCGGCCCCTGCCGGAATTCCGCCTGGCCATGCCAGAGCGTGCCGCCCCAGGCGCTCACCTGCAGGGGCAGCGAGGCAGGCACGGCCTTCTGCAACAGGCTGGCCGGCGCGCGTGCGACCAGCGCCAGGAGCAGGACAATGAATCCCAGAATCAGGTAGGGCGTGAGCGCAGGGACGTTTTCCTTACGCCTTGCGGCATCGGACATGGGGAGCCTCGAAACGGATGGTGATGGCGGGCGGCTGATGTTGTTATGGGTATGCCGCGGGCAATTATGAAAAAAAGGGAATCGCCATCAATCGGGCTTCTTTATAATGCGGACGCTCTGAAAAGGCGAGTCCGGCTGACTCATCAAAACAAAGGAGATTCCCTTCATGGTTCTGTCCCGTGCCGCCCTGTGCGTCGCCCTCCTGCTGCCGGTGACGGCACTTGCCTACCAGACTGTCGAAACGGATGCGATCAATCCGCCCGAGCAGGGTGGTGCCGGCAGCATCACGGCCGCCATCGACGGCCGCAGCGGCAATACCGACCGCGAGAATTACACGGTGGGCGGCCGCATCGACTACCGCGCCCGCGAGACCGACATGTTCGTGCTCGTCGAGCACAGCCGCGCCAAGACCTTCAACCAGGAAGTGGAGGACAGCAGCTGGGCGCATGCGCATTTCCGCGACGAGTTCCAGCACGGCCTCGCCGCCGAGGCCTTCGTCGACGCCCGCAAGGATGACTTCCAGCTCCTCGATGCCCGCACCCAGGTCGGCGCCGGCGCGCGCTTCACGCTGAATTTCGAGCCCGATATCCGGGCCGTCCATGCCGGCATCGGCGCCCTGCACGAATGGGAAGACCAGGCGGCCTTCGACGACCACTACTGGCGGCTCAACACGTATCTGGTCTACAAGCGCCAGATCAACCAGCAGCTGCGCGGCCTCTTCAATCTCTACTACCAGCCCCGCCTCGATGAGGGTGACGACTACCTCGTCTCGGCCGAAACCGCCGTACTGGTGAAGCTCGCGACCCACCTCGACCTGAAGCTGGGGGTGCGCTGGATGTACGACAGCGAGTCGCCGCTTGGCATCGACTCCGACGACACCCGCTACCTCACCTCGCTCAGCCTGGCTTTCTGAGTACCGGGATAGAAGTAGAAAACGGGGCCGCGGGCCCCGTTTTCATTCAGGCGCGATCCCCGGGTCACTTCACCAGGTAGTTTTCCAGCTTGCCGCCATTCTCGAGGACCTCTTGCAGCCACCTGGGTCGCTTGCCACGGCCCGACCAGGTCTGCGAGGGATCCTTGGGATTGCGGTACTTGTCCGCCACGATTTTCCGGCTGCCCGCCTTCTTGCCGCGGGCATTCCGCAAGCCGAGCAGGTCATGCACGGAGTAACCGGTCGAGGCGGCAATCCGCTCGATATCGGCACGCGCCTTCGCCACGGCCTCCTCGTGCCGTTGCTCGATCAGGGTATTGGCCTGCGCAATGACGTCCTCGAGTTCCGCAATGGAAAGGTTATTCAAATTAACGGCCATGTTTTATTCTCCGACTGCCCAATAGAAAAAATGACTCTAGGCCGTGGGTTTATTACAGACAATCGGCTTTCTGTGGTGTTCATTGCCGCGTAATTGGCGAAACTCGCGATCAAATTAAGCAGTTCGCATTAATGACCAGTCAGATCCGCCGCAGGCAAGCGGCAATTCAAGAAGGGTTGGCATGCACGTCCTGAAAAACCTGATTAATGACTGGTTCCTGCGCAGCATGGTGCTGGCATTGCTGATCGCCTCATTTTTCCCGGATATCGGAAGAAGTGGCGGCCTGCTGCATCTTGAAGCCTTCATCGATGTCGGCATCGCGCTGGTGTTTTTCCTGCACGGCATCGGCATTCCCACAGAGCAGCTCCGGGCAGGCCTTGCAAACTGGCGCCTGCATGTCGTGGTGCAGGCATTCACCTTTGCCGTATTCCCGCTGCTGTTTCTGGCGCTGCGCCCGGCACTCGCCACCTGGCTGCCGCCCATGCTGGTGCTCGGTTTTTTTTACCTCTGCGCGCTGCCGTCGACGATTACCTCGTCGGTCGCACTGACCAGTGCCGCACGCGGCAACGTCCCTGCCGCGATATTCAATGCCACGGCCTCCAGCCTGATCGGCATCGTGCTGACGCCCTTCCTGGTCAGCCTCATGGCGAGCACCTCCGGCGCACAGCTCTCCTATCGCGATGCCGTCGTGGATATCGCCAGCCTGCTCCTGCTGCCCTTCGTGATTGGCCAGCTACTGCATCCCTGGCTCGGTCCGCGCCTCGCGCCCTGGAAGCGATACACCAGCCTCTTCGACCGTGGCGTCGTCGTGCTGCTGGTTTTCGCCTCGTTCAGCGACTCCGTCGCCGCCGGCCTCTGGAGCCAGCACGGCCCGAGCCTGCTGCTGCTTACGCTGGGCGGTGTGGCGCTGCTAGTGGCTGTCGTGCTGGCGCTGACGACAGCGACCGCGCGCCTGCTGGGATTCTCGCGTGAAGACGAAATCGTCGCCGTATTCTGCGGCTCCAAGAAAACCCTGGCCGCGGGCGTGCCCATGGCGAAAGTCCTGTTCGGCGCGCACCCGGGGCTCGGGCTAATCGTTCTGCCCATCATGTTCTATCACCAGCTCCAGCTGGTGGTCTGCGCGGCATTGGCGCAGCGTTATGCACGACAGGCGTCGCCCCCTGACGCCAATTAATGCAAAGGGCGCACTCTGGCGCCCGTTGCATGTTCCACCAACCGCCCACGCCTATTTTCTTTCTGGCGCCAGCATGTCCTCCGGGCGCACCCAGCGGTCGAAATCCTCCGCACTGACATAACCCAGGGAAACTGCGGCCGCTTTCAAGGAACTGCTCTCGCGATACGCCTTGAGCGCAATCTCCGCCGCCTTTTCATAGCCGATATGCGGATTGAGCGCCGTCACCAACATCAACGAATTATCCAGATGCTCGCCAATACGAGTCCGGTTGGGCTCGATACCCCGTGCGCAATGGGCGTCGAATGCCGCGCAGGCGTCGCTCAACAGCCGAATGGACTCGAGCACGTTATGCAGGATGACGGGCTTGTAGACATTCAACTGGAAATTGCCCTGCGAGCCGGCGAATGCCACGGCGTGGTCATTCCCGAAGACCTGCACCGCCACCATGGTCAGGGCCTCGCACTGCGTGGGATTGATCTTGCCCGGCATGATGGAGGAGCCCGGCTCGTTTTCCGGAATCGTGATCTCGCCGATGCCGGCGCGCGGCCCGCTGGCATACCAGCGGATGTCGTTGCCGATCTTCATCAGGGCGCCGGCCAGGGTCCTGAGCGCGGCGCTGACATTGACCATCCCCTCGTGCGAGGACAGGGCCGCGAACTTGTTCGGCGCGGAAACGAAAAGATGGCCGGTACAGTGCGAAACCTGCGCCGCAATCGCGTCACCGAAGCGCGGATGCGCATTCAACCCGGTGCCGACCGCCGTGCCGCCGGTAGCCAGCTCGCACACGTCGGGCAACGCCCGGTGGATGCTGGCCAGCGCAAGCTCGAGCTGGGCCACCCAGCCCGACATGACCTGGCCCAGTGTCACTGGCGTCGCGTCCTGCAGGTGGGTGCGGCCGACCATCACCACGCCGGCAAACTCGCGCGACTTGCGGCTGAGGGTGTCACGCAGGCCGCTGACGGCCGGCAGTAACGCTTCCGCCAGCAGCGAGGCCGTGGCGATATGCATCACCGCGGGGAACACGTCATTGGAAGACTGGCCGCGATTGACGTCATCGTTGGGATGAATGGGCTGCTTGGAACCGACCGTGCCGCCCGCCATCTGGATGGCGCGGTTGGCGATGACCTCGTTGGCGTTCATGTTGCTCTGCGTGCCCGAGCCGGTCTGGAACACCACCAGCGGGAATTCCGCGTCCCACTTGCCGTCGACGACTTCCTGCGCCGCCGCCACGATGAGCCCGACCTTCTCGCGCGGCAGTTCGCCCAGCTCGCCGTTCGCCAGCGCCGCGCATTTCTTCAGGATGCCGAAAGCGCGAATCACCGGTCGCTCCCAGCGGAAGCGGTTCACGCCGATCGGGAAGAAATGCAGCGAGCGTTGCGTCTGCGCGCCCCAGAGCCGGTCGGCAGGTACTTCCACCGGGCCCAGGGCATCCTTCTCCACACGTACACCGCTGTTTGCCATAGCGTTCTCCTCCGTTCCCGATGAGCATGGTTCACAGCCCCTGGAATGCCAGCGCCGGCAGACAGGGAGCAGCTTTGCCTTCCAGAGGGTCGGCCGATGGCGTCGAACTCTGCCGACAGGCCTCACCACCAGTATCGGATCGCCACAGGCCCCTGCAGCAGGAATCCACCCTGCCAGGCCCGAAATGAAAAAAGCCGGCAGAAGCCGGCTTTTTGCTGAGTCGCAGACTCAGAAGGGGATGTCGTCGTCGAAGTCGTCGGCCGGCGCTGCCGGGCGGCCCTGGTTCGCGGCCGGGGCAGGCGCCTGACGCTGCGGGGCGCCGCGCGCCGGCTGCGGTGCCGCGCTCTGGTCGAACTCTTCGTACGTGGGGAAGCTGCCGCCGCCGGCGAAGTCGCCGCCCTGCTCAAAACCACCACCCTGGGCACTGCCACCACCGCCGCCCTGGCCACGCGAATCCAGCATCTGCATGGTGTTCGCCTTGATCTCGGTGCTGTAGCGGTCCTGCCCGGTAGCCTTGTCCTGCCACTTGCGGGTGTGCAGGGAGCCTTCCACATAAACCTTGGAGCCCTTCTTCAGGTACTCGCCGGCAATTTCAGCCAGCTTTCCGTAGAACACCACGCGGTGCCATTCGGTCTGCTCCTGCTGCTGCCCGGTGTTCTTGTCGCGCCAGGCTTCGCTGGTGGCGATGGTGACGTTGGCGACCGCGCCGCCGGACGGCAGGTAGCGAACTTCGGGATCTCGTCCCAGATTGCCGACCAGGATCACCTTGTTGACGCCGCGCATAATGTAAACCTCTCTCTCGTTACGTATCCGTTGTTCATGCGGTTCCGGGACGTCCTCGCGACGCCCGGAGCCAGAACTTTATCCCAAGCTCGCAGGACCGGCTATGGTCAAAAAGCAGCGCCGACGACTCCGGCTCAGGCCGCCACCGCCGTCGCGGGAAAGGCCCGCAGCGCCTCCTCGTCGAGCAGCTTCTTGTCCACTTTCAGGTAGGCCACCCGCTCTTCCACCACCACCACCACGTCCTGTACGCCGGCGACGGCGCGCAGGCGCTCGGCCACCGCCGGCGCCTCTTCGGCGGTGAGGTGCTCGAAGTTCAGCATCACGCTGTTGAGGAAGGGCGGCGGCGCCATGCCGCTGGCGACCAAGAGCCACAGCGCCGCCAGCGCCGCCAGCACCAGGAACAGGTAGCCGAAGCTCAGGTGTCCGCTCAGGGCGCCACCCAAGGGCCCCCCAACGAAGGCGCCCAGGAACTGGCTGGTGGAATAGATGCCCATGGCCGTACCCTTGCTGCCGGGCGGACAGACCTTGCTCACCAGCGAAGGCAGCAGCGCTTCCAGCAGGTTGAAGCCGACGAAGAACAACACAAGGCCGGCAACCAGCTGCGTCAGCGTGGAATGGAAGGCCGACAGCCAGAGCAGGCTGGACAGCAATATCGCAATCGCCCCCACGAACACGCCCTTCATGAGGCGCTTCTTCTCGGCCACGATGATGCCCGGCAGGATGGCGACGAAGGACCCGAACAGGACCGGCAGGTAGACCCAGCCGTGCTGCCGGGTATCGAGGCCGGCGCGCTCTGTCAGCAGCACCGGTATCGACATGAAGAAGGCCGCCATCACCAGGTGCAGCGAAAAGATGCCCCAGTTCAGGCGCAACAACTCCCGGTGCGCCAGCGACTCCCGGAACTGCTGCCAGTAGCTGGCCGGCGTCTGCTTTACCGAGGTCACGGGGTCCGGTACCAGCCAGTAGCACACCGCCATGCCGGCCAGACCCATGATCGTGGTCGACCAGAAGAGGCCGGAGAGCCCGAAGTAGCCCGCCAGCAGCGGGCCGCTGACAAATGCCAGGCCGAACGACAGGCCGATGCTCATCCCGATGGCCGCCATCGCCTTGGTCCGCTGCTCGATGCGGGTGAGGTCCGCCAGCAGCGCCATCACGACGCCGGAAATGGCGCCCGCACCCTGTATGCCGCGCCCGGCGATCACCCCCCAGATGGAGTCCGAGAGCGCGGCGATGACACCCCCCACCGCGAACAGGAACATGCCGAAGATGACGAGGCGCTTGCGACCGACATGGTCGGAGAGCTGGGACAGCGGAATCTGCAGCAGGGCCTGGGCCAGCGCATAAATACCGACGGCCAGCCCGATCAGGAAGGGCGTCGCGCCCGCCAGCGCCTGCCCGTAGATGGCGAACACCGGCATGATCATGAACAGGCCGATCATGCGCAGGGAGAAAAGGCTGGCCAGGGTGGCAACGGCACGGCGTTCGCCGGCGGTCATGGCATTCATGCGGGAACTCATCGGGGAGCGGACAGTCCGGACCGTACAGCCCGGGCGGCGCATTCTAGCAGCAGCGGCTAGGCTGCACAGACTCCGATTATTGCAGCTGTAAAGGTGACGTCGCATGCGGCCGGCACGGCCTTTCTCTTATACTCAGCCGTTTGTTCTCCACCGGCCTCGCCGCCCGCCCGGCGACCGCCTCGAGGTTCTCCATGGACAAGATCCAGATTCGCGGCGCCCGCACCCACAATCTCAAGAACGTCGACATCGACCTGCCGCGCGACAAGTTCGTGGTCATTACCGGGCTTTCGGGCTCCGGCAAGTCGTCACTGGCCTTCGACACCCTTTACGCCGAGGGGCAGCGCCGCTATGTCGAGTCGCTATCGGCCTACGCCCGGCAGTTCCTGTCGCTGATGGAAAAACCCGATGTGGACCACATCGAGGGGCTCTCGCCCGCCATCTCCATCGAGCAGAAATCGACGTCGCACAATCCCCGTTCCACGGTCGGCACCATCACCGAGATCTACGATTACCTGCGCCTGCTCTATGCCCGTGCCGGCGTGCCGCGCTGCCCGGACCATGACGTCACGCTGGAGGCGCAGACCGTCTCGCAGATGGTCGACCAGGTGCTGTCCCTGCCCGAGGGCACGGCCATCATGCTGCTGGCGCCGATTGTTCAGGATCGCAAGGGCGAGCACCTGCATGTGTTCGAGCAGCTCAAGGCCGACGGCTTCGTGCGTGCGCGCATCGACGGCATCGTGGTCGACCTCGACGAGGCCCCTGCCCTCGACAAGCTGAAGAAGCACACCATCGAAGTCGTGGTCGACCGCCTCAAGGTACGGCCGGACATCCAGCTGCGCCTCGCCGAGTCCTTCGAAACCGCGCTGCGCCACGCCGACGGCATCGCCCTGCTCGCCTTCATGGACGAGAAGAAGCCGGACCAGATCTTCTCCGCGCGCTACGCCTGCCCGCACTGCGGCTACTCGCTCTCCGAGCTCGAGCCGCGCCTGTTCTCCTTCAACAATCCGGCCGGCGCCTGCCCCAGTTGCGACGGCCTCGGCGTGAAGCAGTTCTTCGATCCGGGCCGGCTCATCGCCGATACCGACCTCGCGCTCTCCGAGGGTGCCATCCGCGGCTGGGACAAGCGCAACATTTATTACTTCAGCTTGCTGGAGGCGCTCGCCGAGCACTACGGATTCGACGTCGACACGCCCTGGCGCAAATTGCCCAAGAAAGTGCAGAACGCCATCCTGAACGGCTCCGGCAAGGAAGAGATCGCCTTCTACTACTACAACGACCGGGGCCGGAAGGTACTGCGCGAGCACACCTTCGAAGGCGTGCTGCCCAATATGGAGCGCCGCTATCGCGACACCGACTCTGCCAACGTGCGCGAGGACCTGGCGCAATACCTCAGCCACACGGTCTGCAGCGAATGCAACGGCTCGCGCCTCAAGCGCGAGGCGCGGCATGTCTTCATCGAGGACTGCACGCTGCCCGATGTGGTGAAGCTGCCCATCCGCCGCGCCTGCGAGTACTTCACGACGCTGAAGCTGCAGGGCAAACGCGGCGAGATTGCCGACAAGATCCTCAAGGAGATTCGCGAGCGCCTTCAGTTCCTGGTGAACGTCGGCCTCGACTATCTTTCCATGGACCGCTCCGCGGAAACGCTGTCCGGCGGCGAAGCGCAGCGCATCCGCCTCGCCTCGCAGATCGGCGCCGGCCTCGTCGGCGTCATGTATGTGCTGGACGAGCCCTCCATCGGCCTTCACCAGCGCGACAATGAGCGCCTGCTCAATACCTTGGTGCGTCTGCGCGACCTCGGCAATACCGTTCTGGTGGTGGAGCACGACGAAGATGCAATCCGTGCGGCAGATTATGTGGTGGATATCGGCCCCGGCGCCGGCGTGCACGGCGGTCGCATCGTGGCGCGCGGCTCTGTTGACGACATCGTCAACAACAAGGAATCGCTGACCGGCGACTACCTCTCCGGCCGCAAGCAGATCGCCATTCCGAAGCAACGCACGCCTTTCGACAAAAAGAAGAAGATGGTGCTGAGCGGCGCCACCGGCAACAACCTTAAGAATGTGACGGCGGAATTCCCGCTCGGCCTGATGACCTGCGTCACCGGTGTGTCCGGCTCCGGCAAGTCGACACTGGTGAACGCCACGCTCTATCCGATCGCCGCCAAGGAACTGAATGGCGCCACCGTGCTGGACGAGGAGGACTACGACAGCATCGAGGGACTGGACCAGCTCGACAAGGTCGTCGATATCGACCAGAGCCCCATCGGCCGCACGCCGCGCTCCAACCCGGCAACCTACACCGGCATCTTCACGCCCATACGCGAGCTCTTCGCCGGCACCCAGGAGGCGCGCTCACGCGGCTACGGCCCCGGCCGCTTCTCCTTCAACGTGAAGGGCGGCCGCTGCGAGGCCTGCCAGGGCGATGGCGTGATCAAGGTCGAGATGCATTTCCTGCCGGACATCTACGTTCCCTGCGACGTCTGCAAAGGCAAGCGCTACAACCGCGAAACCCTCGAGGTGAAATACAAGGGCAAGAGCATCACCGAAGTCCTGGAAATGACCGTGGAGGATGCGCGCATCTTTTTCGACGCTATCCCGGCACTCGCGCGCAAGTTGCAGACCCTGATGGATGTCGGCCTCTCCTACATCACCCTCGGGCAGGCAGCGACCACCCTGTCGGGCGGCGAGGCGCAACGCGTCAAGCTCGCGCGCGAGCTCTCCAAGCGCGATACCGGGCAGACGCTCTACATCCTGGACGAACCCACAACCGGCCTGCACTTCCACGACATCCAGCAACTGCTGACGGTCCTGCACCGGCTGCGTGACCATGGCAACACCATCGTTGTCATCGAACACAATCTCGACGTCATCAAGACAGCGGACTGGGTCATCGACATGGGGCCGGAAGGGGGCGACGGCGGCGGCCAGATCATCGCGACGGGGACACCCGAGGACATCGCCAAGAACAAACGCTCACACACGGGGCGCTTCCTGAAACCATTGCTAAAGCTTGCATGACATCGCTGTCTCCATAACTACAAGCCTTACAGCTTCCCTGTTCAGCGTAACAGAGGGGGCACTGACGTAAGGCGAGGCCTGGGCAAAGCTTGCGACTACATCAATACAGCCACATGGAGGCGCTGTTTATGTCACTCGTCAAGAAATCCAGTCTTGCCGTCTTGGTCATCGCACTTGGCGCCGGGCTGGCCGGATGCAACCGTGAGGAAGGTGGCGGCGGAGCCGGTGGCAGCAGCCCGGAATCCTCGCAATCGCAACCGCAGCAGGGCGGCTCTGACAGCACAATGCCTCCCGCCGACCCGGGTGCCGGCACTGGTGCGCCCCCTGACAGCTCGTCGGGCGCCGGTGGTGCTGCCACCGGCACAGACAGCTCTACTGGAGCTGGCGGAACCAGTTCCGGCGGCTCGCCGGAGGGCTCCAGCTCGACGTCTGGTGGAGCTGCTGGTGGCGGTACGGGAGGCGGCGCAACTCCCGGGGCCGGCGGAACGACTCGCTGAGCGCTCCACGTCAGAAAAAAACCGGGCATTGCCCGGTTTTTTTATTCCCGCGATGCGAGTCGCGGCGGCCCGTGCCAGAATGCACCCGATGCCCACTAGACCAGATTGCCGATGGAAATCATCCGCTCCCGTCAGAACCCGCTCATAAAGCAGCTCATCAAACTCGCAGACAGCCGTCGCGAGCGCCTCAAGCAACGCCAGACCCTTCTTTTCGGCACCCACCTGATCGAGTCGGCTCTTGCCGCAGGCCGCCCGATTGCTCGCCTGCTGGTATGTGAGGGGAAGGAGTCTGATCCGGAAATTGCATCCATAACGCAACGCGCCCATCAGCAACCGACCGTGCTGGACCGTGAGCTCTTCAGTGAAATTGAGCAGAGCCCCAGCACTGTGGGCCTCATGGCACTCTTTGACTTTCCGCCACCCCCACTCCCCGTGAAGGAAGGGTTCTGTCTTCTACTGGAAGGCGTGCAAGATCCCGGAAACGTCGGCTCGATCCTTCGTACCGCAGCGGCAGCCGGCGTCGATCAGGTTTGGCTGACGCCCGGTTGCGCCGACGCTTGGTCGCCAAAGGTGCTTCGCGCAGGGATGGGAGCGCACTTCCTGCTTCCAATTATCGAGAGGGCCTCCTTGGAAGCGGTGTTGCCCGGCTTCCGTGGAGCGATAGCTGCCACCACTCTGGATCAGGCGAGTTCAATATTCGACACCAACCTTGCCGGCAGCCTTGTGATTGCCTTTGGAAATGAGGGCGGCGGCTTATCAGCCGACTTGCTTGCACGGGCAAATTTACGCATCCAGATACCAATGACGCGCCAGGTTGAGTCGCTCAACGTGGGCGCGGCGGTCGCTATTTGTGTATTTGAGCGGCACAGGCAATCGCTGTCGCAGAAGTAAATTCATGCCTTCAGGATGGCCAGGGCTCATTTCGAAGAAGAGAAGCCTGCTGCCTATCGGACCCCACGAGTTACACACCCATCCACTTACTAAAGTACATGTGCCTCTAGATTAATGGCACAAACCTCGCCATAACTTTCTTCTGCTACTTCTGCATCGCGCACAAATTGTGCCGCATCCCACTACAGATCTGGACAGGCCCTTGGCGGACTTACACAGGTCCCGACTTGCCGCTCAACCCGCTGCATTTCCCATCCCTAGCAGCCCCAGCGCTACTCGCAGTACGCCGAACACCAACGAGCCGCAGATGAGCATCATCACGGCAATCCACCGCCAGCGAGGCACATCAGGTCGCCGGGAGGGAGCTTGCAGGCCCGGAAGGCTCGCATTACTGCCAATGCCGCTCTGACCTTCCCCCTGAAACCGTACTCGCATGATCAAACTCCCAACGCATGTCCAGTAAATAAGTTAACCGGGCTAGTCAGAACTTACCCTTCTTCAGCACCCACCACGGCGCCATGCTGGAGTCGAGATGCGACCTCAACAAAATGCTATGCAGAACAGCAGCGGCACTCCATAAGCGCATGAGGAAGAAGAAAACGGGATACACCAGCAAAATCCTCCACTGAGCAGCATCTTGTTCCGGCCTCTCACTCACCAATGCCAGATTCATAAAGAAGATCATCGTGAATGAACCGAAGTAAAGCAGATACGACAAGCACAAAACCCGCAATACGTGGGAGGAATCTGCAAGCATGAGTAAAACAATAACTGCAACAAGCATTATCAGCGGCATTAGCAACTGGTAAATGCCGCCGTACCAGACCGCAAAAATGAGATTTTTCCAACCCATTATTGAGGGCCGAAGGGCGACGGCATGCTTTCTCAAGTATAGGTAAAGCGGGTCCCCCTCCCACCTCAACCGCTGCTTCAGAAAATCCACCCAACTTTCCGGCACGTCAGTCTGGCTGATCACATGCGGATCTGAACTCATGTATTTCCTCGGATACCTTCCAGAATACTTCCTGATCCGCAGCGCCAGATCAACATCCTCGGCCGTGCCCGTGTCCCATCCACCGATGGCCTTGAGAAAGTCAGCCCTGAATATCCCGTGCGCACCCGGAATATTATTAACAAGGTTGAACGCGCCAAGTCCGGCACGGACAAATTGCCTCAATACCAGGTAATCCAGTGCCTGCAACCGCGTCAGCAAATTTGCCCCCGCATTCCTGACACGCAAGGTGCCGGCGAGTGCCACCATATCTGGAGCTTGGAAACGCCTGACCGCTCGCCGCACCATATCCCGATCGAAGGAAGTGTCCCCGTCAAGCGCCATGACAATCTCACCACTTGCCACCGCGAGGCCCGCGTTCAAGCTGGAAGCCCTGCCGCCGCGTGACCACTTGGCAATTACTTTTAACCTACGATCAGGTCGAATAACCGGACCACAACCACACTCACGGGCTGCCGCCAGGGTTCCATGGTTGACTGCCGCTCCGTCGATGATAGGAAGTATCTCAATGACACCAGGGTAATCCTGCTCAGCGAGGCTTTGAATGGTACGCGCTACACCGGCCCCCTCGTTGTAGCAAGTGATAATGCAGCTGACCACGGGCAGACATTCCAAATCCTTTTCCGCGCTCACTCCTGACGTCCCACGAAAAGAAAATCGGATCACCCCCGCCGCCGAGAATGCGAAGTAGCATATCTCCAGGAGAATCATAAGGGTGATGAGGTCGCCTGCCATGGAGGGAGCCCTCTATTCCTCGCCTCGATTACCAAATGATTCCGCTATCCGCGACGCCAAGCGAACTCTCGCCCAGCGAGTGAAGAAAGGACGCAATGCTGACCCCATCGGGGATGTCCTCGCAGGAGTAGATACGGCAGTCGACACCAATCGAAAGCTCTTCAAGGCTGCCTTGATGTATTGCCATGGCATTCATTTTTTCGATAAGCGCCAGTCCCCCAACCTTGTCTGTGTAAGGAAGCGCAATCCAGATCAGGCCTCCGTCCATTCGCGCCAGGAGATCCGTATCTCGTATTTGCTCGCGCACAAGACCTACGAAGGCATCGAGCACTTGGGCGAGCTTCTCCTTTCCAGTTAGCTCGGAACTCCTGCCAGACAGCCTTATGGACACGCAAACAAGCGAAAACCACGATGTTTCATGCCTCCTGGCAAGACTGGTCATCCACTCCAAACTTTCGGCGAACGCTACCGGGGGAGATACGTTCGGCGCTGCCGGCGCGCCGACATACCACCTGCTTGCGATGCCCTCTATTGCCGCCAATCGCCCTGCGTCACTCAATGTATAAGAAGCGACATTCATTACCGGAAGGCCTTCAGGATCAGCACATGCATCACATGCGAGACACCTGGCTACAACCTTCGCCTCTGAGAAGGCCGAGTTGCAATCGCCACATGCGATTTGCTCAATAGGACGATTGTAGTCAACACCTATATGACGTAGGCGTGCATGGCACTTGGGACAAACAAGTGATTCACCTGCCAGAAATGCCTCCTGCAAAGCCACATGACTGCAGGTGAAGCAGTGAATGAAGAGCGATTTTTTGATATTCAGACCACTGCAGGCCGGGCAGATATCAACGTAATTGAGGTGCGTTGACTGGCAGGACTCACATTTTCGTAACCGATCAATAATGTGCCCTCGATCAAGCCAGCCGCGATTGACAAGCACGTCGACCAGTGACTCCGGCTGGGGCCCCTCAGAGAAGCACTCAGCGAGTGGATAGCGATACGCCTGATGAGCCTTGTAGTCCCTGCAAGGCGTCAACGCGACAAATGGTCGAAGGTACAGGTACCTTGCGAGGGCAATTGCTGCACTTGGTGAAGCTACAGGTAGCCTGGACGGAATAGGGCGCCAGTCAGCGGCGCGCGCCACCGCCTCGGGCAGGTCCATTGCGACTCCGTCCCCCAGCGCACTCACCGCATCGGGTAGATCAGCGTCTACAAAGACTGGGAGAAAGGCATGAGACGGCTGCCGTCTTATCTCGAGCAACTGACTCGCAAGGTCACGCCCGTCCTCACGAGCAAGCCATATCCCTGTTACGCCACCAGCCTGGGAGGGAAGGTCATGCACAGACGCCAGGTGTACAGACGATATCGAAGGCGAATACAGCAGCCACATGACTTCCACTCCCTTGAACCGCCACCGATCCATCAACTCTGAATCAGATGCAGCTGAGGCTCCGCTCACCTGAACAGTGCCAGTGATGGGATCGCATTCCGCAGGAAGAGAGATAAAAGCACAGGAACCAAAAAAGAAAACCGGGCAAAGCCCGGTTTTCTTGTTCTGCTTACTTAGAAAACAGTGAAGTTATTCAGCAGCGGCTACATTCTTGCTGCCAATCTCGCGATCGACCAAC
This sequence comes from Moraxellaceae bacterium, assembly GCA_029237815.1. GTDB lineage: Bacteria > Pseudomonadota > Gammaproteobacteria > Pseudomonadales > Moraxellaceae > UBA2031. The sequence continues at coordinate 417,880 of JAQZBP010000001.1, forward strand.
TCAACATACGCCATGGGGGCGGAGTCACCCGAACGGAAGCCTGCCTTCAGAACGCGCAGATAGCCACCGTTACGCGCCTTGTAGCGGGGACCGAGAACCGTGAACAACTTACCGACGATTTCCTTGTTGCGGGTACGAGCAAAGGCCAGACGACGGTTGGCGACAGAGTCGACCTTTGCAAGGGTAATCAGCGGCTCAGCAACACGGCGCAGCTCCTTAGCCTTGGGCAAGGTGGTCTTGATCAGCTCGTGCTCGAACAGGGAGATCGCCATGTTCTGGAACATGGCCTTGCGGTGGCTGCTGTTGCGGCCGAGTTTCACACCACTATTACGATGACGCATGGCAAATATTCCTACAAATCGGCAACCGTTTAACGGCTGCGGTAATTCAGACGATCGTCGTTGCGCAGGCTGGCGGGCGGCCAGTTCTCCAGACGCATTCCCAGCGAGAGGCCGCGCGACGCGAGGACATCCTTGATTTCCGTCAGGGACTTCTTGCCCAGATTCGGAGTCTTCAGGAGTTCAACCTCTGTGCGCTGCACAAGATCACCAATGTAATAAATGTTCTCAGCCTTGAGGCAGTTCGCAGAGCGAACCGTCAGCTCCAGATCATCAACCGGACGCAGCAGCAGGGGGTCGACCTCTTCGCGAGTCTCGATCACCTCAGGAGCCTTATCCTTCTGCAGATCCACAAAAACGGCAATCTGCTGCTGCAGAATCGTCGCAGCGCGACGAATTGCTTCTTCCGGATCGATAGTGCCGTTGGTCTCAAGATCAATGACAAGCTTATCCAGGTCAGTACGCTGCTCAACTCGGGCGGCCTCGACAACGTAAGCCACCTTGCGGACAGGGCTAAACGACGCATCGAGCTGCAGGCGACCAATCGGACGGGTCTCATCCTCGGCGTAGCGACCGTCGGCAGGCTCATAACCGCGGCCACGTGTGACCTTAAGCTTCATCTTAAGATGACCGTTGGCACCAAGGTTGGCAATGACGTGAGAGCGATTAACGACCTCAACATTGTGCGGCAGACCAAGATCAGCAGCAGTAACAACTGCTGGCCCCTTCTTGTCGAGGACAAGAAACGCCTCATTCTGCTCGTGCAGCTTGATGGCCAGGCCCTTGAGGTTCAGCAGGATCTCGATAACATCCTCCTGAACACCCTCGATCGCACTGTATTCATGCTCGACGGCTTCGATTTCTACTTCCGAAACCGCTGCGCCGGGCATCGAGGAGAGCAGGATCCGGCGCAACGCATTGCCCAGAGTGTGACCAAAGCCGCGCTCGAGGGGCTCGAGGGTAACCTTGGCATGAGTGGCACTGATCGCAGATACCGCAATGCTACGGGGAGTCAGAAACTCGTTGACAGCATATGACATGGGCTAAGACCTCAGGCGGTTCCTTACTTGGAGTACAACTCGACGATCAGGTTCTCATTGATCTCAGAGGACAGATCGGAGCGCTCCGGCTTTGCCTTGAACGTGCCTTCCATCTTGGTCGCATCAACTTCGAGCCAGGCCGGAACACCGCGCTGGGCGGACAGTTCAAGCGCGCTCTTCACGCGGAGCTGATTGCGAGACTTCTCGTAAACAGCGACGACATCACCAGGCTGCACCTGCATGGAGGCGATGTTCACGCGCTTCCCATTCAGAGTAATCGCGCGATGGCTGACCAACTGCCGCGCCTCGGAGCGAGTAGCGCCGAAGCCCATGCGATAAACAACGTTATCCAGACGACCCTCAAGGAGCTGCAACAGGTTTTCACCGGTGGCACCCTTCAGCTGGGCAGCAGCCTTGTAGTAGTTACTGAACTGACGCTCAAGCACGCCGTACATGCGGCGGACCTTCATCTTCTCACGAAGCTGCAGACCATAGTCCGACAGGCGGCCCTTACGGGATGCGCCGTGCTGACCCGGGGGGGTATCAGCCTTGCACTTGCTGTCGAGGGCACGGACACCGCTCTTCAGGAACAGATCCGTACCTTCGCGACGAGCGAGTTTGCACTTAGGACCAATATAACGAGCCATTCTTCAAACCTCTTACACGCGACGCTTCTTGGACGGACGGCAGCCGTTATGGGGAATCGGCGTAATGTCACTGATGCTGTTGATCTTGTAACCGACGGCGTTCAGAGCACGCACAGCCGACTCACGACCCGGGCCTGGCCCCTTCACCAGAACGTCCAGATTCTTCAGGCCGTACTCAAGGGCGGCACGGCCGGCCACCTCAGCAGCCACCTGGGCTGCGAAGGGAGTGGACTTGCGCGATCCACGGAAGCCCTGGCCACCGGATGTCGCCCAAGACAGGGCATTACCCTGACGATCGGTGATCGTCACGATGGTATTGTTGAAGGAGGCGTGGATGTGGGCGATGCCCTCCGCAACCTGGCGAGTAACCTTTTTGCGGGCACGAGTAGTGTCTTTAGCCATAGCTCTTCAGAATCCGGTTATTTCTTGATGGCCTTGCGCGGACCCTTACGGGTGCGAGCATTGGTCTTGGTGCGCTGGCCGTGAACCGGGAGGCCACGACGATGACGCAGGCCGCGGTAGCAGCCCAGGTCCATCAAGCGCTTGATATTCATGGAAACTTCGCGACGCAGATCACCCTCGGTCGGGATCTTGGCCACTTCCGCACGCACTTGGTCGAGCTGCGTATCGGACAATTCCTTGATCTTGGTGGTCGGAGCAATGCCGACGGAGTCCAGAATCTTGGCAGCGGTAGTCCGCCCCACACCAAAAATGTAGGTCAGGGAGATAACCGCATGCTTGTTATCAGGGATATTAACGCCGGCTATACGAGCCATTCACACTCACTCCACTTATCAACCGATGCTGCTGCAGACTTTCAGCGTAGGGACTCGGCGCGAAAGGCGCGGGAGTCTAATCACTAAAACGCCAAAAATCAACAACCTTATCAGGACTTAGCCCTGACGCTGCTTATGACGAGGCTCCGCGCTACAAATAACGCGAATGCTGCCGTTGCGACGCACGATCTTGCAGTTGGCGCAGATCTTCTTTACGGAAGCACGGACTTTCATGATTCACCACCCTACTCTGTAATACCTTGAATTTACTTAACTTAACGAATCAGCCCAGAAGGGCCATAACCCTTGAGATTGGACTTCTTCATCAGCGCCTCATATTGATGAGACATCAAGTGAGACTGAACCTGGGCCATAAAATCCATGACCACAACAACAACGATCAACAGTGAGGTCCCGCCAAGGTGGAACGGAACCTGGAACACTACCTGAAGAATCATCGGCAGCAGACAAACTGCAGTGATGTACAAGGCGCCAATAAACGTGAGCCTGCCTAACACCGAGTCAACATACCGAGCCGTATGCTCACCAGGGCGAATCCCGGGAATGTACGCACCGGACTTCTTCAGGTTGTCTGCTACGTCCTTCGGGCTAAACATCAACGCCGTGTAGAAGTAGCAGAAGAAAATAATAAGCAATGCAAATAGGAGCAGGTACAGCGGCTGGCCAGGAGACAGCGTCAAGGCAATATCCTGAAGCAGTCGCTGAAACCAGTTCGGGTTGGCCGACTGACCAAACCACTGCCCCAACGAAGCGGGAAACAACAGCAGAGAGCTCGCGAAGATCGCAGGAATGACGCCCGCCATGTTGATCTTCAGCGGCAGATGGCTCTGCTGCGCAGCATACAGACGACGTCCCTGCTGCCGCTGGGCATAGTTCACGGCAATTCGACGCTGGCCGCGCTCCATGAAAACAACCGCACCAACGACCACAATCGCAAGCAATCCAAGGACAATAAGGCTCAACATGCCTATCTGGCCTTGGCGTGCAGACTCAAGCGACATCCCAATTGCTCCGGGAATCCCCGCCGCGATTCCAGCGAAAATAATCATCGAGATGCCATTGCCAATGCCGCGCTCGGTGATCTGCTCACCAATCCACATCAGGAAAACCGTACCTGCAACGAGACTGGTGACTGCAGGAACGAAGAACGCCATACCGCTGCTAAGAGTGATGCCCTGGCCAACCAGCCCCATGCACATCCCGACTGCCTGCACGAAACCGAGAGCCACCGTGCCATACCGAGTGTACTGACTAATCTTTCTCCGCCCCGCCTCGCCTTCCTTCTTCAGCGCCTCAAGCGACGGAACTACCGTTGCCATCAGCTGCATAATGATGGAAGCCGAAATGTACGGCATGATGCCCAAAGCGAGGATCGACATGCGCTCCAGTGCACCACCCGAGAACATGTTGAACAGGCTAAGGATAGTATCCTTGTTCTGCTCAAAAAGCTGAGCCAGACGGTCAGGATTGATACCTGGAACGGGGATATGTGCACCAAGCCTGAACACGGTCAGGGCGAGAAGCAGAAAGCCGACACGACGCCACAGCTCGGACATGCCCTGCTGCATTTCAGGGCTCTGCATCATTTCCTTTGCTTGCTGCGTACGGGTATTGGCCATCAGCCTTATTCCTCGACCTTACCACCAGCGGCTTCAATCGCGGCACGCGCACCCTTGGTGACCTTAAGGCCCTTCACAGTAAGCGCACGACCAATCTCGCCCGACAGAATCACACGAGCGGACGTCTTGTCCTTTCGGACCACGTTGGCAGCCTTCAGCGCGTCCAGCGTAACGACATCGCCGTCAATATAAACGAGCTCTGACAGACGAACTTCCGCAACCTTGAGCGAAGCGAGGTTCGTAAAGCCGAACTTGGGTAGGCGACGATAGAGAGGCATCTGGCCGCCTTCAAAGCCAGGCCGAACCTTGCCGCTACCGCGGGAGGTCTGGCCCTTGACGCCGCCACCACCAGTCTTGCCGAGGCCGGAGCCAATGCCACGACCAGGACGACGGGCAGCTTTCTTGGAGCCCTCAGCGGGACTCAGGTCATTCAGTTTCATGGCGATTAACCTTCAACCTTAACGAGGTAGTACACCTTGTTGATCATGCCGCGGTTGGATGGCGTATCGAGCACTTCAACAGTGTGACCGATCCGACGCAGACCCAGACCCTGCAGACAGAGCTTGTGATTCTTCAGCTTATGGGCGCTCGAGCGCACCTGGGTAACCTTGATGGTTTTGCTCATTTGCTTACCCCAGAATCTCATCCACAGTCTTGCCACGCTTGGCAGCGACCTGATCCGGCGACGTCATGGCAGCCAACCCCTTGAACGTGGCATGAACCACGTTATTGGCATTGGTAGAGCCATAGCACTTGGCCAGCACGTTATGAACGCCAGCAACTTCCAGCACAGCACGCATGGCGCCGCCGGCAATAACGCCGGTACCCTCGGACGCTGGCTGCATATAGACGCGCGAGGCGCCATGCTGACCAGTCACCGGGTGCTGCAGCGTGGAGCCATTAAGATCCACCTGAATCATGTTGCGGCGCGCTGCTTCCAGTGCCTTCTGGATGGCCGCAGGCACTTCACGCGCCTTGCCACGACCGAAACCAACACGGCCCTTGCCATCGCCAACCACGGTCAGTGCAGTGAAGGAGAAAATACGACCACCCTTCACCACCTTGGCCACGCGATTCACTTGAACCAGCTTCTCAACGAGGCCTTCGCCCTGCTGCTGTTGTTCCATCTTCGCCATGATTAAAACTCCAGACCGGCTTCACGCGCGGCATCGGCCAAGGCCTTGATACGGCCGTGGTACTTGAAACCGGAACGGTCGAAGGCGACCTTGGTCACACCAGCTGCCTTGGCTCGCTCGGCAACCAGGGCGCCAACCTTTTTGGCGGCGTCCGCATTGCCAGTGGAGCCATCGCGCAAGCCGGCATCCAGAGTGGAGGCCTGTGCCAGCACGGTGGCGCCGTCGGCGGAGAGCACCTGAGCATAGATATGACGGGGCGTACGGTTGACGCAGAGACGAACCGCACCCAGCTCACGGATCTTGAGACGCGTGCTGCGCGCACGGCGCAGGCGGGATTCTTTCTTTTCGTTCATGACATCAACCCTTATTTCTTCTTGGCTTCCTTACGCAGGACGTTTTCATCCGCGTAACGAACACCCTTGCCCTTGTACGGTTCCGGCGGACGGAAGCCGCGGACTTTGGCAGCGACCTGGCCCAGCATCTGCTTGTCGCTGGACTTCAGGATGATTTCGGTCGGCGTCGGGGTCTCAGCGGTGACGCCCTCAGGGAGAGCGAAATCGATGGGGTGCGAGTAACCCAGCGCCAGGTTCAGAACCTTGCCCTTGGCAGCCGCCTTGTAACCCACGCCAATCAGCTGCAGCTTGCGCTCGAAGCCAGCCGAAACGCCGACGACGAGGTTGTTCAGCAGCGCACGGGCGGTACCCGTCTGCATCCATCCGGCCTGCGTCGTTTCACGCGGAGCCAGTTTGAGGACGCCTTCTTCATTGGTAACGGAAACCAGTGCGTGAAGGTTGGTGCTCAGGGTGCCCTTGGCGCCCTTGACCTGAACATTCTGGCCGTTGATGGTCACTTCCACGCCCTTGGGCAGGGTGACCGGTGATTTAGCGACTCGAGACATGTTCGTTCACCTTACGACACTGTGGCGATCACTTCACCGCCCACACCAGCTGCTCGAGCGGCGCGATCGGTCATGATCCCCTTGTTGGTGGAAACGATCAGGATACCCAGACCCTGCTTGACGCGGGGCAGATCACCGGCGCCCTTGTAGATGCGCAGGCCAGGACGGCTGACACGGCGGATCTCTTCGATCACGGGCTTGCCTTCGTAGTACTTGAGCCCGATGTTCAGGGTCGGCTTGGCTTCGCCATCGACTTCAATAGACCCGATGTAACCCTCATCGTGCAATAGCTTGGCAATAGCCAGCTTCAGCTTGGACGAAGGCATAGAGACAACAGACTTGTTCGCCCGCTGCGCGTTACGAATGCGCGTCAGCATGTCGGCGACAGTATCTTGCATGCTCATTTAGCAACTCTCCTGATTCACGAGCTGGTGAATTACCAGCTCGCCTTGACAACACCCGGCACATCGCCACGCATCACGGCTTCGCGCAGCTTGTTACGGCCCAGGCCGAACTTGCGGAAATAGCCGTGGGGACGACCGGTCAGGCCGCAGCGGTTACGCTGGCGCACGGGGCTGGCATCACGCGGGAAACTCTGCAGCTTCAGGGTGGCAGCCCAACGCTCTTCGTCGCTGGCCTTGGGGTTCTTGATGATCGCCTTCAGTTCGGCGCGCGCCTTGGCATACTTGGCCACGGTCTTTTCGCGCTTCTCTTCGCGGTTGATCATGCTCTTCTTAGCCATGGTTCACGCTCTCACTTGAAAGGGAAGCCGAAGGCGCGCAGAAGGGCGCGACCCTGGTCATCCGTGGCAGCCGTCGTGGTGATGGTGATGTCCATGCCACGCAACTTGTCGATCTTGTCGTATTCAATTTCCGGGAACACGATCTGCTCTTTGATGCCCATGGAGTAGTTACCACGGCCATCGAAGGCTTTCGCGCTGAAGCCACGGAAGTCACGGATACGTGGAATCGTGATACCGATCAGACGATCCAGAAATTCGTACATCATGTCGCCGCGAAGGGTGACCTTGCAGCCGATCGGCCAGCCTTCGCGGATCTTGAAACCAGCGATGGACTTGCGAGCGACGGTGACAATGGGTTTCTGGCCAGCGATCAGCTGCATATCGGCCACGGCGCCATCGATAAGTTTCTTATCCTGGCTGGCGCCGCCCACTCCCATATTCAGAGTAATCTTCGTGATGCGGGGAACCTGCATCACATTCTCGAGACCGAGCTCTTCTTTCAGCTTGGCAGCGATCTCGTTCTTGTAAACACTTCTCAGTCTGGCCATTTCAACCAACCCTTACTTGACGTCGACCACATCGCCGCTGGACTTGAACACGCGCACCTTGGCGCCATCCTCCAACCGCTTGTAGCCCACGCGGTCTGCTTTCTGCGTTACCGCATTGAACAGCGCCACGTTGGAAATATGCAGAGCAGCCTCCTGCTCGACGATACCGCCCTGGGTACCGCGACTCGGATTGCCCTTCACATGCTTCTTGACCAGGTTGACGCCAGAGACGACAACACGATCTTCAAGAACAGTCACGACCTTGCCGCGCTTGCCCTTGTCTTTCCCGGTAATCACGATGACTTCGTCATCACGCTTGAGCTTTGCCATGGCATCAATCCTCAGAGTACTTCAGGCGCCAGCGAGATGATTTTCATGAACTGCTCATTACGCAGCTCACGAGTCACCGGGCCGAAGATACGGGTGCCGATCGGAGCCTTCTGGTTGTTCAGAAGCACGGCGGCGTTGTCATCAAAGCGGATGAGGGAGCCATCGGCACGGCGGATACCCTTACGGGTACGCACGACCACAGCATTCATGACATCACCCTTCTTTACTTTGCCGCGAGGAATCGCTTCCTTCACGGCGACCTTGATGATGTCGCCGACAGTGGCATAACGACGATGCGATCCGCCCAGCACCTTGATGCACTGGACACGGCGCGCGCCGCTGTTGTCTGCCACTTCGAGCATCGTTTCGGTCTGAATCATTGCTCTTCTCCGAACCCTTCAACGCCCCCGAAAAAGGGCGCAAATGCTAACTTAGTAACCCTGCCGCCGCAACCGGAGGCTCAGGCGCCGGCGCTTTCGACCACTTCAACCAGGGTCCATGCCTTGGTCTTGGAGATCGGGCGGGTTTCCGCGATCGTTACCACGTCACCCTCTTTGCACACATTGTTCTCGTCGTGAGCATGAAGCTTGGTAGACTTGGTGAGGTACTTTCCGTACACGGGGTGCTTCACGCGGCGTTCGATCAGCACTGTGATGGACTTATCCATCTTGTTGCTGACAACCTTACCGGTCAGCGTGCGCTTGACTTTCTCTTCGCTCATGATCACTTACCCTGCATTTCATTCAGGACAGTCTTGATACGGGCAATGTCCTTGCGGACCAGGCCCACCTGATTGCTCTTGGCGAGCTGACCGGTAGCCTTGGCCATGCGCAGGGTAAACTGCTGGCGCTGCAGACCATCCAGCTCCTTCTGCAGCTCTTCCACGCTTTTCTGACGCAATTCAGTTGCTTTCATCACATCACCGTCCGAGTCACGATTACGGTTTTCAGCGGCAGCTTGGCTGCGCCGAGGGCGAAGGCTTCACGAGCAAGCTCTTCCGGAACACCCTCGATTTCATAAAGAATCTTGCCGGGCTGGATCTCAGCGACCCAGTACTCGACATTACCCTTGCCGTTACCCATACGAACTTCGAGGGGCTTCTCCGTAATGGGCTTGTCGGGAAACACACGGATCCAGATCTTGCCGCCACGCTTCACTCTACGAGTGATGGCGCGGCGAGCCGCTTCGATCTGGCGAGCCGTCAGGCGGCCGCGCTCGGTAGACTTGAGCGCGATGCTGCCGAAAGCCACGGTGCTACCACGCAGGGCCAGACCACGGTTACGGCCCTTGTGGACCTTGCGGAATTTGGTGCGCTTAGGCTGAAGCATCTCTTAACCCCTCGCTTCCTGGCTCTTGCCGCCGCGCTTGCGGGCCGGCTTGGCCGAGGGCTCGTCCGCCGGAGCCGGAGCATTGACCTGCTCCATGCCACCGATGATTTCGCCCTTGAAAATCCAGACCTTCACGCCGATGCAACCATAGGTGGTTTCAGCACGCATGATGGAATAGTCGATGTCGGCACGCAGGGTATGCAGTGGCACACGGCCTTCGCGATACCATTCAGTACGCGCGATTTCAGCGCCGCCCAAACGGCCGGACACTTCCACCTTGATACCCTTGGCGCCGGCACGCATCGTGTTCTGAACGGCACGCTTCATGGCGCGACGGAACATCACACGACGCTCCAGCTGCGAAGCAATGCCCTCAGCAACAAGACGCGCATCGAGATCCGGCTTGCGGATTTCATCGATGTTGATCTGCACCGGCGTCTTCATCAGCTTCGCAATCTCCTTACGGAGACGCTCGACATCTTCCCCTTTCTTGCCGATCACGATTCCAGGGCGAGCCGTGGAAATCGTGATCCGGGCATTCTCGGACGGACGCTCAATCAGAATGCGGCTTACCGATGCATTCTTCAGCTTGCTATAAAGGTGATCGCGCACCTTGAGATCGGTGATCAGGAAATCCGCGTAATTCTTCGGGCTGGCGTACCAGTTCGAATTATGCTTCTTGACGATGCCAAGGCGGATACCGACCGGATGAACTTTCTGACCCATTTCTTACGGCCTCACTTCTTTTCCGATACTTTAACGGTGATGTGGCAGGTACGCTTGGTGATGCGATCTGCGCGGCCCTTGGCACGCGGCATGATGCGCTTCAGCGAAGTGCCCTCATCGACGTAGATAGTGGAGACCTTTAGTTCATCCACGTCGGCGCCCTGGTTATGCTCTGCGTTGGCAATAGCCGACTCGAGCACCTTCTTGACGAAGTGCGCCGCCTTCTTGTTGCTGAACGCCAGAGTGTTCAGCGCCTTGTCCACGGCAAGACCACGGACCTGGTCAGCCACCAGGCGAACCTTCTGGGCCGAGATCGGCGCGCCGCGCAGTTTAGCGAAAGCTTCCATCACTCACCCCTTACTTCTTGGCCTTCTTGTCGACGCCGTGCCCGCGATACGTACGGGTCGGCGCAAACTCGCCCAGCTTGTGGCCCACCATATGCTCGGACACGAAGACCGGTACATGCTGTTTGCCGTTATGCACGGCAATGGTCAAACCAACCATTTCCGGCAGAATCATGGAACGACGCGACCAAGTCTTGATCGGCTTCTTCGAGTTGGCAGAGACCGCCGTTTCCACCTTGGCCCACAGGTGGCTGTCAACGAACGGGCCTTTCTTCAGAGAACGAGGCACTTTTAATCTCCCTCAACCCATTACTTCACGCGACGATCGCGCACGATCATATTCGTCGTACGCTTATTGCTGCGGGTCTTGTAACCCTTAGACGGCGTACCCCAGGGCGAAACCGGATGGCAGCCCTTGTTGCGGCCTTCGCCACCACCCATCGGATGGTCGACCGGGTTCATGGCCATGCCACGAACCGTCGGGCGAATGCCGCGCCAGCGCTTGGCGCCGGCCTTGCCGAAGCTGCGCAGGTTGTTTTCGGCGTTGGACACCTCACCGAACGTTGCACGGCAGTCAACGTGAATCTTGCGCATTTCACCAGAGCGCAAGCGCACGATGGCATAGCCACCGTCACGGCCAAGCAACTGCACGGAAGCGCCAGCAGAACGTGCAACCTGAGCACCCTTGCCAGGCTTCAGCTCAAGGCAGCACAGCGTCGAACCAAGAGGCATGTTTCGAAGGGGCAGCACGTTGCCGTTCTTGATCGGAGCGTCGTCACCGGACTGCACGACGTCACCGACGTTCATATTCTTCAGTGCGATCACATAACGACGCTCACCATCCGCATACTTCAGCAGCGCGATATGCGCCGTGCGGTTCGGATCGTATTCCAGACGCTCAACGACGGCAGGGACGCCATCCTTGTTACGCTTGAAGTCGATCAGGCGATAAAGTTGCTTGTGACCGCCACCCACATGGCGAGTGGTGATGTGACCGTTGTTGTTACGGCCACCGGTCTTCTTCTTGGACTCAACCAGCGCTGCATGGGGACGCCCCTTGTGCAGGTGCGGGTGGACGACCTTTTCGACAAAACGGCGACCCGGGGAGGTCGGTTTGCACTTCACGATAGGCATAGCTTCTCTCCCAACCCTTACTCAGCCGCGCCCGAGAAGTCCAGGTCAAACCCTTCCTTCAGGGCGACGTAGGCCTTCTTGATGTCGGAACGACGGCCAAGGCTGCGACCAAACCGCTTGTTCTTGCCCTTCAGCACCGTGGTGTTCACGGAGGCAACCTGGACATTAAAAAGCTTCTCGACCGCCTTCTTGATTTCGAGCTTGTTGGCATCCGGACGGACACGGAACACGAATTGGCGATGCTTTTCCGCCACAATCGTGGCCTTCTCGGAAATGTGCGGTCCGAGCAGGACCTGATAAATGCGTTCCTGATTCATCCCAGTTCCACCTCAAGCTTCTTGGCAGCCGGCACGGACATGATCACCTTGTCAAAGCCAATGAGGCTGACAGGATCAATGGCCGCAGTATCAATCACATCGACGTGTGGCAGGTTGCGAGCTGCCAGGTAAAGATTCTCATCAACAGCCTCTGTCACGATGAGGACATTACTAACACCCAGACTGTTGAGCTTGCTAAGAAGCTCCTTGGTCTTGGGGGCCGGCACGGAAATCTCATCAACGAGCATAAGGCGATCTTGGCGAACCAGCTCAGCCAGGATGCACTGCATCGCACCGCGGTACATCTTGCGGTTCACCTTCTGGTCCCAGTTCTGCGGCTGCCCGGCATGGGCCTTGCCACCACCACGCCAGATCGGGCTGCGGATGGAGCCGGCACGAGCACGACCAGTGCCCTTCTGCTTCCAGGGCTTCTTGCCACCACCGCTCACTTCAGCGCGGGTCTTCTGAGCCTTGGTGCCCTGCCGCGAACCCGCCAGGTAAGCGGTCACGACCTGATGCACCAGCGCCTCATTGAATTCCTTGCCGAAGGCAACTTCGGACAGCTCTACGGCTGCACCGGAAACGGTCTTCAGATTCACGCTCTATCCCCCTCAGGCCTTCACGGACGGACGCACGATGACGTCGTTGCCGGTAGCGCCAGGAATCGCACCCTTAACCAGCAGTACGCCACGCTCGGCATCCACGGAGATCACTTCCAGGCCCTGGACGGTGACACGCTCGTCGCCCATGTGGCCCGCCATTTTCTTGCCCTTGAACACTTTGCCCGGGCTTTGGTTCTGGCCCGTGGAGCCATGCACACGATGCGACACAGAGTTACCGTGGGTCGCATCCTGGGTACGGAAGTTCCAGCGCTTGACGCCACCCTGGAAACCCTTGCCCTTTGATGTGCCGGTAACATCCACCTCCTGACCAACAGCGAATGTATCCACGCCGATGGCGCCACCAACAGCCAGTGCAGCAGCCTCATCACCGTTCACACGGAATTCCCACACACCACGACCTGCCGCCACGCTCGCCTTGGCGAAGTGACCAGCCATGGCCTTGGTAACGCGCGAAGCGCGGCGCTCACCCGTGGTCACCTGAACAGCCTGGTAGCCATCAGTATCCACAGACTTGATCTGAGTGATTCGGTTCGGATCGACCTCAATGACAGTCACCGGCACGGACACTCCCGCCTCGGTGAACACACGGGTCATGCCGCACTTGCGGCCGACTAATCCAATAGCCATCTTCAAACCTCTTTGTTCAATTTCTTAAGAGGAAACCTGTCAGATGCCGATCAGCCGAGGCTGATCTGCACATCCACGCCAGCTGCGAGATCCAGCTTCATCAGAGCATCCACCGTCTTGTCCGTCGGCTGCACGATGTCGACCAGACGCTTGTGGGTACGAATTTCGTACTGGTCACGAGCATCCTTGTTGACGTGCGGCGAGGTCAGCACATTGAATCGCTCGATGCGGGTCGGCATCGGGATTGGACCCAGGACCTGGGCACCGGTACGCTTGGCGGTCTCGACGATCTCGACAGCAGACTGATCGATCAGGCGATGATCGAAGGCCTTCAGGCGGATGCGGATTCTCTGGTTAGCCATGCCAGCAACTCCAAAAATTAACGATGCAAAACCCTCCCACCCCACTTATTTCCTGGGAAGGAAGGCTTCAAAAAACCGGTCCGGGATCGATGCCCCGGCTGTCACACACCCACCAAAGCGGCATATGCCTTGCTGGAGGGGGCGCAATATACCGCTATTTCACCCCCGCGGCAAGGGGAAAAAGAGTCCCGGCGAATTGCCCGGGACTCTTTTTTAATCAGGACATTAAGCGATGATCTTGGCGACGACGCCGGCGCCGACGGTACGGCCGCCTTCGCGGATGGCGAAGCGCAGGCCATCTTCCATGGCGATCGGGGCGATCAGGCAGCTCGATGGAGCCCGTCACGTCCGTCGTGCGGAAGTAGAACTGGGGACGGTAGCCCTTGAAGAACGGGGTATGACGACCACCCTCTTCCTTGGACAGCACGTACACTTCAGCTTCGAACTGCGTGTGCGGCTTGATCGAACCCGGCTTGGCCAGCACCTGGCCACGCTGCACGTCTTCACGCTTGGTGCCACGCAGCAGCACGCCGCAGTTCTCGCCGGCACGGCCTTCGTCCAGCAGCTTGCGGAACATTTCCACGCCGGTGCAGGTGGTCTTGACGGTATCCTTGATACCGACGATTTCCACTTCCTCACCCACCTTGACGATGCCGCGCTCAACCTTGCCGGTCACCACAGTGCCACGACCGGAGATGGAGAACACGTCTTCGATCGGCATCAGGAAGGGCTTGTCGATCGCACGCACCGGCTCGGGAATATAGCTGTCCAGCGTTTCCACCAGCTTCAGAATGGCCGGTACACCGTAAGGGCTGTCCGAGCCATTCAAGGCCTCCAGGGCGGAGCCACGGATGATCGGGGTGTCGTCGCCCGGGAACTTGTAGGTGTTCAGAAGCTCGCGCACTTCCATCTCCACCAGCTCGAGCAGCTCTTCGTCGTCGACCATGTCGCACTTGTTGAGGAACACGACGATGTAGGGCACGCCCACCTGGCGGGACAGCAGGATGTGCTCGCGGGTCTGCGGCATGGGGCCGTCAGCCGCGGAGCAGACCAGGATCGCACCGTCCATCTGGGCGGCACCGGTGATCATGTTCTTCACATAGTCCGCGTGACCCGGGCAGTCCACGTGCGCGTAGTGGCGGATCGGGCTGTCGTACTCGACGTGCGCAGTGTTGATGGTGATGCCGCGGGCCTTTTCTTCCGGGGAGGAGTCGATCTGGTCGTAGCCCTTGGCTTCGCCGCCGTAGGTCTTGGCGCAGATCGTGGTGATCGCCGCCGTCAGCGTAGTCTTGCCATGGTCAACGTGACCAATGGTGCCCACGTTCACGTGCGGCTTGTTACGTTCAAATTTTGCTTTTGCCA
>JAQZBP010000008.1 GCA_029237815.1 Moraxellaceae bacterium
ATTCGCCATGTGAAAGTAGGTCATCGCCAGGCATTTAATACCCAAAAAGCCCGTCCTCGTGACGGGCTTTTTGCATTGGGGCGCTTGGGAAAATCAGGCGTAAACATCTACAAAAGGGCTGCTTCGACGGCCGCGCCTCTTGCGTCTGGCGGCAGGTGGCAGGTGGTTGGCGCCGCCGTCCCCGGTAACAGACAGAAGGGTGCGTTCGTTGATCATGCGTTGCGTGGCTGGTGTTGCTGGCTTCTTGTTGCTCGACGCGAGCTGCGCATCCAGTGGATGTGTGGGGCGACAAGAATGTGGCAAGAAGGGGCGCAACGGGGGCTTATAGGTGCCGCAAGGACTTCTGGCATTAAGCGGCTGCTGCGCGGACGCCAAGCCCGGGTGTGGCAGCATACGACGCACATCGTTGATGTTCCGGCTCGCCAGTGCATGAAGCAGAGAGAGGTCTTCTTCTGGATGACAACGACCCGCACGTAGGAGACTCAATATACGCAGCTGGTCAGCTTGGAGAAATTCGGCATCTGGCAGGCACGAGATGCACTGTGGCGCATGGGCCCCATGCTTGCTGTCTGATGACATGCCCAATGCCATCAGGCGGAAGGCGCCCATAAAAAAGCCCGCTTGCGCGGGCTTTTTTGCATCCGGAATCAGCGGTTGGGGACTGCGTCACCGAGTTCCTCGAGTAGCGGGCCGAGGAATTTTTCATAGACGCGCCAGCGTTCGACAGACGATTTGTATACCGGCTGACGCACCTGTGTGACGCTGGCTGTCTTGACGTTGCGCTCTGTCTTGTGAGGATCAAGGCACGCCTCATTCCATTCGAGGCCACAGAACGCAATCAGCTTGCGGGACTCCTCCTCCTGGTTCGCAACGAGGTCTTCATACTGAATCTCGTAGAAAGAGCCTGTGGGCAGCACCTGCCGCCAATGGGCCATGATGGTCAGGTAGTCCCGGTAGTAGCGACCCAGTTCCCTCAGGTTGTAGCTCTGATGCTGGCTCTTATTGAAAAGGCGTGTGAACCCGGAGACGCAGGTGTCTACCGGATTGCGCTTTACATGGATGATTTTGGCATTGGGCAGCATCAGATGGATCATGCCAACGCCCAGGTAGTTGGCCGGCATCTTGTCGGTGATGTGAGGCGACGACGGAGCGCGTTGCATCAGTTGTTCGACATACTGGGTGCCCATGCGGGTCAGGTCGGCCTTCGTCAGGAGTGGCAGATTGAGCGGATACCCAACCGGCGGCTCTCCCGCCGTCTGCCCGATGATCTGCAGGAGGTCAGGCAGCTCGCCGGCGCCGTAGACGTCGGGATGGCTGGCGATGATCGTCTCGGTCAGCGTGGTGCCCGAACGGGGCATGCCCAGCACGAAAATGGGTGCTCTGGAGTCGGAGCCCGCACCGCGAAGGCTTTCGATGCGCTCGGGCGAGAACGTCTTGCAGATGTTCTGCGCGATGAGCTGGTTGTTCTCGGCGTTGTAGTCGATGCGCTCGCGCTTGAGGCGGCAGCCTTCGATAAAGTGCGGGAACGCCTCGTCATGGCGCTTCAGATCTTCGTAAGCCTTGCCGAGCGCAAAGTGAAGGGACAGTGCCTTGGTGGCGGGCATCGTGCCGATGTCCTGCGCTGACTTCTCCAGGGCTGCGAAGTTCTCGTCGTCGGCTTTTGTCTTGCGCACCTGGGTCAGGGAGAGGCGGGGGGCGATATTTTCCGGGTCGAGCTGCAGCGCGCGCTGGAAGCTCTGCTCGGCGGCGTCCATCCGGCCCATCTCCATCAGGAGGTGGCCCTTGCCGAGCCAAGCGCTGACCAGCTCGGGATTCATTTCCAGCGCCTTGTCGTAGGCCTCGGCTGCCTTCTCCGGAAAGCTCTGCTCCGAATAAATGCCGCCGAGCAGGCTGTAGGTGGCCGGTCGTGCCTTGATGGCGAGCGCCTTGTTGGCGTGTTCCTCGGCGGCGCTGAGATTGCGCTGCTCCTGCGCACAGCGTGCCAGGCCTTCATACGCTTCGACATAGTCGGGCGTCAGGCGGATGGCGTTCTGGAAGGCAAGGTCTGCCTTCTCGAAATTTTCGAGTGCCAGGAAGGCATTGCCGATGTTGCAGTGCGCCTCGGCATAGTTCGGGCGCGCGCGGATGACATCGACCAGTACCTTGAGGCCGGCCTCAGGGTCTTCCATCTCGACCAGCACGGCGCCGAGGTTGTTGGCGGATTCGATAAAGTCCGGCCGCAGCGCCAGCACCTTGCGGTACATGGCCACGGCGCCTTCGCGATCCTTGCGGTCGCGACAGATGCTGCCGAGGTTGTTCAGCGCGGGCAGGTAGTTCGGGTCGAGCTGCAGCGCCTGTTTCTGGCAGGCTTCCGCCTTCTCGAGTTCGCCCTTGTGGTACCAGGCAATGCCGAGGTTGCTATGGGCGATGGGCGACTTGGGATCCAGCTTCACGGCTTGCTGGCCGTCGGACAGGGCCTGGTCGAGGTTGTCGACGAGCCGGCACATCTCCCCGCGGTTGGCGTAGAACTGGCCGACCATGGGGTGGTTCTGGATGGCCTTGCCCATCAGCTCGATGGCCTGCGCGGTCTGGCCCGCCTCGTGGGCCAGGATCGCCAGCAACTGCCAGGCAAAGGCGTGGCGCGGTTCGGTCTTGAGGATCTGGGAGAGGAGGGCTTCTGCCTGGGCGCGTCGGCCGGCGGCATGATGCTCGGCGGCCAGCTTGAAGGCTTGGTCGACGGAGACCTTGCGCTGCCCTGGCGTGAATTCGGCGGTTGTCATTCTTTTGGCTTTCCTTGGGCGTACTTCAAAGCACTCGATAGTAGTAGCTGGTGCGGGCGATACCAATCCCGACTTGGCCTCTGGATAAAAAAAGTTTGAGGGGCGCGCGGCCCCGCCTGCTAGTGGTCGGGGCAACGTGTGCTTGCCTGGGGCGGGGCGCTTCAAGATGGCAACGGTGTCGGCCTGCGGGAGTGCCCGGGGAAGGTGCTGCGTGTTCGACCGGAGCGCCGGTGGCGCCTGCGATCACTGTGTCACGACGGGAATGCAGGAGTTCGGCATGGCTCGGGATTTGGAATTCCGCAGGGCCTAGAGGCGCAGGACGCGGCAGCGAAGTTCAAGCTGCCGTTCTGATGGCCGCACTGACGCGACGCGGCAACATCGATAAAAAAGCAGGGCGCCTTCGGGTGCCCTTTTTTTGGGGTCGGTGCAGGAGACGTGCGGGGACAAGGCGACACACCCTTGCGTCAGGCAGGACGATCGGGTGCTCCCGGCGCAAGTGCCCGGCATCGGGCCGAGCTGAATGGCGGCAGGCGTGGCGATCCGGAGGGCCGCGCCCACCGAAGCGTGTCAACGTCGTCCGCAGGCTGTGATTCAGGAAGCGGGAACAAAAATACCCCGATGGAGGGGTATGCATCTTGCGCAGGATCAGCGCATTGGTGCGGTTTTAGTCGGCGGCGTGACTTTCGTATTGCCGGACGCGGGCCGCTCACCTATAAGGGGTAGGTTACATTTCCGGTACATGGGTTTACGGACAGTTAACCTATTGCCGGCCGCCTCACCCGTTCTTCCAGACCTACTAAAAACAAGGATAGATCATGCAAAAGCGTAGACATCCCAAGCTCAAGCTTTCCCTGCTCAGTTGCGCCATTGCTGTCGCGGCGGGCGGGCTGTCGCAGTCGGCCCTGGCGGTCGACCTCTGCACGGGCGACAGCGCTCTCACCATTTCCTCCTCGCGCCTCGCCGACAATTGCACGCTGGACACGACCGATGCCCGCCTGACAGTTGACGAGGCCGGCAAGATCGGCAATGTGAACATCCAGGCCGCCGGCGTGAAGGTCAGCAATGCCGGCCTCATTTCCGGCAGCGGCAGCGTCCTCTACTCGGATTACGATATCGACGCGACGCTCTCGAACAGCGGTCGCATCATTTCCGAAGGGAACGACGCCTACGCCACCGTGATTAATGGCGACGTGAACGCCAACATCAACAACAGCGGCACGATGATGGGCGACGCCGCCGGCTCCACCTCGGTCTACGCCACGGGCCTCTACATCAACGAAAACGTCAATGGCAACCTCAACAACTCCGGCAGCATCAAGGGCCAGGCGATCTCGACCAACAGCCGTGCCTATGCCACCGGCATCGACATCAATGGTTTCCTGAATGGCGACCTGAGCAATACCGGCCGCATCAGCGCGCACGCCGACGTCGAGGACAACTACGCCTATGCCACCGGACTGAGAATCTCCAGCGGCGCGGACGGAGACATCAGCAACAGCGGCAAGATCCTGGCCAGCGCCAACGCCGGCTATTACGCCTCGGTGACGGCGGCCTATATCGGCGGCGACGTCAACGGCCACATCGGCAACTCCGGCCTGATCGAGGCGAGCGCGGCGGGTTCCTACCTGTACGCCTACGGCCTCAACATCAGCGGCGACCTGAACGGCGGCCTCGGCAACAGCGGCACCATCCGCGCCAAGGCGGTCTCCACGGGGAGCTGGGCCTATGCGAGCGCGCTGTATATCAGCGGCGACGTGAACAGCACGATCAACAACTCCGGCCTGATCCACGCCTATGCCGAAGACAGGAGCAGCCAGGCCAGCGCCTATGCCCTCTACTTCAGCGGCGACATTACTTCGACCGGCAAGCTGGTGAACTCCGGTGCCATCCGTGCCGAAGCCGTCTCCTACGGCAACAGCGCCTCGGCTTACGGGATCTATAGCAGCAGCACCTCTCTGGATGCCGACTTTATCAACTCCGGCGTCGTCAGCGCCGAAGCGACCGCCTATGGCAGCTCCGCCTATGCCTACGCTGTCGACTTCAATGAAGGCATGGGCCCCAACGGCCGCATCATCAACACCGGCACCATCAAGGCGATGGCCGTCGCTGAAGATGGTGGCACAGCGACCGCGCTGGCACTGGGCGGCCACACCAACCTGACCGGCAGTGGCGCGTCCGTTTACGCCTCCATGTTCGGCAATGCCTCCATCGTGAACAGCGGCAGTATCGTGGCGGACATTTATGGCCGCTCCGGCTCTGTCGATGCCTATGGCATCGACGTCGGCAACGACATGCGTGACAACGCGCGCATCCTGAACACCTCGACGGGCACCATCCGCGTCACCGCCGAGTCGTTTACCTCCAGCGCGAGCATCACCGGCATTCAGGCGGGCTCGCTCCACGAGGCCGCCAGCATCGTCAACAACGGCAGGATCGTGCTTACGGCCATCGGCCATGGCGACGACGCAAACCTTGTCGGCATCGATGCCGGCGACCTGAACGATGACGCCCTGATCGCCAACAACGGCCTGCTGGACCTGAACCTGCGCGCCGGCTCCGACGCCTACGGTCAGGGCATCAGCACCAGTACGCTGTACGACAACGCCACGATCGCGAACACCGGCACCATCTCGGTGGACTCCTTCGGGTTGACGTCCTACGCCTCGGCCACAGGCATCGAGACCAGCACGCTCTACAACGCCGCCTCGATCGTCAACACCGGCACCATCAAGGCCATGGCCGATGCCGACGGCAGTGCCTCGGCCTACGGCATCGATACCGGCAGCCTCTACGACACGGCGATGATCAGCAACCGAGGCACCATCGTGGCGCACGCCAACAGCCGCCGCGAGTACTCGGCGACTGCCTACGGCATCAGCACCGGCGGCGTGTTTGACGACGCCAGCGTCGTCAACAGCGGCCGCATCGACGTACGCGCCGAGGGCCGTGAAGATGCCTCCGCCTACGGTATCTACTCCAGCAGCTCCATCGATGGCTCCATCAGCAACACCGGCAGCATCAAGGTGTTCGCCAGCGCCATGGAAAGCACGGCGTCGGCCTACGGCATTTACGGCGGCTCGATGACCGACGGCAGCGTCAGCAACAGCGGCAGCATCGACGTGCGCGCCGACGCCTTCAGCGAAGGCTCTGGCTATGGCATCCATGTCGGTTCCCTGAATGGCGCCTCCTCGGTGACCAACAGCGGTACGATCACGGCGGAGGTTACCGACATGACCTCCAGCGCCTCGGCCTGGGGCATCTACACCAGCACGGTCTCCGGCACCTCCACGGTGACCAACAGCGGCCGCATCACGCTGACGGCGGACGGTCTCTTCGACGCCTATGGCTATGCCTACGGTATCGAGGTCGGCGTCGTGCAGAACGATGCCGTGGTCTCGAACACCGGCATGATCTCCGCCAAGGCGACGTCAGTGTTCTCCTCGGCCAGCGCCTGGGGCATGTATGCCTCCTCCGTGAGCAACAACGCTGAAGTCAAGAACTCGGGCATGATCACGGTAAGTGCCGTGTCCGATGCGGACGAGGCGTCGGCCTACGGCATCCAGACCAGCACCCTCAACGACGCTGCCGTGGTGAGCAACACGGGCGTGATCAAGGCGGTGGCGGAAGGTCAGACCAGCGCCTCGGCCTACGGCATCTACGTCGGCTCCCTGAACGGTACGGCGAGCGTCAGCAACACCGGCGCCATCGTGGTGTCGGCACTGAACCATGCCACCGAGTCGGCCGGCGCCATCGGCCTCCGCGTGAGCAGCCTGAACGGCACCAACACTGTCACCAACAGCGGCGTGATCGTCGCCTCCGCCAGTAACAAGGGCATGTCGGACGACGCCAGCGCCTATGCCTACGGCATGCGTGCGAGCACGGTGAATGTCACGTCCTCCGTCACCAACTCCGGCACCATCATTGCCGACGCTTCGGCCGAAGGGCCTAACGTCGATGCAGATGCCATCGGCATCCGCGTCAGCACCCTGAACGGCACCGTCACCAACACCGGCAAGATCGCGGCCCGCAACAATGGTGCTTCCGGCACCGTGGCTGGTATCTACACCGGCGGCGGCACCGGCGGCCAGGTGGTGAACAGCGGCACGATCATCGGTGGTGTCGTGCTCAACGGCTCGACCTCGCTGACCAACAGCGGCGATATCGTGTCCAGCGCCCAGCAGAGCTATGTCGGCAGCAACTACACGCAGCAGGCCGGTGGCTCCTACACCGTGGTGCTGCGCGACACCGACAACTTCGGCAACCTGCTCGTGAATGGCACCGCCGACTTCTCCGCCAGCGGCAACGTGAAGATCGCCATCGATCCGGCGGCGACCTTCAATGACGGCGACGTCTTCACGGATGCCCTCTACGCCACCACGCTGGTGCTGCCGGCTTCCGGTATCACCACCAGCGACAACAGCCTGTTCTGGAATTTCGAGCAGGTGGATGACGCCAACGGCTTCGACCTCGTGGCGCACATGGTCGACCCGTCCAGCGTGCTGGCCGGCTCCGGCCTCACGCTGACGGCGACGCAGTCCGGCCTGCTGGCCGATGCGCTGACCGGTGAGTTCGGCGAGGACTACACCGCCCTCGTGGCCGCGCTGAACAGCGCGTCCGACGCCGGTGCCGTGGCCGACATCCTGGAACAGGTCGGCCCGGCGCTGACCGGTGCTGCCGCGCAGGCCACCCGCCAGGCGGGTGCCGGTGCCAGCAACGCCATCACCGCCCGTATCGGCGAAACCCGTGGCGCCGCCTCCGGTGACGCGTTCACCCAGAACGCCCTCTGGATCAAGCCCTTCCTCGGCATGGCCGAGCAGGACGGCGGCAACGGCGTCAGCGGCTACGACGTCGACACCACCGGCTACGTGATCGGCATCGACGGCGACGTCACCGACACCATGCGCGTCGGCGTGGCCGTGGCTACCGCCAGCAGCGAAGTGGACGGCGATGCCGCCGGTGTCGACATCGACACCACGCAGCTCACTGTCTACAGCAGCTACGTGCTCGGCAACGCCATCAACGTGGATGCGGACCTGAGCTACGGCAGCAACGGCTACGACAGCTCGCGCAAGATCGGCTTTGCCGGCAGCCGTGCCGTCGGTACCTTTGACGGCACCCAGCTCGCCCTCGGCGTGACGGTCGGCAAGGCCTTCAAGATGAGCGAGACGACGTCGCTGACGCCGTCGCTGCTGCTGCGCTACAGCCAGGTGGAAATCGACGGCTACACCGAAACCGGTGCCGGCGCTTTCAACCTGACCGTGGCCGACAGCGACGAGGACACCATCCTCGCCCTGGCCAAGGCCGACTACGCGCTGAAGCTGAACGGCAACGCGACCTTCCTGGCCAGCTTCGGCGTGGGCATGGACACGGCGGACACCGCCAGTGCCACCGCCCAGCTCGGCGGCACGGGAGCGACCTTCGTGAGCAACGGCGTCGAGCCGGAGTCCACGCTGATCACCGCGGGCATCGGCTACCGCTATGTCACGGCGAAGAACCTGGAAATCAACGCGGCCTATGATCTGGAAAGCCGCAGCGACTTCCTGGGCAATACGCTGTCGGTGAAGTTCAAGCTGCCGTTCTGATGGCAGCGTGACTGCCGCGTGAGCGGTGCGGCAGGTGCCTCGCGGCACTTGCTGCACTGACGCGCCGCGGCAACATCTATAAAAAAACAGGGCGCCTTCGGGCGCCCTGTTTTTTTTTGCGGCGCCGCGGCGCCAGTCCTACGGCTGTCCACCGCGGGGCTTTGCGATCGGCGGGGCGGGCATCCCATGAACAGAGGTAGTGTCAGGGAGCGCTGGCGCCGACTGAGCTGCCTTTCAGCGGAGCGGAGCGCCGCCAGTCCCGCGCCTCCAGCGCCGAATTGACAGCCCTGCACCTGAACACTACAAACGACGCGATCACATTTTCCAAACAAAAAGCCAAAAAATCGGAGGCCGTGCTCCCACGGGGCTTCCGATTTTTCAGCATCAATAAGGACGTCCCATGCGCCAGCCCCGCCGCTCCCCCCTCAAGCTGTCCCTGCTGAGTTCCGCCATTGCCTTCGCCGCCAGCGCCGCCGCGCAGCAGGCCTATGCGGTCGAGCTCTGCGCGGGCCAGGCCTCGGTGTCCGTCACGACGGCGGCTCCCGGTGACAGCTGCGTCATCGATACGACCAATGCCAATGTTCAGATCCAGGCCGCGGCGTCCCTCACGCAGGGCGTGGACGTGCAGGCCGATGGCGTGACGCTCGCCAATGCCGGCTCCGTGTACGACAACCGCACCGCCATCAACTTCTCCACCGGCGGCCTCAGTGGGCACTTCACCAATAGCGGTGACATCGAGGTCAGCAGCTACAGCTCGTCCGGCATCACGGTGCGCGGAGCGCGGGTGTCCGGCGATATCAGCGGTACCTTCAGCAACAGCGGCAATATCGACGTGCAGGGCAGCGTCAGCTCGTCCAACGCGAACGCCTATGGCGTCAGTGTTGGCGGCGGCGTCAGCGGCACCTTGAAGAACAGCGGCTCGATCGGCGTCGAGGCCGACGGCAGTGCCTATGCCCAGGCCGTCGGCATCGTCGTCTCTGCGGATGTGGCGGCCGGTGGCCGCGTCACGAACGCCGGGACCATCAGCGCCGATGCCTACGCCTGGTCGGGGACGGCATATGCCACCGGCATCTACGTTGACGGCCAGACCGATGGCGAAATCCTCAACACCGGTGTAATCAACGTCGAGTCCTCAACAGGCTCCAGCTCTGCCTACGCCTACGGGATCAAGACCGGGGACCTCGACGCTGACGCCCTGGTGGAGAACAGCGGCCGCATCAATGCCACTGTCATGGGTACCATGTCCGGCTATGCCTACGGTATCTACGTGGGCGAAGTATTCGACAATGCCAGCGTGCGCAACTCCGGTACGATCAATGTGCTGGCCGCCGGCGCCACCTCCAGCAACTCGGCCTACGGGATCCGGGTGTCGAGCATCGACAGCAGCACGGCCTCGGTGGTCAATTCGGGAACCGTCAACGCCACCGCGGAGAGCGGTTCCGATTCCGCCGGGGCCTTCGGCATTTCTGTCTCGAACGTCACGGCAGGGGTTGTCCGCAATGATGGCACCGTGACCGCCTCGGTCTCTGGCGATGACTCGGCCTTTCTCTATGCCTACGGCATGAGTGCATTTTTGCTCACTGGCGACAGCAGCATGACCAATACCGGCGTCATCCGTGCCGAGGCCACCGGCACCGGCAGCGGCAGCGGAAATGCTTCGGCCTGGGGCCTGCAAATCATGTATGTGCAGGGCAACAGCGAGCTCAGCAACAGCGGCCGTGTGACCGTCTCGGCCGCCGCCAACGACAACGCGACGGCCTATGCCATGCATGCATACTCTGCGATGCAGGACGCGGCCCGGCTCAGCAACAGCGGCTCGCTCGTGGCGAGCGCCGTGAGCCACGGCGACGACGCCAATGCCTATGGCATGAAGGCCAATTCGATGGCCGGTACCACCGCCATCAGCAACACCGGCGACGTCGATGTCAGTGCCCGCGCCGACAGCGGTTACGGCTATGCCGTCGGCCTGGGGGTCGACAACGGCATGGCCGATGCCAGCCGCATCGACAACAGCGGCACCGTTTCCGTGAGCGTCAGCGGCGCCACGGCGGCGGCCAGCGGCCTCTGGGTCGAGGGCACCACCGCTGACGGCGCGGCCATCGTCAATACGGGGCGTGTGAGCGTCGCGGCGGATGCGGGATCCGGCGGTGCCTATGCCTACGGCTGGGGTGCCCGCACCCTGCTGGGCACGCTCGCCAACGACGGCGTGCTGGACGTTCGCGCCTCCGGCCCTTCGGACGCCACCGCGGACGGCCTGTGGCTGGCGACCGGTGACGGCGGCGTGCTGCGCAACACGGGCAGCATCAGCGCCGTGGCCAGCGGCGCCGCGACGGTCAATGCGCACGGCATCTTCACCGAAGACAGCACGAACGGCACGACCGTCAGCAACAGCGGCAGCCTCCTGGTGCGCGCCAGCGCCACCGGCGGCAGCGCGGAGGCGCTCGCCTACGGCATCCATGCCCGCACTGTCGACGGAACCAGCAGCATCAGCAACAGCGGCGTAGTCGACGTCGAAGCCAGCGCCGCGAACGGCACGGCCAGTGCCTACGGCCTGTATGTGTCGGGCACGGTGGCTTCCGGCGCGACACTCAGCAACAGCGGCACGCTGCGCGCCCGCCAGAGCGGCAGCGGCGATGCCTTCGGCCTCATGGTGGCGGCGGCCAACTCCACGGGCGTGGTGGTGGACAACTCCGGCCTGATCGACGGCGGCGTGTCGCTGAACGGCGGCACGACAGGCGGCATGATGATCTGCGTGCCCATGGGGACGGGACCGTGCATGCCGATCATCATGCCCGGCGTGGCGGGCACGATCTCGCTGACCAACTCCGGCGCCATCGTGACCGGCGCCGGCACGCAGAGCCGAGTCGACGGCGCGTACACGCAGGCGGCGGGCGCAGCGCTCGGCTTCCGCGTGGCGAGCAGTAGCGACTTCGGTTCCCTCACGGTCCGCGACAGTGCCGACTTCAGCGCGGGTGCCGAAGTGCGCGTGCTGGTCGAGGCCGTGAACCAGTTGCAGGACGGTGACACCCTGGCCAACGTCATCTCCGCCGGCAGCCTCACGCTGCCTGCCAGTGCCGCATTCACCGTTACCGACAACAGCCTGTTCTGGAATTTCGATTCCACCGTCGACGGCAACACGCTGGATTTGAACGTGAACTTCGGTGGCGCCGCCGCCGGTCTGGCCGGCAGTGGCCAGGCCTTCACCACGACCCAGCTCGCCTTTGTCGACCAGTTGCTGCAGGGCGGCCTGGGCGGCGATTTCAGCGAGCTCGCGGAAGCCCTGAACGGCACCCCCGATGCGGCCGCGGCGGCTGATGTGCTGGAGAGCGTCGGCCCGGTGCTGGCCGGTGCCGCCACTACGGCAATGCGCAGTGCGGGGCAGGGCGCTTCCAACGCCATCAGCGCGCGTCTCGGGGAAACCCGTGGTGCCGCCTCGGGCGATGCCTTCACGCAGAACACGCTCTGGATCAAGCCCTTCCTGGGCAAAGCGACACAGGACAGCGTGAGCGGCGTCGATGGCTATGACGTCGACTCCACCGGCTTCGTCATCGGCCTGGACGGCGATGTGACCGATGCTTGGCGCGTCGGCGTGGCCGTGGCTTCGTCGCAAAGCGATGTGGAAGGCGACAAGGCCGAGCTCGACGTGAAGAGCACGCAGTTCACGCTCTATGGCAGCTACGCGCTCTCCGACACCGCCGCGCTCGACCTGAATCTCGATCACGTCAGCACCGGTGTCGACGGCACGCGTCGTGTCGCGCTCGTGAACAGCACCGCACGCTCCAGCTACGACGGCTCGCAGTTCGCGTTTGGCGCGACATTGTCGAATCGCGTGGCGATGGGTGAGCATGCCTTCATTCCCGCGCTGCAGGCGCGCTTCCAGCGCGTCAGCCTCGACGGCTACACCGAGACCGGCGCGGGTGTGTACGACCTCACGGTGCAGAGCAGCAACGAGAGCTCGCTGCTGTGGGCCGCGGAAGGCGCCTTCGAGTTTGCCGTGGGCAAGGGCACGCTGCTGGCGAACGCCGGCCTCGGCTACGACTCGCTGGATGCCACGAGCCTGACGGCGACGCTGAACGGTGGCTCGGGCCCGACCTTCGTGAGCAACGGCATCAAGCCGGACTCGACCGTGGTCACCGGGGGCGTCGGCTACCGCTACGTCACTGCCAAGGCGCTGGAGATCAACGTGGCCTACGACCTGGAAAGCCGCGGCGACTTCGAAGCCCAGACCGCGTCGGTGAAGTTCAAGCTGCCGTTCTGATCGGCATGCGCCGCGCGCCGAGTTGAAGCCCTGAAAAAACCCGCCACCCGGCGGGTTTTTTTATGGGGCGGCCGCGCGACAGCACGCAGGGCGCGCTGTCCGAAGCGTGCCTGGCGACGGGCATGGCCGCCCGTGTGGCGCGACAGTTGCAGCGTCGCACTCGCGGCCGCAGCGCGACACTGCACTACCGCAGCGCAGCAGGGCGCCCTGTCTCTTTCCAAAATGAGGTACCGGCGCCGGGGCAACAGGCAACCTTCCATCCCCGCCTTGCGGTTTTTGTCTGCCCTCCGGCCCCTTCGTACGGGAGTTCTTATAAGCTCGGCGACACGTTCAATCGCTGGTGTGAACAGTCTCGGTATGTCGTCTTTCAGGTTTTCCCTTCTTGGCGCTGCGATCGCCACTGCCAGCCTTGCGCAGGGCGCGCTGGCCGTCGACCTTTGCGCGGGACAGGCGAGCGCCTCCGTGGCCACGGCCTTTCCAGACGACAGCTGCACGCTCGACACCGCCGGCGCCACGCTGGCCGTCACGGCGGACGGCAGCATCGGGCAGGGCGTGCAGGTCAGCGCCACCGGCACCACGATCACCAACGCCGGCGCCATTGCCGGGCAGACGACCGCAATCCGCTACCAGGTCTTCGATGCCGGCAGCGTGTTCGGCAACAGCGGTGTGGTGACCGCGGCGGGCGGCTCCACCGCCTATGCCCTGCGCCTCGGCGCCACGCTGGAGGGCAGCCTGCAGAACGACAACGCGCTGGCCGCGGACGCCGACACCGCATCCGGCACCGCGGTCGCCATCGGCCTGCAGGGCGGGTCGCTGCAGGCGGCCACGCTGGTGAGCACTGGCAGCATCACCGGCGACGCCGCCGCGCTATCCGGCGCCGCCTCGGCCTGGGGCCTGAATCTTGGATGGCTCATCAGCGGCGCCAGTCTTTCGAATGCCGGCATGGTTTCCGCGCGCGCGGAAGGCGGCGGTGCCGCCGCCGCGAATGCCTGGGGCGCCAGCGTCGGCAATATCCAGAGTGCGGGCATGAGCAACAGCGGCAGCATCAGCGCCACCGCCATCGCGGCGGGCCTCTCCATGTCTGCGGAGGCGCACGGCTTCCACAGTGCGGGCTACGGCATCAGCGCCAGTGCCGCGATCGTCAACAGCGGCAGCATCAGCGCCAGCGCGACGGCAGAGCAGATGGCCTACGCCTGGGGCCTGGAGATGACCAATAGCCTCGAGGCCGAAGGCTCGATCAGCAACACCGGTGCCATCACGGCGGTCGCCGCCGGGGGCCTGTACCGCGGCCAGGCCTATGGCATCTGGACCTACTGGCTGTTCGAGAACAGTCGCGTGGACAACGCCGGCGCTGTGAGCGCCACGGCCAGCGCGCAAACCTCCGCAGCGGCCTGGGGCATCCGCACGGAGGGCCTGCGCAACAGTACCAGCATCCGCAACAGCGGCCGCATCACGACGAGTGCGGTCACGGCACTCGCCGGCTCGGCACGCACCGCCGCCCTTCTCACCGGTGATGTGACCGATGTGGCGCGCGTGCAGAACGACGGCTTGATTCGCGTGTCTGCCCGCAACGGGAGCGCGGGCGCCCAGGAGGCGGTCGCGGCCGGCATCGACGTCGATGTGCTCGGCTCCGGTGCCATGGTCGGCAATGCCGGTGCCATCCATGCCACAGCCGTGTCACTGAGTGGCGTGGCGGACGCCTACGGGATCGTCGTCGCGGACCTCGACGGCGTGGTGGAGAATTCCGGCCTCATCACCGTGGATGCGGGGCAGGGCGGCAATGCCTGGACCGTATATGCTCGCGGCGGCACGGGCCTTGTGCAGAACAGCGGCATGCTGCAGGGCGCGGTGAACCTGCTGGGTTTGGTGTCGCTGGCGAACACCGGCAGCCTGCTGCTGGACGGCCAGGTCGCGCACGTCGGTGGCGATTTCACGCAGTCCGGTCACGGCGAGGTGGTGCTTCCGCTGCTGCCCGGCGCGCCGTCGGGCATGTTGCAGGTGGACGGCACGGCGGATTTCACGGCGGGTCCGCACCTGCGCGTGGTGCTCGATCCGGCGCAGCGGCTGGCCGACGGCACCCGCTTCGACAATCTCGTGACGGCCGGCACGCTCATCGCGCCCGGAACCGGCCGCTTCCGCATTCACGACAACAGTCTTTTCTGGCGCTTCGAGCAGACGCTCACGCCCACCTCGCTCAGCCTCGAAGCACAGCGCATCGATGCCGGGCGCGCGCTGGCGCCGTCGGGCATGGCGCTTACGCCGAGCCAGATCACGCTGGTGGACTATCTCGTGGCGGCCGGGCCGACAGGTCCGTGGTGGGCCCTCGCCGCCGCCATGGAAACGGCACCGGACGCCGCGGCGGCCGCGGCGCTGTTGCTGCAGGCAGGGCCGGCCTTTGCCGGCGCCGCCGCGCAGGCGACGCGCCAGGCCTGGCGCGTCGCCGACAGCGCGCTGGCGGCACGTCTCGACGCCCCGCGCGGCGCCAGTGCGGGCGATGCCGCCGCGGCGAGCGCGCTCTGGCTCCAGCCCTTCACGGCGCGCACCCGGCAGGATTCGGTGCAGGGTATTCCCGGCTACGAACTCGAGGGCACAGGCTTCGTGCTCGGTCTCGACAGCGATGTCACGCCCGCGCTGCGGCTCGGCGCCGCCGTGGCGAGCACCGATAGCGACGTGGCAGGCACCAATGCCCGCCTCGACATCGAGGGCCTCCGCGTCACGCTCTACGGCCGCCAGGCGCTCACGCCTGCCACTACGCTCGATGTCGATATTGGCGGCGGCCTGAACCGCTATCACGGGCGCCGCCAGCTCGCTTTCATCGGCGCGACCGCCAGCGCGTCCTATTCCGGCAGCCAGCACGATGCCGGCCTGGCGCTCACCCATCGCATTGCCGTGACGCGTCCGTTCGCGCTGCTGCCCGCGCTCGAGCTGCGCTACAGCCGGGTGCGTGTCGATCGCTACGAGGAAACCGGCGCCGGTGCCTGGGGCCTCAGCGTGCATGACCACGACGATGACGCCTTCCGCGCCGAGGCACGCGCCACCGGCGAGCTCACGCTGCCCTTCGGACGCTTCACCGCCAGTGCCGGCGTCGGCCACGACGCGGCGGAGTCGGCCATGGCCACCGCGACGTTCGTGCGCGGGCCGACCGTCACGGGCTACGGCATTGTGCCGGACGACACGCTGTACATCGCGGCGTTCGGCTTTCGCCATGTCACGCCCGGCCGCCTTGAACTCGAGATCGCCTGCGAGCGCGAGCAGCGCGACTCGCTGTCGGCCGACAGCGCCTCGCTGCGTCTGCTGAAGCGGTTCTGACGCCGATGTACCGCTTTCCTGCCACTACGCGTGTGCCGTCCTGGCGCGGCCTGGGCTGCGGGCTGCTGCTCGCACTGGCGGGCTGCAGCAGCGTGCCACCGGTCGAGCTGCGCATCGCCGCCGCCGTGGACAGGGCGGCGGCGGCCGGTCTCGCGCCGCTGGCGCTGCCGGCGAGCCCGCTGCCGCTGCAGGGCTTCGGCCGCCTCGGCTGCCCGGGCGGTGATCTCAGCGTCTATATCGAGGGTGACGGCTACGCCTGGGTGAGCGTGAGCCTGCCCTCGACCAATCCCACGCCCGTCAATCCCGTCGCGCTCACGCTGGCGGCGCTGGATCCCGGCTGCAACGTGGTTTATCTCGGCCGGCCGGGGCAGTACCGCTCGGGCGGCGTCGATGCGCGCTACTGGCTGGGGGCGCGTTTTTCCGCCGACGTGGTGGACTCCTATGTCGCCGCGCTGGCGACGCTGGCGGCGCAGGGCAAGACGGCGCGCCTGCACCTGACCGGTTTTTCCGGCGGCGGCGCGGTGGCGGCGCTGGTGGCGGCACGGCTGGCGCGCGAGGGGACGGCGGCGGTGACGCTGCGCACGGTGGCCGGCAACCTCGACACCGACGCCTGGGTGAAGCAGTTGCGCCTGACACCGCTCGCGGCGTCGCTGAACCCCGCGGACGAAGCGGCGACGCTGGCGCGCGTACCGCAGCAGCATCTTGCCGGCAGCCGCGATCGCCAGGTGCCGGCGCGGGTACTCGAGGCCTATCTCGCGCGACTGCCCTCGCGCGAATGCGTTCAGGTGGTGGCCGTCGAGGCGGGGCATGCCGGCCCCTGGGATGACGCCTGGCGCTCGCTGCTGCAGCAGCCGCCGACCTGCGCGCCGCGCGCGGCGGGGGCGGTGGCCGACACACGGCCCGATTCACGTTGACGGATAGCAACCGCCTCCCGATGATGACGGCTTTCCGCGACGCGATCGCGGCCCCGGCGCTGCCCGGACAGCGCCGGTTTCCGACCAGTACCATGCGATGGTGACCATGACGACTTCCGACAAATCCCCGGTTCCCGACAGCCAGATCGAGCACACGGTCGCCGAGCGCTTCATCATCTGCCGGCTGAAGAATGGCGAGATGCGCGTGGTGCGCCTGCAGATCAGCCTGCCGCTGCCGGTGGACGGCAATCCCGAGCGCTGGAGCTGCGACGTCGCGCTCGCCGGCCTCTATCCCGGCACACCCAAGGTGCCGGGCGTCGATTCCTTCCAGTGCATCAACCTGGCCTTCGGCCTGATCCGCCAGGCGCTGGAAAAGTTCATGGAAGACGGCGGCCAGATCTACTGGCGCGACGGCTCCGGCCCGCTCGGCGTGATGGACCTGTTCTCGTGAGCGCAGCGGTGCCGACGCTCCGGCCCGGGCGCTACCGGCACTACAAGGGCCACGATTACGCCGTATTCCGCGTCGCGCGCCACTCCGAAACCGAAGAGCCGCTGGTGGTCTACCGCACGCTCTACGGCGAGCGCGGCTGGTGGGTGCGGCCGTACGGCATGTTCACGGAAACGATCGAGGTTGATGGCGAAATGCGCCCGCGCTTTCAATACACCGGTCCGCTCGAGGCCGGCGATTTGCTGGACGCTGACTAGAACAAGAAATGGCCTGGGAGAGTTGCGGTGGAACTGTCGCGTGAAGTGGTCGCCTACAAGCTGAAGGCGGCGCTCGCCAGCCTGTTGGTGTTCCTGGTATTTGCGGCCGTCATGGCCTTTGTCAGCTACCGTTTCTGGTTTCCCGATTATCTCTTCGTCACCGATGGCGGCCTGCAGGGCCTGCGACTCGTCTATGCCGTGGACTTCGTGCTGGGGCCGGTGCTGGCGCTGGTGTTCTTCCATCCGGAGAAGACGCGCGGAAAACTCATCTTCGACATCGCGGTGATCGCCAGCATCCAGATCGGCGCGATGGTGTGGGGCGCCTGGCAGGTGTACAGCCAGCGACCCGTCGCCGTGGTCTTCGGCAACGAGCGCTTCATTTCCGTGGCGCCCGCCATCATGGACCTGCAGTACGAGACGCCGGAGACGCTGCGTCGCTTCTCGGACGATCGCCCGCCGCTGGTGTACCGCCGCGCGCCTGTGGGCGAAATGGAAAAGCGCCGCATGGTCGGCATGGTGTTCCAGGGCGGCTTCCACCACGAGGCGCAGGCCTGGCTGTTCCAGCCTTTCCGTGCCAACCGGGAGCGCATCTTCGACCGCCAGGCGGGTTTCCACGAGCACATCGGCAAGCGCCTGCAGGGGCGCTGGCAGGACTGGGTGGCGGGGCGTGCCACACAGGACATGTCTGCCTACCGATTTGCACTGTTCGAAGGTCGCTACGAAAACGCCCTGCTGATATTTACGCCGGACGGGCAGTACCTCGACTGGCTGTCGCTGGGCGAGGAGCCCCTGCCGGTGATCGAGGATCCGGACAAGGTGAAGAAGGCGGCCGCTGCAAAGGCGGCGCCGTAGGGGCGCGCTCAGTCGATGAAGCGCATCGAGAGATCGATGGCTTTCACGTCCTTGGTCAGCGCACCCATGGAGATGTAGTCGACGCCGGTTTCCGCCACCCGGCGCAGATTGCCGGCGTGGATGCCGCCGGAGGCCTCGAGCTTGGCGCGGCCGGC
This sequence comes from Moraxellaceae bacterium, assembly GCA_029237815.1. Classification (GTDB taxonomy): domain Bacteria; phylum Pseudomonadota; class Gammaproteobacteria; order Pseudomonadales; family Moraxellaceae; genus UBA2031. Next base: position 18,535 of record JAQZBP010000008.1, read on the forward strand.
GGTAAAGGTGACGGCGTTCTGCATCTCGTCCAGCGAGAAATCGTCCAGCATCACGATGTCGGCACCCGCCGCCAGCGCCTGCTCCAGCTCCGCCAGCGTTTCCACTTCGACTTCCACCGGCTTGCCGGGCGCGAGCTCGTGCGCCCGCGCCACCGCCGCGCCGATGCTGCCGGCGGCCATGATGTGGTTTTCCTTGATCAGGAAGGCGTCGAAGAGGCCGAGGCGGTGGTTCTTGCCGCCGCCGACCTCGACCGCGTATTTCTGCGCGATGCGCAGGCCGGGCAGGGTCTTGCGGGTGTCGAGCAGGCGCGTGCTCGTGCCGTCCAGCAGCCGGGTCAGGCGGTGGGCGAGGGTGGCGGTGCCGGAGAGCAGCTGCAGGAAGTTGAGGGCGGCACGCTCGGCGGTGAGCAGGCTGCGCGCCGGGCCTTCGAGGATGAGCAGGGTGGTGTTGGCGTCGGCGGACTCGCCTTCCTCTACCATCCAGTGCGGGCGGATGCGCGGATCGACCAGGCTGAACACGGCGTCGGCCCAGGGCGAGCCGGCCAGGATCATCGGCTCGCGGGTGATGATGCGCGCCTTCGCGAGGTTGCCCTCGGGGATCAGCCCGGCGGTGATGTCCCCGGTCCCGATGTCCTCCTCCAGCGCGGCACGTGCATTGGCCATGATGGCGGCATCGAGCATTTCTTCGGGAATCATGCACTTCTCCTCGGGCGGGCGAATACGGTGACGGGCGTGCGGGAATCACTGCCGGGCAACCGGCGACCGCGTTTGCCCCTCATCAGTATTGGGGTAATCTACCGTCGCTAGCATAACGACTCCAAGAATTTAGCGCGTAGCCAGGCAGATTTTTCATGACGGATGACGTCAAGCGCTCCCCCGTTCCTCCTTCGCGCCCGACGGCCCAGCAACTGGCCGTGCTGGATGCCCTGCGCACGCGCGGCATGCAGCGCATCGGCGAGCTTCTGAAGGGCATGCTCGACCGCTTCGCCGATGTCATGCACGGGCTCTCCAAGGATCTGCCCGACGCCCAGCAGCAGGCCTTCATGGACAGCGTGCGCCAGGTGAAGGCCAAGCGCGAGGACCTGATCACCCAGTTCGGCTCCGCTCTCTCCACCGCCTTCCAGCAGCTGAAGCAGGCGCCGGATCCCAAGATGGCGGGCAAGCCCGCCGGCATCGATTTCAGCAAGCTCAGCCTCGTCGAAACCGACGACATGGACATCTCCGTGACGGTGGATTCCATGGTGAGCCGTGCCCGCCTGCGCTATGCGGCACCCCTCAACCTGCTGCGCCGCCGCTATGCCTGGGTGACGGGCCGCCCCGACCTCATCGAGCGCGACGTTCCGCTCGACCCGGTCTGCATCACCTCCGCCTTCAAGGAGGCGCTGATGCGCGTCGAGGTGCCCGCCAGCCAGAAGGTGGTGGTGCTGCGCGTGTTCAACAAGCTGGTGCTCGACGAGGTCGAGGGCCTGCTCGAGGAGTGCAACCAGCTCTTCGTGGGCGCCGGCGTGCTGCCCAACATCAAGCCCGAGGCGGCGGCCAATGACGCGGCCAAGAAAGCCAAGCCCAAGCAGGAGCCGGCCAAGCCCGGCGACACCGCCAAAGGGGTGGACCTCGGCAAGACGCAGCGCGACGCCGAGCAGGCCTTTTCGGCCGTGCAGAGCCTGCTCAGCCAGAGCGGCATTGCGCTCACTGGCGACGCCGCCGGTGAAGTCATGCCGGCGTCCGGCCAGATCCTCGAGGGCACGCGCTACCACGGCGGCCAGTACGTGGGCGGTGGCGGCATCGGCTCGCTCCCGGCCGCGACCGTGGGCGGCAGCGTGGCGGCGGTGCCGCTCGCCCCCATCGAGATTTCGCCGACGGCGACCGTGCAGCGTGTGGAAACCCCGGACCTCGTCAGCCGCCTCTCGCAGATGCAGCAGGATCAGCCGCGCGCGCCGCTGGCCGAGGACGAGTCCTCGCCCACCGTCGAGGAGGTGCGTACCAGCATCCGCGACAACCTGCGCTCCGATGACGAGACCGTGGAAGCCATCCGGCGTGTCGACGAGGACGTCATCAACCTGGTTTCCATGCTGTTCGACATCCTGCTGGGCGACAAGGACCTGCCGACCGCCATGAAGGCCCTGCTCGCGCGCCTGCAGCTGCCCATGCTCAAGGTCGCCCTGCTCGACAAGTCATTCTTCAACCAGGACCGCCATCCCGCGCGCCGCCTGATCAATGCGCTGGCCCGTGCCGGTATCGGCTGGAACAGCCGCAGCCCAGGCGGCGATGTGCTGTACGGCAGGATCGAGAGCGTGGTCGGCCGCATCCTCGCCGAATTCTCCGATGACCTCGGCCTGTTCGAAACACTGCTCGACGAGTTCTCGGAGTTCGTGGACCAGCAGAAAAAGCGCGAGGACACCGTCGACAAGCGCACGCGCGAGACGGAAGAGGGCCGCGCCCGTGCCGAGCTGGCCCGTGCCATGGTGCAGCAGACGCTGAACCGTCGCCTGGCCGGCAAGCAACTGCCCGTCGTGGCCGTGAAGCTGCTGCAGGAGGCGTGGCGCCAGGTGCTCTACATCTGCTGCCTCAAGGAAGGCACCGACACGGAGGCCTGGAAGCAGGCGGTGAAGGTGGTGGACGCCGTGGTCTGGAGCGTGATCCCCCAGCCCGGCCCCGAATGGACGGCGCGTCTGGCCGCGCTGGCGCCCAAGCTGCTCAACAGCCTGCGCAAGGGGCTCTCCGGCGTGAACTATGATTCCCTGAGCCGTGATTCGCTGCTGCGCGAGTTCTCCGAGGTGCACGCCGTGCTCCTGCGCGGCGAGGCGACGGCCACGGTCAGCGTGGTCGACGCCAAGACGGCGGCGGCAAGCCCGGTGCAGGGACAGGTGGCGGCGGCCGACGTCGCGCGCACCGACGCGGCCCGGCTCTCTTCCGTGGTGCTGCCCGAAGACGAGTCGCAGACCGCGGGCGAGGAAGTACTGCCGGAAGACAACAGTTTCGTGCAGCTCGTGGCGCGCATGAGCGTGGGTGCCTGGGTGGAGTTCACCGGCACCGACTCGAAGCAGGAGCAGCGCCACAAGCTGGTGGCGCGCATCCGTTCCGTGGACAAGCTGATCTTCGCCAACCGCCGCGGTGTGAAGGTGGCCGAGATGTCCGGCATGCAGCTCGCGCTCGACATGAGCCTGGGCCGCGCCCGCGTGCTGGAGGAGGCCGAGTTCGTCGACCGCGCCCTCGAGTCCATGATCGGCAGCCTGCGGACGCTGGGCAGCAAGGCCGCGGCCCAGGGGGCCTCGGCGTAAGGGAGAGGCATCCATGGAGATCGGCGCTGACCACTGGTTGCGTCCGGCGCGGCATTGTCCGTCGCCCAACTGCAATCCCCGTCCCGCGGACGCCGCGGTCGGCCTCGTGGTGGTGCATGGCATCAGCCTGCCGCCGGGCGAGTTCGGCGGCCCCTTCATCGACGAGCTCTTCACCAACTCCCTCGATCCGGCCCGGCATCCCTATTTTGCCGAGATCGCCGGCCTCACCGTGTCCTCGCACCTGCTCATCCGGCGCGATGGCGAGGTCGTGCAGTACGTCCCCTTCGACCTGCGCGCCTGGCATGCCGGCCGCTCCGCCTTCCGCGGCGTCGAGAACTGCAACGACTTCTCCATCGGCATCGAACTCGAGGGCACCGACGACATTCCCTACGAGGCGGCGCAGTACCACCGCCTCGCAGAGGTGATTCGCACGCTCAACTCCCGTTATCCTTCGACCTTCGGGCACCTGGCCGGCCACAGCGACATCGCGCCCGGCCGCAAGACCGATCCGGGCCCTGCCTTCGACTGGGGCCGCCTGCACGCCCTGCTGGCGAGTGATAAGGAGTAGCAGATGAAGTTGCTGGTGCTGTTGATCGTGCTGGGCCTCCGGCAGACCGGATTCGGACGCGACCTGTTCGCCACCGCCGCCGGGCTGATGCGGCGCTGGCGCGACGGCTGGCAGGCACGCGGCGCGCGCGAGGGCTGGAGTGGCGGCGTGGTGCTCGGCTTCATCGTACTGCCGCCGGCGCTGCTGGCCATGGCGGCCGTGGCGGGCATCGCCAGCCTTGGCGGCGCGGCCGAGAGCCTTGCCATGGGCCTGCTCGGCCTCGTGGTCATGCTCGTCGTGCTGCTCGACCGCGCGCAGCCGGATGCCCTGGGCCGTGAACAGGACGCCTGGCTGGCCGCCGACGAGATTGCCCGCGACCTGATTGCCGAGGCCGATCCCGTGGCGCTGGAGGCGGCCGCGCAGGCGGAGCTGGCCCGCGCGCGCGCCGGCCTCGTCGCCGAGCAGCTGCGTGAACTTTTCGCGCCGCTCTTCTGGTTCCTGCTGCTGGGGCCGGTGCCCGCCATCGCCTATTACTTCCTGCGCCTTTGCGCCGAGGCCCCGGCCACCGCCGTGAGCGCCCCGGCCGCGCGTCTGCTGCACTATGCGGAGTGGCCGGTGGCGCGTGTGCTGGCGCTCAGCTTTGCGCTCGCCGGCGATTTCGTGGCGACCTGGCAGCACTGGCGGACCGCCGCGCTCGATACTTCACTGGCCGCCGTGCCGCTGCTCGAGGAGAGCGCACGCGTCGCGCAGCCGGTCGACTCGCGTCTGCCCGCGGATTCGCTGCCGGGCCCCATGCTGGTGAACGCACTGGCCGCCAGCGGCGCCCTGCTGCATCGCGCGCTGGTGATATGGGTCGTGCTGCTGGCCCTGCACACCCTGTGGCCGTAAGCCGCCGCCGGCGGGCCGGTCTCCTCTGCCTGCTGCTCTCCTGCATTCCCCTCGCCGAGGCCCGCCTCAAACTGACCGACGCCGATGGCACGACCGTGGCGATGGCCGGCCCTGCGCAGCGCATCGTGGTGCTGGCGCCGCACCTCACCGACAGTCTCGTCGCCCTCGGTGCGCGCAAGCAGATCGTCGGCGTGGTCGACGATCATGAGCAGCGCGGCGCGCATGCACGGAGCCTCAGCGGCTTTCCGGTGGTGGCGGACGCCGGCTCCATCAATTACGAGCGCATGGTCGCGCTGCAGCCCGACCTCGTCCTCGCCTGGGGCGACGGCACGCCGCGCGCCTGGGTGGCGCAGCTGCGCCGGCAGGGCCTGGCGGTGGCCGTGCTGCGCGCACGCACGCTAGACGACATGGCGGGCGAGGTGGAATTGCTCGGTCGGCTGAGCGGACACGACGCTGCCGCCAGCAGGCAGGCGCAGGCCATCCGTGCGCAGATCGCGGCACTGACGCAGGACTTCGCGCGTACGCCGCGGCTGCGCTATTTCCACCAGGTCTGGCGCCAGCCGCTCTACACCCTGAGTGGCGATCACCTGCTCAGCCAGGCGCTGGCGCGCTGCGGCGCCGACAACATCGTGCCGCCGGGCCCGGTGGCGGCGCCGCTGGTGAGCCCCGAACTCGTGCTGCGCGAGAATCCCGACCTGATCCTCTTCAGTGCGGAGGACGCGGGCGCCAGCCGCAGGTGGTGGGAACGATTTTCCGCGTTGACGGCCGTGCGCCGGGCGCAGTGGCTGGTGCTGGCGGACAGGCGCCTGACACGGCCGGGGCCAGGCATGCTGTCTGCCATCCGGCCCGTTTGTGCGCAAATTGCGATCTGGCGCAAACGGACGGATGTGAAACAGCGTTAGGCTAGCGCCGACCGGTTGTCCGCACCGGCAGCAAGAGGGGATAGGCGCTACGCTTTGCCACGGCCGGCCGATTCATGCGGGGCCGCCGCAGCCCCGACCGCTGCCCGGTATCGCGGCGCAGTGGAATGACCCGCAACAGCGCACCAGGAGACAAGGACACTTTATGGAAGTGGAACGTTTCTATGACGACCAGGATCCGGAGGAAACCCGCGAGTGGCTGGAGGCCTTCGCTTCCGTGGTGGAGCGTGAGGGCATCGACCGCGCCCGGTTCCTGCTCGAGAAACTCTCCGAGACCGCGCGCCGCACCGGCGTGAACCTGTCCAGCCTGAACACCCCCTACCTCAACACCATCGACGTGAAGCACGAGGCGCCGCTGCCCGGTGACCTCTTCATGGAGCGGCGCATCCGCTCGCTGATCCGCTGGAACGCGCTGGCCATGGTCATGCGTGCCAATGCCAGCGACGACGAGCTCGGCGGCCACATCGCCACCTTCGCCTCGAGCGCGACGCTCTACGACGTCGGCTTCAACCATTTCTTCCGCGCGCCGAACGACAGCTTCGGCGGCGACCTCGTTTACTACCAGGGCCATTCCGCCCCCGGCATTTACGCGCGCTCTTTCCTCGAAGGCCGCATCACCGAGCAGCAGCTCGAGAATTTCCGGCGCGAAGTCGGCGGCAAGGGCCTTTCCAGCTATCCGCATCCCTGGCTGATGCCGGACTACTGGCAGTTCCCGACGGTGTCGATGGGCTTGGGGCCCATCATGTCGATCTACCAGGCGCACTTCATGAAGTACCTGACCAACCGCGGCTTCATCAAGGATGAAGGGCGCAAGGTCTGGGCCTTCCTCGGCGACGGCGAGATGGACGAGCCGGAATCGCTGGGCGCCATCGGCCTCGCCGGCCGCGAAAAACTCGACAACCTCATCTACGTGATCAACTGCAACCTGCAGCGCCTCGACGGCCCCGTGCGCGGCAATGGCAAGATCATCCAGGAGCTGGAGTCCATCTTCCGCGGTGCCGGCTGGAACGTGATCAAGGTGGTATGGGGCCGCAAGTGGGATCCGCTGCTGGCGCGCGACGAGCACGGCGTATTGCGCCAGCGCATGGAAGAGTGCGTCGACGGCGAATACCAGGCCTTCAAGAACCACGGCGGCGCCTACACGCGCGAGCATTTCTTCGGCAAGTATCCCGAGCTGAAGGAGATGGTGGCGCACCTCTCCGACGACGAAATCTTCGAACTCAACCGCGGCGGCCACGACCCGTACAAGGTGTTCGCGGCCTATCACGCGGCGGTCAACCACAAGGGCCAGCCCACCGTGATCCTGGCCAAGACGGTGAAGGGCTACGGCACCGGCGCCGGCGAGGCCGCCAACAAGGCGCACCAGTTGAAGAAGCTCGACAAGAGCGAGCTGCGCGCTTTCCGCGACAAGTTCAACGTGCCCTTCGCCGACGACGAGCTCGATCGCCTGCCGTTCTTCCGGCCGCACGACGATTCGCCGGAAGTGCGCTACCTGCGCGAGCGTCGCGAGTCGCTCGGCGGCTACCTGCCGGTAAGACGCAAGGAGAGCAAGCCCTTGCCGCTGCCGGCGCTCTCAGCATTCGCGCCGGTGCTGGAAGGCTCCGACAAGCCCATCTCCACCACCATGGCCTTCGTGCGTGTGCTCAATATCTTGGTGAAGCAGCAGGGCCTCGGCGAGCGCATCGTACCCATCGTGCCCGACGAGGCGCGCACCTTCGGCATGGAGGGCATGTTCCGCCAGCTCGGCATCTACTCCAACGTGGGCCAGCTCTACACGCCGGAAGACCGCGACCAGATCATGTACTACCGCGAGGACGTGAAGGGCCAGATCCTCGAGGAGGGCATCAACGAGGCAGGCGCCATGAGCGCTTGGATCGCCGCCGGCACGGCGTACAGCATGCACGACGAGCCCATGATTCCCTTCTTCATCTTCTATTCCATGTTCGGCTTCCAGCGCATCGGCGATCTTGCCTGGGCCGCCGGCGACAGCCGCGCCCGGGGTTTCCTGATCGGTGCGACCTCGGGCCGCACCACGCTGAACGGCGAAGGCCTGCAACACGAGGACGGCCACTCGCATGTGCTGGCGAGCACGGTGCCCAACTGCGTCGCCTACGATCCGGCCTACGGCTACGAGCTCGCGGTGATCATCCAGGACGGCCTGCGCCGCATGTATGGCGAGAACGAGAGCGTGTTCTATTACATCACCACGCTGAACGAGAACTACGCGCAGCCAGCCATGCCGGCCGGCTGCGAGGAAGGCATCCTGCGCGGCCTGTACCTGCTGAAGGAGGCCGCGCCACTGGCGACGAAGACCGTGCAGCTGATCGGCGCCGGCGCCATCCTGCGCGAGGTCGAGGCAGCGGCTGAGATCCTCGCCGAGGTCTTCGGCGTGCGTGCCAACGTGTGGAGCGCGACCAGCCTGAACGAGTTGCGCAAGGAGGCCCTCGAGGCGCAGCACTGGAACCTGCTGCATCCGCTCGAGGAGCCGCGGCTGCCCTGGGTCACACAGCAGCTGCGTGGCACCCGCGGGCCCATCGTCGCCGCCACCGACTACCTGAAGATCCACAGCGAGCAGATCCGCGCCTTCCTGCCGGGGCGCACCTACTACACGCTCGGCACCGACGGCTTCGGCCGCTCCGATTCGCGCGAGCAGCTGCGGCATTTCTTCGAGGTGAACCGCTACTTCATCGTCATTGCCGCGCTCACCGCGCTGGCCGACGACGGCGAGGTCGGCCGCAGCGTGGTCGACGACGCCATCCGGCGCTTCGGTATCAATCCCGAAAAACCGTATCCGCCCCGCGTGTGAGGAAAGGAGTGAAGGCGTGAGCAAGCAAGCCGTTCCCGTTCCCGATATCGGCGCCGAGTCCGCGGACGTCATCGAGATACTGGTGAAGCCGGGTCAGCTGGTGGGGGCCGAGCAGGCCATCGTGGTGCTGGAGTCCGACAAGGCCAGCATGGAGGTGCCCTGTCCGTTGGCCGGCACGGTGGCGGAGATCGCCGTGCAGGTGGGGCAGCGCGTGAAGCAGGGCGATGTGCTGCTGCAGCTCGACACGGCCTCGGTGCCGGAGGCGGGACTGCTGGCGTCGGCGCAGGCAAGCGCGGCGGCGGCGGGCATGGCCGCGCCGGCGGTGCCGGTGACCACGATCGGCGAGGAGCTGCACCAGGTCAGCGAGATACTGACGCCGCCGGGCGTACCGGGGGGCGAGCCACAGAGCTCCGTATCGACTCCTGCCTCTCCCGCTGTCGCCGCTACTGCCGCAGTCGCGGCGACAGGCCCCGGGCTTGCGCCATCGCCGCCCGCGGCCGCCACGATGCTGACCGTGCGCGTCCCCGATATCGGCGCCGATGTCGCTGACGTCATCGAGATCCTGGTACGGGAAGGGCAGGCGATCACCCTCGAGCAGCCCGTGGTAGTGCTGGAGTCGGCCAAGGCAAGCATGGAAGTGCCGAGCAGCCTCGCCGGCGTCGTGCAGAAAATCCTCGTGAAGGTCGGCGACAAGGTTTCCGAGAATTCGCCTTTGCTGCAGGTGTTGGCGCAGGCGCCGGCCGAGACTGCTGCGGCTCCGGCCGCGGCATCCGCGCCGGCGCAAGCGCAGGCGTCGCGAGAGTCTGGCGCGCCGTCGGGGTCTGCACGGCAGGCTACATCCACCACTCCCGTTGCTTCGCCGGCGTCCGCGCCGTCCACCGCCGGCCTGCACGGCGCGGCGCTGCGCGCGCTTGCCACGGCCGTGTCGCAGGCCACGAATGTCTCCGTTCACGCCGGCCCGGCGGTACGCCGCCTGGCCCGCGAGCTTGGCGTCGACCTGGCGAAGGTGAAGGGCACCGGCCCGCGCGAGCGCATCCTGAAGGAGGACGTGCACGCCTTCGTGAAGCAGGGCATGCAACAGCTTGCCGCGGGTGTCGCGGCGCCTGCGGCCACTTCTGCGGCGCTGCCTGTCATCGATTTCGCGAAGTGGGGACCGGTGGAGCGCGTCGCGCTCACCCGCATCCAGCGCCTCTCTGCGCAGAACCTGCACCGCGCCTGGAGCACGATTCCGCACGTCACGCAGTTCGACGAGGCCGACATCACCGGACTCGAGGAGTTCCGCCTGGGGCAGAAGGACGCCTTCAAGGCAGAGGGGCTCTCGCTCACGCTGCTGAGCTTCATGGTCAAGGCCTGCGCGCACGTGCTGCGCCAGTTCCCGCGCTTCAACAGCTCGCTGGAGCCGGACGGCGAGAATCTCGTGGTCAAACGCTACATCCACATCGGGGTCGCCGTGGATACGCCCAACGGACTCGTGGTGCCGGTGATCCGGGACGCCGACCGCAAGAGCATCCGCGACATTGCGCGCGATCTTGGCGAGCTGTCGGCGAAGGCGCGCGACAAGAAGCTGATGCCCGCGGACATGCAGGGCGCGACCTTCAGCATCTCGTCGCTGGGCGGCATCGGCGGCACCGCCTTCACGCCCATCGTGAACTGGCCGGAAGTGGCCATCCTCGGCGTCTCCCGCGCGGCGATGAAGCCGGTCTGGAACGGCCAGGAGTTCCGTCCGCGCCTGATGCTCCCGCTCTCGCTCTCCTATGACCACCGCGTGATCGACGGCGCCGAGGCGGCGCGTTTCACCTCGGCACTGGTGAAGGGGCTCGGGGATATCCGCGAGCTCCTGCTGTAGCGGGGCCATCGCCATTAAAAAAGCCCGCGGTCGCGGGCTTTTTTAATGGGAGAAGTTCGGGTGTCGCCTTCTGCGTGATCCGCGTCGGACTTCGACTTCGGCACCGGCGTTGGCATGTGTTCAGGGCGGAAGTTTGCGCCGCGGCATCAGGCGCAATGCCGCGCGTCGGCGCTATGCCAGTGCGCCGATTCAGCGCTTGCGGTTCCAGAGCACTTCGCCATTGCCGTTCTCGCGCGCCAGCGTGCGTGCCAGCACGAACAGATAATCCGAGAGCCGGTTCAGGTACTGCAGGGGCAGGGCGCGCACATTGTCCTCAGCGTCGGCCAGCGAGCAGGTACGGCGCTCGGCGCGACGGCAGACGGTACGCGCCAGGTGCGCCGTCGCCGCGGCGCAGTTGCCGCCCGGCAGGATGAACTCCTTCAGCATCGGCAGGCTCTCGTTGAGTGCGTCGATTTCCGCTTCGATCAGCTCGATCTGGCCGTCCTTCAGCAGGACGTAGCCCGGGATGCAGAGCTCGCCGCCCAGGTCGAAGAGGTCGTGCTGCACCTCGCCGAGCAGGGCCTGCGCCGGATGTGCCGCGGGCAGTTCCGCACGCAGCAGGCCGATGCTGGCGTTGAGCTCGTCGACGGTGCCGTAGGCCTCCACGCGCACATCGTCCTTGGCCACGCGCGAGCCGTCGCCGAGGCCGGTGCTGCCGTCGTCGCCGGTGCGCGTGTAGATCTTCGAGAGCCGGTTGCCCATGGGGACTCCTGCACGAATGGGGGCGGCGTCGCGCCGCCCGCGTTGTGTCGCTTCAGCGCCAGGCGTAGGTCGCGGTGACGTAGCCGCTGCGCTCCGCCGTCTGGTAGCCCAGTACTTCCTGGTAGCGCTTGTCGCCGGCGTTCTCGAGGCGCGCCCCGAGCGTGAGCGACGGTAGCACCTCCCAGCCGGCATAGACATTGAACAGGGTATAGCCACCCAGCCGCTTGCCGCCATCGCGCGTGCTGCTGCGCGAGCGCGCTTCGGTGCCGGCGTTGAAGCGGTCGCTGAAAACATATTCCAGCAGGCCACTGAAGGTGGCCTGCGGGCGGCGCACGAGGTCGTTGCCCAGGATGTCCTCGGCGGACTGGCTGCCGGCGTTCAGCTTCCAGCGCAGGTCGGCGACGCGGCCGCCGGCGTCGAGCTCGACACCCTGCAGGCGTGCCTTTTTCACGTTGACGAGGTCGAAGGGCATGCTGCTGCCGTAGTCGATCAGGTCGCGTACGTTGTTGCGGTAGGCGGAGACGCGCACGTGCTGGCCGCCGTGGTGGACTTCCACGCCGACTTCGCGCTCGCGCGCCTCTTCCGGCTGCAGGTCCGGGTTGCCGCGGAACATGCCGAAGAAGCCCGGATAGTAAAGGTCGGTGGCGGACGGCGCGCGGAAGGCGCTGCCATAGGCACCATAGAGCTTCAGCGCCGGCAGGAGCTGCACGGCGAGCGTCGCGTTGCCGGTGCCGTAGTTGCCGAAGGTGTCGTGGCGGTCCTCGCGCAGCGATGCGCTGGCGCTGACGATGCCCAAGGTCGCGTACTGCGCCACGAACACGCCGGTGTTCTGCAGGCGCTTGTCGAAGGCCGTGCTGTTGGCCAGCAGATCGCGGCTCTCGGCCTGCTCGTCGGAGACGTCGGTGCCGGCCACCAGCGTCCAGCCCTTCGTCCACTCGATGCGGTGCAGCCAGCTTGCGCTGTCGCGTTGCGTGTTGAAGCCGGAGTAGTAGGCGCCGAAGGGGTCGTCGCGGCCGTCGGTGGCGAGGGTGTTGCGCAACCAGCCGAGCTGCAGCGTCTGCGTCCAGTTGTCGAGGATGTCGTGCTCCAGGCGGGTGGAGGCGAGTCCGACGTCCTGCTCGTTAAGGCCGCTGTCAAACTCCGTGCGGCCTTCTTTCCAGCTGGTGCTGAAGCTTGCGTTCACGCGTTCGCCGAAGGTCGCCTGGCCGGAGAGCTGGGCCGTTTTCATCTGCCCGCCGTCCTTGTCGGGGTCGGGCGCGAAATAGTTGCTGGCGGTGGCCGAGAAGCCATCGGTGTCGAGCAGGCCCACGCGCAGGCTCACGCCGTTGCGCGCATCGCCGAGGCGGGCGCCGGCGTTGAGCTCGTGGGTATTGAAGCTGCCGGTACGCGCGCTGACCTCGGCCTTTGCCGAGCGTCGCGTGAAAACCTGAATCACGCCGCCGATGGCATCGGAGCCGTACTGCGAGCTGTAGGCGCCGCGGGCGATCTCGATGCGCTCGATGTCGTCGGCGCGCAGCAGGGAGAGATCGAACAGGCCCTGGTTGGCATCGTTCACGCGCACGCCGTCGATCAGCACCAGTACCTGCTTGCTGGCAGCGCCGCGCAGGAACACGGCACTGCTGGTGAGCGGGCCGCCGGTGCCGAGCACGACGAGTCCGGCTTCCTGCTGCAGCAGGTCGGCAAGCGTGACGGTCTGCCGCGTGGCGATCTCTTCGCGCGTGATGACGGTGCTGTTGGGTATCGGGGCGGCGATGTCCGGCAGGCGCGTGGCGGTGACCACGACCTCTGGAAGGCTGTCGGCGGCGGTGGTGTCCTGCGCGAGCGCAGGTGAAACGGATAGCGCCGCGAGTAGCGGCAGGAGGAAGCGATTCATGGTGACTCCGGCTGTCTGGATCCCCGCAAACAGGAACAGGGCCGGTGCAACGAGCGCAGGGGAAACGGCTGCACGAGGATGTGCAGGGGAGTCTCCCGGTCATTAGCCCGCCGCACCGACCGTCGGCTTTCAGGCCGGTCTCCGGGCTCGTCGCTGGTTTCCCGCGCTGCTCGCCTTCCCGTCTTGCGACAGTGGCTTGTGAGCGGCGCATCACGACTTACCGTTGCGGGGGCAGCCCTGGCATTTCACCAGATTCCCGTCCGGGCCTGTTTGCGGCAGACCCGGACCAGCCCGGTCTTATTACAAGAAAGGGCTGGACACCTGAAAGCGGGGCGATTCTAGAAGGACGCAGGGCGAAAGACCAAGACTTTTCCGCAGGCGATGGCGCTTCAGTGCATCGTGAGCACGGCGGCCAGCATGCGTTCGTTTTCCGGGACGGCGATGCCGTGGAGGCGGGCGCGGTCGACCACGTAGCCGTTCAGGAAGCGGATTTCGGTGCTGCGACCGGCCTCGACGTCCGCACACATGGAAGAGCGGTTGGCGGCGGTTTTCTGCGCGGTGGCAGCAGCCAGGCGGAACAGGGCGTCGCCATCCGCCGCCAGGCCTTCGGCCGTCATGACCGCGGCGACCTCGCTGCAGAGCGCGCGCATGATGGCCAGGGCCTCGGGCTTCGCCAGCAGGTCGCCGTTGCGGCAGCGGTAGAGCGCCGTCAGGGGATTGATGGCGCAGTTGATGGCGAGCTTCTGCCAGCGCCGTGCAGTGATGTCGGGCACCGCCATCATGCCGAGTTCGAGGGCAATCCTTTCCGCATGGGCATCGTTCCCGGGCCGCGCGCCGCCGATGACAGTGTCGCCGCGGCCGGCCAGCACCAGGCTGTCGCGGTCGCGGCGGAACACGCCGTCCGTGGTGATGGCGCACAACACGCAAAGGTCGGGGCGCGTTGCGCAAAGCCAGTCCTCCACGCCCATGCCGTTCTGCAGCAGCACTACCGGCGTGGCGGTGGCAAGTCGCGGCAAAAGCGGCGTCAGCGCATCGCGCGTGACATGGCTCTTGGTCGTCACGAGCAAGCGCGCCACCTCGCCACCGGCGGTGGCGGAGTGCTGCGGGAAGGTGTGCGTGAGGCGCGTGTCGCCATCCTCGAGGGAGAGCGTGCGGGACGCGGCATCGCCGTCGCGCCCGATGAGCGTGACATCAATGCCGCGCGCGGCGAGGCGCAGGGACCAGAGGCCGCCGATGGCGCCTGCGCCCAGCACGTGCCAGGCGGCGGGCGGAAGTGATCCGGAGGCGGCGCTCACGCGGGCTGCGGCGCTCCGGTCCAGCGCGCGAACACGATGCTGGAGGACTCCGCGGCCTGCGGGATCAGCGACTGGGCGAGGGTCATCAGCACGTCCGGGTTCGGCGCCAGCGCATCGTTGTCGGAGGCGGCGATGGTGAGCAGCAGCTTGACCGAGAGGAAGCCGGCCGAGGTCTTGAAGGCCTTCAGGTTGATGCCGTCGTGCAGGCGGCGGTAGTTGTTGGCGGTGCAGTGCTCGAGCGAGGGCTGCGTCGTGATGATGGCGAACTGGTTGGGGCTGATGCGCGTCACCACGTCGAGCGGACGCACCAGCTGGCGCAGGCGGCGCGCCACGGCCAGCAGCAGCTGGCTCAGGATGGCGGGCGGGTACTGCTTGCGCAGCGCATCGAAGTTACCGATGGTGAGCAGCTTGTAGCAGGCGGCGCCGCCACGCGAGCCGACATGCTTCAGCGCTTCATCGAGGCGGCGGATGGCGTATTCGCGGTTGCCGAGGCCCGTGAGCCCGTCGAAGGGCGACAGCTTCTTCAGCTTGGCGTTGGCCTCGATCAGGTTCTGGTTCTCGCCCAGCAGGCGGTTCTGCAGCGAGGTGATGCGCTCGGCGGAAAGCAGGCGCGGCAGCAGCTGGTCCTGCATGTGGGACTTGTTCACGAAGTCGTCGACGCCCTGCTCGAAGGCTTCGCCGAGGGCTTCCACGCCTTCTTTTGCGGTCAGCAGCATCACATAGGTGAAGTGGTTGTTGGCCTCGTCGAGCTGGCGCACGCGGTTGGTCAGCTCGAGCCCGTCCATTTCCGGCATCAGCCAGTCCGCGATCAGGATGCGCGCGGAGCGCTCCTCGAGCATTTGCAGGGCGGTGGCGGCGGAGTGGGCGTGGCGCACATCCTGGTAGCCGGCCCGCGCGATGACGCGATTGACCATGGCGCTGGAAAACTTGGTGTCGTCCACCACCAGGATGGATGTATCGATATTGGGCATGATGATTTTTCTTGTGTGCCGAGTGTGATCCGCTTCACACCTACTAGCGAATGCCCTGCACAGCGTCAAGCCGGCAGGGATGGGTGGCAGTTCTGCCGGCCCGCCTTGGCAGGGGCCGGTTTTTTTCGCATCGGGCCGTCGAAACCAGGGTGGTTGCCCGAGCCGGATGGGGCTGGCGGACAGGGCGGCAGGATCAGGGAGCGGGCACCAGCACGAGTTGGTCGTCACGCAGGCGCCAGGGCAGGGGCAGCAGGTTCTGCTCCTTGCGTGCCAGCTGACCCGGATGCCCCGGCCAGGGCTTCAGCGCGCGACCTGCCAGGTCCCAGGCGGCGCCGCTGTCGGCCACGAAGCCGCCTGGCCAGGCGCCGGCGGCCGGCAGATGCCTTACCGGCTCGTCGATGGCGCTCTTCGGCTGCAGCACGAACCAGTCCTGCGTGGCGAGGCCGGGCGCGGAGGGGAACCAGAGCCGGTCAGCGGGGGTTTCCGCGAGCTGCCGGCCGAGCGTGGCGCCGCTGCGCGTGACGAACACCGTGCTGCCATCGACCAGCGTGACGAGCCGCGTCTCGCCCTCGGCAAAGGTGGTCGCAGGCAGCGCCGTGGCGTTTGCCGGCAGCGTATCCGGCGTTACCGGAATGCTTTTCAGGAAGGGCACCAGCAGGAACAGGACACCGATGGCGACCAGCACTTTCACGCTGGCACGCAGGTAAAGGCGGCGCTGCTCCTGCGCTTCAGTCGTGGCCATCGGGGGAGGTTTCCGGGCCGGGCGTGGTGTCCGCCAGCGCCACGCGCGGACGCAGCCAGAAGAAGAGGAACAGGGCGGGCAGCACCGCCAGCGTCGAGAAGACGAAAAAGCCGGTATAGCTCATCGAGGCCACCATGAAGCCGGAGAGGCCGCCGATGAGCTTGCCCGGCAGCGTCACCAGCGAACTGAAGAGCGCGTACTGCGTCGCGGTATAGCGCCGGTTCACCAGGGCCGAGAGCCAGGCCACCGCGGCGGTGCCGAGGAAGCCGCCGGCGAAGTTCTCGCCACTGATCACGAGCGTGAACAGCGTGATGTCGCCAGGGTGCATGGCCAGCAGCAGGTAGAGCAGGTTGCTGGCACCGCCGACCACGATGCCGGCCAGCAGCGTGCGCTCGATGCCGAAGCGCACCACGGTGGCGCCGCCGATGAAGGCGCCGGCAATGCCGATCCACACGCCGAAGATCTTCGACACCGCGCCGATCTGGGTCTTGGTGAAGCCGCTGTCCAGGTAGAAGGGCACCGCCATCACGCCCAGCATCTGGTCCGAGATCTTGAACAGTCCGATGAAGAGCAGAAGGCCGACACCGATGGCGCCGCGGTAGCGCTGGAAAAAGTCGCGGAAGGGGCCGATCACGCCATCCTCGATGGCGCCGGTCAGCGACGCGGCGCGCGCCTCGCTGTGCACCGGCTCGCGTGCCAGCAGGGTTGCGACCATCACCCCTATCAGCAGCAGCGCCATCAGCTGGTACACCTCCGGCCAGCTGATGTGGTCGGCGAGGATGAGTGCGAGCGCGCCCGAGGCCAGCAGTGCAAGGCGATAGCCCAGCGTATAGGTGGCGGCGAGCGCGCCCTGCGTCTCGATGGGCGCGATCTCGATGCGGTAGGCGTCCACCACGACGTCCTGCGTGGCGCCGGCGAAGGCGGCCAGGAAGATGAAGCCGATGAAAAGCGGCAGGTCCTGTGGCGTCAGGAAGGCCATGCCGAGCAGGCTGGCGAGGAGCAGGAGCTGCGCGCCCAGCAGCCAGCCGCGGCGCTGGCCGAGGCGGTGCAGCAGCGGCAGGCGCAGGCGGTCCACGGCCGGTGACCACAGGAATTTCAGCGAATAGGTGAGCGTGGCGTAGCTGATGAGGCCGATGGTTTCCAGCGTCACGCCGCCTTCCTTCAGCCAGGCCGACACCGTGCCGCCCACCAGCAGGAAGGGCAGGCCCGAGGTGAAGCCGAAGAAGAACAGGGTGAGCGCGGCGGGTTGCGCAAAGGCCTCGCGCAGCGAATACGAGCGCCGTGTGGCGGCGGGCGAGCCTTCGGCAGCCTGCTCGGCGGCGTCGACAGGATCAGTTTCCGGTGGCTGGTAGGGCGTCTTGGGCATGGCGGCGGGGTCGGAACGCAAACGGCTACGTTACGGGAATCCGCGGAAGGGCAGAAGCCTCACCACCACGGCCCCAGGATTTTTTCGCCCCTGAACGCCACGCCCTCGGCGCGGAGGCGGCGCCGCTGTTCAGCGCCCGAAGGCGATTCCGCGCTCATGGCGGAGCGGCCGTCGGCCCGTACTACCCGCCACCACGGTGTCGTGCCGCGATCGGGCAGTTCGCGCAGCACGCGGCACACCAGACGGGCATGACCTGGCAGCCCGGCGCGCTTCGCCACCTCGCCATAGCTCGTGACATGACCTTCGGGAATGGCGTTCAGCGCTACCAGTATGGCCTGCTGTTTTTCACCCACGGGATATCCTTACACTTTGCCGCCTGCAAAGAAGGAGAGCTTATACATGAATGCCGGATCGGGAACGGAGGCGCGCGAGCTGCTGCTTGCCGGCTATCAGGGCGTGCTGTCCACGCAGTCGAAGGACATGCCGGGCTATCCGTTCGGATCGGTCGCACCCTATTGCCTTGATGCGGCGGGGCGGCCGGTCTTTCTCATCTCCGAGCTGGCACAGCACACGAAGAACCTGCGCGCCGACCCGCGCTGCTCCTTCATCGTGGTCGCCCCCGGCGAGGACATCCAGGCCAATGCCCGCCTGACCCTGGTAGGGGAGTGCACGCCGCTGCTGGAGGCGGCCGACATCGAGGCCGCGGCCCTGCGCTACTACCGCTATTTTCCGGATTCCCTCGATTTTCACCGCATCCACGACTTCCGTTTCTTCCGTCTCGAGCCGGTACGCTGCCGCTATATCGGGGGCTTTGGCCGCATCTACTGGGTCGCTCCCGAAGCGGTGCTGCGGGACAACCCCTTCGCCGGCGAGCGCGAGGCCGACATCGTGGCCCACATGAACGAAGACCATGGCGATGCGCTGGCCCACTATTGCCGCCAGGCCGGCATCGAGCCGGGCGAGGCCAGGCCCCGCATGACGGGCATCGATGCCGAGGGCCTGCACCTGCGCCTCGGCGTCCGCATACTCCGGATTCCCTTCCCGGCGCCCGTAGCCAGCCCGGGGCAGGCACGAGAGGTCCTGGTGGCCATGGCCCGCGCCGGCCGCTGACGCTCCAGGTCGGTTGGCGACAAGGTCGTTCGGGAAACGGGTTGCCGGGATCGTCGTTTATGCCCCAATACGGTTGGCCTTCCGTTTAAGTTCCTCAAAAATTTGCAAGTTGCCCCTTGAACCCCGGGGCGGCATCCCCATTTTCGACGACAGCGCCAGCCCGGCAGGACTGGCAACAGCCTGTCACCCGTCCCCCGAGACGGGTTAATGCGCCCTCAGGCTGGCACTCCCGGGCCGGGAGTGCTAAAAACGGCGCCCTCAACCTTTAGAAGCGGCTCCCATACGGGACCGGTTGGTAAATCTCACCAAGGAGACTCTCGATGAAACTTCGTCCTTTGCATGACCGCGTTGTCATTCGCCGCGTGGAAGAAGAAACCAAGACCGCCGGCGGCATCCTGCTGCCGGGTTCTGCCGCAGAGAAGCCCTCGCAGGGTGAAGTGGTGGCGGCCGGCAAGGGCTCCATCAGCGAAAACGGCGATGTGCGTCCCCTCGATGTGAAGGTCGGCGACAAGGTCCTGTTCGGCCAGTACTCCGGCTCCACCGTGAAGGTGAACGGTGAGGAATTCCTGATCATGAAGGAATCCGAAATCTTCGCCGTGATCGAAGGCTGAGCCTTCGCGCTAGCCGCATTCATCGCCAACAGAATTTTGAGAGGTTAAAGAACATGGCTGCTAAAGACGTAAAATTCGGTGATACCGCCCGCGCCCGCATGATTGCCGGCGTCAACATCCTGGCCGACGCGGTCAAGGTCACCCTGGGCCCCAAGGGCCGCAACGTTGTCATCGACAAGTCCTTCGGCGCTCCGCTGATCACCAAGGACGGCGTGACCGTCGCCAAGGAAATCGAGCTGAAGGACAAGTTCGAGAACATGGGCGCCCAGCTGGTCAAGGAAGTGGCTTCCAAGACCGCCGATGTCGCCGGTGACGGCACCACCACCGCCACCGTGCTGGCCCAGTCCATCCTGAACGAAGGCCTCAAGGCCGTCGCCGCGGGCATGAACCCCATGGACCTCAAGCGCGGCATCGACAAGGCCACCAATGCCGCCGTCGAGTCCATCAAGGCCGTCGCCGTTCCCTGCAAGGACACCAAGGCCATCGCCCAGGTCGGTTCCATCTCCGCCAACTCCGACACCCGCATCGGCGACCTCATCGCCCAGGCCATGGAGAAGGTCGGCAAGGAAGGCGTGATCACCGTGGAAGAAGGCTCCGGCTTCGACGACACCCTGGACGTCGTGGAAGGCATGCAGTTCGACCGTGGCTACATCAGCCCCTACTTCATCAACAAGCAGGACTCCATGACGGCCGAGCTCGACAGCCCGTTCATCCTGCTCGTCGACAAGAAGATCTCCAACATCCGTGAAATGATCCCGGTGCTGGAAGGCGTGGCCAAGTCCGGCAAGGCCCTGCTGCTGATCTCCGAAGACGTCGAAGGCGAAGCGCTGGCCACCCTGGTGGTCAACAGCATGCGCGGCATCGTCAAGGTCTGCGCCGTCAAGGCCCCGGGCTTTGGTGACCGTCGCAAGGCCATGCTGCAGGACATCGCCGTGCTGACCGGCGCCACCGTGATCTCCGAGGAAGTCGGCCTGAACCTGGAAGGCGCCAGCCTGCAGGACCTCGGCACTGCCAAGAAGATCATCGTGTCCAAGGAAAACACCACCATCATCGATGGCGCCGGCAACAAGGCCGACATCGAGGCGCGCGTGGGTCAGATCCGCACCGAAATCGAGAACGCCACCAGCGACTACGACAAGGAAAAGCTGCAGGAACGTGTCGCCAAGCTGGCCGGCGGCGTGGCCGTCATCAAGATCGGTGCCGCCACCGAAGTCGAGATGAAGGAAAAGAAGGACCGCGTGGACGATGCCCTGCACGCCACCCGTGCCGCCGTGGAAGCGGGCGTGGTCGCCGGTGGCGGTACCGCCCTGGTGCGTGCCATCGCCGCCCTGGACGCCGTGAAGGGTGACAATGCCGACCAGGTGGCCGGCATCAACATCCTGCGCCGCGCCATGGAATCCCCGCTGCGCCAGATCGTGACCAACGCCGGTGCCGAAGCTTCGGTCGTGGTCAATGCCGTGAAGAGCGGCTCGGGCAACTACGGCTACAACGCCGCCAACGGCGAATACGGCGACATGATTGCCCTCGGCATCCTGGATCCGGCCAAGGTGACCTTCACCGCGCTGCAGAACGCCGCCTCCGTGGCCGGCCTGATGCTGACCACCGAGGCCATGATCACCGACGCCCCGGACGACAAGGCCGGCGGCGGCGCCCCGGACATGGGCGGCATGGGTGGCATGGGCGGCATGGGCGGCATGATGTAAACCACGCCTGCTCCGGCAGTCCCGAAGAGGCCCCGCAAGGGGCCTTTTCTTTTTGTAGGGCTTGCGGAAGTTCGGCGCGTGCCGGTGTCCGAGGGGGCAGGCTGGCTGAGCGGGTATGAGGATTTGCCGGACAGGGCATCACGAGTTGTGCCAGGCTCTCGCCGAGTAAGCTGGCAGCGGTCACGATGCCGCTTCATGGTGAGCCGTTTGTGTGGCATGGTCAGGCATCCGGGGGGCGTGTGTCCGGCAGCCGTCGGAAACACCCCTTCTTTGGTGGGGGATTGCGTGCCGATGCCTTGAGGCGCGCGCTTTGCACATGCTAAAACGCGCCGACCGGGATGTCGGTCAGGCGGCCCACTGCCGACCTGCAAGGAAGAAAACAACAATATCGAGGGGACCATGCGTCTAACCCTTTCCCTGCTGCCGCTAGTAGTGGCGGGCGCGTCCATTGCGCCAGCCTGGGCGGACAACTGTGCCGACCTGTCCATGCGCTTTGCAGGTGCCGAACGTTTTCACATGACGCTTGGCGAGCTGGATGAGCTCAAGACCTGCATCAACATCATCCTGCGCGAAAAAATCAGTGCCACCTCGAGCGAGGCCCGAGGCGCCACTTCTCCGCCCCTGCCGGGAGGCGCCACGACGGCGCTGCGCCCGCGCTCCGCTCCCGCCCTGCAGGATGCCGAATAGTCGCAGCACCTCCGCGCTGCTGCCCTCGGCGCTGGCGCTGGTCACCATGTTCTTGGTGCTGGCGCTCCTGCCCGGGGCCGGAGAGGCCCTGCGCTACCAGCGCCAGGCGATAGGGGGGGGCGAGCTCTGGCGGCTCTTCAGCGGTCATTTCGTTCATCTCAACCTGGCCCATGCCCTGCTCAACGGAGCAGGCACGCTGATGCTGGGCGTCATCTTCTATCGCGAGATTTCCTTGCGGCAATGGTGGATGGTCGTGCTCTCGGCCCCCCTCGCCATCTCGCTTGGATTGTGGCTGCGCGACTCTCCCATGTTCAGCTATGCCGGATTCTCGGGCGTTCTGCATGCCCTGCTGTATTTCGGTGTGCTGCGCATGGTCAGGAGCGCGCCCTGGCTGGCTGGCGTGGTCCTGGTTCTGCTGGCGGGACGGCAGATATGGGAGCAGACGGCGGCATACGACCCCGACTACCTGCGCGGCCTGATCGGCGGGCGGGTCATGCCGGATGCGCACCTGTTCGGCGCCCTGGCGGGGGGCGTGCTCGGTGCCTGGTCGCTCTGGCGCGACCGGCTTCACAAGGCTCCCGGGACTGGCTATAGTCCTGAGACTGGTCCCGATGCCTGACGCCTGATGAATCACATTGCGGAACGCCTCATCAATGCTGTCACCCGTGCACACGCTGTTGTGCGCGGCGCCCTGCTGCTCCTGCTGCTGCCCTGACGGGCAGACTATCGTTTTTCCTTACCCCCGTACCGATTTGCAAGCAGCAGCGCTCACGAGGCGCATCCAGAATTTGCAGGAGTGATTTGTCATGAGCAAACAGCAACTCATCATTTTCGATACCACCATGCGCGACGGCGAACAGAGCCCCGGCGCCTCCATGACACTGGAGGAAAAGGTGCGTATCGGCCGTGCCCTTGAGCGCATGCGTGTCGATGTCATCGAGGCCGGCTTCGCCATCGCCTCTCAGGGCGACTTCGAGTCCGTCCGTGCCGTCGCCGAGGCGGTTCGCGAGTCCCGTATCTGCTCCTTGTCCCGTGCTCGCGCCGAGGACATCGATCGTGCCGCGGAGGCCCTCAGGCCCGCCAACGCCGCCCGTATCCACACATTTATTGCGACCAGCCCCATCCACATGAAGTACAAGCTTCGCCAGGAGCCGGATGCAGTGCTGGAGCACGCCGTGCGCGCCGTGAAGTACGCGCGCAACCTCGTCGAGGACGTCGAGTTCTCCTGCGAGGATGCCGGCCGTTCCGAGATCGACTTCCTCTGCCGCGTCATCGAGGCGGCGATCGACGCCGGCGCGCGCACGATCAATATTCCCGACACCGTGGGCTATGCCATTCCCAACCAGTTCGGCGAGCTGATCGGGCAGCTCATCCAGCGCATCCCCAATGCCGACAAGGCCGTGTTCTCGGTGCACTGCCACAACGACCTCGGCCTTGCCGTGTCCAACTCGCTGGCCGCTGTGCTCAACGGCGCGCGCCAGGTCGAGTGCACCATCAACGGCCTCGGCGAGCGCGCCGGCAATGCCGCGCTCGAGGAAATCGTGATGGCGGTGCGCACTCGCGCCGATCTCTTTCCGGTCGAGACCCGCATCAATACCGTGGAGATTGTGCCGACCTCACGCCTCGTTTCCAGCGTTACCGGCTTTCCAGTGCAGCCCAACAAGGCGATTGTCGGCGCCAACGCCTTCGCGCACGAGTCCGGCATCCACCAGGACGGCGTACTCAAGCATCGCGAAACCTACGAGATCATGAAGGCCGAGGACGTGGGCTGGAACGCCAACCGCATGGTGCTGGGCAAGCACTCCGGCCGCGCGGCCTTCCGCGCCCGCCTCGACCAGCTCGGCATCCCGGTCGGTTCCGACAACTCGCTGAACGCGCTCTTCATGCGCTTCAAGGAACTCGCGGACAAGAAGCACGAGATCTTCGACGAGGATATCCATGCCTTGGTCAGCGATACCCAGCAGGATGTCGAGGACGTCTACAAACTCGTGAGCCTCGAGGTGCTGTCCAAGACCGGCTCCGTCCCGGAGGCCAAGCTGACGCTCAGCGTGGGCGGTGTGGAAAAGCCGGTGACGGCGACCGGGTCCGGCCCGGTGGACGCCACGTTCCGTGCCATCGAGGCGGTGGCGAATTCCGGCACCATGCTGGAGCTGTATTCGGTCAATGCCATCACGTCGGGCACCGACTCTCAAGGCGAGGTCACCGTGCGCCTCAACCAGGCGGGCCGCATCATCAACGGTCATGGCGCCGACACCGATATCGTCGTCGCCAGTGCCAAGGCCTACCTGAATGCCCTTAACCTGATGCGTGCCAACATCGAACGCGTCAATCCCCAGGGCAGCAACGGAGTGTGATGTGATGGCGAAAGATGAGGAGGAGGGACGCCGCCAGGCATATCTGGCAGCGCTCTGCATTCCCCTCTGGTCGCCTCGCCATCCCCTGCCAGGGGCACAGCCGTCTGTGCCCCTGGACTTCGTGCCCTGGCTCCACGGGGAGGCCGCACCTGAGGTGGCACAAACTCCGGCGGAGCCGGAGCCACAACCCGCTGCGGTGCGCGGCCCTGCGCTCGCCTCCCATGCCGCCCCGGTATCGACGAAGCCGGCAGAGCCACTGAAGGTCGTTGCGAAGCCGGCAAGTGGCGACCAGGAGCAATTTCCTCGCTTCATCTGTCGCGTTCAGACGCTAGCGCCTGGCTGGTCGGCGGTAGTCACGATGGGCGACGCGCCGGACCTGTCGGCCCGAGAGCACCGGCTGCTGGGCAACCTCGCCCAGGCCCTGGGCGGTGACGTCACGGACATGCAGCCCTGCGAACACCTGCGCTGGCCGCTCAACCGCAACCCCGCCCTGGATCACAGCGCGGGCGCCATGGTGGAGTGGCTGTCCCATGCACTGAGGCTGCCGCATGGCCGCTGCGTGGTGTTCGGCGAAGTGCTCGCCAGCCACGTGCGCGCGGCGCTGCCGCACCTCGTGGTGATAGCAGCGCCATTTCTGTCCGAACTGCTGGACGACCCGGTCCGCAAGCGCGAGCTCTGGCGCTCCCTCCATGGCTGACCCGCTGATCCGTCCCCTCGAGGCCGGCGACCTGCCGGCCGTACTGGCGCTGGAGTCCCTGGCACATGCCTTTCCGTGGACGCGCGGCAATTTCGAGGATGCCCTGGCGGGGGGCTACTACATGGTGGTGGTGGAACTTGATGGCCAGCTGGCGGGCTACGGCATCGTTCAGGTCATCCTGGACGAGGGGCACCTGCTGAACATCACCATCGCGCCATCACTGCATGGCCGCGGATTGGGCCGGGAGATGCTGCAACACCTGATGGAGGTTGCCCGGTCCCGCACCGACACCCTGTTCCTCGAAGTACGGCCGTCGAACCGACGCGCCGTCGCGCTCTACCACGCTGCCGGCTTCAACGAGATCGGCCTGCGCCGCAACTACTATCCGGCCCCAGGTGGTGGTCGCGAAGACGCGCTGCTGATGGCGCTGGCCTTTTGAGTCCGTTCTGACAGCGGCCACGCCTGTCCGTATAATCGCCGCTCGTTTTACATTCCGCAGATTGCCATGAGCCTGACCGAACAAGTCGCTGCCGAAGTCGCGGCCCGCCGCACCTTCGCCATCATTTCCCACCCTGACGCCGGCAAGACCACCATCACCGAGAAGCTCCTGCTCTGGGGGCGCGCCATCCAGGTTGCCGGCACCGTGAAGTCGCGCAAGTCCGACCGTCATGCCACCTCCGACTGGATGGAGATGGAAAAGCAGCGCGGCATTTCCATCACGACCTCGGTCATGCAGTTTCCTTTCCGGCACTGCACCATCAACCTGCTCGACACGCCCGGCCATGAAGACTTTTCGGAAGACACCTATCGCACGCTGACAGCGGTGGATTCCGCGCTCATGGTCATCGACGGCGCCAAGGGGGTCGAGGAGCGCACGATCAAGCTCATGGATGTGTGCCGCATGCGCGACACGCCCATCATCTCCTTCGTCAACAAGATGGACCGCGAGATCCGCGAGCCCATCGAGCTGCTCGACGAGGTCGAGAGCGTGCTCAGGATCAAGTGCGCGCCGGTGACCTGGCCCATCGGCATGGGCCGCGATTTCAAGGGCGTCTACCACCTGCTCGAGAACCGCATTTACCTGTACCAGCAGGGCCATGGCTCGGAACTCGTTGCCGACAAGATCATTGAAGGGCTGGAAAATCCCGAGCTGGATGCCGTGCTGGGCGATGACGCCGCACAGCTTCGCGAAGGTCTTGAGCTCGTGCTGGGCGCCAGCCATGAGTTCAATCTCGAGGAATTCCTCGCCGGCAAGCTCACGCCGGTGTTTTTCGGGACAGCGCTCGGCAACTTCGGCGTGAACCATATCCTCAACGGTTTCGTGGACTGGGCTCCATGCCCTGCCGAGCGCAAGACCGCGGAGCGCGTGGTGCAGTCCACCGAGGACAAGTTCTCCGGCTTTGTCTTCAAGATCCAGGCAAACATGGACCCCAAGCATCGCGACCGTATCGCCTTCCTGCGCATCTGCTCCGGGAAGTACGAGAAGGGCCTCAAGATGAAGCATGTGCGCCTCGGCAAGGAAGTCCGCATCGCCGATGCGCTGACCTTTCTTGCCGGCGAGCGAGCCCATCTTGAAGAGGCGTGGTCGGGCGACATCATCGGCCTGCACAACCACGGCACCATCCAGATCGGCGACACCTTCACCGAGGGCGAGGATCTGCATTTCCTCGGCATTCCGCACTTCGCGCCGGAACTCTTCCGACGCGTGCGCCTGCGGGATCCGCTGAAGAGCAAACAGTTGCAGAAAGGCCTGAAGGAGCTGTCGGAGGAGGGCGCCACGCAGGTATTCATGCCACAGATCAACAACGACCTCATCCTCGGCGCCGTGGGCGTGCTGCAGTTCGACGTGGTGGCCTTCCGCCTGCAGGAGGAATACAAGGTCGAGTGCGTGTACGAGCCGGTCAACGTGGCCACCGTGCGCTGGGTCTACTGCGACGATGAAAAGAAATTCGCCGAGTTCAAAAAGAAGGCCCACGACCAGCTCTCGCTGGACGGCGGCGGCTACCTGACCTACCTTGCTCCCAGTCGGGTCAACCTGCAGCTGATGAAGGAGCGCTATCCCGACATCCAGTTCCGGGAGACCCGCGAGCACTGAGGTCCATGCCATGCTGATCGATACGCACTGCCATTTCGATGTCGAGGAATTCGATGCCGATCGTAGCGAGGTGGCCGCGCGTACCTTGGTCGCAGGCGTGGACACGGTGGTCATCCCGGGTTACGTCGCGCGCTACTGGCAACGGCTCCTCGACCTTTGTGAGCGCTCCACGCTCCCCCGGCTTCTGCCCGTTGTCGGCCTGCATCCCTGCTATATCAACGAGCATGAGATGGCCGACCTTGAGCTGCTCGAGCAACTCCTGCAGTCCCGGCCCGACATCGTGGCGGTCGGCGAGATCGGCCTCGACTACCTCCCGGACGAGTTGAAGGCGCCTGCCGTCCGTGCGCGGCAGCAGACGTTCTTCAGGGCGCAACTGGAGCTGGCCGCCCGCTACCGCAAACCTGTCGTACTGCATGTCCGCAAGGCGCATGCGGATGTCATCGCCCAGCTGCGCGAGCGGAAGTTCCGGGAGGGCGGCATTGTCCATGCCTTCTCCGGCGGTATTGAAGAAGCAAGGCACTATGCCCGGCTCGGCTTTTGCCTCGGCATTGGGGGGCCGCTCACCTACGACCAGTCGCGACGATTGCGCGAAGTGGTCGGCGCGATGCCGCTGGAGTCGCTGGTGCTGGAAACCGATGCGCCAGACATGACGCCGCAGCCGCACCGCAGTCCCGAGGTCTCGCGCACGCGCAACTCGCCGGAGTACCTGCCGTCGGTGGCCGAGGCGCTGGCGCGCCTCAAGGGGCTCGCTATCGACGAGGTCGTGGCGGCAACCAGAAGGCAAAGCCAGGCCGTACTCCGGCTGACGGCATAAGGAGGAGTCATGGAAGCGGTAGTGGTGGCCATCGCATTGCTGATGTGGCAGTGGACGAAAGCAGGTCGCCTGCTGGTCGAGCGTCTGATGTCAGGGGGCGGCCTCGCGTTGAAGTTCCCCCTGCTAGTGCTGGCTGTCGCATTGGGCGCTGCGGCGCTGAGCGCCATGACCTACCTGCTGCTGCCGGGCTCTTCGCTCAGCCAGGGCTGGTCGCGGGAGATGTTGCTGGGCGCACAACAGTTTACGGCGCTGGCGACGATCCTGGTCGGCGGGGCGGGCCTCGTGCAGGCGCATGTCTTGTGGCGGGATGAGCAGCCTTCTGCTGCGCGCCTGAAGGTCAGGCAGGGAAAATGAAAAAGGTGGCCATCAGGCCGCCTTTTTATGGCTGTTATTGGCTCAGCTTGGCGTAGGCCTCAAGCAGCTTCTGCGTGATCTGATCGTTGTAGCGGCCGACGATGAAGGGCACGTTGTTCTCGTTGAAATTGATGAACGAGTTGCGGATGAACAGCCATTTCGTATTCACCTCGCGCAGCAGCAATGCCACCTCGGCATTGCGTGCGTAATGCTTGGTCAGCATGTTGAGTTGCGCCGTGAACTTGTTCGCCAGCTGGTCGATCTCCACCTGTGGCGCCTGGCTTTGCACGATGGCTCCGCCGAAGTAGTCGGCGGACTTGCGCAGATATGCGGCCGTCATGGTGTGCATGAGCACGTGCTGGTCATAGAGCATGTCCGCCATCTTGTCGGTGGCGACGTTGGCGGACAGGCGCTGCTCGGTGCGGTTTGAACGGAGAAGCAGGGTCAGCGCGGTATGGGCGCCGTCGATGACATTGAGGCTGTCATTGTCAGGAACGCCTTCGGAGGTAAACCGTGCGCTGGAAATGGATTGCTTGAAGGCCGACCACTTGGCGGAAATGGCGGGATTGGCAAGGCTCTTGACCAAGGCATCACCCGCCGTCAGATTCGCCTGCGTTTTCTTCATCTGTTCGGGGTCGCGATTCAGCACGCTGTGCAGATAAAACGTGGTGGCGGCTTGATAGCTCAGCGTTTCCAGTTGCTGCACCGAGCGCAGCGACTGGGGAGCGGCAGTTGCGGACGGAGCAGCCGGAGCCGCTGTTGCGAGAGGGCTGATGGACAGTGAGCCCAGGCAGGAAGCGCTCATGGCAAGTGCAATCATTAGCCTACGCATTGTTATTGTCCTAACTCGGCTTTAATAGAGTTGTATTAACACAGGTCGAAAATGACGAACAGCTCACAGTGTGAGCTTATTCCTCAGTGGGCTCTCCTGGCCGATAAGCAGCATAGGCGACTTCCGGACGGAGGCTGATGCCCCGCGCCAGACCCGGTAGCCTGACTTCATCGGTCGTCATCTGGATGTCAGAAGCCTCCAACACGCCGGTTCCGAAGCGGTAAATCAGGTCGAAGTGCCCCTGGTCTGCCCGTTCCTCGTACGCAAGGCAGAGAGGTCGTACGACCTCCTGTCTCTGCTGCCAGGACGTGAGCCCGCGCCGGCCATGGCGGTTGGCCAGCAACTGTTTTGTCTCGGCAGGACCCAGGAGTAGGGCGCTGGCATTGTTGCCGCCGAAACCCTTGGCGTTGATCAGGCAGGCGGCCATGCCATCCTGCCCGCACTCGACATGCGGCTGGGAAAAACGCAGGTGGCGATGGGCCACGTCATGGGCCAGCTCGTCGAGGGTGAAGATGCCGGGGATTATGCCGGCCGACCAGGCGCCAAGCGCCGCCATGAACTGGTCCCCGGCCGCTGCGCCCAGCGAATGGCCCACGTAGCATTTCACCGAGCTGACCAGCCAGTTGTCGATGCCGAAGGCGCCGGCCACGGTATCGAAGACATGGGATTCAGTGACCCGGTTCTGCGGTGTGCCCGTACCATGTGCATGGATATAGGTGCGACGGCGCAGGATGTCGTCGCCCAGGAGGTCGCGCGCGAGCCCGGTAGCCTTGCCGAAGCAGAGATAGTTGCCGATGCCGGGGGCAGAAATGGATTTCTTGTAGCCGTCCGCGTTCACGAAAACGCCAGGGACGCTGCCGTGGATCGGCAGGCCGTGCTGCAGGGCAAACTCATCGCTAGCCAGCACCACGAACTGGGCGGATTCGGCAATGGTGAAACCGGCGTTGTAGCCGAAAGGGCGGGTCGCCCGCGTATGGTCAAGCCGGTTGATGCCTCGCGCAGCATCGAGCTCGAGCAGGCGCTGATCTTCGCCCAGGGCTCCCATGGCGCGATAGCCTTCCATCACTTCCGGCAGGATGGGGGCCTCTGCCGCGCCCACCAGGGCGAAGTCTGCACGGCCGTCGCGAATGTCGGCGACGGCGCGCTCGAGGTTGTACAGGAATGTGGCGCAGGCGCCCAGCACGCCGCCAGTCCTGCCCGTGCTGCCCAGAATGTAGGAGTTGATGAAGTCTGCGGGCATCTGGGCGAATCCCAGCGGACATTGACGTGCGCTGTTGCGGCGCCCTTGCCAGGCAGACTTCATCATGCCGCCGGCACCCCAGTCGTCCAGTTGGCCGTGTGCCGAGGAGGCATAGACCGCCACGCGATCCGGCGCCAGGTGCTGGCGCAATGTGTCCCAGGAACGTCCCAGGGAGTGCAGGGCATCGCTGGCGCCGAAGACCGTCATCTGCAGCGCGCGGGGATGCTGCCGCGCCGGATAGTGGGCCCCGGGATCGAAGCCCGTGGGTAACTGCCCGGCACTGGTGACCGGAAAGGCCTGGGCATCAGGAATCAGTACTTCCTGGGTCGAGTCGACGCAGACGCTGACCTCGGTGTCGGAGAGCGGTTCGACGTGCCAGTGCGCGGGCAGGGTCTGCGGCAGGTCGCGCTTGCGCAGACGGAACCGGAGCATGTCCGGCTCCAGCATCAGGCGATGGTGCAGCGGGGTGGCGGTGACGTCGAAGTAGTGTGGCTCGATGCGGCGGATCAGCGTATGGCGACGCACCATGTCAGGGCTGGCGACACTGCCCCCGTACTGCATTAAGTGCCCGAGGCCATCGAGCGTCCGCTGCCGGGCAGCGAGGCCGAGCGACTCCAGGATCAGCCTGCGATAGCCCTGATGGAACGAAGAGCGTCCAGCTGCGTTAATGCCACCAAAACCGACCACCACAGGCAATCGTGCCAAGAGCCCTCCTTTTCGCACTCGGGGCACAATAGGCGCCCCCGGGCGTGACTGGTCAGCCATTCTAGCCGCGGAGAGAGGGGGCGCCAATCGACAAAGGTCGCAGGCGCTCCCGGGCCGGAAATGAAAAAGGCCGCTAATGCGGCCCTTCTTTCTTCTGCGAAGCCTCAGAGCAGTTCGATTGCCATGGCCGTGGCTTCGCCGCCGCCGATGCAGAGCCCCGCCACGCCCTTCTTGCCTCCGCGCTGCTTCAGCGCGTGAATCAGGGTGAGGATGATGCGCGAGCCGGTGGAGCCAACCGGGTGGCCGAGGGCGCAGGCGCCGCCGTACACGTTGACCTTCTCGTGTGGCAGGTTGTGCTTGATCATCGCGGCCATGGTGACCATCGCGAAGGCTTCGTTGATCTCGAACAGGTCGACATCGGCGGCTTTCCAACCGGTCTTGGCGAACAGCGTTTCCAGCGCGCCCACCGGGGCAATGGTGAACTCGCTTGGATGTTGGGACTGCGTGGAATGGGCAACGATGCGGGCCAGGGGCGCGAGACCGCGGGCCTTTGCGTCCGATTCGCGCATCAGCACCAGAGCGGAGGCGCCATCGGAGATGGAGCTGGAGTTCGCGGCGGTAATGGTGCCGTCCTTCGCAAACGCCGGCTTCAGGGTCGGAATCTTGTCGATGTTGGCGTTGCCCGGCTGCTCGTCGGTGTCGACCAGGACCTCGCCCTTGCGGGTTTGCACCGGCACGCCAACGATTTCGGCCTTGAAGTTTCCGTTGGCGATGGCTGCCTGGGCACGGCGCAGGGACTCCATGGCGAAGGCGTCCATGTCAGCACGGGTCAGGCCCATGGTGTTGGCCATGTCCTGGGCGAAGGAGCCCATCAGTCGGCCCGTCTTGGCGTCTTCCAGGCCGTCCAGGAACATGTGGTCCTTGATCTCGCCATGGCCCATGCGGTAGCCACCGCGGGCCTTGGGCAGGACGTAGGGGGCATTGGTCATGGATTCCATGCCGCCGGCGACCATGATGTCGTTGGTGCCGGCCTTGATCAGGTCATGAGCCAGCATGGTGGCCTTCATGCCCGAGCCGCAAAGCTTGTTGATCGTGGTGGCGCCGGCGGCATCCGGAATGCCGGCGTCGCGGGCGGCCTGACGGGCAGGGCCCTGCTTGAGGCCGGCGGGCAGCACGCAGCCCATGATGACTTCCTGCACATCCGCAGGCGCAATGCCGGCGCGGGCAATCGCTTCACGAATGGCGACGGCGCCCAGCTCCGGGGCGGTGACCGGGCTAAGCGCGCCCTGAAAGCCCCCCATGGGAGTGCGGGCGCCGTTGACGATGACGACGGAATCTGTGCTCATGGCTGTCTCGCTATTCAACTGGTCTGGATGGTGCGCTGGAAAGGGAGCTGAGTATAACGGCTGTTGGACGACTGTCCCACAAGTTGCCCGTAACCGGGGGAGGGGGTCAGGCGCCGCAACACTTCTTGAATTTCTTGCTGCTGCCGCAGGGGCAGGGATCGTTCCGGCCGGTCTTGACCGGATTGACGACAGGAGCCGGCTTTTCGCTCGGGCCACTATAGACCACGGTACCGTCCTTGAAGAACCAGATACCGTCTTTCTTCACGAACTCCGATTTTTCGTGATGCTGGTGGGCAACGCCGTTCAGCCGGTAGCGGGCGATGAACTCCACTTCTCCCGAGCTGTCCTCCTCCTGTCCCTTCGAGGTCGCGACGACTTCCAGCCCTTCCCACGCAGCTTGCTCGGCCCAGGAACGCATGGCCTCGAAGTCGCTGCCGCTGCGACTGGCGGGAAATGTAGATTCGATGACGAAGTCGATGTCCTTGCTGGAATAGGCGCTATACCGGGCGCGCATAAGCTCCTCGGCAGTTCCGGCTGGGCGGGATCTGGCGAGAACGGGGCCACAGCAGGAGTCAAGATCCGATCCGGATCCGCAAAAGCAGGAGGTCATGTTCGGCTCCATGGGGAATGCGGGATGGCCTGAAAATAAAAAAGGGTGCCGAAGCACCCTTTTGCATCAGTCCCCGAAGGGGCTGATTACTGGGCAGCCGGAGCAGCCGGAGCAGCGGCGTCGGCAGCCGGAGCAGCGGCGTCAGCAGCCGGAGCAGCAGCGTCAGCAGCCGGAGCAGCTTCGGCGGCCGGAGCGGCAGCTTCAGCAGCGGGGGCAGCAGCTTCAGCAGCGGGAGCGGCTTCAGCGGGGGCTTCTTCCTTCTTGGCGCAGCCAGCGATGGCCAGAGCGGCAACGATAGCAGCAGAAACGGCGATCTTCTTGATTTGCATGATGTCTCTCTCAGGGGTTGCGTGTTGACGACCTGCCGGATGCCACACTGACACATTTAGGCACTTCCATGCCTGAAAAAACGCGCAGCTTACCTAGCATCAAGCCAATCGGCGGCGCAG
Source organism: Moraxellaceae bacterium (assembly GCA_029237815.1). GTDB lineage: Bacteria > Pseudomonadota > Gammaproteobacteria > Pseudomonadales > Moraxellaceae > UBA2031. The sequence continues at coordinate 51,415 of JAQZBP010000008.1, forward strand.
ATATTAGCATCGAGATAGTGGCTTTGCATCACCTTTGTTGGACAGTTTCGAAGGTTCTCGCCGGCCGAGCCGATCCCTGATTCAGTCCGCCTAGCGGGCCTGCTCAGGATCGGCGAAGACAGCGCCAGAGACACCTTTTTTGTATTGGCGGGCACGGTAGAGGGCGGCATTGATGTTGATCAGTATCTGATCCAGGGCAACCGGTCGATGCGGAACGACTGACAGGCCGATATGCACATAAGAGGACAAGTCCTTCTGCTTGGCCCAGGTATCGAACTGCTGCTGGATGTCGAAGGCGATGCTTTCGGCTTCCTTGGTGGTGGTGTCCACTAGGAGGAAGGCAAACTCATTGCCGCCGTAGTGGACAGCAATGTCGCAGCCACGCAGCCGGTGGTCGACGATGCTGGCGAACTGCTTTAGCAGGTACTGGTTGACAGCCTTGCTGAGGCGCTTGCCCTTCCGTTTCGTGACCTCGATTTCGGCAAACATGACCACCATGGGGGTCATGTTCCGCTGATGATAGGGCAGGAGGTACTTGGCGGCCTCGTAGAACGTCCAGCGGTTACCGAGTCCCGTGACAGGGTCGGTCTCCGTTACGCGGGCGGCCCGGAGCCTCAGGCTTTCGGCATGACCGGAGAGAATCAGCGTGGAGCAGGCCGAGAGCAGCGCAAAGAGGCCAAGCGAGGCAAAGTAGATGTCGTAGCCACGATGCAGGAGGTACTGTCGGGCAACAAGGGCGGCAGTCGTCACCACCACAACGCCTGCAAAGACGATGGTAAAAGAGCGCTGTCTGTGCAGCGCGACGGCCAGCGCAAGGGCGGTGCCGAGCAGCAGCAATGTCGGTGGAATCGGCGCAGGGTCGTTCAGCAGCACGAAGATGGCGCCGGCGACGTCGATGCAGGTGATGGCATAAAGAAGAAGGCTGCTGGCCCGATTGAAGATGACGGACAGGCAGAGGAGCGCCTGCGCGGAGGCGTAGACGGTGACGCCCAGCGCAAAGAACGGATAGGTTACCAGCGCAAGTGGTGCGGGAACGAAGTAGCCATAGCAGAGTGCGAGTACCGCCAGAGACAGGCGCAGGCCAAGGTGCCACTGCGGCAGCTGCATTTCGTGGAATTGTTCGGGTGAGACGGGCTGGATGTTTTCGGGTAGCAGGGAACTCATGAGCAATCCGTGGTGTACTTCTGCGGGATGTTTTGGGCGGGCCGGACGGCTCGAACATGCGTAAGCCGGGCAATCCTAGCAACCACCCCGGGAAATGAGAAGAACCCGCCTGTGCCCCCGATGTTCTTGCCTGTCCCGGGCCGTAGTCGGGCTATGATGATCACGGGGTCCCGCGTTGAACGGGACGGCTTCACACCCTGGCAAGGATTGTTCGGGACATTGGATGATGGGACGACTGCGCGCGCTTCGAAATGTACTGCCTCACGCAGATGGCTGGCAGCCGCTGCTGGTCGTGCTGCTCCTGCTGATGACGCTGGGCGAGGCATGGGGCAGCGAAGTCGTGCTGCCGGTTTCCGGTGAAACGCAGGTGCTGGATGGACATGCAGTGGTCCTGCGCCAGGTGAAGGAGCCAGAGCTGGCTCCGCGCCGTCTCCCGGTCGGGGCGTATGAGCCCGCATCGTTCCGCAGTAACTGGGGCCTGGATCCGGCAGCAACGTACTGGTTCAGCTTTCGCTTGCGCAACCCTGATAGCCTTCCCCGCAGTCATGTCCTGTTCCTGAATTTTCCGCTGCTTGATCGTGTCGCCCTGCACGAGGCCGACTCAGAAGGACGGCTCCATCCACTTGCCGTCGCCGGCGACAATGTGTCCTGGGCCGAGCGGGCGATCAAAACGCGGCGCCTGGCGCTGCCGCTGCAGGTCCCGCCAGCGTCCACCCGCCATTACGTTGTCAGCCTCCGCACGTCCACACCGGTCGTGTTCCCGGCGCAAGTGCAGACCGTGGAAGCCTTCTGGGCGGGCGTAAGCCATGCGCAGTTCTGGCAGGGCTCATTCTATGGCGCGGTCGCGCTGCTGATCAGCTATAGCCTTTTCCTTTATGTCAGTTCGCGGGAGCGGGTGTTCTTCCATTACGCTCTGGTCACGACCGCAACGCTGCTTTCCCTTTTCTGCCTCGACGGCTTTGCCGCCGAGCTCATTCCGGTATCGGCGCTGCTACAGAATCTGCTGCTTCCCCTCGGGATTATCCTCGCCGACATTCTCTATCTGCGTTTCGCGCTCAACTATCTGCGCATCCCCCGAGGCTCGGGGCAGGCGCGTGCCACGCGCTGGCTGACGCTGGCGTGCCTCGGGGCCATCCCGCTGCTGCTGGTGCTGGGGCCCGCGTACGGGACGCTGGCCGTACTCCTGCTGAATGCCGGCGCTGGCGGCTGGATGCTGACGCTGGGCATGCGGTCCCTGCCGCGGATGCGCCGTGTCGGGAGCCATTTCCTGGCGGCCTGGGCCGTGTTCATGATCAATGCCGTGACGGCGGTCCTGCTGGTGCTGGGTTTTCTGCCGTGGACCGACTTCTTCGTGCCGGCCCTGCGGATGGGGCTCGTCGCCTGGGCCATCCTGCTCCTGCTGGGGCTCGGCCTGCAGTTGCGGCAGCGTCGCGAGGCGGAGGCGAGCCGCCGCGAGGAGGCCCTCTTCGTCAAGGCGCAGACCGATGCGCGCAGCAAGTTCCTGGCCATGGTCAGCCACGAGCTGCGGACCCCCATGAACGGGGTGCTGGGCATGGCCGAGCTGCTCAAGACCACCGGCCTCAATACCGAACAGAGTCGCATCCTGGTAACGATGGAGGCCTCGGGCCAGGCGGTGCTGGAGGTCGTCGACGACGTGCTGGACCATGCCCGCATCGAGGCGGGGCGCATGGAGCTCGAGCTGGCGCCACTGGATCTCGACACCCTCATCGAGGACTGCCTCGACCTGTTCAAGGCCCGCATTTACAAGCAGCAGCTGACCCTGCTCTGCTCCATCGATCCGGCGGTGCCGACCGAGGTGGTGGGCGACGCCGAGCGCCTGCGGCAGGTGCTGGTCAACCTGCTCTCCAATGCCGTGAAGTTCACCTCGCGCGGCAGTATCGAGGTGCGGGTCGCGGCGGTGCCGTCCGGGCAGGACGTGCAACTGACCCTTGCCGTGCGTGACACCGGCATCGGCATCACGCCCGAACAGCGCGAGAGCATTTTCGACAGCTTCATGCTGGTCTCGCCCGACAATGTGCGTTACCGGGGCACGGGCCTCGGGCTCAGCATCAGCCGGGAGCTGTGCCAGCTCATGGGGGGCGACCTCACGGTGGAAAGCACACCGGGCCAGGGCTCGATCTTTCGTGCGCAGGTGCGGGTGGCGCCGATGACGCGGTCGCGGTCGCGGGCCAGCTGGCCCGCCGACCAGCCGCCGGTGCGGCTGCTGCTTGTCGAGGCCGATGCCCGTTTCAACGAGGTCATGGTGGCGGAAGCCTCGACGCCCGGCTTCGCCGTGGAGAGCGTGGAGTCCGGCGAAGCGGCGTTTGCGCGCTTGCTCGAGGCCGCGGCGGCCGGGACACCCTTTGGCCTGGTGGCCACCGCGCTGCAGCTGCCGGACATGAATGGCCTGACACTGCATGGCCGCATTGCCCGCGAGCCGGCGCTGCGCGGTTGCCAGACGCTGCTCTTCTCCCTGCCGCAGTTGCAGCCCAGCCCGGGCGTGCTGGTGCATGCCGGCGTGGCGCATGCCTTCGAGCGGCCGGTGCTGGCGCGCGAGCTGCGCCAGGCGGCGCTGGCCGTGGTGCGGCGCCAGCCGGAAGAGGTGGCGCCGGTGCGGGTGGAAACCCTGCAATATCCTGGGTTGCGCGTGCTGGTCGCCGAGGACAACCGCACCAACCAGGTGGTGATCCAGGGCATGTTGCGCCGCTTCGGCATACAGGCCGAGCTGGTGGAGAACGGCGAGCAAGCGGTCGCGGCGTGCCGGCGCGCCCGCCCGACCTTCGACCTCATCCTCATGGACTGCGAGATGCCCGGCATGGACGGCTATGAGGCCACGCGCGAGATCCGCCGCCTCGAGAGCGACGAAGGACGCACCCGCGTTCCCATCGTGGCCATCAGTGCGCACGTCACCCAGCATCATGTCGACAACTGCTATGCCGCCGGCATGGACGACCACATTCCCAAGCCGCTGAACCTGCGCGTGCTCGGCGACAAGCTGGCGCAGTGGGCGCCCGTGCCGGCGGTGTCGTAGCATCGGGGGATATCCCGCCACCTCGCCAGGAGGTTCCGTGAACGATCCCCATGCTGCCCTCCGTGACGATGTCCGTCTGCTGGGGCGCCTGCTGGGCGATACCCTGCGCGAGCAGGAGGGGCAGGCTTTCTTTGACCTCGTCGAGCGCATCCGCCTGCAGGCCAAGCAGGCGCGCGACGGCGACGCCTCTGCCCGCACCGCGCTGACCGCGCTGCTGTCCGGCCTGCCGGATGAAGACCTGCTGCCGGTGGCGCGGGCCTTCACCCAGTTCCTCAATCTCGCCAACATCGCCGAGCAATACCATCGCGTGCGCCGTCGCCGCGCTTATCAGTGGCGTGAACAGGTGGCGCCGCAACCGGGATCGGTGCGCGAGCTCTTCGGACGCCTGGCCGAGCGGCAGTGTCCGCCCGGGCAGATCCTGGAGATGGTGCGCTCGCTCAACATCGAGCTCGTGCTGACTGCGCATCCCACGGAGGTCAGTCGCCGTACGCTGATCCGCAAGTACGACTCGATTGCCGAAAGCCTGGAACATCTTGATCGCGGTGGCCTCACGCCGGTGGAGCGCGAGCAGCAGCTCACCGACATGCGCCGCCACATCATGGCCGCCTGGGCCACGGACGAGATCCGTCAGCAGCGCCCGACGCCGGTGGACGAGGCCAAGTGGGGCTTCACCGTGATCGAGCAGAGCCTGTGGAAGGCGTTACCCGACTACCTGCGCGAATTCGACGCGGCACTTTTCGAGGCGACCGGCGAGCATTTGCCGGTGGAGCAGTCGCCGATCCGCTTCGCGTCCTGGATGGGCGGCGACCGCGACGGCAATCCCAACGTCACGCATGCGGTGACACGCGAGGTGCTGCTGCTGGCGCGCTGGATGGCGGCCGACCTCTTCTGGCGTGACGTCGATGCCCTGCGCGCCTCGCTCTCCATGCAGGCCTGCAGCGCGGCACTGAGCGAGCGGGTGGAGGAGGGCAGCCGCGAACCCTATCGCGACCTGCTGCGCGAGGTGCGGCGCCGTCTGGCGCGCACGCGCGACTGGGCGCAGGCGGCGCTCCATGATCCCACCGCCGACGCCAGCGACATCTACCTGAACAGCCATGAACTTTTCGAGCCGCTGAAGCTTTGCTACGACTCGCTGTGCGAGTGCGGCATGGCGGACATCGCCCGGGGCGAGCTGCTCGACATCCTGCGCCGGGTCGCCTGCTTTGGCGTGGAGCTGCTGAAGCTGGATGTCCGCCAGGAGGCGGCGCGCCACACGGCGGCGCTCACGGCCATTACGGAGTACCTCGGCATCGGTTCCTACACAGCGTGGAGCGAGGCGGAGCGCCAGGCCTTCCTGCTCGCCGAGCTCGACAATCCGCGTCCCTTCCTGCCGTCTATGCCACAGGTGGCGCCCGGTGCGGCGCTGGCGTCCGTCGACGTGCAGGAGGTGCTCGCCACTTTTCGCGAACTCGCGCGCCAGCCGGGCGAGTCGCTGGGTGCTTATGTGATCTCAATGGCGCGGGCGCCCAGCGACGTGCTCGCGGTGATGCTGCTGCAGCAGAAAGCCGAAATGCCGCGCCGGCTGCGCGTGGTGCCCCTGTTCGAAACGCTCGCCGACCTCGACGGTGCGGCCGCCAGCATCGACGCATTGCTCTCTATTCCCTGGTACCGCGAAGCCATCGGCGGGCACCAGGAAGTCATGATCGGTTATTCCGACTCGGCCAAGGACGCCGGCTTCCTCGCCGCGAGCTGGGCGCAGTACCGCGCGCAGGAGGCCCTCACCGAGGTCGCACGCCGGCACGGCGTCAGGCTGACGCTGTTCCACGGCCGCGGCGGTTCGGTGAGCCGCGGCGGTGCGCCAACGCACCAGGCGTTGCTGTCGCAGCCGCCCGGCTCGGTGCAGGGCTCGATTCGCGTCACCGAGCAGGGCGAGATGATCCGCTTCAAGTTCGGCATGCACGGCGTCGCCATCCGCAACCTCGACCTCTACGCTTCGGCAACCCTCGAGGCCAGTCTGCTGCCACCGCCGGTGCCGCGTCCGGAATGGCGCGCGATGATGGACGAGATGGCCGGGATCGCTTTCGACGTGTACCGCGAAACCGTGCGCGACCGCGCCGACTTCGTGCGTTACCTGCGCACGGTGACGCCGGAAACCGAGCTGCAGATGCTGCCGCTCGGCTCGCGCCCGGCGAAGCGCAAGCCGGCGGGCGGCGTGGAGTCGCTGCGCGCCATTCCCTGGGTTTTCGCCTGGACGCAGGTGCGCCTGATGCTGCCGGCCTGGCTCGGCACCGGCCGCGCGCTGAACCGGCTGATGGACACCGGGCGCGAGGACGCACTGCGCGAAATGGAGCGCGAGTGGCCGTATTTCCACGCCGTGCTGGACATGCTGGAGATGGTGCTGGCCAAGGCGGATGCCAGCGTCGTGGCGCACTACGAGCGGCAGCTCGCCAATGACGACGCCGCGCTGTGCGCGCTCGGCGACGAGTTGCGTGATCGCCTGCAGATCACCGTCGAGGCGCTGCAGCGGCTGTGCGGCGGGCGCGGGCTGCTGGAAAACAATCCTGTCCTCAAGCGCTCGATCAGCGTGCGCACGCCTTATATCGAGCCGCTGCACATGCTGCAGGCGGAGATCATGCGGCGGCGGCGTCAGGCGGGCGGCGACGACAAATCCTGGGACCAGGCGCTGATGGTGACCATCGCGGGGATCGCAGCGGGGTTGCGCAACACGGGCTGACGCCAAGGGCCGCGCCGCCTTTCTTCAGACACGGTCTCTGGCGCGACAAGGTGGTGCGAACTGGCGTGTTGCCTGCGGGAGTCTCGGCCGGGCCGGGAGTGGTGGCCCTCTTTTATCTGAAGTGCGCCACCCGTTACCAGTTGCCGCGGCATCGCGCCTGCCTGCGCCGCGCCAGGCCTGCTGTCGCAAAACCTTCACGGCCCCGTCACGCCACGTCAACCTGGCCGCCCGATCATGCCCTCATGACAGAAAACATGAGGAACGCAATGATGCAGGCGGTGGCCCTGAACCCCCACGCCAACCCGATGACGCTGACGGCAGTCGTCATCCCCACACGCCAGAAGCCCCGTCTCGAGGCCCGCTTCGTACGCCGCGAGCACGAGCTGCGCGAGGCCCAGCACCTGCGCGCCCAGGTCTTCGGCGCTGAATACGGTGTCCGCTTCGACGATGCGGAGGGCCTTGATCGCGATGCCTTCGATGCGTATTGCGAGCACATCAATGTCTACGACACCGCCAACCACCTGCTGGTGGCCACGACACGGCTGTTGACCGGCGAGCAGGCGCGCCAGGCGGGCAGCTTCTACTCGGCGCATGAATTCGACATGACGGCGCTGGACCGGCTCCCCGGCCGCGTGCTCGAGATCGGCCGCACCTGCGTGCACCCCGACTACCGCTCGGGCGCCGCGATCACCGTGCTCTGGTCGGCGCTCTCGGACTATCTGGTGCGTCAGGATTTCAGTTACCTGCTGGGCTGCGCTAGCATCAGCCTGCGGGACGGTGGACACAATTTTGCCGCCATCATGCCGGAGTTGCGTGAAGCGCACCTTGTGGAACCGGCGCTGCGCGTCGTCCCGCGCCGGAGCGTCCTCGTGGATGCCGTGCCCGTGGCCGGCGCCGCGAGCCTGCCGCCCTTGCTGAAGGCCTATCTGCGCATGGGCTGCCGCATCGGGGGCGAGGCCTGCTGGGACCCGGAATTCCAATGTGCGGACGTATTCGTGCTGCTGGATGTGGCGGCGATGTCCGCGCGTTATGCGCAGCGCTTTTTGCAGGCCGGCTGATGCTCCTCACGCCGACCGGAGCCCCGTCAGGGCGGGATGCGACATCCGGTGCTTCGTGCCGGCCGACGCCTCCCGGGCCTTTCAACGCCACTCCGGAGGACGAGGCCGCATGGGCTGCGCTCACCGCGAGGCGCGCCACCGTGGCAGCACAACAACAAGAAACGCCGGGCCGGAAACTCCGTCTCTACTACCGCTTTGCGCGCCTCGGCCTGCACCTGCTGGAGGGAGCCTTGCTGGCCGTGCTCTCCGGCGCCGCCTTCGTGCAGTACAAGCCCTACCAGCAGCTGGTGATCCGCTGGTGGCACCGTCGCTTCTGCCAGATCCTGAACCTCGACATCCGCGTGCACGGACAGGTTGCCGAAGGGCACGCGTTGTGGGTTTCCAACCATGTCTCCTGGCTCGACATCTCCGTGCTGGGCGCGCACTTCCCCGTGTATTTCCTGTCCAAGGCCGAGGTAGCGAAATGGCCGGTGGTGGGCTGGCTGGCCCGCATCGCGGGCACGCTCTTCATCCAGCGCGGCGCCGGCGATGCCGGGCAGGTCACGGAGCAGCTGGCCGTGCATTTGCGCGCGGGACGCAACGTGCTGTTTTTTCCGGAGGGGACCACCACCGACGGGCACAAGCTGAAGCGCTTCTTCCACAAGCTCTTTTCGGCGGCGACCGTGACGCAGCTGCCCATACAGCCGGTGCTGGTCTGCTACCGCGACCAGAATGATGCGCTGCATCCGCATGCGCCCTTTGTCGGCGATGACGCGTTCATGTCGCATGCCATCGAGATACTCAAGGGCGAGCGCATCACTGTGGATATCCTGGTGCTGACGCCGGAGCTGCCGGGCGGACGTGATCCGCGAACGTTGTCGCGTGACATCGAGGCGCGCATGGCGCTGGCGCTGAAGGAACTGCATGGCCTGTCCGTGGCGGCGGCACGGGAGGAGGGGGCAGTAGCCGAGGAGACTGGCGGCTCCGCCTGACTGCGTGGCGGGGCGCAGGGCGCAGAAGAGGACTGGATTTGTGCTCGATAGCGCCCACGGCCCTCCCATGCACGAGCCTTGGCGAAACCTGCAATTGCCGCGGTCTCAGCGGAGCAAGGCCAGAAGGGGTGACAAGGTACGGCGCGGCAGCTACCGCGCCAGGCTGTCAGGCGCGCGCCGCGCGGTCGAACTCGACCGGGTCGTGCGCGCAGAAAAGCCGCACTTCGTCGCTGTGCCGGAGGTTGAGCTGGCGCAGACGCTCGAGGTTGTAGACCCGGGCGCGCTGGTCGGTCTGCACCAGGCGCTCGAACACCGCGATGCCGGGCGGCAGGTGCGGTTTCGCCTCGAGCTGGCCGTGGAAGAAATAGGCGTCGCCGCAATGCAGCAGCCAGCCGCTTTCAGTGCGCACGGCGACACCTGTGTGGCCACGCGTATGGCCTACCAGGGGAATCAGGAAGATGTCTTCACTGATGCCGGGCAGCGGCCGGAGCCCGCCGAAACCGAACCAGCTTTCGCCGCCCCCTTCGTGGATCTGCCAGCGCGGGCTGTGCGCCCACTGCACGGGCAGGTAGCGTGCCCGGCTGCGCCAGTCGGGACGCATGGCGGCCTCGAATTCCGGCTTCAGCACATGCACCTGTGCGTTGGGGAAATCGGGCAGGCCGCCGGCGTGGTCGAGGTCGAGGTGCGTGAGCAGGATGTGGCGCACGTCCGCCACGTCATGGCCGAGCGCGGCAACCTGCGCGATGGCGGTCTCGCTCCACGACAGGCGGGGGCGGGTGATCGCGAGGAAGGGGCGGCCCATGCGCGCCGGTACTTCCACGTCGAGGCTGCCGATGCCGGTGTCGACGAGGATCAGGCCGTCCTTCGGCGTCTCGATGAGCAGCACGTGGCAGACCATGCGCGCGGCTTCCAGCCAGCCTTTGCCATTGCCATTGATCAGGCGCGCACAGGTGGGGCACATCGTGCCGCAGTTGAGGTGGTGGACGCGGACTCCCATGGCTTATTCCTTTCCGTTGTTCTTGTCGGTGTCGAGGCGGGCAAAGAAGACGGCAAGCTTGTTGCGCATGCCTTCGTCGAGCGTACAGCGGATGAAGCGGCCTTCGCGCTGCACGCTGATCAGGCCGGCGTCGACCAGTTCCTTGGTGTGGTGCGAGACGGTGGGCGCGCCGATGTCGAGGCTGTCGATCAGGTGCGCGAGGCCGCAGCTTTTCATGTCGGCGCGGCTCTGGCGCAGCACTTCGAGATAAATGGCGAGGCGGTTGGGATTGGACAGCGCCTTGAAGGCGCGCGCCAGCTTGTCCATGTCTTTGTTCAGGCAACTGCGGATCACGATGACTCCTCGCGCCGGCGGGGTTGGCCGGCAGGGCCGTTGGTCGTGCCGGCATTCTGACACATATCGACAGTTTGACAACTATCGAATTGTTGGCTAGCGTGCGGACATCTACCGAACAGCCCGGAGTATCCCCATGACGCAGAGCCTTTCCCCGGCCCAGGTGCTGGCCCAGCCCTATACGCTGCCGAACGGCGCGGTGGTCAAGAACCGCCTCGTGAAGTCGGCCATGAGCGAATCGCTGGCCACCTACGACAACCATGTCACGCCGGAACTGGTGCGCCTCTATGGACGCTGGGCCGCCGGCGGCACGGGCCTGCTCATCACCGGAAACGTGATGATCGACCGACGCGCGCTCGGCGAGCCCGGCAACGTGGTGCTGGAGGACGAGCGCGACATGGAGCTGCTGCGTGCCTGGGCCCGCGCCGGCACGCAGAACGGCACCCAGCTCTGGATGCAGATCAACCATCCGGGCAAGCAGGTCATGCGCTCGCTCAACACGGACGCGGTGGCGCCCTCGGCGATTCCCTTCGAGGCGCCCGAGCTTGCTGCGGTCTTCCTGAAGCCGCGCGCACTTACCGAAGCCGAAATCCTCGACCTGATCCAGCGCTTCGGCCGTACCGCGGAATTGGCCAAGCAGGCCGGCTTCAGTGGCGTGCAGATCCACGGCGCGCACGGCTATCTCGTCAGCCAGTTCCTCTCCGGCCGTCACAACCAGCGCACCGACCAGTGGGGCGGCAGCGCGGAAAACCGTCGCCGCTTCGTGCTCGCGGTCTACGCGGAAATGCGCCGGCGCTGCGGCCCGGACTTCCCCATCGCCATCAAGCTGAACTCGGCCGACTTCCAGAAAGGCGGCTTCACCGAGGAGGAGTCGCTGGACGTGATCCGCGCGCTCGGTGCGGCCGGCATCGACCAGATCGAGATTTCCGGCGGCACGTACGAAGCGCCCGCCATGGCGGGCAAGAAGCAGGCGCCGCTGAAGGATTCCACCCGCCGCCGCGAGGCCTACTTCATGGACTTCGCCGCCAAGGCGCGCGCCGCGGTGAAGACACCGCTCATGGTCACCGGCGGCTTCCGCTCGCTGGCCGGCATGGCCGAGGCGATCCAGAGCGGCGATGTCGATTTCGTCGGCCTCGCACGCGGCCTTGCCATCGAGCCCGACCTGTCCAGCCGCCTACTGGCCGGCAAGGAACCGCGCTTCCAGGTGAAACCCATCAGCACCGGCATCAGGATGGTCGACGACATGGGCATGATGGAAGTCATGTGGTACTCGCGGCAGCTGCATCGCATGGGCCGCGGCAAGGCGCCGCGCCCGAACGAGTCGGGCCTGATCTCGCTGGTCTGCACGCTGGCCGCCAACGGCTGGGGCACTTTCCAGACGCGGCGCCTGCGCGCCTGAAACGCGTCGCGAGGCGGCACCTTTTCGCGAAAGCGTGAAGCGCGTCAAGAAATCCGGTGAATGGCGTGCGCAGACGACGAGTGTGCGGTGTGTCAGGGCGTCGCCTGCTGCAGAATTTTCCCGTTTGATGGCGGCCTCCTTGCTGCCATGACCACAGGGATGTGCGCACCGGGAGCAGTACTCACATGGCGAACGAATCTGCAGGCAGCGGGCCGCAAACGCGACCGCTGCTGCTGGGCATTATTGTCGCGCTGGCCATCCTCGCCCTCGGCGAGCTCATGATCCACCTGGAGAAGCAGCGCGAGATCCAGGTGGCCCGTACCCAGCTCCAGACCGAGGCCAGCGTGATCCGCGCACGGCTCGAGTCCGAGCTTGCCGGCTCCTTCTCGGTGGGACTCGCCGCCTCCTCGCTCGTGTCCTCCAAGCCCGACTTCACCGACGACGACTACGAGCGCCTGGCGCGCACGCTGGCCGGCTGGCATCCCGGCCTGCGCAACATCGCGATCGCGCCGGACAACGTCATCAGCCACGTCTATCCGCTGGCCAGCAACCGCAAGGCGCTGGGCGTCAACCTCGAGGACGTGCCGGAGCAGCGCGACGGCGTCATCCGACTGCGCTCCGAGTGGAAGCCGCAGCTGGCGGGCCCGGTGCCACTGGTGCAGGGTGGCACGGGCATAATCCAGCGCGTGCCCATCATCGTCGCCGACGAGGAGGGCAGCTCGCGCTACTGGGGTCTCGTGTCCGTGGTGCTGGATCCCGAGCCCGTCTTTGTCCGCCTCGGTCTCGCCAACGACGACAAGGTGCACTATGCCCTGCGGGGCCTGGACGGCAGCGGCGCCCGCGGCGAGGCCTTCTTCGGCCCGGATGCGCTGTTCGACAACGCCAATGCCGTGCGGATGGACGTGGTCATGCCGGGTGGCCGCTGGCAGCTCGCGGCCGACTGGCGCGAGTCCCCTGTCGCTTTCTCGGCGCGCTTCGCGCTCTGGCATTTCCTGGCCTTCCTGCTCGCGATCAGCGGCGGCGGCCTCGTGGGCTACGCGACGCGCAGCCAGATCCGCCTCGAGGTGCTGGCCAGCCAGGACGCGCTGACGGGCCTCTCCAACCGCCACCAGTTCCTGGTGCAGGCGGAGGGCTTCCTGGCGCTGGCGGCACGGCGCAGCGCACCCTTCACGCTGCTCAACCTGGACATGGAGGATTTCAAGTTCATCAACGACCAGTACGGGCACGAGGTGGGCGACGCCATGCTGGTGCACGTCGCCAGCCAGGCGAAGGAGTGCCTGCGCAACTCCGACCTCATCGCCCGCTTCGGTGGCGACGAATTCATGGTGATGCTGCCGGACACCGCGCCGGGACAGGATCTTGACGCGCTGGTCGGCCGCCTGCGCGAGGCCATCGGTACGCCGCTGGAAGTGGGTGGGCATGTGCTGCGCACCAGCATCAGCGTGGGCGTCTCCAGTTATCCGCGCGACGGCTTCAAGCTGGACGACCTGATGCGGGTCGCCGACTTTAATATGTACGCCGACAAGCGCGCGCGGCGCCTGACGCGCTGAGTCGTCTCCATGAGGCGAAAAAAAGCCGGCAATGCCGGCTTTTTTTGTTTCTGTGCTTTGTACCTCAAGCCCATTGCAGCATACGAACCGTGAACCGTGAACCGTGAACCGTGAACCGTGAACCGTGAACCGCGAACCGCGAACCGCGCGACTAGCGCGACGCCAGTCCGCGCTGCCCGGCCCAGTCGCGGGCGAACTGCGAGGCGGTGCGGCTGGAGCGGTTGCCGCGCGCCAATGCCCACTGCAGCGCGGCCAGGCGGCTGTCTTCATCGAGTGCCTGGCCGTGCTTGCCGAGCCAGAGCGCCACCGCCGCCAGGTAGTCGTCCTGGCTGTTGGGATAGAAGGTGAGCCAGAGGCCGAAGCGGTCGGAGAGGGAGATCTTGTCGTCCACGGCCTCGCCGGGATGGATTTCGCCGTTCGCCACGAAATGCGCCTGCTGGTTTTCCGCGTGGAATTCCGGCAGCAGGTGCCGGCGGTTGCTGGTGGCATAGATGATGACGTTGTCGGCGCCGGCATGCAGGCTGCCGTCCAGCGTCGTCTTCAGGGCGCGGTAGCTGGCGTCGTCCTCGCTGAAGGACAGGTCGTCGCAGTAGACGATGAAGCGCTCGGGGCGCGCGCAGAGCTGCTCGACGATGTCGGGCAGGTCCGCCAGCAGGTGCCGGTCGACTTCCACCACGCGCAGGCCGTCGGCGGCGAACTCGTTCAGCAGCGCCTTCACCAGCGACGACTTGCCGGTGCCGCGGCTGCCGGTGAGCAGCACGTTGTTGGCCGGCAGGCCGCGCACGAACTGCCCGGTGTTGCGCCGGATCTCGGCCTTCTGGCGGTCGATGTTCATGAGGTCGTCGAGACGGATGGGGCTGAGGTCGCGCACGGTCTCGAGATAGCCGTCGCCCTGCGCGCGACGGCGCCAGCGGAAGGCCAGGCCGCGCTTGAAGTCGGGTGCGGGCGCGGGGCGCGGCAGCGCACCTTCGAGCGTGGCGATCAGGTGCTGCAGTTCGCTGATCAGCGCGGCAGATTCGTTCATGGAGGCTCCGGGAAGGGCTGATGCGTCGGGCAAACGGACCGCGCCATTCTAGCGCGCCGGAAAAGGCCCCCGACATTTGCGCTGGCTGTCATTTTCAGGCTCCGCGGCTCCGCTAGGAGCGTACCTCCACCTTGCCTGCCAGCCACAGCGCCAGCAGCGTCATGCCCATGGCGCCGTAGCCCACCAGTTCGTAGTGCAGCAGCCGGCCGCCCGCGCCCTGGGCCAGCACCAGCGTCGGCAGGAAGGCGGCCGCGCTGGCCGCGAGCTGCTGCAGCGCGGCGTTCATGCTGAGGAAGCGGCCGCGCAGCGCGGGGCTGCTGGCCGAGGTGACGAGCGCCATGGCCGGGATCAGGCGCCCCGAGACCAGCACCATGAACAGCGTGCTCACCATCAGCACAAGCGGCAGCGCCACGGGCGGCAGGTGCGTGATCAGGAACAGCGGCAGCAGCGACAGCGCGCACACCGCCTGCACCGTGCGCGCCTTGCCATGGCGGTCGGCGAGCCGGCCGATCAGCGGCGCCGTGAACAGCGTGGCCAGTCCTCCAGCCAGGTAGATGAAGGGCAGCTGCGCCTCGGTCAGCCCGACATTGCCGACCATGTAGGGGCTGATGAAGGGAATCACGGAGAAACCGGCCAGCATCAGCGCAGCGATGAGCCCGAAGGCGCGCCAGTGGTTGCCGACGCCGAACACCGCCTGCAGCGTGCCGCGCAGCTCCAGCGGTCCCGCCGCCCGCGCCGGCACCGAGGGCAGCAGGCGCAGCGCCGCGATGCCAAGCAGCACGCCGGTTCCGCCCACGAAGAAGAAGGGCGCGCGCCAGTTGAAGTGCACGGCCAGGAACAGCCCCAGCGGCACGCCGGCCACGGCGGCGAGCGAGAACGCCGCCATGACGCGGCCGGTGGCGGCGCCGCGGCGCTCCTCCGGGATGCAGTCGCCGAGGTAGGCCATGACATTGGCGCCGAGGATGCCCCCGAAGGCGCCGGCCAGCAGCCGCGCGAGCAGCAGCGAGTCGTAGTCCCGGGCCAGCCCGCAGGCCAGCGTGGCGAGCAGGAAGCCGCCGAAGATGGCGAGCAGCATGCGGCGCCGGTCGAAATGGTCGATGACGAAGGCGGTGGCGAAGCCGGCGGCCCCCGCCGCCAGCGTGTAGGCCGACACCAGCCGCCCGAAGTCCGCCGGGCTGATGTGCAGCAGCCGCATGAGTTGCGGCCCCAGCGGCATCAGGATCATGAAATCGACGATGTGGCAGAACTGCATGCCGGCCAGCAGCAGGATCAGCTGTTTCTCGCGATGGTGGGTAAGCAGGGTGGTGGCCATGCAGGGTCCTGGCGGAGCGGAGGAATCAGATAGGAGCGACTACAAAATAATTCAGGGTATTGGCACAGCGATTGCTCAGTTCAGGGGTATTGATGTCCGAGATAAGAGTCATGCTCAAGATCCTGCTGGTGAACGATACCAACAAACAGGTCGGCCGCCTGCGGGCGGCACTGGTCCAGGCCGGCTTCGAGGTGGTGGAGGAGGTGTCCTCCGCCTTCATGATTCCGCGCACGGTCGCCAGCCTGCAGCCCGACCTCGTCATGATAGACACCGAGTCCGCCAGCCGTGACGTGCTGGAGCAGATCGTGATCGTCAGCCAGAGCGAGCCGCGGCCCATCGTGATGGTGAGCGACGACCGCCAGCCCACCGCCATACGCGCCGCCATCAAGGCCGGCGTGTCGGCTTATGTAGTGGAGGGCATCGACGCCGCCAAGCTGGAATCCGTGCTGGCCGTGGCCCAGGCGCGCTTCGAGGAGGACCAGTCGCTGAGGGAGCAGGTCAGGGTCGCCGAGAGCAAGCTGAACGAGCGCAAGACCGTGGAGCGCGCCAAGGGCATGCTGATGCAGCTGCGCGGCATGACCGAGGCCGATGCCTACAACGCCATGCGCAAGATGGCCATGGACCGCAACATCCGCATCGTGGATGTGGCCGAGAAGCTGCTGTCCATGAACGAGCTGCTGACCTGAGTTTGCAGCAGCCTGCTGCCGACGGCGCCTGTAGGCGCCGTTTTTTTTGCCCCGTCCTCTCAGGCCCGCTCATTCTGGTGCATTTCCCTGCCCGCTGTGGGCGTTTGTCCCGGCCACGGCGCCTTCCTGGCGTGCACCATTCCCCAACATGGCGCAAAAACCGCACCACGATGGTGAAAACAGCGATTTTCCGGGGCCGGCAAAAGCTGGCACGGCGGTTGCAATTCTTCTGGCATGAACTCAAGCGTCTCCAGTGTCGGAGCGAGTTCAGCGTCTCCTGTGTCGTGCGTGGACATCAACGGATGGCAATCCGTTTAGGTGTCGATCCCGGTGGCAATACCGGCGAGGACAATGGCGTCCTGCGGAGTAATCCGTGGGCGCCATTTTTTTTTGCCCGGCATTGGCCTGAAGGCTGCATAAGAGCCTTCAAGCGAATGCCTGCAACAACTCCCTGGCAAGTAGAGGTGTGTGATGGCGGATCGTGACGAACTGAATGACAAGCCGGCAGCGGCGACCACAACGGCCGATGCGGCCAGCGGCGAGGGCGTGGATGCCGGGCGTCGTCAGTTTCTCAAAAGCTCCATGCTGGCCGCAGGCGCGGCCGGCATCATGGGAGGATTGTCCATGCAGATGTCGTCGACCGCCTGGGCGGCAGGGTCTGACAAGCCCGAGAAGACCGAGATCAATGTCGGCTTCATTCCGCTGACCGACTGTGCACCGGTGGTGATCGCCTCGGTGCTGGGTTTCGACAAGAAATACGGCATCAAGATCAACGCCAGCAAGGAAGCCTCCTGGGCCGGCGTGCGCGACAAGCTCATGAACGGCGAGCTGGATGCCGCCCACGTGCTCTACGGCCTCGTGTACGGCGTGCACCTCGGCATCGGCGGCCCCAAGAAGGACATGGCCGTGCTGATGAGCCTGAACCAGAACGGCCAGGCCATCACGCTCTCCAGCCAGCTCAAGGAAAAGGGCGTCACCGACGGCAAGTCGCTGAAGCGCCTGGTCGACACCGACAAGCGCGAGTACACCTTCGCGCAGACCTTCCCGACCGGCACCCACGCCATGTGGCTCTACTACTGGCTGGCGGCCAACGGCATCGACCCGATGAAGGACGTGAAGACCATCGTGGTGCCGCCGCCGCAGATGGTGGCCAACATGCGCGTCGGCAACATGGACGGCTTCTGCGTGGGCGAGCCCTGGGGCGCGCGTGCCATCTCGGATGGCATCGGCTTTACGGTCACCACCACCCAGGGGATCTGGGAGGATCACCCGGAGAAGGTGCTGGGCTGCACCGCCGAGTTCGTGAAGAAATACCCGAACACGGCGCGCGCCCTGCTCATGGCGGTGCTGGACGCCTCCCGCTACATCGAACAGGTCAAGAACCGTCCGCTGGTGGCCAAGCTGATTTCGGGCAAGTCGTATGTGAATGCGCCGGAAGAGGTCATCCTCGGCCGCTTCCTCGGGCAGTACGACAACGGCATCGGCAGGAAGTGGAAGGACGACCACTCCATGCGTTTCCTGCAGGACGGCGCGAGCTTCCCCTATCACTCCGACGGCATGTGGTTCCTGACGCAGCACAAGCGCTGGGGTCTGCTGAAGCAGGACGTTGATTACCTGGGCGTGGCGAAACAGATCAACCAGGTGGAGCTCTACAAGCAGGCGGCGGCGCAGCTCAAGGTCGCGGTACCGGCCTCGACCATGCGCTCAAGCACCCTGTTCGACGGCAAGGTCTGGGATGGCAGTAACCCGGCGGCCTATGCCGCGGGATTCGCCATCAAGGTGTAGCCAGCCGCGGCCTGCCGCCGCCGCACCGGGACGGCAGCCGCGAACGATTCAGATGAAACGGAAATGCCCGCTGCTTCCCCGGAAGCAGCGTGGCCCCCTGCTGCCCGCAAGGGCGGCAATGCGACGGGAGGAAGTCATGACAGCACTGACCACTGAAGTGGAAAAAACGGCGGCACCCCTGCTGCCTTCCTACAAGGTGCGCCTTGTGGCGCGCCTGAAGGCCATCGCCTGGGGCACGCTGGTGGTGCGGACGATCGCGCCCCTGCTCGGCCTGACGTGCTTCATCCTGTTGTGGGCAGCGATCAGCCATTACCGCAAGGACCTGCCCGGTCCTGCGGAAACCTGGGCGGCGGCGCAGCTCCTGTTCGCCGACCCCTTCTATGTGAACGGCCCCAACGACCAGGGCATCGGCTGGAACATCCTGCGGTCGCTGGGCCGTGTCGGCACCGGCTTCGGCATGGCGGCGCTGATCGGCATTCCGCTCGGCTTCATGCTGGGACGCTTCCGCTTCCTCAACGATATGTTCGCACCCATCATCTCGCTGCTGCGCCCGGTGTCGCCGCTGGCCTGGCTGCCGATCGGCCTGCTCGTGTTCAAGGCGGCGGAACCGGCCTCGATCTGGGTGATCTTCATCTCCAGCATCTGGCCCATCATCATCAACACCGCCGTGGGCGTCTCGCAGGTGCCGCAGGATTACCTGAACGTGGCGCGCGTGCTGAACCTCTCCGAATGGAAGATCTTCACCAAGATCCTGTTCCCCTCCGTGCTGCCTTATCTGCTGACCGGCATTCGTCTTTCGATCGGCGTGGCCTGGCTCGTGATCGTCGCGGCGGAAATGCTCACCGGCGGCGTCGGCCTCGGCTTCTGGGTCTGGGACGAATGGAACAACCTGAACGTGGCGCACATCATCATCGCGATCTTCGTGGTGGGCCTGGTCGGCCTGCTGCTGGAGCAGATGCTGATACAGGTCGCCCGCCGCTTCACATACGAGGCGTCGTGAGTTGCCGGCCTTCACCCCTGTGCAAACCCTCTCTCCCGAACGGAGCCTGACATGAAGAAGATCGTCTCCATCGAAAACGCCGGCATGAGCTTCAAGACCAAGAAGGGCATGTTCACCGCGCTGCGCGACATCAACCTCGGCATCACGGAAGGCGAGTTCGTCTCGCTGATCGGCCACTCCGGTTGCGGCAAGTCCACGCTGCTCAACCTGATCGCCGGGCTCACGCTGCCCACTGCCGGCGGCCTGATCTGCAACGGCCGCGAAATCGCCGGCCCCGGCCCCGAGCGCGCCGTGGTGTTCCAGCACCACTCGCTGCTGCCCTGGCTGTCCTGCTTCGAGAACGTGCACCTTGCCGTGGAGCGCGTGTTCGGTGCGCGGGAAAGCCGCGCGCAGCTGAAAGAGCGTACGGAAAAGGCGCTGGCGCTCGTCGGCCTGACGCACGCCATGAAGAAGATGCCGCATGAGGTCTCGGGCGGCATGAAGCAGCGCGTCGGTATCGCCCGCGCGCTCGCCATGGAGCCGCGCATCCTGCTGCTGGACGAGCCATTCGGCGCGCTGGACGCGCTGACCCGCGCCCACCTGCAGGACGAGCTGATGAAGATCGTCGCGGCGACGGGCTCGACGGTGGTCATGGTGACGCACGACGTGGACGAGGCCGTGCTGCTCTCCGACCGCATCGTGATGATGACCAACGGCCCGGCCGCGACGATCGGCGAGATCCTCGCCGTCGACCTGGCGCGCCCGCGCGACCGCATGGCGCTCGCGGAGGACAAGGACTACCACCACTGCCGCACCGAGGTGCTGCGCTTCCTCTACCAGGGACAGAAGCGCCCCGATGCGGCCTGAGGGCAGGAGTGCGGAAATGGACGATCCGTATGACAACGGTCGCGGCAGCGGCTGAGGGGCCGGGGCCCGGCCAGAGGAGGACGCGTCGGGCGCCCGCCTGAGCCTCTCCGGTCCGGAGGGGGATTCACACCGGAGGCAAAACGGACATGCGCGAGCATGCCCCGGGCGGAGCCTTGCCCGGAATCCGGCAAGAGAAGTTGCTGCTTCCTGCACAGGTGTGCGGACAGTTTTTTTCACACAGGTCTTTGGGGGACGTTGTCATGAAGAAGTCAGTCGTGGTTTCTGCGGTTCTGGTGGCAAATGCATTCGCGGCGGTGGCGCAGGCCGAGCCCATGGAGGTGGCGCTGTTGCAGGAGGCCATTTTCAGCGGCAAGACCTCGCTCGACCTGCGCCTGCGCGGTGAGTACGTCGATTATGAAACGTCGCCGGAAACGGACGCGGAAACCCTGCGCACCGTGCTCGGCTACAAGACCGGTGATTACCACGGTCTCAAGGCGTTCATCGAGTTCGAGAACGTCAGCACGCTCGGCAATGGCGAGTACAACAGCGGCACCACGGGCTTCGGCAACAACCAGACCCAGTACGGGCTGATTGCCGACCCGGGGCTGACCCAGATCAACCAGGCCCTGCTGGAGGGCTACGGGGTCAAGTTCGGGCGCCAGAAGATCATCTACGACAACGCGCGCTTCATCGGTGACGTGGGCTGGCGCCAGAACGACCAGACCTTCGACGCCATCAGCTTCAGCAACGCCACCTGGGTCGAGGGCCTCACCGTGAACGCGGCCCTGCTGAAGCGCGTCAGCAACATCTACGGCGTGAAGCGCCGTGTGGACGCGCCGCTCGCCAATCTGCGCTACGCGAAATTCCCGCAGGCGAAGGTGACCGCCTTCTACTACGCCGTCGACGAGGAAGATGCGCCCACCACGTCCTGGCAGCACGCCGGCGTGCGCGTGGACGGCGCCATCGCGAACTTCCTCTACGAGCTCTCCTACGCAGACCAGGCCGACTATGCCGAGAGCAAGGCCACCGCGGTGCCGGACGTCAGCTACACCGACATCCAGCTCGGCTACAAGTTCGGCCCGGTGACGCTGAAGGCGCAGCAGGAGGTGCTGGAGAAGGGCTTCAAGACGCCGCTGGCGACGCTGCACGCCTTCAACGGCTGGGCCGACCGCTTCCTCGCGACGCCCGCCAACGGCCTGGAGGACACCAACGTGAAGCTGCAGGCGACGCTGGGCACGTACAGCTTCGTGCTCGCCGGCCATGACTTCCGCGCCGAGGCGACCAACGACAAGTTCGGCGAGGAAGTGGATTTCTCGGTGAGCAAGCCGCTGACCGCGAAGCTCACGGCCCTGGTGAAGTACGCCGAGTTCAACGGCGGCTCCGTGGCGGGTTTCACCAACGACACGCGCAAGGCCTGGCTGCAGTTCGCCTACAAGATGTAAGCAACCCTGTGGTCCCCGGTCCCGGTCAGGACATGGGGCAGCGGCGCCGAAAGGCGCCGCTTTTTTTTGCGCGCGAGACAGGCAATTTGCGGCTTTTCGGTGCGCCGCCGGTGTTTCTGCAGGTCATGACGCCGTGCCGCGTGGTTGCCGCCGCTGCTTCCAGGGCAACTACCGGCGGCTGGCGTTTTCCGGTTGCGGCTCGGGTAGCGGGTTGTGTTTTGGCGCGCGTGGCAGCTGTTTCATCATCCGGCTGGCTGCGTCGAAGAGCGCATTGCGGCTCAGCTGGCCGTTCTCGTCGAGTTCGCTGCTGAGGCGCCCCTGCCAGACCAGATCGCCGTTCCGTGTGTTGTGGATCTGTACCTGCACGACACCGACCTGGTAGCGGCGCAGGGCGTCGCCCCGCTGCGGCGGCCCGAAGTGTTCCCATTGCTGCTGGATGGCGCAGCCGAACTGGTCGCAGCGCATGCGCGGCACCAGCAGCTTGTCGCGTGGCGCCAGGGTCTCCTCGCGGTTCTCCACGGTGGCGCGGTAGCTCAGGCGCCAGGCGGCGCGCTCGCCGGGGCGGGCGCGATAGCCGCGGCGCTCCATGGCCCGTGCCAGTGCCGCCTGCACGGCGGCGGTGTCGTCCGCCGGCATGGGCGCGATGGCGAGCGTGTCGGCACCGGTGCGCTTCGCCCAGAAGCCGGTGGCGGCGCCGTCGGCGTCGTGGATGGGCGGCGCGGTGGTGGCCGCACGGGCGCCGGCGGCCTCTGCTCCGGCAGCACTGCCTGCCGTTGCCGCGTCGGCGCCTTCGGTTCTGCCAGCGGCAGCTGCACCGTCAACGGCCGAGGTCCCGGTGGTAGCGGATGCGCCGGTATCGGGCGCGGTACCGCCGGGCGGCTCAATGTCCGCGGCGACCGCGGCGACCACGGTGTAGGTGCCGGGGCCGGGCAGCTGTCCGTAGTTGGGCTGCTCCGGGATGGGTGTGGAAGTGACGGGCAGCAACGCGTCGCAGCCGGCGAGCGCCAGGGCGAAGCTGCCTGCCAACAGGAGTGCGGGGGAGCGGAAGTGCACTGACATTAAAGCGTCCTCGTCGTTAATGTCCTGCCGATGCCGGGCGCTGCTGCTAAAGTCTTACGGAAGCGCAACACGCCTGCCCATTGGGAGTAGCAGAGGCCCGGGCAGCCCGCCACCGGCCTTACGTATACCTACATGACGACAACCTTCCTCCCGCGTTTCCGTCATTGGCTGGCACCGCTCTCGGCGTTTCTCCTCGCTGGCTGCCAGAGCATGGCCTACTACGCCCAGGCGGCGCAGGGCCAGGTGCAACTGCTGGCCAAGCGCCAGCCGATCGACCGCATGCTCTCGCGCCAGGACCTGGATCCGCTGCTGCGCCAGCGCCTCGAAACCGTGCAGCGCATCCGCGCGTTTGCGCACGAGGCACTCGGCCTGCCGGCGCGCCGCCAGTACGCCAGCTACGTGGAGCTCGGTCGCGACTATCCGGTGTGGTCGGTGATGGCCACGCCCTCGCTCTCGCTGGCGCCGCGCACCTGGTGCTACTGGCTGGTCGGCTGCCTGAGCTACCGCGGCTTCTTCCGCGAGGAGATGGCGACGCGCTATGCCGGCGAACTCGAGGCAGAGGGCTATGACGTCTACCTCGGCGGCGTCAGCGCCTATTCCACGCTGGGCTGGTTCCGCGACCCCGTGCTCTCCAGTTTCATCCGCCTGCCCGAGGCCGAGCTGGCCGAACTCATCTTCCACGAGCTCACCCACCAGGTGCTCTTCGTGCCGGGCGACACCGTGTTCAACGAGAGCCTGGCCGTGACCGTGGCGGAGGAGGGCCTGCGCCGCTACAGCGAGCGCCACGGACTCGACCTCGCGCCCCTGGCGTTGTCGCGCCAGCGCCAGCGCGAGTTCGTGGCGCTGGTGCTCGGCCACCGGCGCCGCCTGGCCGACGTGTTCGCGAGCGCGCCGGACGCGGCGGCGAAGCAGCAGGGCAAGGAAGCGGCCTATGCCGCGCTACGGCAGGACTATGTGGCGCTCCGGGAGGGCTGGGGCGGCTACGCCGGCTACGACGCCTGGCTCGCCACGGTGAACAACGCCAAGCTCAACAGCGTCGCCACCTACTACGACCTCGTGCCCAGCCTGCAGGCGCTGCTGCGCGCCAACGGCAACGATATGGCAAGATTCCTCGCCAGCTGCCGCGAGCTGGCGCGCCTCGACCTCGCCGCCCGGCACCAGCGCCTGCGCACGGTGCTGGCGCAGGCCGCCAGCGGCGCGCCGGCCTCCTGACAGCCCTTCCGCGACCTGCCCGAGCCCCTGTCCGCATGATCATCGTGACGTTTTCCGAGAAGCGCCCCGCGCTCGCCTTCAGCGACTACCTGCGCAGCCAGGGTATCGCCAACCGCATCGAGCAAAAGGAGGACGGCTTTGCCGTGGCGCTGGACAACGCCGACGACGGCCCCCGCGCACTGGCCGAAGCCGAGGGCTTCGTGCGCCACCCCGAGGATCCGCGTTACTGGCAGGCCTCCTGGCACGCCGGCCAAGTGCAGGCGGCACCGGTCTATGCGGCGGCGGCGCCGATGGCGGTGGGCTGGTGGCGGCGCGCGGGCACCGTCACGCGCGGCGTCGCGCTGCTCTGCGTCGGGCTTTTCCTGGCCATGCTGTTCGACGGCCGGGACGGGCGGGCGGTGTTCGCCGTGCTGGGCTTTCCCGACGCGATCAGCACGACGGCCATCGACGGCGAGTGGTGGCGGCTGCTGACGCCGGCCTTCATGCACGGCAGCCTGCTGCACATCCTTTTCAACCTGCTCTGGTGGTGGGAGCTCGGCAGCCTGGTCGAACGCTTCCAGTCGCCGTGGCGGCTGCTGGCCCTCACGCTGGTGGTCGCGCTGGTGTCCAACGCTGCGCAGTTCCTGGCCTACGGGCCGAAATTCCTCGGCCTGTCGGCCGTGGTCTACGGCCTGGTCGGCTATCTGTGGCTGTATCCCCTTGGCGATCCGGGCGCGCCGTTCCGGCTGCAGAAGGGCATCGTGATCTTCCTCATCGGCTGGCTGGCCTTCGGCTACACCGGCATCCTCGATGCCCTCTTCGGCATCCATATCTCCAACCACGGGCATCTCGCCGGCCTCATCGTGGGTGGCGCGCTCGGCCTGCTGCTCGGGCTAGTGAACCGGCGCCGCCCGGCGCACCCATAGCCGCTGCGGCGGTCGCGCCTCTGTCACGCCCGCACTCACGGGCGCGGCTTTCCTTCCTGCAATCGTTGCGAGACGGGTTGCGCGCAGAATGCGAGCGATTTGTATCCAGTCGGAGAAGTCGCCGCGTGGCATTGCCGGGCGAATGCGTGGACTCCGCGGCATCGGACTGCTGGCGCAAACGCAGGCGCTGTTCAAAAAGGAAGCGCTCGGCACGTGGCCTTTCGCGAATTCCCGGCGTCGGAAAAAGTCGGCGCCTGCAACGGAGTGTGATGGCGTTCACACGGCGTGCGGATGATTTTGACAAGCAGTTTTTCTGTGCATTCATTTGCGCTGAGTCAAGCGCAATACCAATTTAGGCTTATTTGTCGTACGTTCCGGATGACCGGTGCAACAGTCGGTGTGACCGGTGCACCGTCATGGTTCACATATCCGATTTCCACATTATTCTTGGGGCTTCGGATTCATAAGTTTTTTCAGGTCCCGCATAACAAGCACAGAAGGGACATTTTGGCGCGACCAGCGCCTTGCCGGCACATTTTTCCGGCAAAACCACGGCGCCAGTGAATTACCCGGGGGGGTGCGGCATGTCAGTGTCTTCAGTTCGTCTACTTCATTAGGTCATGGCAGGCGGATGAGTGCCGGCGCCAGCAGTCGCCGCGCCGCTCCACCCGTCTGCCATTGCCGCCCGGGGCCGTACGGCCCCCGCCACATTCTCTACATTCAATCCAGCAGGCGGACCCGTAGCCGGGCTCCGGAGGGCTTCTGCTTGTCTGGAAGACGTCAGCTTGCATGCCGCGGCGCCGCTCGCGGTACATGGAAGACAAGGGAGCAGTTGTCATGCAAAGGCAGCCAGGGGACCACCAGACCACCAAGCAGTGGTGCCGGATTTTCCATATCGGGCTCGAGCCACGCGAAACGCTGGTGATCGAGAGCCTGTTCCGCACCAATCCCGAGCTCGGCAACCGCTACGTGTTCGGGCCGCCCACCGAGACCGACCAGGTCGACCTGCTCTTCATCAACGGCGACGATCCGGAGGCCCTCGCCTGCTGGCAGCAGCTGCAGCAGCAGCGGCCGGAAGTCGTCGCCATCGTTGCCGCCTCGGCGGACGGTGATTTCGGCGAGGCCCGTGTGCTGCGCAAGCCGCTCAACTTCCGTAACTTCGTGACCATCCTCGACGCCATCACCTCCACCGACATCGGCCAGCTGCATGCAGAGGCCTGTGCCGACGCCGTGCGCGTGCTGGTGGTGGACGACAGCCTGCCGGCCCGCCAGTACATGAAGCTGAAGCTGGAGCAGATCGGCGCAGACGCCGGCATCGGCCTGCACATCGATCTTGTCGAGAGTGGCGAGAAGGCGCTGGAGATCGTCGGCCTGCAGCGCTACGACGTGGCCTTCCTCGACGTGGTCATGCCCGGCATCGACGGCTACGAGGTCTGCAAGCGCCTGAAGGCGACCGGCCCGATCCGCGTCGCCATGCTCACCGGCCGCTCCTCGTCCGTGGATTTCACCCGCGGCCGCGAGGCGGGCTGCGACAACTACCTGCCCAAGCCGGCGAACGATGCCGACCTGCGCACCATCCTGCGGCTGACCTCGCTGAAGAAGCAGGTCAACGGCAGCCGCCACTCCCGCCCGGCCGTGACCGGCTGAGCCGCCAGGAGCAATCCCATGTCTAGCAGTGCACCTGTCGAGTTCCTCGTCGTTGACGTCGGCGGGCAATGCTTCGCCCTCGACACCATCCAGGTGAAGACCGCCGTGGCGGCCCTGCCGGTCACGCCGCTGCCGTTCGTACCGGCCTTCGTCGAGGGCCTCGTCAACATCAACGACCGCATCGTGCCGCAGATGGACCTCGGCCTGTTGCTCGCGGCCCGCGCCACGGGCGCTGGCGGCGAGCTGGTGCTCGTGGAAACGTCACGCTCGCCCTGTGCGCTGCACGTCGCGCACATCCTCGGCAAGGCCGACATCGCCGCCGACGCGCTGCAGCCGCTCGCCGACGACAGCGGCGCGCTGCCGGTCGTGGCGCGCTTCGAGTGGGAGCGGCAGAGTGTGATGGTGCTGGACGTGGATCGCCTCGGCAGCCTGATCGGCGCGCGCGAACTGCCCGAGGGCGAACGCGGCCTGCTGGGCCGGTTACAGGGCGAGGACGTCCGCCAGGACGACGCCACGCTGGACTGCATCGTCGTGATGGTAGGGGGTGAGCGCTACGCGCTGGCCCTCGGCGACCTGGTCGAGATCCTGGACATTCCCGCCGCCACGCCGGTGCCCGGCGCGCCGGCGGCGGTGGAGGGGCTCGCCATCGTGCGCGAGGAGGTGCTGCTGGTGCTGTCGCTGGCGACGCTGCTGCAGCTGCCCGCACGGGCGGATGCCGCCGCGCGCAGCGTGGTCGTGGTGCAGCGCGAGGGCCATCTCTACGGCCTGCGCGTGGACGCCATCGACGGCCTCCACCAGCTGGCCGTCGACCAGCTGCGCCGCCTGGACGAAGGCAATGGCGAAGTCGCCGGCGTGCTGGCCACCGAAGACGCGCTCTATGCCCTGCTGACGCCGGCACGGCTCATTGGCGAGCAGCGCCACCGCCAGTTCCTGCCCTTCATCCCGCAGGGGCGCGCCGCCAAGGAAAAAGTGACCGAGCGCCTGCACACCGTGCTGCAGGTCGCGCTCGGCGACGAGGCCTTCGGCATCCCGCTCGGGCAAATCCGCCGCATCACCGATTACAGCGCCCCCGAATCCGTCAACGCCGGCGCCGATGCGCTCGTCACCGGTGCCGTGAACGTGGAAGGTCGCGTGGTGCCGGTGGTGGACATGGCCGGCCGCCTGCGCGCCGGCGCCGGCAACGAAGGCGCCTGGGTGATCGTGGGCGACGGCAACGCCGAATGGGCCATCGCCGTGCGCGAGGCTGCCGGCATCCTCGACATTCCCGAGAGCGCGCTGGAGCCCATGGGCGCCAGCCGCGACGGCTTCGTGCAGGCTGTCGCCTCCGTCGACGACCGCCTGATTTCCCTGCTCAGCCTGGCGCCGCTCATGGCCGCCACGCCGGGTGTCGCCGCCGGAGGCTCCCATGACTGAATTCGCCGTGCCGGCAGGCACTGTCGCCGCGCCGCTGCGCATCCTCATCGTCGACGACTCCACCGTGATGCGGCGGGTCATCGCCGGCATCGTTGAAAGCTGCGAGGACGTGGTCATCGTGGGCGAGGCCGCCGATGGCATCGAGGCGCTGGAGAAGGCTGCACAGCTGCAGCCCGACGTGATCCTGCTCGATATCGAAATGCCGCGCCTGGACGGGCTCGGTTTCCTGAAGCAGGCGCGCCTCGCCACCGCGGCACGCGTCATCGTCATCTCCTCGGTGGCCCATCCCGGCAGTTTTTCCTGCCGTGAGGCACTCGACCTCGGCGCGCTTGACGTGTTGGCCAAGCCCTCCGGCGTGGTCAGCCTGGATCTGGCGGACCGGCGCCGCGCCGTCCTGGCCGATGCACTGCAACGCTGCCGCGCGGCCTGAGGGGAGGGAGCGACCATGAACGACCTGATCGAACAGCTGTGGCCCGCCTTCCAGGCCGAGAGCAGCGAGCAGCTGGAGGCCCTCGAACTCGCGCTGTTGCACAACGCCGGCGGCGCCATCGACCTGAACGCAGTGTTCCGCTATTTCCACACGCTGAAGGGCGGCTGCGCCATGATGGGTTTCGCCAGCATGGAAGGCATTGCCCATGCCTGCGAAGACCTGCTGGATCCCGTGCGCAAGGGCAAGCAGCCGCTCGACGAGGCCCTGGTGGACGCGCTGCTGGCCGCGATCGACACGCTGAAGCAGCAGATGGCAACGGCAGAAAAAACCCGACGCGATCCCGCGCCGGCCCCGGAACTGCTGGCGCGCCTGCAGGCGATGGCGACAGGGCCGGACGCCGTGCCCGTGGCGCTGGCGCCCGCCGTGGCGGCGCTCGTGACCGATTACCCCGCGCTGGCCGCGGCAGCGCGCGCGGCGTTGCCGCTGCTGGCCGAGGAAGCGCTGCGACCGAAGCCGCTACGCAAGGCGGCCGGCGATGCGCTGCAGCGCCTGGCGTCTGCCGCTGCCGCGGACGCGCCGGCGCTCGCCATGCTGTGCACGGCGCTGGCCGACGCCGCTCCCGGTGCGCCGCGGCAGGCGCTGCTCGGTGAGCTGCTGGAGCGCCTGCACTGGCTGGAGCGCCTCGCCGCGCTGGACGCCGGCACGCCGGCGGCGGCGCAGGCGCTGCGCCCGGCCATGGAAGCCGGCTTCCGCAACGATCTGCAGGCGGTGGGCGCGCTCGTTGCCGCCGCCTTCGAACCCGTCACCGGTGCACCGCTGGAGTCGCAGCTGCCGGCCGCGATCGACGCGCTGGAGTCCCTGCTGCGGCAGGCGCGCCTGCTGCGCCTCGTGCACAGCACGCGCCTGCTGCGCTTTTCGCTGCAGCTCCTGCGCGAGTTCCGCCGCGGCATCCTTGCGCCCAGCCGCGCGCTCGCGGAAATGCTGCAGGTCGCCGCGGTACTGCCCGCGGAGCTGCTCGACGGCCTCGAGGAAGACGCGCCTTACGAGGCGATGTGCGCCCAGGTTGACGAAAAACTGCAGCAGCTCACCGCACGCGAAGTTCAGGGCCGCGAAATGCCGCAGCGATGCGAGGACCTGCGCCGGGCACTCGACATTTCCGCCGACACCCTCGCCCTGCTGCAGCGCGAAGGCATGGATCGGCTCGAGGCGGCCGTCGCGCGCCGCGAAACCGTGGCCGAGATCTGCGCCGATCCGGAAACGGCCGCCGACGCCGGCCGTCATTTCATGGACTGGCTCACCACCAACGGCACGCTGCTCGGCAGTCATACGCTGCCGGCCGGTGCGGGCCTCAGTTTCCTCGTCGCCACGCCACTGTCGTTCGCGGCGCTGTCGGCCGCGCTCGATCATCTGGAGCCGCGGCCCCGGCAGCTGTCGCTGCGCCATTGCGCGCCGCTGGCCGAGGCGCCGGCGGCATCGCCGGCACGCCCTGCGGCGCTGGCGCCGGCCGAGCCCGACACCGAGGCCGTGCGTCCGGCCGCCGGCGCCAACGGGGGCACCACCAGCACGCTGCGCGTCGACAGTGGTGCCGTCGATGCCTTCGTGAACCGCATCGGCGAGATGGTGATGCTGCGCAACATGATGTCGCATGCGCTGCAGCAGGAAGACATCGCCCTGCGCCAGGGGCGCGTCGCCACACTGCTGCGCGACCGCGGCACCGGACAGTCCCTCACCGCCGCCGAGCTGCAGGAGTGCCGCGCGCTGCTGCGCGACCTCGAGGCGCAGCGCGAGCAGCTGCTGCAGGCCGACGCCCGCCTGCAGGGTTCGCTGGCCCGCCTGCAGGAAGAGGTGCTGGCGTTGCGCGTGGTACCGATTGCGCTGGTCTTCAACCGCCTGCCGCGCGTCGTGCGCGATCTCGCGCACACCCTCGGCCGCGAGGTGCGGCTCGACATCAGCGGCGAGGAGGTGCGCATCGACAAGGGCATGGTGGACGTGCTCGCCGAGCCCATGCTGCACCTCGTGCGCAACGCCATCGACCACGGCATCGAGGCGCCCGGCGCGCGGCGCGCCGCCGGCAAGCCGGCGCAGGCCGTACTCACGGTGTCGGCGCGCCAGCAGGGCAACAGCCTGGTCGTGGAAGTGAGCGACGACGGCGCGGGCCTCGACCACGACCGCATCCGCGAACGCGCCATCGCCAATGGCCTCGTGGCCGCCGGCGAAGCGGCCGCACTCACCGCGCGCGAACTCAACCACATGATCTTCCTGCCGGGCTTTTCCACGGCGCGAAAGGTCACCGAGGTGTCCGGCCGCGGCGTCGGGATGGACGCGGTGAAGACCCGCGTCATGCAGCTCGGCGGCCTGGTGGAAGTCAGCACCGAGGCCGGGCGCGGCACCACCTTCACGCTGCGTCTGCCGCTCTCCGCCGCCATCCAGAACGTCATCCTGGTCGAGGCGGGCGGCCGCCAGCTTGCCGTGCCGGAACGCAACGTCACCGAAATCCTGAGCCTGCCGGCCGCCGCGTTGCAGTCGGTGCAGGGGCAGGCCTGCTGCCTGCTGCGCGGCGTCACGCTGCCGCTCTATCGTCTGGCGCGCCTGCTGGGACAGGAAGAGGCCGCCGCGCCGGCGGGCGAGGCGCTGGAGGTGGTCGTGATGAGTGACGGCGTCTATCGCATCGGCCTCATCGTCGACCGCGTCACCGGCCGGCCCGAGGTGTTCATCCGCGACATCCACCCGGACCTCGTGCGCCTGCCGGGTGTGGGGGGCGCGTCCATCCTCGGCGACGGGCGCGTGGTCATCATCCTCGACTGCGACAACCTGTTCGAACTCGCCGTTCGCCAGGCCCAGTCGCTGCGCAGCCTGTTGCGGACATCATGAGCGAGTACCTCTGCTTCCGCTGCGGCCCGCACCGGCTCCTGCTGGACATCCGGCACGTGATCGAACTCGGTGATTCGCCGTCCGCCGCGACCGACGCGCAGGTCGGGCGCCGCCTGTGGCGCGAGCGCAGCCTGCCGCTGGTGAACCTTTGCGCCTTCCTGGGCGCGCCGCGTCCGGTGCGTGCCCAGCAGGTCGTGCTCGGCGATGCGCAAGGCGGCCACGGCATCATCGATGTCGATGCCGTGGAAGGCCTGCGCGAACTCGCGCCAGGCGCTTTCACCGGTCTTGTCGCGGTGAGCCCGGCGCTGGAAACCCTGATCGACGGGGTGGCGTTCGATGCGGACAGCGGCGACTGCCTGCTGCGCCTGCGCCATCCCTTTGCGTGGAATGCCGCGCTCGCGGCGGAAGAGGTGGCGTCATGAACGGACCGGCCCTGCGTGTCCTCGTGGTGGACGATTCATTGCTGCAGCAGCGTTACCTGCAGGAGCTGCTGGCCGGCAGCGGCTGCGACTTCATCACGGCGGACAACGGCGAGGCCGCCGTGGCGGCGGCGCGCGCCGGGATGCCCGACATCATCCTCATGGATATCGAGATGCCCGTCATGGACGGGCTCGAGGCGGCGCAGCGCATCCGTGATTGCGCGGAGACGGCCGACATTCCCATCGTGATGGTGACGAGCCGCGCCGAGGCGGAATTCATGGAAAGCGCCTTCGTCGGCGGCTGCAACGACTACATCACGAAGCCGGTGCACCAGGACGAGCTCATCGCCAAGGTCGCCGCCCTGACCGGGCTCGCGAACGAGGGCGCGGCATGAACGCAGTGTCGACCCTGGAAGCGCCGGAAGACGCCGCCTCGGTACGCAGCCAGTACGTGCTGCCCGGCCAGATCTTCGTTGCCAGCGAACCCACGCGCTTCATCACGGTGCTGGGCTCCTGCGTCGCCATCTGCCTCTACGACACCGACCGTGGCATCGGCGGCCTCAACCACTTCCTGCTGCCGGGCGAGCCGCGCGGCAGCGAGGAGCGCGAGCCGCTGCGCTGGGGCGTGCCGGCCACCGACGAACTCGTGCGCCGGCTCATCGAGGCCGGCGCCCGGCGCGCCTTCCTGCAGGCCAAGGTGTTCGGCGGCGCGCAGATCAGCCACCGCGAGGTGCCGGCGGCGCTGCGCATCGGCGAGCGCAACGTCGAGACGGCGCTCGAGGTGCTGCGGCGGCAGCGCATTCCCGTCATGAACCAGAGCCTGGGCGGCGCAACGGGCCGCAAGATCATCTTCGAGTCCCATACCGGCATGGTGTGGGCGAAGGACCTCGGTCGCCACGACCGACAGGGAGCGCCTCCCGCAAGAGGAGGCTAAGCGGGGCGGTTCATCGCCCTGCCACGTCGCAGCACCACCATTCGGTTTTCTTTCGCACTCTAATTTCACGTTAGTGGGGATCTCATCATGTTCAAAAACATGACAATCAAGTCACGCCTGATTTTTGTACTCGGCTTCCTCGGTGCGCTCCTGCTCGGCATCGGGCTCACTGGTCTCTGGGGGCTCGCCGAGACCGACGAGGAGCTGCGCACCATCTACGAGGACCGCCTCGTGCCGCTGGGCCAGATCAGCGACATCCAGCGCATGCTGCTGCAGAACCGCATCGCCGTCGACATCATGGTGATCACGCCGACCGACGCCGTGATCCGGGAAAACGTGGCCGGCATCGAACAGCGCATCCAGGCCATCACCGTGCTCTGGGAGGCCTATTCCAAGACCTATATGACCGAGGAAGAGAAGAGGCTCTCGGCGAAATTCGCCGAGGAGCGTCGCGAGTTCGTGCAGCGGGGACTGCAGCCGACCATCGCCGCCATCGAGGCGGGCAACCTGCCGCTGGCGCGTGATCTCGTGGTGAACAAGATTCCCGCCCTCTATGAGCCGGTGACCGAGGACATCGCGGCCCTCAACCAGCTGCAGGTCGATGTCGCCCGGGAAGAGTTCGGCCATGCGGTCGCCCGCTATGAGTCGGTGCGCAACCTCACCATCGCGCTGATCATCGCCGGCCTCGTGCTGGCGAGCTGGATGGGCATGCTGCTGGTGTCCGCCATCGTGAACCCGCTCAACGGGCTGATGCGCGTCGCCAACAACATCGCGCGCGGCGACCTGAGCGACCGCGTCGAGGTCACCAGCGGCGACGAGATGGGCAAGCTGCAGGGCTCCATGCTGGAGATGTCCACCGCGCTCAACCGCATGGCCGGCGCTGCCACGGCGATTGCCGACGGCGACCTCACCGTGCGCGTCACGGCGCAGTCGGAGCGCGATGTGCTGGGCAATGCCCTGGCGCGCATGATCGACAAGCTGACGCAGGTCATGCGCGAGGTGCGCAGTGGCGCCAACGGGCTGTCCGTGGCGGCGCAGCAGGTCTCGGCCACCTCGCAGAGCCTGTCGCAGGGCACCAGCGAACAGGCGGCGTCCGTCGAGGAGACCTCGGCCAGCCTGGAGGAGATGAGCGCCTCCATCACGCGCAATGCCGAGAACAGCCGTGAAATGGAAAAGATGGCCGTCAAGGGCGCACGCGATGCCGAGGACAGCGGCAGCTCCGTGCAGGAGACCGTCAACGCCATGAAGCAGATCGCGCAGAAGACCAGCATCGTGGAAGAAATCGCCTACCAGACCAACCTGCTGGCGCTGAACGCGGCGATCGAGGCGGCGCGCGCCGGCGAACACGGACGCGGCTTTGCCGTGGTGGCGGCGGAAGTGCGCCAGCTCGCCGGTCGCAGCCAGGTCGCTGCCAAGGAAATCAGCGAGCTTGCCGGAAATAGCGTGCGCGTGGCGGAGAAGTCCGGGCAGCAGCTCAACGAACTCGTGCCCTCCATCCGCAAGACAGCGGAACTGGTGCAGGAGGTGGCGGCGGCCTCGGGCGAGCAGTCGGCGGGCGTCAACCAGGTCAATCGCGCCATGGCGGCCATGGACCAGATCACGCAGCGCAATGCCTCGTCGGCGGAAGAGCTCGCCTCCACGGCGGAAGAGATGAGTTCGCAGGCGGAAGCGTTGTCGCAGCTCATGTCGTTCTTCCGCACCGGCGACGAGCAGGCCGCGTCCTATTCCGCGAGCCAGTACCGCGCGCCGGCCGTCGCGGCAACGCCCCGTCCGGCCATGGCCCGCACGGCGGCGCCTTCCCCGGAGACCGACAGCGAATACACTGCTTTCACCTGATCGTGATTCCGTCCGGTCGCGCGCCCGCGCGGCCGGATGCTTTTAGCCGCCAATGGTTGCCATGACATCGCTGAGTCCCCTTACTGCTCTTGATCCCATCAGCGACCGCGAGTTCCGCGCTTTCCAGGAGCTCATCTACCGCGAAGCCGGCATTCATCTCGCCCCTGTCAAGAAGGTGCTGCTCACCGGACGCCTCGCCAAGCGCCTGCGCGATCTCGGCCTGCAGCGCTTCCAGGATTATTTCGAGCGCGTCGTCGGTGACACGAGCGGCGCCGAGCTGGTGATCCTGCTCGATGCCATCACCACCAACGAAACCCAGTTCTTCCGCGAGCCGCGGCAGTTCGACTACCTCGAGCAGGTGATCTACCCCGAGTGGCAGCGCCGCGCGGAGGAAGGGCGCCGCCAGCGCGCGGTGCGCATCTGGAGCGCGGCCTGCTCCAGCGGCGAAGAGCCGTATTCCCTGGCCATGTCGCTGCTGCAGCATTTCCCGGCCGAATCAGGCTGGAACCTCGAGATCGAGGCCAGCGACATCTCCACGCGCGTGCTGAAGCGCGCGCAGGACGGCGTCTGGGCCATGAACCGCTCCGCGCACATTCCCGCGCACCTGCTCAAGCGCTTCATGCTGCGCGGCACCGGCTCGCAGGAGGGCCTGATGAAGGCGGGCGCCGAGGTGCGCCGGCCGATCCGCTTCAGCCGCCTCAACCTGAACGACGATTCCTATCCGGTGCGGCCCGGCCTCGACGCCATTTTCTGCCGCAACGTGCTGATCTACTTCGACCAGGCCTCGCGCGCGCACGTGGTGAACCGCCTGCTGGACCTGCTGACGCCCGACGGCTATCTCTTCCTCGGCCATGCCGAGAGCCTTACCGGCATGAACGATCGCGTGCGCTCGGTGGCGCCGGCCATCTACACGTTGCGTGGCGCCGATGGCGGCCGCGGCGGGGAGCGGTTGCGGTGAGCGGCACGACCGCGCCCATCCGCGTGCTCGCCGTCGACGATTCGGCGGTGGCACGCAATGCCTACCGATTGCTGCTCACGCCCGAGCTCGGCTTCGACCTGATCGCCACCGCGCCGGACGCCGGCATCGCGCGGCGCAAGATCGCCGCGCTGCGCCCGGATGTCGTGATCCTCGACATCGAGATGCCGGGTGAGGACGGCCTCACCTTCCTCGAGTGGCTGATGCAGCACCAGCCGACGCCGGTGGTGGTGTCGAGCTCCTACAGCTCGCGCGGCGCGGAACAGACCATGCGCGCCTTTTCGCTCGGCGCCGTGGAAGTGGTGTGCAAGGGCGGGCCGCAGGGCGTGGCCGGCTGGGGCGAGGACTTCTCGGCGATCCTGCGTGCCGCGGTGCAGGCGGCGGCGCGCGCCCGGCATCGCTCCGCCTACCGCAGTGGCGCCGCAACGACTAGCGCTGCGACGCCCGTGGCGCCGGTGGTGCCGCTTTCGCCCCGCGCCATCCGGCGCGGCAACTGCGTCGTGATCGGCGCCTCCACCGGGGGCACCGAGGCGCTGTCCACGCTGGTGGCGCAGATGCCGCCGGACTTTCCGCCCACCTTCATCGTGCAGCACATGCCGCCGCTCTATACCCGTGCCTTCGCACAGCGCCTCGACACCCTGGGCGCCGTACGCGTGAAGGAGGCGGGCGAGGGCGACATGATCGGCCCGGGCCAGGCGCTGGTGGCGCCGGGCGGCATGCAGCTGCGCATGGGCGTCGGGCACTCGGGGCCGGTGGCGCGGGTATCGCCGGGGCCCCGGGTGAACCGCCATGCGCCCTCGGTGGACGTATTGTTCGATAGCGCGGTCGAGGCCTACCGCTCGCGGGTGATCGGCGTGCTGCTCACCGGCATGGGGAACGACGGCGCCGAGGGCCTGCTGCACATCCGCGAGGCGGGCGGCAGCACCGTGGCCCAGGACGAGGCTACCTGCGTCGTTTACGGCATGCCGCAGGAGGCGGTGAAGCGCGGCGCCGCCGGCAAGGTGCTGCCGGTCGACGCCATCGTGCCCTGGATCGTGGCGCTGCTCGCCGAGCGCTGAGGTCGGCGCCATTTCCTCAACCGTCATGCGCCGCTGACGTGCGGCGGCGGGCGTTCTGGCCGCCATTGCCGGGGTCAGGTTCCGGACTTCCCCATTTTTGGTCGGCTTCCCTGACCTGAGCGTCCCGGCGGCGCCCGGGTTCCCTCAACACCAGCAGCGGCCAGTCGTTCGGCCTGGGCAATCCTGCCTACCCCTGGACGGGGGAATGGTCATTCCGGGTGACTCGGCGACAATGGCCGCCTGCTTTCCCATTCCGCTTCCCCGCTGTCTTGCCGGGAGCAAGCCGCCCTTGTGGAAGTTGCCATCCGCCAGTGATGACGTGGCACTTCTGTCTGACAAAAGGTCGCGTCGTTTCTGTATAACTCCCGTAAATTGTGACGTAATTCACAGTATTGGTGTATTGCGCCTGTCCCTCGTCTGTAATTGAGGGAGTCGCCGCGCCAGTGCTTCCCCTCTCCGGCCACGTAGGGATTCCCATGGCGGCGACCCGCATTCGGCGATTCCTGTTCGGCGTGATGGCCACCTGCCTGGCCGCGGCACCGGCCTTCGCCGACAGTGCCCGTGACGTCCTGGCAAGCGGTAACGGCGCCAGCCGCGATGCCGCCATCGTCGCCGCCCTGCTGGCCGGCGCCCGTCAGATCCCCAGCCTCGCCACCACCACCGAACCCGTCCTGCGTCCACTCTTCGAGTCCTGGGTGCGCGACGAGGCGCGCCTGCCGGTCGACCGCACCGGCTACAAGCGGCGCATGAGCCCGGCCATCGACAGCGCCGCCGGCATTATTCGGGATTACGAGGTGCTGGCCGTGACTCGGGCCGCGGCCAGTGAATGGCGGGCCGACCTGCGCATCACGCTGGCCGACTTTGAAGTGCGCGCCGCCAGCGGTCGCGTACGGGTCTCGACTTTCCTGCTGCCGTTCAGCCTGCACGCCGAGGAAGAGGCGGAGGCGGGCGGCATGGACGCGCAGGCGGCGGCGTTGCGCGAACGCGAGGAGATCGACCTGCTGCGCGAGCGCGTCGGTGCGGCGCTCGGCCCCGGCCTCGTCGAGGTCCGCCGGGCCGACAAGGCCGTGATGGCCGATCCGCGCCTCGGCCTCGCCTTCGACTCGCCGGTGGCTGTGCCCTGGAAAGAACTCGCCGCGGTGCTCGGCAACGACTATTTCGTCGCCGTCGACATTGAGGACCATGTGCTGGAGTTCCGCCCGGCCAATCCGCGCAAGAAGGAACCTGCGTACTGGAAGGCGCGCTTCGTGCTGGGCTGGCGGATCATTGCGGCGCCCGACGCGGTGGTGGTGGCCAGTGGCCGCCTGCGCCTGGACCGTGCCGACGCCGAACTGCACGCCGCCACGCGCGTGGAGACGGCGGGCAGCGATCCGGCCCGCGCCGTGCCCGCCATCCTCGATGTCGCCGCGCGGCGCCTGGCGCGACAGCTCGAGGAGCGCCTGGTGCCGGTGCAGGTGCTGGCCACCGCCGGCGACACCGTGACGCTGGACACCGGCGCCGTGGCGCTCCTGCCCGGCGACCGGCTGGCCGTGCTCGGCACCGGCCTCGTGGAACGCGAGGAAGGCGCGGCACTGCCGGTCCATCTCGACGGCCCGCGCGTGGCGGTGCTGGAAACGCTGACGGTTGCGGGCCAGCGCGCCGAAGCCCGCGTCATCCGCGGCAATGCGGCCACGCTGCTGCCCGGCGCGCCGGTGCGGCGGCTCGCCGACCTGCCCGTTCCGCGCATGCCCTGAGGACACGACACCGCCATGGTCTTCTCCTCGCCCATCTTCCTCTTCGCCTTCCTGCCGCTGTTCCTGGCGATCTATTACCTGACGCCGTTCCGCGGCAAGTCCTGGGTCATCCTCGGCGCGAGCTACCTGTTCTATGCATGGTGGCGCATCGACTTCGTGCTGCTGTTCTTTGCCGTCACGCTCTGGAACTACTGGAACGGCCTGCTGATTGCGCGGGCGGAAGGCGCGGCGGCGAAGCGCTGGCTGGTGGCGGGCGTGCTCGTCAACCTCGGCGTGCTGGGCTACTTCAAGTACGCCAACTTCGGCATCGAGAACCTGAACGCACTGCTGGTCGCGCTGGGCGGTGCGCCGCTGCAGCTGGCGCACATCATCCTGCCCATCGGCATCTCCTTTTATATCTTCCACTGCATCAGCTACCTCGTGGACCTGCACCGCAAGGATGCCGAGCCCATCGGCCGCTTCGTCGACTTCGCCGCCTTCATCGCGCTGTTTCCGCAGCTCATCTGCGGGCCCATCCTGCGCTACAAGGACCTGGCGCCGCAGTTCCGCGCACGCACGCACAGCGTCGAGCTGTTCGCGCAGGGCGCCGTGCGCTTCATGATCGGCTTCGTGAAGAAGGTGCTGATCGCCGATTCCATCGCGCCGCTCGTGGACATGTGCTTCGGCGCCGCCGAGCCCGGCATGCTCGATGCGTGGATCGGCGGACTCGCCTTCTGCCTCCAGCTCTACTTCGACTTTTCCGGCTACAGCTCCATGGCCGTCGGCATCGGCCTGATGATGGGCTTCCGGCTGACGGAAAACTTCAACATGCCTTTCCTCAGCCAGTCCTATTCCGAGTTCTGGCGGCGCTGGCACATGAGCCTCATGACCTGGCTGCGCGACTACGTCTACATCCCGCTGGGCGGCAGCAGCGGTGGCCTTGCCAGCACCAACCGCAACATCTTCATCACCATCATGGCCTCCGCGCTCTGGCACGGCGCCAACTGGACCTTCGTGATGCTCGGCCTGTTCATGGCCGGCGTGATGATGCTGGAGCGCATCGCCGGGGCCTCCGGCAAGCCGGTGCCCGGGCTGCGCGGGGCGCTCAAGGTGGTCGGCTACATGCTCATCACCATTCCCGTCTTCATCATGTTCCGCGCCGAGTCCGTCACCCAGGGCCTGGTGGTGTGGAGCGGCATGGCGGGCCTGCACGGCTGGCAGGGCGACGCCGTGCATCTGTTTTATCCGGCGCTGTCGCTGCTGCTGGTGGCGGTGGGGCTGCTGGTCGTCTACGCCGTGGAGCCGCTCTACGTGGGCCGGCCACTGCTCGAGGCGCGCCGCCCCGCGCAGGCGGTCGCCGATCGCGTGCTGCTGATCGTCGTGCTCCCGCTCTTCCTGCTCGCGGTGTCGCGGCTGCTCGCGCAGCACTACACCCCGTTCCTCTACTTCGCCTTCTGAGGACGCCGCCATGAACAGGACCTTGCTGCTCGCGAACGCCGCCCTCTGGCTCCTGGCCATGCTGCTCGGCGCCGCCTTCGCCGTGCCGCGCGTGCTCGACTACGAGCTGAGCTCCAGCCTCACCTTCCTCGACGGCAAGGTCGCCGCCGATTTCGAGCGCTTCCTCGTCAAGGGCCATCCCTGGCGCGACCCGTCGGTGAACGCCTGGGCCGCGGCGGAGTTCGCCCTGCTCGGCGAGGGCAAGCCGGGCGTGGTCGTGGGCTCGGGCGGCTGGCTCTACACGCGCGACGAGTTCGTGCTGCCCTCGCAGCTGGGCGCCGTGCGCGCTGCCAACCTGAAGCGTGTGGCCGACGAGGTGCGCGCGCTCGGCGCCGCCGGCGTCCGCGTCTATCTGCTGCCGGTGCCGGGCAAGGTGGAGATCGAGCCGGGCCATATGCCACCGGCGCTCGCGGCACAGGCGCTGAAGAGCGAGGTGTTCACCGATTTCCTGCGCGCCGAGGGCCTGCCCTGGATCGATGTGCGGCCCGCCCTGCTGGCGGCGCACGCGGCCGGCACGCCAGTGTTCTTCCGGAGCGAAACGCACTGGACGCCGGAAGGCGCGCGCATTGTCGCCGACGTCGTCGCCCTGCGCCTGCGCGCCGACGGCTTCGCCGGCGACCAGGCCTTCCGCGTCACGTCGCAGGGACAGGCGACGCTGCAAGGCGATCTCGAGAATTTCGTGCCGGTGCGTCCGTACTTCGCCGCGCTGCTGCCGGCGCCCGAGCGCTACACCCGCTATGCCATCGCCGGCGACACGGTGGCGGATGACGCCGCGGCACTGTTCGGCGACGCCGGCCGCCCGCTGGCGCTGGTCGGCACCAGCTACAGCGCCGACGAGCGCTGGAACTTCGCCGGCTGGCTGCGCGCCGCGCTCGGCTCCGACCTCGACAACATCTCCGAGAAGGCACGCGGCCCCTTCGTGCCGATGCGGCATTTCCGCGCGCAGCTCGCGAGTGGCGCGTCCAGCGCCCGCTGGGTGGTCTGGGAGGTGCCGGTGCGCTCCATCGTGGCCGACTACGACGCAATGCAACGCAAGCTGGCCGCTGCCGGCTTCAAGGAGGAATGACCCATGAAACACCTGCGACTGCTGCTGTCCGCGGTGCTCTGCCTCGGCGCGGGCCATGCCCTGGCCGCGCCCGAGGGCGCGCTCTACAAGCCCGTGTTCCCGCCGGGCTCCGGCATGGCGCGCGTGTTCAACGCCGGCGCCCCCGTGGCGGCCGGCCAGGCGCGCTTCGGCGACCGCGCGCTCGGTGCGCTCGGCAGCGGCGAGTTGTCCGTCTACCAGCCGGTGGTGGCGGGCAAGCGCGCCGTCAGCTGCGGCCGCAAGACCTACACGCTGGCAATCCGCGAGTCGGCCTTCCAGACCGTGGTCTGCGGCGGCCGCCATGAAGGCCTGGTCGTGGTCGATCCGACGCCGGTGCACATCAACAAGACCTTCATCATCCTCTACAACCTGCGCGATGCCGCGCCGGCGCGCCTGGCGGCGGCTGGCGGCAAGCTGACCGTGATCGATGCGGTCGCGCCGCAGAAGACCGGCAGCCGCGAAATCAATCCGGTGCGCGTGGAGCTTTCCATCTACGAGGGCGCGACACCGGTGTTCCGGCTCGGCGAGGTGCCGCTCGCACCCGAAAAGATCTACAGCCTGTTCGTCGTGGAGGAGGGCGGTGAAACGCGCGCCTGGCTCCGCGAGAGCCAGCTGAACGCGGAAATCTGACGGAGCCTCGCATGTTGCGCAGTCTGTGCTTCCTCGCCCTGTGCCTCGCCGCCGTCCTGCCGGCGCGGGCGCAGGCTGCCTGCGCACCGGGAACGCCGTGCTATGCGTTGTGCCCGCAGGTGGCCGAGGAGCAGTACTACGCCGCTGCCGCCGCCGGCCTGCGCTATCTGTTCAACGGTGAAGGCTCCTGGCTGTTCGCGACGCAGCTCGACCTGCGTTCCGACTTCCGACTCGACACCGAGGCGATGCGCGGCATGACGCGCCTGGCCGACGCCTTCCGCCGCGCCGGCACGCAAGTGGTGATCGTCTACCTGCCGCCGCGCGGGCTCGTGCACCACGACCGCTTCGATCACGCCAGCTACGACCCGAAGGTGGCGCTCGCCAGCTACCGCGCGGCGCTCGCGCAGCTGCGCGCGGCCGGCTACATCGTGCCCGACCTTTCCACGCTGGTGCCGGACCGCGACGGTGACTTCTTCCAGCGCCGCGACCACCACTGGCAGACGGCCGGTGCGCGCAAGACGGCGGCGCTGGTCGCCACCGCGGTGCGCGCGCTGCCGGTCTACGCGCAAATGCCGCGCCAGGCCTTCCAGACCGAACGCACGGGCATCACCGGCAAGTACGGCACGCTGGCCACCGTGGCGGGGCGCATCTGCGACATGCGTTTCCCGCGCCAGTTCTTCGAGACATGGACCACGCTGCCGGGCGCACTCGACGAGGCGGCCCTGTTCGGTGATGCCAACGCCAGCGAGGCCGAGGTGATGCTGATCGGCACATCGAACAGCAAGGGCAAGATCGACTACAACTTCGCCGGCTTCCTGCAATCCGAACTCGGCGTCGCGGTGGAAAACCGCGCCCTGCGCGGCGGCGGCTACAACGGCGCGCTGGAGCAGCTGCTGGTCGAGGGCCGCTTTGCCAGCAAGCCGCCGAAGATACTCGTGTGGGAGCTGCCGTCGCAGTACGACCTCGACCTGCCGATGTTCTACCGGCAGGCGGTGCCGATGCTCACCGGCGCCTGCCGCGGCAAGCCCCTGCTCACCGGTCGCGCCGCGCTGTCGGCAGAGTTGATCGAGGACGTCATCAACAATGGCCGCGGCGGCGTCATCACGCCGCTGGTGGCGCGGCGTACCGCGCTCAAGCTGCGCTTCAGCGATCCGTCGGTGAACGTCTTCTTCCTGGATGTGACCTACATGAACGGCGACCACGAGCAGGTGAAGGTCGAGCGCCATCCCTACGTGAAGCACGACGGCACGTTCCTGATCGAGCTCCCGCGCACCGGCCCGTTGGCCACCGAGACGGTGTTCAGCGCCGGCGTGCGCCTCGCCCATCCCCCGGCAAAGCCGGTTTTCGTGGACGCGGAGGCCTGCACGCATGATGCGTCGTAACGCCATGGCGGCGCTGTGCCTGTTCGTGCTCGCCGCGCCGGCCGCGGCGGCGCCGCTCGTGTCGCCCTTCGAGGGTCTTGCGGTGACGCCGAAGGCCGGCAAGGCGAAAGCCTGCGACGACATTCCCGCGCCCTACACGGGCAAGCTGGAGTTCGCCAGCAAGTACGCCGGCTCCGGCAAGGCGCGCGACCGCCTCAATCCTTTCGCGCTGTTCAGCTACAAACGCTCCATCGCCGACATCGAAGCCTTCGAGAAGGGCCTGGCCGCGAATTCGGATCGCCATGTGCGCGGGCAGGCCGGCGCCGCCGCCTGTGCGCTCGCCTGGCTGCACGCCTGGGCCGCGGCCGACGCGCTGGCGGGTGAAGCGAACGCGCAGGGCAAGGCAGTGCGCAAGTGGGCGCTGGCGGCCGCCGCCTTCAACTACCTGAAGATCCGCGA
The DNA here is from genome assembly GCA_029237815.1 of Moraxellaceae bacterium. Lineage (GTDB taxonomy): Bacteria > Pseudomonadota > Gammaproteobacteria > Pseudomonadales > Moraxellaceae > UBA2031. Next base: position 94,229 of record JAQZBP010000008.1, read on the forward strand.
CGCGAAAGGCCTCGATGCCGCCGAGCTGCGCACGGTGCGCGACTGGCTCTCGCGCCGCGCCGAGCAGGTCGTCGCCGACCACTCCGGCGGCGATCCGGCGCGCATGAACAACCACCTCTACTGGGCCGCCGCCGCGGTAGCGGCCAGCGCCGTGGCGACGGACCGGCGCGACCTGCTGGACTGGTCCTTCGGCGTGTACCGGCGCGCCGCCGCCGCCATCGATGCCGACGGCGTGCTTGCCACCGAAATGGCCCGCGGCGCGCGCGCCCTCGAATACCACAATTTCGCGCTGGCGCCGCTCGTCATGGTGGCCGCCATTGGCCGGGCCAACGGCGAGGACCTGCTGGCGCTGAACGATTGCGCCCTGTGTCGCCTCGCCACCCGGGTCGAGACCGGGCTGCGCGACGCTGCGTGGTTCAGCGAGCGCGCGGGAAGCCGGCAGGCGCTCGACGAGGTGAACGGGAAACTCGTGCCCTGGGTGGCGCCGCTCGCCGCGCTGTGTCCGGGCGATGCCCGCCTCGCCGCGTTTGCGCAGCAGCATGCACCGGCCTCGGCGCGTCGCCTGGGCGGCAACCTCACGGATTTGTTTGCACACGGCGCCGGGCAGCGGCTGCGGGGCGACGACGCCACCTGCCGCCAGCTCTGGCGCTAGAGCGACAAGGCGGGGCGGCAGCCCCGCGGCAACGATCATTGCGCGGTGCGACGGGATGTCGCTGCCGCGGGTGACCGCAGACCACGCCGGGCGCCAGCGCTCCGTGGCGCGGCCTTTGCAGTACTTTTCGGGAATCGGGGAAGGGGAACACACATGCGTATCAGCATTTTCGGTATGGGCTATGTCGGCATCGTCTGCGCGGCGTTGTTCGCGCGCCGCGGCGGCACCGTCATCGGCGTCGACGTCAGCCGCGACAAGGTCGACGCCATCAATTCCGGCAAGGCGCCCATCGTCGAGCCGGGCCTGCCCGAGCTGCTCGAGGAGGTCGTGGGGCAGGGCCGGCTGCGCGCCACCATGGACGTCGCCGAGGCGATCGCCGGCAGCGAGATCTCCTTCGTCTGTGTTGGCACGCCGAGCCGCGGCAACGGCGACCTCGATCTCTCGCACGTGGTCACCGTGTGCCGCCAGATCGGCGCCGCGCTACGTGATCGTCCGGCCTCGCACCTCGTCGTCATCCGCAGCACCGTGTTGCCCGGCACGCTACGCAGCCTTGTCATCCCGGCGCTGGAAGAGACCTCCGGCAAGAAGGCGGGCGAGGGCTTCCAGGTCGCCGTGAACCCCGAGTTCCTGCGCGAGTGCACCGCTATCCGCGATTTCGACAATCCGCCCTTCACCATCATTGGCGCCGACGACGAATCGTCGGCGGCGCGCGTGGCGGCGCTGTACGAGGGCGTCGAGGCCGAGCTCGTGATCCGCAAGCCGGAAGTGGCGGAGATGATCAAGTACACCTGCAACGCCTGGCACGCCACCAAGGTCGCCTTCGCCAACGAGATCGGCGCCATCGCCAAGCAGTTCGGCGTCGACGGCCGCGACGTCATGGACGTCGCCTGCAAGGACAAGGTGCTCAACATCTCCAACTATTACATGCGCCCCGGCTTCGCCTTCGGCGGCTCCTGCCTGCCCAAGGACGTGCGCGCGCTCATCTACCGCGCCGGCCAGGCCGACATGATCCTGCCGTTGCTGAAATCGCTGCTGCCCTCCAACCGCGCCCACCTCGACCGCGGCCTCGACCTCGTCATGGCGCACGGCAGCCGCCGCGTCGGCATGCTGGGGCTGTCCTTCAAGTTCGGCACCGACGACCTGCGCGAGAGCCCCTTCGTCGAGCTTGCCGAGAAGCTGATCGGCAAGGGCCACGACCTGCGCATCTACGACCGCCACGTCGACCATGCCCGCGTGCACGGCGCCAACCGCGACTACATCAACAACAAGATTCCGCACCTGGCCGCGCTGCTCACGCCCTCGGTCGAGGACGTGATCAACCACGCCGACGTCATCGTGGTCTGCTACCGCGATCCGGAGTTCGACGAGCCGCTGATCCGCCGCGTCGGCGAGCGCAAGATCATCGACCTCGCCGGCCTCGCGCGCGCCACCGTGACCGGCGACTACGAGGGTATCTGCTGGTGATGCAGCAGCTCCGCGCCGCGCTGGTGGGCGCCCGCCTGTACATTCCCCGGCCCCTGCAGGAGCTGGGCGAATGGCTGCTGTACGGCCTGGCGCTGGCGTGGCTCGTCGTCTTCCTGCCCGCCAATTTCTTCGTGTCGGGCGAGGCGAAGTTCCTGCTGCTGATCGGCCTGATCGGGGCCTGGCGCTATTCCGTCGGCATCACCCATTTCATCCGCAGCCAGCTCTTCCTGCGCATCGTGTTTCCGCGCCTGCGCCGACTCGCCGACGCGGTGCCGGAGGAAAAGTTGCCGCAGCACGTGTATTTCCTCGTCACCAGTTTCCGCATCGATGCGCGCACGACCTACCAGGTCTACCACTCGGTGTTCATGGAGGCGCTGACCTGCGGGCGGCCCGCCTCGGTGGTGGCCTCCATCGTGGAGAAGGCCGACGAATACCTGATCCGGCGCGTCTACCAGGACACCATCGAGGCCGCCGGCGCCAACATCGAGCTCATGTTCGTGCGCATCCCCGGCACCGGCAAGCGCGACGGCCTCGCCTATGGTTTCCGTGCCATCTCGCGCAACCGCCGCTTCCATGAATCCGTGGTCGCGGTGGTGGACGGCGACACGGTGCTGGAGCCCGGTGTCGTGAAACGCTCGCTGCCCTTCTTCACCGTGCTGCCCAATATGGGCGCGCTCACCACCAACGAATACTGCGACGTGCTGGGCGGCGCCATGATGCGCGACTGGCACCAGCTCCGCTTCGCGCAGCGCCACATCAACATGTGCTCTATGGGCCTGTCGCACCGCGTGCTGACGCTCACCGGGCGCATGTCCATCTTCCGCGGCAGCGTCGTCACCGACCCGCTCTTCATCGACGACGTGCAGAACGACCACCTCTCGCACTGGCGGCTCGGCGACTTCCGCTTTTTGACCGGCGACGACAAGTCGAGCTGGTACAGCATCATGCGGCTCGGCTACGACACCTTCTACGTGCCGGACGTCTCCATCCGCACGCTGGAGCACCCGCCGGAAAAGACCTTCCTGCATTCCTCGTACAAGCTGATGTTCCGCTGGTACGGCAACTCGCTGCGCCAGAACCACCGCGCCACCAAGCTCGGCATGCGCCGCCTGGGACTGTTCACCTACTACGTGCTCTGGGACCAGCGCTTTTCCATGTGGACTTCGCTGGTCGGCCTCACTACGGCCATCCTCGCCAGCTTTTTCTACGGCTATGCGGTGCTGTTCGCCTACCTGCTCTGGGTCGGCTTCACCCGCGCGCTCATCACCGCGAGCCTGCTGGCCGGCCACCATCCGGTGCGGCCGAGTTATCCGGCGCTCCTGTATTACAACCAGATCGCCGGCTCGCTGGTGAAGACCTACGTGAACTTCCGCCTGGACCGCCAGTCCTGGACACGGCAGAAGACGACGCTGAAGGCGGCGTCCGATTCACGTGCGCGCTTCAACAAGTGGAGTTCCCGCGCCATGACATTTTCCGCGGTCAGCATGTTCCTGGCGTTCTGCCTGGTGCTGGCGCACGGCTCCTGATTCACCGAGGAATAGAGCATGAGTGACAAAAGCCCCCGCATCGTCCATGAGTCGGAAGCCCATCGGCAGCACGTGCGCATCCGCCTGCCCGGCACGGTCATCGTGCGCGACAGCCGCGACGACAAGGTCGCCGAATTCGAGTTGCTCGACATTTCCGTCGGCGGCTTCTCGCTCAAGCCCTGCGGCACGGACCTCGCGCCCGGCGAGCTGCTGCACGGCGACCTCGTGCTGAAATACGAGTCCTTCACCTACAGCATCGGCATCCACTTCCAGGCCAAGGTCGCCAACGAGGAGCGCATCGGCTGCATGTTCCAGGACGTGGGGCCCACCGAGGGCGACGCGCTGCGAGCCATCATCGGCTCCTTCCTCGCCGGCGACGTGGTGCAGCTCAACGACATGCTGCAGATCATGCGCCGCGACAATTCCGCCAACGCGCGCAAGGCCGGCAGCACGGCCAACCCGCCCGTGGTGAAGGGCGTGGCCATCGCCGGCACGATCATGGTGCTGACGCTGGGTTTCCTTGCCTTTGCCTATGTGTTCTCGCAGGTCTACGGCGTGCTCTTCGTCAACAGCGCCGAGTCCGCCGTGGTCACCACCAATGTGCATTACGTGCGCATGCCGGTGGACGGCACTTTCCAGAGCCTGCTCCGGCCCGGCGAGCGCAAGGTGCGCAAGGGCCAGCCGCTCGGCACCTATTCCGAGATCCTGCCGCCCATGCCGGTGCGCGGGCAGGACTCTTCCGCGCCGCGCCAGATGACCTTCATGAGCCCCTGCGACTGCGAGGTGCTCGGCCTGCCGCTCGGCGAGAGCGGCGTACTGCGCAAGGGCGACCCGGTCTTCCAGATGCGCGCTCCCGATTCGCACCGCTGGGTGTCGGCGCTCTACACGCCGAAGCAGGCGCTCGAGCTGCTCGAAGGCGACGATTTGCGCGTGGTGCTGCCAGTGCAGGGCCTGCGCTATGCCGGGCGGGTCAGCGTGATAGACGCCAGCCGTATCGAGAACTCGCAGGTGGCCGATAATTTCGTGCGCGTCGACATCGAAGTCGAGGGCGAGCTGCCGGTCTCGGCGCTCGGGCATCCGGCAGAGGTCGTGCGCCATCCCTGGCTCGTGATGAAGCTGCTGCGGCTGCTGGGAGCCTGAGCATCGTGGCCACGCCCTTGCGCCGGTTTCATATCCTGCTGTTCGCGGCGTCCCTGCTGCTGGCGGGCTGCGCCCATCTCCCCGATACGGGGCGGGCGGCGGCCGCGCTGCAGCAGGGTGATCGCGCCGCGGCGGAGGCGCAGTACCGTGCGCTGGCGGAATTCGGGCTGCCTGGCGCACAGCTCGCGCTCGGCGACCTGCTGGCGAACGGCCCGGCGCGTGAGCGGCAGCTGGCGGAAGCGATCACCTGGTACGAGCGCGCGGCGCGGCGCGATGCCCGCGGGCTCGGCCGCATCAGCGGACTCTATGCCCGCGATCCGGCGCTCGACGCCAGCGCGCTCGATGCCCTGACCGAGCGTCTGCAAGCACGTCACGCGCGGGGCGAACTGCAGCTGTCGGCAGATATCGCGGACCTGCTGCTGGCGCGTGGCAATGGCCGCAATGCGCGCGAGGTCGAGCGCTGGGCGCGGCAGGCGGCCCGCATTGGCGACCCGCGCGGTGAATACCTGCTCGGCATGCTCTGCGACCAGCCCCTGCGCGAAATGCCGGACGTCCCCTGTGCGGCCCGCCATTACAGCGCCAGTGCTGCCCAGCTGCCGGAAGCGGCGGGTGCGCTGGTTGCGCTGGCGCAGCGCCACAACGGCGTCGGCCTGCCGCTGCAGCTCGCGCGTGAGGCGGCAGCCCGCCACGCGGGCGCCGCGCGCCACTCCGTGTTTCGCGTCTATCGCAAGAAGGTGGGCGGCGTGCCGCAGCTGTCGGTGGCGGAGGTGTTGCTCGGTGGCCTGTTCCGTCGTGATGCCCGCGCCGGCGTGGCCGACGCCACGCAGGCCGCGGCCATCGTCGAGCCGGAAATGGAGGCCGCCGCCGCGACCTGGGACCCGACCGATGCGGCCGTCGAACTGGCGAACGCCTATGCCGCCAACGTTGGCGAGGACGCGCGCACGCGGCTGCTGGATCTGCTTGCCTGGTTGCGCACTGTGCGTCCGCTCGAGGCGGACCTGATCGAGGCGGAGGTGTACACGGACGGCAATCTGCTGCCCTCCGACCCATTGCGTGCGCAGGCCCTGCTACGGAAGCATGCCGACACGTCGCCGGCCGCCGCCTATGCCTATGGCGGCCTGCTGCGCAGCGGCATGCTCGACGAGCCCGACTACGCTGGTGCCGTGCAGTGGTTCGAGCGCGCGGGGGAGGGCGGCCTTGCCAAGAGCTGGTTCATCCTCACCCGGCTCTATCTGTACAGCCCGGGCTTCGCGCCGGACCGTGCGCGTGCCGAGGCGTATGCCGCGCGTGCGCGCGAGAATGGCTACGTCATGGTGGATGCGTTGCTGGATTCCGCCGCTGCGGGGGTCACGCCATGACGCCATTAAGGACATTCCTCTGGCGGCTCGTAGCGCTGATGGCCGCGGTTGCGCTCAGCCCGGTGCAGGCGGCGGCAGTGGACGTGGCTTCGCCGGCTGTGGCCTCGACAGGTGTCGAGGCCGTTTCCGGGCCGTCATCTGGTGAGGCGAGTGCGGTAGATGCGCCCGAACCGGCGGCTTCGTCGGGATCGGCGTCAGCACCTGCTTCCGCGCCCGGGTCCGCAGTTGCGCCTGCAGTCGCATCTGCGTCCCCGGTCGTGCTCGTCGAGAAAGGCCTGCAGGCGGAAATCAAGGCACGTCAGGTCGAGCCTGCCTTCGCCGGCGACGGCGAGGGCATCACCAATCTCGTGCTGCGGCCCTACTGGTTCCGCCAGTCCGGCGAGCACGACATCAGTGCGGTATCCGCCAAGCTCTACGCGAGCGACGACTACGACGCCGACACCGACGTGTCCGCCACGCGCAACGCCGACCGCCAGTACGCGGAGATCACCGAGCTCTGGCATCAGCGCTTCGATGCCGTCGACCCGCGCCGCTCGGTCCGGATCGGCATCCAGAAGATCAACGACGGCAGCAGCCGCTGGTGGGACACGCCGCTTACGGGGGGTGCGCTGATCTACGGCAGCAGCCTCGTCAACGGCTATGTCGCCGCCGGCTCGCGCGCAAGCTTCCTGCGCACCGACTGGGACGAGACCGATCCGCGCGCGGAGCACGGCTGGGTCGTTGCCGCACAATCCACGCGGCAGTGGCGGCAGGACCAGTTCGTGAGCGTGCGCAGTCTGGCACGCCTCGACACCGACCCGGGCTACGCCATGGGCGAGACACTTTCGCGCGCCCGGTTCGAACGCGAGCCGACGCGCGCGATCTGGCTCGCCGGCGATCTGCAGGGCGAGCGGCGGCGCGAGGAGTCACCCGACTACTACCGCTACCTGCTGGAGCTCGGCATGGCGGCCGGCGAAGCGACGCGCTATCGCAGCGCCGGCGTCGCGGACCCGGATGCACTGTCGATCGTCGCTGACGAGCAGCGCGACATCGCCGGCCTGCTGCTGCGCGTCGAAGGCCAGCGCGTGTGGGAGCGCGACTGGCAGTGGCGCCTCGGCGGCAGCGCCAGTGTCGCCACTGGCGGCGATGGCGCTGGCGATGCCGGCTACGTCGGCACCGGCCTCACTAGCTACCGCAACGAGCTCTTTGGCACACAGGCGCGCGGGCACCTCAACGGTGAAGCGATGCGCCTCGAGCCCGGCAATGCCAGCGTGGCCGGCCTGCATGCGGCGGTGAGCCCGCGCCGCGGTCACGAGCTGCTGCTGGCGCTGCGCTCGGCCTGGCGCACCGACGCGGCCGGCGACGTCATCCTCGGCGGCAGCGTGCTGCCGGGTGGACAGGACCGGGCCATCGGCGATTGCGTCGATGTCGTCTACAGCTGGCGCCAGCGTCCGTTCTTCCGCGAGCGCACGGTGCGCGCCGGCGGCTTCGAGGGCCGCCACCTGCTGCTGACCTATTCGCACTTCGCGCCGGCTTTCGCCGACCCGGGCAATCGCGTGTCGGGCGATGTCCTCAGTCTTGAATATTTCCACTCCTTCTGAGGGCGCCCGCGTGATGCGACTCCGCTACCCCGTTGCTCTCCTGCTGGCGCTCGCGGCCACGATCGCCGGCGCCGCCGACGCGCCCTACCGGGTGAGCGTCGCGACGGCGCCTGCCCGCGTCGACTGGCAGGCGCGCGTGCCGGCGGGCCTGGCGGACTGTGGCACGCGCCCGCCTGCCGCACCGGCGAGCCGCAGTGGCGGGGTGCGTGTGATCAACATCGTCAAGGACCGCTATTTCGTTAAATTCTTCAACGACGGGCGGCTGCCGCGCATGATCACGCAGCAGCAGGACGTGCCGCGCGCGCTGGTCGTGGACAGCGGCGTGTGGCGCTTGCCGGAACTCGTGCGTGCTGTGAACGACGCGAAGGTGCTCTCTACCGACCACGTGCTCGGCCTGCCGCTCCTGATCCGGCCGGGCGCGGTGGTGGTGGTGGAGACCGGCGACTGGCTCAAGCTCGATCGCGCGCGCGGTGCCTTCATCCTCAATCTCGGCGAGTTGCATCTGCGCGACGCACGCGTCTCCGGCTGGGACGTCGGCGCAGGCCGTGCCGCGCCGCTGCGCCATGCTGCCGAATTCCGGCCTTACCTGCTCGGTTGGGGCGGCTCCCGCACGGTCATCCATCATTCGCTGCTCGAGTCGCTCGGATTCTCCGAACACCTCTCGAACGGCATCGGCTTTGCCCGCGGTCCCTTCGGGCTGAAGGACATCGATGGCGGTCGCCCGCCGGAGGCCTGGGTGACGCGCAACCGCATCACGAATGCCTATAGCGCTGTGCGCATCAGCGGCGGCGCGACGCGCGTCTGCGGCAATGTCATCGACGGCGCACAGGTGCACGGCGTTCAGGTCGAGGAGAGTAGGGGCACGGTCATCGTGGCCGGCAACCGCGTCAGCGGTGTGCGTGCCGGCACGGCCATCAGTATCGGCAGCACCGGCGGTGCCTGGATCGGTCGCAACCTCGTCGAGGCCAACGGCCAGAGCGGCATCGTGCTGACGGGCTCGCAGGCCGCGTGGCTGGTCGGCAATACGGTGCGTCGCAACCAGTCGGATGGCATCCGCATCACGGGCAGCGGCGCGACCGTGGTCGACAACGTGTCGTCCGATAATGGCGACCATGGCGTCCAGGTGCGCAATGGCAGCAGCGTGCGTATCCAGGGCCTGGCGGCGAGCGGCAACGGCGGCGTCGGCATCGAGGCGACGCGGCAGCCCGAGCTGAAGCTGGCGGCGGGAACGCGCTGGCAACTCATGCTTGCGGATGTGCGTCTTTCGGAGAATCGCGGCGGCGCGATCGGCATGGACCGTCCCTACGAGATGCTGGTCGGTGACGTAGCGATCACCGATAGCTTCTCGGCGCGTCGCGCATTGCTGCGCTCGGCCCTGAATGGCGTCGAGGGACCACTGCTGAAGCAGGTACTGGTGGAGAAGCGATTCGTCAGGGTGGCGCCGTAGGGCGTTGGTGTCTCCACCCGACTCGTGCAAGGGCAGCCCGGGGCACAGGATGCTGCCCCCTCCCGACAGTCTGTGGGGTTGAGCGGAGTGAGGTCGGGGAAGCGTGCCGGCCCGACGGCCGCACGATCCGGCTCCGGAGGAGCCGGCAAGGGAGGAATGGTGCGCCAGGAGGGACTCGAACCCACACCCTTGCGGACTGGAACCTAAATCCAGCGCGTCTACCAATTTCGCCACTGGCGCACGGGGTGGCGACTATCGGGCGTCGGTCTTCCGGAAATCCTGAGAGCTCGCGCTGCCTGCAGCACAGGCGAATCCCTTCAGGGCTCGTTGCGGCTCGCCTGTATCCCGGCCGCCGCCGCATTGCGCTCGGCGCGCAGGAAATCCTTTTCATAATAGGCCGCGGCCAGTGCACGCATGTCGCCGTTCAGGCGTTCGCGCAGGTCGGCGAGGCGCAACTCGCTACGATCCAGCCGCGTCACGCCGAATTCGGCAAGATCGGGTTCCTGCTTCGCCGCCGAGCGCAGCAGGGCGTGCAGCCAGGCCCAGGGGCTGGCGTCACCGCGGAAGGGGATGCGGTAGGTGTCCAGCTTCTCGCGCAGCAGGTCGCTGTCATCGATGCGGAAGGCGGTGCGGAGCACCTGCTCCTGCACGGCGTCCAGGCGCTGCCAGATGAGACGCTTTTGCGCGTCCGAGTAGCGGTTCCAGTCGATGACCTCGTGCAGGTAGCGGCGGCAGCCGCGGCAGACCACGTCACCGTAGGTGGTGGAGCAGATACCGACACAAGGAGTGGGGACTTTATTGAACAACATCGCAGACCCGGGGGAGGAATGCGCCTACCTTAGCAGATGACGTTACTCATTCCAGCGTTTGACCCGGGCCTGCGATTCTGCGAAAAAGGCGCGGCTTTTCCCTGCCGGACATCCCCATGCAAGACTTCTATCCCCTTATCAAGCACATCCACATGGGCGCCGTGCTGGCCAGTGGCGGTTTCTTCCTCCTGCGCGGCCTCTGGATGATGCAGGAGTCCAGCCTGCTCAACAGCAAGTTCGCCCGGGTCGTGCCGCACGTCATCGATACCGTGCTGCTGCTGGCGGCCATTGCGCTGGTGGTCTACCTCGGCGCCCTGCCGGTCTGGGTGCAGGTGAAGATCGTGGCGCTGTTCGTGTACATCTTCCTTGGCGTGCTGGCGTTCCGGCTGGCCAAGGGCTATGGCGCCAAGGTGCTGTCGTTCTTCCTGGCACTTCTGGTATTCGCCTTCATCATGAGCGTGGCCATCACCAAGCACCCCCAGGGCTTCCTCAGTGGAATCCTGTGAACCCCGTCAACCATATTCCGGGGCGGGACGTTAATTTTGTAGCGGAGTCGTAAGGGGGCGCTTCCCGCCTCCGTGCCGCTTTGTTACAAATCGCGCACCAGGGCCAGACGCCCTGTTTAAATACGGCCAGCTGCACATGTCCGTGTCAGCCGGCCACTTTTGTCAGATCAGGAGATTCACCATGCGTAGCTTGATTATTCCGGCCCTGGCCGGTGCCGTGGCCCTGGCGGGTTGCACCACCAACCCCTACACGGGCGAGCGTCAGGTCAGCAAGGCCGCCATCGGCGCTGGTATCGGCGCCGCGGCCGGTGCCGCCATCGGCTACTCGACCGGGGACAACAAGAAGGAGCGCCGCGAGTCTGCCTGGAAGGGCGCTGCCATCGGCGGCGTGACCGGCGGCGGTGTCGGCGCCTACATGGACTACCAGGAGAAGAAGCTGCGCGACCGCCTCGCCGGTGTCGGCGTGGGCGTGCAGAAGGACAAGGAAACCGGTGCCATCACCCTGATCATGCCGGGCAACATCACCTTCCCGACCAACCAGAGCAGCATCCGCTCCGATTTCTATCCGGTGCTGGACGCCGTGGCCGATGTGCTGAAGGAGTACAACAAGACCTCCATCTCCATCTCCGGCCACACCGACAATGTCGGTCGTGACGACTACAACATGCAGCTGTCCCAGTCCCGTGCCAATTCCGTGGCGCAGTACCTGATCAGCCGCGGCGTTGCCGGTGCCCGTATCGGCGCCACCGGCTATGGCAAGTCCATGCCCGTCTCCGACAACTCCACGGAAGACGGCCGTTCGTCGAACCGTCGCGTGGAAATCCGTATCAACCCGCCTGCATCCGTCTGATAGCGGACTGCGGCATGAGAAAGCGGACCTCGGTCCGCTTTTTTTATTGCCGGCACCGGCAGTGTTGCCCTGCCGCGGTGGCTGTCAGCGCCGCATGAGCAGGGAAGTCATCAACTGGGGAAGCAGTCGCAGGGTCTTGCCCTGCGGATCGCGCTGCGGATTCAGCTCGACGAGTTCCAGCCCGCGCAGGCGGTGCTTGAGTGGCTGCATCGACAGGATGCGGGCCAGCTTGTCGGGATGCAGGCCGCCGCGCTCCGGGACGCTGACGCCGGGCGCCAGCATGGGATCCAGCACATCGAGGTCGAGGCTGACCCCGAAGCCGCCGGGCGCGGCCGCGACCTGCCGCCAGGCTTCGCCAAGCACGGCCGGCAATCCGCGGCGGTCGATCTCCTCGCGCGTGTAGAAGCGCACACCCAGCCGGGCGAGGCGCAGGGGCTCTTCATCTTCATAGCTGCGCACCCCGATGACCGCGCAGTAGCGCGGGTCGATGACGGGCGTCAGCTTGCCCATCCCGGTCAGCTCCGCGTTGCCCTCGCCGAGCAGCACGGCCAGCGGCATGCCGTGCAGGCGCTGGCTGGCGGAGCTGTCCGGTGTGTGGGCATCCAGATGGGCATCGATCCAGAGCAGGCCGAGCGGTTGACGGTGGGCCATGGCGATGCCGGTCCAGGTGCCGATGGCGCAGGAGTGGTCGCCACCGATGACCACGGGCAGCATGCCGCCGCGGCGCAGGCGCGCCGTGCTGCGCATGAGGCGCCGGTTGTTGCGGGTCAGCGCCGCCAGGGCCTGCGGGAAGCGCATGGGCAGGGCCTGTGCGGTCTCCTGACGCACGATGCCGGCCCAGAACACGGCCAGCGTCAGCTGCTGCCGGGCCAGTCGGCGCCGCCAGGGGCGGAACTCGCGTTCGCGAAACACTTCGGGGGCATGGCGACAGCCGGGATGGGCGCCGCCGGCCGAGAATGCCGCGCCCAGCAATGCGATGCGCATGGCAGATCCTCCTGCCATGAGCCTAGTCCATCGTACCGGCCGTGCCGTGGCGGGGGGTCGAGCCGGTGAGCCCGTAACGGGGCCTGGCGCCCACAGCAGGGCAGGGGGCGGCGTCAGGGCGACCTCTTGAGATGCTCCGACTTACGCAGCACGCGGTAGATCGGCGCCAGCTCGTCGAGCCCGCTGATGTTCACGCCGAGATCCTTGAGGATGCCGTCGCCCAGGCTGTAGATGAAGCCATGTACCGACAGCGGCTGGCCCCGTTTCCAAGTGTTCTGGACAATAGTGGTATGGCAGACGTTGGCTACCTGTTCGGCGACGTTCAGCTCGCAAAGCAGATTCAGGCGATCCTCGTCATTCAGTCCGTCGAAGGCGCTTTCATGGACCCGGTAGACGTCCTTTATGTGCCGGAGCCAGTTGTCGATCAGCCCGAACTCGCTGTCCTGCAGAGCGGCCTGCACGCCGCCGCAGCCATAGTGGCCGGTCACGAGGATGTGCTTCACCTTGAGTACTTCCACGGCGTATTGCAGCACCGACAGGCAGTTCATGTCGGTGTGGATGACCAGGTTGGCCACGTTGCGGTGGACAAAGACCTCGCCCGGCAACAGGCCCATGATCTCGTTGGCCGGAACCCGCGAGTCAGCGCAGCCGATCCAGAGGAATTCAGGGGTTTGTTGCTTGGCCAGCTTGCGGAAAAAGTCCGGGTCCTGGTGCTTGATGCGTTCGGCCCAGGCGCGGTTGTTACGAAAAAGTTCTTCCAGCATGACGGCGTCCTTGGAGAATACCGGCGCAGTATGGCAATGCGGCTACCTTGGCGTCACCCCTGCCAGAGCCGGTTCTTTCAGGGTATCCTTCCGTCACCGCTTCACCCCTGCCCGGATGGCGGGCGGGAAGAAAACAATAAAAACGGAGAATCAGGAACATGCGGCAGCTCAAGGCCCTGTTCGGCGCGACACTGGCACTGCTTCTGGCAGCCTGTTCCAATCCCCAGTTCGTGCTCAATCCCTTCAGTAATCCGGCGACCACCCAGGTGCGCCAGGGTGTGGGCGAGATCGCCGATACCACCCTGCTCAAGCCGCTGGTCTGGGGATCCTTCCTGGCGCCGGCGAAAGGGGCCTTCTTCAAGCCCGTGCTGGCTACCGACTCGCGCAACGCCATCGTCTACGTCTACCGCCCGCAGAGTGACTGGAACGATGCCGAAGTGCAGTCCCCCGGCTTCTTCCTCAACGGCCGTTTCCTCTCCGGCCTGAAGAGCGGCAGCTACTTCTGGTTCGAGATCCCGGCCAGCTCGTATTACTTCAGCGCCAAGCGTCCGCTGTCCTTTTTCTATCTCACCACCATCTTTGAAACCGACGTGAGCTTCGAAGGCGGCAAGAGCTATTTCTTCCGCTATGACGAAGAGCGGCCCGGTCCCAAGAAGGTCGCCAAGGGCGCCGCGCTGCTGGTGGTCGGGCCGCTGCAGCAGATGCCTGACCTGCAGGGGCAGATCGAAATCGCGCAGACGCGCTCAATGGGTGCCGGCAGCGTGCTGCTGGCCGATACCCAGCCGCAGTGGACGCCTTTCGAGTTTTATCCGGGCGCCTATCCGGTGCCCGCCAGCCGCCTCGATGTCGAGAGCGACCTGCCGCGAGTGCTGAGGAGCCGCGAAGAGGAAATGCAGGCGGAGCGCGCCCTGCAATCGCGCGACGATGAGGAGCCGGAGCAGGCCGCGACCGCCGGCAAGTCGTCGAAGCGCTGGTGGAACATCGCCAGCTGGAAGTAATCGTCTTCCTGCCCATGCCAGAGGGAGCCCGCGCGGCTCCCTTTGCTTTTGCGCGCGCCGTGCTCCGGCTTGTCCCTGCAAATCGCATCCGCTACTGTCCCTTCACTCTTCTTCTCGCAGGCCTGTCATGGATTCTTCGCGCATGCAGTGGCAACAGCTGCTTTCCCCGCAACGGCTCAAGCTCAAGGACGGGCGGATTCTGCCCGGCAAGGCCTCGGCCAGCAGCGACATCGAAAGCGGCCTGCGCACGGACTTCCATATCGACCACGACCGCGTAGTGTTCTCCTCCGCCTTCCGTCGCCTCGGACGCAAGACACAGGTGCACCCGCTCGCGGTGAACGACCACACGCATAACCGCCTCACGCACTCCGTCGAGGTGGCAAGCGTCGGCCGCAGCCTCGGCAACCGCGTAGGCGTGATGCTGAAAGAGGGCGGCTGGCTGCCCGCCGGCTACACGCCCTTCGATATCGGCAGCGTGGTTCAGGTCGCCTGCCTTGCCCACGACATCGGCAACCCGCCCTTCGGTCATACCGGCGAGGATGCGCTGCGTGACTGGTTCCGCGATCCCGCGCACGCACGCTTTCTCGACGGCCTGGGCGAGGCCGAGAAACTCGACGTGCAGACCTACGAGGGCAATGCCCACGGCTTGCGCATGGTGGCGACGCTGGAGATGTACCACGGCGAGGGCGGCATGCGTCTGACAGCCGCCAGCATCGGCGCGCTCATCAAGTATCCGTGGACGGCGGCCACCGAACCCGTGGCCGAGGGCAAACGCCGCAAGGGCAAGTTCAACATCTATCAGGCGGAGCTGCCTTACTTCGAGGCGGTGGCGCACGAGCTCGGCCTGATCGAGAAAGGCCATCACCGCTGGGCGCGGCATCCTCTCTCCTATCTGATGGAGGCGGCGGACGACATCTGTTACGCCATCCTCGATCTCGAGGACGCCGTCGAGATGGAAATCCTCGACGTGCGCGATTTCGAGGCGCTGCTCGGTCCCTTCGTCGAACTCGACAAGCTGATGGGCATCCCCGATGACCGCCAGCGTTGTGCGGCGCTGCGCGGCATGGTGATCGGGCAGTGCGTGAGCGAAGTCGCCAACACCTTCATGCTGCACCACGATGCGATGCTGGCCGGCGAGTTTCCGGCGAAGGACCTGGTGTCGCTCGTGAATCCGGACATCGGCAACCTGCTCAACCAGGCCAAGGAGCTGGCGAGCCAGCGGGTCTATCGCCATCGCAGCAAGGTGGTGAAGGAAGTGGCGGCCTATCCTTGCCTGCGCCTGCTGCTGGATGCGCTGATCCCCGACGCGCAGGCCTTCGTCCGGCACGGTGCCCGCAATCTCTCCACGCGCGAGATGACGCAACTGGCGCTGCTCGAGCGGCCGTTGCAGGAAGGCGAGAGCCTGTACTGCGCCTATCTCAAGGTGCTGGACTACATCGGCGGCATGACGGACAACCACGCTGCCACCCTGGCGCGGGAAATTTCGGGCGTCGGCATCCTCTGAGCCGATACCTCGGCACGGGTCCGGACGGGCAGCAAATCCGGCCCGGGCTCGGCAGGAATTCCCGATTCATTTCGCGCAGATCCCGGGCCTCTCCGGCATGGAAGCTGGCCTGACAAGCCGCTTTTTCGTTTGCTATTCTCGCGCCACTTTTCAGTTGCCCGTTCAACCAGAAGGAATGACACATGGAGCTTTCCAACAAGGTCGCCATCATCACCGGCGGTGCCTCCGGCCTGGGGCTTGCCACGGCCGAGGCCTATGTCTCCCGGGGTGCCCGCGTCGCGATTTTCGATCTCAACGCGGAGCAGGGCGAGGCCGTGGCCGCGCGTCTTGGTGCCGGCGCGCTGTTCGCCCGGGTCAACGTGGCCGATGAAGCGTCGGTGCAGGCCGGCATTGCGCAGGTGATGGCGAAATTCGGCGCCATCCATATTGCCGTCAACTGTGCCGGCATCGGTTCCGCCATGCGCACCGTGGGCAAGAATGGCCCGCATTCCCTCGAGGTGTTCAGCAAGGTCATTACCGTCAACCTTGTCGGCACCTTCAACGTGGCGCGCCTCGCGGCCGCGGAAATGCAGAAGAATGAAGGGCTGGGCGACAACGAGCGCGGCGTCATCATCAATACCGCCTCGGTGGCGGCCTTTGACGGACAGATAGGGCAGGTCGCCTATTCGGCCTCCAAGGGGGCGGTGGTCGGCATGACATTGCCGATGGCCCGCGACCTCGCCGCCATCGGCGTGCGCGTGAACACCATCGCCCCCGGCATTTTCAACACGCCGCTGATGAATGCCGCGCCGGACACCGTGAAGATGCCACTGATCGAAATGACGCAGTTCCCCAAGCGCCTCGGGCATCCCGACGAGTATGCGAAGCTGGCGGTGCATATCGTCGAGAATAGTTTCCTGAACGGCGAGACCATCCGCATCGATGGCGCCATCCGCATGGCGCCGAAGTGATGGCGGCAGTACACGCCCGGCATTAAGACCCATTAAAAAGCCCGGCATTTGCCGGGCTTTTTAATGGGTGGTCACACCAGGCGGGATGTCGCGCCGGGTGCCGCTGCCAGCGGGCGAGCTGCTGCCTGGTTAGGGCCTCTTTTCACGCTGCGTGGAAAGAGGCCTCAGGGCTTGATGCTCTCGCTGCGGCGGAAGTCCAGCTCGATGTCGCGCATGCGGAAGGGAAACGTGCCCGTCCTGCGGTCCTCGAAGAAGTACTTCAGGGTGCGGGCGATGGTGGGGAAGGCCAGCTCGTCCCAGGGAATTTCGTCCTCGGTGAACAGCCGGCACTCCAGGCTTTCTTCGCCGATGCCGAAAACGCCGTCTTTCACCTCTGCCCGGAACATCAGGTAGACCTGGTTGATGTGGCGTATGTTGAACACCGCGTAGAGATCGCCGATGGCGACCTCGGCGGCCGCCTCTTCCCGTGTTTCGCGCACGGCGGCCTCGGGCGTGGTCTCGCCGTTCTCCATGAAGCCGGCGGGCAGCGTCCAGAAGCCGCGGCGCGGCTCGATGGCGCGGCGGCACAGCAGCACGCGATCCTGCCAGACCGGCAGGCAGCCGCAGACCAGCTTGGGGTTCTGGTAGTGCACGGTCTGGCAGCTGTCGCAAATGTAGCGCAGGCGCGAGTCGCCCTCCGGGATGCGGTGCGCGACGGGATGGCCGCACTGGCTGCAGAAATTCATCCGAACTGTCCTCACTGGCCGGTGCCGCGAGTATATGCCGGGGCCCAGGCTGCCGACAGCCGCCGCACGGTACCACCGCCGCGCCCGCAGGTCTTGCATGACGACCTTGGCATCGTCGCCTGCGCCGTCGACGCACGGGGCGGCAGGCTGACGGAAATGCGACGGCTACGGCTTTGGCCGGTAAGGGCCAGCCGTTACACTCGTGAACCTGCTGCGAGAGACTCCCCCATGCCGCTCGACAACGACCTTCTGCTGCTGCCTCGGCTCAGGGACCGTTTGCGCGACTACCGCCCGGCGCCCGACCGCATCGATGCCGCCGTGCTGATTCCCGTCACCGAGTCGCCGACGCCGGAGCTGATCCTGACCCGACGCGCCGGGCACCTGAGTTCGCATGCGGGCGAGGTCGCCTTTCCGGGCGGCAAGCGCGATCCGGAAGACGTCTCCATCATCGCCACGGCGCTGCGCGAGAGCCAAGAAGAGATCGGGCTCGATGCGGCCCACGTGGAGATCGTCGGCGAGCTGGATGTGTTCACCTCGCGCGTCGGCCTGCGCGTGCAGCCCATTGTCGGCATGGTGGACAGTGCCGCCGTGCTGACGCCAAGCCCCGACGAGATCGAGAGCATCTTCAATGTACCGCTCGAGTTTTTCCTGAGGGAGAAGCCTTCCTATACGCACCGCTTCCGCTTCATGGGACAGGACATTACGGTGCCCAGCTTCAACTACGACGATTATGTGATCTGGGGGCTGACTGCCTTCATGATCGTGGACCTCGTGCAGCGGGTGTACGACCACGAGATCGAATTCCTCTGGCCTGCCGCCATCACGGGCGCCCTGGCCGGCAAGGACCTCTGACAACAGCGAGGCAGACATGCGTTATTCCCTCGGCGATCGCCGCATCGTGACCAGGGGCGACCACTTCATCGCCGCCAGCGCCAGCGTGATCGGCTCCGTCGTGCTCGAGCACAATGCCAGCATCTGGTTCAACGCCGTGGTGCGGGGCGATTGCGACCTCATCACCATCGGCGAAAACAGCAATGTCCAGGACGGCAGCGTGCTGCATGCCGATGTCGGCGTGCCGCTCACCATCGGCCGCAACGTCACGGTCGGCCACAAGGTCATGCTGCATGGCTGCAGCATCGGCGACAACTCGCTCATCGGCATCAATGCCGTGGTCCTCAATGGCGCGCGCATCGGCCGCTACTGCATCATTGGCGCCAACGCGCTGGTCCCCGAGGGGCGGGAGATTCCGGATTTTTCCGTGGTCATGGGCAGTCCCGGCAAGGTGGTGAAGGAAGTCAGCGAGGCGCAGAAGGCCATGCTCGAGATGAGCGCCCTGCATTATGTCGAGAACTTCAAGCGCTACTTGCGCGAGCTGAAGCGCGACGAATAAGTACAAGAAAGCGGTGCCGGGAAGGCGGCGCACACGACAGGAGGGACATGTGGTGAGAAAAGGCCGAATGACGATGACGCCGTTCCTGTTCGCGCTGTGCTGGCTGCTCGGCGTCATGGCGCCGGCCCACGCGGGGCCGAAGATCGAACCGTGGATGATGGCGGACTGGGACAATCCCGCGCCGCGCCTGGCGGACGCAGGCTTGCGCGTGCGCGATGTCGCGACAGCCATCGGCTCGCGCCTCGTGATCCTGCCGCATGCGCCTCGCGACATCACTCTCCCGGGACATCGCGGTCCGCGGCGCTTCGATGGCGCCCGCTTTGTCTCCGCCGTGGCGCGGGTGGATCTGCCGGCGCCGACGCTACGCCGTCGCCTGCAGGATTTCTCCGGCTACAAGAGCATGTTCCCGCTGCTCACCGAGTCGGACGTCGTGTACATGGAGGGCATTAACCAGCTCGCGCGCTTCCGTATCGAGGTGCCGTTGCCGGCATTCGCCACCTTCACCGTGGATTTCCGCGTCAAGCAGCGGCTGGAGCCGGACGGCAGCATTTCCTTCCTGCTCGTGGACGGCAAGGCCGAGTCCCTGGTGGCCATGCTGGGCGGCATGACCGACGAGCTCGCCGACCAGCCCGTGGCTGGCCGCTGGGAGATACTGCCCGTCAATGAACGGCAGAGCCTGGTGGTGTTCACCTACTGGGACCGCATCGAGCTGAAGAGCTTTTTCGCGCGCAAGATCATGGAAGCCTATCCCGAACTCAAAGTCGCCGGGCCCTACATGGTGGCGATGATGTCGGCCGAACCGGTTCGCCGTCTCTTCGTCTCCGCCCTGCCGACGGCCTCCGATGGCCGTCCGCAGGGCATCGAGCGGCTCGAACCATTGCGCGCCCTGGTGGAGAAGCACAGCGCCTTCGGGCATGTCGCGATCATGGAGCCCGACCCTGCGCGGGCGAAGGCCGGTCAGCCCGAGGCCCTGCGCTATGTGTCGCTGGCCACGCGCGTCGCGGCGCCGCTGGCCCATACGCGCCGCATGGCCACGAATTATCCGCGCCTGCCCGAGGCAATCCGCGAGCTCAGCGAGATCAATGTTAACGATCGCGGCCAGCAGGTCGACCTCGACCTGAGCCTCCGTTTTGCTGTGCTCATCATCCGCTTCACGCTGGACCTCGACGTACGCAACACCTGGATTTCGCCGCAGCGCATCGAGTTCACGCGCCAGGCCGGCGACCTGGCGCAGCTGCGCGGCGCCAGCGAATGGCACGAGCTGCCGGGCAGCACCGATACCCTCATGCTCATCTCTGCCGCGCACGAGGTGGGCGAGGATGCGCCGCTGCTGTTGCGCATGGCGCACAAGCTCGTCACGCAGCTGCCCCATATCGACCAGGCCGGCAGCCTGGTGGCGCAGCTCGTGGTGATGGAACGCATGAAGCCCTGGATCGAACGCAATGCGGCCGGCGTGCGCAAGGGCGCCCTGGCCGAGCCCACCCTGAAGAAGGAAGTCGTGAATGAGTGACACCGCCCTGACCCTGGGGACGCCGTTTTCCACCACTGCCACGCGCGTGCTGTTTTGTGGCGCCGGCGAACTGGGCCGCGAGGTCGTGATCGAGCTGAAGCGCCTCGGCTGCGAAGTGATCGCCGTGGACCGCTATCCCAATGCGCCCGGCATGCAGGTGGCCGACCGCGCGCATGTGATCGACATGCTCGATGCCGCCGCGCTGCGCCGGGTCATCCTGGAGGAACGACCGCACCTGATCGTGCCGGAAATCGAGGCCATTGCCACCGATGCCCTGGTGCAACTGGAGCAGGACGGCTTCCAGGTGGTGCCGACCGCGCGCGCCGCGCGCCTCACCATGCATCGCGAGGGCATCCGCCGCCTCGCGGCCGAGGAGCTCGGCCTCGCCACCTCGCCCTATTTCTTCGCCGATGATTTTGCCGCGTTCGCCAGTGCCGCGCGCGAGCTGGGCTTTCCCTGCGTGGCGAAGCCGGTCATGTCGTCCTCGGGCAAGGGCCAGAGCGTCCTGAAAGGGGAGGCCGACCTGCAGGCGGCCTGGGACTACGCCCAGGCCGGCGGACGGGCCGGCGCGGGCCGTGTCATCGTCGAGGGCTTCATCGACTTCGACGACGAGATCACGCTGCTGACCGTTCGCCATGCCGGCGGCGTCAGTTTCTGCGACCCCATCGGCCACCTGCAGATCGATGGCGACTACCGAGAGTCCTGGCAGCCGCAGCCGATGTCGGCCACGGCGCTGGCCGAGGCCAGGCACATTGCCGAGAAGATCACGGGTGCCTTGGGCGGCCGCGGCATTTTTGGCGTTGAACTCTTCGTGAAGGGCGACAAGGTCTGGTTCAGTGAAGTCTCGCCGCGGCCGCACGACACCGGTCTCGTCACGCTGATCTCGCAGAACCTGTCGGAATTCGCGCTGCATGCGCGCGCCATCCTGGGCCTGCCGGTACCGGCCATCCGCCAGCATGGCCCGTCGGCCTCCTGCGCGCTGCTGGTGCAGGGGGATTCCGGCGAGATGACCTTCTCCAACCTCGGTGCGGCGCTGGCCCAGCCCGATACCGACCTCAAGCTCTTCGGCAAGCCGGAGGTGCGGGGCGCGCGCCGACTCGGTGTGGCGCTTGCCCTCGGCGCCGATATCGACGATGCACGGGAAAAGGCACGCAACGTCGTGGCCGCCATCAGGGTCGGCCTCTGAGCGCAGCTCGCCACCCGCCTCACTCGCCTTGTGACGAGTAGCGACAACAGAAAATGACAAAGCCCGCCAGTTGGCGGGCTTTGTCATGGCGTGTGGGCGTGGCGTGCGCTTCACCTGTAGCGCAGCCCCCGACGGCTAGGCCGGAGGCGGAATGACCCGTGCCGATTTCACTGCATTGTCGCGGATCTGCAGCACCTCGATCCGGTAGTTCGTGATGCGCAGCGACAGCGCGGACTCCGGGATCGTCTCCAGCGTTTCGAGGATCAGGCCGTTCAATGTCTTCGGTCCGTCCACCGGCAGCTTCCAGCCCAGCAGGCGGTTGATGTCACGCAAGGTGGCGCTGCCGTCGATCAGCCAGGAGCCGTCTGCCTGGCGCACCATGTCCTTGGTGCTGTCGCTGATCTTGGTCGTGAACTCGCCGACGATCTCTTCGAGGATGGCCTCCAGCGTCACGATGCCCTGTACGTCGCCATACTCGTCCACCACGAGCCCGAAGCGGCGCTTCAGCTTCTGGAACTGCACCAGCTGCGTCGGCAGCGTGGTGCCCTCCGGCACGAAGTAGGGTTCGCGCACGTATTGCAGCAGCTCTGCCTTGGTCAGGTCGGGCTTGCCGAGGAAGCGCGTGCTGTTGCGGATGTGCAGTATGCCCACGCAGTTGTTGAGCTCGCCGCGGAACACCGGCAGGCGCGTGTGCTGGGTGCGGCGCAGCTGTTTTACGATGTCGTCGAGGTCTTCCTCGATGTCGATGCCCTGGACCTCGCCGCGCGGCACCATGATGTCGTTCACGGTGATGTTGTCGAGCTCCAGCACGCCGAGCAGCATGCTGCGGTGCTGGCGCGGAATGAACACGTCCTGCACCAGGGTCCGCAACTCGTCGCTGCTCAGGCGATGCTCGCCGCGCGCGATCGAATCCAGGCGGAACAGCGTGTTGGCGGTGATGTTGACCACCCAGACCAGCGGCCGCATCAGGAAGAGCAGGCCGGCGAGCGCGACGGCGGCGAGATGCGCCACGCGCTCGGGGTGGTTCGCGGCGAAGGTCTTGGGGCCGACCTCGCCGAAAATCAGGATGACGAAGGTGAGCAGGCCCGTGGCGATGGCCAGGCCGGCGTCGCCACCGAGGCGCAGGCCGATCACGGTGGCGACGGCGGAGGCGGAGATGTTGACGATGTTGTTGCCGATCAGGATGACGCCGATCAGGCGGTCCGGCTGCGCCAGCAGGCGCAGGATGCGTTGCGCGCTCCGGTCGCCGGTCTTGGCCTGGTGCCGCAGACGGTAGCGGTTGGCCGTCATGATCCCGGTCTCGGCGCCGGAGAAGAACGCCGACAGGAGCACGAAGGTGGCCAGCAGGCCGAAGAGGAAACCCAGGGAAACGTCTTCCACGGCAACTCCGTGTGGCAGATCGAAGGAGCGATGGCGGAAGCCGGTTACGGAGGCGTCGCGTCGCTATCCATCAGGTCGCGGCCTGGCGCCCGCCGGTGGCGGTCAGGCCGGCCTGCTCAGCACCAGCTCCAGCACCGCCTTGCTGCCGTAGAAGCCGAGCAGCAGCAGCGCGAAGCCCCAGAGCGTGAAGCGGATGGCGGTGGCGCCGCGCCAGCCGAGGAAGTGGCGTCCGCCGAGCAGCACCGCGAACACGGCCCAGGCCGCGATGGTGAAGGCCGCCTTGTGCGCCACATGCTGGCCAAAGAAGTTTTCCAGTGTCAGGAAGCCCGTGAGGATGGCCACGGTGAGCAGCACGAAGCCGATGGCGATGAGGTCGAACAGCAGCCGTTCCATGGTCACGAGCGGTGGCAGCGTACGCAGCAGGCCGCGCTTGTGCTGGCGCAGATGCCGGTCCTGTATGGCCAGCAGCACCGCGTGCGCCGCGGCGATCGTCAGGACGCTGTAGGCAAGGAGCGACAGCATGATGTGGGTTTGCGCGCCGGGCGACAGTCCGCGCAGCGGCAGGTAGGGATCCGGCGCGAACAGCGAGAGCAGGATGCCGAGGGCGGCGAGGGGGAATGCGCCGAGGGTCAGAGTCACCACCGGCTGATAGAGCGTCATGGCGATGGAGAGCGTGGCGATGAGCCAGCCCACCAGGGAAATCACATTGAACAGGCTGAGGTCGAGTCCGGCGGGTTGATAAAGGGCGGCGTGCACGCTGAGGAGGTGCAGGGGCAGGGCGAGCGCGCCGATGCCGAGGATACGGGCCGTTTGCGGCGCCTCGCCGCGCGCGAGCTGGCGTCCGAGCAGGACGCTGGCGATCAGGTAAAGCGCGGCGGCCGCCAGGCCGGCCAGGGTAGGCATGATCCAGTGCTTCCTTGTGGTCGGGGATGCCGGTGCAGTGCGCGCAGAAGGCGCGGCGCCGGTAAAAACGAGGCCGCAGTGTGGCACAGCGATTTGGGGTTTTGAAGCACGCCCGGTGTGCCGACGCGGCCCGTTACGCTGCGATCGGCGGCTTGGATTACCAGCGCGAGGTGACCTCCAGCGTCACGCTACGGCCGGCCTGCGGCAGATCACCCGGCAGGCTGGCCGAGGTCTGGCCGGGGCCGGGACCGCGGCTGGCTTCGCGCACGTCGGCATCGAACAGGTTGCGGGCGACCAGCGACAGGTCGAGCCGGCGGCGCAGCATGTGGCGCAAGGCGACGTCGGCCGTGAGGTAGCCATCGAGGGCGCTGCGGGGATCGGTGGCCTGGCGTTCGCGCATGCCGGTCCAGTTGAGCTGGGAGTTGAACTGCCAGCGCGGCAGCAAAGCCCAGGTCGCCCGCACATGGGCCTCGTCCCTGGGCGCCAGGCCGAGGGAGCCGCCGCCCTGGTCGCGAGTGCGCTGGAGGCTGTAGTTGGCGAGCAGCTGCAATTGTTCGCCGATCTGCCGGCGCAGCTCCGTCTCGAGACCGGTGCCACGGATGCGCGCAGCGTTGCGCGCGGTGAAGGTCATCTGGCCCGGGTCGCTCACGAAGTCGATGAAGTCCTGGATCTGCAAGGCATAGACGTTGAGGTCCCAGCTCAGCCGGTCGTCCGGCTTCCAGTTGAATGCCAGTTCGACGCTGCGCAGCTTTTCCGGCTTCAGGCCGGGGTTGCCGAGCGCGACCGGGTTGCTGGTGCCGTAGAGCTCGAAGAACGCCGGTGGCCGGAAGGCCTCGCCGTAAATCAGCTTGCTGGTGAGCGTCGGGCTCGTGGCCCAGACCAGCGCGAGACGCGGATTGGCCGTGCCCCCCACGTCCGAGTAGTGGTCGTAGCGCAGCCCGGCGGTGAGCTCCCAGTCGCGCGCCAGGGACCACTCGTCCTGCGCAAACAGGTAATGACTGGTGCGCTGGTTTTCGGGCTGGAACACGGCGGCGGTGTCGCTGACGTCGACGGGTGCCGGTCGCGGCGCGCCGTTCAGGTAGTTGTTGAGGTCCGTGGTCTTGAACAGGTCGCCCCAATAGAAACCGGCGCCGAACCGCAGGCGGTGGTCGGCGAGTCCGGTGAACAGCGCATCGATGTCGGCGCGGGCGCTTTCCTCGGAGAGGTTGGGACGCCCCAGCAGGCCATCCGGGAAGCTGCCGTAGAAGGACCCCGGGGGATAGAGCAGCAGGCCGTTATTGCGGAAGTCGCCGTAGAGGTAACTGACGCGTATGCCCGCTTCCCAGTCCGGGGTGATGTCGTCGCGGCGCCAGCCGAGGTCGATGTTGCCACGGTGGTGTTCGAAGCGGCTCTCCGGGTCGAGGGCGTCATTGATGCCATGGCCGGTGCCGGTGTCCCAGGCGTGCATCCACCCCATGCGCAGCTGGAAGTCGCCGAGCACGAGGTCATTGCGCAGGTCGTAGCCGCGGGCGCTGGTCGGCACCGTGCCCGGTGCCAGCGAGGCGGGGGCGGTCAGGCCGGCATCGTCGTAGATGGACTGGGCATCGCGCGTGATGACGGCGGAGCTGTCGCCATCGGTTTCCAGCCAGGCGGCAGAGAAAAGGCCGCGTATGCGGCCGACCGTGCCGGCCTGCATGAAGTGGGCGCGCGTCGTGTCGAAACTGCCGGTGCTGGCGCTGAGCTGGCCGCCCCTGGCGTCGACCGGAGAGCGGGTGATCAGGTTGATCACGCCGGCGAAGGCGTCGGCCCCGTACAGCGCCGAGCCCGGGCCGCGGATGACCTCGATGCGGTCGAGCAGCCGGACCGGCAGGCTGTAGATGCCGGGCAGGCGTTCACCGCGGTCGCCTACGAACAGGCTGGTCTGGGGAATGCCGTTCAGCAGAACCAGCGTGTGCGGGTTGTAGGTCGAGGTGATGCCACGCAGGAAATAGCGTGGCGCGTACTGGAAGCTGCCATTGGAGACGTGCAAACCGGGTACGGCCTCCAGCGCTTCGCCGATGTCCTGAACACCCATGGCCTCGAGCTCGCGGGCCGTGATGACGCTGGTGGCGGCAGGGGATTCGGCAAGGCGCTTGGGGCTGCCGGTGGCGATGCTGACCTCGAGCTGCGCCAGTTCTTCGAAGGGGAGGGCGAGCAGGTCGGCGGCTGCTGCGGGTGCGGTAAGGACGCATGTGCAAAAGGGAATGGCCAGCAGGCGCGAGAGTCTTCCGTGGACGCTCTTTCTCATGACAAGTTCCGTTTGCCGGGATTGTTGCCAGGCGGGCGCGGACGCCAGCGCTGCAATACGTCTATGAGGTTGGCCCGCTTGAAGGGCTTGGGCAAGAAGTCGCTCATGCCGCTCGCCAGACAGGCTGCGCGTTCGTCGCGAAGGATGCCGGCGGTGACGGCAATGATGGGAGTCGGCTGTTTCGCCACCTCGTGCTCAAGCTGGCGTATGACGCGGGTAGCCTCGAAGCCGTCCATTTCCGGCATCTGGCAATCCATCAGGATCAGGTCGAAGGTGCTCTTCCTGAATGCCGCCACGGCATCTTCACCATTGCTGACCACGGTCACCACGCAGCCCAGGCGCGAGAGCATCGCGCGCGCCACCTCCTGGTTGGTGGGCGTGTCCTCGGCGAGCAGCACGCGCATGCCGTCGAGCGGCTCCGCGGCGCGGCGTCCGCTGCCCAGAGGTTGCTGTGCCAATGCTTCGCAGAGCGTTTCGCGCAACTCGTGCAACTGCACGGGCGTGGCGAGGGCACGAGCGTAGCCGAGGGCGTGGGCGGCCTCCTGGTCGGGCTGCTGTGGCGTGAGCAGGATCAGGCGTAGTCCGGCCAGGCGCGGATCGTTGCGGATGGTGCGGCGCAGTGCAGCCGTGTCGATGCCGTTGCTGTCCGCGCTGCAGAGCAGGAAGGCATAGGCACTGCCGCGGCTGGCCGCGTCCAGCAGCAGGCGCAACGCAGCGTCGCTGCTGGCGCAGGTGTCGCAGTACAAGCCCAGGCGCTCGGCCTGTTGCCGCAGCGCGTCCAGCATGGTCTCGTTGTCGCCGGCGGCGAGCACGCGCAGGCCCTGCAGCGTGGCCAGCGCCGCGGGCGCCAGGGTTTCCTCGCTGGCGGTGCGCATGACCAGCGTGAAGCTGAAGCGAGTGCCCTCGCCGACAGTGGAACTGACCCGGATGCTGCCGCCCATCATTTCCACCAGCTGCTTCACGATGGCGAGGCCGAGGCCGGTACCGCCGAAGCGGCGCGCATGCGAACTGTCCGCCTGCACGAAGGGATGGAAGAGCTGGGCCAGCGATTCCTCCGTCATGCCGATGCCGGTGTCGAGTACATCGAAGGCGAGGCGAACGTCGCCGGCGGCGTCCTCGCTGCAGCCGAGGTTCACCGTGACGCGCCCGCGCTCGGTGAACTTGATGGCGTTGCCCATGAGGTTCATCAGAATCTGGCGCAGGCGGTTCGGGTCGCCGCGCACCACGGACGGCACGTCGGGACCGACGTGGCAGGCAAGCTCGAGCCCTTTGTTGCGAGCACGCTCGGAGAGCAATTCCACCACGTCGCGAGTGACCCGGCCCGGATCGAAGTTGATCGCCTCGAGCTCGAGCTTGCCGGCCTCGATCTTCGAGAAATCCAGGATGTCGTTGATGATGGCCAGCAGCGATTCGCCGGAGTTGTGGACAGCCTCGGCGTAATGGCGCTGGTCGGGGTTCAACGGACTGTCGAGGAGTAGCTCGGTCATGCCGAGCACGCCGTTCATGGGGGTGCGGATCTCGTGGCTCATCATGGCCAGGAACAGGGATTTGGCCTGGTTCGCCGCTTCCGCGGAATCCTTGGCATGGCGCAGCTGCAGCGTGCGCTCCGCCACTAGCTGCTCGAGGCCCTCGCGATGCGTTTTCAATTCGGCATCGCGGCCTTCGATCTGCGCCAGCATCTCGTTGAAGCGGCGGATCAGCAGGCCGATCTCGTCGTCCCCGGCACCGGGCGCGCGCAGGCCGTAGTTGCGCTCCGCCGAGACGCGTTCTGCCGTCGTCGCCAGGTTCTGGATGGGCGCGGTGAGCTGGTGCAGCAGGCGCTGGCCGAGCAGCGTGGCCAGCATCAGTGCGGCGACGGCCAGCAGCGCCATGATCAGCAGATACGCGGCGAGGGTCTTCCAGTGCGGCGTGGTGTCGGCGTCGATATGCAGGTAGCCCAGCCTTTCACCCTCGAGCACGATGGGGGTGTACATGTGCACCATTGGCGAAAGGAAGCCCGAAATTTCTCCCTTTCCGCAGTGGGCCTCGGGATGCTGGCGGAAGGTGACGCTGGCGAACATCGCGCCGCGCGGGTCGATGATGCAGGCGTAGATGATGGTGCTGTCGGCGCGCAGGGATTGCAGGGTGACGGCGGCTTCGGCGCTGTCGCCGAAGGCGAGGGCGGCCTGGGTGTTGAAGGCGGTGGCCTGGGTCAGCGTCGAGAGTCGCGACTGCACGTCGTGCTGCATCTTCACCGCTGCATTGATGGCAAAGGCGAACCAGGAAATCGCGATGGCGAGTCCTGCGCTCAGCAGCAATATGCCGAGGAAACGGCGCTGTAGCGGCTTGCGGCGTGTGCTCATGGCGTGCCTCCGCGAACGCCGTGGGCGAGCTGCAGCATGCGTGCGCTCATCTTGAGTCCCGCCGACTGCGCGGCGCCCAGATTGACCGAGAACTGCACCCGGCTGGCGGCGACGAACAGCCCGATCATGCCCCCTTGCTGGGTGAAGTCACGGCTGTCGCTGATGGTCAGTACGGGACTGCGGGCCGGGGCCTGCAGGAGCTGCGCGCGAATGCTGTCGCTGGTGTCGCCGACGACCAGGATGTGGCATCCCGGAACGCTGTCGACGCTGTCGACACTGCGCACGCGGATGGGGCGGCCCTGCGCCTCGCGGCCGTTGAGCAGGTTCAGCCGGCCCTCCATGGGCTGTCCCCACAGGCAGAGGTGCAGGGGGCTGTGATCGTCCTGGAAGGCACTGCGCGGCCATTCCACGAACTTGGCGAAGTTGTAGATGAATGCGGTCTTGATGTCGGCGGCGCTGTTGTCGGCCTGGGCCATGGCAGCGGCGCCCAGTCCCCACAGGAGAACCAGTCCCTTCACCGCCTGAGCCAGGCTTCGCCTCATAGAAAATCCCTGTTGATTCCCGCCTTCGGCAGGTGCAAAGCAGCCGGACTGCGTGACCTCCACCCTTGCATGGATAGCATGGGCAGGCGGAAAAGCAGGGCATTACCTGACGGGAAGCGTGCGCAATGGGTAAATGGTAATCGCTTCGCGGTCCCATTGCAGTGCCCCGCTTCCCGGGAAATTCATGGACAGGGGGGGCGGGCTTCCTATAATCGGCCGCCTGTCTTTCGTTTCCCGCGGAAATGCCATGTTCGACAACCTTAGCGATCGCCTCAGCCACAGCCTGCGCAGCGTCACCGGCACGGGCCGCCTGACCGAGGACAACATCAAGGACACCCTGCGCGAAGTCCGCATGGCCCTGCTGGAGGCCGATGTCGCCCTGCCCGTGGTCAAGGACTTCATCGAGCGCATCCGTGAGCAGGCCCTGGGCCAGGAGGTCATGAAGGCCCTGTCGCCCGGCCAGGCCTTCGTCAAGATCGTCCACGACGAGCTCGTGCGAACCATGGGCGAGGCCAACGAGTCGCTGAATCTCCATGCCGCGCCGCCCGCCGTCATCCTCATGGCCGGTCTGCAGGGCGCCGGCAAGACCACGACGGTCGGCAAGCTCGCCCGCTTCCTGAAGGAGCGCGAGAAGAAGAAGGTGCTGGTGGCCTCCGCCGACGTCTACCGGCCCGCCGCCATCAAGCAGCTCGAGACTGTGGCCCGTGATGTCGGCGCGCTCTTCTTCCCGTCCACGCCCGACCAGAACCCGGTGGATATCGCCCGGGGCGCCATCGCCGACGCCAAGCTCAAGTTCGCCGATGTGGTCATCATCGACACCGCTGGCCGCCTCGCCATCGATGAAGACATGATGGCCGAGATCAAGCGCCTGCACGCGGCCATCAACCCGGTCGAAACACTGTTCGTGGTGGACGCCATGATCGGCCAGGATGCCGCCAACACCGCCCGTGCCTTCAACGAGGCGCTGCCGCTGACCGGCGTCATCCTCACCAAGGCTGACGGCGATTCCCGCGGCGGCGCCGCGCTGTCGGTACGCGCCATCACCGGCAAGCCCATCAAGTTCCTCGGCATCGGCGAGAAATCCGAGGCGCTGGAGCCCTTCCATCCGGAGCGTATCGCCTCGCGCATCCTCGGCATGGGCGACGTGCTGTCGCTGGTGGAGGAGGTCGAACGCAAGCTGGACAAGGAAAAGGCCGAGAAGCTCGCCAAGAAGCTCAAGAAGGGCAAGGGCTTCGACCTGCAGGACATGCTCGACCAGTTCCAGCAGATGCGAAACCTCGGCGGCATGGGCGGGCTGATCGACAAGCTGCCCGGCATGAATGCCGCCGCGGTGCAGCAGGCCATGGCCGGTGGCGCGCCGGAAAAGATGATGAAGCAGATGGAGGCCGTCATCCTGTCCATGACGCCCGCCGAACGCCGCAAGCCCGACCTCATCAACGGCTCGCGCAAGCGTCGCATCGCCGCCGGCTCCGGCACCCAGATCCAGGACGTCAACCGCGTGCTCAAGCAGCACGGGCAGATGGAAAAGATGATGAAGAAGCTGGCCTCGCCGGGCGGCATGATGAAGATGATGCGCGGCATGCAAGGGCTCATGGGTGACGGCGGTGGCGGACTTCCGCCCGGCATGGGAGGACCTGGCGGCATGCCCGGGGGCGGTCCGGCTGGCGGGCTGCCCGGGCCTGGCGGCCTGAAGTTGCCGGGCGGCTTCAAGAAGAAGTGAATCCGGTTGCCCATGGAATGAAAAAGCCCGCATTCGCGGGCTTTTTCTTGGTCGGCACCGAGGGTTGTGACAGTTGGTGATGGTTCGGAGTGTCCGCCCCCCTCATTTCATCGTGCGCGAGGTCGTGAAGGGCCTTGGGATTCGCTGCGAGAATCTTGTTGATGGACCAGCAGCCGGCCCATCTGAATGCAGTGTGCCCCCCTGCACTGTCGCTGTTTGCCAAGCCAGAAGCAGTTCGCTTTCACTCTCGCCGAAGACTCACCAGCGAGGCGATCAGGATGAGGGCGACTCCCGCCACTGCGTAAATATCGGGCGTTTCTCCCCACAAGAGCCAGGCATAGAGGCCGGCCACGACGATGGCGAGATAGGTCACGGGGCCGATCCGGTTTGCCGGCGCCAGTGCATAGGCCCGGGTCAGGCAGAGCTGGCTCAGGGTGGCCAAGGTGCCGACAGCTGCCAGCAGGCCGAATTCATGCAGAGTGATGGCACGTCCCGCCCATACCAGGGGTACTGTCGACACCAGCGTAGACAGCAGGGCGAAGTAGAAAACCACGCGTGTAGCGGGCTCCGTGGCACCTAAGGCCCGAACGGTTACGAAGGCTGTGGCGGCCAGGACGCTGGACCCTATGCCGATCAGGGCAAAGCGATTGAACAGCTCCCCTTCCGGCTTGCATACCAGCAATACTCCAGCGAATCCGATCAGTGCGGCCAGCCAGGCTCGGAGCGTCATTGGCTCTTTCAGAAAAAGCCAGGCGACCAATGGAATGAAGATAGGTGAGGAGTAGGTGAACACCATTGCGCTAGACAATGGAAGATGGGCGATGGCATAGAAAAACCCATACATGGCGGTCAGGCCAGTCAGGGTGCGCCACAGGTGCCGTCCGAAAACGCTGGTGCGAAAGCCTCTATCGCGATGCAGCAGCATGATCGGAAGCAGCAGCAGGAGTCCCGTCAGGTTGCGGGCGAAGACCACGATCTCGTTGCCCACGGTGTGGGAGGCCAGGCGGATGAACACCCCCATGGTGGCGAACAGGACGGCGGATAGCGCCAGCAGGACGGCGCCGCGCAGGATGGGGGATTGCGGCATTCAGGGGCTCCCGGAGGGGCCGGGAAGCATAGCGGAAGCGCAGTTTCATTGCCGAGCGAATTCACGTAGACTACGCGGCCTTTCGGGATGGCCTCGGGTAAGGGGCTGTCCGCAAAGCAGGTTCTTACAAGGCGATCTGCCTTTTTTTCAGGTGCATAGAAACATGGTGACCATTCGTTTAGCTCGTGGCGGCGCCAAGAAGCGTCCTTTCTACCAAGTCGTCGTGACGGACAGCCGCAATGCCCGTGACGGCCGCTTCATCGAGCGCGTGGGTTTCTTCAACCCCATCGCGACCGGTAAGGAAGAGCGCCTCCGCGTCAATGCCGAGCGCTACCAGTACTGGGTCGGCCAGGGCGCCCAGCCTTCCGAGCGCGTCGCCGCGCTGGTGAAGGAAGCTGGCAAGGCCTGAGATGGCTCCCGGTATGGCGGCATCCGCTGCCGCCTCCGCGGTTTCCGCGGATGACATGATCGCGGTGGGGCATGTATCGACGCCCCATGGCATCAAGGGCTGGGTCTGGGTGCATGCCCTGACCGATCCCGCCAGCAATATCTTCGGCTACCGCCCCTGGTACCTGAAAAGCCGTGAAGGCTTTCGCAAGGTCAAGGTGGTGGAGTGGCGCGAGCAGGGCAAGGGCGTCGTGGCCCTGCTCGACATCTCGACCGATCGCAACGTCGCCGAGTCGCTCCGCAACCAGGAAATCTGGGTGCCCAAGAGCGCGCTGCCCGAGCTCGAGGAGGGGGACTATTACTGGTCCGACCTCGTCGACCTCGAGGTGCGCACCGAGGCCGGCCAGTTGCTGGGTATCGTGCACAGCCTGATGGAAACCGGCTCCAACGACGTGCTGGTGGTACAGGGCAATGCCGAGAGCCTCGACCGCAACGAGCGCCTGATTCCCTGGCTGCCCGGGCAGGTCGTGAAGAACGTGGACCTGGTCGGGCGGGTGATCACCGTCGACTGGGATCCCGGTTTCTGAGCATGTGGGCAGGGGTCGTCAGCCTCTTTCCCGAGATGTTCCGGGCGATCACAGAGAGCGGCATCACCAGCCGCGCAGTGAAGAACGGATTGCTACAGGTGGCGTTCTGGAATCCGCGCGATTTCACTGAGGACGCCTATCGCCGCGTCGATGATCGTCCCTACGGGGGCGGCCCCGGTATGGTGATGCTCATCGATCCGCTGCGACGCGCCATTGCGGCTGCCCGCGTGGCGGCCCTTGAGCAGGGCCTCGAGCCTGAAGTGATTTACCTGTCGCCGCAGGGGAGGGTTCTTGACCAGCCCGGCGTGCGCGAGCTGGCGGCGAAGCGGGCGTTGATCCTGCTTTGCGGTCGCTATGAGGGCATTGATGAGCGACTGATCCGGCGCGAGGTAGATGCCGAATGGTCGGTTGGCGACTATGTGCTGTCGGGGGGCGAGCTGCCTGCGATGGTGCTCATGGACGCGGTGACGCGTCTGCTGCCGGGTGCGCTCGGCAGTGAAGCGTCGGCGGAGGAGGACTCCTTCACCGAGGGCCTGCTGGATTGCCCGCACTACACCCGCCCCGAGGTCTACGAAGGCGAGGAAGTCCCGGCGGTCCTGCTCTCCGGTGACCATGCGGCTATCCGCCGCTGGCGGCGCCGGCAGAGCCTGCAACGGACACTGGAACGGCGGCCCGAACTGCTAGCGAAGGCCACGCTCGACAAGGAGCAGCAGAGGCTCCTGCAAGAAATCCGTCGCGACAGCGACGAGGGTGGGGCAGGCCATTAGGCCGCCTCATCTCCATGGGTCCGGCAACGGGCCTGATGTGTAACGGTTGGTATGCGCCGGGCATTTCCGCAAGGGAGTAGGCCCACAGCCTCTGCAACCATAATTGAGGAAATGCCATGAGCGGCAAGCATCCCCTGGTTCAATACGTCGAACAGTCCCAACTCAAGCAGAACGTTCCTTCTTTCGCCCCCGGTGACACCGTCATCGTACAGGTGAAGGTCAAGGAAGGTGATCGTGAGCGTCTGCAGGCGTACGAAGGCGTGGTTATCGCCATCAAGAATCGCGGCCTTAACTCCGCGTTCACGGTGCGCAAGATTTCCAACGGCGTGGGCGTGGAACGCGTGTTCCAGACCCACTCCCCGGTGGTGGCGGGCATCGAAGTGAAGCGTCGCGGTGATGTCCGCCGCGCCAAGCTGTACTACCTCCGTGATCGTTCGGGCAAGTCCGCGCGTATCAAGGAAAAGCTTACGCGTGCTCGTCCGGCCTGACCCGGCGGCTTTCGCAAGCAGAAAAAGGCGGTCTTCGGGCCGCCTTTTTTATGGCGGGCAAGATTGGGGCGGCGGTATTCAGCGTTTCTGGCACGCCGCGACTTCGTTATGCTCTGGGCATGAGTACCTATGTGAAGCGGCCACGCGGTCGCCCCCGCTCGAGAGAAAATGCACTCCCCGAGGCCGTGGAGTTACGGCAGCTTCGTAGCAAGCTCGCAGTCGAGGGCTTGAGCCGCCACTCGATAGCGGGATACCTCACGGACCTTCATAAGTTGGCAGCATGGGCGGAACCGCGTCCGCTGCTGGCGCTCGAACAGGCAGACCTTGCGCGGTACATCGTGCATCTCGAAAGTGTGGAGCAAAGCCATCCCCGTTCCCGGGCCCGGTTTCTCTCTGCCCTCCGGCGCTTCTATCGCTTTCACCTTGCACAGAACCGTATAGCGGCTGACCCGACATTGAGTCTGGATTCGCCCAAACTGGGGCGGGCGCTGCCCAAGGATCTTTCCGAGGCGGATGTCGACGCCCTGCTGTTGGCGCCGGACACCGCCAGTCCGCTCGGCATGCGTGATCGCGCCATGCTGGAACTTCTCTATGCCTGTGGCCTGCGCGTCACTGAGCTGACGACACTGCGTGTCGACCAGCCGAATTTGCGCGGGGGCTTCCTGCGTGTGACTGGCAAGGGCTCCAAGGAGCGCCTTGTTCCCATGAATGACACGGCAATGGACTGGCTGTCGCGGTATCTGGCCGATGCCCGCCCGGCGCTGGTCGTCGGCGCGGCAACCGAATCCCTGTTTCCCAGCAGGGAGGGCGACTACATGACCCGGCAGGCCTTCTGGCACCGGATCAAGCAGTACGCCAGGGTTGCCGGCATCCAGCGGCCACTTTCGCCGCACACCTTGCGGCATGCCTTTGCCACCCATCTGCTGAATCACGGGGCCGATCTGAGAGTCGTGCAGATGTTGCTGGGGCACAGCGACCTTTCCACTACGCAGATCTATACCCACATAGCCAACCAGCGCCTGAAGGACCTGCACGCCCAGCACCATCCGCGAGGCTGAGGCTTGCCGCGTTTACGGATGTACTATCCGCCGTCACCTCATGGGACGGTATGCTTACAAAGATTAAGTGGAGAAACCTGATGATCCCCAAGATTTCCCGGTACCTGCCCTTGCTGGCTCTAGTGACGGGCATGGCATTTGCCGGTCCCGAAGACGTTATCCGTGCAAAACTGAAGGCGGTGATCCCCGACGCGAAGGTCACCAGCATCACGCCCTCGCCCCTCGCGGGCATCTACCAGGTCAACAGCAGCAATTACGAGCCGGTCCTGGCAAGTGCGGATGGCCGCTACCTCATCCAGGGCGAGCTGCTGGAGATCCAGGGCAGCCGCATCGTGAACGTCTCCGACAAGCTCATGGCAACCGAGCGCCAGCAGGTGCTGGCCACGCTCAAGCCTGAGCAGATGATCATCTTTCCCGCGGTCGGCAAGATGAAGTCGGCTGTTTATGTTTTCACCGATGTGGACTGCGGCTATTGCCGCAAGTTCCATGCGGAGGTTCCCGAACTCAACAAGCGGGGCATCGAAGTGCGGTATCTCGCCTATCCCCGCTCCGGCACGGCGTCTCCGGTGGCGGCCAAGCTGACCAACGTCTGGTGCGCGCCTGACCCGCTGAAGGCCATGGGCCAGGCCAAGACCGGGGCAGCGGTTCCGGCCAGCAGCCCGCTCTGCAAATCCCCCGTCGCTGCCCAATATGAGCTGGGTACGCGGATAGGTGTACGGGGCACCCCGGCCATCTTCGACATGGAGGGCATGCAGTTGGGCGGCTACCTTCCCGCAGACGCCCTGGCCAAGGCCCTCAACGTCCGCTAAACCCGCGTCCCGCCTCGCGTCCGCCCCGGTTTGACAAAGCCGGAGGCGGGCCATAATGTTGCGCGCTTCTGATCAGCTGACCCCATGGAACATGGCCCGGGGAGAGTAAAATCTCTGCCCGGATGCTCGTCCATTTATAACTCTCCTGTCGATTTTGGTGATGATGTGAAACCGGTCTCCGTAGGTATTGTGGGCCTGGGCACGGTGGGTGGTGGTGCCTTCAACCTGCTCCGTGACAACGCTGCTGAAATTTCCCGCCGTACCGGCCGTGAAATCAGGGTGACCCATGTTGGCGCCCGTCGTGACAACCCCAAGTACGATCTTGACGGTGTGCGCGTCAGTCGCGAGATCATGGATGTGGTCAACGACCCCGCGGTGGACATCGTCGTCGAGGTTATCGGTGGCACTACGACGGCCCGCGACGTGGTCATGCAGGCAATCCAGAATGGCAAGCACGTCGTCACGGCCAACAAGGCCCTGCTCGCCGAGTTCGGCAATGAAATCTTTGCCGCTGCGGAACAGAAGGGCGTCTATGTTGCCTTCGAGGCCGCTGTGGCCGGCGGCGTGCCCATCATCAAGGTGTTGCGTGAAGGACTTGCCGCCAACCGCATCGACTGGCTGGCCGGCATCATCAACGGCACCGGCAACTTCATCCTCACCGAGATGCGCGAAAAGGGCCGTGATTTTTATGACGTGTTGAAGGAGGCTCAGGAGCTCGGTTACGCCGAAGCCGATCCGACCTTCGACGTGGAAGGCATCGATGCTGCCCACAAGCTCACCATTCTCGCCTCGCTGGCCTTCGGTATTCCGCTGCAGTTCAGCAAGGCCTACACCGAAGGCATCACCCGTCTTACGCGGGATGATGTTTCCTATGCCGAAGAACTCGGCTTCCGGATCAAGCACCTGGGCATTGCCCGTCGCGTGGAAGAAGGCATCGAGTTGCGCGTGCATCCGACGCTGATTCCGGAGGCGCGCCTGATTGCCAACGTCAACGGCGTGAAGAACGCGGTGCTGGTGCAGTCCAGCCCGGTGGGCGCGACGCTCTACTACGGCGCTGGCGCGGGCGCCGGCCCGACCGCTTCCGCCGTGGTGGCCGACATCGTTGACGTCGTACGCGAGCTGTCCGCGGAGAAGACCGCCTTCGTTCCCCACCTGGCCTTCCAGCCGAATGCGATTGCCGACACGCCCATACTGCCGATGGAGCAGGTCGTTACGTCCTATTACCTGCGCCTGACGGCCAACGATCGTCCCGGTGTGCTTGCCGACGTGACGCGCATCCTGTCCGAGCGCGGCATCAGCATCGAGGCGATCCTCCAGAAGCCGGCGCACGAGGCCGGTTCCGTGCCGGTGATCCTGCTGACCAAGCCGGTGAAGGAAAAGGAAATGAACCAGGCCATCGCCGCGATGGAGGCCCTGGACGATATCATCGGCAAGATCGTGCGCATC
The DNA here is from genome assembly GCA_029237815.1 of Moraxellaceae bacterium. GTDB lineage: Bacteria > Pseudomonadota > Gammaproteobacteria > Pseudomonadales > Moraxellaceae > UBA2031. Next base: position 131,354 of record JAQZBP010000008.1, read on the forward strand.
CGCCTCGAGAACCTCGACGCCTGATTACCTGAAACATTGATTTGACGAGACACACCATGAGCTTCGGCAACCGCTACACCGGCCTGATCAACAAATACCGCGACCATCTGCCGGTGTCCGACGACACCCGCCTCATTTCGCTGGGCGAGGGCAACACTCCGCTGATCAAGCTGAAGAACATCCCCGCGCTGCTTGGTAAGGATGTCGAGATCTACGTGAAGTACGAAGGCCTGAACCCGACCGGCTCCTTCAAGGACCGCGGCATGACCATGGCCGTGACCAAGGCCGTGGAAGAGGGCTCCAAGGCCATCATCTGCGCTTCCACCGGCAACACTTCCGCCGCCGCGGCCGCCTACGCCGCGCGCGCCGGCATCACGGCCTTCGTGCTGATTCCCGAAGGCAAGATCGCCATGGGCAAGCTGGCCCAGGCCATGATGTATGGCGCCATCACGCTGCAGATCCGCGGCAACTTTGACGAAGGCATGGAGCTGGTGAAGCAGGTGGCCGAGCATGCGCCCGTCACCATCGTGAACTCCATCAATCCCTATCGCCTGCAGGGCCAGAAGACCGCGGCCTTCGAGATCGTCGACGAGCTTGGCTTCGCACCGGACTTCCACTGCCTGCCGGTCGGCAATGCCGGCAACATCACGGCGCACTGGATGGGCTATACCGAATACAAGGAGCGCGGCACCTCCAATAACCTGCCGAAGATGCTGGGCTATCAGGCTGCCGGCTCCGCGCCATTCATGCGTGGCGGACCTGTCGCCAGCCCGGAAACCGTCGCCACCGCGATCCGCATCGGCAATCCGCAGTCCTGGGACAAGGCCTGGGCGCTGCAGAAGCAGTCCGGCGGCTGGTTCGACGAGCTCTCCGACCAGGAGATCCTGGATGCGCAGCGCCTGCTGTCCATGCGCGAAGGCATTTTCTGCGAACCGGCCTCGGCCGCGTCCCTGGCCGGTGCCATGCGCGATATCCGCAGCGGCAAGATCCCGGAAGGCTCCAAGGTGGTGTGCACCCTCACCGGTAACGGCCTCAAGGATCCCGACACGGCCATCAAGCAGTGCGGCAATGCGATGGTGCAGACCATCGATGCGACCTTGGGCCAGGTCAAGGACGCGATCCTCAAGTCCATGGCGCAGTAAATGTTGCCGAGCCGGAAAAGCCCGTGACCTCACGGGCTTTTTTGTTTGGACCTCCGCTTCATGGTGACCGTCGCAATATGAACAAGACCATCCGACCCCGCGAGCTGGCCGACGACGCCGTCCTCCTGCCAGGACTGCATCCGGTGCTGGCGCGTCTTTATGCATTGCGCGGAGTGAAGGAGGCGGCGGAACTGGAGCGCGTCCTGAAGGGGCTTGCGCCGGCGCAGGCACTGAAGGGACTGGAGCCTGCGCTTTCCCTGCTGGAGCAGGCACTGCGCGAGGACAAGCGCATTCTCATCATTGGCGACTTCGATGCCGATGGCGCGACCAGCACCACGCTTGCCGTGCTCGCCTTGCGTGCCATGGGCGCTCGGAATGTCGACTACCTGGTGCCGAACCGCTTCAGGTACGGCTACGGCCTCACGCCCGAGATCGTGGCACTGGCCTGCGCGACCAAGTCGCCGGAGCTCATCGTCACCGTGGATAATGGCATTTCCAGCGTGGAGGGTGTCGATGCGGCCCGGCAGGCCGGCGTGCAGGTGCTGGTGACCGACCATCACCTGCCGGGGGCGGAGCTGCCGGCCGCGGATGCGATCGTCAATCCCAACCAGCCGGGCTGCGGGTTTCCCAGCAAGAACCTCGCAGGCGTTGGCGTGATTTTTTACCTGCTTTCCAGCTTGCGGACCCGGCTCAAGGCGGCGGGGTGGTTCGCCGACCGCAACGTACCGGAGCCTTCGCTTGCCGATTACCTTGACCTGGTGGCACTCGGCACGGTGGCGGATGTGGTGCCGCTGGATCCCAATAATCGCGTGCTGGTTCACCAGGGGCTTGCCCGAATCCGCGCCGGACGCTGCCGTCCGGGGATCAGCGCACTGCTTGCGGTGGCCGGCAAGTCGCAAGCCCAACTGGTGGCAGGCGACCTGGCCTTCCAGGTGGCGCCCCGGCTGAATGCAGCGGGGCGCCTCGACGACATGTCGCACGGCATCGAGTGCCTGCTGACCGATTCGCCCGAGCTGGCCGCCCAATATGCCAGCGAGCTGGATGGGCTCAACCTGGAGCGCCGCAGCATCGAGGCCGGCATGCAGCAGGAGGCACTGGCCGCGCTCAAGCACTTCAGGTTCGACAGCAGCGCCATGCCGCACGGCCTCGTGCTTTACGACCGGCACTGGCACCAGGGCGTGATCGGCATCGTGGCCGGCCGCATCAAGGACAAGTACCATCGCCCCGTCATTGCCTTCGCGCTGGCGGAAGATGACGGTAGTGGTTCCGGTGCGGTCCTGAAGGGTTCGGCCCGCTCCATTGCCGGCGTGCACGTACGTGATGTGCTCGACGCCGTAGCAGCCCGCCACCCCGGCTTGATCACGCGCTTTGGTGGCCACGCCATGGCGGCAGGCCTGACGCTGCCGGTCGGCAATCTCGCGAGCTTCCGCCTTGCCTTCGACGAGGCAGTCCGCGCCGCCGCCAGTCCGGCCGAATTCGAGCCGGTGCTGTACTCGGATGGCGAGTTGCCGCCCGACTGCTTCACGGAGAGCTTCGTGCAGATGCTGCGTGAGGCAGGACCCTGGGGGCAAGGCTTCCCGGAACCGCTCTTTCACGGCGAGTTCATCTGCCTCGAGCAGCGCCTCCTGAAGGAGCGTCACCTGAAGCTCAGCCTCAGCCATCCAGCGTCCAACCGTGTCTTCGATGCCATTGCCTTCAATGTCGACCGTGATACCTGGCCCAACCAGGCGGAGCGGGTGCGGCTGGCCTACCGGCTGGACATCAACGAGTACCGCGGCAGCCGCTCCCTCCAGCTGATGGTCGAATACCTGGAGCCCCTGCGCTGACCCGTCGGGCCGGATGGCAGCGGCGACGCGGTTTCCGCTACAATCCGCGCCCTGTTTACGCCGCATGTGCCGCTGTCCATGGAAATCAATCCCTGCCTGAACCGCATCAAGGACCTCACCGAGCGCAGCACTTCGCTCCGGGGGTACCTTTGACTACGACCTGAAGAAAGAACGCCTCGAAGAGGTAATGCGCGAGCTGGAAGACCCCACGCTCTGGAACGATCCCGAGAAAGCCCAGGCCATCGGCCGAGAGCGCGCCGAGCTCGAGGGCGTCGTGCTGACCCTGGATCGCCTTTCCAGCGGCCTCGTGGATGCCAAGGACCTGCTCGACCTCGCTGTTGAAGAAGATGACGAGGGCACCTTGTGTGATGTCGTCACCGAACTCGATGCGCTCGAAAAGGCCGTGGCCGACCTCGAATTCCGCCGCATGTTTTCCGGCAAGATGGATCCGGCCAACTGCTTCGTCGACATCCAGGCCGGCGCCGGCGGCACCGAGGCCCAGGACTGGGCCAGCATGCTCTTCCGCATGTACCTGCGCTGGGCCGACCGCCACGGCTTCAAGGCCGAGGTGCTGGAAGAGTCCGACGGCGAAGTCGCCGGCCTCAAGTCCGCCACCATCCGCATCGAGGGCAGCTATGCCTTCGGCTGGCTGCGCACCGAGACCGGCGTGCACCGCCTAGTGCGCAAGTCGCCCTTCGACTCCGGCAACCGTCGTCACACCTCCTTCACCGCGGTGTTCGTCTCGCCCGAAGTCGACGACAACATCGAGATCGACATCAATCCGGCCGACGTGCGCACCGATACCTACCGCTCCTCCGGCGCCGGCGGCCAGCACGTCAACAAGACCGACTCCGCGGTTCGCCTCACGCACATCCCCACCAATACCGTGGTGGCCGTGCAGAACGAGCGCTCCCAGCATGCCAACCGCGACCGCGCCTGGAAGCTGCTGCGCGCCAAGCTCTACGAGCTGGAGGTACTGAAGCGAAACGCCGACAAGCAGGCCCTGGAAGACACCAAGTCCGACGTGGGCTGGGGCAACCAGATCCGTTCCTACGTGCTCGACCAGTCGCGCGTGAAGGACCTGCGCAGCAATATCGAAAGCTCCAACCCCAATGCGGTGCTGGATGGCGACCTCGATGAGTTCATCGAGGCCTCGCTGAAGATGGGGCTGTAATACCTGACGTTTTCCCCTCGCCAATTCTGGGTCCATTCAGTTGGGGCAATAGGGAAGGGAAGTAACTTAATCGGTGGTTGTGCCCCCTCTCTCGCCTTGTCTTCTGGCGGAGAGCGAGGGCAAAAGCGAGTGAAATGAAATGACTGACGACAATCTGCCTCCTATTGATGAAAACAAGCTGATTGCCGAGCGCAAACAGAAGCTCGCGGAACTCCGTGCTGCCGAGAAAATCGCCTTTCCCAATGACTTCAAGCGTGACGCCGTTGCCGCCGACCTGCACAAGACCTTTGGCGAAAAAGACAATGAAGCACTGGAAGCCAATCGCCACTACTTCGCCATTGCCGGCCGCATCATGCTCAAGCGCATCATGGGCAAGGCCAGCTTCACCACCCTCCAGGACATGTCGGGCCGCATCCAGCTCTACATCTCGAAGGAGGCGGTGGGCGAAGAGGTCTACAACGCCTTCAAGAAGTGGGACATGGGCGACATCGTCGGCGCCCGTGGCTACGTGTTCCGCACCAAGACCGGCGAGCTGTCGCTGCATGTCGAGGAATTGCGCCTGCTGACCAAGTCGCTGCGCCCGCTGCCGGACAAGTTCCACGGCATGGCCGACCAGGAAATGAAGTACCGCCAGCGTTACGTCGATCTCATCATGAGCGAGGAGACGCGCCGCGCCTTCGTGGTGCGTTCGCAGGTCGTCGAGGGCATCCGCCGCTTCATGTCCGGCCGCGGCTTCATGGAAGTCGAGACGCCCATGATGCACGTGATCCCGGGCGGCGCCGCCGCCAAGCCCTTCGCCACCCACCACAACGCCCTGGACATGCCGCTGTTCCTGCGCATCGCGCCCGAGCTCTACCTCAAGCGTTTGGTCGTGGGCGGCTTCGAGCGCGTGTTCGAGGTCAACCGCAACTTCCGCAACGAGGGCGTGTCGGCCCGCCACAATCCCGAGTTCACCATGATCGAGTTCTACATGGCGTACGCGGACTTCCGTGACCTCATGGACCTCACCGAGGACATGCTGCGCACGCTGGCGGAAGACGTACTGGGCAAGACCCTGGTCGACTACCAGGGCGAAACCTATGATTTCGGCTCGCCCTTTGCTCGCATCTCCATGGTCGACTCCATCCTGCTGTACAACCCGGAGCTGACCCGCGAGCAGCTCTGGGATGTGGAGCAGGCCTCGGCCATCATCCGCGACAAGCTGAAGATGCAGGTCAAGCCCATCTGGGGCATCGGCAAGCTGCAGACCATCATCTTTGAAGAGACGGTGGAAACGCAGCTGCGCCAGCCGACCTTCATCACCGAATACCCGGCGGAAGTCTCGCCGCTGGCCCGCCGCAACGACGACAACCCCTTCATCACCGACCGCTTCGAGTTCTTCATCGGCGGCCGCGAGATCGCCAACGGCTTCTCCGAGCTCAATGACCCGGAAGACCAGGCCGAGCGCTTCCTGCAGCAGGTAAAGGAAAAGGACGCCGGCGACGACGAGGCCATGCACTACGACGCCGACTACATCCGCGCCCTGGAATACGGCCTGCCGCCGACGGCGGGCGAGGGCATCGGCATCGACCGCCTGGTGATGCTGTTCGCCAATGCGCCCAGCATCCGCGACGTGATCCTGTTCCCGCATATGCGGCCGGAAGCCTGAAGCCGGGCTGAGCGGAGGGAAAAAGGCGGCCAATGGCCGCCTTTTTTCTTGCCCGCCAATGGTGGGGCGCGCATTCTCGGGACTTGCCGGATTGCCCATGCAGCGCGTCGCATGGGTCAAGCTTGGCACTCTCGATATCTCTAAGATGACTTCACCGACACGTGCGGAATGACTCAGTTCGAGGAAGCGACCATGACAACAAAAACAAGAATCTGGCCGGCTCTGCAGCGCACGATGGCCGCTGGACTGCTGCTGGCCAGCACGCTCGCCCAAGCCGGGAATACCACTACGGTGAATGGCGTCGGCATCACCCTGCCGACTGCCGACGAATTTGCGAAAGCCACCGGTATCGAGCGCCTTGAAAAGCCGCTCCATGTGAAGGTCTGCATTTTCGACCCCGTGGGCACCAACGGTCCGGCCATCCAGTACGCCAAGGACCTGGTGCTGCAGGCCAAGCGCTGGAATGTCTTCCTCGACATTCGCGCCTTCACCGATGAACGTGTCGCCGCCGAGGACTTCAAGGCCGGCCAGTGCGACGCGGTGGCGCTCTCCACGTTCCGCGCCAAGCAGTTCAACAAGTTCATGGGCAGCTTCGATGCCGTGGGAGGCCTGCAGGACTACGACCAGGTGCGCACGGCCATGAATGTGCTGTACACCAATCCCAAGGTCGCGCCCTACATGATCGAGGGCCCTTACCAGGTGGGCGGTATCGTGCCCATTGGCGCGGTCTTCGTGATGGTGAACGACCGCAGCATCGATTCCATCGAGAAAGCGGCGGGCAAGAAAGTGGCTGTCCTCGACTTCGACAAGTCACAGGCGAAGATGGTGCAGCAGCTCGGCGCGCACCCGGTACCGTCCGACATCACCAACTTTTCCGGCAAGTTCAACAATGGCCAGGTCGACATCATTGCCGCGCCGGCCATCGTGTTCCGTCCGCTGGAGCTGTATCGCGGCATGGGAGACAAGGGCGGCATTTACCGTATTCCGCTCGTGATGATGTCAGGCTCGGTGGTGTTTCGCCGGGAGAAGTTCCTGAAGGAAATTCCCGATCTCGACGACAAGATCCAGAAAATCCGTAATTTCGCGATCACCTATCTCGATCAGGCCTACGCCCTGATCGACTCCGTCGAGAAGGATATTCCTGAGCGCTACTGGATGAACATGAGCGAAGCCGACAAGGACAAGTATTTCCGCATGATGCGCGAGGCCCGCCTGCAGCTCATACAGGATGGCACCTACGATCCCAAAATGATGGGCCTGCTCAAGAAAGTGCGCTGCAAACACAACCCGTCCAGCTACGAGTGTGCGCTCAAGGACGAGTGATTTGCGGGCAATAAAAAAGGCGAGGTTTTCCTCGCCTTTTTTTGCGGTGTTCCTGGATTGGCTTAGACGGGCAGACCAAGACGCTTGTAAACGAAATTGAGCAGCCAGATGGGTCCGACGAGCAGGAATTGAAGGTCCTTGAAGAAGGAAGGCTTCTTGCCCTCCACCTTGTGGCCGACGAACTGGAAGACCCATGCCACGACGAAGAGGCCAACGGCCACCCAAAGCACCTGGGGGATGTAGGGAATCACCGCCAGCATGGCCAGGGTGATCACCAGCATGCCGATCGCCAGCGGTACGGATACCGGGAAATAGAAGGCGAGCGCCACGGCGAGGCCCCCCCAGGCGGCCCAGGGATGCGCGCTGTAGAGCAGGGCAAATACGCAGAAATAGATGACGGGCACGCAAATCCAGTGGATGGTCTTGTTGACCTTGTTCTGGTGCGACTCGCCGTATTCATCCAGCCATTCGGTCAGGGTCTTCATGGAGCCTCCTTGTTGTTTTGCTCAGTATGGCCGACCTTGCCCGGGCTGAAGGATGAAATCAAGTACGATCGTGCCAGTTTGACGAGCGGCCGCGGAGGACTCCTAACGCTGCCGGGAGACCATCAGGACTCCACCCAGGACGAGCATCGTGCCCATGCCCTGCAGCCATCCCAGGGTTTCGCCCAGTACCAGGTAGCCGAGGAAGAGCGTCGACACGGGTCCGACGGCGCCGATCAGCGCTGCTTGCGTGGCACCGATATGTCGGATGCCATTGGTGAGCAAAGTGGCCGGCAGCACTGTGCAGACTATGGCCAGGGTCAACCCGAGCATCCAGACCCGCGGGCTCAACTGAAGCGCCGACAGGGGGTTGGCCAGCAGGAAATGCAGCCCGCCGGCCAGGCAGGCAATGCTGAGCGCAATGCCGGTAAAGCGGTTGGCGCCGATGCGCTGGATCATCTCCCCGGAGCCCACCAGATAGAGTGCATAGGTCAAGGAACTGCCGAGGACCAGGGTCATTCCGAGCGCCAGCTGTCCCGAGGAGTGATGCAGGTCGGGCCAAACCACCAGTGCCATCCCCATATAGCTGACCGCAATGGCCAACCAGGTGCGTCCGCTGACAGGGCGTTTCAGCCACAGCGCCGTGATCAGCACCGTGAATGTCGGGTAGAGGAAGAGGACGAGGCGCTCGAGGCCGGCGCTGATGTACTGCAGGCCAAGGAAATCCAGGAGGGCGGCCATGTAATAGCCGCCGATGCCGAGCAGGGCCAGCGCGCCCCAGTCGCGGGGTGTCAGCGGGCTGCTGTTTTCGCGGTGGCCAGCCCACAGGCCCATGGCCAGGAAGAAGGGAAGAGACAGTCCCATGCGCAGCGTCAGCAAGGTGACGGGGTCCACGGATTCCCGGTAGCCCAGCTTGATGAAGATGGACTTGGTCGAGAAGAAAACGGCGGAAGCCAGGACCAGCAGGACTCCCCTCAGGGCTGAGCGTGACGGCATGGAGCAGTTCAGTTGGAGGGCGGGGGCCGAATCTTAGCCCGCCGGGTCGCCGGTTGGGGCGTCTTTTTATGGCCGCCGCAGTACTGCGGAGAGGGCGTGAAGGTGGGCAGCAACCGTGGCCAAAAAAGTCAAAAAATCGACCGGCCGGTACTCACATTGCTGTAACCCCTGCATTACAATCGCCGGCCTTTGTGCCCAATCAGGGCGCACAGAACCGGCCGGCCGGCTAGACGCCAGCATTGGACCGGGCATCTCCATCTACCGACAAGCCAAGGTGAGGGTTGACCATGCAAATTGGGATTCCAGCCGAAATCCTTGCGGGCGAAACGCGCGTTGCCGCGACACCGGAAACGGTGAAAAAGTTCGTCGCGCTGGGTTACAAGCTGGTCGTGCAGAAGGGCGCGGGTGTCGCGTCGTCCTGCATTGACAAGGCCTACGAAGAAGCCGGTGCCACCATTGCCGCTACCGCTGCCGACACCTACAAGGATTCGGACGTGGTGCTGAAAGTGGCCGCTCCGACCGCAGAGGAAGTACCGCTGCTCAAGCAGGGCACCATTGTCCTCGCCGCCTTCGCGCCGCACCAGAATGACAACCTCGATGCCTACGCGGCCCGCGGCCTCACTTGCGTGGCCATGGAACTCATCCCGCGCATCACCCGTGCGCAGAGCTCCGACATCCTCTCCTCCCAGGCCTCGCTGGCCGGCTACAAGGCCGTGCTGATGGGCGCCAACGAGTACCAGGGCATGTTCCCCATGATGATGACCGCAGCCGGCACCATCAAGCCGGCCCGTGTCCTCATCCTGGGTGTCGGCGTCGCCGGCCTGCAGGCCATCGCCACCGCAAAGCGCCTGGGTGGCGTGGTGGAAGCCTCCGACATGCGTCCGGCTGCCAAGGAGCAGGTGGAATCGCTGGGCGGCAAGTGGCTGGATGTGCCGATGTCCGACGAGGAAAAGGCCAAGGCCCTGGGTACCGGCGGCTACGCCTGGATCCCGAGCCCGGAATATGTGCGTGACCAGGCCGCTGTCGTCGACAAGGCTGCCTCTGCCGCCAACATCGTCATCACCACCGCCCAGATTCCCGGCCGCAAGGCCCCGGTGCTGATCAGGGCCGAAACCGTCGCCAAGATGAAGCCCGGCTCCATCATCATTGACATGGCGGTGTCCTCCGGCGGCAACGTCGAAGGCTCTAAGCTGAACGAAAATGTCGTCACCGAGAACGGTGTCAAGATCATCGGCGTCGGCAATATCCCGGCCACGGTGGCGGCAGAAGCGTCCGCGCTTTACTCCCGCAACCTGCTGAACTTCCTGCAGCCCCAGCACGACAAGGAATCGCAGAGCCTGAAGCTCAATCGCGATGACGAAATGGTCAAGCCGACACTCATCGTCGACGGCGGCCAGGTGCTGTACAAGAAGCCTGCCTGAGAGGGACCAACGAGATGAACGAAACTGTCGCCCAGGTTGCCGTCCAGGCAGCCGACGTCGCCCAGCACGCTTCCGGCGTGCCCTTCGTCAGCGTCTTCACCGTGTTCGTGCTCGCGATCTTCGTGGGCTACTACGTGGTGTGGTCGGTGACGCCTGCCCTGCACACGCCGCTGATGGCCGTGACCAACGCGCTGTCCGGCATCATCGTGGTCGGCGCCATGCTGCAGACCGTGACCTTTGACGGCCAGATCACCGCTACCACGTGGCTCGGTGCCCTCGCCGTTTTCCTGGCATGCATCAACATCTTCGGTGGCTTTGCCGTCACCGAGCGCATGTTGGACATGTTCAAGAAAAAGAAAAAGTAAGGAGCCTATAGATGGAAAACTTCGCGCAATACGCGGATTGGGCCTATCTGATTGGCGCCGTCCTCTTCATCCTGGCCCTGCGCGGCCTGTCCTCGCCGGCCTCGGCCATCATGGGCAACCGCTACGGCATGTTCGGCATGGCGCTGGCCGTGGTCGCGACCTTCGTGGTCGTGGGCTCTCTCGGCCATGCCACGCTGGCCCTCAAGCCGGCCTATGCGCTGATCCTGGGCGCCATGGTCCTGGGCGCCGCCATCGGTATTTTCCGTGCGCGCACGGTGCCGATGACGCAGATGCCGGAAACCGTGGCCCTGATGCACTCGCTGGTGGGTCTGGCCGCGGTGCTGATTGCCATCGCCGCCGTGCTGAACCCGTCCTCGCACCATGACGCCATCCACCGCTTCGAGCTGTTCGTGGGCTGCTTCGTCGGCGCCATCACCTTCACCGCCTCCGTGTTCGCCTACGGCAAGCTGGCGGCGAAGAAGTGGGCCAAGTCGCTGAAGGGCGGCTGGGTCAAGCCGGTGCAGGCGCTGCTGGCGCTGGGCATGCTCGGCTTCGGCGCTGCCTACTTCAGCTCCGAGAACATCAACCACTTCTACGCCATGACGGCGTTCGCGCTGGTGCTGGGTTATCTCTGGATTGGCCCCATCGGTGGCGGCGACATGCCGGTGGTGGTGTCCCTGCTCAACTCCTTCTCGGGGTGGGCTGCGGCCGGCATCGGCTTCACGCTGAACAACTCCATGCTGATCATCGCCGGTTCGCTGGTGGGTTCCTCCGGTGCGATTCTCTCCTACGTGATGTGCCGCGCCATGAACCGTTCGCTGTTCAACGTGCTGTTCGGCGGCTTCGGTGCCGCCGCTGCCGGTGGCGCTGACGACGGCGAGAAGAAGGAAAAGAACCATCGCTCCGGTTCCGCCGACGACGCCGCCTTCATGATGGGCAATGCCGACTCCGTGGTGATCGTGCCCGGCTACGGCCTGGCCCAGGCCCGTGCGCAGAACGCCGTGAAGGAACTGGCCGATGCGCTGAAGGAAAAGGGCGTGAAGGTGAGCTATGCCATTCACCCCGTTGCTGGTCGCATGCCTGGCCACATGAACGTGCTGCTGGCCGAAGCCGACGTGCCCTATGAAGACGTGAAGGAAATGGACGAGATCAACTCCGATTTCGCCGCCACCGACGTCGTCCTCATCATCGGCGCCAACGACGTGGTCAACCCGGCCGCCAAGAAC